>JAHLLG010000001.1 GCA_020444275.1 Bacteroidota bacterium | reverse complement strand
GTGACCCTGAAACACGGCGGCGATCCCGCACAGCTTTAAACCCGAAGACCGTTAGGCATAATATTTATATGAAAACAAGTATTTACTATATATCAGTTATCCTATTCATTTCTTGGACTTCTTGTAATGAATCTGAAAAATCACTTACTAATGATGTTGAATCAATAGACACTTCTTATATTTCAGAGAATCTTAAGAAACACTTTTACCCAATTAATTCTTTCTGGATATTTGAGTCAAACAGTGGTGATAAAGACTCAGTAAAGTTTACCAGAATTGAAAAAGAAATATTAGACCCTATCATTACACATGGACAAGTAAACGTAGGCTATCTAGAGACATACAAATTTCATTATTACAGCACAAAAAAAGGTTATTATTGGGATCAATACATTGGTAGTGTAATAGTTCGTAATGGTATTGATTGGGCAAATGGAGAGTATATATTTTTATCTGATTCTAGAATTGGTGCTAGTTCTGATGAAGCTACAATTGATACAATTTATGACAGCTATATTGTTTCAGATAGGACTTATAGAAATGTTGTTAGAATGAGAATTGTTAATTTCGAATTCGAATCCGGCGAAGACTGGTATTATTATTTTGCTGACAGCATAGGAATAATAAAAAAAGAAAAATTAGTTAATGAGCCAAATAATAAAATTTGGAATTTAATTGACACTAATTTATAATAATACAATGCCCAACATCGGGTTTTAAAGCTTGCGAGTGTTTGGTGGCGGTTAACTCACCAAGTTACTCCTGTCAGTCGCCAGACTAAGTTGAAACATACAGCAATACTTTTACCCGAGGACCGTTGTAAAGAATTTTTAATGAACATATGAAAACACATTTTAACATTATTTGTATTGTATTTATTTTACTTATTTCTTTGACACATTGCACTATGCCTGAGGAGAGAAACAAAACTGAAAATGAATTGCTTACTGATAGACATACTGTAATTAATGATACATCACAGCTAAAGTGGATATGTGACAGCATTGTACACTTTTGGTCTCCAACAAAAGAGCAGTTAATGGCGGTAGAATCCATCCTAGAAAAGGCTATAAAAGAAAATCACGATCACTATTGGACACACTTAAGTATTAACAGTGTTAAGGAATACTACCGACAATATTCATTTTTTATTGATCAGTATAACGATAAGATAGTTTATATAAATGCATTTTGTGGAGAACCTAAATATCCGTGTGACTGGAAAAATGAATTTATGGATGTATTAGATGGTGGTGATTGTTATTGGTCTATTCAAATCAACTTGACAAAAGAAAGTTACTTTGATTTTATAGTAAATGGAGTTGCTTAAAGCAAAAATGCGTACAACATCAGGTCTAATAGCATCCGGTTTGGCGGTTGTTGTAACGCACTTTACTCGCTTGACTCACTTCGTCCGGTTGACAAGTATTTGTTATATTTGTTTTCAGGATCAATGGGTTCCAATAATTATCGAAATGAAACACAGCGGTAACCTGCACGATATCATACTTGCGAACCATTCTTTTTAATTATCTATTTTTTTGAAATTATGAGATATATTTATTGTACACAAAAATTACTGAAAGAATTGAAGATAAAACCAGCTGACATTGAAGAAGATAGAGAAGTTGTTGGTTTTGGCGACTGGTATTCAAATATTTTTCAAATTGACAAAACCTTTTTCTTAGCATTCGTAAATGTCAAGACACTTTATGCTTTTATTGTTCAAGATATTTATCGGGAAGATCTTGATGACTTTAGAAACATGTTTATTTATCATTTAAACCGTTCTTTAAAGCTTAGTGGTTTTGACAGTGACTTAAGAAAAAAATTAATTTCAGAGTATTCTGAAATTAAATTTGTAAAAACAAATAGCAGAAGGACATTAGGATACGTAAATGATCTTATTGATAGGTTTATGTATTCAATTAGCGATGACGTTTACGGTGGGCCATTGAATGTTGACGAATTCAATGTTATTGCTTTAAAAAATCCAATAAAAGCATTTGGTTATAAGAATCCACGTGAGAAGCTTGTTGAATTAATCGATCATGAAATTCTTAAAAAATAGGCTAAAAACTTAACATCGTGTCTCCTAGCATATGGGTTAATCGTTGTGTTTACTCACCATTTTACTCCTTTCAAACGTAAGGCAAAGTAGAAAAATATCGCAGAGCTAAAAGCCCGAGGTCTTTAAACAGCAATTAAATATTAATGCAAAAACTAAATCATGACAAAACATTCAGTATTATTTCTAATATTTTTCTTAGTGATAAATTATACTTTCTCTCAGGAGAAAAATTCTAGCTATTTTGGAGAAAACCCACCGTTAGAAAAAGCTAAAATATTTGCTCCTGAATTCATATCGCAAGTTGGACGAATTGAAGGTCGTGGTTCTTTTTCTCCAGACGGAAAAGAATTCTTTTTTACTGTAAGTGATCTTAATTTCAGAGATCAAAAGATATTTTTTACTGTATTGAAAGATGGACAATGGACACAACCGGATACAGCTGAATTTTCAAAAGAATATGCAAACTGGGAACCTTTCTTTTCTTCAAATGGTAAAAAATTATATTTTACATCAAATAGAAACCCTGATACACTGAGTAATCATAAAGACTTCTACTATATAACCCGAACAGAATCAGGTTGGACTAAACCAAAAATGTTAGAAGGAGACATAAATTCTTTATACACAGAATTGTTTTTCTGTCAGAGTAAAAAAGGTAATGTCTATTTTTCATCTGCACGTCCAGGTGGAAGAGGTAATACAGATATTTATGTTGCTAAAGAAGATAAAGGTAGCTATTCAATTGAAAATTTAGGTAACCCGGTTAATAACTTTCTTTACGATTGGGATCCTTGTATTGCTCCAGACGAAAGCTATATGGTATTTACAGCAGTAAGGCTTCTTAGAGCACGTAAAAAAACAGATTTGTACATTACCTTTAACGAAGGTGGCAAGTGGACAAGACCAAAAAACTTAGGAAAGATAATCAACAGTAGACAGAACGAATACGCACCATTTTTATCTCCTGACGGTAAGTATCTGTTTTTTTCGAGACTGGGAAAAGGATCAAATGGTGATATTTACTGGATAAATACAGAAAAAATAAAACAACTGAAAAATAGTTAAGATTCACCATTACATAACATCAGGTTTTCAAGCATATGAGCGTTTACTCCCCTAGCCGAAGTGCCAACAGCTTTCAGTACATTTTGGTAAGTTAGTAATTGTTGCATTGTTTCTGTCATATTTATTCTTAAAGGTAAAAAGTTAAATATAAAAGTAGCACTCCTCTCCAACTTTTATCTCAGTATTTTTAGCTATATTTTTCTATCTCTTAAGTTAGATTTACAATTTAAAATTAATTTCTACGTTTGTCACGTTGTAAAAATGATTATTATGAAAGACAAATTGATAGTACCAGGCCACATTTTAGCAGTTATAGGTATTTATATTTTATCATTCCTTCTGCCCGGGATAATTGCAAGTTTATTTGATTTTCCTAAACAAATTGTTTTTTTAAGAGTTATTCTTCAAGCATTATTGGCAATAATAATTTTTGTATTCGGTTCAAAACTTTATGTTGAAAAGGTAATGAAACTCAAATTATCTGATTTGAGAGTTAAACTTAAAAAGCCGGAAACATTCTGGGTTATTGTTGCCGTGATGGTTCCAGCTCTAGTGGTTTTATTTTATTATTTGACTGGTAAAGCTGAATTAGTCAAGGGCAGTTCAAATTCATACGATACTTTACGTTTTTTTACTCATATAATTTTTGTTGGCGGTTTATGTGCAGGAATTGTAGAAGAAGTCTTCTTTAGAGGAATTTTATTGGGATATTTAGAAAAAAAGTATGGATTAGCTTCTGCGGTAATCATTTCTTCTTTGTTATTTGGTGCACCTCACTTGCTGAATGTTGATGTTTTTTCAATTGCATTAATAATACAAGTATCAATTTTTATTGCATTATATGGAGTAATATTGTCAATGATAGTTTATTATACAGATAATATTTGGAATACAATTTCAATTCATATTGCATGGAATACAATAACCGGTTTAGTAATTAATCAAGGAGTCAAAGTTGAAAGTAATTTTGTTCTACAAATGAAAGAAAAAAGTTTATTTTGGAATGGCGGAGATTATGGATTAGATATAAGTATTGTTGGGTTAGTAGGGATTTCAATTTTCGGATTTTTGATTTTTTTTCGAAAAAGGCGGAGCTCCAAAAAGATTAATTTTACACAATTAAACGGATAAAAACATCAGGCAACATTTGCTCACAAAAGTAGTAAGCGTTGGTAGTGTTTTTTAATTAGCCCTGAATATTTTTGTTAATATAATATTTAGTATTTAATTAATAGGCCGATAATTGCGTTACCATTTATTGGTTTTTAACTATTTCGTTTCAGGTATAATTTGCAACCACTGTTTACAAGCTTTTCTTTTGGGTAAAAACTATTCTAAACGTTAAAAAAACTGTATCTTTAGTGTTCGCTAAGCAGATTCCACAATAAATAAACGAACAAAAAAAGCATAACGGTTATGAATGTTATATTGAGTATTGGATTATTAATATTCACAGGTTATATTTTAGGCGAATTAGCGGAAAAGATAAAATTACCTAAGATATCAGGATATATTCTGGCAGGCATACTTCTAAATCCCGATTTGTTGGGAATTATGTCCGATAAGTTTGTTGAACATACCGATCCGCTCTTGTCCATTTCATTATCGTTTATCACCTTTTCAATCGGGGGTTCCTTATCGGCACAAAAGCTCAGGGCAACCGGCAAAAAAGTACTGTTTCTTACCATTTTAGAATCTTTCTCTGCATTTATTTTTGTATTCGTATTTCTGTTTCTTAGTCTGCAGGTTGTTTTTCAGATGTTCGATTCTGTTTTTGTGAACATTGCCATAAGTCTTGTATTGGCTTCGTTGGCTGCTCCAACCGATCCATCAGCAACACTGGCAGTAATTCATGAATATAAGGCCAAAGGCGAAGTTAGTTCAACTATGCTGGAAATTGCTGCCTTTGACGACATTGTCGGAATTATTATTTACACCCTGGTGACTGCATTTGCAGCTTTTTCACTGGGTAAAAGCGAATTGCATTTCGGAAAAACAATAGTAGAAATGGCAGAAGGAATTGGCGGAGCAGTAGCAATAGGCGGAATCATCGGCTTAGTATTCAATTACGCTGTGAAATTATTCAAGAAACAACCAGAAGGTACGCTAATTGTACTAACCTTCGGATTAATCTTGTTAAGCTATGGCATATCGGAATATCTGGGTTTTGAATCGCTGCTTTCCACTATAGCACTGGGCGCAGTAGTCTCAAACTTTAATATTTTATCAGACAAAATCTTTAAACTCATAGAACGCTATACTGATGAACTGATTTTCGTAATATTTTTTACTTTATCAGGATTACATCTGCAATTATCTTCTATATCCGGAAGTTATATCTTAATCATCATATACATTATTGCCAGAATGATCGGTAAATTTTCAGGCATCTATTTCGGATCAATAATTTTTAATGCCAGCGCACCAATAAAAAAATATACTGCGGGAGGACTCATTCCACAAGGTGGCATAGTAATAGGTCTGGCGCTTATACTTACGAATGATCCTGCATATAAAGATACTGCATCGATGATCATGGGTATTGTTATTGGTGCAGCTCTAATTCATGAGATTATCGGACCTGTATTCTCAAGGTTATCACTAAAAAAAGCCGGTGAAATCTAGGAATTAAAGAATGAATTACTATCTGGCTTCAAAATACAATTACTATTTTTTCTTCTCAAACAAATGCAAAAAAGGTATCTTTAATTTTATTATAAACCGGTGATAAGAAATTTATTCTTAAAGATCATAAAAACGAAAACGTGCTAAAACCAACTGAATATTATTATTTATCAAATCCCCTATTTGCCGACGCAGCTGTTATGCTCAAATATACTTTGCAGGATTTATGTTACCGCGAAATATTACGAGTCGACCAACGATGGATACAAATACATGAACGAGAAACACGTAAAAGATTAAGATTCTATTTTAGTCAGGGTGAGAACTATGCAAGCTATGTAACACAAAATACCTACGAAAACTTTTTTCTCAAACTGTTTGAAAACCATACGGAACTGCGTTTTTATCAGATCAGACAATACATTAAAAGCAAGCTTGAAAAAGATGTACATAAATATAAGCGCGATTATGTTTTTACTGATTTACTCCGTCAGAGATTATGTGTTTTAAGAATATTCACTACTGGTAAGGGTAGAAAGTTTAGAAAAGAAGTTGCTGAACCTTTAGGTTTAATTGAACGATCGATTGATATATTGATTGAATCAAAACAAAATGTTTTATTATCGTTACTTGAAAAACTGGGTTCCAACGTGCTGTTGTTAAATAAAGAAACACTGGATAAACTGGATACAATCTCTGAAGAGATAAACAAAATAAGTAAACTTAAGTTTCTGAGTAAAACAGCAGCAGGCTTTAGTACAAGCACAGTTTTTATGACTATGAACACTTCTGCTTTTGGAGCTTCAGTATTTGCCGGAGGAGGCAGCTTTGGAGGTTTTGGTGGATTCGGCGGTGGTAGTTTTGGTGGTGGTGGAGCTGGCGGCTCCTGGTAATTTATATGGAGAAAATAATTATGTTTTAGAATCCTGTAAGTATTCGATAAGCTTCTTTACTAACATATCAACATCGATAGGTTTAGTAATATAACTATCAAAAACATCTTTATATTTATTTATCTCATTTTCGGTTGCATAAGCCGATTGTGCAATTACCGTTAAGTTAGGTTGCACCTCTTTAATTAACTTTGTGGCTTCGTAACCGTTCATTTCCGGCATTTTAATATCCATTAAAATCAGATCAATATTATCGTTTTCTTTACAAAGCTCCAGCGCCTGCAAACCATTCTTAGCATACAGAGTTTTGGCACCTAAACCAGAAACCACTTCGTTTAAATAAAGGTAATTTGTCTTGTCATCTTCTACAATTAAGATGGTATAATCAGACCAATTGATGGCTCTATTATTTTTAGACCTTTCTGATTTTTTCTTATTTGGTGAGTAATCTACAGGTATTTTCAAAATAACATTAGTACCCTTATCCAATTCCGATTCAAGCGAAACTGTTCCATTTATGTGATGTATGTACGATTGAACAATTGATAATCCTATTCCATTACCTCCATAGTTCCTCGTCTCGCCTACTTCAATTTGTCTAAATGGTTGGAAAATCATCGATTGAGCCTCCGGAGCAATTCCAATACCCGTATCTTTAATTTGAATCTCGATGGTATATTCATTTCTTTTACATATAAATTCTATTGTTCCTTTTTGCGTAAACTTAATTGCATTGTCCAGTATATGCATTAAAGATCGTTCTAATTTATACTCATCGGTGTTTATTAATAACTCATCCTGATTACAATCCTTCGTAACTTTCAATTCCAGTCCCTTTTTGCGTATAAGTATTTGTTTGTCCTGAATAACATTATCAATTAATTGGTTAATGTTACATTTCGAAAAGCTATTGGTTGAATCTGTTTTACTCTGAATTTGCGATATTTCAATTACATCTGTAAGAATATTTAGAAACTTATTACTACTCTCTTTGATAATCCCAAAATACTCTTCTTTTTGATTCTGTTCTAAATCCTCTTGCATAGCTAAATCTAAAAAACCTAACATACCATTCAACGGAGTTCTGAACTCGTGCGAGATATTATTTAAAAAGGCTGTTTTTAAGCGATTACTCTCTTCTGATTTCTCCTTGGCAATAATTAAATCCTTTTCAAACTGTTTTTGGGGAGTAATATCCATTACGGTAGAAACCATTGTATTTTGTTCTGCTAAAGGAATATTCACAGCATTAACATAACGCTTTTCGCCGGTTTTTTGAGTAATTTCAATATTCTCCCAATGCATATTTTCCGGTTTACCCGATTCAATATCTTTGGTTATTCTCTGTACAATTTTGTTTCTATATTCCTCATCGGGATATACCTTGTTGAAAAATGTTGTAATATCTTTTAATTCGTGAGCAGGCCAGCCATATATCTCCTCAAATTTCTTGTTGATATAGGTTGCAACACCACGGTCAAATTTATTTAGAGCTATACCAATAGGAAGATTATCCAATACGTTTTGAATAAAATAATTTTGCTCTTCAATTTCACGTATATATTTTTTAATGGATGTTATATCTCTTACAAAAAACAATGCACCATCCTTTTGGTAATATCTAAATGGAACAGCCATAACTTCCACATCAATTGGTGTTTGGTCTATTCTAAGTTGTTTATATTCCAACTTAGGCACGGCCATTTTATTAGAGTTAAGATTCTGTATACGCTCTTTAACAAGATCCTTATAATCAGGATGAATTCGATCTAATACAGGAGTACCTGTTATTTCTTCAGATTTTTTTACTCCGTACATGTTACACAACTCTGCATTAACATAACTGAACTTACCTTCGGTTTGAATAAAAATAGGAATAGGTGCGTTTTCCAATACCAGTTCAAAATTGTGTAAGGTCTCTTCTAATTTGCTTTTCGATGCATCCAGATTTTCTGCCTGCGCTCTGTATTCTTCGTAAAGAGCATAATACTCTTCTGTTTTTTTCTTTATTTCAAAGTCTATTTTTCTTTTTTCAGTTAAATGCTTTTTTATGAATAGAAAAAACAGTGTCGCGGTTGCAACAATAAAAAACCAACCTTTATATGTTTGCACATGTGTTAATTTATAGGCATCCGGAACAAAATAATATAATAGCTTATCTGAAAATAAAATCCATAAACTTCCAAGGATTAGGTATAATAGAGTAATTTTATATTCAAACTTTAATTTCATAAAATGAAGTGTCAATCATCTTTAAAGGTACTAAAATTAAGACAAATTGCAGTTACAATGGTGATTAATTTCCCTTTCCTAACGTTTTAAAGTTTAAATTGTTTAGCTATACTGATTATTTTATGACATATCAAAATACTATTATTAAACCTAAATTCATTCGCTTGCTGTTGGTTATTTTTTAAAATAATAAAACAGAATACAATATTATTTCTATTTTTATGCTGGCAGGTTTAGATGAAACCTGCAACTTAATTCTTTAAATTGTACGAAGCACTCTTTACATTTGTGTTTTAATAAACAGAATGAATATAACAAAATCAGAAATCATAAATAATATTTGCTATACAGATCTTGTGTATGAGAGAGTAAATAAAAAACTGAGAAAAAAACTTACCAATAAACAGATTGAAGAATTTGTAATTCACATATTAGAAGAAACACCCGAAAAATTATATTTGAAAAAAGGTAAAAACTATTATATTGCAAATCCTGACCAGGGAATTCGGCTAACCGTAAACTCAAATACGTATAGGTTAATTACTGTTGATATAATCTAGTTTATAAAAACCATAAATTTTCATCCCATACAATCTAACCGCAATCACTCACATTCTTTCTATAAAAGACCAGTAAAAAAATAGTATCTTTAAATTAGAAAATTATGATTATGAGAAAAGATATCTATAAACTTATCACATTAATTCTAGTTACACAGCTCTGCTCCTGCTCAACAATGTATATTCCAATAATGCCCGATGCTCCTTTACATGATGAAAAAGGTGACATTCAATTATCAGCAGGTGCCAGCACAAACAGCATTCATTTTTCAGGTAATTACGCGTTCTCTGATAACTATGCGTTACAATTTAATGGTAATTTTTCTTTTTATAACTTTTCCGGTTACTACGATTTTTTTACTACTGATAATACATCCAGATCTTCATCCTATTTTCAAACAGAGTACGATGTTGGTGAGTTTGCACATAAAAATATGGACCTGGCAATTGGAAAATATGATTTATTAAAATCAGATTGGAAATTAGAGGCATTTCTTGGTTGCGGAATTGGAAATGCTATCGATAATATTGAGGATATGAAAAGTAATTATTATAATGCTTTTATTCAGGGTAATATTGGCAGAAAAAAGATCAAACACAATTTTGAATATGGATGGAGCTTAAGACTTAATTATACCAGTTTTCAGCTAACATATCCTGAGATAAATAATGAAACTAATAGCATAGCATTTGACAATATTAGTTTTGAACCACACGGTTTTTTTAGGGTGGGCACACCGATTATAAAAGTATATGCTAAAGTTGGATTCAGCTACCTCATTGAATTAAAATCTTTTGAAGGTATTGACCTGAACAGGGGTATTAAAAATGAAAAGTTTAACTATACTTCATTGCATTTTTCCATTGGAACACATATAAACTTAAGTAGTTTGAGATAAACCTTTTGGTTAGAGCTGGCTTTGAAATTGCAGGCTGTTAATTATTACGTTAGAGATAGCACTATTGCAAAAAATAATTCGTTATAATACTAATTATTGTATACTTAAAAGATAGAGTTATGAAAATAAAACTTATCTCACTTTTAGTATTTATTGGCATTATTTCGTGCCACAACCAAAAAGAAAAGGAAAGGCAATATGCCAAAAATAAGTGTCAGAATGAAATAAAGTTTGACCAACAAAAATGGCAAACTAAGGAAGGCAAAGATTATCCATACCGCGATCGTATGGTGAATGACATAGTATACAACGATACCATACGTACACTTACAAGAGATGAAGTATTGGAATTACTTGGACAACCATCCTATTATAGAGAAGACACAAACTACTTATATTACATGATAAGGCAAAAACGACTCTTTTCTTGGCCCCTGCATACTAAAACCCTGGTTGTAAAAATGAAAGATGAAAATACAATTGAATGGATAAGAATTCATGAATAATAGAAATACCCATAATCTCGCATCTTTTTGTACTCTGATAAAATCATATTTTAGTTTACTTTTACAGTTATTCTCATAAAATAATACCAATTAATAAATTTGAGATGACAGAAACAAAAAGGTTTATATTAAAACCGTTAACATACAACCAATTAGTAAAGTATATCAGGGCAGATAATAGCTTAGAACGTGAGTTGGGCTTGTCTCCGATGCAAAGAATTATCCCTGCAGAACTAAAAGAAGCACTCGAAAAAAATATTCTTCCCGGTGTGGCAGATGCATCAAAAAACTATTTGTACTATACAATTTGGACTATCATTTCTAAAAAAGAAAATAAAATGGTTGGAGATATATGCTTTTATGGTGAGCCCGATGCCAATGGTGAAGTTGAAATTGGATATGGCACCTATAGCGAATTCCAGGGCAAAGGCTATATGACTGAAGCAGTTAAAGGAATTATTAATTGGGCTGCTAATGAACCGGGTATAAAAAAAGTAAAAGCTTCTACAGATAAAGACAATATTGCATCCTGGCGCGTTTTAGAGAAAAACAACTTTGTTCAAGTATCGGAAAAAGATGATTTATTACTTTGGAAGCTTAATGTAAAGTAGATATTTTGTTACTTTCTAAAATCAATAATCGCTCAATTACCATCAGAACTTTTATATGCTAAGATATAATTCTCTGAGATTTTATATAAATTAGTGTATCTGTTTAATGCTATTTATTCCTTCTAAATAATCAATATGAAAATACTAATCAAAATATTAATTATAACAATTCTCTGTAGTTTTACTTATAAAAACAAAGATAATAAGATGCCAAAACCTAAAGTTTCAGAAGGAACCATTGACCGAGTTGAGAATTTCAAATCTAAATATATTTCTTCCCGGAATATTGATATTTGGCTTCCCAAGGATTATAATGCAAATAAAAAATATGCAGTATTATATATGCATGATGGACAAATGCTTTTCGATTCGTCAATTACATGGAATAAACAAGAATGGGGAGTTGATGAAACATTAAGTGCTCTATTTAAAAATCCGGATATTAAAGAATGTATTGTAGTTGGAATATGGAACTCAGGAAAAGGAAGACATAGTGATTATTTTCCTCAAAAACCATTTGAAAAGCTTTCTGATGAATTTCTTGATTCAATTAGTAAAATATATACTGAAGAAATATTATATGGCAATGGCCCTTTATCCGACAATTATTTAAAATTCATAGTGAATGAATTAAAACCTTATATTGATAAAAACTATTCAACCCAACCTGATTTAAAAAGTACGTTTGTTGCAGGATCGAGTATGGGAGGGCTTATCTCTATGTATGCAATTTGTGAATACCCGGAAATATTTGGAGGTGCAGCTTGTTTGTCATCGCACTGGACAGGAATATTTACAAATAAGCATAATCCAATTCCTAATAAATTTATGGATTACCTTCAAAATAATCTTCCTGAACCAGATAATCATAAAATATATTTTGATTACGGAACAGAAACATTAGATTCTTTGTATGAACCATATCAACAACGAATTGATTCTATTATGATAATAAAAGGTTACTCCGGCAAGAACTGGAAAACCTTAAAATTCGAAGGAGCAGATCATTCAGAAGATTCCTGGAGAAAAAGATTATCTATTCCATTCACATTTCTTTTACATAAGAACTGAGCGTTAAAATTTGAAATTAAAAATATAGTATTAAAGTCGAATAAATCCATCTAAAAACAACTCAAACTGGCACGAATGATAACCTACTTTCTTATTTTAATTTTAATAATTCCTTTACTACCATTTTTATATATCCGGGGTATGATTATCCAACATAAAGTAAGAAAGTTACCACAGGCTGAAGGCGATTCTGGAATTGTTGGGAATAATTGTAAAGAATCAAAGCAAATACTCATTATTGGCGAAAGCACCATGGCTGGAGTAGGTTCACACAAACATGAAACCAGTTTTGCCGGAACATTAGCAGAAGAATTATCTGCAAAACTAAAGGTGCAAATCCACTGGAAAGTTTATGCCAAAAGAGGCTTAACCGTAAATCAAATTACGAAACAAATCATTCCATCAATTACTGAAAACAGAGTTGATTTAATAATTATCGGTGTGGGAGGAAACGATACATTTGCACTCCGTAGCCCTATCCGTTGGACAAAACATATCAAAAAATTAACTTCAATACTACAGAATCAATACAATGTTCCAATTGTATTTTTAAATATGCCACCAATCAAAGATTTTCCTGCATTCTCATACCCTTTGAAAGTAAGTTTGGGAACCTTAACAGAGATTCTGAGAAAAAGCTTATACGATTTTGTCTCCAGGTCTCCGGAGATATTCTTTAATCACAAAGTAATAAAAATGAAAGACTGGTTAGAAAAATATGAGCAACTCAATCAGTCAGATTTATTCAGCGACGGAGTTCATCCTTCAGAAATTACATATCAGTTATGGGCTAAGGATTTTGCCAATTACTTAATTTCAAATCAAACTATTATATATAAGTTTCTTAAGCAATCGCACCAGTAAAGAAGTAACATCGAACTATAAACATTTTAATAGTAAGGTCTTTCTGTATTTTTATTATATTTGGATTAATTTGAGAAAAATCAGAAAATGATCAGGAATTATTTCAATTATAAAGTTAAAATTACTGATAAACCTTTTTTAACGGAATCAGGAAAAAAATACGATAATACAGCTGCCATCTCATTTTTAGACGAAAATAAAAAAGAAATTGCCTACGTTGAGTGCGGTTTTATAGATAAAGAAGAGGTATATGCATTAATTGATCAGCAACAGCCGGTTAACCTGGATTATTGTTACATCGAGAATTTCTCGCTGGCAGACTATCGGGAGAGCAGGAATATTGAGAAAAAAAGTTACATTAAATTATATCAATTCTCGGCTTTTAAAACATTTTTTGATTCACGTGTTGCTACCGATTTCTCGTTTGCAGAATTTGATGATGAATATGAAAATTTTGAAAATGCTCATTTTTTAAATGGTGCAACTATTTTTCAGGCAGTAAAATTTAATCAAGGCGGTGTTAACTTCAGCTATACCTATTTTAACGATGGTAACGTCGATTTTTCAAATGTTGATTTTGGTAATGGAGAAGTAAATTTTAAAAACTCGTGGTTTGGAAGCGGACATAAAAACTTTCAAGATGCCAGTTTTGGTGAAGGAAACATACTTTTTATGAATACCGAATTTAACGATGGTGATGTAACATTTGTGAATACTGTATTTCAATCGAACCGGGTATCATTTAAAGTTGCCCGGTTTGGAGAAGGAAAAATCGGATTTCATTTTGCACGTTTCCATTGCAAAGAACTAATTTTTGAACGAACCGAATTTGGCAATGGTAAAGTCGATTTCAGAACCACTGAATTTGCCGATGCCAAGGTTAGTTTTAACCGAGCGGTTTTTGGTAACGGAGAAAAATCGTTCGAAGCAGCACAGCACAAAGGAGGTAAAATAACTTTCCGCAAATCAATTTGGGGAGATGGTAATATCTCTTTTGAGCAAACCGAATTAGATAACAGCCTGCTAATACTTGATAATGCAGATTTTGGCAAAGGTAACTTAAGCTTTAATAATGCACACATTAAAGAGTTATCACTTAAATCTTGTCACCTTGATTATTATGTGGATTTAAGAATCTCCCAATGTAATTATATTGATTTGTCAGATACAGTTGCTCGCGATATTATTGATATCATGCCTTATGACTTTTCACTGGATATTGATACCATTAATTTCTCAGGAATGCGATTAATCGGAAGAGTTTATCTGGACTGGCGTGAAAATAATGTGTTAAAACTAATCTATAATCAGAAAGATACAAGTCTAAGAGAAAAAGCTGAACAGTTTAGAATCTTAAAAGAAAATTTTAATAGTGCAGGACAATATGATGATGAAGATAAGGCTTATATCCAGTTTAAAAGAAATGAGGCCAAAGCAGTTCTTCATGAATCGATAAAAAAGCATAATTATTCTTTCTTTTGGCAATATCCTGTATACGCATTTAAGATGTTAATATTCGATAGAATGGGTTTATATGCAACATCACCTGTTCGTGTAATATTTAGCAATATCATCATGATTTTCATTTTTAGTACATTATTCACCCTAATTCCATATGTAAGCGATAATCACCTATCTCCTTTAGCTGAAAATAGTACATTTTTTGAAAACTTCGGTACAGCTGCCTATTTCTCTGCAATATCCTATTTTACAGTTGGATATGGTGACATTTTACCGCAGGGTACCTTATTTCGACTCATTGCCGGTTGCGCAGGGTTCACAGGTGTATTTATGATGAGTTACTTTACTGTTGCTTTTGTGCGTAAAATATTACGATAGATTATGAGTTTTGCCGGCCATGCACTAGATGCTATCCAAAGAATACAGTACAACCGTTCGATACTAAAATTGCATCGAGCCAGATATAAAGAGTTGAAACAAGCTGTATCAAAAATTAAATCGGAATACCATTCCTTTCATGACCGCAACCAATTTTCTGAAAAAGAGCTGGAGTTATACAAAAATAGAATAAAAGCAAAAATTAAACAGGATAGACAAAAATCTTTTCTCATTTCAGGGTTTATTACACTTGTAGTAATTGGCTTAATTTATTTCGCTGCAGAATTTCTACTCGATTATTTCTTAAAAAGTTAATCCACTCCTCTTTACTTTGGTTTCTTTTTTTTGTATTTTACTTGTTCTTTCCAAACAAGCATTAAATCAAAAGCTATGGCAAAAAAAGAGAAACATAAAGGTAAAATTGCTATTTTAACCGGTGGTGGCGATGTGCCCGGTTTAAATCCTGCAATACGTGCAGTAACTATAAGAGCTTTGCGCGAAGGTTTTGAAGTAATAGGAATTCGCAGGGGTTGGCTCGGATTAGTAGATATGGTTCGTGATAAAAAAGCCGACAATTCGGAGTGTTACGAGATACTTACCGAACATCGTGTAAACAAATCAGGGCGATCAGGAGGAACATTTTTACACTCATCCAGAACAAATCCAAGCCGGGTAGCAAGCTGGAATGTCCCCGAACATTTAAAAGAAAAATACAATAAGCCGCGAAATGATTTAACCCCGGAAGTTTTAAAAAATCTTGAATTTCTGGGCATTGAATATTTAATCCCCATTGGTGGCGATGACACATTAAGTTATGCTGTTAGATTGTATCAGGAAGGATTTAAAGTGGTTGCCATACCAAAAACTATGGATAACGATGTTCCGGGAACAGATTACTGTATTGGTTTTAGCACCTGCGTAACAAGAACCATTCAAATGACGAATAACCTGAGAACAAGTGCCGGTTCGCATGAACGCTTTATGGTACTCGAAGTATTTGGTCGTTATGCCGGATTTACTGCCATGTTACCCACTATGGCCGGTGCTGCCAATCGTTGTGTAATTCCTGAGTATAAATTCAATATCGAAAATCTAACTGAGCTGCTTATTGAAGACCGAGAAAACAATCCAAGTAAATATTCTGTGGTTTTAGTTTCTGAAGGCTCCATGTTTAAGGGTGGAGAAATGATTTTCGAAAATGATATAAAAGATGCTTACGGACATGCAAAACTGGGCGGAATTGGCGATTTGGTTTCTGCAAAATTGAAAGAACATTCGGCTAACTGTTGTAAAGGAAGGCCAATAGGAGTTATCAATCAGAAATTAGGTTACCTGGTTCGTGGTGGCGATCCTGATGCAATCGATTCTATTGTTCCGATGGCTTATGGAAACCTAGCTTTAGATTTAATACTTAAAGGTATTCATGGACGATTGGTAGCTTTAAAAAATGGTCGTTATGATAATCTACCCATAGAGGTTGTTGTGGGTTCGAAAAAAGTGGTGAACATTAAGAAATACTATAACACCGAAAGATTAAGACCTTTTTATAAAAGTTTCGAGTTACAACCATTGTTTATCATGACCAGTGAATAAAAAAATGGATATTCTACTGAACAAAATGCATTTACAATTGCTTATTAGATAAATTCAAATTAAAACTTAATAAATATGAAAAATTACAAACGATTACTATTTGCAGGATTATTCACTTTAATCCTTACCAATTTTTCAACCAAAACGTATGCGCATTGCGAAATCCCTTGTGGAATTTACGAAGACACCATAAGAATAGAGTTGATAAAGGAACACATTACTACAATCGAGAAATCGATGAAAATGATTATTGAGCTATCTGAAGAAGAAGTTCCGAATTATAATCAGATTGTTCGGTGGGTGGTAAACAAAGAAGAACATGCAAAAAAACTACAAGACATTGTAAGTCAGTATTTCTTACATCAACGAATAAAACCTACTGACCCTGAAAATGAGGAGATGTATGCAAAATATATTGAAAGACTTACTCTGTTGCATGAACTGCTTGTTTATTCAATGAAAGCAAAACAAACAACAGATCTACAGTATATAGAGAAGTTAAGAACAACAATTGACGATTTTGAACATGCTTATTTTCATACGCATGAACATTAAGATTAAAAAGGCTTCCTCCCGATAGCTATCGGGATAGGAAGCCTTTCTTTTTTGTTTTTTTAAATATTTTCAATAGCCTTTTTAATCTTCACAGAAACCTCATCGGCCAGTTTATTTAGCTCTTCATTATTAAGCATTTTCATAAGCATGGCCGGATCGGACGAAACAACCTCTACATTATTACCATCCATTTGTCTAATAATAACTTTACAGGGTAAAAATACACCAATATTGGGTTCTGCTTGTAATGCCTTATAAGCAAATCCCGGATTGCATACCCCTAATATTTTGTAAGGTTTTAAATCTACATCCAGCTTTTCTTCAAGCTTTTGATCCATATCAATTTCGGTTATCACACCAAAACCAACCTGTTTAAATTCCTGCTTAACTTCTTCAACAATCTGTTCAAAATCTCCTGTAACATCCTTTTTTATAAACATTTCAGAATCCTGGGCTAACAGCTTACCCGACCATAAAAACGTGCTAACCACAGCAAATATTAACATTAATCTTTTCATAATTTTATATATTTTAGTTTTAGTTGTATAACATTTTTTATCATTTATTGTTTAAACGTTAAACAAAACAAGTGTAACTAATTAACCGTTGCCATTAAATTAATTATTATTTATGCAAACTGTTAGTAAGTTGGCTTAGTAATTGAAGTTTATTTTCTATTTTTACAACAACCACAATTTTATACCTATGAAACATTTATGGATACTATTAATTCCCTTTTTATATCTTATGGGATGCAGTAGTGATGATCAATCGAGCAATAAAGATATTATACGTTTTGATATAACCAGCTTATCAAATGATGATCTTATTGTAAAAGATGCTGAACTTGACGCAGAAAAAAAGCACATATACATTTTCATTGATAATGACTTATACGAAGTGAATTTTCCCTTAAGCATTTTTACAGATATACAAATATCGGACGGAGCTGCGATTCCTTCTGTTACAGATGGAGAAATAATATTCAATAATCCGGATGAGGTAAAAAACATTCAAATCGTAGCTGAAGACGGAACATTTCAGGATTGGTATATTTTCCTTGTTCATAACCAATTACAAAACTCAAATTTTGAAATCTGGTATGATAACAAAGGAATGAATGGTTTTAATTATAAAGAGATAGGACCTTCTTATGAAAAATCTATCTGGGCAACTGCAAATTTAGGTACAAGCATTTATGGACAATATGGAACGCAGCCTCTGGTAAATGAAGAAGGGAATCTTGTTAAAATTATGACCGATTCTACAGAAAGATTACCTTTAGCAGCAGCTACCCTTTTTACAGGAAAATTTAACCTGGCCGGTGCAACCTCAAATCCTACGGACCCAAGAGAAGCTACAATTTTTGGTACTCCTTTTAAATATAAGCCAACTGCAATGCAATTTAAGTTTAAATACCAGGCTGGAGAAAAATACATTCAGGCATCGTTAAATGACCCTTCGGATATATTTAGAGGATTTACGGTATCGGAAATTGAAGGTGAAGATCAATGCTCCATTTATGCTATTTTAGAAAAAAGGTCTGATAATGAAGTATATGAAATTGCGAGAGCAGAATTATTCTCTTCAACAACTCAGGATGTACTTACCCAAACTACAATTCCATTCAGTTATACATCAAATGAAGAACCAACGCACATTACTGTCGTTTTTGCATCGAGTAAAGGCGGTGATCTTTGGAAGGGGGCAGTTGGAAGCACATTAATTGTTGAAAATCTTGAGTTAATTTACGAATAAATGAGTATATGATAAAAAAAGCTATTTCAATTTTTATAATTCTCCTGTTTAACTTAGCAAGCCATGCCCAGGATAAAAAATTTAATGTGTATCCTAACCTGGCTATTGATCTGGGTGGAGCAATTCCGTTTCCTTTATCAGATATACCCGATGGAGCCAGCTGGAGTCCGAAACTTTATCCTTCTTTAGGTATTGGAAGTGAATATAACTTGAATGAGAAATGGCAGTTAGCTTTTGAAATAAATTACCATGTAATTGCTTTTACATCAGATGCCGATGTTGTAAGTCAGGCCTTTTATTGGAACGATGGAACTGCCCAGTATTATACAGGCAATACTAAAACCGATATTGAGCTAAGATTTGTGGAATTTCCGCTTATTGCATTCTACGAACTTAAAGAGGGACGCAGGTTCTTAGTCGGAGCCTATTACAGTCGTATTTTAGAAAGCAGGTTTCAAACCAAAGGAATTAACGGCATTTATTCACCGGATAAGAACATTACAGATAATGCAACACTCCCGGGACCCAACTATACAATTGAATATAATTTTGACGATGACCTGGATAAATTCGACTATGGAATTCTTATAGGCTACCGTTATAGCATTAACCATAAGTTTTATTTTTGGGCAAGATTAAATGTTGGTTTTAAAAGTATTTTCGAAAAAGAATTTACTAATATTGACTACGAAATGTATCAGGTTAGAATAAACCTGGGAGTTTCATACAAATTGTTTGATTAACTAAAAAGTATTCATAATGGATTTTCTTGCAGGAATAGATACGCCGATATTTAATTATTTAATCTTACCATTACTAATTTTCTTGGCCAGAATAACAGACCAAACTATTGGCACCATAAGATTAATTTATGCAGCCAAAGGAATGAAATATCTGGCCCCGATTGTTGGCTTTTTCGAATCGCTTATCTGGCTAACAGCTATTAGTCAAATTATGAAGCACCTCGATAATTTTTACTGTTACATTGCTTTTGCCGGTGGGTTTGCTATGGGAAATTTCTTTGGCATTTACTTAGAGCAAAAAATATCGATTGGTGTTGTTCTTGTGCGGGTTATCTTGCAAAAATATGAAGATGCACTTGGAGAAAACTTAAAAGCGGCCGGTTATGGTTTTACATTAATGGATGCCGTTGGAAGAGAAGGTTCTGTTAAACTACTTTTTTCTACCATACACAGACGTGATCTTAAAAAATATATAGGCATTGTTCACGAGATCAGACCAAAAGCATTTTATACTGTTGAAGATATCAGGCAGGTAAAAGGTAATGTCTTCGAGAAAACGAAACGTATTAGTATCTTTAGTCGTACAAATCCGCAAAACCGTAAAGGTGCATAACAGATTCTAAAATCTCGATTAATACAAAAGATGGATTTCATCAGACCACTTCTCCATTATGGAATGCATTATGCAATGCCTTTTATCATAGCGCTGGTCTTCTTTAAAAAAGACTTTTGGAAAGCCATACTCCTAATGTTGGCAGCAAACTTAATCGATTTAGATCACCTTTTAGCTAATCCAATATTTGACGCAAATCGATGCAGCATAGGCTTTCACTTTCTTCACTCCTATATAGCAATAGTAGTATATATTTTATTACTAATGATACCCAAAATACGCATTGTTGCCATTGGCTTACTATTGCATATTATAACAGATTTTGTAGATTGCCTTCTTCTATAAAAAGTCTCTTTAATATTTACAATTCAAAACTATGAATTCGGTTAAAAATCTTCTTAATACAAATTAGCATTCTGATAATTATTTAAAACCAATAACTCTTGTATATTACTAATATTCCATCCCTCCTTTGTTTTATATACCTCGCAAATAATACTGTTTTTCCCATCACATGAAAGCCCGGAAGCATCGGTAATGCAATAACTAAAGCTACCAGTAACTTTAGCATGCTCTGTGTCCACCGGATCAATTTTTCGGGACTTCCAATTACAGATCACACATAATAACTCAGGGTTTGATAAATCAACCCTCCACGGAGAAAAACTATTATAATCGTTAACATAAAAATCTAAATTCTCACTCTTAAACGATAATTTCATTAATGAAGCACAGGCATCAACATATAAAATGAAATCGGTACACTCTGTAAAACAGGCAACCTCTTCAATTAACTTTTTTCTTTGTATCTCGGTTAATTCATTGTTTTCCTGAGAAAACAAAATTATCCCGAATAGAAATAACAAAACGGTTATTAATATTCTTTTCATGGTGTTACGTTTTTATTAACAATTTTTAAAACAGCTATTCCAACATCTTTTAATTTCAGAAATCAACTCCTCTAAAAATTAGAGTTCAGTAAGTGATATACACGCTTTTTATCTTATTTTATATGCCACACATCATCTTTTTTTCTTAATTCGCATGCAATGGTGTATGTTCCATGATAATGTATTCCTTCATTAGTGATAATTTTATAGCACATTGTACCTTGCAGGTGCACAAACTTTTTGGTTACCGGAGTAATCTCTATTTTCTCCCAATATTTATCACAACAAGAAACTCCGCAATTTAAATGATGGTTATCGTACATTTGACTTACATATGCATCACCATACAAATCAAATTCTCCAAACAGATTCTCTTCTCTTTTGAAATGAATATTCGTAATTTTATCAGCTACAAATGCATTTACTAAGAACTGATCTGATTCTGTAGCATTGGTTACTTCTTTAATTAATTCTTCTTTATCTGCTTTTGTTAAGCTATAGATAACTCCTGTGGCTGATGCAAAAACAATAACTATCATTAATGTATATATCCAAAACTTTTTCATGACAATAGTTTTATTAATTATAAAAGCTAACCTTAGTCTTTAACTTTGTCTTTTACACGTTTATAATACAATGCCAGATTTAACCCGCTCTCTTTTGTATTTAACATTTCAGCATAATATTTATTTGCCTTTTCAAAATTGCCATCCATTTCGTAAGCCAATGCGAGGTAGTATAATTTCATAATATAATTCACATTGATATTCTCTAATTTTTCAATAGCTTGATCAATGTTATCTTGCCTTAGATCATTATAGGCAGTTAAAATCTTAATCCAGTTATCAACAAAGGTATTATTTAATTCAGCTGTTAATTTTCTGCACCTTTCAAGCTCTTCCGCGCATTTATCAAATGCTTCGAGCTCAATATACGCATGCAGTTTTAGCATTGCATTATTAATTCTTAATTCGTTTTTCTGGACTTCAGTTAGATCTGAATTTTCAAGAATTTGTAGTGCTTTATTATAATAATCCAACCCCTTCTTAGGATCATCGCAACAGGAATAAATTAATCCCTTATTGGCAAGTGCTGTTACTTCATAATAAGAATTGTTATTCCTTTGAGCAAGTTCCGTATATTGATCGAAGGTTTTTATAGCCTTCTCTTTATTCTCTTCATATAAGTATGTTATCGCAATATCTTGAAGTGCAGCCATCTGAGAACCTAAATTGGTAGCTTTATTTTGAAACTGAACGAAAAAATCACGTGCTTTATCATACTCCTCCTTTAGAATATAGATATTACCAATTCGGCGTAACGAATAATAATAACCATCATTCATTTCAACAGCCTTTTGATAATACTGAATTGCCTCATCATATTTCTCCATTGCCAATAAAAAATCTGCATACGAATCATATGGAGCAGCATTATTTGGCAGAAGAGTAATGTATCTTTTAAAATATTTCTCAGCTTGCTTATAATCTTCTAAAGCCCGATAAGAATATCCCAACATGTTTATAGCAGCTGCATAATCATTATCAATATCAACTGATTTTTTAAAGTATCCCAAAGCTTTATCATAATTTTGCCAGATATAATTTAACTCACCTGCTAAATTATTTAAATATTTATCATTAGGATACATTGCTATTAATTTATCCAAATTATTCCACATCTTATCTTCTTCTGAGTTATACCAAGCTTCATGGATAAGAATAAAATACCTTTCTCCTTCCGAAATATTATCCATTCTTTTTTTTGCCTCGTGCAGGTTACTCATTCTACTTTTATAATCAGCTACATAAACTGACTTACTAAGATATGCCACTGCAAAGTCAGGATCTAATTTTAGGGCCTCATCATACTTTTTAAGACTTTGATCAAACAGGAAATTTTCGCTCATGTTTCGGGCTTCTTTATACAATCTAACAGCTTCTTTTGATTTAGAGGTAATTGGCATCTCTTCTTGCGAAAAACAAGATAGTTTTGTTACAAAAAGCATTATTAGTGCAAGTACACAAATTCCAGTGCATTTCATTTTTCTCATCATAAATAATTTAGATTATAACTCTTATTAATTAAGAATGTCAGTCTCTGCAATGTTTGCAGAGTAAGAGTTTTTAAGATAATTTAGGGATGTAAATATATGAATATCCTTACGCTAAGTATTGTAAAAATCTGACAGTTAGCTATCAAAAATGAATGGCCTTGAGAAATAAGAAATGCTGCTCGTTTTTTCTATAAATTTTTCCGGAGTACATTTCATAATTGATTTAAAGTCGCGAATAAAATGTGATTGATCATAGTAACCACATGAATATACTAAATCAGTCCACTCAATATCAGGAAACTTATTTAACAATTTACATACCCTATTAAAACGAATTATTTCCAGATATTCTTTAGGACACATTCCAATTTCGGATGTAAATATTCTATGAAACGACCTGTAAGATATTTTTAGTGATTTACATATTTCATCTACAGTAAGTATATTTTGTTTCGCTGCACAAAAATGCAGTATCTCGCTTATCTTTTTTCTTTTATAATCTAAATTATTATTAAGGTTATCAATAAAAAACTGATTTAGGTAAACAACAATCTGTTGTATCTCTTCGCATCTGCTAATCTTTCTTTCTAGCACTGTGCCTTTCTCTTGCCACACTTCGAATAAATTATATATTTTATTTCTTAATGCATACAGTGGCATATTTAGAAATTTTAAAATATCTCCTAGTTTTATAGATACTAAAACACAACGATACAAATCATTTTCTGTTTGTGGTTTAATCATTGAACTTTCTTTTAGATCGAAAAGCCCGACCAAAAAACAAGTATAACTTTTATCTTGATTTGATCTTCGAATAATTAAGTTACTCTTATTTACGTGCAGGTAAATTTCTATATTCCCGTTAGGGAAAGGATGCAAAAAAGTATCGCTCAAACGCTTATTGGATATGGTAAAGTAGGTATAATTGCTTATATAACTTTTTAGCAAATTATGAACCTCATAACAACCAAAGAATTTTTCTCCATCATATTGTTTCAAAAGCTTGTTCATAGTATGTACTCATAACATGAACAAAATTACAAAACAACTTGCTTACATTCAAGTTATTAGCAATTAACTATTCATTTAATAAGTCTGGACGCAACTTTTTTGTTCTCTGCAAAGATTGCTCTTCCTTCCATTTATCGATTTCCTTGAAGTTACCTGAAAGCAAGACATCCGGAACTTTCAACCCTTTATAATTAGCAGGTCGGGTATAAACAGGCGGTGCTAACAGATTATCCTGAAACGAATCGGTTAAAGCAGAAGTTTCATCAGAAATAGCACCAGGTAATAAACGCACAACACTATCGACAATAATTGCAGCAGCTAACTCACCTCCGGTTAACACATAATCGCCAATAGATATTTCTTTTGTTATAATATGATCGCGAATGCGTTGGTCGATTCCTTTATAATGACCACATAAAATGATTATATTATTGTATGTTGCTAATTTATTGGCCTCTTGCTGATTGTATTTTATACCATCTGGTGATGTATAAATAATCTCATCATAGTCTCTCTGCTGCTTTAGAGCGGATATGGCCCTGTCAATAGGTTCAATCATCATTACCATACCCGCATCACCACCGAATGCATAATCGTCTACATTTTTGTGTTTATTGGTGGAATAGTCTCTTAAATTATGAATATATATATCAACGTGTCCTTTCAGTTGTGCTCGTTTAATAATGCTATGGTTTAACGGACTTTCCAGTAATTCAGGTAAAACGGTTATAATATCAATTCTCATCTTTTCGGTTTATTCTATTTATTGGCAAAATTAATAATCGTAATGATCAAAACTTTCAAATAATCCGTTTTTCTATCTTTAATCGTCAATAAATGCCATTAAGTCATGTTAATTTTAACTTTAGGTGTCAATTTGGCATTTTTAATTAAGTAAATTTATCCCTTTTGACAAGAAATTGTAATGGCACAACAATTGAAATATAGAGATCAAACAAAACAGTATGTTAATTTAAACTAAATAATAATAATTAAAACTATAAAACTATGACACTAGTAAGAACAAACAGACCTGTATCTCAAAGAACAAATGGATACAAAACATTTTCTGATTTAGTAAATGAAATGTTTAACGAAGAAAAAGCTTATACAAATCAATTTATTGCAATTCCACCTGCAAATATTATTGAATCTAAAATTGATTTCAGAATAGAAATTGCAGCTCCTGGTTTTGAGAAATCTGATTTTAAAATTGATTTAGACAAAAGATTGCTTACAATATCATTGGATAAACCTGTGGATGAGAATGCTGAAGAGAACTATAACTTAAAAGAGTATAATTTTAATTCATTCAACAGATCATTCAGAATTTCAGATAAAATAGATACCGATAAGATCAACGCAATCTATAAAAATGGATTACTGCAGGTTACACTTCCAAAAAGAGAAGAAGCTATAGAAAAACCAGCACGTGAAATAAAAATTTCATAACAACTCGATATATATTGTCCTTGAACAACAATACCCAAGACCTTTTAGGCTTGGGTATTTTATTTTTATGTCAGTTCTATTTTATTTTTCTTCCAGCATCTTGATGATTTCATTCAGTTTTTGTTTTAGCTCTTCGTTTTTAGATTTTAAATCATCAATTTGATATTGCTGATTAGAAATAATTTCTTTTTGTTCCTGCACAGCCTTTAAAATAGGTGTAATTAGTTTTGAATAATTTACAGTTTCAACAACCCCTTTATCATTATAACTTACCAGCAGTTTATTTACTTGCTCAACCTCTTCTGCAATTAATCCATACTCTTTTGTGTTTGTATCATCGGCTTTATAAACAAAATTTACAGGGCGCAGGTTATACAACCAAGAAACATCTACAATATCATTAATATCTTTTTTATATCTTTTCGATGATGAAACATAACCTATTTGTCCATCATCCTTAATATATAAATCACGGTATGTTCCACTAATTGCATCATTATACACTCCGGTTAAATATACATTGCTGGTAACCCAAAGTGCATCATAAATAGAAAAAGCAAATTCTTTACCTGTACTGTTTGCCAACCCCTGGTAACTATAGTTTGTTGGACTTGCTCCGGAACCCGGATTTACGGACAGATGCAAATAAGTACCATTAACATTCACATTTCCGTTAATTTGGATATACTCACTTCCACTGCTAAAATCACCATAAATAAGTGGTGTTGTGGTACTCGAATTGGCAATATATAATTTGTCGGAACCTGCTTCATTATAGCCTGCCTGATATCCAATAAATATATTACCTTCTCCTGTAATGTTATTATTACCAGCGTAAGCTCCAACAATCGTATTATTCTTACCATTAGTGTTTTTATATAATGCAGCACCTCCTACAATAGTATTATCCCTGCTAAGATTAGAGTTTCCTGCAAAACCACCTATAAATACATTACCGCGACCGTTTAAGTTATCTTCTCCTGATTTAGCTCCAATATACACATTATCATAGCCTTCTAAATTTGAATACCCTGCATTACTTCCTATAAATACATTTTCGCTTCCAAATGTGGGATCATCGGCTTCCGTATTATAACCAGCATAATTTCCAATGAAAATATTATCGCTGGAATTCACATTACTAAATCCTGCGCTAATACCAAGAAAAATATTGTCATTTCCATCATCATTACTATAACCTGCACGGTATCCCATAAAAATATTGTTATAACCGTAGGTATTGCTTTTACCTGCATTATAACCAAAGAAAGTATTGTACTTTCCTCTATCCGGGTATGTAGGATTTTGTTTTACCAACTCGCCACTCTCATGACCAATGAAATAATTTAGTGGTGTAAGTTTCATATAACTTGAGCTACCTCCATTTCTACTATCCTGCACTGCAAATCCGCCAACAGTATCCTGAGTAAAAACCCTGGTACTATCAACAGTAGTAACAAACATGTGTCGCCCAACTCCTTTATTTGGACTACGGCCACTTACTGCAAAACCACCAACTTTTCCTTTTGTACCTGTATTCTCATTCACATAAACCCTCGTACTATCGGCAGTAACGTATAAAAGATTATTATTTAATGATTTATTTGGGCTTCGACCACTAATAGCAAAACCGCCTACTTTGCCTTTAGCCGATACGGTATCATTCACATAAATCCTTGTACTATCGGCAGTAATTCGCACAATATCCCAATCACCTGCTTTATTCGGGCTACGTCCGCTAATGGCAAAACCACCTACTTTGCCTTTTGTTGCTTCATTAACAATAACTTGTGCACCATCAGGAAAAACCGCAAATACTACATTGCCATCGTGATCTTTAACAACAAACAACGTATCAGTATTTGTAGAATAAACACCTTGCGATAAGGTATTCGCTAAATTGGCACTATTGGCGAATTCTGCTGTTGAGGATGTATGAGCAAAAGCAGCTACTGAAGCTGAGTCGGCAAAATATGATTGATGTGATAATGAGGTTACTCTCGACGAATCAGAATTGTTGGAGTATAGCGCATAAGGAACCGAATTCAATTGAACAGTTCCTAATTCTTTATAACCATCACCCAGGTCGATTTCCGTTTTAATATATTTATCGTTATCCGACCAGTTTATAGTATTGTACGATCCTAAATTTGGTTCACCGCTACCAACCTTTAGATTTACCAAACCATAATTATTTGATGTAACCGAGTGTGATTCAACATACAACTCTTCTCCTTGAGCTATATCATCAATAATAGCTATACGTAAGGTTAAATTTTTATTTGTTATTAACTCGCCTGTGTTGTCTCTTATCACTGCCTGATAATTAAAATATTTGCTTGTTTGTGCTAATAAAACTGAACATCCCAGTAGTAACCAAACACCTAGTATAAATAGCTTTTTCATATAAATTATGTTTTTAGCATTTATTTTACAACATATAGAATCCGGCAATTGTTTATTTTGTTAACATCTCTTCCAATCTTTCCAATCGGTTTTGCAAATCTTCATTTTCTTTCTTTAGTTCCTTAATTTGATTTTGTTGTTCTTTAATAGCCTCAACAATTATTGGTGTAAATTTAGCATACTCCAATCCTTTAAATCCATCAGGACCTTCTTTAACTAAATCTGGAACTACCTTTTCTACTTCTTGAGCAATAAATCCCAATTGCCTTTTTTCAGTAAATCTTTGTTGTGGAAATTCATCAACTCTCCAATCATAAGAAACTCCTCTAAATTGCATAATTGTATTTAGGGCATTTGCATACGTTTTTATATTTTTTTTATACCTCACGTCAGATGTATTCCAAGAGCCTCCTGAAGCCCATGCATCACCGTAAATCAAAAGAGTATATATACTTGATTGTCCATCAGGGACATCCACAATTAAACCATAACTATTGTACGCTTGATAATTTATTCCAACGTTACCGTTAATTCGTAAATGGTTTTGATCGAATTCACCGTACAATAAAACATCTGTTGAATCAATATTTTCGTTATCTATAATTAACCTGTTATTAATTCCATCTGCATAATATCCTGCATTATGCCCTATAAAAACATTCCCGGAGCCTTCATGAATATTATGTCCTGCATCGTATCCAAGAAAAGTATTTCTTGATCCTTCGTAATTTAAATATCCGGCATTAAATCCCAACATTACATTATAACTCCCTGTAGTTGTTTTACTTCCAACGGACTGCCCTATATAGGTGTTTCTAACACCCTGGTTTTCATCCGGGAATCCATATCCTGCCCAGTGTCCTACAAATGTATTATTTCCACCAGTTGCCAATCGTCCTGCTGAAGTACCAATAAAGGTATTATTTCCTCCACCGCCGCTTTCTCCGGCCATTGAACCAAGTAGCGTATTGCCTGCTCCTGATATTTCATAACCAGCTCTGTAGCCGACATATGTACTTTGAAATGTATATTGATTAGAGTAGCCACTTTCTGTTCCAATAAATACATTATTCCCTCCGGTTACATTCAAATATCCTGCTTTATACCCAAAGAATATATTATTTGATCCTGATGTATTGGTATAACCAGCCTGGTAACCAATCATGCTATTATATTTTCCGATGGTTGTATTATTTCCTGTTTGATGTCCAATAAAATAGTTTTGTCTATTAAGGTTTAAAAGACTTTGCGCAGAAGCACCATCTAAACTTGCAACACCAAACCCTGCAACCGTATCTTTAACAAAAATCCTGGTGCTATCGGGAGTAACCTGAAAATAACCGGTTGTAGCTCCTTTATTGGGACTTCGTCCACTAACAGCAAATCCTCCAACTTTGCCTTTGGCTCCAGTATCTTCATTAACAAAAATGCGAGTACTATCTGCTGTTACATACAAAATATCAGTTCCGAAGTTCTTATTAGGGCTACGACCACTCACTGCAAAGCCACCCACTTTCCCTTTTGCAGAAACCGTATCGTTTACATAAATTCTTGTACTATCCGGTGTAATTCTTACAATATCCAAATCAACTGATTTGTTTGGACTTCGTCCACTAACGGCAAACCCACCTACTTTACCCTTTGTCGATTCGTTAACAATAACCTGGGCACCATCAGGGAAAACTGCAAAAACAACATTTCCATCGTGATCTTTGACAACAAATAAGGTGTCTGAACTGGTTGAATACACTCCATTAGAACGCAGCGCATAAGCATTAGTGGCAACTTTTGCCGAATCGGCTATTGTAGTATAAAAAGAAAATGGCACTGCCAATAACTGAGTTGTACCCATATTCACATAACCATTGCCAAGATCAATCTCTGTTTTCAAATATTTATCGTTCAAAGCCCAATTTATATTACTAAACGTCCCCAAAGTTGGAGTTCCATCACCAATCTGCAAATTAACCACACCACTTGAACTCACAGTTTTTGTATGTTCCTCTGTATATAATGTTGCACCAGTTGGAGAGTTATCTATTATCGATATTTGAATATCTACATTCTGGTTAGTTATTAACTCACCAGTATTATCGCGAACAACTGCCTGGTAATTAAAGGATCCAGGAATTTGTGTTAATCCAATTTTTATGCCTAGTATAAGAATTGAAGTTAAAAGTAGTAGGTTTTTCATAAGAAATACTTTTATGGTTTAACATTTAACATTGAGTATTTGTAATTGTTTATTTAAAGTTCTATTAAAATATTTCAAGCAGATCTTTCGGTTGCAAATCCTTAAATCTTAGCAATTAAGAAGTCAATCTATTTCATTCATAAGAATATCAAAACTTAGCATTTTAATATTCATTTATCAAGTATGTTGTTTAAAACTGCAGTTAGTTCAGATCATGAGGTCTCTAAGAATAGCGTTAAACAAACATCAACTCACAAAAGGTTATTACAATAACAACACCTTCTAAAAAAAATATAATTAGTTCGTTTAAAGAGTTAGCAAGTTAACTAAAAAGAATAATCAATTCAAATAGCATTGACTACAAAAAGATAAGAAAAGCCCTAAGCTAGCAAAACTTAGGGTCATTATTTTATTGATTTAGAATCAGTTCTTCTATTTTTTTTAAACGTTCTTCAAGTTCTTTGTTTTTGTCTTCTAGATTTACAATATACTTCTGCTGCTCTTTTATAGCCTCAACAATTATCGGGGTTATTTTTACATAGTCGACTGTTTTATAACCATCTGGTCCAGTTGTAACTAATTCGGGTATAATCTTCTCTAACTCCTGGGCAATAAATCCTATTTGCTTTCGATTATTAAAATCAAATTCTGTAATTGCCTTTTGGTTCCAATTAAAATAATAACCACTGAGATTAGAAATAAGATGCAATCCTGATTTTATGTGCTGGATATTAGTTTTTAGGTTTATATCCGATGCTGCACCAAATGATCCTGTGTAATAAAAGTCACCATTAATAGTTAGGTGATTATTTTTAAAATCCCCTTCCAATAAAGGATTTGAAGTTTCGCTGTTATCAATATATAATTTTTGCGAGGCACTGGTTACGAACATCGCAGCCTGATGACCAATAAATACATTTGAATCACCAACACATCGTTGCCCTGCAAAATCACCTAAATATACATTATAACTTCCTTCTGCACCGAAAGAAGCTGCAGCAACTCCGACAATTGTATTGTTATCACCTTTCTCTATACTTGAGGCAGTATTTCTGCCAACAAAAGTGTTATTAACTCCAGATAAGGTATTTGCTCCACTATTTTGGCCAACAAAAACATTTGATCCACCTGAATTATTTTTTCCTGCCTCGTTACCTATATAAACATTACTTGTAGAATTGCCATTACTATAACCCGCGTAATCTCCTATAAAAACATTCCAGTGACCTCCAATACTTCCTTTTCCGGCACAATATCCTATTGCAACATTCTCTTTTCCTTGAGTACTGCTAAATGCCGCACTATCACCAATAAAAACATTACTATTGCCTGATGTAATTTTGTATCCGGCAGTTGTTCCAATTGAAATATTATTAAAACCATCTGATATACTGTATCCCGCCAAATATCCAATCCCAATATTTGATGTTGCTCCATTAATATTATATCCGCTTTTATAACCTATAAAAACATTATAATCACCAGCATTATTACTCATGCTCACACTATCACCAATAAAAACATTCTTATTTCCATCTGTGTTATTATATCCTGCTCTATTTCCAATAAATACATTCGAATTACCGTCTAAATTTGAATAACCGGCATCATACCCAATAAATGTATTATTTGTCCCATTTGTGTTATCAAAACCCGCGTAACTTCCCATAAAAGTGTTATAAACACCAGTAGTATTACTTGAGCCTGAAAGATAACCTACAAACGTATTATAATCACCTAATGTATTTGCAAAACCTGTCTGGTAACCTAAAAATAAATTACCACTTCCATGAGTAGTATTATAGCCGCTTTGATATCCTATAAATGAGTTATAGTTACCATCTTGTAAATTTAATGCACTTTCATATCCCAAAGCTGAATTACTAATTCCATTATTGATTTTATTTCCACTTTGATGTCCAATAAAATAATTATCGCTAGTTAAGTTCATAAATTTAGCTGTTGTACCTTTATTAGGGCTTCGTCCACTTACCGCAAATCCTCCCACCTTACCTTTGGTTCCAGTATCTTCATTAACGTAAACACGAGTGCTATCGGCAGTAACATACAACAGGTCTGTATTTAAAGATTTATTAGGACTGCGTCCACTAATAGCAAAACCTCCAACCTTTCCCTTAGTTGAAACGGTATCGTTGACATAAATTCTTGTACTATCTGGTGTAATTCTTAAAATATCCAGATCATCAGCTTTATTGGGGCTACGGCCACTCACGGCAAAACCACCGACCTTTCCTTTAGTAGTTTCGTTAACAATAACCTGTGCGCCATCGGGAAAAACAGCAAATACAACATTCCCTTCATGATCCTTTACAACAAATAACGTATCTGTATTCGTACTATAAACCCCGCCTGATAAATTATTAGCAAGTTCTGCCATATTTGCATTATAGGCCATAGCAGCTACAGCAGAAGAGTCTGCAAAATAAGAATATGGTGTAAAGGAAGATACTCTTGATGAGTCGGATTCGTTTGTATACATAGCATATGGTACTGATAATAATTGAACCGTGCCTAAATCAAAATATCCGTCTCCCATATCTACCTCTGTTTTTAAATATTTGTCACTATTTGACCAATCAATATCTTCAAATACACCACTTACGGGATCACCATTTCCAACGCTAAGATTAAATACTCCATAATCATTCGTATTTAAGGAATGTGTTTCAACGTAAAACTTAGTAGTTGCATTTATGTCGCTTACAATTGAAACTTTAACATTAGCATGTTGATTCTCTATTAATTCTCCATCATTATTTCTCAGAACAGCCTGATAATTAAAATAGCCAGGAGCTTGCGCATATAGCATAATCTGGCTTGCCAATAGGATTATTCCTACACATAGTACTTTTTTCATATAGTCAATATTTAATTTGATATAAAATTTAGACGCATAAGTTAGCTAAAAACCTGACAAACTGCAATGTATATCTTTTAAAATTATTTATAATTTATCTTAATAATACTAAAGACCTTATAGAATGAATCATTTCACATGCTCTCTATCCGTTATTACATTTAAAATTTATTATTCAGTCAATAAAATGATTAACGATTAAAAAAATATTCCTAACTTGGTGATTATTAACTCAGATGCTAATAAGCTCTTAACCCAAAATCAAATTATTATGAAAAAGCTGTTTTACTTCAGAAAAGAAGTTATATTTTTCTTCTTTTTATTTTTAGTCTGTTTTAACGTTTCTGCTCAGAACGTTATTAGCAGATTACCCGGGCATTATCCCGAAGGAGAAGTGCCAGTAATGTGCGAAACAGATCCTTTTGATCCGGCATGTTATACCGGAACAATTATTCTTAAACCTGCAATTCCGGGTGTTGATTATCATTTTCAAATACCATTGATAAGCGAACCAAGAGCCAACTGTTTATTTACAGTTGTGCAAACTACTCCATGTGAAAGTGGATCTCCAATACCTAATTCAACAACCGGAGATTTAGATATGCCTGCAGCAACAAGATGTATTCCTCTTGGTAGTGACAATTTTCTTGAGATAGAGGTTAACGTAAATGTAATTGCAGGCCCCAACGCTGGTCAAAGTGATTATCAAAAATACAGAATTCCTGTACTTAGAGACCCTGTAAAAGTAGCTTTAGTTCTGGATATTTCCGGTAGTATGGGATGGGTTATTCCGGGAGGCACGGATATAAGATGGAATGTTCTTAAAAAAGCTGTTGAACTTTTTGTAGAAAAATTAGAAATATCACAACAAGTTGGAGATGAAATTGCCTTAACTTATTTTACTACAAATTTGGTTACTCCAAATCCTCCATTAGATGCCGGATTTATTGATATAACAGAACAAGATGCAAATCCATCCACAACAGATACGATAACCAAGGATATGAACAGCAGAGTCCCACTTTCGGCAACTGCTATGGGATTAGGATTGCTGGATGGCAAGAATAAATTAGGCAATAATGATCCAAGTACAAATCGTAAAATTGTATTGTTATTTACAGATGGCATTCAAAATGTACATCCCAAAGTAAATGATGATGGTAGAACTTTCTCCACTGTTTCGGATATTCTCAACGATTGTCCTTGCAGTGAACTAGATAGTGTATATTATTATTCCATCGGCTTAGGTTCATCAACCTTAGTACCAGCTATCTTATCTCAAATTTCAGATGCAAATGGAGGAATATCACTATCTATTACTACAGGAGCAGATACTGAACCTGAAATTCATAATTTTTTCCAAAATCAGTTTGCTAACATGCTTGAAGGAGGTAGTCCTCAAATTGTTAGCCGCAAAATCGGTGATCTTTCTTCAGGCAACTTAACATATAAGTTTCAAATTAACAATGTTGTTTCCCGAGTTTTTTTCGAATTAATTCATGATGAAAATTCCAATATTAATGTAACCATTAAAAAAGATGGATTAGCACTGGATGATTATACAATTGAAAAGACAGGAGATTTCTACAAACTTGTAAATATAGAATTGCCTATTATTAGCGATGAAGTAATTTATGGAGGCGGAGAATGGGAAGTGGTTGTTTCCGGAGAATCATCTAACCCATTTTATTTAACCTGTTTTACAGATGATCATTTTCTCAAATATCATTCTGGTTTAAATAAACCTATTTATAAAACAGGAGATACAATAAAGTTTAACAGTGATCTGATTTATGCTGGCTCACCACTAATATCGACAGATGATTCAATTTCAGTTGTACTCATAAAACCAGGTGATGATATAGGTCACTTGTTGGCAACTTACGAAACAGAATTGACAGATACACTGACAGATTATACTGATGATGCACAAAACAAACTTGTTACTTTACTCAATAATGATGAATCATTTTATTCCGCTTTGCTACCCGAAGAACAAATTATAAATCTTGATAACAATGGAGATGGTACTTTCTCAGGAATATATACCAACACAAATTTAACAGGGGTATATCAAGCTATATTTTTAATGAAAGGAGAAATTCCTGAAGTTGGAAAGTTTGAGCGTCTAAACCAGTTGTCTATGGTCATGGAATTTGGACTGACAGTTGGTGAAACACCAGGAATATTTATTGATAATACACCACCTACCAAACCTGTTGGTTTAGCAGCTGCAAATATTACTCAATCTTCGGTAGTGCTAAACTGGGAATCTTCAACCGATAATGTAGGAGTTTATGAATATAAGATATTCAAAAATGGTGATTTGTTGTCGAGTACACCTGCTCCAAATTTAACATTACGTGTTGACAACTTAAACCCAAATAATACCTATAGCTTTTCTGTTAAAGCTTGTGATGGCTCTAACAATTTATCGAACGCAAGCAATGAAATCTCAGTTACAACACTTAATATCCCCGACACTGAAAAACCAACTCCTCCTACTCACCTGGCAGCTAGTAATATTGCTCAAACCAACCTTTATCTGAACTGGGATATTTCAACGGATAATGTTGGGATAACTGAATATGTAATCTATAAAAATGAAGATGCTATTGCAAGCACCTCAGGTAATTCTTATTCTGTAACAAATTTGAATTCCGGAGCAAATTATACCTTCTTTGTTGTTGCAAAAGATGCCGCCCAAAATCAGTCTGAAAAAAGTAATATTATCAGCGTTGTTACACTAGATCAACCTGCTAATATAACAGCGCCAACTAAGCTAACAGCAAATAATATTACTCAAAATAGTTTAGATTTAAGCTGGAATGCATCTAAAGGAGGCCGAGGAGAAATACAATATAATATATACCAGGATGCATCTTTAATAGCAAAAACAAACAGTACAACCTATTCTGTATCCCATCTAAAAGCATCTACAAACTATACATTCCATACGATAGCTCAAGATACGGAAGGCAACATATCGGATGTGAGTAATACTGCTTTAATCACCACTCTTTCTGAAGATAATGTTTCTACAGGTAATTACATAACTGAGATCCTTAAAATAAGACCTAAAAATAAGTATGGATATTATATGGGACCTGGCCTTAAAACTAAAATAAAGTTTAAGTATTTACCAAAAGTTCCTGGAGAGCCTGTTGCTCATTCTGCTAGTTTAGAAGGAGAGCTAGTTAATAATGAATTGTTGGAAGAACCATACCTAAAGCAAATAATTGACAATTTGGATGGTAGTTACTATTTGGTTATCGGGAATGTAATTCCAAAAACAAATCCACAAATTTTAATTACAGTAGCTGATGAAGTATTATATGAAGGACCAATGAAAGCGAAAATACCAGTATGGTTTTATATTTTAATAATACTTATTTTAATAATTCTAATAGTACTTCGTAAATATAAAACGAAAACTTTAAAAATAACATTATGGATATTATTCGTTGCCTTACTCGTGATACTTTATTTACATAAAACAGGAGTTCTGCATTTCTTATGATATATTAAAAATTAAGGGGCTGATCAGCCCCTTAATTTTTATTCATTATTCTTTTTCAAGCTTTTCCAGTCGCTCCATTATAAGTTTCAATTGCTGTTCCAGCTCCTCATTCTTTTTATTTTGTACTTCAATGAGTTGCTGTTGTTCTTGCATTCCTTTTATTAAAACGGGTATTAATTCAGCATATCTTATGCCTAGGGTTTTTTGAGAATCATTACCAACATTAATTACTTCATTTATTATAGGTTGTACTTCTTGAGCTATTAATCCTAATCTAGTTCCTTCTTCAGGTTTTTCTTTCCACGTAAATGAAACAGGTTGTAATTTCAAAATTTCATTTAAACCATAGTTTAGATTTTCAATATCCGTTTTTAATCTTTTATCAGATGTATAAATTGTACCGTTTGCATTGAGGTTACCATCTATAACCAAATTACCATTTTGATATAAAGTTAAAGCATTACTCGGACTTCCTGAGCTACCGTTACCTGCCACGAACAAAGGTTCTGTTCCTTGCCAATATGTTGATGAACCGGCAATAACATTATACCTGCCAATAACCAACGACCCATATGCCTGTGCTTCGGTTTCGTACCCCAATGCCATTGAATTGTATCCACTGGCAGTATTTGAAGTACCAAAAGTTGTTGCAGTATTTCCGGAAGCTTCTGATAAATATCCTGCTGCAAAAGAATTTTGTCCGCTTGCTATTGTAGTGTTTCCAAATGACGAAGCGTATAACATGGAAGCAGTTGTGTTTGATCCCATTGCCAAAGAATACACACTTGTTGCCTTATTTCTATATCCTATGGCAACAGAATAAGATGCTGCTGATGTAACAGTATCCTGGTATCCAATTGCAACCGTATAAGCCCCATCTGCAACCGACTGGTAACCAATTGCCACAGAACCTACCGAATTAGACTGACAGTTTCTTCCCAAAGCCAGAGCCCATGAACCTGACAATCCTGTTGATGCCTGATCGCCAATTGCAATAGAATATGATCCTTCTGCTGTACAATCTGATCCAAATGCAATTGACTTAAAACCTACTGCATAAGACCTAAATCCTGACGCAAAAGTGTACAATCCTTCTGCGTTATTTTGAAAACCCAGTGATACAGAACCGCTTCCCTGTGCTTTATTTCGATAACCTATGGCAACAGCGTAATCATTTTGCGCTTCTGCATAACCACCCATGGCTGTTGTATAAAATCCATTGGATTTTGTTTTATAACCTACAGCGGTTGAAAATTCGCCTGATGCAGTATTATTTGCTCCAATAGCAAAAGCTCCTTTACCAGAAGCGATAGCACCTAAACCAAATGCATAGGCGTATTCTCCAGTAGCTTGTGTATTTCCAGTTACTGTACCTGATGAGTCAATACCTACCGAACCAAAAGCAAAACTTTTATCGGCTATTGCTAATGCACCTGTTCCTAAAGCAACGGCATCCACTCCTGTTGCTTTTGCCTGATAACCAACTGCCAATGAATTTTCTTGGGCTTCGGCCTCATTACCAATTGCAGTAGAAAAATTCCCTAAAGCCATACTTTTAAATCCAAAAGCTTGCGATTGATTTCCCATTGCTATTGAACGGTAACCTAAAGCAACAGAGTTTGTACCAACACTATCTTCACTTCCAACATGAACCTCACCAGCTAATAATGCCGATTTTTCAGGATACCACATAACACGTGTTTCGTTTTCAATCTTTTGCGCTGTTGTATTTGGTGTTATGTTAAAATAGTCCTTTTCTAAACCTTTGTTAGGGCTACGACCACTTATTGCAAAACCACCAACTTTCCCTTTTGCTACCGACTCTGAAACATACACTCTCGTACTATCGCGAGTTACACGCAAATAATCATTAACCAGCCCTTTATTCGGTGATCTTCCACTTATTGCAAACCCTCCTACTTTTCCTTTAACTGTTGAGGTATCGTTAACATATATTCGTGTACTATCGCCTGTTATTACAAGATAATCATTACTGATTCCCTTATTTGGACTTCTGCCGCTTATTGCAAATCCTCCTACTTTGCCTTTTGCGCTTAAGGTATCAGTTACATAAAATCTCGTACTATCCACAGTTACCTTTAAAATGTCTACTCCTCCGGCAGCTTTATTCGGACTTCGTCCGCTAATTGCAAATCCACCTACTTTTCCTTTTGCTTCCGAATCGACAAAAATTTTAACACCATCGGGATAAACTGCAAATACCGTATCGTTGTTAGCATTAATTACCTGGAATAAAGCATCACTTCCAACTCCGGTTGCTTTTACTTCAAGATTACTAACTGGTGCCGATGAACCAATACCAACTTTGCCTTCGTTATAATACATCGTGCTACCATTTATAACCCACTTACTACTATCATAAGGCAAAACTACTGGATTTCCATTGGTAATTTTTAACGTATCACCTACTAACTCCAAATTCTGTTCATCCGTATTATTGCCTGTAAATGGAGCAAGATTTATTTCTGTCGGTGCCGGGTGATTCGTTATAGTTAAAACATCACCTGTAAGGTCTAAATCTTGAATCTCATTTTCGGGGTTAGCATCAGCATCATCTTTATTGGCTACTTCAGTGGCATAAAGAGCATATGGAACAGATAATAATTGAAAAACTCCCATATTTTCCATACCATCTCCTATATCGATTTCAATTTTAATGAATTTAGGTTGTATACTCCAGTCAATACCTGTGAATTCGCCCAAATCAGATGTTCCGTTTCCTACAGTTAAATTAATCTGACCATTATTACCGGTAGTAACAGTATGTTGTTCCCGGTAAAACACGGAGGTTTCATTTGTAGATTCAACAATACTTAATCGAACACTAACTGATTGGTTAGTTATCAACTCTCCATCGTTATCTCTAATTACAGCCTGGTAATTAAAATTATCTGTTGTTTGTGAAAGTAAGCATGAAACCTGCAAACTTAAAACAACGCTTAATAAAAACGCTATCTTTCTCATAACTAAAATTTTAAATTAGAAAGAAAGGTAACGTTTTATAAGTTAATAATCAAGTGGAATTATTTAACGATTGTATTCTATAAATTAACGTGTATTACTTTAATAGAATTTCTAACTGAACTAATCTGTTTTCAAGGTCATCAATTCTTTCTTGCTGCTTTTTAATCAATTGTTGCTGCTCTTGTATTCCCTTTATTAATACAGGAACAAGTTCACTGTAATTTATACCTAAAGTTTTATCCTCATCATTTCCAACATGAACAACTTCAGAAATAACAGGTTGAACTTCTTGTGCTATTAATCCAAGTTTTTTACCATCAGATGATTCATTTTTCCATCGGAAACTAACCGGTCTGAGTTTTATAATAGCATCTAAACCATAACTAATATTTTTGATTTGATCCTTCAATCTAAAATCTGATGTTTGAACTGTTCCATTGCTAGCATATACTACTGACCACCTGTGCGTTAAATTACCCAAGCTACCTGCATTATCAGTCTTGGGTAAAATAGACCCCGCTGTGGTTAATACTCCGTTTTTATCTAATTCGAGTATACCATTATACCATGTTGTACCGTCATTACATACAATCTCAAAATTATTGGATAGGTTATGATAAATCTGCCATTGTTGATCAACTGCCTCATCAGACATTAACACAAGTCGCGAATAACTATAATCATTACCAGTTCCTTTTACCATTATGCTACCAGACCCTTCTCCATAATACGCCTCAATAGTATTCCCTGTTGGTTCTATATTAACCCCAAATTGACCATTAATTCTTACTTTATTATCAGTAAAATCTCCCCAAATTAAGGCTCCAGTAGAATCTACATCTGAATTTTCAATATATAGTTTATTTGATCCCGTTTCATTTACTCCTGATAAATAACCAACAAAAACATTATTACTACCTGTTGCATTTGCTCCAGCTGCATGTCCAATAAAAGTATTATTTGAAGCATTTGTCCAATAACCGGCAGAATGACCAATAAATACATTATAATTACCATCGAGGTTTTCCCTACCAGTAAAGGCACCAACATATACATTATGATGTGAACTTTTATTTTCTGTGCCACAGATTGCTCCAACAAAGGTATTATCATGTCCTGAACTATATCGACCTGCTGCAGCTCCCAAAAATGTATTTTCTGATCCAATCGTATCATCAGATGCTGTATAAGAACCTAGAAATACATTATTATTACTTTCAAAATTATAATAACCTGAATGAGCTCCAATAAAAGTATTATATGTTCCTGAAGTATTATGATAACCAGACCAGAAACCTAAATAAGAATTATAATTACCTGTTGTTAAAGAATACCCACTTTGAAAACCTATACACACATTCAAATCACCTTCCACATTAGAATAACCGCTTTCTTTTCCGATAAAAATATTTTCAGTACCTGTTGCATTAGTGTATCCTGCAGAATTGCCAATAAATATATTGTTTCCTGCTGATGTATTATTTAATCCACTAACCGTACCAATAAATATATTATCATTTCCAACTGTATTATTCCATCCTGATTGATTTCCTAAAAATATATTACCTGTACCTTCTGTATTTTTATAACCACACCAGTTACCAACAAACACATTTTGTACGCCTGTAGAATTATAATAACCGGTTGTTGCTCCAATAAAAACATTCTGCTGTCCTGTTGTATTTTTTACGCCAGATTGATCTCCAATAAAAACATTATAGCGACCTGATTGATTTTCATACCCACTTTTATTACCAAAAAATATGTTTCTATAACCTGATGTATTTAATTTACCTGCTGTGTTCCCTATAAATATATTGCTGCTTCCATTTTCATTATAAAAACCTGCAGAATCACCAATAAAAATATTATTATATCCATTATTTGTATAACCAGCATAATAACCCAAGAAGGTATTGTATAATCCTTCAGTGGTATTTATCCCAGCTTCATGTCCAATAAAGTAATTCTTCTTTGTTAAATCCATTAATTTTGTAACACTACCCTTATTGGGGCTACGACCACTAATGGCAAATCCACCTACTTTACCTTTTGTGTCTATAGTATCTTTATAATAAATCCTGGTACTATCAACTGTTACAACTAAATACTCTTCTTCAGTTGCTTTATTAGGAGATCTTCCACTAACCGCAAATCCACCTACTTTACCTTTTACTCCTTCGTTAACATAGACAGCTGCACCATCCGGGAAAACAGCAAATACAACATTCCCATCATAGTCTTTCACAACAAAAAGTGTATCGCTGCCCGGGGTATAAATATTATTAGCTCCTAGATTCTCTGCGGATTTGGAGCTTAAAGCATATGGAACCGATAGAAGTTTTGCCATGCCCATATTTGTGTATGAACTCCCTCCGGCTTCATCTACTTCAACTTTTAAATATTTGTTGCCAGTGGTCCAATCAATTTCTAAAAAATTGCCGGAAATTAAAGTGCCATTACCAATACCTACAGAAATAACACCATATGTATCAGTCGTTACAGAATGTGATTCTGAAAAAAGATTTGTTCCCGGATTATTCCCTTCATAAATAGAAATTCGAATACCGACATCCTGGTTAGAGAGTATTTCATCTGAGGCATTTCTTATTACCGCCTGGTAATTAAACGCATCAGGAATTTGTGCATATATCGACATACTCAATATTAACACAATACAAAAAACGAATACTTTTTTTGCCATAAGATTATTTTAAGTTTATGTTCCTATTCTGTTTTTTCATTGTTCTTAAAGAAGAGACTATATTTTACCAGCAAGCCTGCCATGTAGAACCATCATATACCATAAGCTTATTCGTTATCGCATCCATATACATCATCCCCTGTTCAGGATTTGTTGGAGCTGCATCTCTTGGTTTTAAAATAAGTACATCACGAATATGTGTTTCTCCGTTTATTATTAAAATATCATTATCAAACTCTCCATATATGAGTGCAGCAGAAGAATCGGCACTTGAATTCTCAATATACAGACGACTCGATTTATCTTCAAAATAGCCCGCTTCCAATCCAATAAATATGCTACTATCAGCATCGGCAACATTATGTCCTGCTCCAGGACCAATAGCTATATTTTTTGATCCAGAATTACTATTATGTCCGGCTGCAAGGCCAATAAAAACATTTTGATTGCCGCTTGTATTTTCATTTCCACTATACAATCCTATAAATGTATTTCCAGTTCCCTCATTCGTAGCTCCACCAGTAGCATTACCAATAAATGTATTTCCAGTTCCAGAAGTTATGCCTATACCTGCATATTCTCCCAACAAAATATTGTCCTGATCATTACCGAAATATAATTTCCCATTTACTACAACATCTGCATTTAGTCGTAAGAAATCATTGTCAAATTCACCATATATTAAAGCAGCAGAGCTATCTGCACTTGTATTTTCAATATACAACCTGTGAGAGTTTGATTCTGAATAACCTGCTTCTGTTCCTATGAATACAGAACTATCACCACTAAAATTACTATGTCCGGCACCTGGGCCAATAAAAACATTAGACGAACCCGTATAACTATTATGTCCGGCAGCAACACCCAAAAACACATTGTCATTACCTGAAATATGTTCGTTTCCTGTCCACATACCAACAAAAGTATTATAACTTCCTGTGGTGTTATGGTATCCTGAAACACCTCCTATTAAAGTATTTCCAGATCCTATGGTGTTGCTATGTCCAGATGTATTCCCGATAAAAATATTTTCATGTCCTCCATAATTGTCATATCCAGCAGAATTGCCAATAAATACATTTAAACTTGCAGTATCGCTATTTAATCCTGCCCAATTACCCAGATACACATTATGACTACCTGTGGTATTATAATGCCCCGTTAAGTTCCCCAAAAATATATTGATTTCTCCCTCTGTATTATCATATCCAGCTGCTGTTCCAACAAATATATTTCTGTAACCCGATGTATTATGATATCCAGCCCAATTCCCAAGAATAACATTTTGATAACCATCTATATTTTTTTGGCCAGTATTATTCCCAAGAAAAACATTTGTATACCCAGACAAGTTCTCATAACCAGCAGAATCTCCAATCATAACATTAGAATATCCATCAATATTTGAAAAACCTGATTGTCGCCCAATAAAAATATTTCGATCTCCTTCCGTATTGGAATAACCAGAGTTATATCCAAAAAAAGTATTAAATATACCAGTTGTCGTATTTACACCAGCCTCATGACCTATAAAATAATTCTTCTGTGTTAAATCCATTAATTTTGTAACACTACCCTTATTGGGGCTACGACCACTAATGGCAAAGCCTCCCACTTTACCTTTGGTGTCTGTTGTATCAGTATAATAAATTCTTGTACTATCTGCTGTTACAATTAAGTAATCTTCTTCAATCGCTTTGTTAGGCGATCGTCCACTAATTGCAAAACCACCAACTTTCCCTTTTGCTCCTTCGTTAACATAAACGGCTGCACCATCGGGAAATACAGCAAATACAACATTTCCATCATGATCTTTTACCACAAATAAAGTATCTGATATGGGCGTATAAATATTATTATCACCTAAGATTTCGGCTGATTTGGCTGAATTTGCCGATTCTGAATGAATAGCATAAGGTACAGCCAACAGTTGCACCGTACTGAGTTCTGTATAAGTACTACCTCCGGATGCATCCACTTCAATTTTTAAATATTTATTCCCTGTTGACCAACTAATCTGGTCAAAGTCTCCCGAAACAGAGGTTCCGCTTCCAATGTTAATGGAAATTACACCATATTCACTGGTAGTTACGGTATGCGTTTCAGAATACACATTTGTACCTGGATTATTCCCTTCGTAAATACTGGTTCGTAAACTAATATCTTGATTTGAAAGGATCTCATCTGATGAATTTCGAACTACTGCCTGGTATTTAAATGATTCAGGTGTTTGACCTAAACTATAACAGGAAATAAACATGATAATTAAAATAGAAAGGTATTTTTTTTTCATAATAATTAGAATTAACGATTAAATACTATTGAAGTACACTAAAATGCTATAAGAGAATTTGGGTCGAATTTTCCGTTAACTTTAACTACTTACTCTTCAAGTTTTTAATTAAGTAAGTTATAACAAAGTAAGCTATAAGTCAATTTTTTGGTTGTGATTTAGATGAAAGCATTTTTAAATTAGAACAATTTTAAATATTGTACGTTAAAGTAAAAATGTGTACGATTTTTGATGTAATGTGATAAATTTATATTCTTTTGAATATTTTAGTACCTTTGAATGAGATTCAATAATATATAATTCTAATATGAAACAATTAACCTTTATTATTACACTTCTTTTTTCTGCTGAATTACTATTTGGGCAACTTCCGGGTGAAGCAAAATGGAAAGAAAACCTTGCAAAAAATCGTGTACAGACACAAGTTCAGTGGAATCATAAATATCAAAAGGGGAAACCTGTAAAAGAAGGTTATAAAAACTTCACAAAAACATTTGATCATAATGGTAATGTTATTGAAGAAATATATTATCAATCGGGTAATGTTGATCAAAAATTGAGTTACAAATATGACAATAACGACAATCAGGTTGAATATGTGAACTATCAGGGTGATGAAAGTAAAGTGATGTTTAAACAAAACATTACCTATGATAATTCGGGAAGAAAAATTCGGGAAGAAAGATATAATGGAACTGATTATCAAATTATTAAATACAACTACAAAAATAATAAACTTTCAGAAATAATTCGAAGTGATGTTTTTGGAAATATAGAGCACAAGCGAATATTTAATTATAATGGAAATATCTGTACTGTTAATATCTTTGATGGAAAATCGAACGTGGCCGGAAAAATAATCAATACTTATGATGATAATAATAATATTATTGAAAGTATAGAATATGATGCAAAAGGTAATGTAAAGGAAAAATATCTGTACAAATTCGAAAACAATCTGATGCAAGAAAAGGTTAAGTACGTTTTAGGTAATTTTAGATATAAGGAAGAATACAAGTACGATAATAACAATAACTTAATTAAGGTTATTAAAGAAGAACCACAAGGAACAACTTTTGTGAACAATATTTATAAATACGATTCGGAAGGAAAATTAATTGAAGAAGAATGGTATGATAATAATCCCAATGAAAATTCTAAGAAAACCTATTTCTATAATAATGACGATTTGTTAGAAAAAATTGAAGTGTATTATGCACTCTATAAATATCGAATTCAGTATCAATTTGAATATACCTACTACTAAAAAAAATAAAGCCCGAAACTAAATCGGGCTTTGTTATTAATCATATTTATTTAAATCCATATCTTTTTCCCGGGGTCCCGGAATAATTTCTATCAGTTCAACTTCGAATAATGTTGAAGTATAAGGTGGCACAATACCTGTTGATGATCCTGTTTCACCAAAACCAATTTGAGATGGAATAATAAACAGTGCCCGCTCACCTTCTTCCATTCGTCCAATAGCCTCTTCCATACCTGGGATAACCTGCCATTTTCTTCCATAAACAAATTGAAATGGTGAATTGCGCCGTTTAGTTGAATCAAAGAACTTACCATTTAAGAATTTACCTTCGTAATGCACAGTAACCGTATCGCCCACAAAAACTTTTTCGCCGTTGCCCTGCTCAATAGTTAAATGATATAATCCCGATTCTGTTGGTTCCTTTTCTATTTCTTTTTGATCGATATACTGTCGTAAGATTACTTTTTCATAATCACCAAAATCTTCAATCCAATGTAAAAAGGCTTCCTTTTCCATAAAGTATTCATCCTCGGTTTGAATATCAATCACATCGATATCAACAATCATGGGGTCTTCTTCATGAATAAAATCTGGCAATGTGGTTTCCAAGGTTTTCTTGAAAAAATCATTTGCCGAAATAATAAATGAGGCTTTTTCGTCCTCCGCTAACATTAAAAAACACTCATCAATAGCTCCTTTAAAAGTTGGTTTAGTAACCTGAAGTTTCCTTCTGCCTTCAAAAAACACAGAATCATCAATGGTTTTATACACTATATCTGCTGTAATATAATCGCTTGGCTTTGCTTTTTCGGAGCTCTCTCCAAATTTAATTAACTTATAATATATTCCTGATTTTGTTTTATCGTATCCGGGATATTTTGAAAAATAATCGCATGCATTAAACACAAAAATAATGGCAGCTAATACAATAAATGTTCTTTTAATCATTGGTTTTATTTTTAATCATCAATATTTAAAATCTCTATATCATATACAAGGATCGATCGTGCCGGAATTTTGTTTTCATCGCCAATTAACCCATGTGCAAGATGTGGAGGTAAAATAAAACGCGCTTTACTATTTTCTTTTAACAGCAAAACACCTTCTTCCAAACCAGATTCCACACCTCCTTTTCCTACTACAAAGCTTTTTGCTCCCAACTCATCCGAAGTATATATCAATGTACCATCGAGCAACCAAACTTTGTAATTATAGGTAATATAATCACCTTTTTTAATTAAATCACCTGTCCCTTCTTTGTAAATCATATACCACAAACCAGATTTCGTCATGTTCATCTCCCAACCTCTTCGCTCAATGTAACTTTTAATTAGCTCCGTGTCCTTATCTACTAAAAGTCTGTTAATCTCTTCGAGCGACTCCTTTTTGTTTGGTATTTTCTTCTTCTCTTTTGTTTGATCTTCTGTTTTACAAGAAAAGAAAATTATCATAAAGATCAAAATAAATGTTCTCACTGTTAACATGTTACATTGCATTATTAAGCTCTTCTTTAAAATCTTCTAGTAGCTCCTTAAATTTCATTAAGGTATTATCTAATGATTCATATGAATATCCTCCTGAAGCATTAACATGTCCTCCTCCATTAAAATGTTCTTCTGCAAATTTGTTTGTTGGAAATTTACCTTTTGAACGAAATGAAATCTTTACATGTTTATCTTTTTCAATAAATATGGCCGTAAAAAATATCCCTTTAATTGAAAGCGGATAATTCACAAATCCTTCCGAATCGCCCGGTGCAAAATTAAACTCTTTTAATTCCTCCTTTGTTATTGCTATATATGCTGCATGATATTCAGGAAATACTTCCATCTTTTTATTCAGGCAATATCCTAAAAGCCTCATCCTGTCGATTGAGTAATTGTCATAAACATTCCAGTAAATCCTGTCCTTGTTTACACCCAGCTCAAGTAACTTAGACACTACATAATATGTGTAGGGATAAGAGGAGTTATAATTAAACGATCCGGTATCGGTCATAATTCCCGTATACAAGCATTCTCCAATTGTTTTGTCGATCAAATTTGCATCGCCTAACTCTTCAATAACTTTATAAATCAACTCGGCAGTTGAGCTATATTCGGTATGAGAAAAAAATAAATCAGCAAAATCGGAAGGCTCCGGATGATGATCAATTAATACTTTTTTCCCGGGAGCTTCTTTTAAATATTCTTCTAAACCATTGGTTCTGTCAGGATCATTAAAATCCAGTGCAAAAATTACATCCGCATCCTTTAAATGATTTAGCACCGTACCACAATTTCTTTTATATACTATGACCTTATCGTTTCCCGGCATCCAGTGTAAGAATTCCGGATAATCATTAGGAGTAACCACAACAGGGTCTTTTCCCTTTTTTATAAGATAGTGATAAAATGCTAAGGCGGATCCAATAGCATCTCCATCGGGATTATAGTGTGTTATAATCAGAGGCTTTTGGGCTTGATCAATTATTGTTTTTAAGCTCTTTATATCTTTGTTTAAAATCAATTCCACAGTTTTAAAAATTTTGACAATTATCAAAGATAAAATATTCCGATCAGAATTAAAGTTAATAGTAAAAATTTTATACCTTAGTTTAATTAAATAAAAATAACTATTATGCCCTTAGGATACACATTTGCATTAATTAAGCCATCGGCTTGCAGAAAAAATCATGTCGGACCAATTTTAGCCATGATTAATCAGGCAGGATTTAGGATTTCTGCCATACGATCAACCAAGCTAACCAAGCAGGAAGCAGAAACATTTTATGAAATGCATAGAGGTAAAGAATTTTATGACAGTTTATGTGAGTTTATGAGTTCCGGACCAATAATTGCCCTTCTGCTGGAAAAAGATAACGCCATTGAAGATTTTAGAAAACTCATTGGCAATACCAACCCGGACATGGCAGAAGAAGGAACGATAAGAAAGATGTTTGCCGAATCACTGCAAAAAAATGCAGTGCACGGATCCGATTCAGTTGAAAATATGAAACGCGAAGCTGATTTCTTTTTTAATCAGCGAGAAAGATATTAATAAACACTTAAATTATTGAAACTAAATTACAATGAAGAAAGACTTTAATCATATTCACGAAGAACGAGAGCGAATTGATCCTAAAAATTACAGGTTTGGTATTTTTTATTTTAATAAGAAAGATTCAAGAGCTGTTGTCCCTAAGTGGCAACGAGCACGAGGTTGGACTCTTAATTTTGCCAACCCTTTAGCTTACTTGCTGATACTAGCTATTGTTGCAATTATAGTTTCATTTATGATACTTGCATAATGAACTTATCTGTTTGCGGACTTATTTGTACCGATTGCCCGTTTTATACCAACCCGTGTAATGGATGTTATAATGTAAAAGGTCAAACATTCTGGGCACAGGAAGCAACACATGAAAAAATATGTCTATTATACGATTGTGCTGCAAATAAAAAGGGCTTTAACAGTTGTGGGGAATGTGATGATTTGCCTTGTAAAAAGTTTCAAGAACTTAAAGATCCAAATATTACTGATGAAGAGCACATTAAAAGCATTAACGATCGAGTAAAAAACTTACAAAACAACTAGACTTTTGAAAGCACAAAAAATAGGAACGGAAATAGCCACTTATAATTATAAAATAATTGAAGATAAGAAGCTAATTGTTGAAGCCTTTGATGGTGCCATTTCGATCGAATTTTTTAAACAAAGCATGTTAAAAGAGTTTAGCGATCCTATCTATAAAAAACTTAAGGTTGGTATTTGTGATTTGCGAAAAGCAAACTTGATTCTTTCAGATAAAGAAATTAAGGACCTTTTTAAATTTGCTTTGGAACATGATCAGAATTTAACTATAAAGTGGGCCACTCTAACTAAAGGCCCCTACGAAACAGCCATGGCAATGATCTACGAATTGCAGGCAGTAGAACATTATGGTTACAAAATATTTGCAACCCTTGAAGCTGCATCTGAATATCTAGGTATTGACATTAGCGAACATGATTTAACGTTCTGATACGTTATTTTAATATAATCTCGTCAATTAACTCTTCACCTGCCCTGTCGTTTAATGCTTTTTTTAATCCATCACGTAGCATAAACAATTCGTTCCGAATTACCGATGAATTAAGTTTAACAAATAGTTTTCTGTTTTTTATGTAGATATTTTGTGTAGATCTTGCAATGGTTTTTCCCACAACATCATCCCATGATTTAATCAAGTTAACTTCTTTAAGCTTATCGTCAATTTTTAACGCTTTAAGATACTCCTTAATAACATCATCAATTTTTTGTGTATTCTTTTTTCTCATCTAGTTAACTTGTTTTATTTCAATTTTTTCGGAAGAATCAATTATAAATATATGATGCGGGATACTAATTTCTTCCAGAATATTTTCGAGCCAGTCTTGCGAGGTATCTGTAATAAATATCTGTCCAAAATGGTTTTCAGCAACTAGTTCAATAATTTGTCGAACCCTGTTTTTATCAAATTTATCGAAAATATCATCGAGCAATAAAATAGGCTTAAATCCGCTCAATTGCTTAATAAAATCGAACTGAGCTAATTTTAAAGATACTAAAAATGTTTTTTGTTGCCCCTGTGAACCGGCTTTCTTTATAGGATAATTCTCTAAAGTTAAGGTAAGATCATCTTTATGTACTCCTACCGTAGTATGCTGAACGATCCGGTCCTTTTCCAAAGCTTCTTTTAAGAGATCACGAAAATCGCCTTCATGTAACTGCGAATTATACACAAGCTGAACGGCTTCTTTATCACCTGAAATACGTGTATAGTATTCCTGAAAGATAGGAATAAGATCCTCAACAAATTTTACCCGCACATTGTATACCTTTTCGCCCAGCGCAACAAGTTGTTCGTCCCAAATATCCAAGGTATCTGCATCAAATGATCGTTGCTGGTAAAAGTCTTTTAGCAGTTTATTGCGTTGAACCAGAGCACGGTTATATCGGATCAGATTATCGAGATATACTTTATCATATTGCGATATTACACTGTCCATAAATTTACGGCGCTCGTCACTACCATCCAGAATTAAACTATTATCGGTTGGCGAAATCATTACAACGGGCAACAATCCAATATGATCAGATAATTTTTGATATTCTTTCTTATTTCTTTTGAATTGCTTCTTTTTATTTTTCTTTAATCCACAGTAAATACTTTCATTTTTATCTTTTAAAAGATAGTCACCTTGCAACACAAAAAAATCCTCATCGTAACGTACATTCTGGCTATCAATCGGATTAAGATAACTTTTACACATCGATAAATAATAAATAGCGTCTAAAAGATTGGTTTTACCTACTCCGTTGGAGCCAATAAAACAATTTATTTTAGGCGAAAACGCTAGCTCAGACTGGCTATAATTCTTAAAGTTTATCAACGACAACTCTTTCAGGTACATAATCAACGTAAATTATCATACAAAGATTCTTATTATTCTATTAAATAAAAAGAAGAGCAACTATTTTAATCTCAAATTTTATAAACAAAATTTTAATAAATTACGCAAAAGAATTACATTTGCGATTCAAATGATTTAAGGATAATATTTTAATTACAAAATAAAGATGAGTAAAAATAAGGAAACACATCAAGATCAGTTCGAATCAGTAGAAAATGTATTAAGTAAAACAGAACATTATATTGAAGAAAACCAAAAGAGTTTAACGATTATAGTTGCTGCGATAATTATAATTGTTGGTGGTTATTTAGGATACAAACGTTTTGTTGTTACTCCGAAAGAGAATGAAGCAAAATCGCAAATGTGGATGGCAGAGCGCTATTTTGCTCGCGATTCGTTTAATTTAGCATTAAACGGCGATGGTAACTATCTTGGTTTTTTAGATATTATTGATGAGTATGGTATAACCAAATCAGCTAACTTAGCAAACTATTATAGCGGAATTAGTTATTTACACTTAGGTCAGTATGAAAATGCGATTGAATATCTTAAACAATTTGAATCTGACGATAAGATGGTTGCTCCTGTAGCATTTGGTGCCATTGGTGATGCTTATATGGAATTAGGTAATACCGACGATGCACTCCTATTTTATAACAAAGCTGTTAATGCATCAGAAAACAACTTTACAACGCCAATTTACCTGATGAAAGTGGCCTTTGTACAGAAGGAACAAGGTGAGTATGAAAAAGCGTTGGAAACGTATAAAAAGATTCAGAAAGAATTCCCTAATACCGCTGAGGGACGACAAATTGAAAAATATATTGCTCAAGTAAACGTATTGATTGAAGAATAATAAATTACGTTCAATATAAAATTAAAATCCTGAGAAATCAGGATTTTTTTATGGTTAAAACTTACCTTTGAAAATTAAAAATTATACATATGGCTACAAATCTTAAGAACTTATCCGATTATGATGTTAAATCGGTACCATCTGCAAAAAACATGAAATTTGGTATTGTAACGGCAGAGTGGAACAGAGAAATAACTGATGCATTGTTAAATGGTGCATATAATACCTTGATTAAGCACGGAGCAAAAGAAGAAAATATTTTAAAGAAATATGTACCGGGAAGTGTTGAATTAACCTTAGGAGCACAATTTATGGCCGAATATGCCGATTTAGATGCAGTTATTTGCCTTGGTTGTGTTATTCAAGGCGAAACACGCCATTTCGATTTTGTTTGTCAGAGTGTAACACATGGAATTACCGAATTGAATATGAATTACAATATTCCATTTGTTTTTGGCGTGCTTACTACCAACACCCAACAACAGGCACTTGACAGAGCCGGCGGAAAGCATGGTAATAAAGGTGATGAGGCTGCAATTACTGCAATAAAAATGGCACACTTGCAACTTGAGATGGAAGAGATTGAAGAAATGGAAGATTAAAACATTTCTATTAAAAATCTCATTATCAAAAACATCAGCAAACACAGTAGATTCAGAGCTATTTTTTATTAAAATTAATTGATATAAAAGTTTGTTATTTCAGGATTTTTAATACTTTTGCATTCGCTAAAGAAAACAAACGTTCTTTAATCAATAATGCCGATGTAGCTCAGCTGGTCAGAGCAGCTGATTTGTAATCAGCAGGTCGGGGGTTCGAATCCGTCCATCGGCTCACAATTATTGAAAACATGTTGGGGAGATACCAAAGTGGCCAACTGGGGCAGACTGTAAATCTGCTGTCGTATGACTTCGGAGGTTCGAATCCTCCTCTCCCCACACTCCTTTTGCGGGAGTAGCTCAGTTGGTAGAGCATTAGCCTTCCAAGCTAAGGGTCGCGGATTCGAGTTCCGTCTCCCGCTCAAAAAATGAAAGATTGCTCTAAAGGCAATCTTTTTTTGTTATGAGATACTTCGTTTACATAATTTTTTCAGAGTCGATACAGAAGTTCTATATTGGTCAAACAAATAATATTGATCAAAGATTAAAAAGACATAATGCCGGAAGTGAGAATTTTACCGCTAAAGGTATTCCCTGGAAATTAGTTTGGTATACTTCTAAAGATTCTCGTTCTGAAGCTATTATTCTGGAGCGAAAATTAAAGAATTTAAAACAATCAAGATTGATTAGGTTCATGAATAAATATTCGGATGGAATTCAAAACCTCCAAATTATAGATATGTTAGAAAAGTAATTGGTGCTTAATCGAGTTTCCGACGATCATGACAAAAATGTCATGATATCGGAATGATGATAAACCGTTGAAAACGGTTTCGTCATCATCCGTCTCCCGCTCAAAAAATGAAAGATTGCTCTAAAGGCAATCTTTTCTTGTTATGAAATACTTCGTTTACATATTATTTTCAGTGTCAATCCAAAATTCTATATTGGTCAAACTATTGATATTAATCAAAGATTAAAAAGACATAATGCCGGAAGTGAGAATTTAATACCACTTTGAATACTATTTCTGCAACCTGTTTATTTAATTCTTTTCAGTAATTTTTTACGCCTATAGCTTATTTTTATAATAGCAAATACCATTACAGCAGCACTTAACCACTGTATTAATGAAAGTCGTGCATCATTAAAAATATAATCAAAAATTATGGCTGAAATTGGAAATATAAGTTCAACAATTACTGAAATAATAGCACTTACATGTTTCAATCCAAGGTAATATAAGAAAATAGCTCCGCTACCAGTTGTTAAACCAATAATAATAAAGAATAGCCAGTTATTTGCTGTAGTTTGAGAAAACTGCATAAACTTCTGTGTAACCATTACATAAAACAGCATTAACAATGCTGTAAAACCATATCGAAAAAACGTTACGGTTTTAAAATCATATTTACCCAATACCATTTTACTGAAAACGGTAGAGCTACCAAAACTAAAAGCTGCAAGTAAGGCAAATACGGCTGCCAAAATTGTATTTCTATCAGAAGTAACAACTGGAAGTTTAAACTCGAATGTTAAGGTATAACCAGCCGCTATTGCTAATAAACCCCAAAATAGAAAACGAAGTGTTAGCTTCTCTTTTAATATAACAGCTGCCAGTAATATTGCAAAAATAGGCTGTAACTTTTGCAGTAAAACTACAATACTTAAATGCTGAAAATTTACTAAAAACAGGGCTTTAACAATTGACAAGGTTCCCAGTGCACCTCCTGTAAATGCAATACTTAAAAGAACAATAATATCTTTTGTAGTAAAATCTTTAACAAACCGGTATTGCTTATACATGAAAATATTCATAAGCATAAACGGAATAAGATGCAATATAAAAACAACATATCCCACATCAAGATTAAACAGACGCGGTGTTAAAACCACTCCATCGAATCCCCACATAACCGCAGAAATTCCTATTGCAATACTTCCTTTAACCTTTTTACTAATCATTACTTGAAGAAAAAAGTTGATCTCGTTAGATCAACCTTTTTCAATTTATTTAATTTGTAATTATTTCTTTTTTGGTGGTTTATAGCCTTTTTGTTTAGCTGCTTGTTCTAAACGCTCTTGCCATTTCGATTTTTTAACCGGTTTCTTCTTATTTTCATGTAATTTTTTAAGCAATGCTTCTTCATCTACAAATCGTCGGATTACGAATGTTTGTCCCAATGTTATAACATTCGATAAGAAATAGTAATAACTCAAACCTGAAGAATAGTTATTGAAAATAAATAGCAACATCACAGGCATCATGTAGGTCATCATAAACTTCATACCAGGCATTTGCTGATTTGCATCGTTCATCTGTCCGGTATTTAGCCGTGATGAAAAAACTAATGCAACGGCCATTAAAACAGTAAATAAACTGATATGATCGCCAAAACCAAACGGAACTTCGAAAGGTAAATTTATAATCGAATCGTAAGATGATAAGTCATCTGCCCAAAGAAATGCCTTCTGTCTAAGCTCAAATGAAGCCGGGAAGAATCGGAACATGGCAATTAAAATCGGGAATTGTATTGCCATAGGAATACAACCTCCCATTGGATTTACTCCTGCTTTCTTATATAAAGCCATAGTTGCCTGTTGCTTTTTCATAGCCTCATCTTTCTTCGGAAATTTCTTGTTAATCTCATCAATTTCAGGCTTAAGAACACGCATCTTTGCAGTCGACAAATACGATTTATAAGTTAATGGGAAAAGTACCAGTTTAATTAGAATGGTTAGTATTAAGATAATAATACCATAATTCGCTATATAATTATCGAGAAAATTAAATACAGGAATAATTACAAAACGATTAATCCAACTAATAATTGATCTTCCCAAAGGAATTATTTTTTCAAATCCCAGGTCATACTTCTTTAAGGTATTAAAGTGGTTTGGACCAAAATAAAACGACAAAGGAACAGAAGATTGTGATGAAAATTCGAAAGGTATACCAATAGTTGACTCAAAATATTTTAAATATTTAGCCTCTTCTTCAAATGTTTTAAACTCAATAATTCCATTGGTAAAATAATTATCTGCCACCAAAATTGAAGAAAAGAATTGATGCTGGAATGATACCCATTTTAGTTTTGTTGTTAATTCCTCACTGCTATCATCTTTTCCTCTTGCTCTTACTGTATTCACCTCATCCTGGTAGTATTTGTAACCTATGGTTGTATACATATTTTCATTCTTTGCTCCTTTCTCTAGTTGAGGAACATACATCGACCATTTTAAATCAATAACACTAATATTATTTGATAAAATTTCATCGAATCCAACAAAGTTGATATCAAAATCTACTGTATAATCATCAGGGGTTAATGTATAGACATATTCCAAGTACTTATTTTCACCACTATACAACCTCATTTTGGCTGAGTTTGATGTTACTTCGCTTGGCACGAAAAACAGATCATTAGTCTCAATTCCTCTTAAATCAGTTGTATTAAATTGCAATCCAAAAACAGTTGAATCACCATCGAACAATAGAAGTGGCTTCTGATCGTATGTTTTATATTGTTTAAGCTCAACGGAATATATTTTACCCCCTTTATTACTAATCTTAACTTTAAGATGCTCATTCTCAAGAACAGTAAATTCCTGTTTACCAGATGCTGCATCGGCAAATCCACCATATTGGTTTTTATTCTCACCTATTTGCTCTACTTCTGCTTGCTCGCTTAAATTCTCTTGTGTTTGTTTCGTTGTTTGCGCTTCAACTTGTTTTTGTTTTATATCTTCTCGCTGTTGCACTAACTCCAAAGAATCCTGTTTGTGCTTTGCTGCTTCAATCTCTTCTTTCGAGGGTTTATTCAATGTTGTCCAAAGAATTAATATACCTGCTATTAAAACTATCCCTATAATCGAATTCCTATCCATTTTAAATCTCTTTTATTATCTTAATTAAAAAAATCAGGCAAGTTTTACTCGCCTGCAATATTAGTATATTTTTATTTTTATTCCTTACAAATTTGCTTTACAAAACCCACAAAAAGCGGATGTGGATTTACGACAGTACTTTTATATTCGGGATGAAACTGTACACCAACAAACCATGAATGCTCTGGTATCTCAACAATTTCTACCAATCCGGTATCAGGATTATGTCCTACTGGTCGCATACCTGCTTTTTCAAACCTCTCGTAATAATCGTTGTTAAATTCGTATCGATGTCGGTGTCGTTCCTGGATGTTTTCTTGCTGATACACTTCATACACTTTACTATCTTTCGTTATATCGCAAGGATATGCTCCTAATCTCATGGTACCGCCTTTCTCAGTAACACCTTTTTGTTCTTCCATTAAATCAATTACCGGATGCGTTGTTGTTCTGCTCATTTCTGTTGAATCAGCATCGGTAAATCCAAGTACATTTCTTGCAAACTCAATAACAGCGCATTGCATACCTAAACAAATACCTAAAAATGGGATATTGTTTTCACGAACATATTTAACTGCTGTTATTTTGCCTTCGATACCCCGCTGTCCAAAGCCTGGTGCAACTATTACACCTTGCACATCTTTTAAAGTTTCAGCAATATTGTTTTCATTAATTTTTTCGGAATGAATACTCTTAATATTTACTTTACACTGGTTCATTGATCCAGCATGAATTAGCGATTCCATAATTGATTTATACGAATCGGGCAACTCTACATATTTTCCTACTAATCCAACAGTAATTTCCTTTTTAGGATTTTTAAGTTTATCAATGAATTTTTTCCATTTTTCAAGCTTAGGTTCTTCATTTACCGGAAGGTTCAACTTATTTAAAACAGTTACATCAAGCTTTTCATCTTTCATTAAAAGTGGCACCTCGTAAATGGTAGATACATCTATTGATTGAATAACCGATTCGATGTTAACATTACAAAACAGTGCAACTTTTTTACGGATATCAACAGTTAAAGGATGCTCAGAACGTAAAACCAAAACATCAGGCTGAATACCATTTTCTAACATTACTTTTACAGAATGTTGCGTTGGTTTTGTTTTTAACTCGCCCGAAGCTGAAAGATATGGCACAAGTGTTAAATGCACAAATAAACTATTTTGCGGCCCCAACTCCCATTTTAACTGACGCACAGCCTCTATATAAGGCAGTGATTCAATATCGCCAACTGTTCCGCCAATTTCGGTTATCACTACATCGTAGTTATATTTCTTACCTAATAACTTTATGTTTCGTTTTATTTCATCAGTAATATGAGGAATAACCTGCACAGTTTTTCCAAGATAATCTCCCCTGCGTTCTTTGTTTATTACTGTCTGATAAATCCGTCCTGTAGTAACATTATTTGCCTGTGTTGTATGCAAATTAATAAATCGTTCGTAATGACCTAAATCGAGATCTGTTTCGGCACCATCCTCAGTAACATAACATTCTCCATGTTCATAAGGGTTTAATGTACCCGGATCAACATTGATGTATGGATCTAACTTTTGAATGGTAACAGAATAACCTCTGGCTTGTAATAATTTAGCTAATGATGCAGAAATAATTCCTTTACCCAGTGAGGAAGTAACTCCTCCTGTAACAAATATGTATTTAGTAGTTGACAAGTCTTTGTATTTTATATGGTTAAACTATGTATTAATCTTCGGCACGATCAATCATGCGGATTTTTTCTTCTAGTATTTCAATCTCTTTTCTGGCACTCTCTATTTTCTCTCTATAATCACTTAACATTTCCTGTGCTTCTTTTGAGTCGGCCGAAAAGAATCCAATATTATTTTCCCAAAGCGTAATATTACTCTCTAATTTTTTTATTTTATTAAAGAATTTATCTCTTTCGTGCTTTATTTTTGTATATGCTTTAGGTTTATGCTGTAAAGTTTCTAATCTATTTTGGAACTTTAACAGTTTCTTTTCATCATCGTCTACTTTTAATTTATCGAATTGTTTATTGAGCTCCTCTCTAAATTCATTCTGTATTTTATCTTTCAGTTTATAAGGAACAAAACCAATTTCAGAAAAATCCTCCTGGAATTTTTTCAATGCTTCATAATTCTCGTTTACATCACTTGTAAACTTATAATTCTTAACATTATCGATTATTTCCTGCTTTTTCTTAAGATTACTGTCAAATTCCTTTTCGATATTTGCATAGTATTCCGACTTACTATTGAAGAAATGGTCGCATGCCGCTCTAAATCTCTTCCAAACTTTGTCAGAATGTTTTCTTGCAACCGGACCTACCTCTTTCCACTCTTTTTGAAGATTAATCAATTCTTTTGTTGTCTTTTTCCAGTCGGTACTATCTTTTAACGCTTCTGCCTTTTCACAAAGTTCGATTTTCTTTTCCAGATTCTCATCCTGCAATTCTTTGTTTTGAGCATAAAACTCTCGTTTTTTACCAAAGAATTTATCACAAGCATTGCGGAAACGAGCATATATTTTGTTGTTATCTTTTTTAGGAGCAAAACCTATGGTTCTCCACACTTTTTGTAGATTAATAATTTCTGCTGTCTGCTCTGTCCATTCTTTATGATTTGTCAACTCTTTTGCAGCTATTTCTTCTGCTTGCTCACACAATTTCTCTTTCTTCTCAAGATTATTTTTTTGTTCTTCTTTAAGATTTTTAAAATAATCCTGATGATTTTTATTAATTATTCTGGTTGCTTCTTTAAATCGTTCCCATAATGGCTCTTTCTGTTCATTAGGTACCGGACCAATTTCTCTCCATTGGTTATGAAGTTTTTGAAGTGCCTTGAAAGCTGTCACAACCGACTTTTCTTCTGTTAATTTCTCAGCCTTTTCGCAAAGCTCAGTTTTCATTTCCAGATTCTTTTTTAAATCTAAATCGCGTAGCTCCTTGTTAATGTTTATATAGTCATAGAACTTTTCAACATGGTGATGGTAAGTATTCCAAAGATCTTTTAATTTTTGCTGCGGAACCTGACCAATTTCTTTCCATCGTTGCTGCAACTCACGAAACTCTTTAAAGGTATCGCCAATAGATTCATCTTTATTTACAATCTCTTTCAGCTCCTCAATTATCTGATACTTTTTTTGAAGATTTTCCTCTTTTACCCCCTCAAGTTGCCTGTTATAATCAGCCTTAAGCTTTCTGTATCGCTTAAATAAATCTTTTAACTCGGTTTCGATCGGATCCTCAGCCGGAGCAAAATCCTCTATATTTCCTCCTTGATCAAGAAATTCCTTTCTTTTTTTCTCGTTTATTGGCTTTTGCTTTTTATAAAAACTGGCTTTTATTGCTTCAACATCTTTGCGAATTTCATTGATCGGATTATTATTCATAATCTCATCAAGGTGCTTAACCAAATCCTCTCTACTTAACTTTGTATAGTCAATTTCAAAATCGGCTTTTATTTCTGAAGCAGCTGCTTCTTTACTCTCCTCTTTTACCTCACTCTCATCATCTTTTTCACCTTTTTCAGGTTCTGCTTCAGCATTTGAATTAACTTCAGGCTTTTCTTCTTTTACCTTATTGTTATCTTCATTCGCATTACTATTATCAGACTCTTTCTTTTTAATATCGTCTTTCTCAGGATTTTGATCTGACTTATTTTCGCTTAATTCAGGATTCTGATTTTGATTATTATCCTGAACAGAATCAGAGTTTTGTAGATCTTTAGTGCTCATAATACCAGTTTTACTTTTTCAAATGATTACATAAGTTAATCACCTGCTTATTACAGGATACGAAAATAAATATTTAACCACTAATACTCAAAGAATTTTAGCATAAATATTAAATTACCTAAATATACAACATTATTATAAATCATTAACAACTAAGAAAGCTGTTCAAAATTACCTTTTGAACAGCCTTACCCAAACCTAAATTATAATTCTATCTGTTAAAATCGAAATCCTACAGTTAATACGTAATTGTTATTGGTTTTTTTAATTTGTGCTTGATCCATATTTGGATTACCACTCAACACGGCATAATTATAGTCGTTCACTAATTGTCTGAATCCAAAGTCAATAAAAAAGTTCTTTTGTCTGTATCCTAATCCTCCTGATACACCTATAACATGATTATCTGAGTTTATGGTGTTTTCTGAGTAGGGACTGGTAGAATAACTTGCACCGCCTCTAAAGTATAGCGTATTTAATCTAAACTCAGCACCAGCCCTTATATTATGTGATGCCTGATAAATATTTTGAATATCTTCATTATCATCGATTACGCCCTGACTATTAGCTTCATCGTCTAATTCCATTTTCGAATAATCAACATATTCGTAATCAACATCAACTAACGCCATTTTACCTATTTGTACTCCAACACTTCCATTTAATCTCATAGGAGTTTTTAAACTATATTTATAGGTTGATATATCAGATTCTATATAACTATCTGCTCCGTTTTCAACACGAGTATAAAAGTTTTCTTCAAAGTCGTAAAACGTGGGCGAATGAAAAGCAAAACCAAGCCTTATATACTCAACAGGTTTATAAATCAATCCAAATTTTAAGTTAAATCCAGATCCTGATGTTTCTGCCACTTCATCCAATGTTAACGACTGAAAATTATTAATATCAGTTGTACTTGCGCTTTCATACTCATAATGCGAAGCATACTCATCGTAATTTAAACGTACTATACCGATACTTGCACCAACATATAACTTATGTGCATAGTTGGCACCAAATGAGAAGTTATATTCCCCAATAGATCCATCCCTTCTGATCACTTTCTGCTGATTTATTCTAAATCCTGCCGGATCGGAAGCAATCGTATCTGTTATTTTACTTGTATAAACCAAGGGAGCTGGATAATTATCCAAAGTATCAATTAAATATACCTGCCAAAACATTTCTTCATAAAATGGATCCCAAACATCATTATTTGCCCGGTCAACAAAATGCTCCATTATAGAGTAATTATTCACTCCTCGCATGGTTACTTCTGAATTGAAATCTTTCGTTTTATTGTAGGCAAACGAAAAATTGGCATTTACCCAACGTGTATCTGAGTTTTCTAGATCATATGATGCAACAAAACCTATGTTATCCAAGCTCATATCATAGGAGTTTTGATCCATTGTATTTCCTAAATATGAAGCACTCATATTATTGAAAACCATGCCCGGTGAAAATACAACTTCCGAACTTCGGTAAACTCCAAGTCCAGCCGGATTTATTGCTATTGATGATATATCTCCTCCCAATGCACCAAATGCACCACTCATTGCTGTAAATCTTGCCGATCCATGATAGTCATATTGCGAAAAGCTATATGCATTAACAACATAAGGAGTTTGAGCATGTATAAATGAACCCGATAATAATATGATAATAAATATTGCTAATAGTTTTCTCATAGTACTGTTAATTTAAAAAGTGTTTAGTAAATTATCTTCTACCTCCTCTACTACTTCCGCTGGAACTTGAGCTTCCAGATGATCTTGAACTACCAGATGACCCTGAGCTTCTGGTTGAACCCGAGCTTTTATAGGATGATCCACTTGATCGTGATGATCCACTTGATGATCCTCTATATGATGATCCAGATGAACCACTTGATCTTCTTGGTGTGTAAGAACTTCCAGAACCAGAATTTCCAGATCTTGAACTACCTGATCGTGTTGGTGTATACGTTGAAGACTTAGTAGTACCCGAATAGCTACTACCTCTTGAGCTAGAACCTGTACTTTGAGGTCTTGAATATCGTGTTGAACGAGCAGGTGAACTATACGATGATGACCTTGACGACTGTTGTGGTCTTGTATAGCTTCTGTTTGGTTCTGACTGTCCTCTTGTACTTGTACTTCTTACTGCTGAACCACTCTGATTACTATTTGTATTTCTTACACGAATAGTTTCACCAGCAAGGTTATTTCTCTTCTCATCTCTCAACACCGCTGATTTTGTTCTTGTATCGGTAACAGTTCCTCTGTCAATTCCTGTTTTAACCGTACTTGAAGATCTTATATCTCTTCCCATATAAGTTTCAGGTAATTCCCTTGTACTTCCTGATAAGCTATTTCGAGTAGGACTTCCCGTTACCAGAGACCTTCTGTAGTTAACATTCTTCTTTCCGTCATATGAATAGTTTCTATAGTAATACGGATCGTAATAACCGTTATAATAATAAGGATTATAATACCAGCTACTATGGTATCCATAATATCCGTGATATCCATAATAATTATTATAATATGGAGAACCATAACCATAATATCCATAATAATACGATGGTCTGTAACCCCACCACGATGACATCCAATATGGCTCTACCCATATTCTATCACCTACAATAACAACATTGTAAAACGGATCGTTCATGTATGACATTGCATACCAATAATCATCCGATAAATAAATGTTGTAATAATTATTGTTCATACCATAATACGGACTTTTCATGGCATCCATTCTACGTTCATATGCTTCGTCATAATCATCAACCACAACGCTTTCGTATGGATTTTCCGATTCTTTTAATGTGTCATTTTGAACATCATTCTCTAGTAATCTTGAAAATTCTTTATCGTTATCTTTATTCAAACTCACGGTTTGATTCTTATCGTACGTTGGATTTTTATATACATTATCCGATGTTAATTCATCTTTTGGTGAAAAGTATATATCATCATTTACCGATGTTTGCTGTAATGATGAACATGAGGCCAATAGTATGGATAAGAATAAGATTAAATAAATATTTGTTTTCATAATGAACCTCCTGTTTAGTTATATTTTAATTTTTATTTCGTTATTTTTGCAGCTTAAAATTTAGTATTAAAATCACTTAAACTAGAGCAAAAATCATACCATATATGGCAAAAAAACTTACAAAAAGAGAAGAAAATTACTCCCAATGGTATAACGAATTAGTCGTTAATGCAGATTTAGCAGAAAACTCTGCTGTTCGCGGGTCGATGGTTATTAAACCATATGGTTATTCCATTTGGGAAAAAATGCAAGCAGCACTTGATAAAATGTTTAAAGATACAGGTCACTCCAATGCATATTTCCCACTTTTCATTCCTAAATCTTTTTTTTCAAGAGAAGCCAGCCATGTTGATGGTTTTGCTAAAGAATGCGCTGTTGTAACACATTATAGATTAAAAAACGATCCGGAAAATAACAAAATAATTGTTGATCCTGATGCTAAACTTGAAGAGGAGTTAATTGTACGACCAACTTCCGAAACCATTATATGGAATACTTATAAAAACTGGATTCAATCATATAGAGATTTACCGATTTTGGTTAATCAATGGGCAAATGTTGTTCGCTGGGAAATGCGAACCCGACTATTTTTACGAACAGCCGAGTTTTTATGGCAAGAAGGACACACAGCACACGCTACAAAACAAGAAGCCATAGAAGAAACAGAACAAATGATAAACGTTTATGCTGATTTTGCAGAAAATTGGATGGCAGTTCCGGTAATACAAGGTTTCAAATCGGAAAACGAGCGCTTTGCCGGAGCACTTGAAACCTATGCCATTGAGGCACTTATGCAAGACGGTAAGGCATTACAGGCAGGAACATCCCACTTTCTGGGACAAAATTTTGCTAAAGCATTTGATGTTAAGTTTACTGACAAAACAGGAAAACTGGATTATGTTTGGGCAACCTCATGGGGAGTTTCCACAAGGTTAATGGGCGCTTTGGTTATGGCACATTCAGATGATAACGGTTTGGTTTTACCTCCAAAGCTGGCCCCTATTCAGGTCGTAATTGTACCTATTTATAAAGGTGAAGATCAGCTCAATCAGATTGATGAAAAAGCAAATCTTATCAAAAGTAAGCTTGAAGAAAAAGGTATATCTGTAAAGTACGATAATAGAGACACGCAAAAACCAGGGTGGAAATTTGCTGAATATGAACTTAAAGGTGTTCCGGTAAGATTGGCCATGGGACCACGTGATCTGGAAAATAATACCATAGAAATTGCACGAAGAGACACTCTTCAGAAAGAAGTTATTTCGCAAGATGGTATCGAAAACCACATTGATAATTTATTAAAGGAAATACAGGATAATATTTATCAAAAAGCACATAAGTTCAGAGAAGAAAATACATTTACTGTGGATACATACGATGAGTTTAAGGATATTATTGAAAATAAAGGCGGCTTTGTTCTGGCTCATTGGGATGGAACACCTGAAACCGAACAGAAAATTAAGGAAGAAACCAAAGCCACTATTCGTGTAATTCCTTTAAATGCAGAAGAAGAAAATGGCAAATGTATTTATTCAGGCAAACCTTCAAAAAAGAGAGTATTATTTGCCAAAGCATACTAAAAGTCATTACTTATACATACAATTATGACAGAACAAGACAATAAAGAGAAGATTTTAACAGCTCTCGAAATGAAATCACTCGTAAAACAAAAAGTTTACGACCAAACATTTCAGGTATTCAATTTACTAAAAGAGCTACTTCAGGAAATAGTAGATGAATACAATGCCGAAATACAGGTAAAGGATCCTCGTGTAAGTTTCGAATATAAGGAACGAAGTCAGTTCGAGGTTGAATTAAAAGTTGCAGGCGATCTGTTAATATTTAGTATGCATTCCAATATTTTCGAATTTGACAGAAATCATAGTGTTTGGAAACTCAATTATGTAAAAGATAACCCTATTTATAGTTTCTGTGGAATTATTAATGTGTATAACTTTTTAGCAGATTCTTTTAAATATAATCGTTTAGAAGACTTAGGCTATTTAATTTCCCGCTTATTTGTAAATATTGAGAATCACTTTTTTGTTGAAGGTAAAAGACAGCAAGAATATTTATATAACAATTTTCCGGATTTAGTAATTTCCAAAGAAAAATTAAAAGATATTATTCTTCGCATAATAATTTACGCCATAGATTTTGACCTTTTAGTACCACCGTACGACAATGTTAAAATTGCTTCAGTAGCACAACTTAACGAAAAGGTTGAATTCCATAAAATGAAAACAGGTAAACGATTAGGATTTAAATTTAATTCCGACGACGTTTCTTAAGTTCTAAATACTAATATATTACACGAGAAAAGCCTGAATATTCAAAAAAATTCAGGCTTTTTTTGCATCATTCCAAAAACATAATCGTCTTTAAAATGTAAATAAGTTGTTTGAAATCGTACACATATTGTTTCATTAACGAACAATAAACAATTCAATTCTTCAGGAAAAAGTTTTACAACTAACTGATTTTATGAATTATAATACAATATGGCACAGTATGTGATAACAAATAAATAAATTGTTAATCTTTAATATTCAAAAGTCATGGTAGTAGATTTAAAAGCAAACGAACTAGTTTTAAAAGCAGGAGACTCAAATTTTTTTGCTGATGATAAAAACGTAGATGGTAAATTAATATTAACCAATCAAAGAGTATATTTCAAAACCAATGAAGATCAGAACGCTGATTATAACCTTGAAATCTTACCAAATCAAATTGAAGAGATTCTATATTTTAATACCATGAAGATATTTCCTAATGGTTTAAATATTAGGTTAAAAGAAGGTAAAGAATTAAAATTTAAGATAGGGAAACGAAATTCGTGGGGTAAAGTATTAAATAAAATTTATTAGTGCTGCCAATATCAACACAATATATACATCCATAAAAAAGGGTGTAACCTACTTGAGGTTATGCCCTTTACTTTTTCCTGCAATTCTATTTATCATTCCATTAAAAATAATGATATGTACCGGCCATAATAAATACCAGTAGAATCGCCCCACTAAACCTCTTGGTCGAAATGTTGCTTTTTGAACAAGAATTAGCTTATCAACTTTTCTTTCAATTTTAAATTCAAGCCAGGCCTCGCCAGGCAACTTCATCTCTGCATATAAAAGCAAACGCATCTTTTCCTTATCAGCAACCAAAACACGCCAAAAATCCAGTGCATCGCCCGTGTTAATTTTATCTTTATTTGTTCTGCCCCTTCTTAGCCCAACACCTCCAAATAATTTATCAATAAAGCCTCTTACTAACCATAAAATATTTGCATAATACCATCCATTATCTCCACCAATACGCCATACATTCTCGAGAACTTTTTCATAATTATCTTTTAACTCTCGCTCTCTTTTATCTATAAAACAACCATAAGTAGGCACTTGCACAAAATTAATTATAGTAGGATTTTCATTACTTGCAGCAAACGCATCTTTCCAACTTGAAACTACACTATTTTGCTCTATACTAGAAAATGAAGATTTTACAGCGCTTCTAAAATCAAGTAAGTTAATTTTTAGTTGATCAGCCAGATCATTTGACCGGGCAACTACCTCAATTTTCATGCTATTAACCAGGTTTACAGCGAGCTTATACGAGGTGGATGTAACAAAATATAACCAGTAGGATGATAATCGAGGTGTCATTACCGGCAATGTAAATATAAACCGTTTTAAATTTCTCACTTCGGCAAATTGCAAAAGCATTTGTTTATAGGTTAAAACCTCCGGGCCTCCAATATCATATGATCTATTAAAAGTTTCTGATTTTAAAATAACACCTGTTAAAAATTGAATAACATTTTTAACAGCAATGGGCTGTGATTTTGTATTCAACCATCGGGGAGTAATCATTAAAGGCAACTTCTCTACTAAATCGCGAATAATTTCAAATGAAGCACTCCCCGAACCAATAATAATTCCGGCTTTTAAAATAGTAACCGGAATTAATGATGATTTTAAAATATCCTCAACATTTTTTCTTGATAACAGATGCTCCGATAGCTCTTTACTGTTTGTTATTCCGCTTAAATATATTATTTGCTGAACACCACTACCATCCAAAAATTGAATAAAATTGTTTGCCGTAAGAGCTTCTATTTCACCAAATTTACCAATTGAATGAGTCATGCTATGAATCAGATAAAACGCAACATCTACTCCAGCTACAGATATGTTTTTTGATTCTTCTTTCTCAAAATCAACCTCTATTAAACTAACCCGTTGAGGATCAAAAGTACTCAGATCCATCCGTCGCTTATCTCGAACGCAACATACAATATCATGTCCTTGATTATATAAAGCATATAATAAGCGTTTTCCTATATATCCATTTGCACCCGTTAATAAAATCTTCATTACATTTGCAATTTAATATATACAAATAACTAAATTAGTTAAGCTTAGTTCAAAATCAATAGAATATGGAAGTTTTTTTAACCTTTGAAGCCTGGGTTGCACTTGCTACATTAACGTTTTTAGAAATTGTTTTAGGTATAGATAATATTATTTTTATCTCAATTGTAACCGGAAAGCTTCCAGAACACCAACAAGGATCAGCTCGAACACTTGGTCTCGCAGCAGCATTACTTTTTAGAATCGCACTATTAATTGGTATAAGCTGGATTATTGGTTTCTCAAAACCACTTTTTTCAGTTTTTTCATATGATGTTAGCGGTCGAGATCTAATTTTAGGATTAGGAGGAATATTTCTTCTGGCAAAAAGTACATCCGAGATACATCATAAAATTGAAGGAGAAGAAGAGCATATAAATAATACAGTAAAACACGGATTAGCTGGTATTATCTTTCAAATTGTTATGCTCGACATTATTTTTTCGTTCGACTCTATTTTAACAGCAATAGGTATGACTCAGCATTTGATCATTATGATTATTGCTGTTGTAATTGCAATGATAATAATGATGCTTGCTTCTGGTGCAATAAGTCGATTTATTAACAAGCATCCCACGTTACAAATGTTGGCGTTATCGTTTCTAATTTTAATTGGTTTCATGCTTATAATCGAATCTATAGGCATTCATGTTCCGAAAGGTTATATCTACTTTGCTGTGTTTTTCTCACTTTTCGTAGAGATATTGAATATGAAATTGAGAAAAACGGTAAAAAGCAAAACTGCTGAATAATAAAAGAATTTAGCAATTCAATAAACATCTTTATTATAATTTTGTTACTAGCTTAAACATTAAAAAATAATTACTTTACATGATGCCAATCGGTATATTTTATGGTTCTTCAACCGGTAATACAAAAAAAATAGCAGAAAAAATTAAAAGCAACCTTGATCCTGGACTGGTTGATATCTACAATGTTAAAGATGCAAAAATTAGTGATATTGAAAAATATGAGAACATAATACTTGGGTCTTCAACCTGGGGCGAAGGTGTGCTACAACCCGATTTTGAAGAATTTCTATATAATACACTTCAGAAAGCTAATCTCAAAGAAAAAAAAATAGCCATATTTGGAACCGGTGATTCTGCCATATATCCTGAATCATTTGCAGATTCCATTGGAATTATCTTTGAAGCCCTTGAAGGAAAAGGAGTTACTTTTGTTGGAGAATTCCCAACCGAAGGATACGAATTTAAATCATCGTTATCAATTTTCGGTGACAAATTTGTTGGACTACCCTTAGACGACGATTCTGAAGAAGAACAAAACAAACTCCGAATTCAACTTTGGACAGAAATCTTGAAATCAGATCTAAATTAAATAGACCTTAAATAAAGATTAATCATAAAAAATCTAGTATCTTTATTCAGTCTATTTAAACCGTTTCTTTATGAAAACTGCAATTATATATGCAACAAAACATGGTTGCACTGATAAATGCGCACAAACCTTAGCAAATGAGCTGGATATTAACACAAAACTATTCAATTTAGAATCAGATAAAAAAATAGACCTTAATTCGTATGATACCATAATAGTTGGTGGATCGATACATGCAGGTACTTTAAATAAAAAAGTAAAAAGTTTTATCGATAAAAATCAGAATTCTTTAGCAGAAAAAAAACTTGGTCTGTTTTTATGCTGCATGTACGAAGGCGATAAAGCGCTTGAACAATTTCAAGATGTTTTCCCTGAAACATTAAGAATTAAAGCGCATGCTCATGGTATTTTTGGTGGAGAGCTGAACTTTGAAAAGATGAACTTTCTTGAAAAGGCTATAATCAAGAAAATTGCTAACATTGAAAATAGTGTATCCAATATTAATTATTCGAATATAAAATCGTTTGCTAAAAAAATGACAGAATAGCACTTCAAACTTAATAGAAATGTACTAAACATATCGCCATATTATTATGAATTATTCGAGCAATATTATATATTGCACAATCAAAAAACTAATTACATAAAAAATAAAATTTAAAATACCATGAGACGAAAAATTTCATTATTTATTCTATCAGTATTTGCAATATCGTTTATTGCAGGCTGTGGAAATCAAACAAAAGACATGAAAACAGACAGTGCAATTCAAGAAAAAGTAGATGAATTTGTTGAAGTTGAGCTAACTGCAGACCTAAGTCACTTATCTGAAAATCAGAAAGAAATGATCGGGTATCTTCTGGAAATATCTCAACTTATGGACGATATTTTCTGGAAACAGGTATATGGAGATAAAGAAGAACTATTCGCAAGTATTTCTGATCCGGCTGTTAAAGAATTCGTAAAAATTAATTATGGACCCTGGGAAATGCTTAATAACTTTGAACCATTTGTTGAAGGATTTGGCGAAATTCCTCCAGAGGTTAATTATTATCCAAAAGATATGACCAAAGAAGAGTTTGAAGCTTTCGAAGCTGAAGATAAAACAAGCTTATATACTTTGGTTAAAAGAGATGAGAATGGTGATTTATATACGGTACCTTACCACGAAGCTTATAAAGAAGAAACAGACAAAGCTGTTGAACTATTAAAAAAAGCAGCTGCATTAGCTGAAGACGAAGGTTTTAAAAAATATCTTGAATTAAGAGCTGAAGCACTAGCTACCGATGAGTATTACGAAAGTGATGTTGCGTGGATGGAAATGAAAACAAATGACATTGATTTTGTCGTAGGTCCAATTGAAAACTATAGAGATGCTCTATTTGGATATAAAGCAGCTCACGAAGCATTTATCCTTATTAAGGATCAGGAATGGAGTAAGAAGCTTGATCACTTTGCAGCTTTCTTACCACAATTTCAGAAAGATCTTCCTGTTCCTGCTGAATATAAAAGCGAAACTCCAGGTAGCGATTCTGACCTTGGCGCATACGATGCTGTTTATTATGCTGGTGATTGTAATGCCGGTAGTAAAACCATTGCAATTAACCTTCCGAATGATGAAAAGGTAAGATTAGACAAAGGTAGTCGTAAATTACAGCTTAAGAACTCTATGAAAGCTAAATTCGATAAGATTTTAGTACCAATTTCAGATATTTTAATCGATGAATCGCAGAGAAAACATATTAAGTTTGATGCTTTCTTTGAAAATACGATGTTCCACGAAGTTGCTCATGGTTTAGGTATGGGATCTACAATAGACGGAAGCCAAACTGTACGCGAAGCTTTACAAAGTTATTACACCTCTATCGAAGAAGGAAAAGCAGATATCTTAGGTTTGTTCATTGTAACTAAACTGTATGAGATGGGAGAACTTTCAAGCGGCGAAGTAATGGATAACTTTGTTACTTTCATGGCAGGAATTTTCCGTTCAGCACGATTTAGTGCCGCTAGTGCACATGGAAAAGCAAACATGATGCGTTTTTACTATTTTCAAGAAAAAGGTGCTTTCACACGAAATGAAGAAACCGGAACCTACAAAGTTGATTTCGAAAAAATGAAAGTAGCTATGAACGAACTTACTGAAAAAATCTTAATCATCCAGGGTGATGGAGATTTTGAAGCTGCAAAAGCATGGGTTGAAGCTGATGGTAAAATAAAAGAAACACTTCAAAAAGATCTTGACAGAGTTAATGCTGCTGGTATACCAAGAGATATTAGATTTAAACAAGGAAAAGAAGTTCTAGGTTTAAACTAACACAATAAAAGTTATTGAAAAAGGTTCAATATAAAATTATTGGACCTTTTTTTTCAGTTATAAAAGCGATTAATGAAAACCAGTCACTTCAAATATTACCTTATAGTATATTTATACTTGATGCCATTATCGCTTTTATGCCAAACCATTCCAACCGATACAATACAAGGGAAAGAACAAGGTAGTGAAGATAGCATCTATATTCAAAACCAGTTAAAATCCGAACGTTTTTACGACTCACTAAAGGTAAAGGCTTCAAAAAACAGAATCACTGAAACAGCACTTGGTTTAATAATTGACAGTAACCCTGCAAATGGAAAGTTTGTTGGAATAGAAGATTTAAGAAACGAAGAGTATTTCAGATTATATAGTGGAAAAATAATACGAAATATAGATATCTTAAGATTGGACGTTTTTGGACCAACCTTATCTGACACCACTACATCAGCACAAAAATGGATCGAGAAATTTGGAAATAAAACTCATGTAAATACTCGAAATTTTATTATCAGAAATAACCTTTTTATTCATTCGGGTGACACTATTGACCCTCTGTTATTAGTTGATAACGAAAGGTTATTAAGACAACTTAACTATATAAAAGATGCTTCAATTCAAATAGCTGAAATCCCCGGCTTACCTAACTATGTTGATATCCTTGTAACAACAAAAGATGTTTATTCAGCAGGTTTTTACCTGGATTTACTAAATACCGAAACCGGAACTATAGAAATATATGAAAATAACTTAGCGGGTATAGGTCACAGAATGCAAGCCAGTTTATATTTAAGTACTGTAGAAACTCCACCAACAGGATATCGATTTAATTATCGCGTTAATAACATTGGTAAGTCTTTTATTCAGGCACAATTTCAATATTTGAATGCCTTTGAAACCGAAAATTTAGGATTTGAATTCTCCAGAAAGTTTGTTAACTATAATACAAAATGGGCTGGCTCACTTAAACTTTACGAAATTTCAACATTAACTGACATTACTAAACCTGAAGAAGACACAACGTATACTGATGTCAGACTTAACTATGTAACACAAGATCTTTGGATCGGCAGAGCCTTTATTCTAAAAACTAACAATTGGCAATTTCAGCAAAGAGCAAAAGTAGTTCTGGGTTTAAGGTATGTAAACAATATATTTTATGAAGGCCCGGAAGTGCGCGAGAGATATAACTTTCAGTATCACGATAATCAAAAACTCCTGGCCAGTATAGCATATAGCAGACAACGCTATTTTAAATCAAACCTAATTTTTGGATTTGGTAAAACCGAAGATATTCCGGTAGGATTATTATTACAGGCAAATGCAGGTTTTGAAGCCGATGAGTACTACCGAAGACCTTATCTTGGTTTTAAAGCAACCCGTGGTGCCTATTTCCCTAAAATAGGTTATTTGAATCTGAACGGAGAATTTGGCAGTTTGTATTATCAGGACAGGTTAGAACAAGGTGTTATTAAAATTTCAGGACAAGCAATTAGTAACCTCCACTACTTTAATAAAATTAAATTCAGAGAATTTTTAAGTTTTAATTATACCCGTGGTATAAATCGTTTTAGTGATGAAAAGATCTATTTAAACTCAAATGATGTATGGGGGCTTTCAAGCGAATACTTATTTGGTTTACAAAAGTTGGCTTTTCATTCTGAATTAGTATCGTATTCCGATTTATTTATTTATAATTTCAGATTTTTATTCTTTGCCTTTGGCGACCTTGGTCTTATCGGACCTGAGAATGATGCCATTTACAGAAATAAGCTCTACTCCGGTATTGGATTAGGAGTACGAATAAGAAATGAAAACCTTGTTTTCAAGACTTTTCAGATAAGACTTGCTTATTATCCAACTGTACCGGCAGATTCGGAACAATTTTACTTTCTCATTTCAGGAGAAAGTTATCAGAACCCTGCTGACTTTGAACCAACCGCACCCAGCGTAATAAATTTCAATTAGAATTCATTTTTATATTTCAGAAAATTCTGAACAATCAGAAATGTTTATTGTTTAGTTGTATTCAATCACAATTTAATTAATCAGAAACAATAAAATTTTAAATTATGTCAGTATTAGTAGGAAAGAAAGCACCATTATTTAAAACCGATGCAGTATTAGAAGGAAATAATATCACCGAAAACTATTCATTAGAACAGTACCTGGGTAAAAAATATGTTCTGTTTTTCTTTTATCCGGCCGACTTTACCTTTGTTTGTCCGACAGAAATACTTGCGTTCCAGGAAAGACTTAACGAGTTTGAAGAAAGAGATGTACAAGTAGTTGGTTGCTCGGTAGATTCAGCATTTTCACACTGGAAATGGTTACAAACAGAACTAAAAGACGGTGGTATTAAAGGGGTTAAATACCCATTGGTTGCTGATTTATCTAAAACAATATCAGAAAATTATGATGTTCTTGCCGGACATTATGATTATTCAGAAGATGGAGAAACTGTTTTCCATGGTATCCCTCAATCGTACAGAGGTTTATTCTTAATTGATAAAGAAGGGATAGTACGCCATCAGGTAGTTAACGATATGCCATTAGGACGTAGTGTTGACGAAGCATTACGAATGATTGACGCATTACAATATTTCGAAGAAAACGGCGAAGTGTGTCCTGCCAATTGGAAAAAAGGTGATAAAGCTTTAAAGCCAACACAAGAAGGAATATCTGATTATTTAAGTAAATAAATAATAACAGCAAAACGATAAAAAAGCATTTCCATTCGAAATGCTTTTTTTATTTTTGCTTTATGCGAAATAAAGTTGAGGTTAAAATAGCTGATGGTAATAATTTTAAAAGAAAACTTCTTAGTTTTAGTCGTAATCTTAAAAGGTTTGTCTTGTTAGATAGCAATTCTTTTAATCAAAAAAACACCAATTTTACCTATTACAAGTATGATTTTCTTTGCGCCATTAATGCAAAAAACGAATTACTTGTTACCGATTATAAAGCCTTTAGTAAATTAAACGATTTCAATAAATTAAATCCTGAATGGCGATTTGGTTTTTTAACCTATGATCTGAAAAATGAAGTTGAAGAATTAACTTCAAATAATAAAGATCATCTTGATTTCCCAACAATACATTTTTTTATTCCCGAAATAGTTATTCATGCTATTAATAACCTGGTAACTATTTTATACTTTGAAGATGATTATTCCGAAAAGGAAGTATATAATTTGCTTGAAAAAATCGAAAAATCTGATTTAACTGATGAAAATTATAAAAAAGAACAAATCAAATTAAATCAACGATTTAATAAAAAAGAATATATCCATACCGTAAATAAACTTAAAGATCATATTCAAAAAGGAGATATTTATGAGATCAATTTTTGCCACGAGTTTTATAGCCAAAATAGCATTGATCCTGTTCGAACTTTCGATCAGTTAAATAAAATCTCCCCTACACCATTCTCCTGTTTTTATAAAATTGATGATAAATATCTACTATCTGCCAGTCCTGAAAGATTTCTAAAAAAGATTAATCAAAAAATTGTCTCCCAGCCTATAAAAGGAACGATTAAGAGAGATCCTGATAAAGAAAAAGACAATATATTGAAAGAAAAACTCTTTAATGATCCTAAAGAAAGAGCTGAAAACGTAATGATTGTTGATTTGGTAAGAAACGATTTGTCAAGAACCGCAAAAAAAGGCTCGGTTCAAGTTGAAGAACTATATGGCATATATTCGTTTAGTCAGGTACATCAGATGATTTCAACGGTAACATCAGGAGTTGAAAAAGATAAAAATATTGTTGAAATAATAAAAAATGCATACCCAATGGGATCAATGACAGGTGCTCCAAAAGTTCGTGCAATGACACTCATTGAACAATATGAAAAAACAAAAAGGGGCTTATATTCAGGTTCCGTAGGGTTTATTACTCCGGAAAACGATTTTGATTTTAATGTAGTTATTCGCAGTATATTGTACAACGAATCAAAAAAATACGTATCTTTTACCGTTGGAGGGGCCATAACTAGTTTATGCGATCCGGAAAATGAATATGAAGAAAGCTTATTAAAAGCAGCAGCAATACTGAAAGTTTTTAATTAAAATTATGGAACAGAAATTCAAAAATTATATTGAATCAAATCAATTGTGCTTACCTACCGACCGCATTCTATTAGGAGTTAGCGGAGGAATTGATTCAGTATGCATGTTCCACCTGTTCAGGCAACTAAGCTATGCCATAGCCATTGCACATTGTAATTTTCAACTCCGTGGCAATGAATCTGATTTAGATGAAGAATTTGTTCAGGATTTAGCAGAACAGTTTGATATTCCATTCTTCTCCAAAAGATTCGACACAATAGAAGTTTCTGAACGAGAAGGCATCTCTATACAAATGGCAGCAAGAGATTTACGCTACGAATGGTTTGAAGAAATTAGAGATACTTACAATTATAATTGCATTGGCATAGCACATAACAGTGACGATGTAGTTGAAACATTTCTTATTAATCTTTCAAGAGGATCTGGAATTAAAGGATTTTCGGGAATTAAATCAAAATCAGGAAATATAATACGCCCACTGCTGTTTGCATCAAGAAATGAACTAGAACAGTTTATAGACAAAAACAAATACTCCTACCGAGAAGATTCTTCAAACCAAAGTACCAAGTATAGCAGAAATTTGGTACGGCATGAAATTTTACCTCTATTTGAAAAAATAAATCCTAATTTCAGAAATACCGTACTTGAAACCATTTCAAAGTTAAAAGATACGGAAGATATTTATTTAAAACATATTGCTAACATCAAAGAAAATTTGATACGAAGCAAAGAAGGATATTTACTTGTAAGTGTTGAAAAACTTAGTGAATTAAACCCTCTGGAAACCATAGTTTTTGAGATCATTAAACCGTTTGGGTTTTCACCATCGCAAGTTAAAGATATTATCAGATCGTTTGACAGTATTCCAGGTAAGCAGTTTTATTCTGCAACTCACAGAATTATAAGAGACCGGGAAGATCTTATTATCGAAGAGCACTCTTCAATACATGCGAACACCTACTACATTGACAGTGAAAATGATTTTATTGAGAATCCTTTAAAGTTAAAACTTACAACATCACAAATCGATGATGATTTTGAGATAAACAAATCTCGAAACATTGGATATTTCGACCTGGATAACCTGGAATTTCCACTGGTATTACGAAAATGGGAAAAAGGCGATTATTTTATGCCTCTTGGTATGAATAATTTGAAAAAGCTTAGCGATTTTTTTATCGATAATAAATTATCCATTGCAGAAAAAGAGAAAGTTTGGATTCTGGAAAGTTTAAATAAAATTATCTGGGTTATTGGCCACAGAATTGACGAACGTTTTAAAATAAATGAAGCTACTAAAAACGTACTAACAGTCGAAGTGCTTGAATAATTTTTTATCAAAATTTATTTCCATAGTTTCTTAATAACCAAACCTTTTTATACTTTTAAAATTCTAATTTTACTATTTATTAAATTATTTTAGCGTTTATATAAAACCAAAAAGCGTGTTTTATCGTTGTAAATAATATAAACACTAATCATGGGAAGAGAAGAAGATTTCAGTAGTAACGAGTTTTTAGATTTATTGCCGGAAGTTGTGTTTGAAATTGATTCAAACTTACATATTAAGTTTTTAAACAAAGCGTGTGAGAATGTTTTAGGGTATAAAAAAAGTGATATCATAAATAATAAATTACCTGTTGACCAATTCGTAAGTCCATCAGATCTTCACAAACTAAATAAAAGTATCCAAAACAATTTTAACGGTTCCCATATTTCGGGCAATAGCTATACTGTATATGATAAAGAGGGTAATGAAAGAATCTTTGAAATATACAATACTCATATTAAGAAAAACGGAAAAATTGATGCATTAAGATGTATAGCTATAGACATTACCGAGAAAGAAAAAAGACACAAAATCTTAACAAGTCAGGAAAAACATTTCCGTCAGATATTTCAAAATTTTCCGTTACCCTACCAATCCTTAAATAACGAAGGTGAAATTATTGATGTAAACCCTGCCTGGGAAGAACTAATGGGTTATTCCAGAACCGAAATAGTAGGGAAACATTTTGAATATATCTTAACAGAACCAAATAAATCAAAATTTAAAAAAGCTTTTAATATATTTAAAGAAAAGGGAATTGTAAGTAATGTTTCCTTCGAGCTGATGAAAAAAGATGGTTCAACAATGCATGCTAATTATCATGGTAAAATTGAATATTCCGATCAAAAAAAGTTTATAAGATCACATTGTGTATTTAGCGATATTACCTTACAAAAAAAAGCCGAAAACACCTTAATAAGATCAGAAGAAAGATTACGTGAATTAAATGCCACAAAAGATAAATTTTTCTCCATAATTGCTCACGATTTAAAAAATCCGTTTAATGATCTGATGGGTTTTACTCAATTACTTGCATTAAATATTGACAAGTACGATAAACAAAAAATAGAACAGTTTACTCATATTATTCACCAAAGTTCAAAACTTGCATACAATTTATTAGAAAATCTTCTGGATTGGTCCAGATCTCAAACGGGTACTCTTAAATTTAAACCAGAGAAGATATCAATAAGTGAATTAATTAGTGAGAACATTGATCTGCTTGAGTCTACAGCTCGTAATAAAAATATTCGTATTTACTCTGAAGTAAATGGCGAAACATTTGCATTTGCAGATAAAAATATGGTAAGAACTATCCTACGCAATCTTATTTCAAATGCTATTAAATATACTAATCAGGGAGGCCATATACGCATAGTGGGCAATTGTAGTAAAACGTGTAAAATAAGTGTATCAGATAGTGGAATAGGAATAAGTTCTGAAAACATTAAAAAGATTTTTAAAATTGATGAAAGTTTTAGCACCTTAGGAACCGAGAGAGAGAAGGGAACTGGTTTGGGGCTCATTCTCTGTAAAGAATTTGTTGAAAAGAATGGTGGAAGACTAAAGATAAAAAGTAGACCTAACGAAGGAAGTACATTTATCTTTACACTGCCACTGCCAGATGCAAATTATCAACAGTAGCATTTAAGAAAGAATTACTAATTTTTTGTTAGCTAGACATATGATGATAAAAAGAATGCAGGAAAAATCCTGCATTTTATAGTTTATATGAACGTTAATCTTAAAACTTAACCTTATTCATAGCAATTGCGCTAAGCATCCAGTTTGGTAACGACTTTTCGGGATTTCTCTTTCTCATATTTAAATACCAACCTAACTTTTTTATAATGGGGACCTTATGCGTTTCAACAAATTCAATTAATGTACCATCAGGATCCTCAATATATGAAAAATGTCCGGCAGCTTCGCCCATATCGAAGCTATTATCGGTGTTATGCTTAACAGAACTATCTACGGTAAAAGGAAAACCTTTCTCCTCACATTCTTTTTTCAGTTTTTCCATTCCGCTTATATCATAACACAAGTGTATAAAACCCAGATCACCCCAGAATCGATCTTTAAATATTTTTCTAGGTTGTCGGTCGAATACCTGCACTAACTCAATAGTACTATCTCCAAGAAGCTTAACAAATGCTCCTTTTCTGGGTTTTGACGATTTTAGCAAGACCCTTCTAAATTTTTCACCTCCACCAGGCAAAGCTTTAAAATCATCAAAAACCTCTACCTTATCATAAACTAACTCATCATATCCCAGAATATCACTATATACTTTTCTGGCATTCTCAATATTGGTTACACCAATTATAGCTCCTGCTGTAGCACCGGTTAATTTATCAGAATTTTTAAACCAATCGGACACCTCTACGATTTGAAATATATTCCCGTACAGATCTTTAACAAAAAAATGTTTTTCAGTTAACTCTCCTAAAACATTTAGTCCTTTTTCTTTAAAAGTTTTATACGCCTTTTCAACATTAGGACTTTTTATTTTAGCAATATTTATTCCTAAATCTCCTAACTGGATTTCAAAATCGGGTCCTTCGGGTGTTCTGCTTGTATACTGCCAAATTTCAAAACCGCCTCCACCAGCAATATTCATTGCTAAAGCAGCATGACGCTTATGTGGTTTCCCTCCGGTATATGGAAGCATCAATTCAGCTACCGTATCATCCTCGAAAATTCGGATATCCATTCCAAAATTCTCTTTATACCATTTCCACGCTTCATATACATTTGGAACCCCCACTCCTATCTGTTGTATACCACTAATAAGTTTCTTCATTTTTATAATATTTATGTCGGCTTTATTTTGCGGGCTAATTTATAAAATAATCCTGGAAAAAATTTATGAATGTATACCATTAATAATTCTTTTGATCCAATTAATACCTCCTTTTTATCTTTTCGGATAGCATTTACATATTTCCTGGCACATTTCTCAGCCGAAATACCCGTATCCTGCCCTTGATCCATTTTACCATGAACTTTTCCTTCCTTAGTTAAAGCGTTTAAGGAAATATTTGTCTTTATTCTACCTGGAAATGCGATAAGCACTTTTATGTTATAATCGTAAACTTCTGCTCGGAGTGTTTCAAAAAATCCATGTATTGCATGCTTTGCCGCTGAATATGCAGATCTGAGCGGAAAGCCAAATTTACCGGAAATACTACTTGTAGCAGCAATATAACCAAACTTGTTTTGAATCATATGTGGAAGTACGGCTTTGGTTAACGCAACAGTTCCGAAATAGTCAATCTCCATTATTTTCCGGTCGACATCCAAAGGGGTTTCCTCAACTAAAGAACGTTGACTAATTCCGGCATTGTTAACTAACACATCAATACTTCCAAACTTTTGTATTAATTGATCAGCAATAGTTTTCATCTTTTCAACTTCTGTCATATCCAGGAACTGAATAAAGCACTCTACTTCCATCTCCTTGCACTTTTGTTGAACTCTCTCTAATTCTGTTTGCTGATTTGATGATATTATCAGTTTCGCCTTATGCTTAGCAAACTCATAAGTTAAGGCCTCTCCTATACCAGAAGAGGCCCCAGTTATCCAAACAACTTTATCTTTAAATCTCATAAATATCTATTTCTCAATCATAATATAATTGAAAGGAACTGAAATCATTTCAGAAAAATCTTCTCCAACTTCCATCATATCTTCATCGCCATCAGCAAAGTACCAATTTACTTTTAGATTAAGACCTTCTTCGGTAAAATCTCTTATTAATACCAAAATATCTGAAATAAATTTGGCTGATGAAGAATTAAAGTAATCGAGTTTAAAGTTAAATTTGAATGATTTTTCATTAAACTCATCAACCTTATTTTTATCAATTACCTTTTCGAAATACTTTCTAATTTTATAAATAATTGGAAAATAAAAATCCCGCACATTCTCCGGACGAGAGTTACCCTGAATTTCAAAGATATTCTTATCAGTATCTAATAAAACTCTTGGTGACTTTGCCGTAGCCGGAATATCTAATCCTTTCATAATTAATGATCTATTTTTTTAAGTTTAATTGCATTGCAAAATAAGAAAACTTCTTGTTAATTTTCTCAAAATCGTACCTAATTTTTTGTCTTGTTGTTTTAGCCATTACAATAAGACCTAGGCCTGCACCACCTTTATCTGATATTTCCGCATTAGCTAACGACTCTTTGTATAACTGATTAACACCTTCCAGTTCCAATTTATTTAATCTTTCTAATTTGAAAATAACATCATCTATATTTTCATTTAGAATAATGTTACCTGTATGAATCAAATAATCATCAGCAATTTTTTCTACAATAAATCTTGGTGGATAGTTAATAAGAAGCTCATGATTCTCTTCATTAAGATCGGAATGTTTTAAGATATTGTCTAGACATTCAACAGATAATGAATAAACTCTTTTTCTCATTAACTTGTCGTGCGGCTTATGATATAGATATGTTTTTAATTCATGTAAAATCGTGTCGACAATTTCTAAACTCACAAATCCCTTATGATTGACAACAACATCGTAACTCTTCATAAATAAATTAAGTAGAAAGGTTCGTATATACGGCTAAAATATTACTAACCAAAATCTAAAGTTAATGTTATTAATTAAAAAACAAAAAATGTTTTGAGAAAAATTAGAGTACATTCTTATCAAAATCTGGTGTGGATCATAGTTTTTAAAGAACCGTATAAAAATGTTTAGTTATTTTCCTTAACTTAGTTAACATTAATTTAACATTGATTTAATTAAAATTTAAAATAAAACAGCAATTCACATAACAATTGTATATCTACTTTTAACCCCGAATTAAAACAATATTAAAAAATGGAAAGTTTTTATCTAATTCTGGTTGTATTACTCTTTGCATTAGCTATTTCCGATTTAATTGTTGGTGTAAGTAATGATGCCGTAAACTTTTTAAATTCAGCAATTGGAGCAAAGGTAGCCCCACATTATGTCATAATGATTATTGCCAGTGCAGGTATTTTAATAGGTGCAACATTTTCAAGTGGTATGATGGAGGTCGCCCGAAAAGGAATTTTTCATCCTGACCAGTTTTATTTCTCCGAAATTATGGTCATTTTCCTTGCTGTGATGCTCACTGATGTTGTTCTACTCGATGTGTTTAATACCATGGGATTACCCACATCAACAACAGTTTCTATTGTTTTTGAACTTTTAGGAGCGGCTGTTGCTGTTGCGGTAATAAAAATGATAAAACTTGGACAAGATGCCGGTGAATTAGCAAATTATATCAATTCGGCTAAAGCATTGGCTATTATATCAGGTATACTTTTATCGGTGGTAGTAGCTTTTACGGTCGGGGCAATTGTCATGTATTTAACCAGATTGGTTTTTTCTTTTAATCATGCTAAAACATTTAAGCGTTACGGTGCTATTTGGGGAGGTATTGCCATTACAGCCATAACTTATTTTATTTTAGTAAAAGGAGCTAAAGGATCATCGTTTTTAAGTGATGAAACAACCCAGTGGATAAAACACAATTCAACACTAATTATAGGTTATAGTTTAATCGGATGGACCATTTTACTCCAACTCCTGTATTGGATAGTACGACTTGATATACTTAAAGTGATCGTTTTAGTTGGAACATTTGCGCTTGCAATGGCTTTTGCAGGTAACGACCTGGTAAATTTTATTGGTGTTCCGTTGGCAGGATTAAAATCTTTCCAGGCATTCACTGCTAATCCAGGAGCAGATCCTGATGGATTTTTAATGATTGCCCTAACAGGAAAAGCAAAAGCAAATACTTATTTACTTCTTATTGCTGGAGTAATTATGATTATAACCTTATGGTTATCGAAAAAAGCTCGTTCTGTAGTAAAAACTTCACTTGATTTAAGTAGACAGAGTGCAGGAAGTGAGCGATTTGGATCAAGCATGCTTTCCAGAACATTAGTTAGAGCTGCTGTAGATACTAGTAAGTTTTTTGATAATATAACACCAAAAAGACTCAAAGAATCATTAAATAAAAGATTCGATGATACAGAATACCAGAAGAAATTAAAAGGCATGAAAGATGCTCCATCTTTCGATATGGTTAGAGCATCGGTAAACCTTGTTGTAGCCAGTGTATTAATATCTTTCGCAACATCCTTAAAGCTTCCTTTATCAACAACTTATGTTACATTTATGGTTGCAATGGGTACTTCACTAGCTGATAAGGCCTGGGGAAGAGAAAGTGCTGTTTACCGTATAACTGGTGTAGTTACTGTAATTGGCGGATGGTTTATGACAGCCATTACAGCTTTCACCGTGGCTTTTATTATCGCAACAATAATAAGCTGGGGAGGTGCAATTGCAATTACTGCATTTTCTTTAGTTGCACTCTACACTGTAATAAGAACACATGCTTCATTTAAGAAAAAGGAATCAGAAACAAGAAAGATTAAACGACTTGCTGATGAAGATTTACATGCAAAAAACATAATGACCAAATGCTCGCTTGAAGTTAGAAATATGCTTAAAGCAGTTACTACTGTCTTCTCAGGAACTATTGACGGACTGACTAAGGAAGATCGAAAAGCACTAAAAGCTGTTTGCAAAGAAGTTGATAAACTAAATGCTGATGCTAAATATTTAAAAGCCAATGTTCATAATACATTACTTAAGCTTCAGGAAGAAGATGGAGAAACCGGCCACTATTATGTTCAGGTTATTGATTATTTGAGAGAAATGGCACATGCCCTTACATTTATCTCAAATCCAAGTTATGACCATATTGATAATAACCATAAGCCACTATTAGAAGCTCAAATTAAAGAGCTAAATGAGCTTAAAGACAACATTAACGAACTATTTGATGCAATTATATTTACTATCGACAATAACGAATTTGATAATATCCCGAACCTGATAGACAAGCAGCAAGATGTACTTGGTATTCTTAAATCGTGCCGCAAAAAACAGATAAAGCGTATTAAGCATAATGAAGCGGGCACACGAAATAGCGTACTTTACTTAGGTATTTTAAATGAAATCAAGAATTTCTTATTACAATCTATTAACCTGGTTAAGTCGCAAAGAGACTTTGTGGAATATCAGTTAAAATCTAAAAAATAAGTTGAATTTACCACAGCAGAAAGCCCGACAAAAATTTGTCGGGCTTTTTCTTATAATTTAATTAAACTCTTAATCTACAAATTTATATCCTACCCCTTTTATTGTTTTAATATGCTCATCACCAATTTTTTCTCTTAATTTCCTGATATGAACATCTATAGTTCTATCACCAACAATAATATTGTCACCCCAAACAGAACTAAAGATTTCATCGCGAGTAAATACCCGGTCTGGCTTTGAAATTAACAAAACAAGCAGTTCAAATTCTTTTTTTGGCAAAACTAATTCGTTTCCGTCTTTAATTACAATATATCTTTCCCTATCGATTACCAAATTTGACTGTTTTATGATTGAATTGTTTTCTTGACTTTCGTTACTATCAACAGATTTAAATCTTTTTAATAAGGCCTTTATTCTACTTACTAATACTTTTGGTTTAACAGGTTTCGTGATATAATCATCTCCACCTGCATCAAAACCCGCTATTTGCGAGTAATCTTCACCCCGGGCAGTTAAAAATGCAATAATTGTGTTTTGTAATTTTTTATCCTGACGTAATAGCTCACACGTTTCTATACCATCCATTTCCGGCATCATCACATCCAATAATATTAAATGTGGATTAACTTTCTTGGCTTTATCTATTGCCTCTCTTCCATTTGAAGCTGTAAACACCTCGAATCCTTCCTTATTTATATTATAGCTAAGAAACTCAAGAATATCCGGTTCGTCATCCACAAGAAGTATTTTATAATCTTTCGTATTCATTGTTGTAAATTTTGTTTTGATCTTAAGTAGCTAAGATACAATAATCTTATACACCCAAGTATAAGATATGTTTAAATCAACTTTAAGATAAAGTTAAGAAAAAAAATAGTATGCTATTTATTAACGTAAGATTAAAACGCTCTTAATAAGTTTTAACATAACAACATTCATATTTGCAGTATAAAATTTCAATCGAAAATGATCAAAAATTTAATAAATCTAAAAATGAATTTCACAATGAAAAAAAGTTATTTAAAATTAACTGCAGCAATCTTAGCTGCTTTAACTATTAGTTTTACATCATGCGATGACGATGATGAAGGTTCAAACAATAACACTACTGATCAATTTAATATATCTGCGGATATAACTGAAAACACTACCTGGGAAACTGGTAATGTTTATTATCTTAAATCTCGTGTTGCTGTTACGAATGGTGCAACTTTAACCATTGAACCTGGTGTTATTGTAAAAGGTGATGCTGGTACAGGTACAAATGCTACCGCTTTAATTATTGCTCGCGGATCAAAAATTATGGCTGAAGGTACTGCAAATGAGCCTATTATTTTTACAAGTGTTGCTGATGAAATTGAGCCAACTGAAATCGATAGCGAAATGGCTGACGACGTAGATGGTCTTTGGGGTGGACTTATTGTATTAGGAAATGCTCCTATTTCTCCAAAATCTAACGGAACAGAAGCTTCTATTGAAGGTATTCCTGCTGATGATGAAAATGGAAAATATGGTGGAAATGATGCTACTGATAATTCTGGTGTTCTTAAGTATATATCTATCCGTCATGGTGGATCAAACATTGGTGAAGGTAACGAAATTAACGGATTAACATTAGGTGGTGTTGGTTCAGGAACAACTATTCAGAATATTGAAATCGTTGCTAACCAAGATGATGGAGTTGAATTCTTTGGAGGAACAGTTAATGTTTCTAACATCTTAGTATGGAATAACGGTGATGATGCTATTGATACAGACCAAGCTTGGGCTGGAACTCTTGACAATGCACTAGTTATTAATCCTGGTGACAAAGCTTTCGAATTAGACGGTCCTGAAGGTGATTACGAAGGAGCTGGTCACACTATTCAAAATGTAACTGTATACATGGAATCTTGTGGTGGTGGTTACGATGATGATGATAACACAGACGCTAAAGTAATGAATGTATTCTTTACTAAGATTACTGATGCAACAGGTACTGAGAATGATTACAACTCAAACGGCAACTTCGTTATTTCTAACTTCGAATTCGATGTTACTCCAGTAGACTTAGACGACGATGAAGATACTCCAGATGTTGCTCCTGTGGCTGCTGATTATTTTGCAGACATTGCTGCTTCTACTGAAGCTTCTGAATTAACTGAAGTTACTACCGCTACAGTTGGTGCTAACACCTCAGTTTTTAATGGTTGGACATTCGCTGGTGTAAGAGACGCATTTTAAGTGATACACAAATATTAGTTTTTCAATATTAAACTCGCATTCTATTTTTTGAATGCGGGTTTAAACTATTTAAATAACAATTTAAGATTTAACGTTTTATGAATAAATTAAAATCAATACTCCTACCTCTCTTTTTATTTGCTGGTATTCTGGCATATGCTCAAAGTGGAACCATAAGAGGAACAGTTTATGATGCAAACACAGGAGAATTTCTTCCGGGAGTTACCATTTATATCGAGTCCATTTCTCATGGAACTATAACTGATCTTGATGGTAAATTTAATTTAAAGGTAGCACCAGGGACATATAATTTAAAGATATCATTTATATCTTACGAAACTGTTGTAATGGAGGGATTAAAAGTTGAAAGTGAGGAAGTAACACTTATAAACGATGTGGGGTTAAAAGAAGCTACTTTTGAAATTGCAAGTGCAGTAGTAACAGCCAAAGCTGTAAGAAATACAGAAACTGCATTACTTGCTTTAAAGCATAAGTCACCGAATGTTTTTGATGGTATTTCCGCTGCCAGTTTAAGAAGGACAGGCGACTCAGATGCTGCCTCGTCAATAAAAAGAGTAACCGGTGTTTCTGTTTCAAACGGAAAATATGTGTATGTAAGAGGTTTAGGAGATCGTTATACAAAAACAATTCTAAATGGTGTAGATGTTCCTGGTTTAGATCCTGATCGAAATACCATACAAATGGACATATTTCCAACAAATATTATTGACAACATAATTGTTCATAAAACATTTAGTGCCGAATTACCGGCAGATTTTACGGGTGGTGCAGTTGATATAGAATTAAAAGACTTCCCTGAAGAAAAAAAAGGAAACATATCCATTTCTGCAGGATATAACCCTAATTTTCATTTTAAGGATAACTACTTAACCTATGAAGGTGGTTCTACTGATTTTTTAGGGTTTGATGATGGAAGCCGAGATGCACCTGCTACTTCTAACATTCCTCAGTTTGCAGAGGTTTTCATGGATCCGGAGAGCGAGCAAGGACTTCGCTATAGAGAAATACTTGAAGGTTTTAATCCTAATATGTCGGCTATTAAAGAGAAAAGCTTAATGAACTATGGTTTAGGAGTAAGTTTTGGTAATCAAAAGGTACGCGAAAAAGTTACCATTGGTTATAATTTTGCTTTATCATATAAAAACGAAACAGAATTTTACGAGAATGCAAAATATGGCAAATACAGTCAATTAGGAGACAAATCCATAACAGAATTGAATCCTGACAACTTATCAAACGGACCACTTGGTAAAAATAATGTGTTCCTAAGCGGATTAGCTGGATTTGCGGTAAAAACTGCACACTCAAAATATAGAATTAATCTAATTCACCTTCAAAATGGAGAATCTGGTGCAGGAATATTTGATTTTGTAAGCGATGATCGTGGTACGACGTTCACTGCCTATCAGCATGTATTGGAATATACACAAAGATCATTAACCAATCTGTTTATTGAAGGTAAACACAAAAAAATAGAATCAAACTGGGAGGTATTGTGGAAGTTATCACCCACTCTTTCAAAAATAGAAGATCCCGATAATAGATTTACAAGATATGTATATCGTAGTACAGGCCTAGAAATTGGTACAGAAACCGGATTTCCTGAAAGAACCTGGAGAGATCTGAATGAAATAAACCTGGGAGGAGTATTCCATGTTACCAGAAAGTTCACGTTTAAAGGCGAAGATGCTAAATTAAAATTTGGTGGTGCTTACACATATAAAGATCGTGAATTTGATGTATTTACATATTCAATTAATGTGCGAAATATGACAAATTTAACTGGAAATCCTGATGAACTGTTTTACGAAGAAAATTTATGGCCTTATTTAGGTGATCCACAAAACGGTATAGCTTATGATGCAAACTTTATTCCGGTAAATACCAATCAATATGATGCTAATGTAAACTATGCTGCAGTATATGTTTCTGGTGAATTAAATATCCTCAAAAAACTAAAATCAGTAATTGGTTTACGAGCAGAAAATTATACTCAACGCTACACTGGTTCTGATCAGTCGAGAACTAAAGTTTTTGAAAATGATAAAGTATTAGATGACTTTGATATATTTCCTGCTGTTAATTTAGTATACAGTCTATCTGATGAACAAAATATTAGAGTTTCATACTCCAAAACAATAGCTCGACCATCGCTTAAGGAACTTTCATATGCTCAGATTTTTGATCCGGTTAGTGGAGTAACTTTTATTGGTGGTTTAGCAGATGATAAAGGATATGACATTGAAGGTAATTATGTTGTATTTTGGGATGGAGATCTAAAGAGCTCATCTGTTCATAATTTTGACTTACGTTGGGAATGGTTTCACGAACGAGGCCAAATGATATCTTTAAGCGGCTTCTATAAACAGTTCCTTAATCCCATAGAAATGGTACAATTTGCTACCACACAAAAAACCCAAATCCAGCCACGTAATGTTGGTGATGGTGAAGTTTACGGAGCAGAATTTGAATTCCGCCAAGGATTATCATTCTTAGGACATAGATTTGAAAACTTTAGTGTTAATTCCAATTTCACTTATGCATATTCTGAGATTGAGTTAACTCAAACTGAATATGAATCCAGACTACTAAATGCGCGTGTAGGAGAATCTGTAGATAAAACCCGTTCTCTTGCAGGATTATCTCCATATGTAATTAATGCAGGTTTGCTGTATAATGGAAGTACAAGTGATGGTATTTGGAAAAACCTTCAAGCAGGGTTATTTTATAATGTTCAGGGAGAAACACTAACTATTGTTGGTATGGCCAGTAAACCTGATATTTACACCTTACCATTTCATAGTTTGAACTTTACACTTAACAAAGAATTTAATGGAATTGGATTGGGTATTAAAGTTAACAATATCTTAAATAATAAAAGTGAAAAAGTTTACCAAGCTTATGGAGCGCAAGATCAATACTATGAATTACTGGAAAAAGGTAGAAGTTATAGTATTAGTCTGAAATACAATTTCTAGATAATTAATAATAACAATAGTACTTTATTAGGAATATGATATTTAGTACTACTATAATAAATAATAAAATGAAAACTTTAATTATATCTGCAACTATATTTTTTGTAGCAGTAACAAATATATTCTCACAAGAACTTACTTTAAAGGACGGGAAATACATAGATAAGAACCAGGAACCTTTTTCTGGAATTTACAAGGAATATTTTGACAATGGAAGCATTCGTGTTGAAATGAGCTTAAAGGATGGTATCCAGGATGGCATTACAAATATTTATTTCGAAAATGGAATTCAAAATGAACAACGTTCATATAAAGAGGGAGAAATGCATGGGACTTGGATTACCTGGAACGAACTGGAAGTAAAACTTGCCGAAGCCAATTACAATTTTGGTAAAAAACACGGTAAATGGTTAGTTTGGGATGAAAACGGAACACTTCGTTATGAGATGCATTATATAGAAGGTGAAAAATCAGGAACATGGAAGATGTATAACGAAAAAGGAGTTCTGATTGGAGAAAAAAAATACACTGAATAATACTACGTAATTTAGAGCCTTGAGAAAAATCAAGGCTCTTTTTTTACTCCTCCCTATCTTCTAGTGAACCCAATCTTTTAATTCAACATATTATGTTAGTTATCTTCTTCAAAGTAACTCTGAGTTAATTTATACGTATATTTGGAGGAATATTAATATAATCCTTTAGATAAAGAAACATGAAAAAACTTTTTATATGCCTGTTTACCATATTATTATATTCAAATTCTTTTTCACAGGAATTAGTTAATAAGGACGGTAAATTCTACGATAAATCAAATAATTTATATACTGGAGAATATACCGAATTTTTCGATGATGGTACAATAAAGGCTAAAGCAAATTTAATAAATGGCGAGTACGACGGTGAAACGCTAATCTATTTCTCAGATGGAACATTAAACGAAAAACGTTTCTACAAGACAGGATTAATGCATGGAACGTGGGAAACGTGGAACGAGAAAAAAGTTAAACTTGCTGAAGCCAACTACAATAAAGGGAAAAAAGATGGTATGTGGTATGTTTGGGATGATAACGGCACATTGCGTTATGAAATGAAATACAGCCAGGGAGAAAGAACCGGAATCTGGAAGGTATACGATGAAAATGGCAAGCTTACATCTAAAAGAGATTACACAAAATAGAACTTAGCTACTTAAAACAGATAGGCCCTTAAATTCAAGAGCCTATTTTTTTAATTTATCTATTTTTAAAATCAGATTTGGATCTACGCACAATTTATGATAATATTCCTTTGCCGAAGGCGGAGCCACTCCCGGAAAGTCTCCTTTATTCCCAAGCATATCGGTTATAACCTGGAAATGTAAATGTGGTGGCCAATGTCCATTTACATCGGCATCGCCTAAATAAGCAATGGTATCTCCTCTCCTTAACTGCTGCCCTACTTCTTTATCCTGAATAGAATCAACACTTAAATGGCCATATAATGTATAAAACGTTTCTCCTTCGATTAAATGTTCTAAGATTAGGGTAGGACCATAATCGCCAAACGTTTCATTATTTTTGAAACTATGCACCACACCTGGCAAAGGACAATAGATCGGTGTTCCTGCTTCTGTCCATATATCTATACCTAAATGAATGCTTCTGGGTTCTCCATCATTATCAAAATGTTTACTTCGCTTATAAATTAAGCGGTCTTCAAAATATCCACCGACGCCAACTTTCTTTTTTTCTTTCTTTAATTTAGTAAAAATGTATTCATTAAAAGCTTCTGTACTATCCAAATCAATTTCATATAATTCCGTGTTTTGATCTGATAAATCAAAAACATGAACGTTTTTATCATTCAATTCAACATCGACAATTTTCGCAATAAAATCACGATTTTCCTTTAAAATTTGAATAATATGATTTGCTTTATCCATATACTGATTTTTAAATGCAATATAATAAAATATCAACGAAATGTAAAGAATTCAAAAAAAGTAATAAAACAAAAAATCCCGGGGTTAACCCGGGATTTTAACTATTTATGTTGTTGGAATTACTTCGATAAACTTTCAATTTCTACATCAACTGTATTTGATTTTGAAAGACTTACATCAACTGTTTCTACTTTTTGTTCGTAAGAAATGTATTGAGCTTTAAGCTCTAATTCGCCTGCTCGTACTCCATCAAACGTAAAATTACCATCAAAATCAGTATAAACTGTTTTTTCCGTTCCGGCAACGCTCACTTTTACTCCTGCTAAAGCTTCTCCGGTACTCTTATCAAATACTTTACCTGATATGGAAGTTGTCATTACTGCACTCTCAGATTTTCCACTTTCGTCGTTATGATTTGTTGCAAAAGTTGTAGTGAAAACCAAAAGACTTACGATGATTATTGCTAACTTTTTCATTTTTATATATTTTTTTTATTTACGATTTTGTTTACGCTACAAATGTAAGGGGGTAATATTATATGAATATTATGCAACAATAATCTTTCTGTTAACTTTATATTAACTTAGTGTTACCTACGTTAAATTAACGTAATGCCGTTGACTCAAACTAAAAGGAAAAAACTTTCTTCCCTTAAGCAGTATAATTAATTATTTCGTCCATATCACGCTCATAGTCCAAGCGCAAATCTTCGTGTAATCCGGCAAACTTACTTTTTAGAAAATCGATTTGCCTGAGGTAAATATTTCGTAAAGCTATGTTATGTTTTATGGATGGAGTAAAACTTTTTAGTTTGATACAAAAATAGATTAGCAATTCCACTTCCGTTGTTTTTTTCTGCGAATAGCGGATATATTTTTTGGTAACTGATAAAATTTTCCGAACACTTTTCTTTATATAGTAGTAACTTTTACGATTCACATTATTAAATAGTTCATCAATCTCTTCTTTTACACTTTTTATATAGGCTTCCTCATCACTCATTTCAAATAAAAGGTAGGTTAAAAGTTCTTTGTTCTCCTTCTTAAAGCGTGATAATCGAAGACAATACTCTAATAATTCTTTAGGAGAACGAGCTTTTAATTCATCTCTTATCTCTTTTACAGATGCTGCTTTCATTGTAAAATCTTTAAATCCGAAAATAGTATATGTAAACAAAAATAGGTAATGCTTATGAATTATCAGAAGAAGTATCGGTATAAATAGAATCGTTTATTAACGAATCCATCATCATTCTTAGCTTGAGCTCTTTTTCAACATATTCAAATTTTCTGATTAACATCTGGTAATCCTCTTTAATAGATTCTTGTTCCCTTAACAACATTTTGTTACGTTCTCCTTGTTCGTAATACAAAAATGCACGATCGACCAGAGCACCCAGTAGGAAAAAGATAATGATTAAGATCGTCGTTTTTGACTTATTCATTCTTTATATTTCTTTTTGTATAAGGTAAATATAATCAAATCATTAAACATATAAAAAATGAATCTTATTCTTGATTAAACAAAAAATCCATGAAATTTTGGAGCTTCGTATGTTAAGCCTACATATTTTTTTTCTTAATTTAACATTAATTTAATGTTAACAATTTTAATTCTACGTATTATTGCGGACATCTTTAATTTCTAATTTGTTTAAAAGAATGAATAATATTCAGCGCATTTTTCTATTATTCTCAGCATTGCTGATATTTTTTTCTATAAAACTCTATTCCCAGGAGGAACAAACTACTTTTACACCTTCGGGTAAAGTTTATGGTAAAATTTTTAGCAATTTCCATTACCAACTTGCCGAAGAAAATGAATCGGCATTTGCAGTAGAAAGAGCTTATATTGGTTATGAACATTTACTTTCTGAGAATTTTACAATTAATTTAAAATTAGATATTGGTAGTCCTAACCAGGAATCGTCATACGACATTTTAAAACGATACGCCTATTTTAAAAATGCAGCGTTAATCTATTCAAAAGATAAGCTTACTCTTAGCTTTGGGTTAATCGATTTGTATCAGTTTAAAATTCAGGAAAAATTTTGGGGTCATCGCTATATCTATAAATCATTTATGGATGAACATAAATTTGGAGCAAGTGCCGATTTGGGAGCATCCATAAGCTATAAAATTCACGATAAAATCTCTGCAGATTTAACAGTTATGAATGGTGAAGGCTATAATCAGTTGCAAACCGACAATGCGTATAAAACAGGATTTGGAATAACTTTTTTACCAATCAAAGGGTTAACCACTCGTTTTTATGTAGACTATACTGAGCAAACTGAAATACAAACAACATGGACAGGTTTTATTGGTTATAAATTAAAAAATATTGGAAAAGTTGGTGCTGAATATAACTATCAGGTTAATAATAAGTACGATTCAGATCATGATCTTTATGGTTTTTCCAGCTATGTTTCGTATGATATTTTAAAAAAATGGGAGCTTTTTGCCAGATATGACAGGTTATGGTCAAACACTATTGAAGGCGAAAAGAATCAATGGAATATTTTCAAAGATGGCAGTGCTTTAATTGGTGGCATTCAGTTTGAACCAATCAAAAATGTAAAAATTGCTGCCAACTACCAGGATTGGTATCCATATGCAAAGAATCTTGAAAACGAATCCTATTTTTATTTAAATCTTGAATACAAATTTTAATATCCTGATTATGAAAATTAGAGCACACATAATCCTTACATCATTCTTAATAGCTTTAACGCTATTATCATGCCGTAAAAGTGATATCGTTGTAGATAATACCAAAAGAGTTGTTGACGACGGATCCGGCATTGGAAATGTAACCTGGACAGCTGATGAGGACTATATGTTAGAAGGATTTGTATTTGTTAATCCAGGGCAGACACTCACGATTGAACCAGGAACAGTTATTAGAGCAAAAACCGGACAGGGTGAAAATGCCAGTGCTTTAATTATTTCGCGTGGAGCAAAAATTATTGCAGAAGGAACTCCTGAAAATCCTATCATATTTACCGTTGAAGGTGATGATCTGGAAGGTTCTGTTCCGATCGAATCCCGCGGACTGTGGGGTGGTTTAATTATTTTAGGAAATGCACAGTTAAATAGTGAGTTTAACGAATCTAAAATTGAAGGCATTCCATTATCTGAAACAAGAGGAATTTATGGTGGATCAGTAAACAACGACAACTCAGGAATATTAAAGTATGTATCAATAAGGCATGGTGGAACCAATATTGGAGAAAATAATGAAATTAATGGGCTTACTTTAGGTGGAGTAGGTTCTGGAACAACCATAGAATATGTTGAGGTAATTTCTAACCTGGATGATGGTTTTGAGTTTTTCGGAGGAACCGTGAATTGTAAATATCTTGCAGCTGCTTTTTGTGGCGATGATGCTTTCGACTTTGACGAAGGCTACCGGGGCAAAGGACAATTTTGGTTAGCCATACAAGCTCCAGCTTTAGGCGATAATTTGGCCGAGCATGATGGAGGAACCAATCCGGTTTATGGCGAGCCATATTGTATTCCTGAAATTTACAATGCGACATATATCGGAAACGGTCAGCTTCAGTCGTCAAACCTAATGGTATTTTCTGATGATGCAGGAGGAAAATATTACAACTCTATTTTTACAAATCAAATTGCTGGAATTGAAATTGAGTACATCGATGGAGTTAATGACAGTTACACCCAATTTGCGAACGAAAACCTTGTATTTGAAAATAATATTTTTTACCAGATAGAAAACAATATTAGCTCCAATATTCTGTCAGCATTTAACGTATCAGGCGATGCATTAACTGTGCAGCAAGAAGCGTTACAAGATTATTTTTTAACGGCTCAAAACGAGATTATTGATCCGGGTATTAGCATAACAGAAACAGATTACGATGTTATTCCGACGGGCGATGTTGAAACTAACCTGGCATCATACCCGGACGACTGGTACGATGCAGTAACCTACAAAGGTGCTTTTGATCCAACCGGATCGAACTGGCTGGAAGGATGGTCACTATTATCGAAATCTGGAAAAATTAGATAAATAAAAAAGCCTGGTCTACTATAACCAGGCTATAATATTACTGATGTTGTGGCCGTAACAGATCATTTACTGTTTTTACCGGATTAAATGTTTCGATAGGCACCTCAACAAAAATAGTATTCCAATTCGCCATCGCACCATTCCACAATCCTGGTAATTCTTGCGCTTTTAAATCTTTTCCATCTTTCGATTTTTTAGATATAAATCCTGTTGTTGGATCAATAAAGTTTAATAAATCGTAGTTTTCTCCTGTCCTTTCTTTCGTGGCACAAACCAAATCAACAGGATTAAAATGTGTTGCTTTTTGCAATATTTCCTGCTGGTCAGGTTCAGAACTTATTTGCGAAGTTTCCACAATTTGTAACTGTACCGAACCATTTTGATCTTTTACCCAAAATGGCCCTCCTCCCGGCTCACCTTCGTTTTTAACCATACCACATACCCGAGTTGGTCGTTTAAGAATATTCAAAATGGTTTCTCTGCTGATTTGATCCGTATTAAATTCAAAACAAAGATCACTTGATATAAATTGTACTATTTCACTAACTAGTTCATCAGTTACATCATTAAACTCAATTTTCTCAATATAATTGAAGATTTTCTCCTGAACAGCTATTAATAAGCCTGCTAAAGCTTTCTTATAACTTACTGTTATATCTTTTAAATTATCAGGAACTACATTATCAATGTTTTTAATAAAGATGATTTCAGAATCCAAATCGTTTAAATTTTCAATTAATGCTCCATGCCCTCCGGGTCTGAACAATAAAGAATCATCCTCATTTCTGAATAGTTCATTATTTAAATCTACAGCTACCATATCAGTAGAAGGCTTTTGTTGCGAAAAGGTAATTTCAAATTTTACATTATACTTCTTCTCAACTTCTAGTGCTCTTTTTGAAACAAGCTCCTTAAACAACTGTTCATGTTCTGGCGATATAGTAAAATGAATTTTAACCTTATTTTCCGGTGATTTTGCATAACGAGCTCCTTCAACCAAATGCTCTTCAAAAGCCGTTCTGATTTCATCAGCATACTTATGAAACATTAAAACACCTTTAGGTTTTTGACCATAGTTTAGTCCTTCTTCAAATAAGAAGTATTTCAGAATTTCCTTATATCTTCCTTGATTTATTAAATCTGTAATTTCAAGATCTTTTGATTTTAAAATGTCCCTTAAATCCTTATAAAACGCAAACTTTTCAATTTCACTGAAAAACTTTTCTACTTCTTTATCTTCAATTTCTTCCAGGCTATTATACTTATCCTTTGCCGAATCGTAAAACTCAAATAAGAATTTAAACATTCTGGAAGCTGCTCCTGAAGCCGGAACAAATTTTAAATTCTCGGGATTGATATCATCAAACAATTTACTGTAAGCATCAACTTCTGAATTCTGTAGTTTTATTATTCCGTCGCCGATAGTAGCTGGTTTTACCAATTGTAAAAACGGGAAACCATCTTTAAAGTTTTGAATTTGTTTTTCAACTTTCTCAACGGTTAAACCATTATTTTTTATTTGTTGGATATCTTTTTGTGTAAACATGACTTGCAATTTATTTATAAGTTAAGGACTAAAATCTCCATTTAGTTTTTTTGTTTTAGGAGGTTGTCTGAAGAGCCTTTGTGGTACTTTGCGCCTTATTAGTGAAACTTTGTGGTATAATTATTAATACTGTTACACAAAGGATCACAAAGTAGACACGAAGTTTCTCAAAGTAAAAAAACACATACAAAAGTAAATTATTCAACTTTTCAAACAGCCTCTAACTAATGTAATGAAAATAGGATTTTAACACTAATTCATTCATACAAATCTACAATGATTTTATGGATTTGTTAAAATTTCGCGGTTAATTTAAGATTAAGCCTTCTGGAAGTCAAATAATTGGGTACCGCATATTGTGATGCATTACCAGCCTGATTATTTACCGTTTTTATCCACATATACGAAATAGTGTTGTTAATATTCAGTAAGTTGAATACCTCGAAACTGATCCACATATCGTCGAATGCATTTAACCATTTATAGTTTTCAAACTTTCTATCTTTACTAATTATTACTTTAGACAATCCCAGATCAACACGTTTATATGCTTTCATTCTATAAACCTGATCATAGCTATCTTCTTCCGGAGAACTAAAAGGTAATCCACTTCCATAATGTAAACTAAGATTCAATCTATAAGATGGATTCATCGGTAAATAGTCCTGAAAATACAAACTAAAATTAACAATTTGATCGGTAGGTCTTGGATAATAATTAGTTGAAAGAACCGCACCATCCTGAAAAGTATGATCTATTCTCTCTTTTGTTTGCATTAAAGATAAACTTGCCCAAGATTCAATTCCTTGCACAAATTCACCATTAATTTTAAAATCAATTCCGTAAGCATAACCATTGGCCATATTCAATGCTGAATAATCCAGGTGAACATTATCAATTTTATATGGAATTAAATCCCTTAATATTTTATAATATACCTCAGTACTTAACTTGAAAGGTCTATTCCAGGCATTAAAAACATAGTCGTTACCCAGCACAAAGTGAATTGACTTTTGTGATTTAATATCCTCATTAATTTCACCTTTTGTATTTTTCATCTCCTTATAAAAAGGAGGTTGATAATACAGTCCGGAAGCAAAGCGAAAAAGCATATTACTCTTCCAGTCGGGTTTATATGAAACTGACAGGCGTGGAGTTATGATAAACTCATTGTTAAAATCCCAGTAATTTGCCCGTACTCCTATATTAAAAAAGAAATCAGCATTATTGGATAATGTTTTATTAAACGTGTTTTGAATATATCCTGAAATTCTGTTTGAACCAATATTATTAAAAGCACGCGCTGTTTCGTAAAGTTCAATAGTACTTCCATTATAGGGTAGCGAATAACCAGCAGAATCAAGCATCTTCCACTCAGCAACTTCATCATCAATCTGTTCGTAATTGTAATTAACTCCCCAGCGCAACTTATTATGATCGGCATAATAACCACCCTTAAAAGCTAACGAATAAACTGTAGCTGTTAAATAATTTCGTGCATGATTCAGGAATGTTCCTACACCGATGTTCATTATACTATCTCCATATGTATCAGAACCAATGGTATTATCTAATTCATTCAAATAATACTGGCCTTGTATGTCGTACGTTTCCTGCTCTAAAGTTTGAAATGCCGAAAAAATAAGCTTTAAAGAAACATTCTCATTTGGATTATAATTCGTAGTTACTGCTCCCAAATACGTTTCAAATTTATCCTTTTCGTTACCGTCATAATATATCATCAGGTTTAGTGCCTGATCAATTGTTCCAAATGAAGTTTCACGTTTTTTAGGAATAAATTGATAACTATTTAACGCATAATAACCTAAGAAATCAATATCGATTGTTCGACTTATCTTATAGGTTAGGTAAGTTTGGAAATCATAAAAATTGGGTTGATAATCTCCCTTGTCTTCAAGGGAATTTAGAACATATTGCGATGTTTTATAGCGAAAACCAGCATTATACGTGAATTTTCCGTTTTTTGAAATATCCTCAAGATGCGCCGTTGCGCCTAATAAACTAAACGAAATAGTTCCCGAAAAATCAACCGGTTTATTGTATCTGATATCCAAAACGGACGACATTTTATCGCCGAATCGAGACTCAAAACCACCAGAAGAAAAATGAATGGAAGAAACCATATCAGAATTTAAGAAACTAAGTCCCTCCTGTTGTCCCGATCGTATTAATAATGGTCTGTAAATTTCGATATCATTTACATAAACCAAATTCTCATCATAATTTCCTCCTCTAACAGAATATTGTGAACTCAATTCTGAATTAGAAGAAACCCCGGGCATAGTTTTAATTAACGATTCCAGGTTACCTGATATATCAGGGTTTAAATCAATATGTTTTGCTTCTATTTTAATTAAATTGCTCTCGGGAGATAATTCTCCAACCACAGAAACTTCACCAATATCACTTACTGCAAGCTTTAAAATGATGTTAAAATTCTCAACTGTATCTTTAGATGAATTTATAGTAAAGCTTTGAGCCTGATATCCAATACATGAAACCTGGACCAGCACATTTTTGTTAGCAGGAATATTTAATTTATATGTCCCGTCATTTGCAGAAACCACACCCGTATTATTAGACATATTTCTTATATGCGCAAGCTCAACAGGATTTCCGTTTGTGTCTATAACTCTACCTTTTAGAGAAGTTATATCCTGCGAAAAAACATGAACTGCAGCTAAAATTAATAAAAATAGAAAAGAAGTGAACTTCATCCGTTGTTAACATTACTATGCTATAAACAGCAAAATCATGAAAATATTTTATCTTTTTAAAGAAAGTCAAAACTAAATCATTTGTGCTAGATATAAAAATTAGATAATTTTATTCATTTAAACTAAAGTAGATATTATGATTACTCAATATGAATTAACATTACCTGCATTTTCCAGAGGGTACCACATTATTACAAAGCATATCATAAATAAATTGGAAGAGCTTCCTGAAAAAGGTATAATGCATATTTTTTTAAAGCACACGTCGGCAGGTTTAACGATAAATGAAAATGCTGATCCATCAGTTACAGTCGATTTCGAACGTTTTATGAATAAACTAATTCCTGATGGAGATAAACTATTTACTCATACTATGGAAGGTGCTGATGATATGGCAGCTCACATTAAGTCATCCACATTTGGACAATCATTAACTATTCCAATTACAAATCATAGATTAAATTTAGGAACATGGCAGGGAATTTATTTATGTGAATTCAGAAACCACGGAGGAAATAGAAAACTTGTTATTACAGTTTATAATTAATTCCCAAATTTGAACTCAACCCTTACGTTTTAATAAAGAATAAAAGATTCATTTTTTTGTAGGATACACTATTCATTAATTAAATATGCAAATGATAACAATGTATCACTTTTCGTTTTAGAATAGTTAACAATTTAAATATAAAAAAGATTTAATCAGGTTAATTTTAGTGGCTACAAAAACAAAAATAAATCATTTCAATATAATTTATTGATAATCTGAAAGATATAAATTTTAACAATTTTTACCTTTTTAGTTACAATCTGTAACTGTTTTATCTAATTCACTAAAAATGTGTTATATAAAACAGTCTTTTTTTGGATAATTTGTAAAATTTACAATACATTTGCTTACAATAAGAAGTTGATATAATAAAATATAAAATAAAACTACTATACAATGCAAAAACTATTATTATTAGGCGATGAAGCTATAGCACAAGGAGCTCTTGATGGAGGTATATCAGGTATCTATGCATATCCGGGAACACCTTCGACAGAAATTACTGAATATGTTCAGGCTTCTAAGTTTGCTAAAGAAAACAATATCCATAGCGACTGGTCGGCAAATGAGAAAACAGCCATGGAAGCTGCTCTGGGAATGTCATATGCTGGAAAAAGAGCTATGGTTTGTATGAAACACGTAGGACTGAATGTAGCTGCTGATGCTTTTGTTAATTCTTCAATTACGGGTACTAATGGAGGATTAATTGTAGTTTCAGCTGATGATCCTTCGATGCACTCGTCACAAAACGAGCAAGACTCAAGGTTTTATGGAAAATTTGCCATGATTCCAATGCTTGAGCCTGTTGATCAGCAAGAAGCATATGAAATGGCCTATCACGGATTCGAGCTCTCAGAAAAATACAAATTACCTGTTCTATTGCGTGTTACGACTAGATTAGCACACTCTCGTGCAGGAGTTCAAACACTAGAACAGAAAAATCAAAATGACGGTTCATTACCTTCAGATTTACGACAGTTTGTATTGTTACCTTCTATTGCTCGTAAAAATTATAAATCACTTTTAAATATTCAGGATGCCATTGAGAAAGACTCTGAAGAGTCAAAATTTAACAAGTATATTGATGGTTCTGATAAATCGTTAGGTATAATTGCTCCGGGTATTGCATATAATTACCTAATGGAAAATTTCCAGGATAAAGAATTAAATCATCCCGTATTAAAAATTGGTCAATATCCCATTCCTCGCAAACAAATCATGAAAATGGTTGAAGAGTGTGATCGAATTTTGGTTATTGAAGAAGGATATCCTATTATTGAAGAAATGCTTAAAGGATACCAGGAAGCTGGAACTCCAATCTCAGGAAGATTAGACGGAACCTTACCTCGCGATGGAGAATTAAATCCTAACCTGGTAGCTAAAGCACTAGAGATTGAAACAGTACTTGATGGAGAAATTCCTGAATTAGTTAAAAATCGTCCACCTTCAATGTGTGTTGGATGTGGTCATATTGATGCATATACTGCACTAAATGAGGCATTAAAACAATATGGTGATGGTAGAGTTTTCTCGGATATTGGTTGTTATACCTTAGGTGCTTTACCTCCATACAATGCTATTAACTCATGTGTTGACATGGGTGCATCAATCACTATGGCTAAAGGTGCAGCAGATGCTGGTTTAGTTCCTTCAGTGGCAGTTATTGGTGATTCAACATTTACACACTCAGGAATTACAGGTTTAATCGATTGTGTTACTGAAAATAGTCCTGTTACAGTTATTATTTCTGATAATTTCACTACCGGAATGACTGGCGGACAAGATTCTAAAGCTCTTGGTAAAATTGAAGATATTTGTAAGGGAGTTGGTGTTCATCCTGATCATATCAAAGTATTCAGACCAACCAAGAAAAATATGGACGAAATGATCCAGATCATGAAAGATGAATTAGCTTACGATGGAGTTTCTGTAATTATACCACGTCGTCAGTGTGTTCAAACCATGAAAAACAAGAAACTTGCTGAACAGCTAAAAAACTTAAATCTTAAATAATCCGGATTTAGTAACAAATTTTAAAAAGTACAATTATGAAAACAGATATTATATTAGCCGGAGTTGGTGGTCAGGGAATTTTATCAATTGCCGCAACCATTGGTATGGCAGCATTACATAACGATCTTTATTTAAAACAAGCAGAGGTTCATGGTATGAGTCAACGTGGTGGAGCTGTTCAGTCGAATATGCGTATTTCTGATAAACCAATCGCATCAGACCTTATTCCTATGGGAGCAGCTGATATTATTTTATCGGTTGAACCAATGGAATCGTTAAGATATTTACCATTTTTAGCTAAAGGTGGATGGCTGGTTACAAACACTACTCCATTTGTAAATATCCCTGATTATCCGGAAGCTGAAGACGTAATGGCAGAAATTAAGAAACAAAAGAATTTCATTGCTATTGATGCAGATAAAATTGCTTCAGAAATCGGTTCAAAAAGATCATCGAACATTGTTATGTTAGGTGCTGCAACACCATTCTTTAATGTTTCGTTTGAAAGTTTCGAAGAAGGTATTCGAAAGATTTTTGCCCGTAAAGGTGAAGATATCGTGAATGTTAATTTAGAAGCATTACGAGCAGGAAGAGAATTTGCACAAAAGAATAAATAGTAAAAAAAGAGCTTCAATATTAAGGCCCACATCAAAATGAAGTGGGCCTTTTATTTATACATTAATTTTATTAATGAACTTTAAGATTTTCTTTACCTTCTGTATCCTTAATAAAGATATCTGCTACCTCACTAAAATATGGATCACCCGTTAATTCCGAAAGCTTATTTAACTCTCGAATATGTACTTTATGATAAGCAGGGTTTCTTCCGTTAAAATTATTATGCTTTAAACAATAATAACTAACATCATCTTCGCAGCGAAAACGCAAAATATTATCTTTTATCGTTGTCAAACTAGCATTTAAATATTTTAATGCCACTTCTGAATCTGTAATTCGATAATAATCATATAGACCATATATTGCGAAAATCATTCCGTTTAAAGTAAAGCAAGGTAAATCTCTAGGGTATTCTTCTAACCACAAATAACCATCTTTATCAACACAAGTAACCCAAGGATCATTCCCATCTCCCTTTAATCTCAAAAATGAATTAAAAACCTTATGACAATTTTCTAACACGTTATCATCATTCGTTTCTTCATAAAGCCTACTAAAAAAGGATAAGGCTTGCCCTTGAGCCATCGCAGAATACCATGGTGGTATCATCGTTTCTTCTTCACAATCGTGCAAAGGAAATGGAAATGTATACGGAAAATAAATTGAAGAATCCAGTTTTAAACTTGAATTCACCATTTTATTGTAGATTAAATATGCCCTCTCTAATCCTTCCTTATCCTTATTTTTAACATAGTAATCCATATACATTAAGCCAACCAAGTCTAAAAAAACTGGGTGATAATTTAAATTATTCTCTCTACGATCTATATGTAAAGGAATCCCTTCTGCATCATAATGATCATAGACTCTGGGCTTCTTTCTTCCATGTATATAAGGCAATTGATTATACTTAATTTCCGGCAAACTAAATGTATCTAATCGAAAGTCTGTATAATTACAGGAATCCCAAACTGCAGGATCAAAACTTTGATTACAATGTAATTTACTAGGATTAAAAACATTTACACGATATCCTTTTTTATAAAAAACGAGCAGTACAACAATGACCACTAAACATAATGATACGCAAGTTATAAATAGTTTTTTCATTGTACTTTAGTTCATTTTTTTCAAATATTTATATAACTCGCTATCTGTTGAAAGAATAACTGTAGTCGTTGTATCAAATGTATTTCTGAATGTTTCCATAGATTTCAAAAAGCTATATAAGTCTCTCGACATAGCTGATCGATCGTATGCAGCAGCATATATAGATGCTGCTTTGGCATCTGCTTTCCCTTTGATCTCTTCAGCTTCTCGAAATGCTTCCGATTGAATTGCCTTTAGTTCACGCTCCTTTTCTCCATTTATTTTTGAAGCTTCTCCCTGTCCTTCTGATCTGAATTTATCTGCAATTCTATATCTTTCACTTTTCATCCTTTCATAAACTTGAGCTCTTACATCCTCAACATAATTTATTCTTTTAAAACGAAAATCAAGTATTTCAATTCCAAGATCGCTTGCTTGTTCGTTGGCTGTTTTTAGAATCATGCTTTGAATTTTCTCTCTCCCAACATTAATGGTCATTAATGAATCACCAATTAATTCACTAATGGTTCCTGAAGATATTGGAGTTCTATTGCTATTACGTACCGCTTCTTCAATATTATGATTTGCAATATAGTCACGAGTTTCTCCATCTAAAATATCATCCAATCTCGATTGCGCACCTCTTTCGTTTGTTAAACGCTTAAAGAATTGTAACGGATCTGTTATTTGCCAACGTGCATATGAATCAACAAAAATAAACTTCTTATCTTTTGTTGGAATTTGGTTTGGATCTCCATCCCATTCCATATATCTTTTCTCAAAATAATTCGCTTTTTGCACAAATGGAGTTTTAAACTTTAATCCGGAATTTGTGATTGCTTCACCAACAGGTTTCCCAAACTGGGTAATTACCACCTGTTGTTTTTCATTGACAATAAATGTACTCTGTGATACTATAATAATTGCAATAACGATTATTACAATAGATATAATTGTTTTTTTATTATTCATAATTCTTAAATTTTATTTCATTTTCATTTGTAATAACGGAAGCGCCTGGTTTCCTTCATCATCGGTAATTACCTTATTACCTAATCTTGGAATTACTTCTTGTAAAGTCTCCAAATAAATCCTTCGCTTAGTTACTTCCGGAGCTTTTACATATTCTCTATAGAGATCATTAAATCTGGCAACCTCACCTAAAGCCATATTCACTCTTTCTGTAGCATATCCTTCTGCTTTCTGAATTGTTTCTTCAGCTTGTCCACTAGCTTTAGGAATTACTTTATTGTATTCAGATTTTGCTTTATTAATCAGCGTTTCTTTTTCTTGTTGAGCTTCATTTACTGCATTAAATGCATCTTTCACAGGATCCGGCGGATTAACATCTTGTAAAACCACTTGATCGATCTTTAACCCTAAAGAATATTCACGACAAATCTTCTGCGTTAATTCTTCCATTTTACTTGCGATCTCGGTTCTACCAACAGTTAGAACCTCGTTTACAGTTCTGTCACCGACAATTTGCCGCATAGCAGCCTCAGAAATATCGCGTAAAGTGGTTTCCGGATTTCTTACTTTAAATAAATAGTTGTAGGGATCTTCAACTCTGTATTGCACTACCCATTCCACATCAGCAAGATTTAAATCTCCCGTTAACATCAGTGATTCATCGCTTAATCCGGATTTTGTGTATTGAGATCTTACACCTGCACTTACCGTTCTAAATCCAAATTCAACTTTTTGTTGTCTTTCAACAGGAACTTTATATGCTTTTTCAATAAGCGGAAACTTCATGTTAAGTCCTGACTCAACTGAACGCATATATTTCCCAAATCTTGTTATAACTGCAACTTCTTCTGTTTCAACCTGAAAAAAAGATCCAAAACCTAAAATAAGAAGAACTACTATGATAATTATTAATCTCGAACTCTTCAAAATTTTCTTAATTTCAGGAGGAACATTCATTTGTTTAAATTGATCGTCTTTCATAATCTATTTTTTTCTGAATTTTATGGAGAATAAAGGTATAACAATATATCTACAATAGAAAACCTAATTAATCGGTTATTTTTTGCCATAATAAATAAACTGCGCATAAAACGTTATCAACAGGTAACTCTAAGAATTATTATGGTTATGTTGATTTTTCTTTATTGCGGTTTTCATATATTTTAGATAGATTTGAAGTCCTTAAATTAAAGAAAGGTGGGTTGTTATGGAATTTAGAGAATCAGAATTAATCATTAACAAAGACGGTAGCATTTTTCACTTACATTTATTACCAGAAGATATTGCCGATGATATTATTCTTGTAGGTGATCCTGGCAGAGTTGAAGTTGTAGCTTCCTTTTTTGAGAAAATTGAGTTAAAGAAACAAAATAGAGAATTTTATACTGTTACGGGCACATATAATAGTAAAAGAATAACTGTTATTTCTACCGGTATTGGTACCGATAATATTGATATTGTTGTTAATGAGCTGGATGCTATTGCCAACATTGATCTGCAAACCCGTACAAAAAAGAAAGAACATAGAACCTTAAATTTAATTCGTATTGGAACTTCCGGAGCATTACAAGCCGATATTCCGGTTGATTCTTATTTAATGAGCAAAAGATCCATAGGATTTGACGGACTTTTAAATTTCTATCAAGATCGCAATAAGGTATCAGATTTAGATTTTGAATTTGCCTTTAAATATCATGTTCAGTGGAATCATCTGCTGGCCTCACCCTATGTTGTTGATGCATCGGAGATGCTAATTAATAAATTAGATGGAGCGGACATGAACAAAGGAATTACTATTTCTGCTCCTGGATTTTATGGTCCGCAAGGAAGAACATTAAGATTGCCTATTGTTGATCCTGAGATTAATAGTAAAATTGAATCATTCGAGATTGAAGGACAAAAGATAACAAACTACGAAATGGAAAGTTCGGCCATATTTGGACTATCAAAACTAATGGGTCATAATGCGATTACAATTTGTGTTATCATTGCGAACCGATTAAAAGGTGAATATAGTAAAGACTACAAACCCGTTATAAAGAATCTGATAAAAACGGTTTTAGAACGACTTACAGCTTAAAAAAGTGAGCTCAAAAGAAAAAGAAATACAAGCCTTAATGCAATTGCTGGATGATCCAAGCGATGAAGTTTATATGCATGTTTCCAAGAATTTACTGAAACAAGGCGAGGTTATTATACCCGAACTGGAGAAAGTCTGGGAAAAATCGCTCAATGCTATTTTGCAAGAACGCATTGAAAATCTTATACAGGAAATTCAGTATTCTTCAACCCAGGATCAGTTAAAAGAGTGGAAAGAAACTGGAGCAGTAGATGTATTAAAAGCAGCTTATATCGTAGCAAAATATCAGTATCCTGATTTGAAATATACTACAATTCAGGAATCGTTTGCTCAACTTAAGCAAGATGCCTGGCTAGAAATAAATACCAATTTAACTGCACTTGAAAAAACTCGTATTCTAAATCATATCATATTTCAGGTACACGAATTTTCAGGTAATAGTTCCAACTTTTTCGCTCCTCAAAATTCTTATATAAATCATGTATTTGAAACCAAAAAGGGAAATCCTATTACACTTGGCATAATATACATTGCGTTAGCTCAAGAATTAGGGATTCCGATTTATGGAGTTAGCATGCCACGTAATTTTATACTGGCATATGTTGATGAACAGAGCATTCATGATCCGTATGAAAAGGATATTCTATTTTACATTAACCCCTACAATAACGGAAAAGTGCTTGGTGAACGGGAAATAGAGTATTTCTTAAAACAGCAAAAAATTGAATCTAAAAAATCTTACTTTTCACCTTGTTCTAATGTTGAAATAATTAAAAAGTTAATATTAAATTTAATATATTCGTACGAAAAATTAGGATACCCAGATAAGGTTTCCGATATGAAAAATTTGTTTAACATTATCAACTAAATACAATGACAGAAGAAAAAAGAAACGACGAAATTGATTTGATAGAACTTTTTCTAAACATTTATATTTTCTTTAAAAAACATTTTTGGTTTTTTACCATTGCAGTGGTCATAGGAGCAATTTTAGGCTATTCAACAAAGTTCTTTAGCAAGGAACACTATGAATCTTCCTCTTTAATTAATTCCTATACGGTATCCGATAATATACTCATTCAACAGATAGATAATATACAATCAATCATTAGTGATAATAATAAAAGATATTTAAGTGAACGTATGGAAATTGACACCGTCAGCTTGGCATCAATCAATTCATTAGAAGCCGAAATTGTTTATGACGAAAAAGATGATAAAAAAAGCCTGGGATTTGTTAAGGTAACTGCTAATGTTACTAATAACGAAATTTTAAAATTCTTAAATCAAGGAATATCTAATTATTTGGAAAAAGAGCCATTTGTTCAAAATGAGATTAGTTTGTTTGTAGAAAATAACCAGAATCTTATTGATGAGATTGATAAGCAAATTACCAAAATTGAAGCTCTACAAGACAAATTGATTCATACAGCACAAAGTAAAGGAGATGTTAACATTTATAATGACCAAAATTCTTTTCAAAACGAGCTTCTAGGACTCATTAAAGAGAAGCAAAGTAGAGAAAAGTTCTTGCGGTTTGCTACTCCCTACAGAATTATTCAGGATTTTACGATATATCAAAAACCGATTCGCAAAACAAAGACTTATACTTTTATTAGTGCATTTGCTTTCTTTATGTTAGCCTTATTTTATTTAATCATTCGAAATATTAATAAAACCATAAAAGAAAAAAGAGCTTAGCTAAGCTCTTTTTTCTTTTATGTTATATTTTGCATAGAGCAAACTATAGAAAAAAGCAAAAAAACCTACCCCGGCAATTGAGTTCAACATAACCTCAAACATGAAGTTGACTGCAAAAATTAACATAAAATAAAAAAATAAAAACTGCTTCCTTTTTGCTGTTATATATAGTGTGTAAATTATCCAAAGAAGTAGCACTATTAAACCAAATACACCCAGCTTTATGGCTGTATCAAAGTATTGGTTATGTGCATTGTAATTATGTTCTTCTGCTACTTTTATACTATTTTCAATATATTTTTGATGTAAAGCATCATCAATATCTCCTGTCCCAACGCCAAACCAAAAATTATCTTCAAATATTTCAAAACTAAATTTCCATAGCCAGAGTCTTATATCAGAATCCTCATTCAGCGACTTAGTATTCGTGATAGTAATCGTTTGCTGAATATTTCTACGAATTTTATTATTTGAAAATACCACAAGTAATAAAAAAAATACAGAAACAAAACCTACTAAAAGAATCCTGATCTTTTTATACTTTACTATTTGCTTTATAAAAAATATTATTAATACCAACAAATATGTCATATAAGCTGCTCTACTACCTAATAGCACTAAAAAAACTGAAAAATAGATTATTAGCGCATAATACCACTTGCTCCATTTTTCATTTTTTGCACGGATTAAATCAATCAAAATGTAGATGACGAATAAGATATATGCCGAAAAGTAACTAGGGTGGTGCACAAAACTCAAAAAAGAATAAGAGAACCAACTATGTCTCCCAAATATTAATTGCAAAAAACTAAGGTCTCTTGTTACTTTCCAAACAGATGGTTCAAACAAAAGCTTGCCCGAGTCGATAAGCTGAATGCTATTTTGAAAAGCTAATATTAGACACAGTATACTAACAAGTAAATTAGCAAGCACAAATACCTTTAAAACTGTAACAATCTTAATTTTAGATCTGTGTGAAATAAATAAAGAAATTAATGGCACCAAGAAAATAGACAATTTGACTTCTAAATCAAATAATCCATTATTCACATTAGTGGTATAAATTAAACCAAAAACATGAAGCAGATAAAAAAGAAAAGGAAATAGTAATAGTATAGTATGCTGAAATCTATCTTTATATATTTTTCTTATTGATAAAATACCAGTCAGAACCCATAAAGCCATAGCATATGGTAGATACTCCTTAGTAAAAGGAATGAAAAAAGCCACCACAATTAGTGCATAATACTGGAAGTTATTCCTTATATAACTAAATATTGAACGTGTCATGCCTACTACTTAAATACCCTTTTATTTAACAAAACGGCCCCTAAACCGGCAAAATAACCTAATCCATAACTTATATGCAAAACAATAAAACTTAAAAGAATATGAAATCTTGTAATCAAGGATGCGGCTAATCGTAAACTTTGATATATACCTAAAATAAAGTATAAAATTATGAAACTAAGACATAATATAAAAACGGATTTAAAATAAAACCCGCTAATTATTGTTAATAATATTAATAGAATAAAGAGAGATGGCACAATCTGTCTAAGCGATATGAACGTTTTATTTATTACATTTAGTTTAAATTTCCAATACCCATACTGAAAATACTGTTTAAACAATTTTTTAAACGAAGACCTCACATAATATTCAGCATAAGTAGTATTCAGCAGGTATATTTTACCATCGTTTTTTACAATACGAAAATTCATTTCTCCGTCTTGTCCACGAATTAGTTTTTCATTAAACAATCCTACTTTTTTAAAAATAGATTTTCGATATACTCCAAAAGCTACTGTATCAACATCACCACTTTTCCTTCCTGTTCTAAAATGTGCTCCACCAACACCAAATGGCGATGACATAGCCGTTGCAATTGAATCTGAAACTTTATCAACCCCTTTATTTTTCAAAACACCACCAACAACATCATAGTTTTTATTATTTTGTAGGAAATCAACACATTTTGTAAAATAATTGGTTGCAACTTCACTGTGTGCTCCAAGAATCATTACAAATTCAGTATTTGCTTCTTTAATTCCTTCGTTAAAAGCTACCGGAGCAATACGTTCATTATTAATTCTTAGATTAATATAATCAAATTTTTCTTCATAATCTTTAATTATCTCTGTTGAGCGATCTTCACTATTCCCATCATAAATCAATACTTCCAATTTATCCTTGTCAAAATCAGAATTAATTATTGATTTCAGCGTCTTCTCAATAAACTTTTCTTCATTTAAACATGGTATAATTACTGTAAGTTCTTTCATCCTGATTAAAATCGCTATTTTAGTAACATCTTTTAAAACCTATCAGCAGGTTGATCAATCCTGTATAATATTTTATTTTTTAAAGCCTTAAATCTTAAAAAAACATTTTTATAATCCTGTTCTAACCTCAAGGCGAACTCTCCAAATCCATAATCAGGGAAAATTTTTTCAAGATATTTAAACTGTGTTATGTGAACATTCTGATAAGTAATAGTTGCTGTATTTCTTCTTCCTTTTTTTGATTTATGCAAATCATACGTTGACCAATTATGGGCATACCAAAAATTACAATTTGATACTGATTTTATGAGATTATCTAATTGAACTTCTTTAGCAACATCTCCAGCTATTAATGACAATTCATGAATTCCGACAATCGCATAAATAAATCCGTTTAATACATGTCTGGGCTTTTTAAATGGGAACTCTTCTAAAAAATCAAACTTATTCTCAATTTTAGAATGCAAACCTCCTTGTTCAATGTTTATTGTAAAAGGAACAATTGCCTTTTTAGCAACAGTAAGGTACTTTTCTTCCTTGGTTAGATTATATGCTCTAACTAATACACTTATACCCTGTCCTTGCGCCATACAGGATATCCACGGTGGTTTTAGTTCACCATAAGGAATCGTATAAATAAATTTACCATCATCAAATTGAGTAAACCACTCTGCTACCTTTAGAAACATTTCCTTATTTGCAACCTCACCTTCTGTTAAGAATTTTTGGAAATGTGCTAAACCAAATGAGGCCACACGCGTTGGGTTATAGCTCTTTCCACTATTCAAATAATTTGACATCGGTATTCCTTCAGCATCTTTAGGGTGATAATGTTTAGCCTCATTTCTTAAAGCAAATGAGTAATCCATAAAATAAGCATCTGTATCAAAAGCTTTAACGTTCAGGTTATATTCAGATGTTCCGATCAGTGCTGTTTTGAAATCATTCAGTAATTTTTTTATAAAGATATATTTTGATCTTATATTCATTTAACCGCCATTTTTTAACTTATGTTTTTATCATGTTGATTTGAAATAGCAATAATTAAGGTATAATATACTGCATAAAAAATTACATCTATAATTAAATATGTAAATAAGAAGGATTTAATGCTTTCATATTTAAACATAAAAAGTGATGCGATGGCTATAAAATATAATATTTGCCAAATGGCATTCATTTTTAATTTCTGCAAGGTAATAAAAACAATAGATAATGTAGAAGCGATAAATCTTATTGCAAAAGAAAATATTAGTATCTGTGCATAATATCCCGAAGCCCTGTATTCAGAGCCAAAAACCAGGCTAAAAACATCCGGACCAAATATTAAAACAATAACAATTCCAATTAGTGAAATAACCCCAAGAACCTTCGATAATTTCAGAATTTCAGGTAAAATCCGCTCTTTGTTATTCCTTTTTTCGGCAATTCGCTGTAAATAAACCTGAGCCACTGAAGCTGAAATTAGTGCTAAGGTAATTGCAAAGATTTGACGGGTTAAATCAAAATAAGCAGTGATTTCACTATTGAATAATTTATTAATAATAATAACCGGCAACATTAAAGCCAGTGTATTAAATAAAACAGGTATTGCATTGTATTTTGGAAACACACTATATTCCTTCAAAGCAGCATATATATTCTTAACATTTATTCCAATGCGCAATGATGATTTAAGTAACTGTATCATCCCGAATAAAAAATTAATCATATTCCCAATTAAATCACCAATAACTAACCCTACGGAAAAACTTTTCAGTCCAAAACTAATTTGTACTGTTGCTTCTCCTCCTCTTCTAATTACCTTATTACCTGAAGACCACTTAAATGCCTTTTTTCTGATCAACCAATTATTTAAAACACGGTACGAACTGGCAAAAAAGACAGTAAAGGGGATAAAATAGAACCACCAATAATAAACGTGGTTGATGTTAAGAATGGGTAAAATAAAGGTTTTACAAGTTAATAAAACGATTAATAAAAGTAATGATGAAAAAAGGGAGAGTAAAATGCCTCCTAAAACTAATTCAGAAGCTTTTTTATCCTCCTTTGGTATGACAATAGCCATATCGTATCTAAAAGCAGCTACTGTAGCAATTATTGTAACTATACTCATATACACAGCAAAAACTCCAAATTCATCAACAGGAATAATTCTGCGAAGTACAGGCTGAACAATAAACGCTATGATTTGTGCAAAAACTGTTCCTCCAGCTAAAGTTAATATATTTTTAAAGGGAGAATTCATAACTTAATCTAAAACTACGCTTTTACGACACATTTTATTTTTCTTTACTTTCATTCCTTAATTATCTATACATTTCAATTACCTACCTAGCAAACAAACCTACTAAAAATATATACCTTATAGAGATTATTTAGTCAATTAACATTTCAGAATAAAAAGATAATAACTTTTGTTTTTCTTTTTCCCAATTGAATTTTTCTTGTACTATTTTCTTGCCATTCAAACCATGAGAACTTGCCAGCTGTTTATTACCATGATATTTATTAACTACTTGTGCTATTTCCTCAGAATTATCAGGATCTACACATGTGCCGGAATGATACTTTTCAATAATGACTTTCCATAATTTAAAATCAGAACCTATTACAGCAATCCCGGCTGACATATACTCAAAGATTTTATTTGGCTGAGCATGAATATGGTTTTCATAAGGTAAAAAAGTTACCACTCCAGCAAAACATTTATTATATATTTCATTTAATTTATCTCTTTCAACCAGCCCATAGTAAATGAGGTTATCTTTTGCCTTATGATTTAGTATTTCTTTTTCAAATTCGGAATCAGCAAACTTACCAGCCAAATGAAGTTTTATATCTTTATGACATCGCAACAATGCATCCATCAAAGTTCTGATTCCTCTTATTTCTGTGACAGCTCCTGTATAACAAATATCATTTCTATTCTCAAAAGGAATTTTATCGCAGTTAAATTCTTCTCTAATCGGATAATTATTAATGTCGATTGTATTCTTATTAAATTGTAAAAATCTATCACGAATATGAGGTGTTGCCGTTATTATACCTGTTAGTCTCTTCGTGATAAAATTTTCCATTAATTCAAAAAAGAAGGCAATGATTGTTAAAATCCATTTGGGTAACCAATCTCTCCCCGTAAGACTTCGAGGAACATCCTCATGGACATCATAAATTACCTTTCTGCCTAATTTTTTTAAGAAAAGTGCTGGAAGTAGAAACTCGGGATCATGAAAATGATATATATCTGCCTTTATTCTTTTTACTTTATTAAACATTTTCAAAGGTAAAAAGAAGAAGCGGCTAAACCGATTACCAGGTTTTCCAATGTCTATAAAATTAACATCTTCCTTAAACTGATTTCCTAATCCATCTGCAACACATAAAGAAACATCATAACCACTTTGTGATAATGATTTTGCATATTTATGATAAATACGTACATCGTAACGCGGGTGAGCTGTAGTAATATGACATATAGAAATAGTATTCATGAATAACCTGATTTTCTTTTTACGTACTTATCTTATAATCTACGAAAACTCTTTTCTTTGATCAACCCATCTTACAATGCCATACAGAAATAAAATAGCAGCTAACAAAAACAACAGATCAAATTTCGGATAATAATATGCTCCATACACCAATCCCAATATTATTATATTAATTATAATTAGGTATAAATCAGTTTTAAAATGAGAAAAACCTGCCTGAACTATTCGCTGGTAAGCATGCTTTTTGTGTGCCTGACTTAACTTTTCCTTATTTCTCCATCTTCTAAATAGCGTAAACGTTGCATCAAACCAAAAAGGAGAAGTCAAAATAAACCACTGAAGTATTGAGAATTGTTGTTGATTATGAAAATAAATTCCCAAAACAACCAAAATAAATCCTAACTGAGTGCTACCTACATCTCCCATAAAAATCTTTGCCTTTGGCCAGTTCCAAATAAGAAATCCAAAAACACAAGCAATAAGAATTAGAAGAATGCTATTACCTGAAAAGATAAAAAGTATTGCAGAAACCAGAATTGCTTCTATGGACACATAACCGTCAATCCCGTCCAGAAAATTATAGAGGTTAATAAACCAAACCATCCCAATTATAACAACAGGATAAACAATAAACTTAATATTCATTGCAAATCCAAAAATTTGAATTGGATCTATCCCATTTAATGAAATAAAGGCTAGTACAGCTGTTGTTATTTGAGCTAAAAGTCTTACAACTGGTGGTAAGTCTATAACATCGTCAATAAGACTCACAATAGCTAAGATAATACCTGATAGTAACGCATAAAAAAGATAACTCTCAATCAAATTGAAATAGAATAACATTGTTATTCCTATATACCAGGATATAACTATAGCCAGGCCACCTCCGCGTGGAGTAGGTGTTTTATGGGAGCTACGTTCATTGGGAATATCAATAATACTTAACCTGGAAGCAATCTGTTTTATGAAGAAAGTTAATATAAAGGATAAAAATAATAAACCTACTGAAATTAATACTACTATACTCAACATTCACTTATGTTTAAATTACCACTTTTGTGACCTATACGCTAAGATCATTTTTTTAATACCCTCTTCAACGGTTAATGGAGGTAAAAAATCTAGTTTTTCTAGTGTTTTCTTATTTTCCATTTCAAAAGAACCGTACAATCGGTCAAAAATTTTAGGGTAAACAAAGGTACATATTCTAATGATAAATCGAGGAATGGAAAACAGTATTAACTTTCTTTCCAGGTATTGAGAAATAATCTTAACTAACTCGGTAGTGGATAATCCTTTTTCATCTTTAGCAATAAAAACACCCGAAGCCCTCTTTTCAATAATTCGATCGATAAATGCCACCAGGTTTTCCACTGATGTAAAAGACCTTTTATTATCTACTTCAGCTAATGGTAATATGGGGAATTTTTCCACTAACTTAATGATGCTTCGCATATTGGCTTTCACATTTTCTCCATAAACCAACGGTGTTCGAACTATCGATACAGTAAAATTCGAATCTTCCAATTCCTTAAGTGCTAATTCAGCAGCATACTTACTTTTACCATATGCATCTTCAGGGTCACATGTAGAGCTCTCATTCCACGCTCCTGCCCCCGGAATATATTTTCCATAAACTTTTACTGTACTTAAAAAAACAAATTGCTGAACACCAGCCTTTTTTGCCTCATTGGCTACCTGAATTGCTAAATCTTTATTTACTCTAAAATATTCCTTTTCACTAATTTTCTTCGATTGATGAACAATAGCCACTAAATGTAATACGACATCATATTTCGAAAAATTAATTTCTTCGGGTTTTTTATCTAGTAATGATACCTCATCAATCGATTCTTGTTTGGAGAATTTAATGAAGCTTTTTCCTACAAAACTATTTGCTCCTGTAATTAATACACGGTTCATATACTTAGAATTAGACAACAAAGTTAAATGCTTTTATTTTTTTAAAGTCTTCGTTTATTAGACATTTTTAAAGCCCTGTCTGGGAAATCAGTGATTATCCCATCTATTCCTACTTCAATCAAATCTCTCATTTCATTTATATCGTTAACAACCCATTTCCATATTTCTAAGTTATTATTATGAAAAAAAACAATATCTTCTTGTTTGATAATTGTTTTAGGTCCAACTCCAATAGCAAATGCATCATTTCTTTTTGCATTATCCAGTGTTTGACTGTCTATTTGATGCACTAGATAAAGTATTGGTATGTTTTTATTCAGTTGTCGAACTTTTGTTAAAATCGAATCTTTAAAAGAAAATATAATAACCTCCTCACTTAGATTTAAATTATTAACCATTTTAACAACATCCTCTTCAATTCCTTCAGTCTTTATTTCAATGCATATTTTTGTATCTTTCTTAGCTAACTCCAGCACCTCTCTTAAAAGAGGGATTTTTTCCTTTTTATATTTCTTTTTATATTCAAATTTATCACTATTTCCTACATCAACTTTAGATAAATCCTGATAAGACATTTTAGCAATTGTCCCTTTCATATTATTGGAACTTATTCTATTTATTGTTTTATCATGAACAACTACTAAAGAATCATCATAAGTTTTTCGAACATCAAGCTCAAAATAATCAGCTCCACATTTAATCGCTTTTTCAAATGCAATGAGAGTATTTTCTGGGAACTTGCTCGAAAAACCTCGGTGCGCAACTACCTTTGTTTGAGCCATAACATTTACTGTAATTAGTACAAATATTACAAATAAAATTAGTTTGTTCATTTTATTTCTTTTTAGGATATAATAATACTAGATAATCTATAAAAATGACAATGTCGATCTTGATTATTTTAAAGTGCATTCTGTGCTTTTTTTGTTGGTATATTTTCTATAAAAGGTAATATCGATAATAAAGTAAATATTGGAACAGAAAAATGGCTATTTGCACTAAACATCATAAAGAAAAAAGTTACTATATACATATATAAAAACACTTGTAAAAACTTTCTGTTTTTTATATAATAATAAAACGACATCACTAGAAAATAGATATAATAAAATCCTCCAGTTAATCCAGAATATAAAAATGCAGATAGTATAGGATTATGTGGGTAATCAAACTTACTGCTATTATTTTTAATAAATTCGCTTGAATAAAGAGATCCATAATTAAATCCATTTCCAACCATTTTTTGCAGAAAATTATAGTTATTGAAAATTTCATAAGCAAATCTCCAACGATTTGTTCTAGGAGAGATAAATTTATTATTTTCTATTTCTGCGAATATATCTGGTTTTAACTGATTAGAATTATCAACATTACAATCCAAGCAAATAAGGCTAATATCAGCAAAATCTATAACAGTAAATGGATGTTGCGAATTCATAAATGTTCCGGCTCGCGTAAAATGGTTTTCTTTAAAAGTATAAGTGCATATACATTCATTCCAATCATCATCCAGCGGTTTAATATCTTTTTTAAGATTGTAAATATACTTTCCATCTTCTTTTAACCACCATCCTATTTTAAATGGAGCTCCTTTCCCTTTAATAACTCTGAATTTAAACGAAAATTGATAGGTATAGTTTTTTTTGTATTGTATTACAGGTCCTTTATATAACAAAGGCCACCATCCTTTTCCATCAAACCTTGATACTCTAATTGCATTTCCATATTTAGTAGTAATTATTGTATGTGAAATAGAATCTGGAGCGGAAATCCCCCAAAATATTTTACCTCTTTCAAAATTCCCATTGTAAAGTAGATTTGAATCATTTTTCATTTTATACATTGGAAACCAAAGTTTGCAATATAGGGTTTCATTATCAATATTTGGATATATTATGGTTGAATAACTGTATAACTGGCTTGTAATAATTGAACGAGTTCTATTGTTTTTTATTATTGAAGTTCGAAAGGTTAATAAAAATATAAATAATATTATTAATCCGAGAATAGTTAATAATAATACTTTTAAATTCTGATATAAATAACTTGAAGTTTTTCTTTTGAAAAAAATTAGATAAAATACAGTAATTAAAATTAAAACTACAAGCAGCATTATAGATCTTCTAGAACCGGTTAGGCTAATATTTAATATAAAGACCCATAGAATAATTTGATCAAAAAATACTTTGTTTTTTAGTTTCCTTGACTGTAAACCATACAAGAATAAAATAATTGTTAAAATAATGTGATTTCCATAGAAGTTTGAATCGCTTACAAAAGAAGTCGTTGGAGTTAATATGTAATTATTTGATACGAAATTTAACTCTCTAATACCTAATTGCCATTTTATTAACCCTAATATTCCTATAATTAATGTCAAATACACCCATAATTGGAGTAATAATTTGATACTAATCTTTGGCTTAATTATTTGATAAATATATACAAGTAGTAGTACTATTAAAAAGTTTGATAAATCTTTAATTGGTTGTAAATAAAATTTGTTGCTAATTAAAATCCCAATAACTAAAAATGCTCCTAAGATTATAATCTCCTTAAGCTTATAAAAATCTTTTAAGTTAAGCTTGCTATAATTCTGCTTGAAGTTAATGATAACATTAAGGCCTAATAAGAAAAGGCTAAAAAAAAACAAAAATTTAAACGGTAAAAATACTGATCTTAAAATATACAAAATTAATGTAATAGACCAAATAAAAGGTAAAAATTCACCTGCTATAGTTTTTTTAAAATAAGGAGAATTTATAATTGTTAATTTCAAAATTGTTCTATTTTATTATTAATAAATATCTTGTTGTAAGGCAATTAGGTTAACTCAATTATTTCTTTGCTTTTCCAATCAATTATTTTGTCCGCTTCCGAAACACTCATAAATTCAAATTGATTTAACATAGTTTTAAATTTACTTAATGCTTTTTTAATCCCATAATATGATTTAAATCTTCGAATTAGACTAAGCCCATCTAGCATAGGTTGCATTGAATCTATATCCCGAGGATGAAAATAAGTCATTGAATAACTATTTCTTTTTAAATGTCCCTTAATTATTCCATACGGAAAAAATCGAAAAAAACCTCCTCCTGATATTACAATCCGCTTCGTTAATATATTCATTGTCGACACAGGAAATTCCTTAATTTTATTTCCATTATAATTAAGAAGGAATGGATTATTAAAGCTTATTTCAGGAAAACCACCAAAATCGTGATTTGCTGGAAAAATTGAAGCATCTATTTCAATGCCATTTTCTTTCAAAATATCAAAAGCCCATAAATTTTCTTTACCAATTGAAAAAGCAGGGGCTCTAAACATTTTTACTTTTTTCCCTATAACATTTTCAATGCTTTCCAATGACTTTTTCAAATCCAAATTAAATTCTTCTGGTGTCATCAAGGAAACCAGATTATGAACATCTGAGTGAGATCCAATATCATGTCCCGCTTTTTGAAACTCTCTTATTATATGAGGATATTTACGAGCAACCCAGCCTAAGCAAAAGAAAGTAGCTTTAATTCCTTTCTCCGAAAGAAGTTCCAATATTTTCTTTGTATTTAATTCTAATCGTGAGTCAAAACTATCCCATTTGCTTTCAATATTAAAGTTTTTGTCAAAATTAATATGAAACCAATCCTCTATATCAAAGCTTAATATTTTCATTTAATTTAAACCGCTTTTAGCTTTTCTAAATTTAGGATTTAAAAGCTTTTTAAAACTATTAAAAGTACCATAAATAAATGGTTTCGGATCTTTTAAACTACCATCCTGATAAAAAACATTTTTCCCAAAAAACTTAAACCAATTAGGCTTTGTTGTAAACCTTCTTTCGCTCTTTAAAAACCAAAGCACTTCAAGTCCTAAGTAACGAAGTGTTTTCCCAGGAACATATTCATATTCTTTAATTGGCAAATCAAGACTATGGTTTATAATAATTTCAGCAAAATCAACGCCACTTACAAATGAAGTTCTGATACAGGCTGGTATCCTTGGATTCATCTCCATGAATTTAACTTCGTTATCGTCAGGATCTCCAATCATATCAAAATCGGCAAACCCTTCCCAACCTATCTCATTCAATATTTTAACTCCTCTTTCAACCAAATCAGGCCTATCAACAGTAACATTGCAAGCACTACTTCCTCCTTTTTCAGGATAATATCTCACTTTATGCATTACAGTTGAAATAACAGTTCCTTTTTGATCAGTAAATATTTGAACTTTAAACTGATTACCTCCTGACCGTATGTATTTTTGAATATGACAATGTCCATATTCTTTTCTAATATTTGGGTAAAATTCTTCAAGTTCTTCAATAGAATTAACAATCTTCATCCCTCTTCCACCTGCAGTATGATTCGGTTTAATAATTGCCGGAAAACCCGTAATCTTGGAAGCCTCAACCAGACTAACTTCTTCTAAATCTGCAGTATTAGGATGCGGTAAATCAAGCTTTTTACATGTCTTCATTAAACAATTTTTATCATAACCACTATTGAAAACATCATAATTCGGAATTGAGCATTTTATTTTATCAATAAAATCTTTTTTATGTTTACTTAAAAACCTCGCAGAATCATCATTCATTGGAACAACCACATCGACCTTTCTATTATTTATAAAATCAAAAAAGAAGTCTTTAAACTCTTCAGGATTATTAGCCCATTTTGGACAAATAACTCTTTCATCGGGATATTTACTACGATAACCATATGAGTTCTTAGAATCACAAAAAACAATTATTTTGTAACCGTTTCTACTTAATGATTCCATGAAAGGCAATGCCTGTACAGTTTGCCCATCCAATAATAATACTGTCTTTTTTTCCATATGAACAATCTTATTCTTTAATTCTTGATCTAATTTTTTTTGAAGGTACACCTCCATATATAGAGTAAGGTTCTACGTCTTTTGTTACAACTGACCCTGCTGCAATAACAGACCCCTTTCCAATAGTCACTCCTGCAACGACAACCGAGTTTGCTCCAATCCAAACATCATCTTCTATTATTATATCACCATCATAATAATCCTGTAATATAGACGGGACATCCAAATCATCGATAGAATGATTAAAAGCAAACATCATTACACCTGGACCAGTCTGAACATAATCCCCTATTATAATTTGTCCAATATCTTTCCCCCCTTGTAAAACATTATTATGGTTTATTAAACAATTTGAACCAATTCGAATACGCTCCCCTTGTCTAAAAACCACGGTAGGGTGTATTTTAGATCCTTTTCCTATCGATGCCTTCTTTCTACCAATAATAAAATTAACATGCTTGTATGCAATTAGTTTAATAAAGTACTTAAATGAATACAAAGAAAATAATGATATTATTATTTCAATGGCATATTTTCTTTTACTAGGTCTATTAAATTTTACCTTGACTTTTTTCATTTTATTAACTTTGATTAATCAATATTAAACAAATCCTTTTGAGAGAATTTTTTCCTATTTTCTTTAATGGCGTCATCATCATATCGTTTATCAGCTCTATCAGAACTAACCCAACTCTTAACTCTTTTTACCTCTTCAAATCTCTTAAAAATGAGTTTAAAAGTTTTCTTTAATCCTTCGTTAAATAATAGAAATTTAAATGTGCTCACTGCATGCTGAAATATTTCAATCCGATATTGTCTTTTATAAAATGATAAATAATTTTCTTTATTTCTCTCTAATTTTTTTGAAACATATAGCCAACTTTTTCTCATCTTTTTACAAATTCTACTTTTGGGAAAAACTGTAATCAGTTCTTTATTTATTATTGTAGGTTCAATGTCCCAGCTAATTACTTTGTTTTGATCGATTTCTATTGTTAAAACAGACGCTCCTCTTCTTCTATAAGAATTTCCATCCATTACAAAATCGCCAATGCTATAAAATATTGGACTGCCATTATGATTTTCCATTCCCCCAAGCACATGTGAATGTACCGTTACAATACAACCAACTCCAATTTCAATTTTCTTCTGTAAAAGTTCTCTAATTGGAGGGTTGGGAAATCTTGTGAATAGCATTCCTACATGTGCGTATAAGATGTTAAAATATCCCATCTCTTGATATTCCATTATTTTTTCATCTAAAAAATGGTCATCCACTTTTGGTGTTGTCCATGGGTTTTCATTATCAAATGGAATATTCATCATATCTGTACATGTAAACAAAGCACATTTAACATGCCCATCATCAATTATAAACGGCTTATATTCTTTTTTAAAAAGTCCATTCCATTTAATTCCATTATTATTCAATTCCTCAACAGTATCATCCATTCCTTCTTTTCCAAAGTCATTTATATGATTATTTGAAAGAGAAAAACAATCAATTAATTTAAACTGGGTCAATAATCCTGCTTCGCCTTTAAATGCTAAATGATCATCTCCATCTTGTATTTTTGAAGAAACAGGAGATTCTAGATTTCCAATAATATAATCAGATTTTTTTAGATATTTTATCACCTTACTATCAACAACTTGGTAATTTGTCTTTCTGTATTTTGAAGCGATAAAACGACCAAGCATTACATCGCCAATAAAAGATATTTTCATTTTATTTTAATCTTAAAAGACTTTTAAAAAATTCAATAAACAATAAATATACAAAATATAAAAAAGGAATAACAAAATTCTTTGATCTCTTAAATTGTTTGAACACCCTATATAACCATTCGAATCCTGATTTCTGAATCCACATTGGTGGCCTTTTAACCTTTCCTGCTTCATATTCAAAAACAAAACCAATACCGATTAAAATCGAATTATTAACTTGTTTTACCATTTTACTAGCTACAATCTCTTGTTTTGGAGCACCTAAACCTAGCCATATAAACGTTGGCTTTATATGATTTATTTCGGAAATAATTTCGTCATTAACAAGCTCATCAGCAGTTCCAAAAGGAGGAGATACAGCTCCAACAATATCAAGAAATGGATATTTGATTTTTAGATTTGCAATCATATTATCTAAAATCTCTTGTGTACTTCCATAAAAAAAATGGGTGTATTTTTCCTCTTTAGATATTCTACATAATTCATTGAATATATCTGGCCCACAGGTTCTTTTAACATTTTTATAACCTCTAAATTTTGCTATAATTTCTAAAGGCTTCCCATCAGGCAATGTTAAAAAAGATTCATTTTGAATTTTACAATAATTTCCATTTTTAATTGCATGATAAGCTGCTCTTGCATTTGTTACACAAATATATTTAGCCCCTTCCTTTTTTACCTCTTCTCCAATAAGATCCAACGCAATTTGTAAATTAACTTTACTTATTCCTAATCCTTCAATATAAAAACGTGTATCCTTCATAATCTTGGTTTTGAATCTTGTTATAAAACAATTAACATGAAATAATAATTAATAGAAATCAGAATGTAAAGTACTACAGCATAACTGAAAATATTAGCCTTTTATTATGTTATTTAATATTTCTACAATTTTATTCTCAAAAACTTCCAAAGTGAAACTATTTTCATACTTCAAGCGTCCTAACTTGCCCATTCTTTTTCTCAAACTCTCATCTTCAATTAACTGCTTTATTTTCATAGCAAGCGCTTCATGATCATTCTTATCTATCAGAAAACCAGTCTTGCCATGTTCTACAACATCAGGAATACCCCCTTCTTTTGTTGAAACCACTGGCAAACTATGTTGCATAGCCTCTAAATTCACCAGTCCAAAGGTGTCATTATATGTAGGAAATGCAAAAATATCAGTTTCCTGAAAAACCCTATTCTTTTCATTACCATACTTCTTACCTAAGTACAAAACATCTTTTTCCAAATCTAATTCTTTTAGTTTTTGTTGAAATTGTATATGTGTTATATCTCCTTCTCCTCCTACAAAAATACCTCTAAATGGTACATTGGTTTTTTTCAATTCAGAAAAAGCTCTTAATAAAAGATATACTCCTTTCGACTCAATAAGATTTGATAAAAATAAAACCTGTACTAATCGATTATTATTCTTTGGAACAATCTCTTGTGTGATATCATGAATTCCATTAGGACAGATATAGACTTGGTCTCTAATTACATACCTTTCTATATCGGAGAATAATAATTCTGACAACAGAATAACTAATGATTTTTTAAATACAACTTTATATAAAAGGTTATTTAATCTTTTTTCTTGATTAGCCTTTACTCCCTTATTATGCAGATGATAAACAACCTTTGAACATAATATTTTAGATAACAAAACTATCGGAACATCTTTATAAAATCCTCCTTTACTAACAGTTATTGATAAATAACATAAATTAGGTCTAAATACTATGAGTTGAAAGAAAGTATTAAAAAAGATACTGATATACCGCAATAATTTGCGAAAAGATGTTTTACCAATTTTATCAACGGATGTTGAAATATTGAGGTTAATATATTTGCAATTATACTCCTGGTTAATTATTTTGCTATCTTTTATATATTTTCCAACCATTGAGGACCCATGAATAGGAGGAGGAAAATTGATAATGAAGAGTATCTTATGCTTCATATTCATTTTTTTTATACCTTAAAACTTCAACTTAAATCTTTAAAAAAGAACGTAACTTCCAATATATTCGAGCTTGAATTGAATGAGATTTTGTAACTTCAGAAACAATACTTTCATTAACCCTAATCTCTTTTTCAAAGTCAAACTCTCTCTTCAAACCATCATCAAGAATATGACCAAAACGACCTTTTTGTCTCGTATGAGTTCCCTTTTCTCCAACACCAATATTATATATTTTCGAGATAGCAGGAAAAAGGGTAAAACTACTCATTTTAAATTGATTATAACACCACCGAATAGCCCATGAATCAATACGGTCTTCCATTTGAGCCTTAAGCATTGATACCATATCTGATCCCCTATTTCGTTTGAATTCAAATTGCATATTCTTATTCGAAATAAACTCATCATAATCTTTAATTTCCCAATCAAGATTTCTCCACCTATCTTTCCATGTAGCCCATCCCCATGAAGATGCTCTGTATCCCCAATAAAAATCTTTTTTATAATTCTTTAAACTTTTTAAATCTAAACTGAAACCAGATATAGAAAATACGTTTTTTTCAGTCTTATAAAATTTCAACGCCTGATTCATAAAATCTAGAAAGTTTTGAGAAGTTAGCAAATCATCTTCTAAAACAATTATATTCCCATGTCTATCTAAAACTTCTGACACACCACTAATTATCGAATTAGCTAATCCTTTATTGATTTTTGATTCTATTATCTTAATCGTCTGAAATCCTTTAATTGTTTTCAGATACTCTCTAACTTTTTGAACCTGAAGTTTTGCTTTTTCGTTTTTAGGACCATCAGAATATATATATAACTGACTCTCCTTTGCTAAATAGTTCTTCTGCAATGCTGCTAAAGTTCGCTTAGTCTCCTCTAGTCGATTATATACAAACAAGCATACAGGAGCTAATTCTTCATTTGTCATCTTACTCTCCTTTATTGTTTGATAACGTTTCATTCAAAGCTTCAATATATCCTTTACCAAATTTCAAATCTGGTTCCATATAATTTCCTTCTGCCCACTCGTTCCAAGATTTTAAAAATACAATCTTTCGATTATCTGGTTTCTTCTTTAAATATTCCAATATATTCTCAACATGTTTCGCGAATAATTCCGGTGTACTTCCATGCAATATTGTTGCACTTTTACCTGACCGTGGTGAATGATCCCAATTGGGTGTAATGGTTGGAATAATGTTTTCTTTATAATATATATCGTTCTGCCATAATTTTATAGCTTTAGAGTATCTCCTTATGTACATTGGAAATGGAAACAAGTATGATAACCTTCTCCAAAATACTGGATTCTTTTTAAAAAACGCATAGTTTCTCAAGTCTAAATTTATAGCATCACAAGCTTTAATATTTGGCAGCTTTAATTTACTAATATCTGAAGTACCTGCCACAAAGAAAAAACCTTTTAAGCCATTTTTTTGGGCAAGCTCTTGCCACCTATTTTTAAAATAGTTTATATCTGGTATTAATTCCGGAGCATAAATATAAAAGACCAATTTATCATCAATTCTGAGATATCTATGATCTGTAAAGGCAGGTAACATTCTATTAAAATGATCATCGATGTCTTTTTTACCTGGATAAGTTTGTTTGATTAATGTTTCATTATCAAATCTACTAACATCTTTATTCCAATTCTTTTTAGCCCAGCTATGATTAGCCCAACCCAAACAGAAAGGGAAATCATTCTTTGAATTTTGAATATAAGATTGTAAAGGTTTCTCTAATAATTGTTTCCCATTACCAAACCAATAGTGCCAATAACAAAAAGCTGTAATTCCAGCTTCCTTCGCTAATTTTATTTGTTCTTCTCTTATATCATTTAATCGTAAATCGTAATATCCTAGTTCTGATGGCACTCTTGGTTGGTAATGGCCCGGATATAATGGACGAGCTTTCCCAACGTTCGTCCACTCTGTAAATCCTTCCCCCCACCATTCGTTATTCTCTTTTGTAGGGTAATACTGTGGTAAATAAAAAGCTATTACTTTAGTTTTATCTTTCATATTTGTGATATATAATCTTATTATTTTAGTTAACAAGAACAATAGTCCAAATTATTTCTCTTACTTTCTATTCGATAGTTTTTGTTAATTATTCCTTTATTCCATATGCGTCCCATTGCAAACCAATAAATAATTATAATGTTGGGCATGTTTGAAAAAGGGTTTGCGCCTAATGTGGCAATTAAAAAAAACACAATAATTGATAATTCTATAGCATATATTTTTATTCTCTTTAAACCTCTACAAATGGTTAATATATTTAACATAAGAAAAATAAGTAATCCTATGATGCCTCCTTCATATATAAACTTAAAAAATTCACCATCATTAATACCTAAATAACCCCGGTTTACTGCTGCTGCACCTCCAGACTGTAATCCGTGTCCAAAGAGGAAATTCGTTTGCGACCTAAGTAAATCAAACCAAGAATAACTTCTTTCGGCAAATATATCTCCATTAGCAATATTTGCTAGTCTTAACACAATCTTTTCAAATAATTCAAAGAATATATTGTGAAATACTAATACAAAAAAACAAAACAAAATTACATATGCAAACAACAAATTATTTAATTGCTTTTTACCTTTGATCAAACCATATATGTGATAGATAAATATAACCCCTGCTCCAGCAACAATCGCAACCCTGCGCTGTGATAGCAATAATATAACGACAAATACAACTACATACAATAGATTAATTAAATTATATTTTTTGTTATAAAAATAATAAGCTATACTTAATCCGATAAATGACATATAGCCCACAAAATACCCACCTGAAAAAGCTGCAAAGCCACTAGTTATCTTACCAACAGTTCCTCTGGCTTCACCCCAGGTAAAGTCACTACGGATTGCCATGAATTTTCTTATTTTCCATTCTATATACCAATCTACCGAAGCAAAATGATAAACTAGCCCAACACAAAAGCTAATACACAGTATGAATAAAGTTCTTCTATAGAATTTATCACTAATATTCCTTCTGTAATTACCTATAAAATAAAATAAAGATGGTATAATCATCGCATTAATCCCTCCTAAAAAAAGAGATAATGGCTTATCATTGAAGAAATAAGAAATACCAGTTAATAGCCAATAAAATATAAACATATATATCAAAAATGTAAAATATGATACATATTGATACAACATATATCTTAGAGCAATTAGTAAAATTATTAATTTTAAAATAAAACGAAGCTTTGAGCTTAAACCAGAACCAAAATCAAAATTGGCTTGTAGGTTATTCAGATAGGCAACACGAAACTCTAGAATACCTATAATATCAATCATTATAGTAAATACAAAGAAGTTGATTACAAAAAACCAAACTATATTATCAATATGTATTTTATTAACCCTAAGCTTCATTTGAATTTCTAAAAATAAGTTTTTTTATGTACTTAACCTCTCTAATATCTCCTAAATTTGAAATCCAAGCGATACTTAAATAAACCACTATACCAACAGATATTCCAATAAATAATTTTAAATATAATGATGTTAAAAACAATATAGAAAAGTGTACCACAATCCCCATTATTATACTTAATAAAAGTATTGGTAATAAGTTTTTAATTAAATCCAATATTCCAAAACGAATTAACTTATTTGTAAAATATAAATTTATAAACATGCTTGATAAAGATATTATTAGTTGTCCAATAACAACTGCATTAATTCCAATTGGAATAGTAATTACTAATGATAGTGCTACCAATACTCTTTTGATTATTTCTATTTTCAAGTAAATATCTGAACGCCCTTTAACATTAATAGCACTTAAGCTAATTACACTCATTGGATAGGTCATCATCGAAATACTTAAGATTTGTAACATCCATACTATTCCGTCCCACTTCTCAGTAAGTATAACATTCACCAAAGGAGAAGCTAAAACTGCCAATCCTATCATAACCGGAAATATTACCAAAGAAACCATCTTCATAAACTTTTTATAAACAAATATTAACTTTTCATTATTATCTTGCAATTCACTTAGTGTAGGGAATGCTATTCTTTCTAATATTGAAGTTAAGTTAATAGCAGGAAAGTTACTAAATTGCTGAGCTCGCGTATAATATCCGAGAATATTTGCAGAGAAAAATTTACCAATTACAAGTAAATAGATATTTCTAAAAAAGGTACCTAATAAACCAGATAATAAAATTTTATAACCAAAGGAAAAAAGTTCTTTAAATCTCGAATATGAAAATCCATTACGTGGGATCCACCCCGAAATAATCCACAGAATAAAAGTATTAATAATACTCTTAAGTAAACTTAAAACAATTAGTGACCAAACCCCCCAACCTAAAATGGCTAAATAAATACTTAAACCTCCCGAAATTAATACCGAAATTAAGGACGCTTTTGTTTGAGTTTTAAAATCGAAGTTAATGGTAAGCTTTGCTCTTTGAACCACACTTAAAGCATTTATAATTATTACACCTCCCATTGTCCTTATAAGTGATATTAGCAAAGTTTGATTATAAAACTTAGCAATTAAAGGAGAGGCGAAAAACAAAACAAGATAGAAAAAAGTAGCTACCACAAGGTTAAAATAGAAGGTGGTTGAATAATCTAATTCATCTCTATTCTTCTTTTGTATTAGGGCCGTAACAAAACCACTATTTACGAAAGTATGCGAGATTGCTATAAATATCGCCATCATACCAATCAAGCCATAATCTGACGGTAGTAGAAGCCTCGCTAAAAATAACTCAATAACAAATTGAACACTCTGTACCGAAAATCTTTCAATCGAACTCCACAAAAAACCTTTTGCTGCTGCCTGCTTTAAATCTTTCATCAATGTATATCGGTAATAAACTTATCTATATTCAATTATTTAATAGTAAACTATATAATCTTTCACAACTCTTTCCATCCTGAAAAGAATTAAATTTATTACGTTTTATTTCTCTTTCCTTCTCAAAAGAGTCACTAATTAAATAATTCTTTATTGCTTTTTTTACTTCTATCCAGTTATATGCAACTTCTCCACAGACTACATCTTTTTCATAATCTAAGTATAAACCTCTTTTATTTTTATAGTCTTCTAAATCAAAAGGTGTAAATATTATTGGTTTATTAGTTAATAAATAATCAAAATAGACAGATGAATAATCAGTGATTAAGATGTCGGTATTAAGTAAGAGTTGATTTACATCAGTAATCTCATTGTCAGTAATTGTCAAAATTCTGTTATTAACATCTGAAATATTTGAATTTGTTTCTGGCTCAACATAGAAGTGACCTTTGAATAATAAAATAATATTATTTTCAACAAGAAACTCGTTAAAAGAAGTGTAGTCAAATCCAAAATTCGTGAAGTATTGAACTTGCCCCTTCCAGGATCCTCGATGCGTTGGCATATAAACTGCAATTCTCACATCCTTATATTTTCTTCTTAAATCATTTATTAATGGCTCTTCATGTTTATTATTATAAAAAACATCATTTCTTGGGTAACCTGTACTTAATACTCTATCACTTGTTGTATTAAAGGCTGACTCTATAATACTGTCAAAAAAAGATGATGAAGACAGATAATACGAGTAATTGTATTCATATTTAAATGGAGCTAAATACTTTGATAAGTAATCTACCCTTCTTTTTCCCTTAATATCAAAATTAATGCGCTTCATTTGTGCACCATGCCATGTTTGTACTATTACTGAACCATTGGTAAACAGTGCATTAACATCCACTTTTGATGTACAAACTATGACAAATCTTGCTCTCAGAGAATACCAAATACCTTTTAAAGAAAACTTTAAATAAGACAAATACCCCATGCTTCTTAGGTATGAGACAATGTTATTATCATCAGTTAGCCATACAGCTTTAATATTTTTATGATTCTTATTAATGTACTCGAACATGGCTCTTGGATTATCAGCGTACTTTCTTCCAAACCAAGCACCAAATATCCAGACATTTCTATTTCTAGGTATAAGTTTTTGAAGATGCCAGAACGGTAAAAATAATGTGAATAATATATATTTTAACACTTGTTTCATAGGTATACAATTTTATATTTTATCATAAACTTATAACATCCACATATTATTAGAAACTGGAAATAACACATTCGTTCTTTACTAAAATTCTTCTTTGTTATGGTTTATTGACACTCATTTTCAGGGTTATTATAAGCTCAAAACTTTAGGTTTTTCAAATTATAATAAAATTGAGCTTTATGCAAATTCTTTTATTGATTCAATTAACAAGATAAAATAATATTACATCCTTATAAATTTATTTTATCAATTATTTATTTAAAATTGTGAACCTATTTCTAATTTTTTTAGCCTTTTCAACAATATCATTTACTTCACTATCACTAAAGTTTATTCTCTCTGAGATTAATCTGTTTAAACCAATATTATCAAAAAACATTCTCAGTTCATCTGTATTATTTTCTCTAAACCTTTCTTCGATTAATAAAAACCCCCAAGCAACCTGGATTCCATGAAGAGTTGCCCTCTGGGAAAAATATTCATCTATTGAGTGACTAAGTTGATGTTCTGATCCACTTGCTGGCCTTGAATTACCAGCAATCATCATGGATAATCCTGACATAATTAAGCCATAAGTTAAAGCCTGTAAAAATTTTTTTGTGTATATATCCTTTTCAGAAAATTTAAAAATTGAAGATGCAGACATATATGATAATGAATAAGCAAAATCATTTATTAATTCACCCTTAACCTTATTTGCATATTTCCAGTCTTTCAAAGCACTTAAATTTGAAATAAGATCTCCAACTCCAGCAATCAAATTTACTTCAGGCGAATTTTTAATTATATCAAGATCCGCAATTATACCAAGTGGAGGTTTGACCCCAAAACTCTTCTTTTTACCATTTTCATCCAAACGAGCAATCGGTGAATAAATACCGTCATTCGAAAGTGTAGAAGGCACTACTATATATGGTAGATTAACTTTATCGGCAAAAAGCTTTGTAAAATCCAGAATCTTTCCTCCTCCAAAACCAATTATTAAAAAGTCATCGTTATTAAAGTCTTTGGCTAATTCTATTACATCTTTGAAGTCATAAGATTTATTAAAATAAACTTTACTAAAGTTCAACCTATCAATAAAATTCCTATAATTATTAAATAAAGACTCTTCAGTTATTATAAATCGATTTTCAAAAGAAAGAAAATTCTTTTTTAATAGGTAATCAAAATTAGAAATAGCACCATTTGCTACTTCCAAAATAATAGGTATATTAATTGAACTATAATACATTAACTATTTTTTATTTTGGTTATAATATCAGAAGTACTAACTCCAGAAGTGTAAGGCAATAAAACCATTTCAACATTATTTGTTTTCAAGAATGAACCGTTACATCTTATTTGATCAAGATAACTTTCTAATGGCCAATCATCACCATGAACAATTGCACTTATTTTTTTTTCAATTATTACACTCTTGTTATCGTAGGTATCAATAATGAATGCTTCATCCACATAACGGCACGCTAAAACTAATTGTAACCTGTGGTTTTCATCATATATCGGTTTTCTTTTATATTCAGATATCAATCTATCACTATTAATGGCAACAATTAATTTTTCTCCTATTTCTTTTGCCCTTTTTAAGAGTTCAACATGACCTTTATGAAATAAATCAAAAGCTCCAATAACATATACATTTTTAAACATTATTTTATTATTTAAATATTTCAGTTAATTTCATTATTTGATTATTTTTATCCTTATCTGAAAGAGTAATTTTACAATCTTTAATTTGCCAGTTAATTTTGATGTCTTCATCATTATATTTAATTCCTCTTTCATATTCTGGTGCATATCTATTATCTACTTTATAAGCAAAGATTGCCTCCTTGCTCAAAACAACATAACCATGCGCAAACCCTCTGGGAACAAATAATTGTCTTTTATTCTCTTCATTTAAAATAACTGTTACCCATTTTTTGAATGTTGGTGATCCTTTTCTAATATCAACCGCGACATCCAGAACTTCACCTTTTATAACTCTAACCAACTTAGACTGAGCGTAAGGTGGTAATTGATAATGTAATCCTCTTAAAACACCGTAACTTGACTTAGCTTCATTATCCTGGATAAATGTTGTATCACATACTTTTTTTTTGAATATCTTTTCATTAAAAGATTCAAAAAAATATCCGCGCGAATCTTCAAATATCCTGGGTTCAATAATCTTTACTTCAGTAATATCCGTTTCTATAATGTTCATTTAATTTACTTTGCAAGATTTAATAAATACTGACCGTATCGATTTTTAGCTAGAGGTGTAGCCAATTCTTTCAATTGCTCTTTGTTAATATATTTTTTATAATAAGCAATTTCTTCTAAACACGCTATTTTTAGTCCCTGTCTTGTTTCAATGGTTTCAACATACCTACTAGCATCTAATAACGAATCATGTGTTCCAGTATCAAGCCATGCATAACCTCTTCCCATTAATTCAACTTTCAATCGCTTTTTTCTTAAATATTCTTGATTAACAGTTGTTATCTCTAATTCTCCCCTTGCTGATGGTTTAATATTTTTTGCTATTTCAACAACTTCATTGGTGTAGAAATAGAGTCCAACAACTGCATAATTTGATCTTGGATTCTTCGGCTTTTCTTCTATAGTTAATACATTGCCTTCTTGATCAAATTCGGCTACACCATACCTTTCCGGATCTTTTACCCAATACCCAAATACTGTTGCTGTTTTTTCTTTTTCAACATTTTGAATAGATCTTTCCAATAATTGAGTAAATCCATGACCATAAAAAATATTATCCCCCAGTACTAAACACACATCATCATCACCTATAAAATCCTCACCAATAATAAAAGCCTGAGCTAATCCATCAGGTGAAGGTTGTTCTGCATAAGAGAATTTTACACCCAGCTCTTCGCCAGAACCCAACAAATTTTTAAATAACGGCAAATCATGTGGAGTAGATATGATTAAAATATCTCGAATACCTGCTAACATTAATACCGAGATTGGATAATATATCATAGGCTTATCATAAATAGGCAACATTTGTTTTGAAACGCCCTTGGTTATTGGATATAACCTTGTTCCTGAGCCTCCGGCTAAAACAATTCCCTTCATTTTATCTTAAGTTATATTGTTTGTTATAATACTCTTGATAATCGCCGCTAATTATATTCTTTAACCATTCTGTATTTTCTAAATACCAATCAATGGTTTTTTCAATACCTTCTTCAAATTGCAAGGATGGTTTCCAACCCAATTCTTTTGATATTTTAGTAGCATCAATTGCATATCGCATATCATGTCCAGCTCTATCCTTGACATAAGTTATTAATTTTTCTGATTCTCCCTTTTCTCTGCATAACTTTTTGTCCATCACCTTACAAATCACTTTAATCAGATCAATATTTTTCCACTCGTTAAAACCTCCTATGTTATATGTCTCTCCTACTTTACCTTTATGGAATACTACATCAATTGCTTTGGCGTGATCTTCAACATATAACCAGTCTCTGATATTCTCCCCTTTACCATATACAGGAAGAGGTTTCTTCTGTTGAATATTGTTTATAAACAAAGGAATTAATTTTTCAGGAAATTGGTTTGGTCCATAATTATTAGAACAGTTGGTAATAACTACCGGAATATTAAAAGTATTGTGATAAGCTCTTACAAAATGATCTGAGCTTGCTTTAGCAGCAGAATATGGGGACTTTGGATCATAATGTGTAGTTTCTGTAAATAAGCCAGAATCTCCAAGAGAACCATATACTTCATCCGTTGAAATATGATAAAAGAGTTTATCTTTCGGGTTATCTTGCCAACTAATTTTTGCCTGATTTAATAGCGTTAAGGTTCCAATGATATTGGTTTGGGCAAATTCAAAAGGATTAGTAATTGAGCGATCTACATGTGACTCGGCTGCCAAATGAATAACAGAATCAATAGAATACTTTTCAAATATATCTTTTACAAGATCTATATCACAAATATCTCCTTTAATAAATTCATAATTAGAATAACCTTCGATCTCTTTAAGGTTTTCCAGGTTTCCAGCATAGGTTAGTTTATCCAAATTAATAATTTTATAATCTGGATGGTTCTTCACAAATAATTTTACAACATGACATCCAATAAACCCTGCACCACCTGTTATTAGAATATTCTTCATATTTCTCTAAATAATATAATTATTATATACTTTTTTTATTCCTGATTCTAATTTTACCGTTTCATTCCAACCTAATTCATTCAATTTACTCACATCCAGCAATTTTTGGTATGTTCCATCTGGTTTGGATTCATCCCAAATTATATCTCCTTTGAAACCTATGATTTCTTTTACCAGTTCAGCTAATTCTTTAATGGAAATATCTTTACCAGTTCCTATGTTGATATGCGTATTTCTAATTTCCTTTTTACTATCTTTTAAATCGGCAAAATTAATATTCTCCACTAAAAACACACAAGCATCTGCTAAATCATCTGAATATAAAAATTCACGGCGAGGGGTTCCGGTACCCCACAGTTCAATTTTAGCTGTGAGCTGCGAGCTGTGAGCTGTGAGTTTTATACCATATTTTGACAAGATCTCTTGTATTTCCTGTTCCGTTGCATTACCGTTAATTCCTTCTATTGGGAGCTCATTTAAATCTGCCCGAATGGCTTTCCAATTATTATTCATTAAGCATTTTCCCAAATGCATTTTACGAATAATGGCTGGTAAAACATGTGATTTCTCTAAATCATAATTATCATTCGGACCATATAAATTGGTTGGCATTACAGAAATAAAATTTGTGCCATATTGTAAGTTATATGATTCACACATTTTTATTCCGGCAATCTTTGCTATGGCATATGGTTCGTTGGTATATTCCAGGGTATCAGTTAGCAAATAGTCTTCTTTCATAGGTTGAGGACAGTTCTTGGGATATATACATGAAGAACCTAAAAAAAGTAGCTTTTTTACAGCATACTTATAACTATAATGAATTATATTGTTCTGAATTTGCAGGTTATCATATATAAATTCAGCACGATAGGTGTTATTGGCAACTATTCCGCCTACCTTTGCAGCTGCCAGGAAAACATATTCGGGTTTTTCTTTGGAGAAGAATTCTTCTACTTGTTTTTGGTTTCTTAAGTCATACTCAGGATATGAAGTAAATACAAAATTTGTGAATCCTTTAGATTCAAGATTTCTCTTGATTGAGCTTCCCACTAATCCTGTATGTCCTGCTATATAAATTTTTGAATCTTTCTTCATTTTATTAAGTTTCACAGTGTTTCTTTCACTTCGTATAACCTTGTGCTTCCTTTGTGTGACTTTGTGATACAACAAATACTTGCACAAAGTTTCTCAAAGTTTTTTCACAAAGTAACTCAAAGTCCTTAAAGAATTAGTCGTTTTATACCATTTTTTAATGACTTTGTATAAAAATTCAATAATAATCCTAGTTTACATCCCGACAATCGCATATATGTTAGTGCCTGTGCAATATGAACATCATTAAATGATTCTACAACTTTTAGTTCAATAACTACTTTACTTTCCACCAATAAGTCTATTCTATATCCACAATCAAACTTTATATCTTCATAAATCAAAGGCATTGGTTTTTCTACTTCAACTTTTAGTCCAGCACTTGTAAGTTCGTATGCTAAACATTCCTGATAAACCTTTTCTAACAAACCCGGACCTAACTTAGTATGCACTTTAAATGCGCAATCTAAGATTATTTTACTTATTTCGTTTTCAGTCATTACGCTTGTTCTTAGTTTCACTAAGTTTCGCTAAGTTTTTCACAAAGCTTCACAATGTACAGTTTAACTTGGTGTTACTTCGTGCTTCCTTAGTGGGACTCTGTGATACTGAAAAGTTACCCTTTTCTTTTTATTATTTTTTCATAGTCAGCTTTTACCATTAATCGGGCTAATTCATTAAATTTAATTTTAGGTTCCCAACCTAAATCTGTCTTCGCTTTTGTATAATCACCGATTAACAAATCAACCTCTGTTGGCCTAAAATATCGTGGATTTATACCAACTACTTTTTTGCCTGTTGACTTCAGTATACCAACTTCATTCTTTCCTGCTCCTTCCCATATAACTTCTTCATCGAAATTTGCAAAACATGCGTCCACAAACTCTCTAACAGTGTGTGTTTCATTAGTTGCTAACACATAATCTCCTGGTTTATCTGCCTGAAGAATTCTCCACATTCCTTCCACAAATTCAGGTGCATATCCCCAGTCTCTTTTGGCATCTAAATTACCTAACAACAACACTTCATCTAAACCCGCCATAATTCTTGCCACGGCTACAGAAATTTTTCTGGTAACAAACGTTTTTCCTCTTCGTTCCGATTCATGATTAAATAAAATACCATTACTTGCGAAGATATTATAAGCCTCTCTGTAGTTTACAACAATCCAATAAGCATACAACTTTGCTGCAGCATATGGACTTCTTGGATAAAAAGGTGTTGTTTCTGTTTGCGGAATTTCTTGCACTTTTCCATATAATTCTGACGTTGAAGCCTGATAAAAACGTGTTCTTATTCCCGTTTCTTTAATAGCATCCAAAAATCTTAATGTTCCTATTCCATCCACTTCAGCTGTGTACTCGGGAACCTCAAAAGAAACCTGCACATGTGATTGTGCTCCCAGATTATAGATTTCATCAGGATTAATTTTTTCAACCAGTCGATTTAAATTACTTGAATCGGTTAAATCACCATAATGAAGAAATAACTTGTTATTTAAGATTTCAGAATTTTTATATAAGTGATCTATCCGAAACGTATTAAAAGAGCTTGCCCTTCTAATTATACCATGTACTTCGTACCCTTTGTCAATTAACAACTCGGTTAAATAAGAGCCATCCTGTCCGGTAATTCCTGATATTAATGCTTTTTTCATACTATAAACTCCAATAATTTAATTCTTTAATCTTATCTCTATAAATCCCTTTGATATCAACAAACAAAGCATTTTCTGTAGTAAGTGATTTAAAGTAATCTTCTTCTAGGCTTAAATATTTATCATGACTTACAGCTGCAACAATAACATCATAATCGTTTGACGTTTTTTCCTGTAAATCAAATTGATACTCTTCCTTTACTTCTTTTGGATCGGCATAAGGATCAACTACATCAACCTTTACACCATAAGAAAGAAGCTCACGGTAAACATCAACCACTTTGGAGTTTCGAATATCACTTACATCTTCTTTAAAGGTAATACCCATGATTAGAACTTTTGAGCTCTGAATATTCTTTCCTGCTTTAACTAATCGTTTAACAATTTGTTTGGCTACGTATCCTCCCATTGAATCGTTAATAAATCGACCGGCATTAATCATTTGTGCATGGTAGCCAAGCTGTTTTGCTTTATGTGTTAAATAATACGGATCAACTCCAATACAATGTCCGCCAACCAATCCGGGGAAGAACTTTAGGAAATTCCATTTTGTACCAGCAGCTTCAAGCACCTCAAATGTATTAATATCCATTCTATTAAAAATAATAGAAAGCTCATTCATAAAAGCAATATTAATATCACGTTGAGTATTCTCAATAATCTTTGAGGCCTCTGCTACCTTTATTGAACTGGCTCTATGCACACCTGCTTTAATAACAAGTTCATAAACTTTAGCAATATTTTCAGCTGATTCCTCATCACACCCTGAAGATACTTTCACAATAGATGTTAATGTATTTACTTTATCACCAGGATTTATTCGTTCCGGAGAAAATCCAACTTTAAATTGTTCAATATATTTTAATCCAGATTCCTTTTCCAATACAGGCACACAATCCTCTTCAGTTGCTCCAGGATATACTGTCGATTCATACACAACATAATCTCCTTCTTTCATAACCTTACCAACTGTTTCGGAAGCTTTTAAAACGGGCACAAGATCAGGCTGGTTATGATCGTCTATTGGCGTTGGTACTGCAACAATATAGAAGTTTGCTTCACGTAAATCTTCAATGTCTGCCGTAAAATTAATATCACAACCTTCAAAAGCTTCTGATGGTAATTCGCGACTAGGATCGATGTTATTTTTCATCATTTCAACACGATCCGCTTTGATGTCAAAACCAATAACCGGGATTTTTCTTGCGAATTCTAATGCAATAGGCAATCCTACGTAACCCAAGCCTATTACAGCTAATTTTGCTTCTTTATTAATCAGTTTATTGTACATAGCTTATTTTTTACAAAATGGATGATAATCACCTTTTAATCCTACAGGTGATGAATTTCTTATTTGATATACTGTATTTATTGAGTTTTTTGTTTCTTCCAGGCCAAAACCATTACCTTTCAGTATTTCCTGGTATGAACGTGTATGCAAATCGGTAAACCCACCGCTAAATTCAATTTCTTCGCCGTTGACAGTTATAGATCGGTATGTTCTTTGCTCTTTAGCTTTTATTTCTTCCGGAACATCATTATAGTCAACACTTAAGAACCACCGAACATTCGCTTTTTTCAGTTTAAGATATCCTGCAGCTTTAGCATCCTCAGAGACATGAACAACATTCTCTTCGACATCACCAAAAATCCAGGTTAGCATATCATAAAAATGCACACCAATATTTGTTGCTACTCCACCAGATTTATGTATGTCTCCTTTCCATGAAATAAAATACCAGTTTCCTCTTGAAGTAATATACGTTAAATCGATATCGTAAATTTTATCCTTTGGTCCGTTTGCAATTTTATTCTTCAATTCAATAATGGCGGGATGCAACCTTAATTGCAATATGTTATTTACTTTTTTTCCTGTTTCATTTTCAATCTCTTGCAGTGCATCAATATTCCATGGATTTAAAACCACAGGCTTTTCACAAATGGCATCGGCTCCATGCCTTAAGGCGAAGCGTATATGTGAATCGTGTAAATAATTAGGAGAACAAATACTTACATAATCCAGCTTAATTTTTTCTCTTTTCAACTTATCAATATGTCGATCAAAACGCTCATACTCGGTGAAGAAGTCAGCATAAGGGAAATAGCTATCGATTTTACCAACACAATCAAATTTATCTAATGTTGCCAATAGGTTATTGTCAGTTTCCTTAATAGCACGCAAATGTCTTTCGGCTATGTAACCGGCCACTCCTATTAAAGCAAAATTCTTTTTTTTATCTGCCATATCAGCTTCCGAAAATTTGCACAAAAGTATTAAAACTCAACTAAAATAGTCATTATTTTTACTTTTTATTTGTAATTTTTAATTCTCTCTATAAAAATATTTATACCATTTTATAAACTCACCAACACCATACGTAATATCTGTTTCGGGTTTATAATCTAAATCTTCAATTAGATCATCCACATCGGCCCAGGTTTTTTCCACATCGCCCGGCTGTATTGGCATCATATTCTTTTCAGCTTTTCTATTTAATGATTTTTCTATTGCATCAATAAAATCAGTCAATTTTACAGGTGCATTATTACCGATGTTATATACTTTATAAGGAGCAACCGATACAGATGGATTCTGCTCTTCCATTTTAACCTTACCTTTGGGTTGATTTTCCAACACTTTTACAATTCCATCTACAATATCATCAATGTAAGTAAAATCACGCTGCATGTTACCATAATTATATACATCGATTGGTTTACCTTCGGATATAGCTTTTGTAAATAAAAACAAAGCCATATCGGGTCTTCCCCATGGGCCGTAAACCGTAAAGAATCGTAATCCGGTAGTTGGAACTTTATACAAATAACTGTACGTATGTGCCATCAACTCATTCGATTTTTTACTAGCAGCATATAAACTTATTGGATGATCTACATTATCTTGAGTTGAAAAAGGCATTTTCGAATTTAAACCATAAACACTTGAACTGCTAGCATAAACTAAATGCTTTATCGAATTATGCCTGCATGCTTCCAATATATTTGTAAATCCAAGAATATTGCTATTAATATATGCATGAGGATTTTTTAAACTATAGCGAACACCTGCCTGAGCAGCTAAATTTACAACTAAATCAAAGTTTTCTTTTTCGAACAACTGATAAACATTCTCCTTATCCTCAAGATTCAATTTAATAAAGGCATATTGATCGAACTTATTCGACTGAACTTTCTTATTATACTCAATATCTTTTTTCTCTATTCCTGATTCAGCTAAACGACCATACTTAAGATTAACATCGTAGTAATCGTTAATGTTATCTAAACCAATAACTTCATAATCTTTAGATAATAGTTTTCGTGTTAAATGAAAGCCAATAAAACCGGCTGTACCTGTAATAAGAACTTTTGGCATTTTTTTTACGATTATAATTTAGTAACTTTTTGATTTTCTAATTTATACTTCTCTTTACTTTCTGGACAAATAGCAATTCCGTCTGTATTAAATTCAAGACGATGCCCGAATTCGCTCATCCAACCGATTTGTTTGCCCGGATTTCCTACAATCAGAGCGTAGGGTTTTACTGCTTTAGTAACCACTGCTCCAGCACCTATAAACGCAAACTCACCAATATCATTTCCGCAAACAATAGTTGCATTAGCTCCAATAGAGGCTCCTTTCTTTACAATGGTTTTCTCATACTGATCTTTTCGGATTACTGCAGATCTGGGATTTGTTATATTCGTAAAAACCATTGAAGGACCAAGAAAAACGTCATCTTCGCAAATAACACCAGTGTATATGGAAACATTATTTTGAACCTTTACATTATTGCCCAAAATAACATCGGGAGATACAACAACATTTTGACCAATGTTGCATTTTGTTCCTATTTTACAATTTGACATGATATGTGAAAAATGCCATATTTTGGAACCTTCTCCGATCTGACAACCTTTGTCAACAACTGCTGTTTCGTGTGCAAAATAACTCATCTTTAATATTTTAAGAATTCTTTTATTTTAGATACAATAAATTCCTGTTCAGCACTTGTTAATTCAGTATGAATAGGTAGTGACAAAACATATTTTGAGAGTTTCTCTGTAACCGGAAAGCTTTCATTTTTATCTGTTCTGTATGCTTTTTGATGATGCAAAGGAACAGGATAATAAATCATCGATGGAATTCCGTTTTCTTTCAAAAAAGTTTGCATTTCGTTTCGGTCAATAGAGTCATTAAGAATTAACGTATACTGATGATAAACATGTGTTGAATAAGCAGCAACCTCAGGTGTCTTAATTTCCTTTATATCTCCCAATAACTCATCATAAACAGTCGCAGCATTTTGTCTTGCTTTAGAATATTGATCTAAATACTTCAGTTTTACATCAAGTATTGCTGCCTGTATAGTATCCAACCTGGAATTACACCCAATTATATCGTGATGATATTTAACGCTTTGTCCATGATTGGCAATCATCTGGCATTTTTTAGCCAATTCATTATCCTGAACAAACATTGCTCCACCGTCTCCATAACATCCCAGGTTTTTTGAAGGAAAGAAAGATGTAGTTCCAATATCACCTATTGTTCCTGCCTGCTTTTTGCTACCATCTGCAAATGTAAAATAAGCTCCAATAGCTTGAGCTGTATCTTCAATAACAAACAAATTATGTTGCTTTGCAATTTTCATTATGGATTCCATATCGACACACTGACCGTATAGATGCACAGGCACAATTGCTTTGGTTTTTGGGGTAATTTTTTCTTCAATTTGAGAGACATCGATGGTAAAATATTTCGGATGAACATCAATAAAGATCGGCTCCAGTCTTAATAATGCGATTACCTCTGCTGTTGCCACATAGGTATGTACAGGTAAAATAACCTCGTCTCCGGGCTCCAACTCCAAAGCCATCAAAGCAATTTGCAGTGCATCCGTGCCATTTGCACAGGTCACAACATTTGAACCTCCAGTATATTTTGAAAGGTTTTGAGCAAACTCTTCTACTTTAGGTCCTTTAATAAAAGCTGTAGAATCAATGACCTTCTGCATTTCGGAATCAATTTCTGATTTTATTTTTTTATACTGACCTTTGAGGTCGACCATTTGTATATTCATGTAATCCGTATTTCTAAGCTGATTAATTAATTTTAAACTATTGATCCTTTTTGTTATTCGTTGCTTGTTTCTTGTTACTTGTTAACCAGTTATCTTCAACATATTTAATAAACCTATTTATCTTTCTACTTAAAATCTCATATTCTTCTATAAGGTCGAATAATGGTTCATCAGAAAAATGAATATCATTAATCATATTTAACTGAGAAATAGCTTCGTCGCAAGAGCTCTGTGCATAAACTAAAAATCTAATAAAATCATCTTTATATCTTCTTCTACCATACCCTTCTACTAATGCATCTTTTATACTTTTACTTGATCGTCTTACCTGACTTCCCTGCTCGTAAATCTCATATTTTGGTAAAGTTAAACTCATTTTATGAACTTTTAATGCTAGTTTATATGCAGTCTGATAAATTTCTAAATCTCTATAGCTTTTCATTTAAATTCTCCTTTTACAAGTAACAAGCGAAATGAATCAAGTAACCTATTCAAAATTATAAAATATAATTAAAAAAGCCCTAATTAAAAATCAGGGCTAATTAGTTTTTATTTTGTGTTATTACTTGGCGTAATTTATCGCTCTTGTTTCTCGAATTACGGTTATTTTAATTTGACCAGGATATGTCATCTCATTTTGTATTTTTTGAGAAATCTCATACGAAAGCTTTTCTGCATCTTCGTCGCTCACTTTCTCGCTACCAACAATTACACGCAACTCTCTACCAGCTTGTATAGCATAGGTTTTCATAACACCAGGATGTTGTAAAGCTAAATCTTCAAGATCTTTTAATCGCTTAATATACGATTCTACAACCTCTCTTCGTGCTCCAGGTCGTGCTCCGGAAATTGCATCACAAACCTGAATTATTGGAGACAGTAAAGACGTCATCTCAATTTCATCGTGGTGTGCACCAATTGCATTACACACTTCTGGTTTCTCTTTAAACTTTTCAGCTATTTTCATACCTAAAATTGCATGTGGCAATTCCGGTTCATCGTCAGGCACTTTACCAATATCATGTAACAGTCCAGCTCTTTTAGCTAACTTTGGATTAAGACCTAATTCAGAAGCCATAATAGCTGAAAGGTTTGCTACTTCTCGTGAGTGTTGCAACAGATTCTGTCCGTAAGATGAACGGTATTTCATTTTACCAATCAATCGTATAATTTCAGGATGTAAACCATGCACACCAAGATCAATTGCAGTTCTCTTACCTATTTCAATAATTTCATCCTCAATTTGCTTCTGCGTTTTCTGAACCACCTCCTCAATTCTTGCCGGGTGAATTCTTCCATCAGTTACTAACTGGTGCAATGCTAACCGGGCAATCTCTCGTCTAACCGGATCAAAAGCAGAAAGTATAATTGCTTCAGGAGTATCATCCACTATAATTTCTACACCTGTTGCTGCTTCTAAAGCTCTGATATTTCTACCTTCACGACCAATAATTCTTCCTTTGATCTCATCACTGTCGATATTAAATACGGTAACTGAATTTTCAACTGCAGTTTCTGTAGCCACCCGTTGAACTGTCTGTACAACTATTCGCTTAGCTTCTTTGTTTGCAGTCATTCGAGCTTCTTCCATAATCTCGTTTATCTCCGACATTGCATCTGTTTTAGCTTCTGCCTTTAACGATTCTATGAGTTGCTCTTTTGCTTCTTCGGCAGACATGCCAGATATAGCCTCAAGTTGCTCAACTTGTTGTTTATGAGCTTTATCCAGCTCTTCGCTTCTTTTTTCAACCAGATCCATTTGAACCTGTAAGTTTTCACGAATAACTTCTGTCTCTTTTCTTTTTCGATTATTTTCTTCGATTTTTTGCGATAAAGTAATTTCCTTCTGTTTAAACTTATTTTCAGCCGCAACCAGCTTATTTGAACGTTCGTTAATTTCTTTTTCGTGTTCACTTTTTAACTGAAGAAACTTTTCTTTCGCTTGAAGAATCTTATCCTTTCTTATAACCTCAGCTTCTGCTTCAGCCTCCTTAATAATTTTCTGGCTTTTTGATTTTAGCGCCTTATCCCAAATAAAATAGGATATAAAGCCACCAACAACCAAAGCGACAGATGCTGCAATAATGCCTATTACAGGAACTGAAATTACTCCCAATATTGTTGAAATCATCATATCTATTTAGTTTTATATTATAAAAAACCCGCATTATTATCTTCAATTCTTAAAAAACCCCAGATTAACATGGGTGGAGCTGCCATTTGAGTTCGGCCATCCCCTGCTCACGAATGAGTTCCGACAAGTCGGAATGGGGCCCGCCCTCAGTCAAATAAGCTTTACTCCAATTAGTAAAGTGTTGAGTTTCGCAGACATTAAAGAAATAATACGGGCAAAATCTTAATTTATATTTTAAAGAACGTTTATTACTCTCCTTTTAAAAATTCACTTAATTCGCTATTCAATTCTTTTAATTCTTCTACTATTGGTGATGCATCTAGATTAGTATCTTTTTCTATAACTTGAATTACATATTGTAAAGCTGCCATTGCTAAAAAATCCTGAGTATCCTTATCTGTATAACGTTGTTTATACTGCAAGACTTTCTCATTAATCATTTTTGCTGCCTTACGAATCTTCTCCTCATCGTTTCTATCTATTTTAAGTGGATAATATCTATCTGCAACATTAACCCTTATTGATAATTTATCTTCCATTATCTATTTGCATTCTACCGGTTCAAAAGAGCAATACATTTATCAATCTCCCGCACTATTCTGTTTATCTTTATTTTTGCATCATGACTATCTCCTTCTGATGCTAAAAGACTTTTTGCTAATTTAAGTTTATTATATTTATTTTTCAAAAATTCTATCTCAGAATCCTTATTTTTTAACTGAATTTTGCTTTCTTCAACCTGCTTTTTTAAAGCTAAATTCTCTGCTTTTAAATTATTATACAAAGATAGTAACTTTTTAATCTTATCTTTTAAAGTAATAACAATATCTTTTTGTTCAACTTCCATAATAATTTATTCAAGCAAGCGCAAAATTAATACAGGTAATCCTATTTCAAAAATATTAATCCGCTATTTTTTTATTATAAAACAAATTAAATTTTAGATTTGTTGTCTTAATTATGATTAAAACCATATTAGACGTAATAAATTTAGATAAAATAATGCAATTTAAAAAACTGCTTCAAATATTTTACTTACTAACTATTTCGTTTTCCTTGTTTAGTCAGGAAAATAAAAACAATATAGATTTTACAGTTCCTGTTGATATTCCGATTTATTTATCGGGAAATTTTGGTGAAATTCGCTCAACTCATTTCCATGCGGGCATTGATATCAAAACTCAGGGAGTTATTGGTAAAAACATTTATGCAGTTAACGATGGTTATATTTCCCGTATAAAAGTTTCGGCAAATGGATATGGTAAAACAATATATATAAATCACCCGGGTGGATATACCACAGTATACGGTCATTTAAATGAGTTTAATAAAACGTTAGCCAAAAAGGTTAAAGAACTCCAGTACGAAAACCGGGAATTTGAACTCAATCACTTTCCTGATCCATCTGATTTTCCTGTTAAAAAGGGTGATTTAATAGGATACTCCGGCAATACAGGAAGCTCGTTAGGTCCGCATCTACATTTCGAGGTAAGAGAAACTGATGGACAAGTTCCACTTAATCCGCTTAAATTTGATTTTAAGGTTAAGGATAACATTTCTCCAGTTTTATACAATCTTGTTGTTTACCCTGTACAAAAAAACAGTATGGTGAATAATTCATGTTCAAAACAGATTTTTAAGTTAAAAAAGCATGCTCAAGGTTATTCACTTGTCGATACAACGGTAATTGAAGTTAAAGGTGGTGTTGGTTTCGGAATTGAAATGTACGACTATTTAAATGGATCGAGAAACAGATGTGGTGTTTACTCCCTATCTGTGTTTGTTGATAGTTTATTAATATACAAACACGTAATTGATAAATTCTCGTTTTATGAAACAGGTTATGTTAAAAGCCACATTGATTATGCCGAAAAAGTCAAATCAAAACGAACAATCCAAAAAGCTTTTATTGCCCCTAATAACAATCTAAGCATTTATAATACCTCAATTCGAAGAGGTGTTTATGAATTTAAAAACGACTCTATTCACAACATTAAAATATTGGCAACAGATGTATCAGGAAATCATTCTGAGCTATATTTTAAAGTTAAAGGTTCTGTTACTCAGGATAAAGAAATTGATCAAAATGAAGCTTCGGATAACCTGATGAACTGGAACCAGGAAAATACTTTTGAAACTGAAGAGCTATCTCTAATTATTCCGAAAGATGCGCTCTTTGATTCAATTTATTTTAAGTATAGTAAAATAAAACCTGATTTTGAAGCATTTTCCAATTTACATCATATTCATTCTATATATACACCATTATATAAAGATTACACCATCTCAATTAAGACAATTGGCCTACCTAATGAGTTAAAGGATAAAGCGTTTATAGCAGAAATTAATGATGATGAGATTAAATCAATAGGCGGAGATGTAGTTAATGGACATATTGTTGGTGAAACCAATATGTTTGGAAGCTATGTTGTTTTAGCAGATACAGTATCGCCTGAAATTAAGCTTTTAACAAATATTAATGAAATTGATGATAAAATAGAGTTTATCATTAAAGATAAACTTACCGGAATTAAATCATACAACGGATTTATTGATAGCAAGTGGGCTCTTTTTGAATATGATCTTAAAAACGATCTGCTTTTTTATACCATTGATCCTGAAAAAATTGAAAAAGGCAGAGAACATGAACTAGAACTATTTGTTATTGATAATCAAGATAATATATCGACATTTTACACTACATTTTATTGGTAAAACTAAAAAAATATGAAAAACTATCCAATACTAATAGCACTGGTACTTATCTTAAATATAAGCCAGTCGTGCACTACAAAAAATATTCAACCCGAAATTACACAAGATGAACTTCATGATCATATAGATTTTTTAGCAAGCGATTCTCTGAAGGGAAGATATCCGGGTACTGCAGAAGATAAAGTTGCTGCTCACTATATTGCAAAAGAACTATCGGAAAGTGGTCTTCAGTTATTATATGATAATGGATTACAAGATTTTAAAATTACTACAAAACTAAAAGCAGGAGATAATAACCAGTTATCCGTTGAAGGAAAAGATCTTTCTTTAATTCAGGATTATATACCTGTAATGTTTTCTTCCAATGATAGCCTTGAAGCAAAGGTTGTTTTTGTAGGATACGGATTCAAAATTGAACAAGGTAACAACAGTTGGAATGATTATGCTACTGTTGATGTTAAAGGCAAATGGGTTATGATCTTAAGAGGCGAACCTGAAAATGCCGTTCAACCTCTTCCTTTTTCAATGTTCAGCGGGTTAAGATCTAAAGCAATAACAGCAAAAGATCAGGGAGCTGCAGGTGTACTTTTTGTATCTGGTGAGCAATTTGATCAAGAAGATGAGTTATTAGAATTATCAAAACCCGAAGGAGAGTTAGATATTCCGGTAATTCACTTAAAAAGAGAAGTTGCAAATACGATACTAAGCAATTGTAGCAGCAGATCAATCTCTGAAATTGAAAAAAACATTCAAAACGATCAAAACTCTTTTGCATGCAAATCAACAGTAAAAGCCCAAACTGATTTGGTTTTGGATTATGCCGAAACGTATAATGTAGCCGCGCAACTTATCATTAATCCCGAGTATGAATATATTGTTATTGGCGGTCATTATGATCATTTGGGATTTGGTGGACAGGGAACCGGAACCAGAGCACCGGGTAAACATGAAATTCACCATGGTGCAGACGATAATGCTTCGGGTGTTTCAGCAATGCTTGAAATAGCAGAAAAATTAAAAGCGCACAAAGACACGCTTGAAACTAACTTTATTTTTGTAGCATTTGGTGCAGAGGAAATGGGATTGCTTGGATCAAAATATTTTGTTAATAATCTGCCAGTTGATGATAGCCTTATTAAAGCCATGATAAACATCGATATGGTTGGAAGAATGAAAAATGATAAAAGCTTACAGATAGGTGGTGTTGGAACTTCGGTAGAAGGTGAATCATTATTAACAGCCTTAAATGATGATTACAACTTTAAGCTTGGTTTTTCACAAGAAGGTTATGGCCCTTCGGATCACTCATCCTTTTATAGTAATGATATTCCGGTCTTTTTCTTCTCTACAGGTGCTCATATTGATTACCATACGCCTGCAGATAGTACTGGAAATATAAATTTTGATGGTTTATTTGAAGTTTCAAACTTTATCTATGATTTCGCTGTTCATATTTCAACATCGGATCAAGAAATAACATATCAGGAATCTGGTCCAAAAGCACCAAGTAGAAATACTCGTAACAAAAGGCTAAAGGTAACCTTAGGAATAATGCCTGATTTCTCAGGAGTTGAGAAAAAAGGTCTTCGAGCTGATATTGTAGTGAAAGGTAAACCAGCATACAAAGCAGGAATGCAGGATGGTGATATCATTACTGCAATTGATGGTAATCCGGTGGGTGATGTATATGAATATATGGAACGACTGGCCAAATTAAAGCCGGGTCAGATAATTACAGTTGAAGTTATTCGAAAAAATGAAACGAAAGTATTAATTGTACAGCTTTAAAATAGAACAATGAAAAAAACATTATTTTGGATTTTGGCAGTTATAATAACTGTTACATCAGCAATTTACCAGAGAAAAACCGGACCAACATATCCTAAAGAAATAGAAATTTCATTACAAAATCAATCCATTGAATTTAAGCTGCCAAGAAGCGGTGACTCAAATTTGGATCAGAAAGTGACTATTCCTGCTCTTGACTCTTCATGGACTGTTAACTTGCAATATAGGCGATTTCCTGTTAGTGAATCATTCAAAACCATTTCTTTTAAAGCAAAAGATGACAAATTGGTTGCTCTTTTACCTAAACAGCCTCCTGCAGGTAAACTTGAATACTACATCTCTATTAATAATAATAATACAGGTATTGTTAAAGAAACAGAACATGCCATTATTCGTTTTAAAGATACTGTTCCTGATAGCATGTTAATTCCTCATATATTATTCATTTTTATTGCTATGCTATTTTCAAACCTGGCTGGTATTTTAGCCTTGGGTAAAAATAAGCAACACGTATTATATGGTAAACTAGCATTGCTTTTTATATTTCTAGGTGGATTAGTTTTTGGCCCTATTATTCAGTATTATGCCTTTGGACAGGCATGGACAGGAATACCTTTTGGTTGGGATTTAACCGATAATAAAACATTAATAGCTTTCGTATTTTGGTTGGTAGCAGGACTAAGTAACCGAAAGAACCCAAAATATCGATACACCATTATAGCATCTGTAATTACATTGATTATATTCTCAATTCCGCATAGCTTGTTTGGCTCTGAGCTCGATTATTCAACAGGCGAGGTGGTTACAGGTATTATTCAGCTTATTTTTTAGTAAAACAAAAAGCAGGACTTTTTAAGTCCTGCTTTAATTTTTTTTACTAAAGTAGCCTATTCTTCTTCAGGAGCTTCTTCAGTTTCTTCAGTAGCTTCTGCTGCTACTTCTTCACCTTCAGTTGCTTCCTCAGTCATTTCTTCTTCGGTTGTTTGTTCTTCAACAGCTTCTTCTACTTCTTCAGCTGCGGCTTCAACTTCTTCCTGAACATCTTCTACTGCATCAGCAGCTTTTTCTTTAGCGTTTCCGCAAGAATAGAACGCAGTAAAACTAACAAGTGCTAAGGCTACCAGTAATAATTGTAATTTTTTCATGTGTAATTTGATTTAATTATAATTTAGGATTCCTAACAAAAATAGCAAAATATTTATAAAATCAATAAGTTAATGCAGTAATTATTCATTATTTTTTTTATTTAGAACATACTAAGATTAGTAACCTATTTGAACATTAAAACCTGCTTTAAACCATCTTCCGGGCATTTCCAAGTTACCAATATCAATATATTCCTTATTGAAAACATTACTTACTTCACTAAAAATTGTAAATAATCCCAAGTTATAATTCGCCTTTGCATCTACCAACCAATAGGGAGAAAACGCTTGTTCACCGACATACATATTACTGGAAATATCATATTTTAAATAACTTCCGGCCCGGTCCTGATATTTTAACACCCACGATAATGTTAAATTACGCCATATACTTTGATTTATATTTATAATAAGATTGTGCTTTAAATGATTCATTGAATATTTGGTTTCCAACAATTCTGTACTTGCAGATGCATTCTGATGAAGCCATGCATAACTAAAGATCATGTTTTGAATACTCCACTTGCTTACATTAATTTTACCTCGAAAGGTAATTCCATTAGTTTCGACATGGGTTAAGTTTTGAGTTTCCCACTTATCATCAACTGAAGCATTTTGAGGGCGAACCCATTCAATTACATTCGTTGCATCGCGATAAAAATAACTTATGGATGATTCCATAATCTTCGTATTGTATTTTATTCCCAATTCATAACTCCAGGCTTCTTCCGGTTTTAAATCGGGGTTACCAATATTACTCGGACCATTATAAAATAAATCTGTAAAAGTGGGCAATCGTAATGATTTATTAACTGTTGCATATACCCTGAATCGTTTATTTAGCGTATATCCTAAATCGACACCGGGATAAAAAGTAAAATCGAAATCATCTTCAGAAACCCAGCTAGATAAAACTCCTGCCGACATACTAAATTGTCCTAATTCTAAAGAATGTTCTAAAAAGTAATTTGATATAGTTCTCGAATACTTCCGGGTATAAAATCCTTCTGATTCTCCAATAGCAGAAATTGTATCGCCGGTTACATTGCCTAACACATTACTCCAAATGTTTTCAGATCTAATTTCGGCACCGAAAGCTGTTACTCCCAGATTAGTGCTTATTCTCGAATCGATTTTTATACCATAAATATCCGTTAGGTGATAATTATGACCTGTATACCAACTTGCCGGATCATACCTAAACAATTCAAATCTATCCTGATGTCGTCTATAATAAACAACTGGAATCAATTTTATTTTATCTCCTGTTTCAAAGCGCAAACTTGCAAAGGTTGTTTTGGTTTCTTCGAACTGATCTGGGTAAGCCGGAGTATAAAAACTGTTGGCACCAAACTCTTTATTGCTGTAACCCAACTGAAAATCGATTTTCCCTACTTCTGAATTGTAATTAGAATTATAAAACATGTTGTACTGATCAAAGTCAGTATTCTTCATATATCCTTTACTATTGGATTTAGAAAATGATAGAAAGTGTTTTGTTTTTCCTATTTTGTATGAGGTAGCTACATTTCCCGCAAACAAACGAAAATCGCCTGCCGTAAACTGAGCTTTTGTGTAGTTATTATCAGATTGATTAGTAATTATGTTTATTGCACCGCTAAATGCATTAGGACCAAAAACTCTTGATCCGGGGCCTTCCAGAATCTCAATACGTTCAATTGAGTTTAAATCAACAGGTAAGTTTAAACTATGGTGCCCTGTTTGTGGATCGGAAATATTGACACCATTCAGAAGAATTAAATTTTGATCGAATGATCCACCTCTTATGCTAATATCTGACTGTATTCCGTTTACTCCTCGTTGTCTTATATCAATACCGGAGAAATGTTCAAGTAAATCATTTACACTGGTTACTGGTAGGTTTTTTATCTCTTCATCAGTAACTGTTGTTAACATCCTTGAAAGCTGAGAATAAAGAACCGGCGACTTTTGAGCACTTACAACGACCTCCTCCAAATCAAGATTTTTGGTAATTGTACTGTCTATTTGACTTAGAACCTGTAACGGAAGCAGCACTATAGAATAAGACAATGTTAATGTGGTTATTTTAATTACCCTATGTAATGAATTAAATACTGCGTATCCTTTTCTATTCCATTGTTTGAATACAGTAATAGTCTTTTTAAAATTTGTTTTGATTTGATTGTTCATTTTTTAAAGTTTTTATATAGTAATTCCAGCTCCTTTAAATAAGGAGTAGTTAAATGATTTAAAATAAACATGTTGATTAATGTTAGCCTATGCCCCGAAGAATCATCTGTACTAGCAGTAAAAGATAACAAAGATATTATCTCAAGATGGCCATTTTCCAACAAATCTTTATCTTCATCATCATTTTTTAATTGCAGAAGCTCTTCTTTTAGGTTTGTGATAATTTCTGTTTTCGAACTTTTACTGATTGCCTTATCACATATTTCAATTTCAACCTGCCCTATTTTTATTTCTTTCCCAAGAGAAGAGAATACTGCATAATTTTTTCCAGACCACCGTCTGAAGACTATTGGTTGATTAGTATGTGCTAAAGCTTCTTTCATAAATGAGGTCCAAAATTATTGCTTTTTACATTAGACAACAATATTTATTAGAAATATATTTAAGAGTTTTCATCATTACATTGCTTTTTTTAATAATTTTCACTCCATAGTGCAGCATTAACTTTCTATTAACGTCTTTTTAACGGAAATATGAATAAACAGGAAAGTATATATAAGAATATCCATCAGGATATAATAGACCGATGTAAATCGGGCGAGCAAAAAGCACAGTTTCAATTGTATAAACTGTACTACAAAGCAATGTACAATACCTGCTTGCGCATTGTAAATGACAGTCTCGAGGCTGAAGATATTATGCAGGAATCGTTCTTAAAAGCATTTGATAAGATTAATTTCTATAAAGGTGAAGTTAGTTTCGGGGCATGGCTAAAACGGATAGTTATTAACCATTCGCTTGATGAGCTTCGAAAGCGAAAGCTGGAAACAAGCTCAATTGAGGATTCGGTATACGAAATTAAAGATGAAGAAAAGAAAGGTAGAGATGAAGAAATCGAAGTAAAGGTTGAAGAAATAAAAGAGGCTATACAATTGCTTCCGGATGGATACCGCATCGTTTTGTCGCTTTACCTAATTGAAGGATATGATCATGATGAAATAAGTGAAATATTAAATATCAGTAGCTCAACATCAAGATCACAATTTGCAAGGGCAAAAAAGAAATTAATAGAATGTTTGAAAAATGAAGAAATAGAAAAAACCAACTCAATATGAAAAATTTAGATAAAATAATACAAGAAAACCGTTTGAGTTTCGACTCGCAAGAGCCCGGCGAAGGCCACTTTGAAAGGTTTGAGCAAAAACTCATAGAGTATAATAAAAAGCAAAAAACTTTTACTCTTGGTTTCGTATTGAAAGCAGCTGCAGTAGCTATTCTTGTTGTTTTATCCGGATTGTGGGTTTACGACAACGTAGGAACAAAAACACCCGACGGGATAGCGTTAAGTGAGATATCTCCGGAATATGGAGAAGTAGAAATGTATTATACACATTTAGTTAATCAAAAATATCAGGAAATAGACCAGTTTCAATTTTTAGATAGTACACAGAAAGTTATGCTTGTTCGCGAATTATCGGAAATGGACTCTATTTACGAAAATCTAAAACAGGATTTAACAACAAATCCTAACGATCAAAGAGTGATTAATGCCATGATTCAGCATTATCAGCTTAAAGTAGAAGTAATGAATCAAATATTAAATCAGTTACAAAATGCACAAGAAATAAATAAACAAAAATCTGAATATCATGAAAGCACCAATATTTAAATCAGTTATATTACTAATATTCGTCCAAGTATTAGTAGTTAGCTCAGCATTAGCTCTGAGTGAGGAGTTCTCAAAAAATCTGCATAAGGAATATAATGCAGATGCAAACACACTATTAATTATCCAAAATAAGTTTGGCGATGTGGACATCAACGACTGGGATAAAAATAAAATTACGATCGATGTTACAATTACTGTTGATCATCGAAATGAAGAAAAAGCCAAAGAATTGTTAGATTACATTAATGTGACTTTTAAGCAATCGGGCAATACCATTGAAGCAATTACCGAAATTGATGACAAATTTAGTAAATGGAATACCTTTTCTTTCAATGATGATGATAAAGAGTTTAGCATCGATTACAAGGTAAACATACCAAAAGATATAAAGCTTGAGCTGGAAAATAAGTATGGTAGTGTATTTATTAATGAAATTAAAGGCCATGCTAACATAGCGGTTAAATATGGCAATTTAAAAATCAATAAACTTACACGCGAAAATGTGAAGCCATTAAGCCAAATTTATCTTGCCTACTCACAAGGAACAATTGAAGAATGTGAATGGCTTAACGTTGACATAAAATACTCTAAATTAGAAATTGAAGAAGCCAAAGCTTTAATTGCAGTTACAAAGTATTCAAAACTATATGTTGATAAGGCGAGTTCTATTGTTTGCGAATCGAAATATGATGAATACAGATTAGGTAGCTTGACAAATTTTGTTGCGTCAACAGCATATACAGGGTTTGAAATTAATGAAATCTATAAAAAACTTGAAATTGACAACAGATACGGAGGTATTGATGTAGATTATGTGTCGGCCGATTTTGAAAAGATAAGTATTGAAAATGAGTATGGTGATATTGATATTGGAATAGACCCCAATGCATCATATAACATCAAAGGTTATGCAAGATATGCCGATATTGATTATCCAAGCATAGGAAAAGTAAGTAGAATAAAAGAAAATACTTCATTGCAAATTGAAGGCTTAGTAGGCGAAGATAGCAATACCAAATCGGTTGTTGAGATCCAAACCAAATACGGTGATGTTGATTTAGAATAAATTGAATTATGCCATAAAAAAAGGCTCGTAGAATTTACGAGCCTTTTTTTTTATTGATAACGTTTTATTATTTGGTAAATCCAAAAGCTTTCATCATTTTATCAAAAACTTCAGTGTTTTCGTAAATTCCTCCGAAATTTTCAGCACCCGGACCATATGCAAAAACAGGAACCATAACCGAACTGTGATGATCGGTGGTAAACTTTGCTTCAATTGTATGGGTTTCCATTTCACCTCCAACCAAGGCTAATCCTCCTGTTTCATGATCAGCGGTAACAATAAGTAATGTTTCTCCATCTTTTTTGGCAAATTCCAACGCTCTTTTTACAGCATGATCAAAATCAATGGTTTCTGAAACTACGTAATCGATATCATTATCGTGTCCACCCCAGTCTATCTGCGATCCTTCAACCATTAAGAAAAAGCCATCCTTATCTTTATTTAAAATATTAATGGCATTTTCTGTTGATTGCGGTAACATGTTCTTATCTCGTCCCTCAAGTATTGAAGGATTGTGTCCCTCTGCTGTAAATACTGCAAATTTACCCGCTGCTGTAGTGTCAACATTCTGAAAACCATCAACAATGTTATAACCTCTGTTTTTTAATGAATCAATCAGATTTAAACTGTCAGATCTATTGTCAAAATACTTTCTGCCACCTGCAATAAACAGATCAATATCTGTAGCCAAAAAATCGTATGCCAGGGCTTCATAATTATATCGCGAAGTATCATTAGCAATAAAACTTGCCGGGGTTGCATGTACAATAGAACTGGTAGCTACCAATCCTGTTGCAAGATTATGCTCTTCTGCATATTTCAGAATCGATTTTAAGGGTTTTCCAATCGGATCTACACCAATATGTCTATTATTGGTTTTAACGCCAGTAGCTAATGCAGTTCCCCCTGCGCCAGAATCTGTAATATAAGCATTCGCAGAGTATGTTTTATGAAATCCGGTGTATTTAAACTGTTCAAAGCTCAAAGGTTTAGTTGCAACAGACATGGCTGCATAAACCTGGTTAACGCCCATTCCATCACCAATCATTAAAATAATATTTTTTGCTTTTTTAGGTTCAGTCGTCTTCTCTTGTTTGCAAGAGCCTAAAAGCACTAATACAGTAAGTAGATAAACTAATCGTGTCATTTGAATTTTTAATTTAATAATTTTTTATCTTTTTGTTTTGCCTTTTCCCACCAGTCGGCAGGATATATTGTCCACTCGTTTTTAAGCTTTGGATTAACACTTCCCTTTTCCTCGATCCATTCCATCATATAATACCTCAAATCTTTATCTGTAGAAGATATCCTTCTTTCCAGCAATTGCTCTCTGGATAATCCTACGCCTCTAATTAAATGTCCACCACCGCCGTTCCCGCGGTAACTATTAATTGCAACGGTATAGGTGCTATCTAAATAGAATTCGTTTCCATTTGATAAAGATATAATATTGACTTTGTCCTGAGGTTTTCTAATATCAACCACATACTTTATTCCTGAAGCTACGTCGAAGTTATAATAGGTATTTTCCAATTCATACGAATCATATCTTTCAGAATACTCAAGATTACCTTTATCATCTCGTTTAAATTTGAGCAGATGATCATTAGGGCTATTCATGGTATTAAACCAGTTACCAAAAGAATACTCAAGGTATTGATCAATTTCTTTACCCGTTAAATTAATCGTATAGAGGAAATTCTCATATTTATATAATTTAAACATATCGCGCACATATACAGGCCCTTTCTCAATTACAGCATTAAAAGACAAAGGTGCAGTAAATGAAATATCTGCATTACTAAGCTCTAGTTGAATTTCTTGAATAAAATCGACAAACTCAGACGGACCAAATAATGCTTTTTGAGTATATATTGGCTGTTGAAAATCTCCAATTTGCCTGGACACATAACTTTTCACCTTATCAAATTCATCCTTGAATTTATGGTTAAAAACAGAATCCGGTTTAATATCAGTCATTTCAACAATACTTCCCTGAATGTTTTTATCGTATTGGTTTTTATCATTTAGTGTAAACTGCACAGTAGCTTTCATAACCTGTCGTGCTGAGCTTCTGGGACCAAGAATAACAACTTCGTTTCCGTTTTTATCTTTTACTATTTCGTTCCACGATTTATGATCGTGACCAACAAAGATAATGTCAAATCCGGGAACCTGCTCTGCCACAATTACTGAAGCATTTTCATTTTTATAGGTATCGTAATTTTGATTTCCATAATCATATTCAAAACCCGCGTGAAATAAACCAACCATTAAATCCGGTTTCTCCTTCTCTAAAATATGTGGCACCCACTTTTTTGCTGATACTACCATATCTTCGAATTCCATTCCCGACCATAGCTCTTCGGGCAGCCAATTTGGAACTGCAGGAGTTATAAGACCAAGTACTGCAATTTTAATTCCGGATTTATTAATTATTGTGTAAGGCTTAAAATAAGGTTTGCCATCTGATTTGTTAACAGCATTTGCAGCCAGCCATGGGAAATTAAATTCATCTTTCAATTTATCATAAACGTCGTGCCCTGCCTCAATATCATGATTTCCAACAGAAGCAACATCGTAATCCATGTAATTCATTACTTTGGCACAAATATGTTTTGACATTGTATCTTCGAAATTGGAATAATACACAACAGGTTGGCCCTGAAGAATATCACCATTATCCATTAAAATTACATTATTTTCTTCTCTCAGCTCGTTAACATACTTATTAACCTGAGCTAATGATCCTTGCGATGGTTTATCATGAATAAAATCGTAGTTAAAAATTGCCCCGTGCACATCACTGGTTCCAACCAGCACCAGTTCATATGAATCGGGTCGTTCAATAGTCGAAGTGCAAGCTACAAGTAAAGCTAATATGGGTATTATAAATTTTTTCATTACCTCTGTTTTTATAAAATAACAAGTTTAAACCTATATGGTTCTATGATTTCAAATTAAATAATAGTTAAGAAAACATTTTCCAGGTTTGTAGAATGAATTTCGTTAGAAAAGATCCACTGAAATATTTTGAATAAATGCGGTATATGTAGTTTCACCTTCCAATCTGGCCATTGATAAGATCATAATTACCGATATTTCTTCTCCATTCATATTCGTAAAATTTACTTCCTTTCTTTCGCCGACAATTTTATCTGATTTAGGGTCAAGAATACTTTTAATAAATTCATCTTCGTACTGATCAGGAAATAGCTTTGTCATATTTCTACCAATAACAATATCTCTATCAATTCCCCAAAGATCTTCCGCAGCTTTATTAAAAAATTTAATAATTCCATTCTGATCAAATGTTACAATAGCATCTGATGCCCCTTGCAGCGTTAGTTCTGTGCGTCGTTGCACCTTTTCAATTTGAGCAAATTGTTGCTTAACCTCTTCCTTGGCTTTTTTCAACTGAGCTTTTAAATCAACTTTTGATTGATTAAGTGCTCGCTCATGCTTTTTTAATAATTCAGTTTGGGCTTTAGTCTCCATTTCCATAAGCTTTTCATTGGTTACATCATTACCAATGTAAATAACCTTTGCTACATCGTCATACATGTCTCTTACTGCAGATAGAGTAACTCTTACCCATTTTTCCTGATCTTCTTTAGTTCGTTGTCTTAAAACTCCTTCCCATATTTCGCCTTGTACTACATTTTCCCAAATCTCTTTTAATCTGTTTAGTTCGGACTTATCTACAAAATCAAAAATACTTTTCTCTTTCAATTCATAAATTGAATAGTCCATCAATTCAACAAATTTTTGATTACATTCCAGCAGATCACCTGTAGGCAAATAATCCACTTTAATTGTAGATTTATTAAGAGCATTGATCTGTCCTAAATAATCAAGACTTTGTTTTTTCTGATCGGTTGTGTCAATTGCTAAAAACAATATTTTTTCTACAGTTCCGTCATCTCTTCTCATACATGTATAGGTAGACATTGTCCAGAGATCTCTTCCTTGTTTTGTTACATGTTTCATATCCCCTTCAAAGTGCTTTCCTCCATTAGCTAACTTATCCCACAGTTCATTAAACCATACCATATCTTTTTCATTAATGAACATTGAAATATTCTTACCTTCCACTTCAGAGTTTTTGTCATATCCAAGCTTCTTTAAAAACTTTGTATTTGCATAAATAAGCGTTCCATCATTTTCATATTCTGCTCTTATTAACGTATGATTTACTGCATTTGTGAAGGTGATAAACTTCTCGCTTTGTCGCGCTGCTTCCTCCTGTGTTGCCTGCAGCTCCTCCATATTCTGTCTCATTTGCTCTTCTTGTGCTGCTAATGCTTCTGCCTGTTCCTGGGATTCCTTTAATAATTTTGCAGTACGCGTATTAATTTTAACATTTGAAATGGTTGACCCAACACTTTCGGCTACTTTCTCAACAAACTCAACAACATGCTTCTCGATATTATGAAAAGCTCCAATTTCGATTACTCCATGGACTTCATCATTAAATTTTAACGGCACAACCAATAAACAACTAGGCGTTGCTTCGCCTAATCCCGATGTAATATGCACGTAAGTTTCCGGAACATCGGTCATATAAATGGTTTCCTGTTCTAATATTGCCGCACCTGCAATACCTTCTCCCCATTCAATTCTTTTATCTGCAAATTTTCTACGTTCATAAGCATAGCAGGCGGTCATTTTTAGGTGCTTATCTGCTTCATTTTCATCTTCAATAATTAATAATGCTCCCTGATTAGCATTAATATATTTTACAAGGTTACTTATCAGGTTATACGATAGTTCTTCAACATTGTCTGTATCTTTCCTTAAAATATCACCAAATTTAGCCAATCCTTCTGCAACCCAATTTCTTTGTTGGTCTTCTTCTCTTCTCTTATCTTCTTCGAGTTTATTCTTTTTTAAGTTATCGCGTAGGTCAAGAATAGATTGTCCCAGAACATCATCAGATCCTTGCACTTTGTAGTCTGCATCAATTTTTCCAAAACGAATTTTCTCTACAAAACGATAAATTTTTTGGTTCTTATCAAATTCATGTTTTAATGATCCGTGCAAAGATTCCAAGGAAGTGGCATACTTTTTACTAATAAGATATGCATAAAAGGCAAGCACAACGGGCGATAAATCCAAAATTAAATAAACAGGGTTGGTTTTATGCAAACTAATAACTTCTGAAAAGCTAATTCTTTTTATAAAGAAATCTATAGTAAGTATTAATAAGACCGTTAGTAACCCAATAATAAACCCACTAATAGTATATTTAAATATAATTGATTGTGAATTTCGTTCTTTCATATATTAAAGCATATATTTTTTCGGAAATTATAAATATTTAATTGATTCAGCAAATTTAATTACAAGTTTTGAATCAAAGCATTTTTAACAAATGGTTTATTTTAATAAACAATAATTATTTCCTAAAAATAAATTAAATTGATTAAATAAAAGAACAACACTCGTGATATTTGTAATTATACAAAAAAGATCGTCATGTATACTTACTACAGACGATCTTTCACAATCAAATAAAGATTATTTTGTATTTTCTTTTTTTGTAATTGCTGCTCGAACTTTATTTTTTAAATCATGTATATTTATTGGTTTTGTTAGGTAATCAAATGCACCTTTATCCATTGCATTTTTCATACTCCATGAATCAGTTTTTGCAGAAATAACAATAACATGAATATCAGAAATCTTCTTATCTTGTTTTATTCTATCAAGAAATTCAAAACCATCTAAATCAGGCATCATAAGATCTAACAATATTACATCAATGCTATTTAAATATACTGCATCTAATGCCATATTGGGATCGCTATAGGTTAAAATAGTGTAACCTTCTTGTTCCAATATATTTTGTAAAAGCAATAAATGTGTAGATACATCGTCGACAATTAATATATTACCTTTTTCCATATTTTTAATTTTATATTAATATCTAAAAAAATAATTTAGATGATTATTATTTTCTACAATAGAATTACTCAGAATGAGCTAAAAGTTCATCCTGATTTGGATGTTCTCCTAACCACTCAATTTTTCCACTATCGAGATGATAGATAGCACCAACAACTTTTAATTTTCCTTCTTTCATTAATTCTACAGTAACGGGACTAATTTCAATTAAATCCTCGACAGACTGCCAAACATTATTTTTAATTGATTCTTCAAGTACCTTATCATTAAATTCGTCACCATGTTCATGTTTTGCCTTTTTAACGGCAGGTTCTATGTTATCCACTAATTTTGGTATATTACCATGAACTTCATCTCCTCTGCAAACTGCTGTAACCGCACCACAATTTGTATGCCCAAGTATTACAAGAACAGGTGTGTGCAAATGGTGAACACCATACTCTATTGAACCTGCTTCATCAATATCGACAACATTTCCTGCTACACGAATTACGAAAATATCACCAATACCTGCATCAAAAATGTGTTCGACAGGCACTCTTGAATCTGAGCACGCTATAACTGTAGCATATGGAAACTGTCCCTTTTCTGCTGTTACATTAAGTCTGTTATCATCTTGATTTGGATAGGTTCGGTTGTTTTCAACAAATCGCACATTTCCTTCTTTAAGCTTTTTTATAACATCGTCTGGATTTTCCGTAGATGAAAAACCGGAAAGAATTACAAAAAACGCAATTAATACACTGATAACAATACTGCTTTTCATAACAAATGCTTTTTTCATTTTTATTTCTCCTATATTAGTTTGACATAAATTTTGTTTATAATTTGAGAGTAAAATAAAACTGAGAACCTTCTCCGTAAATTGAATGAACCCACATTTTTCCACCCAATAAACCAACAATTCGCTTTGATATTGTTAAACCTAAACCTGTGCCACCATATTTTCGGGTTCTACTATCATCCGCCTGTCTAAATCGTTCAAAAATTACATCTAGTTTATCTTTTTTAATACCGATTCCGGTATCTTTAACAAAGCAAACAACTTTATCATATTCTTTTTTAAACCCTAAAGTGATTTCGCCTTCCTGCGTAAACTTAATTGCATTTCCAACAAGATTCGACAATACTTGTTTTAACCTATTGCCATCAGTATTAAGAATAATATTTTTATTTGATGGTAATTCTAATTTTAGTTTAACATCTTTATTTTCTAAGCCATAATGAACATTAAATGTATAATAAATATCATGAAAAATTTCCGATAAATTAACTTCGCGATAATGAAGATCTAATTGGTTTGCTTCTATTTTTGAGAAATCAACTATATCAGTTATAATTGAAACCAATTGTTCTCCGTTTCTGTTTATAATATCAATAAAGTGATTTTTCTTTTCTTTAGGGAAACTATCATTTTTTAATAACTCCGAAAAACCAAGAATGCTATTCATTGGTGTTCTAATCTCATGACTCATATTAGCTAAGAATGCTGATTTTAATTTATCAGCACTTTCTGCTTTTTCTTTTGCAATAAATAATTCCTCATTTCTGTTTTCCAGTTCGTCATTTACAAACTTCACCTCTTCAAGTGAAGCTCTTAGCTCTTCTTCTGCAGCCTGTAGTTCTTCATTTTTATTTTTTAGAAGTATCTCTGCTCTTTTTTTCTCGGTTATATCTCTAAAAACACCTAAATTTCCAACGATCATATTGTTTTTATAAATTGGTGTTGCGGTTAACTGAATATTTCTTCTTTTACCTTTTTTATTATTTACAATCAGTTCATAACTCGACTTTTTACCCTGCATCCTTAGCTTGGTTTGTTGCTTAATAATTTTAAACTGATCAGGATTAAAAAATTCAGAAAGGTTTTGCCCAACAAGCTTTTGTTTATCTACCCCAAAAATTTCGGCAGCAGCCTTGTTTACTAATAGTATATTTTCGTCTAAATCAACATTAATAACTCCTTCACCGGAATTTTCAATTAACTGTCTGTATTTTTCTTCACTCTCTATTAATTTTTTTACTGCATTCTTTTTTTCATAAATTCTGCTCAAATAGTGCGCTACATTATCAAGAATTTCAAGATCATCTTGTATATATGCATTACTATCCTTATAATGTTGAACTGCAATTACTCCAAATGCCTGTTTGTTAGAATCAATAAAAGGAGCAGCCATCCAAAGCGGAGACTCTACGCCTATTTGTTTAATTTTTCCATTTTCAACTAATTCTTTCTCTTTAGTCTCATCAATAAGCAAAGCTCTTTTTTCTTTCCTAACTAAATCTGTTAAAGAACCAGATAAATTATGCAACTGTTCGGGATCAATATAATCTTTCTCAAATTTATCGACATGATAAGGGAAGCTATACATATTCTTATCAGTGTGGTATAAAGCAATATAGAAATTCTCTGTGTTAAAAATTTTTCCTAACTCCTCTCTTATTGTTACTGCTAAATGCACTGTATCGTCTGTATTATTAGATTCTTTTGAGATATTGAACAGTACATTTTTAATTAATCTATCTTTTTTCTTTTCTGTAATATCTTCTATTGTAATTGAAAAACCCTCATGTATATTTGGGCCATCAATGAGAGCAAAAGTTAAAAGAACATCAATTTGTCGATAATTACCCTTTTTCCATGTTAATTCGAATGCTATTGATTCAGATTTATGTAAATCTTTTTCAATTACTTTCTTAATATCTTTATATTTTAAAGGTTTGGTAAAAAAATCATCAAGTCTTCTACCAATTAATAGATCTACTGGTAGCTCAACTATTTGACTAAATTTCTGGTTTACATCGATTAAAACATCATTTTTTAAGTGAGCTATACCTACTGGTGATGACTGTAAAATACTTTCTAATTTATTTTCTCTTTCTGCAATTACTTTAATATGCTTATCACGCTCGTTTTCTAACTCTGTTTTAACTAAGGCTAGTGCTATTTCATTTCCTATTTCTCTTAATAACTCTATATAATTCTTATCATATTTATTTTCATCCTCTTGCTTAATATTTATATAGCCCAGCAAACGATTTTTATGCTTTATAGGCACAACTAAAACAAGTTTATATTCATTGTTGTGGCATACGCACTTTTTACAATTATCTGTGTTAACAACAACTAAATCTTTTTTTTTCTTGCACTGTTCTATACAAGCTAACTTATTACCCAACTGCAAGTATTCTTTCAATTGATCAAATTTTTCAGTGTACCCTTGATGAAAACCAATAATATAACTACCTCGATTAAAAAGATTAATCATTACTGATTCAAATCCGAATTCATGTACAATATCGTAACATATATTTTGTATTAGTTCATTCGTATTTGATGAGGTAATTTGCCTTGCATTAACTTTTCTAAGCCCATCTAAAATACGATTTGCTCTTTTGAGTATCTTTTTTTGATTTTCCTGTTCGGTTATATCAGAGAAACTCCAAATTCTTCCAATAATCTCGTCTTTTTCTATGAGTGCCTCAGAATATCTTTTAAAAATTCGATTATCCTTAAAATACACATAATCTTCGCACTTTTCATCTGATTTGTAAAGCTTCTGAACCGTTCTGGTAAACTCTTCTGGATAAGACAACTGTCCTATTATCGTTTGTATTAGTACATTATCGTCGGCATTACTTCTAATATGATCGGGTATACCCCACATATCATAGAATCGTTTATTAGCAAATAACACATGACCGTTATTATCCACTGCCAATAAACCATTAGCTGTTGAATTTAAAATAGAAGTTTGTAGTACTTTATTTCTTAAGATCTCTTGCTTACTTTTCTCAGCTTCTTTTAGTGATTTTTCAATTAGTACATTTTTATCATGAGATTCTTCAAGAAGGGTCTGTAGCTCTTCATTTTGAGATAGATACTCTTCATTCAATGAAGCATAATCTTCGTTTAATTCTTTTAGCTGTGTTTCTTTTCTTTTTATATCAGTTATTTCAAAGAATGTGGCAACAAAATAACCTTGCTTTGGGCAGGTAGCCAAAACAGAATACCATCTATTTAATCCTTCAACATATTGTAATGTTTTGTCGGACTTACCTGATAATGCAACATCACCAAAAAACTCAATCCAATCAAATTTCTCTTTAGTAATACCGGGAAAAACTTTTTTTATCGACTTTCCAATAACAGAATTTTTATGTAGCCCTGTAAATTGTGTATACTGCTGATTTATTTCAATAAACTCATAATCTATCGGTTTACCATTAGAATCAGTTATTATCTTATGGTATGCATAAGCTAAAAATGGATTATTTAACACTAAACTCTTATAGTTCATAGGTTATTTATTGATTCTTGCGATTTATATATACTTATTTAATAGAGTAAATAGTTCTTTCACCGATATTGGTTTGGCAATATAATCAGTGCATCCGGCACTGAGATAACTTTCTTTGTCGTTAACCATTGCATGAGCTGTTTGTGCAATAATTGGAATATCAACATTAGATTCTCTAATAATACTTGTAGCTTTATCGCCGCTTAAATCTGGTAACTGAATATCCATTAAAACAACATTTATATCAGGATGCTCTTTAACCATTTCTATAGCTTCTTTACCATTATTAGCGAAAATTATCTGAACATTGGTTATGCCTAGTGCCTCTGCTAAATACTCTGCACTATAAGAATCATCTTCAACAATGAGTATCTTTTTTGAACTCCAATCCAGATTACTTATTTCTTTGAAATCCATACGATTTTCTTTTTCTGTTTTAGTACTATCTTTTATATACGGAATTTTAAAATAAAAAGTTGAACCTTTGCCAACTTCAGATTCAAGCCAAATATGTCCATTTAAAATATTAACTAAACCTTTTGCAATTGGCAATCCTAAACCAATACCCCCAAATTCTCTTGTATGTGTATCATCGACCTGAATAAAATTCTCAAAAATACTTTCAAATTTTTGGCTATCAATTCCTATACCGGTGTCTTTAACAAAAATTACTATATCTTCATTTTCAGGATATGCACCAACTCTAATTTCTCCTTTTTTTGTAAACTTAATGGCATTTCGGATTAATATATCCAAAATTTGTCTAACCTTGTACTCATCGCAAACAAACTTAAAATGATCAGGTAATGCATCTGTCTGAGTAGTTATTGCAACTTCAGATTGCTCCAACCCTTCTGCTTTGTTTTGAGTTACAGTATCCAATATTATTTTTTTCAACTCAAACTCATGAAGATGTAGAGAAAGTTGATTAGATTCAATTTTTGAAATATCTAATATACTGTTAATAGCATCCAGTAAATTATTTCCACTTTGATGAATAATTTCCAAATACTCTCTTAAGCTTTCTACATTTGTATTAGGCTGTTTTATTAATTGAGTAAACCCAAGGATTCCATTCAAAGGCGTGCGGAGTTCATGCGAAACATTAGATAAAAAAGCTGATTTTAATCGCTCAGATTCAAGTGCTTTTTCTTTTGCTATTTCTAACTGCTCATTCTTCGCCTTTAGTTCTTTATTTAACTCTAGTAATTCCTTATTTTGATGGTCAATCTCGTTATAATATTGTCTAACTTTTCTTCGTGCAATTTCTAAATCATCCTTAATTTCGATATTAAAAATATAATACCCTAAATCTTCAGCAATATCTTCAAAATACTTAAATTCCGATTTATCTATATCCATCTCAGTATCAAATCTAATATTAAGTATTCCGTATATTGTATTATTAAATTTAATAGGAGCTAATAAATGTATAGCGAAGTTTTGCCTGTTGTTTACACGGCAATTGTTACATACTTCTGTAGGAAGACTATACAATTTGGCTTTCTTGTACTCCAGTGTATCCTTCATGCAGGGAGTTAGGTTCTTGCTTTCATCAAGCTGATCCAGAACCTCATTATTTGACGAGTAATTATCTATAATTGAAGTACCATTAGAACTTAAACTTGATATCCAAACAATTGGAGAACTTATTGATGCTGCAATTATTTCACACGACTTTTTTAACAGAATACTAAGTTCCTTTTCTTTTAGAATTAATTTATTAATTATCCGGGAAGCGCGTATGATTTTATTAATTCGTTTATTTTTTTCTCCTAACCTTATAATATCTGTTATATCCTGAAAGATTGCAGTAAGTTTATCCTCTTCAGGATATAATGAAACTGTTATATGTCTTTTTCTTATATTTTCGTAATATTCAAATGTTTCTTTTGTATTATTTCTTGCTGCCTTATCAAAGATCTTTACCACCTCTTCATTCATCTGAGAGTTTATCTTGCTATAGCTTTTACCTACTGTTGTAGCTTTTTTTAATCCGAAAATTCTCTCAAATCCTTCATCAACATCTGTAAATATTAAATCAACTGGCTTTTTTTCATTGTTATATGCCAGTTTTATAGAAGCCATACCTACGTTTAACTTATTTAGGTGTTTCTCTATGTTCAAATCTGAATTAATCATATTTGTTTAGACTTAAAACTCACTCAAGCTGATTGATTAAATAAGCATTTATTTTTTAACACCTTAATGTTTAATGGCTTGGTTATATAATCGTTGGCCCCTAACTTTAAGGCTAGTTTTACCATACTGTTTTTTTTCTCGCTTGAAACAATAATTACCTTTATAGATTTTAATTTTTCATTTTTTCTGAGTTCTCTTATAAGAGTAAACCCATGTTCTTTCCCAAGGAAAAGATCTAACAATATAATATTAGGTGTTTCTTTTTTAATTATTTTAAAAGCATCCTTAAGATTATTTGTTGTTAAAACAGTTACACCACTATTTATTAGCTCATTGCGAACTACCTCCAAAAAAGCTTTAGAATCGTCTATAATCAATATTTTAGGACTATTCATTTTGCTCACTTTCTTTAACGTTTTATGGCATAGTTTTCCTGTTAATCTTTCAATAATTGGGGAGAGAAGTTAAAATCTCTACCCCAATTAATTGAAAGAAAGCTAACAACAACCTAATGGTCAAAATTTAAAATTTTTCGTATTCTTCGTCCTTAGAATCGTATGCTTCTAATTTAATTTCTGCACCTTTCTTAGGAGTTTTTTCCATGTGTGCAACAGCGGGTTTTTCTTTCTTCTTTGTATTATCAGAGTGTAACTTTTGCTCGATGCTCTTTACTTTCCTTTGGCTATCTACCTTAAAATAAGATATTAATTCTTTTAATTGATCGGCCTGACTCGACAACTCTTCTGAACTTGTAGCCATCTCTTCTGATGCGGCAGCATTTTGTTGGGTAACCTGGTTCAACTGTTGAATTGCATTATTCACCTGGTCGGCTCCTGAATTTTGTTCTATGCTTGCTGCAGCAATTTCCTGCACAAGTTTGGCCGTTTTTTCTATTTCAGGAACAATTTCTTCCAATTGTTGTCCTGCTTTTTCTGAAATAGCTACTCCATTCTTTGAAAGTTCATCGATCTCGTCTGCAGCAATCTTACTTCTTTCTGCCAGTTTTCTAACCTCGGCGGCAACAACGGCGAAACCTTTACCATGCTCGCCTGCACGTGCTGCCTCAACTGCTGCATTTAAGGCTAAAATATTTGTTTGGAAAGCAATATCGTTCACAATGGTAATTTTTTCAGCTATTTGCTTCATGGAATCTACTGATATTTTCGTAGACTCGTTACCTTGTTTAATACCATCGGTAGCTTTAACTGCTATTTTTTCTGTCGATTGTGCATTATCAGTATTTTGCTGAATATTTGATACCATCTCTTCCATAGAAGATGAAACCTCCTCAGCTGATGAAGCCTGTTCATTAGCACCTTGTGACATCTGTTGTGATGTGGAACTCATTTGCTGGCTAGCCGATGCAATGTTTTCTGCTCCTGAGATAATATTAACAACAATATCTCTTAGTTTTTCAACCATAGCTTGTAATGCTTTACCAAGAGCTCCAATTTCATCGTTTCTATTTAGGTATTCAGATTCAATATTTACCGTTAAATCACCCTCAGAAACCACAGTAGCAAAACCTACGCCTTTTTTAATACCATTAGTAATGGATTGTGTAATAATATATGCTAGTATTACACCAATAATTAAAGCTATAACTAAACCTACAATCATCACTGTGCTTGATGATCCAAGCAATGCTACCGCCTCCTGCGCTATCTCACTGGTATGTTCAACTCCTGCCAAAGCGGTATTTTTTGATCCATCTAATACGATATTGGCCTGTACAACTCTATCTGCAGCAACGGCCTCTCTTTCTTCCCAATTTTTTAAGAAATCTTTCATCGATTGCAGATACTCATCGGCTGAGTTCTCAACATTATTCAATGCTTCTTTATCTGCTGCTAAACGAGTTACACTTCTTAAATTACTGAGTTCTGCTTCAATTGAGAAATTATCAATAGCTTGTTTATAACCTACCGGATCTCTTGTGGCTTGTCCTTTAAAGTTAGCCACTCTAACTGCATTTCCTTTATCTATGATATCATTAATCCAGGTAATTTTTGAGTTTCTTTCTTGCAATGCCTTGGCAGATGCGTTACTTTGAGCTTCCCTATTGAACGATTCGTTTTGTGAGTCTAAATAACTTGCACAGTTTTTAATGAAAATAGAAGCATTCTCATCCATTAAAGTTCTGTCTTCTTCCAATTTTTTATTTAATGCTACTGTTCTATTTACAAGCTCTTCGTACTTATTTACGGCGTCGCTTACTTCGTCAACTGCAGATTGTAATTTTACCAGTTGAGATGAATTCTGAGCCAACTCTTGTGCGTCTTTTAAATAATCTTTTACCAGTTGAAGTTCTTCTCTACCACTTTCAAGGAATTGTTCTTCTTCGGTGTAGCCATATCCTCTCATATTAAACATAGTTAGTAGTGAGTGCCTTTCGACGTTGTTTGACACTTCTACCTCAGGAACGTACTCTTCGGCAAGATAAGTAGACTTTGTTGAGATGTTACTCATATTAACTACTGCAATAGTACCTAAGGCTGCCGATATAATAATTAACAATCCGAAACCTATTGCCAGCTTTTGACCAATTTTAAAGTTTTTCCAGTTCATGATTTAATTTTTTAAGTTTTATTTTACTAATTCTTTATTTTCAAAATTCTCTTTGATCTGATTAAGCTCCATATCAGAAAATACCTTTTCCATATCGAGTAACATGATAAATTTATCCTCGCTTTTAGCCATTCCATAAATGAAATCAGATCTGTATTTACTACCAATGCTTGGTGGTGGTTCAATTTGTTTGTTTTCTAACTCAAGCACTGCTACAACTTCATCAACCAGGGCTCCAACATATACCTTTTCATTATCCATATCGAGCTCCATTACAACAATGCAGGTTTTATCGGTATATTCGGTTGCTGACATACCAAACTTTAACCGGGTGTCAATTACAGGTAGCACCATACCTCTAAGATTAATAACTCCTTTCATAAACGAAGGAGCTTTAGGCACTTCGGTTATTCTTGTCATTTCAAGAATATTAAGAACTTTACTTACGTGCGAAGCAAATTCTTCATCTCCTAACTTAAAAGAGAGATAAGAATTTATTTCATCCAGTTTTTCTTCTTTTTTCATATTGTAGCATTTTTGAAATTGTTTCTTGAATCAAATTTATCTTGTTAAACCAATCGAAAAAAGGGAGTAAACACCTGATTAATATCTACAAGTATTTTTACGTATGTTTTTATTTTCAACTCTTCAATCATCTTTATTGAAAAGCAGTACAAATAACAATTTGGAATATCAGACCTACCTTTTTTCAATACAGGTTTTATTCAATCATGAAAAAAAACAAAAAGAGGTACGTATTTCCCCGTATATTATTTTTTATTCTCAAGAGATGATTGTTCTACTAGGCTAATTATCATAAGAATATTTAACCTAAATATTTTACGTAAATTTATTACTGAGAAGATTAAGAAGCTGAAAAGATTGAATATGTTAATTATTTAGGAAGTTTATTTAAGATCACCGATAGAAAGACAAAACTAAATTCTGGAATTAGTAATTCCAATCGTTTTATTTTACATTTCTTGTATTATCATAATATAAAATTTTCAATTAATATTATCTTACTAATCTATAAAACTATTCTTCACTTCCAATTATCCCTTCATTAACTAATTCTTACTGAATTAGAAACAGGTTAAGAATAATTTTTATATAAGTGTTTTCACCTACTTAATTTTTTGAAATAATAGTTGTGTTATTGCGTAAGATTTTTTCAAAAGAATTAACCTGATCAAAACTTGCATGTTCAATTTTGGAGATATTACTATTATAAACCCAATCAATAACAACTTTATTATTTGAGCAATTGGAATATATGTTTCCATATGAAGCATTTGGATTGTATGCAAATTTAATTTGCGATAAGAAAAAACCTTTGTCCAGAATTTTTTTGGTCACATTTTTAATTGATTTTAATTGTGTCGACATGATATAAAATTCCAGATTCTGCTTTTCCGACTCAGTAATATCAAAATAGAGAATTTGTTTAAAAACCTGACTTAATAAATCTGTTCGAGTCTCTCCATAAACCACATCGTGCGGACTAATGTGTGCCATATAAGAGAACCTACCGGGGTAATTTATTGCTACTGCTGTGCACGTTGAAACTCCTTGTGTTGCTATAACACCACATGTATCATTTCTGCCAAATTCATCTATGTCAACTTTATAGATCGGCGAACCTTTGTATGGATTAGTTTCAGAATTTATCTGATCGGTACTAAATGACTTTTTTAAAACGTCGAAGTATTGTCCTTCATTTTTAAGATATTTTTGTGTTATAACTTCACTTTTATCCATTTTTGCAATAATTAACCATTCACTTCCTAAAAATTCAAATACCTCGAAAACACTAAATACTTCTTTTCCTCTGTAATCAACTACATCTTTACGACCTTTTCGTTTTTTAAATTTCCATTCAATATTTTCTTCTGGCAGTTGTTGTTTCAATATAGTTGGATTAACTCTAAATCTTGAATTGGTGAGCATATAATGATCTTTATTAACCAGAACAATTTCCCCGGTCTGTCCAATATTCTTATGTAATGTAAATAAGTTATTAATTTTATTTATGGCACATTGCAAAACAAACCAACCGATAGTCTCTCCATTTTCGATCAAAGGTTCAATAAAAAAAGCTGAAGGCTCACCCGACATTTCATAAAACTGAAAATCTACAAAGGATTCTTTTGGCATATTTTGTATTTTTTTAGAAAGTTTTGTATTGGCTAGGTCTCCTTTAAAAATATTCTTGCCATAATCCTCTTGCTTTAAAATGGTATAAAATATCTCCCCACGTTTATCAACAAACAAAATATCATAAAAACTTTGATAGTTTAAGATATAATAGTGTTGAATATTCTGATGTAATTTTTCAATTTCTTTTGATAATCTTGCAGGTAAGTTTTCTTTTTTATTTAAATAGTAAAACGCTCTCTGTGCTTTAAAAAAATTAACCATATTCTCATCATTACGAACATCCTGAGCCATTTTTTGTGTTTCACTCATGTATACTTTAAGCGAGTTTTTCCTTTCTATTAATATCTGTTCCAATGTACCATATATATCATCTGTGTTTTCTGTTTTTTCCTTATCAGATGTGCATTGAACAATGCCAATTATTAAAAGAAAAAAAAGCGTAATTCGTTTATGCTTCATCATTATTATTATCTAATTTATATTAATAAATTCTTTATTTATTAGAACTAATTTGTATCTCTTTTCATTTATCCACCTTAGTAATATACTTATAAACCAGTTCAAAAAATTTTGATCTATCAATAGGTTTTGATATAAAATCATCACATCCTGAATTTAATGCTTTCTCTCGATCTGCTTCTGTAGAATAGGCGGTTTGCGCAAGAATCGGCAAGTTAGGAAAATCAGCCTTTATTCTTCTTGTTGCCTCATAACCATCCATCTCAGGCATTTTTAGATCCATTAATACCAAATCAATATTTGATTTTATGCAAATATCTACTGCTTCCTTCCCGTTTTTGGCATGTATTAGCTTAAATTCAGCATGAGGTTCTTCCTCAAATAAAGCCTCGAAATAGATAAAATTTGTTTTTTCATCTTCTGCAATTAAAATTGTTGGAACTTCAACTTGAAAATTTTCCTTAAACGATTCTTTTATTTCAGAAACGGGACTCTCTAATGGCTTATATGGTATGGTAACAAAAAAAGTAGATCCTTTCCCTTTTTCAGATTCAACACTGATTTCTCCTCCCAGCAGTTCTGCATTTTCTTTTGAAATTGACAAGCCCAACCCCAAACCTCCATATTTTCTTGAAAGATTTTTATCTTCCTGTGAAAACCGCTCAAAAATAATCTCTTGATTTTCCGGTGAAATACCGATGCCGGTATCCATTACATACATTACTAAATTTTTATTCTCCAGGTAATATCCTAATTCAATAAATCCTTCATGTGTAAATTTTAGCGCATTTTCGAGCAAGTTACTTACAATCTTAATTAGTTTTGATTTATCGGACCGAATAAAACTTTCATCATGAGTAAGTTTCATGTTTAATTTAAGAGGTATGTTTCGTCTTTTAGCTTTTAAATTAAATACCGAATGTAATTCGGTTAGAAGATCGTTCAAACTAAAGTTTTCTTCTTTTAATACTAACTGTTTTGTTTCCAGGTTAGATATTTCAAGAATATCATCGATAATTCGTAAGAGCTGTTTGCTGCTGCTTCTAATTATATGGAGATATTTTTTTCGCTTTTCTTCGTCTACTCCAACCATTTCAATAATTTCTGAAAAACCCATAATTCCATTTAATGGAGTACGAACCTCGTGCGACATATTGTGAAGGAACTCGGTTTTTAGGCGATTAGCTTGTTCTGCTTTTTCTTTGGCTAAAAGAAGGTCGTCCTGAATTTTCTTTATATCAGATATATCTTTTGCCAACAAGAGTATAACGGATTGGTTTTTAATTTTAATTATTTTGGCAGAAACCAGGCAATAAATTAACTCTCCATCTCTATTACGAAAAGCTACTTCCATGTTTTCAACAATTCCCTTTTCATTCAAGCTTTGAACTATTGCTTTGCGATCTTGAATATTATGCCATATATCTATTTCGGAAGATAATTTACCTAGCACCTCCTCCCTGGTATAACCCGATAGTTTAGTATATCCTTCGTTTACATCAATATACTCTCCATTTAACTTTGTTAGCGTTAATGCATCTGGTGTGGTATAAAATGCAGCACTAAACTTTAATTCGTTTTCTTCGGCTCTTTCTTTTGCTTTAATAAGTTCAAGCTCCATATTTTTTCTATCGGTGATTACCTCGGTATAAATAACAAATCCGCCAACTGATCCGTCGGCTTCGTACCAGGGCCTGCACTCCCACCTGGTCCACTCAACGGTTCCGTCAGATTTAGGATAATCATCCTCTTCGGAACTAGAAACAATACCTTTGAGGGCTTTTTTATGAACATCACGCCATTTTTGGGGTAAATCGGGAAATACATCATAATGATGTTTTCCAATAATATTTTTATCTTTAATATTATATTGGTCTAAGTAACTTTTACTAACATAAATATACCTAAAATTTCTATCATGAACGGCAACAGCACTCCGGGTATGTTCAATAATATATTGCATTAGGCTGTGAGAATGTATAAGATTTTGTTCTGATTTTTTTTGTTCGGTAATGTCATGAGCAATTCCCAAATATGAGATTGTATTCCCTTTATCATCCTTTAAAGGTGAGCCATTTGACATATGCCATTTTAAGGAATTATCCTTATGTATTATTCTATATTCAACCCCGCTTTGTTTTTCGCCTGAGGTCATTACTTTTTTTAGAAAATCTGTAAAAAGACTTCTATCCTCCGGGAAAATAAACTTCTCCATTTTTTCCCCAGTTACTTCAGTCTGATCATACCCCATAAAATCTTTCCAGTTTGGCGATACATAAGTAAAAATGCCTTCAGGAGAAAGTTGATATATTAAATCATGTGCATTTTCGACATAATTTCTAAATTTAGCTTCACTTTGTGCGAGTTTTGCTGTTCGTATTTTAACTTCTTCTTCCAGGTTACTTTTTGAATATTGAAGCTTCTTTGTAAGAAGCCTCAGCTCTTCTTCCTGTTCCAGTGTCCTTATCTTATTTATGAAGTTTTTTCTGGAAATCAGGTACGATACGATTACAACAGGAAAAAAAGAAAAAAGAAATGGATATGAAGCTTTATCCAAATGATTAAAGAAGTGTAATGAAATAATAAAAGCAACAAAAGAACTCAAATATAGCAAAGTAGATACCAACAGGTTTAGGTAAATAAAAAATGATGTTGCCACAATAACAATCATATAGGTTGAAAATCCCAATGAAGTTAATTCAACTCCTGTAATAACTGCCGACCAATTTAATATCAGAAAGGTTATTAGCATTACAAAACTATTTTTAGCATCTATATTATCTTTTTTATAAAACCAAAAAAAAGAGAATGATAATAACGCAATAGCCGCAAAAATATAATCTAATACCAGGTAGATATCCTTATGTTGACTAACCCAGTAATCTACCTTTAACAAGTACGTTAAAAAAGTAAAAACGGTGAAACCTATGAAAACTAAGCTAACAAACTTAAATCGCAAAAAATTATCGTTTATAATTTTCTTTTCTATCTTTTCACCTTCAACCATATTAAAAATATATGCAAAAAAAATCAACTTACCATTAAAAATATAAATTTAAACCTGAATATCTACATCTTAAATTATAGTATTAACAGAAATCAAGACAAATTACAACTCTCATTGCTTATTTTAATCTACTATAAACTAACGTACTTTAGGTATTGTAAAGAAGAATTTAGTACCATCTCCTTCTTTACTTTGAACCCATATTTCGCCCCCGTGCTTTTCAATAAACTCTTTGCATAAAATTAGACCCAAACCAGTACCTTTTTCTTCATTCGTGCCTTCTTTCGAGTAGGTGTTTTCAATATTAAATAAATCCTTAATATCTTTTTCCTGAATACCAATTCCGTCATCCTCAACCTCAATTAGTATTTTGTTATGTTGTTGTTTATCCCTAATTGTAATTTTACCTTGGTTATGCGTAAACTTAATTGCATTGGATATCAGATTACGAAACACAGTATCGATCATAAACTGATCGGCATAAACCTCAAGATTTTTAGAAACCTCATTTGTTATATCAATTTTCTTTGCTTTGTAATTTGGCGATAACAAAATTAATGCAGCATCAATACTTTCCTTAATTTTTATTTTCTCAGGGCTAAAATCCATTCTACCTGTTTGAATTCTTGACCACTGCAACAAATTATCCAATAAATCGTAGCTTTGCTGTGCCGATTTATTAATAAAATCACAATAGGTATTTACTTTTTCATATTCATTATTCTTAATTTTTTTATTGATTAATTTCGAGAACCCAAGAATTGAATTAAACGGTGCTTTTAAATCGTGCGATATTATGCTAAAGAACTTATCTTTAGTTGCATTTAGCTCTCGGTACTGTGCTTCGCTTCTTTGCAGTTGGTCATTAATTTTTTTATTTCGTATTACCGCGGCCATATGGGTTACGTAATTTTCAATAAATACTTTTTCAACTTGTTCATATGACTTTGTATTAAAAATAGTTAAAAAACCCAACAGTTCATCTTCCCAGTTTACACCAATGGTATAAATTTTCTTAATACCCAATAGTTTTTGTACAGCCTTGGCTGCCAATGAGGCAAATGTTCCTTTTGTGAACTCTGCAAACGTTTCATCATGAACAGTTAGGTTACCCGAAATAAACAGATTCTTATATCTCTCTTGTAACCTATACCTTTTATCCATTAATTTAAAACCGATTATACGCTCTATTTTATCAACATAAGTATCTTTTAATCCTGCAAACGCTTTATTTATGGTATATTGTCCGGTTTCATCAATAGCAGCATACAGAACAACAGATCCCGGATACAAAAGGTGTACCGAATCTGCCATGTATTTATAAATTCTATCGAGTGAATCAATATTAATAACCTTACTTAACGATTGATTCAAATAGCTTAAATTATCCTGGCTTTTAACCAGATCATGTTCGGCTTTTTTACGATCTGTTATATCAATCATAGAAGTTATAAAGTATTTTGGAATATTGTTTTCCTTAAAAAGTGTTATTACTAAATTAACCCAAACAGCTGTACCGTTTTTATGAATGTATCTCTTTTCAAATTCGACATGATCCTTTTTACCACTTCTCAGTTCATCAAAATACTTAAAGCTCATTTCCACATCGTCGGGGTGTGTTATGCTGGTGAATTTTACCTTAAGCTCCTCGGCAGTATAACCCAGAATTCTACAAAACGTTTCATTTACCGACATCTCGCCTTTCATATTGGTAATAGATATACCAGTTGGTGAAAAGTTAAAGATATTACGAAATCTCTCTTCGCTTTCTTTTAGATTGCTTTCTATTATTTTTCTTTCTGTTATATCTTTTGAAATACATAAAATCCCTTCAGATACCGGATAAATATTTACCTCATACCATCCCTTCTCACCACTTGGAAAAACAAATTCTTCCTGAACTGTATCCGGTATCCGCTTTTGCATCACTTTCTTGAATTTTTTAAAGAAAACTGTTTCTTCAATTCCCGAAAATAGCTCCAGCAAATTATTATTTAAAAGATTCTTTTTAGAAAAACCGGTGAATTTAGCAGCACCATCGTTCACAATAACATGATTCCAATTTCTGTCCAAAACATACACACTATCTGTAATGCTGTCAATTAAAGTCCTATATCTCTCTTCGCTCTCTTGTAAAGCAATTTCCACCTGTTTTTGCACTGTTATATCACGTACGATACAAATAAAACCACCATTTTCGAGCCTGGTTAAGGATATGTTTTGATAAAATTCTTTACCTTGTTTTTTTAATCCTATTGCCTCTCCACTCCAGAATCCTTTCTCTATAAGTTTTGGCATAATCTTATCTTCGAATCGTTTTAACTCATCTTTATCGTACAGCACTTTCCAGGATTTATTCATTAGTTCTTCTGGTGCCGAATAACCATAAATTTCAGCATGTGCCTGGTTAAGATAGGTATATTCCTGTTTTTCGTTTAATATAGCTATTCCATCAATAGAAGATTCAAAAGCAATATTCTGAGTAGTAAGTTTTGTATTAATTTCTTTTAATGCTAATTCAGCTTCTTTACGTTCGGTTATATCATATGCAATTGCGTATGTTATACCTTTATCGACTACTGGATGAGAATTCCATTCGATCCATCGATAGGTGCCATTTTTACACCGATATCTATTTTCGAAATGAATGACTGTTTTACCAGCCTTTAATGCTTTTTCAATAATCTGTATTGTTGATTCCTTATCATCCGGATGCACAAAATCGAGAAATGGTTTACTTAATAATTCTTGTTCGGTGTATCCTAAAGTTCTGCTAAATGAAGGATTAATTACTTTAAATGTTGCTGTATTAATATCGGCAATACAAATCATGGAAAGCGCCATATTAAATATGGTTTTAAACTTTTCTTCGCTTTCTTTCAAAGCTTGTTCTGCTTGCCTTCGGCTGGTAATATCGATACTAATAGCACCAATAAACGTTTCGTTTTGAACCGATACCGGGAATTTATAGGTTAACCAGTTTTTTAATCTTTTTTCTGCAGTGAACTCACTTTCCGAAACGATGAGTTTTCCTTTTTTAATGATATCCTCATTTTCCTGAAAATATATTCTTTGCAAATTTTCGGGAATAGTTTCAGACAGATCTTCATTGAGCAGGTTTTCCGGTGTAGTTCCCAACATGGATGCATACTCCTGATTACAATATAACAGTTTGTTATCCTTATCCTTTAAGAAAGCTGCACCCGGAATGTGATCCATAAAGTTTTTAAAGCGTTGCTGGCTTTCCAGTAATTTTTCTTCTAATCGTTTTTGTTCGGTTATATCTCTTATTAGTCCTTCTGTTCCTGTAATCTCATTGTTCTGATCTCTATAAAACTTGATATTGCATGATGTCCAGCGAATATCTCCATCTTTAGTAGTTAATCGCACCTTATAATTCTTAAGTACACCCTTTTCTTTTAAATCAGCAATCATTTTACTGCGTTCTGAAGGTATAGCATACAACTTATTCATCGATAAGCCTATCATTTCTTCAGGTGATTCATACCCAGCCAGTATAGCAATAGAATTATTTGCCATGGTTATTATACCATTCTTGTCAGCCCTTAAAAACCCTTCCTCAAGAAACTGAAACAGCTCTTTATACTTGGTTTCACTTTCGCTAAGTGCTTTTTCTGTTTTCCAATGCTCGGTTATTTCATACGTTATGGTTTGCACATACCTTCGCTCCTGATCGGTGTACGGTATAAAATGGTTCATAAAACGTCGGCCATCGCGTTCATCTTCAAATTGCTGAATGGTATTTAGTTCCAATGCCTTGTTTCCATATTCAATACGTTTTTTTAACACCTCGGGCGGCATTAAATCTTTAATATTTTTACCGATTAAGTTTTGCACACTGTGATTTAAAGATTTCGCCATAGCCTGGTTACAACTTATAATTTGATAGTTGTCGGCATCTACCTCCATAATCAATGCATTAGAATTATCGATTAGTCGTTTATATCCTTTTTCCGACTTTGCTAATTTCTGTTGCTCCTTTTTATATTCGGTAATATCTCTGGAGTTAACAATTATTCCGTTAACTTCCGGATCGTTTAAAAAATCTTGCCCAATAGCTTCAATCCATACCCAACTTCCATTTTTGTGCGCAAATCTGAACTCGAGTCTTTTAACTTTTTTTTCTCTGGTTGAAAATTCCTTGAAGACGTAATCCTTATCATCAGGATGCAAATAATCGAAGACACTTTTCCCGATTCTTTCTCCGGGTTTATAACCTAATATTTTTTCTGCTGCATCACTTTCGAATTTAACAGTACCATCAGCAGCCAGAACACTAATAATGTCGAATGAGTTTTTTGTTAATAATTTAAATAAGTCCATTTTACTCTTTATACCTAATTAAAAGTTACTTTATTTGATACAAATTATTTTTAACCGCAAATATGGCAAGGGTGGCCGAGTTTCTACTTTCTGTTTTCTTTAATAGATTAATCCTGTGCCCCTCTACTGTTCGCTCGCTAATACCTAACAGCTCACCAATTTCTCTATTGGTTTTTCCATCGCAAATGTTCTTTAATATTTCTTTCTCTCTATTGGTAATTTTATATTGTATTGTTTTGGATTGTCCTACAACAGAATTTCCATTTTTACTTCCACTGGCGAGCACTGTTCCAATTAAACTATTCTTACCTCGTAAAGTAACTCTAGATAATTGCACATTTAATTTTACGATGTTATCATTTTTAGTTATAATCCTGAATTGAATCTCCTGTTCATTAAATATGCCGTGTAGCCCTTTTTCAATTTTCTCTGCAACAAGCCTTATATCATCCTTGTATACAAAATTGATAAGATTCATTCCCAATAAATGACTTTTATTATACATAAATAGCTCGCAAAATTTATTATTCACATAGTTGAGCTGTGCATCGCAATAAATAAAAATTGCATTGGATGAATAATCCATTAACGTATTAAATTTCTGATCGGCAACACCCATTATTTTATCCTGCTTTGCTAATCTTACATTTATTAAAGTTAATAACTCATTTAGCTGAATAGGTTTTTTTATAAATCCATCGGCACCTAAATCCATCGCAAGTCTTACGTACTCATTCTCTGTTGTTCCAATAAGAAATATAAATGGTATTACTGCGGTTGAATTAATTTGCTGTAAAGTATTATATATCTCATAAGCATTTAGATTTGTTAACTCATTATCGCATAGAATAATATCAGGCAAACACTCTAAAGCCTTTTGAATTCCGGAAGAGCTATTGTCAGCTGAAATAACATCAAACCCCTTTTTGTTTAAAAAATCGGAAATAATCTGAAGTAATCGTCGCGCATTTTCAATAATTAATACCTTTCTCATAGTTTTATACTGTAGATTATTCTTATTTAAGATATTTATCAATAATACTTAGTAGTAATGTTGAATCAATTGGTTTGGTTACGTAATCGGTAAGGCCATATTCCATGCTCTTCTTGATTTCTTCTTTCATTGAATAAGCTGACTGAGCAATAACAGTTAATTTCTTATTAAAAGTTCTGATTTCTTTAACCACATCATTACCACTTATATCGGGTAAGTTAATATCCAGTAGCACCAAATCGATTTTTCCATTACTTTTAACTAACTTTAATGATTCTTCCCCATTTCTTGCTGTAAGAATATTAACGTTTGTAAACTCTAATAATTCACATAAATAATAGAGGTTAACCTCATCATCTTCAACAATTAATATGTTTTTGCTACTCCAATCGTACTTTTCGCTTTGTTCTGGTTCGTTACTTTCTTTTTTTGCAAGTTTAAGAGGTACAGTAAAATAGAATATCGAGCCTTTACCTTCTTCCGATTCAACCCAAATTTCTCCTCCCATTAAATTCACAATATGCTTACTAATATTTAGTCCCAAACCGGTACCTCCAAATTTTCTTGTGCTGGAACCATCAACCTGTCTGAACCGTTCAAAAATTATTTCCTGCGATTTTTTTGATATACCAATTCCGGTATCTTTTACATAGAATTCAAGCATATTAGCTTTTACTTGATAACCATAAGCAATTTTACCTTTCTTGGTAAATTTAAGTGCATTACTAATCAGATTTTGTAAAATCTGTTTAATTCTTGACCGATCAGCACTAATAATGAGCTTATTATTTTCTGGATTTAACTCCAGCTTAAAATCAAGTTCAGGATTTTTTTTAACCTCAGCTTCTTTTTCCGAATACAGGCCAGACATCATCTTGTCCAATAAAAACTCTTCATCCTGTATTGTTAATTGATTGGCTTCAATTTTTGAAATATCAATAATATCGTCAATTAATACCAATAAATCCTGTGTTCGTGTATTGATAATGTTTAAAAAGTTTTGTTGCTTTTCTTTAGGAAAATCCGCCTCTACTAATAGCTGAGCGAACCCCCGAATTGCATTCATCGGAGTTCTTATTTCGTGAGACATATTCGCAAGGAATGCTGATTTCAATCTATCACTTTCTTCAGCTTTTTCTTTCGCTTCAATAAGCTCTTTCTTCAGTTTCATTTCTTCGGTTACGTCAGTTTGAGTTTCCCACATTCGAACCAATTTCCCTTCTTCAAATATGCCTACTACATTGGTACGGAAAACAATATCCTTACCATCGAGCGTCTTTTCTTCTGAAATTGCACCGATAATATTATACCCGTTGAGTATTACATTTCTGGTTGTATCTCGATTTACTTTATTATTTCTTCCTCCATGAAAAACAATAAGTTTTTTATTTATAAGCTCATCTTTAGATTTTGCATTATACATTTTTACAAATGTTTCATTGCATTCTGCCAGGTATAAATAATCGTAAAAGAAATCTATTTGTTTTTCCACATCCATTTTAGGATCCAGCGGCTTTTCCAGTTCCATTCTGCAAATTCCTTCAGAACTTTGGGTGATGAATGCCTGGTATTTTTCTTCACTAGATTCAGCTCGTTCCTTAGCATTTATGAGTTCATCTTCTGTATTTTTCCTATAAATAGCCATACCATAGATATTTGCCAAATCTTCTATTTTTCTCAAATCATTTATATCATAAGGTGATGGCTTATTAGCTAATGCAATTTGACCTAATAACTTATTTTTAACCAAAACAGGTACAGTAAGAAAATTTTGTAATGGAACATGCCCTTCTGGTAATCCTTCTGAAGCTATATGATCATCAGGATTGTTTGTAAAAAATGACTCTTTAGTATTTAATGCATGGCCATATAAACCATTGTAGCCATCTTTACCTTTGGGAAATGCAATTTTCTTATCCTTGACATTGCATTGACCCGGCATCATCTCACTTAGTGTATGACTTACGAGATCTTCAGAATCAGTATCAATAGTAGATACATATCCAACGGTACTTGAGGTTAACTTAAGTGCATGTTTGTATATTATTTCGCCAATTTCCTTAACGGATAATTCAGGTTCAATAACCTTTTTAGATAACTCAGCTATGATCTTCGAATAGTTTTGTCTTTCTTCGGCCCTGTCTTTAGCCTTTCTTAAATCCAGTTCAATTCTTTTTAAATCGCTTATATCCTGGATAACACCAACCGTTTTAACAGGACTTCCGTTATTATCAAATATGCTTCTTCGTTTTTCTTTTACATATTTTAGTTTACCTCTTGAAGTAATTATACGATACTTTATCTCGTAAGGCATTTTATCTTTTAATGAATCTTTATATGACCTTTCTACAAACTTCTGATCATCGGAATGTATATGCTCTACAAATAATTCATATGTTGGATTTACTTTAGTTTCATCAACATCAAACAGGGTAAACATTTCTTCGGACCAATACAATTTATTATGTATTAAATCTAACTCCCAACTTCCCAGACTAGCCGTTTTCATGGCATCTTTCAATTTCTGCTTACTTTCGCGCAGGTTAATCTCATCGAGCTGTTTTTGGGTTATATCACGCACAATGGCCAAAAAATGATCTTTACCATAGGGTACCAAACGGCTTTCATAAAATCTAGGTTTTGTATCTATTTCCAAAGTATAACTGTATAACTCCATTTTTCCGGTTAGTTTAACCTCTTCTATTTTTTCAAAGGTTAAAGCTGCCAGATAATCAGGCAATACTTCTTTAACATTTTTGCCTAAAAATGCTTCGGGTGGTATTAATAATTCGGTATCCTTTTCTGCTTTGTAATCTACAATTTCTCCTTTATCAGAAAATACAAACATTAAATCGGGGTTGGCTTCCAGAATGGCTTTATTTCGCTCTAAACTTGCCTGTAATTCTAGTGCTACCTTTTTGCGTTCGGTAATATCGATATTAAACTCAGCGCATAACCATTCACCTTGTTCGTTTTGGAAAGGAATTGTATGTACTTCAAAATATTTATTTTCGACCGGTAAAAATTCTTCAGAAACAGTAATTTCCTTTGTTTCAAAGGCTTTTGGCACAGCACATCCGTGGCAAGGCTTCTCTATCCCCATAAAATATTCGTGGCACTTACGTCCTTGTGGATCTCCATATATTTTCTGCCAGGCTAAATCCACATCCACAATATTGTAATCAATATCCAGAATATTAAAATGCGCACCGGTAGCTTGCATGAGAAATTCCAAATTACTGTGTTCCGCCTTTAATTTCGCTTCAGCCTTTCTTCGTTCGGTAATATCAGTTCCAATACTTAACATCGCAGGTCTTCCATACCAGTCCACTTTTTTTGCAAAGATCATTAACGGAAATTTTGTTCCATCTTTTCTAATATGTTCCACCTCAAATGATGCTTCGCTATGCTTACTAATTTTATCCATTCTGTTTTTAATTAAAGCGGCACTTTCCGGAACATCAATGTCTTTAAGCTTTAATTGATAAAATTCTTCTCTGGTATAGCCATGCAGTTCCAGATTCCTTTCGTTTGTAAATAATATATTACCATTAAAATCGTGAATTAACACTGCATTGGGGGCAATATCAACCATGGTAGCTAAATTTGTATTTTCCTGTTCAGCTTTTTTTCGTTTAGTAATATCATGCGTAACACCTTGTAATCCCCGCACGTTACCTTTATCATCGCGTAAAAAAGACACATTCATGGTAACCCAAATTTCTGAACCATCGGCTTTATAATATGGGGTTTCAAATAATACCGATCTGTTTTTATCTACTCCTGTTTTACCTTCCTTTTCGAGCTCTTTTTTCAGTATTTGTTTTATTTCTTTTAGATATTTTGCAGGAATTTTCTTTTCGACAGGTTTATTGGTATGTTGCTGAACGGTATCACCCGTTAATCTTCTAATTGATGGCGTTACAAACGTAACATTGAATTCTAAATCGGTAGTCCAGATAACATCTGAAATATTTTCTGCCAAACGCCTGTATTTCTTTTCACTTCGTAATAACTCATCTTGCACTCTTTTGGCTTCGGCTGATTTCCAAACCGAATCCATTAATAAATTCAATTGTAATTCGTCTGTTTTAGTGTAGTCGGTTCCTTTATTACCCACTCCCACTGCGGCAACTATTCTTTTCCCATCAAAAATAGGAACCGTCATAAAACGTTTCAGGTTAACGTGACCTTTTGGGTATCCTTTCTTTAAATCGTTTTTCGCTTTGTAATCGTTAATAACAATGGGTTTTCTCTGACGAACCGCTTCACCCCAAATCCCTGTTTTATCGAGCTCATAGCAAGTTTGAGGGTCGGTTAGCGAACACTCTTTCATTACCTCTTTTGACCATGAATTCAAAGTGAACTGCTTAAGTTCTTCATTGTAAAAATAAATATATCCTATCTTACTTTCAGTAAGATTAATTGCCTCATTTAATGCAAGGTCCAAAAACTCCTGGGTACTATCTACATTTTTTTGTATTAAATTTAAGATACTTCGTTGTCGTTGTTCTTCTTTTTGAATTTGTTCTAAAGCAAGCCTTTTCTCGGTAACATCCCAGTTAACTCCCGTCATCCGTAAAGCGTTACCATCTTTATCGTAAATTACTTTGGCATGTGCTTCGATATAACGCACTGTTTTATCTGGCCTTACTATCCTAAAAATCGGGTGAAATTCTCCTTTATTATTCAAAGCATCTTCACATTCCTGAATAGCTCTTTGGGCATCATCCTTATGTAGTGCCTTTTTCCATGCATCATAACTTTCCTGGAAGTTATCGGGATTAACACCATATAATTTAAACATATTTGCATCCCATACCATTTCATCTTGAACCAAATCAAGATCCCAAATTCCGATTTGAGCAGCATCGTTAGCTAATGAGCTTCTGAAATTTAACTCCCTGATCTGCTCCTCAGTACGTTTCTTTTCAGAAATGTCCTCTTTAATAGCTATAAAGTTTGTAATTAAACCTTTGCTATCTTTAATCGGAGAAATTAAAGCCGACTCCCAATAAAATTCACCATTTTTCTTTTTATTATACATCTCACAACGAAAGTCGCGCCCTGATGTAATAGTGTTCCAAAGTTCTGTATAAAATTCCTTTGGATGATAATCTGATTTTAATATTCTTGGATTTTCTCCAATCACTTCTTTAGCCGTATATCCTGTAAGTTCTGTAAATCGTGGGTTTACATATTCTATATTACCTTCAATGTCTGTAATTACACATATAGCAGGGCTCTGATCAATTCCTTTTGAAAGTTTTCTGATTTTTTCTTCGGCTTTTTTCAGTTCGGTAATATCCCGAGTCATAGAAAGAATACAGGGCTCACCATCAATTTGTAAAATAGTTGCCGACATTAAGGCTGTAGTAATTCTTCCATCTTTAGTTCTAAATTCTGACTCAAGATTTTCAACATATCCATCCTTTTTAAGTCTCTTAACAAGCTTTTCCCGGTCTTCTTTATGTACCCAAATATCAATATCTTCGGAAGTTTTTCCTTCTACATCTTCTTCGGTAAAACCTGTTAATTTTGTAAAGCCTTTATTAATATCTATATATAATCCATCAGACATTCGGTTAATATTCACTGCATCGGGACTGGTTTTAAAAGCAGATCTGAATTTTTTCTCACTGTATTCTAACTGTGCATTTATTTCGTACAGTTGTTGGTTTTTTTCGTGCAGTTCTTCGTTTAAAACCCGATACTCTTCATTCTGAGCCAAAAATTCTTCGTTTTTTTCTTTAAGTTTGAACTGATATTCGCGAATCTCGGTTAAATCGTGCAGAATGGAAATCAGAAAAGGTTTTCCATTTATCTCAACTTTTTTCAGGCTAATATATGTATTAAGCACTTTGCCATTTTTATTCATATGTTTCCATTCAAAACTAACGTAACCTGTTTTAAATGCTTTTTGAATATATTCTGTCCCCAGCTTTTCAGATGTAACATCCTCGAACTGATATTCAGGAGAAAAATAGATAGGTGATTTTCCAATAATCTCTTTTTTATTATAGCCAAATAGTTGTGTTAAGGTGTTATTACAAGATATGATTTTATTCTTTGACATAATCAGAATAGCATTGCCACTTTCCTCGAATATGGTCTGATATTTTAGCTCGGTTTCCTGAAGTACTCTTTTATTTTTTTTCTGCTCAGTAATATCCCGGGTTATAACTGATATACCTATAACCTTATCTTTTGAATTTTTTAATGGTGAAAAAGAAATAGATACATCTATAGTTTTCCCATTTTTCCTTTGGCGTTTGGTTTCTAATATTGATACACTTTCTCCGTTTTTTATCTTCGAAATAGCACTCTTCAGTTCAGTTTTTTGATCTTCAGGATATAATTGAATTGCATTCTTACCAACTATTTCAGAAGCTTTATAGCCATAAATTTTCTCGGCACCCTTATTCCAACTTAAAATATAACCATCAATATCCATGCTTTCTATACCATCTTCAGAATATTCAACAATAGACGCCAGTTGGGTTTTATAGATCTCTTTTTGCTTTCGATCTGTAATATCTTCTCCTGCTGCTAACAATCCTATTACTTTTCCACCTGCATCTTTAAGCGTAGTATAGTTCCATGCCATTAATTTCTCACCCCCTTTTTTATCTCTTATAAAGGATTCGTGATATTGTGGACCTTTAATCTGATCATTTAATATTTTCTTAATTCCCAGCTCATTATCTTCCTGCAAGTAATCCGGAATAAAATTTTTCACCCAACTTTGCCCAACAAATTCTTTTTCTTTGCATCCCAACGTTTTACAGCCTGCTTTATTAATATCGGCTATATTTCCTTCGTTATCAAGCACTAGCATCATATAACCGGATAACTCAAAATAAGCCTTTGTTCTTTCGGCTTCAACTTTTATTTTCTCTGCAAGTAATTTTTCTTTGGTAACATCTTTTGCTACTCCCAAGAAACCAACCAACTTATTATTTTGATCAAAAAGCGCTGAGGTTCGTATATTAACCCACACCATTTCTCCATTTTTCTTTTTACCCTTCCACTCTCCTATATAATCGTTCCCAGCCTTTATTTTTTCAAGATCATAATTCAGCTTTTTCGGGTCCATATCAGGATATAATTTCGCCGGAGTTTTACCTAACATTTCTTTTTCCGAATAACCGAATATTTCCTTTGCTCCCTGGTTCCAGTACGTTATTTTACCCTCCAAATTTGTAACAATAACACTATCGGAAATATTTTTTAGAATATGTAACCTCCTATGATTTTCCTCTTCAATCTTTTTCTCCGATGTAATATCAATAATAGCTGTTCGGAGGACTACTTTATTGGTTTGAAACTCTTTAGTAGGAATGCTCTCCAGCCTGATATGAAATACATGATCGTTCTTGGTAATTATCTTTATTTCGCATGAATCGGGCTTTTGTTCGTTTAGCACCCTCCGATGGTGATAATAGTAGATATCCTGAAATTCGTGATGAATATAATCAGTAAATTTTGTATTTATTAACTTCTTGAAATCTATTCCGAATAGCTCTGCACCTTTATGGTTTACATTAACAATTACATAGTCTTGATCCACTGTAAAATAACTGACCGGTGCATTATTGTACAAATCGGCAAATTTTTCATTTTTCCTTTCCAAATCTTGCTGCGTTCTTTTTAGTTCGTCGTTCTGATGTTCCAGCTCAATCTGGTAAATATTTAGTTCTTCAATAAGCTTTTCCAGGCTTTCTTTGTTGTATTCACTATTATCTATACCTCGTTGACGAAGAATTTTTTCTGCTTTAACCCTTAAGTCATTTTTTTTACTTTCTTCCATTGGTATATTATTTTGTAGTTTATGGTATTAGCTCTATTGTAAAAATTGCACCTGATACTTTTTTACTGGTATCGAACATAGGCGCACCATTAATTGTAAGCAGAACCTTTTTATTATCAGGCCGTGTTATATAATGTTTATACTTATGTATGCTATCTTTAGATTTCATAATTAACGAAAAGGGCAACTCTTCTTCAGGGATCTCCTTGTTATCCATGCTCCTAATTTTCCAGTCATGATCGCTAAACTTTCGAGTTGTAATATCTTTAACTGATAATCCAAATACTTTTTCGGCTTGCTTATTGGCAAAAACAATCTGTCCGTTTTTATCAACCATTGTCTTCGCCACCGGACTATTATTCAAAATACGCATTAAAAGCTTCCGCTCTTGTTCATGTTCTTTTTGTGATTGTTTTAGCTTAGTGATTTCAATAAAATTTATAACTACTCCCTCAATGGCTCTGTTTTGTGTCCTGTAAGGCAATATTCTAACCAACCAATACTCGCGTTTAATTTTTATCTCTTTTTCCACTATTTTCAAGGTACTAAGCACTTTCTGAATGTGACTAATAAACTGATTATATATATCTCCAACAGCTAAATCTTTAATAGAACGGCCTACATCGAAATCTTTTATGGGAAGTATATCTTGTACTTTAGGAGTTATTTTTCTTATGCTCAAATCCTTATCAAGAAATATAGTTCCAATATCGGTACTTGTTAACAAATTATCTATGTCGTTATTTAACTCGGTTAATTGTGAGATTTTATCCTGGTGCTCAGCATTAACTGTATATAGCTCTTCGTTTACCGACTGTAATTCCTCGTTAGTGCTCTGCAATTCTTCGTTGGAGGCTATTAACTCTTCGTTAGATGATTGCAGCTCCTCATTAGATGTTTCCAACTCTTCTACTGTGGCCTGTAAGTTCTCTTTTGTAAATTGCAGTTCCTTTTCAAGCTCATTTAAACGCTGGTGATATTCGCTTTTAATATCGATCTTAAGTTTACTCGGTTCTTGAGCTGAAACATCACTCTTTTCGATAAAACTAACTATGTAATAGGTTTGTTTTAATTTTAAGTCCTTAATTACGTTTGCTTTAATATCAAATATTAGCTTCTTATCCGGCTCTAGCTCGAGAAATACATTTTCGAATAGAACTTCCCGATTTTCCTGCTTTGTTTTACGCAAAACACTATTAATAACAACTGTTAAATCTTCGTGTGCCAATTTTAATATACTATAACTTATCCTTCCACGAGGTATTCGCAAAAATTTATTTACATCGTGTACGGTTTGAATAATATTGTAATTTTCATCTAATATGACTGAAGGTTCCAGGTATTTTTCCAAGACCTGATTCACAAAACCGTTGGAAAATATTTTTTCGTATATATGTGTATAGTTCTTAAACCTATCCGGTGCAGCATGATCCTTATTGGATTTTAAAGGTACAGTATAACCTCCGGTTATTTCTGGTTGATAACCTTCCACACATTTAAATAATTTCCATTTATTATGAATGGATTTAAAACCTGCAAAATCGCTTATAGATTCACTGCTTCCCAAAAACAGATACCCTGTTGGATTTATAGCAAAATAAAACATACCCAAAATTTTCTGCTGGGTTTCGGGCTTTAAATAAATCAACAGGTTACGACAGGTAATTAAATCTATTTTTGAAAAAGGAGGATCTTTGGTAATATTCTGTTTAGCGAATACTACCATTCTTCGAATGATTTCTTTAACCTGGTAGCTATTCGATTGTTTTACAAAATACTTATCTAACAATTTTGGTGGTATATCAGAGTAGATATTTTCCGGATAATTCCCTATTCCTGCATATTCAATGGAGTTTTTATCTAAATCAGTAGCGAATATTTTCACATCAGCGGTTATCCTGTTTTCTTCCATATATTCATTAAATAGTATGGCAAGGGAATATGCTTCCTCTCCGGTTGAGCAGGCAACTGTCCATACCCTAATCTCCTTACTTTCTGATTTAATCTTAAAAATTTCGGGAATGATGTTCTTTTTCAGCTCATCAAAAGCTTCTTTATCTCTAAAAAAACTTGTTACGCCAATTAATAGATCTTTGTACAGAATTTCTATTTCATCCGGATTATGTTCCAGTAACGATATGTATTCTTCAATTTTATTAATTTGATTAATACCAACCCGTTTTTCTATTCTGCGAATCAATGTATTGGGTTTGTAAAAAGAAAAATCGACACCACACTCCTCTTTAATTAGCATTATAATTTTTAGCAATGCATCTTCGGTTTGCTCCAGCTCTTCTTTAAAATCTTTGGTTTTATTAATAAATGGATGTTTTACATAACCAAGTAATCTTTTGGGCATTTCTTTTGGTTTCAGCACATAATCAACAATGCCAGTTGCTATTGAGCTTCGTGGCATACCATCAAATTTGGCCGATTGGTCGTCCTGCACCATAACCATACCTCCTGCTTCTTTTATGGCTCTTATTCCCAATGTCCCGTCGCTACCTGTACCAGAAAGAATAATACCAATAGAGTTTTTTCCCTGATCTTCAGCTAAAGACCTAAAAAATATGTCGATTGGAAGATTTATTCTTCGTTCCTTTATTATTTTCGTTAGAAAAAGTTTTTGATGAAAAATGGTTAAGTTTTTTCCGGGCGGTATTAAATAGATGTGATTCGCCTTTACTTCCATTCCATCTGATGCTACAGAAATCTCCATTCGACTATATTTTGCCAATAGCTCGTTCATCATACTTTTATGATCGGGCGATAGGTGCTGCACGACTACAAATGCTAAACCAGTATCTGATGGCATTTTACTAAAAAATTCCTGGATTGCTTCTAAGCCACCGGCCGAAGCTCCTATACCAACAATATTTAAACTCTCTTTATGCATCGTTTTGTGTTTAATGTGAAGAATATATTCAAAGTGTATTCTAGTGCATGGGAAATCATTTCAAAATGCAGAATTAATCTTAAATTAGTCGAAGCACTCAGTTTTTCTCTGATACCTTGAGCAGAGAAAAAGATGGAAGTTAATGAATGTGTGCGAAAAATTGTTAAAACCATAAGATATGAATGTTAAAATTCATACCTAAAAATTACTGAATTATAATATATTTTCCAGTTAATTAGCTCTGAATAGAATATAAGAAAAGCAAGGGAATTCCTGTAAGAATATTCCTACAAGCGTGTGTTAAGTTTATTGGAAACAACATATATGGTAAGTTCACTGCTGTTTTTTAAATGTAATTTATTTAAAATTCTTGATTTATAGGTACTTATTGTTTTTACACTGAGTGATAATTCATTTGCAATATCGGTTAAAGAATCGCCATTGGCAATCTTTAACATCACTTCAAATTCTCGATCAGAAAGTTTTTGATGATCTTTTAATTCGGTATTTTGCTCAAAATAATTAGCTAATTGTTCAGCCAGCGTGGGGCTTATAAATTTTCTTCCTTTCGAGATGGTTTTTAAGGCATTGATTAATTCTTCCGGGGCGCTATCTTTATTCAGGTAACCTGCTGCACCGGCTTTTATGGCTCGAACAGCATATTGTTCTTCGGGGTGCATGCTTAATATTAAAACCGGCAGTGTTGGTTTTAATACTTTAATTTCTTTTAATGTTTCCAGACCGCTTCTACCAGGCATGCTAATATCGAGAATTATAACATCATAATTGTGATCGTGGAGTTTATTTATTAATTCGGCAGAATTGGAAGCTTCAGCTATCACCTTAAACTCAGGAGCTTCTTTAATTAACTCTATCAATCCTTTTCGAACAATTGTGTGATCATCTGCAATTAGTATATTCATTGCTATTTATTTAATGGAATTTTAATGTTTATAAATGTACCTTTTTTATTTCCTGAAATTTCGAAACTTCCATCAAAAAGTTCAACTCTCTCTCTCATACCATGTATTCCGTAACTATTAATCTGCTCAATTTCTGATTTTTTAATCCCCACTCCATTATTAGAAATACTGAATGTTAATTCAGCATCTGACTGATCTAATTTAACTTCCAATTTAGAAGCTTTAGCGTATTTAGCACAGTTGGTTAACGCTTCTTGCAATATTCTAAATAAATTAATTGATAATTTGTTATCTAAAACGATATCTTCATGATTATAATTAAACGTATATTTTACACCTGTTAACTCCGAAAATTGAGACAACTGCCACTCAAATGCAGGTATAATACCCAAATCATCTATCAATGTAGGTCTGAGTTCTCCGGATACTTTCTTAACTTTAGCTATCAATTTATTAACCATGTCGTAAGCATTGGCTAATTGTATACTATCATCGCTATCGTATTTATTAGCCAGTTTATTCTGTAGTAGCGCTAAATTAAGTTTAACAAAAGTTAGGTTTTGCCCCAAATCATCGTGAATTTCTCGGGCCAGTGCACTTTTTTCGCTCTCAGTAACCTGTTGTAAATGACGCGTTAATTTCTGCAATCTGTTTTTATAATTATTAATCTTAAGGCTTGCCTTCTTCTGCTGCGTGATATCTTGACCGAGAACGATACAACCGATAACCTTATTTGTAATACTAAGAATAGGTAAAGCACTGATTTTATACCAACTATTCTTATAATACATCTCATCGGTTTTCTTTTTACCCTTAAGCGCTTCGGTGCAAATCTTATCAAAATATTTAGCAACTTTGTTTTCAATTGGTAATTCGTTAATATATTTATCTTCAAACTCGATTTTTTTTATAATACCGGCTCTAAACAATGAACCTTCTGCAATTAAAATTCGTTTATCCTGATCAAATAAAAAAATGTTTGTATTTGGTAAATTAGAGGCTAAAGTTCTATAAAGATGCATTGTTTTTCTTAACTCTGCTTCTATCTTTTTTTCTTTTGTAATATCGTAACCCAACTCAACCACACCCTCAACCTCTCCATTTTTAGTTTTAACCGGGTAAGCATGCAATTTATATACACGATCATTAACCGGCATTTCTGACTCAGCATATTCGCCTGTTTTTATTGTTTTAAGTACAGGACAATTATTGCATGGTTCTTCGCGGTTATGCCATACGTGGTAACATTTTTTATTAATAATTTTTCTATCATCGAGTTGGTTAAGATCTTTTGCTGCTTTGTTTGCCCAAATAACATTTAAACTTTGATCATAATATGCAATCATCTCGTCTGTTGATTCGAGTATTATATTCTTTTCTTTTTCTGATTTTTCCAGGTCTTCTCGAGCTTCCATGTAAGTCGAAATATCTGTAAGCACTCCATAATAACCTAAAACTTTACCATTATTCAAATGCGGTATTAACTGTCCATCAATATGTTTAATACTTCCATTCTTGTATTGGAATTTTTCGTAATATCTTACAAACTCCCCTTTCAGAACTCTTTGCAAATATTTTTTTGCCTTTTCATAAGCTTTTTCACCAATTAAATCAATAATTTTTTGATTCTTTATATCCTCTTGTTTAATCCCGAACTCTTTCTCATACGTTTTATTGACATACAAATATTTTAGATCAGTGCTGCAATAAGATACCAGTTGTGGCAAAGAGTTTACTATTATTTTAAATTTTTCTTCACTCTTCCGCAAAGCTTCTTGTGCCTTTTTTTGTTCAGTGACATCAATAATTACCGCTAATGTTCTCTTCAAGGTACCATCAGCTTTTTTTTCTGAAATGGCCGAAAGGAGAACATCTATAATTTCACCGTTTTTCTTGACCATCTGGTAAGCCATGTTATTAATCTTACCTTTTTCTTTAAACGCAGGAAAATATTTATAAAATTTTTCCTGAGATTCCGGCGTTAAGAACTCCAGTGATTTTCTTCCAATAACTTCCTGTTTAGAATACCCCAAATTAGTAAGCCAATAATTACTCACACTTATCAGTTTGCCTTCTTTATCAATCGAATGAAGCATTACCGGAGTGTTTTCATATAAATTCCTATATTTTTCTTCACTTTGCTGCAGTTCTTTTTGTGCCTTTTTCTGATCTGTAATATCCAGTATTATTGAATAAAGTAGTTTTTTTCCTTTAAATTTAATTGGCCCCGAATAAACAGCAACATCTCTCAAACTTCCATCTGCCAGTTTATGTACAAACTCAAAAAACATTCTTGCTTCAGCGTTTGCTTTCTTCATTTCATTATGCACTTCACTTTCTGAGAGTTGATTTATTTCGGTTATTTTCATTTTTTTTAAAACGTGCAGTTGGTAACCATAGTAATTAGCGGCAGCAGTATTTGCATCGATAATTTTTCCGCTAGCCGGATCAATTAACAATTTAACCGCTCTGTTTTTCTCGAATAAAGCATGGTAAAACTCTTCTTTCTCTTTTTGTATTTGTTCAATTTCTTTTTGATCTGTTATATCGATGCAAGATCCAATGTAGCCTGTAAACTTGTTTGAATTATCATATTGTGGGACTCCATAATCTAATATCCATCTGTATTCTCCCTTATGGTTTTTTAATCGATATTGTATTTCAAACTTTCTTCGATTTTTAAATGCATCCAGGTAACTGTATATGCAAGAATCATAATCATCAGGATGCAGACCATCGGTCCATCCGTCTCCAATTTCCTCCTCCATTTTTCTGCCCCTGAAGTTTAACCAATTCTTATTAAAATAAGTGCATTTAGCATCGACACCACTTTCCCAAATCATTACTGGTGAATTTTCAGACATTAACCGAAATCGTTCCTCGTCACTTTTCAATTGCTTTTTTAAACGATTTGATTCCTCTACACTCTCTGAATATTGGAGTGCAATAACTGCTAACTTGGTAAATTCTTCAATAATTTTGGCATCCTGATCGTTAAATCCTCCTTGTTTATTAGACATGCCGATTAAACCAATAACCTCATCATTAATAAGCATTGGTGCAAACAAAATATTGTTCAGTTTTGAATGACCTTCAGGCAATAATTTTATCCATTTCGAATTGCCAAAATCGTTATGATACATAACTTTTTTAGACTGATAGACCATTTTTCTATAACCCCTTACGGGCATTGCAAGCTTTGGATCAACATTGCATGTTTCTTCCCCTTTATCCAGGTATACAACCTTGTTATTTAATGAAGTCTTATCTAATAAAGCAATATAACCACCATCGGCATGAATTAACTTTTTTAATTGTTTAAAGATATTTTGTGCTGAATCTTTAAAGTTCTTAAAATGAGTAATGTCTTTTGAACTATCAAGTAATAATTTAAAAAGCCTTATCTCTTCATGATCTTTTAATGATGTAGCTTTACTAGTACAATCACTATTTGCCTGTTCCTTTTTTAACAACGCAACCTCTTCTTCTAGCACTTTAACGCGCAAAAGCAACTCTTTTTTAGAAAGGTTCGATTCAGACATATACTAATTAATACTATTAAACTCAAATATACAATTTAAGTATACTGTATTTATTTAAATTAAGATATTCTTTTTTGTTAAACTGCATTATATGGAAGATAAACAATTCCAACAGCTTTTCAGATTCTTTATATTAGAATATCTTAGACTCTTAACAGTACTAAATATACCAATCTTAATGATTAACACCAATAATATACGGTGCCATTTTATTAAGATGCATAATTTTGTCTACGGCATTCAACTTGATTGCTTCTTTAGGCATACCAAACACTACGCAACTTTGTTCATCCTGAGCAATTGTTCTGGCTCCGGCTTCCTTCATTTCCAGTAATCCTTTTGCACCATCATCGCCCATACCGGTCATAATAATTCCTATGGCATTGGCACCTGCATAACGTGCAGTAGACCTAAAAAGCACATCTACCGAAGGTCTGTGTCGGTTTACCAGTGGTCCCTCTTTAACTTCTACATAATATCTTGCACCACTTCTTTTTAACAAGGTATGATAATTTCCAGGTGCAATCAAAGCTCTTCCACGAATTACCGTATCGCCATTTACAGCCTCTTTAACTGTAATTTTACAAAGTTCATTTAACCTTTCTGCAAAAGAGGTTGTAAATTTCTCCGGCATATGCTGAACAATAACAATTCCAGGAGAATCGGGAGGCAGAGCTACCAAAAATTCCCTTAAAGCTTCAGTACCACCTGTTGAAGCACCAACTGAAACGACCAGTTCAGTGGTTTTAATCATACTGTGTTTGGCAGCAAGAGGTATAATAGCATCGGCTGTATATTTAGGCTCAACGTGTATTGAAGGAGAAGCTACTTTTCTTTTTACAGTTGCATGAGCAGCTCCTTTTATTGCTTCACATATTCTTATTTTTGATTCATGGATAAACTCCTTTGATGACATTTGAGGTTTTGTAATTATCTCAAGAGCACCATATTCCAGGGCCCTAATACCTGTTTCGGTTCCTTCGGAAGTTAAACTGGAAATAATAACTACAGGAATTGGATGTTGCGACATTATTTTCCGTAAGAAAGTCAATCCATCCATACGAGGCATCTCTATATCGAGCGTTATTACATCAGGAACTTCATTTCTAATTTTTTTGGCAGCCATGTATGGGTCTGATGCTGTGCCCATTACATCGAGGTCCGGATCAGATTTAACAATTTCTGCTAAGCTTTGCCTAACTACTGCAGAATCGTCAACAATTAAAACTTTAATCTTTTTTTTGGGCATGTACAAACCATTTTAATAACCTATTATTTGCTCTTATTTTTCTCCCTGCCTATTCACATATCGTTGCTTTACTTCACCTGTATGTGTGTGAAAAATAATTTTTCTTCCTAACTTTCCTCCAACACTAGAGCTTACAATTTTAATTTTCAGCTCCTCAAGCATTTCATTAGCTAATTTAATATTTCTTTGTCCAATAAAAAACTGAGGGTTTTTTGTTTCAAGAACATCACCCCCTCCAAATACTTTAGCTACAATATTTAATTTCTTAGCTCCCATATCATACATTTTCTCCAGAAGCTTTTCAATGGCAATATTTCCGTATTTTGGAGATGCTAATCCTTCACCATTCCAGAACGGAAGCATATAATGACACATACCACCCACTCGAATTGTAGGATCCCAAAAGCATACTGCTACACATGAACCTAGAATCGTATTAATTTGATAAGGTTCTTTACTTGCAAAAATTGCTGAAGGGTATAAAAAATGTGAGTTCAAATCATTCTTTTTTTAATCAAAAACTTTCGCCTTCTCCGTTTAAAAACTTATCATCGTCGAAAAACATGTCGTTTCCATCAAATGCAAAGCCACTAGCCTGTGAAACATTTTCTGGCAAGTTTATGGTAAAACAAGCTCCTTTTTCCACTTCACTTTCAATTTTGATGCTTCCACTTAATAGGTCTAAAAGTGCTTTATTAATGGATAAACCTAGGCCATGTCCGCGGTGAACCGAATTAATACCTGAATCGATACGCTTAAACCGGTCGAAAATTATTTTTTGATTTTCTTCTGAAATCCCAGTACCAAAATCTTTAATCGACAGTGTTAAATCTTTATTTTCTTGATTTACAGTTATTATTACATCATTACCCTCATAACTATATTTTACTGCATTACTTAAAAGATTGGAAATTATTAGTCTAAATTTTTCAGAATCTGTTTTAAAGAAGAAAGGTTTATTACCTTCTGTTTTGATATCAAATTTTAATTTAACATTTAACTTCTTCTTTTTCGTTTCGTATTTAAACGATTCGATTACATTTTCTATTAAATGCTTAATATCTACGTTGACAATTTCCGGGAAAATTTCTCCTGCTTCAAGTTTTGCAGCAACAAAAATATTTCTTAGTTGAAAATCGAGATTAAAAGCTTCTGAATATATCAAAGAAACCATGGAGAAGACCTTTTTCCAATTTTCTTTCTCAACGGATAAAATATTTTTTGAGAGTGCTAAAATAGAAGCAAATGGATTGATAATCTCGTTCGTAATATTTGAGATAAAATGACTCTTAAGCGATTCGGAATCTTCAAGTTTTTTGTTCACCTTTTGAAGTTCTTTATTAAGTTTCTGAACTTCAGCCAGTGCTGATTTGTTCGTTTCGAAACGCTTTTTAAGTTCATCAATCAATTCTTTATCAGATAATTCGCTCATAATATCATATGTTAAATTCGTCTAAATATTGTTGGTTTTATTTGTTCAAGAGGAACAGTCATTCCAAGTATAGACTCCGAATGGCCTATAAATAAATATCCTCCACTTTTAATCTTTGTACAGAGTCTATTAATAACCTGCTCTTGAATATCTCTATTGAAATATATAAGTACATTCCTACAAAAAACGATATCGTAAACATCAGGCAAATTATATGTTATATCCATAAAATTTAACCGTTGATATCTGGTTTTTTTTCTTAAATCCTGAACCACACGTACTGTTTTATTAATACGATCCTTGCTTTTCAAAAAATATTTCTTTTTTAGTTCAAGAGGAATATTTGCTATTCTTTCTTCTTTGTAAATAGCAGCTACAGCTTTTTGTAAAATATCCGATGAAATATCTGTCCCTAAGATTGAATAATCAAAATCCGGATTTTGCTTTTTAAATTCATTCAGCGTAATGGCAACGGTATAAGGTTCTTCACCACTAGAACATCCGGCACTCCAAACTTTAAAATTATTTTTTACTCTATGGTTTTGAACAAATTCTGGTAAAACATTAGAATTCAGAAAATCGAAGTGAACAGGTTCTCTAAAAAAATCCGTTTTATTTGTACTCACCACATCAAGCATATGCACAATCTCTTTCTTCTGACCTTCGTCGCTAAAAACGTAATCCGCATAATCTTTAAACGAAGTTATTTTAAGTTCTCTTAATCTTTTCTGCAAACGACTTTGCAGCATTATCTTTTTTGCAGGTGGCATTTTTATACCCGAATTTTTATAAACAAATTCGCTTAAGAGACCAAATTCCTCATCAGTCATCTTTGCAGCAAAGATTCTATTTAATGTTTCATCAACCATTGTGCTTTACGTTTGAATGAGGAGGAGTAGAGTTCTCCTCCTCAAGTTACCCAAAGAATCCTAAAATATTAACCCTAGTCTAATATTTATTTAATTCATGTTAAAATTTTTCATAATCGTCATCTGAATCTTTTTTGTCATATAAATTCAAATCCACGCCACCTGATTGTTGATTCAGATTTTTATTTTTTGAAGCTGTTTCTTTGTTGTCTTTACTTTTATTCGATGTAACTTTTTTGGTTGCTTTTTTCAGTTTACTTCCAGCATTGCTTTTGCCCGTTGAAAAATAAGAAATATTATCTTTCAGCTGTTCTGCCTGGCTTGCAAGTTCTTCTGAACTAGTAGCTAATTCTTCGGATGCTGCAGCGTTTTGCTGCGTAACCTGGTTTAATTGCTGTATAGCGCTATTCACCTGATCTGCACCAGAGTTTTGTTCCAAACTAGCTGCAGAAATTTCCTGCACTAATTTGGCAGTTTTTCCTATCTCAGGAATGATTTTTTGCATAAGTTCCCCTGATTCTTCTGTAACCTTCAAACTATGATCAGATAAACCTACTATTTCATCAGCTGCCTGTTTACTTCTTTCGGCCAGTTTTCTAACTTCGCCTGCTACAACCGCAAATCCTTTACCATGCTCTCCGGCACGAGCAGCTTCAACTGCAGCATTTAAGGCTAGAATATTTGTTTGAAAAGCAATATCGTTTACAACAGAAATTTTATCTGCAATTTGGCGTATCGAAGCTAAACTTTCCTGTGCAGCTTGTGCAACCTGTTCAATTCCTTCAGAAGCTTCAATAGAGATTTTCTCTGTTTGCTGCGCATTATCTGTGTTTTGTTGAATATTAGACGCCATTTCTTCCATTGATGATGATACTTCTTCTGCTGAGGAAGCTTGTTCACTAGCACCTTGCGATAACTGCTGTGAACCTGAACTTACCTGTAGACTTGCTGATGCAATATTATCTGCTCCCAGGTCAACACTTTCTACTATTTCTCTAAGCTGAAGAACCATTTTATTTAAAGCTTGTGCAAGCATTCCTACTTCATCTTTTTGATCTATCTCCAATGTAGCTGTAAGATCACCACCAGCTACTTTCTTTGTAAACTCAACACCTTTATTGAGTGCATTAGAAATGTTTTTGGAAAACAGAGTAACAATAATGATAAATATAACCACAGAAAGCAAGACAGATATCAACACCGAATTTCTAACTTCTTTCAAATATTTAAATAAAACATCCTGGTAAAATGAAGCTGCAACATACGAATCTATTTGTGGAATATATTTGAAATACTGGAATTTCCACTTCCCTTCCTTGCTCTCTGGCCATTTATATTCTGATTTACCATATCCATCTGCATCATCTTTCATTTGCTTGAAAAACGTAAAATCTGATGCATCCTGACCCTCATTTGTTGGATGAATAATAAACTCTCCATCTGAACTAACAATAAATGGATATCCTGTCTCAAAATATTCTTTTTCATCAAAAATCTTCTTAAGTGAACCCAGATCTTTTTCTTTAACCCCAACATACAAAATACCCTGAACAGATCCATCTATCCAGATCGGTTTATAAGCTGTAAGATAGTAATCATCAACTACAAATGCCCTTCCTTTATAAGTCTGCCCGTTCTCTATTGTCCTAACAACCGGAGAGCTGTTTGGTATAAATGTTCCAACTGCCCGTGATCCATCTTCTTTTCTTACATTGGTTGATATTCTTAAATATCCTTCCGGAATTTTTTGAAAAATGGTTGCAGTTGCTCCAGTAATTTCCTGAATTTTATCAACTAAATTGTAGTTTTCATAAATTCCCTGTCCATTAACCATTAATTGATTTATAGAAACACTAGTACTTGCTAAACTAACCTGATTTACTACTTTAACAGTAATCTCTTCCTCACTTAATGAAACTTCTCCTGAAACACTAAACACTTCACTGGCAGCGCTCAGTGCATAATTTACTCTATTTTGGCTTTCGTCTAACTGAACTTCAATTATTTTAACTAAATCTTCGAGTTGCTCATACATTCTAACATCTGCATCTTCTATAATTCTGTTTTTATTTGTACTGTAATTATATATTCCTAATGTTGTCAGAATCAACACAATTACTATACTCAGAAATAAATTGAGCCTAAATCCGATTTTTAAATTATTTATTTTCATAGCTTTACTCATTAGTTGTTGTTAGTTGTTTATTATTTCTTATACAATGAATTCATTATTTTGCTTTTTTCTTAGTTGATTTCTCTGATTTTTCTATCTTAGTTTCTCCTTCATCCGTTTTCTCTTTTATGGTAACTATTTCATCAGTTGAAAAAACTTTTTCCATATTTAGAATCATGATAAACTTATCATCAACTTTTGCCATACCTTCAATAAATTCTGATTTAAATTTACTACCAATACTTGGCGGTGGCTGAATATCCTCATTTTCAATTTCAACAACAGCCTGTACAGAATCAACCAGCGCACCTACCTGCACCTGCTCTCCTTCCATCTCAACCTCCATAACAATGATGCATGTGTTTGTTGTATATTCTGTTGCAGTCATTCCAAATTTAATTCTGGTATCTACAACAGGTAAAACAGTTCCTCTCAAATTAATTACACCTTTCATATAATCCGGAGCTTTTGGAACTTCTGTTATTTTGGTCATTTCCAAAATATTTAAAACCTTCCCAACATTTGCAGCGAACTGCTCTTGCCCAAGATTAAAAGAAAGATACGAATTTAATTCTGGTGTAATTTCTTTATCCATAATACGTTCTCCTATATTTAATTTTCTTTTTTGATTTTTACTTCTGAAAACTGACTAATTATCTTGTTGGTATCTACAACCAATGCTACAGTTCCGTCTCCAAGTATTGTTGCTCCGGAAATAATTTCCTGCTTTTTATACATTTTACCCAAAGACTTTAGCACAGCCTGATATTCACCAATTACCTCATCAACAACCAACCCAATACTTCGATCTTCGTAACTTACTATTATTACTTGTTCTATATCCTGCTCACCTTCAGGTAAACCAAATTCTTCACGCAGATAATAGAAAGGTATTTGATCTCCATCTAACACAATTAAATTGTTATAGGTGTTTACCACTTTCTCATGCTCTGTTGCATATATTTTATTAACTGACGATAAAGGTAAAATATAGTGATTATGAGCTATTTTAACCAACAAACCATCAATAATGGATAGCGTTAATGGTAGTTTAATGGTTAACGTTGTTCCAACATTTAATTCTGAATCCAACTCAACCTCTCCCCTGATTTCGGTAAGTTTTCTTTTCACAACATCCATACCCACACCTCTTCCTGAAACGTCAGTAACATTCGTTGCGGTAGAGAAGCCGGGTAAGAAAACTAGATCTAATATCTCCTTTTTTGTTAAATTCGCATCCGGACTAATTAACTCTTTTTCAATTGCTTTTGCTTTAATCTTTTCTACATCCATACCTGCTCCATCATCATGAATTTGAATATGTACATTGGCTCCAGAGTAAAATGCTTTGAGTAATATTTTTCCCTCTTCAGGTTTATTCAGTTTTTTCCTGGTTTCGGGATTTTCAATTCCATGATCAATACAGTTTCTAAGGATATGAAGCAATGGGTCTGTTAGTGTTTCTATTATGGTTTTATCCAGTTCTGTATCGGCACCTTCGGCTGTAAAAACAACAACTTTATTCAATTCCTTAGATAGATCACGAACTAGTCGTTGGAATCGTGTTAGCATTGTTTCAATAGGCACCAAAACAATATCAAATGCATTATCTCTTAACTGCCTTGATAGTTTTTGAACATTTTCTGCAATGGTTACTAATTCTGGTTGTCCTGATTCTTCTGCATATAAACTTAATCTGGCCTGAGTAGTAACTAACTCACTAACCAGATTCATTAGTTGATCTAATTTATTAGAAGAAACTCTAATACTTGATATTACGTTTTCCTTAACCGACGGTAACTTTTCTTTTTTCGATATTATATGCTCTAACTTTTCCTCTTTTTTCTCTTTAATTGAATACTTCTTAATTATTTGCTGTATTTCATTAATTCCAACATCTTTCCTTTCTTCGGCCAGTTTCTCAATTTCACTAACAATTTGTTCATTAGTTAGTATGTTTTTATCGGAAACTTCCATAATTTCAAGTTCGCACTGATCTTCAACGAAGATAAATACATCAGAGATAGCATTTACATTCTCTTGAGTTACCACAAGCATTTCCCAATAAGTATAACACTTGGTTACATCAATATTCTTTAATTCTGGAACTTTATTAAAATGAGCAAAAACTTTACACTCGCCCAGTGAGTGTAATTCGTCGACTAAAAACAAAGGGTTTGTTCCATCATTAAAAATATCCTGATTGGGTTCGAAATATATATAGAATGTTTTTGAATTATCTTTAGCTAAATCAGCATCGTCGTTTTTTTCTCTCAGCTCAGTATCTTCGCCGTCGTTCTCGACATACTTTTTAATTTGCAAGGATAAATTGAGGTGTCTTGATTTAAAGTCAGGTTCATCAAGACCTTCGTCAGCAAGTAAAAGTTTCATATGATCTACTGAAGCAAGAGTCATATCCAATAAATCTCTTGTGACTTTCATTTTGCCCGATCGCACCCGATCATAGAGATTTTCGAGATTGTGAGTAAATTCACTAAGCATAGTAAAGCCAAACATTGCTCCACCACCCTTTAATGAATGCATTGATCGAAATATTCTTTCAACCAGTTCCTTGTTGCCTTTATCTTTCTCGATAAGCAACAAAGCATCTTCCAAATCATTAATATGGTCTGCAGCTTCTTCTCTGAACTTATTTTTGAATTTATCCATTATCGTAGAACTTTTTTTAGTGCTCCTATCAGTTTTGCAGGAACAAATGGTTTAATAATCCAACCAGTAGCGCCAGCTTCTTTAGCTTCCATTTTTTTTGCGGCTTGTGATTCTGTGGTTAAAAAAAGAATTGGCACTCTTTTGTACTGATCTGTTTTTCGCACTTCTTTAATAAATTCTATCCCATCCATTACGGGCATATGCAAATCCGTTATGATCAGATCAATAGCTGATCCATCAAGAAACTTTAAAGCATCTTTCCCATCTACACCAACCTTAACTTCATAGCCTTCATTCTTAAGCGTAAAGCTAACTACCTCCCGGATACTTTCAGAGTCGTCGACAATTAAGATATTTTTGCTCATAACACTAAATTTTATACTATTATTTTAATATTTTACTTATACCAGAATTACTAAATAAAGACTTTATATCTTCAGATAAATTAGCATTTACAGAAACTTCTTTTTTTAAGCTAGCTGAAGAAATTTTTAAAGAATAGATTAATTGCATAAACGTTAGATCAATATTCTTTACATCTTTTAACTCAAGCTGTATTACATCATTTTTCTGAACAGCATTTATAAACTGATCCTTAATACTTTCTATCGAAAAAATAGTAAGATCGTTTTTAAATGTAATTTTGACTTTTTTCTCACCTTTCTTTTTAGAAGGTGCTATCAGCATGTTTTTTTCATTCGATTTCATATATATTTTTTTAACGTTTACTAGAAAAATTCAATATCTCCATCTTCCTCACTATCAACATCTATTTCTTCGCCAGCAGATACCTGATCATGAATTTGGTGTTCTGTTTCCATGGTATAATATTGCTTGATTTTTGCCAGGTTTTCTTCCACAGAACCCAAATCCTCATTTTCATCTACTTTTAAGTTATAATTAATCGTATTTAGTTCTTTAATTATTTGCTCTATGGTGTTTTCGAAGAAATCGTAATATTTTATTTCAGAAATTGATTTCTTTATACTTTTTAATGCTGAGTTACTAATCTCACGGTTCTCGTCAAGTTTGGTATCTATATGTTTCCTTACATTATTAAATAAGGATACATTTTGTTTTATTCTATTAAAATCCTCATTAATAGTTAATGAATTAAACTCATCCATAAATCGTTGGATTCGTTTCTTAATAGGAGTTAAATCAATTAATATATTATCTAAACCGGAAGAGTTCTTTTTAATTTCATTATGAAGATTTTTAATCTGCTTGATAGAATCAGATATTTTAGATTCTTTCCCAGATTGGTTTTTTACCTCGTATAAAGATTTTTCAAGATTTTCATCAAGCATTAAAGAGTTCTTTCTTAGCACTTTAACATAATTTTCTGACTGCTCAAGTTTTCTATCAACTAATAAAAGATCATTTTTTAATTTTTTATTTTTATCAATTCTCTTTTTAAAATTACCTTCTGTAATAGTTATTTGCTCAATAATCTCGTCTACTAATTTTACCTCATCATTCTCATCTTCACTATGAATATCTTCGCACATTTCGGATATCGACTTCATATTATCACCAACCTGAATAAAATTATTAACGATAATCTGGATAGCAGACTGGTATTCCTTGTTAGCATGGATTAGTTGTGCTGCCTGCAAACCAGCTATATCCCTTATACGTAGAAAAAACTTTGCTTTATCATTTAAGTGTTGTTCTCCTTTCGACGACTTGTCTAAATCAATAATCTCTTGAATTAAATCTTTGTGTGTCTTTTGTATATGCTCCATCTTCTGCTGAATGATATCCTGATACTGAAGTTTTTTTATGATATCATTAATGCTTTCGGATGATTTGTCTGTTTTCTTACGAATTTGAGGTATGCATTGCTGGTTCTTCTGATATTTCAGGTTTATGCGGTTAATTCTTTCCTTTACACTTGATAACAGCGTTTCTATATTATCCTCATGTTGATTTTTAAAGTGCTGAAAATCTGAATAAATGGATTTACATAGCTTACGCAAGTTATTTAAGCTCTTTGTTATTTTCTCTGTTAAATGCTTTGTATGATCAATGTTTTCAATTATGGTCTTAATCCAATGTGTTTTATTATTCGGATTGTCTGAGATATTTAGTGCCAAGTCTAAATTGGTAATTAAGTATTTAAGACTTGTTAAATTTTGGTTATAATTTCTAATGGGGAAAAATGTATACCTTAACTTATCAACCAGATCTTCTAAGAAGCTCATAGTTAATGCTAATTTCTCATCAACAATAATTACCTGTTCTCTTAGTCTTTCATAAAAAGAATAAACTTCTTTTTGTATTTCTTTGGTATCTTTATTGTTAATCGTATTAACAATAATATCAACATTGTCTGATATAAGCTTTGATTGGGCAAATAACTTTTTGAAATCGTTATTTAACTGAAGAAAATCATCTGCAGAACATTTATGTAATGCTAATAATTTATTGTCAATTTGCGTAAATGTATTTGATATATCAGTAATAGAATAAGCCTCAAGTAATGCTTTAATTTTAATTTCTTCGTTCTTATTAAGATCACCCATTTTTTAGTTTTTTTGTATTTCAATGCTATCATTTAACGCCTCGCCAATAACATCTAAGAACTCTTTAATATTAATTGGTTTTTCAATAACATTTACCGCGCCAAGTTCCTTAGCCATAACCCTATTATCATTATTTGCAAAAGCTGTAACTATTATAATGGGGATAGTTTTAAAAATGTTGTTCGCTTTTAATTTTTTTAATAAATCGAATCCATTTTCATTTGGCATAAGTAAATCCAACAAAATTAAGTCTGGAATATTCTTTGTTAGCGATAGCAAAGCTTCTTTTGCACTAAATGCCTTTTCTACATTGCATCCTGCATCCTCTAAAATTGCTTCTAATAAAACCAGATTGGTTTCAGAATCATCCACAATTAATATATTACTTCCTTTTATCATAATCATGTGTTTAAATCTTACATTATAAGTTAATGTAAAAGTACGTTATCAACACTATGGCATGCAAGAGAAAAGAGGTGAGATAAGTTACCTCAATTTGATGATTTAAATCATCAAATCTCATTCTAATATTAAAATATTTACAAAGATTTTAATACATTTACAGAAACAGTCGATATATATGAACACTCCCCACATAAATATTTTAGATACTTTATTACCAAAAGGGAACATATTAACTGAGGAACAAACTGAAAAAATAAAATCTAACGGTCGTTTTATTACGTTTAAGAAAAAAGAAGTTATTTTCAGAGAAGGCACTCCCACATCTCATGTTATATTTCTGGAGACAGGTCTTATTAAGCTATACCGAGAAGGTAGAAACAATCGCTCTTTAATTCTGAAAATTGCTAAACCAGGCGAATTTATTGGACTTGTATCCGTATTTGGGAATAATATTTATCAATACTCAGCGAGTGCAATAGAAAACTCAAGTGTTTTTTTTATTGATTTTAACGTTTTTAATTCAATTCTTCTGGAAAATGGTAAATATGCCATACACTTACTAAAAAATGTATCACAAGACAATTTAAATATCTTCGACAGAATAATATCACAATACCAAAAACAATTACCAGGAAAAATCGCAGATATTATCTTATATTTCTCCAACCATATTTATAATTCCGAAGAATTTGAATTTCCAATAACAAGAAATGAGCTTGCTGAATTAGCCGGAACAACTAAAGAAAGTTTCATTCGCACACTTACCGAATTCAAAAACGACAAGATTATTGAAATAGATGGAAAACAAATTAGAATTAAAAGTATCGATATTGTAAAAACCTTAAGCAGGCTTGGTTAATATGAAAAAGTTTACTGTTTTAATTGTTGATGACATATTAATGAACCGCATCTTATTAAAGGAAGTTTTGTCTGAGATTGCAAAAGAAATTAAAGAAGCCGAGAATGGTTTGGAAGCTATTGAAAAAATTAAACAAGGAGATATTGATGTTGTTTTTATGGATATAGAGATGCCAAAAATGAATGGATTAGAAACTACGCAATATATCAGAAATAAAATGCCTTCACCTATTAATTCTATTCCTATAATTGCATTAACCGCGCATAATCCATTAGACTTCTTTGAAGATTATTCAACGGCTGGTTTTAATGATATTATTACTAAACCTTATTCTTTTGAAAAAATTAAGAATGCAATCACATCTTTAACTAATGAGGATTAAGCTATGGGATATCTAGTTTTTAGAAGTAATAATGCTATTTCTCATTTAAACTATTTAGTTCTTCGAGCAGTTTCATATTCGTATCATACATCTCCTCAATAATAATCCGGTAATATTCTTTCAAACTGCCATTTTCGGGTGGGTTATTTACCTTATATAATAAATTCCGTCGCAGTTGTTCAACATCATGCAGAATATCCAGTACATTTTCCTGATTATTTACCGGTGAATATTCCATAAATGAAAAACATTCAGTCAACATCTGATTTGCCAAAAAGTTGATATCCTTTTTTATATCTCTGCAACTTGCCATAAATTTTAAAAAGTAAGGTAAATTTCAGAGTAAGATAGAAGTAAATATTATAAAATCAAAATCTTTTTTATAAAAAAAAGTGCTCTTCTAACTAAAAGAGCACTTGGTTGTTATTTATAACAATACTACTTTGTTCGTGTCTGTGAAACGGATAGCTTATCTTTCATTTCGCTTATTCTAAAAATATTGTATCCATTATAATATTTAATAATATCGACATGAACATTTTCGAATCCGGAATCTTCGTACCATTTCACAAATCTATAATCAGCCTGCAATAAATCAACCCGATAATTATATATACAGTGATCAAAGTTCTCACCATATTTTCTCAAAGCTGATAAAAAATAGGTGCCTATATCATAAGCATGTATTGCCATTTGGTCGGGTTCGGTATGATAAATTTTTCTGTACTTTAGTATAAAATCTTTAACATCCTGGTGATGATAGTCGACGAAAAATGGAGAAGCAATACATAACTCAAGATTAAAAAAGTATTCTGGATCGATATTTCTAAATCGCTGCCATCTGGATAAACCCACTACTTTAATCTGATTACCAAAAGCTTTAAGCGTATTTAATTTGGTAACCACATTTGTTACAAATGCTTCTTCGTTTGAAGGTATTATAATTACATTCTCAATTTCGTCGCTTAAAGCATGCTCCAGAACAAAAATACTATCACGGAATACGACTTCCTTAAACTGGATATTATTGACCATGGTATCTACTGATAAGTTGTTAAAAATCTTATCCTTAACCATTTGCACATTACTATATGCCAGGCTATCTCCGTTGTGAACCAGCACAATATTTTTATCTCCAAATCCGGAAACATACCGGGCAAACTCATCAATCTGGGAAGTGTACGAGGGATTCACCTGGAACAGATAAGGATTTTTATCAACCAATTTTAAATTATCTGTAAATGGAGAAACCATTTTTATTTGATGTTGAGCTGAAAATTCGGAAACCAGCTTTAATTCATGATTATATATTGGTCCAATAATTAAATCCATACCTGTTAGCTCAGGAAAACTTAATATCTCTTGTATTCGTGCAGTATCGTTTTCAGTATCATAAACATGAAGGTTTATAGATAATCCTTGTTTTTTCAGCGAATCAACTGCTAATAAAAAACCTTCATAAAACTCAACAAACGGTGCTGATTTGGGATATACATAAAATGGATCGTAATATATTTTTTCATAAATTCTATTCCCGTCATCATCAAATTCGGTTGAGTCGATATAAAACTCCTCATCATTCTTTTCTAAATAAAGAGGTAACATAACGGCTACCTGGTAAGGTTCTGTCTGCGATCTTCTTAATTCTCTGCAGTCAGACCAATGAACTGAATCTGAATAGGCTAACCATTTTCTTTGCTTATATAATGTGGTATCATCTCCGGTTTCTTCCGTTTTTAATAATACAGTAGCCTCTTCCACATCTTCGACAACTTTAGGAATTTTTAAAACCTGCCCGACTTTAAGTCCTTCGCTTAAATATGGATTATACTCCAAAAGTAAATCTTCATCTATGTCGTAAAATCGAGTAAGCGAATAGATGGTTTCTTTAGGTTCAACCTTATGATAAATAAACTCATCTTCAAGCTTTATGGTATCCTCAATAGACTTATTTACGGGTGTTTTAAATTCATCTACAACTTTTTTTGATTTTGGAATTTTAACTATTTGGTTTTCTCTTATTCCGTATCGCACATCTGGATTACAGGCAATAATATCTTCTTGTGATACATTATACTTTCTGGACAAGAAGTACAATGTTTGACCTTTTTTAACCCTATGATAATTAAAATCATTACTTAATAACTTATCGCCACTTTCCTTTTTATCAGTTACCGGAATTTTTAACGCCTGTCCAACTTGTAATCCAAGAAAAATGTCCGGATTTTCCTTAGCTATTTCTTTTTGCGAAACATTATACACTTTACTTAAAGAAAATAGTGTTTCACCTTTCTTAACAATATGGACATAATACATTTGCCCACCAATAATCACCTTGTTCTTAGACTTTTCAATGATAAGAGAATCGGGTTGAGCTATAGAGTGGCCAAGTGTTGCAATAAAGATCAGTAATAATATTGTAGTTCTTTTCACCTTAAATCGTTTTTCAGGTTAATAACCTATTTATCAAGTAAAAATTGTATTCTGAATAAAAAATTCATTCACAAAATTACATGAACCTTTTGAATAAAAAAATAAGCATGACAAATAAAGTCATGCTTAATTAATAGATAGTAGTTAATTTTAATTTTCTCTTAAAACATATTCATCGTACTCAATTTCGAATCTCAGCTTATGTTTTGATTCCTCCTGAGCAAGTGATAAGAATATATCACGCATTTCTGTATTGCTGGCCACTTTCGCTAAATCGTAATACAACTTAAATGCAGCTTTTTCTTTATTCATAGCTAAAACCAAAGCTTCCTGATAGGTCATATCCGGAGTTGGTGTAACATCAACCATATAATTGCTGATTTTTAAATCGGCAATATGCTTCGGTTCAGCTTTATACGATCCCTCCTTTTTTATTGTTGTAAGGCGAGCCTTATGACTTATCTCTTCTTGTGCAAAAGAGGTAAATACGAGTCGCATATCTTCTGTTTTAGAGTTTTCTGCTAACTGATTATAAAAATCAACAGCCTCTTGTTCTGCATTAATTGCAAAATCAAGAATCTCATCAATTGAACTAAATTTTTCCATGTTGATTCGTTTTATTTTTTTCGTTTAGTTTTTAACTGCAACTTTTATATGCTCTTTTGCTGTATCGAATGATTCCTTAAAATGATTGTCGAAATATTTCACAACAAAATCGCAACCATGTTTAAAGAGCTTATTCTTATTATCCTTTTCTGTAAATACAAACTCGAACTTTTCATTCTTCTTCACATCAGATAACAATTCAAAGATTTCCTTGCTAATGTCATCAACCGAATGTGCCTTCATATCAGCAAATTTGTTATAAATGTTCACAAGTTGCATATAATTTTCCATCTCAACTTTTCCTTTAAACTGCTTTTCGAACGTCTGGATATTTTTCTGTGTATTTGTAAAACTACCAGATGTTTCTACAGGGAAAGTTGCTGGAAGTACTAAGTTTGCCTTTTGCGCTGTTTCGGTCATAAAATAGTCCTGAACCATAACAAATTCTGCGTCGGCAAACCACTTCTGGATTTTTGATTTATCCACACTGCAACCAACAGGGTCTTCACCAAAAATATAGAATTTCTTGATTAATCCTTCGTTTAATAGATCTTTCGTGCATTTTTCTCCCTGTTCCGGTAATGCATCAATTTTCCACTTTTTAATAAGCTTTTTAGCATACTTCTTATCTGATAAATCGATGTTTCCAACTCCATTCTTCGAAGAAACTCCCATATCAAATAACCCCTGTGAATTATTCTTTTCTTTCAATGGAATTAATCCGTTCGCTGTTTTACCTAATTTACCTGTAATCATAGCCAGGTTATACAACTCGCGACTAACATTAGATGACACCTCTTTTTCAGAAAATACAAGAACTGCATTGATCTCTTTATTGTACTTTTCTGCAAACTCCTCTATAACTCCCTGACAGCAAACACCTGCTTCTTTTACCAATTGTTCATAATTTTCATTCGCCAGGTTCTTTTTATACTCACTGAATCCTTCGCAGTTATCTTTTATAAATAGATCGTTCTGTAATCCGTTCTCAATTAACTTATAATTAACAGCCTTAATAAAATGGTAGTAAGATTTTATTTTAACAACCTCATCTACTTTGTGTTCGAGTGCGCTTAAGTCTTTATCTGTAATCAATTCAACAGGTATGTTATTCATTTCCCTTGCATTATTGATCATAAAGCTTACTACGGCATTATCCATATTCACCTCTGATCCTAAGATGTAAATTTTACTTGCATCTTTAATTTGATCAAACGGAACATTTGCAATAGAATTATTACCATACCATCTACCCTGACCAACATAATGGAAACTGGTAACATTATTCGTTTTAGCTCCTGCTCTTGCCAGTTTCTGGATCATATACATCTCTTCGTTACTTAACCGGGCGCCAGCGAAGAAACCATTTTCGTCAGGATCAACACCTTTTATTTCATCGGCAATAACATCAAATGCTTTTTGCCAGCTAATGACTTCGAAATTTCCATCAACTTTTAATAATGGTTGTGTAATTCTTGCCGGATCATTCATTACTCCATATCCAAACTTAGGATATCGACAAATATTTCCATCTTTATTCACCTGGCCTTCTTTACCCGTTACACGCCATACAAATTCAGACTTGTGATGATACTCAACCTCACAACCAACCGAACAATAATGGCACAGCGTATTTACCTTGTCAAGCTTAACCGGACCTGGTTTAAATGCAACATTTTCTGTTATTGCACCTGTCGGACATGTTGAAATACACATTCCGCATGATTCACAATCTGTTTCTGTTAATGAATTTCCCATACTTGGAGCAATAATCGTATCAAAACCTCTATTTACTAACCCCAATGCATTAGCGCCAACAACCTCTTTACAAATTCTTACACAACGCGCACATAAAATACATTTGTTATTATCAATCTCGATGTATGGATGTGAAAAATCCAATTCATGTGCGTGATAATCTCCTTCAAAATGTTTTTGATCGGCATCGTATTGGGTTGCAAACTTTTTCAAGTCACAAGTAAAAAACTCAGTACAGCCACATTCCAGACAACGTTCAGCTTCATGTTTGGCTACTTTATCATCTTCATAACCCAACTCTACCTCTTTAAAGTTCACACGATCTTCTGCTGGAAGAACCGGCATTTCTTCACGAATCTGCTTTTGATATCTACCTAAGAAATCATCAGCGCTTAACTCTTTAAAGTTTTCTCTTTTACTTATAAACTCTTTAGGTTCGGCTTTTAGCTCTTCGCCTTTTAGATATTGATCACAACTTCGTGTAGCAACCTGCGCTTGCTGAATAGCTTCTATAATCGTAGCAGGTCCTGTAACACCATCACCGGCAGCAAACATCGATTTGATTCCCGTTTGTAATGTGTTTTGATCTGCATCAATATCACCCCAACGATTAATTTCTAACTTACCATCTTTAGCGTTTTTATTAATATCGTCCAAGAAATTAACATCAGTCTTCTGACCAATAGCAGCAAGTGCATAATCCAATTCGATATCAAATTCTGAACCTTCAATAGGCACCGGACGACGACGACCAGAAGCATCAGGTTCGCCTAATTCCATCTTCAGGCAGGTCATCGATTTTAATTTACCATCCTTATCCTTATTAACCTTAGCAGGATTTGTTAAGAAAAGATACTCAACACCTTCTATCTTAGACTCGTGAATTTCTATTGGATTTGCAGGCATCTCTTTTTCTGTACGTCGGTAAATAACATATACTTTTTCTGCACCACAACGAAGTGATGTTCGACAACAATCCATTGCAGTATTTCCACCACCAACTACAGCTACTGTCTTTCCTGAAAAGTCGTATTTCTGACCTGTCATTTCCATGTTTCGAAGAAAATCGATACCAGAAAATACATTCTCTGCATCGTCTCCTTCGCAACCAATTAATGTTCCACGTTGTGAACCAATGGTAAGAATTACCGAATCATAATCTTTCTGAAGTTCTTTATAACTTAGATTATCTCCTAGTTTTTTATTATAGTGAATATTTGCTCCCAGTTCTGTAACTGCAGCTACTTCTTTATCTAAAATATCGTTAGGTAATCGGTATTCCGGAATCCCGTATCTTAACCAACCTCCAGGATTCGGACTTGCCTCAAAAATATCGCACTGATGACCTTTTTGTTGTAAGAAATAGGCTGATGATAATCCTCCAGGTCCAGCACCAATTATGGCCACTTTTTTCCCTGTTGAAGGGGCCACTTTAGGAACATATCTTGTTTCCGAAAGCAGATCCATATCGGCAGCAAATCGCTTCATGTAATCGATTCCAACTGCAGCACCTTCGTCTAAATAATTACGACGACAAGCTACCTCACAAGGACGCACACATACTCTACCACAAATTGCAGGTAAAGGATTCGTTTGTTTTATTAATTCAATTGCCTCGCTGTATAAACCCTTTTCAATTAATGATATGTATCCTTGCACATCAACACCTGCAGGACAAGTTTGCTTACAAGGTGCTTCGCAATCAGCGTAGTGATTACTTAGCATTAAATCCAGCGCTGTCTTTCTTGCTGCTTTTACCTTTTCGTTTTCTGTTTCGATCTTCATTCCTTCCTGAATTACTGTTGAACAGGACGGTTGCATTCCTTTCATTCCTTCAATTTCAACAACGCACACAAAGCAAGATGAGAATGGTTTTAACCTGGGGTCGTTACACAATGTTGGAATTTCTATTCCAGTTCTTTTTGCTAATTCAAGGATTGTATCTCCCTGGTTTCCTTTTATATTTTTTCCGTTTAGAATTATATTTAGTTGATCGCTCATTTTATTTCTACTTTAGTTAATGTTTCATTTATCATTTTAAGTTTGAAATTATGATAAAATAATAGCATCAAACTTACATTTACTATAACACATACCACACTGAATGCATGCATCCTGCCTAATTGTATGTACCTCTTTTCGTTCACCATCAATGGCATTGGTTGGGCAATTTTTAGCACAAACTGTACAACCGGTACATTTTTCAGGATCGACAGTATATGTAAGTAGTTTTTTACAATTCTTAGCAGGACATTTCTTATCCTTAATATGAGCTTCATACTCGTGTCTAAAATACTTTATAGTTGTAAGTACAGGATTTGGAGCAGTTTGACCTAAACCACAAAGTGAGCTATCTTTAATTTGATAAGCTAGCTCCTGCAGTTTTTCAATATCACCTTCTTTACCTTCGCCTTGCGTAATTCTTTCAAGTATTTCTAACATTCTTTTGGTTCCCATGCGACAGAAAGTACACTTTCCGCATGATTCTTTAACAGTAAAATCGAGGAAAAATCTAGCTATATCAACCATACATGTTGTTTCGTCCATTACAACCATACCTCCGGATCCCATAATTGCTCCGGTAGCTGTAACAGAATCATAATCAACAATTGTGTCGGCAAGATATTCAGGAATACATCCTCCCGAAGGACCTCCAAGCTGAACAGCTTTAAACTTTTTACCATCGGTAATTCCTCCGCCCAGCTTAAAAATAATATCTCGTATGGAAACTCCCATGGGAACTTCAACCGACCCACCATGATTAATTTTACCTGTTAACGCAAATACTTTAGTTCCCTTACTTTTTTCGGTTCCATATTTTGAATACGATTCTGGTCCGTTTAAAAATATGTATGGAATATTTGCGTAAGTTTCTACATTATTATTGTTAGTTGGTTTTGCCCAAAGACCTGCTTCGGCAGGAAACGGAGGACGTTTTCGTGGCATTCCGCGTTCACCTTCAATGGAAGCAATAAGTGCTGTTTCTTCGCCACAAACAAATGCTCCTGCACCCTCTTTAACATATAAGTCAAAATCGAAACCTTTAACTCCCATAATATTTTTGCCAAGATATCCTTTTTCGCGCGCTTGCTCAATGGCAATATTTAATCGTTTTATAGCCAATGGATATTCTGCTCTACAATAGATTACACCTTCACTAGCCCCAATAGCGTAACCTCCAATAGCCAATCCCTCAAGCACTGCATGTGGATCACCTTCCAGTAATGATCGATCCATGAATGCTCCTGGATCACCTTCATCGGCATTACAAATCACATATTTCTGATCTGATTTATATTTATAGGCAAATCTCCATTTTAAACCGGTGGGAAACCCTCCACCACCACGTCCGCGAATACCTGAATCTAAAACGGTTTGGATAACATCTTCCTGACTAATCTTTTCTTTCAGGATTTTCTCCAATGCTTTATATCCACCTTGTTCCTCATATTCTTCAATGTTTTCAGGATCGATTACTCCGCAATTTCTGAGTGCAATCTTAACCTGTCCTTCCCAAAATGAATCATCTTTTGCCTTAAAAAGATCACTTTTTACAACATAATCTTTAACCGGCTCGCTTTGCTTTAGATGTTTATCGAAAATCTCAACTGCCTTTTCTTCATCTATTTCACCATATAAATACGAACCTGTTTCGTCGATTATTTCAACCAAAGGCTCGCGGTAGCACATTCCGATACAACCTGTTTTCTTTAATTCAATATCTAATTTATCTGTTTCTTGTAAAGCTAATAGCTTATTATATACTTTATTGGCACCAGCCGCAATTCCACAGCTTGCTAGTCCTACTAAAACTTTCGTTTTTTCCATGATTACTTTTTTTGTGGTCCTGTTGGAATGAATTAATTACTTTCTTTAATCTTGATCTCCTTTACGATTTTTACTGCTTGCTTTCCAGTAAGTTTTCCGTAGGTTTCATCTCCGATCATCATTACCGGAGCTAACGAGCAACAACCAAGACAAGCAACAGATTCTAATGTGAATAATCTGTCTTCGGTAGTTTCGCCATCTTTAATATCTAAAGCATCTTCAATTGCTTCGGAAATTGCTGTGGCATTTTGCACATGGCAAGCGGTACCATGGCAAACTTTAATAATATGTTTTCCAACCGGATTTAATCTGAACTGGGTGTAAAATGTAGCCACTCCATACATTTCACTTAACTTTAAACCTGTTAGTTCAGCAATTTTTATAAAAGCTTCTTCGGGCAGATAACCATACATATTTTGTGTTCCTTGTAAAATAGGAATCATGCTACCTTTCTTGCTTTTATATTTTTCAATTAAGGGATCAATTAAGGTAAGATCCACGGAATCCTGCAGTGCAGTCTCCTTTTCCTGTAGTATTCGTTTTACTCGCATAGCTAAAAACGCTTAGTTTATAATTAATGGTTTCGAAAATAATAACCAATAATAAAATTTTGATTCCTTAATAGCAAACCTTATTATATGTCCTATAATAGTTTTATACCAAAACTTGTATTAATTGGCTTTTATAATACCTATTTAAAATAATTCTAATTATTAAACCCAATTGTTTATATTTAATTATCTTTATATTTATATATTTTAATTCTCGACAAATTTATAAATTATCTTATGCGATGCTATGAACAAATGTCAATTAAAAAACTATTCTATAACATGTAAAATAACTTCATACTAAACTCTGTGGTCACCAAAACTGCCGACAAACATTCTTTTAATTTCATAACTGAACTTAACCATATTTTAATTCACTGGTTAAGTTTACTATACTATATTTATAAAAAAAAAGAAGATTCTACTCATCACCAGATCAACAATAATTCATACTTTTACAAGATTTTTGAAAAAGTAGATTCTGAATTTAATGCAACGAAAAGAATTTGTAATAGGTATAGTTGATCATCCATTGTTTGGTTTAATAATGGTTCCATATATTATTATTATAAAACCCAATCATGGATTTTATCATATTGAAGCTAAACTATCTAAACTCAATATTAACAAATACCTTGACAGTTTCTCAGAGAACGAAAAGCAACTTATTCAATGGATTGATGAATACAGCGATCAAAACTTACATAAGATTTTCTCAAAAAAAAGAGGGCAAACCACGGTTGATTTCATCCATAAATTAAAAAAGGATTTTGTCGATGAACATATCCGACCATTCATTGAGAAAAGATTAGTAAAATGTACTGATTTACTTCAGAAAATGGACATTGACCTGTACTTTAAAGAAAAACCAAAATATATTAATTCTGATGAAAAAATTGAAGTAAAGAAGGGATACGCTCAGGCCATCTTTAATATCAGTAAACTTGAAAATGAAAGTCAATATTTTTTGAGTATCCGCCATAACAACAAAGAACTAAACCTACTCGAGAAACCTCATTTTATAGTAACTGAAGATCCTTGTCGAATTATTATTGAGAATAAGCTCTTTATTTTTAATGATATTAATGCCAAAAAATTACTGCCGTTTTTTCAGAAGGATTGTATTCATATTCCCAAATCATCGGAAAAAAAGTGGTTCGAAACTTTTGCACTTGAAACTATCAAGCAATATAATGTAAAGCCATTTGGTTTTAGTATTAACAAGGAAATATCAACTAAAAGAGCCGAATTAAGTTTTGAAAATGATTTGGAAGGCAAGGCAACCTTAATTCTTTCATTTTGGTATAATGATAAAATTAAATTTTTAGCTAATAAGGGTGCAAACTCCTCGGTGCGTTTGGACGAAAACCAGAAAAACTATGATTTCATTAAAGTTGAAAGAGATTTTACCTGGGAGAATGGTATAATCAATCAGCTTGAATCTCTTGGATTAAAAAACTATAACGAAGCACTTTTTGTTCCTGAATCAATAGAAAAACTTGATAAAGAAGAACGACTGCATGAATTCATTCATTGGTTAAGCACTGCGAAATTAGTTATTCGAAATCTGAGTATTACCCTTATACAGAAAAAATTAGAGAATCAGTATGCACTGTTTACCCCGGAAATTAATTCTGACATTAAAGAAGATAATGATTGGTTTGATTTGCATATAAAAGTGATTATTGGTGAATATGAGATTCCCTTTACTAAGTTCAGAAAAAATATTTTAAACGGAAACAGAGAGTATAAATTACCCAATGGTGAAATTACGATTCTACCCAAAGAATGGTTCGAGCAATATACAGAGCTTTTCCAGTTTGGACGAGATGTTGATCAGCACCTTCAGTTAGATAAGCATCATTTTGGATTACTCGAAACCAGTGCGCCTGAAAAAGGTAAATCGATTATAGAAAAGTATCAAACTCTATTATCTGATTTTAATAAAAACACTCCTGAAATTCCGAAAGGATTAAATGCTCAATTAAGGCCTTATCAGCAAGAAGGATATAGTTGGATGCAACTAATACAGGAAAACCAGTTTGGTGGTTGCCTGGCCGACGATATGGGACTTGGAAAAACCATTCAAACGCTTACCCTGCTGCTTAACGCAAAAGGTAAAGTTAATGGAGAAAACTATGAACCTGAACAAAAATCCTCGCTGGCACAACTAAGCATTTTCGACCAGGTTAGTCTGAAAAATACTCCAACCTCAGCAACATCATTAATTGTAATGCCCACATCACTTATCCATAACTGGGAAGAAGAAATCAAGAAGTTTACACCTGATTTAAGTTGCTTTAAGTTTATTGGGCAAAACAGGCCAAAAGATATCAGGCTATTTAAAGATTTTGATATCATATTAACAACCTATGGAATTGTTAGGAACGAGATAGATTTACTTACATCATTTAAGTTTTATTATGTAATTCTTGATGAAAGTCAGTACATCAAAAATCCCGACTCTAAAATTTACAAAGCCGTAAATCAGCTAAAATCTAAACACCGATTGGTTTTAACCGGAACACCAATTGAAAACTCACTAACCGATCTATGGTCTCAGCTTAACTTCCTAAACAAGGGATTATTAGGGAACCTGCGCTTTTTTAAGCGTGAATTTGTTCAACCCATTGAGAAAAATACCGATCCTGAAAAGAAAGAAAAATTACAGCAGTTTATTCAACCTTTTGTTCTTCGCCGAACAAAAAACCAGGTAGCAAAAGATTTACCCGATAAATCTGAATCGGTTATCTATTGCGATATGACCGATGAACAAAAGTCGATTTACGAAGAGGAGAAATCGAAAATCAGGAATTCGATCATGGAAACCATTGAAAGTTCAGATGAAAAGCCTACAATTCTTGCCATTGAAGGACTAAACAGATTGCGTCAGATTGCAAATCATCCTGTATTAATTGATGAGAAATATATTGATGAATCCGGTAAATTCGATGAAATCACCCGGAATATTGAAAGTTTGATTGCAGAAAAACATAAAGTATTAATCTTTTCAGCTTATGTTAAACATCTCAACTTGTTTTCTGATTACCTTCAAATAAATAATCACACTTTCTCAATGCTCACCGGAAGTACTCAAAACCGTGAGCAGGTAATTCATGATTTTCAGGATGCCGAGGATAATTTTGTGTTCTTAATCCAGATCAAAGCTGGTGGCGTAGGGCTTAATTTAACTGCTGCAGATTATGTTTTTATTATTGATCCGTGGTGGAACCCTGCTGTTGAAGAACAAGCAATAAACAGGACACACCGTATAGGGCAGGATAAAAAAGTAATGGTATATCGCTTTATTTCTTCGGATACTGTAGAAGAAAAAATACAGCAACTAAAGGCTAAGAAATCGAAGCTTGCAGATTCATTTATTAATACAGAACAGGCTGTTCAGAAGATGAATCTTGAAAGAATACTGGAGTTTTTAAATTAAAAAAAGCAATTACAAATCATAAACTGAAGGATTTTAGAAAGGAATTGTTCTTTACGCCTTAGTTTTCTGGATTATACAAGTCTTTTTATTTTACTCTACAAAAGATTTTTTGTATCTTGTTCATCCTGAACGTCTGACAATAAGAACGAACATACCAATTCATATTATGCAAAATAAGGATAAATATATTATCATATGTATTCATATTCTATTCTTTATTTATCCTTTTAAAATAGTCTCAACTGAAAAATTAACCGATGGCACTTTAACTTCAGAAAATAACACACCTCATTTCAATATAGAGCTAACCGAAGAAGAAAAAAACTGGTTAAAACAACATCCGGTAATTAAAGTTGGTAGCGATCCTAACTGGGCTCCGTTTGAATTTCGCGATAAAAAGGGAAACTTTCATGGAATGATTATTGATTATTTAAAAATTATTGAAAAAAATTTGCACGTAGAATTTGATTTTGCTCAGGATGAAACCTGGGAGGAGATGTTTATCAAAGCAAAAAATAAAGATTTAGATATTATTAGCAATATTACACAAACTCCTGAAAGATCTGAATCATTAAACTTTACAACACCTTACATACAATTACCTGTTAGTGTATTTGCTATGGACGATAAAGCATATATTCAAAATCTATCCGAATTAAAGGGAAAAAAAGTTGCTGTAGTTTCATCTTACATTACCCATGAAAATCTAAAAAAGGATTATCCTGAAATTATTATTGTTCCGGTAAAAAATATTCAGGAAGGACTCAAAAAGGTGCACAAAAAAAATGTAGAAGCATTTGTTGGCGGAATGGTGACTGCAACTTACTACATCTACGAAAAAGGTTATAAATCAATAAGAATAATTGGAGAAACTCCTTACCAGTTTAGGTTAAGCATGGGCGTTCGAAAAGATTGGACAATATTGTTAAATATTTTACAAAAATCGATTGATTCAATTTCAGAATCAGAAAAAAACAATATCTATAATAACTGGATAGCACTTAAGACAAAGAAGTTTGATTACTCTATTTTATGGAAAATTATAACACCATTGCTTCTAATTTTGGTTATTACTATTTACTGGAACAGAAAGTTATCAGTAGAAATACAAAAAAGAAAGAAGGCTCAAAATGAACTAAATAAAGCATTTAAAAAGCTCAAGGAAACTCAAACACATCTAGTTCAGACTGAGAAAATGGCTTCAGTTGGATTACTAACAGCAGGGATTGCACATGAGATTAAAAACCCCTTAAACTTTATTACATTAGGTGCTATGGGTATTACAGATGCTGTTGAAACGATCATTGCAGTTGCTGATAAATATGAAGAATATCTTTCGGAAGGTGCGAAAAAAGATATTGCTGAAATTGAAAAACTAAAAAAAGAATTAGATTATAATTACTTTAAAAAAGAATCGCCAATTATTTTAAAACACATGCAAGAAGGAGTGGATAGAATTAACGAAATTACTCAAAGTTTGAATTCTTTTTCTCGCATCTCTAACAATGAAAAAACTTTGGCCGACATAAACGAGGGAATAGAACTATCACTTATTTTACTCAAAAATCAGTACAAATATGATATCGAGATAATTAAAAACCTCAATAAATTACCAAAGATTAAATGCTTTCCAGGTAAACTCAACCAGGTATTTGTTAATATTATTGCCAATGCCATACAGTCGATAGATGATACAGGTACCATTTGGATTTCAACAACTTACGAAAACAATATGGTGAAAATATCCATACGAGACAGTGGATGTGGCATTGAAGCCGACAAACTAAAAAAGATATTTGATTCGTTCTATACAACTAAACCGGTTGATCAAGGCACGGGATTAGGACTTGCCATTAGCAAAAATATTATTGATGAACACAATGGCAACATTGAAGTTAAATCGCAAGTAGGAATTGGAACTGAATTTATCATAACTATCCCATTCATAACATCTTGAATAAACAAATTCAAATGAATTGAATATTCATATTGATTATGATAGCAAGGTTTCGTAACTTTTGATGTTAAAACGAAGTAAAAATGATTAAAATCTAATCTTACTCATGATGAAAAAATCTTTACACAAACTACTTGCCCTGTCTTTCACAATCGTATTTATATCAACTGCTAGTTTTTTATTTGCTCAAGACCCTAACACCGAGAATTTAAGTAAAGATGAACTGAAGTTGATGAAACTTGAAGAAAAGGTAAAACGCTATGAAGAAAAAGTTTTAGCAACCGAAGATAAATTAGCGTATGCTGATAGTTTAATACAAGCAGGATTTGATATGGCTACCGAAGCGAACAGTGAACTTAAAATAATTGGGCAGGAAGAAAAAATGTATGTTAAAAATGCAAATGCGGAACGAAAAAACCTGAAAAAACTCATTAAAAAGGCAAGAGATGATGAAGACAAGGATAAATATGAAGCCGAGTTAAAAGAGCTTGAATCAAACTATAGAACAGAAACGAAAAAATTCGAAAAAAGATATAGTACCGAATATAAGAAGATCGAAAAAGCGAAACGTAATGACCAAAAAGGAAAAGATAAACTTAAACAATATAAACCAAAGCTAAAAGAATATCAGCAAGCCCTTGAAGATGCGAAAGAAAATCTTGAAAACTTTAAAATGGAAAACGACTTATAAAAAGAGGCTGTCCAAAAAGTGAGAACATTGCTAATTATTTAGGTCCATTTACTTTGTGAAACTCTGCGTCTTCTTCGTGAAACTTTGTGTAACAGTATTTTGTAATTGTACCACCAAGTCACACAAAGAACTCACAAAGTTACTCAAAGACTTTTTGGACAGTCTCTTTCTTTTCTTAAATGCATTAAAAATAATACTAATAAGACTGTACTTATTATTGATAAAACAATAAAAATTCCTGCAACGGAAACATCGTCACTAACTTCTTTCACTTTTAGCATAATTACCATTCCTGCAAGGGCAACTGTAAGAATAATTGTAAATACCAATCCTACAGCAGCTAAGATATATCCCAGGTGTTGTCTCTTAAATAAAAGAAACGCTGTTATTATTAATCCGGGCAGAGCAAATGCCATATCAATAACATGAACCGGGTTTACCAAAAGGTTATAATTGCTTACTGTTTCGGGAACAGTATTGTGTATTATTGACGGAACAACATCTTTTAACCAAAGCATATAAAACATAACAGCAATAACAATAAAGTATATCCCTATTATATTGTCCAACTTACTTTTCTTAAACCATAACTGTACATTTTGGTTTTGCAGGCCGGACACCAAAACCAGAAAAGCAAAAAGTGACAACCCTAATGTTGAACAGTACAGCAAAAACAACTGATTAAAATGAACACCAAAAGCATAAATTATAAACGAATACATAATGTAAAACAACGTACCTGCCAGAATCAGAATTCCTGCCCTGTTATTCTTCCGTGCAAAATAAAGTGATACCAGAAGCAATGGAACAACAAAAAAGAGATCTACAATATCCTGACCGATTCCTTGTGCTCCCATCGATGCCGAATCGCGTGCATAAGTTGATGAAACAAAAGCTCCAAAGTAAGAAACTATAGCCAAAGAAACTGCCAGCAAGATGCTTAAAATGGTAATGATTTTAACGTGTTCTTTTTTCATGGTTTGCAATTTATATATTCAATGTTATACTTTTTTTGCGACATCCAATATACAAATTCTTATAAAACAGAAGAACATGAAGGATATTTATTTTCAGGAGTTTGCTTTATCGCTTCCTGAATTTCGGAAAGCAACTTTTCTTTATCCCTTGATAAAGTACCTTGAAGTGGTAAATTATTAGAAACATGATTGCTGCGATAAATTACGTTTTTTACATCAAGTTTCTCAATAAATAATTTCAACTCATCGTACAACTCAACAATAGTTTGCTGTTTATATTCACCATGAAAGCGTTTTTGAAAGTGCTCCTCACCATATGGCATGCTTAAGGTTAAGGTCGATAAAAACTTTGGATTAAGCTGATTTATAATTTCTGCTGAAGCAACAGCATGTTGTTTTGCGTAGTTTTTACCTCCTAGTCCATTAATGATCATTATTGAAGTATCCATACCTGCCCTATGCGCCTTTTGAATTCCTTCTACCGTTGATTTAGATGTTTCTCCTTTATTGATCAACTTAAGTAATTCATCATCGCCGGTTTCAATACCAATATAAAGTAGCTTTAATCCTCCTTTTTTCAATTGCAGTAGTTCCTCATCGGTTTTATTCAAAATATCTTTGGGTAAGGCATAGGACGAAATACGTTGTATTTTTCCAAACTGATTATTGATCTCATCCAAAAGAGGAATAAGTTTGGAAGCCGATAACACAAAAGCATCACCATCGGCTAGAAAAACTTTGCGCACTCCTTTATATACTTTTGCCAACTGAACGATATCTGATTTGACATCGTTAAAAGGTCGTACCCGAAACTTTTTTGAGGTGTACATTTCGCAAAAAGCACACTTATTCCATGAACATCCTATAGTTGCCTGCACAATAGCGGAACGCGACTCGGCCGGAGGCCGAAAAACAGGTTCATCGTACTGGATTGGTGTAAAAAACATAGAAAATTTTGAACTAGTTTAAATACTTGTCTATTAACGAATTAAAACGCTCTTCAATAATTGGCTTAGGAATATAATCGTTACAACCTGCATCTATTGCTTTTTGTTTATCGCCTGGCAATGCATAAGCAGTTTGAGCAATAATAGGAATCTTAGAATTCACTTTTCGGATTTCCTGAGTAACCGTAAAGCCGTCCATTTCAGGCAACCTAATATCCATAAGTATTAGATCAATATTAGGATTATTCTTAAATAGTGATAAAGCCTCTCTTCCGGTTTTTGCCCTGATGTAGTTTATTTTTTTTCGTTGCAAGAGCTCTTCTAAATAATTGAAATTAAAATCTTCATCCTCAACAATCATAACATTTGAATTGGCAAACTCCTTTTCATTCTGACTATGTACAACAACATTATCAGTTGATATTGTCGCTATCTCGTAAGGTAAAGTAAAAAAGAACGTGGTTCCCTTATTCTCTTCCGACTCAAACCATATTCTCCCTCCTAACGATTCAACATACCCTTTACATATGGAGAGCCCCAACCCTGTGCCTCCATAAAGTTTAGTGGTAGAGTATTCAATTTTGATAAATCGATCAAATATTTTATGATGCTCGTTTTTTGGAATCCCAATTCCTGAATCGCTTACCGTAAAAAGTAAATCTTTATTTTGTATTTTACAATTAACCTTAACAAATCCAGATTCAGTATACTTAACTGCATTACTGATTAAATTATAAAGCACCTGCTTTAGTTTCGCTCTATCGGTTAATACTTCTTTTTGCTTATCCGGGACCAGACATGTCCAATCCAACAACAATTGTTTCTCCTGAGCCTTTAATTGAAATAATTGTGTTGTTTCATCTAATATATTTTCAATATTGGTTTTCTCCTTGAATATTTCTATCTGGCCGGTTTCAATTTTTGAGATATCCAGAATATCATTTACAATACTCAGAAGTTGTTTACTACTTTCAACAATAATATTTGTGTAGTGCTTTAATTTATCTTCTGATAGCCCCTCCTTTTGTAACATTTTAGCAAACCCAACAATACCATTCATTGGTGTGCGTATTTCATGCGACATATTTGCTAAAAATGCCGATTTTAGTTGATCCGATTCTTCTGCACGCTGCTTAGCTTCCATTAATTCCTCATTGGTTTGTCTTAACTCTTCATTAATAGCCTCATACTCCTCTGTTTTTTCTTTTGCAATAGATTCATTTTTTTCCGCATGATCTTTTGCATTGATTAACTCCTCATTGGTTTGTCTTAACTCTTCGTTAATCACAGCATATTCTTCATTTTTGTCTTTTAACTGTAGTTGTTTAGTTTCCAGCTCAATAGTTCGAAGACGAACTTTCTCATCCAAATCTTCATTCAGACCTTTTAACTCCTGATTTCTCTCTTCTATTTTTTTGTAAGCATTTTCCAGTTCATTAACAGTTATCTCCAAAAGTTCAACCTCGGTAACATATGCCTGGTTATCAGAAACGCTTCCCTCTTTTAGATATATTGCTCGCATTTTATCAATAAATTGTTGCAATGGCTTTAGCAAACTGTCAGATATGATAATTACCATTACAATACTAAAAGCGATGATTAAAATAATTAATAATAAAAATGCAGCAAATGTTCTGTTATATGCGTTTTCAGTATTTAATTTAAACTCGTCGGCTTTCGATTGAGCAAAATCGATCATCACTTTTGTTTTATCCAATAAACTCTGCACATGTTTTGCTCCCTTTCCTTTTGTTATTTCAGCGGCTTCATAATCCTTACCGTCTTTTTTTAATGCTATTACTTCATTTCTGATTTCTTCCCAATCAACAAAAGCTTTATGAGCATTTTTAGCATCTTTCATATCGCCTAAAAAGCGTTTAAAAACAACTTGAAAAGAATTAAGGGCTTTACTATTTAATGTATTGACAATATGAACAGCACTATCTAATTCTTGACTGTTTTGTGCCAATACAACATCTTTCATTGAACGATGCATTCCGTTAATGCATGTATTAATATCGCGAACTGCATTACTAACAGCCAGTGGATGATCATATATATCCTCTACGTTTTTTTCCAGCTTGTTTATTTGTATCAAGAAAATTACACTGAGAGTAACACTAAATACAATTAATATTATATAACTAAAAAGCAGTTTAGAACGAAAACGCAGTTTATTGAAAGCCATATTAATCCGTATTTTAAATAAAATGAAGTGTATTTATTCTTTTTCAAGAACCTCTTTCAGTGCACTTTTTATCTCTACTTTACTAAAAGGCTTACGAAAATATTTTTCTATTACCTTATCGTTCAGAGCATCGGCTATTTCTTCTGTTATATCAAATCCGGTCAGAATAAAATAGGAAATCTCCGGAAACATATTTTTTGCCGTTCGAATAAATTCAACACCGTTCATGCCGGGCATTTTCATATCACTAATTACTGCAGATATTTTACTATTATCTTTTAAGATTTTTAAACCTTCATCACCTGATTCAGCAGTTAGTATAGTATAATCTTTTTTAAAATTATGTTCGAAAAGTGTTAGATTTAAAACCTCATCATCGACATAAAGCAGGGTAAATTTATTTTCCATTGTTTTACTTTTTTAGTGGTAGCTTAATAACAGCTTCTGTTCCTTTTCCTACTTTCGATTTAATATCTATTGTTCCGTTGTGTTCTTCTAAAATACTATAACTAATTGATAATCCCAAACCGGTTCCTTTTCCCGGATCTTTGGTTGTAAAAAAGGGATCGAATATTTTGGAGATAATATCTTTAGGAATACCTTGTCCGGTATCTTTTATACTAATAAGTACTTTTTCATTTGACGTTTGTGTTCTGATATTAATGGTTCCTTTACCTTCAATTGACTGAATTGCATTTGTTAGCACATTAATTATTACCTGGTGTAATTTACCTTCGTTGCCTGTAATGACATGGTCTTTTTCGGTATATACTTTTTGCACCTCAATCCTATTTTTGGTTTGATTCTGAAGCATGACAATACAATTATCAATAATCATATGCATGTCACAATCAACTAATTTCGTATCGTTTTTGCGACTATAGTGGTTAAGGCTTTTAACTATATTTGCAGCCCTGTCAATACCAATATTAATACCTTCAATCAAAGGTGAAATTTCTTCTTTATGATCTGTCAGATTCTCGTTAAAATAATCTTCCAGCCCAACTGCTCCGCCTTTTATAAAATTGAGTGGATTATTGATTTCATGTGCTACACCAGCGGCAAGTACTCCGAGTGAGGCCATTTTCTCAGAATGTATTAACTGTTTTTGTGTTTTTTTCAAGTTAGCAAGAACTGTTTCCAGTTCTTCTCGCTGATTGTGCAGTTCCTCGTTGGTTGAAGTTAACTCCTCGTTTGTGGTTTCTAACTCTTCGGTTCTCTCTTTTACAAGAAATTCCAGGTGATTCCGATATTTTTCAAGCTCTCTTTCTGTGTTCTTTTTTTCTGTAATATCTCTCGATATTGTTTGTAAGGCAAGCTGGCCATTGAATGTTACTTTAGAAATGGTTCCACTAAACCAATGTACATTTCCATCTGTATCGATAAATCGATTTTCGATATTGGGAGTATGCTTGTTTTCTGCATTTAAAAGGTCTTTAATAGCTTTCTCTATTAAAGGTTCATCATCAGGATGAATTCTTGCCTTGCGATTAGGGTTGTTATAATCTTCCGGCTTTATTCCGGTAACCTTTTCAAGCATATGGTTGGCAAAAATTATATTCCGATTCAAATCAGACAACATAATAATATCTGGAAATGCATCGATAATTGTGCGATATTTTTCTTCGCTTTCGCGCAGCGCAGCCAAGTTCTTTTTGCGCTCGGTAATATCAGTCATAGCTCCCATAGATCCAATGGTAACTCCTTTTGAATTTTTAACCGGTGAACCACTTATTAGAAAATGAACTCTCTTTCTACTTTTGGAAATAAAGGTCATTTCGTACTGATTAAAAACATCTTTTGTACGTTCGCTGTTTTCTTTTCTGATGATATTGTGATCTTTGGGATCCAATAAAACCTCATATCCTATTTTGCCAATAATTTCTTCTTTGCTATACCCTAAAATATCGGTAAATCTTTTATTCACATATAACACGCGGTCGTCATTATCAACTAACATTAATACTTCATTCATTCCCTCTACCAATGTTCGGTATTTTTCTTCGCTCTCCTGTAATGCTTTTTCTGCTTTTTTTCTTTGAGTAATATTTACAACAAAGCCCTCGTAATAACTTATTTCGTGTTTCTGGTTTTTAACAATTCGGGCATTTTCTCGCACAACAAGACTGGTATTATCTTTTGTTTTCCATACCGATTCGTAATCTTTAACAAAACCTTTCTTCTCGATAGCTTTTTTAAAATCGCTTCTTGTTGATTCTATAAAAACATCTTCTTTTTCGAGATTTCTTTTATTAAGCTCTTCTATCGAGTTGTATCCTAACATTTCCAGCAGAGCGGGATTAGCTTGTAAAATTTCACCTTCCGGTGTTGTTTGATAAATACCCACCTGGGCATGTTCAAATATATTTCGATACTTTAATTCGCTTTTTACTAATTCATGTTCGGCCTTTATAATTTGCTCATAATCATTTTCTACTCTTTGCAGTATTTTTGAGTGCAGTTTAAGAATTTGATATCCTACAGTACCCGTAAAAAGCAAGGCTAATAGTATATCTACTAAAGAATCAATAATAATTGCATCGGACAGATTATATTCCAGCCAGAGTTTATATACGAATAGGAACGTAACACAGATATTAAAACCTACATACAAATAGATGGTCCAGGCCTTTTTTGTTATTAGTAACGGAATTACATTTAAAATGACCAAAATAAAAACAACCGTATTTATTCTAAAGATTGGATCGCTGTTTGCAATAAACATAACGGTCCATCCGCATAAGGTTGATGCTAAAATGAATATATGTGCAGAAAGATTATATTTTCCTTTGGTTAGAAGTCTGATAGAAATCAATAAAACAAAAAGCAACATTAATTCTGACAACAGAACTGGCATATTAAGATTTTCAGTACCTCTTATAAGCTGAACATAGGCTGAGGTGATAATGATAAGCACTACACTTATGAATGCAACAAGTAGAATTGGATAATATACTTTCGCTTTTTGTTGGGTGGCAAAATCGGAATATTTGTAATGCTTTAACTGACTTTCAATAAAAGCCAATACAAATTTATAGCTACTTGTTATTCGTTTTTTTAATTGCAGCATACGTACATTTAATATTCAATAATCTAAATTTAGTTAATGTTTTATTTTAATCCAAACTCATTTAATTTAAGTAACTCTTTTTTTATCATAAAGAAAGGGTAATTGAAAACCAATTACCCTTTTTCTAATTCAATATGTGAATTTATATTTGAGATTTTATTTCTGTCCAGGTGTCTTCCGACATTTTTGAACCGATTACTTCAATTACTTTACTTGCACATAACGAACCAATTCTGCCACATTCGTTTAATGGCATGTGATTAACTAATCCGTATAAAAAGCCCGATGCATATAAGTCTCCGGCTCCTGTTGTATCTATTGGAGTTGCTTTAAAAGCTTCAATACGATACATCTTATCATTACTCTTAACCATAGAACCTTTACTTCCAACTTTAACAATAGCAATCTCGCATTGCTCAGCCAACTCGTTTAAAGCTTCCTCTGGCTCTTTACCTGTAAAAGCTTTTGATTCTTCTTCATTAGCAAAGATAATATCGACATAGTTTTTTACGTAATCTTTTAAAAAGTCAAGATTATCTTCCACTACATTAAAGCTGGCCATATCGATAGATATTTTCATATTGTTAGCCTTTGCCAGTTCTGCTGCTTTTAACATTAAAGTATGATTTTGTACCAAATATCCTTCAATATGTAAATATTTATAATCAGCAAATTGCTCTGCGGTTAAATCAATATCTGAAAGTTCAATAGCCGCACCTAGATAAGTAGCAAAAGTTCGCTCTGAATCGGTCGACACTAAGGCAATTGCTCTTCCTGTATCTGTAGTTGTTTTTAACATGAATGGCTGAATTCCTTTTGCTTTCATATCATTGTTAAAAAACTCTCCATAAGTATCGTTACCAATTTTTCCAATATATCCCGCTGGTGCTCCTAAATTTGCTAAACCGTGAATAGTATTTGCAGCAGACCCTCCTGATGACTCTGATTTCTCGAAACTAAAAGTTTCCTGATTTATCTCTTCTGCAAAATCACGTTCCGATAATTGCATACTTCCTTTTCTTAATGAAAATTTTTCCAAGACTTTATCATCTGGGAGCTTGGTCATGATATCTACCAATGCATTTCCTATTCCTAATACTTTATCCATTGTTTAATAATTTAATTCTTAATGAGCTGCAAAAATACTAAGATTATTTTAAAAGCTTGAGAATTGATCAAAACATATTTTTCTGGAATAATTTTGGTTTATATTATAAACTACTTTATATTTGCAATATATTTACAACTAAAAATTAATAATTATGGAAACAAATGAAAAAGAACTGCATCCTGAAAAGAGTATTCAGATTATTGAAAGTATGATACAGCGCACCAAAAGTAATTTGCATGACAGCAGCTTTTACTTTTTGCTTTGGGGCTGGATCATCTTACTGGCAAATGTTGGTCAGATTATATTAAGTTATATCGAATATGATAAACCATATTTCATTTGGCTTTTAATCATTCCAGGCATTATTGCAAGTGCAATTTATGGATCTCGCCATGGTAAAAAAGCTAAAGCATCTACTCATTTAGATAGAATAAACTTTATGATCTGGATGGCTTTTTTAGTTTGTTATTTTACGGTCATTATATTTATGAAGAATTTAGATTATCAAATTGCACCCCTTATTTTTCTTTTAGCAGGAAATGCCACTTTTCTTACTGGTATAGTAATAAAATTTAAACCACTAATTTGGGGCGGAATGGTATTTTTAGTTGGTGTATTCTCCTATTTCTTATTACCCGGAGAATATTTTCAGTTTATTTCCCCTATTGTAATTATCTTAGGATATCTAATCCCAGGATATCTATTAAAAGCTCAAAATAAGAAAAATGCTTAAAAAGTTAGATCCTTTATTACACTCCGAATTGCGTTTGGCAATTATGTCTCTTTTAATTTCGGTAAACAGAGCTGATTTTAAGTACTTAAAAGAAGAGACTGAATCTACTGCAGGTAATTTAAGCGTTCAGCTCACCAAACTTGAGGAAGCAGGATACATTATAGTAAAAAAAGGGTTCAAAGGCAAAATGCCACAAACAGTCTGTTCCATTACTAAAAAGGGGACTGAAGCTTTTGAAAAATATGTCAATGATTTAAAAGGTTATCTGAACTTATGATCTATAAATTATAAAAGGCTGTCTACAAATAAAGACAGCCTTCTTATTTTAATTCTACGTAAGTCTTATAATAACTCGTTCAGCTTAGCTGTTACATTTTTTTCAATTCTGGAAGCAACCTCACTAGCTTCCGCTTTTTCAAATTTATCACCCGTAATACTTTCATAAAGTTCAATGTATCTTTCTGAAACCTGGTCAACAAATTTTTCAGGCATCTCAGGAACTTTTTGTCCTTCTTCACCTTTAAAACCCTGATCCATTAACCACTCTCTTACAAACTCTTTAGATAACTGCTTTTGGTTTTCTCCTTTTGCCTGTCGCTCTTCGTAACCATCTAAATAAAAATATCGGGAAGAGTCGGGAGTATGAATTTCATCAATTAGATAGATTTTACCATCTTTTTTACCAAACTCATATTTGGTATCAACTAAAATTAATCCCATTTCTTCTGCTATCTCACTACCTCGCTTAAATAGCTCCAAAGAATACTTTTCCAGCATTTTATAATCTTCTTCAGAAACTAACCCCTGTTTAATGATTTCCTCTCTTGAGATGTTTTCATCATGGCCAACATCGGCCTTAGTTGTAGGTGTTAAAATGGGTTCCGGAAATTTCTGGTGCTCGACTAAACCTTCAGGCAATGGCACTCCGCATATTTCACGACCGCCTTTTTTATATAAACGCCACGAACTGCCGGTTAAATAGCCACGCACAATCATTTCAACAGGAAATGGATCAACATAATGTCCAATAGTTACCATTGGATCCGGCACAGCAATTTTCCAATTGGGTACAATATCAGCAGTTGCATCTAAAAACTTATCTGCAATTTGATTTAATACCTGTCCTTTAAAAGGTATTCCTTTAGGTAACACTACATCAAACGCAGAAATTCGGTCGCTAACCACCATAACAAGATATTCATCGTTGATATTGTATACATCGCGAACTTTACCATTGTATACACTTTTCTGCTTTGGAAAATTAAAATTGGTTTTTACTACTGCTTCAGCCATAATTTTCTACTAGTTAAAAGTTTAAGGATTTATGTATATAATTAATCTTTGCTCTCTTTTTTATTATCTTCATTATTTTCGCCGTTGTTTTCTACATCTAGCTTTTTATAGGCATCAACAATGTATTTTACCAAATGATGCCTGATAATATCCCGTTCATCAAACTGAACAATTGATATTCCTTTAATTCCTTTCAGGATTCTCATTGCTTGAATTAACCCTGATTTATTTTTAGGACGCAAATCAATTTGGGTAGTATCACCAGTTACAATAAACTTAGCATTTTTACCCATACGAGTAAGAAACATTTTTAACTGATTAATTGTTGTATTTTGTGCTTCATCCAAAATAACAAATGCATTATCAAGCGTTCTACCGCGCATATAGGCCAATGGAGCAATTTCAATAATTCCATCTTCAATTAGTTCAGCCAGTTTACGCGGATGTATCATATCCATTAAAGCATCGTAAAGTGGGCGTAAATACGGATCGAGTTTTTCCTTTAAATCTCCGGGTAAAAAACCAAGGTTTTCTCCCGCCTCAACAGCCGGACGCGTTAATATAATTCGCTTAACCTCTTTATTTTTAAACGCTTTTACAGCCAAAGCTATGGCCGTGTATGTTTTTCCTGATCCGGCCGGACCAATGGCAAATAACAGATCATTGGTGTCATAATCGTCGGCCAGTTTTTGCTGATTAACTGTACGGGCTTTAATCGGTCTGCCACTATTGCTATAAATTAACGCATCATCGTTTGCCTCTTTTCTTTTTAACAAATGCGCCCCTTCACCTTTCAGAATAGTTTTAAACTCGCTATCATCAAGCTTTTTAAATTTTAAAAAGTACTCAATAATAAGCTGCAGCTTCTCTTCAAATTCGTTGATTAATTGCTCCTCTCCTTTTACTTTAATCTCATCTCCACGAGCAATTATTTTTAATTTTGGATATTGATTTCTTAATATTTCTATCCTGGAATTTTTTACACCACAGATATTAACAGGCTCTATTCCTTCCAAATAAATTACCTTTTCGATCATAAACGCTCTAAAATCCTTTCTTTTATATCCTATTTAACTAATTATCAGATTACAAAGGTACTGCATCTAATATTAGAATCATCGAAAATAACAAAAAAATATCAGCTCCTATTTTAGTTTTTTACTGCATTTACCAAAAGTTTTTAACATACTAAAAAAGCGTACCGAATTACAACACCTAATTCTTACAATAAATAACTGCATCTGTTCATTAAAATCATAAAAAACATTATGTAAGTTTGTATGTTTAAAAAGCTTAAATAATGATATTTGTTATATGCCTGTAATAACCTTAACAACAGACTGGTACAACAATGATTTTTATATTGGGGCTGTAAAGGGAGCAATATTTAGCAACTGTACTAATGTCAATATTGTTGATATTACACATAACATTAAGCCATTTAATATTTATCAGGCTGCTTTTATTTTAAAGAATACGTATAAATTCTACCCAAAAGGCAGTGTCCATATTATTGGAGTTAAAACCGAAGCATACAAAAATCAAAAATACATTGCTGCAAAAGTAGATGATCAATACTTTTTAGGTACAGATAACGGTATATTTAGTTTACTTTTTAAAGATGATGATCAGATTGATTTTATTTCCATAGAAGCAGAAAAATCAAGTTTTCCGGTATTGGATGTTTTTTCCAAAATAGCATGCAGATTAATAGAAGGTGAACGCTTTCATGGTTTAGGAAATAAAGTGGAACAAGTTGAAAGAATTGTTCCGCTTAGAGCTACCATTGATGAATCTGCAATTTCAGGAAGTATTGTTTATATTGATTCATTCCAGAATGCAATTACCAATGTTACAAAAACCCTATTTGATCGAATTGGAAAAGGACGACCATTTAAAATATACGTACAGAGTAACCATTATGTCATTTCAAAAATTAATGAAGCCTACCAGGAGACTTCGGTTGGTGAACTACTGGCTATATTTAACTCGTTAAACTTACTCGAAATAGCAATTAATGGAGGAAATGCTGCTGAATTACTAAACCTGGATACCAATTCGAGTATACGTATAAAGTTTCAATAATTTAAAATATAAACATGGTGTTGAACGTGTTGATCTAAACTGAAAGATATTTAAATAAAACCTGATGAAAAAAGAACTGGAAGCATTTGAACGACTATTAGAGATTATGAACGAACTGAGAGTAAAATGCCCTTGGGACAGGAAACAAACACTGGAATCTCTCAGAACCCTTACTATAGAAGAAACATATGAATTAGCTGATGCGATCATAAAAAATGATTTGAACGAGCTTAAAAAAGAACTTGGCGACTTAATGCTTCACATCGTATTTTATGCTAAAATCGGTTCTGAAAAAAATGCTTTTGATATTACTGATGTACTTCAAGGTATTAATGAAAAACTTATTCGAAGACATCCGCATGTTTTTAGCAATGTAAAGGTTAAAAATCCTAAGGAAGTGGAAGAAAACTGGGAAGAGATCAAGATGCAGGAAAAAGATCGAAACAATTCAGTTCTTTCGGGTGTTCCTGATTCGCTTCCAGCTTTGGTAAAAGCCAACCGGGTACAGCAAAAAGTTCGTGGAGTTGGATTCGATTGGGATGAACGCCATCAAATTTGGGATAAGGTAAAAGAAGAACTAAGCGAATTACAGCATGAGATTGAAACAGAAAATAAGGAGAAAATTGAGGCGGAATTTGGCGATCTTTTTTTCTCATTAATCAATGCTGCCCGTTTATACGATATTGATCCGGAAACAGCCCTGGAACGAACCAATAAAAAGTTTATTAAGCGTTTTAACTATCTCGAAGAGCAAACCATAAAAAAAGGCCGATCGCTCAAAAAAATGAACCTGGACGAAATGAATAAGGTGTGGGAAGCTGCTAAAAAATTTGATTAATATTTCAATCTAATTATCTTACTTTATGCATGAAAATAAGAAGCTTAAAAAGTTAGGGTTTATAAAATCATTTTCGATTTATATTCCGGCAGCAATTTTGATGTATGTACTTACACAATATATGATTCCGTACTTGACTAAACTTACAGGAATTGAAACTGTTTTCTTCTGGTTTGTTGTGGGCGGACTGGGAATATTTACTCCGTTAATTGTTGCAGGAATATTCATTTTAAAATCGGAGGGTTATAAACTCTCGAAAGAAACATGGGTTCATCGTTTAAGATTTCGAAAAATTACCAAACGAGATGCAATCTGGGCCATTGTTGGTTTAATTGCAATTGGCGCTTTAAGTGGATTAGTGATGAAGATCCTGGTACTCATCATTGGTGAGTTTGATCACTCTCCTGCTTTCATGTCATTTGAACCACTTAATAAAGGTCGCTATTGGTTGCTTTTAATATGGCTACCATACTGGATTTTAAATATTCTTGGTGAAGAGTTTCTTTGGAGAGGTGTTATGCTTCCCAGACAAGAACTAGTTTTTGGTAAGTATACATGGTTAATTCATGGTTTTGGATGGAGTCTTTTTCATATAGCCTTTGGTTGGCAACTCATGCTTACTTTACTTCCAATACTTTTTATTCAACCCTACATTGTACAAAAAACCAAAAATTCCTGGTTAGGTGTTATTCTTCACGGAGGATTAAACGGTCCGAGTTTTATAGCTATTTGCTTTGGGTTTATATAAGCGCATCTTATCTTTTCTATATTGAGTTGACATAATTACATATTCATTGTAAATTTGTAATTAATTTATTTTTAGGGTTTTATTTCAATATTTCATACTTCAATTACATATTAACCATTAAACCCGCTTATTATGAAAACACTAAGTTCTGTATCAATTATTGTACTGCTTGGGCTTCTTGTTAGCTGCCAAACCACACCAAAAACGGATCCTCCTGAAACTCTTAAAAATGTTCTAATAAGTTATTACGATGCTATGGAAGCTCGAGATTTTGACCAGATGAAAGAGATTAGCACTACAGATTTTATCATTTACGAAGATGGAAAAATCTGGAATAACGATAGCTTAATACAACTTATGAACTCTATGCCAGAATCAATTATAGAATTTACATTGGATAACTTTACTATCAACATTGATCAGCAAACTGGCAATATGTATTATTCAAACCATGGTGATGTATATACGAATGATACAATTACAATAGCCTTTGACTGGCTTGAAAGTGCGACATTTGAAAAAGTAGACGGAACCTGGAAATTAGATTTTCTGCATTCGACAGTTAAGAAATAAACAATCCGCCCTTGAGGCGGATTTCTTTTTTATTCCGATCAAATAAGCGTAGCTGCGTATGTGAGTATAACAACTGCTTATCATAAGAATTTTAGTATTCCTCTTGGTTTTTCTCATTTTTTCATTAAATTCGTTCTTCAATTAAGACCACCTTAAGAACAATTACGAATACGAAAGGAAGTAAGACAAGTATTGTAATGGTTTAAAGCTACTTATTGAAGTAAATTATATCCTGTTTTTTTCAAGGATTATTTCAGTGCTTTTAAACCGGGAGAAAATTCCCGATAGCAATACTTATGTTAAAACTTTTATGAACACTTTAAATATTAATTTTTAACTAAAACCAATTTAAAATGAAAAAAGTATTATTTGTAATTGTTATTGTTGTTGTAGGTTATTTTGCTTACAAATTTTATCAGGAAAAATTTAATAAAGGACTAGGATCAATTGATTTTGAAGAAATTGTAATTGAGGAAAAACTTGAAGTGGCCAAGGATGAATCGGAATACCACTTTGAAAGATATCATGATGGTCCGTATTTTACATGGTTAAAAGTACAAACAGAATATTATTTTGAAGTACCGTTTTATGTTGATTGCAAGGACCTCGTATTTAAAAACATATCAGACTCAACCATAACCGTGGTTATAAAAGAACTAACTGCCGATGCCATCGAAAACGAAAGATTTATTGATAAAAAAGTTAGTAGCGGAGGAGGATGGAACGAAAAGGCAAATCATGCAAACTCCTATCTTTTAGATCATATTCCAGATATGGCCAAAGCCGTAAAAAAAGCAGAGTATACCGATTTTAATGTAGAGAATTTAGATATTGATAAATGGAAAAAAAGCTCCATAAAGGATATTCTTAAAAATCCTGATCGTTTAGATGAGCAAGAACTTATTCGTAGTGCAGAAGAAGGTATGAAAGAACTCATGAAAGACTTTATAAAAGGTCTTGAACTAACGAAGAATCAAAAAATCAAAATTCATGTTGAAATAGATAAATTAAATGTTTTTGGTGCTACTAGAAATATTTAACGTATTGCTTAAACAAAAAATCCGCCTTTCGGGCGGATTTTCTTTTGGAAACTATTTGATAATTATTCTTTGTCTTCCTTTTTTGTTTTGTCCTCTTTCTTTTCTTCCTTCTTCTCTTCAGCATTTACCTCTTCCTGTTTCTCTTCTGTTTCTTCTTCCTCATCAAAGTTTAACATATCGAACTTATGCAAAATATTATACCACTGTACAACCTTTTTAATATCCGAAACATATACTCTGTCTCGATCATAGTCTGGCAATACCTCTTCAAAGTAGCTTTTTAGTTCGTCGGCAGATGATTTATGCTTAATCGCCTCGCCTCCGTTTTCCTTTTCCGAAATGGCTTTAAAAACATCTTTTAACGGAATATCTTCGGTTTCGGTAAAAATGGCTATATCTTCCAATGCACTAATTTTTGCTGTTGCACTGGCATTCATTCTTTTTTTATCTTCTAGCGATTCTACAATTATACCATTTCTTCCTTGCGAAATAAATTTAAATAAACCACCGTACCCTGAAATTGATAAAATATCTTTTAACATAAATTTGATTTTTGTTTTTATTGCCTTGCAAAATTAATATTCAATTTAATAAACGGAAATAGTTTTTATAAAATTTGTTGCTTATTCATCATAATTTTATGCTATTCCTCTCTCCTTTTTAATTTTTTCGTACGCTTCGTTCACTTTCTGAAACTTCTCTTTGGCTTTTATCTGAAAATCTTCACCCAAATGACTCACTTTATCAGGATGATATTTAACAGCCATTTTACGGTAAGCCTTCTTAATCTCCTCATCACTAGCATGCTGATCAACCTCCAGAATTTTATATGCTGAGTTTACATCTTCAACAAACATGGATTTTATCGACTCAAAATCTTTTGATCCGATTCCCATATAACCTGCTATGGAGGCAATTGTATTTAGTTCAGAAATATCTACTTTCCCGTCGGCCTGCGCAACTCCGAATAATAGATGGAGCAACTGTAACCGCGATGCGTAATCCATGTTTTGTTTAATTTGCATTCCAATTGATTGTGTTGGAATATTCTGTTGTAAAATGTCCCGTAGCATCTTAATGGCCTCTGCAGCGGAATCTTCACCAAAAGCCTGTACAAAATATTTTTTTACATAATTCAGTTCCGATTTTAATACTCGTCCATCGGCTTTCATCACAGCAGCGACTAAAACTAAAAGTGTCATTGCAAAGCTACCTGTTGTGGTAGCAGAATATCCTCTTTTTTGGCTAACTTCCGGAGATTCGAACATTGCTCCCAGCGCAAAACCTAAGATTCCTCCTATGGGTCCAAACACTGCCCAACCTAATCCACCGGCTATCCATTTACCAAATTTTCCCATGTTATTTACTCTTACTTAAAATATGTTGATGTATTTCTAAAATTTGCGGTAATAGCATTCTATCACCATTATTATGAATTGTATAATCGGCAAGTTTTTCTCTTTGCCTATCGCTCATTTGATTTTTCATTCGACTTTTAACTGTCTCCTCGGTTGTATTATCTCGCAACATTACACGCCTAACCCTAACTAACTCATCGGCATGTACATTTATTGTTAAATCGAGCTCCTGATTTGCACCACTCTCGAAAAGAATTGCTGCCTCCTCGATCACATATGGTACCTTTTGCTTTTTCAACCATTCATAAAAATATTGACGTACACGAGGGTGAATGATTGCATTTATTTTCTGTAAAGCAGTTATATTGTTGAAGATAATCTCAGCAAGTTTCTTTCTATCAATACCCTGATCGGTATAAATTTCACTGCCAAATTCTTTTTTTACCTGTTTAATGGTTTCTTTATCGCTATTTAGAATAACCTTAGCTTCGTAATCGGCATTAAAAACAGGAATTCCCAACCGAATAAAAACTTTGCTTACCAAGGTTTTTCCACTACCTATACCACCCGTTAATCCAACCTTAATCATTATTTCTTTTCAATAATATATTCAACAGATTTTGGATTATAACGCAACGACTGTACATAATCCGGAGCATTCTTAATTTCAATTTTGAGTTTATTCTCCTGGGTTGTCGCTTGACTATAATCTACAATGGCTTCAAAAAGCTGTGGTAGTACTTTTTCATAATCACTTAACGCCACAAAATAGGTTACCGTTACCTCCTTGGGAAATGTGCGGATAATAAGTGAATCGGGCACGTTAATAATATTTAATTTAACCTTTTGTGCACCTTCTGTAAATTTATCTATATTAATATGCACTTCAACCTCATCCTCAGAGAAATCTATATTACTGATTTCTTTCAGTTTTACCTCGTCGGTATAATTCTCATGCAGCTCAGTTAACTTCTCTTTTTGTGTAAATACCATCTGAATGGTATCAACAATAGGATTAGCACCTGCAATTGTAATACTATCAGGGTCGAACTTTATTTTACCACGAACCATATGCTGTGTTGCCGGATTGATATCCAGATTCGAAACTACAGGAACTCTTTTAAAAACCTTATCGGCAAAATCAAAATAGAGTGTATCCGGAGAAATGGATACAATTTCGAGCTCAGAACTCAGCTGATCTTCAATTTTATCAGCTAGAAGGGCTGTTCGGGAAAAAAACTTAGCATAACTTGACTGTGAGTGCATGCGTAAAGTAAGCGAATTTACGTTAATTGCGAATGGTAAAAATTTATTACTTATTTTATACTCTAACAATTTATACCCATGTGCTCTAACTCTTAAATCTAAATGATCTGGCAGTTCATTAACCAATATCTTATTATTCGGAAAGTTAGTATATCGCACGGGAAGTGTTATGTCCGAAACATATTCATCTTCCAACTGGTTTAAAAACCAAAATATTGTAGACAACACAACAAAAAAAAGAAAAATCATTAACCTGCGATCAGCTTTAAAATTTCTTTTCTTAAAAAAGTTCTTAATATTTTCTTCAATCTGCTTTATTTCCACAATAATTACAACGTTTAAAATATAAAAATAGTTGTCAAATTCATCACCAGCAGGTTCAGATCGACAACTATTTATATTCTGGATATCGCACTGAGCCTACCTTTAAACGGGCAGACTTGTCAATAGTTTAATTAAACTAAAAACCGCTAGCACATTAACCCGTTTATATTATTTTGCAGTACTAATATCGGAAGAATCTTTTAAAATAGCACTTTTATCAATTTTTAATTTTACATTATTGTCAACTTCAACAATAACATAGTTATCTTTAAGGCCATCTACTTTACCATAAATTCCTCCTGTAGTAATTACTTTATCGCCTTTTGCTAACGATTCTCTGTATTTTCTTAAATCTTTCTGACGTTTCATCTGAGGACGAATCATAAAAAAGTAGAAAACCACAATAATTAGTAATAATGGTAAAAAAGACATCAGTGGGTTTTGTCCTTCTGTTGGTTGTCCCATTAATAATACATACAATAAATTGTTCATGATTTTTTAGTTATTAAGATTTATAATTATTTTCTATAATGTTTGCTTTAATTGTTAACGTCTTTTCTTTTTGTTCAGTATTTAGTTTTAATGTAACTGTTTTGTATTGTAATCCTCGTTTCCCTTCACTATTAAATACCACATCAATTTTTCCGCTATTGCCCGGATTTATTGGTTCATTACTAAACTCAGGAACTGTACAACCACATGTAGAGAAAGCATCATAAATGATTAAGTCGGCAGTTCCTGTATTTTTAAACCTAAATGTATACGCAGCTTTCTCGCCTTGTATTAGTGTTCCAAAATCGTAATACGTAGTATCAAACTGTATTTCTGGAAATCCTTTTACATCTGTGGTCGATTGGTTTGCTTTCCCAGATGTTTTCTTATTACCTGACGAACATGACAAAGCAAAAACCGTAACCATGAGGGTTAAATAGATTAAATATTGCCTTTTCTGTCTCATATCGTGTAAATATCAATTAAATAGATCATAAAGTAATACATTATTTACCTTCAATCAAAGTTTAATTAACCTCGCCAATTAAACCGCGCCCAACTTTCTTTATCTTGCCTTGCTCTTTTAGGTGTTCAACTGTTTTATCCAAAATACCATTAATAAATATGTTACTTTTTTGTGTGCTATAATATTTTGATATTTCAATATACTCATCAAGGCTCACTTTAACCGGAATTTCGGAAAACTCTACCATCTCTGTTATAGCTAAACTCATTACAACAATATCCATAAATGCTACCCGCTCCACATCCCAGTTTTTAATAAACTGTGAAATCAGCTCCTCATTTTCCTTGTGATTTAGAACCGCTTTTCTAAACAGTCGCTTTACAAAATCCCTGTCTTCCTCGTTCTTAAATAAAGGCATCAACCTTACATTCTGATTATCCGATGCTTTAAATGCTCTAAGTGATTTAACAATCATTCCTACAACAAATTCAACATCATCGTTCCAGAAAATACTTTGCTCTTCAAGGTTTTGATATAGTGGTTCGTAAATAATAACTACTTTAGAGTAGAGTTCAACAATGAATTTTTTATCCTCGTTAAACCCTCTTGTTGTCGATTCCATATATTTCTTATAGAACTCCGACTCACGGATTTCATTATACAAACCTTTTATTAATTCAGGATAATTAGTCCAACTAAGCTTCTGATCGTTTAAGTACTTTTTAAGATCCTCATTTTCCCTAAGGGCTTGTATTAATCTATTGTCGATAAACTTTGTATTTGGATTAAGATCATCATACGTCGGCATTTTTTTATTCTTTGCCAGCTCAATTCGCGACTCAGCATAATCAACCACGTCTAACATAAGTAATAATAGATAGTGATATAGATCATATGATTTTTGGATACTAAAAAATAACTCTTTTTCTGCCTGATTAATCGTTTGCCCGCCCGATTTTAAATAAGCATAACAGATTTGTAGTGTTTTGGTTCGTAATAACCTTCTGCTTATCATTTTATAAGAACTCCTTAATATTTATAGTTTAGCTTTAAAGCCTGCAAAGTAAATGAATTTTTACAATCCATAACAGCTTTTCTTGAATTATTTAAAGCTGATCATTAATTAATACTATAAATACTCAGTATTAATTAGTTAATAATCTTTTTGTTAAAATCTTGTTAACATCGTTTTTCTAAAAAAAACCAATTATTTAATGATATATCAAATTATTTTTTACTTTTGAGGTGTTGATAAATTTAAACAACTAAATTAATTTATGATGGACGGATACGACAAAAATGAAGGATTAGAGAAGAATGGCGAAAACACACGTGAAGAAATTTTCTCTAAAGTTGTAAGAGCTGGGAAAAGGACTTACTTTTTAGATGTTAAAGCAACAAGAAGAAATGATTATTATTTAACCATCACAGAAAGTAAGAAAAGGTTTAACCGTGACGGAAGACATTATTTTGAGAAGCACAAAATTTTCTTGTATAAAGAAGATTTTGACAAATTTGCGGAAAACCTTACTGAAGTAATTGATTTTATCAAGGAAAATGCTCCGGAACAAGAACCTCTTGAAAAAGAAAATACCGGAGTAAACGCTGAAGTAACTCAGGAAAAAACAGAATTAGAAACTGTAAAAACCGAAGGTTACTCCTCAGACGTAGATTTCGATGACCTGGGAAACACAAATGAATAAAAAAATAAAAGCTGCCTAATTGGGCAGCTTTTTCTTTTTTAGTTATCTATACTTTTTCATCTTCTCTTCAATGGTGACATCTCCTTGTTTCCGGTTTTGAATTTTCACATACACTAATAACTCATCGGCTCCACTATTAAAGCATTTTTCCTGAACCTTTTCAACTAATTGCATTACTTCATTGTATGGCCCTTCAATAGCAGTTTCAAAAGGGCAAACCTGGTATTTTAAACCCGATTCCTGAATAACCTTTATGGCATCATCAACCAAATCATACGTTTCTTTAGTTTTTGATTTAGGTAAAACCTGTAGTGCGATATTCACGTGATTTTTCATCATATTTAATTATATTCCTAATTTTTTAAATTGTTTTTCTATTTCGTGTTGTTGTAATATTTTAACATTGGTAACTAAAAACTTTGAATGGATAAAATCTCCATACATATTTGACTCATCAATAGCTGCTTTAATTACTTCATTCAGTGAAACATCTATAGGGATTAATCCAACAATAGTAAAATAGTTTTTAAACTGACTAAGTTTTTCAATAACAGACTGATATTTAGTGAAAATATGCTCAAACTCTGTCTCTACAATTTTCTTTTGTGCCTCAGAAAGTTCAACATTATCATTCAATCTACACACAATAAAATATCTCAATTTTTCGTGTTTCCCTCCTAACCCGGTAGAAATAAATATTTGTTGCTCGTCTAAAAAGTGCGACTCCAGATTAATTCTACTATGTTGTAAAGCTAAAGTAGCCCAAGAGTTCAGATCTTTATCTTGAGTACCAACAAATCGTTCTATTATCCTATAAGCTTCAGGTTCTTCTTTAATATTTGACAAGGTAATCAGGATCTGTTTTTTCTCTGAAACCTCAGTATCGTTATCATTCAATTTTTTCTCTAAATCAGCAAGATGGTCTGTTTCTGTAACAGTATCACCATTCTTTACCTCGTTGATCATTTCAAAAAATTCTACCTGTAAATCTATATCAACTTGTTCTTCAAGAATATTAAACTTACCTCCCGACTCTGCCAGTAGTTTTTTTAGCTGATTATATATATCATCTTGATTCATATAATGTCGTATTTACAAGCAAACTTAAAACTTTTATTGTATAATTCTGTTCTAAATAGAAAAAGGTATTCATAAAAACAAAAAATACCAAAAGTATGGTATTGTATCACTAGTTTAATAAAACTACTTTTGAGCCTTATTTAACAACAGAAGCAGGTATTTCGCAGGATGAAACTATCACAGTTAAAAGATAATCAGGTAGGTTACATAACAAAAATTAAAGGTAGAGGTGCTTTTCGAAAGCGTATTACCGAAATGGGTTTTGTTAGAGGTAAAAAAGTTACTGTTGTTAAAAATGCACCATTAAAAGACCCTGTAGAATATAGTATCATGGGATATGAGGTTTCTCTTCGCCGAAGTGAAGCTTCGCTAATTGAGGTAATTACTAAAGAAGAAGCCAAAAAGCTAAATCTGAACAAATATAATGGCGTTATTACTGAAGAAACACTTAAAACTTCGGCTCGAAATAAAGGAAAAGAGATTCACATTGCTTTAGTAGGAAATCCGAACTGTGGTAAAACATCGCTTTTTAATTTTGCTTCGCGATCAAAAGAACATGTAGGAAACTACAGTGGAGTGACGGTTGACTCTAAAAGTGCACAGGTTAAAGTTCGCGATTATGCACTTAACATTACCGATTTGCCGGGGACTTATTCTCTTTCGGCTTATTCACCTGAAGAGCTTTATGTACGGAAATATATTTTTGGCGAAATGCCTGATGTTGTTATTAATGTGATTGATGCATCGAACCTGGAACGAAACCTGTATTTAACAACCCAGTTAATCGACATGGATATTAAAGTAGTTATTGCTTTAAACATGTACGACGAACTGCGAAAAAAAGGCGATGAATTTAATTTCGAAGCGCTGGGGAAAATGATGGGAATACCTATTATTCCTACCATTGGCTCGAAAGGATTTGGAGTAAAAGACCTATTTGAAAAAACCATAGAGGTTTACGAAGATAAAGATCCTTCGGTAAGACATATTCACATCAACTATGGTAAAGATGTAGAAAAATCTATTCGAAAAATACAAGATGAAATCTGGGAAAATAAAAGACTAACCGACTTGGTTTCATCAAGGTTTTATGCTATTAAGCTACTTGAAAAAGATGCATCTGCTCATTTTACACTTTCCAAGTGGAGTAATTATGAGAAAATAAAAGATATTGCCGATAAAGAAATACGAACATTAGAAGCCCTAATCGACGATGATAGTGAAACCATTATAACTGATGCCAAATACGGTTTTGTTGCCGGTGCACTAAAAGAAACATACAAAGGAAACATTAACACGCGAAGAAAAAAGACGGAAAAAATAGATAAATTTTTAACGCACAAATATTTAGGATTTCCATTTTTCCTTTTGTTTTTGTGGGTTATGTTTCAATCGACCTTTACGCTTGGACAATATCCTATGAATTGGATAGATACCCTTATTGTGCATCTAAGCGATTTTATTGGCAAAATAATGACCGACGGACCGTTAAAAGATCTGCTCGTTGATGGTGTAATTGGTGGCGTTGGTGGTGTTATTGTCTTTTTACCAAATATTTTGATACTCTTCTTTTTTATATCGTTGATGGAAGATACTGGTTATATGGCCAGGGCTGCCTTTATCATGGACCGGATAATGCATAAAATTGGTTTACACGGGCGATCATTTATTCCATTAATTATGGGATTTGGATGTAATGTTCCGGCTATAATGGCTACTCGAACCATTGAAAACAGGCAAAACAGGATACTTACTATCCTCATTAATCCATTTATGTCGTGTAGTGCACGCCTACCCGTTTATGTATTGATTATCTCCGCGTTTTTTGTAAACAGACCGGGATTAGTACTTTTTTCTATTTATATTATTGGAATTGTTGTTGCCGCAATTGTTGCAATAATATTTAAGAAAACACTGTTTAAATCGAACGAAGTTCCTTTTGTAATGGAATTACCGCCTTATCGAATTCCAACATTCAGAAACCTTACCCGACACATGTGGTTTAAAGGTGCACAGTATTTACAAAAAATGGGTGGTGTAATTTTAGTGGCATCAATTCTAATTTGGGCTCTGGGTTATTATCCAAAAAATATTGAATATTCTGTAAACTACGATCAAAAAATAACCGAAGTAGAAAAAAGTGATCTTTCTACTAGCGATAAATATATACGAATTCAAGAATTAAAAAGCGATAAACATTCAGAAGCTCAGTCTAAATCTTATATTGGCAGGATAGGAAAATTTATTGAACCTGCAATGAGACCCCTGGGTTTTGACTGGAAAATGAGCATAAGTCTTTTATCAGGTGTGGCAGCTAAAGAAATTGTTGTAAGTACCATGGGTGTTTTATACCAGTCAGAAGATGATGAAGATACAAATAACTTAGTTTACCGACTGCAAAATGAAAAATACGAAAACGGGGAACCTGTATTTACACCTCTTGTTGCATTCGGATTTCTGATTTTTATTTTATTGTATTTTCCTTGCGTAGCATCGGTTGCAGCTATAAGCAAGGAAGCAGGTCACTGGAAATGGGCTATTTTTACTGTTTTTTACACAACATTTCTGGCCTGGTTTGTGTCTTTCTTAATACATCAGGTTGGATCGTTAATAATTTAAGATATGGGAATTCAGGAAATAATTGTGATCATATTAATTGGCGGAGCTTTATTGTATACAATTTATGGCATTATAAATATTTTCAGCCAGAAACCATCAAGCGGTTGTGCCTGCTCATCGTGCGATTTAAAAAGTGGCAATAAAGAGCTGCAAGCATTAATTCATAAAAACGTAAAAAAAGAATATTCATAAAACCGCATTAAAATTTCTATTAATTCTTATTTTTATCTTCAAATTAATTTTAATGCATTATGGATTATTTTCTTCTTGGAATAGGTATAATTTTGATCATTGCCGGGCTTCTTGGTTGTATATTACCAATTATACCGGGTCCTCCGTTAAGTTTTTTAGGAATTCTGGTTCTACATTTTACGAAATTCGCCGATTATACCACTAACTTTCTACTGCTACTTGCTTTTATTGCCATTGTTGTAACCGTATTAGACTATATTGTTCCCATTTGGGGCACCAAACGATTTGGTGGAACAAAAGCCGGAATGTGGGGTGCTACAATCGGCATGATTGTAGGAATGATCTTTTTAGGCCCGTTAGGTTTAATTTTAGGTCCATTAGTTGGTGCCATAATAGGAGAATCGATACAAGGAGCTAATAATAAAGATGCTTTCAGAGCAGGTCTTGGCGCTTTTATTGGTTTTTTAACCGGCGTAGGACTTAAATTAGCTGCTTCAATTTATATTACATGGCATTTTATAAAAGGTGTATTTTAAAAATATTCAATAACCATAAAGATTATCATCTTGAAAAAAATAACTCTTCTTCTTAGCATACTATACCTAACAAGTTTTGATTTATTATCAAACGATCATATTGAAATAAGTCTTCTAACCTGCTCCAGTGGTAAAGAAACATTTACAGCCTGGGGGCACAGTGCCATAAGAGTTCAGGATAAGAAAGCAAAAATTGATGTGGTTTACAATTTCGGACTTTTTGATTTTGATACCCCAAATTTCTACATGAAATTTATCAAAGGCAAGTTAAAATACAAGTTAGGCGTACATCATACACAAAGATTTTATAACAGTTACCTGCTTGAAAACAGACAAATAATTGAGCAGGAACTCGAACTTACAAATGAAGACAAAGAAGAGATTATTAATAGATTAGAATATTTGTATCGCCCTGAAAACAGATATTACTATTACAGTTTTGTTAAGAAAAACTGCACAACGGAGCTGCGTGACCTTCTTTTAGAAAATGTTGAAACAGACTTTGAAAATGAGATCACCACGAAAACATATCGGCAACAACTAAATGAATATTTAAAAAACAGACTCTGGTTAAAATTTAGCATGAGCTTAATTATGGGCTATAAGGTAGACAAGAAGATAGATAAATTCGAAAGTCTGTTTTTGCCTTATTATTTGTATAATGGCATAAAAGACTTAACATCTAATGGAAAGAAACTTGTGAAGAATGAAAATATCTATAACACCTTAAAAGATGACGATTCATACCCAATTCTTTTAAGTCCCTTGTTTATTTTATCCATGCTGCTCATTGCAGTTTTAATTACAATGGACAAGACCTTACAAAACACAATATTGTTGGTAATCGGATTAACCGGTTTAGTAATTTTTAGCGTAAGTTTAATAACCGAACATATTGAATTAAGATATAATCTTAATCCTTTATGGATTAATCCTTTATATATTCTTTTGGTTTTTTTAAGCAGAAAGTCTGACCTAAAAAGAAAACTGGCAATTTTACTTCAGATTTTATTACTTATGATGGTACCAATATGGGCATTCAATATTCAGTATATAGAATGGAGCTATTTGCCTGTAATACTTATTTTAATAATTATTAATCTCAGAATAATTTTCCCCAAAACGAGATTATTCTTAAAATTTGGATAGATAATATATTTAACGTAAGACATAAAAAAAGGTATCCCAAAAGATACCTTTTTTATATGTAGTGTTCAATTAAATTATGCTCCTAATGTAGCAACCATAACAGCTTTAATTGAGTGCAGTCTGTTTTCTGCTTCGTCGAATACAATTGAATGTGCTGATTCAAAAACTTCCTCAGTTACTTCCATTTCGCCTTTAGCAACGATTGGGAATTTAGCACCTAATTTTTCAGCCATTTCTTTTCCGATAGTAGTTTCGTCGTTATGGAAAGCTGGTAAACAGTGCATAAATTTAACATTTGGATTTCCTGTCTTCTTAATCATATCCATATTAACCTGATAAGGAGCCATTACTTCAACAGCTTCTTCCCATTTCTCAGCTGGGTCGCCCATAGAAACCCAAACGTCAGTATAAAGGAAATCACAATCTTTAACACCTTCGTCTACATTTTCGGTAATTGTAATTTTAGCACCTGTTTCTTTAGCAATTTCTTCACATTGAGCAACTAATTCAGGTGTTGGATGAAATTTCTTCGGAGCACAAGCTCTGAAATCCATACCCATTTTAGCAGCACCTACCATAAGGCTGTTACCCATATTGTTTTGAGCATCGCCTAAGTAAGCAAATTTAATCTGGCTTAATGGCTTATCTGAATGCTCAAGCATTGTCATAAAGTCAGCAAGAATTTGAGTTGGGTGATATTCAGTTGTTAAACCGTTCCAAACAGGTACGCCTGCGTATTTTCCTAATTCTTCAACGATTTCCTGACCGAAACCACGATATTCTATACCATCATACATACGACCTAAAACTCTTGCCGTATCTTTCATAGATTCTTTTTTACCCATCTGCGAACCACTAGGCCCCAAGAAAGTAACATGAGCACCTTGATCTAAAGCTGCTACTTCAAAAGCACAACGTGTACGAGTTGAGTCTTTTGCGAAAAGTAAAACAATATTTTTACCTTCTAACTTTTTTTGCTCTGTTCCGGCATATTTAGCCTTTTTAAGGTCTAACGATAAGTCAAGTAAAAACTGTATTTCTTTTGGTGAAAGATCCAAAAGCTTTAAAAAATTGCGGTTTCTTAAATTAAATGCCATAACTTTAAATTTATTATTGTTTATAATTATTAATCTTCGTATTCCATTGTAATTTTAGTACCGTATGAACGATCTTCTAATTTAGTACTTTCGGTAATAACACTTTTCTTACCACCTTTTTTCACAAAATCGATACAAGCCTGGATTTTCGGAGCCATACTACCTTTTGCAAACTGTCCCTCTTCCATATATTTTTCTGCATCAGCAACAGTTAAGAACTCTTTTACTTCTTCGTTCTCTTTCTTATAGTTAATATATACAAAAGGTACATCGGTTAAGATATAGAATTCGTCCGCTTTAATTTTAGCTCCTAACAATGAAGATGCAGCATCTTTATCAATAACAGCTTCAGAAGGACGAACATCGCCTTTTTCATCAATATAAACAGGAACTCCACCACCACCAACAGCAATGACAATATTACCTTCTCGAGCTAGCTTTTCAATAATATCCTGATTCATAATTCCGATTGGTTTTGGCGAAGGAACAACTCTTCTCCAACCACCGTCAGCTTTGACTTCTTCTTTAAATTCCCAGCCTTTATCAGCTGCTAATTTATCTGCTTCTTCTTTATTGTAAATTTTACCTACACGTTTTTGAGGATCTTTGAAAGCAGGATCATCCTTATCAACAATTACAGAAGTAACAACAGGTACAACATTCTTGTCGATACCATGCTTTTTAAGAACATTTCGCAACATTCTTTCAATCATGTATCCTATTCCACCCTGTGAATCTGCAACGCAAATATCCAATGGCATTTGAGGAATGTTATACATATTCTCACCAGCATCATTTCTCATTAAAATGTTTCCCACCTGCGGACCATTACCATGACCAATAATAATATCATAACCCTCCTTAATCATATACACTATGTTTTCCAGTGTATCGTAAGTGTTTTGTTCTTGTTCTTCAATGGTTCCTATTTGGTTACCGCGTAAAAGAGCATTTCCGCCCAATGCAACTACAGCTAATTTATTCATATTCATTAATTTATATGTTATTACTAATTAAGTTTACAAATCTATAAAAAAAATCATTTCAAAATAATAAAATAAGTACACTTTGATATGTTTAGAAACAATACTTAACATTTATTTTTTGCACTTAATCAAAGAAATAGCATATTCAAAAATATATCTCTTTGATTTTTTCTTTTCTTTCGCTATTTTTAGTATCTATTTTACACATTATTTGGGAGTAACCCTTAACGAACGTATATGAGAGTAGCAATATTATTTAGTACAGCCCTTATACTTATTACTTTTGCTTCATGTAAAAAGATTGAGCATAAAGATCGAATAAAAGAAGGTTATATTGAATATGATATCGAATATCTTAATGATTCTATTGATAGCTTTATGAAAGGTTTACTGCCTAAAAAAATGACTATCAAATTTAAAAACAACAATACACTAAATAAAATTGAAGGTTTTTCAGGTATTGTCAGTTTTACACACATTCAGAATTTTAGAGAAAAGAAAAATATCACACTTGTAAAGGTTTTGAATAAAAAGTATAAGTATATCGAAAAAATAAATGATGAATCATTGTTTTTCGAAAAGTTACCGGGAATGCAAATTGAGGAGGAAGATACTATTGTTGAAATTTGTGGATTTAAAAGTAAGAAAGCCAAAGTAACCATTCCCGATTCAAGTTTTAAGCCATTCTATATCTATTATACAGATGATATTATTATTAATAATGTAAATGCGCAAACTCCATTTCGATCTGTTGATGGTGTTTTGCTGGAATTTCAGTTAAAACTTTACGATATGCCTATGCGACTTACAGCATCAAAAATTGAGGCGGCAGAAATACCAGCAGAGAACTTCAAAATTCCTAAAGGTTACGAAACGATCAATAAAAAAACAATGGCCGAAATAATTGAGCTATTAAAACAATAATTGGTTTTTATTCCGTTTCCTATATAAATTGTTTTTTCTATTCATTTTTGTGTTTATTTATATTACTTTGTAGTAAATTTCATGCTTCAAGGCAAAATAAATTTTGTTACTGTTAATCAATGGCTAAAAGAAAAAATACAAATCCAAAAACAACAAAGAAGAAGAAAAAATTATTCTCTGACGAGCGCATTAAAATAATATTGGGTGTTACCACAATTTTTATTGCGGCATTTTTAACACTCGCTTTCATATCTTACTTTTTTACCTGGAAAGTAGATCAGAGTTTTCAGTTTTCAAAGGTAGTATCGCCAGCCGAAGTGTCGGTTGAAAACTGGTCGGGTAAAGCAGGAGCTCATTTTGCAAACTTATTTATAAACAATTGGTTTGGAATTGCTTCGTTCACCTTCCCATTCCTATTGGTAGTAATTGGATTTCGTTTCTTCAAGATCAAAATCTATTCAATCCGTAAAGCGTTTAAAATCACTATAATTGGCACCATTATTTTATCGGTATTATTGGGATATTTATTTGGTAACTCGAATGGTTATCTGGGCAGTGGATTAGGTGGCAGCCATGGTTATGTTATAGCTCAATGGCTTAACTCATTTTTAGGCAAGGTTGGAACAGCCTTTCTTTTATTCGTGGTAATTGTATCTTTTGTTATTCTTTCGTTCAGAAAAACTTATGATTGGCTTATAAAAATATCCTCACAATTATTTAGAAAAGAACTTACCGAGTTTATCGATCAGGAAGAAGTACACCAAAGTACTGTTGCAGATACTGAATCGACAAAAAATGAAAAAACAACTGAAATAGAAAAAGAATCTGAAGACGAGGAACTCATTTTTACTACCAAAAGAAACAATGCTACTGATTCGAAAAAAGAACAATCAACGCCCCCTGAAACAGCAGATCCAGCAAATACTTCGAAAGAAAACAAAGATGAAGACATTGAGTTAACCATTGAAGAAAAACATAAAGAAGAAGCACGCAATGGTAGTCTTAAAAACTATCAGCTCGAAGATTATGATCCTACGTTGGAATTATCATCATATAACTTACCTCCACTTGATTTATTAGAGGATCATGGAAAAGATACCAATGGTGAAATTGATAAGGATGAAATTATCAATAATAAAAACAGAATTGTTGAAACGCTGGCAAATTATAAAATTCAGATTGATAAAATTAAAGCCACCGTTGGTCCAACTGTCACATTATACGAGATTATTCCGGCACCTGGAGTACGAATCTCAAAAATTAAAAATCTTGAAGACGACATTGCCTTAAGTCTTGCGGCTCTTGGCATTCGAATTATTGCTCCAATTCCGGGTCGAGGAACAATCGGTATTGAAGTGCCAAACCAAAAACCCGAAATTGTTTCCATGCGTTCCATTCTGGAATCGAAAGTATTTAGTGAATCGAAATATGATTTAGCCATTGGTTTAGGAAAAACCATTTCGAATGATACGTATGTTATCGATTTGGCAAAAATGCCTCACTTGTTAGTGGCAGGTGCTACCGGACAAGGAAAATCGGTTGGATTAAATGCAATCATAGCCTCATTACTATATAAAAAGCATCCTGCGCAATTGAAATTTGTAATGGTTGATCCGAAAAAAGTAGAATTAACGCTATACACCAAAATAGAAAAGCACTTTTTAGCTAAACTTCCCGATACAGAAGAAGCCATTATTACCGATACGCAAAAGGTTGTCAATACATTAAATTCATTATGTATTGAAATGGATCAGCGTTATGATATGCTTAAGGCTGCTCAAGTTAGAAATATTAAAGAGTATAATGCAAAATTTATTGCACGTAAGTTAAATCCTGAAAAAGGACACAAGTATTTACCGTATATCGTGGTTGTTGTTGATGAGTTTGCGGATTTAATTATGACTGCAGGAAAAGAAATTGAAGGACCAATTGCTCGTTTAGCTCAATTAGCTCGTGCCATTGGAATTCATTTAATTATAGCAACACAACGACCATCAACCAATATTATTACAGGTGTTATTAAAGCAAACTTTCCTGCCCGAATAGCATTCCGGGTATCATCCATGATCGACTCAAGAACAATTTTGGATAGTCCTGGAGCGAATCAGCTTATTGGTCGTGGTGATATGCTTATTTCAACCGGAGGAGATTTGGTTCGATTACAGTGTGCTTTTATTGACACTCCTGAATTAGACGAGATAACAGATTATATTGGAGGTCAGCAGAGTTATCCATCGGCATTTATGCTTCCGGAATATACTCCTGAAGGAGCTGAAGAAATTGGAGAAGTTGATTTCTCCAAACGCGATGCCATGTTTGAAGATGCTGCGCGATTGGTTGTTCGACACCAGCAAGGTTCTACTTCATTAATTCAGCGTAAATTTTCGATAGGTTATAACCGAGCCGGACGAATTATTGACCAGCTTGAAGCGGCGAATATTGTTGGTCCGTTTGAAGGTAGTAAAGCCCGCCAAGTGTTGTTTCAGGATGAATATTCTTTGGAACAGTATTTGAAAGATTTTCTTGAAAATGTATAATCAATCATTATGAAAAAAATAATAAGCACATTCTTAATAATTCTGGTAGTAGTTGCAGCAATGGCTCAACAAGATCCGGAAGCTAAAAAAATATTGGATAAACTCTCAGAGAAAACCAAATCACACGAAGTTATTAGTACCAATTTTAAGGTTACTTTTAAAAGTGTAAAAGATAATATCGAAAACTCATCGGAAGGAACCATTGTTATTAAAGGTGATAAATACAGACTAAACTTTATGAGTACAGAAGCTTTTTTCGATGGTAAAACGCTTTGGAATTACCTGCCCGAAGTAAATGAAGTAAACATAACAGAACCGGAACCTGACGATGAAGATATCTTTAATAATCCTAAAAGATTATTTACCATTTATGAAGATGATTATAAATACCAATTAATAGGTACTTCTACAGAAAACAATAAAGATTATGCTATTGTGGATCTCTATCCTAAAGATATAGATCAGGATTATTCCAGAATTAGATTACAAATTAACACATCGAAATATTACTTATCCTCTGCAACTGTTTTTGGAAAAGACGGATCAAATTATACCATTCGAATCAAGGATTTTAAAACTAATGAAAAATTTGATGACAAATATTTTACTTTCGAAACAAGTAAATATCCGGATGTTGAAGTGATCGATATGAGATTCTAGATTACAGATATAGACATAAAAGCAAAACAGCCTCTTTAAAGGCTGTTTTTTTTATGTTATTTTAATCTTCTTTCTTTTCAGGATACTTTATCCTTGCATGATAGATATTCATTAATTTATCCTTAAATAGCATTTTAATGTCGGTTAAATTCTTAAAGTTGATCTCCACATGGTCAAACTGTCCTTCATTCATCTGATCATTAATTATTCCTTCTACCAGATTTTCAATCTTCTCCTCGCTTATGTCGGATAAACTTCTTGATGCGGCTTCAACAGCATCTGCCATCATTAGCACTGCCATCTCTTTGGTATAAGGCTTTGGTCCTGGATATGTAAACATGTTTACATCAACGTCTTTATCCGGAAATTTTTTAATATATGAACGATAAAAATACTGAACCTTTGTTGTTCCGTGATGCGTTCTGATAAAATTAATTAGTTGATCAGGCAATTTATGCTTTTTCGCCAACTCGATTCCGTCTTTAACATGACTTATAATGATATTAGCACTTTCGTCGAACTCATGCATATCGTGAGGATTAAATCCAGATCGTTGGTTTTCAATAAAATAGATCGGATTATTCATTTTACCAATATCGTGATACAATGCTCCTGTCCTAACCAATAGCGGATTTCCTCCAATCTTATAAATAGCTTCCTCTGCCAGATTTGCTACCTGCATGGAATGCTGAAAAGTTCCTGGTGCTTTTTCTGCCAGTGTTCTAAGAAGCTTTTGGTTAGTATCTGATAACTCCATCAGAGTTAAATCTGATAAAAAGTTAAACATTTTTTCAAATATATATATCAGAGGATATGCAAGCAGCACTAATCCACCATTTACCGCAAATTGCTTATAATTTGATAACTCAATACCTGATAAATTCCCTTCCTGAGTTATTGCTAAACCAAAATATACAAAGCTATAAGTAAAGAATACTAATCCGGCTGACAGAAACAGTTTCCCTCTTCGATACAAGTTCGTTAAACTAAAAATAGCTACAATTCCTGCAATGAAACTTAAAAAAACAAACTCAAAACCGTTTGGGGCAAAAAATCCAATTAAAAGAACTGTTACTATATGAATAAATAACGCCAATCTGGCATCATAGAAGGTTTTTATAATAATTGGTATTAAAACTACAGGTACTGCATATGGCCAGTTAACTGTAAACCTGGCTATAATTACAATTACCAGCACCAACATTAAAATAAATGTTGTTTTTAGAGTGTGCTTTAAGATTTCATTTCTAAAATTTAATAGGAATAGAAACAAAATAAATATACAGGCAAAAACAAAGATGATTTGTCCTAATAAGATTATTTCGGAGAAGTATCCACTTCCTAGTCTGGTTTCTGATTCATATTTCAACGACTCTAATATTCTATGCAGATTATTATCAATAATTTCTCCCTGAGAAATTATTTTTTCGCCAGCCTGAACCATTCCTTTTGTTAACGATACATTGCTTAACAGTTCTTTTTTAACCTTTTCCGAAGTACTTTGATCATAAAATACATTCGGTACTATAAATTCGTATAGATTAATATTACGATAAAAATCAGGATATTTTAGTCTGCCATTATTTTCTTCTGTGTAAGCATTTATCGATTGTGTAACATATTCATAGGCTTCTTTCTGAGTAAAAATATCACCCAGAATTTTATTTTCAGCTAATTTATCTTTTAATACGATAATCTCTTCATTATCATTTAAAGCCTCTGTAACTTCATTTAGTTCAACAATTCCCTTTACATAAATGCTTTTTATGATTTCTTCAGCATACGCTTTAAATTTTTCTGAATTCTGAACAAACTGTTGCTTTCTGTAATTAGAAAAATTACTTGAATTTTCTTCTTCTTTACTTATAAACTCCTCTTGTTTATCTGAATAATACTTTGTAAACTTATGATTTTCGGCTATATAAACGGCACTATCGTATTTAAAATATGGATTAAAATACTTAAGAACACTATCCCGTTCATCCTGTATTTGTTTATCACTTTTATAAATTGGAAAATCGAATGGTGCAAACAAGTTCTCATGCATCCATGGTCTACCCTTCTGAAACTCATACCTGAATTTACCTTCGCGTGGAAATATATATACAATTAAAGCAGTTGTTAAAACAAAAAGAAACGCTCGAAAAATATATTTATAATTCTTTTTGATGTATTTAAAAAACTTAATCATAGTTATAAAATTGATCTTTATACAAATGTATAAATTTTACGTAATATATAGTGTTCTGAGGTAAACAAGAAAAAAGAAGAATTGTTGATTCAATAAAAATATACAAGGATGAAAATCGTAAGCAAGTAATTTGTAAATTTATCCTAGATAAAATAAAACTCTATGATCAAATTTGGTATTAGTGAGCAAAGTGTTATACCGGTAAGAAACGAGCCAAGTGAAAGGGCTGAGATGATAACTCAGGTTTTATTTGGTGAAAAATTTCAGATTGTTGAAGAAACCGTTAAATGGAGCTATATTAAGCTTAACGGTGATAAATATCTTGGATGGATTGATAATAAAACAATAACAACAATTTCCGAAGAGTATTATAACAAGTTAAATACTACATCTCATTTTATATCAAAGAATTTATTTACCCGAGTAGCAAATGATAAAGATGAGCAGATAATATTACCTGCAGGTTCAACATTCCCGGAATTTGACAGCGAAAAAAATACATTCCGTATAAGTGAAAACAGCTATCGCATCGAAGATGACTTGTTAAATACTACAAAAGTAGATGAACTTGCGAAACAATTTCTAAACTGTCCGTACTTGTGGGGAGGCAAAAATCCATTTGGAATTGACTGTTCCGGACTGGTTCAGGTTATTTACTTTGAATTGGGAAAACAGCTACCCAGAGATGCACGTGAGCAAGTAAACAATGGAACTGCTGTGAATTTTATTTCAGATATACAACCAGGTGACCTGGCTTTTTTTGATGATAGCGAAGGAAATATCATTCATGTAGGAATTGTTATAAACCCAAAAGAGATTATTCATGCATCGGGTAAAGTGCGTATCGACAATATTGACCAACAGGGAATTTTTAATAAAGAAATTGCAAAATACACACATAAATTGCGAGTAATTAAAAGAATCTTATAAACTATGGGAAAGTTTTATATTTTAGTATTTGTTGTTTCTGTTATTATTGTTGTTTATGTAATTAATAAGCGTTTACAACAAAAGGAAGAAGAAAAACATCTTACTGACGATAAAGAGAATGAAGAATGATTTATACATACGCCTACCCAAGACCTTCGGTAACAGTAGATATTATTATAATATCAGAAAATAAAGATTATATATTACTGATTGAACGAGGTAATGAGCCTTTTAAAAACCAGTGGGCATTACCCGGAGGATTTGTTGATATGGATGAAGATATTGAGATTTCAGCGTATCGTGAATTAAAAGAAGAAACATCAATATCAGATATCGAACTGGATCAGTTTAGGGCATATGGTAAACCCGGGAGAGATCCTCGCGGCAGAACTATTTCGATTGTATACTTCGGGATTTTAAAAAATGATCAACAGGACATTGCAGCCGGAGATGATGCAAAAAATTTACAATGGTTTAATATAAACAAACTTCCTGAATTAGCTTTTGATCATTCCCAAATCATATCGGATTTTAAACAAAAAAAGCTCCTTTAATTAAGGAGCTTTTGAAAAAATATATAAAACAAATTAAAGAATCATTCCGGCGGCAACAGTATTATTTGTTGCTTCATCGATTAAAATTACACTACCAGTTTTCCTATTTTTTCTATACGAATCATAGTAAAGTGGCTTTGTCGTTTTTAAAGTAATTTTTGCTATATCATTTAAACCAACTTTCTTATCTCCTTCGATATGCTCTAATGTATTTACATCAATCTTATAGTTTACGTCGCGAATAACACATCTCAAATCATTGGTGGTATGCTTTAGTGTATATTTTCCACCCAAAACCATTGGTTTTTCATGAAACCAGCACATCATCATCTCAATATCCTGTCCTGATTTTGGCAATCCGTTATCCTTAATAATTAAATCACCTCTACTTATATCTATATCATCCTCTAACGATAGTGTTATTGATTGTGGAGCAAATGCTTCTTCAACATGTCCTTCAAAAACATCAATCGATTTTATTTTTGACGTTAGTCCCGATGGTAACACCTTAACTTTATCTCCTGTATGGAAAACTCCACCTTCGATTCTTCCTGCATATCCACGATAGTCGTGATATTCATCTTTCATTGGACGAATAACATATTGTACCGGAAATCTTGCATCATCAAAATTGATATCACTTGCAATATGAATATTTTCCAAAAGATATAATAAGGTAGGGCCATCATACCAACCCATATTTTTTGATCTATCAACAACGTTATCACCCAGTTTTGCACTAATAGGTACAAAACGAATATCGTGCACGTCTAGCTTCGTTGCTATATTATCAAAATCGTTCTTAATTTTTTCAAATGTTTCTTCTTTAAAATCTACCAGGTCCATTTTGTTTATGCAAACAATAATATGTGGAATTTGCAGTAACGAAGCAATAAAAGCATGACGAAGAGTCTGTTCAATTACTCCATTTCTGGCATCGATTAAAATAAGTGCAACATTAGCTGTAGATGCTCCGGTAACCATATTACGGGTATACTGCACATGACCAGGTGTATCTGCAATAATAAACTTACGTTTTGGAGTAGCGAAATATCTATAGGCTACATCAATTGTTATACCTTGTTCTCTTTCAGCACGAAGTCCATCGGTTAATAAAGCAAGGTTAACTTCACCATCTCCTGTTTTTAAACTTGCTCTCTCGATAGATTCCATCTGATCTTCGAAAATGGCTTTACTATCGTATAATAACCTTCCTATGAGCGTACTTTTGCCATCATCAACACTACCTGCGGTAGTAAAACGCAAAAGCTCCATATCTAAGTAACCCTTACTAAAATCTTCTGACATAATATTTATTTCTTAATATATTCTCAAAATTAAAAATAACCTTCTTTTTTTCGATCTTCCATCGCAGCTTCTGACCTTTTATCGTCGTATCGGCCACCTCGTTCGGTAATTCTCGTTGCAGCCACTTCTTCTATAATTTCTTCTAATGAATTAGCCTTTGACTCAACAGCACCTGTGCAAGTCATATCACCAATTGTTCTGAAACGAATTATTCTTTTTTCAGGAACTTCGTCTTCTTTTAATGTAACAAATTCACCAGCCGCTAAGATAGTACCATCGCGTTCTATAACCTCTCGCTCATGAGAAAAATACAAGCTTGGAATTGGAATGTTTTCTAATAAAATATATTGCCAAACATCCATTTCAGTCCAGTTACTTATTGGGAACACTCTAAAATGTTCTCCCATATTTTTCTTTCCATTGAAAATGTTCCATAGCTCAGGTCTTTGGTTTTTGGGGTCCCATTGACCAAACTCGTCACGATGAGAAAAGAATCTTTCTTTGGCACGTGCTTTTTCCTCATCACGTCTTCCGCCTCCCATAGCACAATCAAACTTCAGATCTTCAATAGCATCTAACAAAGTGATCGTCTGAATTTTATTTCTACTTGCGTTAACACCAACCTCGTCAACAGCTTTCCCCTGATCAATGGTATCCTGTACATAACGAACAACCAATTTTGTTTCAGTTTCAGCCATTAGTTTGTCTCTATAATCTAATGTCTCCTGAAAGTTATGTCCTGTATCAATATGCATTAAAGGAAAAGGTATTCTTGCCGGCCAAAATGCTTTTCTTGCCAAGTGGAACATAACAATAGAGTCTTTCCCACCGGAAAATAACATACATGGGTTTTCAAATTGAGCTACTACCTCGCGAATCACATACATAGATTCGGCTTCTAATTCTCTTAAGTGATTTATTGTATATTTATTATCCATTATAAAGTAATTTACTAATAGAGAGTGCAAAATTAATCATTTTTATATTCTATCCTAGGCAAAAGCTTATCTAATATTTCGCTCACTGCTTCCTCCACAGAAATATTTTCTGTCTTAACTTCAACAGATGGATTCTGAGGTTCTTCATATGGAGAATCAATTCCTGTAAAATTCTTAATTAATCCTGCTCTAGCTTTGGCGTATAAACCTTTGATATCTCTTTTTTCACAAACTTCTAAAGGAGTGTTAACAAATATTTCAAAGAAATTCTCTTCGCCAATAATTTCTCTTGCCTGATCTCTTATTTCCTTTGTAGGTGATATAAAGCAGTTTATTAGGATAACCCCGCCCAACATGAATAATTTTGAAACCTCAGCTATTCTTCGAATATTCTCTTTTCTATCTTCAACAGAAAAACTTAAATTATTATTTATTCCGGTTCTTACATTATCACCATCCAATAATTTGGTTAGATATCCTTTTTTATGCAACTCAAGCTCTAAGTCTCTTGCTATTGTAGTTTTTCCTGATCCTGACAATCCAGTGATCCAAATTACAATTGATCGTTGGTTAAGAAGCTTTTCCTTATCTTCTCTTTTCAGGATTTTATCAAATGTTGGGTGAATGTGTTCTTTCATTTTTATGTTAATGCTAATTTTAAACTACTCACTTAAATATTCAATTAAATACACTTTCAAATTTTAAACAAAAAAAAAAAGGATTATTAAAACAACAACATTGAAAAAAGATTTCTGATTTAAAATTCGCACTTACTGCTTTTTTTTATTAATAACTAACACCATCACATTGCCATAAATTCAACTATTAATTAAATAAAATTATATAAACCTAAGTAACTTGTAAATAAATTACTACAGTAACAGCAAACCATTATATCAATTACTTAATATATTTCCTTCCAATGCTTTAATAATTAAAAAAAGGCCCCGAATTTATCGGGGCCAGATTTGAGATTACTCTCTGATATTTTTCGAGATTATTATTTAATTATCTCTTTTTTTGTGCGATTTGCTTTCCTTTCTGGTTTAACGAAATTTTCAGGTACTTCTACATAATTATTCTGTATTTGTCCTTTTGACATTGTTAAATCAGCCTGAAAATACTCATAATCATTATAATCATTCTCATAAGTCCATGCAGCACATAAGAAACCATCCTGATCCATTTCATATTCTAAATGTAATCCAGTTCCTGCATCATAAGTACCAGAACCGTAAATCCAATAATCATAAGGATCTCCGTCATACAAAGTTTCCCAATAATAGCTATATGGAATCCAAACATCCCCATTGCTATAAACACGCATTACTACAGGTTCTCCACTGGTTACAGATTCTCCCCAGAAATTTGTCATCCAACCTTCATTTAGACCATAAATATATGATTCTCCGTTCTCTTCGGTTACTTCTACAGTGTTTGTTGCATAAGCCCAGTTTGGATATGCACCATCTGTACCGCTCCATGTTCCAACAAGATCAGCAGGGTCCATATAATCTGCACTTGTATATTCATCAAGTTTAGTAACAGTATAATTGGTACCATCATTTACAACCTTTATAACACGATATGCATGATATACACCACCCCAAGCTGTCCAAGGATCAATATCATAAGCTCTTAAGTAGTCGGAATTGAAAGTTCCTGTTATGGTCTCAATTCCATCCGAAGCACTACCAAATGTAAAGGTGTAGTCGAAAGCAGGAACTCCCCAATGAATTATACCTATATAATACGTTCCTACATCATCTCGACCTATGTCAGAACTTCCCTCAGGCATATCAAGGGTTGCACCACTACTGTAGTTAATGTCAAAATATGGATCTGTATTATCCTCTTTAAAGATAACAAAATCGATATCATCCGAGCTGCTCCACTCCATTGTAATATCTAACCATAAACCTGGATTTATAGTTATTTCTTGTGTTGGAGGATATTCATTGTCAGGATGTAATGTATACTTTTCACCTTCGCTTTCAAGTGTTATATCAAAAGCTACTACTCCTGCAGGTTCAGGTATAAAATCTTTATGCGAAACAATCCATAATTCTCCTTCGGTTTCCCATGCAGGAATTGTTCCACCTTCGAAATCAAAATCCTCATGTTCAACTAAAGTTGTTGCAGTACTGTCAACAATAGCTGAAAAAGTTAACGAATGAGTTAATGGTTTATTTATTGCTATTGTATAAACAATAGTGTCACCTTCTCGTATTGTACCTGTAGTTTCTAACGTTATCCCAGTAACAACCGGATAACTAGCGTCTGGCTCTACTATTGGACTAGCTTCTTGCGATGCCTGATCACATGACACTATTCCAGTAATCAGTATTGCTAATCCTATGATATTATAAATTAATTTTCTTTTCATTATAAATAAATTTTTAATGATTATTCATCTTTTAATATTACTTAGCTGTTACTGGTGTATAAGTATTAGCATATGTATTTGCAGCACTCCATGATGAAGCAGTAATAGTATATTCAGTTGTAATAACACCATCTTCAGTTACAGAACCCACTTTTGAACCTTCTACCCAGTTTGAATATAAATCTACTAAGTTCTGGCCTGGAATAGTAATATTATTACATTCATCAAAAAATGTATATCCTGGAGTTCCGCCTAAATCAGCTTGATCCCAATGACCTACTTGATCTGTACGATACTGACCAACACCTGTTTGCGTAATTGTAACAACATCTGTTAAATATAAAGCAACAGGATCTTGAGGAGTACCATTTATACTTACTTCAACAATATAATCACCTGCTAAGTCTGAGAAGCATTGGTAGCTTAATGTTATATTTATTAATTTACCAGTATTCGTTACGTTCTCATCACCTGTAGCACTTAACATTTCTAATACTAATACTGGTGCTTCAGCTAATGGAGCAAATATACCATCGGTTAGCATTGTGAACTCAAATTTTGCTAAATGATTTTGGTCTGCTTGTAAAACAACTGTTGGATCGTCGATTCTAAAGTGTTTACCAGCAATAGCTGTTGAAGACTCATGTACTCCAATTTCAACAGTAATATCGTTATTTACATCCATATATGTTGGACCAACTAACCTTAAGTCCACATAAAAGGTGTACTCAGAACCATCCGATATACCTGCGACAGTCTTACTACCTAGGTTAAAAGCAGCTAGATTGTACCCACTATCATTTGCATCGATATCGGATTCATCTTCTACCAAGCAAGAATTAAAAATTCCTAAGCTTAGTATAAATATTAATATATATTTCAAGTTTTTCATAATTAAATCATTTTATTTTTAGTTTGCCCAAAATATTTTCGCTGTAAATGCATCCGGCTGTGAAGGAACATTTTCACCATTAGATGAAATTTCACTTGCAGGATAGTATAATCTAACAGGTCTGTCTGGTGTTGATGCTAATTGAGAAATAGGTAAACCAGCTCCATAATCTCCAAATGCAGCAGGATCAGGATATCCTGTTCTATTATACTCGAACCAAGCTTGTTCAGCTGTAATACTATTTGTAGCAATCCATTTTTGTGTAATAATTGCTTGTAATTCGTTAGATGAGGCAGTCCAGCTAACATTATTTAAACCACTGGTTAAATATGCAGTTGCATCGCCGGCACCTAAATAATCGAATGATGCTTGAACACCACTTTCATAATAAGTTCTGGCACTTCCGCTAACGTAACCATTTAATGCAGCTTCTGCTAAATTTAAATAACACTCAGCTAAAGTGTAGATCACAACGTCTTGATCAGCTCCTTTTAAAATACCAGGACCTAAGTTAGAAACAAGATCAAAAGTATACGTTTCCGGTGGATATCCCAATAATCCTTGAACTACTCCTAAATGACCAGTTGCTGGTTCTTCATATATATAATCAATACGATCATCGCCTGTAGCCATTAAATAATCTAATATGTATTGTGTTGCACACGTTGCATTATTACTCATTTCTGCACTACCTGCTGGATCATATCCGTATAAGTTCCAGAATGGATTTTGTTTTCCTTCTTCTGCTACATAACCTGGGTTAATACTAGCATCAGCAGTAATAAATCCAGATCCTTCAGTAGCTATAGCAGCAAATTCAGTTGAAATATTTACAGGAGGAGAAGCCATGCTACTCAAACGAGTCAATATTCTTAATTTAACTGAATTAGCAAATTGTTTCCATGAGGTCATATCACCACCGAACATAGCATCATCAGTTCCTACTTCCATAACTGTTGCTTCATCAACGTTATTTATCACATCAATTGCAGCTGTCAGTTGTACCATAAGATCTGCATAAATAGTAGCTGCATCATCATATGCAGGAGTTGCATCTCCACCGCGTAGTAAAGCTTCAAAATAAGGAACATCTCCGTATGTATCAACTAACAATTGGAAATGATATGCTTTCATTATCATACCTATAGCTCTGTAGTAGTCATAATTTGGATCTTCTAACTCTACTAATACTTGATACTCTTTTAATGCATCATAGTATGATTGTTCGAAAATTCTATCATAGAATGATGTTGTAACCAAATATTTAAATTCATCAGGAAACCAGTTATAACCGTCTGCCTGACTCCAGTTGTACATAAATAGGTTAGCAACAGTTTGGTATCTTCTTCCTCCTTCATCTGATCCACTTATTATTTCTCCAGTGTATTTCTGAGCAACAGGAAGTAATAAGTCAGGAGTTACTTCTGTTGGATTATTTGGATCTGTATTTACATCCAGATAATCGTCACACGATGCTAATAGTAGTACTACTAAAAGCAGGTTTATATATTTTAATATGTTTTTCATATTCGTATTCATTTTTTATTTTTTAGAATTCAATGTTTAGGCTAAATCCGTAAGATTTGGTTGGAGGTGATTGCATATATCCACCAATACCAATTGCATTAGCTCCTGTAACGTTACCACCGCGGTCTGTTTGATTTTTAAATTCAGGATCCGAGAATCTGTTCTCTTCTGGTAACCAAGTCCAAGGATTTCTTGCGATAAAGCCAACAACAACTTTTTTCAAAGGAGTTTTTCCTAATATAGATTTTGGTAATTCATAATTTACAGAAAGCTCTCTTACCTTAAGTGCTGTTGCATCTTTTACATAGTTTTCACTTACTTCATTGTAAATGTCTGTCCAGTAACTTTGACGTCCACCTTGTACAGGTATGTTAGTATTTTCAACATATACACCTGGGCTGGTTTCAATTACTGTATTAGGGATTACAAAATCCTGACGGTTTGCTGAAACACTAGCCATTGAACGACCAGTAAATTCCATTGCATCAGAACCTTCTTCATAATATACGTGCCCTGTTCTGTAATCTATAGTACCTGATAAAGAGAATCCTTTATAACTCAATACTGAGCTTAACCCCATAATATAATCAGGTGTAGCTTTACCCATATTATATAAACCTTCTTTAGTTTGTGGATGTCCACTTACAGGATCAACAACGATTCTTCCCTGTGGGTCTCTTTCATAAATATTTGTCTTAATTTGCGGATAGGCTTCTCCTACAACAGCATAAACACCAAACTGTCCAGTAGAATAAACAGCAACTTCATCAAGTCCTTCTTTAATTTCGTTAACTACTGTCTCATTGCTAAAATAGTTTAAGTTAATATCCCACTTAAGATCTTTAGCATTGATTAGTTTTCCTGTTATTGAGAATTCATAACCAGTACTTTCCAACTCACCAATGTTAGTTAAGTAACTTGTAGCACCTGATGCATTAGATGGAGTAGTATACACGATGTTATCTTGAATCATAGTTTTAAACCAAGCAAAATCTAAGAAAATTCTTCCATTTAAGAAACCTAAGTTTAAACCTACCTCAGTTGTATTTAACTTCTCTTTTGAGATACTCTCGTCAACAGTTGTTCTTCCCAAATAGAAACCATTCTGCGGTCCATAAGGGAATCCGTTTTCCTGGTAGAATCGTTCCGTTACCTGATAAGGAGCTAAGTCGTTATAAACAGTCGAATTAGAAGCTGTAATTTTAGCAAATGTTAAAATATCACCAGTTTTTAATACTTCAAAAGCATCTGTTGCAACAAATGATAAACCTACAGCTGGATAAAAGTAACTTCTTCCGTCTTTTGGTAAGGTAGATGTCCAGTCATTTCTTCCAGAGAAGTTTAAGAATAAATAATTATTATATCCTAAAGTAAAATCACCAAATAAACCAATTGTTCTTTTTTGGTATTCATCTACATATGCACCACCTACTAGTCCACCTTCAAGGCTTCCTGTTGCATTAGATAACTCATAGAAATTAGGAATACTTAAATTATTTCCTCTGTACTCACTTTCTCTTTGTTGGTCGCTATACATAGATCCACCAACAATTGTTTTTAAAGTAAATGCATCATAGAAATCAAAGTTACCAGTGAATAATGCATCAGTAGTATACGTTTCTCTTTTGAATTCGTAATCTTCTACAAAAGATGAAACAGCACCAGCAGCTGGTTGTAAATCAGGATCATATGTTTGAGCAGCTCTCCAGTTCTTACCGTTACCCCAAACATTGTTTGCAGAAACTCTTCCAGTGAAGTTTAACCACTCTAATACATCATATGATAAACTTACATTAGCTACTAATCTGTTGGTTTTGTCCATATTTCTATTTGTACCTATAGCCCAGTATGGATTCTGGTAATAAGCATTCTGATAATTATCTGCGTAACCATAGCTTAATGGATTATCCCAGTCGCTATATTCTGATAATGGAACATTTGCTGATGTATTTAAGATAAACCAATATAATGGTCTGTCCTGGTCACCAATTGTGCTACCAACTACATCAGTTTCATCAGTTAAGAAACTTGCATTAACTCCAACTTCAACTTTACCAATCTTTTTACTAGCATTAACACGTAATGTGTTTCTTTCGTAAGTATCCTCAGGAACAATACCACTTGTTCTCTGGTCACCAAATGATAAGTAGAATTTACTATCTTCAGTGCTACCTGTCATGTAAACAGTATTTTGCAAACTGTTACCAGTTTGGAAGAAATCCAATAGGTTATCTTCTACAGGTGCATAAGGTACAATTTGATCTTCTACGGGATAATCATCCGGGAAATCAGGACCTATTAAGCGCATTTGGCCATCGAAACGAGGACCCCAGTTTGTATTCTCAACTGGATTGTATGCGCCTTCCCAACCTGTACCATATTCTGTTTGGAAATCTGGCATGTAAGCAACTTTCTCCATAGTGTATGAAGAGTTGATACCTACTGTAAACTTGTCAGCACCTTTACCAGATTTAGTAGTAACAATTAATGCACCGTTACCCGCTTGCGATCCATAAAGTGCAGCAGCAGTAGCTCCTTTAAGTACACTTAAATCAGCAATATCATTTGGGTTTAAGTCGTCAAATGCTGCAGATGTTGCAATCGAACCGTCAATAACGATCAATGCTTCGTTATTCGCAGTAATCGAACGAACACCTCTTAAAAGAATCTGAGAGTTTGGATTAACACCATTGTCCTGTACGTTGATCTGCATACCGGCAACTTTACCAGCTAAACCTTGTGCAGCTCTTGTTGGAGCAACTTTTGTTAATTCATCATCAACAACCTTTTGTGTTTGATAAGTGATCTCTCTTTTCTCTCTTTTAATACCGATAGCAGTAACTACTACCTCGTCCATTTGAAGTACTTCCGACTCCATTTGAACGTCAATTACTGAACGGCCTCCAATAACTACTTCCTGGGTTTTCATACCAACAAAACTGAAAACTAAAGCTTCAGCTTCACTAGGAACAGTTAATGAATACTTACCATCCATGTCAGTTGTAGTACCAATTGTAAGGTTATCTTTAACCACAACTGATACACCAGGGATAGATAACCCGTCTTCTGCACCGGTTACCGTACCCGAGATCTGCATTTGTGCCTGTACGGTAAACCCTACAAACAACAAGAATGCAAGAAAAATTGTTAATTTCTTCATAGATAAAAATTTTAGGTTCATAAATAGTTAATTAAAATATTCATTGCGCTAATGTAAAAAAAAAATCATTCAAACAAAAGAATCTGGAATATAATAATGCATGTTTTTTCAACAAAAATAGCGAATAGCGAACATTTAACATCAATAATACATCAAAATAATGCAATTATTGTATATTGATTTTCAATGCTTTACAATATAAAAAGCAGACATAAAATTATGTCTGCTTTTTGTTTTTAACTTTTTTTAATAAATCTAATAAAATATAAGCTATAACTTACTTTCAACTATAGCTAATATCTCTTTTTCCAGCGTCTCGGTCTCTTTATCAATCACATCTGCTTTTTTTCTAACGGTCTGTACAAATGTTTTGTCTTCCAGATCACCAGAATTGATTTTTACATTCAAAAAAGCACCTTTTACACAAGAACGAATTGCCAGTGCCCCAACACCTGCATCCGAAACTGAATTTGGATTACCTGTTTCAGCCATTGCTTTAATCACTTCCAGTGCTTTGTGAGCAACTTCCATAACTTTAAAAGGTACCATTATAGCATTTTTTGTAGCATCCTGAATAGCTTGTTTTCTACATGCTTTTTCCTCATCTGTTTTCTTTGGTAAACCAAAAGCATCCATAATTTTATTAAATGCCTCTGTATCTTCATCAACCAGACGTATTAATTGTGATTGGTATTCCATTCCTTTCTCTGCCCAGTTAGAGAATTCTTCCCAACGATCGTCCCAACCTCTTTTATGTGAAGACAAGTTTGCAACCATTGTTCCCAGGGCAACACCCATAGCTCCCATATACGCTGAAACCGAACCTCCACCTGGTGCCGGTGATTCTGAAGCGGTTTCATCTGTAAACTCAGTTAGGGTCATATTAACCAATTTCTTCTTTTTCTCTTCAGCTGCCAATTTATATTCAATAATCTTTTCTTCTGGTTTAAATTCATAGAGATCATCTAATCCCATTGATTTAACGGCAATCTTAATAATTTCCTTTTCAGGGATACCCACCGATCTATTTTGTTTTCTTAAAAAATATTTACCAGCATCTAGCATAGCTTGTAGAGGAATTAACCCAACTAATTCTGATCCGGAAACTCTTATTCCTCTATCTAATGCTTTTTTAAATACTTCATCGAATGCAATATGAACCGGAGTAACACTAATATTAGTTAAGTTCATTGAAATCTGTGCTATACCATATTCATCAATGAACCATCCTATTGCTTTAACACATTTCAGAGTTCCTGGTTCCCAAACTTTTTTACCATTTTCATCCAAGACAGGTTTTCCTGTTAATGAGCCTCCTTCGCGTTTTACTCTTCCCTTCTCACGCACGTCAAAAGCAATTGCATTTGCTCTTCGGGTTGATGTTGTATTTAAATTAACATTGTACGCAACTAGGAAATCTCTAGCACCAACAGCAGTAACACCCGACTTTGCATTAAATTCTGCTGGCCCAAAATCGGGCTTCCACTCAGGTTTAGCTAACTTATCTTTTAATCCTTCATATTCTCCAGCTCGACATACGGCAAGATTTCTTCTTTCCTCTTTTAAAGCTGCATTCTCATAACAATAAATCGGAATGTTAAGCTCCTCACCTATGCGTTTTGCTAATTTATGAGCATACTCTACTGTTTCTTCCATAGTAATATTAGAAACAGGCACTAACGGACATACATCTGTTGCTCCAAAACGCGGGTGAGCTCCTTTATGATGGCGCATATCAATTAGTTCAGATGCCTTTTTAACAGCGCGGAAAGCTGCCTCACAAACTTCTTCAGGAGTACCAACCATAGTAACAACAGTTCTATTTGTTGCCTGACCGGGATCGACATCTAATAAACTAACACCTTCAACTCCTTCAATTTCATTTGTAATTTGTTTTATTATATCCATATTGTTCCCCTCGCTAAAGTTGGGAACACATTCTATTAATTGTTTCATGCTTTATACTGTTTTTATATTTTACCTATACTTATATAATTTATCTCGAATTTAACCATATGTGCCTATGGATATCTAATACTATTTATCTTCTTTATCCGAAGCTCTTCAGCTTTATGAATTATCAAATTGTACATCACTAGATTACTTTACCATTTAATATTACCTGATCAATTAAATGACTTGTGTATGCATATGGCATAAAATCATACGTAGGAATTTCCTTTGTGATAAATACATTTGCAACTTTACCTTTGGAAATGCTTCCATGAGTTTCATTTAATCCCATAGCATATGCTCCATTTATAGTAGTAGCATTAATCACCTCCTCTGGTAACATTCTTAATTTAATAGTACCTAATGACATAATAAATTTCATATTACCTGATGGTGATGAACCAGGATTATAATCAGATGCTAAAGCAATGGGTAACCCAGCATTAATCATTTCACGAACCGGAGGGTCAATCATTCCTAAAAAGAAAGCTGCTCCAGGTAATAATGTTGGCATCGTTTCAGACTTTAACAAAGTCTCTATTTCCTCCTTACCAGTAAACTCTAAATGATCAACAGATAGCGCATTATATTTAACACCAACCTGAATTCCACCAGAATAATCTAACTCGTTGGCATGAATTTTAGGTTTTAACCCGTATTTCATTCCGGCCATTAAAATTCGGTCGGTTTGTTCAACCGTAAAAAATCCTTTATCGCAGAAAACATCTATATAATCTGCTAAATCTTCAGCAGCAACCTGGGGAATCATCTCATTGATTACTAAATCAACATATTCATCCTGCTTTCCTTTGTATTCTGCTGGTACTGCATGCGCTCCAAGGAAGGTCGACTTTATTGTAATTGGTGTTGTTTCCTTTAATCGTTTAATTACACGAAGCATTTTTAGTTCATCTTCGACTGCCAGTCCATAACCGCTTTTGATTTCTACTGCTCCAGTCCCAAATCCAATAATTTCATGAATCCGTTTCAAAGCTTGCTCGTATAATGAATCCTCCGAAGTATTATGCAGTAGCTTTGCAGAATTAAGGATTCCTCCACCTCGTTTAGCAATCTCTTCATACGATAATCCCCGAATTTTATCGCCATATTCTATTTCTCTGCTACCTGCATATACCAAATGCGTGTGTGAATCGCAAAATGATGGAAATACCATTTTCCCTTTAGCATCGATAATTTCACCCTTAAAATCATCTTGCTTTAAGCTTTCCATTTTACCAAAATCAGCAATCTTTTCATCTTTAATTATAAGATAAGCATCCTCTATTGTTTTTAAACTTTGCATATCTTTTCCTGCTACCCACTTTACAGGCTTCTCTAATACATTTACTAAACTTTTGATATTCTTTATTAATAAGCTCATAACTGATTACTCCTTCTTTATATTTGGTACGAAAATACAAAATTCATCGCTATATAAACAAAAAAAATCCTGTTCTATAACTTATCCTGAGGTATTCATAACTATCATTACGGTCTATGATTAACAATTACTGAAGAATAACTTTAACAAGAAATAATAATTAAAGTTTAATCAATAAGACCTATATAATTTCTTCGCTACAAGATTAATCTGAAAGATTTATGAATTAATCAGGTTATATTCTATTTTTACGCCTTAATTATAATTCTTAATCTAAAATAGTATGAAAAAGAAAAGGAATATTCCACACACGTATGTCATTGTATTTTTTATAATTGTTTTATCAGCAATACTAACCTGGTTTGTTCCGGGAGGAGAATTTGATCGTGAGATTATCTCTTTGGAAGATGGAACACAAAAAGAAGTAATTGTAAAAGACTCTTTTCATTACACAGAGAATCAACCGCAAACCTGGGAAATATTCTCTGCCTTTTTTGAAGGATTTGTAGATAAATCAAACATTATTGTTTTTATTTTAATGATTGGTGGTGCTTTCTGGATTATGAATGACAGCAAAGCCATTGATGTAGGAATATTTACTTTCTTGAAAAAAACCAAGAAAATAGAACACATCAAAATTTTCAAATTCCTGGGTATTAACAATATAATTATTGTGTTGATCATGCTTATGTTTTCCATTTTTGGAGCCGTGTTTGGTATGAGTGAAGAAACCATAGCATTTGTGATCATTTTCGTTCCCCTTGCTTTATCCATGGGTTATGATTCAATTGTAGGTGTAAATTTATGTTTTGTGGGTGCAGGTTTAGGATTTGCAGGTGCACTTTTAAATCCATTTACAATAGGTATAGCACAAGGTTTATCTGGCATTCCCTTATTTACAGGAATTGAATATAGATTTTTTACCTGGATTGTACTAAATGTGGTTGGAATTGCCTATGTTCTCAGATATGCCAATAAAATAAAGAAAAACCCAAGATTATCACCGGTTTTCGAAGATGACAACATCAACTGGAGACAAAAAGAACACCTTGACGAAGAGCATCTTAAATATTATACTCCAATATCGGCCTGGATCGTTTATGGTTTTATTTCAGTAATATTGATTATTGCATCTGTTATTAATATGCAAACAACTTTATCAATAGGTAACTCATCAACAACAATTCCAATTATTCCTGTATTGACAGGATTATTTGTTATTCTTGGACCACTGGTATTAAGAAAATCAGTACACTTTTTTATACTAAACATTCTTCTCTTTACTATTCTATTTCTTATTATAGGTGTAATGGGTTACGGATGGTACGTAATGGAAATTGCTACATTGTTCTTTGTTATGGGACTGGCAGCCGGTATTGCCAACAATAAATCACCCAATAATATTACAAAATTATTCTTGGAAGGAGCACGCGACATCTCTTCTGCAGCTTTAATTGTAGGGCTTGCAGGAGGAATTATTATTGTTCTGCAGGAAGGAAAAATTATTGATACCATATTATACTCGGTTTCTCAATCGATGAAATCTATGGGCAAGGTTGGTTCTATAGGAATCATGTATATTATTCAAACATTTATAAATATTATTATTCCTTCAGGAAGTGCCAAAGCTGCGTTAACCATGCCTATTATGGCTCCTTTTTCTGATTTAATTGGCATATCGCGTCAGGCTACAGTTATGGCTTTTCAGTTTGGAGATGGTTTTACCAACATGATAACACCAACATCCGGCGTGTTGATTGGTGTTTTAGGTGTTGCCAAAATTCCATATGAAAAATGGGTAAAATGGATTACTCCATTTATGATCATTCTGATTTTACTGGGATTTCTATTATTGATCCCAACAGTGCTCATGGATTTAAATGGTTTTTAATTTAATTACACGTAGATGAAAAAGCTATCAGCAGTCCTTGTTTTATTCAGTTTATCAACAATTACGGCGTTTAGTCAGGTTGACACATTAAATACGAAAGAGGAAAAAATAAAAGATGGCTGGACTTTTGGAGCTGTGCCTGTTGTAGCTTACGACAGCGATTTGGGATTTAAATATGGTGGTTTGGTAAATTTTTACAATTATGGAAAACCGACCAGTTATCCTGAATATCTGCAATCCATCTATTTTGAGATATCGCGAACAACGAAAGGTAGTGGAATTAACCAACTATCTTTTGACTCCGGGCATATGTTTCCTGAAAAATCTATTCGTATTACTGCTGATGTTAGTTATTTAACCGAACAAGCTTTGGACTTTTACGGATTTAATGGCTACCAATCGGCTTACATACCCGATTTTGAAGATGACGATAATTCATTGTACAGATCAAGAATGTATTATCGTATGGAACGCAAAATGCTTCGTGTTGCAGCCGATTTTTCTGGTAGTATTTTTCAAAGTAATTTTAAATGGTTGGCTGGGTTTGCTCATATCAATCATAAATTAGGATCGGTTGATATTGATGCTTTAAACGATGGGTTAGATGAAGATGAGTTGCTGCCATCAACCGATAGTGTTCCGGGTTTGTATGATCGATATGTAGATTGGGGAATTATTCCGGAGAAAGATGCCGATGGAGGAAAAGTCAATTACATTAAACTGGGAGGAATTTATGATACTCGTGATAATGAAGCGAATCCAATGAAAGGAATCTGGTCGGAAATAATTGTTGTCACAGCACCTTCCTTCCTGGATAATTATGAGAACAGTTATACACAGCTATCACTAACACATCGACAATATCTTACACTAATTCAAAAGAAATTATCATTTGCATACCGTTTAGGTTACCAAGGAACTATTGCTGGTACAACACCATTCTACATGTTACCTTACTTGAATTTTTCTTACAATCCATCAATTGTAATTGAAGGATTGGGAGGATCAAAAACAGTTCGTGGAGTATTAAGAAACCGTATAATTGGAGATGGAATTGTATATGGTAATCTGGAGTTTCGATGGAAATTTGTGAATACGGTAATTATGAATCAAAACTTATATATTGCCTTAAGCACATTCGCTGATTTTGGACAGGTTGTTCAGGAAACAGAAATTGATAAAAGCAATATTCCTGATGATGGTAGTGTAAATGTTGAGAATTATTTTGATGCTAGTTCTGATGAACTACATATGGGTTATGGATTAGGACTTCATTTTGCATTGAATGAAAATTTTATCGTAGCTTTCGATTACGGTTTAGCTGCTGATGAACGAGATGGAAGCAGTGGCTTATATATCGGAATGAACTTTTTATTTTAGAATATTCAGTAAGATATTATAAAACGATGAGTTGTCTAAAAAGTCAATTTGTTGCTTTATACAATTCTTGGTGTTCTTTGGAACAGAATATAAATAACTAAACCACAAAGGAACACGAACCTGCCTGCCGGCAAGGCAGGGAAGGCACAAAGTTCCACAAAGATTTTCTTGAATTAGCTACTAACGTAATATTATTAAATTGATTAATCTTTATATTACCTTTAAAATTTCGGCTACAATAAATCCTAAATAATTCCCTATGGCATAGCCTATTATTCCAACAGTTAAACCTGAAACTATAATTTCCCTGTTTTTTATAGCACCTGCAATTACAGGCACAAATGGCGGAGAACAGATTAATGCAGTAGAAGTAATCATCACAGTATCGGCATCAATTTTAAATATTTTGGAAATTAATACATGAAGAATTAATGACCCAAATATTACAAATGAGATGTACATCAATAAATCAGGTGCTGTTCCCTTAAAAGTATGTATGTCGGCCATTGAAGCAATAACCAAGCTGAATACCAAGATAAAATACATTCCTAAATCAAATGTTTTATCGAGTTTATTGACTCCTTTGATTAAAGAACTTAAGATTGCCAGGGTTGTTATAGTTAAAATCACAACTGCCATTTCTGCTTTTTCTGGTACAATAAAAGTTAAGCTCCCTCCTATGGCAAATATTAGTATGGACAGTCCTAAACCTTTTAATACAGACATCCTATATGGTTTCTTCCAAAATCCCCAGTAATCGTTATCAAATGTATTCTTATTATTACTATAATCTCCATGAACACTTTTATATTTTGGTAATATCAAATGGAATACTTTCTGTCCAATTGAAATTAAAAACAGTAAGTATATTGCAGATATCAGCATATCAAAGGAGTGTGTTATCACAAACACATCAGGATCGACATTTAAAACCAATTTTAAGGACGCCAGATTCGGTGTGCCACCAGAATATAAACCAACCAATAAACCGCCAACTTTCCACAAATCTTTAATGCCATTCCCACTAAAAATGACATATCCAATAAAAACGACCAACACAACACTAACCAAGGCAATTAACATAGAAGCCAATGTTTTTCCTGCCATTTTAAACCATACCTTGATGTTTGTTGAAAAAAGCAATAATGGTATTGCTAATGGAACAGTTAAGGTTGTTAGTATATCTTGAATCTTATCACTCTCCTCAGGCAATATACCCAGATTACCTAATACTAAACCAAAAGCATAGGCCAATAAAATTGCGCCTATCTTATTAATAATAGCATATTTATGACTCAGATATAAAAGCACAATTGGGAAGAAGACATAGAATAATGTAAGAATAACGAATGCCATAGCCGTAATTTTTAAAAGCCGGAAAACTAAGTGAAAATTTACAATCTTCCAAAGAAGTCATAAAAAAACCGGCTTTTGCCGGTTTATATTATCTTTAAAATTCTTCAAATTTATGTGTCACATCTCTAAACTCACAACATTCATCCAGGTTTTTACTATACACATCCATTGCACGACGACTCATACCCATACTTGAGAATCCTCCATCGTGGAAAATATTTTGCATGGTGATTTTCCTGGTTAAATCTGAGAACATCGTGATACAGAAATCGGCACACTCTTCAGCGTCGGCATTTCCTAAAGGCGACATTCGATTGGAGAAATCCATCAACTCATCCAGGCCCATAACACCTGATCCAGCTGTTGTTTGTGTTGGTGATTGCGAAATAGTATTAATCCTGATTTTTCGTTCACGCCCGTAGATATAACCAAAACTTCGTGCTATAGATTCCAATAATGATTTTGCATCGGCCATATCGTTATAACCATAAAGTGTTCGCTGTGCAGCAACATATGAAAGCGCTAATACCGATCCCCATTTATTCAAAGCATCCTTTTTTCTGGAAACCTGTAAAATTTTATGAAATGATAATGCCGAAACATCTAATGTCTTAAGAAAATAATCGTAATTTAAGTTATCATACGTGATTCCTTTTCGAACATTTGGCGACATTCCGATTGAATGAAGAATAAAATCAAATTTGCCACCGAAACGTTCCATGGCTTTATCTACCAAGTTTTCAATATCCTCAATTTTTGTTGCATCAGCGGGAATAACCTCAGTATTACATTTTTTTGCTAACTCTTCTGTATCTCCTAAGCGTAAAGCAAATGGTGCATTTGTAAGAACAATTTCTGCTCCTTCTTCATAAGCCTTTTCAGCTACCTTCCATGCTATTGATTTATCGTTCAATGCACCAAAAATTAATCCTTTTTTACCTTTTAATAAATTAAATGCCATGATTAAATTTTTTATAAATACAAGTTACATACAATAATGTAGTTAGAATGTTCACTCGTATATGTTATTAAGATTTATTCTACTTTAGACAGTAAAACTTTTGCATTCTGAATTGCAGCATCTGTTAGCGCTTCTCCACTCAACATTTTTGCAATTTCATTTACTCGTTCTTCCTGCGATAAAAGTTTTATATATGTATTTGTAGTTTCGTGATTATCTTTTTTATATACCAGATAATGAAAATCTCCTTTACCTGCAATTTGAGGTAAATGAGTAATATTAATTACCTGCATATTTTTAGACATTTTTTTAATAATTGATCCCATCTTATCGGCAATTTCACCGGATATTCCCGTATCAATCTCATCAAAAATTATGGTTGGTAAGGTTTTGGTTTCAACAATTAACGATTTAATACTTAGCATTAATCTTGAAATTTCACCTCCCGATGCTACCTTCGAAAGCTCTTCTAAAGGAACATTCTTATTTGCTGAAAACAAGAAACGTATAAACTCCTTGCCTGTTGGTAAAAATTCCTCTGATGGTATCTGCTCAACCTTAAAGTTGGCATTTGTAATACCCAATAATTTAAGTATCTCAATTACCTTTTGCTCAATTTTAGGTATTACCGCTTTCCTGTTCTCTGAAATACTCGTTGCATCTTGCTCAAGTTCAGTTTGCAACAAATCCAATTGCTTTTTCACCTTTTCGGTTTCAAAATCATAGGAATTAATATGATCTATTTTTTGCTGCAGCTCCTCTTTAATTTTTATCAATTCCTCAACAGATGAAACTTTGTGTTTTTGTTCCTGTGCATAAATACTATCCAATCTTTCGCGAATAAACTCAATTCGTGCCGGATCGTGCTCAATTTTTTCATTTAACAGTTCTATTTCGTTTTCTATATCCTGTAACTCGATATAAGCAGAATCCAGGCGCTTCGTAAGCTCCTCTCCCTCCTTAATATATTTTGAAATGGATTCAATAGCCGTTTTTGCCTGCTTTAAATTAGATATTATGGATAGTTCTTCACCCGACAATAAATTATAGCATTCTGAGAGCTTTAACTTAATTTCTTCAGCATGATTTAATTGTTCTAATTCCTCTTCTAATTCTTCTTGTTCTCCTTCAACAAGCTTTAGCTCCTCTAACTGGTCAAATTGATATTGAAAATAATCCAAATCAGATTTTGCCTTATCGGCATTATTTACCAATTTATTGTATTCTGAATTCAGAACAAGATATTCTTCGAATTTATTCCGATATGTATCAAGTAACCCCTGATGATTAGCAAAAGAATCAACCAGGCTCAACTGAAAATGATCATCGCCCAGGAGTAAACTTTCGTGCTGCGAATGAATGTCAATTAAATTGTTGCTTAAATCTTTTAAAACCGAAAGATTTACCGGCGTATCATTTATAAATGCCCTTGATTTTCCGTTATCGGTGATTTCTCTCCGTATAGTTGTAACATCTTCATAGTCCAGATCATTCTGCTTAAAAAAATCTTTTATATGATATTGCTTGATCTGGAAATTTGCTTCAACAAAACATTTTTTTGACTTATCTTTTAAAACAGAAGTGTCGGCACGTTGCCCAAGCACCAGCGATAAGGCACCTAATAAAATGGATTTACCAGCACCGGTTTCTCCTGTGATGATATTTAATCCTTTATTAAAATCAATTTCTAATTCATTGATTAAAGCATAATTCTGAATATAAATTGATTGCAGCATAGTTTTGTTTTTATCAGAATGTTGATACAAACTTACTAAAAAAAGATTATTGAAAACCCACTATTCGCGGTTAGAAACTAAAAATAGTGACTACTGTTTGATCTTTTTATACTTATCAGATCGTGTAGGGTCAATCTCTACAAGAATATTATAAGCACGATCGGCCTCAGCCATGAACGATTCTGAGAACACATTAACCAGCTCATCTGATTTAGCATTCAGTATTAAGTCATAAAAAAACAGATACGGATCAGGCTTTTGTCTGTAAATCTTTTGCAAAAGTTCCAGGCTTTCTGCAATAACCGCTCTTCCCTGAGCCTCCTTACTTTCCATAACATCCAGACCTAACCTGTGATATCGATATAAAAACTCTCGTATTCCTTTATATCTATCATTTAAAATATTTTCGATTAACCAATATCGGTTTCTTCTGCTTTCAAAAGCTTTCCAACCACTTTCCGGAGCATTTTGAGCGTTATTCACAATTCGCTCAGCTTTCTGGAAAAATTCTGTTCCTCCCATCAAAGAAAAGGTGTCATAATCCAAACCGATGATGACATACGCATAATACGCAAGAACCGATGTTAGATTAGATCGATGTTCGTTTAAACTAAATTCTAATGGTTCAAATTCTACATAATTAAATTTTAAATTGTCATCTTTATAATTAAGCACTGTAGTGTTGTATGAAGTATTAAAAACAGGACGACGCGATTGTACCTGTATACTACCTGTAAACTCATCGCCACTATGATCCTGCAAAGTAATCATAATGTTACATTCAATGCGCTCCTCGTTCGCATAAACATGGTTGGTCCATGCAGTATTATTCATAAACTCATATATAGCTGTTTGTAAGGTCTGAAAAACTTGTTTATTTGTTCCCTGAATTTGCGAAGAGTTAACCTGAATATTACATCTAAGTTCCTGACTAAATATGGTTATCGAGAATAGTAATCCAAAGGTAAGTACAATCAGTTTTCTCATGAGTTATTCCTCTATTTTAGTGATCAGTTCATTCACAATATCAACAGCAACTTCCTTTTTTGATTTTAATTCAAAATTTTTAGTGTTACCCAATCGGTCTATAATACAAATCTTATTGGTATCCACTCCAAATCCTGCTCCTTTTTCCTTTAATGAATTAAGAACGATAAAATCGAGATTTTTATTTTGAACCTTTTTTTGAGCATTTTTGATTTCGTCGTTTGTTTCCAATGCAAACCCTACTAATACTTGTTTATTCTTTTTCAACTTACCCAACTCAGCAGCAATATCTTTATTTGGAGTAAGGTCAATTTGCATATTATCTTTTCCTCGCTTTACTTTTTCTTTGGCTATTGTTGCAGGTTTAAAATCAGCTACTGCTGCTGACATAATTGCGGCATCACACGTTGAAAAATGCTTTACAGCTGCATCGTGCATTTCCTGTGCAGTTTGGATATCAATTCTGGTTATTAATGAATTACATGGTTTTAGATGTGTAGGTCCTGAAATTAAAACAACTTCGGCACCCTGATTTGCAAGTTCTTCAGCAATAGCATAGCCCATTTTTCCGGAACTAAAATTACCTATAAATCTTACCGGATCGATCGGTTCATAAGTCGGGCCAGCCGTAACTAATACTTTTTTAGATTTTAGTTTTTTTTTTGAAGAAAAGTGTTCGATAATTCTTTCTGTAATAACTTCCGGCTCAGCCATTCGACCTTTACCTACAAGACCACTGGCTAACTCACCACTATCCGGCTCAACAATAATATTTCCGTAGGATTTAAGTGTTTCGATATTTTTAAGATTTGCCGGATGTTGGTACATATCCAGATCCATTGTTGGAGCAAGCATTACGGGGCATCTTGCTGATAGGTATGTTGTGATTAATAAATTATCAGCCACAGCATTTGCCATTTTACCCATTGAATTGGCAGTTGCAGGCGCAATAACATATAAATCTGCCCATAAACCTATATCCACATGACTATTCCAACGTCCATCTTCAGGATCAAAAAAATCTACTAAAATGGGATTTTTGGAAAGTGTAGCTAAGGTTAAAGGAGTAATAAATTCTTTTGCTAATTTGGTCATAACCACCTTTACCTGTGCTCCTTCTTTCACAAGTAATCTTACAAGAATAGCAGCCTTATAGGCCGCTATTCCTCCAGTTACTCCTAATAAAATATTTTTCCCTTTTAGCTTCATAAGCTAATTTTTTGGATCATATTATTCACCATTCTCTGCTTCAGGTTTTCTGTGATAAACCTGATCATCCATATATTCCTGCATTGCAATTAATGAAGGTTTTGGCAGTCTTTCATAAAACCTGGAAATTTCGATTTGTTCTCTGTTTTCAAAAACCTCTTCCAAATTATCGGTATACGATGCAAATTCTTCCAACTTTCTGTTCAACTCCTCTTTAAGCTCGCTTCCAATCTGATTAGCTCTTTTAGACACAATTGCAACGGTCTCATAGATATTACCTGTATTCTTATCTATTTCATTTAGGTTACGGGTAATGGTTGTAGCTGGAGCTTTAGTCTTTTTGTAATCCATCCTTACTTTATCGTTTTATTAAACACTAATTTTTCAAAATATGTTGTGAGTTATCGTACATATCAATTGCTTCTTTATGATACTCACTTTCCGGAAATTCACCAATAAATGAATAGTATTCATCAACTGTAGACTGATATCGTTCAACTTTTTTATTTTCAATACTATTTTCTGCTAATAAATATTTGGCTTTTAAAATAAGAAACATGATTTCCTCTCTGTATTCTGTTTCCGGAAATTCATCTAAACTATTATTTAAAGCTACAATTGCAGCTTTATAATCTTCCAAATCATAATAAAGTTTTGCACTTTGATACGATTTCTGAACCAATTTGTTTCTCAACTCTTGTATATATCCAATACATTCATCAGTTCGTCCACTATTTGGATATCTTGACATATAAATACCAAACAGTGATATTGCCCTATAGGAATACTCCTGATCTAAACTAGGACGTGGAGACAATTTATAGGTACAATATGCATTCATAAATTCAGCATCTTCAGCAAACTTACTGTTACCAAATGTTTTCCTAAACTCATCAAAATAATGCGATGCCAATAAATAGCTTTCCTGATGATAACTGCAATATGCTGCATAATAAAACACTGAATCGGCTTGTTTTGTTCCCTTAAGTATTGGTTTTAACTGCTCAAACAAACCTTCAGCACGCATATAATCCTCTTCCTCGTAGTATTCGAGTGCTTTTTTATATTTTAATTTATAATCTCTGCTCTTTAATAATTTCTCGTATTTACACGATGAAACTATTGCCAACAGTAGAATTAATGGTATTATATATCTCATTTTTTTAAACATTTTGCAAATGTACAATTTTAGTTTTATTTGTTGAAATTTAATTACATTAAACGCTTATTTTCTTTAATTTATTTTCATCCATTTGCTAATTTTTTAAAAAAACGTACTTTTGTGCCAAAATATAAATAACATTAAAAAATTACTATCGTGGATATTTTTAATAAAATAAAAGAAAGCATGGGACCTATAGGTCAGCATATGAAACAGTCTCATGGTTATTTCTCATTTCCAAAATTAGAAGGTGAAATTCATTCAAAAATGAAATTCCGTGGTAAGGAAGTTCTAACCTGGAGTTTGAATAATTACATTGGTTTGGCAAATCACCCTGAAGTAAGAAAAGCTGATGCCGAAGCGGCAAAAGAGTACGGCTTAGCATACCCTATGGGTGCACGAATGATGTCGGGACAGACAAGTAAGCATGAAGAGCTAGAAAATAAATTAGCAGAATTTGTTAGTAAGGATGATGCTTTTCTATTAAACTACGGCTACCAGGGAATGGTTTCAATCATTGATGCTTTAGCAAGCAGAAATGATGTTATTGTATACGATTCAGAATCGCATGCATGTATAATGGATGGTGTTTTCTTACATAAAGCCAAAGGTGGTAAAAGCTTTGTTTTTGCTCATAACGAAATGGACAAATTCGAGAAAATGCTTGGTTTTGCTACAAAACGAGTTCAAGAAACAGGCGGTGGAATTTTAGTTATTACTGAAGGTGTTTTTGGTATGGCCGGTGATTTGGGAAAATTAAAAGATATTGTAGCTTTAAAAGAAAAATACAATTTCAGATTGCTTGTTGATGATGCGCATGGTTTTGGTACAATGGGTGAAACCGGAGCCGGGTCAGGTGAACACTTTGGAGTACAAGATGGTATCGATATTTACTTCTCTACTTTCGCTAAAGCTATGGCAGGAATTGGTGCTTTTGTTGCATCAACCGAAGAAGTTACAAATTTCTTGAGATATAATATGAGATCTCAAACGTTTGCAAAATCGTTACCTATGCCATTTGTAATTGGATCGTTAAAACGATTGGAGTTATTACAAAACGAAAAGCAGTTAAGAGAAAATCTTTGGACCGTTGTTAGAGCATTACAAAAAGGTTTACGTGATGCAGGATTTGACTTAGGTGTTACCGAATCGCCAGTTACTCCTGTTTATTTATCAGGTAGTATTCCTGAAGGTACAAATATTACGATGGACTTACGTGAAAACTACAATGTATTCTGTTCAATAGTGGTTTATCCTGTAATACCTAAAGGACAACTATTATTAAGACTTATACCAACAGCAATGCATACATTAGAAGATGTAGAATACACCATTAATGCATTTAAAGCTGTTCATAAGAAACTTATTGATGGAGAATATCAGGCTGATACGATTGCTCAGGTTCAATAATTATTTGAAACACATCATAAAAAAGCCATCTTACATAAAAGATGGCTTTTCTATTTATATGTGATTGGTATTTATTCTTGTGCGCCTAAAAATCTCTCTGCATCAATAGCTGCTCTACATCCTGACCCTGCAGCAGTAACTGCCTGTCTGTAATGAGGATCCATAACATCACCACATGCAAATACTCCTGGTACTTTGGTTTTTGTAGTATCTGGTTCAGTTGTAATATATCCAACCTCGTCTGTGTCGATATACTCTTTAAAGATATCAGAATTTGGCTTATGACCAATAGCGACAAAAAATCCATGAATATCAATTTTTACATCTTCGCCTTTACCATTGGTTAAAATTGCTCCTGTAACTCCACTGGTATCTCCAACTATTTCTTTAGTGTTATGCTCGAATAACACCTCTATATTTTTAGTTTTCTTAACCCGCTCCTGCATCACTTTTGAAGCACGCATATGGTCTTTACGGATTATTAAATACACCTTATTACAAATTCCTGCTAAATATGTTGCTTCTTCAGCAGCGGTATCACCACCACCAACAACAGCAACATCTTTACCTTTATAAAAGAATCCATCGCAAGTAGCACATGCCGAAACTCCCTGACCTTTATACTTTTCTTCAGATTCTAATCCTAAATATTTTGCAGTTGCTCCGGTAGCAATGATTAAACTATCTGCTTCAATTACTTTTTTACCATCAATAGTCACTTTAAAAGGTCTTTTTGATAAATCAGCAGCAGTAGCTAATCCGAAACGAACATCAGTTCCAAATCGTTGTGCTTGCTTTTTGAAATCTTCCATCATAACCGGACCTGTAACACCTTCAGGGTAACCAGGATAATTTTCAACATCAGTGGTTGTGGTTAATTGTCCACCCGGTTCCAAACCTTCATACATTACAGGATTTAAGTTGGCTCTGGCTGCATAAATTGCAGCTGTGTAACCTGCTGGTCCTGATCCTACAATTAAACATTTTACTTTCTCAACTTCTGCATCTACTGATCGAGCCTTATTTTCTTCTTCCTGATTTTCTAACGTTTTAAATAGTGCCATTTTAAGATTTTATTTTATTGATTTATTTAACATAACTAATTATCTAACTATTTTAATTGTTGATTTCTATTTCTAATCAATAAATATACCACATTTTAATTGAATATAAATTTTGCTTATTAAGAATTGATAATTATTTTTACAGCCAGTTTCGGGATGTAGCCTGCCTGCCGGCAGGCAGGCTCAGCCAGGTTAGAATAAGTAATTAAAAACCAGCACATGAGCCTATATACTTAATATGTTTTATGTCTGGTTGTCATATAAATTTCGGGGTGTGGCGCAGTTGGCTAGCGTACTTGCATGGGGTGCAAGTGGTCGTCCGTTCGAGTCGGATCACCCCGACAAAAAGCCATAAAGTTTACTTTGTGGCTTTTCTGTCTTTATGTCAGTAATAAATTGTCATATAATTACTACTTTTACATCTCTTAACTTAATCCATTCAAAACATGAAAAAGATAGTATTTCTCTGCATCCTAATAGTAATCTCAACTCTTTTATATTCTCAAACAGAAGAAGTAACCATTGCATTTTACAATGTGGAAAATCTTTTTGATACGGTTGATGATCCCAATATCTTCGATGAAGATTTTACTCCCGAAGGAAAAAAGAAGTGGACTAATGAAAGATATCAGAAGAAATTAAACGATCTGGCCAAAGTAATCGGTTCAATTCAGGAAGACAGGGCACCAGATATTGTTGGTTTTGCTGAAGTTGAAAACAGAACTGTACTTGAAGATCTGATAAAAACAGAAGATTTATCCTCTTCAAATTATAAAATTGTGCATGAGGACAGCCCTGATGCAAGAGGTATTGATGTTGCATTACTATATAATCCAACAAATTTCGAATATATTAATCATCAGAAAATTCCTATTCCATTAACTACAAAGTATAAAGTAAGAGACATTCTCTATGTTAAAGGTATTTTCTTTAACACAGACACTTTCCATCTTTTTGTTAATCATTGGAAATCGAGAAGCGGAGGACAGAAAGAAACCGAACCCCAACGAATTCAGTGTGCATTAACGCTTAAAAACACGATCGATTCTATTAGATCTGCTCAGCCTGATGCCAATGTTTTAATAATGGGCGATTTGAATGATACGCCGAAGGATAAAAGTATTTATGAAACCCTGCAAGCGAACAATAAAATGGAAAAAGGATCATTGTATAATATTATGCTTCCACTTTCTGAGGAAGGATTTGGAACGCATAATTACAGAGGCGAATGGAATATGCTGGATAATATCATAGTATCAAATAATTTAGTTCAATCAAAAAAGCTATTTGTGAAAGATAAGATAGGACAAATTTATTCTGCCGATTGGATATCCTATACCAGTAAAAGCGGAAACAAAAGTCCAAACAGAACGTATGGAGGACCAAACTATTACGGTGGATATAGTGATCACTATCCTATTTATGTTACGATTATAAGGACGAATAATTGATGAAATTCAAATTAACATCAGAATATAAACCTACAGGCGATCAACCCGAAGCTATTAAGCAACTTGTAGAGGGCATTCAACGGGGCGATCAATATCTTACACTGCTTGGTGTAACCGGATCGGGAAAAACGTTTACGGTTGCCAATGCCATTGACAAAGTTGAAAGGCCAACCCTGGTGCTTAGTCACAACAAAACCTTGGCTGCTCAGTTATACGGAGAATTCAAACAGTTTTTTCCTGATAATGCCGTGGAGTATTTTGTTTCGTATTACGATTACTATCAGCCCGAAGCCTATTTGCCAATCACAGATACCTATATTGAAAAAGATCTGTCTATTAATGACGAAATAGAAAAATTACGATTAAGTGCTACATCTTCCCTATTGTCAGGACGAAGAGATGTTATTGTAGTTTCATCGGTTTCCTGTTTGTATGGGATTGGGAATCCTGAAGATTTTCATAGCAATACAGTTACTATAAAAGCAGGGCAAACCATTAATCGAAATCAGTTTTTACGATCACTTGTTGAAAGTTTATACTCCAGATCAGAAATAGATTTTAAACCGGGAACTTTTAAAGTAAATGGAGATACTATAGATATTTATCTTGCTTATAATGATTTGGTTTATCGGGTAACCTTTTGGGGAGATGAAATTGAAGAAATAGAGTCTTATGATCCGATTAATAATCAAAAAATTGAAAATCTGGAAACAGGAATTATTTATCCGGCTAATATTTTTGTTACAACCAAAGATCGAATGAATCGGGCAATCCATCAAATACAGGACGATCTTTTTAAACAGATTGAATACTTTAAATCAGTGGGCAAGAACCACGAAGCCAAACGAATAAAAGAACGGGTAGAATATGACCTGGAGATGATCAAAGAACTTGGTTACTGTCCGGGAATTGAAAACTATTCGCGTTACTTTGACGGAAGAAACCCCGGAACCAGACCTTTCTGTTTATTGGATTATTTCCCCGATGATTTCCTGACCGTTGTAGATGAAAGTCATGTTACACTACCACAAATTCGTGCCATGTATGGTGGAGATAACTCCAGGAAGAAAAATTTGGTAGAATATGGTTTCCGTCTGCCGGCAGCTGTGGACAACCGACCACTAAAATTTGAAGAATTTGAAAAAATAACCGGGCAAACACTTTTTGTAAGTGCTACTCCGGGTGATTATGAATTTCAAAAATGCGATGGTTTCTTTGTTGAGCAGGTTATACGACCAACCGGGTTGCTGGATCCTCAAATTGAAGTTCGTCCGTCATTAAATCAGATTGACGATTTGATGGAGGAAATCAATATTCAAACTCAAAAAGGGCAACGTACGTTAGTTACAACGCTAACCAAACGAATGGCCGAAGAGCTTACCAAATACCTTACGCGTTTTGAAATAAAATGCAGGTATATTCATTCGGATATTGATACGCTTGAACGTATTGAAATTATGGATCAGTTGCGTAATGGCACTTTTGATGTACTTATCGGTGTAAACTTATTACGAGAAGGATTAGATTTACCAGAAGTAGCATTAGTGGCAATTTTAGATGCTGATAAAGAAGGATTCTTGCGATCGAACCGCTCGCTAACGCAAACTGCAGGACGAGCTGCAAGAAACATCGAAGGAAAAGTAATTATGTATGCCGACAAGATTACAGATTCGATGCAGCAAACAATTGATCAAACTACTTATCGAAGGGAAAAACAGTTGAAATATAACGAGGAGCACAATATTACTCCTACCCAGATAAAAAAGGCACAAGGCTCAATTATGGGGCATTACAACCAAAAACTGGGACGAAAAGAAAAAGCTTATGCAGGTCCTGATGATTTAAATGTTGCTGCCGATCCGATTGTACAGTATATGAATAAGGAAGCACTGGAAAAAGCCATTGAAAAAACCAAATTGCAAATGGAAAAAGCAGCCAAAGCGTTAGATTTCCCTGAGGCAGCCCGATTACGCGATGAGATGTTTGCCTTACAAGAACTGCTCAATAAAAAATAAAAAGGGGACTTTCATAAGTCCCACTTCATCTAATTTTATATTTCTTAATCGTTTATCCTAAATATGTTTTTAGGAGCTTACTTCTGGAAGAATGTCTTAATCTACGTATAGCTTTCTCCTTAATTTGTCGCACACGCTCTCTTGTTAACCCAAAATGCTCTCCAATTTCTTCCAGTGTCATTTCCGAAACACCTATTCCGAAAAAGTATTTGACAATATCGCGCTCACGCTCGGTTAATGTAGCTAAAGATCGATCTATTTCACGAACCAGAGATTCATTAATTAGTGTATTATCTGTTTTCGGCAAATCATCGTTTATGAGAACATCCAACAAACTACCATCTTCACTATCAGAAAATGGTGCATCAACAGAAACATGTCGCCCCGAAACTCGCATGGTATCTTTTACCTTATCTTCGGGTAAATCCAGTTTCTCAGCAATCTCATCGGGTGATGCAGCCCTTTCATTTTCCTGCTCAAAGCGAGAAAGCTCTTTGTTAATTTTATTTAACGACCCCACCTGGTTTAAGGGTAACCTTACAATTCTTGATTGTTCTGCCAATGCTTGCAAAATAGATTGTCGTATCCACCAAACAGCATAAGAAATGAATTTAAATCCCCTGGTTTCGTCGAACTTTTCAGCAGCTTTTATCAACCCAAGATTACCCTCGTTTATTAAATCAGGAAGTGTTAACCCCTGGTTTTGATATTGCTTTGCTACTGAAACTACAAATCGCAAGTTTGCTTTAGTAAGTTTCTCAAGTGCAGCCCGGTCGCCTTTTCGTATACGCTGTGCCAGTTCAACTTCCTCTTCAACAGTAATGAGGTCCTCTCTCCCTATCTCCTGTAAATATTTATCGAGAGAGGCACTCTCTCTGTTGGTTATCGATTTTGTAATTTTTAGTTGTCTCATGAATTACAAGAAATTTGAGCGAATGAATATTATTTGATTGTATTAACGCCTTCTTATTTATAGAAACAACTAAAACAATACACTATTCAATTTTTACTTTGTAAACATACATGTAGCGGCTTCCCGGATATGTACCTTCAATTTCGGTAACAGCACCTAATCCTTCACGACTAAGAACTCTTTTCAGATCTTCCACATCTGTAATTTTTTCGCTTTGAATGCGAGTAATTACAAAATTCTCTTTAATTCCAGCGTCACGTAAAGCTCCATCTTTCAGATCAACAACTCCAATTCCGTAATCTACACCCAATCTTCGTCTTTCGCTGGTACTTAGTTTCTGAAACGATGCTCCAAGAACCTCCAGATACTCTTCTGCTTTTACAATTTTAGTGTTTCCATGCATATTACGTAAAACCACTTCAAATTGTTTCCTTTTATTATCTCTTTTAACCGTAACATATATGGTTTCACCTGGTCTATATTTTCCAATTTGCTCGGTAAGTTCCGTTGCACTATTTACTTTAATATTATTTATTTCAAGGACAACATCTCCCTTTTTAATTCCTGCATCTCTTGCAGCTCCATCGTCGGTAACCGATTCAACAAATACTCCCTCGATCTTATTCAAATTATATTCATCGGCTACAACACTATTTACATCAAAAATTGAAACTCCAAGAATGGCTCTTTGTACCTCACCATATTTAATAATATCTGCAACAACTTTTTTCACCAGATTAATTGGAATAGCAAAAGAATATCCGGAATAAGTTCCGGAAGGAGATATAATAGCAGAATTCACTCCTACCAGCTCTCCACGAAGATTTACCAATGCTCCTCCACTGTTACCTCTGTTAACGGCTGCATCTGTTTGAATGTAAGATTCAATGGGGTACCTGCTTTGATCTCTTAAAATATTTATGTTTCGCGCCTTTGCACTTACTATTCCTGCTGTAACTGTAGAAGTTAAATTGAACGGGTTACCAACTGCCAATACCCATTCACCAACTTTCAACAAATCAGAATTACCCAGCTCAATATATGGCAACTTTTCTCCTTCGACTTTAAGTAATGCCAAATCAGTTCCGGGATCTGTCCCGATAACCTCAGCAGAAAAAGTTCTTTTATCGTTAAGTACAACCTGTATTTCATCCGATTTCTCAACAACGTGGTAATTAGTAACAATGTATCCATCCTCGGAAATAATTACTCCTGAACCAAATGATACACTTGGTTGTCTTTGGACATTACCAAAAAGAAAATCATAAATCGGATTTTGATAATATTCATCGTTTTGCAGATTATACTTAGAGGTTACGTGAACAACCGCATGAACACTTTTGTCGGCAGCTTCTGTAAAATCAACTATATCACCATTTGTTCCATATGGAGCCGGTGAATAATTCACCTGATTCGAATCTTCTAACAAATCAAGCGCTTTTTGTTTCTGCTGTTCAATACTTACCGTTGAAGAATTCTCTTTTCTAAAATAATGAGAATATACAAATACTGCTATTAAAGCAGATAATATAGCAATTGAAATATTTCCTAAAAATCTCTTGGTTTTCATAGCTAACAATTTTTAATTTACAACTACAATCATTAATCAAAATTAATACCTATTGCTTTAAAACAGGAGCTTGTTTAACATTATTTAACAAACTATAAACTATTGTAACTTTATCGCAATTTATTTATAAGTTTACAAAAAAATAGCATATGAAGTTCAATTTTTACAAATATCAGGGAACAGGCAACGATTTTGTTATCATGGATAACAGAGAATTGAAAGTAAAATTTACCGAACAACAAATCAATACATTATGCGACAGAAGATTTGGCATTGGTGCTGATGGATTAATGCTACTTGAAAATGATGCTGATTATGACTTTGCGATGAAATACTTTAATTCGGATGGTAAAGAAAGTACCATGTGTGGTAACGGTGGAAGATGTCTGGTTTCTTTCGCCAAAAGGCTGGGTATTATTGATAAAGAAACGCAATTTAAAGCTATTGACGGAATCCATAAAGCAATTCTTAATAATGATGAAACAATTTCATTAGAAATGCAGGATGTATCTGGTGTTAATGCAGTTAACAACAATTACTATCTTAATACAGGTTCGCCTCATTATGTTCTATTTAGAGATGAGATTGATAAAATTGATGTAATAAACAGAGGTAGAGAAATTAGATACAGTGGAGAATTTAAACCCGATGGAACCAATGTAAACTTTGTTGAGTTTAAGAACAATGAACTATATGTAAGAACATACGAACGAGGTGTTGAAAATGAAACTTTATCATGTGGTACAGGTGCAACAGCATCTGCCATATCTGCTTCAATTCATACTAAAACTGACAAAAGTTCATATAGAATTATTACCAAGGGAGGTAATCTGAAAGTTTCCTTCGAAAAGATTGATAATAAATCATTTAAAAATATCTGGTTAACCGGTCCGGCTACTTTCGTGTTTAAAGGAGAAATTACCATTTAAACGTGTACAAATTAAGATAGTCTAACCACATAATCCTAAAATTAATATCATGAAAAAAGTTACTCAACTATTTATTTTATTTTTAATACTAGGTGCTTCAATTAGCTTTGCTCAAACAGATGCAGACAAAGATGCTATTATAGAAAAGTTAAACGACCAACTGGAGTATTTGAATCATCGCCTGGATCGACTGGAAAAAATTTCAGACGACATTTTATGGTACAATAAAGTAGGTGATGTTGCTTATGTTGATAAAGTTTATATTTATGGACCGCCAAAATGGAAAGAAGAAAATCCAACAGCACAAGGTGCAGGAAATCCGGTTAAATTCTGGACCTACACATTTATCCCAAAAGATATTGATCCTTCTAAGAAATACCCCCTAATAGTATTGCCACATGGAGGTGTACATGCCGACTTTACAACGTATTACACGCATATTATTCGCGAATTAATGGCGCAACAATATATTGTTGTTGCAGCTGAATACAGAGGCAGTACAGGGTATGGTAAAGGGCATTATGAGAAGATTGATTACGGTGGATTAGAAGTTGAAGATGTAAATGCAAGCCGTCAATTTATGATTGATAATTATGATATAGTTGATAAAAACCGGGTAGGAATTATTGGTTGGAGTCATGGCGGATTAATTACTTTAATGAATATTTTTGATCATCCGAAAAATTACAAGGTTGCATTTGCAGGGGTTCCGGTAAGCGATTTAATCGCCCGTATGGGTTACCAAACACAAGGATATCGTGATTTGTATTCTGCCGATTATCATATTGGTAAAACAGCTTTTGAAGATGTGCAGGAATATAGAAGACGGTCGCCAGCCTGGAACACGCACAAGTATAAAAGTAATCCTCCTCTTTTAATTCATACCAACACAATTGATGATGATGTAAATGTTCTGGAAGTAGAACATCTTATAAAATCGTTAAAAGCAAATGGTGCTAAATTCGATTATGAAATTTTCCAGGCTGTGCCTGGAGGCCACTCTTTTGATAGGATGGATACCAAAGAAGCGCGTGAAATACGAGTAAAGATCTATAAGTTTTTAGATCAGTTTTTAAATCCTCCTAAAAAAATAAATTCAGTTCGAGATTTAGAGAAAGCAGCATATAAATTTAATTAAATAAACTCTCAGCATTTAAAACAAAAAAGGCGATAAACTATTTTTTATCGCCTTTTTTTTAATATCTGAAACTAACTACGCATCAATATTAGCATACTTAGCATGCTTTTCAATAAATTCTCTACGTGGAGGTACCTCATCACCCATAAGCATAGAGAAAATATGATCAGCCTCGGCAGCACTATCAATTGTTACCTGGCGTAATTTTCTGAATTCAGGATCCATTGTGGTATCCCAAAGTTGCTCTGCGTTCATCTCTCCAAGACCTTTATAACGCTGAATCCCAACAGATCCTTCTTTTCCTTTACCTAACTCTTCAATTGCTGCATTTCTTTCCTCATCGGACCAACAATATTTCTGTGTTTTTCCTTTTTTAACTAAATATAAAGGAGGGGTAGCAATATATAAGTAACCTCTATTTATTAATTCGGTCATATAACGGAAGAAGAATGTCATAATTAATGTTTCAATATGACTACCATCAACATCGGCATCACACATGATAATTATTTTATGATATCTCAATTTCTCAAGGTTTAACTCTTTACTGTCCTCCTCTGTTCCCATGGTAACACCTAATGCAGTAAATATATTTTTGATCTCCTCGTTTTCATATATTTTATGCTGCATAGCTTTCTCTACATTGAGAATTTTACCACGTAATGGCATAATAGCCTGGAATTTTCTATCGCGACCAGCTTTTGCAGTACCACCAGCCGAATCACCCTCAACAAGAAACAATTCGGTCTTTTCAGGGTTACGATCTGAACAGTCGGATAATTTTCCAGGTAATCCAGTTCCTGACAATACATTTTTCCTTTGTACAAGTTCTCTGGCTTTTCTTGCTGCATGACGAGCAGTTGCTGCCATGATAACCTTCTGTACAATGGTTTTTGCATCTTTTGGATTTTCTTCCAGATAATTTGCTAAAGACTCACTCACTGCCTGATCAACTGCACCCATTACTTCTGAGTTTCCTAGTTTAGTCTTGGTTTGTCCTTCGAACTGAGGCTCCTGAACCTTTACAGAAATAATAGCTGTTAATCCCTCGCGAAAATCATCACCACTTATATCGAACTTTAACTTTGCTAATAATCCAGATTTTTCGGCATAACTTTTTAGTGTACGTGTTAAACCTCTCCTAAATCCAGATAAATGAGTACCACCCTCTATCGTATTAATATTATTAACATATGAATGGATATTTTCAGTAAAAGAAGTATTGTAGCGTAGTGCTATTTCTACAGGGATATCATTTTTCTCTGTTTCAAGTGATATTGTATCACTTATTAGAGGCTCTCTTGTAGCGTCCAAAAATGAAACAAACTCTTTTAATCCCTCCTCAGAATAGTAATGATCTTTTCGAAACTCACCTTCGCCATTTCCATTTCCGTTGCCATTTCCATTATCTTCTAACTCTCTTTTATCTTCAATAGATAACCTGATACCTTTGTTAAGGAAAGCCAACTCACGCAGACGAGTTGCTAAAACCTCATATTTATATTCTTTAATAGTAAATATACTATCGTCTGGTTTAAACGTAATAATCGTTCCTGTTTTCTCTGTATCACCAACGACCTGTATTTCACTTTTAGGTTTACCTATTTCATACTCCTGTACATATATTTTACCGTTACGGTGTACTTCGGCTTTTAAGCTTGAAGATAATGCGTTTACACAAGAAACACCAACACCATGCAATCCTCCTGACACTTTATACGAATCTTTGTCGAATTTTCCACCAGCATGAAGAACAGTCATTACAACTTCCAGTGCAGACTTACCTTCTTTTTCGTGCATATCAACAGGAATACCTCTACCATCATCAATAACTGTTATTGAATTATCTTCGTTAATGATAACTTCAATATTATTACAGTACCCGGCTAGCGCTTCATCAATAGAGTTGTCAACTACTTCATAAACCAAATGATGAAGTCCCTTTTCACTAATATCACCAATATACATGGCAGGTCGTTTACGAACTGCTTCTAAGCCTTCTAATACCTGAATACTTTCGGCAGAATAATCTTTCTTTTTTATTTCTTCTGCAGCCCCATTCAATTCATCATTTTTCAGATCACTCATTTCTTAAAAAATTAATTAATACTATAGTAAAACTGATATAATATTTGAGCATTTCTGAGTAAAAAAATCACCCAGTTTTTATAAACTTTTCTAACTAATTTTTAAATGGATTTTTTAAGCTCTTTCAACACTCAAGAATACGTTTATATCTACTTAAAATACAGGTTTTTATAAAAATATCTCTAACCCGTTATTTAAACATGTAAATATAGTAAAAATATGTGATTTTTAGATGATTAAAACCGAATAAAATGGTACGATTTATTAACAATAAATTCACATCCGTTTTAACAAGTTTCCGGCTGATTTTTTCTAGAATGAATATGTAAGTCCCAAAAGTATATTAAATCCATAGGTAGGATAATAATTCCACTCATAGTAACCATCAGATAGGATGTTATTCAACTGAATAAATCCTGACAACACTCTTGAATATCTGTACTCAGCACCAATATTAATATCAATAGCCGACTCTAGCTCTCCAATATCTCCCGCATCATTCAATTTAACATAGCGCTTTCCAATGGCCAAAATATCACCTTTTAAGATAATTTTATCGCGTAAATTATACCTTGTGGTAAAAGACATATCAAATGATGATTTATGCCAAGGTTCGGCCTCATTTTCCATCTCATAGTCTCTGAAATAAGCTTTTGCATTAAACGTTAAGGCTTCGGATGGTGAGACTGAAATTTCTCCAAAATAAGTTAATAACGTAATATCATCATACAATACACCAAATGTATTACCAATACTATCCGTATTCATCAAATCATTATAATAAAAAGGCATATTGTCGATTAACTCGTACGATACTTTAAAATTATAATAGGTTGTTGAATTAAAATTGCCGCGTATACCTCCATATAATTTAATTTTGTGATCGGTATTGTAAATATGCGTTCCGGGTGTTAAAAATGGATTAACCTGGCTTATTTTTTGAAAATTATTTACTTCCAGCTTGCCATCAACCCCTGCATAAGGAATTAGATAGTGATTTGCCATATCGTATTCCAAATGACCTGTTGGATAATACAATGCCTGCGAATTATCATCTCGTATATCTGAAAAGATATTAATTCCCGCTCTTACTCTCCATTTATCGCCGAATATTCCTATCCATGGATTTATATTAATTACGGTGTTATTCGATGAATCCAGGGCTTCATTAGTGGAAAAGTGTTCAACTGCCACCTTTACTCCCACCATTTCTTTGGTAAAAATTCTGTTTACATCACCAGAAATCTTAAAACCTAACTCATTATTATCAAACTTATCTCTGGTATAGTCAAAGTTTACACCAAAATCATAATTAAGGTGCAGCGAATCAACGTAATCGCTTTTATAATGGGCACTAAGATTAAAATTCAGAAAATTTTGTTTAATATTCTCTTTCTCAATTATGGTATCCACTTTTGTGTCGTAACCATAAAAGTAACGGGTATTACTCAGTACGCCTAACTCTCCAAGTAGTATGGAATTATCCATAAATTTTTTACCAAAGAATGATAAATCATTGTCGCTAAAACCAGCAAACTCTTTCTCATCATTGTCCATGGTAACCTGACCGATAGAGTTTAGAAATTTGTAGTATGCTCCAATTGAATAATCTTTTGATCGTTTATTGTTCACATAAGCTTCGAACATGGGTAACATTTTTGTTCCTATCCCAACCTTTACATGACTGTTATACAATTTTGAAAGTGGTTCTCCAACCATTTTGGCAGGCTTTATGGGGGTAATATCGTACCCAACATTCATTGGTTTGGTCTGCAACAAATAGTTAATTTCAGGAATTGTTTTTACAGTATCTGTTATTTTTGGCAGGTGAGTAATTTTATAAGCATCAGAAATTGTAGGTTCATACGGTTTAACAACCTGTACTTCTTTCTGAAGTTTTTCCTGTGCGTTAACTACGTGAGCCAATACAATCAGACACGCGGTAACTGGTATATATATAAATATTTTACGAATCATATCTGTTCTTTTTAAAAGCTTATAGTATCCGTTTTTTCTTCGAATAACTCGTTATATTGTCCTTCTTTATTCTCTTCGAAATTCAATTCAATTTCATCTGACCCTTTTTGTTCCTCAATTTCTTTTTCCTTTGCAAGTATAGCATTGTATTTCTCTTTTGCTGTAGCAACTATTTCATCATCAGCATTAGGATTATAATTATCGATAATACTCTTTAAAGTATGCTTAGCCTGGAACATATCTTCTTTGGCCAGGTAAATATCTGCAAGTAAGATAAAAGATTTAGCTAACCAGTATTCCTGTGAAGTATTCTGTGCAGCAAAATCAAACACTTCCGTTTCGGCTACTTCTAACTGCTTATCTTCATAATATATTTTACAAATCAGGTATTTTGCTTCTGCTCCTTCTTTGCTATTTACCTCTTCGGAAATAATTCTAAACTCGTCGAGTGCTAATTCCTTGTTATCAGTCTTTAGTAACGCTTTGCCCTTTTTGTAATGCGCTTCGCGTTTATATTCACCAGAGATTTTTTCGGTATGTAACACCTTATCTGCTGCTGCAATGGCATTCTTATAATCGTTTAACAGATAGCTTGTTCGTAATTGTCCAACCCTTGATTCTATTAAGTGATTATTCACCTCGGCAACCTGATCTAACTTTTGATAATCCGCTAAAGCTTCTTCGTAATTTTTGTTCGCATAATTTATTTGAGCAGCAGCTATTAAAGCCTGTTCTGTAAATGTATTCTTTGGTTTTTCAATTACGTAATTATATGCCTCTAATGCGCGTTCAAAATTTTCATTGCGATTGTAACAATCAGCCAGGTAGAATTTAGCATTTAAAACAAACGAACCGTCAGGAAATTTTGACAGATAATCATTAAACTGCAGAATTGATTTTTCGCAATTACCTGCCATATACATTTTTTCGGCGGAAATATAGGTAAGAGAATCCTGCTCACTTAAACTGATATCTGCAAATTCGCCCAAACCATTAACATAAGCAAAATAAGCATCTACATCGTTCATATCAACATAAATATTCTTAATACCGGTTAATGCATTTTTCGCTTCGGCTGTACCCGGAAACTCTGCAACAACGCGTTGATAGTATTTAAGTGCTTCTTCGTTATTGTCCTGGTTATAATTCAATAAACCTAACTGCACCAGTGATTTTTTAACATAACTGCTTGCCGGAAATTCGTCAATTACACGCTTGTACTTTTCGATAGCCTCATCCTGCTTTTGCAGATCCATATAACTTTTGGCCATTTCGAATAAAGCATCGTCCACATAAGCAGATTCGGGGTGTTCATCCAACAAGCGCTGTAAGGTGTTTATTTTTTTCTCTGGACGAATTACCAAACCTAATGCAAAACCACGTTGGAAAAGTGCATAATCCTTATCCAGTAAACCAACAGCAATCGCTTTATCATAAAACTCAATAGCAACCCAGTATGTTCTTGTAATAAAGTAGCTATCGCCAATTCTGTTGTAAGCATCTGCAACAGTTTTAGACTTCTCATTCTTGGTAAATCCGATATACTTTCTAAACCACTGAATTGCATTTGGATAATCTTTTAACTTAAAGTAAGAATATCCCATATTGTAGTGCGCCAGATTATACTCCTCTAACTGAAAAGCACCACTTGATATTAAAAACTTATCATATGACTCAATAGCTTGTTCGTATTTCTCCAATTGATAATATGCCTCAGCTTTCCAATAATAGCTTTGTGCAGCAATATTCCTGTTATAACCAGGATATTGAAGCGATTTATCAAAGGTTTCAATTGCTTCCTGATAGTGCAAATTGTTAAAGAGTTCTAATCCTCTGTAGTAAGCAACCTTTTGATAGGCTTCTTTCATCCCGTGATCTTTTTCAGAAATCATTTCCAGGGAATTTAAAGCCTCCTTATAATTACTAGTGTAGAGGTATGCCATAACTAAAAAGTTATAGGCATCGTCTAATCGATCAGAGTTTGGATATAATTCGATAAAATCGTGGAAAGCTCCAATTGCTTCATTAAATGGTGAATGATACAATTCGTAAGTTAGCAGTGCATAATTAAAAAGTGCCTCTTCTTTAATTTCTGCATCAAAATCGAGTTTAGAAGCAAACTCAAAAGCCAGTCGTGCTTTATTTTTCTCATCGAGCTCAATATAGCAATCCGCTAAATGAAAATAGGCATTTTGTCCAAGCATATCGGTTTCGCCAACGGCATTTTCGAAAGCAACAGCTGCACTATCATACTGATCTAATTGATAGTAACAATATCCTAACTGGTAGTAATCTTTTCTGGTTACTGTTTTTGCTTCATTTTTATGTTTTTGCAAATACTCAATAGCATCGCTGTACTGTTGCTTTTTGTAATATGAATCTCCAATTACCTTAGCAATTTCAGGTGTGCGCTTAGCACTTGCCGATTCCAGTAAAGCCGGAGCATACTCCAACACCTCATCGTATCGCCCCTGTAGATAATAAATTTGGGTAATATAGTATGGCACAACAGGAGCAAATGTTTCATTCGTACTTAAGCTCTGAAATCCTTGCAGTGCTGTTTCATAATTTTTATCCTGATATGCAATATGGGCATAATAGTATTTTGCAGGAGCGCTGTACTTGGTATTTAAATCTTTTATTTCATAAAACTGCGCACTCGCTTTGTTGTATTTTTTACGCATAAAAAAGCTGTATCCCAGCTTAAAGTGATATTCATCCAGCTCCTCATCGTTTAGCTTATTTTTATTTAGTTTGTTAAACCAATTAATTGCCTGATGATATTGCTTTTGTCGATACTGAAACTTGGCCATGTGAAAGTAAGCAGCATTTACCTTTGAATTTTCTGGATGTTCAGCAATAAAACGAGAGATTAAATATTCAGCATCCTCGTTAAAGAGCTCGATTGCACAAATTGCAGTATAAAACTCGGCATTTGCCTTGAATTCAACATTTTCATCGCCATATAACTTTATGGCTTCCTGAAAATGTTTTTGAGCCACGCCATACTTTTGCTTTTCGAAAAGTTCTAATCCGGTTTTATAAGTTAAATCAGGATCGGTATAAATTCTTGGTTTTTGTCCAAAAACCTCTATACCCATAATCACTAACAAGCTAACTGTTAGTAATTTAAAATATGTTTGTTTTATCATATAATCTCTCCTTGAAATTCGCATAAATTTATAAAGAATAAAGCTAACCGTTTGTGTATTCCCACGTTTTTAATTAACATAAAACTGTTAATTTCTATAAAAATTATCTAATCTTAATAGATATTTTATAGTTATCAACATTTGACCTTATTTTCGCAAGTGCTCATAACAAAATCCTAAAATTCTATTTTTTTATCTACATTTGTGATTAAAGCAAATAGCATACCATGTATTTTTTAAAAACGCAAGGCACAGATAAGATTCCTGATTATGTTCAGATAAGGGATGACAATTTTGTTTTATTAGCGCATTTTAAAACAAATCATCCGGAAAACCAGATTCAGAAATTTGGCTTGACAAATTATGAACAAAAAATAAAACAATTAATTGAAACATCACCATTTGGAATCTTATATAAATTATAATAGATTTTAATAAAAATAATTATGGCTTTAGATACGATCATAGAATTTGAACATGCAAATATTTTTCAGAAAGATCACCTGATCCTTACAGATGTTAACCTATCGATAAATAAAGGTGAATTTGTTTATCTTGTGGGTAAGGTTGGTAGCGGAAAAACCAGTTTAATCAAAACTATTAATGCCGAAATCCCTTTAGTGGAAGGTGAAGCAAGAGTTGCCGGCTATGATCTTACCAAACTAAAAACCAAACAAACACCGCTACTAAGAAGGAAACTGGGAATTGTTTTCCAGGATTTTAAGCTTCTTACCGACAGAACTATTTATGATAATTTACTGTTTGTTTTAAAAGCCACCGGTTGGAAAAACAAAACAGAGATAAATGATCGCATTGCCGAAGTATTAGATCGCGTTGCATTAAGTTACAAAGGATATAAAATGCCTCATCAGTTATCCGGAGGAGAACAACAGCGTGTTGTTATAGCACGCGCTCTGCTAAACGATCCTGAAATTATTTTAGCAGATGAACCCACTGGTAACCTTGATCCGGAAACATCTGAAAACTTAATGAAATTACTCCTTGAAATTAGCAATAACGGACGCGCTGTAATAATGGCGACGCATGACTATAATATGGTTAAAAAATTTCCTGCAAGAACCGTAAAATTTGAAAACGGAAAGGTAATTGAGCAGGATCAAGTAAGAGAAATTGACTTTGAGAGTTTAAAGGAATAGACTTATACACAAGAAATTCCTGATGATAAAAAGTAGACTTAATATCAGAAGTGAATTTATAAAAAATGTATTCACTTTACTTTCCGGAGCTACCATTGCCCAGGTAATTGCACTTGTTGCCATTCCAATTTTAACAAGATTATATACTCCTGAAGATTTTGGATATATCGCTATATATTTAAGTATAGCAAACATTATTGCAGCTGTTTCAACGGGACGTTATGAACTAGCCATTATGCTACCTAAAAAAAAGGAAGATGCACTGGCAATTTTCAAAGGAATTATCCGATGGGTAACTATCATATCTTTTATTGCATTTGTACTGATGGTGATTGTTAAAAACTCCAGTCACAAGATTGTTGATTTTGTTCAGCCTAATTACTTCTATTTTTTACCCTTGAGTGTTTTTATTATTGCTTTAAGTAATACATACCTTCAATGGTATACCAGAGTTAAGAAGTTTAAGCTGCAAGCAAATGCGAAAATTGTAAAATCGGCAACGGGTTCGGGCGTAAATATTGGATTAGGACATCTCTTCCAGTTAAAATCACTAGGATTATTTTTTGGACATATTGCAGGCCAAACTTCTCAGTTTGTTCTTTTTATAGTTCGGTTTATAAAAGAAGAAAAACAGCACCTAAAACAAATCGATCGAGTTAAGGTAAAGCAACAACTAAAAGAAAACAGAAACTTCCCCTATTTCTCTGCCCCTATGGCTTTTCTAAACGCCATATCGGTTGATGTTTTAATCTATGTGCTGAATTTATTTTATTCTACATCACTGGTAGGTTTTTACTCCAATGCTAACAAAGTGATCAATTACCCTTTGAGCCTTATTAGTCAGTCTTTTACTTCTGTGTTTTATCAGAAAATGACAGAAACCAATAAGAAATTAAAGTTATACCTCATTTCCTATTTTTCGAATTTTGGTATTGCAACGCTGGCAATGCTTCCTATTATTTTCTGGGGAGAAGAGATTTTCTCCTTTGTATTAGGGAGCGAATGGTCGGTTGCCGGATCTATTGCAAAATATTTATCACCTTTGACAATAGCTAGCTTTGCCATGCGAAGTGTTAGTAACATTTTCTCTTTAACTCGAAGAAACGGAACTTTACTCATGTGGCAAATTCTTTATCTTACGATTACATTTATTGTCATTTTTTATACCAAATCGGGGCAATTCGAAAATATGATTTGGTACGTTTCTTTAATTGGTTCCATTTTATATATTATCTTAGCAGTAATAGGATTTTTTATTATCCGAAAAAAAGAAGCATATGAAAAAACTATTTAAGTCAATATCATATAAGCTTTTGCATCTTTTCTACAGTGATTTAAACAAGGAGTTGGAACCCTATTCGTTAAAAGAACTGTATTCGTATGCTTTTAGACAAAAGATCCGTGGATACAATAGAAAAATTCCCTGGCCGGTGCATTTTACATCACAAATTAAAGATTATAAAAATATTCAACGTGGTAATAAATATCCAGGTTACGGACCCGATTGTTATATCGATGCTCGCTGTGGAATTATCTTTGAAGAAAACGTGATAACAGCTCCTAAAATTTCGATGATTAGTCAGAACCATTCCGTTCAGAATTTTTCAACCTACATAGAAAGTAGTCCGATTGTTATCAGAAAAAATTCCTGGATAGCTACGGGAGCAACTATTTTACCAGGTGTTGAATTAGGAGAACATACCATTGTTGCGGCTGGTGCTGTGGTAACAAAATCATTTCCAGAGGGAAATCAACTTATTGGAGGCAATCCGGCAAGAGTCATAAAAAAACTTGACAACTACAAAGAAGCTACTTCTTAAACCACCTTAACGGAATAGGCAGATTATTAATCCTAACAGCATAGTAATTCAGATTAGCTGCTCCAAAACCCAAATTCCATTCTGCCACTCCCGGAATATTAGAACCTGCGAAATCCAAAATTAAATCCTGACCTGCATGATCTTTAATATATTCATCCATAAGAATGAACATGGCACGTGCTTTTCTACCTGCACTATTGGCCGCATGATAAATTATCGCCCGTTTATTCCAATGAATCATAAAAGCTGCAGCACATGGCTCTTTATCTTTATATAAAGTATAAAATTCGGTTTCGATTTCTGTACTTTTTAAGGAATAATCGTAAACGCTTTTCAGGTTAATAAAATCTTCCTCAGTTGCACCATGCACTCCTTTTCTTTGGTACATTCCACGCAATAAGTTTAACTCTATTTCTCCGTTTGGTTCATTTCTCAAAAGAAGATTTTCTTTTCGTGCTTTTTTCAGATTGTTTTTAGTACTGCGTGTATATGATTTACGCAATTCTTCATATGTATCGATTAGCTTTAATTCCTGAGTTTGTCGTTTTATGTAGGTATTACTTTCTGTTAACGGATTATGCGGATTAAACCACACATCAATGTACTGAATGTTTCCCAGGGCTTTTCGAATAAACTCTTCAACAACTTTTTCGTTAATCGATTGTGTGTAGAAAACACCATAAAACTGAGCAAAGAATGGTTTAAAAACGTACTTTATACCCAACTTTTTCTTAATAGTAAGCGGCATCACAGCTTCATAATCGTTTAGAATAACTGCTTCCCAATTGGGTGAGACAATATCGAGGAACCATGATAGGGCATACAACAAACTGTTGTGTGCATTTTTAATGGTTGCATCCCATTTGTGTTTATCTATTTGATGATGTTTAAGATATTGTAAATCCAAACCCTACCTACTTTTCTGATATTAATTCTAGCATTTTTTTATAAACCGGCTCCCAACCTTTCCAGTATCCATGATCACTTAATGATTCGTTATGCCATAAGCTAATAAACGTTCCATTCACCGCTTTTACTTTTTGTATTATCGTATTTATTAGATCAAGAGCTTCATTAACATTTAATTTGAGGTACTGATTTAAAGTAATGTCCATAAGGTGAAACGGAAATATTTTTAAGGTAGTTTCTTTCTCGTTATATAAATCATAAAAATTAAAGGGAGTACATGTACCTGCTCTAAAACCAACATCAGATGCATACCCGAGCGTAAAGTCTTCTTTTATTCCCAATTTTATTAAATTCTGATAGGTTTCTGTAAATAACAGCTTCAAATAATGTTGGCGACTTTTGGTAACCGGTTTTTTTGAAATAGCTGATAAATAGTCAAATTCTTTTTTTAGCTGATCGAAACTACTGTTTGATTCGTATGAAGGATGAATACCCACCTCTGCAATTTCAGATATTTTTTTAATCAACTCTTGAAAAGCTTCATTATCGAGCGGTAAATTTTTATCGTATGTATTATAGTTACCTACCAGAAAGAACCAGATGGGTTCTATGCCATACTGTTTATGCAAAGCATCAATATAATTGTACGTATCGAATGGATCTTTTTCGCCTGCAATGGTTTTAAATCGTTGGATATTTTCGTTAAAATCGAGCTTAAATAAATCGCGCATGGAAGCACCTAAGGTTCGCACCGTACCTTTGTACAAATAAGCATAAGCGTTATCGATATCAATGGTTGAGATATATTTAAACTCTCGCTTACAAGGTTCAAATTCAGGATATTTTTGCTTAAGACTTTCTGCCAGCAAACAAGCCCACTGGTCTACTACGGGATCGTATAAAAAACTATTTTTACCAGCCAAGCTTTGGTTTGCTTCAAAACGTCCGTGCTGATCGGCACTAAAAGGTAAATACTCCTCGTATCGGCTGATTAAATAGAAACTTGCAGCAAAAAGATCAAACGGAATGCTTGCACTATCCGAAGTCTGGAAAAATATTTTACGCTCATTCCATTCCGTTACCTTAATTTTCTTTTGTAAGATGTTTGTTTCAAACAACAAATCAATTGGAATGATCTGTAAGCTATCTTCGATAAAATCTGCCGAGTAATTAATCTTCGGTTCCTTTGAGTCAGCTAACTCGCCTTTATCTGTTACAACTTTATACTCAACTCCAAGGATATCTGAAAACAAAAAACTTAAGACATAATCAAGCCTGGATGTTTTTTTATGCGTATATATTAGTACCAATTTCTCGTTTTTTTGATTTACTCAAATTTACAAAAAAATATGATCATTCAAATTCAACAATGGTTATCCCTGAACCACCAAACTGGACACTTTCATCATGATAAGACCTCACAACATCAACGGTTTCAAGATATTGACGAATTAATTGACGAAGAATACCATCTCCTTTTCCGTGCAGAATTTTTACAGTACCCATATTAATTACAATGGCTTCATCGACGAAATCTTTTACAAGCTGCAGAGCTTCTTCGGCTCGTTTTCCGCGAACATCAATTTCAGGTTTAAACTTTAACTTGCGTTCTCCAAAATCGGTAAAGGATGATTGTCCCTGGCTAGATGATTTTGTTCGCTTTTTATATTCCTTTTCAGAAATCTTTTCCAGCTTTTTCTCATCAAGTGTGGTAATCATATTCCCAAAAGCAACCATAATGCTTTTACCATTTACATCAAGCACTTCCCCTACGGTATCCTGGCCAAATAGCTTTACCTTATCACCAATTTCGATGTTATATTGTTCTTTTTTAGCTTCTTTCTCCTTGCTCTCAACCTTCTGTTTTTTCTTACCCTGTTTTTCGCGGTTTTTTAATTTCTCTATTTTTCGCTGAATTCGAGCTTCTTCTTCAGGATCAATATTTTGAAGATTTTCTTTAAAATCAGAAAGATTTTTGCGCGCTTTTAGTGTACGCTCTTTCTCAGCTTTGCTCTCTTTTATTTCGCGTATTGTATTTTCAATACGTTTATTCACATCAGCTAGTAAACTTTCAGCTTCTTCTTTAGCTTTGTTAAGAATTTCTTTTCTTGATTTATCGATCGTCTCAAGCTCACTTGTGTATCGTTCAATTTGATCCTGAAGCTTTTTCTCTGATTTTCGGGCACTTTCACGTTTGGTTTCCCAATATCGTTTATCCCGAATAATATCTTTCAGGTTTTTATCAAAATCGATATGATCTTTACCTATCTTATCCGTAGCATTTTTTAGAATCTCTTCCGGTAAACCGATTTTACGGGCAATTTCGAAAGCAAACGAACTACCCGGTTCTCCAATAGAAAGTTTAAATAAAGGTTCTATTTTACCCGTATCGAAAAGCATAGCGCCATTTTCAATACCTTGCTGCGACGAAGCAAAATGTTTTAAGGATGTGTAATGCGTAGTAATAACACCAAAAGCTTTTAGTTGGTTTAAACTATCCAGAATAGCTTCAGCAATTGCTCCACCTAACATGGGTTCTGTTCCCGACCCAAACTCATCAATTAATACGAGTGTTTTGTTATTTGCTGATTTGATAAAATTTTTCATGTTCAGCAAATGCGAACTATATGTACTCAAATCATTCTCAATGGACTGATCATCACCAATATTAATAAACAGGTTTTGGAACAAGCCTATCTCCGAGTTTTCATTCATTGGTACGAGCAATCCACACTGAAACATATATTGCAATAATCCTACCGTTTGCAAGCAGACCGATTTTCCACCTGCATTTGGTCCGGAAATTAATAAAATACGCTGGTTATGATTATTTAATTCAATATCTAAAGGAATAACTGATCTTGACTCCTCTCTAAAAGACAAATACAATAAAGGATGCACTGCCCTTTTCCAGATCAACATGGGTTTATTGTTGAATATCGGTTTTACTCCATTAATTTTATTTGCCAGAAGTGCTTTTGATCGAATAAAATCAATGGTTCCCATGTATTCATAAGCTAGAATCAAATCATCAACGTACGGACGAATATCATCGGCAAATTGTGTAAGAATCTTTACAATCTCTCTTCGCTCAGCATAATATAACTCTTTAATGTCATTATTGAGCTCAACAATCTCGGAAGGCTCTATGTAAGCTGTTTTTCCAGTTGCCGACTCATCCAGGATAAGCCCTTTAATTTTCCTTTTATTCGATGCATCAACCGGAATAGTTGCACGGCCATCACGAATGGATAATGAAATATCCTTATCAACAATTCCATTTTTCTGGGCTTCCTTTAAAATACTTTGTAATCGACGAGAAACTGAATTCTCCTTACTTCGAATATCACTGCGTATGCTATTTAATTCTGGAGATGCATTGTCTTTTATTTCTCCTTGCTTGTTAATAATGGCATCAATACGCTCAAATACAAAAGGGTAAAGTTTTACATTGGTTGCCAACCGTTGTAAATATGGATATTTATGATCCTCACTTTTATTTTTGAAAAATCGCAAGATTGCTTTAATGGTTTCCAGCGACCTTTTTAGATCATAAAGTTCCTCCGGCAAAAAGTAGGTTCCAATAACTTTTATCTTGTTTAAAGCTGGAGTTAAATCAATAAAGTGGCTTAACGGAAAATCATCTTCCATTAACATAATCTGCTTAAATTCATCCACTTGAGCAACTAACGTTTCAATAAATGAATACTTATTCGAGAAGCGAATTTTATCTACCCGCATTCGCCCGAGATTGCTTAAACATCCACCTTTAAGCATATCACGAATTTTATCAAAGCCTATCTTATGTTCAAAGTTTTCAGGATATAACACTACTTTTTATTTTGGAACTCTGCAAAATTAACATTTTAGCCCAAATTATGCACAGCATAATCGATAAAGAGAAACTAAGCTTTTATTATTTGCATTAATACTAAAAGCTAAATTTCTCTAAATCGGGATTAACCAGCCTAATGTTTTAACTCGTTTTTGTACCAAATCTACCATTAGGTTTTCTTCAATTTCCCTCTCTAGGTCCGACCAAACAATTAACTTAAAACATAAAGCTGGTTTAACTGGCAATTTACTAAGCAATCAAATCGTTCTTAATTATTCTTGATAATTTAATATAACTCTGTTAACTTGAAGCCTTAATTAAAAAGAGTAATAATGAAGAAACACACTTTAATCTGGATAACCATTTTTGCCATTACCATGGGAATTTTTGAAGGATCGGTTGTGGTTTATCTTCGTGCACTTTACTATCCCAATGGATTTGAGTTTCCACTGCAAGTAATGGATAATCAAATTATAATCACTGAATTTATTCGAGAGTTTGCATCATTGTTTATGTTACTTTCTGTGGGCATCTTAGCAGGCAAATCAATTTCACAGAGGTTTGGTTGGTTTCTCTACTCTTTTGCAGTTTGGGACATTATTTACTACGTTTTTCTATATCTTATTTTAGGGTGGCCAGAAAGTTTACTGACCTGGGATATTCTGTTTTTACTTCCGGTTACATGGACAGGTCCAGTTATTGCACCAGTGCTCATTTCATGCTTAATGATCATATTAGGATTACTTTTAAATCACTTCGATTTAAAAATCAGAAAGAAAGATTGGGTCATCTTAATTTGTGGGTCGTTTGTTGTTTTTATTTCATTCATATGGGATTACTGTCGGTTTATAATTACGAATCTAAATCATACTTTGAAAGAGAGTTTCAGCGATAAAATTGTTGAGATATCCATGCAATATGTTCCTAAATCTTTCCCATGGTTAATATTTATTATTGGTTTTATGATTATCAGTTCTGGAATAACTATTACCTTTGTTCAACAGAAAGCTCATAAACAAATATGATTTGTGTAATTATTAATAAATAGAATACATCAAATATGTATGAACGAAAATTAACACGATCACATGACCAGGTAATTGCAGGCGTTTGCGCAGGTATTGCCGAATACTTTGGCTGGGATATTGCCCTGGTTAGAATTATCTATTTGTTAGTTAGCATTTTTAGTGCAGCTTTTCCTGGAATCATAGTATACATTATACTCTGGATTGTGATGCCTGAAAAATCAAAGATTTATTAAATCAAGTACTAGTTTTAAATTTTATCCTCACATTACTTCTACTTATCAAATAATCACTTAATTCTGCTCATTAATATTTGGTTTTGCCACTTTTTTTAAATAATTTTTAATCGGAATTATTCTTAACCTAAACCAACTTGTATGAGAACGACTTTTAGATTATTCTCTTACTTAATTTGTATTATCTTTTTTTCAATAAGCGTTTATTCGCAATCTGAAGTTGGTAAGCCTTTCATTACGAATTATTTTGCAAAAGATTATAAAGGTCATTCTCAAAACTGGTCGATAACACAAGACAATAGAGGAGTAATGTTTATTGGCAATGGCGATGGAGTATTGGTTTACGATGGTAAGTTCTGGAAATTAATAAAACTCCCTAAGAATGTAACTGCCCGCACTGTTTCCAAATCTGATGAAGGAATAATTCATGTCGGCTCAATTAATGAATTTGGTTATTTAAGACCCAATGAAACAGGTAAGTTAGAATACATATCGATTTTTAAATCGCTTGGTATTGAAGACATTGGAACAGTTTGGGATATCTATCATATAAACAGTTCAACTTATTATCGCACAGATAAATATCTTATTAAGCTACAGGATGGCAAATTCAAAACCTGGGAAGCAAGTTCTGGTTTTAATATTAGTTTTATCTTAGATAACACCTTGTATTTGCATGATACAGAAGCTGGTTTGTTTAAATTAATCAACAATAAACTGGTTAAAGCACTTGGGAATGAATCTTTCAAGAACCAAACTTTCAATTTTGCAGTGCAAATTGATAATGAAGTTATCCTGGCAAACCGGCAGCATGGAATATTTGTTTACGATGGAACTAATCTGACTAAGATTTACTGTGAAGCCAACAAGTACTTAAAAGAAAAGTTAGTTTACAGAGGCATTTCATATAAAAAAGACCAGGCAATAATTGGAACTCTTACTGGTGGTTGTATAATTATCAACAAGGATGGAAAAATTTTACGAACAATAGATACTGAAACAGGATTACAATCAAATAATATCCATGATCTTTTTATTGATAAAGATGGTCAACTTTGGCTGGCTTTGAATAAAGGTATTTCAAAATGTGATATTTCAAGTCCCTTAACTTACTGGAATCAATCAAACGGTTTAGAAGGTATTACACTTAATATAACCCGCTATAAAGAAACACTTTATGTTGCAACTCACCAGGGTTTATATTATATTGATAAAACCAGTAAGATGAAAAAGTTTCCTGTGAATCTCTCTCAAACATGGTATTTTCTTAACTATAAAGCTCCTGATACCAATACAGAACACCTTCTCGTTTCATCTAATCAGGGAATATATTTATTACATAATAGCAAACTTATAAACATCACGCAAGAAAGCGTTCCTTTCTTTATGATTCAGTCTGCTTTTAATCCCAATATCATTTATGTTGGATTTTCTGAAAACATTGGGATAATTGAATATCAAAACGGAAAGTTTAATTATTTGGGGAAAATACCCAATACCGGAATTAGCGTGCGAAGCATCAGAGAAGATATAGATGGTAATTTATGGGTAAGCACATTCAGGCATGGTGTATTCAAAATTATACTTTCTGACAATCTTTTGCAACCAAAACAAATTATTCACTATGGAATAGAATCCGGATTTAAATCCTTGAAAAACATTTTAATATATCCGTACAACAACAGATTGGTTTTTGCCACCGAAAATGGCTTATATGAATTTGATAAAACCACAGACAATTTCAAGCCTTTGAATAAATTTAAAGATATATTTCATGGAGAACACAAAGATATTTTTTCTTTTACCGAAGACAACGAAGGCAATATATGGCTTGCACAACTTAACAACTATAAAGGATCGATTGGAGTAGCTAAGAAAAATATTGATGGCAATTACAACTGGAGCTCTTCTGTGTTTAACAGAATACCTCCAATGATGAATTTAGCTTTTTATGTTGAAAATAATGGCAATGTTTGGATTGGAGGTACAGAAGGGCTTTTTAAATACACACCTACAGCACAACAAAATTTTGATCAAACAATTCAAGCAGCAATCCGAAAAGTTTCCTTAAGAAATGATTCCGTAATATTTTTTGGCAATTATTATGCTGAAACTGACAATAAACGGCATGTAACAAATCATCAGAATAAGCATTTAAAAGTTCGTTTACCTTATGAGGAAAACTCACTGCAGTTCTCCTTTACAGCATATGATTATCAGCATGAAGAAGAAACTGAGTTTACTTATTTTCTGCAGGGGTACGATAAAACATGGTCTGACTGGTCGTTAAATTCAACAAAAGAGTATACCAACTTACCAGAAGGTAATTATACATTTAAAATAAAAGCGCGTAATATTTATAATCAATTAAGCGATGAGGCAACCTTCGAATTTTCAATAAAACCTCCATGGTACAGAACCAAAGTTGCTTATACATTTTTTATTTTATTAAGCATTACTGTTATATTGATTATCGTAAGAATCAGTATTCGCAGATTACGAAATTTAAATACTCAACTTGAACGACTCGTTGAAAAGAGAACCTACGAAATAAATCAACAAAAGGAAGAAATTCTTGCGCAATCAGAAGAGCTATCGGCTAAAAATGATGAATTAGAAAAGTTATCAATTATTGCAAGAGAAACCGATAATGCCATAGCCATTGCTGATCCGGAAGGTAAAATAGAATGGGTTAACGAAGGTTTTAGACGTTTGTACGGGTTTACTCTGAGTGATTTGGAAAAACATAATTATACCTCATTAATTGATTTTAGTGAAAGTGAGCAAATAAAAAACGCCATTGCTTATTGTAAAAAAAATAAAAGTAGTAAAAGCTACGAATCTTTAAACAGCTCAAAATCAGGTAAAAAAATCTGGGCACAAACTACCATTACTCCTATAATTGACGATAATGACAATATTGTTCAGTTAATTGCTATAGATTCCGATATCACCAAACTAAAGATGGCAGAACTCGAGGTTATGCAGCAAAAAGACGAGATACAAGCTCAGCGAGACTTTGCCCAGCAACAAAAACAATTTATTGAACAGCAAAATAAAGAACTTGAAAAGCATCGTAACAGACTAGAGCAACTCGTAAAAGAACGAACTATTGATCTGGAAATAGCCAAAGAAAAAGCAGAACAATCCGATAAATTAAAATCAGCATTTCTGGCCAATATGTCGCATGAGATAAGAACACCTATGAATGCAATTATTGGTTTTTCCAATTTATTAAACGATGATGAAATTGGTGAAGAAGATCGCGAAGAATTAGTTACACATATCATCCAGAATAGTAATACACTTTTACATTTAATTGATGATATTATTGATTTATCGAAAATTGAAGCAGGACAGTTAGAGATCAACAAGAAGAGTTGCCAAATAAATACCATTTTGCACGGTTTGTTGGAAACCTTCTCAGAAAAAAGAAAAGTATTATACAAAGAAAACATCGACATTATTTTAAAGCCTGAAATTGAAAATGAGAACTTTACTGTTTATACAGATCCTTTACGTATACAACAAATCATAACTAATTTAATTGATAACGCTTTAAAATTCACTGAGAAAGGTTCTGTTGAAATTGGCTATAATTTGCACAATGATAGAGAAAATCCTTCCATCGTATTTTTTGTAAAGGATACCGGAATTGGTTTAAGCGAAGAACAACAAACACAGATATTTCATCGCTTTACAAAATTTGAAAATGACAAAAAGAAGCTATATCGCGGCGCCGGATTAGGTTTGGCAATTTGTAAAAATATTTCAGAACTGTTGGGTGGCAACCTTTGGGTAGAATCTACAATTGGCGAAGGGTCAACATTTTTCGTGCGTATTCCTTATATTAAAGTCTCTGAAAATGAAACCAAAATAGATGGTATTTCGAATACTAAAGCAAGTTATAACTGGCAAGGAAAAACCATATTAGTAGCTGAGGATGAGGTTAGTAATTATAGATTTATAGAAATGGCGTTATCCAGAACCAATGCAGAGTTAATTTGGGCAACAGATGGTATTGAAGCTTTTGAACTGTTTCAAAAGAAAGATGTTGATTTAATTTTAATGGATATTAAAATGCCCAATATGGATGGGCTGGAAGCTACCAGAAGAATTAGAAAAATTGATGCCGAAATTCCTATTATTGCCCAAACAGCATTTGCTATGGAAAATGATGAGAAAATAAGTTTAGAAGCAGGATGCGACTCTTATATTTCTAAACCAATAAATAAAAATAAGTTACTCAAACTTATCAGCACATTTTTTGATAAAAACTGATAAATGAAAAAAATATATAACCTGATAAATAACATCATCACTAGCGGGATTAAAGGAGGTTATGAATCTGAACCGGTAAGAAAAGCTGTTACCATAAATCTTTTTTCATTTATTGGTCTGTTTTTTATGCTTTTATATGCCAGCAGAAGCATAATTAATCAACAATTTATTCATGCTACTATGCTGGCGCTTTTTGCCTTAATTACCTTAGGGTTATTTGGCTACTTGCGTCTTACAAAAAACTATATTGTTGCTAGTCATTCAATTATTGTTATGATGATTTTTCTTGATGCTTATCTTTTTATTTCGGGCGGAGATAATAATACAGGTATTTTATGGATCTATGTATTCCCTATTTTATGTTTATTCACTATAGGTGTAAGGTACAGTATTGTCTATATTTCATTTTTTCTTGCATTTATGCTGGTACTGTTTTATACTGAACCTTTCTATTTGGCCGATTATGATCAAAACTTAAAATCGAGATTTATTTCAACGTTTTTAGCCGTAACTTTTATGTCCATTACTTTTGAGTTTGTGCGACAAAGAACATACAAAGAACTTGTTGATTCGAATAATAAAAAAACATTTTACCTGAATAAGGTAATGGATCAACAAAAAGAAATTGTTACAAAATCAAAAAAACTTGAAACCGCAAATAAAGAATTAGAAGAACACAGAAATCATCTGGAAAAATTAGTTAAGAATAGAACTGAAGAACTTGAAATAGCAAAGGAAAAAGCAGAGGAATCTGACCGACTAAAGTCTGCTTTTCTCGCCAACATGTCGCATGAAATTCGCACTCCTATGAATGCCATCATTGGTTTTTCTAGTTTATTAGTCGATCCCGATGTTGAAGATGCGCTTAAGCAAGAAATGGTAATGCACATTACACAAAATACCAATTCGCTTTTACAGTTAATCGAAAATATTATTAGCATTTCAAAAATTGAAGCCGGACAACTGGAAGCCAAAATTTCGAAAGTAGATATAACACAAATCTTTAATGATGCGTTTAGTGAATATAACGAAATAATCACGGCAACAGGTAAAAAGAATATTAAGCTGGTACTTGATAATGATATTAATTCTTCCAGTTTTATTAATTCGGATGCAAATCATATAAAAAAGATACTTCACAATTTGCTTGACAATGCAGTTAAATTTACCGAAGAAGGAGAAATTCATATAGGATATAAAATACCTCATACTGTCAAAGAACCTCATGTTTTGTTCTATGTAAAAGACAGCGGAATTGGTTTATCGACAGAGCAGCAAACACGTATTTTTAACCGGTTTACAAAAGCTGAAATATCCAAAAAGAAATTATATCGTGGCGCGGGTCTCGGATTAAGCATAAGTAAAAACCTTGTTGAAATCCTTGGCGGAAGAATTTGGGTAGAATCTGAGCTAAAGAAAGGAGCTACATTCTATTTTAATATTCCAATAACAGATAAAGTTGAAAACAAGGTAATCATCAAACAACAAAAAATATCTCCATATAAATGGGAAAATAAATCTATACTAATAGCCGATGATGAATTAATTAATTATCAACAACTTAAAATTTCTTTATCGCATACCGGAGCTAAGATCTTACATGCAAAAAATGGTTTGGAAGCTATTGAAATGGTTAAAAATAATTCTATCGATTTGGTTTTAATGGATATAAAAATGCCTGTAATGAATGGTTTACAAGCTGCAAGAAAAATTAAATCAATTGAAAAAAACATTCCTATAATAGCACAAACCGCTTTTACGTTAGAGTATAACAAACAGAGATCAATTGAATCGGGTTGCGATGCATATTTATCAAAACCAATTACAAAATCACAATTATTAAGTTTAATTAGTAACTTTATAACCTAATTATATTATTATTCTGTAAACCTGCTAGGCACAGAATGTTTTTATTAACCCGTACCCAATGAGAATATATTTTTGTAAAATACTATTTATCTGCCTGCTAGCTCTTAGCAACTTTAATTCTGAAGCTCAAAGACATAAAACCGATAGTCTAAACTCGGCATTACAGGAAATAACAAATGTTCAAGATCAAATAAAAGTTCTAAATGAACTTACAGTTCAATTACGGCGCTCATATCCCGATTCTGCTCTTTATTTTGCAAAAAAAGCTGAAAATCTGGCACTAAAGCATAATTCCAATAACTATTTAGCAGAATGCTACAAAAATATAGGTAACATTTATAATGGGAAAGATAATTTTCAAAAAGCATCCGACTATTATCAACAAAGCATTAAAATTTACCGGGAAATTGGAGATTCTTTAGGAGTAGCCAAGAATTACAATAATTTAGGTGCCCTGCATCGAAACAGGGGAAATTTTGCAATAAGCCTGGAATATTATCAAAAATCACTTGAATTAAGAAAATTAAAGAATGATAAATTCGGATTAGGAATTACTTATAACAATATTGGAAATATTCACTTTTACCAGGAAAATTATGATTTAGCCAAAGAATATTATTTTAAATCGCTGGAAATAAGAAAAGAGTTTAATAGCGAAATGGGAATGGCCGGATGTTATAATAATATCGGTTCTATATTTATTTTTGAAGAAGATTATAGCACCGGAATCGACTATTTTAAAAAGGCACTATCTATTTACAATAAATTTGAGGATAAATTAGGAATTGGATATACATACAAAAACATTGGAAATGCATATTATAAGTTAGGCGAATATCCCTTAGCGCTCGATTACTTTTTTAATTCACTAAAAATAGATAAACAACTTAAAGATCAGCTTGGTATTGCTGCAAGTTATGTTGAAATAGCAAAAATATACAATGCAGTAAAAAACCATGCGCAAGCAAAAACATATGCATTAAAAGCCCTCGAAATATCAAAACAAACCGGTGGTTATTTAGATAAAAAAAATGCATTAGAACAACTTGCAATAGCTAGTGAAGGGTTACAGAATTTTGAACAAGCATTAAACTATCATAAATTATATCTAAATGCTAAAGACAGCATATTTAATATTGAGAAAGTTAAAGAGTTGGAATCGTTAGAATCTAAATATCAGTTGGAAAATAAGCAACTTGAAATTGAAAAGCTAGAAAGTGAAAATGAACTAAAAAGCGTAAAACTTGAAAAAATGCGAATTCGCATTATTTTAATACTTATTGTAACTCTTGCTTTTATTGTGTTTATTATTGAACTGCTTATCATACGTAAGAAACTGAAGAGAAAAAATGCAACCATTTACGAACAAAACGAAGAAATATCTTCTCAAAAAGATGAGCTCGAAAGGCATCGAAACCATCTTGAAAAGCTGGTAGAAGAACGCACTAAAGATCTTGAGCTTGCTAAAGAAAGAGCAGAAGAGAGCGACCGCCTTAAGTCTTCATTTTTAGCCAATATGTCGCACGAAATTCGCACTCCGATGAATGCAATTGTCGGATTTTCTAACTTGCTAATAGAAAATGAAATAGACGATAGAACGAAATCAAATTACAAACACGAAATCTCAAGTAACTGTTTTACACTACTTAATTTAGTCGACAACATATTAGATCTGGCAAAAATAGAAACCAATCAAATTCATTTTAATATCAAAACATTTAGCCTGGGCGATTTATTGGATGATATTTATTATTCATTTATCGAAATGGCAGAAAGTAAAAATATTACTTTAGATTTTCAGAAAGCCGAAAGTAATACAATCAACCTTAAAACAGACAATTATCGTTTAAAGCAAATTCTTAGCAACATTGTAGATAATGCAATAAAATTTACGGATAAAGGATCGATTCAGATTACCTATACCATTTACAGAGAAAACATAACTTTTATGGTTAAAGATTCGGGCATTGGAATGACTCAAAATCAAATAAACAATCTTTTTAAAAGATTTTCCAAGTTTGAAAAAGAAAAACAGAAGCTTTATCGGGGAGCAGGTCTTGGTTTATCTATTTGTAATCAGTTGGCTGAATTGCTTGATGGGAAGATATGGGTTGAGTCTGAACCTGAAAAGGGATCGGCTTTTTATATTATGATACCTGCTATAGAAGGTACAAATGAAAGTGGTACAGTTACTTCGCACAAGAGTTATTCAAGAAAAAACTGGAAGGATAAAACCATCCTAATAGCCGAAGATGATACCAGTAACTTTTACTATTTTAAAATGCTTTTTTCCGATACTGATATAACCATTATCCATGCCCAAAATGGACATGAGGCAATTCAAAAGACAAAAGAAAACTCCCCGGATCTTATTTTAATGGATATTAAAATGCCTAAAATGGATGGATTAAAAGCAGTACGAACAATACGAAAAGATTATCCTCACTTACCTATTATAGCGCAGACAGCCTTTTCTATGGAAAACGACGAACAAGAATCGCTCAAAGCCGGATGTAACGATTTTATCACCAAACCAATACAAAAACACCAGTTATTTAGGTTACTTGACAAATTTCTATCATGAAAATTGGTTGGTTAATCACTATAAATAAATATTGAATCAAAAACATAACAGCGGATTTGTTTAAATCCTTTTTTTTCAATAATTTCTACAAGATTTTACTCAATACCTAAGCCACGGTTAGCCATGACCAAAAAATTAGTTGTGATTAGTATATTTTTATGTCTTAATCTTTGGCCTATTTATGAAATAATGGCCCAGTCAGCTATTGCCGATAGTTTAGAAAACGAGTTAAACACCAAAGCACTTGCAGATACTTCTAGAGTAAAGCTAATATGCGAACTAGCCCTAAACATTGCCAGCGATAACCCTGATAAAGCTATAAATTTGGCTAATGAAGCTATAGAAATAGCCAACAAAAACAACTACATATATGAACTTGGCAGAGCTTACTACATTAAATGTTTAGCTAACTATTACTCAGGTAGGTTTACAGAGGCCATTGAATTTGCTAATAAAAGTTTAGAATACTATTCTTCGTTAAACAATAATGCTCTTATGTTTGACAGCTATAATCTACTGGCCATTTCATATGGTCATTTAGGTAACTTAGATAAACGACTAGAATATCTTCTGATTTGTAATAAAATTGCACCTGATAATGAGAAAAAGATTGTTAGCTTAATTAATTTAGGCAATACCTATCTAAGCCTTGATGAGCCCAACAAATCACTCGAATTCTTTTTCGAAGCTCAGATTTTAGCTAAAAAGTTAAATAACAAAAACAGAATAGCCTTAATTAAGCTTAATATTAGTGATGCATACAGAAGATTAAAGGACTACGAACAAGCAATTGACTTTGCCAAACAATCGCTTCTTTTACGTGAACAATTAAATGACATGCGAGGAATACACTATTCTGCCCGAGATTTAGGAACAATACTATTCGAAATTGGCAATTATAACGAAGCTTCCAATTATTTTACTAAAGCCGGAATATATGCAAACAACATAAACCACCCGGAAGGCCTGGCATATGCAGAAATGTATTTAGCCAAGATAAATATTATTAAGAAAAACTATCATCAAGCGCTAATACATATTAATAAGAGCAAAAAGGCGATAGACAAAACCACAAACAATCTTACAAAACTTAAGGTTTTAAACACTTATGTTGAACTATACAAAGCGCAAAATAATTATAAAAAAGCGTTCGAATATCACCTTCAGGTTACTCAACTCAACGACAGTATCTTTACCGAACAAAAGAGCAAGCAAATAGCCGAACTGCAAACAATTTACGAAACAGAAAAGCAACAGCAGGAAATTGAAAAACAACAATTACAAATTAAACGCCAAAAGTATTTTAGAAACTCACTCATAGTTTTTTCACTATTCATATTAAGTTTTGCTATTTTACTTTACAACCGGTTTAAGCTTAAAAAAAGAACCAATCACATTCTTGATCAAAAAAATGAACTTCTGGAAGAAAAAAACAAGGAGCTAAAAAAACTATCAATTGTGGCCAGTAAAACAGGTAATGCTGTTATTATATTTGATAAAACCGGTAAGATCGAGTGGTTTAATGAAGCTTTTGAAAAACTATATAATTATTCATTTAAAGAATTTATCACAAAGAAAGGTAATCATATTACTACGAACAGTTTCAATACAAATATTAATACTCATTTCGAAAAGTGCAGGGAGTCAAAAGAAAGTACTGTTTATGAAACTGAAATTCTAAATAAAAATCATAAAACATACATTCAAACTAACCTAACACCAATCATAGATAATGAGGGATATATTGAAAAGTATGTAGCTATTGACACTGATATTACAAAACTGAAAAATGCTGAAATTGAGATACTCCAAAAAAGCAAAGAAATATTATCTCAAAACGAAGAAATTCTAGCACAAAAAGAAGAACTCGAGACTCATCGTAATCATTTAGAAAAACTGGTCGAAGACAGAACAAAAGATCTAAAGATAGCTAAAGAAAAAGCAGAAGAATCAGATCGATTAAAATCAGCGTTTTTAGCCAATATGTCGCATGAAATTCGTACCCCGATGAATGCTATTATTGGATTTGCAGATTTATTAAATGATCCGGACCTTGATGATGAAACGAAAGAAGAACTGACAAGACACATAAATCATAACTCAGATACTCTCTTAAAATTGATTGACGATATTATTGATATTGCAAAAATAGAATCAGGACAACTTAAAATTCGTAAAACTGATTGCTCGTTAAATACTATTCTTGATCAAATTGAACCTATTTACACTGAAAAGAAACTATCTCTTAAAAAAGAGCATATTCTATTTAATGTAAATAAACCAGAAAAAGACATACCATTACAAACTGATCCTCTTCGTTTACAGCAAATTATAATAAACCTAGTCGATAATGCTTTTAAGTTCACAGAAAAAGGTAAAATTGAAATCGAAATTAAAAAATCCGAAACATCCGAAGATGAAATAATAATATATGTAAAGGATACTGGAATAGGACTTTCCGAGGAGAAAAAAGAAATTATTTTTAATCGTTTTAGTAAAATAGAGGATGATAAAAAGAAACTTTACCGTGGTTCTGGCTTGGGTTTAGCTATCTGTAAAAATTTAGTTGAACTTTTAGGAGGAAAATTAAACGTAGAATCAGAAAAAGATAAAGGATCTAATTTTTATTTTAACGTACCAATTCATAAATTAGTTCACAATAAATAATTTTAAAATAATGCTGTCAAATAATTTTAACTGGAACAATAAAACCATACTTATAGCCGAAGACGAAGATAGTAATTTTCGTTACCTTGAAATGGTATTAAATAAAACAAAAGCTAAGATAGTATGGGCCAAAGATGGGATTGAAGCTGTTGATTTATGCAAAGAAGTTGAGCCGGATTTAATTCTTATGGATATTAAGATGCCAAATATGGATGGTCTGGAAGCAACCAAAGAAATCAAAAAGACATACCCTGAAATTCCTATCATTGCTCAAACTGCATTTGCAATGGAAAACGACGAGCGACTTAGTTTAGAAGCGGGTTGTAACTCTTATTTATCGAAGCCAATTAAAGCGAATAAATTAATGGAAGTACTATCTACTTTCTTATTAAGCGAGTAACTTAAACCATATAACACTTTAATTATGCCCAAGCTTATAAAGGAACTATTAACCAGAAAAGCAATTATTACAACTACCCTTGTACTTGTTGCTAATTTTGTTTTCGCCCAAACATCTACCTATAAATTTGAGCGACTATCTATAAAAGATGGGCTTTCCCACAGCAATGTATACACAATAATACAGGATCAGGCGGGATATATGTGGTTTGGAACACAAGACGGACTTAACAAATACGATGGTTACAAATTTACGATATACCGCCACGAACCATCAAATCCAAATTCTTTAACAACAGGTAATTTTGGTAAAATATACCAGGATTCATCAGGAATATTTTGGTTTGGTACCTTTGGCGGTGGTGTAGACCGGTTTGATCCGAAAACAAATACATTCACTAACTTCTCAAACGAAATTGGAAATCATCAAAGCTTAAGCAATAATCAGGTTACCTTTTTTCATAGAGATCAAGAAGGTATCTTATGGGTAGGAACAGCAAGTGGAGGACTTAATAAATATAATCCGGAGACCGAAACATTTACTCGTTACACATACAACCCTAACGATGCTAAGAGTTTAAGTCATATTAGAGCAAAATGTATTTGTGAAAGCAGTGATGGAACTTTATGGATTGGCACTGGAAAAGGACTTAATAAGTTTGATAAAAAGACCGGAACTTTTAAGCATTACCTGCACGAACCAAATAACAAAAACAGCTTAAGCGCCAATGGTATTCAATATCTTTTATGTGATGAATCGGATAATATTTGGATTGCAACACGCGGTGGTGGTTTAGACAGGTTTAATCCAAAGACTGAAAAATTTACACATTATAAACACAATCCTAAAAACCCTAAAAGTTTAAGCGACAACAAAGTTGAGTTTCTATTTATTGATTCATACAATCAGTTCTGGGTTGGAACCTATGAAGGAGGTCTAAACCTTCTCAATAGAGAAACCGAAGAATTTAAACATTTCAAAAACGATCCAAACAATATTGAAAGTATTAGTAATAACCGAATTGAATATATTTGTGAAGATAAATCAAAAATACTTTGGATAGCCACACGTGGTGGAGGTATTAATAAGCTGGATCTTAAACCTCAGAAGTTTCATAATATTGTTCATGAGCCTGATAACAAAAATTCACTCCCTCATCCAAGTGTTATGGCCATTGAACATGACAATAGTGGAAATTTGTGGATAGGAACAGATGGTGGTGGATTATCGAAATATAATCTGGAAAGTAAGAAGTTTACAAACTTTCAAAATAAACCTGGAAAAACCAACACATTAAGTTCTGACAGAGTCTGGAGCATATTGGTTGATAATGATGGAATCGTTTGGGTTGGAACCTATTTAGGAGGATTAAATCGATTAGAAGTTAAAAATAATACATTCCACTTTAAATCATATGTAAAAGGAGATAAGTCGAACTTTCCAGCTGTTCAGGTTAACAGCATAGTGCAAGATAAAAAAGACAATATTTGGATTGGAACACCTGATGGATTAGTGAAAGTTATTAAAAATGACAGATCAAATACAATCGATTTTAAAACCTATACCCAGAACGAACCAGACTCGCTGAATTTTGTAGATAACTACATTAGCTCAATATATGTTGACAACGAAAACAGAATTTGGGTGGGATCCTACATTGGCGGATTATTCCAGTTTTTGCCCGATAAAGAAGAATTTATACCATACTCTCCTACTGAATTACCGCAGTCTGAATTTAAAAATGACATTCATGTTGTTACCATATATCAGGATCAAAACAATTCGTTATGGATCGGAACAGAATCCAATGGTTTACTTCAGTTAGATATTGAAAATAAGAACTTCAAGCAACATCCTCAGAATGAAATGTTACTAAGTAATATGATTATGGGTATGACAGAGGATGATATGGGTAATTTATGGATTAGTACCTCGCGCGGGCTTTCCAAGTATTCACCATGGAACAATAAACTAAGTAATTACACGTATATCGATGGTTTAGAAAGTAGTGGGTTTAATCGCAATGCACTGCACAAAACCTCTGATGGCACCATGTATTTTGGAAGTAATGCAGCACTAAGTTACTTTGAACCTTTAAAAGTTAGTAATAACCCTTTTGTACCCAACGTAGCTATTACCGATTTCAAAATTTTAAATAAGTCTGACTGGGGAAAGAACCTTTTAACCTTCGATAAAATTAACCATAAAAACGAACCAATTGAGTTGACCAATAAAGACTATTTCTTTACCATTGAATTTGCAGCATTAGATTACACATCGCCATCTCAAAATCAGTATAAATACATGCTTGAAGGTTTTGATGAAGAATGGATAGATGCCTCAAACAACAGAACAGCAACATATACCAACCTTGATCAAGGCTCTTATGTTTTTAAAGTAAAGGGTAGTAATAACGACAAGGTTTGGAACAATGAGCCTACTGAACTTAAAATAAAGGTTATTCCACCGTATTATAAAACCTGGTGGTTTTTATCTTTACTGGCATTCCTTGGATTTATTATTATTCTCATCTTCATAAAACTCAGAGAACGAAGCTTGATTAAGGAAAAGGAAATTCTTGAGTTAAAAGTTAAGGAACGAACCAATGAAATAAATCTGCAGAAAGAGGAGTTAAAATCACAATCTGAAAGCCTGGAAAAGATTAATCAAGAACTGGAACTACAACAAGAGCATTTAGAGCAACTGGTAAAAGAGCGAACGTCAGATCTGGAAGTAGCAAAAGAAAAAGCGGAAGAGTCGGATAAATTAAAATCGGCATTTTTAGCTAATATGTCGCATGAGATCAGAACACCAATGAATGCTATAATTGGCTTTTCAAATCTTATAAACGACCCTGATCTTGCTGATAGCAATAGGGATGAATTAACTCAGCTTATTAAGAAAAATAGTCATAATCTGTTAAATCTTATTGATGATATTATTGATATCTCTAAAATAGAATCGGATCAACTTGAAATAAAAGAACGAAAATGCAATGTTAGCCAGATTCTTAATGATCTATTATTGGAATTTGAGGACACTATTCATACAAAAGATCATGTTAGTATTAAAGTCAGTGAAGAACAACTTCAAAAACCATTAAACCTGCTTACTGATCCGTATAGGTTGTTACAAATATTAAAGAACCTGTTAAGTAATGCCTTAAAATTTACCGAACAAGGGATCATTGAGTTTGGATATGAAGTTGAAAATAACGATATACACTTTTTTGTTAAAGACACAGGCATTGGTCTTAGTCCGGAACAGCAAGATCAAATATTTGCGCGATTTACAAAAATCGAAAATAATAAAATGAAAATTTACCGCGGTGCAGGTCTTGGCTTAACCATTACTAAAAATTTAATAAAGCTGCTTGATGGGAAAATTTGGGTTGAATCGGAGCTGAACCAGGGATCAACATTCCATTTTACCATTCCATACAGACCTGTGCAGGATGAAGAAAAACCAAAACCAAAAAAGAAATCATCATTAAAATACGATTGGAATAATAAAACCATACTCGTAGCAGAAGATGAAGAAAGTAATTATAAGTTTCTTGAAATGATTATCCGAAAAACTTCTGCTGATATTCTATGGGCAAAAACAGGAAAGCAAGCAATTGAATTTTGTCAGGGAAATGATCATATTAATTTAGTCTTAATGGATATTAAAATGCCTGAAATGGATGGCTTAGAGGCCATCAAACAAATTAGAGAATCATTTTCTAAGGTGCCAATTATAGTACAATCAGCATATTCCATGCCTGAAGATAGAAATTTAAGCTTTGAAGCCGGTGCCAACGACTTTATATCAAAACCTATTGGAACTGAGAAATTACTTCGGATAATAGATAAACACTTAAACGAATAGCAGATTAGTTAAATATATAGAAATCTTAAAAAGGAAAATCCTCTTGGATTTCCTTTTTTTGTTCGGTTTCATCAGGTTTATTTGCCAGCTGGTGAACTGCATTTCCTTCAACATAAATTGCCTTATACGGTGTTGTTGGGCATGGATACTCACACGCACCACAACCAATACAAATATCTTCGTTAACTTCAGGTATTACTAAATTATCTTTGTAAGGTACCATATGAACAGCTTTCGTCGGACAGTGTTCGGCGCAAGCACCGCAATCTGTACCTTCGGTTACTACAATACAATTTTCCTTCACAAACTTTGATATTCCAATCTGGGTAAGTTTTTTCTCTTCAAGATTTAGCAACTCAATTGCACCTGTTGGACAAACTTCACCACATTTTACACAATCAAAATTACAAAACCCTGCATGGTTATCTAGTACAGGTTGCATAAAACCAATTAACCCGTATTCGATATATGACGGCTGTAAAACATGTGTCGGGCAGGCACTTATGCATAAATGACAAGCAGTACAAGCCAAATTAAATTTCTCAACTGAAATAGAGCCTGGCGGAGAAACCGGAACTGTTCTTTTAACAGGTACAGTAGCATTATTCGATACAATTTTTTGTGATCTCGCCTTACGTGCAGTTAATATTAATGCTACAATAGCCAAAAAATTCCTTCTGTTGGTATTGCTACCTGCCTTTCTGCTCTTTTCTTTTTTACTACTACTTTTTAAAGGCTTAATAGCGTATTTTACACTATCAACAGGGCAAACTGTTAGGCAGTTATAGCAGTTCACACATCGACTAAAATCAACCGTTTGATTTGGAATATGAATACATCCGGCTTTACAAACTTTTTCGCATAATCTGCAACTTGTGCAGGTATCCTTATCAATCGAAATTTTTAATATTGAAATTTTCGAGAGTAATCCCAGGAAAGTTCCTACCGGACAAACCGTGTTGCAGTATAGTCGTCCCTTCTTAACTGATAATACCGTGATCAGAATTATAAAAAACATTGAAACTGCAAGTACTGACCAGTGTTCAGGTTTTAAATCAACATGAAATAACGAATAAATTTCAAACTTCTGTAATATGGAAGCAAGCACATTATTCCCTTTTACAATTAGAGGTCTGACTATTCCAGATGCAATTCTTCCAAAAATACTATACGGATCGAGCAGTGAAACCACAACTGTTAAACCTGAAAATAATCCCAATATAAATAGTCCTAAAAATCCATATCGAAGCCAGGATAATGGTTTTTGATAAACATATTTATATCGTTTCAGTCGTCTTATTTTCTTTGTACTAAAACTAATAACATCTTGCAGTATACCAAGCGGGCATAAAAAAGAACAGTATACTCTGCCAAAAATTAAATTCAAAATAATGATTACTATAAAACCTATACCCGCAACGGTAAATAGTTTCTTAAAAAGCAGTAAAGAAGGAATAAATTGTAAAAACAGAGCAGTATCGTATACGCTTTCAGGTATTAAGTTCGTAAAATCGATAAACAGGATTAAAAAAAGAAGCAGTAGTATACCGGAAAATAAAACTCTAAAACGCTTAAGAAAAGATAGATTCATGAATTATCACACTTTAATTCTACTAATATTCAATTTTGATAGATCCATCTGCCCCACTCCCATTTCGTTTGCTATTTGGATATATTTAACATCTTCAGGTTCCACTCCAAATATTTTAGCAGCAGCAGCATCGGCAGCAACCATATCGTCTGATACAATTAAATATTTCATATTCAACACATCGGCTTTAGATACTCCACGGGGTCCGTTTTTGGTCATTACATTATACGCATCTACAATATTTAAATCGGGTTTTCTGTAGGTAGCAAAATCTGCAATACACTGATTTAAATTATTTCTATGCCAGAAACGCCTGTCCCAAACAATTCCCATAAGATTTTTCATGGTAATGGTAAGTTTTGCCGATCCATGACTTTTCAGAACGGGAACATTAATAAACACATCAGAGCTCAATATAAGTTCATGAACTTTTGCATCCTTCAAATTATTTCCCTTAGGTACGCTAACTTGCTGATAATAACTTTCACTGTGTCCTGGTGCTACTTTTGCTCCGGCATCCTTAGCAGCCCGCTCTATTCCACTGTTTTTATAGCACGATGACCATTTATCGCATGTGTTATCAAAAACATAAACCTCTTTAGCTCCGGCAGTCATACAGTGTTCAATAAGCCTTTTTATTAACGCAGGGTTTGTATTGGCAGCTCTTTCCGGGGTAACATCCCAACCTATGTTAGGTTTTACCACAACAGTTTGACCCTTTTTTACAAAATTTTGAATTCCGCCCATTGCCTGTAATGCTTTATCAAGCATCTTGTCGGGTTCTCCATCTTTAACCGCTACCAAATCATAAGGTAATGTTGAATTTACCGTATTGGCAAAAATTTTACCATATCCACCAAAACTTAATGCAGTCCCAGTAAATATTCCGGCACTAATTGATTTACGTATAAAATCCCTGCGTTTCATAGCTTACTGTATTTGATTAACACCGATAAATTTACAAAAATAGAAGCAGCTTTGGAAATTATTCATTAAATTTGATTAGATTTCAAATCAACTAGTTAAAGCAGTTAAATTTAAAGTAAAGAAGCCATGAATACCACAACCAGAACTTTGGATAGCTTACAAATTCGAAGCATTATTTTCGACATTATTGCCATTAGTTTTATCTATTTTGTTCCGACCATTTCGCATCTGCTTAGTCTGCCTGTTTATTTAATTGAGCCCATGCGGTTAATGCTAATTCTGGCTTTAGTACATACTTCTAAACAAAATGCATATATTTTAGCCTTAACCATGCCATTATTCTCATTCTTACTATCAGCTCACCCTGTATTTCCAAAGATGCTTTTAATAACGTTTGAGTTGAGCTTAAATGTATTTATATTCCACCTGTTGGTAAGTAAATTTAGAAGCACTTTCGTTCCCATACTTATAAGTATATTGGGAAGTAAAGTTATATATTACCTTATAAAGTTTGGATTAATACAATTTGCCATATTAAAATCAGGATTAATTTCAACCCCGATTTTAATTCAAGCTGTTATGACAATTATATTCAGTAGCTATTTATTCTTTTTTTATAAAAAATAATGAAAAAGCCTTAGAAATTACTAAAGACCATTTCATTCCGTGTTTTTGATTTTGTTTTTATTTCTACAATAATTTTTCTTTACATACTAATCTCTCATGAAAAACATAGTAAAATTCATCATCCCGTTAATTCTGGTCATTGCAATTCCTTTGATTTTGTTTATCCAGAAGAAAGAAAACAACATTCAACAGTTCGATCAGGTTACGCAAAAAGTTTTTGATCAGTTTCATCCTACCGGACTGAGTGTGGTTATTGTGCAGGATGGGGAAATTATCTTTTCAAAAAATCTCGGGTATGCCAATACTTCTAAAATGGATTTTTTAAACGGGAAAGATATTTTTAATATCGCCTCGTGTACTAAAGCTTTTACTGCTGCGGCTATTGGAAAACTTGTTGAAGACAGTTTATTAGCATGGAATGATAAAGTGGTTGATTATATTCCAGAATTTAGGCTTAAAGATCCGTATATCACACAACACTTAACGCTAAAAGATATTCTTTCGCACCGCAGTGGTTTTAGTACGTTCGATGGCGACTTGCTTTGGTATAACACTTCATATACCAATGATGAGGTAATAGACCGTATGCAATATCTACCTGTTCCTTATGATTTTAGAACCAGGTTCGGATATCAAAATAACATGTTTATGTTAGCAGGTGAAATTGTAAAAAAAGTTACCGGACAATCATGGGAAAATTATATTCACGAAACGTTTATGGTTCCATTGGAAATGAACGATACCAGAACATCCAACGATCAATTTGACGGAACAGAAAATATTGCTTATCCGCATTTTAAAGACTCTGTAATTGGAATATACGATTTTGAAGCCTCAAAACCTGCAGCATCTATTTGGTCAAATACACTCGATTTATCGCACTGGGTCATGATGTGGTTAAATGATGGCAAGTGGAAAGAGCAACAAATACTTGATCCAAAAACTATTCGAACATTACAATCACCACAAACTATCTTACCTGTATCTGAACAAAGAGAAAGCTGGGGTACACATTTTCGAAGTTATGCTCTTGGCTGGAGCACCTATGATTACAACGGAGTTAAAATTGTAGAACACAATGGTGGAATGCCAGGTTATATTAGCAAAGTGGCGCTTATTCCTGAAAAGAACCTGGGTGTAGTTATTTTAAACAATGGTTTTGATGTATATGGCAATGATGCTCTTTTCTATTCTATTGTTGACATTGTAAATGAAAAACCTGTAAATAACTGGGTTGAATACTATTTAACACAAAAAGAGGAATCGAAACAAAGAGATCGGGAATTTAACGAACAAAGACTTTTAAGCAGAGATACTACCATTGCTCCAACTCTTGCACTGGAAAAATTTACCGGAATATACAAGGATATCATGTATGGTAATGCGAAAATAGAACTAGACAATGCGAAACTTAAGATTACGCTTTTACCGGCAAAAGAGGTATTTTTCAGTACTATGGAACATTGGAATAAAAACTCGTTTAAAATAGTTTTTGACGATCCATTTTTACCTTATGGCTTAGTAACTTTTGAAACAACAGATAAAAATGAGGTAACCGGATTTAAAATCGATCTGCCTAGTCACGATTTTCACTTTAAGAATCTTGATTTTAAAAAAATCGATTAAACATTCTAAATCAAATTTTGTTTTAGATTTGAAAGTATAAACTAAAACAAAATGTTATGAAAAAGAATATGGGCGTTGCGGATAAGATTATTCGCATATTGGTTGCAATAGTAATTGTTGCACTATATTTCACAGGAATAATAAAAGGAACATTGGGAATAGTTCTTATGATATTAGCAGGAATTTTTGTATTAACCAGCTTAATTAGTTTCTGCCCATTATATACTATTTTTGGATTAAGAACCTGCCCAAGAGAAAAAACTGAATAAAAGAATTTGTCCGAAAAGTCTTAGTGGTTCTTTGTGATTCCTTTGTGGAAACTTTGTGGTATAATTTTAAAAACTGTTACACAAAGGCTCACAAAGAAAACACAGAGTTACACAAAGAAAAATATAGGAATAAGACTTAATTATTTAACTTTTCGGACAAATTCTTTTATATTTTAAAATCCACTTTCTTCTCCTCCTAAATCATCACCAGCTTGACCTCCACCTCTTCTATCCGGTTTATAATTATTGATCTTAAATGAAAGTGTTAAAGAAACTAATGGTGTATTTGGCTGAAAATCGTACCATGAGTAAAAACCATCACCTTCGTATGTTGATGAGTGACTCATTGTACCAAAAACATCACGAACTTGCAATGTTGCCGCAATTTTGTTTTTCAAGAAACTTTGGCGCAGGGCAATATTTGTCATAAAAAAACCTTCTCGCTCACCTTGTGCAGAAACAGTCGGACTATTATACATTCCGTTCAGTTGTAAACGAGTAGATTTTCCTAACCGAATGGTATTATTTAATCGCGAATTCCAATTGAAGCTACTTTCTGAAAAATCTGCAACACGCGTTTCTCCGTCCGATACATACTCATATTCACCCTCAACCTTGTAATCGTAAATATTACCCATTAAATCAAGATGCCACCATTTTGCAATTTCCACACCTAACATTAATTCAACTCCAAGCGAGTAATCCTTGCCCACATTTTCATAAGTACTTAAGAATACATTATCTCTTTCTTCATACTTACTTCTTATTCTTTCAATTTTGTTATTCGTTATCCGATAATACGCATCGACAGAGAACGTATTTTGACCAAATTTCAGAATACTACTTAACTCATATGAATCGATATATTCTGGCAACAGATCGGGATTTCCCCGGCGTACATTGTATGCATCGCTCCAGGTAATAAAGGGTTCCAGATACCAACCCCGGGGTCTTTGTATTCTTCTTGAATAACTTGCCATAAATTGGTTTTCTTTCGGTGTATTATATGAAACGTGGATCGTTGGGAAAATATCAAAACGATCTATTAATGAAGCTTGTCCTGTTTCTTCTATGGAAATATCTCTGTATGTATATTCCCCACGCAATCCTCCCTGGTAACCGAAACTACCTATTTCACCGGAATAGGTTGAATACACTGCATGAATTTCGCTATAATGATCCACATCGTTTCTGTAATCATCCATGTATTCATAAATTTGTGTAACAGGATTATACTCCTCCAATTCAGAAAGTTCGTCACTATCATCAATTCGCAGTATATAACCTGCCTCAAATTTATCGTTAACACGAAGGGGCAAGGTATAATCCATTTGAACCCTGTAGTCTCTTCCCGGACCAGATTCATATGATTTTTGGCCACTTGTTAAGATATCGGATAAGTCGAATAATTCATTCATTGACTCTTCATCCGAATCACTCGTTCTGTAATTTAATAACGTATAAAGCTGATGGCCTTTTTTCATAAACTTATGGGTATAGCTCAAATTGTAATTGTAAAACCATCCTCCTCTTGTTGAGCTTTCTTCGCTAATATAGTTATAACTTACCGTAGCCGGAATAGTGTATTCCTGATAATCTGTAGTATAATCTCTTTTACTATCTCTATAACCTGCTCTTACTTCAAAGTTTATTGAATTTCTTGGGTTAAAGGTCCAATCAAAACCTCCTCTGAAACTATAAGATTCTCTTCCTCTTAGAAAATCTCCATCCGAAATTATATAAGAAGTAGTATCACCGGCAATTGTTCGGTTTTCAGTTTCCATTGTCCCTTCCATGTTCCTGTTATTAATATCTGCCCCAAAAAACAAGTTTAGGCGTTCCTTTCTCCAGTTTAACAGGAAATCTGCTCCATATCGATCATACATTCCAGCATTAAGATTCACTATCCCATTAAAACCTTGTAATTTATTTTTCTTGGTTATAATATTGATAATTCCTGATGTACCATCGGGATCGTATTTAGCCGAAGGATTAGTAATTACCTCTATATTATCAATAGCACTTGCAGGTATCTGACTTAAAGCATCGCTTGGATCTAAAACGGTAGGTTTTCCATCGATTAAAACAGTAAAACTTTCACTGCCGCGTAAGCTTACATTTCCCTCAATATCAACAGTAACCGATGGTATGTTTTCTAATATTTCAACAGCAGTACCTGAAGCTGATGTATGTTGTTGACTAACATTAATTACCTTTTTATCAATTTTATAAGTCATAGTTGGCCTATCAGCTACAACCACCGCTTCGCTAATTTCTTCTACTGCCGGTTGTAAAACAACCTGACCAAGATCAATTTCTCTATTCGTCCTTTCTACAACAATGTTATCAAACGTTTGGGTATTATATCCAATAAATGTAATTTCAATTTTGTATTGTCCAAAATCAACATTTTTTAGTTTAAAAAAACCTGTTTTATCAGTTATAGTTCCATCTAAAACTTGTCCACTTTCCTTACTAACCAACGAAATTGTTGCATATTCCAATGGTTGTGTTGCATTTTCATCAAATACAAAACCTTTAAGAATTCCCTTACCCGCTTCAACAGGTTTCGTTTCATCAGCTATACCAACTAATGTTAGAGTCAATAGTAGTGTAAATAGTATTAATCTTTTCAACATAATTTTATTTTTTATAATTCTTTGCCTCAAAACTAAAAACAGATTTTGTAGAAATTTTATCTTAAATCTGTAGAAATTCTGTATTTCCTTCTAAGACACTTCTAATCTCTAAATATTACATTAAGAAACCAATAAAAAGAGTTTTAGTTCGATCTAAACTCAGGAAGGTGTAATTGTAAATTTGTGTTGATTGTCTAAATACTGATAATCAACCTGTAACTGACTTATATCACAAATTCTTTTTACCAGTGACAATCCCAATCCTAATGATTTATTTGAATTATCGGAAGTATAAAACCGCTCAAATATTTTTTGATTCTTAACTTTAAGCTTATCACCATAATTACTTATTGTTAAACTATCTTCTTTTGTTTCAATTTTTATTGGTCCATCGTGCGAGGCATATCTGATAGCATTCCGTAACAGATTTTTTAAGATGATATCAAACAAAAAAGGATCAATTAAAATAAAATGTTTATCATGAAGTGAAGATTCAATATTTAATGCTTTAAGATCAGCGAGTTCTTTTATTGAATCGATATGATTGAGTATTACATCCTTGGTTTTTAACTGAACCGTGTTTGTATACTCTCCATTTTCGATCTTAGTTAGTAAATTAAGCGTATTACCCAGTTTAGATAAATGGTTAGCCTCATGATATATAGCTTTTACTGAATCCTTATGTTCTTTCATAACATTTTCATCGGCTATTAATCGTTCTGCTTTATTTCTGATAATGGCTAAAGGAGTTTGTATTTCATGGGCCATATTTTCAGTATATTCTTTTAACTTCAGATAATCATCTTCGGTTCGGTTTACCATGCGTTTAAACCAAAACTTCATCTTTTTAAACTCCAAGGTAGAGGTTTTAACTTCATGTTCCTGTATCCCTTTTCCCACTTTATATTGGTTCATCTGATCCAATATTTTATGAAAAGGTTTTAACAGATAGCCCGACATGAAAGCACTAAACAAGATAATAATTAAAGCGAGAATTATGAACGACGGAACTATACGGTGTGCAATATCAATCTTAAGCTTAGTAAAATCGTTTATGTTGATCAACATTTTTAGCAGATAGTATTTATCATTTGCTTTTACCACAGTAGATTTTTGTCTGTGAATCTGATATTCATCCAGATCTTCAAAATGAATTAATGTATCGCTGTATTGAGGAAATTTAATGGTATCACTTAAATTTTGAAAGGGTATTATTTGGTTATTTTTATAGTTTCTGATACTGTCATGTTCTTCAATATACCTGGCCATATGCCGTGCCCTATGCTCAAATATATGTTCGGTTTCTTCTGTAACATATTGATTGGCTTTGTTGATCAGGTATCGTGCACTTACAAAGAAAGTAATCAATACAAAAATCAAATAGAAAAATGTAGTTTTCGTAAGCAACCGAAATGAACCAAATAATTTCATAATCTTTATAATTCGTAAAACTTGTAACCCATACCATAAACAGAACGGATATTGTTACCTGCTCCCAGGTTTTGCATTTTTTTTCGCAGATTCTTAATGTGATTATAAATAAAATCAAAATTATCTGCCTGATCAATATGATCGCCCCAGAGATGTTCAGCTATATTTTCTTTCGTTAATACCCTGCCCTTATTGTACATGAAATAGAGCAACAGATCAAATTCCTTCTTCGTCAGTTCAACCAACTTATTATCAACAAAAGCTTCGTAAGAATCTAAATCAATTCTAATATTATTGACTTCAACAATGTTGCTACCTTTAAAATTTTTCCTTCGAATAATTGACTTTATTCTTGCGTTCAACTCAGCTTTGTGGAATGGTTTAGTAATATAATCATCGGCACCCAGCTCCAATCCTTTTACTTTTTCTTCTACTGCATTTTTTGCCGTTACTATAAGAATTCCCGGATTTTTATCAACCTGCTTTAGGTAAGATATTAGATCTAATCCGGAACCATCTGGTAATCCTAAATCCAGGATAAGAAGATCGTAATGGTAAACCGATGATTTATCTTTTGCTTCGGAGAGCGTATTAGATATCTCGACAATAAATCCATTCTCGGTCAGAAACCTTGACAGATCGTCTGCTAACTGAAAATTATCCTCAACTATTAATAACTTCATACCATAAACTTTCTACAAAACTAAACCATAATTTTGTAGAAAATCTATTCAAGTCATATTAATATTTGCTATTTACTTATGAATTAAATGATTATTCCACATTCTTCATTGAGAGCTGAATTCTCTTCCGGGCCAAATCAACCTCTGTTACTTTCACTTTAACATGCTGATGAAGTTTAACTATTTCATTGGGATCGGAAACAAACTTGTTCGCCAAATTAGAAATATGTACTAAACCATCCTGTTTTACTCCCACATCGACAAAAGCTCCGAAATTGGTTATGTTGGTTACAATACCAGGCAGAACCATTCCCTCGTGTAAATCTTCTATTTTATGAATACCTTCGGCAAATTCAAAAACTTTTATTCCCTGTCGTGGATCGCGTCCCGGTTTAGCTAACTCCTTCATGATGTCATTTAAGGTTGGTAATCCTACATCTTTGGTTACATAGCTTTCCAGATTTATTTGCTTCCGTAAGCTTTCATTTTTAATTAAATCAATCACCTGGCAATTTAAATCGGAAGCCATTTTCTCCACAATGTGATAACTCTCAGGGTGAACTGCACTATTATCCAAAGGATTTTCAGCATTATCGATTCGTAAAAAACCTGCAGATTGCTGGAATGCTTTGTCGCCCATTCGTTTTACTTTTTGCAATTCTTTTCTCGATTTAAACGCACCGTTTTCCTTTCTGTATTCGACAATATTTTTTGCTAGCTGGGGACCCAATCCGGAAATATAATTTAAAAGATGTTTGCTTGATGTATTTAGATTTACTCCCACCATATTTACGCTACTTTCAACAACCTGATCCAGTTTATCTTTCAATTTTCCCTGATCAACATCGTGCTGATACTGCCCTACACCAATTGATTTGGGATCAATTTTGACCAACTCGGCAAGTGGGTCCATCAACCTGCGTCCAATGGAAACTGCACCACGTACCGTAACATCATACTCCGGGAACTCTTCACGGGCAACCGGCGATGCAGAATAAACAGAAGCACCATCTTCACTCACAACAAATACTCGAACATCGGTCGAGAATCTGATCTTTTTAACCAACGCTTCCGTTTCGCGACTAGCTGTTCCGTTACCTATTGCAATGGCGTCGATTTTAAAGGTTTCAACCATAGAATCAATCTTTTTCATGGCCATACCTCTTTCATTCTGCGGTTGATGCGGATATATGGTTTCGTTATGTAGTAAATTTCCCTGTGCATCCAAACAAACAACTTTACATCCTGTTCTGTAACCCGGATCAATTGCTAACACATTTTTTTGACCTAACGGCGGTGCCAATAACAACTGGCGTAAGTTATCGGCAAAAACGGTTATTGCACCCTCATCCGCTTTTTCCTTGGATGAATTTTTGAATTCGGTTTCCATAGAAGAAGCTAAAAGTCTTTTATAACTATCTTTAACAGCTTCCCGAACTTGCTTGGAAACATCGTACACACCTTTCACAAATTGATTCTCTAGTATTTCTATCGCTTTATCCTCATCGGGCGAAATAGAAAGTTTCAGAAAACCTTCATTTTCGCCTCTTCGCATAGCCAATAAACGATGTGAAGGACATTTTTTTAACGGTTCTTGCCACTCGAAATAATCTTTATATTTTATTCCTTCGAGTTCTTTCCCTTTCACCGATCTTGATTCGATCAGTGCTTCATGTTGATACAAACGGCGTATACTATTTCTGGCTCTTTCATTTTCGTTAATCCATTCGGCAATAATATCCCGCGCACCTTGCAGCGCTTCGTCGACGGTTGGTACTTCATCATTAATAAATTCTTCTGCCCTACCTTCGATATTTAATTCCTCCTGTTTCATAATGATTTTTGCCAACGGCTCCAGCCCCTTTTCCTTTGCTTTGGTGGCCCGAGTTTTCTTTTTGGGTTTATAAGGCAGATAGATATCTTCTAATTCTGTTAGTGTTTGCGCTTTCTCGATACGTTCTTTTAATTCGTCGGTAAGCTTGTCCTGCTCTTCAATCGATTTTAATATGGTCTCTCTGCGGGCATCGATTTCTTTCAATTTTGCTAACTGTTCTTGTATAGCAGCAATCTGCATTTCGTCAAGACTACCTGTAACCTCTTTTCTGTATCGGCTAACGAATGGAATAGTTGCTCCTTCGTCAAATAATTGTATGGTATTTCGAACCTGCCAATCTTTAACTGACAGATTGGATGCGATTTTTAAGATGTGATTTTCGTTCATAGCATAGTAAATTAAGGGTAGCTAAATTAGGCAATTTGTACCAGATATTTTAGAATTTTGTTTAGTTTAAAGCTAGAAATTTATGATGGGATTCATCAAAAATTTACTAAAAGAAACCATTTCTGCATAGATGATTGTATCGTTTTAAAAGGGTTATTACTGATACATTGATGAAAGTTTCTGAGAACTATTCTATTTTCAGGGAATAAAAAATACTCCTAACACAAAAAAGAGTGAAAATCTGCACTCAATATATCAAGACTGCCTTTATAACTGCGAATTACAAATGCATTGAAACAAAAGTCAACAGTAAATCCAATTTAAATACAGATCGTCTGCATAAAATACTTCAATTAGTTGCCTACCCTTAATTCACATACTGATAAGGTTTATCGACGCTTTTCTTATATGAAAACCGACCTATTGCGTTCGATATAATTTTTAAGCGATGTTGGCTTTCTACCCAATATTTCTTCCATACGATCTGATGTTTGGTTTACCTCTCCCTTTTTAATTTTTCCAAATACCGCGATCATAGCATCGATATATACTTCGGCATATCCACGCTTCTCCATTTCCTTTCGATACGCTTCATCATCCGGTTCTTTGTAGGTAATATCTTTGCCTAATACATCTGAGAAAATATCAGCAACCTGATGAAGATCCATAGGTTCAGGGCCTGTAAGGTAAATGGTTTCCTTGCTGAATTTAGAAGGATCTTGAATTACTTCAGCTGCAACTAAACCAATATCATGAGTGTCTACATACGGAGCTTTCCCTTTTCCTGTTGGTAAAAAGAGTTGATGCCGTTTGCTAATATCTTCTTTTTGATACAGTTCAAAGTTCTGCATAAAGAAATTAGCTCGTAAAAAAGTATAGTCTTTACCGCTATTTTCAATCATGCTCATAATCTTAGGATAAGATGCAATAAAAACAAATTTTTCTACTCCGGAATCAATGGCTTTTTCTACCAGTGGTACCAATAAGTCTTCAGCACCAGGGGTAGCTGAAGGACCACACAGAAACAGTGTTTTAACGCCTTTAAAGGCTTTGGCGAATCCTTCCGGCTGTTTAAAATCGAGGTTTGTAGTTTCGGTTTCGAAACCGAACTTTTCAAATGCTTTCTCTGCATTTCTTGTTGCGGCCGTAAATGGAATACCTTTCTTATGTAAAGCTTTTGAAAGAGGTAAACCAATATTTCCTGTTGATGCGGTTACTAAGATTTTAGATTTGCTCATACTCTTTATATTTTTCATTTTAAGATTCATTAATAGCTATTCACTTGATGTGACAAGTGGATAAATTTATTGTTCAAATAAACTGAACAAACGAAACTCTAAAAAGCATTTTTCATAAGAAAGATGGAAATCTAAGTAAAAATGATTTATAAAAACCGTAACTATATTTAATTCTGATGCAGTGATTCAAACAAGCTAATATAAAAAGCCCCGCAAAATGCAGGGCTAATTTAAATACTGGTAATTTTCTTATCCTAAACTATATAGTAAACCAAATATTTAACAAAACATAAATGTAATGGGCTACAGCTCCGGCCACAATACCACCAATTGTATGCGAGATAAGTGCTTTTGAAGTTAACTTTCTGTAGTTTAAAGTATCGAGCATTGCAGTATGTGTACTTAAGTAACCACTCCAGCACATTCCCATTGCAGTAAATACTGCAATTTCGTTACCAGTTATTATTCCCTGGTTTATAAATTCTTTTACTAACGATAATGCCGCGCCTACAGCTCCCAACGAGGTAATAGGAAAAGCTACCAGTTCAGGCTTTTTAAAACCAAACAAACCATCGAACAACCAATCGAACCATCCCGCTATTTTAGGTAAAACCGGAACGCCTTCATATGCTAATCCCTGATAACCTGCCGATGCATCGTGAGGACCGAAGGTAATGATCATAATAACAGTACTAATAATTAAAACACCGGGAATAATTTGTAATCCTAAATCAACACCAGCTTTCCCTCCATCGAGTATAGAATTCAGAAACCGAAGAAACACACCTCCTTTGGATTTGAATGAAATGGTTGATGCATCTTCTTTTAATTCCATTTTTTCTTCCAGTGGAAACTGTTTTTTTATCATGGCCTGCATTAATCGTGTTGAGACTACAGCACCAATCACCGCTCCTAAAAATCCTATCATTGCAGGTCCGAAGTATCCAAAGCTTGCCATGAAAGTTAAAACGATAAGTCCCATACCAAAAGCAGTTCCAAAATTAGTAAGCGAGATCAGTTCGTACTTTTTAAAATATTTACTGAAATTTTTATCGTTAGAAAGGCTTATAATCGCCGGATTATCTGAAAAGAACGTCATTAATGCAGCTAATGAAGCAACTCCTGGAAGTTTAAATACAGGTTTCATCAAAGGCGCTAAAAATATTTCGAGTAATCGAACCACACCAAACTCAATCATTAGTTTACCTAAAGCTCCCGAAAGCACTGTTATGCCCATAATAAAGAATACGGTATTCATTAACAAATCCCAGGCCGTATTCATGATCGTATTTAAAAGGTTTGTAGTACCCATAACGCTCCCCAGGTAACCAAAGAAACCAAAAAACAGAATAAGAAATACAAATGCTTCGTACCTTCTGTTTCTCAAAAAATCCGACTGTTTTATATTATTCAGTGCGTTCATATTTTTATGAATTAAGAGTATAATTTGGCAAGCAAAAATAGATTCGGCATTAAATAAAAAAGTTGATAAATCTCATGATCACCAACCAATTAAGATGTTATGCAACAATGATAAAAATCAGGAATTGATGTAGGTTATTGATTTAAAAAGTTATCAATTTTTTGTAGTAGCTCAATTCTATTGATCGGTTTGGATACGTAATCGTCGCAACCGGCAGAAATAATATTGGGTCTATCTTCTTCCATTGCATTTGCTGTTTGAGCAATAATAGGAAGCTCTGGTTTATGTTTTTTAATTATCGATGTAGCTTCCAAGCCATCCATTATGGGTAACTGAATATCCATTAGCACTAGATCAACTTGCACATTTTCGGTGCAAATTTTAATCGCCTCTTCACCATTCGTTGCATATAGAAAGCTCACCTGCGCATCTTTTAGAAATTTTGTTAAAAGCTCATACGATACGGTAGAATCCTCTACAATTAAAATTGTTTTGCCCGGCCATTTATAATTTTTATGATTAATCACATGCGTAACCTGTTGTTTTTGATTACTTACAGGATTAAACGGAATAGTGAAATAGAAAGTTGACCCCATACCTTTTTGAGAATCAACCCAGATTTTACCTTTTAAATTTTCAATAATACCTTTTGAAACGGTCAGACCGATACCTGAACCTCCATATCTTCTTGTTGTTTTGTCATCTACTTGTCTGAATCGTTCAAAAATAATTTTTTTATCCACATCCGACATTCCAATACCAGTATCTTCAACAAAAAACTTTAAATTATCATTCTCAATATGATAACCAAACTTTATATATCCTTTATCGGTAAATTTAAGGGCATTATGTATTAGATTATAAAGCACTTGCCGAATTCTATTACTATCAGAATAGATCATAAGATCTTTAAATGCATAATCTTTTTTCGCAATAATTTCAAGATCATTCTTTCCTGTATTCTCCTTTTCTGATATAAAGAAACCATGCAACTCGTCAATTAATTCATTCAGCTTAAATTTAGTATAATTCAATTTCAACTGCATTGATTCTATTTTGGAAAGATCAATAATGTCATTTACTAAATTTAAAAGTATATACCCACTTTTATGAATAATATTTAAATATTTCTTGAGTAACTCCTGACTCATATCATTCGCATCTATAATTAATTTGGAAAATCCAATAATTCCATTCATCGGAGTTCTTAATTCATGTGACATATTAGCCAGAAATGCTGATTTTAATCGATCGGACTCTTCTGCCTTTTCTTTGGCAATTTGTAATTTCTCATTATTAAGTTCAATGCTTTTATTATATCTTCTGATCTCAACAATTTTCTTTTTTCTATAAATTATATAGGTAATAAGTGTTACGATTATAACCAACAACAGGATAAAAATAACTCCCCAAAAAATAGTTTGTTGTTTATTTTCAAAAATAAATTCAAAAGGACGGTTAATTATTTGTGCATGATCAGGCAGATTACGTTTGGAAATCTTATATTCTTTTAAGGCGTTATAATCAAATTGATATTCTGCTTTCGACATCCTAATCTCCATCTGATTTAAGTTTTTCCCTTTAAGAATATCGACCGCCATTTTTGATGCTGTGTATCCTTGCTCAAAGCCTTTAATTAGTTTTCCTCCCACAATTCCCATATCTAAATAAAAATCCCACGTGCCATACACAGGAACCTTTGTGTAGTTTACCAGATTAGAAACTATTTCTTTATAGGAGCTATAATCGCCATTCCTATCCTGTGTAAAAGCTGTTAAAAAAATCACAGCATTTTCTTCCAATTCACTTACTCTTTGAAATAATTCTTTAAAGGTATAGTTTCTAAGAAATTCATATCTGAACTCTTCATTTGTTAAAAGATTTAGCCTGTAAGCCCTGTCGTAAATACTATTCCCTGTGGGTGTATCATCAACAATTATATATATTTTTGAATAGTTGGGATGTAAATTGCGAATTAATTTGAAATTATCAAGAAATTCTATGTTTTCTAGGACACCTGTGTAAGTGTTCGGGTACTTATGCGGATTATTGATACCACAAAATACGGTTGGAACTGGACCAAAAATACTATCCCTCTGTGCTAACATAAATGATAATGCAAAATCATCCGAAACTATTATCACGTCCAGATCAACCTCTTTATACTTTGTTAGGAATAATTTATACAGGCCTTGATCATATTCTTTTGTTTCTAAAAACCGCTTTGAATCTAAAAACTCAATATAAATCTCAATTTCAAATTCAGATTCATTTAATCCATAAGTAATGCCTGATAAAATATCATCGTTCCATTTAAGTCCTTTATGGTACGAGTTAATGATAAGTACATTCTTTTTGTCAGCAGAATAGCCAAAAAGTGTACAAAAAACAATAATAGCGGTTGTAATAATTAGGTGTTTAGATTTCATATTCCTTAAAATCGATAGCAATTTAAAAAAAACAAAAAGAATATAAAACAAAAAGAGCAACCAATTAGGTTGCTCTTTGATAAGTTGTTAATATTAATTGATTAAACTAATCCTGCAAATCCCATAAATGCCAGTGCTAATAATCCAGCTACAACAAAGGCAATGGGCACTCCTTTCATAGCTTTTGGAATGTTAACCATATCCATGTGCTCACGTAAGCCGGCAAATACGATTAATGCCAATCCAAAACCTATGGCATTGGCTATTGCAAAAACAACACTTTCTAATAAATTATAATCGTTTTGTACTGCTAATATGGCAACACCTAATACTGCACAGTTTGTTGTTATTAAAGGTAAAAATATACCTAATGCCTGATATAATGAAGGACTAACCTTTTTTAGAATAATCTCAACCAATTGCACTAACGATGCAATAACAAGAATAAATGTAATGGTTTGCATAAAACCGATACCAAAAGCATCCAATACATATTTTTGTAACAAGTAAGTTACAATAGTTGCAATAACCATTACGAAAGTAACTGCCCCGGTCATCCCTATTGAGGTTTCAACTTTACTCGAAACGCCAATAAACGGACATATACCAAGGAATTTTGCTAATACAATATTATTTACAAATATTGCCGATATGATAATAATTATATATTCCATAGTATTCTAATTAAGCAGTTTTTTTATTTATTTTATTTATTATCACAATTAAGTAGCCTAACGCGATAAATGCTCCAGGTGCAAGCACAAAAACAAGCATTCCGTCGCCTTCAATAAATTTATAACCGAATATTGATCCACTACCTAAAACTTCACGTACACCACCTAAAATGGTTAAAGCCATTGCAAAACCTAATCCCATACCTAATCCGTCGATTATTGAAGATAATACTCCATTTTTAGAAGCAAACGCTTCCGATCTTCCCAGTACAAGACAGTTTACAACAATAAGAGGAATAAATAATCCTAACTGTTCAAACAATGATGGCAAATATGCCTGCATCAATAATTCAACCATGGTCACAAACGATGCAATAATCACGATAAATGAAGGAATACGAACCTTATCAGGAATTTGGGATTTTACGATAGAAACTACTAAATTGGACATTACCAATACAAATGTAGTTGCCAATCCCATTCCTAATCCGTTTATTGCCGAAGTTGTAACACCTAACGTAGGACATAATCCAAGGAATAATACGAAAACTGCATTTTCCTTAAAGAATCCTTTGGTAAAGTTTTTTAATTGATTCATTTTTTACCTCCTTCCATATATGCATTATATGCTCTTTGTACCGCATCACAAAATGCTCTGGAGCTAATTGTTGATGCAGTAATAGCATCCACATCACCACCATCTTTTGTCACTTTTAACTGAAAATCAGCAGGGTTTTTGCCATTAAACTGAAGACTCCAGTCTGATTTGTTTTTCTGCATTTTATCACCTAGTCCTGGTGTTTCTTTATGTTCTAATACAGAAATATTATTGATTGTACCATCAGGCAGAAAACCAACCATAATTTTAAAATTTCCACTAAAACCCTGGTTGGTAAATGTACTTACTGCGGTACCAACAAGTTCACCACTTTTCTTTGCCGGAAAAAATTCAAGTGTACCACCATCAACATCCATCGTATAGGATTCATTGGCCGGCTCATTATCAAAATCAGGAACTACCTGCTTTATTGCTGTATTTTGTTTAGCAAGTTTACTTGCTGCAATAGGTTCTTTTGTTAGTTCATACAAGTAACCTAACGCTGCTGATGCTATAAAAGTTACTAAGAACAATGTAAGCACCATGGTTACAAAAGTTGATTCTTTCTTACTGGCCATCTTTTACCTCCTCTCCAAAACGTTTTGGTTTTACATACATATTAATCAGAGGAACAAATGCGTTCATGATAAGAATTGCAAATGATATTCCTTCAGGATATGCTCCAAAAACACGAATTGCAACGGTTATAACTCCAATACCAATTCCGTAAATCCACATTCCCTTAACCGACATTGGTGAAGTAACATAATCGGTAGCCATATAAATAGCACCTAACATTACACCCCCAGTTAATAAATGGAATAAAGGATCTGCATTCGATTCAGGGTTGATTAACCATAATATTCCGGTAAATGCAATTATTGTAGTAAATATTGCTACAGGAATATGACACTTAATAACTTTTCTGAAAAGCATATATGCAAATCCGATTAATAATGCAAGAGCTGCAATTTCTCCCATGGACCCTCCCATGTGTCCATAAAACAGTTCCATATGACTTGGGATATTACTCATCAATTCAGAAACTGGTTTACCAGCACTTAAACCTTCTTTCATTACTCCCAGTGGAGTTGCTCCGGTAACAGCATCGGTATATCTATTACTGAATCCGGTTGGTACTGGCCAGCTTGTCATTTGCACCGGAAAGGATATTAACATAAATACACGTCCGACCAATGCAGGGTTAAACGGGTTATTTCCTAAACCTCCAAACGACATTTTACCAATACCTATAGCTACCAAACTACCAATAATGATAATCCATATGGGTAAATTTGTTGGTATATTAAAGGCTAATAATAAACCGGTTAAGATTGCCGATCCGTCAGAAATCGAAGGTTCCTGTTTAAGAATAAACTTCTGAATTAACCATTCAAAAGCTACACAAGATATAACTGCAGTTAATGTTACGATAATTGCTCCCATTCCGAAAAAATAGATGGAAAATGCCAATGCAGGCAACAGAGCAATTACAACATCAAACATCAACCGTTTTACGCTTGTATCCTCATAAACATGAGGAGATGGTGATATAAATAATTTATTCATTACTGTTTTCTTGATCTTATGATTTGACTTACTCTGGATTTTCCTAATCTGATGTAATCTAATAATGGTAATCCTGCAGGACAGGTATATGCACACGATCCGCATTCAATACAATCCATTACTCCACCAGTTTCCAGTTTATCATTTTTCTCTAATTGAGCTAATCTATTTAATAAGTAAGGCTCTAATCCTTGCGGACAAACTGATACGCACTTTGCACACCGGATACAGTTACTTTCTTCTTTTCTTTTCGATAGCTCAGCGGGCATTATTAAAATACCTGAAGTTCCTTTTACAACCGGAACATCTAGTGAGTTTAATGCTTTCCCCATCATCGGTCCGCCATTAATCACTTTTCCGGTATCTTCAGGCAAGCCACCTGCTGCTTCAATGAGATCGTTAACCGGAGTTCCGATACGTACCATAAAGTTTGATGGTTTTTGAACCGATTTTCCGGTTAATGTAACTACACGCTCAATTAATGGTTTATTCTTTTGAACAGCTTCATAAACAGCGTAAGCAGTTCCTACGTTATGAACTACCGCCCCAACATCTAAAGGTAAACCTCCCGATGGAACTTCGCGATTAATTAATGCTTTGATTAACTGTTTTTCACCACCCTGTGGATATTGAACTTTCAACGGATGAACCTCAATTCCTGGGTAATCTTTTACTAAAGCAGTAAGATGCTCAATTGCATCTGGCTTGTTGTTTTCAATACCAATTAAAGCACTATTTACACTTAATGCTTTCATAAGAATCTGAATCCCTACCAGCATTTCTTCTGCCTTTTCAAGCATTAACCGATGATCAGATGTTAAATATGGCTCACACTCAACACCATTAATAATTAGCACATCAATCTTTTTACCATCAGGTACAGAAAGTTTTACATGCGATGGAAATGTAGCACCACCTAAACCTACTATTCCGGACTCATTTATCTTATTTAAGATCTCCTTATCAGTTAAACTGATCTCTTTTTTAAGATCTTCGGTCTTATCAATATTTTCGTTCCAATCATCACCTTCTACATCAATAATAACACAAGGACGTTTGTAACCGGTTGAATCTAAAACATTATCAACCTTAACCACTGTACCCGAAACAGATGAATGAATATTGGCAGATACAAACCCAGCACTTTCAGCAATTTTGTCTCCGACTTTTACCTTATCGCCTTTTTTAACAACAGGCTTAGAGGGAGCACCAATATGCTGTGCTATAGGTATTGATACTGTTTTTGGAAGTGGCAACGTTGCGATTGCACTATTCGCAGAGTATTTTCCCTCTTCTGGATGAACGCCGCCTTTTGGAAATGTTTTTAACACTTTATCCCTCCTAATTTAGTTAGTTATTATCTTGTTCTTTGTTTTCAGCTTTTTCAACAGGTTTCTTTGCTGTTTCTTCAGTCTTAACTTTTCGTTCAGGAAAGTTAATTTCTAAGATAGCACCTGTTGGACATTCAGTAACACATTTTCTACAGAGCTTACACTTATTTGGATCGATATAAGCCAAGAAGTTATCCATTGTAATAGCATCGAAAGGACAAACCTTAACACACTTACTACAACCAATACAAGCTACTGAACAAGCTTTTTTTGCTACGCCACCTTTATCGTGGTTTACACATGAAACAAAGATCTTACGATCTTTTTTATTTTTCTTTCTCAGTTCAATGATGTCATTCGGACAAGCTTTAACACATGCACCACAAGCTGTACAATTATCATCGACAACAATTGGTAAGCCTGTTTCTTCGTCCATATAAATAGCATCAAAGTCGCAAACGTCAACACAATCGCCTAATCCAAGGCAACCATACTGACAACCTGTTTCTCCTGAGTATAAACTAGAAGAGATAGCACATGAAGCTGCGCCATCGTAGGAATTTACTCTTTCGCGATGAGCCGGAGAGCCAGAACATCGAACAACAGCAACCAATGGATCTTTAGCTTCAACAGATTTTCCAAGTACATCTGCAATAGCTGTCATGGCTTCATTTCCGCCAACAGGGCAATAGTAATCGGATAAAACATCCGCTTTAACCATTGCTTCGGCAAATGCACGACATCCTGCAAAGCCACATCCTCCACAATTAGCTGCAGGTAGTAGTTCCTCTACCTGATCGATGCGCGGGTCTTCATACACCTTAAATTTCTGTGCTACAAAATACAAGATTATTGCAGCAACCGCTCCAATCGCGCTAAGAGAAATAATAGTAAACAAAATTGTTGCACTCATGTTTTTATTTGTATTTAGTTTCTAAACGTTGAGATAACTTCCTTATCTCAAGTACTATATTTTCGTAATTGAAAATGTAAACTGCTTTTTGATTTTATCTTTAACCAGATATAAAATAAGATAATAGGGCACTAATACCGATAATGCACTCAAACCTGCTACTGCCTCATTGTTAGTAGCTATTGTCAGTGCAATTAAAATGATTAACACCAATAAAAATGGTAAAACGTAACCTAAAAACAACGCTCTGAATCCGAGCGATTGTTTGAGCGTTACATTAACTTCTTGTCCTACTTTATATTGATTTGAATAATCGAACACCTCAACTGATTTCTCCTGCATATCGGCTACTGTACATACACCTTTAGCATGACATGATGCGCAACCTGACAAAGCTAAAAAGCTAATGTTTATCTTGTTGCCATCAATAGAATCAATGCGTCCTCTATGTTCGATCGATTTTGAATTTGACATCCGAATTTTCAAAATTTTGAAACCGGATACAAAAATAACCGTATTTAGAAACTAAAAATTGCTTTTTGTCAGGTTTTTGAACATAAACACTTATTTATTTTAATTTTAAATAAGGGTGTTTATGCTAGTACTTTTTAATAAGGGATTCCAGTGGATACTTCAACCCTTCGTAGTTAACAAGTCTTGCTTTTATTTTTCCAACAATTATAGGACTTTCGGCCCATACGGGTATTCTATTTTGATCATCGGTAACCCAAAACACTAAATCCTCTCCTCCCTGAAATACATCTCCGGCAACTAACGAACCGGTAAATTTTAGGCAACGAAACTTACCTACTCCTCGTACTTTTCGCACCTCTTTGCCTTTAAATCTAATGTAAACATTATGAATTTCATTATCCAGTAAAATTTGGAAGGGAATTTTTTCATCAACCGCGTATTTCTCGAAATCAACATTTCTCGCTTGATAAATCACGGATATGACATCATATGTACAGGGTGGAATTTCTACAGTATCTCTGAAATATGGCTTTTTTGTCTTCTCAATTTCTGAATACGCAAGCATATTGTCGTAATCAAACGTATATTTAATATCGATTAAATATCCTCCCTCATCCACATCACGATGATAATAAACTGGTAAATTGTTGTCAGGTTTAACCCACGACTGATATACATCTCTTACCTGAAAAAACCAATCGTAAAATGTATAGGTAATGCCAGTTGCTTTAAGATTTATAACATCCTGTCCAAACTTTTTATCTTGTAAAGTTTCAAAACGCACTCCACCAACATCCGTCCACACCATTAACCAGTTGTAGGTAATTACATAATCAATTTTTTCCCCAATTTGGAATGCTTTACTTTCTATCTCACAATTTTCTTGTGATTTTAAAGTTTGAATGACTAGTATACTTAGTATAAAACTTATTATTAATCTTTTCATGGATAGATGTTTCAGATTTCAGATTCCAGATTTATTTAATTCTCAAAGTGAAATCTGAACTATTAAACTATAAACTGTTTAACTTATTACACTAAAATCAACTTTTTTGTTGGATATTCTTTTAAGCTGATATGCTAATAATTGATTTTCCTTCTTTTTCAATTCAGGATCATCGGCTAAAATCTCATCAGCAATATCGCGCACATATTGAATTAGCTGGGTATCTTGTCCAAGATTAGCTATTTTCAAATCAAAGGCAAGGCCACTTTGCTGGGTCCCTTCAATATCACCTGGTCCACGTAATTTAAGGTCAGCCTCGGCTATTTCAAAACCATCGTTGGTTTTGGTCATGATATCTATTCGTTTTCTTCCTTCGTTGGAAAGTTTATACCCTGTCATTAATACACAATACGACTGATCGGCTCCTCTCCCAACTCTGCCACGCAACTGATGTAACTGCGATAAACCAAACCGCTCTGCACTTTCAATAACCATAACAGAGGCATTCGGGATATTCACACCCACTTCAATTACTGTAGTAGCCACCATAATATGAGTTTTCCCCTTTACAAAAAGCTCCATGGCAGCATCCTTTTCTTCTGCTTTCATTTTTCCGTGTACTACACTAACCGAATATTTTGGAGGCGGGAAAGCGCGTGTAATGCTTTCGTATCCATCTTCAAGATCTTTGTAATCCATCTTTTCAGACTCTTTGATCAATGGATATACTATGTAAATTTGTCTTCCCTGTTCAATCTGTTGTTTCAGAAACCCAAACATTCTTAATCGTTTCGAATCGTATAAATGCAGCGTTTTAATCGGTTTTCTTCCCGGAGGTAGCTCATCAATAACCGAAACATCCAAATCGCCATAAATGGTCATTGATAGCGTACGAGGAATTGGAGTTGCTGTCATTACTAATATGTGTGGTGGATGAACATTCTTTTTCCACAACTTTGCCCGTTGCGCAACACCAAACCGATGTTGCTCATCAATAACCACTAATCCAAGATTTTGGAATTGCACGGTATCTTCTATTAAAGCATGCGTTCCAATTAAAATTTGCAGCTTGCCATTCATTAAGTTTTCATGCAACTCTTTTCTAGCCGACTGCTTAGTTGATCCGGTTAATAAACCAACATTAACAGGCAATCCATCCAGGAATTCTTTAATAGTATCAAAATGCTGATTTGCCAGTATTTCGGTTGGAGCCATGATGCAAGCCTGAAAACCATTATCCAGTGCAATAAGCATACTCATTAAAGCCACCAGTGTTTTTCCACTACCTACATCGCCCTGTAATAAACGATTCATCTGTTTACCTGAACCAATATCTTTTCTGATCTCTTTTAAAACTCTCTTTTGTGCATTGGTTAGTTCAAAGGGTAAGTTTGTTTCGTAGAAAGAGTTTAGGTTTTCGCCAACTTTCTTAAAAATAAATCCATGTGACTTATGAATTCGAAAACTTCTTTTTTGTAAAATACTTAGTTGAATATAAAAGAGCTCCTCGAATTTTAGTCTTAAAGTTGCTTTTTTAAGGATATCCGGATTTTGAGGGAAATGTATATTAAACAAAGCCTTTTCTAACGATATCAGCTTGTATTTTAGAACTAAATAATCGGGCAATGTTTCTTTTATCTTCCCTTTTAAATGAATTAAAAGATTGTTCTGAAGTTTTGAGATTGCTTTCGAGTGTAAAAAGCTCTTTTTTAGCTTTTCTGTGGTATTGTAATGAGCTTTCAGTTTAGCCTGAATAACATGTTGTGCTTTTAATGCATTCTCAACCTCAGGATGAATAATATTGTATTTTCCACCAAAATATCCCGGTTTTCCAAAAACAATATATTCAGTATTTAGCAAGAGGCTTTTTTGAATGTAACTAATCCCTTTAAACCACACCAGTTCAATTACACCTGTTCCATCGGAAAAGAAGGCAACTAACCGCTTTTTTCGGCCGACTCCAATCATCTCAAACCCTGTAATTTTTCCTTTGATTTGGATATAAGGTAAATTCGGATTCAGTTCATTTATCCTGTAAAATTTCGAGCGGTCGATATATTTATACGGAAAGTAATAGAGCAGATCTTCAAAAGTATAAATACCCAATTCTTTATTAAGCAACTCAGCTCTTTTTGGTCCTACGCCTGTTAAAAATTTTATTTCCCGATTTAAGTAATTATTCATAAAGATCAATAACCAAATACCAAGCTTCAATTAAATAACAAATTCAAAAATACAAAACCTAAATACTTTTATTGCTCAATATCTAGTATTTATAGAATTTTGAGCAAATACAAATCCCTTAAAACCTGTTTATTAATTGTTTTTTATTACTAATTGTATTTTAAGTATTCTTATTTAAGATTTCTATGCATTATTTTTGTTACACAATAATACACTTTTTTTGAGAATCGATTTGCATGAATCAACGTTTAAGATATTCGTTAAAATATATTCACTACCTGCTATTCGCTAAACATAAAAAAGGCCATGGAATACACTCTCCCTTTTTGTTTAAACTGATAACAGAAATTTTTATCAGTAAAATTGAGGATAAAAAACTTGAGCAGGTTTTTCTAGCTTACAATAAAATTAAACAAAATAAGCAACTCCTAACCTTTGATGAAATTGGAGCTGGATCGAGTTATAAAAAGCTAAATCAACTTACGGTAGGTAAAATAGTTCAAAAATCTTCGATCAATAAAAAATACGGGAAGTTACTGTACGGCCTGGTAAAATTCTTTAACCCGGAAACCATTCTGGAAATAGGAACTTCTGTAGGTATTAGTACTGCTTTTATTGCACAAGCAGCTCCTAACGCTAATTTTAAAACCATTGAAGGTATTTCACAGAAAATTGAGATCGCAAAAAAAATTAGTTCAAAACTGAACTTAAAACCCGAATTTATTCATGGTAATTTTAATCACATGTTAGCTTCTGTTTTAGAAAAATACCAAATACTTGATTTTGTATTTTTTGATGGTAATCACACAAAAGAGGCTACATTAAATTATTTTAATCAATGTGTAGCTAAAACAGATAATAATTCCGTCTTTATTTTTGATGATATTCATTGGTCTGAAGATATGGAAAACGCCTGGGAATGCATAAAACAAAATAAAAACGTAACACTTAGCGTTGATTTGTTTAGACTTGGGTTAATCTTTTTTAGGAAAGAGTTATCAAAAGAACATTATGTTATAAAGTTTTAGATAAAAAGTTAATTAAAGCTTCTAAATTTGATTAAATTCGTATTTCTTTAATTATAGAATTGCTAAACATGAGCAACATCATAGAAATCAATAACCTGGTTAAGAACTACCATGTAGGCACAGAAACTATCCGGGCATTGCGTTCCGTTTCGGTAAATATAAAAAGGAATGAGTATGTAGCCATTATGGGCCCTTCCGGTTCGGGTAAGTCTACATTAATGAATATATTAGGATGCCTGGATACACCTACAGGAGGTGATTACATCTTAAACAGCACCAATGTTAGTCATTTGGAAGATGACCAGCTTGCAGAGATACGAAATAAAGAAATTGGCTTTGTTTTTCAGACATTTAATTTGTTACCCAGATACTCGGCATTGGAGAATGTTTCTTTACCACTTATATACGCCGGCGTAGCCAAGGAAGATCGTTTGGCAAAGGCCGAAGATGTTTTAAAAAGTGTAGGATTATCTGACCGGATAACACACAAACCCAACGAACTTTCGGGTGGGCAAAGACAACGAGTAGCTGTTGCACGCGCTATGGTAAATTCACCATCAATTATTTTAGCTGATGAGCCAACGGGAAATCTTGACTCAAAAACATCACGAGATATTTTGAACTTATTTGATGAAATTCATAAACGAGGAAATACGATTATTCTGGTAACACACGAAGAAGATGTTGCATTGCATGCACACAGAATTATTCGACTTATGGATGGGATGATTGAATCGGATGAGATAAACAAAAACCCGACAATTTTTAATTAAATCGTAAAGAGTTTAAACAAATTAAATCTAAAATCGTTCTTTCTCTAAACATCAGATTTTATGGAAAAAGATTGGAAAATATATACAAAAACAGGTGATAAAGGAGAGACCTCTCTTATTGGCGGAACAAGAGTTCCTAAATATCACGATCGAATTGAAGCCTATGGCACGGTTGACGAACTGATATCGTACATTGGTTTAATTCGTGATCAGAAAATTGATTCTCATATTCAACAAATACTTATTGAAATCCAGGACAGGTTAATGACTTGCGCTTCGATTTTAGCAACAGATTGTGATGATTGCAAGGTTAAGATACCAGAGATGTATGATAGTGATATTGAAATGCTTGAGGTTGAAATTGACGAAATGGAGAAAGATTTACCACCGTTAACCTCATTTATTCTGCCTGGTGGGCACACTACAGTATCTTTTTGTCACATAGCCAGAAATGTTTGCAGAAGAGCAGAACGCAATTCCATAAAAGTTCAGGAACAGTTTAAACATAGCGAGAAAGTAATTCAATATTTAAACAGGCTTTCGGATTACTTGTTTGTACTATCCAGAAAGCTCACAGCGGACTTATATGCAAAAGAAATTCCGTGGAAACCGAGAGTTTCTTAAAAAAAGTTTTGTTTTTCAATATTATTTTTATATTTGCAAAATTTTAAGGGTATAATTAAACAGTAATTATATATGTATTGGACACTAGAATTAGCATCGAAATTAGAAGATGCACCATGGCCAGCGAGCAAAGATGAATTAATAGACTATGCGATTCGTTCAGGAGCTCCGCTAGAAGTGATTGAGAATCTTCAGGAAATTGAAGACGAAGGTGAGGTTTATGAAAGTATTGAAGATATTTGGCCTGATTACCCAAGTAAAGATGATTTCTTTTTTAACGAAGATGAATACTAAATTAAATAAAAAAGGGACTTTAAAACGTCCCTTTATTTTTTCCAAATAAATATCTCTTCCTTTGTAACTGGCCTTAAATGTTCGAGCCACTGAAAATCTTTTAATTTTGTTTGCTCCAGTTCATCTAACGGATAAAGTGTTCCTGCTGGTTGCTTAACCATATTTATCCGACTTGGCTGACCATCTTTCATGTGAATTATAATATCACTACTTTCGGCAAAATTTACTCCAACTATTTCATTCTCTTTTTCATCGACAGTATAATATATGGTCTGACCATTTCCAAAAACATCTACCTTACTTAAGTTATTATCTCTGATATAACCATACATCTCTTTACCTCGAATTTGATTGTACTTTGCTGTGGTATCTGCTTCGGAAATTATAAATGCCGTTGTAATAAGTTTGAAGAAATCAATTTTTTCATTTTTTATATGTATTTCTACTTTTTTTGAGGTCATCTGACTTCCCTTTGACCATAAAATTGGTTCTTTATACATTGTTATTACAGAATCCTGAAAGTTATAAACCATAGAATCGCATCGAGCCTGAAAATCATCTCTAAATATTTGCACCTGATGAAAAGCCTTAAGAATTCGATAAGTTCCTGATGTATCGTAATTTGATGTTATAGAATCGGCATGCATAAACAGAGAGTCTGTTTTATTTGCTACCTGAATTAACAAGGTGCTATCAGTTATTAAGAAACTTTCTGGTTCTTTGGTATAGTATGCATAATTTCCTTTCAGAATCATGTTCTCGGCCGTATCAATCATTTCGATATTATCTATGGCAATGCCTATTCCGTTTAACTCATCGTAATACAAGCTATCGCCAATGAGTATCTTCTCCTTATTCTGATACCTTGCATTTTCGTTAAACTGAAATTTCTTTTCTTCGGTTTTATACCATCCGTTTTCAGCATACAAATGATTCTCCTCGTTATAGATATTGGTAGGTCCTAAAAAATAGGTAATCTTTTCTTCTGTATAATATTTTAAGGTGTCGGTATAAATCGTATAATCGGGCGTTGTAGCCACTACACTGTCTTTGAAAAAAAACATGTCGCTGTTGGCATAATAATATCCAATAATACTGATTAGAGTATTATCTTCATTAATAATTTTTCCTCCCTCAAAATAATGGGCGATACTTGTCGCATTATTAAAATCGAGCGAGTCGGTATATAAAGTCGTTGTTTTATTTTCTAAACGTACATTATTTCTAAACTTACCGATATCGGTATTACCATTATACACCATGAAATCGCCATACAGATGCAACGTATCTCCACGTGTTACATGCACATTACTAAATGCATGGATTATATTTTGTTTACCATAAAGGTATGCACTATCGCAATACATGGTTGCATTGTTATGTTCAAAAGCTACATTTCCAATAAACCTTCGTACTCCTTCGCCAATATCTTTACCCCCTAGTAATAAATCAGAATTTAGTATATTGATTTGCTCTTTTTTTTGCGCCATAATATTTGACACAAAAAATAGCTCGAATAGAAAAAGAAAAATAAATAAATATTTTTTATGCATTAATGTGTTTATTTAATCCAACCATCCTTTAGAAACTCACATTTTAAGAAAGATTCATCAATGTGAATATATGTTTTCTTTTTCTTCTCTGTAATCCATTTATCAACAACCGACTGCTGTTTATTCATCAGGGTCATTTGTTGTATCATCTCGTAATCATCTTTGAGGTTTGCTCTGTGGGCTTCTACTTTTTTATTTATACGCACAATTTTAAAGGCAACTTTCCCATTCTCATCGCGCGATTCAAAAGGCTCTGAAAGCTCACCAACCTTTAAGTCTTTAATTACGCTATATTCATTTGTAGGTAATTCATCTAAGGTAAATTTTGTGGAAGCATTCATCGGGTTAACCATTAATCCTTCGTTTAGTCTCGACTGCTCATCTTCAGAAAAATTTAATGCAGCTTCTTTAAACGACAAACTATCCGATTTTATTAGGTTAGCAATACTATCCAATCTGCTTTTAGCGGCCACTTTATCTTCTATTTTCACTTTTGGAATGATTAATATATGTCGCACATTTACCTGATTTCTTTCTTTTGCGATTAACTGTATTATATGAAAACCATATTCTGATTCAACAATACGAGATATTCCACCATCATCGCTTAAGCGAAATGCGGCTTTGGCAAACTCAGGATCTAGCTCATCTTTTGATCTAAAGCCTAATTCTCCACCTCTACGGGCTGATCCGGGATCCTCTGAATAAAGCACCGCCAGTGTGGAAAAACGCTCTCCGTCAATAATTCGTTGTCTTAAATTAAGTAACTTTTCTCGGGCTTCGTTTCTGGCTTCTTCATTCTGCTTTGGATATACAAGAATTTGGTTAATCTCATATTGTGTATTAATCATTGGTATACTATCCTCGGGCATATCTTTATAAAACTTTTCAACTGCCTTTGGCGAAGCATCAATACCAGTCATTAATGAACTTTGCATCATTTGGGTTTTCATTTGCTCTTCGATTAGCGGACGGAAATCTTCCTTAATTTCAAGCATGGATTTATTATAAAACTCTTCTAATTTCTTTTCCGATCCAACCTGACGTACAAAATACATTAACCTCCTTTCCAATTCAGATTCAACTCTACCTGCCGAAACCTCTATACTATCAAGTTCAGCTTGTGTTAATAATAATTTCTGTGTTAGCAGTTGCATTAACACTTCACACTCCATATTTGACGATATTGGATATCCCTGCGAAAGATACTGTAGAACCTGATTTTCTATGTCTGATTGCAATATAATTTTATCGCCAACAATTGCTACCACTCTGTCAATCATTTCCTCATTTTGACTGTTAGCAACATTTACAGTAAAAACAAATAGTAAAAAAATAAATAGTTTTTTCGAAAAATTAATTTTCATTTTATCGGATTTTAATATATTATAAATTCGTTATGATTTAGTGCTTCATTGTACACCGTATTCTCCAATTCATCAATAAAGGAAAGTTTTCGCTTGTTTAATAAAATACTCTTTATTTTTAAGTGTGCGTATTCCAAGGGTTGCACTGAACTTTTTAATTTGTAATCATTAATCTTTACGAAATAATAAAACAAGTCATCTTCTGTTTCGATATACTTGTTGTACTTTAAAAATCTTTCCTGATCTTCGGTACTAATTGGGGTTTCAAGCAATATATTATTAAATGGGATCCATTTGTCATCAAAGTTATCAAATTTGGTTGCATACTGATAGCAATAATCCTCTAGTCTGGATTTGTTCTCCGGCGAACTTGATTTATACCACCACCTTACTTTTTCAATTTCAGGAGCTTCCTTTGAAACTTTTAAGAATAACGCTTTTACAATGTTATGATTTAAGATAAAGTTTGCCGAATACTCGTTATAGTAAGCTTCAATCTCTTCATCGGTAATTACTGTATCAAGTTTTTGATTTATAAGTTCTTGTTTATACTTAAATATTAATAATGACGATCTGTAATCCTCTATTTGCTTTTCAATATCTTTACTCTCATCAGATAAATACATCTCAGCTTTTGCCAGCATTAATTGTTTTTTTATCCAATCGTTAATATAGTTTTTTGCTATAATAATGCTATCTTCATTCGTGACATTTGGGTTAAACAAACCCTCTAAATCAGACTGATACAGTTGTTTATTATGAACCTGAGCAAGAATAACATCTTCAGGTCCTGTGTTTTTTTCTTTACAAGCAACAGTTAAAAGTATTGCGGTAACTACTATCAGGATTGTATTTAGCCTGTTCATAATTATAATTATTTAACAGTTGATAAAACTGATTTATTCACTTTAATATTGTACTTATCTTTTAATCTTTTTATCCATTCTTTATCCAAATAATCCTGGTAGTCGGAAATAACTAATCCTTTACAATCTTCAAATTTCTTAACTTTTGGCTTAATGATCTCTCCTTTGTTTGCTACATATTGCTCAACTTTAGGTCCTTCATTCCATACTAATTTATCAACAACCTTATTATCTCCTTTTTCAAAAACACCGGTTTCAATCCTAAGCATTTCTTCTTCTTCGTTAAACTGTTTTAACAAATCAGCATTAGTAATTTTTCTTCCGAAACTTCTCTTGCTAATAATTTTTGAAACCTTTTCATATACCTTTTCATTAGAACAAAAGTATAGAGAACCTTTCCATCGTTCTCCCCACATGTATTGCTCTTTATGATCATTATAATAATTAATAAGCCCTACTGAATCATTTACAGCTTTTGTCCACACTTCCCTATCTGTAATCTCAAATAAGAGCATTCCCTCATAATACTCTTTCAGTAAGTACTTATACTCAGGATATTTTTGCGTAAGTCTTGATTTTTCGGTTTCTAAAATCATATTTTCTATAAAAGCATCGTAGGCTATTTTGTATTCATATGGCATAAGATCCCTAGTTCCATTCTTACTTTCAACATATTTTACAAAGTCTTTTTCTTTATAATCTTTATTTAAGAAGCTGAATAACACATCATCCAGATTAGCTTCCGGCGTCAAATATTTCTGTTTTAATACAAATACTTGATCAATGGTGTCATACTTAACAGGGATATTTTCTTCAATTTCAGTAAAGTTATACTCTCCTTTTAATTTTTCAATTAAAGCTTTTCGGGCCACCTGAGCTCTCTGATCTCTTCCTACTTTATGTTTAATATCTTCAACCGCATCTTTGAAAGTGGGTATCTCTTTACGATCTAATCTTTTTAATATGTGCCATCCAAAACTTGTTCTTACCGGTTTTGATATCTCTCCATTAGATTCTAACTCAAAAGCTGCTTTTTCAAACTCTTTTACCATTCTGCCTGTTCCAAACCAAGGCAATTCACCTCCTTTTCGTGCAGAACCTTTATCATCTGAATATTCTCTTGCCAGATCAGCAAAATCATCACCTTGCTTAGCTTTATGGTAGAGCTCGTTAATTAATTGCTTTTTCTTTTCAGCCTCTTCTGCTGTTGTTCCTCGAGGGACAGTTAGCATAATATGAGCAACTTTTACCTCACCACGAGCTTCTCTTTTGTCCGAAACTTTAACAATATGATAGCCAAAACGCGTACGAACCGGTTTTGAAATTTCACCAATTTTCAAATTATATGCAGCATTTTCGAATGGATATATCATTTGAAAAACAGTGAAGTAACCTAAATCACCTCCATTATTCTTCACTGACGGATCGTCTGAACTTCCTTTGGCCACTGTTTCAAAAGCCTCACCTTGCAGTATTCTGCGTCTTATATTCATTGCTTTTTCGTAAGCTTCCAGTGTATCTTCAGGCAATGCATTCGGAGCAAGTTTTACCAAAATATGGCTTGCCCTTACCTCATATTGCATTCGGTCATATGCTTCCTTAATAATATTTTGATTCGCTTCTTCATCGAGCAAATAGGGAACAGATAGTTGTTCCTTGTAACCCTCAAATTCGTTAATAAAAGATGGTGTTGTATCTAATCCTAATTTTTCTGCTTCGTAAACCTTTAGTTTAAAATTGATAAAAAGATCGAGATAATCTTCAACAGAAGTGACTTCTCCGGTTGAGAGGTTCTTTTTATTTTTATCATAGATTCGCTGAAATTCTTCTTTGGTAATCTTATGATCATTAATAGTTAATAAAACTTCCTTGCTGCTCTCTTGCGCAGATATATTTAAAACAAAAAAAACAGAACAAATAAATACGCATATTCTTTTCATAAACTTAAGGTTTATCGAGTGTTTATTTTAATTAAAATTGTCTACTATAATTGGGTGCCTCACGAGTAATGGCAACATCGTGTGGATGACTTTCTGCCACACCTGCGTTTGAAATTTTCACAAACTTGGCTTTCATTAAGTTTTCAATGTTTGAAGCCCCACAATAGCCCATTCCGGCTCTTAATCCACCAACCATCTGATATATTACTTCTTTTAAGTTTCCTTTATATGGAACTCGTGCAGCGATACCTTCAGGTACTAACTTGCTTATATCATCTTCAACATCCTGAAAATATCTATCTTTAGATCCTTGTTGCATTGCTTCAATTGATCCCATTCCTCGGTATGCTTTGAATTTTCGTCCGTTATAAATAATTGTTTCACCAGGCGACTCTTCTGTTCCGGCAAATAATGATCCTGCCATAACCGTATTTGCTCCAGCAGCAATTGCTTTCACAATATCTCCTGAATATCTTAATCCTCCATCACCAATTACAGGAACACCTGAACCTTTTATAGCTTTAGCTACCTCGTAAATTGCAGTTAACTGTGGTAATCCCACACCAGCAATAACACGTGTTGTACAAATTGATCCCGGACCAATTCCAACTTTAACTGCATCTGCTCCAGCTTCAACAAGTTTTTTGGCAGCCTCGCCTGTTCCAATATTACCAACAACCACATCAATATCTGTAAATTGTTTCTTAACCTTTTTTAGCATCTCAATAACACCTTTTGAATGGCCGTGTGCAGTATCAATAACAATCGCATCAACACCGTTTTTTACCAATGCTTCAACACGTTGAATAGTATCGGCTGTTACACCTACACCAGCAGCTACTCGCAATCGACCTTTACTATCTTTACATGCTAATGGATTGTCTTTTACCTTGGTTATGTCTTTATAGGTTAGCAAACCTATTAATATATTCTTGTCATCTACAACAGGAAGCTTCTCAATTTTATGTCGTTGTAAAATCTCTGTTGCTTTTTCAAGATCTGTTGATTTGTGTGTTGTAACAATATTTTCGGAAGTCATTACTTCTTCAATTTTTTTATCCAAATGGAATTCGAAGCGTAAATCCCGGTTTGTTACAATACCAATTAAAGTTTTATCATTATCAACTACAGGAATTCCTCCAATTTTGTACTCTTTCATTAAATTTAGTGCATCTGAAACCGTTTGATCCTTACTAATAGTAATTGGATCATAAATCATACCGCTTTCAGCACGCTTTACAGATTTCACCTGTTTTGCCTGTTCTTCAATCGACATGTTTTTATGAATAACTCCTATTCCACCCTCGCGCGCAATTGCAATTGCAAGTTGTGCTTCGGTTACTGTATCCATTGCAGCAGATACAATAGGAATATTCAGTCTGATATTCTTAGAAAAATAGGTAGATACATCCACATTACGTGGTAAAACTTCCGAGTATTGGGGAACCAACAATACATCGTCAAATGTAAGTCCTTCAAGTGCTACTTTATCCTGTATAAATGACATTTTAATATAGATTTTGTGTATTTTTAAAATTGTGCCAAATTACAAAAAATTAGCTTAATATCAGTTGAAAATCTGATATTATCGATAGATTTGATAATTTTAACATAAATTATGATTCTGTTAAGGGTAAGTCAGGTAAAAACTGACTTTTTGAAGTTGTAAATTAATTGAATTAAATTGCTGTTTTTGCAAAAATATGTTTGGGTGTAAAGAAACAGAGAACTAATCTGTCAAACTGTTTACTGAATACGGCTTAAATAGCTATTTTGGAATTAAAAACCTGAGAATCAATAATTACAACCTGAAATGTTAATACATGAACAAATACGAACAAATACTCATTAAATATTGGGGTTATTCTAAATTCCGTCCGTTACAAGAAGATATAATACGCTCGGTAATGGATGGAAAAGACACGCTGGCCCTTATGCCTACAGGTGGTGGAAAATCAATTACTTTTCAGGTTCCTGCCATGGCGAATGATGGTATTTGTATTGTAATTACACCATTAATTGCTCTAATGAAAGATCAGGTTGAAAACCTGGATAAAAGAGATATTAAAGCGATGGCAATATATTCCGGAATGACAAAAAATGAAATTGATGTTGCCCTTGAGAATTGCATTTATGGTAACGTTAAGTTTCTTTACATCTCCCCTGAGCGTATTGCAACAGATATTTTCCAAATGCGTGTTAAGCATATGAATGTAAATCTTATTGCCATTGATGAAGCACACTGTATTTCGGAATGGGGATATGATTTTAGACCATCTTACCTAAAAATTGCCGACTTACGTGAATTGGTTCCGGATGTGCCATTCTTGGCACTTACAGCCACTGCCGTGCCTAAAGTTGTTGACGATATCCAGAATAAACTCCGGTTTGCAAAGCAAAATGTTTTCAGAAAAAGCTTTGAAAGAAAAAATATTGTTTACCTGGTAAGAGAAGTGGAAGACAAACTTAAATATCTTGTTGAAACTATAAATAAAGTAAAAGGAAGCGGTATTATATATGTGCGCAACAGAAAAACCACGCGTGAAACAGCACTGTTTTTAAGTAAAAACAATATTAGTGCCGATTACTATCATGCAGGTTTAGATCATGAAAAAAGAAACCATAAACAAAACCAGTGGAAAGTTGGAAAAATACGAGTAATGGTAGCAACCAATGCATTTGGTATGGGAATTGACAAATCGGATGTTCGTTTCGTAATTCATTTGGATTTGCCAGATAGCATAGAATCATATTTTCAGGAAGCCGGTCGTGGAGGCAGAGATGAAAAAAAAGCGGTTGCCGTATTGTTATATAATAACTCAGACAAAGTAAAGGCTGAACAGCGGATCTCCAGAAGTTTTCCTGAACTAAAAGAAATTAAATCGGTTTATCAGGCTTTGGGAAACTATTTCCAGATACCATATGGAGGAGGTAAACATATGTCGTATGATTTTATCATTTCGGATTTTGCTAAGAATTACAATTTTAATATTATGATTATTCATAGTAGTTTGAAAATTTTGCAACGCGAAGGTTATCTTGAACTTACCGATGAATTAAACAGCATGTCGAAACTACATTTTTTAGTAGGCAGAGATGATTTGTACAAATTTCAAATTGCGAATGCAAAATTCGATGGGTTTATTAAACTGGTACTTCGATCGTACACCGGACTTTTTTCTGATTATGTTACAATAGATGAAAACTCACTGGCCAAGAAGGCAAATGTTGATATCGAACTTGTGTATAAGTATCTAAACAGCTTAAAGTCATTGGGTATTTTAAACTACATACCCAAAAAGAAAAATCCATTTATTGTTTTTACAGAAGAAAGGTTAGATGATAAATCACTGTATATCTCCAAAGAAAACTATGATTTTAGAAAAAATAGATATATTGAGCGAATAAATGCCATGCTTCACTATGCTTCGTCGAATAACAAATGCAGAAGTCAGTTGTTGCTTGCGTACTTTGGAGATAAGAACCCTGATCGCTGCGGACAATGTGATGTGTGCACCCGACGTAACGAACTAGATTTAAGTAAGTATGAATTTGACCTGATTCTGGATGAAATAAAAGCTAAGCTGGAATACAATCTAATTTCGCTCGATGAAGTTGTTGATATTAGTGGAATAGACAAAGAAAAAACGTTAAAAGTAATTCAGTGGTTACTGGATAATAATAAAATCATCAAAGATAATCAGGATTTGTTAACCTGGAATTTGGAAGCATAAAAATTTAACATTCTGCATATGGCAAAGCCCAAGAGTAAATAATAAACTATTCAACCTGAAAAACCATTATTCCGTAATCTTTCTTTCCTTCCTGATACAAAGCAAATAAGTAGTGATTATGCATTTTTAGGCTGATAAAATCTTTTCCTTTTTCTTCATGTTCAAATATTTCATTCGGTCTTTCCGGATCTCTGAGGTCGAAAACTTCGATATGCTTTCCCGCTGCAACATACAGATAGTTTCTGTCTAAAACAAGGTCTTTGGCATCACCTCTAGTTTTTATACGATTTATCTCTAATGGATACAATGGCAGAGCCAAGTTTAAAATTGTTAATCCACCATTATCATTGGCCAGGTATCCAATTTTATCTTTTACTACCAACTGGTTTGCATCTGTTTCTGTGATATAATCTTTTGGAAATTCAATTTGCTTAAATGCTGTAAAAGGTTCGCCGAATTTAAATGATCTTAATCCTCTTTCACCACCTGTTATAATAATATATGGAGGCATGATATCAACATCTCTTACTGTAAAATCGCGTTCGTTTTTTCTGGATACCATATTAATATCATCCAGATTGCTGAAATCGACAATTTCAAGTCCCATACCAATATAACCCAAAAGAGCAAAGTTTTCATAAATTTCGGAGCAATAAACATCCTGGTAGCGGTAATACGTTCCCAATACAAAAGGCATTGTAGGGTCTGTTACATCTAAAACCTTTAATCCCAAAGGACCATATGATAAGTAGGCTTTGTCGCCAATCACCTCTACACAATGCGCTACACCATATACTTTTTTTCTCGATCGCTTCTCATATTCCTGAAAAACTGAAATTTCGTGAATATTATTTAAATCCTTAATATTTAAAATATGCATTCCACTCTCACCTAAAGGCAGGTATAACACCGTATCTTCAATATCAAAATTAGAAAGTTGCAAATCCTTTATTTGAGAAGAATAGTTATATACCGGATAAATATGCTGACATTTAACACCAATTGCTAATACAACGAATAGTAATGTTAGTGCAATCTGTTTCTTCATAACGTATTATTGGTTAATAAATTAAACACAAATATAAGTTACTCAACATAAACAACCAAACCCTTTAAATATTCACTTTCAGGATGATAAATATTTACAGGATGATCGATTGGCTGGCTTAACTGGTGCAGAATACGAACACTTCTTCCGGTATTTGCCGCAGCCGTAAAAATGGTCTTTCTGAAATTTTCCTTACTAACAACCTGCGAACAAGAAAAGGTAAATAGTATACCTCCCGGTTTTATCTTCTCAATAGCTTTTGCATTTAAGCGCTTATACCCTTGCAATGCATTGTGCAATACATTGTGATGTTTAGCAAAAGCAGGTGGATCCAGAATAATCAAATCATATTTATTATCAATATCATTTAAAAACTCAAAGGCATCAACAGCAAAAGCTTCGTGTCTGTTATCATCAGGGAAATTTAGTGCAATATTTTCGTTGGTAAGATCAATAGCTTTTTTCGAACTATCAACAGAATGTACAACATTAGCACCGCCGTGCATTGCATACACAGAAAAGCCTCCGGTGTAACCAAATACATTTAATACTGACCTGTTTTTTGAATAATCAGCCAAAAGTTTCCTATTTTCGCGTTGATCAATAAAAAAACCTGTTTTTTGCCCTTCCTCCCAGCTTACCTTAAACTTGTTTCCATATTCCAAAACCACAGGTTCTCCTGATTGCCCATAAACATATCCATTTTTAGCTTCAATCTTCGATTTAAACGGAATAGTCGATTCACTTTTATCATATATTGCTGTGAGCTTACTTCCATAAATATCTTTTAAGGCTTGCACAATATGTTCTCTATTCAGGTACATGCCAATAGAGTGCATTTGCAGAACAGCCGTTCCATTATAATAATCTATAATTAAACCCGGAAGTCCATCACCTTCTGCATGAACTAATCGATAAACGTTATTGGTGTCATTTTCGGCAAGACCAAAAGTCTTTCGTAAGTTGTATGCACTTGATATTTTTTCTTTCCAGAAGCTATCATCTATCTCTTTTTGCTCAAAAGTTAAGATACGCACAGCAATTGAACCAATCTGATAATGCCCGATAGCTAAAAATTCATCTTTATTATCGGTTATATAAACCAGGTCGCCTTCATTTACATGTCCGATGATCTTTTTAATTGCACCGGAAAATATCCAGGGATGATAACGTCTTACGGACTGATCTTTACCTGATTTTAAAATAACTTTCGGATAGTTCATATTCTATTTTATTATACCTTTTTCAATGTATTATACACTTTTAAACAAGCCCAGGCATCGGTGGCCGCATAAACTTGTTGTGCTTCAGTTAAAGTTTCTCTTTCCCAATTACTTACTTGTTGTGATTTAGATATTCTCTTATTCATTACAATTGCAGTAATTTTTTTCAAACTGCGAGCTTCTATTCCAAAGCTCCCCACATAATCTTGTAAATCGAGAAAACTTTCCGGTTCGAAATTATTTATATCTTTTAAAACTTTAATATCATCTTTAATAGCTAAACCTATTTTCAACACATCTTTATCAGCCAGAATGCTTTTTACTTCTTCTGGCAAACCAATTTGGTTAATTCGAATCAGAAATGCTTCTGAACTTGTTGTTAGCTGTAACAAAGACACCGGATTAACAACACCTTTTTTAAAAGAAGGCCTGGTTTCTGTATCAAAACCCAGTATTTTCTGATCTTTCAATAACGGTAAATAGTAATCAAGTTTCTCAAATGTATCAATAACAAAAATACCGCCATCGAATTGATACAAAGGCAGCTCATTTACTTCGTCGTTCGATAAATTTTCTACAAACATCTATTCTTCCTCTTTTCTAAAATCTTCCTGACGTTTTGTTAAAAACCAATTAGAAGTATCTATTCTGTTTTCCTGGTTATCATTATGTTCTTCATCCTCATCGCTTAAATCATCGCCACTGTATAATACATTATGAATAGCCTTAAGTGCATTAAGTAATTTTTGCCCCCAAAACTCTTCAAAATTTAGCTGACACTCCCACAAAGCATCATTCATAATTTCTTCGGTGCCAATGTTATATAACGATATAAAATTCATTAAATCCTGATAAAGATCTGCTAAATTATCTGCAATAGAAGCAGTGCTTTGTTCAAGCTGCTCGTGGGTTAGCGGATCGAAAACTTCTCGGTACTCATCGTGAAAACCCAGTTTCTTCTTTACAGATTCATGAATAAAATCCCAGTCTTCCTCGGTTACAAATTTTTCGTTCTCATCGTCGAAGATAGCGTCGAACTTAGGTAACAGCGATATTTTTAAATAAATCATAGATAAAATCTTTCTTGATTTATCCAGAAAATCTCGTTTTGTAAACCGCAATGTATTCTCCACAAACGAACAATATTCACCTACAACTGTTACAAACTCTGTTACACCTTGCGAATAAACCTTTTCAAAATTATTATCTTCATTCATACCTAATCGTTAAAACAGCGCAAAGTTAAAAAAGTTATTCATATTTGGCTATAAATCCATTTAGTATATATAATTTGAAATAAATAGTTATGTTCTTTCAAGTTTATCATGAAAAAAAGCGTACTCATAAGAATTGCGCATAAGAAATTTAAAGATTCCACATCCAGCCCCTTACAATCTCTGATGTAAGAATTAGACAGTGCTAACAAATTATGTACTAAAAATATTCAGTTCGCACCATAAAAAATGCAATCGGAATGCTACATTGTAGTTTTATCTGGTAAAAACCCACTCCTTTTCGGTCGATAAATCTTGATTAAACAGATAACCATCCATATCGAAAGCTTTAAGGTCTTCCGAATGTTGAATTCTGTTTTTTATGATAAAACGACTCATTAACCCTCTTGCCGTTTTTGCATAAACGGTAATCACTTTATACCCGTTTCCTTTTGACTCTTTAAAAACCGGAGTAATAATATCACCTTGAATTGTTTTTGGTTTAATGGCTTTATAATATTCGTTGGAAGCTAAATTAATCAAGGTTTTTTCTTTTTGTTTAGCAAGTTCTTTATTGATCAATTCAGTAAGTTTTGTTCCCCAAAATTCATATAGATTTTTACCTTTCGGATTTTTTAGTTTAGTACCCATCTCCAAACGGTAAGGTTGTATTAAATCTAATGGTCGTAATACTCCATAAAGCCCCGATAAAATTCGCAAATGGTTCTGAGCAAACAGAAGCTCGCTTTCTGAAAGTGATTTAGCATCCAAACCAACAAAAACCTGTCCTTTAAATGCAAGTAGAGCTTGTTTTGCATTATCGAGATTAAAGGGTTTTTGCCAACGTAAAAATCTTTCAAAGTTTAAATTCGCCAACTCATCATTCACCGACATCAGTTTGGCAATTTCGTTTGGTTTATATTTTCGAAGTTCCTGAATTAATTTTTCTGAATCATTTAAAAAATCGGGATCAGAATATTTCTTGGTTTGAACTTTGGATTCAAAATCTAGTGTTTTAGCTGGTGAAATGATTGCTATCATAGTTTTATATTATTTTAATTCTCTGAAAAAGAAACATAATATATAAAAATATGTTCATAAAAAAAGCGGTGTTTTACCACCGCCACGTCTTTGAAAATTACTGCATTACGCAGTATCGTTATTTAGGTTAGGGTATTGAAACAAATTAGTCTTAATTGATGCTACGTAAAGTAGATGGCAATAAATTAAAAAAGGTTGCGTGTGTGGTAAAAAAAATAAAAATAAAAAAAAGAGCCTCTGATTTTATAGGCTCTTGTGTTCTAATTTTCAGTATTTTAATCAATACTTTGCTGCGGTAAATTTTTATGCTCTTTATAGATCAATTTAAAATATAACACCACAGAAATTATGGCATAAAGAGGGTAAGTCGCTGCAGAAACCAGTGAATTTAATATTACTGACCAAATACCAATATCATAAAAGTTTGTATTAAACATTTCGGCTATGTTGTCAACTTCTCCCCAATTATCAATAAAGGAGATAACAAAAGGAATAGCCATAAGGGCTGTTAAAACAAGTGAAACCAAAATCATGATCAAAATAAACAGTATTAAAGAGCCAAGTACTGACCAAAAATCCTTATGTACCAATTGAAATGTTCTCCCGATGGTTTCTATTGCATTTTTATCTTCGGCAACTATAATTGTTCCGCCAGGAATTAAAACTGTTCCCAGGTAAATTAAGGCAAAAAACATCCCTATAATAAAAGCAATAACTCCTATAAACATTCCTGCAACTAACATTAATGTGCTCAGAATAAGAAAAAAGATCATATGGATTGCATGCTTTTTTATCGACTCGCCAAAAATATCTCCCGATGATAAAGATGGATCCAGATCACTTTTAATCAGGTAGTTTACTAAAAAAGCATTTAAAATTCCATAAATCACAATTGACGTAACGGAAACAATCGCAATTTTACCCATTAGTTGAGAGTATACTCTCAGGAAATTCTCAGTATCGGTAAATGAAACCTTATACAACTCCCAAAAACCTAACTGATAAAAAAGTAACTGAATCAGAAACACTGCTACAAAACTAAATATGAAAAGTGTTACAAACTTTTTAAGGTAGATTCTGAATACATTGGAAAGAACCGAATCTACTTCCATATCTTGAAACAAACTGTGATTTTTAATATCCATCATAAGTCAATATTTTATTTTCGATCCTCAAATTTAACTAAATTAGAAAGTCAAACTGTATTTATGAGTTTAAAAGTACCATAAAAATATGCGAACTCTTTATTCCTATTTTCTTTTTTAGTAACTTAACCAACGTTTTTTAACTAAATTCTTGTTTTATGGACAAAAGTTCAAAGCGAAAATCAATCTATAGAAGATTGTTTATAAAAGTTACAGCCATTGTTCTTTTAATGAATGTTATTCTTGCAATTATTACCATTCAGGATACCATTAATGTACAAAAAGAAAACGAAAAAGAGTTACGTGAAAAAATCCGTAACGAAATTATCGGTTTAAGTGAATTCCAGGTATCGGCATTAAAAACATTCGAAAAATCATTTTATGATATTCAAAAAGAAGCATTAGAAAAACTAACATCCAAAAACACTGCTGATTTGCGTTCGGCGAATTTAAATAAGCAATTAAAATCGTTAGGCCTTGATTCTGCCTTTCATGATTTATACATAATACAGGATAATATTGTAGTTAACACAACCTATACACCGGATTGGGGATTAGACTTTTCTGCGTTTGGCGAAGATAAAATCAATCATTTAAATCGTATTTTAAAATCACGAGCCTTTTTTGCAGAGCGTTTCCAATTTGAATCATCAACGAAACGCTTAAAATCATACTCTTATAAGGCATCTGCCGATGGTAGCTTCTTAATTGAAATTGGCAGTTACTCCGAGGTTGCCAATAAAATAATGGAAATGTTTATTAATCGACTGAAACAAATTACAGCCGAAAATGAAAATATTGTATCTGTAAATTACTGGTTTGGTAACGACGATTATCAATTCTCTTTAATTGATGAACCCATTAATCGTTATGTGCCAGACAGCTTAAGAAATAATGCTTTTATAAAAAAAGCAGATCAGCAAGGAGAGTTTATGGTTGGAGAACAAAAGCTAAATGCCGAATTTATGTATATTGAGCAAGACCCTTCAACACGATTACCCGATTTTGCACTTTCTATTATTACTGATTTAACCAATAAAAACGATCCGATATTAAAAATTATTAAACGTCAGGCACTGTTTGCTGTAAGTTTTCTACTGCTGCTTATTGGAGCTATTTTTATTGCAATTCGATCGTTAAAAAAACATCAATAATTAATTCATAATTTAAAAAAATGGCACAAACAATTTGTGCCATTTTTAGTTTTAAGAGAGATGAGTTCAGGGTTTACTAAAGATATACAGTATTATAAATTCTGCATGTATGGTTTTTTAAAAAACCTTCGCTTTTTTGAACCTTTTTTAATTTTGTTTTTACTCGAAAAAGAGATCTCTTTTTTCCAAATAGGAACTCTTTATGCGGTAAGAGAAATTCTAATAAACATTCTGGAAATTCCATCCGGAGTGTTTGCCGATGTATTAGGACGCAAAAGATCGCTGATGACATCCTTTCTGTTTTACATTATTTCGTTTGTGATCTTTTTCTATTCGCAAGAATTTTATTTTATGCTTGTTGCCATTATTTTTTATGCTATTGGTGATGCGTTCAGAACAGGAACACACAAAGCCATGATTTTTGAGTATCTTAGGTTGAATTCGTGGGAAGATCAACGGGCTAACTATTATGGAAATACCCGCTCATGGTCGCAAATTGGATCGGCAATTTCTTCATTAGCTGCTGCAGCCATTGTTTTTTATTCGGGTAATTACTCATCTATATTTTTATACAGCATATTACCTTACCTTGCCGATTTTTTGCTTATAGCATCTTATCCCAATGCTTTGAATGGAGAAACATCAAAGCTTATGAATACCAATTTAAAGCAGGAGTTTTTAAAAATTATTCGGGATTTTGTTTTTGCTTTTAAGCATATAAAGGTATTAAAAGCCATATCTAACTTGTCTGTACATAGTGGATTTCACAGGGCTATTAAAGATTATCTCCAACCTGTAATTCAAACTTTTGCATTATCAATTCCTGTATTATTTTACCTGTCGGATAAACAAAAAACAGCAGTACTTATTGGTGTTTTATATTTTATAGTATACTTACTAACTGCAGTAGCTTCGAGAAAAGCAGGAGCTTTTAAAGATAAAACCAAATCGAACGCGCACGCGCTAAACATTACAATGTATGTTGGCTTTTCAATGGCATTTATAAGTGGATTACTCTTTCATTATACGTTTTATATGATCTCAATCGTTCTGTACCTTATCATATTTCTTGTCGAAAACTTAAGGAACCCAATTGGAATTGAACATGTAAGCAACTTATTTAACGACAAAGTATTAGCCACAGCTCTTTCTACTAATTCACAAGCCAAAAGTTTATTGGCCGCTTTAATGGCTCCTGTACTGGGTTTTTTTGCCGATCAATATGGTATTGGTATTAGTTTAATGCTATTGGCACTAATTCTTATGCTTTTAAGTCCGTTATACTTTATTCAAAAAAAGAACTCTTAATAAGGGAACCGGGCCAAAGGAGCAATATCCTGACTGGCAAATTCTTGATTCTGATATTTATAGTAACCTGTAATTGCAATCATTGCAGCATTATCCGTAGTAAACTTAAACTCAGGAATAAAAACTTTCCATCCAAGTGTTTCTACTCTCGACAAAAGAGCATTTCTTAAACCCGAATTTGCTGAAACACCTCCGGCTACAGCTATTCTGTTTATTCCGGTTTGTTTTACAGCAAGTTCTAACTTTTGCATTAAAATTTCGATAATAGTATGCTGTATACTGGCGCACAAATCCATCATATTTTCTTTTACAAAATCGGGATTTTCCTTAATCTGGTCTCTTACAAAATATAAAAACGATGTTTTTAGTCCGCTAAAGCTATAATCCAGACCACTAATTTTAGGTCTGTTAAAAGCAAAAGCATCTTTATTTCCCTGCTGAGCATTCTTATCAACTACTGGGCCACCCGGATATGGTAATCCAATAACCTTGGCACATTTATCAAAAGCTTCGCCAGCAGCATCGTCAATCGTTTGACCAATTACTTCCATATCAAGATAATCTTTTATTAAAACGATCTGGGTGTGCCCGCCAGAAACCAATAAACATAAAAACGGAAATTCCGGAATATCTTTCTGTTTTTGATGTTCTTTAATAAAGTGCACTAAGATATGTGCTTGTAAATGATTCACCTCGATCATTGGAATTCCCATTGCCAACGAAAACGATTTTGAAAAAGATGTTCCTACCAAAAGTGATCCTAATAATCCAGGTCCACGAGTAAATGCCACAGCATTAATCTCTTTTTTGGAAATTCCTGCATTACGCAATGCTTGTTCCACCACTGGAATAATATTTTGTTGATGAGCCCTCGAAGCCAGCTCAGGAACAACTCCACCATACGCCTTATGCACATCCTGATTTGCAATTACGTTCGAAAGTAAATAGCCATCTCTAATTACAGCCGCCGACGTATCATCACATGATGATTCTATACCAAGTATTGTAATGCTCATTAATTCACTGGATTTTGAGTAATTTATAATTTTTTTTGCTTCTTTTGCGTTAGAAACACAATGAGCAAAAGTATTAAAAAAATATATAAAATATTGGCCATTTTTATGTTAGTAATATTTGTATTACTAGCTACTGCTTTTTTTATTCTTCAAAACTCGTCTGTACAAACATACATTACACAAAAAATTGCCAAAGAAGTATCTGATAATCTGGATGCTAAGTTTCATGTTGAATCTGTTAATTACAGGTTTTTTAATCGTGTTGTATTAAAAAATGTTTACATTGAAGACCAGTTAGAAGATACACTGCTTTTCTCGAAAGAAATTATATGCAACCTTAAAAAAATTGATCGCAAAAAGCAAGAAATCGAATTCAGCAATATCAACCTGGTTAATGCAAAAATATACCTGCATAAATATGATACGCTGCAACCTATGAACTTAAAATTTGCCAAAAACCGGGAAATAAAAAAAGATACTTTGGCCAATAAAAAAGGTTGGGAAATTGCTTTAAAAGATATTGAACTGCATCAATCTGTTTTTAAGTATAAATCTGTTCGTAAAAAAGAAAAACCTGATGATGTTGTAAACTTTAACGATCTGAATTGCTTTATCGAAGATTTAGAAGTCAGAAATTTATCCATTGAAAATGGTGTAGCAAACTTTTATGTGAAAAAACTAAAAGTTAAAGAAAAATCGGGATTTCTTGCTCATAACATTAAATTTAATATGAGCATTGGAAAGCAACATATGATTTTTAGAAATGTAAAAATCCGCACCCCATATTCTTATATTAATTCGGATTCTCTTGTTTTCAGACATAATGATTATGATGAATACCAACAATTTGCAAAAAATATTTATCTCGATTTTGCATTCCAGGAATCTAACGTAAGTTTTAAAGATATTGGCTATTTTGTTCCTGTTTTTAAGAATATTAGTGTAAACTCAGTAATATCCGGAAGAGTTCATAGTAAGTTAAGCAGTTTTAAAGGAGAAGATGTTAAGTTTCAAATTGGAGAACAAACAGAGTTAATTACCGATTTTAATCTCAGCGGACTTCCGGACTACAGTCAAATGTTTATGTATGTAGATTTTAAAAAGTTGACAACATCAGCCCAGGATTTTGAAGTTATTAATGAATTTTCCAAAAAAGGAGGAAACTTTAATATTCCGGAAAGCTTTGATAATTTAGGTATTATAAGTTACAAAGGAAACTTTGCAGGTTTTTATGATGATTTTGTAACCTATGGAAAATTCACCTCCGATTTAGGTAATATTTCAACAGACCTATCGTTACAACCCGACACCTCAAAAACACTTGCTTTTAGCGGAAACATCAAAACCTCTCATTTTAACATTGGCAAACTATTTAATAACAATAACAGAGTTGGTGAAATTAGCATGAACGCCCAAATTAAAGGATATACCAGCGGTAATAAGAAAGTTGATGCAACTACTGTTGGTACAATCCAAAATATTGTTATTAATGATTACAATTATCAGAATATATCGCTTGATGGTAAATTAACTGAAAAAACGTACAACGGTTACCTGAGCATATCCGATCCTAACATTCAATTTGATTTTACCGGAGATATAGATTTTTCCAAAGATATTCCTGAGTTTGATTTTAGAGCATCAGTTCCATATTCAAATTTGTACGGATTAAATATCGATAAGAAAGACTCTACAGCAAGTTTAGCATTCGATTTAAATGCAAACTTTAAGGGTATCAATATAGATCATGCAGTTGGTGAAATTAATTTCTCGAACACCAAACTTACCAAACTAAATACTGAAATGCCTTTTGATACACTCAGGATTATTTCAGAATTAGAAGCAGATACTCATCGAATTGAAGTTAAATCTGATTATATAGATGCTTTGCTACTTGGTAAGTATCAATCAAAAAATTTGATCCAGTCCGTTAAAAATCTCTATTATCACTATCTTCCTGCATTAATAAACGAACCTACTGATACTGTTGAGCTTGAAACTAACAATAGCTTTAGTTTCGATGTGCATCTTAAACATACAAATTTAATTAGCAGATTTTTTATTCCAAATATCTATGTAAGCGACAGTGCAAAACTGCAATTAAAATATAATGCAAATGATCGATTCCTTTTCTTTAGAGCATTTACAAACAAACTTCAGTATAATAAACATACGTTTGAAAAACTTTCTATTCATTCGTTTTCCGACGATAGCATTTTTACAATCAGAACAAAAAGTCAAAGCCTGCTACTTAATAACTATTTTACATTTGAAGATTTTAAAACTACAACGCTTACAAAACATAACAACATTGATCTGAAATTAGATTGGAATAATGCAGACACTGCAGTGTATGAGGGGAAAATACTAGCTTCTGCCCAGCTAAACCAAAAAGAAGATTTTGGTGATCCAATGTTTAGAATTACATTATTGCCATCAAGAGTTGTAGTGCGCGATTCCGTTTGGAATATTGATAAATCACAAGTTAAAATTGATACCACTTCTATTAAGTTTAACAATTTTAAAATAAATCATGGCAAGCAATTGTTTATAGTGAATGGAAAAGTTTCCGAGAATCCAAAAGATACACTGTTTTTTGAGTTTCAAAACATTAACCTGGCACATTTGAATGTTATTACTGCAGAAAGAAAGTTGCTCTTCGAAGGAGTTATTAACGGAAAAGCAAACTTTTCAAGCATCTTTAATAATCCACTTTTCTATTCCGATTTAGAAATAGATGATCTAAAACTTAACAACGAAGATTTTGGATATACTCAAATGTTTACACGATGGTTAGAGCATTCCAAATCTATACAGTTAGAAGCATCTACATTATACAACAACAAAAGAACAATCAATGTTTCAGGCAATTACTATCCTGAAAATAGGGATATTATGTTTAATGTCATTTTAGATAAACTGGAATTAAGTGTATTAAATCCTTATTTAAATAGTTTTGCGTCAAATATATCTGGTATTAGCGATGGAAGTATTCTCGTTACCGGAAAATTAAACAAACCACAGTTTAATGGAACATTGTACATGCAGGATGCTGCAATGACTATAGATTATATTAAAACAAGATATCATTTTACTACAGATGTGCAGGTTGAAAATAACACATTAAATTTTAGGAATGTTGAAGCGTTTGATAAATTTGAAAACCGAGGAATAACAAACGGATATGTAAAGTTTGGTCCTCAAAAAAATATCAGTTTTGATTTTAACATTAATGCCAATAGCATGCTGGCATTAAACACAACTTCTTATGATAATGAAGCGTTTTATGGTACAGCATTTATGTCTGGAATTGTAAACATTACAGGCGATAGCGACAGAACAGATCTTGACATTTCTGCAACCACTGAAAACAATACAAAAATCAACATTCCGTTAACTCGGAATCAGAATGCAAATCAGTCAGGGTTTGTAACGTTTACCAATGCAAAAGAAGAATCATCTGACAAGGAACAACCTTATAATTACGACTATTCCAGTTTTGGATTAAATTTTGATCTGCAAATAACTCCTGATGCAGAAGCACAGTTAATCTTTGACTCAAAAATTGGTGATATTATTAGAGGAAATGGAGAAGGAAATATTAAGATGGAGGTTGATGAGAACAATGATTTTAAAATGTATGGTGATTTTACCATTGAAGAGGGAGATTACTTATTCACTCTACAAAATGTAATTAATAAGAAATTTAAAATCGAAAATGGTGGAAACATTGTATGGAATGGAGCACCATACAACGCCAATATCGACATAGCAGCTGTTTATTCCTTGAAAACAACATTAAGTAGCTTAATCGATACTACTCAAAGTGCTTCTTACTATTCTAACGATGATTATAAGAAACGTATTCCTGTAGATTGCCAGGTTTTTCTTACCGATAATTTGATGAATCCGGATATTCGTTTTGATATTAATCTGCCAACCGCTGATGAAGAAGCTAAAACATTGGTAAGATCTGCAACAGACACTGAAGAAAAGCTAAATAAACAATTTTTATCACTATTGGTTCTAAACACCTTTATGCGTGAACAAACAGGAACCGAAGGTGGTTTTACCGATAACACAAGTACAACTGGCCTTGGTTCGGTAACTACCAGTGAACTCTTATCAAACCAGCTTAGTCACTGGCTATCTCAAATTAGCGACGAATGGGATATTGGGGTAAATTACAGACCTGGTGATGAAATATCAAAAGATCAGGTTGAAGTAGCACTTTCAACACAGGTACTTGACGATAGAGTTACCATAAATGGTAATGTAGGTTACGGAGGACAAACGGTTGAGCAGGCAAGTAATATCGTGGGTGATTTTAATGTAGATGTGAAACTGAACAAAAGTGGTAAACTGCGGTTAAAAGCATTCAATGAATCCAACGATAAATTATTATATGAAGATGCCCCTTACACGCAGGGTGTTGGTATATTTTACAGGGAAGAATTTAACTCATTTTCCGAACTGCTAAATAATTTTTGGAATAAAATTGGCAGGAGAAATAAAGATGATAACAACCAAAAATGATTTTTGTAAATTTGTAAATTCATAACACGTAAAAATATTCTATCAATTTAAACGTTAAGTTAACGAAATAAACACGTAAACACATGTACAACTTTTTGATGTTTCTTCAAATAAATCTTACGGATAGCATTAGCACAGAAGCTGCCGAGGCTGGTGAACTTAAATTATCATACTGGGAAATGGCCTTAAAAGGCGGGTGGATTATGATTCCGATCGTAATTCTATCCATTGTAGCAGTCTATATTTTTATTGAACGATATTTTGCCATTAAAAAGGCTTCCCAGACTGATATCAATTTCATGAATAGAATTAAGGATTATATCCACGATGATAAAATTGACTCTGCTCTTGCCTTGTGTCAATCAACACAAAGCCCTGTTGCAAGAATGATTGAAAAAGGATTACAACGAATCGGACGGCCATTAAACGATATTAATGCAGCTATCGAAAATGTAGGTAATCTTGAGATTTCAAAACTGGAGAAAAACCTGCCTGCCTTAGCAACTGTATCCGGAGCAGCGCCAATGATTGGTTTTTTGGGTACCGTAATGGGAATGATTCGAGCATTTTATGATATGTCAAATGCAGGTAATAATATTGATGTAGGCCTGTTATCCAATGGAATTTATACTGCCATGGTAACCACTGTTGCCGGTTTAATGGTTGGAATTATTGGCTATCTGGCTTACAACATTTTGGTAGCAAAAGTAGAAAAAGTAGTTTTTCAGTTAGAAGCAAATACTTCCGAATTTATGGATCTGCTTAACGAACCCGTTGAATAAAAAGTAATCGCTATGGCTTTAAAACGAAGAAGTAAAGTAAATCCCAATTTTAGTATGTCGTCCATGACAGACATTGTATTTCTATTGTTAATCTTTTTCATGGTTACGTCTACTTTAGTTGCGCCTAATGCATTAAAGCTACTGTTACCACAGAGTTCGCATCAAACATCAGCCACAGCAATTGCAACTGTTTCAATTACTTCAGATCTAAATTATTATGTTGGAACAACACAAGTTCCTTTAGAAGATATTGAAGGAATTTTGCAACATAAATTCAGAACTGAAAATATTGCTGAACCAACTGTATCGTTGCACTGCGATCAAAACATTCCTCTACATGCAATGGTAAAGGTAATGAACATTGCAAAAGATAATAAGTGGAAATTAATTTTAGCAACGCAAGCAAAATAAAGATGTCATATTTCCAAGAACATAAAAAAGGTATTATTGGCACTGTAATTTTTCATGTAATTATAGGTGCTGTTTTTATGTTTTTTGGGTATACAACACCTCTCCCCTTACCTGAGGAGGAAGGAATCTTAATTAATTTTGGAGACAGTGATGAAGGGTTTGGACAGGTAGAACCACAATATTCGGAATCTGCTATGCAAGAGTCGGTTGAACAACAGCAGGAATCGGTTCCTGAAACTACAACATCGCCCGATGATGACGGTGCAATAACCCAAGATTATGAAGAAGCTCCTGCAGTAAAAGAACAAGGTAAAAAGGAAAAGACAGAAGAGACCAAAACAGAAACACAACCAAAACCTAAGCAAGAGGAGGAAAAAACCGAAGTTAAGGAAGAAAGGAAAGTTAACGAGCAAGCTCTTTTCCCCGGAAGAAACAGAGATAATAATACCAGCACCAGCGAAGGTGAAACAAGTGGAGAAAACAACCAGGGATCAACTACCGGATCGGTCGATTCTCAAAATCATGTGGGTGGCGAAAGTATGGGAACCAGTGGTACAAGTTTTAGTTTAACTGGTCGTAATCCTGAGTCTCTGCCAAAACCAGATTATAACTACCAAATAGAAGGTAAAGTTGTTGTAGAAATTACAGTGGATAAATACGGTAGTGTAACAAGTGCAGTTCCGGGGGTCAAAGGAAGTACAACTTTAGATGCCAACCTGTTGGCAGCAGCCAAGAAAGCTGCATTAAAAGCGAAATTCGATAAAAAACCGGATGCACCTGCTTACCAGAAAGGAACAATTACCTACTATTTTAAACTACAATAGATTTAATCAAATCAAAAATCCCAAGTAATTTAATGGCTGATACAAATACAGCAATCATTAAAATATAACGCACAAATTTTGGACCCCAGCTAACTGTTGCTTTTGCTCCCACAAAGGCACCAAGCATATTACCTACAGCTAAAATCAAACCAAGTTTGTAATCAACTTGATTATTGATCATAAAAATTACTAAAGCTAATGGAGTATACAGTAAAACAATAAATACTTTTAATGCATTTGCTCTCACCAAATCTAATCCTGCGCCCAAAACTAAACCTGCTAAAAGAAAGAATCCAACTCCAGCCTGAATAAACCCACCATACATTCCAATAAAAAAGAAAATGATCATCTGCAAAATTCCCGGTTTAGCATTTACTTCTCCTGCTTTGCCCTTAATCCATTTATCCGGTTTGTAAACAATAATAAAAAACATGAACACAAGCAATCCTCCGATCACTTTTCTCATGATTTCTTCATTGAGATTAATGGCAATCTGGGCTCCAATTACCGATCCTAATAAGGCAGGTATTCCCAGCCAAAATCCGTGCTTAAAGTCAAGAACTTTCTGCTGCTTAAAACTAGATACCCCAACAACATTTTGTAGCAGAATGGCAATCCTATTTGTTCCATTGGCAACATTAGCGGGTAATCCTAAAAACATCAGCAATGGCAATGTTAAGAGTGATCCGCTTCCGGCTAAAGTATTTATAAATCCAGCTATAAAGCCTACTCCAATAACAGCAACAATAAGGTACCATTCCATAAAATATCGTTTTATATTTCCGTAAATATAGAATGAAATTTTTAGTATAAAAAAGAGCTGCTCAATGGCAGCTCTCATTTAACTCTATTTCGTATTAATTAATAAGCAAATAAAGGATACTTACTCATCATATTTTTAACATCCGTTGCAATGCTATTAATCTTAGCTTCATCTTCAATATTGCTAATTACCTGATCTAAATAATCAACAATACTAGCAATGTTATCTTCTTTAATTCCGCGTGTAGTAATAGCAGCTGTTCCTACTCTAAATCCGGAAGTTTGGAATGGAGAGCGAGAATCGAAAGGAACCATATTTTTATTGATAGTGATGTGTGCTTTAACTAATGTATTTTCTACAACTTTACCTGTAATTTCAGGAAATTTACTGCGCAAATCAATTAGCATAGAATGGTTATCAGTACCACCTGAAATAACTTTATAACCTTTCTTAATAAATTCATCAGCCATTACAGCAGCATTCTTCTTCACCTGCTGTTGATACTCTTTAAATTCAGGTGCCAGTGCTTCTCCAAAAGCTACTGCTTTAGCAGCAATAACATGCTCTAGTGGTCCACCTTGTGTACCTGGGAACACACCAGAATCGAAAAGAGAAGACATTTTACGAATAACACCTTTTTTTGTAGCAATACCCCAGGGGTTTTCAAAATCTTTACCCATAAGAATAATTCCACCTCGCGGTCCGCGTAACGTTTTATGTGTTGTTGATGTAACTACATGTGCATATTTCAAAGGGTTATCTAATAAACCAGCTGCAATTAATCCGGCAGGATGAGCCATGTCGATCATCAGGATTGCTCCTACTTTATCAGCAATTTCTCTCATGCGTTTGTAATCCCACTCACGAGAATAAGCTGATGCACCACCCACAATCATCTTTGGTTTTTCTTTTAACGCAACCTCTTCCATCATATCATAATCAACCATTCCGGTTTCTTCCTTAACACCATATGATACCGCTCTGTATAATTTTCCTGACAAATTAACCGGCGAACCGTGCGATAAGTGACCTCCATGCGATAAATCCAGACCTAAGAAAGTATCACCCGGGTTTAATACAGTCATAAAAACGGCAGCATTTGCCTGGGCACCCGAATGAGGTTGAACATTAACCCACTCAGCATCATACAATTGTTTTAATCTTTCACGTGCTAAATCTTCCGATTGGTCAACTACTTCGCAACCACCATAATATCTTTTTCCTGGATACCCTTCAGCATATTTATTGGTCATTACCGAACCCATTGCCTCTAAAACCTGATCGCTCACAAAGTTTTCAGATGCTATTAATTCAATACCATTTATTTGCCGTTCTTTTTCCTGTTGAATTAAGTCAAATATTTTTGTATCTCTATTCATGATTTATAATTTTTAATAATACTCCAAAATAATTTCCCAAAATTAGAGAATTATTCAATGATTAAAAAATTAATTTAAGTTTGATCGAACGCTATCGATAGAAAGCAATAGTTAGTTTCGAAGTACCAGGTGATTTTCAATTAACCTGATGATTTTATTAATATCAAAAGGTTTTGCGATAAAATCATCGCATCCTGAATTATAACAGTCGATAATACCTTGAGAATGAGCATATGCAGTAACTGCAATAACGGGAATGGAAGGATTTATTTCTTTAATTCTTTGAGTAGCATCATATCCATTAATCTTTGGAAGTTTAATATCCATTAGAACGAGATTGATATTGGACTGATCCTGATTAAAATAGTTCACGGCTTCTTCGCCATCGTTTGCTCTAATTAATTTTAATGGATAAGAAGATAATATTTCACTGAGCAGTAGATAACTTACATCATCATCTTCAACCACCAATACATTGTAGGTATAACCTACATTTGGCAAGGTATTCTTTTCAAGTATTGATTTATTAATATTCATTCTTTCCCGAAAAATCAACCAATGTTAAATATTTATTATCTTATTTCCAATTAATTAGCTTAATTTTTTTTGACCAATATTAACTTTTTATTAACAAACATTTATTTTTTGTTGATAAAAAACATCTTAGTTCAATATCTAAGAAAAATGTTATCTTTTTTTTTATTATTTTTAGTGACGAATTATAAACCCAAATATTTTTTATCATGGAAGAACAAAATGTACAAGCCTCTGCTCCCACTGAAGGAGCAAAGCAAAGACCAACATTTTTAACTGTTTTATGTATTTTAACTTTTATTGGAAGTGGACTTGGTCTGTTGTTTGGTTTAATTGGCTTATTTGCTGCAGGTGCTATTGAATCAGTTGGTCAGTATTTACCAGTTGGTGTAGACAGTGGTCTGTTTAAATCAATCATTTTATTAATTTTAATGGCTGGCTCATTGTATGGAGCTATACTTATGTGGAAATTACAAAAGTTAGGTTTTTACATTTATGTAGCAGCTAATGTAATATTATTAATTTTAGGTTTTAGTATTTGGAGCTTGCTTTTCACAGCTCTATTTATTGTTCTTTATGGACTTAACCTGAAACACCTAGAATAAATAAAAAAAGCCGTCTCAAATTTGAGACGGCTTTTTAATTCCCTTTGTATCATTTTTATTCTTCTTCTATCGCTTTTGCTTCCTCCTCAAGTTCTTTTGCAGCTTCGTCTACAGCCTTTTGGTATTCTTTTAACGCTTTATTTACCTGCTTTTCTGAGAATCCTGCATTTCTAACAGCCGATCTTGCTCCTAATCCGATAATAAAGAACAGAATAAGTAATCCACCCAGCACATAAGAAACTACTTTTGCAGCTTTATCTTCACCTTTCAAGGCTTGTGTTACAGCAATATACAATAAGTATAACGCATACAAATTAATTGCCAAACCAATGATTGCACTAAGTACCCGAACTCCTCCTAAGAAACCAAAAAATGCACTTATAGGCATAATAACCATAAGAGCTGCAGCTACCTGAATAGCAGGTTCAAATTCATTATTCCCTTTGCAAATTGAAGCTATAATAAGAATTATTAATCCTCCAATGAAAACTCCTATTACTGCTGCAATAACAGACCATATAAGAGCTAAAATACCTACAGATCCTCCAAACAATCCTATGCCGCCAGTAAGGTTAAATAAACTCCATAGTAATGCAAATACACCGGCAATTGCACCATAAATTAATGCCTTTACAACGGCCTCGCCTATACCTCCGGACATATCCATATTCGAAAAATACTCCTTGGGTGACAATAACACTTTTTTTGAATCCTGAAATAATTTGTTGAAACTAAACCCTTGTTTGCTCATAATAGTAGATTTTTAAGTTATGATTAATGATTTTAACTAATTCGAATCGGTAAAGTATTTTGTTGATAATAAAACTAATATAAATGTACAAAAAATTATAATGGTAAAAAACAGATTCAAAAAATATCCTTTACCACATATTCTAAATTATACCAGTGTATGAATTATTCCTCTGAAATTTCCAGAAGTAAATTGCGATAAGCTGAAAATAATTTTGATTTGGATACCATACCTACATATTTTGCATTATCAATAACCGGTAAGTTCCAGGCCTCTGTCGTTTCAAATTTTTCAATAACTTTTTTCATTGAATCGTTATAACCAATGTAAGCAGGTGGAAGAATCATTAAATTGCTTACAGGAGTTGTTTCATACATATCTTTATCGAACATGATCTCGCGAATATTATCCATTAGGATTATTCCATTCAATATGCCATCATCATCAATTACAGGAAATATGTTTCGCTTTGATTTGGAAATAAGCTTGACCAGTTCTCCCAAATTTGAATCCACATGCACTGTTGTAAAATCTTTCTCGATTACCGATTTCAGCTTCATGAAAGTAAGTATTGCTTTATCCTTATGGTGCGTAATCAGCTCACCACTTTTTGCTAACTGAAATGTAAATATTGAGTTTGGTTCAAAAATTTTAACCGTAACAAAAGAAATGGTTGATGTTAACATTAAAGGAACAATCAGTTCATAACCTTTAGTTGTTTCAGCAATTAAAAAGATTCCTGTTAAAGGAGCATGCAATACACCGCTTAAAACGCCTGCCATTCCAACGAGCGCAAAGTTACTTTCCGAAATATCCAGTCCTAAAAGATTTAAGCTGTGCGAAAAGATCATACCTGCAATTGCCCCGGTAAATAGCGATGGTGCAATTATTCCTCCCACACCACCGCTTGAAATGGTTATTGAAGTTGCAAAAGGTTTTAAAATTAACATTGAAATAAAGAAAAAATAAAAGAACCAATGATAGTTAGCTAATCCAACATTGATATTAGTTTTCATTAATGGTGTAAAGTTCTCTGCAAAAATGGCTTTAATTATATGATACCCTTCACCATATAAGGGAGGAAACAGAAATATAACTACACCCAAAACTAGTCCGCCAAGAAATAATCTCCTGATATCTTTCAACTTATTGGCATAGTTTTCAACCTTAAAATATACTTTAGTGAAATATACCGACACCAATCCGGAAATTATTCCAAGTAGTATATAAAAAATGGTATGATGCACTTCATACGGATCTTTCAAAATAAATTCGAATAAAATTTCGTCCTGAAAAAATACGTTCGTTACAATTGCACCACTGACAGATGCCAGCAATAAGGGAATCAAACTAAAGCGGGTTAAATCAATCAGTAACACTTCTATTGCAAATACCACTGCGGCCAGTGGCGTATGAAATATTGCCGAAATAGCACCTGCGGCACCGCACGAAAGCAACAAGGTTACTTCTTTATAGCTTAACTTTAATATTCGCCCGGTATTCGAACCTATTGAGGCTCCCGAAGAAATTATCGGTGACTCCAAACCAATGGAACCACCAAACCCTGCAGTTAAAATCCCCCCGATAATTGAAGAGAATATTTTATGTGCTTTCATTAAACTATTTCGTTTTGAAATAGCATGCAGAATAGCTGCAATGTTATGTTTTACTGAATCACGTAATAAATATTTGGCAAACAAAAACGTAAGTGCAATACCAATGAATGGATAAATAAATACCAGAAGATTGTACTCGTCAAAACTTTTATCTTGTAAAAGCAGCTCGTGTAAATAAAACACCGAAGTTTTAAGCACTAGTGCAACTAAACCTCCGGCCAAGCCAACCATAAAACTTAATATTAAGATATAGTTTCTTTGTTTAATATTACGTTCTCTCCAATTGGAAAATCGCATTAAAAGAGATCTAGCCATAAATTATTTATTGGTTAAGACTTACTTAACTCAATAAATTTACGGATTTTTTCAATGAAAGTAAATTGGAAATTAGTATTCAGAAACCTGAACTAACACGTCGCGATATGCATTAAATATTTTCGATTTTGAAACAAATCCGAAATATTTACCATCCTTGATAACTGGTAAGTTCCACGCTCCACTGCTATTAAATTTTTTCATAACAATGTCCATATTATCCATAACATCAACCATTTCAGGTGGAGATACCATGACATCAGAAACGAAGGTATCGTCGTATTTCTCACGCTGAAACATAATCTCTCTGATATTATCTAACAGGACAATTCCCACCAGTTCATCCTCATTATTTAATACCGGAAAAATGTTACGACGCGATTTTGAAACAGCCTCGATTAGTTTTCCTAAGGGATCATCAATTCCAACAGATATAAAATCTTTTTCAATTACACTATCTAATTTCATAAGTGTAAGTACCACCTCATCTTTATGGTGTGTTAGTAATTCTCCCCTTTCAGCTAACCGATGTGTATAGATAGAATGTTTTGTAAACCAGATTATGGTTATGTATGCAATGGTGGAGGTAATCATTAAAGGAATAAATAAACTATATCCACCTGTAATTTCGGCAATCAGGAAAATCGCTGTTAACGGTGCATGCATAACTCCTGCCATTAAACCGGCCATTCCGACCAGGGCAAAATTGCCCAAAGGAAGTTTCACAAAACCAAACGAATTAATGAAATCGGATAACCAATAACCTGTAACACCTCCGACAAACAAGGTTGGACCAAAAATACCTCCAACACCACCACTGCCATTGGTAATAGCCATGGCAACTACTTTAAGCAGCAACAATAAACCAATGTAAACAAGTAAATACCAGCGATTATCGAAAATAAATGAGAATAAACTATCAACCGACAAACCATCTGTATTGCCATTTAGCAACGATTGTAAAGTTTGTGTTCCTTCGCCATACAGCGATGGAAAAACAAAAATAATACCTGCTAAGCTAACACCACCTAGTAACACTTTTACAAAAATATTTTTTATTTTATGCAAAGAGGATTCAATGCGCATCGTGGTTTTGGTAAAATAATACGAAATTAAACCAGATAATAACCCAAGTAAAATATAAAACGGGATATTATTTAATCCGAATGGCTGAGTATTGGCTACCGATAAAACTACACCTTCGCCCATTAGAAAGTATGCTACTGTTGCTCCGGTCACCGACGATATAAGAAGTGGCACAATAGAGGTTAATGTTAAATCGAGCATTAATACTTCCAGAGCAAAAATCATCCCTGCTATTGGTGCTTTAAAGATACCTCCTATTGCTCCAGCAGCTCCACAAGCAAGCAATAAAGCAATGGATTTAAAGTTTAACCTAAAATAGTGTCCTAAAGTTGAACCTATGGAAGCACCGGTTAATACAATTGGAGCCTCAGCTCCAACCGATCCACCAAAACCAATAGTTAAGGTACTTGCAACAATCGAAGAATAATTATTATGACCTTTTATTCTTCCGTTGTTCTTTGAAAGTGCATATAGTATTTTAGAAACACCATGTCCAATGTTATCTTTAACAACAAATTTTACATACAATACTGTAAGCAAGATACCAATCAGAGGCAGAATAAGAAACAGGTAATTAAATCCATCTTCAAATCCGTTGGTTAAAAAATGATGTGTATAGTGAACCGTTGATTTTAATAGCACAGCAGCTAACCCACTTAAAATCCCAATAACAAAGCTCAAAATAAGCACAAACTTTTTTTCGCTTATTTTTTTATTTCGCCAAATCAGGATTCTTCGTGAAAAACGCTGTCTTTTAAAATTTATGAAAGATAACATTAGCAATCTTATTTGAATTGCAAAAGTAATCAAATGAAAGATTTAATGTTCTTATTATGATAGTTTTTTTTAGTCTTCTGAAAACTCCTTCAATAAGTTTCTATAAGCAGAAAATACATTTGCCCTACTTACAAAACCAATATATTTACCATTGTCAACTACCGGTAAATTATAATGCTCCGAAATCTTAAATTTTTTTGCTACGTCTTCCATTGATTCATTTGGCGATACTATTGGTGTAGGCATGAACATGAGCTCATTGACAAAAACCTTATCATACTTATCTCTGTCGAACATAATATCGCGAATATCATTTATAAAAACAATACCAAGCAAAGTGTCCTCTTCATCGGTTACCGGAACTATATTTCTGGATGATTTTGCAATAACCTTAACTAAGTCTCCTAAGGTGGCATTTTCATGAATAGTTAAAAAATTCGTTTCAATAAGTTTGGTCACCTTTAAAATGGATAAAACAACCTTATCCTTATCGTGTGTAAATAGTTCACCCCTTCGGGCTAACTGATAGGTGTAAACTGAATATTTTTCAAAAATTCTGGTAGTTGCAAATGAAACACTCGCTCCAATCATTAAGGGCATGATTAAACTATAACCACCTGTAATTTCAGCTATTAAGAAAATTGCGGTAAGCGGAGCATGAAGCACTCCGGCAATTAATCCGGCCATACCAACTAATGAGAAATTACTGAATGATAAATCCTTAATGCCAAGATAACTAACAACCTGAGCATATAACAACCCGGTATTTGCTCCAATAAACAGTGTGGGGGCAAATATACCTCCAACACCACCTGCCCCAAAAGTAACCGATGTGGCAATTGCCTTAAAAACAATAACTAATCCAAAGATTACAAACAACCAAAACATATTATCCTGAAGGTTATAAAAAACACTGTTGTTAAATAGGTGATCATTAGTTCCGTTTAAACATCCATTTATAGAACTATAACCTTCTCCATATAATGAAGGGAAAAAGAAAATTAACAATCCTAAAGATGCTCCTCCAATTATCCATTTATGAAATTGGTTATTGCTTTTATCAAATAAATCCTGAATGAATTTATATATACGTGTAAAATATACTGATACCAAACCAGCTAAAATTCCTAACAGAACATAATATAGTGTATCGCTAATAAGAAATTTCTCGGTAATTTCAACGGGATATAAAACATCCATACCAAGAAAAAGATATGAAGTAATAGCAGCTGTAACCGAAGCAAATAATAACGGTAATAATGAGGCAACGGTTAAATCAAGCATGATTACCTCTAAAACAAAAACTATTGCTGTAATGGGAGCCTTAAATATTGCCGACATAGCACCTGCTGAAGCACAGGCTAACAATAACATTACCTGCCTGTAGTTTAACCGAAAAAATCGTCCTATATTTGAACCCCAGGCAGCTCCCGTAGCCACCGTTGGCCCCTCTAATCCAACCGAACCACCAAAACCTACAGTCAAAGCACTGGTTACAATGGATGAAAACATATTATGTCGTTTTATCTTTCCATTGGTTCTGGATATAGCATATAGTGTTGTAGGAATACCATGCCCAACATTTTGTTTCAGAATATATTTTGTAAAGATGAAGACCAATAAAATACCTATTGATGGGTAAGCAACATATAAATAATTATGATAGTGCTGAACAAAACTACTGGTAAGCAAATGTTGAATAAAATGAACCGAATTTTTAATAATTACTGCTGAAAATCCTGCAAAAATACCAACCACTAAACTTAAAAACATCATGAATTTCTTATCATCAATCTTTTTTACTCGCCAAATTAAGAATCGCTTGATCCACGATGGTTTTCTCGTCATATGTTTATATCGTACTTTAGTTTAAAAACAAGATTGTAAAAAAAACCATTTTTTTTTAATATCCATAAAAATATAAACATTTATAGTAACATCTTATTTGTTACGACTTTATTATTTAAGTTTGCACTCTTATTTACAAATTATGATACAATTTGATAAGATTACACTAGACAACGGATTAAAAGTTATTGTGCATACTGATCCATCAACTACTATTGTTGCGTTTAATGTTTTATACAATGTTGGATCGAGAGATGAAGATTCATCCAGAACAGGTTTTGCTCATCTTTTTGAGCACTTAATGTTCGAAGGAAGTATTCATATTCCTTCGTACGACACACCTTTACAAAACGCTGGTGGAGAAAACAATGCTTTTACATCCAATGATATTACCAACTACTATATTACTTTACCCAAAGAAAATATTGAAACGGCCTTTTGGTTGGAGTCCGACAGAATGCTTGGATTAGATTTTTCGGAAAACAAACTAGAGATACAAAAGAATGTAGTTACCGAGGAGTTTAATCAACGATATTTAAATCAACCTTATGGAGATGCCTTTTTATTATTGCGTCCACTTGCATATACCACCCACCCTTATCAGTGGCCTACTATTGGAAAAAATATTTCGCATATTAAAGAGGCAACTTTAAACGAGGTGAAAGATTTTTTTATGCATCATTATGCTCCTAATAACGCCATCTTATCCATTACAGGAAATATTACGATGGATGAAGTGAAACCATTGGCAGAAAAATGGTTCGGTTCGTTACCCAGAAGAGATGTTAAAAACAGGCAGCTTGCCACTGAACCAAAACAAACAAAAGCAAGAAGCTTGTCGGTTGAACGTAGCGTGCCCCAAGATGCAATTTATATGGCATTTCATATGAGTTCAAAGCTGGATAAGGCGTATTATGTTACCGATCTGATTTCTGATCTTTTAGCTAATGGAAAATCATCAAGGTTGTATCAAAACCTGGTAAAAGACAAGAAATTGTTCAGCGAAATAAATGCCTATATAACTGGTGATATTGATCCGGGATTGATTATGGTTAACGGAAAATTAATGCCCGGTATTGAAATGCATACCGCCGAAGATGCGATCTGGAATGAACTTAATCAACTCATGATTGAAGATATTAGCGATTATGAACTCAATAAGGTTAAGAATAAGTTTGAGTCGGTGTATCAATTCGGACAATTAAGTGGTTTAAATAAAGCTATGAACCTGGCTTACTATGAATTATTAGGCGATGCCGAGCTTATAAATCATGAAATTGAAAAATACAGAGGCGTTACCAAAGAAGAAGTAAAACAAACCGCAGAAAAACTGTTTTGCAAAGAAAATTCCTCGACTCTTTATTACATGGCAAAAAAATAAACATATGACCTTAAACAGAACATATCAGCCCGATTTTAAAACGATTGACCATATTGATATTCCAATTCCTGAAAAAATTATTTTAGCAAATGGTATCGAAACATTTCTTATAGAAGCCGGAACTCAGGATGTAATTAAAATCGATATCTTTTTTAATGCAGGAAGCTGGTATCAGCCAAAACCTGTAATTGCTTCTACAGTAAACGAAATGTTAATTGAAGGCACACGAAACTTAACATCGAAGCAAATTGCAGAAAAACTTGATTTTTATGGTGCATTTATTCATGCACAACCTACCAAAGATTTTGGGAATGTTTCACTGTATACCTTAAAGAAATATCTACCTGAAACGATAAAGATTCTTGATGATATTATAAAAAATCCCACTTTCCCCGAAGATGAGCTTTCTATTTTCTTGAACAAACGAAAACAAAAATTTCAAATCGAAATTGAGAAAGTTTCGCATATTGCTCGGCGAGAATTTAATGAGCAGTTATTTGGTAAAAATCATCCATATGGCATAAAAGCCGATCTGAATGATTATGATAATATTAGCCGGCAGGATATAGTTAATTTTCACTCCGCATATTATTGCGCGAACAATTGCAAAATTATTATTTCCGGTAAAGTTGACGACTCGGTAAACGATCTTGTTAACCAACACTTTGGTAGTAATGACTGGAAAAATGATTCGTTAAATATTTCAAAAAAATGTACGATAGAGTCACCCACGAAATTAGAATCGTTTATTCCGAAAGAAGATGTTACACAATCGGCCATTCGTTTAGGAAAAGTTACCATCAACAAAGATCATCCGGATTTTCATAAGCTTGAAATTGTGAATACTATTCTGGGCGGTTATTTTGGTTCGCGCTTGATGAAAACCATTCGCGAAGAGAAAGGTTACACCTATGGAATTAACTCGGTTTTAGTATCTTTTAAACATGCCGGATATTTTGTGATACTATCCGAAGTTGGAGCAGATGTTGCAAAAGCAGCAATTGAAGATAGCCAAAAGGAGATAAAAAGACTGCGAGAAGAAACCATTTCGAGAGATGAATTAGCATTGGTTAAAAACTATATGTTGGGCGATCTGCTTCGCTCACTTAACGGAGCATTCGAGATCGCTTCAAGCTTTAAAAGTTTAATTGAGCATAGTTTGAACCTGAACTTCTTTAACAAACAAATGGAAACTATTCAATCCATAACTCCCGATGAAATCAGAAAAATTGCCGATAAATACCTGCATGAGGATACTTTGGTAAAAACTATAGCTGGAAAATACAATTAATATGCTTATTTTCGTTATAGAATTTGTACCTGTTTTAACATGCGAAAATACCTGTTTTTAATAGCAACTTTATTCTTACTGTTTTGTGCTCAAAACATACTAAAGGCACAATCAACATTAAATCTTAAAAATGTATCTGTTATAAATGAACAGGGACATGTTCGCATTTCGTGGGAGTACCCTGGTACAGATACTTTAAAGATTTCTAGAGACAATCTGGTAACTGGAACAGCAACATCTCTGGCAATAATTCCGGACCCTACAATAACTTCATCTTATATTGATTTAACGGCTGATGCGCATTTACAACCACGATCATACCGAATCCAAAGTATAAAAACATCTGAAGATTTTTCTAAAGACGTATCTACGTTTTATTTAACCCAGGAATATGATTCATGTTTACGGCAAATAAAATTAAGCTGGGAAGATCTGGAGACTAGTCAATATAATGCAAGCGATTGGACACCCACTCAATTTTTGATTAACATTGAAGAAGACGGGAATCTAAGAACAGAAACTGTGAATGCAGATAATCAAGAAATCCTGATTACAGATTTACAAGAAAACACTAATTACAAGTTTACTGTAGAAACAAGCTGGCAAGAAACCAGTGAAACCAGTCTCTCCAATCCTATCAACCTGTTTACCGAAATGCCTCAAAGTCCTGAATATATTAGGGCCATATCAGCATCGGCAAATGGTGACCATACCGATTTGAAATTTCTGGTTGCATCAGATTCCGAACTGGATACGTATAAATTGTTAACATCAACCGCAAGGGATGGAACATATGATACGCTGCAAACCATAAGCAGTGCGACTTCATACATTAATGCAATGCATGAAAATTCTAACCCTGATGCTGAGGTACGTTTTTATAAAATGGTATCGATAAACCAGTGCGGATACGAAACCACCAACTCTGATATCATCAATAACATTGTACTTCAGGCAGAAAATAACGATTACGATAACTCATTAACCTGGAATACATTTTTAGAAGGAAGCCTAGAATCGGTTAACTACGAAATTTATAGAATTGTTCAGGACCAGCAACCTGAGTTAATCCGGTCGTTTGCAAACCACAACGATTTTACCGATAACATTGAATCATTGCAAAGCTATAGTCAGTTTTGCTATTTTATACGAGCAACTGCCGAAGGTAGTTCTGAGTATAGCCAATCCAATACTGCTTGTGCTTACCTAAACCCTACCGTATATATTCCCGAAGCATTTACCCCCAATGGTGATGGAACGAATGACCTGTTTCAGCCGGTATTTACATTTATTCCCACCGATTACGAAATGCGTATTTATAACCGTTGGGGTAATGTTGTTTTCGAAACAAGCAATTACACTGAACCCTGGGATGGCAAAGAACCCAATGGAAATTCTGCCCGCACCGGCAGTTATATCTACATCATTAAAATTGAAACTCCGAATAATCAAATAATAGAAAAAAGAGGAAACATTACCGTTGTATATCCGTAATACTTATTACTTCACGTGCTTTTATTCACCATTTTTTAATTAAATTTGTAGTTTATATTTAACACTATGAGTAGCAGTAAATCTATAGTAAAAGATAAAATAGTTGATGAAGATGCTTATGCAGAAGAGCTGTATAATGATCTTATATCAAGCTGCTCAAAACATGTTAAAGTTAAGGATATCAAGCTTATTCGTAAAGCTTTTGACCTTGCGAAAGAATCACATAAAGGAGTTAAAAGAAAATCGGGCGAACCGTATATTGTTCATCCCATTGCAGTAGCAAAAATAGTAACTTCAGAAATTGGTTTAGGAGCCGTTTCCATAGCATGCGCTCTTCTTCACGATGTAGTTGAAGATACAGAATATACACTGGAAGATATTGATCATCTTTTTGGCGAAAAAATTGCCTCAATTATCGATGGCTTAACCAAAATTTCCGGTGTATTTGATAAACACTCATCATTACAGGCAGAAAACTTTAGAAAAATGCTTTTAACCTTATCCGACGATGTTCGGGTAATTTTAATTAAGCTTGCCGACCGATTACATAATATGCGAACCCTTGATTCAATGCCACCCAATAAGCAATTGAAAATTGCCGGAGAAACCACATACTTGTATGCTCCGTTAGCGCATCGTTTGGGTTTATATGCCATTAAATCGGAGCTCGAAGATCTGAGTTTAAAATACCGTCACCCGAAAGTATTTGATGAGATTCTGAATAAAATTAAAGACAACGAAAAAAAGCGACAGCAGGAAATTAACCGTTTCTCGTTACCAATTATTGAAAAACTAGAAAAACACAACATTGAATTTGATATAAGTGGTCGGCCAAAATCGATCTTTTCCATCTGGAATAAAATGCAAAGTAAAAATATTCCCTTTGAAGAAGTGTATGATTTAATGGCCATTCGTATTGTTTTTACACCTGTAAGCAGGGAAGTTGAAAAAGCCCAGTGCTGGCAAATTTATTCGTTAATAACAGATATCTATACACCTAAACCAGACCGAATTCGCGATTGGATTAGTTCACCAAAAGCCAATGGTTACGAAGCTTTGCATACAACAGTAATGGGACCCAATGGGAAATGGGTCGAGGTGCAAATACGTTCGCAGCGAATGGATGAAATAGCTGAACGAGGTTTTGCTGCTCACTGGAAATATAAAGGAGAAAACTCAAGTGAAAGTGAGTTGGATAAATGGATTAAGAAGATCCGGCTGATGTTGGAAAATCCAAATTCGGATGCCCTGGAATTTCTCGATGAGTTTAAAATGAACCTATTCTCTGCAGAAATTATGGTCTTTACCCCTAAAGGTGATCTAAAAACATTGCCTAAAAATTCAACCACCCTTGATTTTGCATACGAAATTCATAGCGAAATTGGGAATAAAGCCATTGGGGCAAAAGTTAACCATAAATTGGTTCCGTTAAATCATATTTTACGCAGTGGCGATCAGGTTGAAATAATTACATCGAATAAACAAAAAATACAGAAAGAATGGCTTTCTCATGTAAAAACAGCTAAAGCGAAAACCAGTATTACTGATGCCATAAAAGCCGAAACCAAAGATCGTATACAGAAAGGGAAATCAATTCTTGAAACGAAATTAAAAAATCTAAAGGTACATCCAAGTGGTAGGGTTTTAAGAAAAATTATTCCTGCATACGAAGTAGTTAATAAAGATGAACTTTATTCGAAAATTGGTAGTGGTATCATAAAACTTGATGACCTTAAGAAAATTCTTAAAAAGAATACTAAAAATAAAATCATCAGATACTGGGGATTACAAATAGCAAAAACAACCTCATCAAGTAAACCTAAAAAAGAACCTCAAATACCAAAGAAAACAGATAAATTTAATTATAAAGATCCTGTAATTATCAGAGATGGTTCTGATGAAGAAAATTATAACGTAAAAATATCACAGTGCTGCAACCCAATCCCGGGCGATGAAGTAATTGGCTACAAAAAGCCCGAAAGCGATACCGTATTTATTCATAAAGCCAAATGCCCTACTGCTATCAAATTAATGTCCAGTGAAGGAAACTATATTGTACCGGCAAGATGGACCTCTCAGAAATATCTTTCTTCGTTAGCAAAATTAACCCTAAACGGAATAGACCGAATAGGAATAGCCTCAGATATAACTTCTGTTATCTCGAATGAACTTACTGTAAATATTCGAAAAATCTTTATTGAAACGCACGATGGTATTTTTGAAGGCGAGCTCGAATTGTATGTTCATAATGTAACCGACCTTAACAACCTTATAATGAACATCAGCAAATTAAAAGGTGTTAACTCCGTAAAAAGAAGTGAAGAAATCTCCAAGTAATTTTTCTTTAAATTAATTCTAAATAAGAAAAAAAATTCATACTTTTAGCCTTGATAATAAAATAGGTGTTTATGATTTGTGCTGACACTAAAGATACAGTTAAAAAAATTTTCACAGAATATCTGGAAAAAAGAGGTCACAGAAAGACTCCGGAAAGATATGCAATTCTTGATGAGATATACTCAAGAGAAAATCATTTTGATATCGAATCGTTGTATATCTCCATGAAGAATAAAAACTACCGGGTTAGTCGTGCAACATTATATAATACCATTGAATTATTACTTGAAAGTAACCTGGTAATAAAACATCAGTTCGGTAAAAATATTGCTCAATTTGAGAAAGCGCATAATTGCCAGCAACATGATCATTTAATTTGTCAGGAATGTGGAAAAGTTTTAGAGTTTTGTGATCCAAGAATTCAGGAGATTAAAGAAACAGCATCCAATATGATGGATTTTAAAATTAGTTATCACTCCTTATATTTTTACGGTACATGTAAGGAATGTGAAACAAAAAAAGCGAAAAAAGAAAGTTAATAAATAGTTTATAAAACATGGTAAAATCTCCGCATTTAATGTGGGGATTTTTTAATTTTAGGCATTTGTTGTAAATTGTAAAAAGCATTTTTAAATCAGATAGATAAATGAAGTTAGATGTACTATTAGGCCTTCAGTGGGGAGATGAGGGAAAAGGAAAAATTGTTGATGTTTTAGCTCCTAAGTATAATGTTATTGCCCGTTTTCAGGGTGGTCCAAATGCAGGGCATTCGCTCGAGTTTAACGAAATTAAGCATGTGCTGCATACCATCCCGTCAGGTGTATTCCGACCAGAAACCATTAATATTATCGGGAACGGAGTTGTTATCGACCCTGTAATATTTATGGAAGAGATCAAAGAGTTAATTGATTTAAATGTAAACATACGAGCCAATCTTTATATTTCGAAAAGAGCACATCTGATATTACCATCGCACAGAATTTTAGATGCAGCTTCAGAAGCAGCCAAAGGAAAAACCAAGATCGGATCAACTTTAAAAGGTATCGGCCCGACCTATATGGATAAGACCGGCCGAAACGGTTTACGAATTGGAGATATTATCAATCCGGGATTTAAAGAAAAATATGATTTCTTAACAAACAAACATAAGGAGTTATTAAAACAGTACAACTTTGAGTTTAACATCGATGAATATGAAGAGAATTGGTTTAAAGGTATCGAGCTTATTAAAACCTTTAATCTAATTGAAAGCGAGCATGAAGTGAACCGATATCTTGATGAAAATAAATTGATACTTGCCGAAGGCGCACAAGGCACTTTACTCGATATCGATTTTGGTTCATATCCTTTTGTAACTTCATCGAATACAATATGCGCTGGAGCATGCACTGGATTGGGTGTTGCACCAAATAAAATAGGAAATGTAATTGGTATTTTTAAGGCGTATTGTACGAGAGTTGGCAGCGGACCTTTTCCAACCGAACTAGAAGATATCGATGGAGAAACATTACGAAAGCAAGGGCATGAGTTTGGAGCAACAACAGGTCGGCCAAGGCGTTGCGGCTGGCTCGATTTGCCGGCATTAAAATATGCCGTTATGCTTAACGGTGTTACCGAATTGATCATTACAAAAGCTGATGTTTTAACAGGATTTGAAAGTATTAAGGTTTGTACACACTACATTTTTAATGGCAAAGAAATTGATTACTTACCTTATGAAGTGAACGAACCCTTAAAACCGATTTACAAAGAGTTTAAAGGTTGGAACGAAGATATTACCCAAATTAATTCCTATAATAAACTTCCCAAAGAGTTTACTGATTATATTAAGTATATTGAATTACAAGTTGGCGTACCGATTAAGATAATATCTGTCGGGCCAAACAGAGACGAAACGATCATACGATAAAGGACACTCCTTCCGGATTCATTTGGAAGGAGTTTCTTATTCTATTTCAACTTTCAGTGTAAATTTTACTGTTGATTCTAATGTAACACCATTTAAGGTTGCAGGTTGCCATTTCCCCATTTCCAGAATAGCCTTCTTAATTTCATTACTAAATGCAATATCCGGAATATTTTTGAAATTAAAGTTGTACAACTCACCACCCACTCCTACTGTAAATGACACTTCTATGTTATGTTTCCCGGGAAAAGCTGAAAGCTTAGAATAATCCAGCATTTCTAAAATTTCTAACTTATATTTTCTTAAACTCAAGCCGTTTGAAGGTTTAGCATTGGTTTCCGATACCTCTTTCAGTTTTTCTTGATTTAAATTATATGTTGTTTCTGCAGCATCATCCATGGCTAAATATCTCGGTTCCATATAAACTATTAAATTGGAATCATTGCTCATATCAATCTCTTGCTGTTGCATTCCTGCATAAGAAATCAGTAGTTTTTGAAGTTCCTGATCATCTGGAATTAATAAAGAAAACTCTCCATTGACATCGGTTTTAGTTTCAAACAATTCCATATCTTTCAGTTCCACAAGGACATTGGATAACTGATGATTATTTTCTGAATTTAAAACCTTGCCTTTAATCATCTTTAAGTTCTCCATATCAACAGGTATTCCATCTATTATAAGTAACGGAGACTCCTTTGCAGGTTGCGATGCTACACCTCGAATTCGTATGTTTTTTGAACTTTTGGTTTCTTTTTTATCGATATGCACTTTATTTAATTCCTGATTTTGAGTAGGTTTTTGAATTTCTTCCTCGGCTTTCAGTTGTGGTTCTGCCAATAAAAGATCTTCTTCTACAACTTCCTCCTCCTCTTCAAACTCAATAATTTCTATTTCCTGAGCTGCTTCAGGCACATAATCATCTTCCGAAACTTCTATAGCATCAAAAACAACTTTATCCTCAACAATGGTTTGCACTGTTGGTTCCTGCTTCTCTTTTTCGGCAGTTTTCGCTTCTTTACTTTCAGCAATTAGTTCTTCAGGTTTAGTTTTTACCGTATCAGGTTTCTGTGTGGTAATTTCAAGTTGTTTCTTAGCTTCAACCTCCATGCTGTCGGCAATTTCCATCTCTTTAGCTACCTGCTCTTTCAATAAAGAATCCTGCCAAAAACGACTATTTAAAAATACAATAGTTAAACCAATACCCACTAAAACAATTACACTTGCAGCATATCTAAACCAAACCGGAATAAGTCTTTTTGTTTTTTTAGATTTTGCAGCAATGTTAGATTTTAATTCAGTAATATCCCTATCCAACTCATCTGCATTCAGTTTTGATAACCCCTCAAAAGCCTCCTCTTCAAACGCATCGCGCATGATCTCTTTTTCAATACTGTGCTTTTCTTTATTCTGCAAGTTGTTGCGAAAATAATTCAGTAAATCTTTATATGTCAGTTTTCGTTTAGACATTTTCCTTCTCCTTATGCTGTTCCAAACATATTTTTAAATTTCTTTTTCCGTTCTGAATATAACTTTTCACTTTGTTTAAGTCAATATTTAATTCATCTGAAATTTCCTGGTAACATTTCTCTTCAAAATAAAACAACTGAATACAAGTCCGTTGCTCCTTCTTCAATTTGTCAATACACGTTTTTAAATTATTATGTAAACTATTACTATCCGAAACTTCATCAATAGGATGCGAAATATCTGTCGATTCCATAAAAATATCATGAGAATATTTTTCAAACCTCCTGTTTTCAGTTTTCTTTTTACGGATCTCCATCAAGCAATAGTTTTTGGTAACTACATATAACCAGCTTCGAAAATTCTGTATCTCAAATTTAGGAATTTCAGAGATAAGATTTTCAAATATCTTATTTACAGCATCTTTACTTTCCTCACGATCGCTTAAATATTTAAGGCATACACCATATACTAAATGAATATATCTATTATATAATATCCCAAGTATTTCTAAATCTCCTGAGTGTAGATAGCGATTTAACAGTTCAGAATCTGACTTTTCATGTATGTCTCTTTGAAAAATTTTCATTTTTAATATTCTGAACTTTAACTTCTTATGAATTTATTTACAAAAAACATCAAAATTTTTATGGATTCATGAATGACGCTGCACCCTATAAGAAAACGAATCAATAATTTTTAATTTAAAAACTAAAGTTATGAAAAATGTATTTCTTATTTCGATTTTAGCAGTGATATTTAATTTAAACTTAGCTGCAAGAACCATTACAGGAACGGTAATAAGTTCAGAAGATGGATCAGTTCTTCCCGGTGTATCAGTTTGTATTAAAGCAAATCAAAAAATTAATACAACCACCGATAATCAAGGTAAATACTCTATTGAAGCCAATAACGAAGATATATTGGTTTTTAGTTTTATTGGGTTTGCAACCCAAGAGGTAAAAGTAGGTAAGCAATCAATTATTAATGTTGCGCTGGAATGTGAAAAAGTTGTAATGGATGATGTTGTTATCATGGAGTGTGAAGAGAAAGAACACAGTATACCAACGCAAGACAAAAAAGTCCTGATACGTGGTGTATCTACGCTATCAAAAAATGCACAATATGGTATGCCTTCGGTTTATTATCCTCAAGAACCATTTAACCGAGAAGGTTATTCAGCAATTCACGAGAATGGTTTTAAAGAAGCCATCAAAGCTCCTCTTTCTACTTTTTCTATTGATGTTGATGCAGCTTCGTATGCCAATGTTCGCCGCTTTTTAAACAATGGACAAAAACCACCGGTTGATGCTGTGCGTATTGAGGAAATGATCAATTATTTCAACTATGATTATCCACAGCCAGATAATGGACATCCTTTTGCAATTTATCAGGAACTGGCACATTGTCCGTGGAACGAAGAGAATATGCTTTTGCATATCGGTTTACAGGGTGAGAAAATAGAAATGGAAAATCTACCGCCATCAAATATTGTTTTCTTGTTGGATGTTTCCGGATCCATGAGTTCTCCTAACAAATTGCCTTTATTAAAGAAAGCGTTTAAATTGTTGGTTCAGCAATTACGAGAAGAAGATCGCGTAGCAATCGTTGTTTATGCCGGAAGTTCGGGACTTGTTTTACCATCGACCAGCTGTGATAAAAAAGAATCCATTCTGAATGCACTAGAAAATCTACATGCTGGTGGTTCAACTGCAGGTGCTGCCGGATTAAAACTTGCTTATCAGGTTGCATCAGAACATTTTATTAAAGGCGGAAACAATCGCATTATTTTAGCTACTGATGGTGATTTTAATGTGGGTCAATCGAGCAATGCCGAGATGGAACGTTTAATTGAAAAAGAGCGTGAAAAAGGAATTTTTATTTCGGTTTTGGGATTTGGAATGGGAAATTACCAGGATGATAAAATGGAGATCATAGCTGATAAAGGAAACGGAAACTATGCATACATTGATAATATCCTGGAAGCTAAAAAAGTTTTGGTCAATGAGTTTGGAGGCACATTATTTACAATTGCCAAAGATGTTAAAATTCAGATAGAATTTAATCCGGCAATTGTAGAATCATATCGTTTAATTGGTTACGAAAACCGATTATTAAACAATGAAGATTTCGAAGATGATAAAAAAGATGCTGGTGAACTAGGATCAGGACATACTGTTACAGCTCTTTACGAGATTAAACTGGCAAATACTACATCATTAAAAAAGAACGATCTTAAATATCAGAGTACAAATCTAAATAGTTTGGCCAAAGAGGGAGATGAAGTTGCTACCGTGAAATTCAGGTATAAAAAACCCAATGGACAAAAGAGTATTCTGTTGGAAGAGATCATTCCATTCGAAAACAATTATATCACTGAAATGTCTGATAACTTTAAGTTCTCGGCAGCTGTTGCCAGCTTTGGAATGTTACTTCGAAACTCAGAATATAAAGGCAACTCAACCTATAAATCGGTAATTGATTTAGCACAATCGTCCAAAGGAAAAGATGCCGAAGGATATCGAAGTGAATTTATACAATTGATAAAATTATCGGAACAGTTATAATATTAATTTTCCTCACAACTTCGCGATAGGTTAGTCTTAACTCCTGTTTCAATTTTATGAAGCAGGAGATTTTATAATCCCAATAATTTTTTTGTTCGCTTAAATTCTTGTTGTAAATCAGCATTAATAATTATTTCACTCGCAGTACTTGGGTGAATAAAACGTAATTCTAAAGCATGCAACATCATAGTTGTCATACTAAACCTTTCCTTAAAAAGTTTATTTTGTTTATTGCAACCATGGGGCCTGTCGCCAATTATCGGATGATAGATATGTGCAAAATGTTTTCGTATCTGATGCATTCTGCCTGTTTGTGGATAAACCTCAACCAAGGAATACCTGGAAGTAGTGAATTTACCTGATGGAATATCTATTTCAGATCGGCTCAAGGTTTTATATTCTGTTATAGCCTCCTGTGCTTTGCCCCTGTCATTAGTTAACGGGTAATCAATAATTCCGGAATCATCAGTATAGCCTCGAACAATCGCCAGATACTTTTTTTTAACCTTATTTTCTCTAAAAAGCTTTTGCATCAGGCTATTCATTTCCTGATTTAAGGTAAACAACAAAACACCTGATGTCTTTTTATCTAAACGATGGCAGGGAAATACCTTCTGTCCTATTTGGTTTCTTAGTTCCTGAACGGCATAAACTGTATCGGTACCAATATAACCTGATCGATGCACAGCAATTCCGTGCGGTTTATTAATCGCAATTAAATCTTTGTCTTTATATACAATTTCAAACAGCACAACCTAAAGATCTTATAATAATCTAATTAAACAATACTTTTTCAAATCTGTTTGTAGATAAAAAATAGCATTTGATCGTAATAAAATGATAAAATATAAGTTAGTACTTTCAAATTAGGTAATTTATAGTACTTTTAATATCCAATTAAAAAATCGTTGTGTAAATATTTAAATCTAATAATCAAAAACCTATAAAAAATGAAAAAAAAATTATTCACTCTGTTTTTATTAACCTTTTTGGTTACACTATGGTCGTGTAACCAGAGTAAATTTAAAGAAGGACAAACCTATCACGGGTTTAAACTTGTTGAGAAGAAATTTGTGAAAGAAGTAAATGCTGAATGCTACTATTTTATTCACGAAAAAACCGGTGCGCGTTTATTAAAAATTGCTGCCGACGACAACAATAAACTTTTTAATATTGCTTTTAAAACCGTTCCACAACACGATTATGGAACTCCACATATCTTGGAGCATTCGGTTTTAAACGGATCTAAAAATTTTCCAGTTAAAAGTCCGTTCGATGTATTAAGTAAAGGGTCATTAAATACATTCCTGAATGCCATGACCGGTTCCGATATTACTACATACCCTGTTGCCAGCATGAACGATAAGGATTATTTTAACTTAATGCATGTTTATTTAGATGCGGTTTTTAATCCATTGTTGCATGAAGATCCAAGAATCTTAAAACAAGAAGGATGGCACTATGAATTAGATGATATCGATGGAGAAATCGTATACAAAGGAGTTGTTTATAACGAAATGAAAGGTGCTTTCTCAAGCCCTACAAGAGAGCTAGGATACCAGGCCGATAAGATTTTATTCCCTGACAATACATATGGTGTTTCTTCAGGAGGATATCCATCTGCAATTCCCGGGCTAACAAATGAATACTTTACGAATTTCCACAAAAAATATTATCATCCATCCAATAGCTATACCTTATTATATGGTAATGCTGATTTAGATAAAGAATTACAATTTATTGATGCTGAATATTTCTCAAAATATGAGAAATCAGACAAAAAAGTTGAGATTCCTTTACAAGAGCCGTTTAAGGAAAAGAAATATGCAGAGAAACCATATGCAGTGCCTGAAGGTAGTGCAACCAAAGATAATACATACTTAAGTTTAAATATTGTTACAGGATTAAATACCGATCAGGAACTAACTTATTCCTTACGAATTCTTCAGGAAGCACTGGTTAATCATGAGTCAGCACCAATTCGTCTGGCATTGCAGGAAGCAGGTATTGGTAAAGATGTTAGAGCTTTTGTAAACAACAACAAACAAAATGTATTTACCATAAGAGTTCAAAATGCCAACCCTGAAGATAAAGATCAGTTTGATCAGATTATTTATGAAACCTTACAAAAAGTAAGTGAAGAAGGGTTTGATAAAGATATGATTGATGGTATCGTAAACCGAATGGAATTCAATTTAAGAGAAGGTGATTCTCCTCAAAAAGGAATGATGTATCTGTTTATGAGCTATCAGAGTTGGTTTTTTGCAGATGATCCATTCTTAGGGTTGGAATTTGAAAAGCCACTTAAGCATGTTAAGGAAGGAATTGAAAACGGCTTATTGGAAAAAATTATTAAAGAAAATTTAATTGATAATCCGCATGCTTTAGTTATGGTTTTAAAACCAAAGCCAGGTTTAGAAACTGAAATCAATAATAAAACAAAACAAGAGCTTGCAGAATACAAAGCCAGCTTGAGTAAAGAGGAGCTAGAGCAGTTGGTTGAAGAGACCAAAGCTTTAAAAGAACATCAGAAAACAGAAGATACTCCTGAAGCTCTTGCAACTATTCCAATGTTATCTTTATCAGATATTAGTCGTGATGTTGAATGGTATAAGCTGGAACAGAAATCAGTAGCTGATGTTCCTGTACTTTATCATGAAGATTTTACAAGTAACATTTTATATGCTGATTTATTTTTTGATTTGAGAGCACTTCCGCAAGAATTAATTCCTTATGCCAATTTATTAAATCAGATTATTGGCTTAATGAATACCGAAGATTATACATTTGGTGAACTTGATAATGCATTGAACATTCATACCGGAGGTTTTTACACAAAATTATCTACATACACCAAAGATTATAAGGACGAAAATCTTCTGCCATATTTTGTATTTACAACAAAAGCATTTACCGAAAAGGCAGACAAACTTTTTGAGTTAGCATCAGAAGTGATTAACAAATCGAAATATGATGATACAGAACGACTTAAAGATGTATTAATCAGGTTACAATCGCAGGAAGAAGCCAATATTAAGAATAATGGGATTGGTTACGCCATGACACGTTTACGTTCATATTACTCAAATGAAGGTATGTTTGATGAATTAACCAGTGGAATGGAATACTATCGTTTCATAACTGATTTAACTGAAAACTTTGATACCAAACAGGAAGAGATTAGTAAGAACTTGATTAAAACGGCAGAAATTCTGTTTAACAAGAAGAATATGATGGCTACCATAACCTGTTCAGAAGAAGAATATCCAACATATTCGAACGGATTGAAAACATTCATCAGCTCATTACCTGAAGGCGATGGCTCTAAAAATGAATGGAAATTTGATTTAACCAAGAAAAATGAAGGTTTGATGTCTGCATCTAAAGTGCAGTATGTAATTAAAGGATACGATTTCAAAAAGCTAGGTTATGAATGGAATGGTAAAATGCGCGTATTAAATCAAATTCTCTCTACAGAATGGGTTCGTCATCAAGTTCGAGTAATTGGTGGTGCTTATGGTGGATTTACAGGATTCGGAACATCGGGAGATGTTTATTTTGGTTCATATCGTGATCCAAACTTGAAAGAAACACTTGAAAATTATGATGCTTCACCTAAATTCCTTGACGAGTTTGAAGCAGACGATTCTGAAATGACGCGATTTATTATTGGAACTATATCAAGAATGGACAGACCTACTACTGCTTCTCAACGAGGAGATATTGCAGTACGCAGATATTTCACCAATACAAGCAAGGAAGATATCCAGAAAACCAGAAACGAAGTGTTAGCAACTACTATTGAGGATGTTAAATCGTATAAACCAATGGTAAAGGATATTTTAGACCAGAATGCTATATGTGTATATGGAAATACAGATAAGATTAAAGAAAACAAAGATCTGTTTAATGAAATTATTCCTATTACCAAATAGATAATTAGCATACAAAATAAAGAAAAGGCACGAATATTCGTGCCTTTTTTTATTTAACTCATTCCTTTTTCCTGAAATAGTTTGGAGTACTTTTTATCTGTACCCATAATATGCTTTAATAGCCAGTTTTTTAGAAATGTTGCAAAATCAATTACTGCAGTTTTGTTATCTTTTGACACCGTTTCTTTATATCGCTTAATTTCTTCGATAAACTTGTTATGTTCGGCTACATGCTCTTTAATATCATTATAACCATACAGTTTCATAAACTTTTCTTCGTACGAAAAATGGTAAACGGTATATTTTTCCAAATCACCAATTAATTCTTTAAGAAACTCATTGGTAATTCCGTTATAAAATTCAGTATACAAATTATTGATCATTTCTACTAGTTTCTTATGTTGGTCATTTATTGAATGAACCCCAACAGAAAAACTATCTTTCCATGTAATAAAACGCATAAATTATTTATTTTAAATACCTGTGAATAATATTGATTCTATATTCTATTTATTAATGTTAAACCTTACCTATTTTTTATTTAAAGGTTGATCGACACCTAAACCATATTTCTTATCACTTCGTTTTAACATTAGTCCAAAAACTAATCCTAAGAAACCTAATCCCGCAAACATTAAAATTGCATACGTATAATTCAATACTTCAGGATTTCCCGGATTTGTTGCATCCAGAATCATTCCTGCAAGTATAGGAAATCCCCATAATCCAAGATTTTGAATTGAGTACATTAAACCATACGCTGTTCCAATTTCTTTGTCTTTTACTAATTTTACCATAGTTGGCCACATAGAAGCGGGAACTAATGAAAACGATATTCCAAGAAGTACCATTAGAATGTAAGGTGGAAAGTTTGTCAGTGCAAATGTTAGATGCACAATTAATAAAATTAACGAACCATATATCATAACTGTAGCTCCTTTTCCTAAGCGATCAATGATAGCTCCGAATAAAGGAGTAAATAGCATTGTTCCTAATGGTAACAAAGAGGTAATTCTACCACTAACCACATCACTCATTCCAAATTTATCAGCAAAAAAGTCTGGTGCATACGCTACGAAAGGGAAAACTGCTGAATAGAAAGTAACACATAAAAGTGCAATAAAAATATAAGCTCTATTTGTTAGGATATCTGTAACATCAGATATTTTAAACTTATCCTTTTCTGTCAATAATACCTGTTCTTCCTCAACTTCTTTATCATATCTTAAATCAAACAACATGTAAACTACAAATGCCAACAGGCCAATACAAACAAGCACACCCGCAAACCAAACTGCAGTATCAAGAGCTGCTCCACCTTTTGCCAACACTGGTGAAAGGTTTAAAGCTGCAAATGTACCTAATCGACCAAATCCAACTTTTAATCCGAACGCTAAAGCTAAATCTTTTCCTTTAAACCATTTAACTAGTACTTTACTAACAACAACAATACTGGTCTCGGCACCTAATCCATAAAAGAAACGTCCGAGAAGCATCATCTTTAGTTCGGGAGAATAGTTAGGTAAAAATGAGCTCATTAATCCGTAGCCTGCTCCATTCTGATACATATCTGAAGCTCCGTATGCTGTCAAAATAGCTCCAAATGCCATAAAAAATATAAACATAAAACCGGTTCTTCGGATCCCTAATTTATCCAGAATTATCCCCCCGATTACAGCCATGAACAAAAATGTATTAGGAATAGAATAGAACGCCACAAATAGTCCGTACTGAGTATTTGTAAAACCAAACTCCAGGAGCAATAAATCTTTTAACGTAGAAAATGCATCATAGAAATAGTAATTCACTGATAGAATAAAACCAACTAAAAATAATATACCCCAACGAAGGATTTTAGAGTCAGAAAGTCTTTTTGACATAGTTTTTCATTTTAAAGTTAGAAGCACAATAATACAAATAAAAATAAAAAAAGCTGTCTCGAAAGACAGCTTTTGAAATATAATGCTTTTTACAGATTATTTTTCTTCTCCGTTTGGAGCATCTGCTCCAGAAGGTAATTCTAATCCGTAACCTTGTTTTTGATCTGCTTTTTTAAGCATAAATGCCAAGAAAATAGCAACTACACCTAATCCTACCAACATTAAAATTGGAACTGTGTAGTCGAATGGAGGAATTTCGCCTGTTACAATTTGCTTTTCTTGTAAAATATTACTGATTTCCAGGTTACTTAATCCTTGAGCTTCTAATGATTCTCTTGTAGATTCTATTTTAGCAACAACATCTGGATTAGCTTTATCTAACACCCAGCCAATACCTTTGAAGAATGCATTTAATCCCCAGTTCTGAATGGTAAACATGGCAGCGTATGCTGTTCCTAAACGGTTTTCAGCAACAATTTTCGAAACTGAAGGCCACATTGCAGCTGGAACCAATGAGAATGCAATTCCTAAAGCAAGCAATCCTAAATATCCCAGGAATGTACTATCAAAAATTGATAATGATAAGTGAGCGAAAATTAATAACAATGCTCCTAATATCATTAATGAAGCTGCTTTCCCTTTCTTATCAACTATATTACCAAATATTGGTGTAAACAGTATAGATCCTAGAGGAATTAAACTTGCTGTTTTCGGACCATTCTTTAACCACATACCAAAAGTATCCTTAAAAGAATAAATAAACACAACAAATATTGCAAGTATTATAACAACAGAAAATATCTTGTTTTTCTTGTTCTTAATATTTGAAGGAACTAATGTGATTGCCAGAGCAAAGAAAAATAACCCTAAGAAAATAGCTAGGTTACCAAGCACTTTGCTTCCCATGATCATTACCGTAGCACTTTCTGGAAGATCGTATGAAAAGTTAAACTTGTTAATTAACAAATCTGGTGCATACTGCATAAAAGGGAACACAGCAGAATAGAACGTTACACAAAGTAGTGCTATAAATAAAAATGAACGATTTGTAACTAGTTTTACTAGATCAGAAAATCTGAATTGTTCATCTTCACCTTCTTGCTCCTCACCTTTAAGTTGGTTATCTAATTTCACATCAAAAATGATGTAAATTAAAAACATAAGTAACCCAATACCGATTAATGTAGCAGCAAAATTAACAGCAGGAGAAACAACCCCTTGTCCGATATCAATCGATAATGCTTGTCCTAAAGTTGAACCTAAACGTCCAAATCCCATGTTAATAGCCATGGCCAAAGCCAACTCATACCCTTTAAACCACTTAACAATGGTACGCATAGCAATTACACAAACAACTTCAAGTCCTGAACCGAACAATAAACGACCAATCATCATTACCCATAATTGTCCTTCAGTATCGGAACCTAAAGTACCTGATGCACCTAATGCTGTTAACGAAGCACCTACGGTTGCAAGCAATCCAAATACAATACCTGTTCGTTTAATACCCCACTTATCCAAAATGATACCACCAATAATAATCATCCCAAAAACATTAGCCCATGTTGTCCACTGAATTAATGTTCCGAACTGACTACTGGTAATACCCATTTCTGTAATCATTAATGGCTTGATTCCCGAAAAGAAATCCTGAAACCAATACGTACCAAAAGTTAAACCACTAATAAGAATTAATACAATCCATCTGATTGCAGCAGAGTCTTTTAGTGTTTTCTTTATCGCTTCTGTCATAATTTAAGTTTTAATATTTAATAATTATTCTTCAATATTAGGTAATTCAAGACCGTAGCCTTGTTCTTTATCAGCTTTTTTTAATAAAAAGGCAAAGACCAATCCTAATACTCCCAAAAATGCAAGCATTAATAAAGGATTAGTATAATCATAGACAGCATGTTCTCCAGCTGCAAGTTTTTCTGCTACTCCAGGATTAGATGCTTCTAAAACAGAACCAATAAGTATAGGAAATGCCCATAGTCCAAGATTTTGCACCGAAAACATTGCTCCGTATGCTGTCCCAAGTTTATTCTCCCCAACAATTTTCGTTACCGCAGGCCACATAGCTGCCGGAACTAACGAGAATGCTACTCCCAATAAAAATATAGGCACATATGGTGTGATCATTGTTTTTGCAAAAAGTAAATGCGACACAATTAATAAAGCAGAACCTAAATACATTAATGTTGCACTTTTCCCTTTATTATCAGCTATCCAACCAAATAAAGGAGTTAGTATAATTGTACCATACATAAGGATGGCTGAAATACTACCACTTATTTCAGGATCTAAACCATATTTATTCGTTAACATATCAGGTGCATACTTAATGAAAGGGAAAACTGCAGAATAAAACGTTACACAAAGTAAGGTTATATAAATAAATGTTTTGTTAGTAATTAAATCAACTAAATCCTTCCACTTAAATTCATCCTCTGGCTCTTTTAGGGTAGTTTCTTCTTTAACCTCTTTATCAAATTTTACATCCATTAACATATAAACGATATATGTTAATAGTCCAATCCATAAAAATATAACACCAACCCAAATAGCGTCTGTCCAAATAGGTTCAGCTAACTTTCGAGAAATATTTAAAGCAAGAGCTGTTCCTAATCTACCAATAGCGACATTTAATCCAAGTGCTAATGCTAACTCCTTGCCTTTAAACCACTTTACTACAATCTTTGATAACACTACTATGCTTGTTTCAGCACCTAAACCAAATACGAAAAACCCAAAATACATCATTTTTAATGCTGGATTATATTTTGGTAAAAATGAGTTCATGAAATCATATCCCAATCCGCCAGCCAGGAAAGTATCGCTTGCACCATAGTAGGTTATTAGCGCACCTAATCCCATTAAAAAAACAAAAGAGAATCCGGTTATTCGTATACCTATTTTATCTAAAATGATTCCACCTAAAACTGCCATCAATAAAAAGACGTTGGGTACTGAATATGCCGACATAAACAAACCATAATCTGTTGATGAAAATCCTAAGTTTGTTTGCATTAAATCTTTTAACGGAGATAATGCATCATAAAAATAATAATTGAAAAACATTACTGCACTAGCCAACAACAAAACCGACCAACGTGCTATAACTGAATCTTTTATTGTCTTATTTTTTACCATTATTTGAACTTTTTTTTAATTGAATCATCAAATCTATTACTAAATTGTTAAAAAAAAAATGATTTTTGTAATTGTTAATAACTCTAAATAAAAAAAGCTGGCACTAGGCCAGCTTAATCTATATATAATATATAGGCTATTCTCTAATATAAATCCATGAAGTTGGCTCTATGGCCTCTCTGGCCTTGTTCAACTCTGCCACTGCCTCTCTCCACGATTTAAAAGCCCCAATACTTACCATCTGGAAATTATAATTGTTTTTTAACATTTCTGTTTGGTAACCTTTTTTACCAATAAAATCATTATATGCAGTTGCATACTTAGGTGTTTTGAAGCTACCTACAATAATATGATATTTATAAAGCTTTCTTCGTGCCTCTTCCGCTTTTTTAATCGAATCTTTACGGGCTTGTTCTTCTTTTTGCTTTTTCAGCTTTAAAGCTGCTGCTTTTTTCTTTACTTCAGCAATACTGTCCTTTTTACGTTGCGCTTCTATTCTGGCTTGCTCTTCACGTTTTTTCTTACCAAACATGTCGCAGCTCGTGCTAAATACAACGATTAAACTTAGTGCAATAATTATATTTCTCATAAATATTAAATTAAGATGTTTCTTTGAGTAATAATACAAAGATATACAAAAATACGAATGAGAATCAAAAAAATAGTGATATAAAATTCTGAATCTAAAATATTTATGAATGATCTCAAAAATAAATCAACAAAGCTAAAACATATAACTATCTGATTTGTTGTTATTTAAATTAAGTCAAGAAGTACAAACTATTTATAATCTTAAAGTTTTAATGTTTTTTTATAAATTGTGAAACCAAAAATTAACTAAAAAGATTATGACAACTATAATTGATTTATTTGAAAAGAGTGTAGAAAGCTTTGCCAACAATCCATTTCTTAGGGAAAAGAAAACAGACACATACGAAGCATTGACATATAAGCAGGTTCTGGATCAAACTAAGTATCTTGCAGCCGGATTATTAAGTATTGATGTAAAAAAAGATGACAGAATTGCGTTATTATCGGAAGGAAGAAACTACTGGGTAATGAGCGAACTTGCTATTTTGTATACTGGAGCAGTAAATGTTCCTTTATCGGTAAAACTTGATGCAGGTACTGATCTTAAATTCAGGTTAGAGCACTCCGGCACAAAAATGATTATGGTTTCGAATGCTCAAGCTCATAAAATAAAACAGATCAAAAAGGATCTGCCGGATTTAAAAAAAATTATCTACCTCGATCCTCAGGATAAGTACGATAAGGATGAATTATTTATTGAAGAACTATTTGAAAAAGGTGAAAAGTACCTTGAAAAGCATCAAGAAGAATTTGATAAGGTTAAAGATGCTGTTCGACCAAATGATTTAGCGAATATAAGCTATACATCGGGAACAACAGCCGACCCTAAAGGAATTATGCTAACACATCGCAATTATACTGCAAATGTTGAACAAGCATGCAGTTTAATGGATATTCCGGAACATTACACCACTTTGTTAATTCTACCATTGGATCACTCTTTTGCACATACAGCAGGAATCTACAGTTTTATGGCTTATGGCGCCAGTTTGGCATTTGTTCAATCGGGAAAAACGGCCATGGAAACCTTAAAAAATATTCCGCAGAATATAAAAGAGGTTAAACCTAATTTGTTATTAAGTGTTCCGGCCTTGGCGAAAAATTTTAAGAAAAATATCGAAAAAGGAATTGCCGATAAGGGTGCCACAGCCGAGAAGATGTTCAATTTTGCTTTAAAACTTGCATATAGCTATAACAAAGAAGGATACAATAAAGGTGGCGTTTTACATGCCTGGAAAAAACCTTTACTGAATCTTTTCGATAAAATATTATTTAGTAAAATTCGCGATGGTTTTGGAGACCAACTGGAATTCTTTATTGGAGGTGGTGCTTTATTAGATATCGAACTACAACGTTTCTATTATGCTATAGGAATGCCGATGTTCCAGGGTTACGGTTTATCTGAATCAGCACCCATTATTTCTTCAAATTCAATGAAAAAACATAAATTAGGATCATCCGGTTATTTGGTAAAAAATCTTGATCTGAAAATTTGTGATGATGAAGGAAATGAAGTCCCCACGGGTGAAAAAGGAGAAATCGTATGCCGGGGTGAAAATATTATGATCGGATACTGGAAAAATGAGAAAGCTACAAACGAAACATTGAAAGATGGATGGTTACATACCGGCGATTTAGGCTATATGGACAAGGATGGATTCCTTTATGTACTGGGGCGGTTTAAAAGCTTGTTAATTGGTAATGATGGAGAAAAATACAGTCCGGAATCCATTGAAGAAGCTTTGGTAGAACAAACCAAATTGATTGATCAGGTAATGCTTTATAATGATCAAAGCCCATACACAGTTGGTATTGTAGTGCCCAAAAAAGAGCCGCTTAAAAAGGTTGTTAGAGAAAACGATCTTAGTATAGATAGCGAAGAAGGACAAAAGTATGCACTGCAAAAGATCCAGGAGGAAATTGATGAATTTAAGAAAGACGGTAAATTTGAAGGCCAATTCCCCGAGCGCTGGTTACCTGCAGCAATATCGGTAATTGCAGAACCTTTTTCTGAGGAAAACAAATTAATAAACTCCACGTTAAAAATGGTGCGAGGAAAAATTGTGGAATATCACAAAGATAAGTTAACTTACTTATTCACTCCTGAAGCAAAAGAAATAATAAACCCTGTAAACTTAAAAGAAGTTGCTAAATTTTAAGTTTTTGTTTGATTATTACCGAACCAAAAAAGAAAGCCCGGACACCACTCCGGGCTTTTTGTGGATAAACCACAACGTGCTAACAATCAAACCGCCTATTTAGCGAAAAAACTAACCTAAAATCTGTATCCAAAACCGAACTTAACATTCCAGGAGTAGGCGTTCTCCTGATGCTGATCTTTGGATGAATCTATCTTATTGTTGTTGTTGTTCAATCCTAAATGAATACCTGTAAAAACATTAGCATTTATAAAGATATTTGTAAATATATCGCGCTCTATGCCCAATCCTATATAATGCTCTATAGTTGTTACTTTTTCGGGTTCTTCCAAATCAGCAACAGCATAATAATCACTTCCGTCAATAATCAAGTTATTGTCTAACTGCCTTTTGCTTAGCGCTCTTTGATATATTAAATTATATACCACATATGGTCGCAATGAGTAATTACCAATATTAAAATCAGCTTCACTGTTGTTTTTATTCAAAAAGATTTTGTGTGAGAACTCTGCTCCATTAATTCCCTCCTGTTCATCGATTATTACTGCCAACTCATATGTTCTGCGCTCCATAACAACATTAAAACCGGCACTTAAATTTCCATTATCTGTAAAACTATTAACCGATTGACTTATAGAACTACCCACAATTAATGGTGTACTATTCTCCTGGGCATGAGAAAAAGAAGCTTGCAACCATATTATTAAAAATATGATTGAAAAACGTTGTATTACAAATTGTGGGTAGCAGTTCCTCATGTAAATATTCTAAGCTAATTGTAAAACTCTATTAATTTTATCTTTAAGTTCAATAAATTGAATTGGCTTATTCAAATAATCCTTTGCGCCCAGTTCAAATGATTTATCTTTATACTCAACATCGGCATTTGCAGTGATAATAATTACAGGTACCGACAAATTATACGTTTTTAGATGCTTTAAAAAATCAAATCCACTAAATTCAGGCATCATAACATCTAATAAAACCAGATCGATTGGTTCTTTCCTGATTATTTCCAATGCGTCGGGACCATTTAATGCAGTAACCACCTCAAAATTATTTTCCTCCAGATAGTTTTGAAGCAAAATATTATTGATGGTTGAATCGTCTACTACAAGAATTTTCATATGGGTATTTTTGTTAACACAACATTATGCTTTCAACTGTTATACCATAATATACTACATATTATTTATGAGACACTTACAGCACTTAACATTTTTCAAGATACATCATTTTGTGAGTTTTTTAACACAATATTCAATCGCGGTGTAAGATATCTTACACGTTATTTTGTAAAATAAAGAATAACCAGATTATTTCGGTGATTTTGTGAAGTGTGAGAATTCTTACACTACTTTTGTTTAAATCGATTATAAAGCTGTTCGCGTTTTAAACCAAGAAATTTGGCGGTTTTGGTTTTATTTCCGTCGAACTTTTTTAAAGCAGCTTGCACTACATCCATTGTAAAACTCTCAATATTTATTGGTTGTTCGAGCAACCTATCAATAATTGTTTCTTTATCGAACTTATCTAATCTTGTATTTGCCGACAAATGCTCTGTTTGTAACCGATCCATTTCATCTTTTATACGCAAATGATCAAACCTGATTGTATCGCTTTCAATAAAAATCATCACCTGTGTCATCAGGTTTTTAAGTTCACGAATATTTCCGGGCCAGTCGTATTGTAGTAATAGTTTTAAGACTTTGTTCTCGATGTATTTTATATTTTTACCAAACTGTTTGTTCAAACTTTTTATGAACCAACCAATTAAAGGAATAATTTCTTCTCTTCTGCTATTTAAACCCGGCACATCAATTTGTACTATATTTAAACGATAAAACAAATCTTCACGAAAATCTCCTTTTTCAACTAATTGTTTAATGTTCCGATTTGTAGCACCAATAATTCTTGAATTAACGTTCAATTTCTTACTACCACCCAATCTAAAATATTCTCTTTCCTGCAAAACCCTAAGGAGTTTTACCTGAATATCCTGCTCAATTTCAGTTATTTCGTCGAGAAATAAGGTTCCTCCCTCAGATACTTCTATATAACCCTTTTTACCGTCTTGTCGTGCTCCTGTAAATGCCCCTTTATTATAACCAAAAAGTTCAGCCTCGAACATCTCCTTATTCACGTTTGAACAGTTTAATGCAATGTAAGGGCCCTGGTTTTGATCTACTTCATAATGAATATATTTGGCAATAACCTCTTTTCCTGATCCGGTTGTTCCTGTAATTAAAATAGGAATTTGTTTCTTATTTTTAAGCTTTTTCAGTTCTTGCAGGTTCTCAAATAATTTTTTACTAAAAATGCCATATTCATCTAGCGTACCATTACTAAAAGTGCATAATGATTTCATCCGAATTTTATTCAAAGGAATTAACAAATCATCAGAATGACTGTTGATATATTGATGAATATTTTCCAAAAAATGCTATTAAAAGATTAACGCTTGCAAAATATTACAAGATACGCAATTGATTAAATTAGAGCTTAATTTTTACGTCAACACCCAAATTATAAAGATAAAAACATAATATGAGTATATAAAACTTTAAAATAAATTAATCAAGCATCATTCAGTATTCTCATATTTTTAGTAACTTATGGCCTTATTACACTGAATTTGATTTCCTATATATGCAACTTAAAATAAAGTATTTAATTCTGTTAATTGTCTTTGTGTTTCTGCATCCGGAAATACACGCTCAAGATGGAACTCCTTTTATAACTCATTTTAAGGAAGCAAAAGAAATAGAATCACAAAACTGGTCAATTAGTCAGGATAATCAAAATGTAATGTTGTTTGCCAATCGAAAAGGACTACTTACTTTTGATGGACATAAGTGGGATTTACATGAACTACCGTATATTCCTTTCGCACTTAAAAAAAGCCCTTTTGACAATAAAGTTTATGTTGGGGCGAACAATAATTACGGATATTTAGAAAGAAATTCAAAAGGAACCATTGAATACAAATCGTTATCGGATTCGGCACAAGTTGGAATCATTACAAAAATAATATTTACAGATACTACAATCTTTTTTTATGGAGAGAGAACAATTACGCGTCATTCTATAAAAGATCCTGAAAAGTTTAAACGATGGAATGCTAGACGATTCAAACCTTTTACTGGTATGTTTACTACCAACAGAAACACATTTTTTAATGTATTTGGTGAAGGTTTATACAGGCTGGAAAGTGACACATTGTTTCCTATCGTTACCGGATTTTATACGGAGAACAGTGAAATATTGTTTAGCTTACCCTATAGCAATACCAGAGTATTGGTAGGAACCGATGAAAGTAAGCTTTATACATTTGATGGCATTAAGTACTATAACTACAACATAGACGATGAAGGTTACCTGAAAGAAAGCATTTTAGCCGACGGACAAATAATCTCAGATACTTTGTATGCCTTTGGAACGTTATATGGAGGAGTAGAAATCGTAAATAAAAAGACCGGTAAAATTGTTTCAACGATAAATTATCAGAATGGTTTACCCGATGATGAAATTTATTCGTTAGGGCTTGACAATAATAATGGCCTGTGGATTTCACATGAGTTTGGTGTTAGCCGGGTTGATTTTAACCTACCCATTAGGAATTATACAACCTATCCGGGATTAAAAGGGAACCTTATTACTACAGTATGGCATAATAACGAATTATATGTAGCAACAAACGAGGGTATATTCTATCTTACAGAGGTTAAGGATTATAATGAAGTTAGTATTTGGGTAAAAAAAAGTCCTGCTCAAAGCACCAGTGTTTCTGCAGAAAGCTCTCAAAACAAAAAAAGCGACAAAAGTGAAGAAAAAAGCCCTGTCAAAAAACTGTTCTCAAAACTTTTCGGAAATAAGTCTGAGGAAAAGGAAGAAGAAAAAACACAACCTTCCTCAGAAATAAAAAAAGAGACAACTTCCTCTCCAAAACCTCACTACGTAAAAAAGACCGTAAGTAAACTCAAATCAATAAATTATATTTATAAAAAAGTTGAAGGGCTAAATGACAAATGCAACCAGTTGGTCTCAACAAATCATGGTATATTAGTTGCATCTACAAACGGACTTTATAACATAAAAAACTATAAAACCACCGAAATAGTTAAAAACAGATATATTAATCAGATCAGCAATAAAACCCCGGAAGGTAATTATTTTATTTCTACATCTATTGGTTTTTTCACTATAATGCATAAAGATGGAGAATGGACAGTAGGAAATAACTTCGTAAATTTTGCCGAACCTGTTTATACCGTTAATTTTTTAAGTAAACATAATGTTTGGATTGGAGGTGATGATAAAACATTTTCATTCTCATTAGATTCGTTAGGTGAACCCAGGGATTTAGAATACTATGCTGTAAAAACGCCTTTCCCCGAGCAATACAAACTTGATTTTATTAATGATACGTTGATTTTATTCCTGGAATCAGGACTATTTTACTTTGACCAAAAAACCGATTCATTTAAAACATATTACACCAAGTTAAATGAGAAAAAATCGAGATACAAATTTTTACTTAATCAACAAAACCTACCATGGATAAGAATTGACAATAAATGGACATGCTTAAACACAAAGCACAAATGGGATAAACAGGAAATATCTTTTTTGAAATTATTTGACGACATTTCTTCGATTATTTCTGATGACAAGAACAACCTTTGGATTATAAATAACTACAACCAGATTTTTAAAATTAATCACCAGAGATTTAGGTGGTTAAAACCTGATTTTAATATCTTTTTTAATAAGATTAAGAATCAGGATGGAATAACTTTCCAATTATCGGACCTTACATTTGATCCTGAGAACAAAGCAATTTATGTAAGCATAATTGCTCCTTATTATGTGAAGAAAAACTCAACACAATACCAATATTATGTTGAAGGCTTAATGAACAATTGGTCGGACTGGAGTATCAATCAGGATATTAATTTAATTGTAGAGTCAGGAGAATACACATTGCACGTAAGGGCACAGGATATTTGGGGAAACAGAAGCGAAATAAAATCGTTAGATCTTACCATTAAGCCACCATTTACAAAGACCATTGGATTTTATGTAATTATTGGTTTGGCTGCAATTGTTTTATTTATTTTTATATTAAGAGTTAGAGAAAGAAAATTAAAATACGACAAAAAGATATTGGAACAGAAAGTTAAAGAACGTACTATTGAAATTGAGGAAAAGGCGGAAGAAATTAAGTCTCAGCGAGACGAAATTCTTGATCAAAAGGAGGAAATTACAGCAAGTATTACGTACGCAAAACGAATACAAAATGCTATACTTCCTATGAAAGATCATTTCAGTAAAGTATTTACAGATCATTTTATTCTTTACAAACCACGAGACATCGTTAGTGGAGATTTCTACTGGATAGCAGAAGATAACCACAAAGTTTATTTCACTGCAGCAGACTGCACAGGGCATGGAGTGCCAGGTGCATTTATGAGTATGTTAGGGATTTCTTCATTAAACGAAATAATGAGCCACAAAGCTGAAAAAATAACGGCAAATAAATTTCTAAATCATTTAAGAGAAAAAATAAAATTCTCATTACATCAGACAGGTAAAGAAGGCGAAAACAAAGATGGTATGGATATGGCTATGTGTATTTTGCATAAAGACAAAAATTTATTGGAATATGCAGGAGCATATAATCCGCTTTACCTGATTCGTAACGGTGAGTTAATAGAATACAAAGCAGACAGAATGCCTGTAGGAATATATCATGTCGAAAAAGGCACATTCACAAATAATGAAATCAAAATTCAAAAGAATGATATCATTTACATATTCTCCGATGGATATGCTGATCAATTTGGAGGGCCGGCACAAACTAAATTCAAAAGTGGTAATGTTAAAAAACTCCTTTTAGAAATCTGCAGTAAACCCATGGAAGAACAGAAGCAGATACTCGAAGAGCGATTTAATAAATGGAAAGGTAAAACCGAGCAAGTAGATGACATTATTTTTATAGGTATCCGTTTTTAACTTAGAAAGCTGCAAGGTAGCAGAAATATCAAAACTTTAACAAAATTTTACTTTTATTGAAACTCTTTAACTAAATCTTGTATTAACTTAGCAGTACTCAAAATTTAGTTACAATGACATTATTAGTTAAAATATTATTAATTACTTCGCTGTATTTACCTAATAATGATAGTACTTCGACTTATTTTAACCGCTATAATCCTAATTTCCTTCACATTGATATTTTTACTAATACAGCCGAAGAAAGTGTAACTGAAAATTTTGTTCCAATTTTTAATCAGGAAACAAAACAAGAAAACAACAGCGATTTAAAATTTTACAAACCTTATACTGCAAAAAATACATTCGTTGATTTTATACATTCAAACTCTTTAAACAGATTACTTCCTAATTTAATAGATCAACCTCCTCCAGCATCTTATTGTTGATAATATCATTTTATTTTAATTCATGTATTAGTTCAACTCCCGATCTGACATATCCAAACAATATGTTATGAATCTGATGAATAATACAATAAATATAACCCTTTAAAACATTACATTATGAAAAATACTATGCAAAAAGACCAGTTAGAAATTTTAAAAAGTAAAATTTTTAATCATCAAAAAGAGGTTGCACAAATTATTGATTTTAGACCCTATTTTAGCAACCATTATCTTCTAAAAATCAAAATTGATAATATAAACAAAGATAACTACAGACTAGCATTATCGAACAATATCCTCACGATAATTATGTTTGAATCTGTTGAATTTAATAAACCGGTTCACCTACACAATTATAAGTTAAATGATCTTGTTCAGGAATCAGCATACGACGAGGTGAAAAGTATAGATTTTACTCTGCCCGAAGATGACTTTTATTTAATTGATTATAAAGTAGCTTATAAAGGAATTTTGAAAGTCACACTTGGGAAAATACATCGCAATTAATTATTGTTTAACTATAAAATTTAAGAGATATGAAAACAACTGTATTATATTTAGTAGTTTTCTTTTCGGCTCTTACTTCATGCAACTCTCAAAGCATTAAAAACAAACAAACAAAAAGTGAAAAGAACAAACCTCATGAAGAAGTTATCGTTAATCGCAAGTACGATGAAAATGGTAATTTAATTGAGTTTGACTCTACGTATACCGCTTACTACTCTAATATTAAGGGTGATACAATTCATATGGATTCATTACTTGAAGATTTTCCTGCATTTTTCAACGAAGAATTTTTCAAGTTAAATTCGAATGGTATGATTAATCCTTTTTTTGGTCAGGATTCAGTACTTAACTCAAAATTCTTTCATGATGATTTCTTTGAACAACAATTTATGTATCAAAACGAACACATGCTTAAAATGATGCAAGAGATGGATTCTATAAAGAATTCATATTTTGAACGGCATAGTTCAAGTAAATAAGTGTATATAGATTTAAACAAGGGAGCCTTAATTATGTAAAGGCTCTCTTTTATTATTCATCTCGATGAACTGTATCCGGCGAAAAAGCAGGTAAACAAATAGCAACATACTCTGCTCCTCCTTCAAAAGGCGAACTATATTTTACCCACTCGTTTTTCCCAATAAGAATTCCCTGACCAGCTGCAACATGATATTCTTGATTGGTAGTAGTAACTTTCAAGGTTCCTTTTAACACAACAGTATATTCATCAAACTCTGGTTTTTGGCCGGGCTCCTCCCAACCTTCCGGGCTTTTCATTCTGGCAATACTTATATTTGAGGTATTGCTGTTTACATTACCAAAAAATTCTTCGATAATTTTTTTCTTATTTCCTGCCGCTTCAATTATAGTGGGCGATTGAATATGTTTTATCATCATTAAAATTTTAATGTAAATATTGTTTTCTTTTCATTCGATTTAACTGTAATGCTCCCTTTATGCAATCTCATAACTTGTCGTGCAAAACTAAGTCCGATACCAGAGCCTTTTTCTTTTGTTGTAAAAAATGGTATAAATATTTTATCAATTTTTTCTTCAGGTATACCCGCACCATTATCAATAACTTGTATAATCTTTCTATTTTCGCTTATAAAAGCTTTTAGTTCAATAGATGGTTGAACCGAATTTTCATGTGCCTGTACAGCATTATTTACCAAATTAATTAAGATTTGTTCAATCATAGCCTTATCGGCCAATAGCTCCATATTTTTTTGTATATTGTAAGATGCTCTGATTCCCAAGCGATCCAGATCCGTTTTATGCAGTAAAAGCACACTTTCAAAAAGATTTTTTAAACAAATTGTTTCATATTCAGGATGCCTGAGTTGAGTAAGCTTTTTATACGCTTCGGTAAATTTTAAAAGCCCCTCACTACGATCCCGAACAGTATGTAATCCTTTGGATAAGTAATTTAATTGTTTGGATTCTATTTTTTCATGAGATACTGCTTGTTCTAATATCCCACTCAGGCTCGAAGTTAATGAGCTAATAGGAGTAACTGAATTCATTATTTCATGTGTAAGTACTCGAATAAGCTTTTGCCAGGCCGTAATCTCCTGTTCATCCAGTTCATAGTTAATATCCTGCAACGAAATTAACTGATAGTCTAAACCATCTAACTTAAACATAGTTTTATTCAACGAAAGTCTTAATATTTCGCCATGAATAACCAGTTCCAATAATTGCGGTTTATCAATGGTTAAGTTCTCCAACTCACGCTTAAGTTTTGTTGACATATTATCCAGATCATCCAAAGAATTAATTCCTTTAATATGAAGCAATTCGAGAAGGTAATCATTAGCGAGCATTACCTGATTTTTCTCTTTTGTAACCATAATTCCTATGCTGATATTTCGAATGATAGTTAACAATAAAGCATGTTGCATCTCCTTTTCATACGCAATGGTTCGGTACTTAGTATTTAATTTATTAAACAAGGTATAAATCTTATCTTGTCGTTCCTTATCTTTGGAGTAGTAGTTAGAAAAATCTTCATACAATAGAGCATTAATAAACGTTTCAATATCTCGATTTATCTTGTTTAAGAATATGAACAATTCCCAAATTGTTGCAACACAAAAAGCAAGGGCAAAAAACGATCGGATACCATTTTTTAATATAACCGCTGAATACACTAATAGCAATAATCCGAAAGAAAGAATTACAATACGCAGTAATAACTTGATCTTATTTTTTTTAAATACCATACTTTTCAATTCTTCTGTATAATGCGCCACGTGTTAAACCTAACTCATCTGCAGCTCTTGATATATTACCGGCGTGTTTTTTAATACAATTAGCAATAGCCCATTTTTCAATATTTTCGATGTTGTACGAATCGAAAGGATTTTTTGAGGCAGATGATTTATCCAAAAAATCAAAATCCGCTGATTTAAAACTTCTATCATTTGTTAATATCACTGCCCTTTCAATTGTGTGTTGCAGCTCCCTAATATTACCAGGCCATTGGTACTTCTGTAACTTACGCACAACAGCATCCGGAATTTTAATCGTATTTCTGCGATACTTTTTGCAAAACCTCTGCACGAAATGTTCAGCCAATAATGGAATATCCTCTTTCCGGTCACGAAGCGGCGGCATAAATAGTTCTACCGTGTTTATACGGTATAATAAATCCTGACGAAACAAATTTTGTTTCACCGCATTTGTTAATGAAATATTTGTGGCGCAAATAAACCGCACATCAATATCAACTGCAGTATTTGATCCAACCGGAATTACCTGACGATTTTGAATTACCGACAACAACTTAGATTGCATACTAAGTGGTAAATTCCCAATTTCATCCAAAAATACCGTTCCCCCGTTACCTGCCTCAACTCTGCCAACCCGATCTTCTTTTGCATCTGTAAAAGATCCTTTTTTATGTCCAAACATTTCGCTTTCGAATAGCGATTCTGAAATAGCCCCTATATCAATATGAATGAAAGGATTATTTGCTCTCGATGATTTTTCGTGCAATGCTCTTGCCACAAGCTCCTTTCCTGTTCCGTTTTCTCCTTGTATTAGAACGTTAGCTTCGGTATTGGCCACTTTATCTATTAATCCAAAAAGATTTTTCATGGTTGTTGTTTCACCAATAATTTTTGAAGTCTCTGTTTGAACAGCAGTTAATATGGCTCTCTGTTTGCTCTTTAACCTTTTTACCTCTTTTTTATTCTCGCTTAGCCTTAACACAGAATGGATCGTTGCAATAAGTTTTTCGTTATTCCAGGGTTTTACAATAAAGTCTATAGCACCAAGTTTTAAAGCCTGAACAGCAATTTTTAAATCGCCATACGCCGTAATAAGTAACACATTGGAATCGGGTTCGATTTCCATAATTTTTTTTAACCAGAATAGTCCCTCCTCTCCACTGGTTTCACTTGCAGAGTAATTCATATCCAGCAAAATAGCATCATACGAATTCTTTTTTAAATGTTCGGGAACTTCTTGCGGATTGGTAACACTGTCAATATCACCAAACTCGGGTTCCAATAAAACCTGCAGACTTAAATGAATATGCTCATCATCATCTACAACTAATATTTTATGATCTCGTTTACTCATTATCATTATAACTTTTCAATGCAACCAAAGATACAACAAAACCTTATAATTGTCCAATAATGGACATAAAACTGTCCACTCATGGACAATGTTCAGTAAATTATCATTAGCAATTATACTATATTTATTTGTATTTTAGCTATTTATATTTTTCGGCATACAACTTGGAACGTCCATTAAAAATTGAACACTAAAATTAAATGCTATGTTTAGAAATTATCTTTTAACAGCTATTCGAAATATTAAACGTGATCTGTTTTATTCAGGAATAAATATACTTGGACTTGCTATAGGAATGAGTTGCTCCATTTTAATTATGTTGTGGGTTTATGATGAAATTAGCTATGACCAGTTTCATGTAGATTCTGAATTAATTTACAGAACTGTTGTTGAACTACCACAAAGCAGCGTTGCTGTAGGTCCAATTCCTTTAGCTAAAGCTTTAAAAGAACGTTACCCTGAAATAGAAGAGGCTTGTAACTTACAATTGACAAATACAGCAAATATTAAGGTGGGTGATAAACAATTTAAGAATAATACCGGGGCATTTACAACACCAGAATTTTTTGATATATTCTCGTTTGAAATAATCGGTAACCGGCCCAATAAATTATTATCAAACACGAATGAAATAATCCTTACCGAAAGCTTATCGAAAAAGTTATTTGGCGACGAAAACCCAATTGGAAAAACTGTTACACTAAATATAAGCAATGAATATATGGTAGTAGCCATAATGAAAGATGTACCTTCGAATTCACATATTGATTTTGATTTTATAGCACACCTGGGCTCTATAATGAACTTAAGTGCCTTTGAGAACAGCTGGGATAATTTCATGTGTTTTCCGTATATTAAGGTTGCTGCCGAAGCAAATGTCGATTCTTTGGAAAAGAAAATAGAATTTTTCTTTAATGAAATTTTTGAAGATGAACCAGATCAAACACTTCCGCTAAAAATTCAGCCTTTGCACGATATTCATTTAAAGTCAGGTAATCTGCAGGAGTTGTATGCCATATTAGGTGATATTAAATATGTTAAGATTTTTACTATTGTTTCGATTTTTATTCTGATTATTGCCTGCATTAACTTTATGAATTTATCAACGGCCAAGGCCACCAAAAGACTTACTGATGTTGGCATTAGAAAAGTTGTTGGTGCACGCAGAGAACAGTTAATTGCACAATACCTTGGCGAATCCCTTTTTATTGCTTTTATAGCTATGCTTTTTGCACTGTTATTTGTCGATCTGTTATTACCTACATTTAACTCAATTAGTCAGAAAAGCATTACCATGCGGGTATTTTCGTTTAAAGAGATTATCTGGCTGGTTATTATTACAATTATTACAGGTTTAATTTCTGGTAGCTACACGGCTATTTATCTTTCGCGCATAAAAAGTACACAAATACTTTCCAGAGAGCCTGTACGTGGTAAAAAAGGAAAACTATTCAGGCAAACGCTTGTAATTACACAGTTTACCATATCGATAGCGTTAATCATTGTTTCATTGGTGGTGCGCAATCAGTTACAGTTTATACAAAATAAAGACCTGGGATATAAGATTAATAACCTTGTGGTTTTAGATCTGGGTGGAGATTTTACTAACGACTATGAATCCATAAAAAATAAACTCGTTTATCTACCATCAGTTAAAAAAGTTACATCATGCTCCTCGTTACCAGTTAATATTGTTGAAGGGTCGTATGGTGGAGATTGGCCTGGCAGAGATCCTGAGACACGTTTTTTAACGAACAGTGCATTTGTTGATCATGATTATATTGATGCTCTGGGACTGAAATTATTAGAAGGCAGAAATTTTAGTGAAGTTTTTGAAGCAGACTCCAATACATTTATTATTAATGAGTCATCGGCAAGAGCAATGAACTTAGAAGAACCTATAGGAACTGAAATAACATTCAGAGGATCTACAGGAAAAATTATTGGTGTATTAAAAGATTTCCATTTTACCTCAATGCATTCTCCTATTGGACCCGTTATTTTTATGCCGGCAAAATCGTCAGACTTTATGTTGGTAAAAATAGAAGCAAATGACTTTCAACAGACCATAAAAGAAATACGAAATACAATCCAAAGCAACTTTCCAAATTACGCCTTTTCGTATCGCACGCTGAACGATCATTACAATGAGCTTTACACAAACGAACAGCGTATTGGAAAAATGTTCGATTATTTCGCCATACTGGCCATTCTTTTATCTTGCTTGGGACTATTTGGTTTATCGGCTTATTCGGCAGAACAACGCACAAAAGAAATTGGTATAAGAAAAGCATTAGGTGCATCTGTTTCTTCGATCCTCTTTATTCTTCAAAAGGAATTTTTAAAATGGGTTTTAATAAGTAATCTTATCGCCTGGCCTATTGCTTATTATTTTGCAAAAAACTGGTTGGAATCATTCACGTATAGAATAGATATCACTCCATTTTTGTTTATAGCTTCAATGGCAGTTACATTTGCCATAGCAATTATAACAGTACTATTTCAATCGTACAGAGCTGCAATTAAAAATCCGACAGAAAGCTTACGATACGAATAATAAAATTTTATAGATTATTAAATAACGACTACCTTTTGGTAAAAACCAAGGTAGTCGTTTATGTTTATACGTTAGGAAATATTCGTTTTTGGGAAATACCTAATTTAAGATCGATTAACTTTACGCTCAATAAAAACCTTGTGCTGTTATGTAAATAATAGTTACAAATGCGGTTAGCAGTACAAAAAAATATAAAACCATTATTCCAATAGTCTTGAAGAAAGCACCAACATATGTTCTGTTATAATATCGCTTGATCCCAAACATTAAATACAATGGATATGCCCAAAACAGATAACCGGCGTACTGAAATATTTCATCTGGTAAGACTTTTGCTAACACAAAAAGAATGGATGATATTGCAAATACAAATGAGTGAAAATTAATTGAAAAAATAAGATGATTTACGTATAGCTTCCTGGATCTCCATAAGACTAATGCCAAAATACCAGCAAAAACAGGCATTAAAAGAAAAAGTGCATAGGATATGTAATCTAAAGATTTACTCCAAAAAGCATCCACTTTATCGGAAGCATTTAATCCTCCAATTAAGCCCTTTTTCATTCCATCAGGTAAATCTTGAGTAGTATCAAGTGTGGCAATAATTTCATTCTTTGCTTCCTCATTTAACTGGTCGAATGTGACTACATCATTTGTATCTTTAACTTCCGGTTTAACGAATTTCATGTTTCTTAAAAAGTTCCCCTGGTTTTTTGATAAAACCTTCTCGTTTTGCAGTAGCTCAATATTCTCATCAATTATCTGCTGAATCGAATCATTATTTTCCATTTGAGCACTGATTTCCTGCTTCATTGAATCGACTGCGTCACTTTTTACGTTTCCTGCATCTTTAAAATCATCAAAATTGGTGTATTGCGCCAAAAAGAAAAACAGCACACTAAACAAAATGTACATGCGCATGGGAGGAACATATCTCTTTCTTCTTCCTTTAAAATACTCCTGTGTTAAGAATCCCGGTTTAATTAAAAAAGGTACAATTGTATTGACTAACCTGATATCAATATTAATTGAATCGAGAAGATCTCCGAAAATCTCTTTTAGTGGTTTGTTAAAATCTTTATTAGATTGTCCGCAGTTTGGACAAAACTTACCAACCTCCTCTTCACCACAGTTTGGGCAGATGATAAAATCGTATTTTGTGACTTCCTGGTTTTTTGGTTTTATCTTTTTAAGCTCGTCTCTTTTTTTCATGATCGTTGCATTATTGCCCGAAATTAAAAATTAACCAATAATTTTCCTAACGTCTTTATGATAATGCTGCAATAACATTTAATAATTTCAATTATCTTTATTATTTTAGTTAACTGATTGGGGAGTTATTTATAAACATCGATTTACGTAAAATAGTAATTGCAGCTATTATTTTTTGAAAATTATTTGATTATATCCGCTTAGCAAATGAAGTATCTTATATCAACCATTTTTATATTTTTAACTGTAATATGTATTGCAGACAATGATATAGATTCGCTAACGAATACACTAGAAAATTTAAGTACCGTTGAAAAGATAGATAAATTAAATGAGGTTTATTTAGATTATAAGTATAACAACCCTGCTTTCGCCCTTAAAATTGCCACACTTTCATTAGATTTTGCTCAACAAATTGATTCCATATCCTTACAAATTACACCACTAATCAGTGCGAGTTTAAGTTTGTTTTATCTCGACATGTATGATTCCGTTTTAGTTACATTGAATAAAGCGGAAAAATTAACACTTCAATTAAATAAAGCGGATTCTTTAGATCGTTTTAACCATTTTTCCGATATTGAAAATTTAAGAGGCATTATTCAAATGGTAAAAGGGAATTATGATGAATCACTTTATCATTTTCAAAAAGCAATACAAACTTTTGCTAAAGCAGGCAATAAAACCGGTGAGGCTAAAGCATATAATAATATAGCCATCATATATAGAAAGTTAGAAAATTACCCAAATGCTTTAAAGTATTATAAAAATTCACTGGAAATACATGAAAGTCGAAAGGATTCAGTAAATCTTGGTAGCTCTTATAATAATATTGCCATTGTTTATAAACTTTTAAATGATACCATTTCATTTTTAGAATATACTAATAAAGCGATTTCTATGAATGAGAAGACCAATAACATCAGAACGTTATCCATTTCATATCATACCTTAGCAAATTATTATAATGATATAAGAGATTTCACTAATGCCATAAATTTTTACCTTAAATCTTTACATTTAAAAAAACAACTCAAACATAACAAAGGACTTGCAATAACTTATAATGCATTAGCAACAGTATATCTTGAAATTAACCAACCGGATATAAGCGATAAATATTTGGACAGTGCACTTATTTTAACCAATAAATTCGATTATATAGAACTAAAAAAAGCCAATTACCAGCTTAGATTTAGAATTGATACATCGAAAGGAAATTTTAAAAATGCATTTTATAACCATATGATATTCTCAAATATCCGAGATAGTTTATATCGATACGATGTTGAAAACAGAATAAATGAATTAGAAGCAAAATACCAATCGGATAAGAAAGAGCAGGAGATAGAATTATTAAATAAAGAAAAAGAGGTTAACTCAAATAAGCTACTTGTTCAGAAAACAATAAACTACAGCATAATATTTATACTTCTGTTTTTAGCTGTTGGCACATATCTATTATTCAGGAGATTTAAAGAAAAACAAAGAATAAACACACTTCTATCTGAAAAAAATAAAGAAATCCAGGAAAAGCAGAAAGAAATTGAATATCAGAACAAAACACTTGCTAAGCAAGCAAATAAACTTTCTGAACTTGACGAAATAAAAACTAGGTTTTTTACTAATATATCTCACGAGTTTCGGACTCCTTTAACCCTCATTATTGGTCCACTTGAGCAAATACTAAATAAAATAAAAGACTCAGACATTAAAAATAGTTTGAATCTAATGCTTCGAAATGCAAATAAGTTGCTCGATTTAATTAATCAACTATTAGAAATATCAAAAATTGAAAAGGGCCATCTAAAACTTAAGCTACAGCAATGTAATCTAGTGAAAGAGGTTGAATATATTACTGAAATTTTCTCCTCTTTAGCCTCGGAAAGAAAACTCCAATTGGAATTTAAATGCACAAATTCTGTAATTAAAGGTTATGTGGACAGAGAGAAATTCCACAAAATTATATCAAACCTTCTATCGAATGCCTTTAAGCACACATTAAAAGGTAAAATTACCCTGGAACTTAAAAAATCGACATCGTACGGAAAAGTTCTAATCATAGTTGCTGATACAGGAATCGGAATACGAAAAGAAAAATTACCCTATATTTTTGATCGGTTTTATCAGATTGATACAAATGAAGCTGAAAAAACTGCAGGGACCGGAATTGGATTATCCTTAATAAAAGAACTTGTTCAACTGTATAAAGGAGAAATAAAAGCAGAATCAGAACCAGATAAAGGAACAAGATTTATTCTTGAGTTACCTGTTACATTAGATTTTTATTCAGAAAATGAGTACGATATTATTTCAGAAGCTAATCAGGATCAAAACCAGATATTATTTTCTGAATCAGAAATAATAACAGATACAGCTCAGAAAGAAAGTGAAACAAAAAAATCGGAAACTATCTTAATTGTTGAAGACCATAGTGATTTACGGCAATTTGTAACTCAAAGTTTAAGCAGCTTATACCATGTAATACAGGCAGAAAATGGTGAGATAGGCATTGATATAGCAAAAGATAATTTACCAGATTTAATTATTACCGATATTATGATGCCAAAAGTTTCGGGATTAGAGCTAACCGAAATACTTAAAAATGATGAAAATACCAGTCATATTCCAATTATTATGCTTACTGCGAAAAGCTCTATTGAAAGTAAGATTAAAGGACTGGAAACCGAAGCAGACGACTATTTAACGAAACCATTTAATGTTACCGAACTGCAACTAAGAATTAAAAATCTACTTGCATCAAGAAAGAAATTACAAGAAAAATACAGGAAATCTATTACGATTAACCCTTCTGAAGTTACAACTACTTCGGTTGATGAAAGGTTTTTAAGTAAAGTTCTGCAAGCAGTTGAAGAAAATATCGATAACTCCGAATTATCGGTTGAACTACTTTGTGAAATTGTTGGAATGAGTCGGGCAAATATCCATAAAAAATTAAAATCGTTAGTAAACCAATCGGCGACAGAATTTATTAATTCGGTGCGTTTAAAACGTGCAGCACAACTTATTCAGAAGAATGCTGGTAATATTTCTGAAATTGCATATGATGTTGGCTTTAATAACCTATCCTATTTTAGCAGGGCTTTTAAGAAGCATTTTAATATGACTCCCAAAGAGATGATGGCAAAAAACCACACCTAATATACCATCAAATTATTTACTTTCAAACACCTGAACAACTGCAACTTATTCAATAGGAAACATTTGTACTAATCTGTGAAACATTACTACAAAACATTTTGGGGTTTTGATTCTACTTTCGTAACGTGAATATAAGATTTAAATCGAAACCTAAAACTCAAATTATGAAGCAGAAATTTACTTTATTAATTCTAAGTGCATTTATATTATTACAAAACCAGGCCTATAGTCAAAAAGAACTTTGGGGAACTACAAGTGATGGCGGGAAATACCATGCTGGCGTTATTTATAAGACAGACCTGGAGGGAAATAACTATACGATTGAATATAATTTTCCACGCCATTCAGGACAATATCCGGAATATACCGAGTTATACCAGGCAAGTAATGGTAAGCTATATGGAGTGACATCCGATGGTGGTGAAAATTACGATGGCGTATTATATGAATATGATCCGGTTGAGAAAGAATACACAGTTATTCATCATTTTAAATCCGAAATGGGTTACAGACCTTACGGAGCATTAATCGAGGCAGAAGAAAACGTCTTGTATGGCTTGACCAGTGATGGTGGTGATAATTTTGATGGAGTAATTTATAAATACAATTTAATTACTGATACATACACTGTATTAAGTCATTTCGACGGGCTAAATGGCAAAGAACCTTATGGGAAATTATTGCGAATCGACATGGATTTATACGGCATGACAATGCTCGGAGGAAACTATAATGATGGTGTGATTTTTAAATACGATTTAAACAATGATACGTGTATTAAAGTAATGGACTTTGAGGCATCATTAAACGGTGGTAATCCTTATAACAGTTTAATTCAAACATCAGATGGCAAAATTTACGGTATGACAACGTATGGTGGGACTTCAGGAGAAGGAACTGTATTTGAATTTGACCCTGTTACCGATACCATTGTGCAAAATATTAATCTTGAAGCATCTGTTACAGGTAGCGAACCCTACGGCGAGTTAACCGAAGCATCAAATGGAATGCTATATGCCTCCACATATTATGGAGGGAAAAACAACCATGGTGCAATTTTCGAACTCAACCCAACAAATTTCTCTTTAAAGAAAAAGTATGATCTTCAATACGATACTACAGGATCAAATCCGGAAGGAGGATTATTGGAAGCAGAAACAGGTTATTTGTACGGCCTTTGTTATGATGGAGGAGTACACGATCGTGGAACCTTATATAAATATAGCATTGAGGAGGACACCATTTATGTGCAAAATAACTTCTACTACGAAGGATTAAAAAAAGGTGCGGACCCTGATATTGGAAATTATCCATCGGGTACATTAATGAAAGCTACAAATGGAAATTTATACGGAATAACTAACGATGGTGGTCAGGAAATCTATGGAACTTTATTTGAATATAGCATTTCTGAAGATACTTTAATTACTCGAGTAAGTTTCGATGCAATGTATAATGGTGGTGAACCAGAGCACTCTTTTATTCAGATTGAAAATAAATTATATGGAACAACTGTTTATGGGGCAAAGGAAAATTCCGGGGTTATCTATACTTATGATTTAGTTTTAAAAAAATATGAAATTTTGCATCATTTCGAAATATATAGTACGGGAGTAGAACCCAAAGGAGATCTTCTGCATCTAAATGGGAAACTTTATGGAATTGCAACAGCTGGTGGTGAAAATAGTGAAGGGGTTATATTCGAATATAGCTTAAAGAATAAAAAGTATACAAAATTATATGATCTGGATCCATGGACTGATGGATATTCCGGTGAGATGGGCTTAACGCTTGGCGATAATGGCAAATTATATGGTACCATGTATCGTGGTGGAGCTAACGCTGAAGGAACGCTATTCGAATATACTATCGAAACCAATGAATACAAAGTAATTAAAACCTTTGACGGAACCTCTGGAGAAAATCCAGCTTGTAAACTTGTTCAGCACTCAAACGGTAAGATATATGGAACAACAGAAAGAGGAGGAACTTATTCTGAAGGAACAATATTTAGTTACGATCCGGCAGGTGAAACATTCACAACAATACATCATTTTGGTCAGGTTAATTCCTTAGGTAGATTTCCGGTATCTCAACTAATTGAATCGCCGGAAGGGAATTTATATGGCATAACTTTCACTGCTGATGGAGATTATGGAGCAGTTTTTGAATTTAATCCTGAAACAGCAGATTACACAAAAATAGGCAATATTACCTGGGATGGCATGTGGCAGCAGAAGAGCATTATGCTTGCTTCTAATAATAAGCTATACGGAACAACATACACAGGCGGCACCGATAATAGGGGTGTATTATTTTCACTTGATTTAAGCAATAATGAAATAACCAAGAAACATGACTTTGTAGAATCAACTGGTTGTAATCCATATTATGGTTATTTGCTGGAAATATGCCCACCCCAAATCACAAACTTAACTGAAACCATCTGTAATGGAGATAGTATTTTCCTCGAAAATGCATACCAAAAAACTGCAGGAACATATTATGATACGTTGGCAACAATTTGTGGAAGCGACAGTATTATCGAAACTACATTATATGTAAATCCGACCTATCATATTATTGATGATGTTACGATATGTTCCGGTGAATCGTACACCTGGGAAGAAGAAGAATATGCAGAAGCAGGAACATATACAAAAGAATTTAGTACAATATATGGATGCGATAGCATCAGAGTATTAAATCTCGACTTCTATCCGGTTTATAATGAAACAGATGAAGTTGAAATTTGCAAAGGTGATAATTATACATTTGGAACGCAAACATTAACAGAAACAGGCGAATATGTAGAAGCCTTTGAAAGTATGCATGGCTGCGATTCTACCGTTACACTAACATTAAATGTTTTTAGTGTGGATACATCTGTAACACAAAATGATTCTGAACTTGCGGCTAATGCTACAGACGCAACATTCCAATGGATTGATTGTGAAACAAATTCTATTATTACTGGAGAGACAAACTCTACTTTTACACCCAGTGTTACTGGTAACTATAAAGTGGAAGTCACTCAAAGCTCTTGCGTTGATACCTCAAGTTGCTATAATGTAAACATTACCTCTATTTATGAAACTAAATTAGGTGAAAAAATTAATATTTATCCGAATCCGGCACAAAATTACCTATATATTGATGTGCCGGATGGCTCTAATGGGTTGAGCTATACAGTAATAAATATGCTCGGGCAAATTGTAATTCGGGATAACATCAATGATTCAAACAAACGAGTTAATGTGAGTACAATTAAGAGCGGAGTATACTTTATCTCTATTTATAATGATCAAAAAGGTGTTTTAAAAACAGTTAAAATGATCAAAGAATAAAAAATAGGGGGATGTCTAAAAATAAAAAGTCAGAGTCAATACGATGAGTAACAAAGAAGTAATCTACTTACAATCAAATATTTGAAATTTAAAGTTTCCTTCACTTCGTTCGGAATGACCACTTTTTGGACAGCCTCTACTTTTATAAGATTTATTAAAAAACACTATCATGAAAAATTTATTTAAACCTTGCTGTGATTTATGCAGTTATTTGCTCACTATATTAAGCATAGTGCTGTTCAGCTCTTCGATCGTTTTGTTAACTTATTCTATTTCAAAAGATATTTCTAATAATAACAGAATCCAAAGACGCGTTGGAGACTGCCATAAAACAATTAAAGTAACTACTAAGGATAAAATGGATTCAGCACTGGCATCATCTGTAGATTCGCAAAAAACAGATGCCGATAAAAAAAGATATATGACAAAAAATAAGGTGTTAAAAATTCTACAAGAAAAGTAAGATGCTTTATGGTGGTTGTTTATTTCAAGTTAAACAACATGGTTTAGGTTAAAGCTGCTCTTCTTTATAGGGCAGCTTTTATAATTTCACATATTTTTCACCAGGTTTTCGCTTTCTCAGAATCTTTCGTAACTCTCTTCTCATTGGATTTAAATAATATTTTGACGACTCACTGGTTGAATCCTTCTTAACTTCAACTTTGGTAATATTTCGTATTTGCCTCATGTCATCATCACTGAGTATAAAATCAAATTCTAAAGAATCCTGTTGAAGATCTAAAATTTTAACCTTCCAGAAATTATTCGTGTCTTTATAATTCAAGAAATAGTATCCTTTATATTCTCTTAAAATCTGCCGTTCAGAAATATGAAAAAGTTCATCATCTTTTTTTGAAAATATCTGAACAGAATCACCAAAAGATTTGACTGTAATCTGCCAATTACCGCTAAAAGTAAACGTCGTATCTTCGGCAATAGAATCGCCTGTTTCCTCCCGAAATTCACCCTTAGTCATCAATAAATTTTCACGATATTCGCGTATGATCCTTTCTTTCTCGATATGAATAATTACCGTGTCAACAACAGATGAATACTTTCCCTGTAATTCGACAGGAAAAGCTGTTAAATTTTCTCTTCCTTGCGGTTGCGGAACTTTAAACCAGATATAAGGTCCACACCCTAAAAGAAAAAGCAGTAATAGAAAAACAACGGTTTTACGTTTCATTATCTATGCTTTTGATTTAAAGCCAATTTACAAATTATATACAACAATGTAAATTCGTGACATAAAAAAAGGTGTTACTTTCTAAGCAACACCTTTCAAATAAAAATAAGCTTATATTATTTTTTTGGAATACTCTTTAACGTTTCTAATAAAAATTCATAGAACATTCCTACCGTTTTAATATTCACTTTTTCGTCTGGAGAGTGAGGATAACGAATTGTTGGTCCAAAAGAAATAGTATCTAAATTTGGATAATTTTCCATGATGATTCCGCACTCTAAACCGGCATGAATTGCCTTAATTTCCGGCACTTTACCCCATTTCTTTTCATATACATCCTGCATAGTTTTCAGAATTGGAGATTTAATGTTTGGCTTCCAACCCGGATAAGCACCTTCGTGAACAACCTCTGCTCCTGCCAATTCCAATACGCAACGAATCATATTCGCTAAATCTTCTTTTGCGCTATCAACAGAACTACGCTGTAATGAACTTACTTCAATAAAACCATCTTTCTTTTTAACAATTGCCAGGTTGGTAGAAGTTTCAACTAATCCTTCCATAGAGTCGCTCATGCGCATAACACCATTTGGGAAACCATAAATTGCCTTAATTAAGTTACTGCTTGTTTTTTCGTCCATAACTTTGGCAGGCATATCGGTTTCAGCAAACTTAACATCCATTCCTGGCTCGGTTTCAGAAAGTTCAGCTTTCATTAGCGGAACAAGCTCTTCGATAATGGTTTTAAACTCGCCGATTTGAGCAGTAGGAACAGTAACCAAAGCAAAACCTTCGCGCGGTATTGCATTGCGCAAACTTCCCGACTGGATATCAGCTAAACGAAGGTCAGCTGCTTTACTTACAGCATATAAAATTCTGTTTAATATTTTATTTGAATTTCCACGTCCTAAAGGAATATCCATTCCTGAGTGACCACCTTTTAAACCTTTTACATCAATTCTAAAAGCAGTGGAATCTGCAGGAACATCTTCTTCTTTAAAGTAAAATTTTGCATTGGTATCAATACCACCTGCACAACCAATATACAATTCACCTTCATCTTCAGAATCCGTATTAATCATGATATCGGCATTTAACAAGCCGGCTTTTAGGTTTTCTGCACCTGTCATTCCGGTTTCTTCATCAATGGTTAAAAGAACCTCTAGCGGACCATGCTCAACATCATTAGATTTTAAAACTGCCATAGCCGATGCAACGCCAATTCCGTTATCGGCACCTAGGGTAGTATCTTTTGCTGTAACCCATTCGCCATCAACATAAGCCTGAATTGGATCTTTTTCAAAATCGTGATCAATATCGCTATTCTTTTGTGGTACCATATCTAAGTGCCCCTGAAGAACAACCGTTTTGCGATCTTCCATTCCTTTGGTTGCAGGCTTTTTAATAATTACATTACCTACTTCGTCTACGATGGTTTCTAAACCCAAATCTTCACCAAATTTCTTTGCCCATTCAACAGCTTTTTGCTCTTTCTTCGATGGACGTGGTATATCACATAATTGTTGAAATATATCCCAAACCAACTTAGGTTCTAAATTTCGAATTTCACTCATTAGTATTCCTCCGTTTATTTATTTTATGTTATTATTTAATTGTGACTATTATTTTAATAAAATGTTTAAATTAAAATTTAGCAAGCTCAAATTTAGCAAATTTTAATGGCTTACTAAAAGCCAATACAGTTTAATTCCTGTTCTTAACAAATCTTAACACAAAAAAAGAACAAGTAGCTATAACTTTTTGCAATTTTATACGTCATACATAGTAAAGTTTTTATACCGAAAATTGTATTTGTAGAACAAATCATTTTTATTTGCGTTCTATAATTACATATTAAAATATGTATATATTTATTCCGAACCAAGATATTGAAATATGAAGAAGGTTATATTATTTTTTACATTACTTACTATAGGATTTACACTGGAAACTATAGCACAGAGCAGCGAGGTAAAGTGGTATACGATTGAAGAAGCTCTGAAATTGAATAAAAAAGAGCAACGTAAAATTTTTATTGATGTGTATACCGATTGGTGTGGATGGTGTAAAAAAATGGAAGCCAATACATTTACCGATCCAACCATTGCCAAAATACTAAACGAAGAGTATTATGCAGTTCGTTTCGATGCCGAAACAAAAGACACTATAAATTTTGAAGGACAGCAATTCATCAATGAAGGAGGACGAAGCAGATCGCCGCATCAACTGGCAGTTGCATTATTGCAAGGAAAAATGTCGTATCCTTCCGTTGCATATTTAAATGAAAATAATCAGCTATTAACAGCGGTGCCTGGTTATTATACCCCGGACCGTTTAGAACCCATTTTAAGGTTTTTTGCCGAAGATGCTTTCAAAACCCAGAGCTTTGAAGAGTATCAAAAAAAGTTTAGCGGGAATACTACGAATTAATATTGATAACATATTAAAAAGTAACCCCACAAGTGATTTTGTGGGGTTTTTCATGTAGATTATTCTGATGTATTTATATTCTTAATATATTCGTCGACTACAGCTTTTGCTTTTTCATAATCGAGATTTGACACTACTACTTTAACCGAACCGGCTGCTCCAGGCGCAGTTTGAAACGGAAACCAGGTTCCCATATGTTCATCTTTTAAAAATGCTTCAATACCGGCATCCAGTAAAAGACTTTTTACCATTTCGGCTTGCAGTATGGTACCAGCAAATATTTGTATTAGTTCGAATTCTTTTTTGGGCATGTTTTAGTATTTATAACTTATCTCGGACGGAGACGTCTGAGATACATGGGTTCTTAAATTATTTTAAACTCAAAGTTGTTCCAAATCTTAAACTAAATGTCTCGTCAAAATAGAGTTCTTCAGGAAGGTATCCATACGTTTTATAGCCTAATCCAATATCAAAAGACAGGTAATCAAAGCTTTCGTTTTTGCTTTTATTAATAAGCTTATACCGTAACATAGCATCTCCGGAACCTCCCCAAAAAGCTGAACTTGCATTAAAATCTAAATTTTGAGGTTGTTGCCAAACATGACCTGATAAGTTTAAGACTACTTTATCATGAACAGGATAATCTACCAAATTTATTCCTCCACCATAGAACCAGTTATCCCGATTTTGAAACTGTCGAAAATAAGTGTGTATATTTAATTTGTCATGAAAAGATAGCCATAAATTTTCGTCAATAAAGTCTCCAAAAGGACTCATAGTATATCCAAACCCAAAGTTGGCATTTATACTAGAAGTTACTTCAAAATTATTTTTCCCTATCACAAAGGGAGTTATTAAATTTAACAGAGACCTATACCCCACTCTTTTTACGAAATCTTCTTCTTCATTTGTTAAATCTTCGTATTTGGTATATCTGTAAAACTCCATGTTTGGCCTGTGCAAATGCCTAATAGCTCCATAAACATCATGCCCAACAATGTCCCTTTCGAGTTCATCAGTTTCTTCATCATGTTCAAAACCCAAGCTTGGAATTAAGCTTGAGAAATAATAGTAAAAATGACTCAGTTTCCGATAAGCATATTCAATGACATATTTATTTGATTCGTCTTTTTCAAAAGCTGAATAATTTTCCATCCTACGAACTAGCATATAATCTGATTCAAGTCCGGCTGTATGCAGTCGAATATAAGTTGGCAATTTTGCATTACGCAAAGCTATTAAAGTTGTGTCTCTTACCCCTTTTACATATGCAGCCCCTTTGCTGTTAAAATAAGGTTGAGAAACTGAGCCTATATTTTCTGCAGTTAATATAGAACGATGGCCTTCTTCATGAGTTAAAGGCATTGTTATGATCCCTGCTGCAAATTGAACTAAAAGACTGTAATAGGGTTTAATATTATGATCAAGTCCTCTTACAACCAACCTATATGCACTTAAATAATTCTCATTAAATTGCCTCATAGTATAGAGCTGCTGTGGATTATCCATGATCAGGAATGAATATGAAGTTGTTTTAACTGAATCCTTTTGAGCATTTTCTTGAGAATAAGCTTTCCCAATAAAAAAAGCAATAAAAATAATTGCTAACAATCTGATTTTCATACAATATAATAAATTTATTTATGCTAACAGTCTTTTTGTTTAAAATGAGCGAATGACCTTTAAACAAATATATACAAAACTTATCAACCGACCAACGGGAGCCTCACGAAGGTGGTGAGTAAACCACAAATAATTTAGCGAAGCGATCGCACAATCATGGAGAGCAAATACTCGCAACCGATGTTATGCTTTCTTATTTATAGTTTATTTTAAAAATATTGTTTTTATTGTTGAATTAACTAATTGTCATAAGGACATTCTCTTTTTAAACCTACAGGTATTTCTTGTTTTAATAATTTATCTATTCGTATACATTCCTTTCTTTTTTCTTTCTCATGAGGCATTTTTCTGAATAAACTCAAATATACTATTACAGTAATTATAAGTAATGTCAAAAACAACGTGGAATAAAATAAAATAGTCTTAGAACATGAAAATAAATTGTAGTCAAATAACGCATAAAAAATAAAAAGTATTAATAGAAAAAGAAAAAGAATTGATCCTAACAATATTTTTTTCAAACTAAGCAATTGTTTCAGGGACTTATCAAACCGTGGTCGTACATTATGAAAATAACCAGTATTTTTTACATGAACTGCTCCTTTCATGTATGTTAAATCATATTCTTCTCTATTTCCTTCTATTCTATTTTGCAGAAAAAAATTACTTCCTTTCAATTCTCTATAGTCACACTTATATATAGCTTCCTTTATACCATATAGATTTTTTCTATCTATTGCATCTTCTAATCTCTTTAATCCAAATTTGTTTTCTTTTTCAATCAAGCTATTAATTTTACGATAACGTTTTTCCTTATGATCAATCTTCTCTCTTCTCAGATGCGATTTACCATCTCCAATAATTATGTCTCTTATTTGATTAATACGTTGAAAAACAAATATTGCAAATAATCCAGTTAAAGCAGCAATTATCTGAGCAATTGCCAAATATAAACTTGTACTTTCAATATTAATATTCATCAGCATATTTAATAAACTCATAATCTATTACTTAGTAATTTTTTAGCGCATTAAAACAATATAACTAGCTAAAACAAATACAATTTGTATACATAACCACTAAACTTAAGTGTACTTAAAATTATTGTTCCATGAAATTACCAAAATCATGGAACAAAACAAAGTGTTAGAAAAATTTGATCCTGGAAATTTGACTTATTCCTCTTCCCTGTAAAACTCAATAAACTGTTCCTGGTCCATTAAGAACATGGCAGGAAATAGCAGTACCTCACCATACTGCTCTACCTCAACTTTTCTTGAAGCCAGCATGCTGTTACCATCATACACTTTTACCTGCACCACATCGGGTACGCGGTAATAAAGTTTGTTTTTGTATTCCAAACCTTCGCGATTTACCTTATCGTCCATTAAAAAAGAAAGGTTTTTGGTTTGGTTCATCTGTTCTAACTCAATAATTATTGGCCGGCCACTTAAATCGTTGGCAGCAAGTAATCCCTTTTCTTCATTGTAACGGAAAAGGATATAGGGTTGTTCCAGTTCTTGTGCAGTGGGTGTAAACTCAAATGTAGCACTATAATGTGAGGTAAATCGTTTTCCAATAAAGAGCGCCAAATAATCGTTTTCCAAGCGATTGAGTTCTTCCAGTGCTACTTCCAATGCTTTTCCTTCGGGATAAAAATCGGCCATTCCGGTTAGCAGCTCCACCCGCTTTTCGCGAATCGTAAAAATAAAATTAGCCGCTTCTTCGGCTTTTTCAGCAAATGATTTATATACCGTTTGGGTTTCTGTTACCGGAACTTTGGCAAATAATGAATCGCGCTGTACCCGTTTATAATAGGTAACTCTCTCTTTTCCCACATATTTGGTTACACTTAAATCGGTAAATACAATATCGTTGTTGGCGTTATTGCTTCCGTAAAATGCATTGGGAAAATTGGATTCGATCGATTTATTTACAGGCAATATAGTCCCATTCTCAAAAAGCTTGTTAAAACTAACGTTCATTTTACCGGAAGGTTCTATCATGTAATACTGCTCCGGATCGATATCCTGATAAGTATTTATTTCTATGTTAGTAATGCTCCAGTTGGTTTCCTCTTTTTCCGGAACATTTTCTAATCCCATATATTTTTCGGCGTACTCGTAATAAGGTCCCGGAATAATTTCGGTTTTCGAAGCTTCTACCGTAAATGTTAAATTGGTGCGCGGCAAGGCATAAATAATTCCTGATTCAGTTGGTAAACTGTTGTGATCAATTTTAGTTGTTCTTGTTTCCGATGTCGTTTTACACGCCGATAGTGAAATTATTGCCAAATATATGATTAATACTTTTTTCATTTTATTACTTATTTTATTCTATTTATATTTTATTGGACTATAATCCTTTTATTTTTCCAGAAATGATATCCATAAAGATGAATAAATATTAGAATTTACTAACATTTTTCTTAGTGCAACTTTGGGACTACTTCGTGTTCTTTGTGGTTTAATTATTTAATTTTTACCACAAAGTCTCACTAAGAAGGCACAAAGAACCACAAAGATTTTACAGACAAACTCATAAAAATATAAGAGCTGTAGTCCACCCTTTTTTATTAATCTTTTATATAACTATATGCCATTCCAATGTTTTCGATGATATCTGAGGCAATAAGAGCCTCTTCACCATTCAGTTCAGAAGCTAAATCGCCCGATAATCCATGTAAATATACACCAATTATTGCTGCCATTTTAGGATTATACCCCTGTCCTAGTAACGAAAGAATCATACCGGTTAGTACATCTCCACTTCCGGCCGTTGCCATTCCCGGGTTTCCGGTTGAATTAAAATAGCATTTTCCATCAGGACACGTGATGCTGGTATGCGCTCCTTTCAGCACAACAAATACATTGTATTTTTTGGAAAAATTGATTTGTTCTTCTACTCGCTCCAATCCACTGGTTGCTTTACCAATCAAGCGTTCAAACTCTTTTGGATGCGGAGTTAAAATGCTATTTTCGGGAATATTTTTAAGCAGTTCCTTATTCATGGCTAAAATGTTTAACCCATCCGCATCAATAACCATAGATTTTTCTGTATGTTGCAATAAACTAGCCAACGCTTTTTGCGTATTTTGCTTGGTGCCAATTCCGGGCCCTACTCCAATGGCAGTATAGTTTTCCGAATCAGGAATGTTGGTAAAAATAATATCCGACCAGTCGATACTGATCATAGCCTCAGGAAGTGCTGTTTGCATGATTTCATATCCTATTTTAGGAAGATGTGTGGTAACCAAACCAGCACCTGATCTCAGAGCGGCCTTAGCACTTAATATTGCAGCTCCCATTTTACCATAGCTCCCGGCAATCAATAAAACATGACCGTAGGTTCCTTTATGCGAAAATTTTGAGCGATTTTTTAGATTTTCTTTGATCCAATCACCGGTTACATAATAATAATCCGAATCTTGTTTATTTATAAACTCTTCATTTAAGCCAATAGGTAAAACTTCCCATTTTCCAACATACGGTTCGTTTTCTGGTAGTAAAAATGAAAGTTTAGGTAGCTGAAAAGTTAACGTATAACTTGCTTTAACAATAGCATCAATATCATTTCCTGCATTATCTTCTCCATACAAACCCGAAGGAATATCAATGGATATAATTTCTGCTCCTGAATTGTTTAAATGCATTACCAGGTCTTTAGGTAGTCCTTCTAGTTTTCGGGTTAATCCCGAACCAAACAATCCCTCTACAATTAAATCATTCTCATATATTTCAGGAAAATCAGCCTTGCTCTCAATAGTATTGATTTTAATACCTAATTCCTTTAATCTATCCAGGTTGATTTGGCAATCAGCAGAAAGTTTACTGGAAATTTTTAATAAAAAAACCTCAACTTTATAATCTGTCAACTGTCGAGCTATGGCCAACGCATCACCTCCATTATTTCCTGGTCCGGCAAATATTTTTAGGCTTTTTTGATTTGGTATATGTTTGCTTATCCAATTGGTAATTGTCATAGCCGCACGTTCCATGAGATCAATCGATTCAATGGGTTCATGCTTTATTGTATAAGCGTCTACATCTCTAATTTGTGCTGATTTTAAGATTTTCATTTTTAAAACTTCTTTTTAACAAATTTAAGTGCTTAAACCTTTAATTAAAAACTTGGTCTGAAAAAAAAGATTTTTATATTTGTCATTCCTATTTTGAAGAGATTGAAATTAATATTAACTAAAAATAACTAATTATGTTTAAAGGACATCCAAAAGGATTGATTGCCGCGGCCCTGGCAAATATGGGAGAGCGTTTTGGTTTTTATACCATGATGGCCATTCTTGTGTTATTCTTACAGGCCAAATTTAATCTTGGTGAAACTGATGCTGGTCTTATCTATTCAGTGTTTTATTTTTCAATTTACATGCTGGCATTAGTTGGTGGTATAGTTGCGGATAGATTAAAGAATTTTAAAGGGACCATTTTGATTGGTATTATTACCATGATGGTTGGGTATTTAATTTTAGCGTATCCTACTCCAACTCCTGTTCCAAATCAAACACTATTTTTAATTCTTTCTTGTTTTGCCCTTTTTATTATTGCCTTTGGTAATGGTTTATTTAAAGGTAACCTGCAGGCTTTAGTTGGACAAATGTATGACGATCCAAAATATGACAGCAAAAGAGACTCCGGTTTCCAGCTATTTTACATGTTTATCAATGTTGGTGCTGTTATAGCTCCTTTTACTGCTGTAGGAATAAGAAACTGGTGGTTACAACACAACGGATTTGAATATGACGCTAACTTACCAGCATTATGTCACCTAAAGGTAGACGGAACATTAACAGAACAAACCTCAGCTGCATTCACAGAAGCAGCTAACAATGCTACAATTAATGGCACTGTAGAAAATTTAGGTGAGTTTGCAAGAGAGTATCTGAATGTTTTTACAACAGGATTCCATTATGCCTTTGGAATTGCAATTGGAGCAATGCTAATTTCTCTTGTAATTTATCTTATGAACAGAGCTAAATTCCCTGATGTTAAAGCTAAAGCAGCAGCAGCACAAGCTAACGGTACTACTGAAATTAAGATGGATCCAAAAGAAGTTAAACAAAGACTATATGCTTTATTTGCTGTTTTTGGTGTTGTTATTTTCTTCTGGTTCTCGTTCCACCAAAATGGTTTAACGCTTACCTATTTTGCAAAACATTATACTGATCTTAGTGCAATAAAAATCCATATTGGAGACTTGAAAATAGTTGGTGCAGAATTGTTCCAGTCCGTTAATCCATTCTTTGTGGTTTTCTTAACACCAATTATTGTTGGATTTTTTGGATATTTACGTAATAAAGGAATTGAACCAAGCACACCTAAGAAGATTGCCATTGGTATGTTAATCGCAGCATTAGCTTATGTTGTTATGGCCGTTGGCTCTGCTGATCTTCCATTGTTAAGCGAAGTAAAAGCACGAGGTGGATTGGATGATTCATTAAAAGTAACTCCTTTCTTATTAATTGGTACATACCTTATTCTTACAGTTGCTGAATTATTTATCAGCCCGCTGGGAATTTCATTTGTTTCTAAAGTTTCTCCACCACAATACCAGGGTATTATGCAAGGATTATGGTTAGGAGCAACAGCGGTAGGTAACCAGTTATTATTTATCGGAGCTATTTTCTATGAAAGTATTCCAATCTGGGCTACATGGACAATATTTGTAGTAGCTTGTCTAATATCTATGGTTGCCATGTTAGTTATGTTGAAATGGTTAGAGAGAGTTTCAAAATAATAGTTACTAACTATACTTTATAATCAAAACCGTCGCATTTATGTGGCGGTTTTTTTATGTTCTTATTCTTTATCCGTACTTGCCTTTACTTTTTTTATAAATTTTTTATCCCCCTCTTTTCAGGTCGCAAACGTTTGAAACAAGCTTTTTAAGCGATCAAAAATATTTTGTAATACATTGCCGTACAACAAGATACATTAAACTTCCCTATTTTTCATTATATTTGATATTATATAACTAAGAACAAAATGTAACGCTTTCATTAACAATATTTCATGAAAAAAAAGAAAAAATTATTGAGTTTCTGGCAGATATGGAACATGAGTTTCGGTTTTTTAGGAATTCAGTTTGGTTTTGCTCTTCAAAATGCAAATGCATCAAGAATATTACAAACCTTTGGTGCTGATGTACATCACCTGTCGTGGTTTTGGTTAGTAGCCCCAATAACCGGTATGATTATTCAACCGATTATTGGTTACATGAGCGATAGAACCTGGAACCGGTTTGGCCGAAGAAGACCCTACTTTTTAGTCGGAGCAGTGCTTACAAGTGCAGCCTTAATATTAATGCCTAATGCTCCTCATTTAGCAAAAGTAATAGCACCAATGTTCGTGGGTGGTGGTCTGTTAATGATAATGGATGCATCTATCAATATTTCCATGGAACCATTCAGAGCTCTCGTTGCGGATAAACTGCCAGAAGAACAACATACTTTGGGTTTTTCGATGCAAACGTTATTGATTGGAATTGGAGCTGTTGTAGGCTCATGGTTACCCTACATGCTTGGAAACTGGTTTGGTGTTTCGAAAGAAGCTGCAGGTGAAGGACTCGTACCACCGAATGTATACTGGTCGTTTTACATTGGCGCATTTGTGCTGATTTCGTCTATTTTATGGACCGTACTCCGCACCGAAGAGTATCCACCGGAATATTACGAAGAGGAAGAAAAAGATGAGAAAAAGACTAAATTTAAGATTCCTAAAACCATGTGGCAGTTGCTTGTTGTGCAATTTTTCTCGTGGTTTGCCCTGTTTTCGATGTGGGTATTTACTACCCCGGCAGTTGCCCAGCACTTTTATAACTCAACGGATCCTAATTCTTTAGGCTACCAGAATGCAGGCGATTGGGTAGGTATCTTATTTGGTATATATAATGGGGTTTCGGCAATTATCGCTTTGTCGTTGCCTAAAGTAGCAACCAAAATTGGTAGAAGAGCAACACATGCATCGGCTTTAACCATTGGTGGAATATCGTTTATATCCTTTGCTTTTATTCCTACATCGGAATTGCTTATCATTCCTATGCTAGGTATTGGAATAGCCTGGGGAAGTATTTTGGCCATGCCATATGCAATGTTGGCTAACTCCATTCCACCTAAGCAAATGGGGATATTTATGGGAATATTCAATATGTCCATTACCATACCTCAAATCGTGAATGGAGTTTTTGGTGGATTAATCCTAAAATACTTTTTTAATGACGATCCGCTGAAATCAATTATAATGGCCGGAGTACTTATGCTACTTGGAGCCGGAAGTACATTTTTTGTTAAAGATAAACTTGATATTAAATATCATAAAGAAATCATTTAAAAAGTAAGGATTTTATAATGATCAAAGCAATAATTTTTGATTTAGACGGTGTAGTTGTCGATACAGCAATCTTTCATTATCAAGCTTGGAAAAGATTAGCCAATGAAATGGGATTTGATTTAACTCCTGAACAAAACGAGCAACTAAAAGGAATAAGCAGACTTGAATCGTTAGATATTCTGCTTGATATTGGAGGAATTACAATTGATTCTTATGAAGAAAAGCAGAAACTGGCAACCAAAAAGAATGAGTGGTATCGTGAAAATATTCTTAAGATGAAACCCAGTGATATTCTTCCGGGAGTCAGACATTTTATCGTTGATCTTAAAAATACAAACTACAAAATTGCTATCGGATCATCGAGTAAAAATGCAGGTACTATTTTAGAGAGAATTGGCTTAGACAGTTTCTTTGATGCTGTTGTTGATGGAACAAAAATCAGCAAATCAAAACCTGATCCGGAAGTATTTCTTAAAGCAGCTGAAGAGCTTAATATAGCTCCTGAGTACTGTTTAGTATTTGAAGATGCAGCCGCAGGAATCGAAGCAGCCAAAAAAGCAGGTATGCTTGCCATTGGAGTAGGTGATTACACGAATCTATCCAATGCCGACAAGGTAATTCCTGATTTCAGTAATATTAACGTAATGCTAATTGATAATTTAACGAAATAATAAAAATCCCTTCAAATGAATGAATATTTAAAACATGACGAGTGGTGTATTATTGAAGAAGGATTCAATCCTAAAAATCAACGATCTTCGGAAAGTATATTTTCATTAGGTAATGGACACATTGGGCAACGTGCTAACTTTGAAGAAAAGTATAGCGGAGATAGTCTGCAAGGTAATTACATTGCCGGAATCTATTATCCTGATAAGACCAAAGTTGGATGGTGGAAAAATGGATATCCGGAGTATTTTGCAAAAGTACTTAATGCTCCTAATTGGATAGGTATTAATATTAAAGTTGGGAAATACGAGTTAGATCTTTCAAAGGTAAAAGTGGAGAATTTTCGACGTATTTTAAATATGAAAGAAGGATATTTGCAAAGATCTTTCACAGCCGAGTTCCCTGATGAAAAAGTTATTGAAGTAAAAGCTATCCGGTTTTTGAGTATTAAAGAAAACGAACTTGGTTGTATAAAATACGAAATCAGGAGTATTAGTGTTGATGACAAGCTAACCATTACCCCATATGTTGATGCGGATGTAATTAACGAAGACTCAAACTATAAAGAAAAATTTTGGGAAGAGGTTGCTATTGAAAGTAAACCTGGAGAAGCATATGTAACTGCTAAGACTAAGAAACTTGATTTTCATGTTTGTACCAGTATGAAATTTAGCGTTGAAAAAAATGGTGAACTCTTTGCCAGTGAGATTACAGAAGAAAGAAAGAAAAAATATATTGAGCAAAATATTGAAACAGAAATAAAACCCGAAGACACCATAACTGTTTATAAATATGCTGCTATAACACACTCTGAAAATCATAAAAAAGATACACTTACCATTGCTGCACACAATATATTACAGCGATCATTTGAAAAAGGATTTGAAGTGCTTTTTGAACTGAATGCCAAAGCATGGCAATGCAAATGGACCGATAGCGATATTGTTATACAAGGTGATGTTGCTGCACAACAAGCCATACGTTTTAATATTTTCCAGTTAAATCAAACCTATACAGGCGATGATGAGAGGTTAAACATTGGTCCGAAAGGATTTACAGGCGAAAAATATGGTGGAAGCACATACTGGGATACCGAAGCATATTGCCTACCCTTTTATTTACGAACATCAGATAAAAAAGTAGCGCGTAATTTACTATTGTATAGATACCGTCATTTACAGAAAGCTATTGAGAACGCAGAAAAATTAGGATTTACTAACGGTGCTGCACTTTATCCTATGGTAACCATGAATGGTGAGGAGTGTCATAACGAGTGGGAAATTACATTTGAAGAGATCCACCGCAATGGTGCCATCGCATTTGCTATCTATAATTACACCCGATACACGGGCGATGAACAGTATCTTGTAGATTATGGTCTTGAGGTTTTAATTGCCATTAGTCGTTTTTGGGCACAACGTGTTAATTACTCCACCGCAAAAAATAAGTATGTGATGCTTGGAGTAACCGGTCCAAACGAGTACGAGAATAATGTGAACAACAACTGGTATACCAATGTAATGGCTGCTTGGTGTATCGACTATACCATAAAATCAATTGCGAAGGTACAACGAGATAATCCCCATAAATATAAAGCACTAAAAGAGAAGATAAATTTTAACGAGTTACGGGAAGTTGGGAAATGGACAAACATTATAGATAATATGTATTTCCCTGAAGATGAAGAATTAGGCGTTTTTCTTCAGCAAGACAATTACCTTGATAAAGAACTGCTCTCTGCCGATGATTTAAAACCAGAGGATCGCCCGATTAACCAAAAGTGGTCTTGGGACAGAATTTTGCGTTCGTGCTTTATTAAGCAAGCCGATGTACTGCAAGGAATTTACATGTTCGAAGATCGATATGATGAGCTAACCATCAAAAGAAATTTCGATTTTTACGAACCTAAAACTGTTCATGAATCATCTCTATCGCCTTGTGTCCATACGATTCTGGCAGCCAGACTAGGATATAAAGAAAAAGCGTACGAACTATATTTAAGAACAGCACGCCTGGATATTGACGATTATAACGACGAAGTGCATCAGGGTTTGCATATAACAAGTATGGCCGGAACGTACCTGTCGGTTGTTGAAGGATTTGGTGGAATGAGATTACTTAATAATCAATTGCATTTTAATCCATTCATTCCTAAGCAATGGGACTTTTACTCTTTTATTGTAAAATACAGAGATCAGCTTTTAAAGGTAGAAGTTAGTAAAGAAAAAGTAACTATAGTGAATCAGGGAAGTGAAATCGCACAGGTATTTATTAAAGGAGTAGAATACAATATCAGCGTGAGAGAATCTGCCGATTTTTATTGTAATTAATTATTTATGAACATATTATGAAATTAAAATATTCACTATTTCTTCTAATTTTAGGTTTATTTATTGTTAAAGTATCCGAAGCTCAGGTTGTAGAACGCACAGAACCACCGTTTTGGTGGACCGGAATGCAAAACCCTGAACTACAGATTATGTTGTATGGAGATAATCTTGCTGATTACCAGATTGATATTAATAAGAAAGGAATAAAATTTGAAGTTCAGAACGTTGAAAATGCTAATTATTTATTTTTGAACCTATTCATCGATTCTTCAGTTAAACCCGGTATCATTCAAATCAATTTAAGTAAGAAAAATAACATTGTTCAAACTATTCATTATGAGTTAAAAGAAAGGGCAAACAACCCAAAGCAGCATCAAGGTTTTGATAATTCAGATGTGGTTTATCTTTTTATGCCCGACCGCTTTTCCAATGGCGACCCAACGAATGATAATTCACCAGAGATGTTGGAAAAAGCTAACCGAAATAATCCTGATGGCAGGCATGGTGGGGACATCCAGGGAATTATGAATCATCTGGATTATTTTAATGAGTTGGGAATAACAACATTATGGATAAATCCGTTGCTGGAAAATAACCAGGAGAAGTATACTTATCATGGTTATGCTATTACCGACTTTTACCGCATTGACCCGAGATATGGAAACAATCAAATGTATAAAGATTTGGTTGATCAGGCACATCAAAAAGGTTTGAAAGTGGTGAAAGACATGGTTCTAAACCACTGTGGAATAAACCACTGGTGGATAAAAGACCTGCCAAGGGAAGATTGGATTCACCAGTTTCCGGAATTTACCCGATCCAACTTCAGATCGTCGGCATTGATTGATCCTTACGCTTCTGAGTATGATAAGAAACTGCAGCAAAACGGATGGTTCGATACCAATATGCCTGACTTGAATCAGAAAAATGAACTGTTGGCAACATACCTCATTCAAAATTCTATTTGGTGGATTGAATATGCTGGTATTGATGGTATCCGTTTAGATACACAACCTTACGCAGATAAAGAAATGGTAGCTGAGTGGGCAAAAGCAATTCAAGAAGAGTATTCCGATTTCACTATTTTAGGAGAATCGTGGTTGCAAAAAATTGCACTTACTGCTTACTGGCAAAAAACTACCTTAAATCGTGATGGGTATTCATCAAATATTCCGGTTATTACTGATTTTCCAATGTTTAATGCAATTTCTAAAGCTTTTAACGAAGAGCAAACCTGGACCGAAGGTATTACCAGACTGTATTACGTTTTAGCACAAGACTTTTTATATCAAGATGCCGGCAAAACATTGGTATTCCTTGATAATCACGACGTGAACAGGATATATTCTTCATTTCAGAAAGATATCCGTAAACTTAAAATGGCTATTGCGTTTCAGTTAACAACACGAGGAATTCCATCTGTGTATTATGGAACAGAACAGTTACAAGAAGGTTACGCACATGAATCGCACGGAAAAATGCGTATGGATTTTCCGGGTGGTTGGCCAAATGATGAGCAAAATGCCTTTACTTCAGAAGGTAGAACCGATGATCAGAATGAGATTTTCAATTACTACCAAACTATATTGAAATGGAGAAAATCAGCTCCTGCTGTACATTACGGTAAACTCACTCATTTTGTACCGGAAAATAATGTGTATGTATATTTCAGGCACACAGAAAATAATTGTGTAATGATAATTTTAAATAATAGTGAAGAAAAGCAGAGCATCGAAACCGAAAAATTTAACGAACTATTATCGAAATACTCTAAAGGAAAAGAGATCATTACAGGAGTTGCTATTAAAAATCTTGATTTGATTGATATTGAGGAAAAATCGGCAATGATTATTGAGTTATACAAATAAACCAAACCTTTTTAATTTATCTTGAACGATTAGATGAGTTAATTTAAACCAGAAAGAGCCCTGATGCAAAATCAGGGCTCTTCTCTTTTTTATTTATTTTAAACTAACTAATCTCCAAAACTAATTCCAACTCCACGGGCATTTCTTACTAAAGCACTATCCAAAGTAACAAAATGAGGCTCTTTTATTGCTTCCTTAAATGGAACAGACACAATATCAGGTGGATGAAAAGCAACCATTTCACCAAATTTTCCTTCCATTACCATTTCAAAAGCTTTAACTCCAAACTGGGTTGCCAATACGCGGTCGTAAGCAATTGGTATTCCTCCACGCTGAATATGGCCCAACACTGCTTTTCTAATACTATGCTTAATACCAGCTTCCTTAAGCTCTTCAACTAACCGAGTAGCTGCACCAGATAATTTTGCATTGGCATAACCAATTTCATCATTATGTTCTTTCGATGCATCTTTACCTATAGCTTTTGCTCCTTCGGCAATTACAATAATTGTAAATCCCCTGTCGCGAACAAAACGTTCATTAATTTTTTCAACTACCTTATCGATGTCGTAAGGAATTTCAGGAATCAAACAGATTTCGGCACCTCCAGCAACTGCAGCATTCAAAGCAATCCAACCAGCATCGCGTCCCATTACTTCCAATACCATTACACGGTTATGACTGGCAGCTGTGGTTACCAACTTGTCGACAGCTTCTGTAGCAATCTGCACAGCAGTCTGATAACCGAAAGTTGCTTCTGTAGCCGATAAGTCATTATCAATTGTTTTGGGTACACCAATAATGTTTAAACCTTTTTCGTACAATGCCTGTGAAATTCGTTGCGAACCATCACCACCAATATTAATTACGGCATCAACACCCATGTACATTAATTTGCGGATCATCTCTTCTGAGCGATCTGCGGTTGTCCACTTACCGTCTTTATCTTTAATAGGCCACGCAAAAGGTCCACCTTTATTTGTCGTTTCAATAATTGTTCCTCCCTGGAAATGAATTCCGGCAACAGCTTCTTCATCTAAAATTTTCACTTCGGTGGGCTCCCATAGTACACCATTAAAGGCTTGTATACTTCCTAAAATTTCCCAGTCCCTCTCTTGCGAAGCTCTTTTCACAATTGCTCTGATTACAGCATTTAAACCTGGGCAATCTCCCCCGGCAGTTGCTACTAAAACACGTTTCATTGTCATTCTTTTTTAATGATTATTAATCTAAATTCTATTTGGGAAGAAAACGCTCTATTCTCTTTAATTAGCCTGCTTTTCATGCAGTTTTTTTGATAAGATTTTAGTATCTTTAAATGGTAAAATCTTAACAGTCAAAAATAAGAAAAAGCCTTGATTTATCACAATTTTAAAACTTTAAATTATAAAAAATTAAATTTATTTAGCATGAAAAAAATTAAATTCAGAAAATCAACTAAAATATTGATAATGTTACCGTTATCATTATTATTGCTCATATCGTGCAATCTTAAACAGCAAGAAGATAACAAAAACATTGAATTTCAAAAAGTTAACCATGTTGAATGGAGTAAAAATGCAACTATTTACGAAGTGAATATCCGACAATATACTCCTGAAGGAACATTTAATGCTTTTGCTGAACATCTTCCCCGATTAAAAGAGATGGGTGTGGATATTTTATGGCTTATGCCCATACATCCTATTGGAGAAAAAAACAGAAAAGGAACATTGGGAAGTTACTACGCAGTAAAAGATTATTATGCTGTAAATCATGAATTCGGAACCGAAGAAGATTTCAGAAATCTGATCAGCAAGATTCATGAACTGGGAATGCATATTATAATTGACTGGGTTGCAAATCATTCGGCCTGGGATAATGAGCTTATTAACAAGCACCCGGAATGGTATACAAAAAATGAAGAAGGTGAAATTATATCGCCCGTAGATGACTGGACCGATGTTGCCGACTTTAATTTTGAAGTGCCTGAAATGCGACAATATATGACAGATGCTTTAAAATATTGGGTATCTGAATTTAACATTGACGGTTATCGTTGTGATGTTGCCGGCATGGTACCTGTTGATTTTTGGAATAATGTTCGCTATGAACTGGATGAGATTAAACCAGTATTTATGCTTGCAGAAGCTAATGAGCCTGAGCTGCATGAATATGCGTTTGATATGACTTATGCCTGGGATATGCATTTTCTGTGGAACGAAATTGCGCAAGGAAATAAAACCATTGAAGATCTTGTTCAACAGTTTGAAAAAGAGAAAACCAAATATGGCTCTAATGACTACAGAATGTACTTTACAAGCAATCATGATGAAAACTCATGGAAGGGAACAGCACTAGAAAGATTAGGAAAAGCAGTTAAACCATTCACCGTTCTTTCTGCCACGGCACCTGCCATGCCGTTAGTATACAACGGACAGGAAGCTTGCCTGGATAAGCAACTTGACTTTTTCGAAAAAGATATTATTAACTGGGATAAAGAGTGTTGTTTGGATGAACTTTACAGCCAGCTTTTCCAACTGAAGAAAGATAATCCGGCGCTATGGAATGGAGACTTTGGTGGAAGCATGGAAAAACTTGCTACATCTGCAGATGATAAAATTTTCGCTTTCGCAAGAATAAAAGGTGAACATAAAGTAATTACAATACTAAATCTGTCAGCAGAAGAAGTTGAGTTCGAATTCACAAACGAACTGGATGGAACAGGTTTAACTGAACTATTTACAGATGAAGAATTTGCAAATAGCTATCAATTAGCTGCCTGGGATTATAAAGTATTTGCTAAATAATACGTAGAATAAGCTAAGTGCAAAGAGGCTGTCTGAAAAGTCTATTATTGTTATACCCAACCTGTCTGCCGACAGGCAGGCTTGATTGGGTATCTTTTAAATCATTGAATTACAAACAAATTAAAAGATTCCCTTTTTCAAGGGAATGACAGTTTAAGGATATTTCAGACAGCCTCTTTTTTTATAAGTCTGAATTGAAAAGTGATGCCAAGTTTATAAACAATTGTAACTAACCTGGAAACTATTTGCCAGAAAATAGAAAAAGCCTTTCGACAAAATTCGAAAGGCTTTTTCATACCTAAAACTCAACTTTAGTTCATACGCCTAAATTCAAAAAGCTTATAATCAACTAGTCTTCAATAAGTACCACTGTATTTTTTGATTGCTTAGCCTGATGTAATGCCTCCTCTGCTCTTTTCCTTATTTTATCAGGCGAATCGTTATTATGTGAACTTGTAATTCCCATACTTATGGTAAGATTTATGGTTTGTCCATCGACCTCAAAAGGATGATATGCAACCACTCTTCGCAACCTGTTTCCAAGCTCCTTCGCTTCCTCCACACCAATATTGGTAAAAATTAGTGCAAACTCATCGCCGTTTTTATACCTGAAAAACAAATCTGTTTTACGAATAAAGCTTTTGGTAATATTTACAAATTCTTGTAATAGCGAATCTGCACTGTCATAACCATAATGATCATTATAATTCTTAAATCGATCAACATCAATCAGAACAAAAACAATTGAATTTACCGATGGATTTTTAATTAAAGATTTAAGTTTCGATTTCAATTCCCGATGATTGAAAACACCCAAATCATCGGAGAAAGCAAGGCTTTTTAAACTGGCGATTCTACCCTTAAATCGCCAGTAAGCCATGAAAAACCCAAAGGAAATCGATATGAAAATAATTAACAATATGGTCCAGTTGATATCTCGCATATAAATAATTTTATAGTTATTGCTTCATGATTTTTCCTGTGTAAACTTCACCATTTCGAACAATTCGGTAGAAGTATAACCCTGAATTAAGTTCTGAAGCATTTATTTCGAGTACGTTTTGCTGCATACTCTGTTTCTTAATTTTTAACTGCCCGTTCAAATCAAATACATAAATTTCGCTACTACCTGCATATTGATCTTCTAGTTCAAAATAGAAATTCCCTGATGACGGGTTAGGATAAACGTTACACTTTTTTGATTGCAACTGAAGCTCCGACCTCATTGAAGAAATAATATCGGGTTGTTGCAATTTAACATCAGTATATAGTCGATATTCTCCAGCACCCAGACTAATCATCTCTTCGGTATGTGTCAGCGATAGGGTATCGCCGGTATACAGCTCGTACCAATCTCCGGTACTCGGAAAATTAGCCGTTGCAAAAGCCGCGGTAACATCGAAATTACCGAGAATTACCACATTCATTTCACTACCATTCAGGTTAATGGTTTTAGTTTTTCCATTCTGCCCAATAGTAAAATCCGAAGTTTTAAAAACATCATACTCTTGCTTTAATTCGATTAAGGTTTTATATACCTGGTATAATCTTAATCGTTCAGTCTCATTATAATAATCCCATAAAATAGGTTTGTTACAAACTCTGCAGTCATAATCGATAGAAACATCATAACCAAGCTCTCCAAATTTCCAGATCATTTTTGGTCCCGGTATGGGAATAAAGAAATTAGCCACGAGTTCCATACGTTTCAGTGCAGTTAATGTATCACTTACATCGTAACTTCCCGAAGAACTTCCATACTTCAAGCACTCGAACATAAGTCTTTCTTCATCGTGACTTTCCATATAACCTACCAGATTAGGATTACTCCACGATCTTTCGTTGTAAGAAATCCAGCTAATATCCGAATCGAAACCTTTTACTGCTTTGGAATATTCATCGTTGATATTACCCCAAATGAGCATGCCATAATTGGCAAGTTCCTTTTCTTCGGTATTGTCTGTAAAATGTTCCAATATTACCACAGCAGAACTGTTTACTTCCCATATTTTATCGGCCATTCGTTTTAGTATAGATATGCGTGAAGCATCGTAGCTCCAGCCATCACCTGATGTATTGGTGAAACCTTTGGTAAAATCGAATCTGAAACCATCTACCTTATAGTATGTTAACCAGTAACTATTTACACTATCAACAAACGCTTTGGTATAATCGCTTTCGTGATTAAAATCAAATCCCCAGGAATACGAGGTGTTTGGAGATGTCTGGTTATACCACGGGTTTTCAGCGGTGGGTTGTCCATAATCACCCGCATCCGGATCAAAGTACATGCGTACCAAAGGCGATTGACCATAGGAATGATTTAACACCATGTCCATAAAAACAGCTATTCCGCGAGAATGGCATTCGTCAATAAATGCTTTTAAATCATCCTTAGGACCATAATATTTGTCGGGTGCAAAATAAAAACTTGGATTATATCCCCAGCTTTCGTTCCCTTCGAACTCGTTAAACGGCATCAGTTCAATGGCATTAATTCCTAAGTTGGCTAAGTAATCGAGTGTATCGGTTAATGTCTTGTAATCATGATTTGCAAGGAAATCTCTTATTAATAACTCGTATATAATCAGATTTTCAGTTTCGGGAGGAGTAAAATCAGTGTTTTCCCATGGATACTCATCCTGATTAGTTTGCAGAACAGCAGCAATTTTTGATGTCTTTTCTTCGGGATAATCAATTAAAGATGGATAGGTATCTTCAGTGATATATTTATCATTCGGATCACTTATTTTTTCAGCATATGGATCAGCAATTCGAAGTTCACCATCGATATAATACTGAAAGATATATTCCTGCTTTGGTGTTAATCCACCAATACTTAACCAATAATATTCGCCATCAGCAGTTTTGTTCATCATAAAATCTTCCTGTAATCGCCAATCGGTAAAATCTCCGATAACGAAAACAAAATCTTTGTATGGCGCAAACAGCACTAATCCTACAGAATCTGTATCTAAATAGTTAATTCCTTTTTGCCAGCCTGCAGGTATTTCCGCTTCGTTCACAGTGCCACGAACAAAATAATACACAGAATCGGATTTTTCATCTTCGCTGTTTTTAGCGATTATCTCAATTTTATGCGACCCAGCAATGTTTTCAGTATGATTATATGCAAGGCTTGTTCCTTCAAGCTTAGTTATAAAGGTATCGTCGATAAATAAAAACATGCTATCGCATTTGCTTGCTGATGCTTCAATTGCAACAGATTCACCAGGAAGCATAATATAATCGTTTGTTGGAGATGTAATACTCAGGTTTAATCCCGGCTCATACACATCTGCAAAAATATCTGAAGTTTGTGTATTGCCGTCAGCGCTTCTAAAAACAAAGCACAATTCAGTAACCTTATCACCAGATTCAACATTATAATACTCGTTTATCGAAGAAGATATTTCTAACGTGTACATATCTGTTGATGTTCTGGTTAATTGGGGTTGTGCATCGTTATCGCCCCAGCTACCAATAACGTTTTGCCATCTGCCTGTTCCATCGATAGTTACACCTGTGTGTACGTATAAATCTCCCGTATAGCCTTCAAGCGCCGATCCGGTGGCATCAAAAGTTATCGTTACCGGCTCGGTAGCTGTTGGAAACTCCGGATTGGTGGTTACAACCTGAGCTTTAACCACCAAACTAAACACTATACTCCAACTAATTAATGCAATAAACTTCTTAAAATTCATATCCCCAATATGTTGTTTCTATAAATTACTTAATCTTTTAAGATTAATATCATGGCTTGTTCTGCTCCTAACTCAAAACGTAAACTATTCTCCTCACTATTAATTACCTGTTTATTGCTCAGTGCATTATAATATTGTCCATTCTTTTCAACCGGAATAGTCAGTGTCTTCGTTGCTTCAGATTTGTTAAAAGCAACTACTATCTCATCAGATTCATTTGTTCTGTTATAAGCAAACGTTTTGTTCTCATCATCAACTAAACTAAATGTAAGGTCTCCATAAATTAATGCAGGATTATTTTTACGAATCTGAATCAGTTTTTTATAAAAGTTTAACAATGCTGTATCCTGTTCTACCTTGTCGGTTTTTCTTTCCTCTCCGAAAGGATGCATAGTCTCATCTTCGTATTCAATATCGGGCCAAACCATAGGTTTTCGTGTTCCTGGATCGTCGCTTCCCCACATTCCTACCTCATCGCCATACCAAATATGAGGCGAGCCAATAAATGTAAACTGATGGATGAGTAACATTTTTTGAATCACACGTGTATGCTCATCCGGTTTATTAATTTTATAGTCTCTGTTCTCCCAGGGTTTTGCCTGATACTTATATTTTCCATTATTGTATAAAGATGTTGAAACTCTTGGCGCATCGTGACTTGCCACTAAGTTCATCATGGCTTGCAAATTAGCAGTATCAATTCCCTGCAACTTATCCTTAAGCTCTGCAACAAATTCGCTTGGTTTCATACTTTCCGGAGCATCGGCGAAGAAATGCCGTGCGGGTCGATACCAACGATAATTCATCGTAGCGTCAAACACATCACCTTGCAAATAATACGTTGGTAGCATTAATTCATCGGGCCATGATTTCCACCATATTTCGCCTAGTAAGTAGGCATCAGGATTAACATCTTTAACTACTTTTCTATATTCTCTCCAAAATCCCAAGGGTACTTTTTCGGCAACATCCAGGCGATATCCATCGACACCATCTGAAGGATCCCCATCGCCATTCGGATCGAGCCAGCGTTTGGAAATATTAAAAATATGCTGTTTAACTTGTTCGCTATGTATATTCCCTTTTAGCGGAACATCATCATGTGTTCCAATAATATCTTTTTTTATTTCGGGCATAGTTTGAACGCCTGCCCAGCCATTGTATTTAAATTCGTTATCTGCTGTTGCCGGATCATCAAAGCTTTCAATCTCGTACCAATCGGCATAAGCAGACTCTTTCCCTTTTTCTTTTACATCGTTAAAAGCCCAAAAGTCTTTACCTGTGTGATTCCAGGAATAATCCAATATCACCTTAAGGTCTCTTTTATGACACTCTTCAATTAACTTGAGGAATAGCTGATCTGCCGTTGTCCATTTCCATGTTGACGGATCAACCGGATTTTCTGTTTTTATCAATTCAATATCCTTCTGAGGATCAGGACCAAAATTTCTGTCAATATGCCTCCAGTACCTTGGATCATATTTATGCAGTGATGGTGAATCGTTCAAAGGATTTAGGTAAATTGCTGTTACTCCTAACGATTTTACATAATCTAACTTATCAATTACACCTTGTAAATCGCCTCCATATCGTCTTAGTTGCAAGTTGTTCCATTGGTCGGGCAACGGCGATTGTTCAAAATAATCGTCCGGTTTATACCATTGTTGTCCCCAGGCTGTAACTTTCCAGGTTCCCGGAACACTATCGGGGTAAGTACCCACAATATCTTTTGCAGTTGGGTCGTTTGTTGGATCACCATTTCTGAATCGTTCTACAAAAATTTGATACCAAATAGCTTGTCTGCTCCACTCGGGAACATAGCTAAGTTCGTGCTTCTTTGTATTTTCTGTTTCTGTTTTGCCCGAATTACAGGAAACAAATAAACTAATAAGAGATACAGAAAGTAATAAAAGACGTAATTTCATGGTAAGTTAAAATTTGGGTAAAAAAAGCCCGCAAAAAAGCGGGCTTTTATCAATTTACATATAATTATTTAGCTACTGTTACCGTGGCAAAGAATTTTTCCTGACCACTGATATCCAGCACAACATCATATGTTCCGGCACCAGGAGTTGCAAGATTTCCACCATTGTATTCAATGTTATCTAAGACTCCACCGAAACTAATAACCCAATCATCGTTGGCTCTAAACTTCCATTCTCCTGTGGCAAAGAAATCAACTTGTCCTTCCCACACATTTGTTGCTGTATTGAATGTTAAATTAACATCAGTACTCCAATCACCTGCCTGAGCACTACCAATAACACCAATTGCAACAGGTGTTAAAACAACGGTTTTATTAGCCAGATCAAATTTAATCTCATAGAATCCTTCACCATCATATGTTGGAATTTCAGCTACCTTAATGTTATCCCCACCATCAGCTATAGTACCAGCAGTTGCTCCTGCTCCCCAAAGTCCATCCCAACTACTTCTTTCTACAAGAATCTTAATTTCATCAACATCTTCTAAGTACTGATATCCAACATGAACATCATTACCTATTGCAGCAAGATATTGTCCATAGTTGTTCCAACCATTAATAGAACCAACTAGCCAGATTTCTTTTGGAATATCTTTTGTCAAAGAATACGTTCCCTCTTTAATATTAACCTCAATAATATATGAATTATTACCACCATCAAAAGTTATATCACCATTGTAATCTTTGGGTCCTAGAATACCACTATTGCCTTCTTCTCCTATATTTCCCCACTGCAGATCTCCATCAGCTTGTTGCCCAATAAATTTAAATTCTGAAGCATCTTTAAGTTCTCTTGTGATAGTAAATAAATCTTCTCCTACTTTTGTAAATGCAACTGCGTTATCATAATCCCATTCACCGTCAACACTATTATAATCACCAACAAGGTAAAGATTTTCATAAGTATAAGTATATGTTTCAGAACCAACAACATGTTGAGCAATACTTAAGGTACTAGTTATATAATCAGCTTCAATTTTATACCAACCTGTATTGCCTTTGAAAATAAAATTATTATCCTCATCTTTTGCGGCCTTAACTGTTTCAGGTATTGTAATAAAACTGTCAAAATCATATGTATTATCGTCTGTGTTCTGTGCTTTTAAGAATCTGAATTTTTTATCCTTTTCAAGATAAGTAAATACAACATACTTATCTTCATCGTTGTACATTGCTAAAGAAGTGTCTGCACCCCAACCAACAGTTGTTGCATCTCCAAATAAATATAGCGACTCTGGCACAGGAACATCAGGTCTATAAGTTGTAACAGTGAACGAAAACACTTCTGAGTACAAAGAATCTAATTGTTTGTGGACAAAGGACTTAATTCTATACTCAAGATCATAGGATTGAACCGGACTAAACCCGTTTGCTAAAAGCCGTGAGTTTAAAGTTCCCTGAGTAATTACAATCGATGTATCCGATGTTGAATTGCTCTGGAACTCGATAGCCGAAGCGAAATTGTTACCCTGTTCATCAATCTGAACTGTATAGTGTGTAACTAATCCTTCACCTTCGTAAAGTTGTGCTGGGATCCAAGCTATGGTATCCCAAGGATCATTTTCTTTTGATTTTAACAATACTGCAGGATCGTTATCTACTCCGTCGACAACAACTTGAGCCACGTTGTTAAAATTTGCCGGTGCAGGAGGATTTTCAAAATCGTCCTCAGCACAAGAATAAATAAACGCTGCAATTAAAACGATCAGTAAATATTTTATTTTATTCATTGTAATCAATTTTTAAAATTTTAATTAACTAATACCATTGAAATAGACTTGGCTTCAAGATCAACAGTAATCCTGTAATTTCCTGTATCACCATCGAATCTATAGTTAGGGTCTTCGTGACTTGTTTCCGGAGCTAACAGCTCTGTAACGTCGCCGGTAAAGTAATCGTAACCCCACTGTTCAGCATCCCAGGAAGGTTCACTAAAGAAACGGAAGTGACCACCATTGGTAAATTCAGTGGTTGTTTCGTAAAGATTTGCAGCTATTCCTGTAACTTCAACCGCCTGACCCGGATCCCAATCACTAACTGCAGGACCAATCATATAAATCGGATCGAAAGCATTAAATGTTGTAACATTTAAGCTAATGGGTTCGGAATATACTGTTTCGTAATCGGCCCCAATTGTAGCACCAACTCGTATCTCAATAGAAACTTCCAATGCAGGTTTAAATCCGTAACTTAATACCGCTGTATTAAATTCTTTAACAGTGAAGGTATCAGTTAATTCATCAATTACAGTTAGAAACTCTTTAGGATTTGCAAATTCGTTACCTGCAGTATCCAATTCTAAAGTATATGTAACCGGTGTAGTAACACCATATTCTGTAGCTGTCCAGTTAAATGCTCCGAATATTTCGGTCTCATTCTCTTCTAACAATACATAATCTGTACTTGGTAATGCCTGCAAAGTGCTCTCAACAACATTCTGGTTAATCACAGCTGTAGGGTCCTCATCTTCGCATGCAACAAACGCAAACAGAAAAAGTATTGATACTATTAAAAAACTATATTTTTTCATCTCTTGAATATTTTAATTTTAATAATCAGGATTTTGTTCCAAATTAGGATTTGCATTTAGATCCGATGAAGGAATTGGGAACAACTGATACTTATCGTCGGTTGCTGTTCCTTCTTTCACTTTTCCTTTCCATGGCCATAAATAACTACCACCTGTAAATTTATCGAAACGTATTAAGTCTGTTCTACGATGTGCTTCCCAGTACAACTCACGCGCACGTTCATCTAGAATAAAGTCTAACGTTAACTCACCTGAAGTAATATTTGCTGAATTATCGCCATATGCTCTTTCTCTAATATCGTTTACATAATTCACTGCAGTTCCAAGATTTCCACCTGTACCACCGCGCAAAACAGCTTCGGCATACATCAAATAAACATCAGCTAATCTGAACATAGGCCAATCGGTATCAGTCCACTCATCACTTGATGCTTGCGCACCTGTAGAAGTCAAATTCTTAAATTTAACTAATGCATATCCATCCTCGAACTTTCCAATATCGTTAATCTCCAATGTGTGATCTCCAATATAAACCATTGATTTCCATGGTTCATTATTGTTACTGGCATCCTCAAAAGTTCTAGCTCTTGAATCATTGTTTAAAGAGAATTTATTAATGAGTGCCTGTGTGGTTCTTAAACCACCCCAACCAGCAGCAACACCAAAGTTATCTAACAAATCAGGCATTGTACCACCAATAGCAGCATGAATCAAATAATTTGTTCCACCCCACGATTTGGTTTGTGCTCCATCATGACGAACCGCAAAAATAATTTCGTTATCCTGCATATCATTATCTGCTAAAAACAAATCAGCATATTCGTCTGATAAGGTATAACCGGCATCAATAATTTTATTACAATAGGTTATACATTCAGTATACTTTTGTTGTCCGATACCATATGATTCTGCATTTAAATAGAGTTTTGCCAAAAGCATCCATGCAGCGGCTCTGTCGGCACGACCATAATCTGCCATTCCCGGTTCAGACATGATATCTTCAATCTCTAAAAGTTCCGATTCAATATAGTTGAATAAAGCTGCTCTGTTTGTTTGCTCAGGGAAGAAAGCCCCCGGATCATCATCTTCGGTTACAAATGGAGGATTTGCGAAGAAATCCATTAAGTACCAGTACGATAATGCTCTTAAGAAACGTGCTTCTGCTGTTTCAACCTGAAACTCTTCCAGTCCTTCAGCTCTGCGAACAAACTCGCTACAAATCGTAACTTCAAAAACAAGTCGGTTATATAAACCAGCAATAAACAGGTCGGCTGCTGTCCATGTATGATAATGAAAATCCTTAATGGTTTTATCATTCCATCCTACTACAGCTTCGTCGGTAGTTAGCTCCTGAGCCATCCATACCTGACGTAAAAAGTGAGATTCACCTTCGTCGCCAACCAAAATATCTCTGTCGCCTGATGGTCCTTGCTGACCCGTAACTGTTAATCCTGCATAGCATTTTGCAAGTAGCTGCAAGTATGCAGAATCGCTTGAAAATACATTATTCGGCGTTAATACATCTTTATCGATTGGTTCTGTATCAAGATCATTAATACAAGACACAACGAATAAGGATATGATCAACAATCCTATAAAAGTTATTATGTTATGTTTTATTTTCATGATAAATTAATTTTTGTATTATTAAAATCTTGCACTTATTCCCAATAGATATACTCGTGGTCTTGGATAGATATCGTTATCAATACCACCCTGTATTTCCGGATCGAGACCTTCGTACTTGGTAAATGTAAATGCGTTTTGTACAGTAGCATACACTCGTAAACCTAATCCTAAATCGATTACTGGCTTAATTAGATCATCTAATGTATATCCCAAAGTAATATTATCGATTTTTAAGAATGAAGCATTGTGCAGATAGTAATCTGAATTTGGTTGCATTGCTGTAAATTCAGTATTATAGATGTCGGTTGTTAAGTTTCCAAGATAGTCGTTTGTAAAAATATTATCGTAACGCGCATTGTTTGAGCTCACGTTATCGTACACATAGTTATTAAAATGTGCTCTTGCGTTTAATGTAAAATCGAAGTTTTTATATTCCAAACGAGTTGAGAAACCAAGTATCATATTTGCGGCAGGACTTTCAGCAAAGTACCTGTCGTTGTCGTTAATTATTCCATCTCCATTTCGGTCAACATAAGCACCTTCAATTGGCATTCCGTTTGTATCATACACCTGCTCGTAAACAAAGAATGTATTTATTGGATAACCCACTACATGCTTTTGAATAGTGTTTCCTGTTGCACCGCTGATATCACCAACATCAACACCTGTATAATTTGGATCATCAAATTGTGTTAGTTTGGTAATTTCGTTATCGTTATAACTAAAATTTGCACCTAATTCCCAGAATATATCATTCTTGTTATAAGCAATAGCATTTAACGATAATTCAAAACCTGTATTTTCCAGGTTACCCACATTGGTTACCAGCTTATCGGTAAAGTTACTACCCATAGCTACAGGAATCTCGTTTAATAAATCTTCGGTTTCACGCTTATAAAGTTCTAACGAACCATATAATCTGTTTTCGTACAAGCCAAAGTCGATACCAATATTGTATGTTGTTGTAGTTTCCCACTTAATGTTTGGATCGTAACCACTTGGTCGCAATGTATAGAAACTATGATCGCCAAATGAGTACATTGCATTCTGGTCGCCAAGAACAAACAGTGGCATATATGAATAGTAGTTGTCGCCTATATCCTGCTGACCAGTTTGACCATAACCTAAACGTAATTTAAGATTACTGATTACATCAATATTTTTGATAAAATCTTCTTCCGATAATCGCCATGCTAATGCTACCGATGGAAATAGTCCCCATCTGTTATCTTCAGAAAAACGAGACGATCCATCTTCTCTTAACGTAAAGGTAAGTAAGTATCTCTCTTTAAATGTATAGTTTAATCTACCAAAGAAGGAGATTAAATAATACTCTTTTTCTCCAACAATATTTTTTTGCTCACCATCTTTAAATAAGATATCATCTTCGTTGGCATCCCAGAAGTGTTGCCATGAGTAACCACCCATAACATCAATTTTACTATCGATACTGGTTAACTCTTTATCGTAGTTTAAGTACAAATCAAGCAGTTCGTTCTTTTTCTCCTGCGTATAATGTTTGTTAATTTCTGTTCTTCCATAAGTGTACCACGATGCATTTGGATCGATATCCTTATCGCCCTGAGCATCGGAATAGTCATAACCTAATTTAGCAGTTGCTTTTAAATCAGGTAAAAAGTGGAATTTATATTGTAATTGGAAATCACCAATATACCTGTTCACGATAGACTCGTCGTAGGTGTAATCTAACTGCGCCAATGGATTGTTTGTTGCCAGGTTATTCGGTGTATTTGAATTATTTAGCCATGCAAAGTATCCACCATATAAACCTGTATTATTATATATAGGTTGTGTTGGATCCATTCTTATTGCACCGCCAATTGCACCTTTATCGGCAAATCGGTTTTCAATATAAGAATATTTAACGCCAACATCGATTTTCAAATGATCATCGAAGAATGTTGGTGTTAACCTGATATTACCGGTAGCTCTTTCGTTATTGCTGGTTTTTAAAATACCATCTTTATTAGAATAACTTCCGGATACTCTATACGGAATGTTATACGCAGAACCTGAAATACCTAAGTTGTGTTCCTGGCCAAATGCAGTTTTGTAAATTTCATCTTGCCAGTTGGTACTTGCAGATCCTAACCTGTCAGTTGCTCCGGATGAAATTGTACCATCATCTTCAAGTTGAGTTACCATAGTTCTGTACTCACTTGCAGACAACACATCAACCGTTTCTTTGATTTCACTTACCGAAAATTTGGTTGAGTAATCAACTCTCATTTTCTGGCCAAGTTTACCTTTTTTAGTGGTAATGAGAATAACACCGTTCGAAGCTCTTGAACCATAAATAGCAGTTGCTGAAGCATCCTTTAATACGGTAAACGTTTCAATATCGTCAGGGTTAATTGAGTTTAACACATTACTCATACCCGAGATATCGGTATTTTCTACCGGCATACCATCAATAACAAATAGTGGATCGTTACTCGCAGTAAGCGATGATCCTCCACGTATTCGAATTGTTGACTTACTTCCGGGAGCACCACCTTCGGAAATTACAGAAACACCGGCAATTTTACCAGTAATAAGCTCCTGTGGCGATGTGATTGATCCCTGGTTAAAGTCTTGTGTGGATACGGTTGTAATAGCCCCGGTAGCGTCTCCTTTTCGCACCTGACCATAACCAATTACCACTACCTCATCTAAATATTCCACCTGTTTTTCAAGTGCAATATTGATTTCAGTTCTTCCGTCGACAATTACTTCTTGTGTTGCATATCCCACGTATGAGAATACAAGAATTGAATTTTCGGGAACTGTGATTTCATAGTTCCCATCAATGTTTGTAATTGCTCCTATCCCCGAATTCTTTTCCAGAATAGTAACACCGGGTAGTGTTGTGCCTTCGTCGGCATCAGTAACCGTACCCGTTACTTTTAATTGTGCTAACAAAATTCCCGGAATAAGAATTTGCAAGAAAATTAAAATGAATGTTAAGCGAATCTTTTTCATCATGCAATTAAAATTTTATTAGGGTTAAATTTTAAAGATAAAATTAGGCATTCGACATGCAAATATCAATTTCAACACAATCAATACCAATGATTTATAAAGATGAAAGATTCGTTCAGATACTATTTCAAACGTTTGCGAAATGACTTTAGACTTCATTGTTTTTTTTCTCGTATTTTTTTATTTAACTGAACTTTTTCTTAAATTTTGGTTAAATTATTTGAGAATTGGAATAGTTTTCTTTTCTTCATAACGAAAATTTAACATTACAGTTTCGTATGAAAGGACATCAGGTAACGATAAAAGATATTGCAAAGATATTACACATCTCACCTTCAACGGTTTCGAGGGCATTGAAGGATCATCCTGATATTAATCCAAAAACTAAAAAAAATGTTCAGGACCTTGCTAAAAAACTGAACTACAAACCTAACCAGGTTGCGCTAAACCTGTTGCAGAAAGAGAGCAAAATTATTGGTGTAATTGTACCTGAAATTATCCACTACTTTTTTTCTACTGTAATTAGTGGTATTGAAAAAATTGCCAACGAGCAGGGATATCATATTATCATAGCACAATCGAACGAATCGTACCATAAAGAGGTTGAGAATGTGCAGGCATTGATGTCGAGTAATATCGACGGTTTCATTATTACCATGGCCAAAACCACCATGAATTTTGATCATTTTAAAAACATAGAAACCGTAGGTGTTCCTATGGTTTTTGTTGACCGGTCGTGCGATGAAGTAACTGCAGATAAAGTGCTGGTTGACGATTTCGACGGCGCTTACAAAGCTACCAAACACCTGATTGATAATGGTTGTAAAACCATTGTGCATTTGGCAGGACCACAAAATTTGGAAATTGGTATACAACGAAAAGAGGGTTTCCTGGCTGCACTGAATGATGCCAACGTTCCAGTTAGCGATTTTTCGATACAAATATGCGACAGTCACGACCATGCATTGCGCTTATTACCCGAACTGCTTAGCAAACGCAATAATATTGACGGCATTTTTGCAGTAAACGACTTAACGGCGATTGGTGCCATGAAAGCGGTTAAAGCTATGAATAAAAAAGTACCTGATGATGTGGCCATTAGCGGTTTTACTAATTCGTTTATATCGTATATTGCCGACCCAGAACTCACTACCATAGATCAAAAAGGATTTGAAATGGGGCAACACGCTGCCCGAATGCTTCTGAAACGAATTAAAAGTGATGAGAATTACGGTCCGGTAACTACTATCTTGAATACTGAGTTGGTAGTTCGGAAATCGAGTTTGAGGAAGAAGTAGTTTTTAATTATTTTTTTCTGAAATTTTCTTTTACCACAGAGAACACGGAGTAATGCACGGAGGACACAGAGAAAACCCAGTTCTGCGTAAGTTATGCCTACGTTGTAAATCATATCACAGCTCTCTACTACGCCATCTAATAAACATTCCACCTTCTGCTTAACTTAAGGTTGCATGCGTTAAAAACGCGCGCTAGCTGGTTAACTAAAAAAATCGGAACTATATTTAATCAAATAAATAACTGATAATCCAGTAAAAACAACACCTAGGATTGTAAAAAACCAAGCCACCCAATAAGGAGGTTCGTATTTTATAATAAGTTTATTATCAATTTTTAATTGCTTAATATAAAGACTTTGATTTTTTATCCAAACTTCAATACCAGAGTTTATCCAATCTTTATTTATATTATTTAAAAATTCCTTGTGCTTCTCTAATTCTGAATAATACTCCAATCCATTATCAAGTTCGAAATAATAGACTTCTCTATGCACGTCTACTGCTGAATCATAATATTCCTTAGTACCATGGCTAACTATAATTCCAGAAACTTTAACTAAATTATCTGTTTTTTGTGGAATATCTTTAAAATCTGATAATCCTACATAAAGAGCATAAATTCCAAATGGCAGACCTATAAACAATGCTCGTAAATATCCTGATTTTTTAAATGTATTCATTATAACTCTTCTAAAATTGATATTTTCTCTTTAATAAGATTGAATAGAGCTGGATACTTTTCTTGGAACTGACCTTTATTAGATTGATCTATTTTATTCCAAGCTGTAATAATTGCCAAAACCTTTTCCTTATAATCTTCAACCGATAATTGTCTTGTTAGAATCACAAAATCAACAACTTCATTATACATAATAAATTTCTCAATAAAGTCTGGACTAGTTAAGTTAATTAATTCCTCTCTATAAGCCTCACCTTTTAGAAGGAAATCATTAATTTGTTTAATTAAAAACAAACTAGTAATTCCAGCTTTAAAACTGTTAATTACATCCTTTTTAATACCATACAATAGAAGCCTTTTAGTTACAAGAGCCGGTGAGGTACTTAGTTTCTTAATCATTAAATTATATAAATTATCAGTACTTCTTACAATACCTGATGAAATTAAAGTTATAATCAACCGCTGGCGCGGACATGCTGTCCGTGACATTAATTCTCATTTCCAATTTGCAATTAGTGGTTTATGATCTAGTAAAAATACATCCAAACAATTGTATCGAGTTTTGTATTTATCAGACACAATATTAAAGTTAATAATTCTACCGAAATTATAAAAGCATAACTTATTTGTTATGCTTTCAATAGCTATTATACTTTTACACGGACGTGGACGTCCGCGCCAGCGGGTTTATAATAATGTTATTCTTAAGCAAAATAGAAAAGCAAGTCGGTTTGACTTGCTTCTTTTTTGTAGCGAGAGCGAGACTTGAACTCGCGACCTCATGATTATGAATCATGCGCTCTAACCACCTGAGCTACCTCGCCATTATTTTAATTTCAATCTTTGTTCTATTTCCATTAAAAATGGAACCTCTTGAGCTACTCCCGAAAGAAAAAAATCGAATATTTTGTCTTCTTTCGTGGATTCTCGAAAAAGAATGAAACCAAAGGTTTCGGCTTTTTCGGAACTCGCCATTAATTATTTATTACGGGGTGCAAATATAATATAATATTTTATCTTTTATAATTTGAATACATAAAATCTAAAAAAAAAATTATATATTGCGATAGAGGGAGAAATTGCTAACAAAAACACCTATGAAAAATAAATTTGAATTAGAATACGCAATAAATTCAGCACCAAAAATATTATATCCCAGACTTAGCACACCGGGAGGTTTGGCAGAATGGTTTGCTGATGATATTAATATTAGAGGCAATGTTTACACCTTTATTTGGGATGGATCAGAACAAGAAGCCGAACTGGTTACTAAAAAAGAAAACCAATTGGTGCGCTTTAAATGGCTCGATGATGATGATGACTCATACTTCGAATTCCATATTAGAAAAGATGAACTGACCGGAGAAGTTGCTTTAGTAATTACCGATTTTGCCGAAGATGACGAAAAAGATGAATCGATTGACCTTTGGGATACCCAGATTGCCGAATTAAAACATGCTTTAGGTCTTTAAATTTCAAGATTCATACAGTACTTCCAATAAAATAAATTAATTTTGTATCCGTTTGTACAAAAAGAATTAATGTGAAGCGTTTACATAAATTTATACTTAAATCCTTTTTTGGGCCTTTAATTGCCACATTCTTTGTATCCCTGTTTATATTATTAATGCAGTTTTTATGGAAATACATCGATGATTTAGCAGGAAAAGGATTGGAGTGGAATATCATTGCCGAACTTATTCTTTACGCTTCGGCCCGATTGGTTCCTATGGCATTGCCTTTAGCCATTCTGCTTTCTTCAATTATGACATTCGGAAATATGGGAGAGCACTTTGAGCTTACTGCAGTTAAATCGGCCGGAATTTCATTGCAGCGTTTTATGAAACCACTTATTATTTTAACGGTTATTATCAGTATTGCTGCATTCTATTATTCAGATTATGTTATTCCATATACCAATTTAAAAACGGGAGCATTAATATATGATGTAAAAAACCAACGCCCCGAACTGCAGATTAAGGAAGGTATTTTTTATAACGGTATTGAAGGCTATAGCATTAAAATTGCTAAAAAGAATTACAAAACCAATCTTCTTCAGAATATCATGATTTATGACCATACGGATAATAAAACCAATGTAAAGGTAACTATTGCCGATTCTGGTTATATGCGCATGACAGCCGATGAAAGGAACTTAATTTTAACCTTATATAACGGATATACCTTCGAAGAGGTTGAAGAGTCGAAAAAGAAACGGAAAAAAGACAGATCATACCCAAATTCAAGACAGATATTCGAGAAACAAGTAGCAATATTCGAACTAACCGGATTGGATTTTAACAGAACCGATGAAGATTTGTTTAAGCAAAATTTTCAAATGTTAAATCTCGCTCAACTTGAGTATGCAGAGGATTCGCTGCAAAAAGAATATAATAAAGAAATTAAGCGTTTTGCCGTTTCGCATAAAACAGGTAATTACTTTAAGAAGGAAACAGTTCTTGAAGATAATCGCCAAAAATACATAAAAATAGCAAGAATAGAACTTAAGACTAGTAATAAAAAGAAAGTAAAAAAAAGACCATCAATTCAGGAAAAGGAAGAACCTCCATTAGATACTATAAAAGTTGATTCTTCATTTTTTAAGGGTATAATTAATATTTACAATAACCAATCTAAAAAAGATAAATTAAGTATTATTAGTCATGCGCTAACATATGCCCGCACAGCACAAAACAATATTTCGAATACCACAAAAACATTTTATCACCGGGCCGAGAGAATTAGAAGACATCAAATTGAGTGGCATAGAAAATTTTCGCTTTCTTTTGCATGTCTTGTTTTCTTTTTTATTGGAGCTCCATTTGGTGCTATTGTTCGTAAGGGTGGATTCGGAACACCGGTTGTTATCTCTGTTTTATTTTTTATTTTGTACTACATATTATCCATATCGGGCGAAAAATTTGCTCGCGAAGGTGTTATGCCAGCCTATATCGGTATGTGGTTATCGTCATTTATTTTAATGCCACTGGGTATATTTTTAACCTATAAGGCAACAACCGATTCTGTAATATTAAATTCGGATACATATCTGCTTTTCTTTAAAAAACTCTTTAAACGATTTAGAAAGAAATCGGATTAGATGAATATTCTACAAATTGCAAATAAAGCAATAAATCCACCCGATGGTGGTACACTTGCCATTTTAAGTTTAGCAAAAGGTTATGTGGAAAATGGTCATCGTGTACACCTTTTAAATATGGTTACACATAAACATATTAATAAAGATCATTTTATTGATGATAAATACAGAAATTCATTAACTATTGAGGGCATTAAGGTAAATACCAAAGTTTCTATTATTAAAGCACTTATTAATCTGATTTTATCAGATAAACCATATATAGCTCAACGATTTATATCCAGGCAGTTTAAACAAAAGATACATCATCTACTACAAAACCAGAAGTTTGATTTTATTCAATTTGAAGGTTTATACGCGCTTCAGTATATATCTAGTATACAAAATGTTAATACAAAAATAATTTACAGACCCCACAACTTAGAGTTCCTTATTTGGGAAAGAAATGCAGTAAAATCGAAGAACAGATTTAAAAAATGGTACTTTAAGATATTATCCGAAAGATTGAGAAAACTGGAAAAGTCGTTACTTAATACATATGATTTTATATTTCCTATAAGTACAAACGACGCAGTTTTTTTTAAGCAACTTGGAAATAAGAAACCAGTTTGGGTAGTTCCTTTTGGTATAGATATTAATAAAATAAACGAATATGCTCATCTTAGTAAAGGAGCAAAACAGATAAATTATATAGGTGCTCTGGACTGGATTCCAAACCAGGAAGGTTTGCTCTGGTTTATCGATAAATGTTTGGATAAAATTGCTCAATCAATTCCTGATATTACCTTAAATATAGCCGGAAGAAATGCTCCGGATTGGTTAACTCAAAAATTTAATCACCCGAATATTAACTACATTGGCGAAGTGGGAAATGCGTATGAATTTATGCAAACGTCAGGCCCGATCATTGTTCCGTTATTCTCCGGTAGTGGAATGCGTGTAAAAATAATTGAAGCTATGGCTTTAAAAAAAGCAGTCATAGCAACAAAAATTGCAGCCGAAGGAATTGAGTGCACACATGAAGAAAATATCTTAATCCATACAAAAGAAACATTTGCCAGTGAAGTAATTCATTTGCTTGAAAATGAAAATTTACAAACTAAAATTGGAGAAAACGCGTACCATTTTGTTACAGATCATTACGATTTTATTAAAATTGCTTCTGAAGCATTAAACTTTATAAAATAACGCTGTGTATATTTTATTCTGGACATTTCTAATCATTATAGTTTATTCATATATTGGATATCCCATTCTAATCTATATGATCAGCATTTTTGTAAAATCATTTTCAAAAAAAACTGGTCCTGTAGATAGATTTGAACCTGAAGTAACACTTTTTATTGCAGCATATAACGAAATGGATTTTGTCGATAAAAAAGTTAAAAATTCATTCGATTTAAATTATCCAAAAGAGAAGTTACACCATATATGGGTAACCGATGGCTCCGACGATGGCACTCCCGAAGCACTTCGAAAGTATACCGAAATAGAGGTGCATCATGAACACAAGAGAAATGGAAAAATTGGAGCTATTCAGCGCGGAATGAGGTTTGTAAAAACCCCGATCGTAATATTTTCTGATGCTAATTCGATTTTAAATAGAGATGCCATACGCAATATGGTCGCAGAATTCAATAATCCAAAGGTAGGATGTGTTACCGGTGAAAAAAGAATTGTTACCCAATCGAAAGACGATGCCGTTAATTTTGGTGAAGGAATATACTGGAAATACGAATCATTCCTGAAAAAAAATGAATCTATTACAAATTCTGCATTAGGCGCTGTTGGAGAGTTATTTGCCATACGCACCAATCTGTTTGAGGAGGTTGAGTCCGATACCATTTTAGACGATTTTATCATTTCACTTCGCATTGCATTAAAAGGATACAAAATAAAATATTGTCCCCATGCGTATGCAATTGAAAGTGCATCGATCAATGTAACTGAAGAGTTGAAACGAAAAACCCGAATAGCATATGGAGGATTTCAGGCCATGGGACGATTGCCACAACTATTTAATATTTCGAGGTATCCGATACTATCGTTCCAGTATATTTCGCATAAAATTTTACGTTGGGTACTGGTTCCATTCTCGTTTTTATTTCTGTTTTTTGTTAATTTATTCATTACTTATATGGAGAACGGCATAGGATTCTATTCATCTATATTTTACCTGCAACTCTTATTCTATTTATTCGTTCTAATTGGTGTCTTTTTACAGGCTAAAAAAACAAATCTGAAATTTATATTTGCCCCCTACTATCTTTTTATAATGAACCTTTCAGAGATAATCGGTCTAATAAGATTTATCAGAAAAAAGCAATCTGTAAACTGGGTTCGGGCAAAGAGACAAGAATAGTGGTAATTTATATCACCTTTTTTAGGGAAATTACATCACTTATTATACTTTTGCAAAACAATTTTCCCGTTAATTTTAGCTAAAATGTCTAATAATCAAGATACTAAAAAAACAAAGCTTAATACCATCGATGAAGCCATTGAAGATATTAAAGCCGGTAAAGTAATTATTGTAGTTGATGATGAAGATCGTGAAAACGAAGGTGATTTTGTTGTTGCTGCAGAAAAAATAACACCCGAGATCGTTAATTTCATGGCTACACATGGAAGAGGTTTAATTTGTACGCCTTTGCCTGAAGAGCGATGTGAAGAACTGGATCTGGAACTAATGGTTGGAAACAATACTGCACTTCATGCTACACCCTTTACCGTTTCGGTTGATTTAAACGGACATGGATGTACCACAGGGATTTCAGCTTCTGATCGTGCCAAAACAATTAAAGCATTAGTTGATCCGAGCACTAAGCCAGAAGATTTAGGACGACCAGGACACATTTTCCCTTTAAAAGCCAAACAGCGTGGCGTTATCCGACGAGCAGGACATACTGAGGCTGTTGTTGATTTAACCAGAATGGCAGGACTAAAACCCGGAGGTGCTTTAGTTGAAATAATGAACGAAGATGGAACGATGGCGCGTTTGCCCGAGTTATTAAAAATTGCCAGGAAATTCGATCTTAAAATTATCTCTATTGAAGATTTAATTAAATACAGATTGCAGGAAGATAGTCTTGTAGAAAAAGGAGTTCGGGTAAAACTGCCTACCGAATATGGTAATTTCGATTTAATTCCTTTTAAACAAAAATCCAATGGCTTAGAGCATGTTGCATTAATTAAAGGAAGCTGGACCAAAGATGAGCCGGTTTGTGTAAGAGTGCATTCATCATGTGTTACCGGAGACATTTTTGCTTCGAAAAGATGCGACTGCGGACAACAGCTACATGAGGCAATGAAAAAAATAGATTCCATAGGAAAAGGTGTTGTCGTTTATATGAACCAGGAAGGAAGAGGAATTGGTCTGTTTAATAAAATAAAAGCCTATAAACTTCAGGAAGAAGGACTCGATACGGTTGAAGCCAACATAGAGCTTGGTTTTGAAGATGATGAAAGAGACTATGGTGTTGGTGCCAGTATACTTCGAGAACTTGGCTTGGGAAAAATCAAATTACTTACCAATAATCCGATCAAACGAAAAGGTTTGGAAGCCTACGGATTAAAGGTTACCGAAAATATTCCTCTTGAAGTCGAGCCGAATGCTCATAATAAGTTTTATCTTGAAACCAAACAATCCAAAATGGGTCATACCCTGGAACTGGTAAATATAAAACCTCAGGAAAATCAAAAAGACTAAAAAATAAGATCCATGAGCCCGTTTATTCGGGCTTTTTTTATAAAATAGTACTGTTGTCTAAAAAAGATTGTATTGATGAATTACCTGTCGAACCTGTAGTTTTATCATCCAACATTTTCTTCTTAATCTTCTTGTACAATTCTTCAGGTGTAATATCGTTTACTTCGCAAAATTCAATAACTGTTGAGTTTTTATCTAGATCAGCAAATTCATATTCTTTTGTATAGGCTTCAAAATCGGAGTAACTAATTTGAAAAACGTTTGTGGCGAAGTTATCTAACGATAACTTTTCGGCATCGGATACATTCGGATAGTCGACACCAAGACCATAATTATCGGATATATTACTACCCCAGTTAATAACAGAACTAAAGGGTTTCCAATTAAAAAGAGTTCCAATAAATACAAACAGCACAATTACTAACGCAATGATAATCTCTTTAATATAAGTGAAGTGCTTCTTTTCAAACTGGAAATACGAAATCAGAAGTCCCCAATTAATTTTAAAAATGTGTAGCAGCGAAAATAATATAAACAGATATGAAAATATAGTGTGTTGATGTTCCCACTGTTTTTTGGTTAAATTAAGTATATTCCAACCAATCCATCGCGATAAGCTACCTTCCGGCGCAATATACAATACAATACCCGAAATCAACATGAAGATAAAGGCAAACAGTAATGCAATACTTATAAAACTCTGCCAATTGAATTTATTATTCATTTTTTATGTTTTTATAATTAGGACCCTTAATTTCTTCTTATGTTTAAAAAGATATTAATACTTTTACCAAAAATAATGAAATGTAATGAATAATGGATAAAAGCAGTTTACGAATAGTATATATGGGTACACCCGATTTTGCTGTTGAACCTCTCAAAAAACTTGTTGAAAGCAACTACAATATTGTTGGTGTTGTTACAAATCCTGATAAACCTGCCGGCCGTGGACAAAAGATAAAAGAGTCTGCTGTAAAAAAATATGCAGCAGGTAAGAATTTAAAAATCTTACAACCGGAAAAATTCAGAAACGATTTTTTTTTAAACGAACTACAAAATCTTAACGCCGATTTACAAATAGTTGTTGCTTTTAAAATGCTTCCGGAAGTTGTATGGAATATGCCCCGTTTAGGAACTTTCAACTTGCATGCTTCGTTGCTCCCACATTACAGAGGAGCTGCTCCTATTAACTGGGCTATCATTAATGGAGATAAAAAAACAGGAGTTACCACCTTTTTTCTAAAACACGATATAGATACCGGAAATATTATTTTTCAAGACGAAATAGAAATAAATGAAAATGATAATGCAGGCATAGTTCACGATAAGTTGATGCATAAAGGTGCAGAACTGGTTGTAAAAACAGTAGATGCCATAATAAAAGGAGATTATCCGCAAATAAAACAGGAAGAACTGCTAAGTCCGGGGACAGAAATTAAACATGCTCCTAAAATATTCAAAAACGATTGCAAAATAGACTGGAATAGCGATGTTGATTCAATTCATAATTTAATTCGGGGGCTGAGCCCCTATCCTGCTTCCTGGACTGAATTGCACAACAGTTCAAACGAAACGATCCAGATAAAAATCTACGCTTCAGAGAAGGAACATGCTAATCACAATTTACCATGTGGAGAAATTGTTACCGATGAAAAAAACTTTTTAAAAGTTGCCGCCCATAAAGGTTACATTCATATTATCGAACTTCAACAAGCTGGCAAAAAAAGAATGAACGTAAAAGATTTTCTGAGAGGTTTTTCTGGAATAAAAGAGTATACATTCTCAACAAAATCTTAGTTGGGCTGTTTTCTTATGAAAACAAAAAACTACCAACTATGTCTGAAAATTACGGTTCCGATACAAAAAGTGCACTGGAAGCAAAAATAGATGCACAGAAAATTGCTTTTGCACCTATTGTTTTTCAAGCAGTAAAATCGTTACGAAACTTAGGAATTTTAGAACTGTTGAATTCCAGTGAAAATGGAATGACACCAAAAGAAATTGCACAGAAGATAAATATTAGCGAATATGGCATAAAAGTTCTTTTAGATGCAGGACTAAGTGCAGAAGTAGTAATACTTTCAGATGAAAAGTACACACTTACAAAAACTGGCTTTTACTTTTTAAACGATAAGATGACCAACATCAACATGGATTTTGTGAACGATGTTTGTTACAATGGCATGTTCTACCTTGAGGAATCAGTTCGTGAAGAGAAACCTGAAGGACTTAAAGTTTTTGGTAACTGGCCTACCATTTATCATGGTTTATCGGAACTTCCTGAAACAGTAAAAGAAAGTTGGTTTGCCTTCGATCATTTTTATTCCGATCATGTTTTTAAATCGATCTTGTCGATCATTTTTGATAAAGACCGAAAAAAAGTTCTGGATGTTGGAGGTAATACCGGAAAATTCTCTTTAGAATGTGCTGAATACAATCCGAATGCAGAAATTACCATTATGGATTTACCCGGACAGTTGAATGTTGCTCTTGAAAATGCAAAAAAAGCTGGTTTCGAAAAGCAAATAAAAGGTTACCCCACAGATATTCTGGATCATAGCCAGCCGTTTCCAACAGGTTTTGATGCCATTTGGATGAGTCAGTTTCTGGATTGTTTTTCGGAAGAAAACATATTGCAGATATTAAAACGTGCTGCGCAGTCAATGACTACGAACACCAGTTTGTTTATACTTGAAACCTACTGGGACAGACAACAATTTGACATTTCTACTTTCTGCCTGAACAACACTTCGCTCTATTTTACAGCAATGGCAAATGGTAACAGTAGAATGTATCATTCGGAAGATATGATTAGGCTTATTGAGCAAGCAGGACTCAAAATAAAAGATATACGAGATAACCTGGGGGTTAGCCACACACTTATTGAGTGCAAAATCTAGCCGTTATTTATCAAAATCTTCAATTACCGGAGTTTCTTCAATTACATCTGAATGCTCCTTAATTTTGCGTAACCAAAGTTTTTGTCCAATTTCCGGTTCTGTGCCCTCTTCCATTAAATTCTTTTCGTAAAGTTTACTTAGCTTTATGCCATACAACTGAGAAATAGAATACATGGTTTCACCTTCTTGTACCGTATGAAAATCAAAACCGTGTTCAGCCTTGTTTCTCTTGGGCTGAACATACAAAATCTGGCCTTCTACAAGTTTAGCATCTTCTTCTATTTCATTATATTTATATAGCTCCCAGGGCAACATTCCCAACTCTTCGGTAATATTTTTAAAGGTGTCGCCTTTTTTTACAATAATGTAATCGATCCTGTTTTTTGAATACACTCTGTGCTTATTCGGATAAATCTGGAAATTATCTACATCGCCTAACACTACTTCTTCGCTATCTGCATCATTTACCGGTTCATCAAAACTTAATGTCCCACCCTGATCAAAAACATACAACTGGTTATCTTCAATAATGCGAATAAGCATTGATGCATAGGTTCTGCTTGTTGCATATCCGGCTTTTTGCAGTCCTTTTGCCCACGATTTATAATCGGTCGGACTAAGTTCAAATAAAAAAGCATATCGTGCTCCGCGAACTATAAAATCGGAATGATCGGCATACGATTCATACACGGTTTTATATTTTCTGAAACACTCTCCTCTACGATCATCATCGTGATGTACTTTTGGACCTTTCCAGTTACTATGACATTTAATACCAAAATGATTATTTGCTCTTCGTGCAAGTGTACTATTTCCGTTATCCGATTCGAGAAGAGCCTGTGCCAACGTGATGCTTGCAGGTATTTTACTTCTTCGCATCTCTATTATAGCTAAATCTTTATATTGCTTAATATAATCTCTTCGCTCTAACGACACGTAGGTACTATTATTATTTGTTGGTGTTCGCTGTACCTGTTTAACTTTACACGAAACTGCAATAATCGGTATTATGAGTAAGAATAGCTTTTTTGTCATTTTTTTTTTGTTATTTTGAACAAATGTAAAAAAAATATTGATCTTACAATTTGGTATTTTTTACTGACGAAATTATTTCTTTATGAATACACGCGAAATAAAATCTGTATTAATTGATTACAATTCCCTTGCCGAACTAGACAAAACACATCAAAAATTAGTGCAAAAAGCTAAAGATGCAGCAGAAAAAGCATATGCACCCTACTCTGAGTTTAAAGTTGGCGCTGCTGTTTTGCTTGAGAATGGAGAAATTATAGAAGGTAACAACCAGGAAAATGCAGCTTATCCTTCCGGACTTTGTGCTGAACGAGTAGCTATTTTTTATGCCAATTCTAAATATCCTAATGTTGCCATTAAAGCTATAGCTGTAACAGCCAATACCGATAAAGGTTTTATTAAGGAGCCTATTCCACCATGTGGTTCTTGCTTGCAAGTTATGTTGGAAAGTGAAAAAAGATCTGAAAACTCTATAGAAGTTTTACTATATGGTGAAGATAAAATTACGGTTGCAGATAGCATCAAACAATTTTTGCCCGTTAATTTTAACAAAGATATGTTGAAATAGCACTTAGTATTTGGCAAGTTTCTTAAGGAAATCTGCGTTAGGAACTGTTCCTGCTTTATCTTCGGAATATTCGGGTTTAAGGCGATCGACAAAATACATCTCCAGTTGAACATTATTTTTTACTTCAACCTGACCTCTATAAGTACAATCAAAATAGTCCTTGATATATTCATAAGTATCACCCGAAACATTAACTTTTCCTACCTCTCCCGATTGTTCCATCCTACTGGCTTTATTTACTGCGTCGCCCCAGATATCGTAAGCGAATTTCTTTTTCCCAATTACTCCGGCAATTACTTCTCCTGTGTGAATCCCCAACCGAAGCTCCCAGGCTTTTTCACTATTTTTTTCCTTTTCCTCAGCCTGATCGCGCATAAATTTCTGGATCTGCAATCCGGCAAGTGTTACGTTAATAGGATTACTCTTATTTCTTAAAGGCAACCCGCCTGCACACATATATGCATCGCCGATGGTTTTTATCTTTTCTATAAAGTGATTTTCAATAATTTCATCAAACTTTTGAATGTAAAAGTTAAGCTGTTCAACCAGTTCCTGACTGTTTAACTGATTTGTTAACCTGGAGAAATCCTTAAAATCGGTAAAAAGAATGGAAACCAGTTTATATTGTTTTGATTTTGCAAAACCCTTTTTCTTAAGCTGCTCAGCTGTTTCGAATGGTAAAATATTTAACAAAAGTTCATCTGATTTTTTCTTTTGTTTTGCAATCTCTTCATTTTGAGCTCCTAATCGTTCCTCAGCTTGTTTTAAATCAGTAACATTCGACTCTATGGCAATATACTTTATAATGGTATCCTGTTCGTTGTAAACAGGTGTTAGGGTTGTTTGTATCCAAATAACTTTACCCTCTTTAGTCTCCCATTTCTTTTCGTAAACATAGCTATCAGCTCCCTGCTGGCACTTTTCAATAGCTTCTGCCAATTTTGGATTCGATTTAGGATTAAAAATTGATGCTTCGAAGGTATCTTTAAATTCATCAATAGGATATCCATACATTTTTTCAAATCCTTCGTTAACCCACTCAATTCTATTATCTGTACTAATAATAGCTACACCCGTAGCAGTTTTTTTAGCTACAATCGATAATTCTCTTAACAGTTCGTGTTCAATATAAATTTCATGCTGAAACTCTCTACGACTTTCAGCTGCTTCTATACGCATTAGCAGTTCATCTTTGCTGTAAGGTTTTCGAATAAAATCCACAACCCCATATTCAAAAACACGATCGAAGCTTGTACGTGGCGAATAATCTGTAATCAGCAGAACAGGAATACTATGTGTTAAGTTATCCTGCTTTAGCGACATGATACTTTCGATACCATTTCGAGCTAATGAATCTACACTAATTAATATAATATTAGGATTACTTTTTAAGGCACAATTATAAATATCCTTCCGTCCGGAACGGACAATTTCAAATCTATCCATCTCATCTTTAAGAATTTCTTGCAAGTATTCAAAAGAATCACCTTTATCGTCTGCAATTAATATCTTATAGTTCATAGATTTGAAATATTAACTTCTGATTACATTATCACCTTAAAAATATAACATTTATATCAGATTAGTAATTTTTTAGTTCAATTTTAACAATCAGTTATCACACTTTTATATTACAAATAAGCTTATTCATCAAAAACGAGGTATATTTTAAAAGCATATACTGAAATAAAAGTACTATAATTTGGATAATTTCACAGACAATGGCTATTTTTAGTAACCCAAATTCGAATCCTCCTATATGAATCTAAGTTTACTTTTAATCGAAGAAAATTTAACCGAAGCGAAAGAAATTATTTCGATTATAGGTAATGATTATAAAGAAATTGAGATTATACATAAGCAATCAGTGGAAAATATTCATGTTGTATCAGAAATATCGCCTGATATTATATTATTTGATATTGATTCGGATTCAGTGCATATATCAGAAAATATTGAAATCATTTCTTTATTACAGGAACAAAGGCAGCTTCCATTAATAGTAACATCTAAAATACGAGACTATAATAAAATATTTACCAGCGGTGCAATAAACTTTATTCCAAAGCCAATTGATTTTACCGTACTGATTTCTAATTTAAGATCAGCCATACATGTTGTGAACATGCTGAAATCAATACAACTTAAAGAAAAAGAAATTGAGGAAAAGAACGAGCGAATCGAATTTCAAATTCAGAATGAATTAAAACAACGTGAAATTATCATTAAAAAGAATAAGGAAATAATGGCAGATATTCGATATGCAAGCAGAATACAACAAGCCATTTTACCCAATCTTGAATTTATTAATAAAAGCACTAAAGAATATTTCATTTTACATCAACCCAAAAGTCATGTTAGTGGCGATTTTTATTGGTTAGCGAATTCTGGCAGTCAGAAAATCATTACAGTGGGCGATTGCACAGGGCATGGATTGTCTGGGGCATTAATGCATATGTTAGGTTCGGTATATTTAAATGAGATTGTTACAAAAGGTAACTTTAAAACTGCAAGTGATATTCTGAATCAACTTAGAGATCATATTATGCACTCGTTAAATCAAACCGGAGAGTCGGGTGAAGCACAAGATGGATTAGACATTGCACTTTGTGTTATTGATTGTGACCAAAAGAAATTACAGTTTTCCGGCGCCAATAACCCACTTTATATTATACGAAATAAAGAACTCATTGAAATTAAAGGAGACAGAATGCCTGTGGGGATACACATTAACTTTGACAAACCTTTTACGAACCATTTAGTTGATATTGAAAGTGATGACATTCTATACATGTTTTCTGACGGATTTGCAGATCAGTTTGGTGGACCAAAAGGAAAAAAATTCCGTTACAAACAATTTAAAGAACTATTAATCAGCATTAGCAATGAACCTATGAGTATTCAAAAAGAGATACTTAACAATACTCATGATAAATGGAGAGGTTCATTAGACCAAATTGATGATATTCTTGTTTTTGGAATAAAAATAAAATAACTTTAACATTTAATAATTCTTAAAAGGTGAGAAAAATACAGTTTATCATAATATTATCATTTGTATTACAATTCTTCTTTACCATTTCTGTATTAGCTCAGGATGTTCCAGCAGGTATCCAAAACGAATTATCCGGATATGAAACAAAAATTGAGCAGTTCCGAACTGAAAAAAAACCATCACAAGAACTTGAATATTTAAACAAAGCAGCATTTCTATGCTGGAATAATCAACTGTATAACAAAGCCGTTGACTATTTTAAACGAGTTTTAGAATTAAATGAAAACTCTGGCAATACAAATGGGATTCTGTTAAGTGCCAACTATATTGGCATGATATACGACGAAACACAGAATTACACAGAAGCGATAAACTACTTTAAAAAAGGTTTAGAAATAAGCAAAAATACAAACGATAAAAACAACATAACCTCCTCTTTACTAAACATTTCACAAAGCTACCAGCAAATTCCCAGTTATGAAGAATCTAATAAGTGGGCTATGGAAGGTTTGGAATTAGCAAAAGAGATAAACAATTTAAAGCTTGTCAGAACTTTTTATGGCATTTTGGCAAACAATTATCAAAATTTAGGGAACTCGGAAAAAAGTATTGAGTATTTTGATCTGTTTGCATCAATAGACAAATTTCTGAAAAAAGAAGAAATAAAAACCATTAAAAAGCAGTCGGAAACAGAAGTGCAAAAAGCACAACAAGAGAAACAGCAAACCGAACAAGAGCTTGTTAAACAAACCGACAAGTTAAAAGAAACAGAAACTTCACTGGCTAAAGTTGAAGAGCTTACACGTGAACAACAAATGCAGTTGGAACTTAAAGAGTCAAAAATCAGAGAGCAAGCTGCACAGCTTAAGCTTAGAAGAATTGTAATACGAGGTCTTATTGGTGTTGTTTTATTACTCATATTATTCTTTACCATTTTATTCGTTTTATACCGAAAAATAAGAATACAAAAGCAAAAGATAGAAGAGCAACGAGATATTCTTGATTTACAGAATAAAAAAATAAATGCCAGCATACATTATGCACAGAATATTCAGAGAGCAATTTTGCCGGTTAAAAACCAGATAGAAAATATTTTTGAGAGTTTTATTATTTACAAACCTAAAGATATTGTTTCGGGCGATTTTTACTGGTTTGCACAGCTGCAAAACACTGCATTTTTAGCTGCCGTGGATTGCACCGGACATGGTGTTCCGGGAGCATTTATGTCGATGATTGGCAGCAGTCTTTTAAATGAAATTGTTTTAGAAAAAAAGATTACCGAACCAGCAAAAATATTATCTTTATTAAACGAAAAAGTTATTGAATCATTAAGACAAAAGGAAACAGAAAACAACGACGGAATGGATGTTTGTTTTATTGCCATAGATCTTACAACAAAGAAAATTACTTTTTCAGGGGCTAAAAGACCACTTTTTATATACAAGAGTAAAACATCTCAGCTTGATGAAATAAAAGGTGATCGCTTGTCGATTGGTGGGAAAAAGAGATTACAGGAAGAGACAACATTTAATAATCATGTTGTTGAAACAAGTACCGGAGATATTTTATATTTATCTTCCGATGGATTAACAGACCAAAATAATGCTGATCGAAAACGATTTGGAAGTAACAGACTTAGAGAGATTATACTGAATAATATTTCCGAACCAATGATGAAACAAAGAGAACACATTGAAAAAGAATTGAATGATTTTCAGCAAGATGAAGAGCAGCGCGACGACATTACTTTAATTGGTATAAAGATTAATTAACCTAATGATAGATATAAACGTAATACCCGTTATGACAAGTAAAACAATTTTATCATATAAAGGTCCCTTTTACATCGAGCTAATTTCTGTATTTGGAATGAATATCCGAAACCTAAAAGATGAATATAATAATGCGCGTAAAAAGCTATTTAAAATATTTATTGAATTATGCCAAAATGTTTCGAACTATTCTGAAGATTTCCATATGGTTAATCATGTTCAGAGAATTGGTGTTGGAGAACTAATCTTGCAAGAACTTGAAGACTCTTATAAATTTACAACTACCAATCAGGTAAAAAATACTGATGCCAAAATACTGGCAGAACGATGCGAATTAGTTAATGCATCAGACCCGTTAAAATTACGCGAATTAAAAAGAGAGCAACGATTAAACTCTCCCGGAGAAAAGTTTGGCGCCAGAATTGGATTAATACAAGCTGTAATGCTTTCGAAAAATAAACTAGAATATAAAAATGAAGAAATAGATAAGGACTATTCTTATTTTTCACTTACCATAAAAATTGATAAAAATTAAATAAATTGAACCATGGAAAATATTACTTTAACAAGCTCACCTACCACTCCTTATTTCCCCGAGGTTATTTTCGATGCCAGCAAAGGAGTTTGTGAAATAAGTGGTGAATCATACATGGAAGAGACGTATAAGTTTTATCTACCACTCATAAACTGGTTAAAAGAATATACGAAAGAAGTTAATAAACCAGTTGAGCTAAATATAAAACTAATCTATTTAAATACCAGCTCTACAAAATGTGTGTTAGATATGCTTGAAATACTAAAAGATTATGAAGATGCCGGTGGAAAAGTTAAAGTTAACTGGTATTACGATAAATCTGATCCGGATATGGTTGATGAAGTTGAAGATTTTGAAGCAGAGTCAGGAGTGAAAATTGAATTAATAGAGTTTAATTAAGATAAAAACTGATAATAAATAGAAAAGAGGGCTCGAAACTAAACAAGCCCTCTTTTTATTTTTGTTGATTTCTTATTTTATAATGTCAACCCAGTTGTGTGGATCAGCCTCATCGCCATACTGAATGGCTACCAGCTTGTTATAAATCTTTGTTGAAATTGGCCCGGCCTTACCATCTTTGCAGTAAGTATATTTCTTATCTTCATCAATATCGTAAATTTCACCAATAGGAGAAATGATTGCTGCAGTACCGCAAGCACCAACTTCTTCGAACGAATCTAACTCATCGATATCAATTGGACATCGTTCAACCTTTAATCCCATATCTTCAGCTAACTGAATAATACTCATATTGGTTATCGAAGGAAGAATAGATGACGACTTTGGAGTTACATATGTATTATCTTTTATTCCAAAGAAATTTGCCGCTCCTATTTCGTCAATGTATTTTTTATGAACAGAATCTAAATACATTGGAGATCCATAACCGGCATCATGAGCTTTTTTAACACCTCGTAAACTTGATGCATAATTTCCGCCAACCTTAATACTTCCGGTTCCCAGTGGTGCTGCCCGATCAGAATCTCTAACCACAGCAATCTTTACCGGGCTAAAACCTTCTTTAAAGTATGGTCCTACCGGAGTTACAAATACCATAAACAAGTATTCGTTGGCTGGTTTTACACCAACCTGAGGTCCTGAACCAATTAACAACGGACGTATGTATAATGCAGCACCGGTTCCATATGGAGGAACAAAACGCTCGTTCATTAATACTGCTTTGGTTATTGCTTCTTTAAAAACCTCTTTTGTTACAGGCTGCATAAGTATTCCGTCGGCAGAACGTTGCATACGTTTAAAATTTTCTTCCCAGCGGAACAGACGGATTTTACCATCTTTCCCTCGGTATGCCTTCATGCCTTCAAAAGCCTGCTGACCATAGTGTAAAGCAGTAGCCGAAATATGTAAGTTCAAATACTCAGAAGATGAAATCTCGAGTTCTCCCCACTTTCCATCTCTGTAATAACATCTTACATTATAATCGGTTTTTAGATATCCGAATGGCAATTCGCCCCAGTTTAAGTTTGTCATAATATTTCAATTTTTGATTTTCATTTTTGTAGCCCAAAGATATCAAAATTGGAAATGTATACCTCAAAAAAAATCCTATTACACAACATGATTTTTGATTAAACAACTGTTAACCAAGAACTAATTCATGTGCTCCTTTCTTTTTCAATTTACGAATTACTCTTGCCTTGCTTTTGTCAGATTTTCCAACAATAGCTTCGGGAATAAGATACATTTCATATCCGGCTTTGAGTCCTGATTTAACAGACGTTTTTATGCACTCCTCTGCAACTCGTCCAATAATTACTATCTTAGTAAAATTCTTCTCTTTCAAAAAGTCTATCAACTCAGCTGAACTGAAAATATCTCCGCCGTGATCGACAAAAACGTGCTCGTTGATCACATCAAGTCTGTTGTCCAGATCTTTGATTTGCTTATCGACATAAACTTTTTTTAAGGTGAGATTTAGGATTTTATGCATGGCCTTGGTATATGCTACATGCTCTGGAATAGCAAACTTTATAATCTTATTGATATGATCCAACTCATCGGCACTTGATTCTTTGGTAATACCTTTATCATTATATTCCTGCATATGAACTACAATCAGAAGTTTATCCTTTAAAATATTATCAACTGACTGTGCTTTAATATGGTTTGATGATAGAAAAAGCACAATAAATGCACTTAATGCAGTGTAACTTATTTTCATAATTTAGTGTGTATTGGTTATTGTTTCACCGAAATTATGAATTAAAGCAATTGCGTGCTAATGAATTAATTAGTTTTAAGGAATATTAACAGATTTTATCAATTTGCACTGATCAGAAAATTAAAACGTCGTGTATGGATTTAGCATTGAAAGAGATATCTTTATTACCTTCTACTTTATAGGTAAAATATTCTTCACCTTTAAAAGCAAGAGAGCCGATTCCTCCCAACCTGTGTTTCTCTTTCAGTTTCTGTTGAGTAATGTCTTTTAATGCTATATCTAACTCAAATTTCTCATGCGTAAAATTAATGTTAGCCGGTATATTCTTTTCGGTTTGCTCTAATGCTATATGATCTTTAGCAGTAATTACTATATTTTTATCAAATGAAGATCCCTCTTGTGTTAAAAGAATTTTATCATTGTGTGCAACGATTAATTTCGTAAAAACAGACTCCTTATCGTCAAAAAGTAAGGTGTAAAATATCGAAAACTCGTTTTCGAATATTTTCCCCAGATACAAATATTTAATATCCTTATACTGCGCTGTGTTACTCCATACATGATCGTGATAACCAACACCTTGCACCGTATTCCTTTTTCCTTCCTGATCTATAAAACCGGTAACATTTGCTCTTGGAATAGGACTGTTCCAGGCAATAAATTTCGTACCCAGAATATTCTGATTTACAATATTATCCTCTTTATTATTGAAACCTTCTAACTCCGGATAGTACTTTAACTGAATTGTTGTTGCATTTATTTCAACGTTTAACTCAAAATGATCTCCCAAATCTAAAATCCGGTTATTACCAAACTTATGATTGCACTTTTCGGTACTAAGTTCAACCTCATCACTAGCAAAACTTTCTGAAATTACCGAATGATTTTGTTTACCAATAAATTCAACTTTAACTCCGTATGTTACAGGTAAGCTAAATGAATCATTTATCATGAAATAGATGCGAAGTAAATCCTCATCATCATAAACACATTCAAAGTACCAGCATTCATAATCTTCCCGTGGATTACGAACAGGAAGTTTCGTTTTTAAGGCGCCGTTTTCTGGCTTATATTTAGGTGTATTTTTCATGTTTTTTTGATTTAGCGATCAATCCAGTTTTTAAACTCTGTTGCCTTTAGGCGGCTAATAGTAATTGGCTCATTAAACGGATCAATCAAACGGACCATTAATTTCCCGCCAAAATAGGATTCAAATTTTTTGATGGAATCAATATGAATAATTTGGCCCCGGTTCGCACGAAAGAACATATCGGGGTCGAGCTCTTCTTCCAGTTTTTCCATGGTAAAATCAACCACATGTTCTTTTTTATCAAACATTACAGCAAATGTAATTCGGTTGGTTGTGTAGAAATAGGCAATATCCTTTGTTTCTATTTTATAAAATGAAGATGCCCCGGTAATCAAAAATCTTTTTCGATATGTTTTTTCTCCTCTTTTAATCGCATTTATTATAGACTGGTAATTATCCGAATTGTTTCCGTTAAATGAATTTTTATATATATTTTCGAACTTGCCTATTGCTAACTCAAGTTGCTCCTCTTTTATCGGTTTTAGCAAATAATCTATACTATTTACTTTAAAGGCCTGAATAGCATATTCATCATACGCTGTAGTAAAAATTACCATGCTCTCAATCTTCACTTTTTCGAAGATAGAGAAACAAATGCCATCGGTAAGTTGAATATCCATAAAAATTAAATCAGGATGATCATGATTCGTAAACCACTCTACAGATTGCTTAACACTTTCAAGACTTGCTATAATCTCCCAGTCAGGACGCAAAGAGTTAATCATTCCGGTTAACATCCTGCTGTTATGTACTTCATCTTCAACTATTACTACTTTCATACCGATTCATTTTAAATTATAACAATGGAACTTTCACCGTAAAATATTTTTCATCATTTTCAACAAGAACTCTCTTCTTACTTAATAACTCGTATCGTTTAATGAGGTTTGTTAAGCCTGTTTTTGTCGAATAGGTAGATTCTTTAGGCTGAACGTTATTTTTTACAAACACATAATCTCCTTCCACTGTAATTTCAATTAACAACGGATCTTCTCTGCTCACGATATTATGTTTAATTGCATTTTCAACTAATAACTGTAAGGTTAATGGAGCAATCTGATTGTCCAGCTTACCTTTATCAAACATATACTGCACATCTAATCCATCGCCTAGTCTTTCTTTGTGCAAAGAAATATACGAATCAATAAATTTAAGTTCATCTTTTAACTTAACAAGCATATCCTCCTTGCTTTTCAGAACATACCGATATACATCAGTGAAGTTTTGTGTGAAATTTACTGCCGATTCCTTATCGTACATAATTAGCGATTTTAATACACTCAAGTTATTAAACAGGAAATGCGGATTGATTTGATCCTGTAACATAGTATAATCCATTTTCAGTTTTTCCTGTTTTAGTTCATCCATTCGTTTTTGTGCATAAACCCACTTATCCATAAACCGAACCAATAATAGTCCTGTGGAAATTATATTTACAAATATTAATCCCATGGCAACCGCTGGTGAAAAAACTTCTTTACCCACTTGTCTGTACTCGGGAAACAGCAATTGTATTAAATGATAAACTGCTACAATTAATAAGATACCAATAAATGTATGTATTGCTAACCTTAATCTGATTTTTTCCGGAATAGGTAAATACTTTTCCAGGATTAAATCAACAATAATATTCGATTCGGCAAGCAAATTAAAGGTGAAAATTATAAGCAGATAGTCTTTTATTCGCGGCTGCTGATCCATGATTTCCGGAGGCGGTTCAACCAGAAACAAGATAAATTGCATGGCTAAAACACCTACTATACTTACCGCTGCAACTCTAAATAGAATTGAATACAGGCTATAACTTGGTATCTTAGCGATAAATTTTTGATCAAATTTTATATTCTTCATACAATCAGCTTTCATATTTTCAGGTCCAAGTTATAAAATTATAATCTTATTGAATAGGTTTTAAATTTCCGGTAACTTTTTGCCAGCTTGTTTGTAAAATTTCAAACTGTGCTAAGGCTTCAATAAGCCGGGAATTTGCTGCCTGCCATTGGGCTTGAGCATTTAACAGGTCAGTTGTTGTATTTAATCCAACCTCAAAACTTGCTTTAGTTTCTTCCAGACTCTCTTCAGCTTCCTTAATGTTTTTCTTAGCAATTTCGATAGATTCATAGGCCTCTTCCAGCTGAATTTTTACCTGCTGAACCTCAAGGTTGATCATTTCATTGGTATTCTCCAGATCGGTTTGGGCTTGCATAATCTTTAACTTCGCTGCATCCTGTTTATGCTTTCCCTCCCCCCAATGAAATAATGGAATCGTTATTTGTCCTGCAAAAGACGGACTAAATGTTGGATCCTCAACTAAATCGCTCACATAATACGACGAGTAACCGGCACTTATACCAACTTGCGGCAAGAAATCGGCCAAGGCTATTTTTTTATCCAGCTTTGAAATTTCAAGTTTCCTTTCAAGAATTGATACTTCATCGCGGTTAGCTAGTGCCTGATCAACACCATTGTTCGTATTCATTAATTCAGTTTCATAGTTAAGCGAATCTGTAATTTTTATATCGGTATTTATATCTTGTCCTAAAATTTGATTCAAATACATTTTAGAGATGCGTAACCCGTTCTTTGCCTTGATTAATTTTAATTCTGCTTCATTTTTTTGCACGGTAACCTTTAGTTTTTCACTGGCCGGTGTTAATCCCAGGTTATACATTTCTATCATTTGTTCTTCCAGTTCAGTAAGCATTTCAATGTATTTTTCTGCCAGTTTTACATTAGCCGAAATAGATGCAATGTTCCAGTACAATTTATCTGTTTGCTCAATGATTTCAGAATATTTTAGATCGTAATTGTGCTCATAAATTTTTACACCGGCATCGGCTTGTTTATTGGCATACCTGATTTTTCCACCTGCATATACAGGTTGGGTAACAGTTACAGATCCATATAAAACCGACAAATTATCCAATTCAAGGCTAATTCCTGGCGACCACACATTACTTACGCCCGTATATTCGCCGCTCATTGCTGCTTCTTCACTTGCTGCCGTAGGTAAAAACCCTCCTGGCATTGAAAATCCTTCAATCTCTGGTAGATACATTCCGTTTGCACTTGCACTTAAATCGGGAAAATATGCTGTACGAGCAGCTTTCTGGTTTGCAACCGCTTCTTCCTTTTGATATTGAGCTTTTTTTAGCTCTTTATTATATTCAACAGCCTGTTTTCTGCATTCTTCCAACGTCATCACTTTTTGTGCTGATAACTGAAAACTAAAAACTAAACTTGCTATTATGATAACTAACTTCCTCATTTCTGTTAATCTTTTTTACTTTTTAAAGCTTTTGTTTTTAAAATCGGAGAGATATCTACCTTTATGATTGTTGCATAAAGAACCGGCACTACCAACAACGTAATTAGAGTTCCGAACAGCAATCCAAAAATGATGGTAATAGCCAGTGATTTGAACATTACATCAAATAGTAATGGAACCATTCCCAACACTGTTGTAGCCGAAGCCATCACTACCGGTCGTAATCGAGATATAGCAGCCGACGTAATTGATTTTAATTGTGTTTTCCCTTCACGCAAATTAATGTTGATTTCATCGAGCAGTACAATGGAGTTTTTAATCATCATACCTATTAATCCGAGAGCTCCAATTATACCCAGGAATGTAAAGTTGGCTCCGGTAAGTAAAAATCCGATAACAATACCGATAAAAGCAAAAGGGAAAATTAAGAATATAATTAATGATTGTTTCAGGTTGTTAAATAAAGCAATAACTATTATTAGCATCAAACCTAAGGCCAATGGTAAAAACTTAAATAAGTTGGATTGTGCCTCAGAACTTTCTTCATTACTTCCCTTCCACTCCATTGAATATCCTTCAGGTAAAGGTATAGCATTAATTTCTTCTCTGATTTCATCTTCAACCTCGGTGGTTAAATAACCGGATTTTGGATCACACTGTGCTTTTATGGCTCTTTGTCCATCGTAACGATATATCTCAGCATTTTCCCATTCCAGATTCACATCTTCAATAACCTGTCCTAGCGGTACACTGGATTGACTATACGTTCCCCAAACTGGTATACTTGTGAGCTTTTCAATATTATCACCCAATGGCTCTTCCAGTTTTAATGTAATTGGAAGTGTGTTGTTTCCTTCTTTCATTGCACCAACTGTTAAACCATTTGTGCTTATTGCCATAGCATTAGCCACATCTGTTCGTGAAATACCTAACTGACGAGCCTGTTCTACTGAATATTCAGGATTTAACACTTTCACCCGATTTTTCCAGTTATCAGTAACAGCTGTGGTTTTCGAATTGTTATACATAATGGTTTTCGCCTGTTCTGCCAAATCTCTTAGAACGGCAGGATCCGGTCCTGAAAATTGTACTTCAATTTCATATTCGGAAAATATAGGACCATAGATTCTTTTTCTGGCTGCTGCTTTCGGATAATTTGCTTCAATATAGCTCAGAATCTTTTCCCCCGCTGCTATAGTAGTTTCGTAATCTTTTGTATCAACAATTAATTCACCATACGAATTATCGGCTGTTGCAACAGGACGAATGAGTAGATAGCGTGCCGGAGTTCTTCCTGCAGCTGCAGTTACTTTTTCTACCTCATCCCATTCAGCAATCTCTTTGCTAATCTCTACTAAATCCTCCTCTACTGAATTAATATCAGATCCTTTGGGCAATCTGTATTCAATAACAAATTGATTATAATCTAACAAAGGCATAAACTCAAACTTTACAAACCTGAAGCTATACAGAGATAAAGCAAGTATTACCACACTAGCTGCTGTAAATACTAGTTTGTGCGCTAAGGCATATTGAATCAACCGTTTAAAGAATTTATAAAAAGCTGTATCATAAGGATCTTTTTTACCATTCTTTTTGCCATGACCATTTGCCTCTTTTTTATAAAAACGAGCTGCCATAAATGGCGTTTGAATCATGGCAAAAATCCAGCTTAGTGAAAGTGAAATAGCCAATACAGTAAACAGTGAACTTAAATATTCGCCGGCACCATCGGGCGACATGTATAACGGGAAAAATGCCAAAATTGCAATTAAAGTAGCTCCTAATAGTGGCATGGCTGTTCTTTTTGCTGATGCGGTAAAGGCCTTTTTGCGGTCAACTCCGCGCTTAATATCTATCAAAATACCATCTGCAACAACAATGGAGTTATCAACCAGCATTCCCATGGCTACAATAATTGCTGCCAGCGAAACCCGTTGTAGTTCCATACCCATAACCAGCATCACAATGAAAGTTCCCAAAATGGTAAATACTAATCCACTAGCGATTAACAGCCCGGATCTCATACCCATGGCAATTAACAGGATTACAATAACAATTAGCACCGATTGTATAAGGTTTGAGATAAATCCATTGATAGATTTTTGAACTCTTTCGGGTTGTGAATAAACACTATGAATTTCGATACCTGCCGGGATTTTAGAATCGAGCTCAATTAGCTTTTCCTTAAATACCTCACCGATCTCAACTACATTCACACCGCTTTCCATCGACATTGCTAAACTAATCGCTCTTTCGCCATTAAAAGCTAAGGCTTCCCTTTTGGGCTCGTAAAAAGAACGATTAATTTCAGCAATATCACCTAACCTAAAACTTCCTCCTCCGGGAACTTGTACCAGAACATCTTCAATTTCCTGTATACTACCAAACTTCTGTCCTACACTCAAACGTATTCTCTCATCACCGGATAGTATAGTACCTGGATCAACTACCTTACCCTGATCGTTCATAGCCTGAACAATCATCATTGGATTAATACTTAAGTTCGCTAATTTTTCTGATGAAAATTTTATATCAACTGCTTCGGTTTGTGTTCCAAATAATTCAATTCGTTTAATTCCTTCCACTTCAAGAAACTCTCTTCGTAGAAAATCTACATAATCGTAAAACTCATTATACTCATAACCTTCTCCGGTAACGGTAACAAAAATTCCGTATACATCACCAAAATCATCATTTACAATTGGTTCATATGCTCCTTGTGGCAAGATCGATTTTGCGGCATTGACTTTTCGCCTTAGATGATCCCACAACTGCGGCAATTCTGCAGTTTTTACACTGGTTTCAATATTTATAGTAATTTCTGAATATCCCGGTAAAGATCTGGAAGTGATATTATCAACATTCTCCAGTTTTTGAATTGCTTTCTCCAGAACATCAGTCACCTCAAGTTCCACCTCATGAGCTGTTGCTCCGGGATAGAGTGTAACAACCACTGCCGATTTTATAGGTATTTCAGCATCCTCTAATTTACCAACATTTAGATAGGCAAAAATCCCCCCGATTAAAACACCTACCAACAGCGTATTTAGTAATGCTTTTTGTTTTAGTAATTTACTTAACATTATAACAGCCCTCCTACATTTGTTGCTGAACGTTTTGTAATTGGTTTTACCTTTTGTCCCTCAAAAAGAGCATGTACTCCAGACGCAATAATCTGATCCCCATCTGATAATCCTTCGATAACTTCTAATTCTCCTTCGGGTTTTAAGCTGGCAATAACCACCTCGTTTAATTTAACTGTTTGCTCAGACGGATTATACAACCAAACATATGTTGAGTTATTCTTTTCTAGCACAGCATCAGAAGAAATGAGGATCGATTTTTTATCCTCTTTGCATTCGATCTTTACTTCGGCTGTCATTCCGGGGTAAATATGAAGATCATCCTTGTTTTGAAGTATAAGTTTTACTTCAAAAAGTCCATCCTTACCTGTTTTCTCGTTTACACTTAACAGGTTAACCGGTAAATCAAAAACATTAGCATTTTTAACCGATACGGAGTATTTCTGACATCGCTCAATATCTATAACCTGGTTTTCAGGCACATGAATAATAATCTCCAGTTTTGACATATCCATAATGGAAACAACAGGATGACCAGCACCTACTGTTGCATAATTTTCAACCAATTTTTGATGAATATATCCCGAGATTGGAGCTTTTAATTCGGTATCGTATAATTGATTCAGTGCATTTTCGTACCCTGCTTTAGCCATTTTATACCCAGATTCAATTTTTTCATAGGTATTTGCAGGTATCTTTTCTTTTTCGTAAAGTTCTTTATATCGTTCATATTCTCCTTTAACTTGTTCAAACTGTGCTTTGGCATTTGCTAACTGTATGTTGTAATCGCGCTGATCGATTTTTGCAATTACATTACCTTCTTGAACGTAATCTCCTTCTTTTACATTTACAGCTACTAAAGGCCCTCCAACTCTGAAAGACAACATAGTTAGACTGTTTTCTTTAACCTTACCATTAAATGTTAAATACTCGGCATTTTGTTGTTTAGAAACTTTTGTAACCTTAACTAATTTTGCTTCTTCTGTGTTCTGCTCTTCCTCGTTTTTACAACTAATGGTAAAAATCATTACAGTAACTATTAACACATATAAAATTCTATTCATTTTCATTATCAGAGATTTTAAGATTTTACTTTGAAGCAAAAATATGCAGGTAGATATTTATATTCGTAGATAAGTTCGTGAACTGATATAACTCCTGCACGAAATGAAAATGAATTTTCATTAAATAAAAAAGGCCGTTCTCCCGATAGCTATCAGGAGAACGGCCTTTCATTATATTATGTGTAATAAATTACTTAATTCCTAAGCTCTCTAATAAAGCATCGGTTTTTGGCTCACGACCACGGAATCCAACATACATTTCCATGGCATCTTTAATTCCATTCATTGCCAATACATTATCTCTGAACGCTTTAGCTGTTTCCTGATCAAAAATGTCAGTTTCTTTAAATGCTTGATAAGCATCCTCATCCAATACGTTTGCCCATGTATATGAATAATAACCAGCATCGTATCCACCCATAATATGACGGAAATACGTTGGACGATATCTTGAATAGATTTCAGGAATTAATCCAATCTCATTCAAATATTCTTTCTCAACTTGCATTACGTCTAAATCAGGATCAACTTCTGTCATCATATGGAATTTCATATCCAATAATGATGCAGCTAATACTTCTGTTAAAGCAAATCCCTGGTTGAAGTTTGCACTGGCTTTTAATTTTTCAATTAACTCATCAGGAATTACTTCGCCAGTTTTATAATGCTTCGCATACATTTTAAGTACTTCTGGTTCAAACGCCCAGTGTTCCATTATTTGTGAAGGTAGCTCAACAAAATCCCAAGCTATATAACCTGCAGGATAAGACGTTTCGGAAAACATTCCGTCTAATGCGTGTCCGAACTCATGGAACATCGTATGAACTTCGTCAGCACTTAATAGAGCTGGAGTATCACCAGATGGACGAGTAAAATTACAAACATTGTTTACCAATGGAGTAATTTCTTTACCATCTTTTGTAATGTAATGATCTTCATAACTTCCACACCATGCGCCACCACGTTTGCTTGCACGAGGATGCATATCCATAAAGAATAAAGCCAAATGAGAACCATCTGCTTCTTTTACTTCATAAACTGTTGTTTCAGGATGTGGAACAGGAATACCATCAATTGGAGTAAATGTAATTCCATACAATTTTTTAGCTACATCAAAAATACCCTGACGCACATTTTCCAGTTCGAAATATGGACGAACTTCACTTTCGTCTAAATCATATTTTTCTTTACGAAGCTTTTCTGTATAGTAAAACCAATCGTGTGGTGCCAATTTAAAATCGCCACCTTCTTTATCGATCATTTTTTGTAAAGCAGCTCTTTCTGCTTTTACTTTTGGTAAAATACCAGCCCAAAGTTTGTCCTGAAGCAATTCAAAAACTCTTTCAGGATTTTGAGCCATTCTGTTTTCTGTTCTGTACGATGCATGATTTTCGTAACCTAATAATTTAGCTCTCTGAACTCTAAGGTTAAGAATCTTCTTTAAGATCTCTTTGTTATCATACTCATCGTCGTGATTACCCTGATTTACATATGCATCATAAATCTCTTTTCTTAATTCTCTGTTATCAGCATATTGTAAGAAAGGAATCATACTTGGTTTATTGATGGTAAACACCCAACCTTCAACTCCTTCAACTCCTTCAGCTTCTGCAGTTTCTTTTGCAGCCTGAATTGAAGCCTCAGGTAAACCTGATAAATCAGCTTCATCTGTAACAACTAATTTGAAACGATTAACCTCAGCCAATACATTTTGGCTAAATTTAGTGGTTAATACCGATAGTTCCTGGTTAATCTTCTTAAGCTCTTCTTTTTGATCTTCTGGCAATGCAGCACCACTACGAATAAATCCTTTATAATCGTTTTCTAATAAGAATAACTGCTCATCGGTAAGATCATACTGATCTCTGTTTTCATAAACAGCTTTTACTCTTTTAAAATATCTTGGGTCTAATCTTATTTCATCGCTATGTGCAGACAATTTAGGATAAATTTCCTGAGCCAACACTTGAATTTCGTCGCTAATATTTACGCTATTAAACTCACCAAAAACTCTGTTCACCTTACCTAATAAATCACCAGCATAATATGCTGCTTCAATAGTATTTTCGTAAGTTGGTTCTTCAGGGTTTGATAAAATTGCTTCCATTTCGGCTTTATGCTGTTTCATAGCCTCTTCAAAAGCAGGAACAAAATGTTCAACCTTAACTTCCTCGAACGGAGGAACATTAAACGGGGTATCCCATTCTGCCAATAGCGGATTTGTTTCCTTTACCTCTGTATTACACGATACTGAAACCATAACAAATGCAATAAGAATAAATAATACTTTCTTCATTTTTTATATATTTAAGATTACTAATTTTTAAAGGCATAAAGTTAACAATAAGATAGATTTAGACGAATAAAGTTCTAAAAAAACACAAAAAAAAGCCTTGACATTAATGACAAGGCTTATATCTATTCATGAGCATTAAATATAGTATAGTTTAGGCTAATTTTACATTTACTGCATTCATTCCTTTTTTACCTTCGGCCAATTCGAAAGTAACCTCGTCGTTTTCGTTAATCTTATCGATTAATCCGGATACGTGTACAAAATATTCGTTATCCGATTCCTGATCTTTAATAAATCCATATCCTTTCGATTCATTAAAAAATTTTACTGTTCCGTTGTTCATATTATTTGATTATTATTCGCAGGGAATAAAACTCCCTGGGTTTGTTAATTAAACTAAAAACAATACAAGCAAGGAATTGTTCATCTATGATTTTTTAATATCTTCATACAGAAATTATTCTTTTTTATTGAACGATATTTGAACAATTATTTTTAAGATTCACATGAAAAAATATCAATACCTGGCTTACTGGCTTATTATCATTATATGTGTTATCAATTATACTTTTTACTCATGCACTAATCCTGATAAATCGATAGAGCACGCTAAAAAAACTTTTACAAAAGACTCTTCAGCAACAGGATTTGGTAATAAAATGATGCCAGAAGATACATTAGATAATCAAAAAAATAGCTTACCTTTTAAAGAAGACTCCATTAGAATAAGCTTGCGCTTAGAGCAATCACAAATTAAAAAAAAGAAATTAAACGCTGCTGGAATATATTCATATTTCTATCGAGATACTTTTTACATCTATGATGAGAATAAATTACTCATTGCTAAAAAATATTTTAAACCGCCCCCAGATAATCCAAATGTTAATAATGTAATAGAACAGAGATACTGGATAGAACAATCAAAATTAGAAGGAAAACTTTATGTTAGTTTATACATTGGAGATGCTACACCACTTAAATCATATCTGATAAACTTGAAATCAAATCAAATAATAATAGAAAATGAAAATTATCAAACCTACTTAGGCAGTTCATCCAATAAGTATTACCATTTATTTGAAACAGGAACAGCTGCAAGCGTAAGAACTTTCGCTATATTTAATTCAGATAATGAGTTGTTGAAACAAAATGGTTATTATGCAAGTGTTCAAGATGAAAATCAATTAAAATGGTTTGGTAATAAACTATATTATTATGATGATTATGAGGAGGGTACTGTTTTACCCAATAATTTACCAGAACTGAAACAGCAAGAAGTTTATGTTCAAAAATTTTATTAGATAAATGAAAATGACTCCACAGCTAAGGAGTTTCTGGTGGCATTTATGGAATAAATGTACTAACTAATGATTTAGAAATCACTAATTAATAATCCGTATAAATGAAAATACAGAGGAATTGATTCCTCGGCATATGTATATAGGAGCTATATACTCCCGTTGTTTATTGCTCGTTACAATTAATTACAAAATATATAATAAAACCATTTTTTGTTAGGTTTATCTAACTATATGGTTATATTTGCAAAATTAAATTTGGCATATGCAAAGAAATTTAGAACAGATATTGGATACCATTTTACATTCGAGTGAACTACTCGAAGAGGAAATGAAACAGAAGTCGAACTTAAAGAACCTAACAGCAAGACAGCTATATTGTATTGAATTAATTAAAAACATGCATAATCCTACATTAACAGAATTAGCAAAAAAAATGAATATAGCGAAAGCCTCCATATCTGTTATGATAGATAGGCTCGAAAAAAACAATTTTCTCTATAAAGCCTCATCAGATCACGATAGAAGAACCGCACATGTTCACTTAACCAGCGAAGGACTAAAGGCAGCTTCATTACATACTGATTTGCATAAAAAAATATCAGAATTATTAACTGCAGAAATGACAGAATCAGAAAAAGAAATACTCATTGTATTATTGAATAAGTCTGTTAAATCGCTACAAAAAATTGAAAAAATAGCACATTAGTTAGATGTGTTTAACTTTAATTTAAACTTTTATGGATAAATCAAGAGCAGGATATTTGGAAGGAATTATTTCCGTTGTTGTAAACAGCGTACTTTTTATTTTAAAATTCTGGGCTGGTATCGTTACAGGATCAATTGCCCTAACGGCGGATGCATGGCATACTTTATCCGACTCGTTGAGCTCAATAATTGTGATTATCGCAGTAAAACTTTCGTCGAAAAAACCAGACGACGATCACCCATTTGGGCATGGACGCTGGGAGCAAATTGCTGCTTTATTTATTGCATTTCTTCTGGGAATTATAGCCTTTGATTTTTTGAAAGATTCAATAATCCAATTCAAAAACAACGAGTCGACCGAATTTGGAACCATTGCTATAGTTGTTACCATTATTTCTGTAGTTGCAAAAGAAGCTCTGGCACAATATGCTTTCTTCCTGGGGCGTAAAACCGATAATGTTAGTATTAAAGCAGATGGTTGGCATCATAGAACAGATGCACTATCTTCAATACTTGTATTAATAGGTATACTGGTTGCCAATCAATTTTGGTGGATTGATAGTGTTTTAGGCGCTATAATTTCATTAATGCTGTTTTATGCAACCTATCAAATTGCAAAGGAGGCTATAAACAAACTACTTGGTGAAAAACCAGATTCCGAACTCATTGAAAAAATAAAACATTCCATAAAACAGTATAGCTCTGAAGATATTCAACCTCATCATTTTCATATTCATAATTATGTAAGGCACCAGGAGTTAACCCTGCACATTAAACTTAAAAATAATTTAAGCATCGAGGAGGGACATAAAATTGCTTCTGATATTGAACGAATAATCCATCAGCAGTTTGGGATTATATCGACTGTCCATGTTGAACCATCAGATATGAAGAAGAGGTAAAGAAATAAGAAATTATGGAACTAATTGGTAAACCTACTATTAATCCATGGTTATTTTACACCGGTAAAATATCTGGGTATATTGTGTGGATTATTTTTGTTTGTGAAATAATCGCTGATCGTTTTAACGAATATCATAAATTCTACTATTACGATATTGTTGCCTTTGTAATGTTTGTAACAGGATTATTACTTGTACTTGTAAGTCTTTTTCATCTGGGAAAATCTACTCGCCTGGGATTGCCATCTGAACAAACTAAATTAAAAACCAACGGTATTTATAAGATAAGCCGCAACCCAATGTATGTAGGATTTGGACTATTTACTCTTACGTCAATGATTTATGTCCATAATATTGTAATAATTATTGCAGGAATATATAGCTTACTAGCATATCACTTAATAATAAAAAGCGAAGAGGAGTTTTTATCAAGGCAGTTTGGCATAGAGTATAAAAACTATATAAATAAAGTAAGACGATATCTTTAAGTATATGAAAAGAAAAATACTAATTTACGGAGCAGGTGTTATAGGCTCAACTTACGGTGGCTTATTGGCCAAGTCGGGTCATGATGTAACTTTTCTAGCTCGCAATAAGCGGCTTAATAAACTAAAAGAAAAAGGATTACTGCTTAACAAAATAGATAAGAAATATCCTGAAAAAATTTCAGTTGATATTATTGACAATTCACAGTTGAAAGATAGTTACGACTATGTTTTTGTCACGTTAAGGAATGAACAGGTAACATCAGCCCTGGAAACTCTTGCTAAAATCAATACAACTTGTTTTGTATTTATGGTTAACAATCCATCGGGATATTCAGAGTGGATTAAGAAACTAGGGAAAAACAAAATACTTCCTGCGTTTCCGGGTTCAGGTGGAAAAATTGAAGATGGAATCGTTTATTATGAAATTGTTGCAAACTTTATTCAACCTACAACTATAGGTGAGTTAAACGGAGATAAAACAAAACGACTAAAAGATATAAAAAGGATATTAAAAGAATCGGGCTTTCATGTTTCCATAACTAATAATATGGATGTATGGCAAAAAAGTCATGTAGCGATGGTTGCACCTTTAGCAGTCGCCATATATTACGATGGAGGAGATAATTATAGTGTATCAAAAAATAAAGAAGCAATTAAGCAAATGAATCGATCGCTTAAAGAAAACTTCAATTTTTTAAGTAAATCTGGTATAGGGATAAGACCTATAAAGCTAAATATCTTTCGTATATTACCTTTACCTATCTTAAACTTTGTCATGAGATTAGTGTTTAATACCAAATGAGCCGAAACGGTAATAAGTAATCATGCCCTTAATGCAAGAAATGAGATCGAGGTAATAAGTAATGATTTTTTAACCTTAGCCAAATTAAAAGGATTTCAACTGAATGAATTCCGGAAATTATTCATTAAAAAATAACCTTTACGTTAATAAAAACTTATTTGCCTGCCACGAATAAAACAACTTCTCTTTATATTATCCTGAACCTTATCAACAAAAAATTGTTTGATTTAATATTTAAAACATAAAATCAGATGATCTAATGAAAACAAGAAACCTTTCTATAATTGCAGGTGTTAGCTACCTGATTATCTTCTTTGCTGCTATATTCGCGAATTTCTTTATGCTTGAATCTATCCTAAACGATCCGGTTGGTGCCATTCAAGAAAATCATATGATTGTTCGGTTTGGCATATTGGCATTTATAATCACAGTAGTATTTGATGTTGTTGTTGCATGGGCCTTATACGAAATATATAAAAACCATGTATTATCAAGTTTAAGTACTTTATTCAGAATGATGCATGCCGCCATTATGGGCGTTGCCATATTTGCACTTCCTGCAGCATTGGTAGCAACAACCAGCGAAGCAATACTTCACCAGGTAGATATTTTCAATATTATTTGGCTTATCGGGCTCTTCTTTTTCGGTATTCACCTGATTTTGTTAGGTAGAATAATAGGTAAGCCAAAGCTTATAGCACTTTTTCTGGTTATAGCCGGAATTATGTATATGATTGATACTGCTGCGCATTTTCTCTTACCAAATTATGAAAATTACAGTTCGATATTCTTAGCACTTGTTGCCATTCCAAGTATTGTTGGCGAAATGTCGTTTTCTATTTGGCTGCTTGTGAAAGGAGGGAAAGCACAACTTTAACCACTCTCCTATTTTTTTGTTTGCCATAAATCAGGTTTTTATTATTTTTAACGCCCAATAAAAATTAACCATAAAACTTTGGATACACTATGGACCATGTTGTTTATCTTGATTTTAAGGCAAAAGAATTTGAGCATATCAAAACAGGTGAAAAAACCATGATTATTCGTGGAGCTATGGGAAGAAAACTCCCTTACGGAAGAGTAAATACAGGTGATGTATTATATTTTATAGAAAACAATGGCGATGGAGTAATAAAAGGCAAGGCAATTGTTTCTGATGCATTCAATTCAGATAAATTAACCAAGGAGCAATCCATTGAAATTGTGCAGCAAAATCAAGATCAATTGCTTTTAAATAAAGCGCTTGAAAAAAGATTTGCAGGAAAAAGATATTTAGTTCTCATAACTATAAAAGATTTTACAGAAGTAGAACATTTCAAAATTGATCGCTCCAATTATGGTAATATGGATGATTGGTTGCCTGTTGAGAATATTGAAAATGTAAAAATGGATTAAACTTAACCTTAAACCAAGGTAAACTTCTCAACGCAAGCTTATAAGCTAAATTTAAAAATTTATCTTTTATTATACCTTTTTTATATCCAGCACCGGAATAATATTCGGAATCTGAATATTCCCTGTGACAAATCTCTCATTTAGAATGTTTTTAAGGTATTCTCTAAATTTAGCCTTATAATATTCAATTTTTAACTCCATAACAACTTGTTTTACAGGCTGTATGCTCTTAGTCAGATATGCCTTTGATCCTGCAAATGCAAATCCTTTATCCAAATTACCATTTGCCGCATTATACAGCGCTTGTGCAATACAGTAAGGCGCATTTTTAGAATCGCATGATTTCAAGCATTTCCAATAACATTTAAACGGCTCTGTTTCTCCGGAACTAATCTTTTCAACAAAGCTATTATTAATTGCTCTTCCTGGAAGTCCAACCGGACTTTTTAGTATAGTTATATCCTCTTCGCTGCAGTTCACATAAGTTTCTTTAAACTTTTTAGATGCATCGCACTCGTTCGTAGGAACAAACCTGGTTCCCATTTTAACTCCTTTGGCACCTGCATGCATGATATCATAAATATCTTTCCCAGAATAAACTCCCCCGCCAGCTATTACCGGTATTTCTTTTTCAAAATCTTCTTCAAATACACTTAGTTCGTGAACTGTTTCTTCAACTAACTGCGATAATGGAACTAACTCGTTATCTAATTCATCTCTTTTAAATCCCAAATGACCTCCGGCCATGGGACCTTCAACAACGACAGCATCCGGAATATAGTTATAGTTTTTTGCCCAGTATGAAAAGATCACTCGTGCAGCTTTAGCAGATGAAACTTTAGGAATAAACTTAGTATGTATATTTTCAATTCCCTTATCATGAATATATTGAGGTAAGTGCAAAGGCAATCCTGCTCCCAAAATAATCACATCGATTTTTTCCTCAAGGGCCACGGTAAATAGCTCTTCATAATCGGTAACCGCAACCATAAGATTAACTCCTAAAATTCCGTTTGTTAAACTTCTTGCTTTTCGTATTTCTTTTCGTAAAGCCCTTTTATTCGCTTCTCGGTAATTCTTCATATAATCAGGCTCGGTCATGCCAATAGCTACCGCTGAAATAATTCCAATTCCTCCTGCATTAGCTACAGCAGAAGCTAGTCCTGATAATGATATTGCCACACCCATACCTCCTTGTATAATGGGCAAATTAGCTCGTAAATTTCCTATTTGTAATGGATTCATAATTCAATTAATTAAAAACACTACAAAACTAGACTGAAATATAATCCAAAAGAAAAATTAGGTATTAACGGCTGTTAATAGTTATTAAACGATGCTTTTAGGGGTGAAAATTTAAAATACGGTGGTGAAATTTGCTTTTTCTGATGTCAAATTATATGCGTTCTCTCAATTTAGACGCGAAATTTTTGGATACAGGAACCGTAAAATCAATATTATCGAAAAATACCTTATATCCCTGCACACTTCCTTCTACTTTATCAATAAAGTTTACATTTACCATATACGATCTGTGGCATTTAATTATAAACTTATGTTCTTGAAGCAACTCTTCTGCTTTTCGTAAGCTTGTTCTGATCATTTGGCTTTTTAAATCTTTTCCTTCTTTCCAAAAAACCTCTATATAATTATTTGCAGCACGTATTAATATTAATAAACTTACTTTAATCGAAAGATTGTCTTTAACATAGTCAGATTCGAAGTGAACCAATCTCTCTTCAATATGTTTGTTTTCCTGAAGTTTCTTATTGATACTTTCTGCTGACTTTAAGTTATATCTTAACATCCTGTTTCTGTTAACAATTATTAATCCCGTTATGGGAATAATTGCAATAACAATTAGCCCCAGAATCATCTTAAAGTCAACGTCAAAAACTCCTAAAACTTTGTAATACAAATAATACCCAACCGAAATAGTGGTTAATATCCATAAGTTCCAGAAAATTTCTTTTTTAATATTCCAAATTCGTTTAATAAAGATACTGGGAAATAAACTAGGTAAGATTAACAGATTTAAACTTAATGAAAGAAATGTAATAGCTGCTAAACCAAGCACTACATACAGCTTCTCTTTACTGTTCATCAAACTCAGATCTAATGGTTGGAAAAGATATAAAAATCCTAACACACCTATACTTATAAAAAATATCAGTTTACTGTTATACTTTAAATCATCGTTAAATGGATAGGGTTTATTTAGAAATTTGAACATATCTTACCTTGTATTTATCCGCCAAAAGTATGCTTTTAATCTGCTAAAACGCAAATAATTTAAACTTCTTTAACTTTTATTTATTAAATACTATTAATTAAGCGTAACAATAAAATTTGCTATTCCGTCAAATACCATTTGTAAACCAATTGTTGCAACAATAAGCCCGGTAATTCGAATAAGAGCGTTCATTATATTTAACCTTGACAACACTTTTCCTATTTGTTTTGCATAAAGCATCAATATGAGGTTTAAAGCCAAAGCAATAAATATGGCAATAATCGTATTTAATCTACCATAATGCGAAGGAAATGTAACAGCAGCAGTTATTGTTGCAGGTCCTGCTATCATTGGAATAGCAATTGGCACTGTTAAAATATCATCGATCTTAATATTCTTTTCGATTTTTAGAAATGCTCCCTTTTGAAGCCCTTCTACTCCATTGTAAAAAAGTATAACACCGCACGCCACTCTGAAAGCATATAATTGAATATGAAACACATAATTAAATATTAATTCACCAAGAAATAAAAAGAATATTAAAATAAAGAAAGCGGTTATCGAAGATTTAATCGATAAATACCTCAATTGTTTATCATCGAACTGATTTTGCAATGAGGTAACAATTAAAATCTTATGAAAAGGATTTACCAATGCAAAAAGAGCCACAAAGCTGCTTACTAACAATTTTACATCCATACCTATCTCCCTTTATTAATTCACTACTGATAAGAAAAAATCCCAAAGCGAATCATTTGGTGTTTGAGCAATAATTTCAATTGTTTCCTTTTTTACAGGATGAATAAAACTAATTTTCCGGGCATGTAAACTAATTCCACCATCGGGATTTGAGCGAGCAAAACCGTATTTTAAGTCTCCTTTAATAGGAGATCCTATTTTAGCTAACTGGCAACGAATCTGGTGATGCCTCCCTGTATGTAAATCTATTTCTAATAAATGATAGTTATCTGATGATGCAATTAGTCTATAGCTCAAGCTGGCTTTCTTCGAATCCTTTACTTCCTTATCGTAAGCAAAAGATTTGTTTTTTTTCTGATTTCGAACTACATAATGCGTTATAGTATCAGACTCCTTTTCTGGTCTTGTTTTAACTATAGCCCAGTATTTTTTCTCAATCTCTTTTTCAAGAAACATTTTATTTAAACGAGTTAGAGCTTTACTGGTTCTTGCGAAAAGTACAACACCGCTTACCGGACGATCTAAGCGGTGTGTAACGCCTAAAAATACAGCTCCCGGTTTATTATATTTCTTCTTAATGTATGCTTTTACTTTCTCTGATAAAGGTTCATCACCGGTTTTGTCACCCTGAACAATATCCGAGATACGCTTATTAACGGCAATAATATGATTGTCTTCGTAAAGAATCTCCATTGAAATAGCTATTGGCTTTTAATTACATAAGAAACTATTAACTCAGAACACTGAGATCTGAATTCCACTTAATACTGCTCCTTCTCGTTCGGGAAGTCCAGTGTTTTCACATCGTTGATATACGCTTTTACCGAACCCTTAATTTCTTCACATAAATTATGGTATCTTCTTAAAAATCGAGGTGAAAATTCCTGTGTAATTCCAAGCATGTCATGTAAAACCAATACTTGTCCATCAACCCCACTACCTGCACCTATGCCAATAATTGGAATAGTTAATTCCTTTGCTACACGTTCTGCTAATTTAGCCGGAATTTTTTCGAGAACAATGGCAAAACACCCAGCCTCCTGAAGTTTATGTGCATCTTCAATTAACTTGGCAGCTTCTTCTTCTTCACGAGCACGCACAACATAAGTTCCAAATTTATGAATCGATTGAGGTGTTAATCCTAAATGACCCATTACGGGTATACCTGCCGAAAGAATTCGTTGAACCGATTCTAAAATTTCCTGTCCTCCCTCAATTTTTACGGCATGTCCGCCGGTCTCTTTCATCATTCGTATTGCACTGGTTAACGCTTCCTTTGAATTTCCCTGGTACGATCCAAAAGGCAAATCAACAACAACCAACGCCCTGTTTACAGCACGAACAACCGATTTTGCATGATAAATCATCTCTTCCATGGTAATTGGAAGTGTAGTTTCGTTTCCTGCCATTACATTCGATGCTGAATCTCCCACAAGAATTACATCAATATCCGATTGATCAAGAATTCTTGCCATAGAATAATCGTACGCTGTTAACATGGCAATTTTTTCATTACGAAGTTTCATCTCATGCAAAACATGAGTTGTGACCCGCTTTATTTTTTGATGAACTGACATGATATTAAGTATTAATTTAGTTGACAAAGCTACAAATAATACCAATTAATTGCGATTATTTTCTTAGAAAGAACCATTTGAATCCATTTTAAACTGACATTATGTCGTTTTGACATAATTTATGCCTTCTATTCATTGAAACAGGATTAATAAATGCCAGATTTTCATTTATTGTTTAAAAAATTTTAATGGCATAATGATTGATCAATAGGTATGCGGAATCAAAATTGAAATAATAACATAATAAATTAAAATACAAACGAAATGAGTAAAATAATTGGTATAGACTTAGGAACAACAAATTCATGCGTTTCCGTAATGGAGGGAAATGAACCTGTTGTTATTCCTAATAGCGAAGGAAAAAGAACTACACCTTCAATAGTTGCATTTATAGAAAATGGTGAACGTAAAGTTGGTGATCCTGCAAAACGTCAGGCAATTACGAACTCTACCAAAACCGTATCTTCTATAAAACGATTCATGGGTGAAACTTTTGATAAAGTTCAGAAAGAAGTGAATCGTATATCATATAAGGTAGTAAAAGGAGAAAATAATACTCCACGAGTTCAGATAGATGATAGACAATATTCACCACAAGAGATTTCAGCAATGGTACTTCAAAAAATGAAGAAGACTGCTGAAGATTATCTTGGACAAGAAGTTACAGAAGCTGTAATTACAGTTCCTGCTTATTTTAGTGACTCACAGCGTCAGGCAACAAAAGAAGCTGGTGAAATTGCAGGCTTAACTGTAAAACGTATTATTAACGAACCAACTGCTGCGTCTTTGGCTTACGGTTTAGATAAAAAAGATAAGGATATTACAGTTGCTGTTTTCGACTTAGGTGGTGGTACTTTCGATATATCTGTTCTTGAACTAGGTGATGGTGTATTTGAAGTAAAATCAACGAATGGTGATACTCACCTTGGTGGTGATGATTTTGATGAAGTTATCATTGACTGGATGGCAGAAGAGTTTAAAAAAGATGAAGGAATTGATTTAAGAAAAGATCCAATGGCTCTTCAGAGATTAAAAGAAGCTGCTGAGAAAGCGAAGATCGAATTATCAAGCTCAACAAGCACTGAAATTAATCTTCCTTATATTATGCCTGTTGATGGTGTACCAAAACACCTGGTTAAAACTTTATCAAGATCTAAATTTGAACAATTAGCAGATAAATATATCAGTGCAACACTTGAACCATGTAAAAAAGCCTTAAGTGATGCTGGTTTAAAACCATCTGATATTGATGAAGTAATCTTAGTAGGTGGATCAACCCGTATTCCTGCTATTCAAGAAGTAGTAGAGAAATTCTTTGGTAAAAAACCTTCAAAAGGTGTTAACCCTGACGAAGTTGTAGCTGTTGGAGCTGCTATTCAAGGTGGTGTTTTAACTGGTGACGTAAAAGACGTTCTTTTATTAGATGTTACTCCACTTTCTTTAGGTATTGAAACAATGGGTGGTGTATTTACAAAATTGATTGAAGCAAATACAACAATCCCAACAAAAAAATCAGAAACTTTTACAACAGCTGCAGACAATCAGCCATCAGTTGAGATTCATGTATTGCAGGGAGAAAGACCAATGGCAAAAGACAATAAAACAATTGGCCGTTTTCACTTAGATGGAATTCCACCTGCACCAAGAGGAGTACCACAAGTTGAAGTATCATTCGATATTGATGCGAATGGTATTATCCATGTAACTGCTAAAGATAAAGCAACAAATAAAGAGCAAAGTATACGTATTGAGTCATCATCAGGATTAACCGAAGATGAAATCAAACGCATGCGCGATGAAGCTAAAGCAAATGAAGAAGCAGACAAGCAAGTTCGAGAAAAAGTTGATAAGTTAAATACTGCTGACAGCTTAATTTTCTCAACAGAAAAGCAGCTTAAAGAATTTGGCGACAAATTATCGGCTGACAAAAAAGCAAATATCGAAAAAGCTTTAGCAGACCTTAAAGAAGTTCACAAAGCAGAGAACCTTGACGAAATAGATGCTAAAACAGAAGCATTAAACAATGCCTGGAAAGAAGCATCAGAAGAAATGTACAAGGCAACACAAGAAGCACAAGCTCAAGGTGGACAAGCCGGACCACAAGCTGATCCTAATGCAGGATCACAAGATCAAGGTGGTAAAGATGACGGTGAAGTTACAGATGTTGACTTTGAAGAAGTAAAATAATAATATAAAAACATAACTTTGAATTTTTTAAGAGCTCTCAATTTAGGGAGCTCTTTTTTTATATTATTTTATGCAATAAAAAAGTAATTAATTCTTTTTACTTTTGTGCAAAACACATTCAATCATGAAAAACAAGATTATATACTTAACTTTCCTAATTATCTTCAGTTCAATACACATATTCGCACAAGAAAAAAATCAAATTGATGTTAATGGGTTAAAACAAGGATATTGGGAAAAATTTTATCCCAATGGTATTATTCAATATTCAGGCACATTTAAAAACAATGTCCCCATTGGCATATTTAAAAGATATAATCAGGACGGTGATTTAGTTGCTGAAATGAGTTACCTGGAAAATTCTGACAAGGTATATACTAAGTTTTATTACCCCGGAGAGAAATTACGTGCAGAAGGTTATTATATAAATAAGCAAAAAGATAGTGTTTGGATTTATTATTCAGAAGAAGGATTTAAAATTAACGAGGTTCCTTACGTCAACGATAAAAAACATGGAACAGAAAAAAAGTTTTATGAAAGCGGAGCTCTATCTGAGGTTTCTGTTTGGAATAATGGTGTTAATGACGGTTTAACCATTCGATATTATGAATCAGGTGCAGTAATGATGCGTATATTATACAAAAATGGAAAGCTTGAGGGAGAATATAACGTTTACAATAGCAAAGAACAAATATTGATTCAGGGTCAGTATAAAAATAACAAGCGCGAAGGTAAATGGTTATACTATAAAGAAAACGGACATATTGAGAACGAACTGATATATGTTAATGGAATTGCAGAAAACCAGGAAGAGTTGGAACGATTAGAAGATGAGCAGATAAGACAGCTGGAACAAAACAAAGGAAAAATAGAGGACCCGCGTGAAAGCATGTATAATGCCATACCACCACAATAACTAAGGAATTGGTTATAAGAATTATTAAAATATGAAAAAAAGTTTATCAGTAATCATTGTTCTATTTTCGCTTACAGCTTATTCTCAAGTTGCAGAAAATTGCTATCGATTATTTTTAACAGATAAAGACCATAGCCCTTATTCATTAGATAAACCCGAAGAGTTTCTTAGCCCAGAGGCTATTCTAAGAAGAGAAAAACAAGAAATTGAAATTAGAAATAATGATTTACCTATTTCTAAATATTATACTGATAGCCTAAATAAACTGGGTTTACAGATTCTTAATCAATCAAAATGGTTAAACTCAGTAGTTGTTTATACTTTAGATACAGAACTAATTGATACTATCCGGAGATATGGATTTATTAAATCGAAACAAAAAATTGAGAAAAATTTAACTCCAAAAACAGCTATAGGATTTGGGTTAAACGCTGAATATTTAGTAACCAAGAACCAGGATAATGCTCTGGATTATGGATATGGAACAACACAAATTGCAATGATCAATGGCCACGTGCTGCATCAAAATGGTTATAAAGGTCAGGGAATGACTATTGCAGTTATTGATGGAGGTTTTTATAAAGTAGATGAATTACCTGCTTTTGATAGTTTATGGACCAACAGCCAAATACTAGGCACAAGAGATTTTGTGGATGGTGACTATAATGTTTATCATGGATCCGATCATGGGATGAAAGTATTATCAACAATGGCAAGTAACATACCAGGAGAATTAATTGGAACAGCTCCCAAAGCCAATTACTGGTTACTAAGGAGCGAGTATACACCAACAGAAAATTCAATTGAAGAAGATAACTGGGTTGCTGCAGCTGAATTTGCCGATAGTGTTGGGTGCGATATTATTACTTCGTCTTTAGGTTACTCCGAGTTTGATGATCCTCAGCAAAATTATAGTTACTCGGATATGGATGGCAATACAACCGTTGTTACTCGAGCTGCTGATATTGCTGCTTCGAAAGGAATTTTAGTATTAAACAGTGCAGGAAATGCTGGCGATGATGAGTGGAAATATATTACTGCTCCCGCCGATGGAGATAGTGTATTAACCGTTGGTGCAGTAGATGAATATGCCCAATATGTATACTTTAGTGGATTAGGCCCAACTTCCGATGGTCGTATTAAACCTAACGTATCAGCTTTAGGTTACCAAACATCGGTACAAGGAGTTAATGGAGCAATAACGATTGCCAATGGTACGTCATTTTCTACGCCAATTATTGCAGGTATGGCAGCTTGTTTATGGCAATCAGTACCCGACCTTACCAATATGGAGATCATACAACGAATTGAAGAAAGTGCACACCAGTATTCAACACCAGATTATTATTTAGGCTACGGAATACCGGATTTTGCCAAAGCTGCACATATAACATCCTCTGATATTATTGCATTTGCAGAAAAAAGCATGATCAAGGTTTATCCAAATCCTTTTACGGATAATATTCATATTGAACTTTTACTTAATACTGAAGATGAACTATCCGTTCAATTATATAACATGCTGGGCGAAAAAGTCTTAGAAGTTAAAAGTGATGCAGGTGAGTATGCTAAGATAACCCTAAATAACCTTACACAACTTTCAACCGGGATTTATATTATACACGTTAAAGCAGGCAATGTCATAATGCAACAAAGAATCATTAAACTGCAATAGAATGATTCAAAAAATAACCTTACTTGAGCTAAATAAAAATATCCAGGAATCTATAAAAACAGGTTTTCCAGATACAATTTGGGTTATTGCTGAAATAAGTGAGGTTAAGGTGAACCGAAATGGTCACTGTTATCTTGAACTGATTGAGAAAGATGCAATATCTGATCATATAATTGCCAGGTCAAGAGGTACAATCTGGGCTTTTACTTTTAGAATGTTAAAACCCTATTTTGAAAATATTACAGGCCAGGAACTAGTTCCCGGATTAAAAGTGTTGATTAAAGCTTCGGTTGAATTCCATGAATTGTATGGATTTAGTTTAAACATTGCCGATATTGATCCCAGTTATACTTTAGGTGATCTGGCTCAGAAAAGAGCAGAAATAATAAAAAGACTGGAAGATGAAGGTGTTATAGGTATGAATAAGGAACTTTCATTTCCAATTGTGCCGCAAAAAATTGCTGTTATTTCTTCCGAGACAGCTGCAGGTTATCAGGATTTTATAAACCAGTTGGAAAATAACAGCTACGGATATACTTTTTATTTCAAGCTGTTTCCATCCATAATGCAGGGAATGCAAGCAGAAGAATCCATTATTCATTCGCTGGAAAAAATTTACGAATACGAAGATTTTTTTGATATTGTTGTTATTATTCGCGGTGGAGGCTCTCAGGCCGATTTAAGTTGTTTTAATAATTATTTGTTGGCAGCAAATATAGCGCAGTATCCATTACCTGTTTTGACAGGAATAGGTCACGATAAAGATGAATCAGTTGCAGATCTTGTAGCATATCACAAACTTAAAACACCTACAGCCGTGGCTGAATATATTATTGAAAAAACAGCAGAATTTGAAGATAATCTGACGGCAATAAAAGATACAATATATACCATCACAACAGAATATTTGCAAGATCAAAAATCATCGCTCAATACAATTGGAGTGCATCTGGAACATCTTGTAACCAGAAAACTTGATAGAGAAGAGAACGCTTTAGTATTAAAATCGGGGAAAATTAAAAACAGCATAACAACATTATATCACACCCAGAAGGTTTTACTAAACCGTTTTCGTAATTTAACTGAACAAAGAGCAACAAAATTACTTTTTGGTCAGCAAACCAAAGTTGGGTTATACCAGGAAAGTTTAAAATACAAATCGAAACGATATATTGAAAATCAGAAAGGGATGCTGAAGAACATGGAAAACAAAAATACACTTCTGGATCCTATCAATATCCTAAAAAGAGGCTACTCAATAACTTATTTAAATAACAAAAAGTTATATGATATGCAATCAGTAGCAGAAAATGACGAGGTAATAACAAAACTTTTTAACGGGTTTATACGTAGTACAGTCAAAGAAAAAATGCGGAAACGCAAAAAAGAATAACCTAATATCATTACATTATAATCAAATTTTTATTAATTAGTTTTATTTCTTAACTTGAAACCTAAATTTCCTTACTTAATGCGAACTAGTAAACTTACTTTTATTATAATTCTTCTGATTAGCACCTTATATGCTGTAGCTCAAGAGCAAAGGCAAATACTCGATAGTCTTTTTAAAGAGCTAAACACAGCTGCTGATAAAGAAAAAATCGACATACTTAATAATATCTCCATGAGTTATTGGAATCAGTCTTTGGATAGTAGTTTGTACTTTGCCAACGAAGCACTTAACCTCGCACATATTTTAAATGATAAAAAGGGTGTGTCAGATTCTTATAACCGAATTGGAAACGTTTATTTTTATCGAGGAGATATTGAAAAAGCATTAGAGTTTTATGAAAAATGCCTAGATCTGAGATTAGAATTAAATGATCCGAAAATGATCGCCAATATTTATTATAATTTGGGATCTTTGTATAGTTACGATAATAATTTGACAAAAGCCATTGAATACTATACTAAGGGTTTAGATTTAAGCTTATCCACTAACGATCAGGAGGGTGTTATTTCATTCTATAACAGAATAGGATTAACCTATCAGGAAAATGCCAAATATAAAGAAGCCATCCAAAACCATCTTAAAGGAATAGAGATAGCAGAAAGAACAAACAACATTGAATCACAAGCACAATTGTATAATGGATTAGGAAATTCATATTACGAAATTTCGAGTTACGACCAGGCATTAAAGTACTTTTTTAAAGGCCTTGAGATATATCATGAGCTAGAAATGCCCGAAGGACTTTCAATGATGTATAACAACCTGGGAATTGTATATCAATCTTTAAAAGAAAATGAAAAAGCCTTGGAGTATTATAAGAAAGCCTTGGAGATAGATATCGAACTAGGCTCTCTATACGGTCAGGCTAATGAATACAATAATATAGGAACAGCTTATGATGACAGTGGAAATAAAGAAAAGGCACTTGAATACTACAACAAGTCATTAGAACTTAACCAAAAAATAGATGATAAAGATGGTATTGCAACTGCATTAAATAATATTGGACTAATTTATCTCGACCTGGGAGAATATGATAAAGCTTATTCTAACCTGAAAAAATCTACAGACATTACAAAGGAATTAAATAACACATACAATTTAGCCAATAACTATAATAATTTGGCGAAACTTTTTTTGAGTCAAAAACAATACACAAAATCTAAGGAATATCTGGATCTTGCCATAGAGTTATCTAAACAGATGAATATAAAAATCTGGTTAACTGAATCATATGATTTATACCATCAGATGTATTCCAAACTAAATAATTATAAAAAAGCGCTGGAATATTATAAGCTATATTCTGAAGTTCAGGACAGTATTTACTCTAATGAAAGTACTGACAGAATTGCAGAAATGAAAATAAAATATGAAACTGAAAATCTTGAAACTGAAAATGAGTTGCTTAAAAAAGATAATCAGATCCATTTATTAGAACTTAACCGCCAAAAGAATATAATGAATTATTGGATAGCTTTTACCCTGCTTATTCTTGCCCTTGCTGTATTAAGTTTTAGTAGGTTCAGATTAAAAAAGAAAACCAATACGTTATTAAAAACTAAAAACGATCAGCTTGAAGAAACAAATCACAAGCTAACCTCATCAGAAAATAATTTAAAAGAACTCAATGCAACAAAAGATAAATTCTTTTCTATTATTGCTCACGATTTAAAAAATCCATTCCAGTCACTGTTGGGATTTTCAGAAACATTATATAATCAAATGGATGAATTGGAAAAAGAAGAATTATCTGAGTATTCTCGACTGATTTATGAATCATCACAGAACCTTTTTAACCTCTTAAGTAACTTACTACAATGGTCAAAATCACAGTTAGGCAGTGTAAAATTATCACCTGTTGAAGTTAATTTATACGATTCCATTGATGATGTTTTATCACTATTGAATATTTCAATTGCAAAAAAACAAATCGCAGTTCACAATGAAGTTAACAAAGACACTAGTGTAAAGGTAGATAAGCATGTCATTTCAACTGTGTTGAGAAACTTACTAAACAATGCTGTTAAATTCACTGATAAAAAAGGTGAAATAAGAATAACTTCTAAAATAAAAGATAAAAATATCTTGATTTCTGTTCAGGATAGTGGCAGAGGAATTAGCAAAGAAAACCTTGAGAAATTATTTAAGATTGATCAGGAACATTCAACGAAAGGTACAGATAACGAGTCTGGTTCCGGACTTGGTTTAATATTGTGCAAAGAGCTGGTTAATCAAAGTGGCGGTGATATCTACGTTGAAAGCACATTAGGCAAGGGAAGCACATTTAGTTTTAGTTTACCATTGAATTAACTTTTATTTTTGAATAGTGCATGAGATTCATATCACATACCTTACTCTTAATCGTTCTGCTAGCTAGCGGAACATTTGCCTATTCTCAAAACAACCAACCTGCAATTGATAGCCTTGAGAACCTGTTAAAACAGACTAAGCCAGAAAAATCAATATTCATTCTCGGCAAACTATCTAAACTCTATCACACTGTCGATTTAAATAAAAGTTTAAATTACGCCGGAAAAGCACTTGAAATTTCTAAACAAGAAAATGACCAGGAACTCATAGCTTATTCCAACATGTACATAGGAGATGTATACTTTGAAATGAGCCGTTTTCAGCCAGCTATCGAATTTTACGAAAAAGCATTAGATTACTTTTATGAGCAAAGAGCTCCGGAGAATAAAATCTATATCTATACAAAACTAGGACACTCGGAGAAAATGCTCAGTAATTATAATAATGCACTATTCTACTATCAAAAGCCATTAAACTTATATTTAGCGGAAGAAGACAATAAAATATCCGAAGCTTATAATAATATTGGGATTATTTACAAGTTACAAGGGCAATTCAGGGAATCTTTAAACTACCATGAAAAAGCGTTAAACGCTTCAAACCTTGCCTTTGATCAAAAAGAAATTGCCAATACTCTTAATTATATTGGAAGCTTATACTGGAACAATAGTCAATACGATAGCTCATTATTCTATTTTGAAAAATCACTTGATATATTTCGGGAATTAGAAGATACATTAGGCGAATCAAATATCCTTAGCAATATTGGAACAGTGTATAAAGATGTTGGTGAATATAAAAAAGCACTGGATTACAACTCAAAAGCACTGGAACTAAGAACAAATCTAGGAAACCGCAAACTTATTGCCAGTTCATACAACCATATTGGAAGTATATATCTTGTCAATAATGATACAGATAATGCCTTAGAATTTTATCTTACATCCTTAAAAATCAGAGAAAGTATTCAGGATATCTTAGGCATTGCCCAGTCGCAAACGAACATTGCTTTAGTTTATAAAAAACTAAATAAGCTTTCTGAATCGCTCGATTATCTCAATAAATCGCTGAACAATTATTTAAATATTGGTAATAGATCATATATTGCCAACACCATTAATCAAATTGGTAATACACAGAAGAAACTTAACAAGTTTGACCTGGCACTACAAAGCTACCTCGAAGCATTGAAAATATATAAAGAGCTTAACAATAAAAATAAGATCGCCTCTATTCTTAACAATATTGGTATTATATATGATAATATTGATAATTTTAATAAAGCATTGGAATCTTACTCAAATGCATTGGAAATAAAAAGAGAAATTGGTGATAAAAAAGAAATTGCCTACTCACTTCATATTATTGGTAACACATATCTTAAGTTAAAAAAATACAATGAAGCACTCGACTATTATAATCAGGCGCTTGAATTAAGAATTGAGGTTGGAGATAAAATTAGTATCGCTAATTCATATAAAAGCATTGGAAACACACTTTTAGAACTAAATGAATATGATCGCTCTATTGATAATTTAAAAAAAGCACTGGAGTTAAGAGAAAACATGGGCGATATGAAAGGAGTAAGTGACATCTTAAATGATATTGGTAATTTTTATGCCAAAATTAACAATAATAGTAAAGCAATTGAGTACTACCTAAAAACAATAGAATATTGCAATAATACAAATGATCAGTACCTAAAGGCATTATGCTTGCGAAAAGTGGGAGTTATCCGATTAGAAAGCGGATTAGAAATGAAAGGAATTGATAACATTAATCAGTCCTTAAATATTGGACAAAACATTAATAATCTAGAGCTAATTAAAAATGCCTACTACGAATTATATAAACATTACAATAAACAAGGAAATAAAAGTAAAGCACTCGATAATTATCTGAATTATACAATTGTTAAAGACTCCATTAATGCTAAGCTTAACTCACAACGATTAGTCGAAATACAAATGAACTTTGAGTTAGAGCAAAGCTATAGCGAGCTATCACGAATTGAAGATGAGGTAAGCCAACTTACAGCAGAAAATAAAATACGTGAACTAGAGTTAAAGAAACAAAAGAATGTACGTAATCTTTTAGCACTAATTGTGTTAATCACACTGGTTTCTGGTGGATTGTTTTTATCACAATATCTTTCAAAGCGCAAGACAAATATTTTATTGCAAGAAAAAATTGAAGAAGTAGATAAATCAAACACGTTATTAAAAGAATCTGAAGATAATTTAAAAATTCTTAATGCAACTAAAGATAAGTTCTTTTCAATTATAGCACACGACCTTAGAAACCCATTTAATGCATTGCACGGTTTAACTCAGCATCTGCTTAACAATTATGACAACTTCGATTCGGAAGAAATTAAAGAATCAATAGAAATCATCTATAATTCTGCTGATGATTTATTAGAACTTCTGGAAAATCTTTTACACTGGTCGAGAACCCAACGCGGCAAAATGAAATTTACACCAGTTGAAGTAAATATCTCTGAAATCATTACCAAGATTTTCAACTTACTAAAAATGAATGCCGAGAAAAAAGATATTAATCTTATTAACGAAATTGACCAGGAAAAAACTATCGTTGGTGATAAAGATATGCTTACGGCTATTCTGCGAAACTTAATCTCAAATGCCATCAAATTTTCACACACCAATAGTTTTATACGTGTTAGCAGCAAAGATTATAAAGATTATACCGAATTCTCGGTAATGGATAATGGTGTAGGTATTAGTCCTGAAAATATTAAAAAACTGTTTAGAATCGATGTACACCACTCAACAACCGGCACCTCTGATGAACAAGGCAGTGGATTAGGTCTAATACTTTGCCGTGAATTTGTTGAAAAACATAATGGAAAAATATGGGTAGAAAGTGAAATTAATAAAGGAAGTACTTTTAAATTTACAGTCCCCAAAAACATTCAAATATAATTATGACTAAAAAACAACTATCTTATAACGAAGCGGTTTTAGAGATTGAAGATATCCTGCAACAAATAGAAAATGAAGAACTCGATATTGATCTGTTATCGGATAAAGTTAAGCGAGTTTCTTATTTACTAAAACACTGCAAAAAGAAACTTACACAAACAGAATCTGAAGTTCAAAAAATACTTGATGATATTGAAACAGAGTAATACAAAAAACAGTTTGAAAAGTAAACTTTCAAACTGTTTTAGATACATCATCAAAAATCAAATTACCTCTTCATTTTTTGTGGTTTAATCATATTTTCGGGCATAAGCAAAGTGTCCAGTTTCGCTTTGGAAAGAATTCCCTTTTCAATAACCAAATCGTAAACACTTAACTCTTTATTTAAAGCCTCTTTTGCCAAACTTGAGCATGTTTCATATCCAAGTACCGGATTAAGTGCAGTAACAATTCCAATACTATTTTGTACCATTTCCTTACATCGTTTTTCATTGGCTTTTATTCCATCAACACAACGATATTTAAAGGTTTTCATTCCGTTACTAAGCATTTCAATCGATTCAAAAATACTTTGAACTATAACAGGTTCCATAACATTCAGTTCTAACTGCCCAGCTTCTGCCCCCATAGTTACAGTCAGGTCGTTACCAATAACTTTAAACGCAATTTGATTCACCACCTCCGGAATTACCGGATTTACTTTACCAGGCATTATGGATGAACCTGGTTGCATAGGAGGCAAATTAATCTCATTGATACCGGTTCTTGGACCAGATGATAACAACCTTAAATCGTTAGATATTTTCGATAATTTTACTGAAAGTCGTTTTAATGCCGATGAGTACATCACAAAGGCACCGGTATCCTGAGTGGCCTCCACCAGATTTTTAGCATTTATAACTTTTAATCCGGCTATCTTTTGAAGATGTTTTACCACTTTATCTGCATATTCAGGATCTGAGTTGATTCCGGTTCCAATAGCTGTTGCTCCCATATTTATTTCTAAAAACAGATTAGCATTTTGCTGCAATCTTTCTATTTCTTCTTCAAGGGTTACTGCATAAGCTTCAAAAGATTGTCCCAGAGTCATTGGTACAGCATCTTGCAATTGTGTTCTCCCCATTTTTATAATATGAGCAAACTCTTTTGCTTTATTATAAAACGATTCCACCAAATCTTTTAGCACATTAATCAGTTTTTCATTACTCTTGATTAAAGCAATCTTAATTGCCGTTGGGTAAGCATCATTTGTCGATTGTGAAAGGTTAACATGGTTATTCGGATGACAAAACTCATACTGACCTCTTTCATACCCTAAAATTTCAAGTGCCCTGTTAGCAATTACCTCATTAGCATTCATATTAGTTGATGTACCTGCTCCACCCTGGATCATATCGACAATAAAATGATTATGATATTTGCCATTAATTATCTCATTGCACGCACGTATTATTGCATTGCTTAATGAGTTTTCAAGTAAACCCAACTCAGCATTAGTCTTAGCAGCAGCCAGTTTAACCATTGCCAGTGACTGAATAATTACCGGAAAAAAGTTCAAGGTTATTCCACTGATGTTAAAATTTTCTAAAGCTCTTAATGTTTGTACACCATATAAATATTCATTAGGCACTTCACGATCACCCAATAAATCGTGTTCTTTTCTTGTTCGCCCCGATTCATACTGAGCAGCAACATTAATCATTCTATTATTAGCATGACGCATTCTTCTTGAAATAACCCGGGCAATATTGCTAAATATTTTAACCGCTGCAGGTCCATTTTCATCAAAAAACTTTCTGTTAATACTAAAAACTATAGTTTCTGTTTTAGCTCTTGCCGAGGTTGAGTGCGGAGAGTCATTAGCCCAGGATCCCTCTCCCAGGAAATCACCTTTACTAAAATACGACAGCCTTGTTTCTGCTCCAAAGTGAACCGATTTAAAAAGTTCTACCTCACCTTTATAAATGATAAAAATATCCTTACGAGGTCCGTTCTCTTCAAAAAGCAACTCTCCCTTTTTATACTTTTTTTCTACAATATTTTGTGCTAAGACTTCAAACTCTTTTTCGGACAACCCCTTAAAAAGTTCTATTTCTTTAATAAATAAATTAACTTTTTCAATATCCATAACTATCTATTTTCATTATTCTATTTAACAAACAAAATTACAAACAATTCATATCATCAAAAGTTATTTGAGAAACTTTCTTTTTTAAAAATAATAAAAAAGAGCCACTCACTTGGAGCGGCTCTTTAACCTAAACCATCTTACATTAAGGAACTATGCATCAATGTGAAATTTCTGTGAAGATTGTGAAACTTCGGCATCGATGAACTCTTCGAAAAGATCATTTATATAAGAAATATCCAATGCGTACCCGTTTGTCATGGTAGCAGTCTTGTATATTTCGTTAGATATATGTTTAATCTGATTTTGATTGGCAATTAATACCTGGATTGGGTCTATTTCTTCAACATTAAATTTTCCCTGCGACTTTTTAAGAATAGCCAAATTATTATTTATTATTTGCTTCATTCGTTTATGCGATTGAGTAATTGAAGCCAGTTTATGACCTATTACACCAATAACTTCTCCAGTTTCTGCATTGATTAGCGGACTACCAGAGTTACCTTGTTTAAGGCTGGAATCCACCTGGAAATATTTTTTATCATTTCCGTTTATAAATGATGACGCAATTATTCCTGATTTAATCGCTAAATTATCTTTGTCTAGTTGGTATCCTAAAATAGCGATCTCCGATCCAATAGCTACCTCCTTTTTCGTACTAAGCTTCAAAGACGGAATTTTATCAAACTCTTTAAAATCGATATTAATTGTAGCAAAAGGTGTTTTTTCTTTATGAATGCCTTTTATAATTCTTTGTTTTAACTCACTCATAGACAACTCAACACTTGAATTTTCTGAGTATCCATCGGGGCCAACAAAACGCAATTTTACCTTAACCGCCTTTGAAATTTTAAATAAATAGTCATCTGTAATTAAAAAGTGTCCATTTACTTTAAATCCGGTCATCGATAAAAGCTTAATACCTGCCGAACTATAGAAACTTAGCTGGCAAACAGAACGCTGACATTTATTCCAAACGGTTTTATACATGGTTAATAAATTTTTGAATTACTAAAAACTCAATTTCTGTTCTTGAAATTGAAAGTTTTTATTTTCATTTAATAGTAACATCATTTGATCTGCTATCCCCCAGTCATCAGTTGTAATATCTAATGATTTTGTAATCTTAGCAGGATTTACAGTTACATCATCTTCATCTATAATTACCTCCAATCGGTAGCGCGAATTTGAATCGGTTAACCAGTGGTTTACAATACCGTAAGGTGTTGAATAAATCTTATGATATAACACCAGTGTTTCAACTTCTTTTTTACTCCGTACGTTAACCTTAATATTAACCGAATTCATTGTTCTTACTTATATAAATATCTATTTATTAGAAATATATCTTAACAAATGATATTATAAATACTATAGTTACAATTGAAAATAACACAAGAACCCCAAAATCTAAATTGTGTGTTGTAACAAATTTGTCTTTTATCGAATAAAATAATTTCTTCATTTTTTTATACTTTTCGATGAAGCTAAAATATACTTTATTATTGTAGTTTTTTTTATGACTTTTTTAACGTATGGATTTAACAAATTATCGCACCTTATTTTTAAATTAACGTTTTAATAAATACTTTTACCCTAGAATTTAAAGTGTTCACTATCGTACATAGGCTGTTTCATTATCGTTCACCTATCCAGATAAAAAACACACTCCTTCACTATGTATTTTTTTGATTTTGTGACCATTACATTGTGTGGCACAATATATGATAAACTTGAAACGAAATAATTGTTGAATAAATAAAATAATATTAGATATGAAATTTATGCGGTTAATTATAGCAGCAATAATAATTACAAGTATTACTCCGAATTCTTTTGGACAAAAACTTTGGACACTTGAGGATTGTATTAATTATGCCATTGAGAATAATATAACAGTTAAAAGGCAGGAATTATCAGCCGAAGGTGCCGAACGTAATTATTTCCAGTCAAAAATGGAGCTTCTTCCAACAGTTAATGCTAACGGAAGTCATTACTACAATTCTGGTAGAGCAATAAACTACGAAACATATTCATACACCAATGAAGCATTTCAGGGTGGTGATGTTTCTTTAAGATCTGAACTTACTATTTTTAATGGCCTTCAGACCTTAAATACGATTAAAAGATCTAAGTATGATTTTCTGGCACAATTACAAAATGTAGATAAAGCGAAAAATGATATTACGATTAATGTATCCACAGCATATTTACAGATACTATTAAATAAAGAATTGAGAGATAATGCCAAAGAACAATTAGATGTGACTTTGGAACAGATTGAGAAAACAAAACGTCTGGTTGAAATAGGTAATGCGGCAAAAGGTGATCTATTGCAAATTGAAGCACAAGCAGCTTCTGAGAAAGCAGCTTTAACGGATGCAGAAAACAATCTTAAGTTAGCTTACCTTTCGTTGTATCAGCTTTTAAATCTAGAAGAAACAAAAGAGTTTGACATTGTATTCCCTGTAATACCAGATATAACTTTGTCCGATGACATTTCAGATATTAGAGAAATATATGGCGATGCTGTTGAAGTATTACCTCAAATTAAAAGTGCAGAATTACAATTAAAAAGTTCTGAAAAGAATTTGGCAATTTCAAAAGGTGCTATCAGCCCGACATTATCTATTGGTTATCAATATAGCTCAAGGTATAGTGAATTGAATAATAGAGCTACTGGCATGGTTAGTCAATTATCAGAACAACCATCGGGTGTTACCGAAAGTGGAGAAAATATTTACACTTATAATTATTACAACACCTACGCTGATTCATATCCATATTTAGATCAAATATCGGATAAACAAAGTAATGCAGTATTTGTAGCATTAAGAATTCCAATTTTTAATAAATGGAGAACAGGAAATTCTATTAGTCAGGCCAGAATACAGTTAGCCGATTCAAAATTAAATCTTGACCTTCAAAAGCAAAATCTATATAAAAGCATTCAGCAAGCTCGCACACAAGCGATTGCAGCAATGGACAGATATACAGCAAATTTACAAGCAGTTAAGTCAACCCGGGAAGCATTTCGATATACAGAACAAAGATATCAGGTTGGTTTAGTAGATATAGTAGAATATAAAACAGCAAAAAATAACTTGAATACAGCAGAATCTAACTTAGCGCAAGCAAAGTATGAATATATATTCAGAACAAAAATACTAGAATTTTATAGAGGAGAGCAGATAAAACTATAAGCAAATCAATTTCTTCATGGTAAATTTTTAGAGGTTAATAAATATTCGCGATTTAGTTATATAGTTTAGGATTAATAGTTGGTTTTTTCATTTCAAATTGCTTTTCTCAAGCCCGGGTAGTAACTCGGGCTTTTACCATTAAAAAAGGGAGCAACATTAGCTCCCTCATCTATTCATTATTAAATATTTTTAAATTACTTTCTCAAGACATTTAAATGGTTCCTTTTGTTTTGGATATAATACCTCTCCAGTAAAAGCATATCCAATGCTTTCGTATAATTTTATTAAATGCTCACTGGAACTGGCTACATCCAACCGTATAGATTTATAACCATTCTCAGTCGCATATTTTTCCGCAAATTCTATCAACTTCCTTCCTATCCCTTTCTTCTGCCATGTAGGAAAAACGGCAATACGGTGAATCACTATAAATTTATCATTCTTATTCTTCCATTCTATCTTATCAAATACTGATTCCTGTTGTTCATCAAAAGTTATAGTACCAATGCAAACGCCTTTATTCTTGATGATATACAGGGTTTTATTTTCAACCTCACGTAACAACTTAAAATAATCAGGATAAGCACTATTCCACTGATAAACACTATTTTTATTGAAATCCTCAATGCAATGCTGCAATAAGTACATTACTTCTAATATGTTGCCTGCGTTTGCTTTTTCTACTTGCATCGTTTAAAAAGGAAATTAGTGTTGTCTATATAAACAAATGTAATCAATTATTTAAAATCATCCCATCAAATATAATTATAAAAGTCTTATAATTTCAACAAAAAGTTAAGTTAATTTAAAATTTAACTTAGAATATATCGTTAATTTTATGTTATTTAGCAATCCAAATAGATTAATAATAATGCTCAAAATATTAAAATTACTTTTACCGCTAATACTTATAAAATTATTTATGGCCTGCGAAAAACAAGAGTTTAATACATCGGGCAATGCCACACTTGTTTTTTCGCAAGACACTGTTTTATTCGACACTATTTTCACAACAATTGGATCGGCAACGAAAAGGTTCACCGTAAAAAACCCTTACAATGAGCGTTTAAATATAAATTCAATTTATTTGGCAGGAGGCGAAAACTCGCAATATAGATTAAATATTGATGGTTTTGCCGGAACCAGATTGGATCAAGTTGAATTAAGAGAAAAAGATAGTTTGTTCATTTTTGTAGAAGTTACTATTGATCCAAATAACTCAAATCTCCCGCTGGTTGTTAAAGATTCCATTATATTTTCATTTAACAACAAACAACAGGATATTGATCTGATATCCTGGGGTCAGGATGTAAATATTATGAATGGTGAGATTGTCGGCACTCAAAATTGGAATAGTGATAAGCCATACCTTATTTATAACTCGATGCTGGTAGATACTAATAGTATTCTTACGATTGATCCGGGAACCATGATATATTTCCATAAAAACTCGAGATTATATGTTGCCGGGACAATTAAAGCTGATGGCACATTCGATTCTCCAATTGTTTTTCAGGGCGACAGACTTGAAAATGAATATGAAGATATCCCTGGTCAATGGGATGGAATTTGGCTTATGGCCGGAAGTAAAGATAACTTTTTCAATTTTACCGAAATAAAAAGTGCAATTATTGGCATACAGGTTGATACGGTTGTAAGCCTATCCAAGCCTACACTTCATATTTCAAATAGTAGAATTGAAAATATGACTTCAACGGGAATTTATGCACAAGGTTCAACCATTGAAGCATATAACAACCTGATTAGTAACTGTGGCCAATTTGCTATTGCGCTTACCTTGGGAGGATCATATGAATTTTATCATTGCACTGTAGCTAACTATTGGGGACATTCAACCAGAACAACTCCATCGGTACTTTTAAACAATTATTATATTGATGTTAATGGAAACGTACAAGTTCGCCCTATGGATAAAGCCTTTTTTGGCAACTGTATAATTTACGGCAACAAAGACTCAGAAGTTATAATTGATAAAATCGATCAAGGTAATTTAGATTTTAAATTTGATCACACATTAATTAAAGTAGATGGCGAATTTTCAACTTCAAATACCAATCAGTTTGAAAATGTAATAGTTGATATTGATCCTAAATTCGTTGATCCATATGAAGGTGATTTTGAAATAGACACCTTATCGGTAGTAAAAGATTATGGTAATCCAGAATATGGCAATTTATTTCCACTTGATTTAAATTTGAATAACCGAACTGCTGACAACGGACCAGACCTGGGAGCTTTTGAACGTATTGAAAATTAAAATACAATGAGATTTTGTTTTTACATAATTCTATTGCTTTTTGTTTCATCCTTAGGATATTCGCAAAATGACAACTCCTATAAAGTAATGTTTTATAACGTAGAAAACCTGTTTGACACCTATGATGATACATTAATAAACGACGAAGAATTTCTGCCTGAAGGTGATCGATTTTGGAGCACCTATAAATATTACGATAAGATTAAAAATATCTATAAAGTAATTGTTGCTGTTGGCGAATGGAATCCTCCGGCTATTATTGGCCTGTGTGAAATTGAGAATAAAAAAGTATTATCCGATTTGGTTAATAATACTCCATTAGTTAAATTCGATTATCAAATTATTCATAAGGATTCTCCTGACAGAAGGGGCATTGATGTTGGCTTATTATACCTGGAAGAATTATTCAAACCTTTGCGTTACGAAACTATTCCTATTCACTTTCCGGATAATCCCGATAGCAAAACACGTGACATTTTATATGTTCAAGGAATAGCAAATAAAACAGATACACTAAATATTTTTGTTAACCACTGGCCTTCGCGCTGGGGTGGGCAGTTAGAATCCGAAAGCAGAAGAGTTTTCGTTGCTTCGATTTTAAAATCAAAAGTTGATTCCATATTTCAAATAAATCCTGAATCAAATATTATCGTTACAGGCGATTTTAACGATTATCCGGATAATAAAAGTATAAGTGAGATTTTACATGCCAGGCAGGAATTCGAAAGTATTGAAAACGGACAATTGTATAACCTATCGGCACACTTATTTAACACAAAAAATATTGGATCTCATAAATATCAGGGTGAATGGGGAGTATTAGATCAGTTTATGGTTTCCGGAAGTTTATTGCAGAAAAATAATAAAATTACTACATCACTGGATGATATACATATTTTTAATGCTGATTTTCTATTAGAACCTGATGAAGGTTATTACGGTTTCGAACCCAAACGCACATTTATTGGATATAAATATAATGGTGGTTTTAGCGATCATTTACCAACGTATCTTATTCTGAATTTTAATAAATAAGGCCAATCTGCATTAACTTGACTACAAAGTAGCATTCTTTTCTTTTTGAACCAGATCAATAGTATGCTTTAATAAATCTTCTCCTCCCATTGATCCATGTCCGGGAATTACAACCCGAATATCAGAGTAGGAGTCCAATATTTTTTGAACTGTTTGTTCCCAGTCTTCAACAACAGCATCTGTAAGATTTCCCAAACCCCTTGATCGCATAGATTTTATTAAGCATCCTCCAAAAAGAATTCTCGTTTCGGGCAACCAAACAATAATATTATCATAAGTATGTCCTCCTCCAAAAAAACGGCACTCAACGTTTACTCCATTAAAATTAAACACAAGAGAATCCTCGAATGAGGTTGATGGTATTGGTAAATCCAGCTCTTTACATTTATCAATAGTTAGCTTATTTGCAATTGACTCAACCTCAATACTCTGAATATATTCCAAACCACCCAGGCAATCACTGTGAAAATGTCCGATTATTAATTTGGTTAAGGTAACATTCAGAGAATCTTTTAGAAATTCGGTTAATTTTTTAGTTTTATTATTGTTTGCAGGAGTATCAATCATTATGGCCTCACCATGCTTAACATAAATCAATCCATTTGAAGAAAACCTTCCATACTTTTCACTTGTTTCCCAGGTTACATGCATATAAACAGAATCAACAATCTGAATTAATTCCATGTCATCATCAATAATAATACTTTTAGGGTTTTTAGCATTCAACACTGACAAACTGCCCAAGAATAATAACAATAGAATTAAATTTCTCTTCATGGTTTTACAACTAAAAATTAATGTTTAGGCTTTAATCCTAACTCCTGCCCTTTTTTTAACATATAATGATATGCCTCATCGTAATCGTTTCGAATTTCGCCTTCAAGAATTGCTTCTCTAATAGCATTCTTAATATCGCCAACCGTTTTGCTTGGTTTTAATCCAAAAGTTTCGATGATCAATTCGCCGGAAATTGGTGGTTGAAAATTACGTAATGCGTCTTTCTCTTCAATTTCAACCAATTTTTCGCGAACTATTTTAAAGTTATTTAAATGCTTCTGAACCGTATACTCGTTCTTTGATGTAATGTCAGCTTCGCATAATAACATTAAATCATCAATATCATCACCGGCATCGAATAATAATCTCCGAACAGCAGAATCGGTTACAATATCTTGTGATAAAACTATTGGACGTAAATGCAACTGAATAAGCTTTTGCACATACTTCATTTTTTCATTTAATGGTAATTTCATCTTTTTGAATATGGAAGGAATCATTTTAGCACCCAGAAACTCATGCCCATGGAATGTCCAACCAATATCCGGAATATACTTCTTGGTTTTGGGTTTGGCAATATCATGCAACAATGCTGCCCATAAGAGCCATAGTTTTTCCGACTTAATGCGCACATTATCTAACACTTCAAGTGTATGATAAAAATTGTCTTTATGCATCTTGCCTTCCTTCTTTTCTACACCCTTTAGTTCTTGAAGTTCAGGAAAAAATTCATTTAATAGTCCCGTATTTTCAAGTGCTTTAAATCCCATTGAAGGTTTTGGAGAAAGTAATATTTTATTAAGTTCGTCCACAATACGTTCTCTGGAAAGTATATCAACTCGTGTCTTATTCTTGGCAATTGATTGATACGTATTCTCTTCAATTCTAAAATTTAATTGAGTAGAAAATCGTATTGCACGAAACATTCTTAACGGATCGTCTGAAAAGGTTTGATCAGGATCCAATGGAGTCCGTATAATTTTATTCTTTAAATCTTCTTGCCCCTGAAACGGATCCAACAGTTCGCCATAATCGTTAGTATTTAATGATATAGCCAAAGCGTTTATTGTAAAATCGCGTCGTTTCTGATCATCTTCCAACGTTCCATTCTCAACAATTGGTTTTCGTGAATCTCTGTTATATGATTCTTTTCTGGCACCAACAAATTCAATTTCGTAATCCTTATGCCGAATCATAGCCGTACCAAAATTTTTGAAAACATTTACTTTAGTTTTTGGTCCCAGATTTCTGGCTACTTTTTCGGCAATGTTTATTCCACTGCCAATAGCAACTATATCAATATCTTTTGATTTCCTGTTTAAAAAAATATCTCTTACAAATCCTCCAATTACATATACGGGTGTACTCTCCGAGGCTCCCACCTCAGATATCACTTTAAAAATAGGATCATTAAGACATTTCTTCATATGTATATATGACAATTTATTGGATTTCATGACAAAATTACAATTATTTGTCATTATTCTGAACTATTCGTTGGTTTTTACTGTTTGGAATGTAGTTTGATATTATGCATATAAATTCATATATTGATATTTTGAAATAAATAGTAATTAATCACATAATTAAATTAAAACGAAATGCTAGAACATTTAACAAAAGAAACATTTAAGGAAAAAGTTTTTAACTGGGAAGAAAACAAAGATTGGAAATTTGAAGGAGATAAGCCATGTTTAATCGACTTTTATGCTGACTGGTGTCAGCCTTGTAAAATGGTAGCACCAATTTTGGAAGAATTATCAAAAGAGTATGAAGGTAAACTAAACATATATAAAGTTGATACAGAAGATCAACAGGAACTTGCTGGTATGTTTGGTATCAGAAGTATTCCTTCGTTATTATTCGTTCCAATGAAAGATCAACCACAAATGGCACAAGGAGCTTTACCAAAAGACTCTTTAGAAAAAGCCATTAAAGATGTGTTAAAAGTGGAGAACTAGAATGAACATTTTTACATAACTCTATTGTAAAGAAGGTTGGCGTTTTTGCCAACCTTTTTTTGTATTATAACTTTTTTAAAGTACTTTTGCTTCATCAATGGGGTGCCAAATACACAGGCTGAGATCATACCCTTCGAACCTGGTCCGGGTAATTCCGGATAGGGAAAAGAAAGAGTAAATCAAAAAATTTCCCATTGTTTTTCATTAAAGTTGATAGTTAAGTTTGCTATTGCAAGTAAACTAAAATCATTATTTAATTAAAAACAATGATTTTAATAGAGGCCTCGAGTTTAGTTGTAAATTCAAATTTTCCTGTCAACCAATAAAATGTTAAACAGTAAAAGCGAAAAAATGAAAACGACAGGAATTTTAATTTTATGCATGGTGATTGCACAGAGTGTGCTTTCGCAAACCATTACAGGAATAGTAAAAAACGAGCAGGGAGAACCACTAATTGGTGCGAATGTACTTATAAAAGAAACATATAAGGGAACAGCCACCAATACCAAAGGGGAGTTTAGTTTTTCAAGAATAAAACCCGATAATTATACGATTGAAGTATCCTTTTTGGGTTACGAAACCAAAGAAAAAGAAGTATCCAAGGAGAATCTAAAGAATATCGAGTTCATTTTAGAACCTTCAAGCATATTATCTGAAGAGGTAATTGTTACGGCAACAAGAGCAAAGGAAAACGATCCCATCTCTTTTACAAATATTGGAAACAAAGAGATTAAAGAAAATAACTTTGGTCAGGATATACCATATTTGTTAAGTGCCACACCATCGGTGGTATCAACATCTGATGCCGGAACCGGAATTGGATATACCTATTTTCGAATCAGAGGAACCGATTTAAACAGAATAAACATTACGGTAAATGGTGTTCCAATAAACGACTCGGAATCGCATGGAGTATGGTTTGTAAATATGCCCGATTTTTTATCGTCGGTAGAAAACATTCAGGTACAACGTGGTGTTGGAACTTCAAGTAATGGTGCTGCAGCATTTGGCGCAACCCTTAACTTGCAGACAAAAAATTTCAGCAAAAAAGCATATGCCGAAATCAACTCTTTTGCAGGATCATACAATACATTCAAAAATTCTGCAAACTTTGGGACTGGACTAATTGATGGTAAATTTTCGTTTGATGGCCGTGTTTCGAAAATCACATCAGATGGATTTATCGATAGAGCAGAATCTGATCTGGAATCAATCTACCTATCAGGAGCTTATTATACCGGTAAAAGCATTCTTAAGGCTAATATCATATCTGGTAAAGAAAAAACATATCAGGCATGGAACGGAGTTCCCAAAGTAAGGTTAGAAGATGATTATGAAGGGATGCAACGATATCTTGATCATTGGTTAATCGATCAGGAAGAATATGACCATATGTTAAACTCTGATAGCAGAACATATAATTTATACACCTATGATAATGAAACAGATAACTATAAACAAGATCATTATCAGTTGTTCTATTCATATGAAATTAATCCTGCACTGCATTTAAATACAGCCCTGCACTATACGCGTGGTCGTGGTTATTATGAGCAATATAAGAAAGATAAAGATTTTGCAGATTACCAGTTGGATGATGTTACAATCGGTGGATTAACGATTTCAAGTACAGATTTAGTTCAGCAGAAATGGTTGGATAATCACTTTTATGGTGGAGTTTTCTCGATTGATTACAAAGAAGATGAAATAAACCTAACCATTGGAGGTGGATGGAATCAGTATCTTGGCGATCACTTTGGTGAAGTTATCTGGGCCGAATATGCTAGCAATGGAGACATGCGATACCGATGGTACGAAAACAATGGTAATAAAATGGATTTTAACTTCTACACAAAATTAAACTATTTGCTTTTTAATAAGTTAAACACATTTATTGATCTTCAGTACAGATATATCGATTACTCAATTGATGGTATTGATGATGACCTTAGAAACATTACACAAAATCATATTTTCAATTTCTTTAATCCTAAATTTGGGTTATTCTATGAAATCAGCGATGCACATTCATCTTACTTAACATTTGGAATTGCTAATCGGGAACCAAACAGAAGTAACTATACCGATGCCGATCCGGGTAAACCTTTACCATCAGCAGAAACATTATATAACCTGGAATTGGGTTACGAATTTTCAGCAACGAAAATGTATTTAAGTTCTAACATTTATTATATGTACTATCAAGATCAGTTAGTTTTAACAGGTGAAATTAATGATGTTGGCTCGGCTATAATGACCAATGTGGATCAAAGCTACCGATTAGGACTAGAGATAAATGGTGGTGCTCAGTTAACAAAAAAATTAGATATCAATGCTAATGCTACGTTTAGCAGAAACAAAATTCAGGATTTTACAGAATATGTTGATAATTGGGACACAGGAGTTCAATATGAAAATAACTTAGGAGAAACCGACTTGTCTTTCTCACCTAATATAATTGCTAATGGAAACATTTCTTATAAAGCATTTAAAGGTTTTAAAGTAGAATTTATTTCTAAATATGTTGGCAAACAGTATATCGACAATACAAGTAGTACTGAACGATCGATTGATCCTTATTTTGTAAATGACTTGAAACTGACCTATAAAATTAAAACCGAAACGATTAAAGAAATAGGTATTAATCTTTTGGTTAACAATATTTTTAATCATGAATATGAATCGAATGCCTGGGTTTACAGGTATATACTCGGTGGCGAAGAATATTTAATGGATGGTTTCTATCCTCAGGCCGGAATTAATTTTCTGGGTGGAATAACATTAAAATTCTAAGAAAGTAAGAGCTTTATTTAGTTCATTTTATCTAAAACTATTATCAGGACTAAAGTCCTTTCAAAAGTTTGTTTGCCTTATTTATTTTTTATTTTATTAACCCCAGCCATAAGGCTGGGTTTTTTTTTGTTAATCTAAACGGGCTTTAGCCCTTAATCTTAATTAGCTTTTTTTAAGTCATTATTTCATTCTTTTATTTTAAGATTGTTTACCACGTTCTATGGATTGATCTTAGTTCAAAAAAAGCAGAAAAAATTTTCTGTTTTTTGCGTTTCCTGAAACATTGATCAAATAAAAGGCGCAGAATTTGTTTAACATTTTTTATGAAAAAAACAACTTTTTTCTGAAACAATTTTTACAATAAAACGTTTCACTTTATAGAAAACATTATTACGCTTAATTTACTAAGCACTAGCAAGTAAAGTTGTGTAAAAACAGTTTTTTCATTTAAATTTTAGGTTTAATTTTTAGGGTATTAAGAAAGTCAGAAACAACAGGTTTCTGGCTTTTTTAATTTACATTCAAAATTCGTTTATCGAATTCTTTATAGTATAATCATTCTCTGATGATATTTTATCTATTTTTGTGTAAAACCTAACAAATGCAAAGAATATACCTCATTATATTTTCATTGCTTATATTTCTTTCCTCATGTCAGGAAAGTAAAGATCATTCGGACAAAACCGTTTTTCGTTACAACGAGTCGAAGGGAATTGCAACACTCGACCCTGCATTTGCCAAAAGCCAGGTATTAATTTGGCCGGCAAACCAGTTATACAATGGTTTAGTTCAGATGGATAATCATTTGAACATAAAGCCATGTATTGCAAAAAACTGGAAAATATCCGAAAATGGCACCTTATACACGTTTACCGTAAGAGATGATGTCTGTTTTCACGATCATAAAATCTTTCCAAACGGAAAAGGCAGAACAGTAACCGCACATGATTTTGAATTTAGTCTTAATCGAATCATCGACCCGAAAACTGCATCACCCGGAGCATGGATTTTTAACAATGTTGAAGAAAACGGAATAAAAGCAATCAATGATAGCACGTTGCAGATTCAGCTAAAAAATCCGTTCCCCGCATTTCTTGGATTGTTAAGCATGCAATACTGTTCGGTATTACCAATGGAAATTGTTGAGTTTTATGGTAATGATTTCAGGAACAATCCGATTGGAACAGGACCATTCCAATTTAAACTATGGAAAGAAGGCGAAAAACTGGTTCTGGTAAAAAATCCCAACTATTTTGAAAAAGACAGTTTAGGAAACCAACTTCCCTATCTGGATGCTGTTTCAATTACCTTTATTAATGATCTACAATCGGAGTTTCTTGAATTTTTAAAAGGCAACCTGGATTTTATTAAAGGGCTAAATCCGGCAAACAAGGATGAACTATTAACCAAAAACGGCCGCCTAAATCCAAAGTATAACGATCAGTTTTATATGGTTAATCAGCCCTATTTGAATACTGAATATCTTGGTTTTTTATTAGATACTGCCAAAATTAAAGATAATACTTCTCCTGTTTTAAAGAAGAAAATCCGACAAGCCATTAATTATGGTTTCGATCGGGTAAAAATGATGAAATATCTAAGAAATAGTATAGGTAAACCTGCATTGCAAGGATTTATACCCAAAGGATTGCCAGGTTATAACGAAAAATTCAATGGTTTCGAATACAATCCTGATAAAACGAGAAAACTCTTAATTGAAGCCGGGTATCCAAATGGAGAAGGATTACCTCCTATTAATTTAACAACCACAGCTGAATACCTTGATTTATGCGAATACATACAGCAAGAATTATCTCAATTTGGTATTGATATTCAAATTGATGTTAATACCGGAGCTACTTTTAGAGATATGGTGGCAAACTCCAAATTAGAATTCTTCCGGGGATCATGGATTGCTGATTATCCTGACGCCGAAAACTATTTAGCTCTTTTTTATAGTAAAAATCATAGCCCGGGAGGCCCGAATTATACACATTATTTTAACCCTGAGTTTGATAAATTGTACGAAAAAGCAATGAACGTAACCAATGAAAACGAAAGAGTAAAAATATACAATACAATGAATCAAATCATTATTGAAGATGCCGTTGTAGTACCTTTATATTACGATGAAGTAGTTCGGTTTGTTAAGAACAGTATCTCAGGTTTTGAAGGTAATCCAATGAATCTATTAAACTTAAAAAACGTGAAAAAAGCTAACCCATGATATTAATAGCCGATAGTGGATCAACCAATAGTGATTGGGTAATTATAAAAGATAATGAAATAAAATCTTCATTTACGACTCGTGGTTTTAATCCATATTTTACCACATCAGAAAAACTACATTCAGATTTAACATCGGAATTACCTCAAAATTTAAATACTGAAAATGTAGTCTCGATTTTCTTTTATGGAGCGGGATGTTCATCACATCAGATGCAGGAATTAATTCGAAAAGGTTTAACAATGACATTTAAAAATGCAGAGATTGAAGTAAATCATGATTTATTGGGAGCTGCCAGAGCATTGTTCATGAACAAACCAGGTCTCGCTATTATTCTAGGTACAGGTGCTAATACGTGTATTTATAATGGTAAAGAAGTTATAGAAAACATTCCTTCTCTCGGCTTTATTTTAGGAGATGAAGGCGGAGGCGATCACTTAGGCAAGCTTTTCATTACAGAATTACTGTATAACAATTTACCCCAAACCTTAATAGATTCTTTTTTAATGAAATATGATTTAACCAAAGATCAGATCATGCAAAAAGTGTACAAGGAGGATCATCCAAACCGGTTTTTAGCTTCATTTGCTGAATTTTTATACGAACAACGCTCTGAAAAATCAATACAAAAAATCATCAACAAATCATTTACTGAACTTTTTAACAAACACATTACGCAGTATAAAAACTATAAAAACTATACTATTAGCGCCGTTGGATCTGTTGCCTTTTATTTTAAAGATATGCTAAATGAGGTTGCAACAACATACGCTACACATGTTGAGCAGGTAGAAAAAGAACCCATACAGAAACTTGCCAGTTATCATATAGGCCACAAATAAGTTTTAGAATCATTTTATTTAATGTTTTGATATCTTTTATTTATCAACTATCTTTAATTTAGTAAACGAAAACTTAAGATTGGAATTGAATGAAAACGTGCATTATTATTGATGATGAAAAAAACGCTCGGGAAGCGCTGGCAAAAATTATAGAACGTTACTTTAGCAGCAAAATAAGAATATTACAATTAGCCGATTCGGTTAAAGAAGGTGTATTCGCCATTAATAAATTAAGGCCTGATTTAGTTTTTTTGGATATTGAAATGCCTGAAGAAAATGGATTTAAATTATTCGACTATTTCGATATTTACGATTTTGAAGTAATATTTACAACGGCCTATAAGCAATATGCCATTGATGCCATTAAATTTGCTGCATTAGATTATCTGTTAAAACCAATTAATTATATTGATTTAAAAGATGTATTAGTACGGTTGGAAAAGAAACAAAACAACTCGTCAAATGCCAATCAAATAGAAGCTTTTTTAAGTAATATCAATAGCGATTCAGGTAACTTTAATAAAATAGCTTTGCCAACACTTGATGGTTTTCAACTTGAAAAAGTTAACAACATAGTGTATTGCCAGGCTGAAGAAAACTATTGCAAAATATTTACCAATAGAAATGAAGCGATACTGGTTGCCCGCACCCTAAAAAATATAGAGGAGCTTTTGCCTGAAGAGTTATTTTTCAGAATTCATAAATCATATTTGGTAAATATGAATTATATCAAATCGTATACTAAAACAGATGGTTATAAAATAATTCTTGAAAATGGCGTTGAACTAGATGTTGCCACCCGAAGAAACGATGAATTTTTAAAGGCATTAACCAAACGTTAAAGTCTATACTATCCAAAATGAATAAAGCAATTTCAATATTTATATGCTTTTTATTTGCCACAGCTAATGTAACAGGGCAAAACTATTATTCCCGAAATTATGATATCAATTCAGGGTTACCCGATAACTGTATTCGTGAAATATTTCAAGACAGTAGAGGATTCTTATGGATTGGAACCGAAGCCGGTTTGACTAAGTTCGATGGTAAGAATTTTACAAACTACAGTTCACAAGATGGGTTGGCAGGTAATAAAATTTGGTCGATCACTGAATGTAGTAAGGGATATATCTGGATAGGTTGTAACGATGGTGGTTTATCGGTTTTCGATGGAAACGAAATTAAATCATTTAACACCCAAACGGGATTAATATCAAATGAAGTGCGCGTTGTACATTACTCAAAAAAATATGATATTGTACTTATTGGAACAGCAGATGGCTTAACTGTTTATCAGGATAATGATTTTATCTCTTTTCATAACGAACTTAATAATGTTAATGGCAAACTTCAGGTAACCTCAGTACTGGAAAACAATAATCAGATTTTTATTTTTACCAACGAAGATAACTTATACAAGTATATTCCCGAAACAAAGAGTTTACTTAGAATACCTGCTAATCATAATCTAAATAAAAAATACTCCAATTCAGCCTTTATTTCCTCTTTTGGAGACACCCTGATTAATTTCCAGGGTTTTGATTTATTAAGCATAAGAAACCCATCTCATAGTGTAAAGAAAGGTTTAGGCGAAATAAAGGACTACAAGGAAGACAACAACCACAATATTTGGATTGCTTGCCAGGACAGAGGCTATAATCAACCCGGTGGGTTATTTAAGTACGATAGCACCGGTTTGATCAGTTCAATTGAAAATATTGGAATTGAATCATCTAATATTTTATCGCTCGAATTCGATTCGAAAGAGAACTTGTTATGGATAGGAACAAAAGATCGCGGAATGTATCTATATCCACTTACAAATTTTGCATATTATCAAAAAGATTTCTTCAACCTGAATGAGCTTAACTTTAAAGACCTAAGTACTGACAAAACTGAGAATTTGTGGATTGTCACAAAGAATAATGTTCTTAAAAAAAGAACGGACGAAACATTTAAGGCATTTCCTTTTGAATTATTTAATCGAGAATTTGAGTTGTTTGCAAAAAATAAGATTAAGAATAAATACAAATATCTCAACGATGCTGAAGGATCATATAAAAAATACGAAGAGCTAATTGCTTCCGGAAAATACACATACTCCAACCCTTATCAAAAAAATGGCGGCATATTGGCAGATAAGAGCTTATATAAACCTTTAAAATACGACGTTCTCATCAACAAAAAATTATCTGAATTTAACAGTATAACTGAGGATACATTGGGAAATATATGGATTGGCAGTAACGTTGGAATATTTAAGATCTATAAAGAAACTGAAAAAATAAGTTATTTTGACTTGGAAGGAAACCAGTTTAGGAAATTCTACTTCGATAAAAAAAACACCTTGTATGGTGCCAGCTGGTCTGAACTTTTTATCTATCCGGATATTGAACACTCTTCAGATTATCAGTATTTTGATTACTACGAAGATCAAAGTCCAATAAATGTTACTGCAATTGAATCTACCAACAATCAGATTTGGTTTGCAAGTTCCGATCATGGCCTATTTGTTTACGATGGCACATCGTTCTATTCAACAAATACAGAGCATGCCATAAGCACTCCGTCATTTAACGACCTCGTAATTGATCAGCAAAAAAATGTAATTACTGCTGGCAACGATGGTTTCCTTTATATTGTTGGTTTAAATAATAATTCCATTCAATTGCACCATACTATTAACCTAAATAAAAAACAGCTGGGAACCAATATTCGATATTTAGAGGTTAACCAGAACAACCAATTAATTGCAGGAACAAATACAGGATTGCATATTATAGATTTAAAAGATCTTTATGAAAGAGGTGAACTTTCCATTAAAAGTCTCAAAAAATCGCAGGGATTTACTGACTATTCCGGAAATGTTTCAACCATCCAGAATCAAAACTGTTTATGGATTGGGTCGACTAAAAATTTGATTAAAATAAAGCAGTCTGATTTAAAAACCAGAGATCCCAAACACTATAACTTTTTTATCAAATCGATTTTGATAAACGATGAACCATATGCTTTATCCGAAGATCAGAAAGCAGCATGGACCAATATTCCTGCATCTGGTATAAACCTGCCCTATTACAAAAATTCAATTACCATTCATTTTGATATCATCAAATTTCTAAATCCTGATGATACAGAGTTTAGCTACAAACTGGAAGGATTCCATAATCAGTGGGTAAATAATATGAATGAAGGAAAAGCTATTTTCCAGAATTTAAAACCAGGTAAATATATTTTTCGCATAAGGCTAACCGATGCTAATAATAGTTCATCGACACAAGAGTTGGCTATAAATTTTAATATTGAAAAACCAATCTGGTTAAGATGGTGGGCAATTCTGGTTGGCTTGTTATTGCTAGCATTATTAATTCGAATGTTCGTAATACTCAGAACACGTTCTGTTCAGAAAAAAGAGCGTTTGCGCGCAGAAATTGCCGAAAGAATTACTGAGTTTGAACTAAAAGCATTGCGATCTCAAATGAATCCGCACTTTATTTTCAATGCAATTAATTCAATTCAAAACTATATGCTCGATAACGATATCGATGCTGCCTTAAATTATTTATCTGATTTTGCAAAACTCATTAGGCTTACACTAGATAACGTATCTAAAAAACGAATTTCGTTAGACGATGAGCTAAACTACTTAAAATATTATATCAAGCTGGAGCAAATGCGTTTTGATAAAAAATTTGAGTTACTAGTTAATGTCCCATCTGAACTTGAGCATACGAAAATACTAATTCCATCCATGATATTACAACCTTACATTGAAAATTCAATTAAACACGGATTTGCCTTTAAAGAATCAGGAGGAATTATTAAACTTGAATTTAAACTTTCTGAAGATAATATTTTAAAGTGTATCATAGAGGATAACGGAATAGGTCGAAAAAAATCGCGAGAGCTAAATAAAAATAAAACCAAACATCAATCTAAAGGTACGTTTATTACCACAGAAAGGCTTGCGTTATTAAACCAAACACAACCAAGAAAAGGCTACAGTGTTGAAACTACAGATTTATACGATGAGTTTAACCTGGCAAGCGGTACAAGAGTAGAAATTTCGATTCCTGTATAAAAAAAAACTGCCCTTAAGATTAGAGCAGTTTCATTTATATCAGTAATATCCTTAGTTATTATTTAACAGATAAGTAACAAACTCTTTACCTTCAATTTGTGTGTACTTGAAAGAAGTTTCACCATCGAAGGTTACATTATTTAACTTAACCGGATCGTAAAATTTTGCATATTTAAAATCGGCATAATCGTCGAAATATGCATTTTCAAAACTAACTCCCTGGGGAAACTTGGTATATTTAAAAATAGCATCAGAATCGAACTTTGCCTCGGTAAAATCAACATATTCATCGAAATCGGCATATTTAAAATAGGCTAAATCGCGAAATTCACATTTCACAAATCCTGCTTCGCCCTCAAATTCGGTATATTTAAAATTAGCCTCTTCTCTAAACATTGAATTATTAAATTTAGCATCTAAAGGAAACTTAGTATACTTAAAGTTTGCATCATCTTCAAACACACAATTTGAAAAATCTACTGCTGAATTAAACTTGCTATATTTAAATAATGCATCATTGTTAAAAGTGCAACTGGCAAAATCTGCATTTTTATCAAAATCAGAATACTTTACTAAAAAATCTTCCTGGAAAGTACACTTTTCAAACATCACATCCTCGTGGAACATAGCAATGTGCAAAATATCTTCATCATCATCGTTCAAATAAGCAATAAACTTTCCTTTAAAAGTACAGTTCGTGAATTTTAAAGGTGCGTTCACATGATACTTGTAGGTTTCGTTATCTTTAAACATTACCTCCATGTCTTTTTCTTCTTCTCTGTCTTCAATAAGTCTGAAATCAACATCGCCGGTAATGGTAACGTTTTCGTAGTGAGCAGCTTCACCTTTATTTAATTTAGAAATAATCTCATTGGCATCAACAGTTACCTGCATGAAACCTAGTAATGGACATAATACAAATACAATACTTACAATTAAATTTCTCATAGCTAATTATTTTTATTTGAATAAAAGACGTATTGCAATATATTATGTTGCATTATATATCATTGGTATTAAAGATATTTTTTAAGATATACTTTGCATTATCTACCTTGGATCCCTTATCGATTAAGTCTTTTAAATCCTGGATTGCCCCTTCGCGAATAGGTTCATCTAATTCTACATTAAGCTGATAATACTGCTTGTAAAGCTTCTTTGATTTTTCAAAATCGTCCATACACAAATATGCTAAAGCAATATTATACATGGCATATAGAGCTTCTTTATCAATTGAAATTGCTTTTTCTGACCACTTGATGCATTCCTCATAATTTTCAAGCAAGTAATAGTTCCATCCTATATTACCATAGGCCACATGCGAAGTTGAATCAATTTCGATAATTTGTAATAAGGTTTGAATTGATTTTTCCACCTCATCATGATCTGAAAATATTCTTGATTTTTCGAATAATGCATTAATATGCGTACTGTCAATTTTTAATACACGATCCAAATCGTTTAATGCACTCTCAACCTTATCTATTTCCGATTTTGCTCTTGCCCTTTGAATATAAGCATCTAGATATGTAGTATCAAAATCCAATGCTTTTGAAGCATTTTTAACAGACTCATTATATTTTTCTAACGAATAGTAAACTTGTGATAAACCCAGATAATTATCCGGCACATTAATACCTTCATTAATCATCTTATGATAAAGATCTATAGCTTGCCCGGATTCATCCATTTCGAGCAAAGCATTAGCCTTGGTATGCACAGCATATTTATCGGCCGGATTAAGTTCAATGGCTTTGTCATAATCTTTTAATGCTTTTTTATAATCGCCCATATCCAAATAGATATTACCACGGATGCTATATGGTGCAGAGTAATTTGGACTCAGTTCAATGGCCCTATTGCAATCTTCAAGTGCTTTTTCTCTATCATGAACTTCTAAATAGGTTAGCGCTCTGTTATTATATAAAAACGCCTGCCCGGGAAAATAATTTATTGCAAGACTATACAGATCAAGCGATTCCTGATATCTATTTAGTGCATCTAATAATACAGCTTTAATATTTACAGCAGCCAGATATGGAGTTACATTTTTCATGGATTGCTCGACATCATTAAATGCGCTTTCTACTTTTCCCTGCCTGTATTTTGACCATGCTCTCATGGCATATGCATAAGAATATTGCGGAGCCAATTCCAGGGCTTTATCATAGTAAAAAACACTTTCCCTGTACTTGTCCATATTTGCAAGAATATCGCCTTTTAAAGCATATACATACGCTAGTGTGGAATCTCTTTCTAACAAAGCATCTACCTCCTCAATATTTGCATATATTCTGCCTGTTTTATACAAATTGTTTATATATAATCGTTGTGGTAATATTAAGGTACTATCCCTTTTTATGACCTCTTTAAGCTTAAAGTGCACCTGATATAACTGCTTATTTTCTAAAAGAAGCTTCAAGCATTGATTAATTACTGTTTTAATTTCCTCTGGATACCCTTTGGTATATTCTTTATAATGCACAGTTATATCATTGATTTCCGCTTCGGCATAATCATTAATTCGGTTTGAAAATGTAAATTTGTTCAATATGCGAGTACCTTCAGATAGAATTTCAATTCCGTGCTCCAAATCACCAAACTGCATTTCTACATAGGCTAAGGTTAAGATAATTCGATAGTTTGATGGATTTAGAGAAATACTCTTTTTAAAATCAGCTTTTGCCTCTTCAATCTTATTCTGATATAAATACATTTGACCTCGCAGGTTATACCCCGTAGGTTCGAATGGCTTAATTTCAATTGCTTTGTTATAATTTATAAGAGAGTTTCCAAAATCATTTTCAATGAGATATAAGTAACCTAACTGAATATACGACTGATAGTGATATGGATATATTTCAACGGCTTGCTCAAAGTATTTTTTTGCCTGATTATATTTTCCTTGCTGAAAATAAACATATCCCAAATTATATATTGCATCGGTATATTCAGGATTAATTTTTAATGCTTTCTTAAAATCCGAAATGCTTTTTCTGATCTCATATTTAGTTAAATATAAGACGCCTCGTTCAAGGTAAGCTTCGGCATAATCAGGGTTAAGCTCAATTGCTCTGTTTAAAAGTATTTCTGCACTATCATATTCATATAATGCCGATTTATAAATTCCTTTCAACAAATAGTTTTCCGGATTTTGGGGGTCTAAATTTATATTGTAATCGATATTGGCAATTATCTGCTGGTAATATGCTCGTTGCGCCGAGTCACTATCAAAAACCTGGTTAGCTGCATTTTGCTGCTCCAGTGAATCGAGATAATTTGTTATGCGAAAACGATATCCTTCTTTAATATCATTTGCGGGGCTATTCTGAATTTCTTCAAGAAAGTAATTTTGCCCGTATAAACTTGTAAAAAATGCTATTGCTATTAGTAATAAAAATACTTTTCTCATAGTAACTCTTCAATATTATCTTACTTATTCTTTTCTAATTTCTCTAATTTATCCTTTAAAATCTTTTGGTTTTCCTTTAACTCGCGCAATGTGTTTAACATTTCCATCTGCACCGGATTTTGCGAAGATAAATTCCGCATTTCTTCGCTTCTAATTCCAAGTTTAGAATCCCAGTACCCTAAAAGTAAAGCAAAAAAAACAAATAAAATAACCAGAATAGGTATGGCAATATACACGTTAGCAATTAAGAATTTTCCAACCGCAGTATTTTTTATAGCACCTAAAAAAATGGTTACCATCATGAAAAGGTTTATGTAGCCAATATACATTTTTGAGCGGTCGAGATAAACCTTCCATCTGATTAATGCTTTTTTATCAACCTTCATAATTAAAATATTTTATGTAAAGTTAGATATTAAACGCATTAAATAAAAAATGAGCATCTGCTTTTTAATATCATTTAACAAATGCTCATTTGGAATTAATATGTTACCTGATTGATTTAGTGCCTGAAATAAATTTTACTAACTATCTTCCAACCGTCGTCAAATTTATACAGTTGTAAATAATCTGTAAAAAGGAGTTCACCATTTCTGTTTAACTGGATTTTCGCCATTGCCGCATTACCTGTTATATCAATAAGCAGATAGTCGCAAGTAATTTTTTCCTCTACAGTTGGTGGTGTGGGATCTTCTTTTTTTCTCTGTTCAAAAGACTCTATCCAACTGTATATTGGGAACTTGGTTAGCATATTATTTCTTACTCCCAGTAAATTAAACCCGGGATGAAATCCAGCCTCAATATCTTCAACATTACCTTTGTTTTGTAAACCATCTACATATGCAGTCTGAATTACATTTTTTATGGCCTCTTTTTCCTGTTGGGCTTCTTGTGCAAATAAAGTGGTTACAGTAAATAGCGCTATAACCACTGCTAAAATGATGTTCTTCATAAATAAAAAATTACGTTTAACTTGTCTTTTTTCTATATAATACCTGAATATATTTTGAATGATCGGCAGGAGTAAAAATCTGGATTAACTCCCAACTCTTATCGTAGTCGGCTATTGCTTTGCGCAATCTACTAATTCTTGCCAGAGATAATGTAATTTCATCCGAGTCGCCATTTAACTCATCTTCTACATCCCACGGAAATGATTCTACTCTAAAATCATAACTAATTTTTCGATCACCAACTTTTAAATGAAGCTCAGCAATTTCGTTTTCGCCAAAACCTGGAACAGGAATGCATAAATCTTTTAACATAATTATTTTCCTTTCGTTAGTTAATACTTTTTTTACTTAATGGCTTGTGATCAAGTTCTATTTGTGATCCCGATGTTTACGGGATGGGTTTTCTTTTCACCTAATTCTCAGCAACATATGTACCAATCAGCTTAAAAAGTTGTTATCCTGACATTTAAAGAAAGATGTGGTTTTTATAATTGTATGATATCTGTGCGTGTTCGGGCAAAATACGTTCGAAAACGGACAAAAAAAGGAAGCTCGTAATGAGCTTCCTTTTTAATATTAAGAAAGAACAGAAGTGATTAAAATTGGGGATCTTATATACTCAAAAATCGGGAAAGTATAGGGGAATATCACCTCTGTCTCTCTTAAGCTTTTATAAAACTTTTTTAATGTTTTCGGTCACAATGTGTCCGTCGAATAACTGAACAATTCTGTGTGCTTTTTCTGCATCCGAAGGAGAGTGTGTTACCATTACTATAGTTGTACCTTCGTTATTTAGCTGCGTTAACAGATTCATAACTTCTTCACCATTTGCCGAGTCTAAGTTACCTGTAGGCTCATCGGCAAGGATTAGTTTTGGATTGGTTACTACAGCTCTGGAAATAGCCACACGCTGCTGCTGTCCACCTGATAATTGTTGTGGGAAGTGTTTCTTACGATGCGACATTTTCATTCTGTCAAGTACCTCTTCCACTTTCTTTTTTCTTTCAGATGCAGGCATATTCAAATATAGTAATGGTAGCTCTACATTTTCATACACTGTAAGTTCGTCGATTAAGTTAAAGCTCTGGAATACGAAACCAATGTTAGCTTTTCTTAAGTTTGTTCTTTGTCTTTCTGAATATTTTGATACTTCCTGATCGATAAAGTGTAGCTCACCGGAAGTAGGATTATCTAGTAGTCCAAGGATATTAAGAAGTGTTGATTTACCACATCCTGATGGTCCCATAATAGCTACAAATTCTCCTTTTTCAATATTCAAGTTTACTTTGTTCAGAGCAGTTGTTTCTACCTCGTCTGTTCTGAAAACTTTTACTAAATCATTTGTTTTAATCATGACTGTAAGATTTAAATTACTGTTATTATATTATTATCTATTATTTTAAAATTAACTGATCCACGTCGTTAAAGTTATCGTAACTTGATACAATTACTTTTTCTCCTGGCTCCAATCCTTCAAGTACTTCATAATATCTTGGATTTTGGCGTCCGATTGAAATATTACGTTTCACAGCAACATTATTATCTTCGTCAACAACATATACCCACTGTCCGCCTGTGCTTTGATAAAATCCTCCTCGTGGAATTAAAACGGCCTGTTTAGATTCACCTAATTCAAGTTTTAATCTGAAAGTTTGTCCAATTCTTATTTGATCAGGTTTTTCCGATGTAAAAATCATATCAACAGCAAATCGTCCGTTCGTAACTTCAGGATATACCTTATCAATTTTAAGTTTATAGTTTGATCCGTTAAAATCAAAACTTCCTGGTAATCCTATGCGCACACGAGCAATATAGTGTTCATCAATCTCTACTCTTAATTTATAATCATCAAGAATGTTTACAGTTCCAATGCGGTTACCATACGTTATTACTTCACCAACCTCAGGATTTAAGTTTGCCAGCTCACCATCAACAGGAGCTTTAACCTTTAAATTTTCCATTCTCCCTTGAATGATTTTAAGATTTTCCTGCATATTTTTAATCTGATTATCCATTGAGGAAAGCTGCACTTTTCTATATAAAGAGTCGCTTTTTAGTGCCTCTTTGAAGAGTTCATATTGTTGTTTTGTTGCATTATATTGCTCAAACGACTGATCAAATTCTTCTTTTGAAATATGCTCATCTTCAAACAACTTCTTATTATACTCATACTGTCTTCTTTGTTGTTTTAACAAACGTTCGGTTTCAATAAGAGTTTGTCTTCTGTTTATTCGTTGGAGTTCCAGATTAATTTTAGTGTTCTCAAACTCATTTATAGCTCTTGAAACACCAGCTTCATTATTAGAGATTTCGAGGATCAGGTTTGTATTACTTAAACGCAATATTACATCGCCTTTTTTAACCATATTTCCTTCGTCGATTAGTATTTCCTCAACTCTTCCGCCCTCAATAGCATCGAGATAAATTGTTTTAATAGGTTCAACAGTACCAATTTGAGCAATATAATCTTTAAACTCACTCTGGGTTATTGACTCTATAGTAATTTTTTCTCTTTCTACGTTAAGCTTTGAGCTTTTGTCGCCAAAAAAGATATTGTAAGCGACCAGTAAAACAAGGATACTTCCTACTGTAATCCAAATTGTTTTTTTGTTTAGCCATTTATGCTTTTTTTCTATTACTCTATCCATTGTTAAAAATTTTGTAAGATTTATTAGTTCTGCCAATCATTTATCATTTACTATGCCAAAACACCTATTTTGTTGTTTCATTGATCGTTACGAATATGTCAAATAATTTATCGTTACCTAAACTGTTCGATTACGAAACAGGGAGAGTACGAATTCGTACATTTGTATTTAAACATTATATTGTATATTTACATTGAATTCGTAATCGTATTAAACAAACTATTTAGAACTTAGTAATTATGAGTGAAAAGATTGGCAAAATACTGGCAATAGACGATAATGAAGATATCTTATTTGCGCTAAAACTATTACTTAAAAATCATGTAGAACTGATTCAGACAGAAACGAATCCTGAAAAAATTCCTGATTATCTGCATAATGACGCGTATGATGTTATTTTGCTAGACATGAATTTTACCAAAGATGCCATAAGTGGCCAGGAAGGATTCGACTGGCTAAACAAGATCATGGAAATTGATCCTGACTCGGTTGTTGTGTTTATAACCGCTTATGGAGATGCAGAAAAGGCAGTAAAGGCTATTAAACTGGGAGCAACAGATTTTGTGCTCAAACCCTGGCAAAATGAGAAACTATTAGCTACCATATCGTCAGCCATTAAACTTCGTCGATCGAAGAGTGAAGCTACCGACTTAAGAAAAAAACAGAAAGAGATAAGCGCTATTCAGGATCAGCCATTTCATGAGTTTATTGGTAATTCGCCAGAGATGCAACAAGTTTTTTCTACCATAAATAAAGTAGCAAAAACTGATGCGAATGTTTTAATACTGGGTGAAAACGGAACAGGAAAAGAACTTGTTGCCAGAGCGCTCCACAGAAACTCATTACGAAAAGATGAAGTATTTATTAGTGTAGATTTAGGATCAATAGCAGAGACCTTATTTGAAAGTGAGCTATTTGGTCATATGAAAGGTTCGTTTACGGATGCTAAAAAAGATAAACCGGGAAGATTTGAAATTGCCTCGGGAGGAACATTATTTCTTGACGAAATTGGAAACCTTTCGTTACCTATGCAGGCCAAATTACTAACTGTTCTGGAAAGGCGTGAAATCACCAGAGTTGGGGCAAACAAACAAACACCTATAGATGTACGATTGATTTGCGCAACAAATAACGATATTCACCAGATGATACAAGATGAATCGTTCAGGCAAGATTTATTATACAGAATTAATACGGTTGAAATTCATCTGCCTCCATTACGAGAAAGAGTAAGTGATATTCCATTACTTGCTGACCATTTCCTGGGAATATACACTAAAAAATACAGGAAAAAGATAAAAGGTATAAGTGCTGATGCTCTTAAAAAACTAAACCAATATCAATGGCCGGGTAATGTTCGCGAATTACAGCATGCCTTAGAAAGAGCAATAATTATGAGTGATTCGGATACATTACAACCCGACGATTTTCTACTTTCAACACGGAGTGAGAAAGTTGCCGAAATTGAAATTGACACCTATAATTTGGAAGAAGTTGAAAAAAACATTATTGTAAAAGTACTCAAACAAAATCAGGGCAATGTAACTCAAGCAGCTACAGTTCTGGGTTTAACAAGAACGTCTCTTTACAGAAGAATGGAAAAATATGGTCTTTAGAAATTTTCGATTTGTAGCTATATTCAGAATATTGTTGTTAACAGCAACAATATTTCTTTTTTTCTACACCCTAACATTAGAGTATTTTATAACTCCATTTTTAATTGGGTTAATCATCATTTTCCAGATTTATCTTATTTTTAAATATATCGATAAAACAAATCGTGACCTGGCCAGTTTTCTCGAATCTATCCGTTTTTCAGAGTTTACCCGATCATTTAAAATTGAAGGCATGGGTTCATCTTTTGATGAACTTAATATGGCGTTTAATGATGTGATACAAGATTTTCAGAAGGTTAGGTCTGAAAAAGAGGAACAATATCAGTATCTGCAAACTTTGGTGCGAAATATTGATGTAAGTATAATTACCTATCAGCGCAATGGTGCAGTTGATATGGTAAATAATGCTTTTAAAAAATTATTCCAGATTAATTCTGTTAAAAACATTCATGATCTTGAATCTATTAGTCCCGAGCTTGTTCAAACATTAATTAAGTTGGAACCGGGAAAAAGCTGTTTGGTTAAAATACAGGAAGAAGACGATATTTTGCAATTGGCAATATCAGGAACTGAATTTAAGATGCACGATAAGGTTGTTATTCTGGCTACAATCAAGAACATTCAAAGTGTTCTGGAAGATCAGGAAACTGAAAGCTGGCAAAAACTTATCCGGGTGCTTACGCATGAAATTATGAATTCCATCACCCCTATTTCTTCAATAACCTCATCATTAGATTTAATGTTTAAAGCTGCCAAAGGTACCGATCAGCCTCCGGATGAAGAATCAATTGAAGAGGCTCATATGGCCATTAAAACCATTAACAAACGAAGTAATGGATTATTGCACTTTGTAAACACCTATAGAAACTTAACTAAAATTCCTAAACCTAATTTTAAGTTAGCTTTGGTTAAAGATGTTTTGGATGATATTAAGCTATTGGTGCAAGAAGAAATAAATGAAAACAACATTAACTATGTTGTATCTACAGAACCCGAATCCATTGAATTTTATGCTGATACCAAGCTCATAGAACAGGTATTGATTAACTTAATAAAAAATGCCATTCATGCCCTTGAAAACAGGGAAAATCCAACCATACAGGTAAAAGCCTATTACAATAAAAGAGGAAGAGTTACTATTCAGGTAACAGACAACGGGCAGGGAATTCTTAAAGAAGTTCTGGATAAAATTTTTATTCCTTTTTTCACAACCAAACCCAAAGGTTCAGGAATTGGCTTAAGCTTATCGAAACAAATTATGCGATTGCATGGAGGTTCAATTACCGCCAACTCGGAAATTGAAAAAGGAACTACGTTTACGCTGACTTTTTAACTATAGTTTCAAGCTTTTATCAAATTGTTTTGCAATATAAATTGCCATTTTCAAAAAATCATACCCGTCATTTCGATTGGTTAATATCAGAACTGTAGTTTGCGTGTCTGGTAAATGAAGAATCAGGTTTGTATAACCACCCCCCATTCCTCCTTGCCAGTAGTAACGCGTCTCATTTCTTTTCATTAAGGCCCAGCCTCCGCCGTAATAATGCTTTCTCTTTTCTTCGGGTAAAGGAACTACGGTAAATATTTTCTGTAGGTTTTCACACTTTAATAACTTGTTGGTATACAAGGCATAATCCCATTTTGCAAAATCCTGCGATGTTGTGTATATCCCCTGTTCTCCATAAAAACCACTTAACACTATATCCGGATAATATTCCTTTTCTTCATTTTTAAAATGTCCTGCGGCAACATGGTATGATTTATCCAATTCATGAGCAAAATAGGTATTATTCATTTTCAATTTTCTAAGAATATTTTTCCTTATAAATTCTGGATAAGTCATTCCTGATTTAACTTCAATAATTTTAGCCAACAATGCATAATCGGAATTTGAATAGTTTGACTTAGAACCAGGTTTAAATAAGACCGAGTCTTGCTTCGATAGGTAATTAATCAACTGATCACCTGTCTGAACGTCTTGCTCATTAAAAGGGTTTAATCCCGATGTGTGATTCAGTAAATATTTCACTTGAACTTTTCTTCCATAATCAGGAAATCCATTAAAAATATCAACTAAGTCATCTTCAAGTTCTAATTTATTTTTTTCAACCAATTTCATTATGGCTAATGATGTAAATGCTTTTGAAAGTTCCTGCAAATTAAATAATTGATTTGCTTGCATTTTTTGTTTCTGCTCCACATTAGCCAGGCCGTATGCTTTGTTAAAAAGTATTTCTCCTTTTTTATAAACCGCAACAACTGCTCCAGGGTTCTCATCAGAAAAATATTTCAAATATTTATCAATGCTCTCTTCAGGATCATTTGATTTCTGAGCAAAAGTAAACGTACTACAAACCAAAATTAAACCTGCAAGTAAAATTTTAACCTTAATCATATCTTAATTGTTAGAACAATACATATTTAACATTTCCTGCGCTTTCTCAACGCCTAATTCCAAGGCTTTTTTTAAATCTTCGCACCCTCCTTTGGTATTATCAACATTTATTCTTGAAACAGCCCTATTTAAAAATGCACTGCCATTATTTTTAACATGCTTTAAATAATAATCATAATCAACTAAAGCTTCATTATGACGCTCGAGCATTCCAAGAGATGTAGCTCTTCCCAAATATGCTTCGAAATAGTTTTTATTATATTTTATTGCTTGATTAAAATCTTGAATAGATTCTTCATATTTCTGCTGCATAGCCTTGGTTACGCCCCTCATATAATATGCTTCTGCGTAATCATTTTTAAGCTGTATTGCTTTACTGAATTGTATTGAAGCATTCTTAATATCTGATTTGCTTAAATATATTCTTCCTTTCATAAAGTAGCTCTCAAAGTCGCCTTTATCTAATGCTAATGCCTGATCATAATCAGATAATGCTTCATCAAATTTTCCTAATCCAGCTTTCGCGTTGCCTCGCTTTTTATATGATTTTATATGCTTAGGGTTAATCTCTATGGACTTATCAAAATCAGAAATTGCTCCCTGAAAATCTCTTATTCGTAACTTAAAATACCCTCTCTGAAAGTAAGCATCCTGGTTATCTTTATCTAACGCGATGATTGCATCATAATCACTAATTGCTCCCTTAAAATCTTCTTTATCGATTTTATATTTTACTCTTCGTTCATAAGCATCCAGGTTATTTTTATCCAGTTCTAACGATTTATTAAAATCAGCTGCTGAACCTTCCAAATCTCCTAAATTAGCTTTTGCAATACCACGCTGATAATAGGCCTCTGCATAACCCGGATCTATTGCAATGGCATTATTTAAAGCATCTATCGCTTTTTCATACTCATTTAACTTTACATATGAAAATCCAATAAAATAAGGGACATCAGATACTTTATTATCATTTGATTGTGCCATTACCAGATCATTTAACGCATCTTTCCACTGTTCCTGTTTAATATAGATTAGTGCTCTTCCAAAATATCCTTGAAAATTTGCAGAATCAGCGGCCAGAAGCTCAGTAAAATCGTTCAGCGAACTTTCCAACTGCTCTAACTGATAATAAGATTTTGCTCTATTAAGCAAAGCTGTGGTATTTTTCTTATGGAATTTTAAGGCTTTACTATAATATTCTACAGCCAACTCATAGTTAGCTGAATCTAACTGCTCATTTCCTTTTTGCAGATAGGAATCAGATAACTTGGGTTTCAAAATAAAAAAAGCGACAACAATTACCGCTACACTAACTAATATTGAAATATACTTTTTCATAACAGCATTTTAATATCATATTATACAATTTATTACGAACTACTATCTATTACGTTGCATTAATGTAGATTTAAATTACGTAAATATAGTGAAAAGATGCAAAAAAAATGCTTTGCATTTGCAAAGCATCATTAATGATATCATTTGATTTGCTTAGAATCGGTTCAACCATCTGTAACGTCTTGTGTTATCACCAAGTTTCAACCCAATCATAATCTCATGTGAACCATAACTAATTCTTTGAATATCGTTTAACGAATAATCAAAGGCATAGCCAAAATATAGTCGGTCTACCTTAATTCCCACATTAGTTATAAATGCATTTCCAGTTCTATACGAAAAACCTAACCAGTAATCTCTTTTATAATATCCTCTTAATGATACATCTGCCTGCAGATTAAAATTTTCAGTAGTTTTTATTAGTATGGAAGGTTCAATTTCAAAGTCATTATCCATATCATATCGGTAGCCAGTCATTAAATAATAGTGCCTAACCTGCTGATAATCGGAGAAACTATTATCACCACCAAATTTTACAGATGCCTGAAATAAATTTCGTGAGGATACACCTATATAAAATGGTTGATATGTATAGTATATTCCTACACTACCATCGGGAATAAACATGCTTTCTCGTGCTTCATCAATTAGAGGATCGTAACCTTCCGAGGTACTCAAATCATTTGTATTTACTCTAAACTGATATGCAGATAATGATAATCCTAAAGAAAGTTGTCCGTCGTTAATGAAAAGATGATAAGCGTATGAAACCTCAAGACCTGTTCTACCAATCGGGCCATTCTGATCATTATATAAATACCCGCCTATACCTACTTTACCACTTGGACGTCGTCTCTTAATTCGTTTTCTAACCGATCTTGATTTTGATACATAACTTGTTTTGAGAATACGTGTTTGCCCACTAATAGCCTGCGTCATAGGTGCATCTTCAAATCCAAGCCACTGCTGACGTGCTGTAAGATTAAATGAGGTGTAACCTTCACTACCCGCGTAAGCCGGGTTAATGAGGTATTGGTTCATTGTATATTGACTGAAGATAGGTTCCTGCTGACTTTTTGCATAAAACCCAGTCAACGTCAAGATACACAGTATAATTAATATTCTCTTCATTACTCCACAAAACAAATCAATCTATCTTTAATTTCCAAATCTATCTAATAATTGTAACGGTTCCAACTATCGGGTCTTCACCATTTTTCAGGTCAATAACATAATAGTACGAATCCATTGGTAACTTTTTACCTTTTTGATCTTTACCATCCCAGTACTGATCAGATGAATATCCGGTTGAATGAAATACACGGTCTCCCCAACGATTATAAATATCAACCGTAGCATCCGGGAAAGCAAACAGTGCTTCAATTGCCCATGTTGGGTTAATATTATCACCATCGTTTGGTGTAAATGCAGAAGGTATTTCGAGCTCTCCACAGAAACGAACAACAACGGTATCTGATCCAACACAACCATACTCATCGGTAACATCTACCCAAATCTCCTGATCTCTGGTTTGCGTATATGCAGTAAAGGTTGGTGCAATATCTCCATTAAACCAATCGTAACTCACTCCATATTCCGAAACATCAAAGAAAAGTCCTTCTTCACCACAAAGTGTAGTGTCCGGACCCAAATCTACATCAGGTAATTCATGCACTATTAATGCAGCCGTATCAGCAGCTACACAACCGTACTCATCAGTAACTTTTACCCAATAATCGCCCGATTCGGTAGCAATAAATGTTTCGCCATCAGAATCATCCTGCCATAAATACGATGTAACATCATCGGCAGAAGCAATAAATTCGTACGATTCTCCTTCGCAAACCTCACCATCTAAACCTAAATCAACAAAAGGTATGGTTATGATAACCGTATCCTGGTAAGGTTCTCCAACACAACCATAAATATTGGTTTCTGTTACCGTTAAAAAATGCGGTCCGCCCACATTATTCCACTGTACCACAATGGAATCATTATAATTTCTAATAATATCACCCCCTGTTACTTCCCATTCAAAAAATGAGTTTCCATTATCACCATAAACTCCATAGGTAGCAAAACTACCACCACATGCAACAGGTAAAGTGCTTTTTTGTGCATAACTACTCCACCCTAAACTTATTAGAATAAATAAAAATAATATGTTAAGATGTTTTTTCAATTGAAATTATTTTAAGTTATGCCTTTTCTGTTACGATTTTTAAAAACCGGTTCAGGTTTTACCTGAACCAGTTTAAGTGCATTTATTTTATCAAAAATTTATTGCGCCCATGTATTTATAATATGGTAAATTGGTCCTGTATTAGGAGCAGGATTTACAGTTATTACCAGTTCTTGACCAGCGATAGCATAATAAGTGAAATCTTCTGGTACAGTATCATCACCATCTACAGTAATAAAATCACCAAAACGAGATGCCTGATCGTTTATACTCACTAAAGTATATGTATAAACTGTTGGTTTTGAATTGATTACCAAAAAGTCAGCTACAGTCATAATATCTGCTGTTCCTCCTGCTGCTCCACCAATAGCTAATGGAGCTGATTCTGATGCAGATTCTGGTACATATTTTTGTCCAGCAGCAGCTCCATTACCATCTTCATCATCAAAATATTCATCCTTAGATCCACCTACTGCATCTAAAGTAGCAATTTCTAAAGTCCACACCAAACGATAATTTTGCCATCCATCTGCAGTTGTAACAACTACATCAGTTGGACCATTCCCTTCACAAACATCTATTGCAGTTGTTGAAGCTAATGTTGCAGTAGGTTGTGCAACAACATTAACAGTAAGATTTTCACCTGCATCTGTACAAGCACCCCAAGCTTCTGGAGCAATCTCTTTTACATTAACAGTATAAGGTGAATTCGCAACAGTGAAGCCAGACATTGTAGTATAATTATCAAAATTGTCATAAGTTGTTGCATCAGTGTTGTTGTTACTAAAACTAATATCACCTTGTGCTTCTGTCCAATACCAAGTAAATCCTGCAGTTAATCCAGTTCCAGCATCGGCATCATAAGATGGATGATAGTTTCCATCTGGAAGTGCATATAACGGCACTGTTGTTCCTTCCATTACAGTTACTGTTCCAGCAGCATCATAATCAGTTGTAGATGTTCCAGGAACTGCTGTTTGAGCAAACGCTCCAGTAATAACAAACGCCATAACCAGCGTCATTACAATTTTTAAAAAGTTTGTTTTTTTCATGATCTAAAAGTTTAAGTTAATATTTATTTTTTCAATTTTTCTGTATTAAGCCATTGTGTTTGTTGTTGTAATTAATACAGTTTTTTCGTTTTATAGAGTTTAACGTTGATTCGCGTATATGGTTGCAATATTATTTTTGAGTTTGATCAATCTGTTCTTAAAGCGTGTAAAAGTATCATATTTAATGATTAATGCCAAATGTCATTTTGTTAATGCATCACTTTTATAGATAAAACCAACTTATTCTTTGATGATTTACACCTCCCCCTATAATAGTTCTTTTAATTAAGTATTATATTTTTATAAATAATAAAGCTAATATACAATTATTTATCCTTATCATTTTAGGTATAAATACCTATTTATTAACATCTCCATTTTCAATTTTATAAGTATAATCAACAATTGTTAAAAACTTAATTACCCCAGCTATTATCAATATGATACTGCGGACCCGTCTCGGGAATCCTATATATAGTATAAGTAACCGTGGCTACAGCCTTACAATTACTGTTATCTACCTCAGCATAAAATACTTCTGTAATATTTGTTCCTCCACCAAAAACATCATTAATATCCACATCGGTTGCATCTGCTACTGGACTGGTTAATGCTGCGTCATTATACCAGGTAACTGCATCTCCAGAGCTAGCCGTTATCAAATCATCATTATCTCTTAAATTTAAACCTGTTATCTGAACCGTTTCACCTGCTACTTCAGAGCATATAGGTGCAGGTGTTTGGTCAATTGCTGTAGGTAAAGCATTAACGGTGATCGTACCTATTTCAGTTACAGCTGGCACACTGCATCCACCAGTCAGCGTTATGGTATAATTGTATGGACTTCCTGCACTAACCGTAGGGGTTCCACTAATTGTTACTACACCTGCAACCCATGAACCTGTAACACCTGTTGGCAATCCTGAAAAGGTAGCTCCTGTAGCACCTACAGTGGAATAAGTAATATCAACAATTGCTGAATTGATACAAACAGTCTGATTATCTGTGTTAACTGCCGATGTTAATGTTATACTATTACTAACAGGAAAAGCAATCGTAATATTGTCGCTCGATGAGCAACCTCCATTTGTTATGGTCCACTGAAGTTCATATGTAGTACCATTGGTACCATTAAACTCTGTGTCGAAGTCCGTAGGATCAACAAAAGAACCACCACTTCCAGAAACTACAGTCCATAAACCAGTGTATGGCGCCGGATCATTTCCTGGTAAATTTGCTACTGAAGTCCCTCCACAATCTGATATATCATCATCGTCCAGTCCTCCATCATTTCCAATGTCAGCAGTCGTTGGAACCGTGAATGTTGTAATGATTGAAGGATCAACTACCCCGGTTGTAGAATTACCCGGTTCGTCATATATAAAGCTAATTAACTGATACGTTGTACCTGCAGCATCTGTTAGCAGCGTGTAAGGCACATCAGCAGATGTTATAGTAACAGGTGCTTGTAAAATACCGCCCTTTTCATAGGTTAAAATATAATCGTATGCTAATGCTGATCCTGTAAATGTAATCGGAATACCATCAGTACCACAAACTGCTCCTGATGGATTTAAACGTGCCCTTGGTTTGGTAACATTAATACATGATGTAGTATAATCGGCTGTTCCACTCGCAGGTAATGTTACTTCGGATGTTGTTGTAACTGTTCCATTGTTATTATCTCCAGAAGGTGTTGAAGACACTTCTTCCCATTGCGTTGATCCTGCGTTATAATTTGCAACACGCATATCGCTTGTTCCGTTCTGTGTCATTAATGGAGTGAGGTCACTTGCTGGATCCCAATCTAAACCAACCTTAGCTTGATCACCAGAACTAGCACTTATGGTCCAATATTCTTTTGAATTTACATAAGTTAATGGAGCTCCAAAGTCTGTATACGTTGCATTGGGTGTAAAGAACTCTGCAGTCCAAGCTATGGTTCCAGTTCTTACAGAAGAAAGTGTTATTTTATTTCCTAACACAGAACCTTTACCTATTGGATATAGAAAATCATCCCCCTGATTAATATATTTCGTTAGAGGACCATCTATATAAGATGAAGAGCTACCTCCAGCTGGAGAAACACAATTCATATCAGTATTCGTAATGGTTAAAGTATTGGTGGACGTTGTAACAATGTTTCCATTGGTTAATATCAAATCGCCGCTTACTTCGATATCACCACTTGTATTAATGGTTAATCCTGCACTATTATTAATTTCAAAGTTATTAAATGCATTTACTCCTGTAAAGTCTCCCAGAGCTCCTCCAATAGTTTGTGCAGCTGAACCTGCAAAACTAACCGTAGCATTTGAACCTGTACCACTAACAAATTTACCCGTATTATAACGTTCCATTGTACCTTGAATTGTTAGTTTACTATTATTTGCACTATTATCTAATGTAGGACCATCAATCAATAGTTGATTACAAATAGTAAGATCATTATTTGGTAATGTCCTGGTTCCTGTTCCAGTAAAGTGGAGATTCGGAACTGATGAATACAGATCGGCAATTATGGTATAATTTGTACTACCACCATATTCCAGTGTTGCATTATTTGCACAATCCAAGAAGTCGCCAAATCGGCCAGCAGGAAACGTACCATTCTCCAGGTATAATGTTCCTGCTCCGGAAACAGTACCCAAATTATGACCGTATGTAGCATTATCTATTCTTAGTTCCCCATCAATAGTTAACCGATATGCCGATGCATAAAGCGCATCTGTAGTTATAACATCATCGGAGTCAATATGAATAATAAAACCATTAGGACCACCAACAGGACAAGGATATGTATCCCCCCCCGTATTGGCCCAGTTCGTTTCATCAGACCAATCGCCATCATTTATACTAGTATATTCGGGGACAAGATCAGGTAGTGCGTTATCTATACCCGCTGTATATTCTCCTGATAAAGAACTTGTGCCAGAGAAATTAAACGTGATTAAATCGTTTGTTTCATCAACTCTATCGGTAGCAGCACCTGGTGAAGCCTTCGACCAGCTTGTTCCTGGTAATAATAGCGCTGCTGCTATATAGTCTGCTTCTGTATTCGCTCCAGTTACCTGCACATCGCCATCTAAATAGTTAAGAACAACCGATCCGTTAAACCCTGTTATACCATCACTTTCAATCTCCCAGTAGTAATCTAACACATTTGCATTATCTAAAACTCCAGGATGGAATTTGTTAATATTATTAATACGAATATAACCAACACTTCCAATATCAGAATAAGTAAGTTCGGCAGGAGTATACTTTCCGGAAGTACCAATAGGGAATAAAAATGTTTGGTCGGCACCTGAATAGATACTAAAATATTTACGCAATCCAACATTACTAAATACACCATCTGAGGTAATCATTTTAGTTTCGTCGAACGGTGCACCTAAAATATCACTGGTTGCTTGCAATGTAAACAATTGATCATTGATGTCTAAAATACCCTTTGTTAATATTAAATCTTTTTGCAAAGTAATATCATCTTCTACTCTAGCTCCCTGATTATTATCTAACTCTAGTTGTCCCCATGTTCCGGTACCATATAAATATTGTTGTGCTTTTCCATTTAACACCAAACCTGCATTAGTATCGGTATAGTTTGCATTATTGGTTACATCGCCCTGAACATACACTGTGTTTGCAGCGCACTCTAATATTCCGCTACTCAAAATTAAATCATTATCTACATTTGCATCCCTATTTAACGTAAGTTTAGTTAAAGAATTTACTGTTAAATCGTAAAAATCAATTGCAGCACTACCCAGTATTTGCTGTGTACCGCCATTAAATGTAGTAACATTATTTCGGTGTTCGTATATCCCGGAGTTATCAAAGTCGCCATTGATGGTTACCGGAATATCAAAATCTATGTTTGCATCCAGCGTTCCACCACTAGCAATAGTAAGGTCGTTCTTCACAGTTAACGGACTAACTAGAAGTTCAACATTAGCATTAGCACTTATCGTGAGATCCCAAATCGGGACATTGGCATCAAAAATAAAATTTTGTGCACTTGTAGGGTTAAAAATAATTTCACCACCTGTTACTGTTGAAGTTTCCGGTCGGAGATACAAATCACCAAATGTTCCGTCACCACCACCGCGCACAATTGTTAGTGTACCTCCAGACATATTAAACTCACTACCGGCATTCAGGATTTCAAGTTTTGCATTTTCAGCAAGTACATCGCGGCCATTAATGGTTACATCACCTCCGGACTGATTGTATTTTAATATACCTGCCGAAGTTGAAGGATTACGACGAATTTGACCATTCACTGTTAAACTACCTCCCCGGATATCGATCTCCGAATTACCTCCACCGGAATATTCAATATCGTTATTGTTATTTGGCGCACCTGTTTCTCCAATATAAACATCACCATCAATAATTGTTAATTTACCATTTAGATATACATCATTGTTATCCACATTATCATTGGCCAAATAAACCGTATTGCCTGGAGCATTAATATATAATCCAGCGGTTGATGGAATAGTAAATTGACTGTCTTCCGTAATCCTTAAATCACCGTCATGTTCGTAACGGAATGTTCCATTTTCAAGTGTTAACCAATCATCTTGTAGTCCTGTAGAAAGAGTTCCTCCAATATCCACTGTAAGGGTTGTTGCCTGGGAATTTCCTTTATTTACAGAAACGTACCCCAAAATAGTATTTGGTGCACTACCTGTAGCAGGAGTAGTTCCTGTATTCGTTATTGAACTATTAGAATTACCTGTGAAAACTAAATCTATTTTTCTGTTTGCATTCACATAAAATCTAGCATTGCTTCCTGCATGTCCACCAGAAGGTGCAGGTGTATTATTAGAATTATTTATCAAATCTCCAGCAATGGATAGAGTATTTGCAAATGAGTTTTGCCCTCCACCAGCATAAACATCTATCCCTGAAGTAGGGAATATGATCACATCACCCTCAACAACGACAGTTTGTTGAATTGCATTGTTACCTATGTAAACTAAGGAACCACGCTCTAATAATAAATCACCCTTAACAGTAACGGTTTTCGGAATAATAGCCGGATAACCAGCAGTTGTAAGCCAGGTTAAACCAAACCATGATTCCCAATTCGTCCCTCTTGTAATTAAATCGCCATAAAATGTAACTTCTGATATATTAGGAAACACAATATTAGATTGGTCAAGAGGTGAAAGAATTACTGTTCCGTAAGAATTAGTATTGCTTGGTAATACAAAATAGGTATTTGTATTTGGATTGACAGAATAAAACTCTGTAGTCCCTTTGTTCACATTATAATCAGAAAAATCTCCATTGGGGAAGATAAAATCACTTCTGTCGGTAAAGTCGGTTGTTATTCTGAAGTTACCGTTCCCATTTTCATGACTTAATACAATTCCAAAGTTACAATCATAATTATAACCAATATCTAATGCAGAGCCTTGTTCTATTTTTAGCGTAGCTGCATTTTGAACACCTGTATTTGGTGTTGTTAAGTTAGTTGCTAAATAAACAGAATCCTGTCCGCCTATGATCACAATATCTGAGGCTCCAGGTATACTCCCTGCACTAGCACCTGAATGCGTGTCATTAAAGGTCCAGGTATCTGTATCAGTCCATAAACCTGTTTGACGACTATAATAAACCACAGGTGTTCCAAAAGGATCATCAGCGATCGGTGTATCATCACCAGCAGTAAATTCACAATCAATGTAATTAAGTGAAGCCAACGCTGTTCCTGTTCCTCCTATTGTATTCGTTCCATCCACCACATCTGTTACATTATACTTAGTCCATGTATAGGATGCATTATCATACGTGGCTGCAACATATTCATCTTCTGTAATAGTTGTTCCATTATCAATAACATCGTTATCAGAATAAGTATATGCATGATTTATAACAGCTGAACCTAATGTAAACCCTTCGGATTTGGTTCGCCAGAAATAGGTTAAACTACGATTTTTATTTGTAGTATTGGGATGTTCATATCCTACCGGCACAACTGTTATCGAACCATAAACTGTCGGTGCAGAACTAAATGATAAAGTAGCGGGTGTATATTCTGCTGCTACATGACTAGATGATGGAGCTCCTATAGGAAATGTAAATGTGTTAGAGCTCGCTGAATAAGTTTTGGTTAAACCACCGTCGCCAGCATTCCCTGCACTTTGTATAAATCGATTAGTACCTGCATTTATAATAGCTGCGTCTTCACCTAAATTTAACTTGTAGGTTGATATATCGAATAAGTTATCTTGAGAAAATGTTAGTACTCCATTAATTGCAGTATTTGCCCCTAATGATACAGGTGCAGTACTTCCATCTGTATTATTTAATTCTATATTTTCAAATATTCCATTACCATCACCGGTAATAATCTGAGGATCATCATCATTTAGCACTATTGAACCCGATCCGGTATGTACACCAGAATTGTATAAGTATGAGGTTGCAATGGATCCTGCCAAATTAACAGTTTTACCTCCATCAGCCAATGTTCCAGTTATAATCATCATTGAATCGGCAACATTTAGTGTATTCTGGGTGCCTGCCAGGGTTAAAACAGTACTGGACGGTTTATCAACTTTAAATTTATTTATATTTAATGCAGCACCTGTATTCATTTCAAAGCTTTGAGCTCCTGAGCCATTAAATATCGTCCAGTTTGCACCTGGTGTATAAGAAGTTCCATTTTCAATGATAAAATCACCACCAATTGAAACATCTAAATCATTGGCATCTAACTCACCTGAAGTAATTGTTAAATCTTCAAGAATTGTTATATCATAGGTGTTAATATCAACTGTTGCTGTTCCACTTGTTCTATTAATTGTAAGATTTCCCAACTCTGCCGTTGTCTCAATAATATACTGAGTTGCATCCGTTCCAGAAGCTCCAGCAGTAGGTATGATTTCAACAGTACCACCTGTAACACTATTATTTGCTACATCTGAAAAAACTTCGAAAGCACCATTTTGCCCAGCTGCTGTTCCACAAACATCATATATACTTATTGTACCACCACTCATACTAAATACGTTAGCAGCTTCATTAATATTAAACGTTCCCAATGCACCATTTAAGCCACTTGAGGATCGTGTAGTGTTTAATGTATTTGTTGAAAAATCTTTAAGGTCATTAATGCTAGCATAAGCTGTCGGTGTGCGCTGGAACTGCCCTCGTAATAAGAATGTACCTCCTGTTTGAATAAACGAAGCTAAACCACCAGAACTACCAGCAGATCGATACTGCTTAGCATCAACTATACCGCCATTAATTTCAAATTGTCCCGAAGCATCGTCCCAGGTAATAAACCCACCTGATTCTCTGGTTGAGAAATAACCATTATTAATCTGAAGTTTACCAAGAATGGAGAATGAACTACACCCTCCTCGTCCAACTCCATTTACAGTGCCAGAACCACCCGAAACACCATATCCTAAATTAATTTCTCGATAATCGTCGGCTGTTGATAATACAATAACTTCTGAACCATCTAATATCAATGCAGCGTTTGAAGGGATATAAAAATCCGAATTGGGATTCGCTACCGGATAAGGAGTTCCATCTTCCTCGCAGGTACCTTCTGATAGTGAAGGTATAATTGTTAGTCCCTTTAATACCAACGAACCTGTTCTTAACCATAATGCTTTTTTTAGGTTTGGGTTTGCACCACCTCCATCACCTCCAGCAGTATTAGCACCAAAAAGCCTGAAGTTTTGATAATCAGTTGAGTATACTGTTAGCTTATAGGTTTGATCAATGCCTTTGTCTAGTACCAAATTATAAAAATCGGTTGTTCCATTACAGGTTAAGGTATTATTTGTAGCTCCCATGAAATATACTGTTGCAAATCCAGTTGTTGCTCCTACTGTTGTAGGAGGAAAACTGTTAAATACCGGATAATTTAAATTAGTAAATCTTACATTACCATTATTTGTAAAATCACCTTTAAGAACAACTCTGTGCGATTGTGTATCATAATAATCAATAAATGGAGCAGTGCCGCCAATAATTCCGAGAGGATCTGTTGTTGTATTTGTAACTCCGGTTCCTACTGTAAGCGAAGCACCATTATCAACCAGCACATCACCCTGAATCGTTAATTTTCTGCGTGCAGCTGTATTATCATTAATTCGATAAGTCCCTTGTTTAATGTGTAAATCACCATTTAAGGTAATATCGCTTAACTGTGTTGCCACCACACCTGGAGCATTGATTCTTAAATGATAATAGTTAGACTGACTTGCAGGCAAAGTAAAATCGGCTGCATTATTGTATTCTGTGGTTCCTCCATCTGTATTTACAAAATCGTTTGTAGTAACTGTTGGGTAATTCACCGATGCCAGTTTAAATGTACCCGCACCTCGCAGTGCACTTAAACCAGCACTAAACTGAAATGTTGACTGATTAATAAAACCACCTTCGCGAATGGTAACATCCAAGTTTGTCGAATCAACATCAGCTGCCAGACTAACCGTTCTACCATTTAAGATTACTACCTTATCCCCTGAGTTAGGAATATCTGTAGCTGTTTGTGTTGTACCACCCGGATCATGAGTCCAGGTAGATGATTGATTCCAGTTACCTGTTTGATATGAATAGTAAATATCGAAATCAACACTAACATCTACACCATACCTGTCGCCTAAATAATTATTAATTTCTACTTCATCCACTTCTGATAGTGCTGCATCATAGTATATTAATTCTGCAATTTGACCTGAAAAATAATCCGGCCCAGAGTGTACTCCACCTGTTTCATTTCTTGTATTTCCACCTGTATGTCCGATAGAAATGTCTGCGCCATGAGCTTTTAAAGATGTCATTGTTCCAGTGATCGTTTGATTCGAGAACGCTGAATTATTTAATAAAGCTGTTAAATTTCCACTGTCCCAATTAAATGACAAAATGTAAGCAGTATTTGTATTTACTGATTCATAAACGATATTAGACTTGATTGTAGTGTTTCCATCATTATAAAATATTACATATAGTTTACCGCCTTTTATAAAAACTCCTATTCCATTAGTGTTTCCACCTTCTTCATATAAATATTGCGTTGTAGAAACGTTAGCCCCAGTTGTAAATGCAATAAACATTGTTCTTTCAAAAGCCTCAGATGTATTAATCCTAGCATCATCTCCTATTCCCAGAGCATCATTTGTTCCATCAAATGACATTACCTCTTGATTATTCATAGCAGCGAAAGTAATTTGGGTAGGACCATTCGCATCTGTTGCATCATTACCATTACCTGATTGATCGGCCCAGTTTGTAACAGTACCAGAAGTTTCTGTTACTCCTAGATCGCCACGCAGCCAATAAACCATATCGGCACTATTGCCAATTGGAATTTCTACTCCTGTAATTTCAAAATTATCAAAAGCAATGCCTTCATCTACAACAAAGGCATCTGACTCAAAGCGCACTCGTATTTGCACATTTGATGTGTTAATTAATGAAGCTGGCAATGATATAGATGCAGTTTCCCATGCAGCATTATCGCCAGACCAACCATGCTCATTATTTCCTATAGCATTCACATCATTATCATTATACCAATTTGCACCATCTCCAACGGCTCCTAAAACATTCCAGGTACTTCCTCCATTATCAGAATATTCCACTCTAAATCCATCCCAATCTGCTTCTGTATTATATCTCACATCTAAACTTAAGTTTAAAGTCGTATAACCAGTAAAATCAATAATTGGACTAGTTACAATAGCACTCAAATAATTTGTGTAGTTATTGAACGGAGTTATGTGACAATGATTTCCATCACTTCCTGAAAAAGAAGTATTATCTCTAATCCATGCAGAATAAGTCCATCCTTTATCTGTTTCAAAATCATCCGAAAATATAATCGTTTGAGAGAAAACACTTTGAGATGCTAAAGACAGAATAACTAGCAAAATAAATAGTCTATATGGTAAAAATTTCATAATTAAGGGAATTTTACGGAAAACGCGAATATACATATTTTTACTAGAAAAAAGTTAAATAGTTGCGATTCAGGTTATTAAATCAGGTTTTTTTTTATTAATACTATACAATGTTTTATCAATCGTCCAATTTTATTGATAAAAACCCATTCCACATTACAAATATAAAATTTTATATTTAGAACTAACGCTTTAATATATAACGCAATTGAACTTTATTACTTCTTAGGATCCCGATTCCCGATAGCTATCGGGGGACAGGATAATAACATCTATTCGGTATAACCGATATAATGGTGAAGGGATAATATAACATTAATCGATTATTTATCTTAGGGTTATGAACTTTATCAACATCTCGTTAGTGCAAATGTTGTATGTTTTTGTATTTTGTGCATATCTAAAAAATAATCCTTAACTAATGCATGTTAAGGATTATTAATATAAATTAAAGATGTTTACTATTTTAATTACCCCAACTATTATCAAGGTGATATTGTGGACCCGTTTCGGGGATTCTGTATATTGTATAGGTAACCGATGCTACATCTGAGCAATTATTTGCATTAGTAACTTTACAATAATAAGTAATGTTGTAGGTTGTAGCACCTCCGAACACATCGTTTATATCAACTGCTGTTGGTGTTCCAATATCACTAGTTAAACCTAAGTCGTTGTACCATGCATATGACATTCCTGCTCCTCCATTTATAGCTGCCTCATTTGCTGTTAGATCCAAGCCTGTTATCTGAACCATTTCTGCTTCTGCTTCGGAACAAATGGCTTCAGGTGTTTGATCGGTTACTGTTGGAAGAGAATTTACTATAACTTCAACTGGCAATTCATCGGTACAACTACCATTTGTTCCTAAAATATAATATGTTGTTGTTGCTGCTGGACTAACCGTAGTGCTGGGGAGTTCATTGCCCGGTAGTGCAGGGCTAGCACTATGATATGTGTACGTTGGGTTGGTAGCATTAGCATCAACCACAACAATATTGCTTATGTCATAACTAGAGCCATTGCAAATTTCAGGTGTAGTTACAGTACTTAAATCCGGGTCTGTACAAGCCACATCTGTAACCGAGAAAGTTTCTGTAACCCGGCAATTGTCATCTTCAACTTCAACAATATAATCACCTGCTGCTAATCCGCTAAGATCCTCTGTTCTTTCACCATTACTCCAATCATAAGTATAAGTACCGGAAGGAGTAACTGTTAAATCAATTTCACCATCACTCAAGCCAACACCAGAAGCATTGGTAACCACAGCAGAAACACTAAATGATACCGTTCCACTACTAGTTACCGTAACCGGATCAACAGATTGTGGTACTCCTCCAATCTCAAAATCTACATCATATGTCCCCGTTGCTGTAATAGTAAGTGTTGATTCAGTGCTTAAAATAGTAGTAGGGTCAGATGTTTTAAACCACTCATAATTAACTCCATCATCTCTAATACTTAGTACTAGAGAACCTCCAGAGCATAGTGTTGGAGATCGTGGAGTTATAAAGTTACTCGTTGCTTCAATAATCTCATCAATATCAGGATTATCATACATATCATCCTCATCACCAACAAGATCACCATCTACACAAGTTGCGCCATTACCACAACTAGTACCTCCTGAAACATACAAAAGTGTATCATTCACAGGTGCGTCTATTTCAGAATTATTTTCTTGATCGTAATCACCAAATACAACAAAATATGAATCAAGATCAACTTCTACTCTATTATTCATCAAAGCATTACCATATACAATAAGAATTGCACCGGTCTTAATATTTAGTATTCCGTTATTACCAACAGATAGATTTCCATAAATGATTAAAGTATCAAATACATTCAACTCAGCAAGATTATCAATAAATATATCGGAGTTCCTATTTACCTGTCCATAAATATTTATAATATCTCCGTTTGATATATTACCATCACCCACAGTCCATGTGCCAGCATCTTCCCAATTCCCTGTATAGTTATCTTTTGATTCATGATCTTGAGCTGTAACAGTAAAAATTGATAATGCAGTTGCAAGAAATAGCAAAACAATCTTTTTTAAATATATTTTATATTTTTTCATTGCAAAATACATTTATTAAATACTTTAAAAATCATCCTTATTAACAATTAATATTGCTTTTACTTATTTTTAGGTATAAAGTTTCATATGTGTAAACATATTGTATTTCACAAACCATTTAAAACCGTATTTTAATTTCCCCAATCGTTTTTAATATGATACTGGGGACCGGTTTCGGGTTTTCTCACTACAACTACATCTACCGTTCCAGTATCAGAACATCCAGCATTTGTAACCGTAACCGTAAATGTTGTGGTTACTTGTGTCGGACTTGTTGGATTAGTACCCGTTATGCTAGGGTCGAATGTAGGGTTAGGACTAGTATTAGAATCAAGATCTGCATCAGGGCTCCACAAATAGGTTCCACCCCCTGTAGCAGTTAATACAGATGTTTCACCAAAACATATCGTTGCCGGTACTGCACTTACGGTTACAGATGGCAATGGATTTACCGTAACTGTTTTTGGGTCGGATGCTACACTGTAACAGCCTGTTGCATTAGATACCTGAACTGTATAATTACCCGATGTTGTAACGTTAATATTTTGTGTTGTTGCTCCTGTCGACCATAAGTAATCTGTACCAGCACTAGATGTTAAAATTACACTTCCACCATTACAGAATGTTAATGATCCTGGCTCTCCTACTGCCGAAATGGTAGGTTGAGCTGGTGCTGCATTTGCTGTAACCACTGTACTATTGACAGTACCTGTATTTCCTCCACTATTATATTCAAAACCTGTTAACTCATATGTGCCAGCTCCATCTGTTGTTGGCAAGCTATAAGGCAATGCATCTACTGTTACTGAATTTGATGTTGTCGTTGAACCATCAAAATAATCATAATCTAATGTATAGCTCAGATTTGTTCCATCAACCCCAGCGAATGAAACAGGAATACCTACACCTTCGCATACATCATCTGGATTCGTAAAGTAAGCCTGCGCCAGAATAGTTGTAGTTGAACCCAATGTATAATAGATTGGATCCGTATTAATAGCTGCTGATGTTTTTACTGTACCATCATAATTATCTCCAGAAGGATTATCAGATGCTTTATCAATCCAATCGGAACCAGCATATTCAGCAACTACGATTTCATTAATATCTCCAGTTGTAAGTGGTGTTATAGTACTATTAGAATCCCAACGCAATTCAATCTCCGCAGCATCTCCAGCTGCAGGATTATCAATGGCCCAATATTCATCAGTACTTACATCAACGAGAGCACCTATTACACTGCTGCTTGTGTGTCCTGTATTGAAATATTCAGCTATCCAATAAGCAGAACTACCATTGGTAGTATTATAAATTGATACCGGGCCATATCTTCCAGCATCTCCCGCAGGGAAATCAAAATTACCACCATTTTGTATTAATTTACGCATTGGCCCATCAACATAATTACTAATAGTGCTAGGAACTCTTGAAACAGCCGTTTCTGATGTGTTATTAATCGTTAATATATTGGTTGCATCAGTAGTAATAACACCTGTTGTAAATGCTAACGTTCCTTTAATCTCTGCAGGACTTGAAAGTGTTACTCCATTTGAATTATTAACAATAACATTTCTAAATGCATTAGAACTGGTAAAACTTCCTGTGCCAGATATTATTTGTTGATCTGTACCTCCAAAAGTAACTGTAGAAGGATCCAAACCAGCATCAAATTTACCTTGATTAAAGATTATATTACTATCTAAAGTCATATCTCTATCATGCTCATTAATTACCCAAAGGTTTCCATCAGAACCATCAATGGTAAATTCGCCATATACTTCAAAATCTAGATTAGGTAGTCTTCGTTCTCCAGTACCCGAAAATATTATATTACGAACATTATTCACCTCACTTAATACATCATAGTCGTCTGAGCCAGTAAATTCAATAGTACCTCCACTTCGACTAAAGAAATCATCGTAAACACCTGCCGGTAAATTACCTCTCTCTAACCGCAAAGTTCCTGTACCTTCAACAATACCTAAACGATGTCCAAATGTTGTACCAACATCAACCGTTCCTGTGCTTTGTATGATTGTCTTGTAACTCACAATATAAGGGGTTGGTACAGTCACTTCGTCTTTTACAATAACAATAGCACCTCTTGGTCCACCAGATGGAACTGTTCCAGTAGGATCAGGATACGTTTCCCAGGTAGAAGCATCAGTCCAATTACCATCTTGTTTACTAATATACATTGGCACTTCATCTGGGATTGCACCTTCGCAGCCTCCTCCTTGATCTTCTACACCCGCAGTATAGTCTCCACTTATTCCATTATCATCTGCATTACTGAAAGTGAATTTCAATAAGTTATTAAGTTCATCAAAACTTGTCTCACCATATTTATTCCACAACGTACTTCCAAATAACAATCTTGCTGCAATATAATCATCTACATTGTAATCTGTAGAATTTAATTGATAATCCTCGGAATAATATTGCATACTTACATCTGCATTAAAACCAGAGATTCCACTTGCTTCTAATACCCAGTGATACTTCAATACATTTAAAACATCATCCAGTTCATTGCAGGGTTCTGTATCATCTGTTATGGTTGGGTGCATTTCATTGGCACCTTTCACCCGAATTGATCCATTTGCATCAACATTATCTATATCCATTTCAACAGGTGTATATTTACCCTCTGAACCAATTGGAAATATAAAATCATAATTATCGGCCGGTATAATAGCAGGAAATAATTTCTTTACTCCCGCATCGGTAAATGAAATGTTAGTCTGTATCATATTGTTTTCAGAAAATGCATTCTCTTCTCTTATGATCGCATTCTCATCTAAAACAAGTAAATTCTTACCTATATCCAATACACCATTTTCCAATTGAAGCTCACCGCTTATGGTAAACTCATTACCCTGTGGTAAGGATATTCCAGCGGAATTATTTATTGATAGCTTACCAAAAGTACCATTTCCGGTCAAGACCTGTTCGGTATTTCCATTCATTAAAATACCATCGCTGGATGCTCCCCAGGTTGTTGTTATATCCATATTCACACTACCCTGAACACTTAAGGTGTTATCTCCATCATTAAACGTACCAGCATTTAATCCAAGTTCGTTATCAACATCGATATCATTATTTAATAGTAATTGATTTGAAGTTGTTTTATACAAATTCCAGAATGTTGGACTACCAACAATTTGCTGATTATTGGTTCCTAAAAAGTATGTATTATTCTGATTTGCAGTAAATGCCCCGTTTGCTATTAAATCTCCGTTTAGGTTAAGATCAAGTCCATTGGCATCAAATGTCGTGAGGGCATCAATAGTTAAAGTATCTAATGTTAATGATACAGTAGACATGGTTAATTGCGGATCGTTCGTTGAACTATTATCCACTTCAACATTTTTAAGATCAACTGAAGAATAAATACTCATACTCTGACCTGCTTTAGTATCTGAACTTCCAAATGCAATGACAGAACCATTTCCCAAACTAACCTCTGAAGGATCTAAATCGATGTATAGTGAAGGGGCTGATGCATTTGTAACACCATTTGCTATCGATATTTTCGAACCAGCCACTTGAGTAAAATTACACCCGGTATTTACCAGTTCAAAAATTCCTCGTGTAGTTTCACCTCCTTGATCGGCATTGGTTCCAATTACTACATCAGCTGTAGCAGTGGATAAATTAAAATTTAAAATACCTTCCTCGGTAGTTGTTGCACGACGTATTTGCGAACCCACATAAAATTTATTGCTTCCGCTATTAATAATAATTTCAGAGTTTCCAGAGGAAGTATATTGGATGTAATTATTCGTACCTTCATTAAATAAAGCTTCTACTCCATATCCAACTGTAAGGGTTCCATCAAGCCAAATACCCGTATTGTTTCCACTCACACGAACTGTAGAGCTGTTTCCCAGCCAAAGTTCACTGCCCGATGGTATTTTGAAATCAGCGCCTCCCGATGTAAGAGTCTCATCTATACCTGAATCATGCAACCCCAGCCTTCCGCTAATAAGTTCAATAGCTTTTTCATTTCCATCAGTAGGGCCATTGAGTATAAAAGCATCATTAAAATCAAATGTCGCCGAACCTGAACCACCTTTATTCATTACAATTCGATATAACTCTGGTCCTGTATTATTTACATCACTAAATTCTGCATTATCCTCACCAAGAAGTTCTAATATTACATTACTCTGTGCTCCATCATTTGCTGTCCATAAATCCATATATGAGTTGGGATTACGCAATATTATATCTCCATAAACTTGCAAATAATGTTCAAGATTATCAGTACCTCCCGTTTCTACATATAATTGATTATGATCGTTTGTTGTTCCATCCGTATCAAAAACCAGATCTCCTCCGACCTTAATTGTTCTGGCAGTTCCATTATTTTGGTAAATAATTCGTCCTTCATTATCGGTACCTATTCCACCAATTCTTAAAGAATCCCTAACTTCAATATCACCCTTGGCTCCATTATTTAGCAGTAGTGTTCCTCCATATCTTACATTCAGGTTATGACAATAAATATCTGTTGTAAATGTTACAGATCTTGTATCATCATAAGTTACATCTGAACCTGGTACACTTAATCTAGGAAAACGAGTAAGATTAGTTGGTGCCATAACATTTCCATTATTTGATCGCATAATAAAGCTGGCACCTTCTGTATTTACAAAATCTCCGAAATCACCCTCCAGAGTAGGAATATTTGCCCCATCCATTTGGAATTGAATTTCTCCATCACCAGATACTGTTCCATTTATTTTTAATCCTGTTGTTGGCAGAATTATTAATCTAGACATATTGGTTTCTATGGCACCGGCCTCTGGATTTTGTTCCAGAACCAGCTGAGCTATTTCTGTAGGTACTGCTGCTGTACCCACATCTAAAGTAATTCTATGTCTTGTGTATGAACCTGGAGAGCCACTATAACCAATCTTTACAATATCATACATTTCCGGTGTCTTATTTGAAGCTGCACCACCATAAGAATCTTTTGACCATGAATTTTTATTAGACCAATTTCCATCCTGCCTACTATAAAAAATAGTTAGGTTATTAAATCCTGAGTTATTACCAACTGCAAAATCTCCGCTAATCATTCCAACATCATAAAAGTAAGCATTTGGGGAAGCATCAGAATTATCTTTAATCCAATCTGTTTCTCCTTCTTCTAAATAATAACACTGCCAGCCATTATCAAATCCTGCCGGATAGGTAAAAACATAATTTATTGCAGTACTATTTATACCACTAAAACCATCAGCATCTGTAACCCAATAGTATTCAAGAGCATTTCCTGATGTTCCTGCAGGATGCAATCCGTCAACACCATTTATAGATAAAGTACCTGAAGTAGCATTAGGATTACCATCAATATAAACATATGCCGGATTATAAACCCCGGAAGACCCTATTGGAAATTCAGCAACTGTTTCATTGGAATAATTTCGATCTTCAAGACTAACAGCCAACCCTAATCCTCCATCAGAAGCATTTCCTGCTGTTTGAAACATTATTGAATTTCCATATGCTCCGGTGGTTAAAGTTACATCACCGGAGATATCCATATTGTATATATCCAAGTCAATTAATGCATTTCCTCCATTAGGTGTTAAGATAAAGTCGTTAACATTGATATCACTTAATAACAATACGCCATTTGCATTATCTAGTTCAAACGAGCCAAATTCCTGTTCTTTAGTATCAGACCCTTTAATGGTTTGTTGAACAGAACCATTTAACACAATCCAACCTTCAGGATTTACAGTTTCTGATGAAATAATTTGACCGTCCACAATTTCGATATTACCGTGAACATCTACTTCCCACTCATCTACATCAAATTCACCTCGCTCAATATAAAGATTACCCTGAATTTCAACCGGATGCACATCAGAATTACGTCCCGGACTATTTACCTCAACTCTATGAAATAAAGAAGTATTGTATCTTTGATCTTTGGATAGGGTTACATTATTAAACAGTAATTCTCCGGAATTTAATGTATTACGCACATAAATATTACTTCTTCCATTTCCAATAAAATGCGTTGTATTACCACCATGGGTATAGGTTCCTCCATTCTGAAGGTCAAAATCGCCACCAACATATACATCAAAACCAGCTGTTGTTAATGTAGCACCATTCTCAATGGTTAAATCGCCTAAAACAGTAAGATCTTCTTGCAGCGTTAGCGTCGATCCATTATTAATCTGTAAATTATAAAAAGGAGCCGTTGATCTCACTGTTGCATTATCATTTACATCAATATAAACAGTACCCCCTGTAACATTATAATTACCTTCCAGGCTTGCAATATGGATGCAATTTGGATCATGACCTGTTACATCTTCAATATAAAGTTCACCCCCTGACATAGAGAATACCATATCTTCGGTATCCAGATTAAGCATTGCCCGGTTATCATCTCCTCCATATTCTCTTGTGATTCTGACTTCACCACCATTAACAAGGAAAGAGAAATTTCCTAGTGTTGCCGAACTACTTATGGCAATTTGATTCGTTTCCAATAACCCACCATTTACCTCAATTATCCCGGATGCTTCATCCCTAAAGTTAATTGCTTCTGCTTCACCTAAATAGTAATGACCATTGTCCACCTGCAGCTTACCTAAAACATATAACCCCTGATTCGCACCATTAATATCAATACCATCTGGTGTGCCAGGATGAGAATAGCCTGTCCATGTAGTTGCTTCATTGGCTGTATTACCAACAAATACATTGTCTCCATCTAATTTTAACCTAGCATTTTGCCCAATGGTAAAATCTACAGTTCCCTCCGATAAACTAGGAATATATACACTGCCTTTTAATGTTAGTGTACCATTTTTAATCCATAAAGCTTTGCGCATTTCAGGATTAGCTGGATCTGTAACATCCCAATTCAGATTATTTTGTCCAAACAAAGTGAAATCTGCCTTATCATCAGCATATATTTGTAACTCATATGTTCGATCGGTTCCTTTATCAATTACAAGATTATATAAATCTGTTGTACCATAGCAAGAAAACGTTTTATTAGCAGCTCCGTAAAAAACTAATGAAACTGCACCATTAGTAGCCCTGCTATCATAATCGGGATTAGTTTGTTTCGTAAAGCGAACGCTATTATTATTTGTAAAGTTACCTCCTATCCTAAAAACATGAAAACCTTTATGGTAATTTCCATATCCTGTTTGAGCACCACTATCGTATGCATCAACAGCACCAACAGTTATTTTACCCTCTGTACTTAAAGCTGTTTCTTTATCAACATTAACATCACCAGCTACATCTATTTGGAGCGGAGTTGTATTTGTTTCATCATTTATTTGAAGAATACCATTTGTAACATACAGATTACCATTAATGTTATAATCTGCAGCCATTTTTATAATATTCGCGGGATTATCCAGTTCAATTTCTACATTGTAAAACTCTCTGGCAGTAGATAATTTATAACTTCCTCCATAATATTCAACAGTTCCTTCTCCCTGGCCTTTAGTATAAAAGTGCGAGGCATCACCATCTGGAAAATTATCCGCTGCAAGTAAAACCCGGCCTGTTCCCCTAATCTCACCAAAATTATGACCTGTTGTAGTTTGTAAATCCAACCGGCCCTCTATAACTAAACTTGCATTATCTAAACTGTCACTTGAAACGGTTACTGTCCTACCTGTTTTAATCACAACTTTATCCGCTGTATTTGTAGGCGATGTGGAGGGAGTATAACTGTTAGGATTATTAGGTAATGCTCCCGATGGGTCTAATGTCCAGATTTCCCAATTGTCCCAATCGCCACCAATTAAGGTATACCATGTACGCCCAGGAATACCTTCTAATGGAGAAATAGCATCATCTTCGGTAGCTAAAGTATAGTAACCTGTTTGCAATTGTGCATCGTTTAAATCAAAATAAACCTGATCACCATTCTCAATACCATCTGCATTTTTTACTTTCGAGAAATTTCCTGAAGTTCCAGCCCTGTATAACAATACATAATTTGAATAATTCGTTGGAAATAAACCATCCTCCAGCGCTTCACTAAAGTCAAAGCCTATCCTTGCTGTAGGTGTGTTGACTTTTTCAACATACCAGGTTCTGTTATATGCTTCAATAGCTCCTGCTGCAGCTATTTCGGCGTCAGAACTAGTTCTGAAACTTGCAATATTATTCGTTAAATTATTATGTGAAGCAAAAACATAATCACCCACTCCTAAACCACTTAAAGCAGTAAGATACATTCCAGCACTGGCAGCTGTGGTATGCTGGCCATCTGCTTCTTCACCAATACCTGCAATATTGTTATTATATGCAGCATCTAAAGAGGTTAACAAATCATTGGATATGGCAATATTATATTTCTCAGATAAATAATTTTCAATAATATTTCTTCGAGCCTGACTAAGATTTTCTCCAACTAAGATCACTTCAGAAACATATCCATTCCATCCATCGGCTGCATCTTTTGGGCCTCTTCCTATTATCGCTTTAGTAGTATTTTGTATCGTACCTCCTATATTTAGAGTTGGTCCTAGATATGTTGGTGTATCTAATGTTCCATCTTCATAAAGATTTAATGTTCCTCCTGAATTCCATTGTAAAGTAAACATTTGGGGGCTTGTAGATTGAATAAATTCAGAACTTTCCATTTGAATATTTCCGGAAGATGTTTCAAGACCAATTTTTATAACATCTTCTCCAAAAGTACTACTAGCTCCATCTTCATCATATCGAATAGCTAATAAATCATCTTGTCCATCCGGGTCTTCAGTATCGAAAAATCCTGCATCACTTCCTATCTCGTTGGATTGAACAACAGCAATAACCGATACTCCTGATAAGCCATTGATATAATTCTCTGCATCGTCGTCTTCCAAAAAATCATCTGTACCATCAAAACTAACCGTTGGTATGGAATTTATTCCACTGCTTACATATGCTGGTTGGTTTCCTACGGTACCCTGCGCAAAATCTCTATTGTTACCGGATATATCATTCCATAAAGTTACCGGGCTTCCATTGCTTAAACCTAACGAATCAGCACTAAGCCAAAATAAAACTTCAGGTTGGGCATTGGATCCATCTCTATTCCCAACACCACCTGGGCCAGTTTGTGCATTTAAATTAACTGATATAGTACTTGCCAATATAAAGACAGGTATTATTTTCCTTAAAATTTTGTTATATTTTTTCATAATAATTATGGTCATTAATTATTAAATCTCTACAAGCTACACTTAACCTTAATTGTGTACAATATAAAACGTTAAAAGTTACATACTAAATGAGTTAAATTTATTACTGTTACAATATTTTTGATGAAAGCTATAGAATTAATGATCAATCTATATTTCAATTCAGTAATTCAAGTTACTATATTACATTATTTTATGCTAATTTAAATGAGTAATTTTACGTATTAATTAAAATATATAACCAGATTATAACAGGTAATTATTACTAGTTTTGCATTGTAATCAGTCCATTATTCCTTTTCAACCTGGTAAAAAAATAAATTAGCTAACATGAATAACAAATATTGCTAAACAGAATAAGCCTTTGAATCTGAAATAAAATATAACTAAAATCTTCTAGCAAGGTTTAAATAAATCTCTTAATCATAATATTTATAAAGCAAAACATTTATATTTTAGGAATAAAATAACCAATAAAATATTGAAAATAACTACCTTTGAGTAAAGATCAATTTTACTATTATGGAACCTTTTTCGATTAACTTAAATCAAACAGCCAGCAAAGGCAGCCGTCATAAAAAGCTGGTTATCATTCTTGCTTTAATCTTTTTAGTAACAGCTTTGATTATCTTTTGGATTTTTTACAAGAAAGATAATCCTGTAGAATGGATTTTTCTTGGATTAGGAATTTATTTTTTTCTGTTTATATACTTCGGTTATGTGGGGTATAATACAAAAATGTTTATTAACAGTGATGATTTTGCCTTAGAATACCAATTTGGCTTTTTTAAGAAAGTACCAGAAAAGATCATGTGGGAAACTGTAAAAAAAGTAAAATTAGGGTTTACTTCAATTACTTTCTTTAAACTAACAGGCAGAAGTAAAGTTATTAATGTAGGCTGGTTACCTTATAACATCGTGAAAGAGATCAAAAACAATATTCAGGCTATTTGCGATGAAAAGGGGATAAATGTTGAAGTAGCTGAATATCATTATGAAGAAGATGAAGTAGATGAAGTAGAAGAAAAAGAAGAAAAAGACTTAAATATTTAATCCACAAATACCTAACTTTCAATCATATAAAAAGAGACTCCTTTTCTGAAGTCTCTTCTATGGGCGATACTAGATTATTCACTTCGCTCGTGAGAAAAGTTCGAACCAGTGACCCTCCCGACTGTCAGTCGGGATACTCTGAACCAGATTCGATTATCATTTTTATTAACTTTTTTCTGCTTTTCCATTTTTTAACTTCCCTTTCTCTGGTGTATGCCAATTCTTTACTCAAGAACCTTTCTGAATAAAAAACTTTCCAATCATTTGCTTTACCAGTAAAACCTTTATGGTTAGAATTATGTTTTTCAAGACGATCTTCTAAATCTGAAGTATGACCAATATAATACCTATCTAAAGTTTCAGAATACAATATGTAGAAGTAATAGATATCCATATACAATAAAACCCCGGCTTTTACCGAGGTTTTGTGGGAGATACTGGATTCGAACCAGTGACCCCCTGCTTGTAAGGCAGGTGCTCTGAACCAACTGAGCTAATCTCCCTTTTTGCATGTGCTTTTGTTGTCAAAAGCGATGCAAATATAATCAGCTTTTTTATTCTACAAAAATAATTTTTACTTTTTTTGAAAAATCATACTACCTCAGCCACAACAAAGGTGCTTCCACCAATGAAAATCAAATCATTAGACGTTGCATTTTTTTTTGCTTTTTTTAAAGCCAGTGCAACCTGATCATAATAATGACCTTTTAATCCTTCTTGATTTGCTTTCTGATACAATATTTTTTCGTCTAACGCCCTCGGAATAGAAGCTTTAGTAAAATAATACTCCGCATTCTGAGGTAATATTTTTAATATATGCTCAATGTTTTTGTCATCTACAACGCCAAAAACCATATGAAGTTTCTTATACGCTGTTTGTTTTATTTGTTCAACAACATATTTCAAACCCTCCAGGTTATGGGCCGTATCGCATACCGTAAGCGGATTATGGTCTAAAATCTGCCAACGTCCTTTTAATCCTGTATTTTTTGCTACATCGAACAAACCATTATAAATACAACTCAAATCCAGGTTATAATTATTCATATTTAATACATCAACCGCTTTTAGTACAGTAACCATATTGTTTTGCTGATAACTACCCAGCAGATCCAGCTTCAGATTACCATAAACAACTTTATTATCATGCTTTACATTGAATACCTGTTTATTCTCTGCAGATAGCAACGCGTAATCAACATCATAATATTGATCTGCAAAAGAAATTGCTGTTTGCTTTTCTATTGCCTTATCTAAAAATACCTGCTTGGTTTCTTTCTGAGTTTCTCCAATGATTACAGGCACATTTTCTTTTATTATACCTGCTTTTTCTGTTGCAATCTTCTCTAAACTATCGCCCAGGAATACAGTATGATCTAACCCAATATTTGTAATTATTGATAAATCAGGATGAATAATATTTGTAGAATCCAGTCTACCTCCCATTCCCACCTCAACTACAGCCACATCGATCTTCTCTTGTGCAAAATATTCAAATGCCATGGCCACGGTCATTTCAAAAAAAGATGGTTTGATTTCTTCAAATATACCTTTGTGTTGTTGTACAAATTCAACTACAAAATCCTCTGGAATCATATGGCCATTAATTCGAATACGTTCTTTAAAATCCTTTAAATGCGGCGAAGTATATAAACCAACCTTATACCCGGCTTCTTGCAATATGGAAGCCAGCATATGTGAAACTGAACCTTTGCCATTGGTTCCTGCCACATGAATACTCCTATAATTTTTATGCGGATGATTAAAGTATTTATCCAGATTTAACGTATTTTCCAAATCGGCTTTGTATGCAGCTTTCCCTTGTCGCTGATACATAGGCAATTGATTAAACAGCCATTGTATAGTTTCCTGATAATTCATATTGTTTATTTAAGCAATCAAAACTACGAAAAATTACCATGCATTGTAGTGAATTCTGTCTGGTTTAAATCTCTCAGGTTTATCTTTTTCTTCATCCGGATATCCCACAGATATTAAGGATAAAGGCTGTATATGATCTGGCAAACTAAATAATTTACGAATATCGCTCTTTCTTTCTTTACGCGGATGCAAACCTAACCATACTGCTCCAAGCCCTAATCCATGTGCTGCCAGCAGAATATTTTGTGTAGCAGCCGAGCAATCAACTACCCAATATCCATTACTCAACTCTAATGTTTCATCGCCACAAACCAAAATTGCTAACTGAGCATCATTAAGCATTTTAGCGTAAGGATGCACATCTTTTACCCTATTTAAAAGTTCTCTATCTGTAATTACAATAAAATGCCAGGGTTGCTGATTACGAGCTGAAGGAGCATACATTCCAGCTTTAATTAGAGTTTCTATTTGACCTTTCGATACTTCTTGAGCAGTATATTTTCTAATACTCCGCCGTGTAAAAATACCATCTAATAATTCCATAATATTTCACTGTTTCTTTAGTTTATTCAAAAATAAATATGTTAATTTAGTAGTAATAAAAATACAGTGTAAACACCCGATTAAAAAATATATTCCATGAAAAAAAAGAAAAAAGTATTCGTGATTGATACCAATGTTATTCTTCACGATTTTAATTGCTTATACAAGTTTCAAGAAAATGATATTGTTTTACCTATTGTCGTTTTAGAAGAGCTAGATCATTTAAAGAAGGGTGATAACCAAATAAACTTCCATGCCCGCGAATTTACAAGAGAGTTAGACAAATTATCTGGTGATAATTTATTTAATGGAGGAATAACTTTAGGTAAAGGTTTAGGAAAACTATCAATAGAGACTGGAAAACCATATTCAGAGAAATTAAAAGAATCGTTCCCGGAACCAACCCCTGATCACCGAATTCTAGCCATTGCAGAAGATGTTAAAGCGAAAAAGAAAACGCATGAGGTAATTCTTGTAAGTAAAGATATTAACTTACGCATGAAAGCCAAATCGCTGGGGATACTTGCCCAGGATTACAAGAATGATCAGATACAGGATTTGGAAAAGATTCATAAGGATATTGAAACCGTTGATAATATTGATGATCAGTTAATCTCAAAATTTTACGAGACCCACGAAGGAATTCCAGTAGATGAATTTAAATTAAAACCTTTACCTCATCAGTATTTTATTTTAAAAGGACAAAAATCATCAGCATTAGCGCATTATGATCCTATAAAAAAGGTATTGCAGCGTGTAGAAAAACACAGAACCTATGGTATTGACCCACGAAATGCAGAGCAAACTTTTTCTTTAGATGCTTTAACAAATTCTGATATTCAACTTATTGCACTTACCGGAAAAGCTGGTACAGGAAAAACATTACTTGCCTTAGCGGCTGCCCTTCATCAGGAAAAAAAGTTTAACCAGATTTTATTAGCAAGGCCCATTGTTCCTTTAGCTAATAGAGATATTGGTTTTCTTCCGGGTGATGTAAATGAGAAAATTGGCCCTTATATGCAACCCCTATTTGATAATTTATCGGTAATTAAAAATCAGTTTAAAGCACAAAGTAAAGAATATATGCATATTGAAGAGATGCAAAAATCAGAAAAGCTAATTATTAGTCCACTTGCCTATATTCGTGGACGAAGTTTGTCGAATGTATTTTTTATTGTTGACGAGGCACAAAATTTAACACCACACGAGGTAAAAACAATTATTACACGAGCAGGTGAAGGAACAAAAATGATTTTTACCGGCGATATTCATCAAATTGACTCTCCATACCTGGACTTAAAATCAAACGGGTTAAGTTATTTAGCCGATCGGATGAAAGGTCAGGATATTTTTGCCCATGTTAATTTAATAAAGGGAGAGCGAAGTTATCTTGCAGAACTGGCTAGTGATTTACTCTAAAACGTATACAAAAGAATGAAAGAACTATTTATTGTCCGACATGGAAAATCGAGCTGGAATATCGAAGGCTTGTCCGATATGGACAGGCCCTTAAAAGAAAGAGGTATACATGATGGATATACAATGGCTAAACGTGTGTTAGAAAAAAACACCAAGCCGGATTTAATCATTTCAAGTCCTGCGATTAGAGCTTTGCACTCTGCTACCATTTTTTCAAGGGTTTTAGAGTATCCGTATGAAGATATCCTAATCCAGGAAAAAATATATTTTTCTGGTATTCAGCAAGTTTTAGAACTAATTAACCATGTTGATGATGATATTAATACCTTAATGATCTTTGGACATAATCCCACGTTTACCGATCTTGCCAATTCTTTTACAGGTAATAAAATCGATAATATGCCTACAACGGGAGTTGTTCATATTCAGGCAGAAACCAATTTGTGGTCAGAATTTAACAAATCAGCAATTGTAAACTGGGATTTCGATTATCCTAAAAAAACAAAATAAGATTTGAAATTACTAAAATTTGCAGCTATTGATATAGGCTCTAATGCCATTCGATTACTCTTTGTAAATGTAATTGAAAACGAGGGTGATGCCATTTTTAAGAAATCATCCATTACGCGTGTACCTATTCGACTTGGAGGTGATGTGTTTACAAAAGGAAAAATTGGCAAAGAAAAGAAGCAAAAACTACTTGATGCCATGATAGCATTTAAACACCTTATGCTGGTACATGACATTACCGATTACAGAGCATGCGCTACATCGGCCATGCGAGAAGCTTTGAACGGAAAAGAAGTAGTAAACTTAATTAAGAAACAGGCGGATATAGATATTGAAATTATTGATGGTAAAACAGAAGCTGAAATAATTTATAATAACCGAATTGTTGATTTTTTAGATGCTGACCATTCTTACCTTTATGTTGATATTGGTGGCGGTAGTACAGAAATAACATTATTCTCAAATTCAATCGCCGTTACCTCCAAATCTTTTAATATAGGCACCGTAAGGTTACTGAACGAATTAGTAGAAAAGAAGAATTTTGTCTTACTCAAATCATGGCTTAAAGAAATAAAAGAAGAATATCCCAACTTAATTGTTATTGGTTCCGGTGGTAACGTAAATAAATTATTAAAAATGTCGCGAAAAAAAGAAGGGAAAGTTCTGCCGGTAAAATCACTCAAGCGAGTTTATAACTTTATTAAAACCTATAATTATGAAGATCGCATTAAAGTTCTGGGATTAAATCCCGATCGTGCCGATGTTATTATACCGGCATCCGATCTTCTATTTAAAATCACAAAGTGGTCGGGAGCAAATGAAATTATTGTACCCAAGGTAGGTGTTGCCGATGGAGTTGTAAGACAATTATACTTTGATTATCTTAAAAAAACAGATCGCAAAAATCAAACAAATTAATATACCTTTGTACCCTGAATTAAGAAGGGTGTAAACATGGCAATATCAGGGGACAAAAAGAAAAAAGTAGCTTTTCATACATTAGGTTGTAAACTAAACTTTTCTGAGACATCAACCATTTCGAGAAACTTTAAAAACAATGGTTTCGAGGTGGTAAGTTTTAATTCCGAAGCCGATATGTATGTGATAAATACCTGTTCTGTAACCGAACAGGCAGATAAAAAATGCAGGCAAGCCATAAAAAAAATCCAGAATAATAATCCAGATGCCTTTATTGCAGTGGTAGGCTGTTATGCACAGTTAAAACCCGAAGAAATAGCATCAAATCTAGGCGTTGATTTAGTTTTGGGAACCCAGGAAAAATTTAACATTCTAGAGCATTTAGATAATCTACAAAAAAAAGAAACTCCTGAGATTTATTCTTGTGCAATACAAGAAGTTGATCAGTTCGATTCATCGCATTCGGAAGCCGATAGAACCCGTTCATTTTTAAAAGTACAGGATGGCTGCGATTATTCCTGCTCCTACTGTACCATACCCCTTGCAAGAGGAAAAAGTCGCAATAAAAAAATCGATGAACTGGTTAATGAAGCGCATAAAATTGCTCAATCAAACATAAAAGAGATAATTCTTACCGGTGTTAATATTGGTGATTTTGGAAAATCAACCAATGAGTCATTCTATGATCTTCTTAAGGCACTTGAAAAAGTAGAAGGAATAGAACGAATACGGATCTCTTCTATTGAACCGAATTTACTTAAAGATGAGATTATTGAGTTTGTAGCTAAATCAGAAAAAATTCAGCCCCATTTTCACATCCCGTTGCAATCGGGTTGTAATAAGATTCTTGCTAAAATGCAACGAAGATACAAGCGAGAAGTCTTTCAATCGAGAGTCGATAAAATTAAATCACTAATTCCGCATGCATTTATAGGTGTTGATGTAATTGTTGGATTCCCAGGAGAAACTAACGAGGATTTCGAAGAAACATACAAGTTTTTATATAACCTTGATGCTTCATTTTTCCATGTGTTTTCTTATTCTGAACGTCCGAACACAAAGTCGGCAAACTTTGAGGACAAAGTGCCCAGAAAAATTATCACGGAACGAAGTAAAAAGCTTCAAAAACTTGCTAATGAAAAACAGACAACATTTTATAAGCAACACATAGGTCAGGAGGAAAAAGTATTATTCGAAGCTTATAAAAGAAATAATAATATGTTTGGCTTTACAGGAAATTACATTAAAGTGGAAGCCGAATACGATAAATCATTGGTTGGGCAGATAAAAACTGTTAAATTAGAGGAAATATCAGAATCGGGGAACTTAATTGTTAAAATGCGTTAAAACATAAATCTTGATATCAATTAACATTCCTAGTTTAGTATATTTGAAAACTAAAATCAGCCTATGAACCTGGAAAAAATATGTATGCAAGTTATAGAATTAACCAAAAATGTTGGAAATTTTATTCTTGCCGAAAAAAATAATATTAAAGAGAAAAATATAGAGACCAAAGGATTACATGATTTCGTTACCTATGTAGATAAATCATCGGAAGAACAACTTGTTCGTAAATTATCAGAAATACTTCCCGAAGCAGGTTTCATAGCTGAAGAAGGTACTGCTACACAAAAAGGAGATAAATACAACTGGATTATAGATCCGCTGGATGGTACCACGAATTTTATTCATGGCATAACTCCTTTTGCTATAAGTATAGCGCTAATGGAAGATGATAAAATTGTATTAGGTGTTGTTCACGAATTGGGATTAAACGAATGCTTTTATGCCTGGAAAGATAATCCTGCGTTTTTAAATGGTAAAGAAATCAAAGTTTCTAGTAATAAAACCGTTGAAGGTAGTTTAATAGCAACAGGTTTTCCATACTACGATTATGATCGAATTAAGCCTTTTATGGAAACACTCGAATATTTTATGCAACATTCGCGAGGAGTTCGAAGATTAGGTTCTGCGGCTACCGATTTAGTTTATGTAGCCTGTGGCAGGTTCGAATCGTTTTATGAATATAGTTTAAGCCCTTGGGATGTTGCCGCTGGTGCATTTATAGTGCAACAAGCCGGAGGAAAAGTTTCTGATTTTAATGGAAAAAATAATTATATATTTGGTAAAGAAATTATCGCAACGAATACTAAGGTGTATAAAGAGTTTTTTGGTAGCATTAACGAAATCATGAATAAATAAGCCTATCTAATCTGTGAAAAAAATTGGAGTTCTCATATTCAAATCGTTTAGTTGGTTATTAAGTATAGCCCCAAGATTTGTTTTATATGGGTTAGCTGATATTGTTTTTATTGTACTTTATTATATTTTAGGATATCGGAAAAAAGTTGTTTACCAAAACCTTAAGAATTCTTTCCCTGAAAAAACTGAAAAAGAAATTAAATCAATACAAAGAAAATTCTTTCACCATTTAAGCGACATTTTTATCGAGAACATTGCTTTAATAAAGATGAAACCAGATAGAATTCGAAAAATGGTTGAATTTGAGAATCCCGAAATTATAACTGATTTATACAAAAAAAATAAAAGTATTGTTGGGATTACAGGACATTACGGGAATTGGGAGATTTTTATTGCATTACCATTTTTTACACAGCACTTAACTTTGTGCGTATATAAACCCTTAAATAGCAAATTTTTCGACAGAGAATTTTATAAAATGCGTGCTAAGTTAGGTGAAGTTCCTGTAACCATGAGAGATGCCTACAGAACAGTTTTAAAATACAATAGGGATAACCAGCTAACTATCCTAGGTCTGATTGCTGATCAGCGCCCTCCTCGTATTAGCGGAAATTACTGGACCATGTTTTTAAATCAGGAAACACCGGTTTTTTTGGGGCCTGAAAAAATTGCTAGAAAATTAAATGCATCTGTTATTTACACTCATGTAGATAAAGTCAAAAGAGGGAAATACGTATTAAAGGCAACACTACTTTTTGAGGAGGCTGCAAATTGTGATGAGTATGAAATAACCAGAACACATTTGCGTTTATTGGAGAACTACATAAAAGAGAAACCAGAATACTGGTTATGGTCGCATAAACGATGGAAACACAAACGAGATCCTGAAACACCCATTCACGAATAATCATTTTCATGTTGAAAACTGCCGTAGTCATATTAAACTGGAATGGTAAAAAATATCTTCAATTGTTTTTGCCTGAATTGATTAAAAATACTCAGGATAAAAACACTGAAATTATTATTGCTGACAATAATTCGACAGATGATTCCATTGAGTTTCTTAACACAAACTATCCGAAGCTTCGATTCATACAATTAGATAAAAATTACGGTTTTACAGGTGGGTATAACAAAGCACTGAATCAGATAGATGCTCAGTATTTTGTGCTTTTAAATAGTGACATCCAGGTAACAAATAACTGGTTAAATCCTTTGATCGAACTGCTTGATTCCGATAAGTCAATCGCAGCTTGCCAACCCAAAATTAAATCATACCATCAAAAAGAGTATTTCGAATATGCCGGTGCAGCCGGAGGATTTATAGACAAATATGGCTACCCGTTCTGCCGAGGAAGAATTTTAGACGTTATTGAAGAAGACAATGGTCAGTATGATGATATCATGGATATTTTCTGGGCAACGGGAGCTTGTATGGTTATTCGTGCTGATTTATATAAAAACAGTGGTGGTTTAGATGATGATTTCTTTGCACACATGGAAGAAATTGACCTTTGCTGGCGATTAAAGAACCTGGGGCTCAGAATTGTATACAGTCCCGAATCAACCGTATATCATGTTGGTGGTGGCACACTTCCAAATAACAGCCCGTTCAAGTTATATCTAAATTATAGAAATAACCTCTTTTTGCTTTATAAAAACTTGCCTAAAGGAAAACTATTTCCTGTTTTATTCTTACGAATGCTCTTTGATGGATTATCAGGATTAATTTTTTTATTACGATTTTCTTTCAAAAGCTTTGATGCTGTGTTAAAAGCACACTTTCAATTTTATAAGAGTATCAAAAAACTTCGTGCTAAAAGAAAAAAACTACTTTCTAACAAAGTAGTTAATCATCATCAGGAAATATATCCTAAAAGTATTGTATGGAATCACTTTGTTCAAAAGAAAAACAACTTTACTTCATTAGATTTTAAATAGACAACATATTTTGCAAATTATTAAATCGTTCGTTGTAATCTTCCATCGAAAGCCTAATAATTTCATGCGCCTCCTCAATTCCAAAAGTATGTGTGATCTCCGTATTTGCCTTATTGCCAGGCAAGTCTTTATACGTTAAGAAGTAGTGTTTCAATCGATCTAAAACTAAATTCGGACAATCTTTAATATCTTTATAGTTTCCATATACCGCATCATTATTTAAAACAGCAATGATCTTATCGTCCGATTCGTTCCCGTCAATCATTCTGAAACCGCCAATAGGACGTGATCTAACCAAAATATCTCCGTGGGTTATTTCTTTCTCCGTTAGAATACAAATATCAATCGGGTCGTTATCTCCTTGTATTCCTTTTCTACCTGTTTTCTCTTCGCAATATTTACCTACTCTTTCTCCACTTAGCGTTTGCGGTATAAAACCATACAGTGCAGGTACTACATTCGAGTATTTTTGGGGTCGGTCCAACCTCAAATAACCACTAACCTTATCAACTTCGTATTTTACTGTGTCGGTAGGAACCATCTCAATATAACTTATGAGTACCTTTGGTGCCTCATTACCTAATTCTACGCCATGCCAGGGATGTGATTTGTATCTTAATCCCATTAATTTCCCTACAATTGGGTCCATTATTTTATTTCCCATAACCTTACTATTTATAAATATTCTACAATTGTCTCTAATTGAATTCCCCGCGAACCTTTTATTAAAATATGAGAATCTTTTATTTCATTTTTAGTGAACCATTTTTTAAATTCATTTACGTTTTCAAACTGCAATACATCATCCTTAACATAAATTGAGCTATAAATACTGCCAACTAAAATAATCTTGTCAAACGAATAGTTATCAATTAAACGTAATACTTTTTTATGCTCTTCTGCAGCCTCTTCACCTAATTCAAGCATATCTCCCAGAATTAAACAAGCATTTGGCTTTTTTAAAGATACAAAGTTCTTTAAAGAAAGTTCAACACTGGTTGGGTTAGCATTATACGCATCAAGGTATATATTATTTGAGTTTGATTTTATAAACTGCGATCTATTATTTTTAGGCACATAAGCCTCGATGGCTTCTTTAATGCTTTTCACAGGAACATTAAAATATTCACCTACAGCCACTGCGGCCAGGATATTCTCTAAATTATAGGCTCCTACTAATTGTGTTTGAATATCTACAGGAGTATTATTTATCTTCACTGTTACTGACAAAAACTGTTCGGATAATTGCACCTCACCACTAACCTTAGAATAATCTCCGGCGAATGATACTGACTGTACAGCCAGTTCCTCAACTATATCTGTTAATATTGGATTACTTTTATTATAAAAAACTTTACCTGAATGCTCAGATAAATAATCGTATAGTTCCTTCTTTGTTTTTCTTATATTTTCTACGGATCCGAATCCTTCCAGGTGTGCTTTCCCTATATTTGTAATAATACCAAAATCTGGTTCTGCTATTTCGCAAAGCTTTTTAATCTCAAACATATGATTAGCTCCCATCTCGACAACTCCAAAATTGGTTTTCTCATCCATGGCGAGTAAAGTTAGCGGAACCCCAATGTGGTTATTTAAATTCCCTTGCGTATAACACAATTTAAACTTCTTGTTTAAAACTGCTGCTATTAATTCTTTAGTGGTTGTTTTTCCATTAGTTCCTGTAATCGCCAGAATCGGTATATTCAATTTTTTACGATGGCAATTTCCCAGTTTTTGGAGAGTTTCCAGTACATCATCAACTAAGATATACCTTTCGTCTTTTTTATATTCAGGATTATCGATAATGGCATATGCACATCCATTAGTAATTGCTTTTTCTGCGAACTGATTACCATCAAAATGATCACCCTTTAAAGCAAAAAACAGGTCATTCTTTTTAACTATTCTGCTATCCGTTGTTATATTTCTATTTGTAAGAAATAGCTCGTATAATTGCTCTAATTTCATATTGTTGTGTAAATAAAAAAACCTCATAATGAATGAGGTTTTTAAAGATATATAATATTAAGTAATTATTTTCCACTGGGGCTTCCCACACTAATCATAGCGCATCTAAAGCCAAGGTCGTCTCTGGCTTCATCCTGATCCAGGAATCTTCGTGTAGCAGGATTTAACCAATATGCTCTGTCTTTCCAAGAGCCTCCCTTATAAACTCTTACTTTATCGCTTATCAATGATGTCATATCATCTCCCTGAACATCCTGAGCATACATTTCACCAGTAGCAGCTGTTCCTTTTGCCGCATCCTGATTTTCAAAATTAATACCCGACATTAAATCACCATCACGGTAATTTCTGTAATCAGCCTTTTGGTAATTGGTACGTCCGGCAGCCTCTTCGTCTGTAATTGGCCTAGTTTTTAGTCTTCCTAAGCTATCTTTTGCAGCAATACTTCCATCTTCGTTTCTAACCAATGTTTCAAAAACATTACCACGGAAAGGTCTAAAATCACTAACGTCTTCGTATGATAATGGACGATAAACATCTAATACCCATTCGTTCACATTACCTGCCATACAGTACAATCCAAAATCATTTGGCCAGTAAGAAGTTACAGGAACTGTAATGGCACCATTATCATTAAGATCTCCAGCCATACCCATCATATCACCACGTCCACGTTTGAAGTTAGCCATCATAAAACCCATGTCTTTTCCTGGAGGCGGTTTACGAACATTATGACCATCCCAAGGATATATTCTTCGTTCATATAATCTTTCATCAAACGTATTTCCGAGTAAAGCTACTGCTGCATATTCCCACTCAGCTTCAGTTGGAAGTCTGTATTTAGGAAGCAATATTCCATCTTGCATTGTAACTCTTCTGCTCTCCTGGTTTGGATCTAAAGAAGGTAAGTTTTCAACAACAAGTCCTTCATATTGTCCTGCAAGGTATGCACCTGTATTGAAATTTTCACGACCAATTTGATTTGGATCCAAATCAAGAATTCCTTCTTCAATTAGCCTCATTTCATTTACACGATCTGTTCTCCAAACACAATAATCATTTGCTTGTAACCAATCAACTCCAACTACTGGGTATTCGTTATATGAAGGATGTCTGAAATAGTAATCTACATAGGGTTCATTATAAGCTAATGGGCTTCTCCAAACCAAAGTGTCTGGTAATGCATTATCGTGTACTTCCGGATAATCAACAAATACTCTTTTTAACCAATGTAAGTATTCACGATAATCTACATTTCTTACTTCTGTTTGATCCATGTAAAATGATGCAACTGTTACTCTTCTTGGTACATTATTCCAATCGAATGTAACATCTTGTTCGGTTTGTCCCATAGTATAGGTACCACCTTCAATCAACACTAAGCCCGGACCTGGTTCCTGCTCATAATTTGTTTTAACTTCAAAACCTCCATTATCTGGATTGTTATAATCCCAACCTGTAGTTTGGGAAGTACTTCCAGTTTGTGCATTTCCACCAGCGCCTCCGCCTCCACCAAATAAACTACAACCTGTCACAATGACTAAACTTAGAAATACTAAAGGGAAAATGTTTAACTTTACGTTCATGGTAATGTTATTTTTTATTTCAAATATAGTAATTTTTAACTTCTATAAACAAGATTTAACACACAAATATAACTAAATTTTAGGACATTTTATTGCCTTAATTTTTTTTCTCTTCCTTTTATACATGAATTTATACAAAAAGGTTACTTCATGTCCCCCGGAAATTACACCACTTATTCCACCCAGATAAAATGGCACATCATAACTATATGCAAATGTGGCATAATCAGTTACATATCCTAACATTAAAACGCATCCGGTAAGGTTAAATTGTGTGTTTGTTTTAACCCAAACACCGGTGGTTAAGTAATTTTTATTTAAATATAGTCCTAAATTTAATTTTGATGAAGCTCCTTGCATTTGAAAAATTAGATTAGGAGACATAGTCATATGGACTCGCTCCAGACTATTATAAAACGGTATTTCCATTCCTGCATTAAAGGTATATTTTCTAGCAATGGGGCCGGGATCATCGCTACCCAACGATATTTGAGGCTTTGTAAGGTGATCAACGGCTAAACCAAAATAATAATTATCGTACCAGGTAAGCATACCTACAGAAAAATCAAAATATAAGGATTGTTGATGTAATCCGCTCTCCATACCTGAATTATTAACTCCATTCACCGGATCAATCATATCAGGATATATTAAATCGCCAGTATTAACACTTTTAATATTATATCCTATTCTAAAACCTGTTGCAATAGCCCATCGTTTTCGTAATCTTGCATGATACGAATACATCAAATTCAGGCCAAGGTCGTTAATTGCGCCTTGAGCCTGTCTGTCGTTTATTATTTGAAAACCTACCCCTCCGCTTAACTCATCATAATACTTATCAACTGAGGCGCTATATGTACTATAATCACCAAATGAGGTAGGTAAAATAGTTTTATAGTTCAGTGCTAATCTTGCATGTTCTTCTGAACCTGCAAATGCCGGATTAAGAAAGAGAGGATTGGCATAGTACTGAGAAAATTCAACTTCCTGACCACTCAATTGATTTACAATTAATACAAGTACTATGATAAAGGATTTTCTCATGCAATATCCGAACTTAATCTTACAATATTTAGTAAATAATTAGCGTTTTATGGATTATAATCTAAAAATAACGAAATTTATCCATTCTTTATTACACATAGTAAAGTTTTGTTTCTTTGCATAAAATTATCAAACCTAATGAAAAAAGCATTCATACTAAGTCTATTATTTTTCATCATTTTATACACATTTGGCCAGAATAAATCACTAAATCGAAAAATCAATTGGGAACAACCTAAATCGGTTTCTCATTATTATGAATTGCAGCAAAAGAATTATAACAAAACTGATTTTCTGTTTTTTCAAGATGCCATATATAAATATGATAACTATCTACCACATTATTATGAATTAATAAGAATTAACAATCTGATTACCGACCTAAAAATCAGCAATATAAAATTTGAAAAATTAACTCTACGCGAAAAAGAAATCATTAAGGAAAATAAAAGCATTGCTGAAAACCTTACTTACAATACAACTATTTCTTATAAAAGAAAACAGCCTTACTTGCAGTTCACCATGTTGCCTCTTAGGAAAAATCCATCAACCGGAGAAGTTGAAAAGGTTATCTCTTTTTCTATAGAACTTATTGAAAAGCAACGAAAGATAGGCTTAAATCTAAAGTCACCCAATTTTAGTTCAGAATCGGTGCTTAGAAATGGAACCTGGATTAAATTGCGGATTAAAGAAGATGGTATTTATAAATTAACCTATTCTCAGCTTTCCGATTTTGGCTTTACGAATCCTGGAAATATAAAAATTTATGGTAACTCCTCTGGAATGCTTCCTTTATCTAACTCAGAACCTTGCCAGGATGATCTTACGCAAAAAGCCATGTATTATGAAAAAGGAAGCGATGGCATTTTTAATGAAGGTGATTATGTGTTATTTTATGCAAAAGGTCCGGACCAGGTTTATTATGATACCATTAATAATTTCTATTCGTTAAAAAAGCACATCTATTCTGAATATAATTATATCTTTTTAACAACCGATGTTGGAACCATGAATACCATTAGCTCAGTTTCCAACCCAACTGGCAGTGCAGTAGAAACTTATTCTACATTTACTGATGTTGCACACCATGAGATTGAAAAAGAAAATTTAATAGAATCAGGACAGTTATGGTTCGGTGAACACTTTGATATTACCACAAGCTACGATTTCGATTTTGAATTCCCCAGTTTGGTAAAAAGTACTGATATCAGGTTAAAAACTGCTGTAGCTGCCAGATCATCGGCAAGCTCAACATTCAGTATTTCCAAAGATTCTCAAACCATTTCCAGTATAACAGTGGGTTCAGTTAATATGAGTTCATATACTTCTACTTTTGCGAGGCGATCAGAAACAATGAGCTCTTTTTCAAGTGCAAACGATAATTTTACTTTAACAATAAATTACACTAAACCAACTCCATCGTCTGAAGGATGGCTCGATTACATCACTTTAAATGCAGAAAGACAATTGTCTGCAAATGATAATCTGATATTCAGATATTACAACACGGAGGAAAATTCAAAAATTATAAGCTTCACAATCTCTAACACCAATGATGAAACACAGGTTTGGAATGTTACAAATCCAGCAATTCCGATTCGTTTAAACTTGTCAGCTGGTAGTTTAAAAGTAGAAGTGCAACCAGGATTAAATGAATTTATCGTATTCAATCCTGATAAATTCTTAATTCCTGAGCTTGCAGGTACTGTTAGTAATCAAAATTTACACGGTATCAATCATCGGGATATGATTATTGTTAGTCATCCCGATTTTCTAACCCAAGCTAATGAAATAGCTGAAATACACACGCAACAGGATGATCTTTCATCCGTGATTGTTACTCCACAGCAAATTTATAATGAATTTTCATCGGGAACACCCGATGTGTCTGCCATAAGAAATTTTGTACGAATGATTTATGATCGCCCTACCAGCACCGATACCCTGAAATATCTTTTATTAATTGGTGATGGCTCTTTCGATCACAAATCAATTACTGCAAGTAATATTAATTATATCCCAACCTATCAGTCTGAAAATTCTTTGATGCCAACAGAATCATTTGTAACCGATGATTTTTTTGGTTTATTAGACGCCACTGATAATGTGGAGAGTTCAAACTCCGGTTTAGTTGATATTGGCATTGGAAGACTACCGGTTCAATCGACAGAAGAAGCCGATAACATAGTAAATAAAATTAAATCGTTTCTTAACCCTGAAAATAGAGGGAATTGGATGAATTCACTTTGTTTTATTGGCGATGATGAGGATTTAAATATTCACATGCGTGATGCAGACCGTTTAGCTACTAAAGTGGATACAACCTATCCATACTACTTTATTAACAAGATTTATCTTGATGCTTATCCTCAGCAATCATCAGCAGTTTACGAAAGCTACCCTGAAGTTAACCGATTAATAAACGACGAAATCAATAATGGAATTCTTATATTTAATTACACAGGACATGGAGGAGAAAATGGGTTGGCCCATGAGCGCATTGTATCTATTGACAATATAAACTCCTGGGTAAACTTTGACAAGTTAACCATTTTTATGACTGCCACCTGTGAGTTCAGTCGCTTTGATAATCATAAGTATATTTCAGCCGGCGAATTGGTTCTACTAAATCCCAAAGGTGGTGGAATTGCTCTTTTCTCAACAACCCGTCTGGTATATGCTGGTCAAAATTACATTTTAAATAATAAATTTTACGACCATGTTTTTTCGTACGATAAGGAAGGTAATACGCGAACTTTAGGAGACATTATACGTTTAGCAAAGAATAATGCGGGTACAGATAACAACAAAAGAAATTTTACCCTACTAGGTGATCCGGCACTGAAAATACCGATAGCAAGATATAATGTTCTAACAGACTCGATTAATCATAATAGTATTTCTAATTATACCGACACATTAAAGGCGCTATCGAAAGTTACATTTCATGGCCACATTGAAAATACTCAGGGAAGTTTAGCCTCCTCATATAATGGAATTGTTTACCCGTTAGTTTTAGATAAAAAAAGGACTATAACCACACTGGCTAATGACGGAGGCTCAACAATGGATTTTACGGTTCAGAACAATATTTTGTATAAAGGAAAAGCAAGTGTAATCAATGGAAAATTCCAGTTCAGTTTTGTAGTTCCGAAAGACATTTCGTATAATTTCGATAATGGAAAAATAACCTATTATTCTTTAAGTTCCGAAACCGACGCGAAAGGATATTTCAATGACTTTATAATTGGAGGCTCAAATAATAATGCAGCAAGTGATGAGGTAGGTCCTTCGGTGAAATTATATATGAACGACGAAAACTTCGTTAGCGGAGGTGTAACCGATGAGAATCCAAGGTTATATGCTATACTTACAGATAGCAGCGGAATAAACACTGTTGGCAACGGAATCGGACACGATATTACGGCAACACTTGATAATAACACAAATAACCTGATTATTCTTAATGATTATTATGAGTCGGATATTGATAATTATCAAAGTGGGAAGATTGAATACCTCTTCTCGGAACTTGAAGAAGGTGATCACAACCTAAAAATTAAAGTATGGGATGTATATAACAATTCGTCGGAAGAAGATTTGGATTTTGTCGTTGCCGAATCAGAAAATCTAGCCATTAAGAATTTATTAAACTACCCAAATCCGTTTACCGAGCAAACGGCATTTTATTTCGATCATAACAGGCCAAACGAAGACCTTGAAGTTTTAATACAAATATTTACCGTATCCGGAAAATTGGTAAAAACAATTAACACCATAATAAATTCGAATGCTTTTCGTTCTGAACCTATAAATTGGGATGGCCTTGATGATTTTGGTGATAAAATTGGCAGAGGTGTTTATATTTATCAAATCAAAGTTAGAACAACTGAAGGTGAAACAGTTACGGAAATTGAAAAACTTGTAATACTAAAATAAACTTATTATTAATTGGCAAATAATTCTATATTTGCAACTCTTATTATTAACTATATACTATGATGAAAAAGATTTGCGCGCTGGGAGTACTTATTTACTTAAGCCTAAATGTTTTAGGTCAAGATGACATCACACGATCCGAACTTGTGGGTTCAAATAATCCATTGGAATATTCGGCTTCGTTTTTAACAATAGCCCCCGATTCAAGAGCCGGAGCAATGGGTGATGTAGGAGCAGCTACTTCTCCCGATTACAATTCGATGAAATGGAATCCTGCAAAATATGGTTTTATTGAAAGCGATATGGGTATTGCGGTTTCATTAACACCCTGGTTACGAAATCTGGTTGATGATATCAACTTATATAATTTATCGTTCTATAAACGAATTGACAAAAAACAGACTGTTGCTGCTTCATTAGTTTATTTCGATTTAGGTGAAATTCAATTTACAAATAACGAAGGTGAGTATAATGGTCAGCATCTTCCATACGAGATGTCAATTGATGTAGCTTATGCAAGAGCCTTTTCCGAGCGAATTTCAGGAGGTATTGCATTTCGTTATATACGGTCTGATATTACAGGTGGTGCTGTTGTAGAAAGCACAGAAACAAATGCTGGTAATGCAGTGGCAGCTGATGTCTCGCTATATTATTTAAACGATGAAGTTAAACTAAATGATCAGAAACATGAATTTTCTTTAGGATTGAATATTTCTAATATTGGTTCAAAAATTTCTTACACTGAAATTCAAAAAGACTTTATCCCTACCAACTTAAAAATTGGAACAGCTTTTAAATATAACATAGATGATTACAATTCATTAACCCTAGCACTTGATTTAAATAAGTTATTAATTCCAACACCAAGCTATCAGGTAAATGATTCTACCTTCTTTGGAGAATCAAGTGATGTTTCGGTTCCAGAAGGAATGATTCAATCCTTTTCAGATGCTCCGGGCGGATGGGAAGAAGAACTTAACGAGATTAAATATTCTGTAGGTGCTGAATATTGGTATGCCAATCAGTTTGCCGTGCGGGCAGGATATTTTCACGAACATGAAACCAAAGGTAATCGTAAATATTTCACCTTAGGTGCCGGATTACGACTAAATGTATTTACCATCGATTTTTCATACCTTGTACCGGTAAAACAAAATAATCCGTTGGCAAATACCATGAGGTTTACGCTGGGATTAGACTTTCAGGCATTTAGGGCACAGAATAAAGAAGGTTAAAAATGAATTTCAGGATTGGATACGGTTATGATGTACATCAGCTGGCCGAAGGCAAAAAATTGCACGTTGGTGGTATAGTAATACCTCACGAAAAAGGCTGCGTAGCACATTCCGATGGCGATGTGCTTATTCATGCTATTTGCGATGCAATACTTGGGGCAGCAGCCATGAACGATATTGGATATCATTTTCCGGATACTAATCCTGAATATAAAAACATCGACAGTAAAATTCTCCTGGGAAAAACATTGGATATCATTTCGCAAAGGAGCTATTCAATTGTAAATATTGACTCTACAGTCTGTCTGGAAAAACCAAAAATAAAAGATTATATCCCTGAAATGATTACCGTTTTATCAGAAATTTTAAAAACAGATAAAGAAAATATCTCTGTAAAAGCCACAACAACAGAAAAGTTAGGATTTATTGGAAAAGAACAAGGAATTGCAGCACATGCGGTGGTTTTAATTCAAAAACTTGTTTGATTAGCTCTTTTATTCTTACTAAAAAATTGCTATCTTTCAGCATAAATTGATTTAGTGTAATTAATACATAACTTTCAATAAATCAATTTCTTGAATTTTCAATTCATTAAAATTTTTGGTATGAAAAAAACGCTTGTTTTAGGAGCCAGTCCAAATCCAATACGATTTTCACACAAAGCAGTTAAAAGTCTTGTTCGTCATGGTCATGAAGTTATACCAATCGGTAACAAAGAAGGTGATATCATGTGGCAGAAAATTATTATTGGGAAACCTAAATTAAAAGATATTCATACAGTTACATTATATCTCAATCCTAATAATCAAAAAGAGTATTACGATTATATTATCGGTCTTTCTCCCAAAAGAATTATTTTTAATCCGGGGTCAGAAAATCAAGAGCTCATCGAACTGGCCATGAAAAACAATATCGAAGTAAGTATTGCATGTACACTTATCATGCTAAATTCTAATAAATACTAAATGATCAAAACTATTGAATCTTTAGAGAAGTTTAACAGAACACGTTCTGAACTGCCGGGAGTATTATTCTATTTCTCGCATGAAAAGTGTAATGTATGTAAGGTTCTAAAACCTAAAATTCATGACTTGTTGCAATCAGAGTTCGCAAAAATAGAAATGTTTTATTGTGATACCGTGCTTTATCCTGAAATTGCCGGACAAAACTCAATATTTACCGTACCTACAATTCTGGTATTTTTTGATGGAAAAGAATTTTTAAGAAGAAGCAGAAATATAGGAATTGATGAACTTGGAAATGAATTAAAACGCCCCTACTCTATTTTCTTTGATTAAATGATTCTTAAATTTAACTTTAAATTTTAAGTTTTAATAACTTGTAATCCTTCAATATTTTGTAAATTACCTTTTTATTTACGAAATTATCTATTGTAAAAATAGATCAAAAAATCTGATAAACTGTGTCAAGCTATTCAGAAAACAATAGTATTCAAACCTTTTTAACCGAACTGGGCGGCTTAAGCCGATTTACCGTTCAGTTTTTCCGCGAACTTTTTCGTCCGCCATATGAGCACAAGGAGTTTTTAAAACAAGCCTATAGCATAGGATTAAACACACTGCCTTTAATTGGAATTACTGCATTTATCATGGGCCTGGTACTTACATTGCAATCAAAACCTGTTTTGGAAGAGTTTGGTGCAGAGTCGTGGCTTCCGGGAATGGTTTCTGTTTCTATTGTTCGGGAAATTGGTCCGGTTATTACAGCCTTAATTTGTGCAGGTAAAGTTGGTTCAGGAATCGGAGCAGAATTAGGATCAATGAGAGTAACCGAACAAATTGATGCCATGGAGGTTTCCGGTACAAATCCAATGAATTATCTGGTTGTAACCCGTGTCTTATCAACCACGTTTATGATTCCGATCCTGGTTTTTTATGCCGATGCCGTGTCATTCTACGGATCATACCTGGCAGTAAATTTGCACGATTTTATTTCATTGCCACTATTTATGAATCTTGCATTCGATCCTTTGCATTTTTATGACCTTATTCCGGCCACCATTAAAACATTCTTCTTTGGATTTGCCATCGGAATTATAGGTTGTTATAAAGGTTATTACTCGGAAAAAGGGACCGAAGGCGTTGGTAAGGCTGCAAATTCTGCCGTTGTAATTTCATCCCTGGTTATTTTTATAATGGATTTAATTGCTGTTCAGCTTGCAGATTTATTTAATGTTTTCATGAGATAGATAACGATGAGCGAAATTTCAGAACATATTGATCAGAATGAAACCTTAATTGAAATTAAAAATCTTCAAAAAGCCTTTAATGGTAATCAGGTTTTAAAAGATATCAATCTCACAATTAAACGTAGCGAAAACATTGTAGTACTGGGCAAATCAGGTATAGGTAAATCAGTGCTTATAAAATGTATTGTTGGGTTAATACAACCCGATTCGGGTGTTCTTAAGGTTTTTGGCCGAGAAGTAACTGAAATGAATCAGAAAGAATTAAATGACCTACGAACCAGAGTTGGTTTTATATTTCAGGGCAATGCACTATACGATTCGATGACCGTTCGTGAAAATCTTGAATTTCCGCTTAGAAGAAATAAAATCATGAAAGATACCAAGCTCATCAACGAATTGATTTTAGATGTTCTGGATAGCGTTGGCTTGCTCGAAGCTATTGACAAAATGCCTTCGGAACTTTCGGGTGGAATGAAAAAAAGAATTGGATTAGCAAGAACACTTATTTTAAAACCGGAAATTATTTTGTACGATGAACCAACCACAGGTCTCGATCCCCTTACTGCAAGAGAAATTAGTAACTTGATTGTTAAAATACAACAGAAATATAAAGCTACATCTATTATAATAACACATGATTTAAACTGTGCAAAAATAGCCTCGGATCGTTTGATGATTTTACACGATGGTGTATTTAAAGCAAAAGGTTCGTTTGATGAATTAAAAAATTCTGAAAACAGTTGGGTTCGTTCCTTTTTTGAAACAGTATAAAACAATTGATTATGAGAAATACCAGAAGTAATAATATCAGACTTGGCCTTTTTGTAGGTATAGGAATTATCATTTTTATTGTTGGGATATACTACATTGGAAGCCAGGGAAGTATGTTTAGTAAGAACATCACCATAAGTGGTATTTTTTCCGATATTAGTGGAGTAAAAATCGGGAATGATGTAAGATTCTCGGGAATTAATGTCGGAACAGTATCTAAAGTTGAAATAGTTAATGATTCATTGGTGAAAATTGATTTTTCAATTCAGGATGATGTGAAACAGTTTATCCGCAAAGACTCAAAAATTGAGATAGTTCCCGATGGTTTAATGGGAATAAAAGTTGTTACTATTTATACCGGGAGCACTACAACTGATGCAATTGAGGATGGAGATACCCTTGCAACCATTGAATCAGTGCAAATTGATAAAATATTACGCCAATTGCATACATCGAGTAAAAATACAGCTATTATAACGAAAAATGTAGCCGATATCACTGATAAAATTAACCAGGGAGAAGGCGCCTTTGGGAAAATATTTGCTGATGAATCGTTGGCTGAGAACTTAAGCAAAATAGCCGATAGAACAGCTGTTCTTACAGACAATTTTGCCGACATTACCGATAAAATTTCGAAAGAACAAGGTACCATTGGGATGCTCTTATCAGATACTACGTTGGCAAATAAAATTTATATGGCTGGCGACAATCTCCAAAAATCAACAGAGAATCTTGCAGTATTAACCAATCAGATTAATGAAGGAAAAGGTATGCTGGGAGAAATATTAGCCGACACCAGTTTTACCTCAGGTTTAAGCCGTACAGGTAAAAACCTGGATTACACCACCGAAAAAACAAAGATTTTAGCAGATAATTTGGTAAAAATTACGAATGAAATAAATGAAGGCCAGGGATTGATATCAAAGTTAATTTATGACACAGCATTTGCCGATAGTGTTGAAGTTGCGGTCAAAAACGTAAACAAAGGAGCTAAAGAAGTTGACGAAGCCGCAGGTGTTGTGAAAAGAAACTGGTTACTTAGGTTATTTTCTAAGAAAGACAAAAAGTAAAACGAACGTTAAAATTCTTCAATACACATGAATGTATGTTGTGCAAAAGTTGTAAAAAATAAAACGGGCATTCTAGCCCGTTTTCAAATTATAGATTATCACTTATATTAAAATAATTTATCCAATAACTTATCGTCTGCAATATTCGGAACCGTAACTTTTAAATCAGGAGTTCGTTCCATCTCTCGTTGAATAGCAAACAGTGCGCCATCGTTCCTGGCCCAGCTTCTTCGGGCTATTCCATTGTTTACATCCCAGTGTAGCATCATGCGTAATCTGCGGTCGGCTTCTTCGCTACCATCCAGTACCATTCCAAAACCACCGTTAATTACTTCGCCCCATCCTACTCCACCTCCATTGTGGATGGATACCCAGGTTGCACCGCGGAATGAATCACCTATTACATTTTGAATCGCCATATCGGCCGTAAACTGGGAACCGTCATAAATATTTGAAGTTTCACGGAACGGCGAATCTGTTCCTGAAACATCATGATGATCACGGCCTAAAACTACCGGAGCTGATAGTTTTCCATCTTTAACCGCTTTATTAAATGCCGCTGCTATTTTTGTTCTTCCTTCGCAGTCGGCATATAATATTCTGGCTTGTGACCCTACAACCAGCTTGTTTTTCTTGGCTTCACTTATCCAACGAATGTTATCTTTCATTTGCTGCGATATCTCTTGTGGAGCTGTGGCTGCAATTTCTTCTAAAACATCCATAGCTATTTTATCTGTTAAATCCAGATCTTCCGGTTTGCTCGATGTACAAACCCAACGGAACGGACCAAAGCCAAAATCAAAACACATTGGCCCCATAATATCTTGTACATACGAAGGATATTTAAAACTTCCATCTTCTTTCATCACATCTGCACCTGCACGGCTCGATTCTAACAAGAATGCATTCCCATAATCGAAGAAGTACATTCCTTTTGCAGATAATTTATTAATGGCAGCAATTTGTCTCTTTAACGATTCCTGAACATACTTTTTAAATTCTTCAGGATTTTCAGCCATCATCTTATTCGACTCTTCGTAACTTAAACCAACCGGATAATATCCACCTGCCCAAGGATTATGCAATGAAGTTTGATCAGATCCTAAATGAATAAATACATCTCGTTCAACAACTTTCTCCCATAAATCAACAATATTTCCCAGAAATGCTATTGAATGAGCTTCTTTCTTCTCGCTATATTCCAATGCAGTATCCAATACTTTATCAACATCTTCTATAACTTCATCAACCCAACCCTGCTCATGTCTCTTATAGGCTGCTTTCGGATTTATTTCGGCAGTTATACTAACAACACCCGCAATATTTCCTGCTTTTGGTTGAGCACCACTCATACCACCTAATCCGGAAGTAATGAATATTTTACCTTCAGATCCTTCACCTTCTTTTGCTATTTTTCTGCTTGCATTTAAAACAGTAATAGTAGTTCCATGGACAATACCTTGTGGCCCGATATACATAAACGAACCTGCTGTCATCTGACCATATTGCGTAACTCCTAATGCATTAAATCGCTCCCAATCGTCAGGTTTTGAGTAATTTGGAATCATCATACCATTGGTAACTACAACTCTTGGCGCATCTTTATGCGACGGGAATATTCCCATTGGGTGGCCTGAGTACAACACAAGTGTTTGTTCATCGGTCATTTCAGCCAAATATTTCATAGTCAATAAGTACTGTGCCCAATTTTGAAAAACGGCGCCATTACCACCATAGGTAATTAATTCATGCGGATGCTGTGCCACAGCATAATCCAGGTTATTACTTAGCATGAGCATAATGGCTCTTGCCTGCTGCGATTTTCCGGGGAAATCTTCAATAGATCGAGCATGAATTTTATAATCGGGACGAAAACGATACATATAGATTCGACCATATTTTTCAAGCTCTTCGGCAAATTCTTTCGCCAATTCTTCGTGATGTTTCTTGTCGAAATAGCGCAGTGCATTTTTTACTGCTAATTTTTTCTCTTTTACAGTTAAAATCTCTTTTCGCTTTGGAGCGTGATTAATTTCCGGATCGTATACTTTCGGAGAAGGCAACTCCTCAGGAATTCCCTGCAAAATAGTTTTGTGAAATTCTTCTCTTGTCATTATAGTTATTTTTTGATTTTTACGTTTGATTTTAGAATAATAGGAGACCTGACAGGTTTAAAACCGTTAGGTCTTATAAACTATGGATATCTTATCCGCATTCTGTTATCAGCTAAAAAAGGGTAATACTGTTTCCAGATCATAATCATTTTTTGTTACCTATTAACTTTGCCAAAAATACAAAATAAGGGATTATTACGAAAGATAAATATCATGATATGGCAAAATAGCCTGACAAATTTGCTGAATTAATTAAATAGCACGTAATTTGAAGAAACAGGATATATACTTTAAATTTGAATAATCACTAAATATTAAAAATATGAAAATGAAAAAATCTTGGGTAACAATTATTGTTATTGCAGTTATTGCATTATTCTTCTATTCTTCAATTAAAGGCAATTACAACAAGATGGTTGCTATGGATGAAGGTGTAAAATCACAGTGGGCACAAGTAGAAAATGTTTATCAACGTCGTGCAGATTTAATTCCTAACCTGGTAAATACAGTTAAAGGTTATGCAGAACATGAAAAAGAAACGTTAACCGAAGTTGTAGAAGCAAGAGCAAAAGCAACCTCTACTACTATTGATCCGACAAATTTAAATGCTGAAAATATACAAGCATTTCAACAAGCACAAAGTGGATTAAGTTCAGCATTATCAAAACTGATGGTAGTTGTAGAAAGATACCCCGATTTAAAAGCCAACCAAAATTTTCTCGAATTGCAAGCGCAGTTAGAAGGAACTGAAAACAGAATAACGGTTGAACGGCAAAAATTTAACAATAGTGCACAAGCTTTTAATACCTTCATTAAACAATTTCCGAAAAATATTTATGCCAATATGTTTGGCTTTGAAGAAAAAGCCTATTTCAAAGCACAAGAAAATGCAAGTGAAGCACCTAAAGTAGAGTTTTAATATGAAACATCCAAGTACTGTAGATTATAAGAACTGAAAACTCATCATGGATGTTCACGAGCAGGTTGTGAGACGGAAAGTGGGTGCGAGTAACAAAAAACGAAAATTTGCAGGAAAGGTTAATAAATAAAATTCAGAATCATACAAACTAAAAAAAAATTAATGAGGCCATCACAATTTTTTAACGAAGAACAAAAGAAACAAATAACCGATGCTATAAAAGAAGCAGAACTGAATACATCGGGAGAAATACGCGTACACATTGAGTCTGACTGTAAAACAGATGTTTTAGACAGAGCAGCTTATATTTTTGAGAAACTGGCAATGCATAAGACAGAACTTCGCAATGGTGTACTTTTCTACTTATCGGTAACCGACCGTAAATTTGCTATTCTCGGCGATGCAGGTATTAATGCCGTTACTCCGGATAATTTCTGGGATGAAATAAAAGAAACCGTTATTACGCAGTTCAAAAAAGAGGAATTTGCAAAAGGTTTAAGCAAAGGTATTGAAATGGCAGGAAATGCGTTAAAAGAACATTTCCCGTATCAAACAGATGATGTGAACGAACTTTCCGATGATATTTCATTTAATGACAAATAAAAGAGTTATGCAAAAAATAAAATATATAGTAAGTTTAGTATTAATTTTCTTCTCGATCAGCTCATTTTCTCAAAACTACCCGAAACCAACAGGAAATGCGGTGAGTGATTTCACAGGAAGCTTTCTAAGTAGAAATGAAACTAATGCTTTGGAATCAAAGTTAAGACAATTTGAACGAGAAACATCTTCTGCTATTGTTATTGCCGTTGTAGAATCGTTAGATGGTTACGACAAAGCATCTTATGCATTTGGGTTGGCTGAAGAATGGGGCATCGGACAGGGAGAAAAAAACAATGGAATTTTAATTCTGGTAAAACCAAAATACCAAAATTCTAAAGGAGAAGTTTTTATTGCTACAGGCTATGGCCTTGAAGGAGCTGTTCCCGATGCTATTACCAAAAGAATCGTAGAAAATGAAATTATTCCATACTTTAAGCAAGGAATGTATTATAAAGGGTTGGATGAAGCTACCAGTAGGATAATGGAATTAACCCGAGGCGAATATACCGCCGAAGAATACCGACAAGCAACCAGTGGTTCAGCAGGTTCAAGTATTCCTATTATTATCCTTTTCCTTATTGTAATTATATTTAGTATTATTGGCAGAGCGCGCCGAGCACGTCATTATGCGGTTGGTCATAATGTGCCATTCTGGATTGCTTTAGGCATGATGAGCTCAGGACGAAGTCATGGTGGAAGTTTCGGAAACTTCTCATCCGGAGGCGGAAGCTTCGGCGGAGGCGGAGGCTTTGGAGGTTTCGGAGGTGGAAGCTTTGGGGGCGGTGGTGCCGGTGGAAGCTGGTAAAATAATATTAAGACCTAAGATATTAATCCTGCAAGAACTTGCAGGATTTCTTTATTTATTAGCCTCTTAAATTATATATTCCAAAACCTGATATTTCTCCTTTTTTTTTGTGAAAAATATTTCTAATTATGCGATTGATATAAAAGATCATATTAACAAAATAAATTACTAATAATTAAAAGATATGTTTAATAAATTAATCGCTGCAATTTTACCATACTTTCCTAAACGATTTGTGTGGATTTTTGCCAAACCTTACGTTTCAGGTAAAAAAGTTGAAGATGCAATTAAAGCATCAAAAGATCTTAATGCACAAGGTTGCATGGTTACTATTGATATTTTAGGTGAATTCATAAAAACCTTAGAAGAAGCTGAAGCCAACAAAAAAGAGTACATCGAGCTAATTGAACGCGTTGAAAAAGAAGATATCGATGGAAACTATTCTGTAAAACCAACCATGTTTGGATTATTAATTGACAAAGAAGTTTGTTATAAGCACATTCGCGATATCGTTGCTAAAGCTGCTGAATACAATAACTTTATACGTGTTGATATGGAAGATTCTCCGTGTACGGATATGACCATTGAACTTTTCAGAAAACTAAAAGCTGAATTTCCAAAAAATGTTGGTCTAGTACTTCAAGCATATATGAGAAGAACTTATCAAGATTTACAAGACTTGATGGATATTCATACAGATGAAGCTCCTTTAAATTACAGATTGTGCAAAGGTATTTATGTTGAACCAGAAGAGATAGCTTATAAAAAGTACGAAGAAGTAAACGAGCATTTCATTGAAGATATCGAATTCTGTTTCAAGAATGGTGTGTACCCTGGTATCGCTACGCATGACAAACCAGTTGTTGAAGGTGCTTACAAATTAATCGAAAAGTATAACGTACCAAAAGATAAATACGAATTCCAGATGTTGTATGGTGTTACTCCAAACTTACGTCAGTCAATTCTTGACGATGGACACCGTATGAGAGTTTATGTTCCTTATGGAGAGCAATGGTTCGGATATACAACACGTAGATTAAAAGAAAATCCAAAAATGGCTAATCATATTATCAAGGCTATTTTTATTAAAGGATAACAAACTGCTAATTAGTTTTAAAATTAGAAATCCCGATTGATATTTTCGGGATTTTTTTTAATTTTAAAATCCTACTAACACTCAAATAAAACCTAAAATGAAAAAAGTAATATTCTTAATCACAATATTATCATTTTTTTTAGATGCTCATGCACAAAGGGCAAAAACAGAAAAGATAATAATTTTACAAGATCATATACCTCAATTTAAACTTCCTGATCATTATAAAATATTCTCGAACGAATATATAAGTAAAGATCAAAATATTGAATTACAAAAAGACTATTTATTGCATATAGATGGATTTACAAAAACTCATGACAGTGAATCAGACTTTATTATTCAGTTTATACTATTGAATTCCAAAACAACCACAAAAATGACCAGAAAAACGACCTCTTCAAGTAGTGGTAAACAACTGGGGATGGAAGGAACTTTTGAAGTTAATGCCAAAACAAATTTTGTTTGCAATATTCTAAGTAAAGATAGCATGTTAATTTACAGGTTAAAATACCCAAATTATGAAGACATTAGAGAAATTAATTATGAATCTAGCTCTCTTAATACTAATATTAGATCTGAGAATGAATTAAAAATTAAAGCTAGAAGTGCAACTGAAACTGCAGTAAAACGATTGTTAAATGAGGTGATGAAAGAAACTCAAATTCAATTAAATAAACAACTAGGTTATTATAAGGAAGAGCTGGAATTTGAAATTGCAACTGGAAAAGGTCGAAAATTTAATTATAATGATTTAGATAATGCCTTAAAAAGTTTTAGAGAAGCATCCATAATATATTCAAAAAAAGGACTCACTGAAAACTGCAAGAACATGCTTAACAATTCTATTGAAATTTGGTTATCTGCCTTAGAAGATTACCAGCCCAATGAAAGAAAAGTGAGAATTTCTGATTCCATTATTCCACATATTTATTTTAATCTTGGGGTTGCTTATTACTTATTAGAAAACTATGAGGAGGCGACCAAATACACCATGATGGCTTCGGATATAAAAGAAACCAACTCTTTAATTAATAGAATAAAACAAAGGCAAAAAGCTGCTAATTAAACTTTAAATCCCGAATCAAATGATTCGGGATTTTTAATTATTCTTCTAATTCTTTTAACAGTTTTTTTGCTGATAGCCAAATGGGTCGGCTTTCTTTTCTCCAACGAAGATAACCAATCGAAAAACCAATGGCAACTATCAGAATAAAGACTAGTTGAACTCCTGTAAAAAACTGCCAGAAGGTCCATCTGTCCTCAAAGCGATCATATAAAATCAGTAATGTTGCTGCATCAATGCATAATATTGAAACCAAAACCAATAATGTACTTTTTTGCCATAATCGATATCTTCGCTCAGCATCTTCCAGTACTTTTTTAACCGGATCGAAATAGTTCACTTGCTTATATCTTTTATACAGTGTCCTGAACTGTAGTGCAAATAATGTAAAAGCAACCACATAACAGGCACCTGCAATCCGATCGTTTATGGTTAATTCCGGATCTGGATTGATCAGAAATAATCCGGCATACAGGAAAATAAATACGAAGAACATAATCTGAAATCGTCTCATTATTTTCCTATATTTTGAATCCTTGGCTTCCAGCTCACCAACTAACGAATTCATATCCATTTGATTTTTATTTTCTTTTTTCATTTTCATCATTTTAAAAGTTTACCGATTTTAGAGCATCTTTTAATTCATTCTTAATACGATGAATTTTAACTCTAACATTGGGCTCTGTAATTCCAATTACCGAAGCAATTTCTTTGTGATTAACAGACTCCATAACTAATGTCATGATAACTTTATCAATTACCGACAGCTGGTTAATCTGATTTTCGAGCTGTTGAAATAGCTTTTCTTTATCTTTTGCTGCATTCTCGTCTAGTTCTACCAGATTAGTTAAGGCATACTCTTTATTTTCAAGAAATACCTTTTGCCTTCTTATCTCTTTATTGGCAAAACCCATCGCCGTGTTCACTGCAACACGATAAATCCATGTGCTTAGCTGAGCATCGCCACGAAAAGAATCCAGGCTTTTCCAAATATTTATGAGCACTTCCTGATACATATCTTTATGGTCTTCATCATTGGAAGAGTAATACCTGCAAATACTCGAAATTCGCTGCTCATTCTCTTCAATGATTTTTCGAAACTTTACTTCTTTACTATCCATTCTCTATTCAGTTTACCTGCTAATTTAACAGATTTTATTATTTAGTTGTGAAGCTTTTTAAAATGTTACAAATTAGAAATAAAAAAAGCAGAAAATTATTTTTCTGCTTTAATGTTTTTTATAAAATGATTTCCGCATGCGCGGTAATGACAATATTGTTAAACTTTTTCTACTTTACAAGCCGTTAGTTTAAACGCTGCAATTTTGGAAAATGGATCCAGATCGCTTCGGGTTAATCGATTTACCGGTGATTCTGAGAAATGCCAAGGCATAAACAGTTCACCTTCGGCTACTTCGTTACTTGCTCTTAGGGTTGTTTCCAATTCGCCCTGTTTGGATGTTACTTTTACTTTTTCTCCGTCGTTAAATCCGAACTTTACGGTATCTCCCGGATTCATCAGCACATAAGATTCGTTGATAAAATCAGTTAATGATTTATTCTTTCGCGACATAGTAGCTGTATGATAGTGATAAAGAATTCGTCCACTATTCATAATAAACGGGAATTCTTTTGTTGCCTTTTCACTCTGTGGAACATATTCTACAGGATTTAATATTCCTTTGCCATTCGGTGTATTAAATTTATCCAGGAATAGTGTACTTGTTCCAGGATGATTCTTATCCGGACAAGGCCATTGAATACCCTGATGCTCAATCCGATCGTATGAGATACCTGCCATAATTGGGGCAGCTTGAGCCATTTCATCAAAAATCTCAGATTCTGCACTATATTTCCCAAGATCATATCCCATTTTTTCTGCTATAGCAACAATGATTTTCCAATCGTCTTTTGCTTCGCCAGGTGATTCAACCGCTTTTCTCACTCTGATTACTCTACGATCGCTATTTACGAAAGTTCCTTCTTTTTCAGCGAAAGAGGCTGCTGGTAAAATAACATCAGCATAAGGTGTTGTTTCAGTATGGAAAATATCCTGGATTACCAGAAAATCCAATTTCTTCAAAGCTTCTTCTGTATGATTCAAATCGGGATCGGTAACCATTGGGTTTTCTCCCATGATATACATTCCTTTTACCTTTTGATCATATGCTGCATGCATTATTTCCACTGTTGTTAACCCTGGTTTTCCTGATAAACTTTCAACATCAACATTCCACAACTTAGCAACACGTTTTCTGTTTTCCTCATCGGTAATTGGAATATACCCTGGATAAATAATTGGTGAGCATCCAACATCGGTAGCTCCCTGCACATTATTCTGCCCACGTGGTGGATCAATACCTGCCCGCTCCTTACCTATTTGCCCGGTTATCATCATCATATTAATCAGAGAGAAAACATTATTCGTACCGGTAACCTGCTGACTCATTCCCATTCCGGTAGCTATCATTGCTGTTTCTGCGTTGGCATACATTCTTGCTGCTGCAATAATTTTTTCTTTCGGAATGGAGGTAATTTCTTCTGTTTTCTCTGGTGTATACTTGGCAACTAATTGTTTGAGTTCTTGAAAAGCTTCCATTCCCCGGTCGACTCTTTTCTCAATAAATTCCCGATCGATTAAATCTTCTTCAATAATTACCCGTATCATACCATTTAATAAGGCAACATCGGTACCCAAACGGGGTTGTAACCAAATATCGGCATAGTTAACCAATGGGGTCCATTTCGGGTCGCAAACAATTAATTGATTACCTACATATTTCCCATTTTTCACATATGTTGCTGTTACCGGATGTGTTTCAATCATATTGTTACCTGTAACAAACAGGCAGTCGGTTGTAGCAAAATCTTCGATGGAATTACTACCTGCTCCATCGCCAATAGACTTTAACATGGCTGTTACCGTAGATGCATGACAAAGCCGTGTGCAATAGTCAATATTGTTGGTGCCAAAAACCACACGAATAAACTTCTGAAACAAGTAATTATCTTCATTCGTACATTTAGCAGACGAATATCCGGCTAAAGCATCGTTCCCATATTTTTCTTTAATTTCTGTAAATTTTGATGCGATTAAATCCAATGCTTCATCCCAGCTTGCCTCAACAAACTTTCCATTCTTTTTGATAAGTGGTGTGGTTAATCTCTCTTTACTATGCACATAATCGTAACCGAAGCGCCCTTTCACACATAATCTTCCATCGTTTGGCAAGACACCTTCAACACCTTCAGAACGAACAATTTTTCCATTCTGAACAGATAATTCCAATTGACAGCCAACGCCACAATAAGGGCAGGTTGTAATCACTTTCTTATCCAATTTATCCAACTGAATTTCATCACGATGTGGTTTTTCAACAATAGCTCCTGTAGGACACAACTGAACACATTCGCCACAACCATCACATTCCGATTCATTCCATTGATCGAATCCGGCAATAATATAAGAAGTAATTCCTCTCTCGGAGAAAGACAACACATTTTTTCCTTGCACCTCATCACAAGCTTTAATACACCGGAAACATTTAATACATTTTGAAGCATCATATGTTAATACAGGAGAACTATCATCTGTTTTATAGTTTAAAGATCTACTGATGTTAGGATATTTTCTATTCTCTTTTTTATTTAATCCATAATGCTTGGTCCATTGTCTAAACTCATCGTTATAGGTTCCGTCAAAATGGTCGTTGTGTTCTGCTAACAAATAATCCAGGGTATGTTTGCGTGTTTCTTCAATTTCATCATCGAAAGCAATAATTTCCATTCCCTCTTTAATATTTACTGTGCATGACATTACCAATCCATTGGTTCCTTTTATCTTGGTAACACACAATCGACAAGCTCCTGTTGGTGATAATTTTTTATGATAACACAGGCTTGGAATTTGTATTCCGTTGTCATGAGCTACTTGCAATAAATTTGCTCCTTCGGCGGCCTGAATTTTTTTACCATCAATAGTTATAGTTACTTGTTTGCTCATAACCTTAAAATTGTTTTTCGAAATATTGTTTTATACTTTTTATTGGAAGAATAGGAGACTGGCCCAGTGGACAAAGTGAACTCTTTGCCATATACTCTGATTCGTATAGTAACAAGTCTAACGCTTCAACACGACCTAGCTCATTTCGTTTTACTCTATCCATTAATAATAATAACTGAGGCATGCCCACTCTGCATGGTACACATTTACCGCATGATTCGTGTTTAAAAAACTCCAGGATAGATTGTGTCATATCAAAGATAGAGCGTTCCTTTGACATCACCATAATTGCTCCTGAGCCCAGAACAGCTCCCTTTTCTTTCAGGGTATCGTAACCCATTGGTGTATCTAAAACCGATTCATTAACAAATGTTCCAGCTGCACCACCAAGAATTGCAGCATAAAACTCCTTATCGTTTTTCATTCCACCGGCAAAATCATAGATTAGTTGCCTAAGTGTAATACCCATCTCTGTTTCGTAATATCCGGGTTTAATAACATCACCACTTATGGTAAAAACCTTTGTCCCCGGAGATTTTTCGGTTCCTAATGACTTATAGTGATCGGCACCTTTTTCAATAATATATGGAATATGAGAAAAGGTTTCCACATTGTTAATTAATGTTGGTTTTCCGAACAGCCCTTTTTCGGCTGGAAATGGCGGTTTAATTCTTGGGTTTCCGCGTTTACCTTCCAACGATTCGATAAGTGTAAGTTCTTCGCCACACAGATAAGAGCCTGCTCCTAATTTAATTTCAAAATCTACATTGAATCCTGAATTAAAAATATTTTTTCCAATTATACCTTTTTCGCGAGCCTGATTGATTGCAACTTCTAATTTTTCAATAGATTCTGTGTACTCGCCTCTTATATAAATATATGCTTTAGATGCTTGTATTGCATAAGCCGATATGATCATTCCTTCCAAAAGAATGTGCGGATCTTTCTCCATGATAATGCGATCCTTAAATGTCCCAGGCTCGCCTTCGTCAGCATTGCAAACTACATATTTTTCCAAACCTTCGGATTGATTAGTAAATTTATTCTTAAGTCCTGTAGAAAACCCTGCTCCTCCACGACCCCTTAATCCTGAATTGAGAACGGATTCAATAATTTCTTCTGGCTTTTTTCCAAGTGCCTTTTTTATTGCCTCATACCCTCCCAATTGAATATAATCATCAATCTGATTTGGGTCGTACTTATCAATATTTTTTAGTGCTATTCTATATTCTGAAATCACGATAAATTATTTTTGTTCGTTAAGTTTAATACTTTGAAATACATTCTTAATCTTAAATGAATCGAGGTTTTTATACACCTTCTCATTGATCATCATAACCGGCGCATGGGCACAATGGCCTAAACACTCAGAAGATTCGATTGAGAACATTAAATCATCTGTAGTTTCTCCCAGTCCAATTCCAATAATATCTTTTATTTCCTGCATTAGATTATCACCATCCATCATGTGACACAACGGTGACTTACACACCCTGATAACATATTTTCCCCTGGGTTTTAAACTAAACATGGAATAGTATTTAACCACACCATACACTGAACTATATGTTGTATTTAAATACTCTGCAACAAGTTTTAAATCTTCGGTAGTTAAATAATTGTTGGGATTGTTATTTTGAACCGCGTGTAAAATGTTAAGCATATTATCCTTTCTCTGCTCAAACTTTGAAATAATATCCCTATTGTCCATAAAAAAGTATTTAGGTATTTGTATCTTATAAATATAAGACAAGTATCGAAATATATCAATATGTAGAATCAATATAGATTGATTTTAATTTAAAAAAGCCTTGCCAAATTGCAAGACTTTCTCCTTTATATGTAACTCTATATAGTTATTTACCAATTTGCCAACCTAACTGAAGCTGAATCATTGGTAGCACTCTTGTTTCTAAATCATAGCTATCATAAAAATCTTCCTGAGAAGCATAATATCCAATATTTTTGGTATCCTGTGCTATTCCAATACCGAGGCTAACCGATAAGTTAAATGCTCCTGATGAAGTATATCTGTATCCAAAATTAAAACTGAATATATTTTGTTCAAATGAATTTATTCGGTCATTGTCGGAATTATCTTCTGAATCAAAAACCTCTTCACCTTGCGATTTTTCTCCTGTTAATCCTATAAATGGCCTATGCTGTCCGTTACCGGTAGGAATTAAAAATTTCACCTGTGCTCCATATGAATAACTTCCCGGCTCTACACTCGAATTTTCTGAAAACCAATCGGTAACAACTGCACGATACATAATACCTGCATAGTGCCAGCGAACATAAGGTCCAACTGCTACCAAATTACCAAACTGAAAATCAACTGAAAGTTGTGGCCCGAAAAACACCAATCCTAAAGCATCAACCTGCACATTCAGCAATTTTAGACGGTAATCTGATTCATCGTTAGAAATACTCACTTTATTGAGATCATCATTACCCAAATTAATATTTGAATTTGGTAATCCAGCATAACTAAACAATGTAAAACACATTGCAATAAATAACATCTGTAGTTTTTTCATAATCTATTTTGGTGTTAATATTATAACACTAAAATAATAAATTCCTTTAATAAAATTATATTAAATATACTAGAACTTAATGAACACACCCATATTTAAATTGTTATAGAGATAAAACAGAATATTATGCCAATTATAGAATTATTATTACTTACACTTATACTGGTTTTAATTGCAGTTCTTGCATTATCGGTACGACTTATTTTTACCAAGAAAGGTGAATTCAGGGGTGGTTCTTGTCGAAATCATCCCGATGATTTAAAGAATAAAGGGGTAAGCTGCGGATGTGGTGCAGGATCGTGTGAAACAAATTAATTGTTGGTTAGAAGAAAAAAATAGTAGATGAAGAGTATTATTCATCTACTATTTTTTTTTTGGATAGCTATTTATAATCTGTATTTATAAAGTTCTGCCAATGCACGATGATATTCTTTCTCAACAGAAAGATAATCGTCGTAAACCTCATAGTAATAGAACATTTCGGTAAAGAAATCAATTACAGATATTTCTCCCAGCTCCAACGACTTACTTAAAAGCTCCTCACTATTTACTGAACCCAGAACATTCTGATAATTCTCTAAACTCGATTTAAGAGATTGTACTTTTTCGTAATTAACTTTAGAATCGCTAATTCTATTCTGAGTTACAGAGGAAGCATTTAGCTGATAAAAACCTGACTCTGCTTTCGCATATTGTATTGCTCTTTTGCTTTTCCACAAAGGAATAGAAACACCTACCATAAATCCTTGAAACTTTTCATCAGCAACCGTTTCTGTACCATATCCAATGCTGAACGAAGGTAGTTGTAAATTTTTGGTTACCTTAATGTTTCTCTCGGCAGCTTCGGTTGCTTTCTGATTATATAAGATTTCAGGATCAACAGCCATCTGGTTAAAAATCAGAGAATCGAGCTCAATTAATTGTTCAGTAGGATAATCCTTAAAGTCGAGCTCAAGATTTTCACCTCCATTCAAATTGTTCAACTTTTCTTTAACTGATAAAACTTCCGATCGCAACAATTCCTGATTCTTTCGCACCTGTGTCATGTGCAATTTGGTTTTATTCAGCTCCAGTGCATTAACATCGCCAACCTCGCTACGAACCATATATGCATTATAGATATCTTCAGCAAACTTTAGTCGCTTATCGTTTATTGTTAATTGTTTCATCAAGGCAATGTATTCGATAAGTAATCGCTTTGATTCCAGTAATATGTTTTGCTGTAATACTTTATATTTAAGCTCCTCCTGTTCGACTAACATTTTTGAATAAGCCACCTGGTTTCGGTAGTAACAAGGCATCTGAAACGACTGACTCACCTCGAATACCTCTTTTGTACCGGGAACAGTTGAGTTATTTGGGAAATATCCATAGGACAACTCAGGACCTTCTGGCACATTGTCCAATTTATGTTCAAAGGATTTACTTTCAACATATTTCCTGCCAGCCTGCAGATCAGTATTATTTTTTTCAATGGTATTCAGAATCTCTTCATACGACTGAGAAAAAAGATCTACAGACATAAAAATCAAGGCCGATAATATAAAAATCATTTTATTTTTCATTTCTCTCCTTCTTTTCGTGCATTAACAAATAAATAATTGGTACCACATAAATATTTAAGAATGTAGAACTCAATAAACCTCCTAAAATAACAACAGCCATAGGGCTTTGAATTTCGTTCCCCGGTTTATCACCAGCTAAAGCCAATGGTATAAGAGCAAGAGCAGCTGTTAGAGCTGTCATCAGGATTGGATTTAATCGATCTAATGATCCTCTTATAACCCGATCATAAATTGATAATCCTTTTTCCTCCATATTTGTATACCTCGAAACGAGCAGAATTCCATTTCGGGTAGCAATACCAAACAATGTAATAAACCCAATAATGGAAGGTATACTCAAATTTCCTGATGAAAATCGAATAGCTATTATTCCACCAATTAATGCCAATGGCAGGTTTAACAAAATAATTCCTGCCAGTTTAGAGCTTTTAAACTCCTGGTAAAGAATTAAGAAAATAATTAAAATCGCTATGGCGGATGTTAAAGCCAACGTTTTTGAAGCAGTTTCGGCACTTTCAAACTGCCCTCCATATTCAATACGATAACCTTCAGGTAAATCAATACTTTCATTTACTTGTTGTTTAATATCATCTACAACACTTCCCACATCGCGATCAGCAACATTAACCGAAACAACGATTTTACGCTGTACATTCTCTCTACTAATCGTATTTGGACCTGCTGATGAAGTAATATCTGCCACATAATGTAACGGTATTTTTTTACCATCATACGTATCAATTATTGATTCTCGAATAGCTTCAATGGTATTCCTGTGTTCGTCATCATAACGAAGAATTAGATCAAACGACTTTTCATCCTCGAATACATCGGATACCTTCTCGCCTGCTAAAGAATAATTAACAAATTCCCAGAACTTATTTAACTGAATACCATACTTAGCCAGCATTTCACGTTTAGGCTTGATCTTTAATTGAGGAATTTCAATTTGCTGCTCAACCGATAAATCGCCAATTCCTTCAATCTCTTGAATTTCATTTTTGATATTCGTAGCAACTTTGTACATTTCATTTAGCTCATTACCAAACAGTTTAATGGCAATATTTGCTTTTGTGCCAGAAAGCATATGATCCATACGGTGTGTAATAGGTTGTCCTACTTCAACACTAACTCCTTTAATAGTTGATAATTGCTGTCTTACATCAAGGAGAAATTCTTTTCTTGATCGATCTTGTAATTCAAAGGGCACATCAATTTCAGAAACATTCACTCCAAATGAGTGTTCAGCAAGCTCAGATCGTCCTGTGCGTCGTGCAATCGTTTTTATTTCCGGGATTCCCAGTAAAATCTTATCTGCTTTTTTACCCAGAGCATATGATTCTTCCAACGATACCCCCGGTAAAGTTGTTAAGTTAATTGTTAACGACCCTTCATTAAATGGAGGTAAAAAATTACTCCCCAACTGTGTGAAAAATAACACAGCTATTAGGAAAAATCCTATTGCACTTCCCAAAACGATCGACTTTTTATGTAGTACCCATTTTAATGAACCGAAGTAAACCTTCTTCAATTTGCGTTCCAGCCAACTTCCTTCCTTATGCCTTTTTAAACGTTTTTCGTTGGTTAAAAGCAAACTACAAAGAACCGGAGTAATTGTAATGGCTACAACTAATGATGCAAAAAGTGCAACAATATAAGATATTCCCAAAGGTTTCAGCATTCGTCCTTCCATTCCTTCCAAAAAGAATAAAGGAACAAAAGCAACGATAATAATGAAAGTTGCATTCATTATAGAAGACCTGATTTCTGTAGAAGCATTGTAAATAATCTTTAATGGCTTCTCACGATGTTTAGAATCTTTCCCAATATTTTGCCTCAATCTCTTGTACACGTTTTCCACATCAATAATGGCATCATCAACCAACGAACCAATTGCAATAGCCATACCTCCTAAGCTCATCGTATTTATTGTAAATCCCAGTGCTTTTAAAACAATTATTGAAACCAACAATGATAAAGGAATAGCTAACAGCGAAATTAATGTTGTTCTGTAATTCATTAAGAATAAGAACAGTATGATAATTACAAAGAACGAACCTTCAAATAGCGCTTTCTTTACATTATTAATGGAAACCTCGATAAATTCAGATTGATTATAGATATCGGTATGAAATTCCACATCGCCACCAATATTCTTTTGAATATCAGCCAACGACTCGTTCACCTTTTCTGTAAGTTCGATTGTATTTACATTCGGCTGTTTTGTGATAGATAAAATAACTGCCTTTCCATTTTTGTATGCGGCATCTCCAATTTTTGGCGCACTACCTATTTTTACCTTAGCAATATCCGAAATTTTTATAGGATGATTATCGGCCATCTTCACCACAGCATTGTCTATCTCCTCTACATCTTTTGTCCTGATAATTCCTCGCACCATATACTGATTACCATGCTGTTCAATAAATCCACCTGTTGCATTTTCGTTCATACCTTTGCATGATTCGATTAACTCACTTAACGAAACATTATAGTATTTCATTAATTCAGGATTCATGAGAATCTGGTACTCTTTAAACTCACCTCCAATTGTTGTAACCTGTGCAACACCTCCAACAGATAGCAATCGTGGTCTTAAATTCCATTCAGCAATAGTTCTTAATTCCATCGGTGTTTTAGTGTCTGATGTAATAGCTACCAACATGATTTCACCTAACAAAGAAGATTGAGGAGCAATAAAAGGATCTCCAGCTTGCTCAGGCAACTGATCCTTAACAGCAATTAATCGTTCATTTACTGTTTGTCGTGCATCATATATATCTGTTCCCCAATCGAATTCGACCCACACAATAGAAAATCCCATAGATGATGATGAACGAACTCTTCTAATATCCGTAGCTCCATTTACCGTAGTTTCAATAGGGAATGTAACTAATTTCTCTACTTCTTCAGGAGCCATTCCATGCGCTTCTGTCATAACAACAACTGTTGGTGCTGTTAATTCAGGAAAAATATCAACCTCCATTTTTGAGGTCATTATTCCACCTGTAACCAGTAACATTACGGCCCCAAAAACCACCAACAATCGGTTATTTAGCGAAAATTTTATGATTTTATTTAGCATAAACTAATGTTTTTTAGTGTGAATGACTATGCGCAGGAAGAGCACTTGACATACTTGCCAGCTTAACAAAATAAGTACCTTCGGTCACTATAGTCTCATTACCCTTTAGTCCGTCTAGTATCACTGCTTGTTCTCCGTCATCATCGCCAAGCGTAACAGGATGTTTGTGAAATTGGTCATGACCCTCCTCAACAAAAATAAAATAGTTTCCTTGTTCTTCGATTAAAGCTGTTTTCGGAACTATAACCTGCTTCTCCGATGATTGCTTACCTTTTAAGAAAATTTGCGCAAATGAACCGGGAACCAACTCTTTGTGATAATCTATCTCAAAAACTATCGGCAAATAATAACTTTCGGTGTTAATTGCTTTACCGTAAGCTAAAAGTTTTCCATTGAGTTCATGCGTATCAAATGCTTTTTTACTTCCAGCAGGAATAAATGTTGCCGATTCAATATCTGATAATTTTTGAAAATGTTTTTGCGATACTTCAGCTACTAATCTTAATTTCTGATGATTAATGATGCAAGCCAGTTTCTCTCCTGCTTCAACATATTGTCCTTCTTCAACATAAAACTCCTTGATGAATGATTTAGAAGGGGTTTTCACAGATGATTTACCGGAAGCGGATTTTTTCATAATATCAAACTCCGATTTTGCATTTAAATAAACCATCTTCGCCTGATCAAACTCTTTCTCGGATATAATATTTTGTTTCACCAACTGTTCCGCTCTTTCATAATCCGACTTCGCTTTGTCATAGGTAGATTTAACCTGATTATATCTAATATTCACATTATTATCGACCAAATCTTCTCCAGAAATATAAAACAGATTCTGACCTGCTTTTAAACTGGTTCCTTCAGATAAGCTTTGATCAGCATAATACACAATGCCAGCACTCGGAGCAGTTAATACAAACTCTCCTGAGGTAGACAACTTAAGTTCACCACTTGTTTTTATGATACTATGAAATGGTTCAAAAGCTACTTTCGCTGTCTTATAATCATGCTGATGTTCCTCTGATTCTTCCGTTTTGTGATCATGCTCTTCTTCCAGGTTCTGATTTTCTTCTACACTATGATCATGGTCGTGCGTATCTTCATTATTATGGCTAAGCTCACTTTCATGGTTATGTTCTTCAGATTCATGGCTATGTTCATGCTCAGCCTGATTGTTATTGCAGCTCATCATGGTTATATAAACCAGTGAAATGAGCAGAATTGCTAATTTCCTCATTTTAATTAACTCGTTTGAATGTATAATTGATTAATGATCTGCTATAATCATAGCAGGTAATCTTGAAAGTTTAATTTAAGAAAAAGATAAGTGAGGTGGTCCTCTAAGATATTTGGTCTTGGGAATTTGATCAGAAAAGAAATTATCATAAAAATCCAAGACATTTGTTTCCTTAACTATTACAGATTTTAAAAAACTATTTTCTGTATTCGCAATAAACAGTTTATCAATAGCACCATGTGCAATGGTTTCTATCTTAAACTGGCAAACATGTTCTGTGTGGTGATGTTCTGTATCCCATATTTGTGATTTTTCTCCAGAAGAAAATCCTTGAACATCACAATGAGTGCAAAAATTTGCATTTTGTTCGTCGTGATGATGATGCGGAACAATGCTATGCACAAAAATAATTGCCCACGCAATAAATAAAAATGGTAATATGATTCGTTTATCTCTAATCACGCTCCAAATGTAATGAATTATTTACACATATTATAAGACCTTAAAACAGTACGGAAGTTTAATGTTTAATTCAATGTTTATGCTATCCTTATCCTGTCTATTAGTTGCTCTCCAAGCTCACTTGCAATTAACTGGCGAATCGTAACATAACGTCTTATTTATGCAATACCTGTTTTCTTTTATTCAAAAAATTTGTATTTTAGAACGGCTGAAAACTAAAGATTATTCCTATGAATCCGTTTTTGATATTCGTTTTAGTAATGTTATTAGGAGTTCTTCCTGTATCCATTTTTGTTTATTGGTATAAGTACAAAGGTACAATCATATATAAAACTGCATTTGCTATTTTAATTACTAATTTACTAGTGGCATTGGGTTCTTTTGCTGTGGGTTATTTTGGTATAAAATACATTTACTGGTATATTCCAATAGGATATATAGCGCTTTTATTAGGAAATATACTCTTCAAAAAATACGTTCAACGGCCTATTAAAGGTTCTATAGAAGCTCTAAAAAAAGTTTCACAAGGAGACTTAAATGTTGAAGTTGATGAAGAAATTAAATTAAATAATGATGAAACCGGGCAAATGAACATTACGTTGGACGAAATGATTCATAACCTAAAAGATACTGCTGAATTTGCAAGACAAGTGGGAGAAGGAAACCTGGATCATGAAATTGAACTTTTGAGTGAATCGGATCACCTGCGAATAGCTTTGCTTGAAATGCGAGAAAAATTAAAGGATGCTGCAAAACTGCAAGAAGAAAAACGCATTGAAGAAGAAAAGCGGTCGTGGGCAAACGAAGGCTTAGCAAAATTGAATGAGATTTTGCGCAAACAGGATGACGTGGAAGAGTTATCATATCAGATCTTAAGCTATTTGATAAATTATATGGATGCTAATCAGGGAGGATTATTTATTCGCAATAATGATGATCCTAATAATATAACTCTGGAGCTTAAATCATTTTATGCATTTAACCGAAGAAAGTTCATTAAAAAAACATTTGAATTGGGTGAAGGACTAATAGGTAATTGCGCTTTAGAAAAGCAAACTGTACATTTAACCGAAATACCCGATAACTATATTCAAATAACCAGTGGTTTGGGTGGTTCGAATCCACACAGTTTACTTTTAGTTCCAATGAAAATGGAAGATGAAGTGCTTGGAATTATTGAAGTAGCATCGTTTAATGATTTTGAACCGCATCATGTTGAATTTATTGAGCAAGCTTCGTTAAGCGTAGCCAGTTCTTTAAACATGGCAGAAACCAATAAACGAACATCAGAACTACTGGAAAAAACTCAGCAACAAGCCGAAGAAATGTCTGCACAAGAAGAAGAAATGCGCCAGAATATGGAGGAATTGCAGGCAACACAAGAAGAATCATCACGAAGAGCCGAAGAGTTTGAACAACAATTTATTGAGCTTCAAGACGAAAAAGATGAATTAGAAAGGCAATTGGCAAAAACTAAGAAAGAACTAAAAGAGTTAAAAGATAAACTTACATAATAAATCTATTTTACAATCTCATGATGCTTGTCAACTAAATCCTGCAAGGTTTTGCTTTTAAGATAGTTTACAATAATATGGTTTAGTTCATCCCAAAAATATTTAGAAGCACATGCATTTTCTTTTTTGCACTCCTTACTCACTGCTAAACAATCAACAATATTAATTCCGTGTTCAAATGCATTATGAATATCATATAAGGTAATTTCGGCCGGCTTTCGGGTTAAAACATAACCACTTTTACGACCTCTCGAATTAATAATTAAACCTTTGGTTTTTAATGCTGCTATGATATGATCTAAATAACGTACCGAAATTTCCTGATTTTTAGCAATATCTTTCTGATAAATTCCTTCTGGAGCATCATGAATTGCTATTTCTAACATCGTTCTTACGCCATATCTTGTTTTCGTATTAAACTTCACTGTTTTTTATTTATGTTGGATTTCTTGAAATTATGATATCAAATTTAATAATAATTGCATCTTTTACCTGTAACATACCAAACATTTTTTCCGGTGGCTTAATTGAAAAGTCGGAAAGCTTAATTTCCGTAAACCCTTTAATAAGTATTTCATTACTTCCAAATATTGGGTCGTAAAAGCCTGTTATATGTTTGGTTTCACCTGCAATAGTTAGCAAAAACTCTATTTTATCATCACGGGTTTCACTAAAGATTTTTTCCATACAATTCTCTTTAATACCAACAATAATTACCGGATGATTATCTGCATCAAGCATTTCTCTAAAATCATGCTCCATTAAAGGGTTTTGACCTTCAAACTGATATACGGGAATCTTAAATTCAATGATTTCATTGGGATCATCCAATTCTAATCTATTATGAGTAAATCTATTTTCATTCGTACTATTATAAATTAAGTTGAATTGATTAAGATTTGTCTCACCCTCGATCTGGATATGATCCAGAAAACAATAACTAAAGTTATAAGGCTTAGCAGCTAACCCGTTTAAATTAAACAAGATACCTAAAACAATAATTAAAATTATTCTAACAATCAATCTCATTAAATAAGAGTTTTAAAAGTGCAATTGTCTGTTAAAAACAAACAATTGCACATGATTACCCATGAACCCTAGAACGATATTGCAGCTTCAATCATAAATCCACTGAATTCTGCTCCTTTATAAGAAGCTCCTAGTGTAGGAACAACACCATCGCCTGTGTATTTCTGACTAACATACTCGAATTTTGCAATGATGTTTTCTGTTAAGAACCATCCACCACCTAAATTATATCTATCAATAGTTAACTCATCAGATGCTGAAGTTTGTTTTCCGGTTACCTTATTGTATCTTCCACCAACATAAAACTGTTCATTTCCTCCAAATCGGTATAAAAGATCAGCTGCCAATTGTGAGTAATCACCATCGCCATCTTCTTCTCCACCTTGAGCTATTTCATATATTCCGAAGAATTCTAATCCTTTAAATTTGATGAAAGGGTTGATTTGGAATGCAGTAATTTGAGAAAATCCGGGATTAAATCTTCCACTTCTGAAATTATCTGATTCTCCATCCTCAACAAGTACAGAATAGTATCTTGAACCTGATCTATCGGCACTGTAAAGGTATGTTCCTGTTGATGTACCTGAATTTACATACCATGATCCTGTTAATCTTGCTCTAAAATCTTCAGTAAATTGCTTGTCATAACCTAATTTACCATAAAAAGAAATTGCATTATCGTAATTGTAGCGGTTATTAACTGTTACATTCTGATTCAGTTTACCATTCGACAAACCGATTACACCTATAAAACCTGATTTTTGAACATACACTTCACCAAAAGCTTCTGTAGTAAAGGCATCCATAATATAGTTACCTACAAACGGATTATTTATAGCATATGCATTATCGGTTCTTCTAAAGTGTGCATCACCATAGTTTATTTCATCAAGACCAATTTTAATAGTTACCATATCCATAACTCCTGATAAAAATCCATCACTAATAAAGTCGAGTTTATCCATTTTAATAAATCCACCTTTTACCCAGGCTTCGTTATGGTGCCTTGACGAAAGATAAGTTCTTAAGTGCATCTTAACTCCATCTGCTAATAGAACATTTAAATTCAAATTAGCTGTAGGTAAATTAAAATTGTTTACTAAATCATAATAAGCAATGGTATCATTTGTGTTACTATGATCTAATCCCTGGAACTGAATAGCAAAATCACCACCAACATTTACTTTTAATCCATCAAACTCTGGTAAATCTGATTTTTGCTCCTCAAAGTTCTGACTCATAACGCTAGTTGCAAAAACTAATATGCCTACTAGAATAATAATCTTTTTCATACTTCTCTCTTTTTTAATTGTTTTTACTTAATTGTTTGTTGTTATAAAAATTTAAATTCTATTAAAATAAAATGTATACTCTACCTCTACCTCATTACCTGTTTTTAAAGCACCAAGCATAGCTGTAGGAGGTTCTATGTTAAAATCGCTCATTTTTAATGGAACAACTCCGTTAACCTCAATCTTATCCTTACTAATTATATTACCAGAAAACTTGAACGTGATCTGTTTCGTAACTCCTGCAATTTTTACATACCCATTTATTTCACCAGAAAAAGTTGAGTTGTCAATCTTAAAATTTGATAAGGATTTCATCTTAAAACTAATTGTAGGATACTTTGAAGTCTTCAGTGCTTTATGCGTTTTACTATCCATTATACTATTATCACTTAGTATCTTTTCGGCCTGACAAACGACACTCACATCTTTAAACTCAAAATTACCCTGGTCGTTAAATACCACCTGTAACTCTGAGTTTACTTTTTCAGCAATCATCTCCCAGTCATGAACGGTTGAGGTTCCTTTTACTTTTAAGTTACTTTTATCCTGAACAAGTTTATATTTTTCCTGAGCAGGCAAACCCTGAGCTATTAATAAGCTCACAATCAAAATAACTACTCTGCTTTTAATCACTTTTTTCATAATTCCTTTTTTAAAATCTTTTTTCCTATTTATCCTATCGTTTTGATAGGACAAATATATACACTTTTTGTTTAAGCATTTAATTAAAAAATATATTTTATAACATAAAATCCGAGAAGCTTGATTAGATAAGGGCTTACCGCATTAATTATTTTCTATTTTTATTTTCTGGATTATATATGCGATTTTTTTAACCGTATAAATGGATATATTTGTTTCACATGACTTTTTTATAATATGATGAAAATAACTTTTCTAACTGTTTTTCTAGCGGTCTTTTCACTGAGCATTACTGCTCAAGACGTGTTCGAAACTATTGAGGTGAGTTATAACCTATATGCTATAGAAAACCCTAAAGGTGGTAACGTAGCTTTTTTGGTAACCCGAAAAGGAGTACTTGTTGTTGATGCAGGTTCAACACCTTCAAATGCAGAAAAAATTGTTAATACGATCAGAACTATTACTAAAAAGCCCATAAAGTATTTAATTCTAACTCATGTACATGGTGATCATACAAACGGTTTAGCAGGCTTTCCTAAAGATGTTAAAATTATTGCGCATAAAAGCCTTGAAAAAAATTATAAGGAGTTTAATCAATCGAATATCACAAACTATAAAAACAATGTTCTTCCAAATCATCTATCTAATCTAAAAGCAAAATTAGATTCTATTGAGGATAAAAAAAGCACTGAATACAATACAATAATGGAAGACTACAACTCTAGCGTTGATTATTACGAAGATGTAAAAAGAATTAAGTTTAGAACACCTGACATTACATTTGAAGATTTTTATACGTTAAAACTAGCAGGTGAGCGGATTGTACTGGAATATGTCGGACCCGGACATACCAGTGACAATATTGTGGTTAAATTTTCAAATCACAATGTAATACATACCGGCGATCTTGTTTTTAACAAAACATTTCCTTACCTAATTATCGAACATGGAGTTGATGTTTATAACTGGATTAGAATACTTGACGATTTGTACAAGGAAAACATTTATACGGTAATTCCCGGACATGGAGAAGTGGGAAGAAAAATTACATTAAAATACCAGTCTGATTATTTCAAAGATCTTTCGCATAAAATTGAAGATTTTATGGATTCTGGCAACAACCTTGAAGAGATAAAGAACCAGATCAAGCCGAAAGATTTTAACCTTAAAGGTAACGAGAGCCAATTACCCGTTAATATTGAGGTTATTTATTCGGAATTATCAAATAAAGGACGCGACTGGTGGAAGTTTTAATTAAAATTAATGCTATCTTTATTAAGTAATTAAAATTATTTACTTGTACTTACTAAAATATTAAATCTTAATAAAATAACATCTGTTTGTTATGATCTTTAATTTATTAAAAAACAAAAAAGCACTTTCGATAAAACAAAAAATGCTTTTGTTTTTTCTCACTCCAATTACTATTATTCTTGGTATAGCTTACCTATATATTTTATTTAATTTTGAATCGGCCACCCAAAATCAAATTATTCTAGTTACAACCGGATTTTTTATTATAATTATTCTTCTTATTTTGTTCCTCATTCTTATTATTTCAAAGAGTATTTCCAATCCTTTAGTGCAGATTCATCAGAAGCTAAATATGATTGCACAAGGAAAAATTGAGCAAGATTATACTGAATCCACAGATAGTTGCTCCGAAATTAAAGCCATTGAAATATCGTACAATACTATTTTGACAGCCTGGAAAAATGCAGCACATTTTACCGGATCAATTAAAAATGGAAACCTTGAATCAGAATTCAAATTACTGAGCGAAAAAGATCAATTAGGTAAATCATTAATTGATCTGCGTGATCAGATTAAAGAATCATCTAATCAACAAAAACAACAACAGGAAGAAGAAAGAAAAAGATACTGGACATCGGACGGATTAGCTAAGCTTAATGAGATTCTTCGAAAACAAGACAACATTGATGACTACTCATTTAGTATACTAAGTTTTCTGGTAAATTATTTAGAAGCTAACCAGGGAGGAATATTTATCAGGAATGTTGAAGATGAAAACAATAAACTACTTGAATTAAAGGCTTTTTATGCTTTTAACCGAAGAAAATTTATTCAAAAAACCTTTGAGTATGGCGAAGGATTAGTAGGTAACTGTGCTTTGGAAAAACAAACAACCTATTTAACAGAAATTCCCAATAACTATATTGAGATTACAAGTGGCTTAGGAGGATCAAATCCCAAAAGTTTACTATTGGTTCCACTAAAAATTGAAGAAGAGGTACTTGGAATCATAGAAATAGCATCATTTAATACATTTGAGCCATATCAAATCGAATTCCTGGAACAAGCATGTTTAAGTATTGCCAGCTCAATTAACATGGCTGAAACCAATAAACGAACATCGGAACTGCTTGAAAAAACTCAGCAGCAAGCTGAAGAGATGTCGGCGCAGGAAGAAGAAATGCGCCAGAATATGGAAGAGCTTCAAGCCACACAAGAAGAATCGGATCGTAGAGCAAAAGAGTTTGAGCAAAAGTCGGATGAGATTGAGAAAATCAATGTAATTATGGAGAAACAGTTGGAAAAAGCACTACGAAAAATTGACAAATTGAGTGAAAAGAAAAGATAAGAAAGACTTCCGAAAAGTTAGAAAACATTGTGAGGAAAAAACAAGTGAAGCAATCTAATTGTAGTCAAAAATAGATTGCTTCATTTCCTGCTTACAGGCACGGCATTTGCAATGCCCCTAGTAATTCTTTCAGATATCCTTTTCTTTTATAGTAAATTACCTATTTTTATTCCAAAATAGAATGTTCGAGGCAATGAAGGTCCGTATAAATAACCAGGATCACGATTAATTCCAGTATCAAAATCATCCTGATACGAATTAAAAACATTTTTCATACCTACAAACATCTGCATTTTAGCACCGTTTAATCTGAACTTATAACTTAACTTAACACCTAAATCATAAAACGGATCAGACTCTCGCAACTCACCTGCATCTCTGATTTCACCTTCTGGCAGTTCGGTTCCAAAGTATGGTACCAACATGCTACCGGTATAGGTTCCCGATGCCAAGAAACAAAAACCTTTATAGAAGTCCCAATCAACGGTTAAGTAGCCATAATTATTGGGAGTTCTGAAGAAATCTTTCTCACCAAATTCCTGCACCTCTTCGTATTTACTTTGTTGAATCGTAAAACCACCACTAAAGGTAAAATCGCCCTTTGGTATTATATTTAACTCCATGTTAATCCCACTAACCATAGCTCCACCTGTTGCATTAACTCGGGTATAAGTTACTACACCATTCTCGTCAGGATTACCATATTCGTTTGCAAATGCATCCTGAAGTTCAGTATAAAACCCTTCAAGTAAAAATCCGGTATTTACCTTACCTAATTTTTTATTAAAATCGAATGATAACATATAACTATGGCTTGTTTCCTGTTTTAAATCAGGATCATTTTCATGAATAACTTTTCGTGATCCGGAAGTTTCAATATGCAAATCTTCGTCGAAAATTTGAGGGGCTCGATATCCTTGCGAATAGCTTGCTCGTGTTTGAATTATATCTAGGATATCATACTTTAATGTAATTCGGGGGCTTAAAACATCACCAGATTTGTCGTGTCCGTTAATATCATCAATAATTTCATAATGGTCGTATCGTAATCCTACAGAAGCACTAAACTGATTAAATCTATGCTCATACTGAGTAAAAGCACCATAAATTGTTGACTTCTGATCGGCTACTAACGTATTTTCGGTATGTGGAATAACAACCTCGTTGCCTACCATTTCGGCATTCTCATAATCAGGGTAACCCAGCTTTTTATCTTCTAAGGTCTCACCTTTGAATTCGATTCCACCAATTAAATTTGAACTGGAAAAGTTAGCAGTATACTGTGCACCCATATTATAAGTTAAACCTTCGGTTCGTCCATAATCTTTCAACGATTGTTCAGCACCATAATACGAATCGCGATCAACCTTTTGTGCTGAAATAAACGTAGATAATTTATCACTCTCTCTGAAAAACTGATCGAAAGTAACTGCTCCCGTAGTTATTTTATGCCCTACTGCCTCGGCAATATCTGCTTCATGCTTCAAAAATTCAAATTTATTACCTCCACGTCGGTCTTCATTAATAGTGAAGAAATCTACAGCTAATTTATTTCTGTGCGTAAACCTATGGAATACTCTTGTACCAACGGTTACATTATTGATTTGTGTGATTTCGGAAAACCCATCACTATTAGCATCATAGGGTTCATGATCTCTGTGGTATCCATACAAAGCCATACCTGTTCTGCTATCTGATGAAACTAATGATGTATTAAAGTTCACATTATAATCGAAAGCGGGATTGTCACCTCCTTCAATTCCAACACCTGTATATCCTGATGATGCTCCAATTTCGTATGAGTTATTCACAGGATCTTTTAAAATAAGATTTATGGTTCCGGCTATGGCATTACTTCCATACAATGCAGAACCACCACCACGAATAACTTCCATTCGTTCAATCATATTTGAAGGAATAAGCTCTAATCCATAAACCCCCGCCAAGCCGCTAAAAATTGGTCGGCTGTTGATCAGAATTTGCGAATAAGGTCCTTCCATTCCGTTCATACGCACTTGTGAGAAACCACAGTTCTGGCAATTATTTTCCATTCGTAAACCAGGACAATAATTTAATCCATCGCTAATAGTGGCTGTTTGCGCAACTTCAAAAAGCTTAGGTGTTAATGTATTTACAATTACAGAAGCATCTTTTCTGTTTTTTTCATTTCGATCGGCTGTTACTACAACTTCTTCGAGCCCCAGAACATCCTGCTCTAATACTATTTTAAGCTCTATGGTATGATTTTCTTTAAATTCTAATTCTTTAGAAAATGGCTTATACCCTACTGAAGTTGCAACAACTGTGAAATTACCCAGAGGCATATTAATTAATCGGTAATGCCCTGTTTCGTCGGTTGCCGTACCAACAGTTGTATTTTTTAATACAACCGTTGCAAAAGGAATATGCTCACCGTTTGTATCAACAACATGTCCAACCAAATTGGCGTCTGTTCTTAGATGTTGTGCCTTTGCGTTTAATGAACATAAAATAAGTAATACGAGTGATATATATATAGTGATGGTTCTCATTTGTTATAAGTTTAAATGTATTTCTTTAATGTTACTTGTAATGGAATATTCGATTTACATAGCATTATTCCAACAGTTACCCGATTATGCAATTTTTAATACGTAATGATTTGAATAATAAATCCTGAATAGTGATTTACCAATAAAAGTGCTAGTATGCTTTATTTTTTGTAGAAATTATAATTGAAACTCCGGAGGCCCGCGAGTAGAAAACAGTGAGTAAACATTTGAATTGGTAGCTACATTTGGTTTTGTTAAGAGCTCTAATTCAATATTTGGGTTATATTCTAAATTTATTTCAGTTTCAAAAAGTGTGTAATGCCCAAGTGAACTCAAGTAATCAAGATCAATCCTACTATGGCTATGTTTTGCCAAAGGATCTTCTTTCTCAGCTCCTTTATCGAAGGGATGTGCATGAAATACAACTTTACCGGATTCATTTTTGTGAGCATGAAGAAAAAATGAAGAGTTAACCATTATTCCTCCCATAATTAATAGGAATAATGCAGTAATAGTACTCTGTTTAATATATAGTTTTCTCTCTTTCATTCTGAGGTCAAAAGTATATCAACTTATTTTATCCGGCAATACCATACTTTAGGTATTTGTTATTTTTTTAACAATTATAAGATGTAAATTTTAATAAAACGTTTAATGCTGATAAGAAAAAAGGGTTGACTTATTGCCAACCCTTTAACCTTATATTAATAAATAACTATTGTTTATCTTTAATTACATCAATTAATTCTGGAAGATCCATTCCTATCTCTTTTAAGTGTTCAATTTTTGGAACACCATTGGACGTCCATCCGCGACGCTTATAAACAGCATCTAAAAGTTGTTCGTATCGTCCTTCCCGGTACTCTCTGTGAATTGCTATTTTTTCTTCCACTGATTTTCCTTCCGGATCAACACCAATCAATTCCTTCATTTGTTTATCGTATTGTTCTTCTTTCGATAGATATTCAGCCTTGGTAACAGGACCCGCTGCACGATATGGTTGAGCATCATGTGCACGCAATCCATAACCACGACGAATATTAAAAATACGCTGGAAATTATATACTCGTTCCGATTGGCGAATCATCTCTTCTTTATCGAAATCCCATCCGGTAACTGCCTTAAAAATTGTTACATAGTTGTCCACATGCTCAGGCACTTTTGCAGGCTCATCGGTTTCTGCGTTGTTTTCTGGTTCCACATCATTCCATGGAAGTTTACATAATCCCACCAAACCGAACCAGGTACGGAACATTGGGAAATAGTGCAACGCTTCAGCTTTATCTTCGAACGTAGGAATCTGGTTGTTTACCATATCCATAAAAATAAGCCACGCCTCATCATGCTGTGGTCCTTTGTTGGTCATTGCATAACCACCTTGCTGAGCTAAGGATTCTTTCGAAACATATTGAGAATATTCCAACCCTTTGTTTTCCATCCCAATATCTTGCATAAATTGAGGATCGCCCCAACCTTTTTCAGCAAAGATTTGTTTCATTTTACGAACTCCCTGACCAGCGATTAAACCAAATCCTTCGCCACGTCCCATTTGATGCAACACTTCCATTGCAGCATCAGCATTTCCGAAGTTTAGTTTTAATCCGCCTGTACGCTCTTCGTTCAGGATACCATTTTCGTAACACTCCATTACAAATCCCATAATTGTACCAAAAGTAATTGTACAAATACCATAAGTATCACAATAGAAGTTAGATTCTATAGTAAAATCAGGATTAAAGATACCCATAATTGAACCATTCGACGAAGTTGTCTCATATTCCGGTCCGTCAACAATTACCTTGTCTCCTGCATAAGGACCTGTTCTTAGTTCATAGTTATCAACACCCTTTGCACATGACATGTTGCATCCAATCCAACATCCATCAGGCACACCTTGTGTAAAGAAAGATTTCCATACTTTTGAATGGATTTTTTCAGCATCTTTGTGATGTCCGTATTGGAAGTTATTTACTGGTAATAAGTCATAATCATTCATGATATTGGTTAAGTGAGCTGTACCAATACCTTTCATATCACATTGCGATGCATCCAGTTCTCTCATCTCGCGATTAAAACGCTTGCCACGTTCCATAATCGCATCCATATCGACAACATTATTTAAGTTTCCTTTTACACCAGGAACTTTAGCAACCAATGCTTTTATTTTTTTATCTCTGAATACAGTACCAATTCCGCCACGACCTGCTTGCTTCAAACGAACCAGCTTACGCTTGTTATCCCAAAATGTGAAGTTTAACATACCAATTAAAGTATGGTCGGCAGCAGAACCTGCAGATACTACAGATACATTTTTTCTGTCTTTTTCATCGTCGGAATACATTTCGTGTAATACTTCACCCAACACGTGGCTATCGATTGGCTCTTCAGGAGCTTCGCAAATTTCCACTTTACCATTTACTCCGTCGATAAATACGATAACTTCTTTATCCGATTTACCTTGAATCTCTACTGCATCGAATCCGGCAAACTTAGAGAATGGTCCAAAGTGTCCACCCACATTCGAATCCATTATCGAGTCGGTTTGCGGAGATATAGATACAACCAATGCTTTACCTGTACCTGAATATTGGGTAATACCACAAATCGGTCCACCTGAAATGACTATCTCATTATCAGGATCGTTCCATTTGGTATCTGGCTTGGTAGCATCCCATAATAATCTTAAACCATATCCTTTACCACCAATGAACTTTTTCTTCATTTGCTCAGAAACAGGTTTCTCCTTAATTTCTTGCGTACCTACATTAATATATAAGGTACGGTCATTATACCCTTTGTCAATCGGGCGTAACTCATATTTCCACTCTTTAAGCTTTTTATGAGCTGCTTTCATTTTTTGAATATCCATATCTGTTTTCCTTTAGTTTATTTCAACGTTGCCTGTCAACGACAGGATTTTAGCATTTCAAAATTATAAAAATATACCCTCCTTTGAAAGTATAAAATGACTTAAATCAATATGTTAAATTATACATATCGCTTTGTTTATACAGGATACTAGAAACACATATGAATATGAGCATCTTAACATATATTTAAAGAATTTCTGCAATACGTATAAATTCTTATTTTTGTAAATTCTATGAATTAACTGTAATATAGGATTATCTCCTCTATCTAAACAGCAGTGAATAAAAAAGAAAAACAACATGCAAGAGCCTTTGGAATACTTTTTTGAAAAATATGGAATTGACCTGAAATCTATTCAAGAAATAATTTGCGGCGATAAATATGTAGCTGTATTGCTTAAGAACGGTAAGATTGGTGTGTGCGCAACCTTGGATAATTATGTAAATATCGATGTGCGCGATTTACGAATACCAGATATGGGTAACACACAGCACAGAATAGCTTTAAATGCCTATTTCAATGCAACCTTAAATTATCAAAATAGATATGATACCACCATAGATATTTTTGATAAAATAGATTTTACGAAATATAAAAAGATTGTTATGGTTGGTTTCTTTAGATCGTTAGTACAAAAATTTGAACGTGAACATATCGACTTGGTTATTTTTGACAAAGCAGAGAGTGATGATAAACTAACTGATATGTCGAAGCAATTATCAGAAGTATCTAAGGCAGATGCTGTAATTATATCATCAACAACAGTTTTTAATAATACTTTTTTAGATATGGTAAATACTACCAAAGAAAAATGCGATGTTTATACTCTTGGTCCTTCAACAATACTTGACAAGGAGATGTTTAAATACAAAAATGTTAAGTTTCTGTTTGGTTCGGTTTTTGACTCGAACGATGTGAATACCTTAAAAATTATTCAACATGGTGGAGGTACCAAACAGTTTATGCCTTTTATGGATAAAGTATATTTGAATAAAGATTAAAACCAAACATTGTCAGATTGAGCTAGACTAAGATTAGACAGGTTTGTAGAAACATGATTCATTTAAATTAATAGTATGAATTTTGCAGAAATAAAATCGAAACTCAAGAATTACACTGTTGGCATTGCAGGTGCCGGTGGATTAGGCTCTAATTGTGCTATAGCCTTAGCCAGGGTTGGTGTTGGGAAAATCATTATTGCTGATTTTGATGTTGTTAACGAAACCAATTTGAATCGCCAATATTTTTTTAGAGACCAGCTTGGACAAAAGAAAGTTGCTGCCCTAAAAGAGAATATCAAAAGAATAAATCCGGAAGTAGAAATTATTACGCATGATATAAAACTTACAGAAGATAACATTGTTAATATTTATAAAGATTGCAATGTGTTGGTAGAAGCATTTGATTTAGCTGAAATGAAAAAAATGCTTGTGGAAACATTTATATCTGAATTGCCAGATATGCCCGTTGTACTTGGTTTAGGTATGGCAGGTTTTGGTAAAAGCAATTTAATAAAATTCAGACAATCGGAAAATTTATATATTTGCGGCGACGAAGAATCAGAAGTTTCTGAAAATAATCCGCCATTGGCACCACGGGTGGGAATTGTGGCGAATATGCAGGCAAATACAGTTTTAGAAATCTTATTAAAATAACAAGTATGAAAATTACGCTAAATAACAGACCGGAATCATTTGACAAGGAACAATTAAGCGTTGCTGAATTACTTGAAATAAAAAATTATACGTTCAAGATGCTGGTTATTAAAGTGAATGGCAAACTGGTTAAGAAAAATGATTACGATTCAGTTCAGATTAAGAATGGAGATGATGTTTCTGTTTTGCACTTAGTTAGTGGTGGATGAATAGATTCCAGATTTCAAATTTCAAGTTTCAGATTCAAGTTTCAGATTTCAAACAAGATTATACATGTTATTAACAATAAAATTGAAATACGAATCCTGAATCTGAAACCAACAAGCATTTGTTAATACTTTCGTTGAAGAATACTTGCCAACCGGATTAATTTCTTTTAATATTGTAACATGAGTACGACCCTGAAAATATGGAAGAAAATTTTGCCCTATGTAAAGAATAAATTCATTCTTACCATATTTATTTTTATAATCTGGATTCTATTCTTTGATCGAAATAACCTCATAGACAGAGCCAAAGAACTTCGTCATTTAAAGCAGCTTGAAAAAGACAGAAAATACTACATTGAAAGAATAGATAAAGATACGAAGAGGCTGGAACAGTTAAAAACTAATAATAAAAATCTCGAAAAGTTTGCTCGCGAGCAATATCTTATGAAAAAAGACAATGAGGATATTTTTGTTATTGTTGAAGAAGATTAGAATTTCCGTTCCAATTTCCTGTATTCCTCCAATATAGCTTTCGGATTATCAGCATTTAAATATCGGTTAGTTATAACTCGATACAGCTGTTTCGATTGACTTATTAATGGTTTTTTATTATAATAATTTTCGTGCGAATGATTTAGATATTTTAATATCCGAAAGGCATCAAACCAGTTAAAAAATCTTTTTGTAAAGGTTCTAATATTCGCACTATTCCCATTGATTTCATGAATAGCTTCACTAAAATTCTGCTTTGCTAAAAACTCACCTATCGAAAATGGTAAATTATGAAAAAGGAAGTCCAACCGATCGTTTTCTATTTTAAAAAGATTTTCTGTTTGATCTAAAAATATTTTTAAATCAGAAAAAGCTTCGAAGTTATATGTTAAGAATTCCTGATCGGGATTCTCTGCAATTGATTTCACCATAGGGCCTGTACCAAATGGCACCCGCTCCGAGGGCCTCGATGAAGGATAAACACAGGTAGTATTTATCTCGTGGCAATTGCCCAATGGAAATACTTTATGCAAAAAATAGAAATCTTCGCCTGCCTGTTTTCTGTTCATACCGCCCTGTTTCACATATGCCATAGCACGCACGGCAAAACATGAGCCTACCGTATAGTATGAGTAAGGAAATCCGCTATAATTTAAAGCCAGCTTATAGTATCGCATGTATAATTCATATATTGCAGCAGCATTATAAACCCCTTTATCAAATTCATCTCCTTCTACCGGATGCTCGAAATAGCTGGTTACCACATTGGTTTTAGGATATTTTGTGAAATGCTTTTCTAACTCAATAAAGTAATTGGATTTGACTGTAGAATCAGCATCCATCGAAATAATAATTCCATTTTCATTTTGTGCTAAATTGAATCGACCAATGGCCTGATCCATTCCGATCTTTCGTGCCAGGCCAGCACCAGCAAACTTCTTTGGCAGGTTTTCTTCATTTAATATGTGAAACTTCAATCGTGGATCATCATGTTGAGCAATCCAGTCATTTGCTTTATTAAATGTTATCTGATTCTGCTCCTTGATACTTTGATCAGATATTTCTGATGAATTAATAACAACAATTACCTCAATTGCTTTTTCAATTCGTTGGGCTTTCCATATTGAATCGAGTGTATTAAGCAGATTAAACTCGTAGTAACATGGAATAACAACAATAAATTTAAGATCAGGATGCGGTTCATCATTGATTTTTAGTTGAAAACTCTTCTGTTTATTCAGGTATGTTTTGGCAAAAGTCATTGAGTGTTCTTCGTGTTTATCAGAGTATATTTGACTTAGCAATAATCTTTTTGTCAGAAGCCATTCGCTTTGCTGTCATTCAGTAGAAGTTAAACTACTTCTTTCCAATTGTGTGAATATAATTATTTAGTTTCACTCCAATATTATTAATTTCTTTGTAAAATTCCTGATATTCTTTTTTCGATAATAATTTTCTGTTATACGCTTTGGTTAGCCATGTTTTGGTTTCATACAGTGATCCTCTGGAATAGTAATAAAAATGTTTTGACTCCTTATAGTGATATCTCCCAAAACCTTCGCTTAAATTGGCAGCTACAGAATCAGCAGCTCTTACTAATTGTTTTCCGATAGTATCTCGCAGAAAATTATCCCATTCAACAACAATATCCCAGACTTTTTCTGCTATTTCCATAGATAATTGATAGACTTGCAATTCTTCCAGTTTCATTGGTAATCATTTTCATTAAGGTTAAACAATAATCTAATATAATCATTCTTAACAAAAATTTCTATCAAAAAAACAATGCAAAACCGTATGAATGAAATTTAATAGGTGCCAAATCACAAGTTATTGACTACTGAATGACCATTGAGTGACTAGTGAATCTTTATTAAATAACATTCGAATAACTATTGAATAACTACCTAACATCACAAAAAATGCCCAAAATAAAACTATTTCAGGCACTCATGGATATATTTATAATATTATTTAGTCCTTATCCTTCTTTTTATTATAGGCTTCGTTTAATCCTTTTAACACATCCTTTGTAATATTTAAGCTTTTATCAGTGTAAAGCAATTGTCCACCAAACGAGTTGCTAAAAATGTACTTGTAATTATAATCTTTATTATACTCTTCAAGATATAGCATTACCTCGTTTAGGATTTGTCGCAACATCACTTGTTCTTCTTCAGATAATGACCTTACCATATTATCTCTGTTTGCATATAGTTGTTGCTCTTTTTGTGCTAACTCCTGTTGCAACATTTGTGCTTTTGTTCTTGTCATTAACCCTTTGCTAACTTTATCCTGAAAATCTCTAACCTCTTTTTCTAAATTTCTTGATTGGATTTGCAACTCAGCTTCAGATTCATTTCTCTTCTCCATTAATTCATTATTCTTGTCAATAAACAACTCATAATTTTGAATTAAAGTATCTATATTAACATAAGCAATTGAATAATCTCTGTCAATTTCTGTTTGTTTTCCTTCTTCACTAGTTTCTGGCTTTGATGATTTATCTCCTGTAAAATACAAAAAATAGATACCCGCAACAGCAATGATTAAAATTACATTTAACCATAGAGATAGTTTTTTCATAGTTTCTTTCTTTTAATTTTTACTCCATTTTTATAACAAAGCAAATATAATTGTTTAAAGTACACTCTGAAAATAAATTTGCATTTTTTATAATAAGTTAACTATTGAATAGATAAAAAGAATTAAACCACGCATAATTTTAGAAAGTCGGGCACGGAATCATTCTGCGTTTTTCTCGTTTGGTTACACCCTGATTAAACATATATGTAATCGATATCTCATGAGCACCACCGGTAAATCCGACTAATTTTGATATGGTTAAATCGTAGCTATAACCAATACTAAACTGGTCTAATTTAAACCCAACCAAAAAAGCAATAGCATCATTACTTGCCAGTTCTTTAAAAACAGGTATACCTCTATACCAAATTCCCAAAACTAAAGGCATTTGATACCAATACAGCCCTAAATCTAACTGTGAATATGTATCCTGCATTTTATATAAAAACGATGGCGAAAGACTCTGTCCACTGGCCCAATTGTATTTATCGAATATATTGAATCGGGTACCACCATATATTGAAAACTTCCAGGGATCTTCCATCACTTCTCCGGTTAATGACCTGTTAGGCTTTAAAATTCTATCCCAGGTAAAACCAAACCAGATGTTTTTATTAAATGCCAATACTGAGAATGATGCATCTATGTCAGACTTTTTACCCAGAATATCTTGCTCTGTTGTAGAAGTTCCGGAGTTCAGTTCATCATAAAATTCCAGAGAACTAAAATCAACATTTCGCTGTGTGTAAAAGAAATTTAGTCCAGGGCTTATTCTCCAGCCACTTCTGAATCTGAACTTATACGCATAGGCAATTCCTACATTAGTTGTTGCCAGTACACTTGCTCCGGCTTGCTCTCTAAAAACCAATAATCCGAATCCACTTTTTAAATGAGGAAAATAGTGATCATATCCCAACGAATAGGTTTGGAATGATTTGGAAATAGATGGCCACTGATTGCGATAATTTACATTAATCCGATCGCCATCTGTTGATCCGGCAAAAGAAGGTGCTAAATATAAAGGACTGGCATAAAACTGTGAAAACTGCGAATCCTGAGCATAACCATATTTAATTATGGTATACGACAGTATAAGGAATAATATATATATTCTTTTCACGATTGTTAGCTTTCTTTCCTCTCGATGAGTTTAATTAATAATAAACGATTAAACTTCACCGAAATTGTAAATTTAATAATAATTCCAATCCCTACAAGACTTTAGTTTTAAACAACGCCTACCGCTCTTAAACTCTTTATTGTTAATAAACTCCAATAAATACAATTGTTGTTTAAAACTACCTTTACCTAATTAATGTAACATCTCCTGCCAGCTCAAAGGATTTACCATTTGTATATTTGCCTTGTGCTTTCCACACATAAACATCAGGTTTTGCAGGTTCTCCATCAATTGTACCATCCCATCCTTTACTCAAATCCTTAGTCGTAAATATAAGTTCTCCCCAACGGTTGTAAATAAATAGTTCATATTCAATGACACCTTCTGCTAAAGGTTTGAATGTTTCATTTTCCGGTGGCCCGAATCCATCTGGTGTAAATGCATTTGGGAACGCAATCTGACCGGCTCCAATAATCTCAACCTCCTCATATAGAGTAAGTGAGTCGCGGCAACCATGCACCGAAACAGCAGTTAAACTTACATCAAACTTTCCAAGCTCCTTATATCCATGTGTTACATCTGTAGAAATTGCTGTTTCTCCATCACCAAAATCCCAGGTATATGCACAACCTGATGTATCGTTACAGGTCGACATATTATAAAACTTAACTCTTGCTTCGAGTGTTGTTGGATCCAACATGGCCAATTTTGGCGACACCTCAAAATTAACTTCAGGATTTGCATAAGCATAAATGGTTTTATAAGCATAATCTTCTTCCACATCAGTATACTCTCTGCTTCGAGCTGTTAGTTTCACATAGTAAGCTCCCGGCTCCTCATAAACATGGGTAACATACTGTCCCTCGCCTGTTTCTCCATCTCCAAATTCCCAATCATATTGATATTCTTCATTATATGCTGATCCTGCAGCCGTAAATTGTACCTCTAATCCACCATCAACACAACCCCCATTTTTATCTGTAGTAAAATCTGCATTTACTTTTGGCGGTAATATAATTGCTGTGTCAGAGAAATAATCGAAACAATCCGAATTGGTTTGACTGGTAACTGTTAACTCAATAATTTTTTGTCCCCAGTGTTCATATTCAAACTGATTTGGATCTTTGACTGTAGAGGTTGAGTTATTTATATCGCCAAACTCCCAGAAATAATCGAATGGACCGGGATTGGTCACGTTTGTAATTCCAACTGTATTTTCAGGGAATGTCATATAGTTCGGATCAATATAAAACTCAGCTTCAGGCTGTCTGTAAACAGTTATGTGCTGGGTTGTATCATCAAAACAATTATATTCCGATGAGGCTCTTAGGTAGATATCATAAACCCTATCAACAGAAGTTATGTTCGCAAAATCATGTAACGGATTTTCGATATTAGTATACGAACCATCTCCAAAGGTCCAGAAAAATTGCGTTGCCGGTGAAGTAGATGTATTTGTAAACTGTACATCTTTTAATGGACTACAGCCAGCGGTATCACTCATGGTAAAATCTGCTATAACTTTAGGGAATACAGTAACATCTAACGAGGTACTATCTACACAATTGTTGTTTGTTCCAACCCACAACTCCAAATTATAGTATTGAATATTGTCGATATCGGTGTTATCCCATGTGTACACAAAATTCTCGTCTGTGGTACTTGTATTACCATCTCCAAATCGCCACTCATAACTATCTTCACCTTCTGATAATTTGGTTAACGTTGACTGCAGCGGTGGACAAGATGATGTTTTATCGATGTAAAATTTAGCCAGTGGCTGATGATAAATATCTACAGTTAACGAGGTGTCGTCGGAACAGTAGTTTGCCGATTGAACTGTTAATTTAACTTCTCGCTGTATATCAGTTGTCCGACTTGGATTATAGAATGTATGATCAGGATCTGATAAACCAGATGTTGCCCCATCTCGAAATTCCCACGTATACTTTGTATCTGCCACAGGTACAGTTGATAAATCAATAAAATCAACTACAAGCGGAGTACACCCTTCATTCACGTCCATGCTAAACGATGCTTCCACATATTCGTACACACGAACAATATCGATATGTTCTGACGTACATCCATGCGGATTGGTAGCAATCAGTTTCACTTGATAATCTCTTACTGTAGAGACTGTATTTTCATAGGTGTGATCAAAATCCGATTTATCAGTTGGAGCACCAGCTACTGCTACATTATCAATTAACCACTGATAAGTATTGGAAGCATTTCCAACCGAAGTGTTTTCAATGGTTGTTGTAAATGGAGGACATCCTTCACTTGTAGCAATTGAAAATCCTGAAATCACTTTTGAATACACTGTGATAACGGTATCTTCCGTATCCACACATCCCTCAGCCGATTCAGCAGTTAAACGCACAGTAAATGGTTTATCGGTTGTTGTTGTATTTGTAAATACTTTATTTGGTGAGGCAGTGGTTGTTGACGAACCATCTCCAAAGTTCCAGTTGTAAATAGAACCATTCACGGTATTATTTGTAAACTGAACAGAAAGTGGGTTACACCCCTCGTCAACGCTTACATCAAATTCAGCATCAATGGTTGAGTGCACTGTAATAGCTCGCTTATAGATCTCGTAACAGCCATTTCCATTTCCTACTATTAATGTCAAGCTATCTGTTCTTGAGGAACCGGAATTATTAACAAAGGTATGTGTGAAACTATTTGTGTTATCATTGCTATTAGCAGCTGCTAATACCCCTGCATTAATTACTCGATCATCTTTATCCCAGTACCAGTACCATTCTGTGCCTGAACTTAAAGAGTTATTAGTGATTGTAACCGTTAATGGAGAACACCCTTCTGAGATATTTATATCAAAATCGGCCTCTACATAAGGTAATACATTTATTTGCTGTACTGTACTATTTGTACAACCTCTATCTGAAATTACATCCAGGGTAACATCAAATGGATATGTAAACGACTCTGTATTAACAAAGGTATTTTGCGTATTTTGAGTTGAGGATGTGGAACCATCATCAAAATCCCAATTCCAGAATTCTGTATTGGCAGAAGAATTATCAGTAAAATTAACAGTTAAAGGATTACATCCACCGAGTACATCTGGAGTGAAATCGGCAACCACCTCAGAGTATATTGTAACATCAACCGTATCACTGTCTGTACAAGCTCCTCCCGAACCGTCCACTTCCAGAATCAATTCATAATTGTCGTCCCCTCCTGGTTCAGGAGCATAAGATTGGTTTGCCGGATAAGACGAATATGGCGTTGGATTTTGCATACTACTGGTGCCGGATCCATCACCATAATCCCAACTATAATTACTTATCCCCGGATATGTCTGTGCATTCACATCTACAGTTAACGGAGAACACCCACTTGTTTTATCAATAAAAATCCGGGCTTTCACTCTAGGATTAACGGTGATGTTTGTCGAGAATTCATCGAAACATCCCATTTCCGTTTCAGCACGTAGTTTTACCTGTCGGTTCTGAGGTGTTGAAAGTAATAAATTCTTATATACGTGAACAGTGTCTGCTGCTGATGAAGAACCTCCATCACCAAAATCCCATTCATAGTCTACATCTAAAGCAGGATTACTTAATGTTGAGTTAAATTCAACAACCAAAGAATCACAACTAGGGACATTAATATGATTTTCCACATAAGACACCTGTACCTCCGGATAAACAACAATCATGGCTGTATCTGTTGTAGTGCAACCACCAACAGGCTCGGAAACTTCCAATACTAAATAATTCGTATCATTTTCAATTCCGTTATTATGATAAGTGTATTGTCCCAATGGTTGTTCAATGACAGAAGTGCCAATACCATCGCCATAATCCCAGTTCCAAGTATCTATTTGATCCCCAATAGATATATTTGTAACACGCACGTCTAATGGTGAACAACCTTCATTATTATCCACTGTAAAATTAGCAAAAGCACGGTATATGGTAATTGTATTCGTTGTATCATCTTTACATCCGTATTGCGATCTTGCTGTCAACCTAAAATCATACTCCCTATTTGCAGAAGTAGTATTATTATAAAACTTTTGAATGGTATTGTTTGTAGTATCCATGCTAGTTCCGTCAGCAAACTCCCACAAATATCTTGACGCCAGATGTGTACCATTATTGGTTGTATTATCAAATGTCACTGTTCTCGAGTTACATCCTTCGTAATCCCCAGGTCCATCAATTGTGTAAGTTGCCTCAAATTCAGGGTATACCAAAATAGTATCTCTATCAATAAATTCGCATCCCTCATCGTTTTTAACACGCATCACAATAATATTGGTATCTACCTCATCAACACCATCGTTATTCCTGTACATATGATAAACCGTATTAAATGATAGCAGAGTGTCTAGGGTTCCATCCCCATAATCAAGAAAAATACTATCTGCACCAGTAGATATATTATCAATTTTAACATTAAGAGGAGAACATCCTTCATCCTTGTCTATGGTAAATCCTCCTTCGAGGTATGGATGCACAAGAAAATCCTGATATGCAGTATCTCTGCAATTCCATTGTGATCGGGTGATTAATTGTGCTGTATATAAAACATCATTTTCAGGATCAACATTTACATACTCATGTGTTGTATCTCCTGTCGATGATAATGCCCCATCACCAAAGCTCCATTTATAATAATCCTCATTAATTGACAATGCTGTTGCTTCAAAATCGACAACTGCCGGATTGCAGCTTAATGTATCATCCAAATCAGACAGAGTAAAATCTGCTGTTACTTCAGGGTATACTGTAATAAATGTACTTAATGAATCGTAACATTTCGTATTTTTTACTATTAATTTCACCTGATACATTTGGGGTGAATCAATGGGTTCAAAACTAGTATTATTAAACTGGTGAAAAAACGTAGTATCTAATTCCAGAACTGTTGAATCATTACCACTAATTTTCTTAAATATTGTTGTGTCCTGATCATATGTGCCATCAATTAATGTATTATTAAAGTCCCAGTACATTCTACTAACATTCTTAGATACATTTCTTATATTTATGTCTAAAGGAGCACAACCAGATGGTGAACTAAGCATAAAATTAGCATCTGGTTGAGTTAACGGGGTTATAGTAACAGAAGCTGTATCAGATTGATTGCAATAACCTGAAACTTTTACATAATACACTTTATAACCAGTTACTAAAGCTTTCGGGTTGAAAATCGTTGTGCTGCTTAGATCATCCGAAGGCCACCATTCATAACTTATAGCTTTAGATGAATACAACTGTATGGAATCACCTATACAAACTCTTGGTGTGGCAGTTGGTTGAGCATCATCTTGTAAAGAAAGAGCACTAACCTGCACTTCATTAAAATCAGAAAAATAACCAAAACGACAACCAGCACCTCCATCGGTTTCATTAATTACTCCAAGGTGAAATACATCTTTGGTATTAGATATGGTAGTAGTAACATCTGGAGGCACATTAGCATCAGTAATATTTTGAATACGCGCCACTGACCATTCAGTGCCTGGTATATCTGTAAAATTTCCGGAACCAAAAAAAGCTGGTGCCGCTCCATTCACAAGAAATCCATCTTTTGCTGTTTTTCTTACCATTATGTTCATGTGAAATTTAGCAGGATCTCCTTTTGAGCGTGTAAATCCAACATTTGTAGATCCGGTACATTTATCAATCGGAGGTAAAACAGCACCCCCCATCTCAGTACCTACCCCTGAAACATGCAATACCGAAAGTTTATTATTTGAAATAACATATTTATAAGCTTGAGTGTTTGGAAAGGGTATCCTAACTTGTTCTCCTTTATCTATTACGGCATTAACAGGAATAACTGTAGTATCTATTCCACCATACTCCCACCAAATTCGCGTATTATTTTCAGTAGCAACAGCAAATAAAAATTCATTATCACTAATTAATGTACCTCTCATAGCAACATATTCTGTTCCTAAAATATGAAGTGGAACCCATTGGTCTGCAATAATATCCCAACCACCATTAGGGCTTGATGTTGATTCACCAATATCTTCAGTAACTGAATCATCTTTAACCACAACTGCTACCGGATCGCCACTTTGCACATGAATATAGGTGCCTCCAATATGCTGATCTCTAAATACACCAAACCATCCTAACCAAGGTATTGTATTCGTCGGTGGATTTAAATAACCATGTTGAGCAGTTGGATCCCATCCCGGTGCAATTGTGTAAACTTCACCTTTCTCTAACGTTACAGTGTACGGGTTAGTTTCATTGGTATGTGTAGCATCACGGTAGACCTCTTTTGAAGGATATATTTCAACCACGGTTGTTCCGCCAGTTCCAATAATCTCAATAGACGACCATCCTCTTTCAGCATAATCTTTATGTCTATTCTGTCCAATATCTTGAAAAGGAATATAAAAATCAGTACCTAAACCGTTTGACCCCTTTAGTGACCAAATATCACTATTATTGGTAGTATTCACCTCGTAGTAACATGTAATAGGCGCAGTACTCGTAATTCTTATCCCTTTATTTGAAATACTTGTACCTGCAGGACCACTTCCTATTTGGTCCATAATTGTTTTGTTCTCAAAAATATTAAGATCGGCGGCATCTGAATACTCAATCCAATCTGTTGTATTGGCTGGTAATGAAATGTTTACTGGAGTAAATGCCGGGTTTGCCGGCATCTCTAATGTAATATCTGCCGCAAAGTCGGTTGTGGTAAAAACAAATCGAATAGGTCTATCATTATGCTGTTGCTGTATTTCAGGAACTACAAACCAAAACTCCGTATCTGTTTGTGCAATTCCAGTTATACTAAACAATATTATGATTAAAATAGTTATATATTTAAGAATTTCTTTCATTTTATTCACCTTTCATTAATAAAAAAATGATATTCACAAACAAAAAACAAACTTTCACGTACAAAAAAATGACATTCATGGAAATTGTACGATTTTTTTTTGAGAAAGTTATAGCAATTTAATTTTAAAAAAAGCATTAATAAAAACTTCTGCTTAAATTTACATAAATAAAATTAAGTAAATTAGAATAAATATAAAACTTATATATCATGAAAAAAGCCATATTACTTTCATTTTTATTAGCAATGGTTAATATTGGTTTTGGTCAGGGCAACTTAATTTTCTATGAAAATTTTGATAGTACTGCCCGACCAACTGGGTGGGATGAGAAAAAAGTTGTAGGAAATACCTCAGGAAGCCAGGTTAATTGGCAATATACCAATGGTGGATATGAAAATTATCCCGAATATCCGGCTCAGGGTATTCGAAATGCAATGTTTCAATCAGATGATCAAAATGCATCAACAAAACTAATAACTCCTGCAATTGATTTATCTGACGCTGCAGCACCTGAGTTAAAATTTTCACATGTTCAGCAAGTTTGGGAAGTGGATAATGTTGATTATTGGGACCGCTTAAAAGTATATTATAAAAGAGGGTTGGATAGTTCATGGGTTTTATTGGAAGAGTATTTAAATTCCGTTGCAGACTGGACCGAAAGATCTATTTTGTTGCCGGACAGCAGCTTATCCAGCACTTATTATATTGCTTTTGAAGGAATTTCAGGAAGAGGTTGGGGTACCTGTATAGATACGATGAGAATAATAGAAACTATAGCAACTCCTAAATATGTTGATAGTTATACAATTAATCAGGCCTCTACTACATTTATTCCTACCGGGACTCAAAAAAACCCGATATTATATATCACTTTTAATGTAAAAGGTAATACTGGCAATCTTTACCTGGATTCTTTAAAAGTAACGAGTTTAAATAGTAATGATAATGATATAGCTAATAATGGAGTAAAATTATTTACAACAGAAGATTCCATTTTTAACAATCCTGTTCTGATACCAGGAGCAGAAGTAAGTTTTGAAAACGGAACTGCAAATTTCCAGAATATTGGATATGATCTACCTCGAGGAAAATCAACGCTTTGGATTACCTACGATATTGTAGATGCCACGGATCATGATATACACAATCATGTGGCGGATGCCAAAATTACTACAGAAAGCATGTATATCAACGGATATGGGTATCCTTTTTCAGATAAATCTCCAGGAGGGCAAAGATTAATTAAAGAAGCCATCTTCTCAGACTCCTTTGAATCACTTTTAGGCTGGGAGCTTAATGGTAGTTTTGAGATAGCTGAACCTCAAGGTCTAGGAGGTGGTGAAATAAAAGGTTTTAATGACCCAGAAGAGGCATATGCTGGAAGCAATGTCCTTGGAACAGATCTTACGGTTGATGGCGCTTATGCAGCAAGTTTAGGTTTTAAAGAAGATTCAGCAGTATCCCCTAATTTTAATTGTTTATATTATAAAGATGTTAACTTATATTTTGAAAGATGGTTGAATAATGAATATGCAGATCTTGTGTGGATAGATATAAGTAACGATAATAAAAATACTTGGGTAAATCTTTGGTCTGGAGTAGGAGCTGATGATGCATGGAAAACACAATTGTATAATCTTGATGAAGCCGATTTTAAAGAAAACGTAAGTATTAGATATGCATTAGGTATTACAAACGCTACTAACCAATATACTGGATGGAATATTGATAATTTTATTATTATTGGTGATTTCATCTCCAAAGATGTGGGAATAACAGAAATAACATTACCCAAAACCGATTGTGGACATACTGCAAGCGATAATATTAGTGTTTATATAGAAAACTATGCTGGAGAAACTTCTCCAAGTTCTATTCCATTAAAATATGAAATTGATGGAAGCGGGTATTATGAAACAGATACTTTTACAGCATCATCTATTAACTTAAATGACTCGGCAGTGTTCACATTTTCGGTTGGTGCTGATTTAAGTGAACCAGGTCCACATACCATTAAAGTGCAAACAGCATTAGAAGGAGATGAGATAGCTAGTAACAATTCTTTAACCAAAACTATATTTTCTTTTCCTACCTATACATTACCTTATGCGGAAGATTTTGAAACTAATTATGGCTATTATCTAGTGGCTGGAAAAAATGAAACTTGGGGATATGGAGTCCCTTCTTCAAGTCAGCCCATTATTAATACAGCAGCTTCAGGAACTAAAGCCTGGGTAACAAACCTCAACGGACCATATCCATCTAATGATTCCACTGTTTTAATAACACCATGTTTTGATTTTACTGGTACTGATTCTATTATATTTGAATTTAAGTGTTTAGGTTATTCTGATGAAGATATAGATGGATTAACTGTAATGTACTCAACAGATCAAGGTAGTACATGGGATGTTGTACCTGACGACAATGACTATTACTGGAACTGGTATAACAAATCATTAATCAGTACGCTAGGATTACCAGGTTGGGACAATACAGATAGTGAATGGAAAACATATAGGCAGCTTCTACCACCTGAATTAAGTGACTTAAGTAGTGTTAAATTTCAGTTTGTTTTTGAAAGCGATGCTAGTGCTAATTTCGATGGTTTTGGAATTGACGATATTAAAGTTTACGAAGCCCCTGCAGATGTTGGTGTATCTGATATTGTTAATCCTTACACTGCATGTGAATGGAGTGATGCCACAAATGTCACGGTTACCATTGAAAATTATGGTATGACCACATTAGATACTGGCAGCAAAATTCCAGTTGGGTTAGATTTCCAAGGAAGCTTATATACAATAGATACTTTAGAGTTAATAACTCCATTAGCTCCTGAAGGAACCATAGATTTTACTTTCACCGAAACTATTGATATGTCGAATGCAGGAGATTATGATCTTACAGCTTATACTTTACTGGAAGCAGATCCCTATTTCTATAATGAAACCGTTTGTAACGATAGTATTTCTGAAACAGTAACCGTGCAAGGAATGCCAAACTATAATCCTTTCCCTGAATTTATTGGTGTGGATGCAGGAAGTTCTATCAGCGAGTTGTTAGATGCTGGAGCAGGTTATGATAATTATGCGTGGAGTACGACTGAATCATCACCAACTATTACAGCAACTTCAGTTGGTATATATTCAGTTACTGTTACAAAAAATGCATCACCTGCAAATTGTACGGCGGAAGATGAAGTTGATATTATTGGATCGACAACAGACATTACGGTTAACAGTATTTTAACAACCCTGGATGATTCTTGTGAAATTACGGAGAGAACTCAATTAACCGAATTAAGTATTAATATTACCAATAGCGGTCTTGCCGACTTAACTGCTGTGGATGATACCATCTTTCTAGCTTATAAGATAAATGAATTACCTATGGTTGAAGATACACTGATTGATCCCGGTTTAGCTCAAACAGCTAGTACAGACTTTACGTTTAAGCAAAAATGTGATCTTAGGTCAGCCGGACAATACAACATAAAAGTATTTCATAATTTCCCTCAAGATTTAAATCCTGCTGATGATACTGCTTATGCAACAATTAATACATGGAAATATCCTGAAGTTAGTCTGGCTTATGATACGATATATTCATCGCAAGCAGACACTATAACTTTGGATGCCGGAGCTGGATTTGCAACTTATTTATGGAATCCAGGCGATAGTATAACGCAAACTATTACTCCAATAAATTCATCGTATTATTATCATGTAACTGTAACCGATGTAAACGGTTGTGGTAGTGATAAAGACTCTACTTATATTGAAACACACGATTTAGGTATAACTAACATTATTTCGCCTGTAGACATTTGTTATGATGATATATCAGGTCTAGTAAATCTAAATGTAGAAGTAACAAATTTCAGCGATAGCATATATACTTCATCCACGCAAACAATTTATTATGAATATGATGGAGGAGATCCGGTAGAAATAAATCCTAGTATAAGCGTTGATGCTTATGGAACAACAGTTGTTAATATTGGTAGTATTGATGTAACTGAAATAAAGGAACATACCCTTAAGGTATATACTTCTTCAGAGATTGATGCTAACCATGATAACGACAGTTATGAATCTGTTTTCAACACCTGGCCAGAACCAGATGTAGAGCTAGCCTATGACACTATTTTCACGACCCAACCTGACACTGTTATACTTGTAGCACAAGAAGGCTTCGCTGCATACAGCTGGAGTGACGGTTCTTCCAATGATACACTTGATGTCTCCGATTTAACTTCTAAAAAATATATTGTTACAGTTACAAGTGCAAATGGTTGTGGAACAGATGAAGATTCAACCCAAATAATTGCATATAATTTTGGTATAACTGAATTATTAAAACCAACAAGCGATTGTGAACACTCTAGTTCCGAAACAGTGAAAATTTCTGTTAAGAACTATGGCGAGGATATAATTACTTCAGGCACTGAAATACCAGTAGGCTATATATTGAATAATAATTCTCCCGTTATAGAATCGATCTCATTAGGATCTGATCTTAATCCGGGAGAAACGACAACATATAGTTTCTCAACAAAAATAGATCTTAGTACTATTGCAACCTATAATGTTAAAGTTTTTTCAGCTTTTGAACTTGATGCTAAAACATCGAATGATACTATAGCGGATGTTATTAAAACATATGGTTATCCATCAGTTGAACTTGGTGAAGATATTTTAACAACTGATCCTGAATCGGTTGTGATAACAGCCCCTACTGGCTATAACTATTATTTATGGAATGATGGAACTACAACAAATACTTTATCGGTTACTTATCCAGCATCTAAACTGTATTCAGTGACTGTTTCAGATATTAACGGCTGTACAGCCACCGATGATATTAATGTATACACTTACGATGTTGCTCCGGTTTCATTAAATACGCCAGTTAGCGAGTGTGTATTAAGTGATGCTGAAACAGTGAGTATAGATGTGATCAATAGCAGCCAGGATACGTTGCTTAATGGTGATCGTATTAATGTTAGCTATGTATTAAATTCCGGATCATCTGTAGATGAGTATTTTAATCTGTCAGATTCGTTGAAACCAGGCGAAACAGTAAGCTATACCTTTACCCAAAAAGCCGACCTGTCAGCTAACCAGGAACATCAGTTTGATCTGTTTGCCGAACGCAATGCTATTGATGTGGAAACCGACGATGATATCTCTGTAAATGTAGATTACCTCACACCTGATTATGATCTAGGTAGTCCGGTTACTGAAGGAGGAACTGAATATACCATTGATGCAGGAGCAGGATTTGCAAGTTATTTATGGTTTGATAATACAACAACCACTCGTTACTACACGGTAGATATTAACGAGCAGAACCCAAATAACTATTATGCAGTTGTGGTAACTACTACCGATGGTTGTACTGCTGAAGATTCTATCATGGTAACATTTACTACAGTTGCCGATTTATCCATAACTGACATGTTTAGCCCAACTGAATCGAAATGTTGGAACAGCACCGAAGAAGATTCAGTGCACATAGAAATTACTAATGTGGGGGTAATCAATCTACCTGCTGGTAAAAGTTTTACAGTTGGTTATTTGAGAAATAATGGCAATAAGGTAACCGAAACGTTTAATCTTTCAACAGCAATGAATGCTAACGATACACGTGAATATGTGTTTGATAAATTTACCTACCCATCTGCTGGTAACTATAAATTTAAACCATTTGTTAAATACTCAGAAGATGATGATGCAAGCAATGATACTTTGCCAGATAATCAATCTTATACGATTACCATTTCACAACCTGAAGTTGACTTTGTAGGACAGAGTGATACTATATACTTTGACGAAGGTGATACATATGAAATACAAGTAAATGGTTCGTATCTCGAATATGAATGGTCGACTGGTGCAACAACAGCATCCATTGTTGTTACAGACGAAGGAGGATATACCGTTACGGTTACCGACCAATATCAGTGCCAGGCCGAAGGAACATTCTGGTGTTTATTTAATGATGATACCGGTTTTGACAATATCATTTCCGGCGATGGTTATACGTTATCCTATTATCCGAATCCGGCAACGGATAAAGTAATGGTTGAATTTGATAATAGAAAACCCGCCAATGTGCGTATTGAGATTGTTGGAATTAATGGTCAATTGTTATTTAATACCGAATTAAAAGATATAAAAACATATCTGGAAAGTATTGATGTAAATAAATATGCAAATGGAATTTACTACTTAAGGTTTAATATTAACGGAGATTTCTATACCAGAAAGTTAATTGTGCAATAAAAATGGACATTTACACTAGAAGGTTATGAGAAAAATGAAATTATAAAAACTCTCTCAATGTCGCTAAGGCGTAAAACCATGATTAATATAACTTTGCGTCTTAGCGACTTTGCGAGAAAAATAAGTTTTTAACACGCCTGCTTATTTTACAATAATATCATCCAGATTTCTTTTGGGCACATGATGCACCAGGTTTGCATCTCTGTAGTATTTTATATCGCCTTCGGTTACTTGTTCAATAACAACTTTTTCTTTAGGTTTACCTATGGCCAGTACAAGTAAAATTTCAAAATGATCTTCTAAAGCAATTAACTCTTTCAGTTTTGTACGCTGAACAGATGCAAAAATGCAACCTCCCAATCCCTTTTCAACTGCTCCAAGCAGTATACTTTGAGATGCTATTCCATGATCACAAAAATAATTTTTAGTCAATCGAGTGTCTCCTAAAATTACAATATAACCTGCTGGTTTTTCTCCTTCTTCAGGGCCATCCCAGTTTTTTAAATAGCCAGCCCATGCCAGAGTAGAAAAGATTTTTTCGTTGGTAGCTTCATCAGCGGATAAGAAATACTTCAGTGGCTGCAAGTTTCTTCCCGACGCCGATAAACGAGCCAGATCAACCAGTTCTTTGAGATCTTTAACAGTAATTTTATGATCCTGATAAAATCGACGGTAACTGCGGTTTTTAAAAACTAAATCTTTTAACATATGATATAATTTAATAAATAAAAAAGTTGCCTATGCTTCGACATCCTTCTACAAGCCTGCCTGTCGGCAGACAGGCTCAGGATGACATGGTTCTGCATAACAACCTTTTCATACTATTTTACATATCATACTTCGACTCCCGATAAATATCGTGATAGTATGACATCAAGTCTTTAAACTCTAATAATTTGTCTTTTCAATTTCGAAGTAAGCTTCAGGATGACTGCAAATAGGACAATTCTTTAATGCCTTTTTACTTTCGTGTACATGACCGCATTTACGGCATACCCAACGCACTTTCTCTTCTCGTTCAAACACTTTCCCTTCTTCAAGGTTTGCCAACAATTTACGATATCTCGCTTCATGTTCAGCTTCAACTTTAGCAATTAATTTATACGCTGTTGCAATCTTTTTAAACCCTTCTTCTTCAGCCACTTTTGCAAACTCCGGATAAAGATCTGACCATTCTTCATTTTCTCCTTCGGCAGCTGCTTTTAAATTTTCTGCGGTGTTTCCAATAACACCAGCCGGATAAGTTGCAGTTATTTCAACAGGTCCGCCTTCTAAAAATTTAAAGAATACTTTTGCATGCTGCTGTTCTTGCATAGCTGTTTCTTCAAAGAATTCTGCAATTTGTTCGTATCCTTCTTTCTTAGCTACTTTTGCAAAAAATTCGTATCTGTTCTTTGCCTGCGATTCGCCGGCAAAAGATTTTAGGAGATTTTGTTCTGTTTTTGTTCCTTTGATTGAACTCATAAGTTTATCGGTTTAATTGTTTCTATTTCAATAGTTGGTTTCGAAGATAATAAATAAGCTTTATACAAAAAGGTATTGAACTACCTGTTTGGTTAATTTAAAATGATTTTAAAGAAAAAACTATTAACTTTTAAATTTGCAATACAAATCTGCCACTAAGGCACGAAGCCTCCAAGTTCCACAAAAACTATATCATCATATATAAAAAAAGTTTGTACACTTTGTGCTTTTGAGTCTTTGTGGCGAAAAAACCATTCGAAAAACTTCTATTTAATATCTTCCGGAAATGATATCCCAATCTAAAATATCCCAAAAATTACCTAAATAATCAGGACGTTTATTTTGATAATCAAGATAATAAGCATGCTCCCAAACATCGCAGGTTAAAATTGGGATTAAACCCTCTTTTAGTGGATTCTCTGCATTTGAAGTTTGAACGATATCTAAACTTCCATTGGTTTTTTTAACCAGCCATGCCCAACCCGATCCGAAAAGTGTTTTTGCAGCAGTAGTAAACTTTTCTTTAAATTCTTCGAACGAGCCATACGTCGCATTAATTGCTTCGGCTAACTGACCTTTAGGTTGTTTCGCTCTATCTTTTCCAAATTGATCAAAATAGAATGTGTGATTCCAAACCTGTGCAGCGTTATTAAAAATACCTCCATCCGATTTCATAATAATATCTATGATATCAGCCTGTTCAAATTCAGTACCTTTAATCAGGTTGTTTAAATTGTTTACATAAGCAGCATGGTGCTTATCATGATGAAACTCAAGGGTTCTTTTTGAGATAATTGGTTCCAATGCATCGTATGCATAGGGTAATTCAGGTAATTCGAAAGCCATAATATTCGTTTTTAGTTTAACATCAATTTGTTAAACAAATTTAGGTAATAATCAAATGAATTTAATATATTTTATAAAGTAAATTAAGAATTATTCGGATCTTAATACAGCTTAATCATTACAAATAAAATCAAAACAAACTACATACCATTTAATGTCACTTTTTAATACGTTAATTTTTAATTTTAAGGCGTTAATCCGACAAATACGAGCGAATAATAAGTCATAAAAAAAATCCATTGAAGTTATACTGTTTATTATTTTCTTTGGGCTCGTTTATTAACCTTTTTATAAATACTCAAAACAAATAAATCTATATACTAAATATTATGGAACAACTATTTCTGAAACTTTTATTAAAACAGAAGTTGAAATTTATACTTCTATTCGGAGTTACCTTTATTTTGTTTAGTGGTAACTCTTATGCCCAGGATGCTGATAATTCAAGTGGTTTGGACATTTATTATGGTGGACGGTTCGGTACAACTGTTAGTCAGTTTACAAACGAACAACCACATACGAATGTTACCCAGGGAATTACTGCAGGGGGCTTTATCGGTTACAATATTAATGAAAAGATAGCTGTACAGCTTGAAATCAATTATTTTGAAGAAGGAGGTCAACTTTTAGATTTCGAAACGCAAGCTGATCTTGGTTATGATACCTGGTATACTACTAAGGCAGATAATCAAAAGCTTACACTTCATAATATTGATATACCGTTATTGGTAAAGTATGCTATACCGTTAGGAGCTGCTAAAGTGTATGCTGTTCTTGGTGCCGACTTGGCAATTAATTTTTATGCTAATAATAGCCACGAAACAACAGTGTATGCTGATGACGGTAACATAACAACTTATAACGGGGATGAGGAATTTACCAGTAATATTGAAAGATATAGCTTTGGAGCTACTGGTGGTGCAGGATTTGAAATTCCCGTATTAACAAATAACTATATCTTAATTGAAGCACGATATAAATATGGAATAACACCTGTATATAAAGGTTACAGCTATAGAGGCATTCCACAAATTAATGGTGATTTAAGAAACAACACCATGTATATAACAATCGGATTTGGATTTTAAAAAATTAATAATTTATAAATGTTTAATTAAATAAATTTAATGTTATGAAAAATATCTTGAATTTTTTTGCATTTTCTTTAATAGCAGTTCTTCTATTTAATTCTTGTGAAGACAATTATTCGGAAGAAGATGCTATGAGAGCACAACAGGTTGTGGATTTAATCATTTCCGTAACTGACGAATCAAATTTTGACGTTGCAGTAGACTCTGCTACAGTAAAAATAGTTATCGATGGTGTAGCTATGGAGCAATCAACAGATGCCAGCGGAGTTGTTGTTTTTGAAGATGTTAAGATAGGTGGTAATTTAAATGTATATGTAAGTAAAGATAACTACACAACTACATTTACAACAGTAAATACTACTCCTTCTACATACAGACAAACAACGATTTCTGCTAACATTTCTATTTACTCTTTAGCTGATGAAAATACAGCAACAGTAAAAGGACAGGTTACTATTGAAACCGACCTTACTAACAGACAAAAAGAATTCATTGAAAATATGGAAGTTAGAGCATTTAACTATAGCCTTCCTAATGGCGCTGTTAAAGCATTTATTGCATCTACTGATTCTGTTGGTAAATATGAAATAAAAGTGCCTGTTAATGCGAATGGAAATGATGATATTAATGTTGAATTTGCACCAAATGTTGAAAAAGAGAGAACTGCAGGGGTAGCCCACAATAACATATACTCAGTTGAAACTAAAAATGCAGTTTATATGCCAGAATATTATAACGCAACCTATATTTCTGAAATTCCTAGTGCTGTAATTAATATAGAAGCGCCTGGTGAAGGTGGAACTGGATTTGCACTTACTACCGAGGTTGATACTACATCAGGTGAATTAACTGAAGCTATAGGAAACTATTGGGATTCTGACGATATGACAATTCTTGCTTCTGGTTCAGGTTACTTTCCTAATATTACTGGATCTGACACCACATTATGGGTGCCGTTTTCTCCAGACACTAAAGGGCTAGATACTGCACATGTTCAATTAACTTTTGAAAAAAATGGTGGTTTAGTTAGTATCGACGGACTAAGAGACTATGGAGTTTGGGATGGCCGTGATGCACAATATATGTCAAAACCAACCATAGACCTTAATATTGGTGGTGGTTCTGGTGCACAATTATATTATGATTTTAAATTAGATTACTATGTAAAAGTAAGTAATCACGGAACGAACTACACTTCGTTACCAGATGTAAAAATGACTTATGTTGTTGAAGGCGTTGAATATGTTAACACTTATACATTAGGATCATATGCGTTTATTTCAGAAGGAAGTATCTACTCATATAATGGTAACGGCATTTTATCTCAGCAAATTGATTATGATAGTGCACCTGAATTTACCATTACCGAGAATAATAGCAAACAAGCGGTTGCTTATCTGGGTTCATGGACTATTGGTAGTGATAGTACTCTTTCTGATAATGAGACCTGGATTACAAAAGGTGAAAACTATGATCCTGCTAACCCACCTGCAGTTACTATTAGCGCACTTGCTGGTTATGGAGCAAACGCAGAGTTTTATGCTGAAGTTAGTAGTTCAGGAAGCCTTTCTAACATAGAACTAGTTAATGCCGGTAGTGGTTATGTATCAAACATCAATGATTTCGAAAATGATGGTAGTAGTGGACAAAGTGGTGAGTATGGTTATATTACAGAAACTTACTTTGGAAATATTTTACCTGGTGATGTTCTAATATCGAATGCTTACTATGGAACAGGTGATGTTATAGAAGAATAGTCATCATAGAAAAATAGTTAGTTAATATAAAAAAGCCGTCTCAAATCAAATTGAGACGGTTTTTTTATAAACCCATAATAAGAAAGCCGGGGAAATTCCCCGGCCATCTTTCGAAACCTAAATTACAATTAAACTTGCCCAATACGGGCTAACAACTAAACGAAACGCTTAGCAACTTGATCCCAATCAATAACATTCCAGAAAGCATCAATGTATTCTGGTCGTTTATTCTGATATTTCAAGTAATATGCATGTTCCCACACATCAATACCTAAAATAGGTGTTCCTTTTACCTCAGCTAAATCCATTAACGGATTATCCTGATTTGGTGTAGATGACACAACCAGCTTACCATTCTGATTAATAAGCCAAGCCCATCCTGACCCAAATCGTGTGGCTGCTGCATTGTTAAACTCTTCTTTAAACTTATCAAATGAACCAAAATCACGGTTTATTGCATCCAATAAATCTCCTTTGGGTTGCCCGCCACCATTAGGCGACATAATTTCCCAGAATAGTTTGTGGTTATAAAATCCACCACCATTATTTCTTACTGCGCCAGGAAGTTCTGATGCTTTACTTAATATATCTTCTATAGATTGATTTTCTAATTCTGTACCTTCAATTGCCGCATTTAATTTGTTGGTATATCCACCATGGTGTTTTGAATGGTGAATTTCCATTGTACGTGCATCAATATGAGGTTCTAGTGCGTTGTAATCGTATCCTAATTTTGGTAATTCAAATGCCATAATTTTATAATTTTAATAAGTTAAACTTTGTTTATTTAGATTGATTCTAATTAATTTACTTTTATAACAAAGAACTTTTTGAATTGTTTACTACTTTTTAAAAAATTACTTTCGCATTCTTAAATAACACAATTTTGAACAAGCGAATATTAAATATTGCCATACCTAACATCATCAGTAACATTACGATACCTCTGTTGGGAATTGTGGATTTATCGCTGGTCGGGCACCTTGAATCGAAAGTATATATTGGTGCCATTGCGTTAGGAAGTATGATATTTAATTTTATTTACTGGGGATTTAGCTTTTTACGCATGGGGACCAGCGGATTTGCAGCTCAAGCCTATGGTAAGAAAGATTTCCAGGATAGTTTTTATCAATTATATCGTGCCCTTTTTGTAGGATTAGTTGGTTCTGTTCTTTTAATCATTATTCAAAAACCTATCGATCTTTTAAGTTTTGCAATTATTAATGGTAGTGATGAAGTTGAATTTTATGCCAGGCAATATTTCCATATCCGCATTTGGGCAGCACCGGCCACCATAGCAATTTATTCCATATCAGGCTGGTACATCGGAATGCAAAATGCAAAAACTCCAATGATCATTGCCATAACCGTAAACCTTCTGAATATTGGTTTTAACGTACTGTTTATTAAAGTATTTGGAATGAAATCGGATGGAGTTGCACTGGGAACTGTATTTGCTCAATATTCCGGATTAATTGTTTCGATTCTGTTTTTATCCAAGAACAAAAAAAGACTTAAAAAATATCTGATATGGAAAGATATCCTGCAACTTAATGCACTCAAAAAGTTTTTTAATGTAAATAAAGATATTTTCATACGAACCATGAGCCTGGTTATTGCGTTATCTTTCTTTACAGCAAAATCTGCCAAATATGGCGATACGCTATTGGCAGTAAATACGTTATTGCTGCAGTTTTTTACTATTTACGCCTATATTGTAGACGGATTTGCCTATGCGGGAGAAGCTTTGGCAGGAAAGTATTTTGGAGCTAACGATAAGTTTAATCTCATAAAAGTATCGAAACATCTGTTTTACTGGGGGTTATTGATGGCAGTACTATTTACTGCAGCTTATTACTTTGGAGATCGTATGCTTCTTAACGTTTTAACGGATAATTCGGAGGTGATACGAAATATTCAACCGTATCTGTTTTGGGTTTATCTAATACCAGTTTTAACGTTCGGAGCTTTCATTTGGGACGGAATTTTTATTGGAGTAACAGCTTCGTCAAGTATGCGCAATGCCATGCTCATTTCGACCTTTTTAATATTCATACCTTTCTATTTTCTATTGCATCACTTTTTTGGCAACCATGGATTGTGGGCAGCTTTTATGCTCTTTATGATTGCCCGGTTAGTAACCTTAAGTTTGTTTGCATCAAAAAACATTTATCAAAGAATATAGATAGTTAAACATTTTAATATTTATTTTGTCTCCATACTAAAAATGAGATTATGAATATTACAAAAGATATTACAATTGAAGATTTAGTTGAAGAAATTCCCAAATCGGTAAGATATTTATCAGAAAAAGGAATAAAATGTATTGCCTGTGGCGAACCTATCTGGGGAACATTGGAAGATGCCGCTAAAGAAAAAGGGTTTTCTGATACTGATATTGAACTGTTTGTGAAAGAACTAAAAAAAATGCATGGTAAACCAACTCAAAATGAATGATCACAAAAAATAATTCAAACCAAAAATCTTAATTAACCGCATTTTTTAGTTCCTAATTAGCAACTAAAAAGCTACTTTACTTAAAATTAAATTAATCCAATATTAACAATGGCTGAACCTTTACAGGATTTATAAAACCTAGCTTTGTAGTTCCTAAATCAAAGCTATGTTTACTAAATTAAGGAATCAGATTCTTGTTATATTTTCTTTCTTTATTTTAATAAGTTTAAGCTTAATAGCATTAAACTACAGTTATACCCAACAAAAAAACAAACTTGAGCAAATTCATCATACCATATTAGATATAAATAATAGTATTTTACGAAATACAAATACCATAAATAACTTTTTTACTTACGATACTAAAAATCCCAATTTCTTTATTATTGGCTATAGCGAATACCTAACTCGGCATCAGCAGAATGTTATTGAAATACGAAAAAAGGTTAGAGAATTACAAAACCTTGAAGGATTCAAACAATTTGATATAGCTGCAAAAATCAATACGATTAATAATGAGCTTGACCTATATGAAAATAACATCAAAGAAATTGTTAAACTAATCATTCGGCGGGGTTATAAAGATTACGGAACAGAAGGTAAAATGAGAGATTACATTCATTATCTGGAAAATATTGAGAATATCGATTTATCACAAGTCTTAATGCTTCGTCGCCATGAAAAAGACTATATTATTCGTAATGAAACAAAATATATCAATAAACTCAACGATTTAGCCAGACAGTTTAAAACAGATATTAATACAAATAAAAAACTAACAGCAAAAAATAGAAAAGATGCTTTGGAATATCTCACCAAGTATCTTAATTATTTTAGTGTGATGGTAGAGCTTGATAATGAGATAGGTATTAAAGATAACACAGGACTGAAACATAAGATTCATTTGCAGGGCAATAAAATTACAGAACTTTTCAACCAGGTTTACTCAGAAACTTTGGTAAAGAAAGATCAATATTTTAAAAAACTTAGAAACTATTATGCACTAAGTATTACCATGCTGATATTATTAAGCATTTATCTAAGTTTATATATATCGAAACGATTAACGAAAAATATTTCTCTTCTATCATTAAATATTTCAAGTTTTGTAACGAATAATTTCGATCAAGCTTATGGTAATCATTTTCCCTCTAAATACTCAAAAGATGAGGTGGGAATATTAATTGATAATTACCTAATTCTTCGCGAAGAAATTCTTTCTCTAATTAACGATTTTCAGAAAAAAGTTGAGCAGCGAACCAAAGCAATAGAATGCCAAAAAGACCGAATCGGTCACCAAAAAGAAGAAATAGAAGCACAGCGTGATGAACTTTACCGTCAAAATCAAATCATTCAGGAACAGCAAGAAAAAACCGAACAACAGAACAAAGATATTATAGCCAGTATTCAGTATGCAAAACTTATACAAGATGCATTACTACCTTCACAAGAGACTATGAACAGGTACTTTACTGATAATTTTGTATTGTATAAACCCAAGGATATCATAAGTGGTGACTTTTACTGGACTAAACGTATTAAGAACGAAGATTACAATATTAGCTTGATTGCTGCAGTTGATTGCACAGGACATGGAGTTCCCGGTGCCTTGATGAGTATGCTGGGTGTAGCTTTCTTGAATGAAATTATCCTTAAAAAAGAGGTTAAGAAAGCCAATCACATCCTGGATAAATTGCGCGAAAAAGTAATTGAATCCTTCCAATATCAATCCGATAATAGTATGACTAACGATGGAATGGATTTAGCACTGGTACTAATAGATCACAACACCAAAAAACTGCATTTTACAGGTGCTAACAGACCACTCTACTTTATTCGTAATAAAGAACTTCAGGTTATTGAAGGTGATAAAATGCCCATAGGTAAACATGGCATATCCAAAGGCCACTTTAAAAACAATAGTTTTAATGTTCAAAAAGATGATGTTTTTTATCTGTTTTCCGACGGATATGCCGACCAGTTTGGAGGACCAAGGAATAAAAAATTTAAGCGTCAGAGGTTAAGAGAGTTTATTCTCGACATGCATGAACAACCAATGCCAAAACAAAAAGAATTGCTGGAAACAGAACATGAAAAATGGCGGGGAGTAAACCGCCAAACTGATGATATTCTTATTCTAGGAATTCGCTTATGATAAAAAAGCAATAATCAAAACGCATCAAAGTTTAACACCTATTGAAAGCTTGTTTAAAATTAAACTTTATATTTTTCTGTAAGTTTAATTATAGTTATGATCGATTAAATAATTCTTTACATAATCGGCAACACCATCTTCCAAACTTGTAAAAGGTTTATCATAACCTATAGAACGAAGTTTACTCATGTTGGCTTGGGTAAAATACTGGTATTTATCCCGAATATCTATAGGAGTATCAATGAATTCAATATTTTTTGGCACTCCCATTCCTTTAAACGTATTTTTGGTTAGGTCTAAGAAAGTTCGCCCCTTTCCTGTTCCAATATTATATAATCCGGAATCTTTTCTTTGATTCATTAAAAAGAACATAATATCGCTCAAATCTTTAACATACACAAAGTCGCGTGTTTGACCTCCATCAGGAAAATCGGGATGGTGCGATTTGAAAAGTTTCATTTTACCGGTTTCACTGATTTGATTAAAGGCGTGTAAAATAACCGAGGCCATGCGTCCTTTATGATATTCGTTCGGACCATACACATTAAAAAACTTTAATCCTGCCCAGAAATAAGGTTGCTTTTCTTGTTTAAGAGCCCACTTGTCAAAATCGTTCTTCGACTCGCCATATAAGTTCAATGGTTTGAGCTTTTCAACAATTTCATGATCATCATCGTAACCAAACTCACCCAAACCATACGTTGCAGCCGAAGATGCATACACCAAAGGTAGGCCATATTTAACACAGATTTCCCAAACTGCTTTAGAATAGTTTAGATTCAGTGTATCATAAATCTCTTTTGGAAATCCTGTGGTCGCCGATCGCGCTCCCATATGAAAAACAAACTGAACCATCTTTTGATTAACCTCCAGCCACTCGATAAAGTCATCGCGATGAACTTTTTGTGAGTAAGTTTTTCCTTCAAGATTTTTATTTTTATCGGGATGCGAAAAATCATCAACAACAACAATGTCTTTAAATCCCTCGCTATTTAATTTACTAACTAAGTTACTGCCGATAAATCCGGCAGCTCCGGTTACTATTATCATATCTTTATTTAATTTAAACAATTGAGTGTGCTAAGTTAAGAAAATTTGGTCATTCATCTCCGGTAATATCCCTAAAGAAATTGCCTTTTTATATAGTTCCCGAATGGCATTTTTTCCATCCTTGCCCAGGTCTTTGGTAAAATCATTCACATATAACTCAATGTGCTTATACATTACCTCCTCTTCCATTTCCTGGGCATACTGTTTTATATACGGATAAGCCTCCTTTGGATTTTCAAATGCAAAAGCAACGCTCCGTTTCATCACTCGATTTATCTTCTCCTGTAGATTTTTATCCAGTTCTCTGTTAACCACTATACCACCTAAAGGTATTGGTAATCCGGTGTTTTGTTCCCAGTATTCACCTAAATCAACAATCTTTTTTAATCCTTTCTTTTGATATGTAAACCGATTTTCGTGAATAATTAATCCTGCATCGGTTTCATTGCTTAATACAGCCTCTTCAATATCAGAGAAAAGATACTCCTTTTTATTTTTAGCCTTGGGGAAAGCTACACTTAACAACAAATTTGCAGTGGTATGAAAACCCGGGATAGCAATTTTCACATCGTGCAGCTCATCCTTATAAATTTTATGTTTACTTATTAAAAGCGGACCGTTTTTATACCCCAGAGCACTACCTGCATCTAATATTACATATTTATCAGAAACCTTGGCATAAGCATTATAACTAATCTTTGTAACATCCAGTGCTCCCTTTAACGCTTTTTGGTTAAGCTCCTCCACATCACCCAAAACTACCTCAAAATCTAAGCCTTCGGTATCAATTTTATGATGCACCATAGCATCAAAAATAAATGTATCATTAGGGCATGTTGAAAAACCAAGTGTTATTTTTTGCATAATTTAACTTCTTAACTCATTCGATCAATAATAGTGAATAACTTCTCATTCAATCTCTCAATGGCCAGTGGAATATTCCATTTGGATTGGTCACGTTCTTCCACATAATTAGAAATCGATCTGATTTGCATATATTTTATATTCTCTTTAGCACAAACATAAGCACAAGCCGCTCCTTCCATCGATTCTATATCTGCCCCAAATTTATTCTGAAATAGTTCAACGCTTTGCTTATTTCCGTGTGTTGTATTGACAGTAATTGCTGAAACTTTTTTAAGATCCAAATCAAAATTGTTTGGGTTTTCCAGTTTGCCATGTTGAAAAGGAACCTCATCATCCTTTAGAAATCCTTTTTCAAAAAGCGTAAAAAATGCATCCTTATCTTCAATACCTAAATCGGCAAATTCATCTGTTTCAACAAAAACGATATCACCAATAGATAAATCTTTGTTAAAACTTCCGGCTATGCCTGTGTTTATTACAAGATCATATTTTTTTGCAGCTAACGATTTTGTTAATGCATAAGTTGTAAATACACCACCTATTCCCGCAACCAGAAAATCAACACTAAAATCTTTGATAACACCGTACTTCATAACACACACTGTTGATTTATTCACTTTCAGCTTATTTTTCAGCGGCAGTATTTCTTTTTCTGTTGCAGAAACAACTAAAATCTTCATGTTTATTACTATTTTTGTAAATTCAAATATATTGCTTTTAAACTAAAATTGTTGTTTATTTATAGTACATAATCGACTTTATTAAATATCAACAAAATACAATCAACTATGGTTCATGTTACGCGAAGAGAACGTTTTAGTGCAGCGCACCGACTATTTCGGGAAGAATGGGATGACAGTAAAAACCTGGAGATTTTTGATAAGTGTTCGTACCCTAACTGGCATGGACACAACTACATTCTGTATGTTACAGTAAAAGGTGAACTAAACCCGGAAACCGGATTTGTTGTAAACATTAAGCGATTAAGTAAAATCATTAAAGAAAAAGTGATAAGTAAACTCGATCATAAAAACCTTAATATTGATGTTGATTTTATGAAGGATAAATTAGCCTCAACAGAAAATTTAGCCATCGGTATTTGGGAAGAATTGGAACCAACTATAAATGAACTTGGGATTGAGTTGCATTGTGTAAAAATTGAAGAAACAGAAAATAATTTTGTAGAATATTTTGGAAATTAATAGATCATGGAAATTGTTAATAACGGAGTAAAAACACTTGAAGATAGCGGTTATGCAAGAATTGATAAATGGGATGATGAAAGAACCGCAAAATTAGCTGAACATTACAAAGCAATTTTAGAATTAATAGGCGAAAATCCCAATAGAGAAGGATTATTAGATACACCGGAAAGAGTTGCCAAATCAATCCAGTTTTTAACCAAAGGGTACAACATTGAACCCAGGGATATTTTAAAATCAGCCATTTTCAAAGAGGATTATAAACAGATGGTTATCGTAAAAGATATTGAAATATATTCATTGTGCGAACACCACATGATTCCTTTTTATGGAAAAGCGCATGTTGCTTATATTCCGAACGAATACATTACCGGTTTAAGTAAAATTGCACACGTTGTTGAAGCCTATTCACGTAGATTACAAGTGCAAGAACGTTTAACCATGCAGATAAGGGATTGCATACAAGAAACCTTAAACCCAATGGGTGTGGCTGTTGTTATTGAAGCCGGACATATGTGCATGCAAATGCGTGGTGTTCAAAAACAAAATTCGGTAACCACAACATCTGCTTTTACAGGAGCTTTCTTGCGTGATACAAAAACACGCGAAGAGTTTATTCATCTTATTGGATCGAAATTACATTAAAATAAAAAAAGTACGTTGGGAGCTTTTAGCAAACAAAAAAGTTTACTATCACTTGTTTTAATTGCTGGTATTAACTTTTTATTTGCATATAAGTACCTGCACAGAATTACTCAATGGGCACTAGCAATAAGCTGTGCCTATTTTTTATTATTTCTTCTTATAGTTTACTTTCTTACTAAAAATGATTATCGGTTTATCCGCACCACAAGTGTTTTTGTTGCCTCAATGGTGATGTATAGTATTGCAGCATTTATTTTATGGTCAGCTATAGATATCAATCAACTTCACGTTGATCGGTGGAGTGTCATCAGTTCATTCTGGCAATGGGCAGGCGAAGGTAAATATCCTTATCTGGCAATATCGCACATGGGAAACCATCCTGGACCGTTACCTGTTTATTTTCTGATTACATGGCCATTTTTAAAGTTCGGTGAGCTCGGAATCTTTACGCTAGCAGGTTTTATTATATTATCTTCTTTTCTGTATTTCCGATCAACCATACAAAATGCAAATACTAGTTTATTTATACTTATAACATCCGTTGCTGTAGTTTGGGAGCTGATTACCAGAAGTACCATTTTCACAAATGCCGTCCTATTCTTACTGAGCATGCACTGGTTTTTAGTAATCGACTTTAAAGACAAAAAGCATCTGATTCTTTCGGCACTAATAGCTGCAATGCTTTTATCAACGCGAACCATATTTCTAATACCACTGGTCATTTTTGGAATCTATAAGCTTAAATTAAGCAGAAATAATTTTAAAAATTTGTTTACCTGGTCACTGTTTATTCTTTTGTTTTTTGCACTAACCTTTGTTCCTTTTATGATTTATTATCCGGATGTTTTTTGGCAAATCAATCCATTTACTGTGCAATCAGAACAACTGTTACCAATATATATTGCGCCAATATTAATTCTGCTATCGGTCTTCTTCGGTTGGAAAAGTAAAAAAAGCATTGATGTAATCTTTTTCTCAGGATTTGGATTCATCCTAACCTTTATAATTTATTTTATTTATGTTGCCACGATGACCTCACTTTACGATGCTTTTTTTATGAGCGCAGCAGATATCTCTTACCTACTGTTTAGTTTGCCATTTTTCTTGTATTCATTTAACCTTGAGAATAAAACAGCTCGTTAATTGTATCATCATTGGTGTTAAGTGAACGCAGAAAAAAGTGTTGACAATTGAATAGTATTTTCTTACTTTTGTCGCTTGTTATTTAGCCTGACGTTTTCATAAATATTATTTTTATCAAAATTTATGAAATGTACAGGCTAATCTTAACAAGAAATAATAAAACATAAAATCAAAAAAAATCATTTATTATTTCTTCGTTATAGATTAAAAATAAAGTATTAACTAAAATTGAAACAAATGAAAGCATATGTATTCCCGGGACAGGGAGCACAATTTGTTGGAATGGGTAAAGATTTGTATGATAATTACCCTGTTGCAAAAGAACTTTTTGAAAAAGCAAACGATATTTTAGGGTTTAGAATTACCGATTTAATGTTTGAAGGTACCGAAGATGACTTAAAACAGACGAAAGTTACTCAACCTGCTATCTTTCTGCATTCGGTTATTTTAGCTAAAACTCTTGAAGATTTCAAACCAGATATGGTTGCCGGACACTCATTAGGTGAGTTTTCAGCTTTAGTTGCAAACGGAGCATTATCTTTCGAAGATGGTCTTAAACTGGTTTACCAACGAGCAATGGCTATGCAAAAAGCTTGCGAAACAGAGCCATCAACTATGGCTGCAATTATCGGACTTGAAGATAAAGTTGTAGAAGACGTTTGTAATGATATCGATGATGTTGTGGTTCCTGCAAACTACAACTGTCCGGGTCAGTTGGTAATTTCAGGATCGATGAAAGGTATCGAAGTAGCTTGCGAAAACCTTAAAGAAGCCGGTGCAAAACGTGCGTTACCATTGAAAGTAGGTGGTGCATTTCACTCACCATTAATGGAGCCTGCACGTGTAGAATTAGCAGAGGCTATTAACTCAACCAACTTTAACAAACCCGAATGTCCAGTGTATCAGAATGTAGATGCAAAGCCATATACGGATGCTGCTCAAATCAAAGAAAACTTAATTAAGCAGTTAACTTCATCGGTAAAATGGACCTACATTATGCAAAATATGATCGCTGATGGAATGACATCATACACGGAAGTTGGTCCAGGCACTGTATTGCAAGGACTATTGAAAAAGGTAGATCGTCAAATACCTACACAAAGCGCATAAACAAACTCTTTGGAGTTATTTAAAATACCTTTGGCTGGAATATTGTATTAATCAATATTCCAGTTTTTTTTTATCAAGAATGCCCCATACCCTCCTTATGAGAAGTGCAATACGACATCAAGAAAATAATTTTTAGTTTCCAGCTTTAATAGAAAAATTAAAGAATAGAAACACAATTATCGATTGTAACCAAAAAAAGATCGGCGGGTTGGCATGACAAAACGCCCGGCTGAGGGATCGTTTTGTCTAGATTTTTACTCCTTACAGTCGTGAGAGAAGTTCTTTGGTTCGTTTCTTTTCTTCAATGGAAAAGAAATGAATATTAATATATTACTAATTTCTAAACCAACTAACAAAACCGCTACATACTATTTTCTGTAAACCAAATACTTGTATATCTAAAAAATTGTTTATAATTTCACACTACTTACCTTAAGAACGTACATATTAACTTCGAAATTGGGATATCAATTTATTGATTGTGTATTTATTGTATATATTTATTAAAGTTATTAAACCTATAAATTACCCAAGATGAAAGACAATATTGATATTCGTAACTCCTATAATAGAATTAGAAAACTAGTCGGATTTCTTGGTTTATTGCTCCCGATAATAATTGTAGTAGGCTATTGGGGGTTTTTACCATCCATAAGTCTTTTTTACTATACCCGCTCGGCGGTATTTTTTATAGCCATTCTTGCTGCATTTGCTTTATTACTCATATCATATGAAGGTTATAAACCTAAAGAAGGTGAAAAAGGATTAAGCGATAACATGGTAAGTCATATAGGCGGTTTTGCCATTCTAATTGTAGTGTTGGTACCAACCTGCTGCAAACCTGGGTTTTCCATTTGCCAGGTTTGCCCTTCAGAAGGATTCTGCTTATTTGGACATACTGATAAAACTATTGATCTATTTCATCTGTTAAGTGCCGGAATATTTTTCTTTTTTATGGGATACATGTCCATCGTAAATTTTCGAAGGGGAACTGATCATAAATATCATTTCATGTACAAATTATGTGGATATGTTATTTGGTTTTCCTTGCTACTATTAATCATCGAATTTATTATTCGCAAGTTTATTAACGAAAATTTTTATGTTACCTCTTACGATGTATACATCATGGAAACCATTATGGTATTTGCGTTTGCCATATCGTGGTTACTTAAAGGAAGAACATTAGAGTATATAGCTGAATCGACCAATAAGTTGATTAAGCGCTTAAAATAAATTAAACCTAATACCAGTCCAAATATTAAACGCTGAACCTGTTTTAGAGTCAAACCGGATAAATAAAAACCGTTTCTATGAAAACCATAAAATACGCAATAGCCGTATTAATCATTTTTTTATTTGCTGTAGGTTCTAACGCACAAAAAACGCCTGACGATAGTTTTGAAGGAGTTAAAGAAATAGATGTCCAGTCCGAAATCTTGCAAGAGAATCGCACAATCTATGTTCATGTTCCAAAAAACAAAACAGATGAAAAACTTCCTGTTCTTTACCTGCTTGACGGAGAAAGAAGTGACATTTACGAGGAAGCTTTACAAACCACTGAAAAATACCCGCACGTTATAGTTGGTATTCGCACCAGAGAAAACCGAGAGAGAGATATGATTCCGGTGAAAGTAAGCAGATTTGAAAGTTCAGGTGAAGCAAGTATTTTTCTTCAGTTTCTTACACAAGAACTCATTCCTTATCTAAATAAAAATTACAATACTAACCAGCAGAATGTTTTATACGGTGGGTCAAATGCCGGTTTATTTACCAACTATGCCATGCTTAACAAGCCGGAATATTTCCATGGATTTATTGCCAGCAGTTCAACGATTGGTTACTGCAAAGACCTCTTGTATTCGCTGGTTACTGAGTTAAGTCCGAAATCGAAACTTGATGGTAAGTATATGTATATCTACTATGGCTTGCAAGATCCTTCACCACGAGTAGTAGGTTTTATTGAGGATTATAATCAATTCCTTATTGAAAAACTAGGGAACCATATCAACATAAAAGTTAAAGAATTGCCCGATCAGGGGCATGTTCCTCCTGGAGCTATCCGCGAAGGAATTCAGTTTATTTACGATAAATAACTTATTCAATTAGTTTGATTTGTAACACTAAAGATTCCGGGTTCATTTCATTTGACCTTGGAATTTCTTTTTTGTACATTTATTCTTTCTAAAGCGCTATATATGTGCAGATAAAGCAAACACTCATTTATTAATCGTAAACATTTAGCCATGAAAATAAAGAAAAACATCCTGGGATATTATATCATTGCAAGTGCAATTCTTTGGGGAATTACTATAGTCGGAGTAGCACTAAAGCTAAAAGGTACAGATTGTTATCAGCAGATTTCAATTATATTAACTCTTGGAGCCTCAATTCACCTTATTTTAATATGGGTACCACTAGCTGCACAGCTAAAAAAACAGAAAGAACAGGAGTAATTTTAACAATATTTCTGTAAATTTGTTATACTTAATAAATTAGAACTCTGATATCATGATCATTATTCTATTATTACTGCATTATTTTACTGAAAATTTATTTCAGGCAGTTTGGAATCTTTTGTCACAACCAAAGTTGGAGATTAAGCAGGAAATAACTTTTGATCAATCTGTAATAGATATATTTTTAGGAAAGGAGCTAAGTTATTCTAAGTCATAAAAACCCAGACTTTATGGTCTATTAATTAGGAAGCCTGCATGAAAGCAGGCTTTTCAATTAATTGCTAATTTAATTTTATTTAGAATTCTTGATCATTTCAAATAATTCCTGGGGTTCAGCACTAAAAATATCGTTTAATAAAAACACGGCAGCAACAATAAATGCAATAAAAGCCAAAACGATAAAAAAATGTTTCCACGAAGTTTTCTGAATTTCGTGGCGCGATTTAACATCACAAACTTCACCCGGACAATATTGTGCCTTTTTACCATAATACCATTTATAAGCTAAACACCCCAGACATATTCCAAAGGCCGATTCGAAAAACAGAAAAAGTAAACAGATCATACAAATCAGTCCGGTAATTACACTAAAAGTGTTCAGTATAATCATCAAAATGAACATTACCACAGCTGCTAATCCGATTCCAATTATCCATGCAACCCGTTTTTGTGCTGCTCCAACATACTCTGGTGTTTGCCTGCGAACAATCCAACGACCTATAATTAATGTTGGGGAATATTTTGGATTGATAAATACACGGATTAAAAAATCAGTAAGGAAAATGATAATAAAATACTTAATAGGAACAAAGTTCCCTCCAACCGCCATCTGAATTGCTATATAGGCGAATAAAAATAGAATCCCTGCTGTAGCACGAATTTCACGTTCATTTAATACGGGGATAGAATATCCTTCCACATGCTCACCGAACTGAATGATTTTGTTTTCTTTGTTCATTATAACAGTTTTTATGAATAAACGTAATGTGTTTTAAGAAAAAGAGATGTCTTAATCTTTAACTATAGCAAATGTAGGATATTTTTTGTTTGAAAGCTGTTAATATGATGTTAAGTAACTTCTAAAGAATAGTTTCAGAGCACTTTAACCTTTTGCAAATTTCACTTCCTTATTTTCAATCATTTGTTGTAGCTGTGCAAGTAATGCTCTTTCTTGAGAATCCATATGCCCATCCTCGTAAGTTATTTCAATAATTTCCTGATATTCTTCCGGAGTAATAATATGATCTTCAATGGCTTTATTAATAACCCGACGCAAACGTTCACTACTTTCACTCAATGACATAATATCTTTATTAACCTGTTTTCTGATGCTAAGTTACTAAAATTAACGCGATGAATACTTGAAATCAGTTTTTATTATTTTTTACCTGGTCTTATAACGTTCATCTTTAAATGATGCAAATTCATTTTGTATTTATGCAAGCTCATCATGTTTTTATTTTTTAGCATGTAAACTACCGGTACGTTTGTATCAACAAATTGATTAAAGTAAAACGTTTAAATATTAAAAATTATGAAAACAAAAGGATTATTAATTTTAGCAGCAATTACATTACTATCGTTAAATAGTTTTGGACAAGAAAAAGAAAACCGTTTTGGAATTGAATTAAACGGAGGAGCCTCTTTTGCAACCCGTGAACTAGGTGGAGTAGATTTAAACACAGGGTTTGGATTTGAAACACTATTCCATTATCGTTTTATGGACCACCTGGGAGCTTATGCCGGTTGGGGTTGGAACAAATTTTCGACTGATGACAAATTTGCTGGCAGCTCAGTTGATTTTGAAGAAACAGGATATGTTTTTGGATTACAATTTATGCATCCGATCAGCACCTCTTCACTTTCGTATTATGCACGATTAGGAGGATTATACAATCACATTGAAATAGAAGAAGGCGACGATATTATTGAAGATACTGGTCACGGCTTAGGTTTTCAGGTAGCAGCCGGAATTAGCATTCCGCTAGGATCAAACTGGAATCTTAATCCGGGTTTAAAGTTTAATACGCTTTCAAGAGATTTAGATTTGGGATCAACTGAAACATCGTTAGATTTAAATTACATCATGGTGCGTGTGGGAATTGTAAAAAATTTCTAAGATAAAGTAAACAAGCGACTACAAAATGGCTAAAACTTCAACATACCAATTGTAGTCGCTATTTTTTTCTCTTTTTACTATATTTTTTCTTTTTAAATTTATTAGCCTGTTGTGGATTCCATGCCGGGCTTTCTCCAATTTCAGAAGGTGTAGGTATTTTTACAAGCTCTTTATCAATAAGATTTTCGATTCGCTTAAATCGAAACATATCTGCTTCATTTATTAAGGTAATTGCCACTCCGGTTGTTTTTGCTCGTGCAGTTCTTCCTACCCGGTGTACATAATCTTCTGCATCTTGCGGCACATCGAAATTGATTACCAAATTAATATCCTTAATATCTATTCCTCTACTTATAACATCGGTAGCTACAAGAACGCGGGTATTTCTTGAGCGAAACCTCGATAAAACCTCTTCTCTCTCCTGTTGTTCCAAATCAGAAGAAATTCCTTCCACCTTATAATTTCTACTCCTCAACCCACGAACAATTTCGCCAACTTTACTTTTAGTCGATGTAAATATTAAGATGCTATCATATTCTGCCTTGCCTGCTATCAGCTGTTTTATTAAAGCAATCTTATTCTGATCATAAACAAGATATGATGCTTGCAGTACACCTTCGGCAGGCTTTGAAAGTTCAATACTAATTTCTTTGGGGGCAGTTAATATCTTATTAGCCAACATTCTGATTTTAGGTGGCATGGTAGCACTAAACATTAAGGTTTGCCTTTTCTTGGGAATATAAGTAATAATTCGTTGAATATCATCATAAAAACCCATATCCAACATTTTATCGGCTTCATCCAGTATTAAGTACTTCACGGAATCGAATTTTACATGTCCCATTTTTAAATGCGTTAACAATTTTCCTGGTGTTGCCACAATAATATCCACATTTCCAGCCAACGCCTTACGCTCAACCTCAAAGTCCTGTCCATCTCCACCACCATATACCGGGCACGAACTAACCGGAACAAAGTATGAGAATCCCTGAATCTGCTGATCTATCTGCATTGCCAATTCACGCGTAGGAACAATAACCAATGTACTAACATCTTTATGGTTGCCCTGAGCAATAAAATCGAGAACAGGCAAAATAAAAGCTGCTGTTTTACCCGTTCCTGTTTGTGCGCATGCAATTAAATCATTTTTATTTAATATCTCCGGAATAGCCTTCTCCTGTATGGGAGTAGCTTCGTCAAAATTCATGTACGATATGGCTTCTAATATCTGGTTGTGCAGTTTAAACTCTGTAAATTTCATTCAGTTACCCTCTTCTCTTAAAATAGTAAACAGCAAATATAATTGTTTGTTTGGTATAATGTAAACCATATATGTCAGAATCCACATTAAACGTTCTAATTCTTTACCTTATGATATACCAAGCCGGAAATAAGCTGAAACATACCTGTTGAAAAGTAAAGAGGCTGCAGAAAATCTTTATAACCAATCAATATAACCTGAGTTGTAATCCAGATCATCATTATGGCGCCAAACACGGCTCCAAATAAACCGGCATTTGTTTTCTTTTTATGCTAATCCAGAATCCAAGTACATTTCCAACTCCATTTAGCATAAATAATATGATTCCTGGAATCAGGAAAGTAGAAAACGGTGTACCTTGTAACCACTCCATTCTCATATGTAAACTGGCACCTGTAGGATCTTTGATCAACATGAATCCTCCAATAAGTCCGCTTAATCCGTTAAATGCCTGAAAAACCAACAATGCAACTACTGCATAAACAATACTCTTTTTTGTACTCATAACTAACCCTTTTTAAAATTTATAAATCCTTCTATATTTCATGTTGTTTTACAAAATTTTCCATTACATCGTACATCCGATCAAAATTTACCTCCGAATCTTGATTTATAAATTGCCTGTAAGTGCAATCCAAATGTATTGCCCTGATGCTAAAACCATAAATGTTAGCTAAATAATCCGGATCACCTTGCTTCATTTTGTGCTGATTCATTAAAAATTCAAAAGCCCATCGAAACATTTCGATGGATTTTTCACTCTCCTTAACTATGAGTGAGGCCGCTTGCTCATTTTTATATTGTTGCTGCGAAACAACATACCATAAATATCTTGCTTCGGACATATTCCAACTCTTTATAAACTGGTCTAATCGGTGTTTAAGAAATTCGTGCAAAGACATTTCTTTACAAAGGTTTTCAATACCTTTTTTGTCCGGACGTATTTTATTCAGATTGTTCTTCATTATCTCAAAAATCTCATTTAATAGAGATTCTTTACTTTTAAAATGATTATAAAACGAACTCTCTTTTATTCCTACTTCGCGAGTAATATTTCGGATAGAAACAGCATCATAGCCCCTTGTTCCGATTAACCTGATTGCCGTTTGTTCTATCTTTTCTCTGTTTGATTTCATCAATTTAAGATTTTGCTACAATACTAACTAACGTTTGTTAGTTTTGCAAATGTTTTTTAGATTTCTTGATTTTTAGATATTCAAATTACACTGGTAATATAAAAATCAGATGAAAGATTTAATTCTTTTCCACAAATGTTCTCTCCTTCTTAATATAACGATAGATATATTCTACCAGAACTGCCCCTGCAAAAGTTATAATGGTTCCATAAAATGCACCTCGTTGAGTTTGCCATTGATAATATGACAGTGCAATGAAGACTAAAATCAGAACGCCTGTATTCATCAATAATACCCACCTCTTACCACCATACACATGAGCTACCCGGTAGTGCGATATTAAAACAAAAATATAGATTATGGTAAAAATAGCGCTGGTTATGGATGCAATAGCCCCAATGTTAAATAAAAGGGCAAATAATATGCTTAGTCCGGCAGTTATATACAACCCTTCGGTTGATTTAAACCACGTTTTTCTTTCGAAGAACTCGGGAAGTTCTCCATCTTTGGCAAGTGAATAAGATATGTTAGCTCCACCATAAATTGTAGCATTCATCGCTGAGGAAATGGAAAAAAGTGCACCTATGGAAATCAGTACAAATCCAAAGTTTCCAAGAAATGGTTTTGATGCAACAGCTAAGGCATTTTCTTTTGCTTTAATTATTTCGGCAATTGAAAGGTTCCCTATGGCAACAACAGAAACTGAAATGTAAATAAACATTACCACTACAATACTTATATAAATGGCGCGCGGAACATTTCTTCCCGGATTTTTCATATTTTCCGAAGCGTTGGTGATGAGTCCGAAACCCATATATGAAAGGAAAAATACAACAGCAGCATTAAGTATACTGTGAACACCTTCTGTGTTTATCGCAGGTGTTAAGTTTCCCGGAACAATGTAAAGAAATCCCAACACAATAAACAAACCTAAAATCGAAAGTTTAACTAAAACGATATAAAACTCCAATTTACCAACTGCCTTACTACCAAAAGAGTTTATAGCAGTAAAAAATGTTATCAGTAAAACCTCTGTTATTCCAATAGACAGGCTGGACACCGGGAGTTTAACTAACGGAAGAAAATACCCAGCAAAACCTTTAGCAAATAAAGATATGGAAACAACATAACTTAACCACATTAATACCGATAAAGCTCCAGTAATAACATTATCACCAATACCTTTTATTATAAAAGCTATAGGGCCCGCATTGGATATTATTTTGCTTCCAAGTTTAGCATATGAGTACCCCACGATTAATGCAAACACACCTGATAAAAGAAATGCCTCCGGTAAATTCTTCCCTGCTATTTTTGCCCCTAATCCAAATATGGAAAATATACTTGCTCCAATCATTGTTCCAACTGCCATAGCAACAGCTTCCCAAAGACCTATTTTTTTTGATACTGATTTCATTTCTGGTACCTCCATTAATTATATATAATATGATATATTCTTAAATGACTTTATTAAATAAATGTTTAATAAAAGTACTTGTTTTTTTCAACTAACCTTTCTTTTTAAAGACATTTACTCTTTTTATTGTAACTTTACTTAAAGATTCAATATATGAAAATAGCAACATTAATAGGACTCATAGCAGCATTGTGTACTACAATTTTTACCTCAAGCCATAAAAGCAATCAGAACGAAACATACCCGAGATCTTTCCCTGGTAATGTATTCTTTGTTTACATCGGGAGTTTTACTTTGGTTAATTTATGGAATCCTTCGAAATGATTGGCCTGTAATTCTTGCTAATGCTGTAACGCTACTTTTTGCGGCTACTATTCTTTTTCTAAAAATACGTTATAAATAATTATCGGATTAAAACATTTCATTCTTGTTGTGATATGCTTATTTTTGCATATCCATAATTTAACGTGTATATCGTTATGAAAAAGATTAGTATTTATATTACATTATTCATTTTTAGCATTAACCTGATATCTTGCACCTCTACGAAAAAGGAGGATAATCGGTTAATCATATTCCATGCAGGAAGCTTATCGGTTCCATTTAAGCAAATGAAAGAACAATTTGAGAAAGAAAATCCCGGGACGGAGATCCTTTTAGAATCTGCAGGAAGTGTTCAATGTGCAAGAAAAATAGTCGATTTGAAAAAAGAGTGCGACATTATGGCATCGGCCGATTATACCATTATTGACAAGATGCTAATTCCCGGGTATGCTAAATGGAATATTCAGTTTGCCGCCAATGAAATGTCTATCGTTTATCATGATGAATCAAAATATGCTAAAGAAATAAATTCAAACAACTGGCACCAAATTTTACTGCGCGATGATGTTATTTTTGGCCGGTCAGATCCAAATACAGACCCTTGTGGTTACCGAGCTTTATTAACAACTCAACTGGCTGAACAATACTATAACTCTCCCGGTTTAACCGAAAAAATAAAAAACAAAGATCAGGAATATATCCGCCCCAAAGAGGTCGATTTGATTGCACTATTGGAATCAAATACCATCGATTATATATTTCTTTACCGGTCTGTAGCCGAACAACATGGATTAAGCTATGTTCTATTACCCGATTCTGTAAATCTGAAAAACCCAGATTTAAACAATTATTATAAAAAAGTAAGTGTTGATATTACCGGTAAAAAACCTGGGAGTTCTATTACCCAACACGGACAAGCAATGGTTTATGGGATAACTATACTTACTGATGCGCCTAATAAACCACTGGCCAAAAAGTTTCTAAAATTTGTACTTTCTGAAAATGGTGGTCAGAAAATTATGGAACAAAATGGCCAGCCTGCAATGCTTAAGTTCGATGAAAAATATGCTGAACAAATTCCTTTAGAATGGTAATAAACTAACCTATTACAGAAAAATATTTTTAAAAAATAGGTAATAATTCAAATACTCTATTATTTTTGCAAGCGATATGCATTATTATACATATCAATAAATTGAAACCTAAATTAAAAGAAAAAATCATGAAAAGACTTATTTATTTATTCATTTTTACATTAGTAGCTAGCACAGCTTTTGTTTCATGTGATGACGATGACGATTCATCTCCTTTCAAAACTGTTACAATAGGAGCTCAAGATAACACGGATATGGGCGGATTTTACTCTTTCACAACAGAAAAAGTATATAATTTAGCAGATGCAAATACAAATCAAGCTTCAGTAGATTTATTATGTTTCTATGAATTAACAGCAGATCATGAAAATTATACTACTTTATCCTCTCCAGGTGCAAATATTAAAGATATTTTTGTTGGTGATGATGCACCTGAAAATTGGACTACATTGAATACTACTTACTTTTATGAATTAAATGTTGATGCAACTGTTTTAACTGTAGCTGCATTTGATGCGTTAACAGAAACTGATGCTTTAATTCAAACTCTTTTCAATGCAGAAGAAGCAAAAAGAAAAGCTAAAGATTTACAGGTTAATGATATGTATTCTTTCCAAACCGAGGATGGTACCTATGGTATCTTCAAAGTTATTTCTGTTGTTCAGGGAGAAACAGGATACGTTCAAATTAAGTATATCTTAAAAAAATAAGTAACACTTAAGGGTGTTCTTATAGTTATACTTGCTGTAAACTGATCTCGTTTTGCAGCAAGTATTAACTCCAATAAGTTTATAAACTTTTTAGAAGGGAGCACCCCTTTTAATCACTACTAATCATGAAAGTTTATAAGCTTTTTTTTATACTCATTTTTATAGTATCTTTTTTTTCCTGTAGCGAAGAAGAGCTATCTGATACCAACCCTTTTATCCTGTTAAAATCCGACAACGAGTTTACCCAAAACGAGGCACGCGTTCCGGTTGGTGCACAAATGAAATTTGGGATTTCTGCCATTGGCGATGGTGCAGTTATTACTAATTTAACTATACAAAGAATTACCGATAACGAAACCATTACCGAACTTGATCAGGGAATGTATATTACTTCCGGTGGTTTAGACACTACGGTTACTTTTATAAAAAGTGCATCTGAACAAGAAACCTGGAAGTTTTCGATTATGAACGATCATCGCGATGTAGCTTATACAAGTGTTGTAGTATATAGAGGCGAAGGCAGTGCCTATGGTGATATCAATTATTTTCCGTCTATAACGATCGGATATCAAGACAATACCACCCTGCCTTTTTATGTTGATTTGCATACAGGAAATGCTTACGATAATGTAACAGTAGTTGGCAGTGAAGCTACAGTCGATTTGGTTAGCTACTATTACTTAAGCTCAGGTACTTCGTCGCCAACCCTTTCGTGCCCATCATACGAAACTGCACGGACTTTCCATACCGCAATGAATAGCTGGAGCGTTAAAAATTCTGTGCTTTACGATTACCAAACTACCGATAACGACCTGATCTCCATTGAAGAATTTGATGCTGCACAAAACGACAGTTTACTGGTGAATGGTTACTTACCTGCAAGTACCAGCGGAACATGTAAGTTTTGTTATACCGATAAAATCATTCCGTTTAAAACCGGAGATGGAAAATATGGCCTGATAAAAGTGATCCACGCCGATGAAATAGAAACAGGATCTATAGAAATTGCAGTAAAAATTCAACAATAATAGGTTTCTTACATCATGAAAAAATATATTTTAATTATCATCCTATTACTCCCTGTAATGTATAGCCAAGCACAGCAAAACATTACCGGAAAAATATTTGATACAAAGACCAACGAAACCATACCCTATGCCACTATTACTTTGGATAATAAAGGCACAGCAAGTGACGAAAGTGGTATATTTACGTTAAAAAATATTCCGGAAGGAAAGTACACGATAAAAATATCCTGCGTTGGTTATCAAAATCTCACTCAGGAAATTGTTGTAAATAAGCAATCAGATAATTATTTTGAATTCTTTTTAGCATCAAAAACCTACTTATCTGAAGAAGTTATTGTAACTGCGACAAAAACCGAGAATTATATTCAGGATATCCCGGTGCGTGTTAACCTGGTTTCATCAAGACAAATTGAGTCACTTCCTGCTCAAACTACCGATGAATTATTAAATTTTGTTCCGGGAGTTAACGTTAGTCGTTCGTTTGGCATATTCTCACACCATGCCAATGTTACCATGCGCGGATTAAACGGTCAAGAACAAGGTCGTGTGCTGGTTATGATCGATGGTGTTCCAACCAACAAATCTGATGGCGGATCGGTAAACTGGAACATGCTAAACTCAGATCAGATAGAACGTATCGAAGTGGTTAAAGGTCCCGGATCATCATTGTATGGTGGAAATGCTATGGGCGGTGCTATAAATATTATCACCAAAAAGCCCAACGAATCGTTACAAGGTAAAGTAAGTGCCGACTACGGAACATACAATACAATGCGAGGCCAGTTATTTCTGTCAGGAAAAGTAAATCCTGACTCGGATAAAGGTTTATACTGGAATCTTAGTAGTTACTATCGTCAAAGCGATGGTTACATATCCGCATCAGAAGCAGATCAGTTGGCTAATCCGTATATTGTTGAATCCGATTTGCAGGAGTGGGAAGCTTCAGCCAAGTTAGGATACGATATCAATAAAAATAACAATATAGAGCTAAGTGTATTGTACTATGATGACGACCGAGCTACCGGTGAAAAGGTTTATCAACCCGAAGGAAATAACCGTGAACACGATACATATCATATTAGAGCAAACTACTCAGGATCAAAAAACAAACTGAACTGGAAAGTTAACATCTTTTACCTGAATGAAGATTATAAACGAATAAGCGAATGGATCAAAGATGATTATACCTTCTACAAAGTACTTTCAAACCGGGTAGATTTAGGTGCATTGTCCACGCTTTCGTATAACCTTGAGAAGCAAATCATTACAGGAGGAATAGACCTTAAACAGGGAAGTGTTGATGCCAGAGATGAATATTATACTTCAACAGATATTGTCTATAATCGTGGTAAAATGAATACACTGGGATTATTTATCCAGGATGAAGTGCGACTATTCAATGATCAGCTAAAAATAGTTGCAGGTCTTCGCTATGACTATGCGAACTTTTTTGATGGCGGATTTGAAATTGAAGACCCTACATCGGAAACTACTTTTATGATTAATTATCATGATGAAGATCTTAACGAAGATAGCTGGAGTGCGTTAAGCCCAAAAGTTTCTGTTCAGTATGAGTTTACCAATGATTACCGTATTTATGCAAACTATGCTCGTGGATTCAGGCCTGCGGTATTGGATGACATGTGCCGATCAGGAAGAATCAGAGGAGGCTTTAAAGTTTCCGATCCCGGATTACAACCCGAATACCTGAACAACTTTGAAGTGGGTGCCGATGCACGTTTTTTTGATCGCTTAAGAACATCTGTTTCTGCTTATTACTCATTGGGAAATGACTTTATGTATTATGTAAACACGGGCGATTCAATTGAGTTTAGTTATGGGCCGAGGCCAATCATAAAAGCTTCAAATATCTCGCAAGTTGAAATTTATGGTACAGAAATAGAAATTAACTATTGGCTTAACGAAAATATTATTATTAATGCAAATTATGCATATGCACATTCACAAGTAACCAACTATGAACCTTTGAGCACTGAAGATCCGGTTGATTTAACCAATAAATACCTTTCGGATGTGCCCAATCATATGGCAGCAGCTTCGTTACAGTGGAACAATAAATTGGTGAATGCCGGTCTAAATGCCAAATATATGGGCAAACGCTGGGTTAACGACACCAATCAGTTCGATGAAATTGTTCAGGATGATCAGTATGATGCCTACACAACTATTGATCTTAAATTATCAAAAACAATTCACAAGGTATTTGTAAATTTAACCATACAAAATATTTTAGATGCTAAATTTTATGATAGTAAAGGCGCAGTAAATCCCGGAAGATTTATTATGCTAGAACTTGGAACACGATTTTAATACTTAAACTTAATAACCATGAAGAATGTAACATTATTAACCCTACTTGTTTTTATATTAGCCGCATGCAATGTAAAAACACCCGAAAACACATCAAACAATAATTATTTACGATCAGCAGAAGCTGATACGGTTGATGCTACCAACGATTTTTACGATAACGCTAAAACTATTGAATTACCAGTAAAACCTATACAAGTCGCTGGTGAGATCGAAAATCCCGGAATGGTCAATTTTTCAAGATTGCCGCTTCGCAGCGTGATTGTGAAAGAAACCGTATTATCAGAAAACGGAGATCAATTTGTTGGAGCTTATCGTTATGATGGTTATGCGCTGTACGATATTCTTAACCAGTGTAAACTAGACAAGAAAAATGCCGAAGAATTTAATCCTATTATCGACCTGTATGTGCAGATTGAAAACGATAAAGGCGAAAAAGTAAATATTAGCTGGGGAGAAATTTATTATCCTAACCACTTACAGGAAATTATTATTGCAAAACGTGTAATGCGCATTGTCCCTTCGAAAACAAATGAGCTGTGGCCATTACCCAAAACCGGAAAATTAGTGGTAGCAACTGATTTAATTACAGAAAGAAACATCTCTAACCCGGTTAAAATTACAGTAAAATCATACCCAAAATCATTTAAAACGGTTAAAGGATTAAAGCCACTTTATTCCGAAACAATTGACATCTATAACGAAAATGAGAAAGTAGAAACACTCACAGGAAACCCTGAGGATTTACAAGAAGAGAAGTTTCATACTATTTTCTACGGAAGAGGTAGGGGTATTCACTCAACACAACCATTTAATGGTGTTATGCTAAAAGATGTGCTTGCAGGATATACCAACCTAAATCAAAAGAACATTCGTGAGGGAATTTTCCTTGTATCTGCAAAAGACGGATACAGAGGTGTATTTACGTTTAGCGAGATAATGAACCGAAACGATCAGTCAGAAGTTTTACTTATTTGCCGACCTGAAGTAAAAGATAATGGTATCTTTAGGCTTTTTCCGGCTTGTGATTTCTTTTCAGACAGAGCAATTAAAGGAATTACAGCCATTCATTTTTCGGCTAACGAACAATAAATATGTATAAAAACAGGCTAAGAACATTCGACATTATATTCATATTGTTAGGTGGACTAATATTGTTATTCATTATTAGTCCGCTTCTTGGCATGTTTTTAGCCACAACTCCTGTACAACTTTTTGAAACCTCAAAAGATCCCGAAGTAGTAAACAGTATTTGGCTTACTTTACGAGTTTCGTTTCTGGCAACACTGTTTTTTGCCATAGGTGCTATTCCCCTGTCGTACTTTCTTGCACGCACAAACTTTAAACTAAAAAAAATTATTAACGGAATAATTGATATACCGATTGTAATACCACACTCAGCAGCTGGTATTGCCATATTAGGATTTATTTCGCGAGATTCGGTTTTAGGAAAGTTAGCTTCGTCGGTAGGATTAAATTTTGTTGGACACCCAATTGGCATAGCTCTTGCCATGGCCTTTGTAAGTATTCCCTTTTTGATTAATGCAGCTCGCGATGGCTTTGAGAATGTTCCTGAACGACTTGAAAAAACTGCACTAAATTTGGGTGCATCGCCGGTTCGTGTTTTTTTTACCATATCTCTGCCATTAGCCTGGAAAAATATACTATCAGGACTAATCATGATGTTTGCACGCGGATTGAGTGAATTTGGAGCTGTTGTTATTGTAGCCTATCACCCGATGATTACACCCGTAATGATATATGAACGCTTTGGTTCATTTGGATTAAAATATGCCCGTCCAATATCTGTTGTATTTATACTGGTATGCCTGGTCTTTTTTATTTTATTACGTGCTTTAACTAAAGAGAAAGAACATAGAAATGCTTAAACTAAGTAACATATCTATTCGTTTTTCTGAATTTCAGCTCAAAAATGTTACCCTTGAGCTGGAGAAAAATGATTACTATGTTCTTTTAGGTAAATCGGGTGTTGGGAAAACCGTACTTCTTGAAATTATCGCCGGATTAATACGGCCTGATTCGGGACAAATCCTACTTAATAACGAAGATATCACACGCAAAAAAATACAAAATCGCAGAGTTGGAATCGTTTTCCAAGATTTCTCCATATTTCCGCATTTTACAGTATATCAAAACATTGAATATCCTATAAAAAATAAAAAAATATCAAAAGCAGAAAAGAGGAAACTTGTTCAGGAGTTTGCCGAACTTACCAATATCACCCATTTATTAACCCGAAAACCTAATAATCTTTCAGGAGGAGAAAAACAACGGGTTGCTTTGGCGCGTACCTTAATTTCAAAGCCAGATTGTTTACTATTGGACGAGCCCCTGGCTTCACTCGATGTGCAATTAAAAGGTGATTTACGAAATTTATTGCGCCGAATTAATCAAAAAGGAACAACAATTCTGCACGTTACGCACGATTACGAAGAAGCCATTGCACTTTCGAACAAAGTAGCCGTAATGCAAAAAGGAAAAATAATACAAAAAGGTTTAACACGTGAGGTTTTTAAAAAACCTGTAAATGCATTTGTAGCCCGATTCACAGGAGTTAAGAACTTTTTTAAGGCTGATTTTTCACCGTTTAACACGGCTATTATTAATGATCAGATTAAAATTTCGGTCGATAATCATGATTTTTTATCTAATGGAAAGATCATAATTCGTGGCGAAGAGATAATTCTTTCTAATGATAAAATGGAATCGAGTGCTTCAAATAATTTTAAAGGAACTATCAAACAAATTATTCCCTATTTTTCAAACTATGAGATAATTGTTGATATTGGAATTGAACTATCAGTTATTATATCGGAACACTCTATGTTGAAATATAAATTCAAGGAGCAACGTCAGGTATGGCTATCCTTTAAATCATCTGCTATAAAAATTATACCTTAAATTATTGTTTTTTTTAGCATAATTCATCAAAACCATTAAATTTGAACTTTAAAGTTATCCGAGTGTTTATATGCAAGTGATCTAAATGCATGTGGGGATGAGAAGGAATTACAAACATATTGGCTTTTTCATAACAGGAGTATTCTTATTTCTGTCGGCTACTGCATTTAAGAATAATTCAGCCCCCCCAAAAGAAGATGTTAACGATATTAACGTTCATGTTGAATCACCCTATTTTGCCAAAAGCAATATTAAGGATGGTCCGTATTTCTTTTTAGAAGACAACCACGTAACCGTTAAATGGATTTATAAAAACAGACCCGTTGAAAGACATATTTATGGAAGAAATTTCAATGTGGTTAAAAGAAAATTTGGATTCGAGTTTAACTACGATTGGATAAAACAGGATTTAACAACCCAACCCAACTATGTGCAACGTTTTAATAATGTTGATAAGATTATTGCGTTAAGTGATGTGCATGGACAATATGATGTTTTAGTAAAACTCCTGAAGCAGTTTAACGTTATTGATGATCAATTTAACTGGTCGTTTGGCAATGGTCATTTGGTTATATTAGGCGACATGATGGACCGAGGAGCAAAAGTAACCGAAGCGTTATGGTTAATTTACCGATTAGAAAAACAGGCGGAAACAGCTGGTGGTAAAGTGCATTTTTTACTAGGCAACCATGAAATTATGGTTTTAAATAGTGATGCACGTTATATTCATGAAAAGTATTTAACAACAGCCCGACTGTTTGAAACAACATACGATAAACTATATAGTGAAAATAACTTAATTGGTAACTGGCTTAGAAAAAAGCCGGTGATGGTAACCATAAATGATATGCTTTTTGTTCATGCCGGAGTATCGGAAGATTTTGTTTTAAATGGTTATACCAGATCAGGAACCAATAAATTATTTACAGAAAATATTGTTGGCAATAGTTGGAAAGAAATACTTACAAATCAAACATTATCCTTCTTGATGGGCAATAAAGGCCCGGTTTGGTACAGAGGGTATTTTGAAGACACCACTTTAACAGAAGAAAAAATCAACAACATACTCAATTACTTTGGAATTGATCATATTATTGTGGGTCATACCTCCATGCCTAATATTGTCACCCTTTTTGATAATAAAATTTTCGGAATAGATTCAAGTATTAAATTGGGTGATTATGGAGAAGTATTTATTTATGAAAACGGAAGATATTCCAGAGGTTCCACTAGTGGTACAATAATGGATCTTTAAAGCTATTCACAAGTTGATCTTAGATGAACTTCAATAAAATCAGGTTTTTCAATTTCTTTATAGAAATCATCTATATACTTTATAATTTCTCGCCTGCTCCTTTTATGAAGAGGTTCAAATGATTCCAGTAATTCGTAAATCTCTTCTTGTTTATCTTTATAAATATCCAGAACAATATTGTACAAATTATCGGTTCTGCATATACCATAAAAATATCTTTCCGTAACATCTTCAATGCCAAGTTCTGGTCTTGGGTTAGCATAAAAAGCATTCACCAGTCCGGCAAAATCGAAGTCGTATGGTACTGGCACTGGATCTGGTTTTGTGTAATCTTTTAAGGTAAGCAACTTTATATTATGTCTGCCAGAAATAGAATAGTCTGTATTCCCAATCATATAATTAAAAATACTCATGGTTACAGTCATCACTGTATCGGTAAGGCTAAACTTGATATCATCCATTTCTAACGGGTATGCTTCTAACCTTTCAGCCATTGCTTTTTCCGGTTCTATCATAAAAGCCAGTTTCTCGTATGTTTTGTTGTTCCTTCCTGTATCTGTGTATTTTATATTTAACAATCGCACACGAAAGCTATAATCTGTAATTATATTATACATTTTATAGATGAGATATTCTCTTATTAAATAATCTTCATAATCCACCGCTCTGGAATCTTTGCAATGCGTAACCACTTTTACTTTCTTAGCCTCGAAAAGATGATCATTATTTACATTTGATTTTTTGATATTTAACCAGTATGGTGGAAATGGACAGGTATTTCTTCGAAACTCTCCTCTGGCTTTTATTCTTACTTCTTTCTCTATTATATTTTGATCTGCAGAGTGATATATCAATTTAGCCGGCAGGTACTCAGAATCGGATTTTTCGGTCATAAATTTCTTAATATCAAAAGCTAACTCCAAATTCAAAATTTCACTTTGATCAAAAAAATCTTTGGGAAAAAGTATGGTATCACTATCTGCAGCTGAATCAGTAACTGGTTGTGCAAAACCCGTCTGAAAATAGACCACTATACTTAATATGACTATTAAAATCCTCATAAATTATAATTCCTAGCTTTTGGGTGAATCAAAATATCGAATCCCCTCAACCTTCTGAAAATAAATAACCAGCTTAACCTGATCTCGAATCAAATCAACAAATCCTATATCTGCGCGTTCTACCTTTACACCAAACCGGTCCGAAAGATCTTCTAACAGTTCATTATATTTTTCAGGCTTAATTAAGTCTGTCCGATCGTATACAATATTTTTACGAACCAGCTTCATTTTGGTAAAATATACCTCAATAATGTAAGCTACAATAATGGTAATAACATCAGTAATTAAAAGTTCGGCCATACTGATATTTTGATTGGCCAGAGCATTTTTAACCGACATACCAATTACCAGGAACAGATAGGTCATTTCGCGCGGTGGAATTGGATTGGTTCTATATCGCAAAATCCCAAAAATAGCAAACAATCCTAGTGCAAATCCAATACGCAAACTTACTGTGCCCAGTAGCATACATATTTGAAAAACAATAACACTGGCAATCATGAAAGTAAAGAAATACTCTTTATCGCCCTGCTTTTTAAAATAAAGAAAGTATGAAGGAATAAACACCCAAAACAGATTATATCCAAATCGGGTAATAAGATGAACAAAATCTTCGGCATGAAAGAAATCCAATCCAAAAACTTTTGCTGACTCTAATGTATTAATTATGAAATCGGCTACCATAACATATTTTATTAATAGTTAATATTTTTTTTGTGAATCGATTATGTTTTAGTTCAGGCGTTAATAGTATATTTCCTAAGATATATTTACTTATTCCATATGGTTTAAGCATGGAATCGTGCAAAATCTGCGAAAAAGGACTTATACCTCCTGTTTTTTCTCTTTTAACTTCGATAATTGAAAGGTTTGGTAAATGAATCTCCTTTTCTCCCTTCTTAAATCGGATATTTGTATCAATTGTAATTCGTTCAATGTGGTTTTTTCCTGCAAGTGTTATTCTATCGAAAATGGTCCAGATTGTTGAGTTTAAACCGTCATGTTTTAAAGGTATATGATTGCTAATAAAATCGTAGTGCAAATCTGTTAAGCTATCCGTAAAACGAATTTGTGTTCTTCGTTTATCTGTTCTTCTGTAATTCTTTTTCTTCTTTACTTCCAGAAAAGTATCTCCGGTTTCAATATATGTTCGAAGACGAATTTTATACCTGTTACGTTTACCCTGATGATGATCAAAGTAAGTTCTCATATCAGGTGTATCAAAGTATAACGATTCATATTTAAAGATACGCTCGTTCCCAATTTCCTGAACCCTAAAATCCTTTTGAGATTTTTCCAGTATTTGTGGTAAATTATTCACATGACATATATATTTAGTATCAATCCTGTTTAGAAGACGACAAACAGTGAGCTCGTCCAGGCTTATCGGATCACTACTTTGCAATATATTTATTAATGCACCTTTCATTATTTAGAATCTTTACATATAAGATGAATAATTACCGCTTTACCCTTATTAAAAAATGATGTGGTAAATTAGTTATTAAATAAGGATTAATCAATAATCAAGTATTCTTATTTTTTAAATTTAATTTTATAATTTAACCATTTTAAATATAGACTATATGGAACCGTTATGGTTTATTGTTGCATTTATACTCGGATTTGGAGCTAAACTGATTAAGTTGCCTCCTCTGGTGGGTTATCTACTGGCGGGTTTTATACTTAACCTCCTGGGTGTTGAATCGGGTGAGGTTATTCAAACAATGTCCGACATTGGAATCATGCTGTTATTGTTTACTATCGGATTAAAGCTAAAATTTAAAAATCTACTTAAAAAAGAAATTTGGGGTGGCACAACAGTGCAGATGATTCTTTTTATGTCGTTCCTCCTTCTGGTATTCTATGCTTTAAGTTTTACCGCCATACGATACTTTTCTTCATTTAACCTTAAAATGGTTCTACTCATTGCTTTTGCTTTAAGCTTTTCGAGTACCGTATTTGCGGTAAAAGTTTTGGAGGAAAAAGGTGAGTTAACCTCATTTCATGGTATTACCGCCATTAGTGTATTAATTATCCAGGATATTTTTGCCGTAATATTTCTAGCTTTTGAAAAGGGAGAAATGCCCGAAATTTATGCCCTTGCTGTACCTTTTATACTTATTATATTAAAACCCATACTCTATAAAATACTAGATGTAGTAGGACACGGCGAGCTTTTAACATTGTTTGGATTTTTCCTTGCGTTTATTATTGGGGCAGAACTATTTTATCTGGTTGGTTTAAAACCGGATCTAGGTGCATTGATTGTCGGCATGCTCATTGCCAACCATAAAAAAGCAAAAGAGATGGCCGATACCTTAATGAGTTTTAAGGATATCTTTCTTATTGGATTTTTTCTATCAATTGGTCTATCGGGAATACCAACCCTAAACATATTAATTGTTGCAATAATTATAGCCTTAACTGTAAATGTTAAAGTTATTCTTTACTTTTTGGTTTTTACTCGATTTAAATTAAGAGCAAGAACATCCATTTTTACCGCATTAAGTTTAGCTAACTTCAGTGAATTTGGACTAATTATTGCCTCAATAGCAGTTTCAAAAAGCTGGCTTTCGAACGACTGGTTAATAATAATGGCTATTGCACTTTCTTTATCGTTTATAATTTCTTCCCCTCTTAATTCATACGCACATAAGATTTATTTAATCATAAAAGAAAAACTTAAACCATTTGAAACGCAACTCAGATTAAATTATGATAAGACTTATGATATTGGCAATGCTGAAATTCTGATATTTGGAATGGGAAGATTCGGTAAGGCTACTTATGATCAACTTAACAAGAAATATGGTAAAAAAGTATTGGGATTAGATTACAATTTTGAAAAGGTTGAACAACTTAAAAAACAAGGAGTTCAGGTTACACACGACGACTCTACCGATAGTGAATTTTGGGAGCGCATACAGCATAGTAAAATAAAATCACAACAAGTTAGAATCGTAGTACTTTGTATGGATCATAAATCGAATCTATATGCCATTGAAAGTCTTAAAGCTATAAAATACAAGGGGATAATAGCATCTACTGCAGAATACAACGATGAATTAGAAAAGTTAAAAGCCTTAGGTGTTAACCTGGCATTTGATCAGAAGACTGAAGCCGGCGTTGGTTTCGCAAACCATATTTGCGATAGCATGGAGGTTTGCTATACCGAGTAATCTAAATCACTTAACTGCAGTATATTAATTAATTGTTAAATTTACCTGATCCATCTATTTTTAAAATTAATTTTAGCAACTTTACCTAAATTTGCACGATCACATCGTACTGTGAACAATAACTAATTCGCCATAATGATTAAAAGATTCTCATTTCGTAAGAAATTATTTGTATATTTCTTTTCGGTATTTCTTGTTTTTACATTAATAATACTTGTTTTTCAGTTTTCGCGTGAAAAGAAGTACAGGGTAGACCAGCTGGATAATACACTGGAAAATATAACACAGATTACACATCATTTTATTGCTCATAACGCTATCCTTGAAAATAATAAGTTAAATTTACTTGATTCGTTAACAAAAATATTTCCTCAACCAGATGTTCGTTTAACGTTGATCAATTCTCATGGTACGGTATTGTTCGACAATTTTGTCGATAATTACAGTTTGATGGAGAATCACCTGTACCGGCCTGAAATTCAAGAATCGTTGTATAATGATTATGGAACAATTATTCGAAGATCTGTTACTACCGGACAGGAATATTACTACTATTCAAGATATTTTGGCGAGTATTTTATTCGAGTTGCGGTAGTTTATAATATTGAAGTAAAGAATTTTCTTCGTGCTGAACACATTTTCCTGCTTTTTATTGCAGTAATATTTCTGCTCACCTGGATTGTTTTAGATTTTATTACCAGAAAATTTGCGGAATCTATTACAAAACTTAAAGATTTTGTGATAAAAGTGAGAAAAGATGAAGATTTTGAAGCTGATCAAAAATTTCCAAAGGATGAGCTAGGTGTAATCGGACATGAAATAATTCAACTTTACGACAATCTTAGAAAAGCTAAAGATTCACTCGCTCTGGAAAAAGGAAAGTTATTTAACCATCTTTATGTTTTAAACGAAGGAGTCGCATTTTTTTCAAAAAATAAAACCAAAATACTAACCAATAATCATTTTATTCAGTACTTGAATATCATATCGAACAAGCTTTCCATATCGGCTGAAGATTTTTTTACAATACCTGAGTTTGATCCAATTAATGAGTTTATTGATCAAACCATAACAAAGGCTAAGTTAGACCTGTTTGAAACCTTACCAAGTAAAGAAATATCAATTCATAAAAGTGCTAAATATTTCAAAATACAATGTATTATTTTTAATGATAACAGTTTTGAGATTATTATTACCAATATCACAAAAATGGAAAAGAACAGGATTATTAAACAACAAATGACCTCCAATATTTCTCATGAATTAAAAACTCCAATAACTTCCATTAAAGGATATCTTGAGACTATAATTAATGATCCTGAAATGGAACCTGCTCAGCAACGAAGATTTATTGAACGTGCCGATGCTCAAACGAATCGACTTACAGATCTGATTAATGATATTGTAATCTTAAATAAAATTGAGGAAACCGGCGACTTTTTTGCATTCACTAATCTGAACATTAACGAAATAATTGATGAAATACTCGATGATTACCAAAGTATGATTACCGAGAAGTCGATGAAGATAGAATTGTTACTGCATGAAGATATTATTGTTAGTGGAAACAGATCTCTTATTTTATCTGTATTTAGAAATTTACTTGAAAATTCGATAAACTACGCTGGCCAAAAGTGCAAAATAACGATCCAAATCTACAGACAGGATAATAATTTCTATTATTTCTCTTTATCAGACAATGGTGTTGGTATTCCTGATGAACATCTAGCCAGGATATTTGAGCGTTTTTACAGAATAGATTCTGACAGATCTCGAAAATTAGGAGGCACAGGGCTTGGATTAGCAATTGTAAAAAATGCTGTTATGCTTCACAAAGGAGAAATTTCCGTAAAAAATAAAAATGGAGGAGGTATAGAATTTCTCTTTTCTTTACCCAAAGCCAATACGTAAATAAAAAAGCGCCGGTTTAACTGCCGACGCTTCTCTTTATTATTTTTACTTAAAAGGGTTCTTGCCAAACTTATAAGCTACAGATATGTAAAATGCTCTGTTTTTCATATCATGCCAATCACCAAAATTAACTAACCCATGATTGTAAGTAAATCCTATTTCGAAAAAGCTAATTGCTGTGCACGCACCTATTGATAAACCAGCATCAAATCGTTTCGGCTCGCCATCACCACCAAAATCTATTTTTTCCGATGTATCACCATCTTTATATTTCCCACCCAGTGCAAATCCGAAATAAGGTCCAAAAATTCCATAAACTCTTTGTGGTCCGAAATCGTAACCTGCCCTGAAATGTACCGGAAATTCTAAATAAGTGATATTTACTTTGATATCACTAATATCTTCCTTTCCTCCTTTATTTGTTAGTAGCATACCAGTTTCTAATCCAAAAATATCTCCAAAATGGAATTCGGCAACAGGTCCTATATGCACTCCTGCCTTCGCATTAAAATCTTCATTTTCAACTTTTAAGTTAGTAATGTTTAAACCGCCTTTAACTCCAAATCGCTGAGCTTGTGAGCTAAACACAAAAATAGTTAATAAAACAGTTAATAAAATTGTAGTTTTACGCATAATTTTAATAATGAAAAGTTAGCTTACTCTTTGGTTTTTCAGCATACACCACCAAATAATTAACTATTCGGTTTCTAAATTAAAAGTAGCTTTTTTTGATTAATTATAAAACTTTGTTACAAAAAAAGCTGCTATAAATTATATATAACAGCTCTTTTCATGTGCAACAATTAACTAAATGAAACAATTATGCAAAATCTTATTTTCCCTTTAGTAAAACTTCTTCAACAGCTCTTCGAAACATTTCTTTTGTTTGCTCTTTAGTTTGTCCAATGCCTGAACTCATTCGTGGCTCTCCTTCCATTGGGCAGTATAAAAACGCTGGAATTCCTTGAACTCCGAACAAACCGGCTAACTCAGGATCTTTTTGAGTGTCAACCTTATAAACATTTATTCTTCCTTTATACTCCTGAGCAATTTCTTCCAAAATTGGTGCTGCAATTCGACATGGTCCACACCAATCGGCATAAAAGTCAACAATACAAGGAAGATCTCCTTCGAATTTCCACTCCTTATTTTTTTCATAGTCTAAAACACGTTTCTTAAACTCTTCTTTACTTAAGGTAATGGTAGCTTTTCCTTCCTTTTTAACTTCGGATGACTGCTCAGATTTTATTTTATCATCCTTCGAATCTGAATCCGAATTAGTCTTTGCTTCACAAGCCTGGTTTAAACCAATGGATGCTATTAACAGCACTAATAATAACTTTTTCATATTCATTAATTTTTAAGAATTTTCTAATACAATATTTTTTATTTGTTCGGCTGGCACAACTCCTGCCTGATTAAATTTCATTTTTCCATTTTTGAATAACATCAATGTTGGAATACTTCTTATTCCGTATTTTGCAGATATAGACGGGTTATTGTCAACATTAATTTTAATAATCCTTACCTGATTGCCTAAATCTTTCTTCACTTGTTCTAATATAGGTGTAACCATTTTACAAGGTTGGCACCAATCCGCGTAAAAATCAACAAGCACAGGTTTATTTTCATTAATTATTTCGTTAAACTTGGCCATTCTTTTCTTCTTTACTTTTTCTTTTTTTGATCATATCATCAATGCTATCGCCAATAAAATACCCAATTAAACCTCCAAATAAAACCATGGAATGCCAGTTTGATGTAATTGGACATGTACCACTTAAACAACCCACATATTTCCAGTATAAAAAACCGGCTACAATTCCAGGTATAAACAGGATTAATGCGTATTTATGCTTTAAAATAAAATCTTTCATATTTTGTTTTTTTTACAATTATACAATTTTTATACCAATTTGTTTATATATGTACATTTGTATATTTTTAGAATTATTAACAGTAATTCTATGACAAATAGACAGTACTACTAAAATTATGAACATAAAAAAAGGGAGCAAAGCTCCCTTTTAACCATAAATTACAAACTAAAAAACCTGTCTGCTCTGTCTACCGTCAGGTAGTCGACAGGCAGGCTACAAGCTATATAATAGACTATTAAATAACTCCTTGATCTAACATTGCGTTGGCAACTTTCAAGAAACCAGCAATATTGGCTCCTTTTACATAGTCAACATGACCATCGGCATCTTTTCCATACTTAACACATGCTTCGTGGATGTTACACATAATTCCGTGTAATTTCTCATCAACTTCTTCTCTACTCCAGCTTAACTTCATAGAGTTTTGTGACATTTCTAATCCTGAAGTTGCAACACCACCTGCGTTAGCAGCTTTACCAGGACCATAAAGTAACTTATTCTCTTGGATTACTTCAATTGCCTCTGGTGTACATGGCATGTTGGCACCTTCTGAAATACAAATACATCCGTTAGCTACTAATTGCTTAGCATCTTCTTCGTTTAATTCGTTCTGAATTGCACATGGAAGAGCAATATCAACTTTTTGTTCCCAAGGTTTTTTACCTTCAAAGAACTGAGCATTTTCAAATTTATATGAATAAGGCTTAACAATATCGTTATTAGAAGCACGAAGCTCTAACATGTAATTAAATTTCTCTTCAGTATTGATTCCATCTGGATCGTAGATATATCCATCAGGACCTGAAATACATACAACTTTTGCTCCTAACTCAGTAGCTTTCATTGTTGCACCCCAAGATACGTTACCAAAACCAGAAATAGCAACTGTTTTACCTTCGAATGATTCTCCTTTAGTTGCTAACATCTCTTTGGCAAAGTATACATTACCGAAACCTGTTGCCTCAGGACGAATTAAACTTCCTCCCCAGTTACCACCTTTTCCGGTTAATACTCCTGTATTTTCTCTTGCTAATTTTCTGTACATTCCATATAAGAAACCAATCTCACGGCCACCTACTCCGATGTCTCCTGCTGGTACATCTGTCTCTGGTCCGATCAGTTTCCATAATTCCATCATGAATGACTGGCAAAAACGCATTACTTCCGCATCTGATTTTCCTTTTGGATTGAAATCAGATCCTCCTTTACCACCACCCATTGGTAGGGTTGTTAATGAATTCTTGAAGATTTGCTCGAATCCTAAGAATTTTAATCCGCTTAAAGTTACACTTGGGTGAAAACGTAAGCCACCTTTGTATGGTCCAATAGCGTTATTAAATTGTACACGGTAACCTAAGTTAACGTTTACTTTTCCATCGTCGCCTACCCAAGGCACCTTAAAGGTTAAAATACGATCTGGCTCAACGATGCGCTCGATGATACCTGCTGCTTCGAATTGAGGGTTTTGATTGTAAACTTCCTCGATTGATTCTAATACTTCGCGTACGGCCTGAAGATATTCAGATTCTCCCGGATGTTTTTGCTCCAACTGAAGCATTAATTTATCTACATTCATAATATCAAGTTTTAAAAATAATTACACTATAATAAAAGTACTGTTAATTAAATAACAGTACAAAAATATGTTTTATGATTACTTAATATTAATAAAACAAGATATTATATAACACAGTTTGATATGATTTTTATCAGGATTGTAAAATGAATATTAATAGCACTTAATAGCGAATTACAATTCTCCAGGATCCTTCCTCTATAATTTTAAACTTTACTTCATACCTCACATTAACAGAACCCATTCTACTTGGTTCAACAAATTCAACGGATCCTTCAAAAGGGAATTGAACCTTTTCAAAACCACTGAAACTATTAGATGTTTTTATACTACCGCTGGTTGAAACTAAAAGTAATTGTCCCACAAGACTTGATTGACTCCCATCTCTTTGAAACTGAACCTCAATATCATGCGGTTCGTTTTCGTCGTACTTATAAAAGTTTAAGCCAGTAACACCATATTTCAAAGTTACCTCATATGGCGGGTCTTTTAACTCTCTGACAAATTCATCATTTCTCCAGATTCCTTTTATCTCAGTATCAGATTTTTTTGTATACAGAATACCTTTACCATTTCTTTCACCCTTTTTCCAACGTCCGTCGTAATAATCTCCGTTTGCCCATATATACTTACCGCTACCCCATGGATAGCCATTTTTAAACTTCCCCTGGTAAACATCAATACCTGATGCTATACCATCACCATGTGCTAATCCATCTTTACAGTCGCCGCGGTAAGAATCTGAAATTTCTTTTACAAGTACTTTGCAGTCTTGTTGGTTTTCCTGAGCACACGAAATGCCATACATCAATAATAAAGGAAGAAGTAATCCGATTAGTTTTCTCATCACTTGGTATTTTTTTGGTTAATAACATTAAGATTAATAATTGCCAGTTTACCCTACACTATTCTGTCTTTAAAATAACTCCTTTGTTATTTTTACCATCAATCTGAACAAGCATAGGCTTTTTAAATCGAATGTGCCTTATATATTTATTCTCAAAATGCGCTTTAAAGCTGTTCAAATAATCCAAATCATAAAATCCATCGTTGATATAAGGATTTATAGTAAAGTAACCTACGCGAAATGAAGTTAAATTCTGAAAAAAGTGAGTTCCCTGACTTGGGTCAATTCTAAAATTCTCTAATCCAGATTCAACAATAACTCTTGCCTGGGAAATATGCGCCCATTTTACTGGTATTCCGAGGCTGGGATCACTTGATCCCCATCTTCCCGGACCAACCAATACATAATTTCTCGTTTCATTAATGAATTTCTCGTTTAATAAGTTGATTTCGGCTGCAATATTTTTGCTTTCCAATGAAGAAAAAGCCTCTGGTTTAACATATACAAAATCGCACATATTATCAATCTGTCCATTGCCCAATGCCGATTCGCAGTAAATAATAGAATCTTCCATTTTTACTTCGTCCAGATCTACATCGGCTGATTGATCGTTATCAACAATTGGTCGAATTTGTAAGAAATTAAATACAACAGGCTGTCCTTTCTCTACATTTAAATCAACAGCAAACTCAATTTCAATAGGATTATTCATTTCTTTCTGACCAACATCTAATAATGTTTTCAATATTTCAGCCAATGGAAAAGAATCGTATTTGAGCACATTGGCAAACGTAATAACTCTTTTTCCATCGTAAATAGTTCCGTCTCTAATTACATGATTTTGAAAATCGTAAGTTGATGCAGAATAATTGAAAGATGAGTGTTTTTCAGCTTTCTGTATTTCGTTTTTTACCAGGTTTATGCCATCGTCTGTTGATGGTTCAAATTTTGTAGGACACATATCCAGCCCATAAAAATACTTTTGTGTATCTTTTAATGCCATATCGGGAGAAGAAAGTTGCAAGACTTTTTTAGGGTGCTTTGGTGAAAAGCGCAATGATATTCCACCATCAACAATTTGTTTTCCCAGACCATAGGCAATATTAGCTATTCCATCTTCCGATTTTTCAGGTTCAATAGGGTAAAAGTTTATTGAACGCGCTACCCCGGATATTGTAGGATAAAACATGTTACCATACTGTTTGCCGCACACTTCTTGTAGTACAATTCCCATTTTTTCCTCATCAATAACATTTGATGTTGCTGCCATATAGGCCTTACTTCCTTTAAAATATACAGAAGCATATACACACTTAATAGCATCCGAAAGCATCTTAATCATTAATGTATTATTGGAAGTTTTTGGAATCATATACGTGGAGTATATTCCGGCAAATGGCTGATAATGTGAATCTTCCAATTTTGATGAGGAGCGAATTGCAATTGGATTTTTAATTACCGAAATAAATGCATATAAATCCTGATATACTCTACTTGGCAGTTTAGCACTAATAAAATTAGTTAGAATCTCTTCATCACTTTTATCCGACATACCTATTTTATACAAATCATTTTCTTCCATAAAATCATCGAAAATGTCGGTACTCAAAACAACTGTTCTTGGGATAGTTATGATTACTCCAGGAAATTTATTAAATATATTGTTCTTTTTAATTATAGAGTTTATGAATGCTAATCCTCTAGCTTTCCCACCAATTGATCCATCTCCTATTCGAGAAAATATGAGGTATTCGTCGAAACTATTTTTGTCGAATTTAGCGATTACACCTCTACCCTTGCTCATTCGATAGCTTGAAATGGCACGATAAATATATGTTCGCACCTCCTTCAAATCCTTAAAATCGCTTAGTTTTAGATATTTGAATAATTGTGCAATAGGAAAAACAGCCCTGGCATTAAGCCATTTTGACAAATCATTGCGACCGGCATGATAAGCTAATGATTTATCAGGTATGGTTAATATCATATGCTGCAAAGACTGTAAATCTGACGCTCTGCCTATTTCTTTGTTAGTGTTCGGATCGCGAAATACAAATTCGCCAAATGCAAATTGTTTAATAATATAATTGCGAAGCTCTATAGATAACGTTTTCGAATATTTATGTATAAATCCTACTTTTAATTCATCGGCATATTTCTTATTCGACATATCTGAAGACTGCAGCAGTAAAGGCATGAATTCATCATCTTCCTTAACTTTCTTACATAGTTTTATTCCGGCCAACTTATCCTTTACTCCTTTTCTCGGATATGTTATATCTGAAATAATACCTAACATATTATATTTGTACTTTTCATAGATTTGAAGAGCCTGCTCGTAATTTGTTGCTAAAAGAATTTTAGGACGCCCACGCATTCGAAGCATTTTTTGGTGTTCGTTCAATGCTTCCCGCATATACTCTTTCGATTGCTTAAATATAATTTTATAAATGTTTGGTAAATATGTTGATATATAGCGAACTGAATCTTCTACCAGGAGAATGGTTTGTACTCCAACCACTTCAACATCATACTGAACATTCATTCTATCCTCAATAAGCTTAATAATTGCTAATAAGATATCAGCATTACCTAACCAACAAAAAACATAATCGATTGCACTCAAATCTTCTTTTTCGAGCCTGATAGTGATCTCGCGTGAGAAATGGGTTAAGATAACAATTGGTATTTTTGGATAATTCTTTTTAACCTGAGTAGCAAATTGGAAAGTATCCGTGTCGCCAATTCTGAGCATGCTAATAACCAGATCGATACTATCATTCTTTAAAATCTCATGTGCCTTGTCGGCAGAATTTGCCATAACAAAAATTGGTGGATACCTTAAGTTTAACGATACGTATTCATTAAAAATCTGCTCATCGATTCTACCATCTTCCTCTAACATAAACGAATCGTAATTACTTGAAACCAAAAGCACTTTGTGGATTCTTCGTTGCATTAACAGGTTAAAAGATGTATCGTTAAAATCTATTTTTAAACTATCTTGTTGGTTTGTATAAAATGTCATAGTTATTTTTATTTATTGTTATTCCATGTAATTGCCGAAATTCTTTTTCTACCGTCCATTATAATGGTTAATGGCTTTTCAAACTCAACATGTTTAAAAAACTTCGACTCATTTACAACTTTCTGACTATTTAACGTATCCCAGGAAATTTTATCTTTAATCGATTTATGATTAACGGAAAAATATCCAACATTCATTGATGTTACATTGTGAAAGAAATGTGAACCTAAAGAAGCATCCAGCGCAAAATCGTCCAGGCTCATTTCAACAATAATTTTCGCATTAGAAATTTGGGGCCAGGCAACCGGAATTCCAATAAACCTGTCTCGTGTTCCCCAACGGCCCGGACCAATAAGCACATATTGTTTCCCCGCTTCCTGCATCTTCTGGTTTAATGCATCAATCTCATTTTTCATTTCCACGGTTTTGGTATTATCAAATTTCTCGGGCATTACATAAATTACATCCTTAATATTTTGAATTTTACCATTACCCATTGTTTTTTCGGAATACAACACCAAATGCTTCTTATCTATTTTATTTACATCTACATTAAAATCATCTTCATTGCATACCAATGGTTTAATTTGTAATAAATAAAACGAAGCCAATCCACTTTTATCCTTGGTTAAATCGACTGCAAATTCTATTTCCACCGGAGAACCTAATGCTTCTTTAACAACATCAAGTATTACGTTAATTGTTTTTGCCAACGGAATGTACTCGTATTTTAAAACATTGGCGAAATTGATTATCCTTGGTCCGTATGCGTCTAACCCGGGACTCACAGTATCATTCTCTGGATTATATACACTCACAAGGTGCTTCAGTGTTCCGTGCTTTTCTGCCTGATCAATATCGAGTTTTACCAAGCCTGCATCTTCTCCTTCCAGCAAGTTGATATCGCTCTTATCTAAATCAACAGCATAGAAATACACCTGAGATCCTTTATATAAATCTTTGGTTGAAACTATATCCAAATTTGGGTAAGTGGGTGAAAATCTAAATGCTTTTTCTCCTTCTACCACATACTGACCTAATCCCAATGCTGCCACAGCAAATCCTTCGTCAGGTTTCATATGTGCCACCGGGTAAAAATTATGCGATTGGGCTGTACCGCTAATATGCGGATAATAGCATCCGTTAAACGTATTTCCCACAACCTCCTGAAGCACAACCGCCATTTTCTCTTCCTCTACTTTATAATCTATTGCCTTAAAATATGTTCGTGCATTTTTAGAATATATAGAGGCATAAACCAGTTTTATAGCATTCATTAATTGCTTAAAACGCTTGTCGACCTCACCATTATTTGGAAGTATATATGTTTCAAAAATACCGGAAAAAGGCTGTGTTATACTATCTTCAAACAAACTTGATGATCTTACCGCAATCGGCTTAGTTATAAGCTTAACAAAAGTTTTTAATTTCTTTTTAAGAGTGTATGACAGATCACCATTAAGAAATATTCTTCTTAACTCACCATAATCGGTAACATCATGTATAACATCAGCAAGGTGGTTACTCTCAATAAATAAATCGAACTCTTCTGTTCCAATAATACTTGTGCGTGGTGTACGAACGTTAATTAGTGGTAAAAGTTCCTTGAATTTAAAATTATAAATTAATGTATTGATAAATGCTAATCCTCTCCCTTTACCACCTAATGCACCGGGAGCGAGACTTACAATATTATTTTCTTCCAAAACAGCCGATTCACTAAAGTTTACAATCTTACCCTTTTCCTGTTCATTACGGTAGAGCTTTAAGATATTAATTAAGAAATCACGCAGTTGATTCGGATTATCAAAGTCTGTTATGCGCAGCGGGTTTATAATTTTAGCAATCTGAATTTCACCTCTGGCCATTAGCCATAGCGAAAACTGATTTTTTACTGCATGATAAATGAGTGAATCTTCGGGTACCGTTTTGAGGTATGATTCAAACTCGGCCATCGATTTGGCAACTGCAATCTGTCTTCCTTGATTATCGCGATATACAAAGTGGCCAAATCCCAGGTGATAGTTAATAAAGCTTTTTAGATCTTGTAATAAGCTCTCAGAATTTTTATTTATAAAATTTGATTTAATCTCGTAAGATTTTTTGGCATTTTCAGGATCTGATGATTGCAGTACCGTTGGCAAATTCAATACATTAGATTTTACAAACTTGATAAACTCAAAGCCGGCAGATTTAGAGAGTTCACCATCTTTAGGGAAACAAACATCAGAAATTACACATAAAAAGTAATCTTTATACATGTTAAAAATATCCATTGCCTCTTCATAGCTATGTGCTAATAAAATTTTTGGTCTGGCCCTCATTTTTAAAACCTTATAAAGATCATCGGTATTCACATCTTCAATTAAACGTTGTGTCTGCTCCATTATAATTTTATAGAGCATTGGTAAATACCTTGAATAATATTTGGGAGAATCTTCAACGAGTAGAATTACACGTGTTAAACCAAGTTTAGTGTCATTATCGGCATTTACTTTATCTTCAATAAGTTTAACCATGGCAAAGAAGACCTTTGAATCACCGTTCCAAATAAAAATCTTATCAATGCTGGACATATCTCTCTTCTCATGCTCCAGAACTACCATGTCGCTATTATTATTTAACAATAAAAAAGTAGGAATATATGGATACTTCTTTTTTAAAGTTTGTGCAATAACCAGTGGTGTTTTTTTATCAACACCCATCATTAGTATAACTAAATCGAAATGTTTATTCTCCAGGGCTTCTAAGGCTTCTTCTTCGTTAGAAACACCTGTTACTCGCGGAAGAGATGTAAGATTTAACTGATGGTATTCACCCAATATATGGTCTGAGAATCGTCCTTCTTTCTCTATACTGTATGCATCGTATAAATTAGCAATTAAAAGAATTTCTTTAACTTTAAAAGGCATCAGATCGTGCAATAAATCACGATCTGCATTATGTTTATTTAGGAATTTTTGTAGTAATTGGCGGCTATTTAAGATTTTCCCTTTTCCTTCTCCTTCTTTTCTTTTTTCTCTTTGCTTATCCTTCTTCCAAATAATTTGCTTTGCTTTAATACTATTAATGAATCCAAGTAATAAATTGGATAAGTTCAATATCAGATCTCTTTCTTCTTTTAAGAAAGGCCCTTCGAACATTCGGGGAAATTCCTTAGTATAAAATATCTCAATGGAACCTTCTTCACCATCTAACGACTGAAAAGTTTGTATTTGCGACCACTTTGTTTCTCTAAAACCCGGACTTCTAAACTCGTGCCCCCCATAAACAATTCTTGCCACTGTATATTCCGGATATTGCCACGCCTTTGGCAACCGCAGTGCAATCTTCTGAAATGTTTCTTCAACAGACTTGCCTTCCTTTATAATCTTCGTAGTTTCGTTTATACATGCTAACTCTTTTAACCTTTCTTTATTCTCAGCTAAAAGTTTTTTAAAGTCGTTATTGGGTTGATTGAGGTCTGACATATCAATTGATGTTAATTGTGATATTGAAAGATAACATACCTTATAATACTCGTGTTCAAATTTTATGACATTTGAAATGAGTTTATTCTCTATAAATATAGAAGTTTTTTAGTGCAGATGAAAGTATTTTAATTGCTTAACAAATAGATTTTTATTATTTGAGTTAATTGATAAAAAAAGAGATAAATCTTTCGATTTATCTCTTTCATATTTTGTTTAACCTTTAATCCTATACTTCCCAGGTAGTTCCGCTGTTTAACAAGTCATCAACACATTTAAAGCTTGATTTTGCTTTTATCTCCTCAACTTGTTTCGATACAGCCTGATCGTAAGTTTGAGCTTCAACAGATCTTATTACACCAAAAGCTACAGGATAATCAGGATATCTCATGTTTGCTAACATTAAATGAATACCTGGATTTTTTTCTTTAGCATTATGCACCAAAAGATCTTTTTCGGTATACTTATCGCCAAGCTCAACTACTTTTAATTTCAGATGCTCAGCGTCTAAGATTAAACCTTTATCTCTGTCTTTACCAAATATCATAGGTTCACCATGCTTAAGTATAATAGTTCTATCTTCCTTGTGCTCACGATCTGAAAGTGCAGCATGTGTCTTATCATTATAAATTACACAATTTTGTAGTACTTCGACAACAGATGCTCCATGATATTTTCCAGCTTCAATAAATATTTCCTGGCTTAATTTTAAGTTACTATCTATAGATCGGGCAAAGAATTTTCCCTGTGCACCAATAACGAGTTCGCCCGGATGAAAAGGATGCTCAACCGTTCCGTATGGAGATGTTTTAGTAACTGCTCCAAATTTTGAGGTTGGGGAGTATTGTCCTTTTGTTAATCCGTATATCTCGTTATTAAACAGAATAATATTTACATCAATATTTCTTCGAATTGCGTGAATAAAATGATTACCACCAATAGCCATAGCATCACCATCGCCAGTAATTTGCCATACACTTAGCTTAGGATTAGCAACTTTTACACCAGAAGCAATTGCTGATGCACGACCATGGATACTATGAAAACCATAAGTATTCATATAGTAAGGGAATCGCGAAGAACAACCAATACCAGATATAAATGCGAAATCTTCTTTTTTAACGTCTAATTCAGGTAATGCTCTCTGAATAGCATTCATAATAGCATGGTCACCACAACCAGGACACCATCTAACCTCCTGATCACTTTTATAATCTTTTGAAGTAAGTGTATTTTGTATTTCAGCCATGGTTATTCCTCCAATAATTTTTCAAAATGATTTTCTAATTCGATTGTTGTAAAAGGTAATCCCTGAACTTTATTATACTGTAAATAGGTAAACTCAGGATTTGTCATTCGAAGGTAATCAGCAAACTGACCCATATTGTTTTCGCAAACAACAATCTTATCAAAATTCTTAAATACCTCTTTTACATTTGCAGGCAGAGGTTTAATATAATTAAAATGAGCTAAGCTAATATCCGCTCCTTTTTCCTGCATATCTTTTACAGCAGTGGCCAAGTGACCATAAGTACCACCCCAACCAACTACTAATAATTTACCGCTCTCTTTTCCATCAACCTTAAGTTCTGGAATAAACTTACTAACTCGCTGTACTTTCTCTTCACGAATATTAACCATCTTTTGATGATTAACCGGATCGTGAGATACAGACCCCTTCAACTCATCCTTTTCTAATCCACCAATTCTGTGCTCTAGTTCTTTCATCCCCGGTATTGCCCAAGTTCTTGCTAACTTTTCATCATCTCGAGCATAAGGTTGCCAGTCTTTATCTCCCTCTTTTGCAATTGGGGCTTTTATTTCCGGGTAATCTGACATCTTAGGTATTCTCCAAGGTTCTGAGCCATTTGCAAGAAAACCATCAGTAAGTAAAATAACGGGAGTCATATGCTCCAATGCTATTTTAGCAGCTTCAAATGCATATTGGAAGCAATTTGATGGGGTGCTTGCTGCAATTACTACAACCGGACTTTCTCCGTTTCTTCCGTATAGTGCTTGCATTAAATCCGACTGTTCTGGTTTAGTTGGTAATCCTGTTGATGGTCCTCCTCGCTGAACGTTAACAATTACTACAGGAAGCTCGGTCATAACAGCTAATCCTATGGCCTCACCTTTAAGGGCTAGACCAGGTCCGGATGTTGTTGTTACTGCCAAATCACCGGCAAAACTTGCACCTATTGAAGTACAAATACCTGCAATTTCATCTTCAGCCTGGAATGATTTTACTCCTAAATCTTTTCTAACAGAAAGCTCCTGTAATATTTCTGTTGCCGGAGTAATAGGATAGGAACCACAAAACAGTTCTAAACCCGCTTTTTCTGCTGCAGCAATAAATCCCCATGCTGTTGCTATGTTACCACTAATGTTTCTGTATGTACCTTTCTCAATTTTTGCAGGACTTACTTTATAAGAAGGAGCCATATGCTCCATTGTTTCTGCATAATTGTATCCAGCTCTTAAAACAGTTTTATTGGCATCAATAACAAGGGGTTTATTTTTAAATTTCTTTTCAAAGAACTGTTCGGTATAATTTAACGGGCGATCAAAAATCCAATAAACCATACCTAGTGCAAACATATTCTTGCTTCGTAAGATACTTTTCGGATCTAAACCTTTATCTTTTAAAGCTTCTTTAGTTAAAGAACTAATGGGAGCAAGAATAATATTATATTTATCTAGTTTATCTTCTTTAATAGGGTCATCGGTTTTGTAACCAGCTTTTTTAAGGCCGCGCTCATCTAAACTATCTTCATCGATAATGATGGTTCCGCCTTCTTTAACCCATTTTGATGTTGCTTTTAATGCAGCAGGATTCATTGCAACTAAGATATCGGCATAATCGCCCGGGGTTTTAATTGCTGTTTGTCCTACATGCACCTGAAAACCTGAAACCCCACCAATAGTTCCTTGAGGAGCTCTGATTTCTGAAGGATAATCCGGAAATGTTGATAAATCATTTCCTATAAATGCAGACGTATCCGAAAATAACGTCCCTGTAAGTTGCATACCATCACCAGAGTCTCCCGAAAACCGGACAACGACCTCTTCACGTTCAATGGTATCTGCTTTTTTACCCATAATGTTTTTCTATTTAGTAGATTAAATTAACAGATGTTTAAAACTATAAATGCATATGGAATAGTTACCTATTTCATATGCATCTTTTACCTTTTATTCTTATTCTGTAATGTTTCTATAACAAAACAATTGAATTATTTACAAGACAAAATTAAGCAATGTTAATTAATTATTAAGTAAAAAAAGCATTAAATTTCAATCTAAATAATATGATTTTTCTCACTTTTTCTATAATTAAACCAATTCTAATTGTAGTTTTGTAAAAAACACTTTATCAGATACTTATTTATGGCGTTAATTAAAACAGTACGAGGATATTCTCCCCAATTTGGCAAGAATTGCTATTTAGCAGAAAACGCAACAATTGCAGGTGATGTTGTTATTGGTAATGATTGTAGTTTTTGGTTTAATTCTGTGGTGCGCGGTGATGTTAATTCGATTCGTATAGGAAATAAAGTTAACATTCAGGATGGAGCAGTTATTCATTGCACATTTAAAAAAACAAAAACGATTATTGGCGATAATGTTTCGATTGCTCACAATGCAATCGTACATGGTTGTACTATAAATCATAACGTATTAATCGGAATGGGTTCAATTATTATGGATAATGCTGTTATTGGAGAAAATTCAATTATAGCAGCTGGTGCATTAGTTTTGGAAAATACTATTATTGAACCGGGTACAATTTATGGTGGTATGCCGGCTAAAAAAATAAAGACCATTGAACCTGAGCATACCCGTGAAATGATTGAGGGAATTGCAAATAACTATTTAATGTATTCTAAATGGTACGAATAGTTACAAGTTAATTACTTTGTAAGATAAGCTTGTTATCTCCTTTAAAATGTTTTTTAGCACTGCCGAATCTCCTGATACAAAAAACTCATATGCAGGTTTTGCAAATAAGTTGTTTACTAAATTATTCGCTTTAAGAATTCGTTGTGTCTGTTTTATAACCGCAGGAGCGGGATTAATTATTTCTACATTTTCTGGTAAAACTTCTTTTAAAACACCTGTTAAGAAGGGATAGTGGGTACAACCTAAAACTAAATGATCAATATTTTTTTTTATTAACGATTCAACCATCTTTTCGAGATGTTTTTTGGTAGATTGTTCATTTACCAATCCTTTTTCAACAATATCAACCAGTTTGTCTCCTACTTGAATATTTAATTCTACATCGCATGCAAATTTTCGGCTTGTTTCGATATATAATTTACCGTTGAAAGTACCTTCAGTTGCCAAAACAGCAATACTTTTTGTTTTTGTATTTAATGCGGCAGGTTTTACTGCCGGCTCCATTCCTATAAAGGGGATATCATAATTGGCACGTAAAAAATCAATAGCGGCTGCCGTTGCTGTATTGCATGCTACAATAACTATTTTACATTTTTTTTCGATTAAAAAATCAACAACATTTGATGCGAGCTTTATGATTTCATCTTTACTTTTAGGACCATATGGGCAATGTTTATTATCTGCATAATATATAACTGACTCATTTGGCAAAACCTTTACCAGCTCTTTCCAAACAGTCAAACCTCCTACTCCTGAATCAAATATCCCTATAGGTTGTTTACTATTGTTCATTTTACAAATAAAAAAACCATCTTTAAAATTAAAGATGGTTAAAAATATCTAATTCTATTGGTTTATTCAATACCTAATTCTTTTTTTACTAATGGAAGAATATCTGTACTCTGCTCTGAGAAATATAGAACACCACCAGCTCCTAAATCAAAAATATATGTAAAACCATTCGCTTTAGCAACCTTTTCTATAGCTGCCTGCGCTTTATCCATAATTGGCTGGAATAATTCAGCTTCTTTTTGCTGTAAATCCTGTTGTGCAGTTTGCTGGAAACTTTGGATTCGCTGTTGCATTTCTTGAATTTCCTGTTCTTTAGATTGTCTTACAAGATCTGAATAAGTTTCTTGCTTTTCCATGTAAGTTGTATATTTATTTTGAAGCTCAACTTGCATGGCTTCCATTTCCTGCTGCAACATTTGACTATAGTTTTGTATTTCAATTCTTGCACTGTCTCTTTCAGGCATCACTGAAAGTAATTCATTTGAATTTATATGACCAAATTTATAATCTTTTTGTGCAAAAACATTTGACGCAGAAACTAAAACCGCTATCAAAATAATACCTAATAATTTTTTCATATGTTCCTGTTTTTTAATTTATATGCAAATTTATAAAATTAATTCTTATAGCCTAATTTTTCTAAAACTTCATCACTCTTGTCATACTTAGGATCTGTAAATAAAATATTAGATCCGGAAGCAGTATCAAAGATAATTGCATAATTGCCCGATTCTGCAATATCTTTTATTACACTAAATACTTCATCCTGAATCGGTTTTATTAACTCTTGGCGTTTTTGAAACAACTCTCCTCCGGGACCGAAAAATCTTTTTTGCAAATTCTTAATAGCTCTATCCTTTTCATCCAACTCAGCCTCCCGCTGTTTAATCATTTCATTGGTTAACAGAACTTTTTCAGACTGAAACTCTTTGTACAGTTTATCCAGTTCATTATAGTCTTGTTCTATTTCTTTTTGCCAATCTACAGACATTTTATTCAGTTTATCCTGAGCCGCTTTGTAGGCAGGAATATTATTCATGATATATTCCGTATCAACAAATGCATATCTCTGTGCATGCACAACTATTGTTGCACAAACAAAAACCAAGCCTAAAATAATCTTCTTCATAGTGATATTTTTTAGAATTGCTGTCCAATAACAAAATGGAACTGACTGCCATTGGCATCTGGTAACCCGGGAACATCATCAAATCCGTATCCCCAGTCAATTCCTAGCAAACCAAACATAGGTAAAAATGCTCTTAATCCTAGTCCTGCAGATCTTTTAATATTAAATGGATTATAATTATCCATATCGGCCCATGCATTACCGGCTTCAACAAATCCTAATACATAAATGGTTGCTTGAGGTTTTAACGATACAGGATAACGAAGTTCAAAGTTCAATTTTTCATAAACATTACCCTGCTTTAAGCCGGTTGAAGTACGCGGTGTTAACGAACTATTTTCATAACCACGCAACGAAATATTGTCAACTCCATAAAGACTATATCCTGACATTCCATCGCCACCTAAGTCGAATTTACCAAATGGCGAATAACCAACATCTTTATTGTAATATCCTAAATAACCAAACTCAGAGTTAACAGCCAATACCATATCTTTCCAAAGTTTCAAATACCATGATCCTTTATATCTCCATTTATGATATTCAATCCACTCATATTTTCTTGAATTTTCAACATCTTCAGGTATAACACGATATTCATCTACCGTGGTTCCTGCTTCAGCATTTCTTTGATCAGCTAAGTCGTTTCGGTCTTCAATCTCTTGTCTTTCTGTTGCAGATAACTCCCAGAATTTATTCTCTTTAAATAACGAATAAGGTGGTGTTAATTGCAATGTTAAAGCAAATGACGAACCTCTTCTCGGATATATCATCTGGTCAGTTGAGTTTCTTGCAAAAGTTGTTGAGAAACTCAGATTATGTGATATCCCGTTTTGAAATAAGTAATAAGTCCAGTCTTTTAACTCGTAACGCTGATAACTAACTGAGTTAGATATTGTAAAGTAATCATCGGGCCATTTTAACCTTTGACCTAAACCTACTGAAGCTCCAATTATCTTCATATACTCATCACCAACTTCGTAAAAGTAATTTGTACTTTTTTGAATGTTATAGTATGCTGATACAGATAATGAATTTGGCTTTTTACCTCCAAACCAAGGTTCTATAAAGCTTACACTATATGATGAATAATACTGCCCATTTGTCTGTGCTCTAATGGCAACTGTTTGACCATCTCCTGATGGTATAGGACGCCATGCTCCTTTTTTGAACATGTTCCGGGCAGAGAAATTACTAAATCTTAGACCTAACGTACCTACAAACATATTGTTACCCCATCCGCCGGAAACCTCTAACTGATCAGTCGATTTCTCAACTAACGTATACTCAAGATCTACCAGTCCTTCGGCCTGATTAATATTTGTAGGTTCGATACCAAACTGTTCCGGATCGAAATAACCTAACTGCGCTAATTCTCTCTGCGATCGTATAATTTCTGCTTTACTAAAAAGTTCGCCAGGTTTTGTTCTTAACTCACGACGAATAACATGTTCGTTCGTTTTAGTATTTCCATGTATTATTACTTTACTTAGCCTAACTCTCTTCCCTTCCGAGATTCTCATTTGAAGATCAATAGAATCATTCTCAATTCTCATTATGGTAGGCATAACATTAAAAAACATATATCCATTATCCAGGTATAAGTTACTTAATGCATCTTCATCCATATTTAATCGGTTCTCCAAAAGTTCTGTGTCGTAAGGGTCTCCTTTTTTAATTTTCAGAATTCTGCTTAATGCCTCACTGGTATACTTTGTGTTACCTACCCAGTCGATATCTCTGAAGAAATATTGTTTACCTTCATTAAGATAGATATCAATTGCTAATCGGTTTGGTTTAACTTGATAAATAGAATCTTTTAAAATCTCAGCATCTCTATAACCTTCTGTATTATACTCCTTAATTACCAAATCTTTATCGTTTTCATATTGTTCATCGATAAACTTAGACCCTTTAAAGAAATTAAGATTGATTTTCTTTGTTTCTTTCATTTTACGACGAAGTTTTCCATCAGAAAACACCTCATTACCATAAAAATTAATATCCTTAATTTTAACTTTTTTACCTTTATCAATGAATATTCTTAATATAACATTATTAGAACCAGCAGAAGTATCATCTACCTGTACAATATCTACTTTAGCATTTAAGAATTTTTTATCGTAGAGATATTTTTTAATAATACGCTCTGAATTATTAACCAAATTCTGCGTAACCTGCATCCCCCTCTTCAGCTCAAGCTTTTCTCGAATATCATTCTCTTTACCCTTTCTAAGACCAGTAATCTCTAATTCTGACAATCGCAGCCGCTCCTGTAAATAGTATTCCAGCACTACACTATCTCCAACAAATTCTTTGGCATATATCTTTACGTCAGAGAATAATCCCTGATCCCATAATCTTTCAATGGCATTTGTTATATCGTCGCCCGGAATAAAAATAGTTGTACCAACAGCTAATCCCGACAGATTTACCAGAATATTTTGATCTAAATATCTAATTCCGGTTACATTAATTTCCTTAATAGTGTATTCTTTAGGTTTTTTATAATCGGAAACCGGCATTTCCTTATAATTCAATTCCTGAGCAAAAACGTTGTTAATTATTAGAAGTGCAATTATACTAAATAAGATTCTTCTTATCATATTATTAATAATTCGATTAAATGTTAATTCTTTTTTACTTGTTCACTTATTTTTCCGAACCTACGTTCTCTTCTTTGAAAATCTACTATAGCTTCGTGCAAGTCAGATCTTCTAAAATCGGGCCACAACACTTCTGTAAAATAAAGTTCGGAGTATGCGATCTGCCATATTAGAAAATTACTAATTCGATATTCACCACTTGTTCTGATCAGTAAATCAGGATCGGGAATATCCGCAGTGTTTAAATACTTTTCAAAGAATTCATTGTTAATTTCATCTACATCAATTGGTTCATTCTTATTATCAGCAACTATTTGTTTAACTGCATTAACAATTTCCCATCGTGCGCTATAGTTTAATGCCAATATTAATGTTAAACCTGTATTTTGAGATGTTTTTTCGATTAACTCTTTTAAATTTTTCTTAACAGTAACTGGTAGTCCATCTATATCGCCTATGGTCAATAAACGAACATTATTTTTAATTAGTGTATCGGTTTCGGAATTAATTGTAGAAATTAATAAAGACATCAATGCATCAATTTCCTTTTTTGGACGACCCCAGTTTTCAGTTGAAAAAGCATATAATGTTAAGAATTGTATGCCAAGTTCGGCTGCACCTTCAACAGTATCACGAACGGCCTTTACTCCATTTTTATGTCCAAATATACGTTGATTACCTTTTTTCTGAGCCCATCTGCCATTACCATCCATAATAACAGCAATATGTTTTGGCAGATTCTCCTTATCAATCTTATCCTTTAACTCCATTTCCTATTTATAATATGTAGGACACTCAATTTTATCTCTAAACAATTTATACGTTACAAATACTCCGCAAAACGAGTACCAGTCGTCGTTGTGGATCACAGGTGTATTTACATCATCTTGAACATTAAGAACGCCGTCTATTTGATCATTAAATGTTTTCCTATAACTCCACTCCAAGCCTAAAGTTAAGCGCTCAAAGATATTATATTTAATTCCTAATCCAAAAGGAATTGTAATTGGATTTTCAAAACCTCCTGAACCAAAAATATAATTACCTCCAATACCAAGAAAAACAAATGGTGCAAACCGGTGTTTATTCTTTTTTATGTATCCGGAACTATTATAGGGTAAGAAATTGAATTCAATTAAAACCGAGATATCAATTAATGTTGCCGAAAAGGATGCACCTCGTAACTGGTTTTCAAGTTCTGAAAAATCAGCATCGTTTGCTTTCAGTTTTCCATAATAACCTTTAATTCCTGCAGATAAGTGATCGCTTAAGTTATATTTAAAAATTAATCCATAAGCCAGTGAAGGTGAATAAAATATTTTGGAATTATTTATATCGCCCTGATAATATGATGTACCCAGCAGTGCTCCAGCTTCTGCTTTACTTTGGGCTATTACAAGATTTGTTGTGAAGAGTAATAAGTACAGTAATAAAATTCTTTTCATATAACATTAAAATCGATATTCAGGCCTACGCTTACTTTTCCTTTTAATTTTATAAGAAACGTTTATTACTGTGAAATAGTATACATCTTTTGCATCTGATGCCTCAGGACTAAATCCATCTAAGTAATCTGATGTTATAAATCGCCTTCCAAACTCAAGCCCAATATAGGATTGAGAAGTTAATGGATACTTTAATCCAACTCCAAAAGGAACGACCAAACCCATATTTTTATCTTCAATAAACCTTTCGCTATCTGCAAAATCATCCAGGGCTTTTGGTTTGAAGTATGCTCCTCCAACTCCTAAAAAAACATACAGATTAATACCGGCATTAAATTTCTTTAATTTTCCTCTCAACGACATACTTTTGTATGAAACTGCTGCTTTTTCTTCTGTAATATGATACTCAACATGCCCATTAAGCTCAAACATATTTGTGGTAAAAGAATAATTACGACCTTCATTAATAGATTTTACATCAGTCCCATGAATGTTGGCATACGTTAAGCTTGCCTTAACTGCAATTCGTTCATATAATTTATATCTATAACCAATGGAAAGGCTTGGTCTTGTATTTGTAATATCTATATCGGCAAATCCCGAAGCATCTGCTTTTTCAGAACCACCAATATCACCAAAATAATTTGAAACACCTACACCATACACATATTCGGATCGCGACAGTTTCCATCTCTGAGCTACCGAGAGTACTGGCGATACAATAAGAATAACTAATATGATATATTTTGACAGTTTCATGAAAATCTTTTATACAAAGTTATCATTTTTCTTAAAATCTACAATAACAAGATTATTTTCAACTTTTTAAGTTTCTATCATTAAACGTTATTTAGTTGTAAATTGTTTTATTTAGATGTATTTAGTTTCTTTTATCCATACCCCACATTAATTTATTTCGCAACGTCTTATAAAAACTTGATTGATCTAATTTAATCAATCTGATTTTAAAATCTGCTTTACGAATAGAAATTTCTTCTGTGTTTTTAATTAATAAAGAGCGATGATCCAACGAGGCTATATAATTTAATGAACGGTCTTCAAGCTTTAATTGCAACACACTTGTGTCAGGCAAAACAATTGGTCTTACAGTTAAATTGTGAGGAGATATTGGAGAAATAATAAAATTGCCGGATTGCGGGGTAATAATTGGGCCGCCAACACTTAGAGAATAAGCCGTTGAACCTGTTGGTGTTGAAATTAATAATCCATCTGCCCAATATGAGTTGAGAAATTCTCCATCTATATATGCATGCACTGTAATCATTGCTGAATCAACCTTCTGAACAGATATCTCATTCAAACTGTACGGAAAATCTTTAAAAAGTCCTGATGATGATTCTAATCTAAGTAAAGTGCGCTCTTCTATACTATAATTTCCGTTAAATATTGCTGATAAGGCCGGTTCAATTTCTTCTTTTGCTATGCTGGCAAGAAAACCCAGTTTTCCGGTGTTAATTCCAACTATGGGAATGTTGTAATTACGCACAAAAGTCACTGTATCTAAGATAGTTCCATCTCCTCCGATACTAAATAAAAGATCTACTCCCTGCTTTATGTCATGATGCTTTTTAAAAGTAGATATTGATGCCAAATTTAAATCGATCTCCCTGTTTAGAAAATCATAAAACTTATAGAAAATTGTAATTTCAATATTATTTGCCTGTAAGATTTCGAAGAACTTTTTTACATATTCTTTAAACCCTTTATCGAAATTACGGCCATATATAGCTACCTTCATGGTATTTTAATTTGTTACATTTATTGGTGCACCAAGGTGGAAAAATATTCCGTGTTCTCCAAATTTATTCAATGAATACTCAAAACGCAAAACTTTATCATAATAAGTTACTAAATCGAGACCTACACCTCCTGTATATAACCATTCATTGGTAATACTATTTGAAAAAGTATAATCGGAATCTACATAACCTGTATCGAAAAAGAGATTTACATATAGTGCCAGGTGAATTTTACTGAATTTATCGGTAGGAATAAATTTTAAATCAAATTTAGTTTGAGGGAATAATTCAAATTTGAAATTGGTTTTTGATATATAATAACTTGTGCCATTTGTCACATAATATTCCATTCCGCGCAAATAGTTTTTATATCCTATAGCTTCTGAAAAATAAAATGATTTAAAATTATTAAGATTTAATTGCCCCAGTATACTTGTATTCATAAACAGTCTGTTTACTATCTTATAATTTTCTTCAACACTGGTTTGTAAAACCGTATTACCTTTATCAGATAGAATCCCTAAACCGTTTTTAGTAGCAGAGAAAAAGAAGCGATATCCGTTTAACGGATAAATTTTTGAATCTCTTTTATCATAATCAAAATTGTATCCGATGGTTAGGTAAGAAACCTCTTTTTTATTATCATAAAAATATACACTGTTTAAAAACAATACCGAATCGTTGAGCGCAACGCGAGTATATTTTAAATTGAGTAAATGATTTGTATAAAGCTGAGGTCGGTATGTATAAAAATTAGATAGCTTTATGGTTTCTCTGGCAAATCGATTGGTTAGTTTTACATACTGCAGTTCATCACTGGATATTTGATAAGGTATTTCATGATTTCTGGTATAAATAATGTCAATTCCTGCACCTATCTTTTGTCTTTTATCAATATATGGTATTTTATAAAACAAGATAAAGCTGTTATTATAACCAAAAATAGTTTTTAGCTTAAGTATTTCTTTACGTCCGCGGAAATTATTAATAAGAACATATAATCCATAATCAATTCTTGACCACTCCTGGTTTCTTAAAAACGAACTTACGTTCCGATCTGCCTGTTCCAATATAGGATAGGGCCATACATACCAACGTTCTTGCAGTATGATAACTATGCGAATGTACCCTGAATCCGGAATGGTTTCAATTGTAACAAAATTGAATAAGGAAGTATTTAGCAGATTTTCTTTGGATTTTAGAATTATCTTTTCTAAATCAGAATCAGGAATGGTATCACCTACCTGAAATAATAATTCACGATAAATAATTTTCTCTTTGGTAATTGTATTTCCTTCAATAATTATTTCGCTAACAATGTACGACGAAACATCCTTATTACTCTGCTGAGAAAATAGATTAAGAGACCACAACACTGGAATTAAAAGAAAAAGATAGCGACGAGATTTGAACATTATGCAAATTAAGTATTTAAAAAACGCATGAACAAATCGTACCTTTCGTTATAAAGATCATCCTGTTCATCAAACTCCATGAATGAAGCCTTTATGTCATATTCGTATCGATTGAATGTTTGTATAATTGAGGTAATATCGGTTAAATTAACTTTTAGAGTAACTTCAATTTTAGTTGAATCAGGCAGTGAATTTACATACATGCTCAATATTTTAGCATCGTTCGATTCAACAATTTGTGATATTTCTGTCATGGAGTAATCACTTTCGGTAATTTCCAAAACAATTATTCCACCCGGTTTTTCTATTGCAGAGAGTTTGGAGAAGTAGTGCAAGAGATCTGTCATTAACACAACCCCTAAAAAGTTTTTATGATGATCTAACACGGGAACGACAGTTAACTTTAAACGAGCAGCCACCTCCATGATTTCATAAATATGCTGATCGGCATTTACAGAAGGCCTCATGAGCGATAATTTATGATTGCCAATAGCCTCTTCCGGTTTATTTAAATCGAAAATATCATCATCGGAAATTAATCCCAGAAATTCTTTATTATTAACAATTGGCAAATGTGAAATACGAAAAACCTCCATCCAGTTCAGAGCCTCAACAGCCGTATCTGAAGTTCGTAAAGCAGGTATTTCATCGGATATTAAATCTTTTGCCAACATATTTTAACTGTTTTCAAAAATACTCGTATTTTTGTTCAATTAACAAACAGAATAAGCTATTTGTTTATTCTATTGTCAAATAACAACATATGACCAGACTAAGTGTAAATATAAATAAAATTGCAACATTACGAAACGCACGAGGCGGAAATGTTCCAAATGTTTTAGATGCTGCAATTAATTGTGAGCGGTTCGGAGCTCAAGGTATAACTGTTCACCCACGCCCCGACGAAAGGCATATCCGATATCAGGATGTGTATGATATTAAGCCAATTATTACTACCGAATTTAATATTGAAGGATATCCCTCGGATAAATTCATTGAGTTGGTTTTAGATGTACGCCCCAACCAAGTAACACTTGTTCCTGATCCACCCGATGCATTAACATCAAATGCCGGATGGGATACGATTAAACATAAAAATCACCTTAAAGAGATTATTGCAAAGTTCCATGCGGCGAATATCAGAACTTCAATTTTTATTGAAACGGATACCGAGCTTATTAAAAATGCTGCAGATACAGGAACCAACCGGGTTGAATTATACACCGAACCCTACGCTGCGCAGTTTGATCAGAACAAAGAACAAGCTGTTGAACCGTTTGTTAAAGCAGCGGAAGAAGCGATTAAAGTTGGACTCGGACTAAACGCCGGACACGATTTAAATCTTGATAACCTTAAATATTTTAATCAGAATGTACCGGGTTTATTGGAAGTTTCCATCGGGCATGCACTGATTTCTGATGCATTATATCTTGGTTTAGAAAATACCATCCAGATGTATCTTCGTGAATTGAAATAACGATATGGATTTATTCTACAGGAAATATGGCGAAGGGCCTCCTTTGATTATCTTACATGGTTTGTACGGATCATCAGATAACTGGGTTAGTGTTGGCAGAGAGTTGGCTGAAAACTTCGAAGTTTATCTGATTGATCAACGGAATCATGGTAAATCGCCACACACTATTGATCATAATTATGATTTGATGAAAGAAGATTTGCATACGTTTATGGAGCAACATGCTATAGAAAAAGCAATAATCTTAGGCCATTCCATGGGAGGAAAAACAGCCATGTTTTTTGCAACTGATTATCCCGAAAAAATAAGCCATTTAATTGTTGTTGATATTTCGCCTAGATCTTACAAAACGACCAGTTCAAGTCAGCTAAAAATGCACGAGTCAATTATAAGGGCAATGTATAATCTTGATTTTTATGGAATTCAGAACAGGCAAGAAATTGACGATATTTTGGCAAAATCCATACCCCAGGATAGAATACGACAATTTCTCCTTAAAAATATCCATCGATCAAAAGATAACGAATATAGCTGGAGCATAAATATTAAAACTATAAAAAATGAGCTTCGGAATATTATGGATGGTTTAGATGAAAACCAACCTGCAATAACAGGATTCCCTGTACTGTTTATAAAGGGCGAAAAATCTGATTATATTATGGATAAGGATAAAGAAATGATTGAGAATATTTTTCCTTATGCCGATTTTGAAACCATACCCGATGCCGGACACTGGCTGCATGCAGAGCAACCTGAGTTATTTATGAAAAAGGTGACGGAATTTATTTTACAGTAATCAGCCAATCGTTGTTGATTCTACATCTTCATCAGAGATAAGATCTTCTCCTTTATATTTAGAAAATAATTGAGCTACAGCCAGCACATCTTTTTCGCAATATTTTACAATACGCTCAATGTTCTTTTCCTTATAATATACTTCTGCAACCATACTGCCGTCTATATCATCTTTGGGCGTTGGAATATTAAAAATATGAGTTAATAAATTTAACGATGTATAGTGTTTATAATCGCCAAATTTCCACAACTCCATAGTATCCAGAAACTGTACTTCCCACGGTTTTTTACCTGCTACATCCAAAATATCAGGTAGTTGTATTCCATGAACCAGCATTCGGCGTGCAATATATGGAAAATCGAATTCCTTACCGTTATGTGCGCAAAGCTGAAGATTTTTATTGGTTCTAGAATAGTTCTGCAACATTAAAGCAAATTCTTTAAGCAGTGCTTCTTCGTTATCGCCAAAAAAGGATTTTAATCTAAATGTTCTCATACTGCTTTTAGCAACGACTATCCCTACCGAGATACAGATAATCTTTCCAAACTCCGCATAGATCCCGGCTCTCTGATAAACATCAGCAGCGGTTTGTTCATCTTCTCTAAAATATGAAGATTTCTTTTCCCAGAATTCTTTAAACTTCTCATCAACCAAATCGAAGTTTTCATGTTGCGGAACTGTTTCAATATCGAGAAATAAAATATTTTCTGTTTTAACCTGATTAAGCATAATGAACTATTTATTGTTTTTTCCGAGATGTAAGTTTTTCTCAATAATAGATGATAACAAATCAATTCCTACCTTATTGTCTCCCCCCTGAGGAATAATCACATCGGCATAGCGCTTGGTAGGCTCAATAAATTGCAAGTGCATCGGTTTTACCGTTTTTTCGTAACGTTCTAACACTTTATTCACCGATCGTCCGCGCTCTACCAAATCGCGTTGGATAACTCTCATTAGCCGGTCATCATTATCGGCATCGACAAAAACCTTAATATCCATTAAATTACGCAGTTGAGCATTCTGCAAAATCAGAATTCCTTCAACGATAATTACTTTTTTAGGTTTTACGAGAATTGTTTCATCAGAACGAGTGCATGTAAGATAAGAGTAGATCGGTTGCTTAATTTCTTTACCTTCTTTTAACCTTTTGATATGCTCAATCAACAAGCGAAATTCCAATGATCTTGGGTGGTCAAAGTTAATCTCCTGTCGCTCTTCTAATGGTAAATGGCCATTATCCTTATAATACGAATCCTGAGGTATGATAGCAACCTCATCTTTAGGTAAAGTTTCAATAACTTTTCGAACTACTGTTGTTTTCCCCGAACCTGTTCCGCCTGCTATTCCAATAATAAAAGACATATCGATAATTTTTTAGTAACTTTTAGCTTAATTTGGCATGAAGATACTATAAATTTACAGAAAATTTAAAATCATGATCAGACATATTATTATGTTTAAATTTAAGAATGTAAAAAATGATGAAGATCGTTTACAAAAAACGAATAAGATTAAATCATTTTTTTTGCCTTTACGAAATATAATTAATGTTGTTGAATCGTATGAAGTAGCTATAAACGAGAGAAAAACAGAATTTTCATACGATGTTGCATTAATTTCTGAATTTAATACCTGGAACGATTTGGAAACCTACATTAATCATCCGGAACATAAAAAAGCAATTGATAATTGTAAAGATATAGAAAAGGAGAAGGCAGTAATCGACTACGAATTTTAAAATAAATCAGTAATGAATCAATTATATCCACTAAAGTTTAAACCGATATTAAAAGAAAAGATCTGGGGAGGTCAGCATTTAAAATCCACCTTAAATAAGGAAATACCTGGCGATAAAAAAATTGGCGAAAGTTGGGAGATATCAGGAGTTGAAAATAACATATCAGAAATAGAAAATGGTTTCCTGGCAGGAAACAAATTGAACGAGCTAATCGAAGTTTACATGGGCGATTTAATTGGCGACAGGATATTCGATCAGTTTGCTTACGAGTTTCCCTTGCTTATTAAATTTATTGATGCTAATGATGATCTTTCGATTCAGGTTCATCCGAATGATGAATTAGCCAAAGAAAGACACAATTCAAGTGGAAAAACAGAAATGTGGTATGTCATTGATGCTAAAAAAAACGCTCAGTTAATTTCTGGCTTTAATCACGAAATGGATAAAGATCATTATCTGAAGCATCTTGAGAATAATGAGCTTCCGCAGATATTAAATTATGAAACGGTGCAAGCTGGCGATGTGTTTTATATTCCATCGGGAAGAGTTCATGCCATTGGCTCAGGAATTGTTCTGGCCGAAATACAACAAACCTCGGATATAACCTATCGAATTTTTGACTGGAATAGGAAAGATGACCAGGGAAACGAGCGCGAATTACACACTGAACAAGCACTTGATGCTATCGACTTTAAGCTGTATGACTCGTATAGAACTGAATATAAAGCAGTACAAAACAGAACAGCTCGTATTTTGAAATCGAAATATTTTGAAACAAATATCGTGAGCTTTGATCAACCTGTTGAGAAAGAATATAATCAACTGGATTCATTTGTAATTTATATATGCCTTGAAGGAGAATTTGAAATAATTTATGAGGAAGTGGAAAGCATTCGGGTTAAAAAAGGAGAAACAGTTTTGATTCCTGCTGTAATCGAACATTTACAATTAAATCCTGTTGTTCAGAGTAAACTATTGGAAGTTTACATTCCTGAGCCTGGTGAAGAAAAAAGTAAATAATATAAGCAAAACATTAAAGCACAAAGGTGTTATCCTTTTTGACGGATACTGTAATCTTTGTTCATGGTCGGTGCAGTTTATCATTAAAAGAGATAAGAATGACTATTTTAGATTTGCATCACTACAATCGACTGTTAGCAGCCAATTGTTAAACCAGTTTGATTTACCAGATAATTTCGATCAATCAGTTGTTCTTATAGAAGATACTTCGATTTATTTTAAATCTGATGCCGCACTTAGGATTGCAAAAAAATTACGTCATCTTTGGCCTCTGTTGTATTTATTTAGAATTGTTCCCAGACCTTTACGAGATACTATGTATAGTTTTATTGCCAACCATCGTTTTAAGTGGTTTGGAAAAAAAGATAGCTGTTATATGCCAAACGAAGATTTAAGTTATAAGTTTCTTGTATAAATCAGGACTAAAGTCCTTTAATAGACTGTGTCCTAACTTTACCCGGACTTCAGCCGATTATCTAAATGTAATAATTTTATTTTTTCAGATACCGGTTTTTATCTTCGAAAAAATCCATTACCAACGTTCTTTTCTTAAAGTTAGCAGAATGTTTAACCCCGGCAGGAATATAATACCGGTCACCGTTTTTATACGTTTTTGTAACACCATTTATCGTTAAATCCATTTCACCTTCAAAAACCACACCCCACTGCGCTCCATGCGTGTGCTCAGCTACTTCACCAATAGGCTCAATATCAAAAAATACAATCTGATGCTTTTCACTTTGAAAAATCTTACCATTTACACCTTTAAAGGGAATATCGGCATCCGGAAGATGTTGAATCATCTCGGGATAAATGGTTTCAACAGGCTTGTCCATAAGTTATTTTTTATAATTCAATTTTTCCTTCTTCTATTAACTTATATTTTTTACTTAACAGCGCAATTAGCTGACTAACCGATGTCATGGCTGTGGCAGTTTCTATATTAATTGTTTTTTGCTGCAGTCGTAACATGAGAATACCATATAATCCATTAAAGCAAGCTTCAACTTCGTTTTCTACAGAACCTTTTGATTTGTTCATCAGTTCAATGATTCCAGCTTTTGCTTTATTATAGATATCAATGTAATCCAGATGATCGGGCGATTTTAGCAACCACAAATGCAAGTCGTTTAAATCGTTTATTGTATTCTGGATAAATTGTAAATGCCCCGACTCTTTTTTGTCTTCCTCTTGCATTAGATCAACCAGTCCGGCATACCAATCCGAAATTTCTTTTTTAACCGGTTCGGGTTGATTAAATCTTTCAACAATGTTTTTATTAATCTGGTCCATATTCAGGTTATATGCTCTTATCAAGTCTTCAACCTGCCACATATATAAAATATATTCTGCAATATTCTCTTTTTTCTTTTGTTTGGCAATTATCATAATTACATCTTTCTTTTTAACTGATCAATTAATCTACGTTGTTTTTTTGTTGGGCGACCAACTCCTCGATCACGAATTTCAAATCCGGCATGTTTTTTCATTTCCAGTTTTTCTTTTTCCTCTTCGGGAGTAATATCTTCAACATATTCTGCCGCTATTGAGGCTGATTGCCGTTTCCCTAACAATCCTAAAACCTTATACTGATAAATAACCGGTGGTCGTTTAATAAAAACTATCTCACCAACTTTCAAAACTCTTGACGGTTTAACCTGAACCTCATCGATTAACACACGCCCCTTTTTGCATGCCTCGGCCGCCTGACTACGTGTTTTAAAAAGTCGCACAGCCCACAACCATTTATCGATACGTAAATTTTCTTCGTGTTGCATGATTCTAAATCTAAAACAGAAAACAAAATTAGGAATTAAACTAAATGAAAGAAAGAATACTATCTATTATTATATTCGTTCATGGTATTAGCTATTCCTACTGTACCAAAGCTCCTAATAGCTTCAATAGCTAAATCAATTCTTTCCGGGAGCTGTTGTTTTTCTTCATCGGTCCAAGGACTAAGCACATAATGCACTTGTGCGCCTTTAGGATAATTATCACCAATGCCAAATCGTAATCGCGGGTAATTCTGATGACCTAATGTGAAGTTAATATCTTTTAAACCATTATGTCCTGCATCAGCGCCTTTAGCTCGTATTCTTATGGCACCAAACGGTAAAGCTACATCGTCAACTAACACGAGGAGTTTATCAACTGAAAGTTTTTCTTTCTGTAACCAATAATTAACTGCCTTTCCACTTAAGTTCATGTAAGTGGTAGGTTTTATAAGCACAAACGTTCTGCCTTTAAATTTATATTCGGCACGAAAAGCATAACGCCTGTCCTCAAAAGTAATATTGGATGCATTAGCTAATGCATCCAATATTTTAAATCCAATATTATGACGAGTATTTATATACTCTGTTCCAATATTTCCTAAACCGACAATAAGGTACTTCACACCAATTATCTGTTTAATTTAATAATAAAAGTTTATTCGGCTGATTCTTCAGCAGGAGCATCTCCTCCTTCACCTTCAGAAGTTTCACCTTCTTCTCCTTCACCTTCTTCTCCTTCTTCTCCTTCTTCATCTTCAGGAAGAACAACAGAACGAGCTGTTTTCACAAGAACTACTACTGCATTTTCTGGTTCTAAGAATTCTAATCCTTCTATCTGTAAATCGGCAATCTTAATAGATTTACCAATAGCTAAGTTGGAAATATCAATTTTCAACTCATCTGGTAAAGCACTTGGCACACCTTTAATTCTTACTTTTCTCATCTTTTGTACCAATCTACCACCATTTAATACACCAATTGAACTACCTTCCAATACAACTGGTACGCGAATCCACACAGGTTCTTTTTCATGTACCTGGAAGAAATCAACGTGAAGTATTTTATCTGTTACCGGATGATACTGAATATCACGCAATACTGCTTGATATTGTTTTCCTTCTATATCGATTGTAACTAAATACGCATTTGGCGTATATACAATTTCTTTAAAAGAATTTTCATGTGTGTGGAAATGAACATTCTCGCCATTACCATATAATACACATGGAATTTGATCTTGTTTTCTTAAATTCTTTGAAGATGATTTTCCTAAATCATTTCTTAAATTTCCTTTAATCTCTACTGATTTCATTTTTCATTTTTTTTTGTGTTACTCAGAATAATACAAAAACCCTTAAAGCGTCTTATTCCCCATCACACTTTTATACAATATGCTTTTAAATTGGGAGTGCAAATATATATTTTTAAACTATAAAATTCGAACTTATTGATTGATAATTATATACTTTATTTATAACATCGGCAAAAACATCGGCTATAGATAACACCTTTATTTTATCTGAAATAGGCTTAATTGGCAATGAATCGGTAACAATAATCTCTGTAATTTCTGAATCATTAATTCGTTCGTAGGCTGGTCCGGATAAAACGGCATGTGTGGCAAAAGCTCTTACACTTAGAGCTCCTTTTTCCATCATCATATCTGCAGCTTTTGTAATTGTTCCAGCTGTGTCTATCATATCATCGAGTATAACAATATTTTTCCCTTCAACATCACCAATTACAGTAAGTTCATCAACTACGTTGGCCTTTTTTCTTGATTTATGACATATTACCATCGGAGTTTCTAAAAACTTTGAATACGCATTTGCTCTTTTTGTACCCCCCATATCTGGAGCAGCAATTACTAAGTTGTCCAAATTTAAACTCTTGATATAAGGAACAAAAATAGAAGATGCATAAAGATGGTCAACCGGAACATCAAAAAATCCCTGAATTTGATCAGCATGTAAATCAAGCGTCATAATACGATCAACACCAGCTGCATTTAAAAGATTCGCAACTAATTTGGCTCCAATGGATACTCTTGGCTTATCTTTTCTGTCCTGGCGTGCAAAACCAAAGTAAGGCATTACAGCTACAACTTTATATGCTGATGCTCTTTTGGCTGCATCAATCATTAATAATAGTTCCATTAAATTATCTGATGGAGGAAAGGTAGATTGAATAATAAAAACGTAAGCACCACGAACAGTTTCTTCAAAAGAGGTTTGGAATTCCCCATCACTAAATTCAATAAAAGCTGTGCTACCTAACTCAACACCATACTCTTTTGCAATTTTTTCTGCTATATAGCGTGATTTTGTCCCTGAAAAAAGTTTAATTGGAGGTTGAAGACTCATTGTTACTAATTTTCAATATATTAATATTTTACTTTTGGATGTGCAAATTTAAAAATATCATTCTATTTTACACCGTGTTTATGTAGAAATTTAAAGTGCAGAATCTATTTTTTTACAGATTTATTTATGTTCTCAATAAAGTCTAAAATATCTGCACGACCTATTCGGTTTTCCGAAGATGTTATAAAAACATCCGGTAATGCTTCCCAGTGTTTCAGCATTTCATTCTTATAATGTTTTAAATTCTTATTCAGTGCTGAACTGGATAGCTTATCAACTTTTGTAAAAACCATTGCAAAAGGAATTTGGTTTTCACCCAGCCATCTCATAAAAGCCAAATCGTTTTTTTGAGGTTCATGTCTGGAATCTAACAATACAAACAAGCACATTAGATTCTCTCGGTACATTGCATAATCTTTGATTAGGGTATTAAAATCTTTTCGTATTGATTTAGCAACTTTGGCAAATCCATATCCAGGCAGGTCTACCAAAAACCAGTCGTTATTTATGCTAAACTGATTAATCAATTGTGTTTTCCCCGGACTTTGAGATGTTTTAGCCAGCTTTTTTCTCTCCATTAACATATTTATTAATGAAGATTTTCCAACATTGGACCTGCCAACAAAAGCATATTCTGGAGTATCAGTATTTGGGCAATCTTTATAGTTGGTATAACTTGAAACAAATTCAGCTGATTTTATATCCATTTCAGATGGTTTTTTAGATTCGATATATTTTAGTAATAAAAAAATAAGTCAATAGTTATTTCAGTTTTTATCTAATAAAAACTGATAATATTGCAGCAACTCCAAAAATTAAAATAATAATTCCGGCAATTTTGTTAATCCACCACAATTGTTTTAAACGGAAGCGTTTCCTAAAAAGATCTACAAGAAACGTTAACAAAACCCACCAAAGTGTCGCCCCGGCAAAAACTCCTGCAATAATAAGCGAAGATTTTAGTGAGCTGTCTTTTGCGGTTACTAATCCAATACCGGCAAATGCTGCCACAAATAAAAATACTGCCAAAGGATTAGATATGGTAAGAAATAAAACAGAAAAATAGTCTTCAATTAGTTTATTTTTTTTTCTGCGATGGCGTCGGATTTGTTTAACCGGATTGGTATTAAAAATTTTGGCTCCTAAAAAAACCAGAACTCCACCTCCAATTAGTTGTATATAAAAATGCTGTTCTTCGATAAAGTTAATAATGTAAGTTAATCCTAATGCTGCAACCAAAGCAAAAAAGGAATCCACGGTAGAAGCTCCCATACCGGAAATCAATCCCGATACTCTTCCTTTATTTATCGTCCTTTGAATGCATAAAACACCAACAGGTCCGAGAGGAATCGATGCCAAAAATCCAACAATAAGTCCTTTTAATAAAAATTCCAGTCCCACAGTAAAACCTTTACTATATATTAATAATCATTATTTTTTACTAACAATCTTGGTTCAAGCATTTCGAATATGGAGTATTTTACACCCTCTCTGCCAAAACCCGAATTCTTAACTCCTCCGTAAGGCATATGATCTACCCTGAATGTAGGAACATCGTTAATAATAACACCACCTACTTCAAGCTCATTAAAAGCTTCGTTCATTTCATCAATAGCATTGGTAAAAACTCCTGCCTGAAGCCCATATTCAGAATCATTAACCTCACTTATGGCATTGCTAAAGTTAGCATACTTTTCGATAGTAACTACCGGACCAAATATTTCCAACGCACAAACCTTCATTTGTTTCTTCGTATTGGTAAGAATTGTTGGTTCGTAGTAGGTATCTTTTCTTTTCCCTCCATAAAGCACTTTTGCACCATCAGCAACAGCCTCATTTACCCAATCTTCAACTCGCTTTGCATTATCTTTATCGATCATTACAGAAATATCGGCCGAAGAATCGTCAGGAGCTCCAAACGTTAATTTTTCTGTTTTCTTAATGAATTTCTGAACAAAATCATCAAAGATATTTTCATGAACATATATTCGCTGTACATGAATGCATACCTGTCCTGAATATGCAAATCCACCCACAAGGCATTTATTAACTGCTAAATCAACATTTGCATTCTCTGATACTATTACACCTGCGTTTCCACCCAATTCTAAGGCCACCTTTTTCTTACCAGCATTGGCTTTCATTTTCCACCCTACTGCCGGACTACCTGTAAACGATAGCATATTAAAGCGCTCATCAGTAACCAACTGATTTCCTGCCTCTCTGTCCATCGGAAGAACCGAAAAAGCACCTTTGGGCAGCTCAGTTTCATCGATAATTTTTGCCAACTCTAATACAGAAAGCGGAGTTGATCGCGCTGGTTTTAAGATAATCGGGTTCCCCGAAGCAATTGCCGGAGCAATTTTATGAACTGCTAAGTTTAACGGAAAATTAAACGGAGCAATACCAGCTATTAATCCTACGGGGAAATATTTAACCAGTCCTTCTTTCCCTTCACCGGCAGGTGTCCAGTCTATTGAAAAATATTCCTTAGGCAATCGTTTCGATTCTTCTGCAGCAACAGTAAAAACCTGTATGGCTCTGCTGATTTCACCTAAAGCATATTTTAAAGGTTTTCCTGCCTCTTTTGCCAAAATTAAAGCTAACTCCTCTTTTTTAAGTTCGATCTTATGTGCAATTTCCGATAAAATTTCATACTTCTTATGTGAAGGTAGCTTTCGCATCTTTTCTTTAACACTTAATGCTTTATTAATGGCCTTTTCCAAATCTGCACTTCCGGCAAGAAAAGTTTCGCCTACAACACTATCATCGTAAGGGTTATTAACCACCAACTTTTGATTCGTAGCTAAAAACTCTCCACCTATATATAATTTATACTCACTCATCGGTTTACACTTTTGTTAATAAGCACAAAATTAATTTTTTTGATATAGAATCCCACTCTATTTACAAAAAGATAAAACAACACGCCCGTTCATTTGTTAATTTATATCTTATCTTTATCGCCTTAATTGAATATAAGTATGTTAAAAATAGATTTTAAAAATAAAGTTTGGCAATGGTTAACCCTCATTTTTTTATCATTTATTTGGGGAAGTAGTTTTATTTTAATGAAAAAAGGGTTGCGCTCTTATTCTCACGATCAGGTTGCAGCCTTTCGTATTTTTATCTCATTTATTGCATTTATACCGTTTGGCATAAAATATTATAAAAAGATAAGTAAAGAAAATATAAAATCGTTACTAATAGTTGGATTCGTAGGCTCTGTTTTTCCTGCATTTTTATTTACCAAAGCACAAACTCAAATAGATAGTTCTTTAGCTGGAGTTCTTAACTCCATAACTCCGTTGTTTACGCTTATAATTGGATTAGTATTTTATAAAAGCACAGCAAAACTTATCAATACGATTGGTGTTTTCTTAGGCTTAGTAGGTGCAACAGGACTGATCATTTATACAGCAAATGGAGATAGTTTATTAGGTAATGTAAACTATTATGGTTTTTATGTGATACTTGCCACCATTTGTTATGGTATTAATGTTAATCAGGTTAAATATAAGATAAAAAACCTCAACGGATTAGAACTTACTTCATTGGCCTTTATGTTTGCAGGTCCGTTTGCCGGAGTTTATCTTCTCTTTACTGATTTTTCATTTGCCTTATCAACACCTGATTACGGGTTGAATTTGTTTTACATAACCATATTAGCAGTAATAGGTACCGTATTGGCTTTAGTTATATTCAATACCCTAATTCAAAATACATCGGCACTTTTTGGTGCTTCGGTAACCTACCTGATTCCTGTTTTTGCCATAATGTGGGGTTTATTTGATGGAGAAACTTTAACTGCAGTTCAGTTTTTATGGATAAGTTTAATACTTGTTGGCGTTTATTTAGTTAATAAACGGAACAAAGAATGAAAAAATATACACTTCTTATTTTTGCACTACTAAGTGGCATTTTGCTTGCTTTGCCTTGGCATGACAACTTTTCAGGACTCATAGCTTCTATAGCACTTGTACCTCTGCTAATTATTGAAGATAACTTTTTTAAAATAAAATCTTCGGATAACAACTCGCTTTATGGATATACAGTTCTAACTTTTTTTATTTGGAATATCATTGCCACATACTGGCTAAAAAACTCAAATATAGTGGCAGCCAGCATTGTTATTTGTTCTAACACACTGGCGATGGCCATAATTTTTGGCCTTTTTCATATAACAAAAAGGAGCTTTGGAAATAAAATTGGTTACTTATCTTTAATCGTTTACTGGCTAAGCTTTGAGTATACGTTTTTGCACGTACATTTAACCTGGCCCTGGTTAAATCTGGGAAATGCATTTTCGGGTAATGTTAAACTAATTCAGTGGTACGAATATACGGGAACACTTGGTGGATCTTTATGGATAATAATTTTAAATATCACGTTTTTTAAAGCTATAAAACTGTACTTTCAGTATAAAAATATTAAGGTGTTAACATCAAACCTTTTTATATTTATTTTATTTTTTGTTATTCCTATTTTAATCTCAAGGAATATATTTAAAACACGCCAGGAAACAGGCGAAAATGTAACAATAGCTATTGTGCAACCAAATTTCGATCCTTACCACGATAAGTATGATTTGCCCCAAGACCTGCAATTGGAGCGAATCCTTCATTTATCGGATAGTATTGTTAATGAACAAACTGAGTATGTTATCGCTCCCGAAACTTCTATTAGTAATCCAATATGGGAAAGTAATTTAGATACAGATTCATCTATTCTGCAAATTAAAAAGTTTATTCATAACCATCACAACCTTACTTTCATAATTGGTGCAAACACGTTAAAAAAGATTGCAGAAAATCAACTATCGCCGTGTTCAAAATACAACAGTGAAGATAATTATTATTATAACGCATATAATGCAGCATTGCAAATTGATACAACAAGTCGGATTCCCATTTATTATAAATCAAAATTAGTTTCAGGAGTGGAAACCATGCCTTTCCTTCAATTCTTTGGTTTTCTTGAAAATATCTTTTTTGATTTTGGAGGTGTAACAGGAAGCATTTGTAATCAAAAAGAACGAGGTGTATTTAATCATACAAAAAAAAGTATTTCTATTGCCCCCGTAATTTGCTATGAATCTGCCTTTGGCGAACATGTTAGCGATTATATTAAACAAGGTGCTAATCTGATTTTTATATTAACCAATGATGGATGGTGGGGGGAATCTCCCGGATACAAACAACATTTACGTTTGTCGCAGATTAGAGCTATTGAAACCAGAAGAAGTATTGCACGCTGCGCTAATACAGGAATATCGGCATTTATAAATCAACGTGGCGAAATTGTAAAGCAAACAAAAGGATGGATAGAAGATGCCATGCAGGATTCTTTAAAACTAAATCATCATCAAACTTTTTATGTGCGATATGGTGATTACATAGGACGCATATCTGGATTTCTTGCTATTTTTATGTTTCTTTACACTTTTGTGCATAATTTAATGTCTAAATCAATAAAAAATAGTATTAAGTTAAGAAAGCCATAATCTTCTGGCATTAATATTGATATCAAAACAGAATATTTTTGATTAATTTTTTTTTACCGAACATATGAAAAACTTAGTAGTACTTATAATTCTTTCGTTTCTATCCTTCCAAACATATGCCGAAAATAAATATACCATAAGTGGGCATGTAAAAGATGAAGCAGGAGAAGATCTTATCGGAGCAACAATTTATGTTAAGGAGCTCAAAACGGGAACAGTAACTAATGTGTATGGTTTTTACTCACTAACTTTAAAAGAGGGAAACTATCAAGTTGACTATTCTTACATGGGTTATGAGACTAACTCGAAACAAATAGATCTTACCAAAGATCAACATCTGAATGTTGTCCTTCAGGAAAAAACCAAAAACATCGAAGAGGTTATCGTTACAGCAAAAAGGAAAAATGAGAATGTTGTAAAAACTGAAATGAGCACGGTAAAGTTGCAAGCAAAAGAGATCAAAAAAATCCCGGCATTAATGGGTGAAGTTGATGTAATTAAAGCACTGCAACTACTACCAGGAATCCAGGCAACAGGAGAAGGATTTTCAGGCTTCAATGTACGAGGTGGAAGTCCCGATCAAAACCTAATACTGTTCGACGAAGCAACTGTTTACAATGCTTCGCATTTAATGGGCTTCTTCTCGGTTTTTAACAACGATGCTGTGAAAGATTTAAAAATTTATAAAGGCGACATTCCTGCCCAGTATGGAGGACGACTCTCTTCTCTTTTAGATATTAGAATGAAAGAAGGAAACCAGAAGAAATTTGAAGCTACAGGAGGTATTGGTACTATTTCATCGAGATTAACGCTTGAAGGACCAATAATTGAAGATAAGTGGTCGGTGTTGGTGGCCGGACGAAGAACGTATGCTGATATTTTCCTACTATTATCTAGTGATGATGCATTAAAATCAACTCAACTCTATTTTTATGATCTTAATCTTAAAACAAATTATAAGATTAATGATAACAACAGAATATTCGTATCTGGATATTTTGGCCGTGATGTACTGAAATTTGGAGAAATGTATAGTTTCGACTGGGGAAATTATACACTTACAACTCGATGGAATCACCTATTTAGTGATAAACTTTTCTCAAACTTCTCATTGATCTATAGCAAGTATGACTATAAAATGGAAAGTGGAAACGAGTCGTTGGGTTTTAAATGGATATCGAACCTCGAAGATTTTAAGTTCAAAGCTGATTTAAATTACTTTCCAAATCCCAGAAACACTGTGAAATTTGGATTAGAAGTAATCCATCATCATTTTATTCCTGGTACGGCAAGTAGTACAAATTCAATATCAGACATTTCCATATCAGTACCCGAATCATACGCTCTTGAATATGGTTTATACTTAAGCAACGAGCATAAACTATTAGATAAATTGACATTAAATTATGGTTTAAGAGGATCAATGTTTCAGAGTATGGGTAATGCTACTTCTTATAATTTTGATGAAAATTATGAACCGTTAGACTCAACCGTTTATGACCGATGGGAAATATTCAATACTTTCTCGGGACTGGAACCCAGGCTAAGTTTAAATTATACGTTTAACCAGAAAAATTCTATTAAAGCAAGTTATTCAAGAACTATTCAATATATGCATCTTGCATCGAACAGCACAGCGGGATCACCATTAGATGTGTGGGTGCCATCTTCGCCTAACATTCAACCTCAGCTGGCAGATCAAGTTGCATTGGGTTATTTTAGAAATCTTTGGGATAATGCAGTTGAAACGTCCGTTGAGATATACTACAAAGACATGCAAAATCAGATCGATTTTAAAGACTTTGCTAACCTGATGTTAAATGATCAATATGAGGGTGAGTTTCGTTTTGGCAGTGCATGGTCGTATGGAGCTGAATTTTTTATCAGGAAACAGCAGGGGAATTTTACCGGCTGGATAAGCTATACCTTATCAAAAGCTGAACGAAAGATCCTTGAGATTAATGAGGGCAAGGTTTATTCATCATCATATGATCGTCCGCATAACATTTCAATTGTTGGAAGTTATGATTTATCAAATCGATGGAATGTATCTGCCACATGGGTTTATGCATCGGGAACTCCGGTAACTTTTCCAACCGGAAGATATGAACAAGGTAACATGATTGTGCCAATATATTCTGAACGAAATGGTTATCGAATGCCAGCGTATCATCGAATGGATATTTCCATAACGCTAAAAAGTAAAGAAAAACCAAATAAACGCTTAAAGAGTGATCTGAATTTATCAGTATACAATGTATACAATCGTCATAATGCATGGATGATTAATTTTAGTGAAGATGAAGACAATCCGAACAGTACAGTGGCTGAAATGGTTTATGTTTTTCCAATTATACCTTCATTAACCTGGAATTTTCATTTTTAAAATACCCGAATCATGAAAAAAATTACATACATAATTATAGGTTTATTGCTAATTGCAAGTGCTTGCACCGAACCTTATGAAACAACTCTTGAAGGTAGTTATGAACGTTTAGTTGTGCAAGGATCAATAACTGATGAACTTAAAAATCACCAGGTTTCATTAACAAAAAGTGCCGATTATTTCTCGAATCAACCTGCACCAAAAGTAACCGGAGCAGAGGTTACTATTTCTGATGGAGAAATGGTTTACACCTTAACTGAAATATCAGACGGTTTATATGAAACAGATATTATTGCAGGTGAAAGAGGTAAAACATACACCCTAACCATTATTACTGAAGGAAAGACCTATGAAGCAAGTTGCCGTTTGAATCCTTGCCCAGAAGCAGATTCTATTAATTTCGGCTTTTATGATTTTAGTGATTACGATATTGTAGACAGCTCTGCTTATGTTCTGTTAAATGCACAGGAACCAGAAACAACCGACAATTACTACATGTGGAATATTTATATTAATAATGTGTTGGATACGGATACTATTAATGAAGTTTACTTTTCTGATGACCAGTTTGTTAATGGTTATTACATGAATGATGTAGAGGTAGGCTGGATTAGGAATGCACACGTTGGCGATACAATTACCCTGGAAACCTTATCGATTACTGAGGAGTATTATAACTACGTTTCGCAATTGTTAACTGTTACTGATTGGAACATGGGACCATTTGGCGGACCTCCGGCTAATCCGAACGGGAACATTTATGAACTAACTGAAAATGACAATAATAATGATGACCCGCTAGGATTTTTCCTTGCTTATTCAACCAATAGAATCACCAGAATTATTCCTCCAAAGGAATATTGGAAAGAACTAAGGTGGTATTAAAAACATGAAGGCTGATCAAATTGATCAGCCTTCATGTTTTTATTAAATTATAATCTATTTAAACTCTTCTTCCATATCCGGATCAACAAGAATACGTCCGCAATATTCGCAAACAATAATTTTCTTTCTTGAACGAACATCTAACTGACGTTGCGGAGGAATTTTGTTAAAACAACCACCACAAGCATCACGCTGAACAGGCACAACAGCTAAACCATTGCGTGCATTTCCTCTAATCTTTTTATATGCGTTACGTAATCGATCTTCAATAATTTCCTGTATTTGAAGTGATTTCTTCTCAAGGTCTTCCTCTTCCTTTTGTGTTTCCGATGTAATTGAATTCAACTCTGCTTTCTTCGTATCCAAATCTCCAGTACGATCTTCCAAAACTCCCTTTGATTCATCAATAACAGCTTTCTTCTCCTCAATTTTTGCAGTGTACTCTTTAATTCTTTTTTCGCACAACTCAATTTCCAGTGTTTGATATTCAATTTCCTTTGATAAAGAATCAAACTCACGGTTGTTACGAACATTATTTTGTTGCTCAGTATACTTCTTAATTAAAGCTTGTGCTTCTTTAATCTCATTCTTTTTATTACTTATCGATTCCTCAAGCTTAACTAGATCTTCTTCGTAATTCTGAATTCGAGTTTGTAACCCTTCAATTTCATCTTCCAAATCCTGAACCTCAAGAGGAAGCTCTCCACGTAATCTTTTTATATCATCAATCTTTGAATCTACCATCTGTAGTTCAAACAAAGCTTTTAATTTTTCCTCAACAGTTAAGTCTGTGTTTTCCTTTACTTTAGCCATTTTTTTATAAATAATTTATCGGATTCGAATTTATTTCTGTCAAATGAACTGCAAATTTAGGGAATTTTTTTGTAAGTAATTCATAAAAAAGTTCTTTTGTAATTTGTTCTGTTTCAAAATGCCCAATATCTGCAATTACAATTTTCCCTTCAGCATCGAAAAATTGGTGATATTTAAAATCACCCGACACAAAAACATCTGCCTTTTCACGAATTGCATTTTTTAATAAAAAGCTACCACTACCACCACAAACTGCAACTTTTTTAATTGGTTTGTTCAATAGTCTTGTGTATCTAACACATTGAGCTGAAAAAATGTTTTTTAACTTTTTTAGAAAATCTATCTCATCAATCTCTTTCTCTAATTCGCCTACGACCCCAAATCCTGCTTTATCGTATGCATTTTCCAACGGGTAAATATCATATGCCACCTCTTCGTATGGATGAGATTTTATTAAAGCACTTATAATCTTGTTTTTCAGATGCTTTGGAAAGATCGTTTCTATCCTTGTTTCATTTTCAAAGTGTATTTCGCCTTTACTACCAACAAATGGATTGGTGCTTTCGCCTGGCCGGAATGATCCTTTCCCTTCCAGGTTATAACTACACATATCGTACTCGCCTATATGTCCGGCTCCTGCTTCAAAAACAGCCTTGCGGGTATCATCGGCCTGTGCTGTCGGAACAAAGTATACTAACTTCATAAGATGGTTAGTTGCTGGAGCTAATATCTTCTGATTTTCAAGACCTATTTTATCGGCTATTTTATGGCTAACACCACCCCAAATACTATCTAAATTCGTGTGTGCTGCATAAATTGCAATATCATTCTTTATCGCTTTAATAATTATTCTTTCAATATAATTCTTCCCGGTAATCTTTTTTAATCCTGCAAACACAATTGGATGATGAGCAAGAATTAAATTTGCACCTTTTTGAACAGCTTCATCAACAACATCTTCTGTAACATCTACAGTAAGGATTGTTCCCGTTAATTCCATATCAGGATTGCCAACAATCAAACCAGCATTATCATAATCTTCCTGAAATGCCAATGGCACAACTGATTCTATATAAGAAGTAAGTTCTTTTAGTTTCATAATCTAAAAAATTAGGATTGATAGTATATAAAAAACGTGAGATTAAAGATCCTCACGTATTTCCAAAAGTAGTGATTTTATCTCCTTCAGGGATTTCACCACTTCAAAATTATTCTTTGTCCCCTCCTTGTTTTCCTTGAGTTTCTTCTTGGCCCCTTTGAGCGTTAAACCAAGCTCTTTAACCAAGTAGTAAATTATATGAAAGTTTTCAATATCCTCGATGGTAAAATATCTGTTTCCTTTCTTATTTTTTTTAGGTTTGATTACATCAAACTCTTTTTCCCAGTATCTAACGAGTGAGGTGTTCACATTAAACATCTCCGCAACTTCGCCTATACTATAATATAGTTTCTCAACGCGCTTTTCTTTATAGGGCATAATAAATTCTATTTTACAATGGATTAACCTCTAAAATTAAAAAATAAAATGGTTTAAACCAAGTTAATTCTTGAATCCAAAACAATATAAATAACCATCGCGAGAGGCAATATATACTTTCCCTGCCCAAACAATTGGTGTTGACTCAAATGAGCCATTTCTTTTATCTAATAATTTAAAATGATTATTCTCATCGTATTCGAAAAGATAAACTCCCCAATACCCTGCTACAATTAATTTATTATCGACAAATACTGGAGTAGAAATAGATGGCCCGGTTTTATATTTAAATATAAGGTTTGGTTTGTTATATACTGCTATACTATCGGGTCCAAGCACTTGTTCAGTGGAATCAATTCTTCGATGATCAACTACATATAAATACTTGTCGATTCCGACAAAGGCAGCCAAATGGGTTTGGTTTTCATCAATATAGCTATCACTAATACCAATTGAACCAATGATGCCTCCTTCCCAACCTGCGAAATCATTATCCTCAACCGGAAAATACCACAGTACAGCATGTTCAGGATCACGGGATGGATTTAACTTAAAAGCTCCACCTTTACCTTTAATATATTGCTTTTCAACAGACACAAGTAGACAACTATCCTTGGTAACTATTGCAGAACCATCCATGTCTGATCCGATATAGAAATCCCAGTCAAGTTCTCTCTTTTTAAGATTATATCCCCAAACATGGCCAGCACCAGAAGCAACATAAATCCGATGATTCAATAATGATGGAGACGATTCTGTAACCACATTATTTTTATGCTTATATACATCATCCATTGTATATAGCTTTCGTTCCTGAATTATTTTGGGTTGGAACATTCCATTAATCATTCTACCATTTTTATAATCCGGATCAAAAACAGTAAAGTAAGAATTCTCCAGACCTAAATAGGCTGTATCGTTTAAAATTAGTGCCGATCCGTCAACATCTCTTGAATAGCTGTGTGTCCACTTCTGATCCATACGCCACAATTCCTTACCGGTAAAATATGAAATAGCTCTATAGCTTGGAATATGTTTTGTATCTAAATAATTACCAACACCCAATCTGCTTCCCTGCAGTATTACTATCCGGTTTTCCGGTTCATCGGCATGATGATTTACCCATATTGTTCCTGTTCCTTTAATTACATCGTCGAACTGATATTGCCAAATTAACTCGCCGGTCTCTGCATTAATCTTTTTCAAATGATGATCATAAGCACCTTGTATTAAATAAAGGCTGTCCTTTTCTTTAACCAAAAGTGGCTGACCTGTCCAGCCTGCACCTGCCCAGAGTTTTGTTCCAATTCGCCGGGATATTACTGTTTCTCCTTTACCCAGATAATGCTTCCAAACCAGCCCTAAAGTATCTGGCGCATTTTCGCCATAATAATTTCTTTGCCAGTTACCCAAAAATGTTTGAATAAGCGGATATGTGCAAGTATCTGGTTGTTCTATTGAAGCATTAATCGCCTTAACAGAATGGGCAAGCACTTGTTTTGTAGTATCAGATTGTGCCTGAGTGTAAAAAAAATTCCCCAAGAACAGGGGAAAAAGTATGAATGTTAATATTTTCATGTAAAGTATTTTAATCAAATGACTGTCCACTATTTGATGAAATAAAAATCATCTTATCAAACTCTTCTGGTGTTAAATCATTAAAATAGTAGTGTACAGGATTTACTTTCTTGTTATTTTTCAGTACTTCATAATGCAGATGTGGCGCTGTAGAAGTTCCCGTTGATCCAACAAAACCTATCACTTCACCTCGTTTTACTTTTTGTCCACGTCGTACATTAAACCCGTTCAAATGTGCATACAATGTTTTATAACCAAAACCGTGATCAATGATAATCCTTTTACCATAACCTCTTAAAGAGTTTTCTACAATTTCAACAACTCCATCACCCGTAGCATAAACTTCTGTTCCGGTAGGTGCAGTAAAATCCATTCCATAATGAAATTTTCTAATCTTATATATCGGATGAATTCTCCATCCCCAACCAGAAGCAGTTCTTCTTAAATCTTTATTTGATATAGGCATAATTGCCGGCACACAAGCAACCATTCGCTCTTTATTCTTTGCCAACTCAATAACTTCGTCGTACGATTTTGACTGTACATATAATTTTTTAGTAATTCTATCCAGGCGCTGAGCTGTTTCAATAACCAAATCGGAGTTTTTATATCCTTGAAGATCTAAATATCTGTTTGTTCCTCCAAAACCAGCAGATCTAACTGAAGGTGGGATAGGCTCTGCTTCAAAAATTACACGATAAATATTGTCATCACGCTTTTGTAAATCTTCAAGGGTCTTTTCAATTAAATCAAAACGATTGTTCAGAATCTTATACTGTGTTGCTAATTGTTGATTTTCTCTAATGAGCCCCTTCTCTTTTGGAGTATCAAAAAATACAACAAATATCACATTATATATAACAGCAATAAGAAGTGTAGCAGTAAAGTAAGTAAGAAATCGATAAAACTTTTGTTTTCCGGTTAAGACAATTTTATCGTATTTAAGTGAGTTGTGATCAAATTTATACTTTACTTTCGCCATAAATACAGTTATTTACGGGTCAAATATAAGGAATTATTTTAAAACTAATCCATTGGAGTACGTCTTTTTGAGCAAGCTTCAACCATTAATTCATACTCTTCTTCACTAATATCATTAAAATAGTAGTTAATTGGGTTAACTGGTCTTCTGTTTAGTTTTATTTCGTAATGCAAATGAGCTCCTGTAGATCGCCCTGTATTACCTAATGTTCCAAGCACATCTCCACGTTTAACTTTTTGTCCCTCATCTACAAGAACTTTTTCAAGATGTGCATAGATAGTTTTATATCCATAACCATGATCTATCACTACCCGGTTACCATATCCGTAAATAGAATATCCGGCTTCAATGACAACTCCATCGCCGGTAACGAATATATCAGATCCCTCAGGTCCTGTAAAGTCCATACCATAATGCATACGTTTCTTTCCGGTAAACGGATCATTTCGAACACCAAAATAATCGCTTATCCTGGTAAAATCCTTTAAAGCAACAGGCTGAATTGCCGGTATACTGGCAATCATCTTTTCTTTATTTCTGGCAAGTTCTATAACCGTATCAAACGATTTAGACTGAACATAAATCTTCTTTGAAATCACATCTAATTTCTTAGCTGTACCAATAATCACTTCAGAGTTTTCGTATCCTTCCAGATCTAAATAACGATTTGTACCACCAAAACCCGCTTCTCTAACGGTTGGAGGAATAGGTTCTAATTCGAAGATTGATCGGTAAAAATAATCGTCTCTTTGCTGTATGTCATCAATGATTAAGTTTAGTTCACCAAGTCGGTTATTTAATCCGTCATATTTTGATAAAAGTACCTCTCTTTCTTCTTCAAGATTAATTTCCTTTGGTGTTTTATAAAAAGAGGTAAATACAAAATTAATTAAAACAGCTGTAGAACCTGTAACTAAAAGAAAAGCTAATATTCTTTTAACCTTTTCTTTCCATACAAGTTTAACTTTTTTAAATGTAAGCGTTTTCGAATCAAAATGGTATTTGATCTTAGGCATATTAATAAACTTAATCTATATATTAAAAAAAACACAACGTTAGCGACAAATCTAACTTAAATAAATTAATTTTACAAGCCTGAAAATATAAAAACAATCTTATTTTATATTTTAAATAATAACTTTTAACTGTTTTTAAAATAGGTTTTTATGAATTCGAAAGAAATCAGAAGTAAGTTTTTAAGCTTTTTTGAAACAAAACAACACGCTATAGTGCCATCAGCTCCAATGGTAATTAAAAACGATCCAACCCTTATGTTTACTAATGCAGGGATGAATCAATTTAAAGATATTTTCTTAGGAAATAGTTCTGCCCAAAATGCCAGAGTAGCCGATTCACAAAAATGTTTGAGAGTATCGGGTAAACATAACGACCTGGAAGAAGTTGGTCATGACACCTATCATCATACCATGTTTGAAATGTTGGGCAACTGGTCCTTTGGTGATTACTTTAAAAAAGAAGCCATTGAATGGGCATATGAATTCCTTGTAAAGGAGATGGGAATTGATCCGGATCGACTTTATGCTACAGTTTTTGAAGGTAGCAAAGAAGATAATTTAGAACTTGACAATGAAGCAAAAAAACACTGGGAAAAATTCTTGCCTCAAGACCGTATTTTACATGGATCGAAAAAAGATAATTTCTGGGAAATGGGCGATACAGGACCATGCGGCCCCTGTTCAGAAGTGCATGTTGATTTAAGAAGTGAAGAAGAACGTACAAAGTTATCAGGTGATAAATTGGTAAATCAAGATCACCCATTGGTAATTGAAATCTGGAACCTTGTATTTATACAATATAATAGAAAAGCAAATGGTTCATTAATTTTATTGCCTAACAAGCACGTAGATACAGGAATGGGTTTTGAACGACTTTGTATGGTATTGCAAGGCAAGCAGTCGAACTACGATACCGATGTTTTTCAACCTTTAATCCAAGCTATTGCAAAAGCATGTGGTAAAACGTATGGTAATAATGAGCAGGCAGATATTGCGATGCGAGTTATTTCTGATCACCTAAGAGCTATTAGTTTTTCGATAGCCGATGGACAGCTACCTTCGAATGTAAAAGCAGGATATGTTATCCGGAGAATTTTACGTCGAGCAGTGCGTTATGGATATACTTTCCTAAACTTTAATGATCCTTTCATGTACAAACTGTTACCTGTACTTATTGATGTTTTAGGTGAGGCATATCCTGAATTAGTCAATCAACGTGAGCTGATTGAAAAGGTAATTCTGGAAGAGGAAACATCATTCTTAAAAACACTGGAAACAGGAATTCGTTTACTCGATAAAATCATAAAAAACACAAAAGAGCAAGAATACAATGTTATACCCGGCAAAGTTGCATTTGAACTTTACGACACCTATGGTTTCCCTTTCGACTTAACCGAATTGATTGCACGTGAAAACGATCTGGCTGTTAATAAAAAGGAGTTTGAAGAAGAAATGGAAAACCAGAAGAACAGATCAAGAAGTGCAGCAACTATTGATACGGAAGACTGGGTGGAGCTTTTAAAAGATGATGTTGAAGAATTTGTAGGTTATGACTATTTAGAAACTGAAGTAAAAATAACACGATATAGAAAGGTAAAGCAAAAGAAAAAAGAACTTTATCAGCTTGTATTTAACATTTCTCCATTTTATGCCGAAAGTGGTGGACAAGTTGGGGATCAGGGTTATATTGAAGCCAATGGAGAGAAAGTTCGTATTCTAAATACGATTAAGGAAAATAACCTGAATATTCATATTACAGATAAATTACCCATTGATCCAAAAGCTACGTTTAAAGCTGTAGTTGACACAGGTAAAAGAGTAGCCACAGCAAATAACCATACCGCAACCCACTTGCTGCATAATGCATTGCGAAAAGTGCTGGGCGAGCACGTTGAGCAGAAAGGATCATTGGTTCATCCTGATTATTTACGCTTTGATTTCAGTCATTTCCAGAAATTAACCGATGAAGAAATCAGAGAGATTGAGATACTGGTAAATGAAAAGATAAGACAAAACATTACGGTTGACGAACATAGGAATATTCCGATGAAAGCTGCATCGGACATGGGAGCTATTGCACTATTTGGCGAAAAATATGGTGACACAGTGCGTGTTATCAAGTTTGATGATTCGGTTGAATTGTGTGGTGGAACACATGTGTCGCACACAGGCCAGATCGGTTTTTTCAAAATTATGAGTGAAGGATCAATTGCTGCAGGTATTCGAAGAATTGAAGCCATAACAGGCGAAAAGGTTGTTGAGTATGTTTTTAACCAAATGCAGGAATTAAATGAGGTGAAATCGTTATTTAAAAATCCTAAAAATATTGTTGATAGCGTAAAATCGTTGTTTGATGAAATTGCTAATCTTAATAAGCAGATTGATGAAATGACCAAAGAACAGGCGCAAGCAATTAAGAAGCACTTGAAAGAACAGATTCAGGAAATTAATGGTGTTCATTTTATTGGATATAAAGTTGGATTGAATTCTGCCGGTGCAATTAAGGATTTGGCTTTTCAAATGAAGAATGAAATAGACAATCTGGTTTTAGTTTTAGGCGCTGAGATAAATCAAAAAGCGAATTTATCTATTATGATTTCCGAGTCGTTGGTGAAAGATAAAGGCTGGAATGCATCACAAATCATACGCGAAGCCGCAAAAGAAATCCAGGGTGGCGGAGGCGGACAGCCATTTTACGCAACTGCCGGAGGGAAAAATCCGGAAGGCATTGAAGCTGCTATTGAAAAGGTTAAAGAGCTTATACAATAATCATTGAAAGAATTATTAGAAAGTTGTTAATGTTTCGACAAGCTCAACATGACAACTTTCTATTGTCACACTGAGCATGTCGAAGTGTGATTTTTTATTCTACTAGGTTTGAAGGTACCTGAGGAGTTGAAATTAAATAGGTAAATAATTCCCACTTTTTATCATTACTTTCCCCGGCATTAGTTTCAACATAATTTCTAATCATATCTTCTCCTACATTATAATTGATAATATAACTGCGGTACGCTTCAATAAATTTAAGACTTTGCTCTGCACGTTTTCTGCTTCTTAATGCATACTTAACAAGCCAGTCGATGGTCTCTTCTTTGGTTTTCTCTTTGTTAAGATAGGCTTCTGCTGCAGCATTTCTCACATAACTAATTTTTGCTTCCAGCTCTAACACCTTATAAAATTTTTCAGCTTTACTTGAATCTAATCCAGCCAGTGGGAATAATACCTCTTTCTCAAATTTTATCCTTTCTTCGCCAGGAAAAACCATTTCAATTCCATAATTTGCAGTTCCCTCTGCAATCAAAGATTGGGGACTATATAAAGGATAAACTGAAAACTCAACCCAGTTATTCTTTTTTACCATATTTGTTTCAAGCAAGCTATTGTATACGTGATGCCCCGGATATCCTTCATGAGCCGCCAGATCTATTGCCCTATCGATATATATTGGCAAATCTGTATTAATTTGGATTAAGCTAAAATTATTTCCTTTATACCAATTATATCCTCCCCAGGGTTTATCCGAAACAAACTCCAAAACGAAATTTTCATTTTCCGGAAGTTGGATATGCTTTTTTGTTCGCTCCTTTGCTTCAGTTATTGCAGCATTAAATACAGGTTCCAATTTATCTTTTGGAATGATAAAGTCGCTCTTAAACTTCGTTAATCGATCTGTTAAATCTCCTTCGCCAGTTAAAAGCTGATCTAATTCATCAATTAACTCTTGAAAATGCTCAAGACTGTAATTAGGTGTTACAACATCATAAAAAACTTCTGTTTCTTCGTCGAAAGTAAATTGTTTACCTCCAAGATATTGAATTCTGCCTTTTACAGCTCGCAGTTGTTTAAGGAGGTATGTGTGTCGCAATTGTATCTCCTTTTCTAATTTCTGCCGATCTATTTTCTCTAATTCTAAACTTAACTTTTCAACTTTTACCAGAAGCTCTTCTGTAGGAATTGTTTTATTTTCTTCAGTTAGAGGTTCAGGCTTCCATTCCTCAGGTCCGTAATATGCATCTACATAATACGAATCGTACAAGCCAACTTCCAGAACTAATTTTACATATTCTTCTGCTATTGTGTTTAAAGCATCATTATAATTTGTTTTGGTTTGACATGAAATCAATCCAATAAGCAAGGTGATTACAACTATTTTCTTCATTTTATTATTTGTTTTTTTGACCGACTAATTTATTAACTTTTTTTATACAATTACAACTTACATAAAGATTTATTGAATCCTTCTTAAGTATTAAAAAATCAGCAGGTTAAAAAGCCATAATCGTAAAGATAAAATTTCGTATATTTGGATGCTCTGAATCAATCATATGTATTTATGCAGATAACAAGAACTTTTGATTTATTAGATAGATATAAGGAATTATATCCTTTGGAAGCCGCATTGTCGGGTAAAAAAAATGGAGAGTGGTTTAAATATAGCACGCAAGATTATATAAATTATGCAAATTGGTTTAGTTATGGTTTATTAGCACTTGGTTTTAAAAAAGGTGATAAGATAGCAACCATATCAAATAACCGACCTGAATGGAACTTTGTAGATATGGGATTAGCCCAAATTGGAGTTATTCATGTTCCAATTTATCCAACCATAAGTTCTGAAGAGTATAGTTATATTCTACATCACTCCGAAGTTAAAGCAGTAATTGTATCCAGTAAGTTAATCTGGAACAAGATAAGTTCTGTAGTTGAAGCAGTTGATTCCATCCAGTCTGCTTATGCATTCAATGATTTTGAAGAATTACCTTCTTGGGAAATTATTATTGAAGAAGGTAAAAAGAATGAAAATAAATACAGAGACGAAGTGTTGCAAATAAAAGCTGGAATCGATAAGCATGAGATGATTACGCTTATTTATACTTCAGGAACAACCGGAAATTCAAAAGGTGTAATGCTATCTCACAACAACCTTGTTACCAATTTTATAAGCACATCGAAAGCTCATGGTTTAGGATATGGACACAGAACATTGAGTTTCTTACCTCTTTGTCATGTTTATGAGCGGATGATGAATTATCACTTTCAATATAAAGGAATAAGCATTTACTACGCTGAAAACCTTGGTACCATTACATCAGACATTAAAGATGTAAAACCCCATATTTTTAATACAGTCCCTCGATTACTTGAAAAAGTATACGATGGTATCATTGGAAAAGGAAGAAATTTATCGGGAGTTAAAAAACAGATATTCTTTTGGGCTGTAAATCTTGGATTGAGGTATAAATTAAACACTAAATACAGGTTTTTTTATAACATTAAACTAAAAATTGCCCGAAAACTTATTTTCAGTAAATGGAAAGAAGCGCTTGGTGGAGAAGATCTATTAATTGTTTCGGGAGGAGCCGCATTACAAGAAAGATTATCAAAAATATTCTGGGCAGCAGGCATGCCGGTTCTTGAAGGTTACGGATTAACAGAAACTGCTCCGGTTATCGCCGTTAACTTTTACACACCTAAAATCTGCAAATTTGGAACTGTAGGACCAGTACTTGAAAATGTTGATGTTAAAATTGATGATGATGGAGAGATCCTGGCAAAAGGTCCAAATATCATGCTTGGATACTATAAAGCACCCGAGTTAACTCAAGAAGCTATCGATGAAGACGGATATTTCCATACCGGAGATATTGGTTATATTGATAAAGACGGATTCCTGAAAATTACCGATCGTAAAAAAGAGATGTTTAAAACATCTGGTGGAAAGTACATTGCTCCGCAGGTTATTGAAAATAAATTGAAAGAATCGTTCTTTATTGAGCAGTTAATGGTTATTGGCGAAAACGAAAAATTTGCCAGTGCGCTTATATCTCCTAACTTTAAATTTCTTCACGATTGGTGTACCATTCATAAGGTTCAATATCGCGATAACAAGGAGTTAGTTCAACTACCAGAAGTTGTAGCGCGGTACCAAAAAGAAATTAACAAGTTTAACCAGGAATTGGGCGAAACAGAAAAGATAAAACGATTCCGGTTAGTGTGTGAAGAGTGGAGCCCGCAAACCGGCGAACTATCTCCTACGCAAAAGTTAAAGCGTAATGTGGTGTATGAAAAATATGCTGATATTATTTCCGAGATCTATCAGCATGAAAAGAAACAACAAACAAACGTTAAAAAATCAAGGTTCTCAGTAACTACTATTACGAATGGAATAAAAAATACCATAAAGAAAAATGCCTCTGAATAAGAGGTGTTTTTATTGCTTTTTAATTTTAATCAATACTTTCAATGCTAATTTTTTCGGATTCTTGTTAACCACAAGCCTGTAAATGTTATAAATCCATTAAGAATAACCAACTCAAAACCAAAAACATATCCATTAAATAATTCCCTGGAATAACTACTTAACACATAACATATAACAGGCGATGCAAGAGCAACAAAAGGAACATATTTATCTTTTGTTTTAAGTTTGGTAAACATTCCAAAAGTATACATTCCTAATAATGGACCATACGTATATCCAGCTACTCTAAAAATCGCACTAATCACGCTTTCATCATTGATAGCATTAAAAATCAAAATCACCACAACTAAGGCTGCTGAAACACCAATGTGCACTTTTTTCCTGATAGCTTTTAGTTGCTTTTCGGTCTTATTTTGAGGGTTTAATATATCAACAGTAAATGAAGTGGTTAATGCCGTTAATGCTGAATCGGCACTGCTGTAAGCTGCTGCAACCAACCCAATAATAAAAAATACAGCAACTACAGGACTTAAATAACCTTGTGTGGCTATCAAAGGAAATAAATCATCGGTACGTTCAGGAATGGCTATCCCATTCTGGTGTGCAAACACAACTAACAACACTCCAAGCGACATGAACAATAAATTTACCGGCACTAACGAAATACTCATCCAATACATATTCTTTTTCGCTTCATGAATATTCCGGCAACTAAGATTTTTCTGCATCATATCCTGATCAAGACCTGTCATAACCACAGCAATAAATGCGCCGGCAAAAAACTGCTTAAAAAAGAAATTCGCTCCCCTAAAATCATCAAAGTAAAATAATTTTGAATGCTTGCTTTCGACAACGGTTTGAACTAATCCATTAAAATCAAGATTAAGCTGTTTGCTGATTAAAACTATTGAAACACCTACTGCGGCAAGCATAAAAACAGTTTGCAAACTATCTGTCCAGATAATAGTTTTTATTCCTCCTTTAAAAGTATACAGCCATATTAACAGGATTGTAATAACCACGGTAACCCAAAATGGAATTCCCAGTGCATTAAAAACCGTGATTTGAAGCACATTGGCTACCAAAAACAACCGAAACGAAGCTCCAATAACCCTTGATAACAAGAAAAATGATGCACCTGTTTTGTAGGAGTGTTTTCCAAATCGTTGTCCTAAATAAGTATATATTGAAGTTAAATTTAAACGGTAATACATGGGCATTAGTACATTTGCAATAATTGCATAGCCCAACAAATAGCCCAACACCATTTGCATATATGAAAAATTGCTATCGACCACCCAACCCGGAACAGAAATAAAAGTAACACCCGAAAGTGATGCACTGATCATTCCAAAGGCAACAATAAACCAGGGCGACTTTCGGTTCCCGAGGAAAAAAGCCTCGTTATTGGCATTTCTACTTGTAAAATAGGATATTGAAATAAGAACTAAAAAATATGCTACAACAATGAATATAACCAGATATGGAGACATAGCACTAAAATTATAATGAATAAATGCAAGGATACTAAAAACAATTTGAACAAAAAATTGCTAATCGCTCTATTTGATATTAATTTTGAGCAGAATTAAGTACCGAAATAATCTCAACTAATGAATATACAAAGTTTTACATCTAAACTATTAGAAAGTGCTGTTGATGAGTTTGCCAAACTTCCGGGAATTGGACGTAAAACCGCGCTACGATTAGTTCTACATTTGCTTAACCAGGATAAAGAAGATGTGAATCATTTTGGGGAAACCATTATAAAGTTGCGCAATGAGATAAAACATTGCAAAAGTTGCAATACCATATCCGACACGGACATATGCAATATTTGTAGTAATCAATCGCGCGATCATTCTTTAATATGCGTGGTTGAAAATGCACGCGACGTAATGTCTATTGAAAACACGCACCAGTTTAATGGCATTTACCATGTGCTTGGCGGAATTATTTCTCCTATGGATGGAATAGGTCCTAATGATTTAAAAATAGATTCTCTACAGAAAAAAATTGAAAACGGCGAAGCAAAAGAACTTATATTAGCTCTAAGTACTACCATGGAAGGTGACACAACCAATTTTTATATCTATAAAAAATTTAAACAACACGACATTAAAATAACTACATTAGCTCGTGGAGTAGCTATTGGCGATGAGTTAGAATATGCCGACGAAATTACACTGGGAAGATCAATCGTAAACAGAACTTTGTTTGAATCTTCGATATAAGCTTACATATTTGAAAAATATTTATTATTTTCACCACATAAAGCATGTAAAGATAAAATTCTGCAAAATGAAGCATCTTCTTCTAATACTTTCTTTCATAGTTACTCTGAATTTCACCGGACATGCGCAAGCCGATGTGGGATCAATAACTGGCATAGCCGAAGATCTGGTAAAACTCAAACGGTTTGAAGAAGCTCTTGAAAAATACAACGAAGCTTTAGATTATTTGCCGTCATACGCACCAGCCATTGACGGTAAGGCCAATTTACTAATTATGCTCGAAGATTATAAAGCTGCCGGGAAACTAATTGATGATGCTATAAAAAAGAACTCTGATTATCCTCATTTTTATCTTACTCGTGGGAAAATACTTATTCATAAGGATAAATACGAAGATGCCATTGATGATTTAAACAGGGCACTTGATTTATCGAAAGGTTCGAACGACAAACTCCTGGAAAATAAAATTTATGTTAACAGAGGAGCAGCTTATCAGAAATTATTAAAATACGATGCTGCTTTAAGTGATTATTCAAAGGCTATTCAGCTTAACGACAATAATCCAAATGTTTTTCTTTACCGAGGTTATTTGTTTTATAAAACCAACGAATATGAAGAAGCTTTAAGAGATTTTAACATTGTTATAGAGATCGATCCTGAAAATCCTTTTGCATATTACAATCGTGGGATGATACATCTAAAACAAGTTAAAGATGCAGAAGCATGTGATGATTTTCACAAAGCATGTGAATTAGGTAATACAAATGCTTGTAGAATGGTTATTACACATTGTATCAAGTTAAAAAATCAATAAACTATTTCATTCAAAATATAAAAGGAGAGCAAAACTCTCCTTTTTCTACTTTAATATTTATTGTGTTTCATTAAAAAGCATATTTAGCTCCAAGCTGGATACGATGATTTATGGTTGGATCAGCCTTTGTGTCAGCTTTCTGTTTGGTATCAAATGTTTCGCCATAAATGGCAGTTGTCATCATATGTTCTAATATGAAAGTTAATTTACCTGAAGTATACTGCACACGTGGCGAAATTCTTGTGATACTATGTAAGTTCTCACCACGGGCATATCCTAACGACACATAATCATCAGATGCACCCAGATTCTGCGAATAACCAAAGAAAACAGCTCCGTTTAGCTTTTTAAAATTAGTTGCAACCTCACTCCACATTGAGAATGTTTTAAGATTAACATATGAATAATCATCTTCTGCAGCAACTATATCGCCCATATCAGCGCCATAACCACCAATCATAACAAGGTGTGATAAATTTTCTCCATAAATTCCCTGTACTTTTACAATTACCGGATTTGTGGTAAATTTTGCAAATGCTTGAAAATTATAACTTCCGATGGTTTCGTCTGTTTTAATTCCATTATCAGTTACTGTTCTGGGTTGTAAAACTTTGTATCCGGCAGTAAATCCTGTATATACTAAATCATTGTGAAAACGGAATTGAAACTGCATATCGGGTAATCCCGAATTTTGCAATGCATTGGCTGGTCCTGAGCTTTTAAAATCACCATGCATTAGTAATGCTCCCATAAGATCCAAATTAGCAGTTGGATTATATGTAAATCTAATTTGTGGTGCTCGGTTTAGCGGATTAAAAGGAGCTCCTGCTCCAAATGAAAAAACTCCGGGAAAACATCCGGTAACAAATAGTGGGTGCCATGTTTGACCTACAATTAATTGTGAATTTTCCCAATCTAATTGCGCAAAAGCATGCCTAAGTCTGAACAATCTGGTAGAAGGTTGACCTGTTCCAAGAAAATCACCTTCTATTACGGCTTTTGATTTGGCTCCAAATGCTGATATGCCAGATGCAGTTAATCTTGCTCTGGATTCAACAGACAACATCTGTGACTGAAAGTTTTTATTTAAATCATCGTTATTTGCATCTAGATTTTCGGCCAATGGATATAAATAAACCAGTCCATCTCGAGTTGTAGCAGATTCATAGGTGTCGAAGTAAAAACTATAACCTACATATCCACTAAAATTAACACTAAGTTTTTCCGGCTGATCCTGAGCTGTGATAAAATAGGGCATTAAAAAAATCAGAATGAATAAAAATGTAAATCTTTTCATACGTTTAAGTTTTGCTTAATACTAGTTTTAATTGTTAATTTCCAAATTATAAAAAAAGGATTAAAATCAAAAAAAATCAGAGATCTAGTGCCTAAACCCCTAATTCTTTTCATGAATTCCTAATCCCAAAATTACACTATAATATTGATTCAATCATAGCGGATTTTACTTTATTCCGTACATCTTGAATATTTATCGGTTTCGTAATATAATCAAATGCCCCTTTATCCATGGCATTTTTTATACTCCATGAATCGGTTTTAGCAGAAATTACAATAACATTAATTGAGGAGAGCTTTTCGTTTGATTTAATCTTCTCCAGAACCTGTATACCATCTAGTCCCGGCATCATAATATCCAATAGCACAACCTGAAATTCTTCTTTTAATAAAATATCAACAACACGTTTAGAATCATCAGTTATTTTAGTTTGATAGCCCTCGTCGTGTAAAATTGTTTGAAGAAGCAATAAATGTGTTGAGATATCATCAACAATAAGAATTTTACCATGTGTAGCCATAAATAGCTTTATATTTAATACCTGTTTACATCAATTTAACTATCATCGAAACAAATAAACAAATTTTTATTCTTTTTTTTTTAAGTATAAATACGTGATTTATAAAAAAAAGGAGGCCTAACGACCTCCTTAAACAACAACAAACTAATAAATAAGCTAAACTTGGTTTAACTTTTTTATACTTACGAAGGTAGTTATTTTTTTTGAAAGAATTAATTTGCTATAAATTATACTAACAAATAATTTAACATAGGTCAACACTTTAGAAGTTGTAGAGTATCTAAAGATATTTTTTTAATATCATTAAAAGGTCGGTTATTAATATAGGTTTTGCCAGGTAATCATTACATCCGGCTTTTAAATACTTTTCCCGATCATTTGACATGGCATGAGCTGTTTGAGCAATAATTGGTATGGATTGATTAAACTCTCGTATCAACTGTGTAGCTTTGTCGCCGCTAATACCAGGTAATTGTATATCCATTAATACTAAATCGAATTTCTCGTTTTTAACTTTTTGTACCGCATCACTGCCATCTTTTGTTAAAACAACATCGACTTTGGTGTCCGATAATACTTCTACCAAATATTCTGCACTAAAAAGATCATCTTCAACTACTAATATTCTTTTTTCACTCCAGTTTATATGTGCCTTTTCATCCATACTTAATATTTAAACATCTGCTCTTCCGCTAAATATATAATTTTTTCTTTACTCATAATTATTTTTAACCACATATTTGATTAAATAATTATTCTGTAATTTTTGTTTATAGTTGCGTCCTCCGCTTACATTGGATGTTTTTATTAACAATTCTATTTACATCTATTATGCCAATTATTTCGTTATCTAACATAGCATATTTTTCTACGAAATAATCATCATATAATATCCCAATTTGAGGTTTCTCAATATATGTCAATTCATCCTCATCAATTAATTTATTTACTTTAGTAACAGCAACTCCAACCTGCTGATTCACTAATCCTTTAGATTCTAAAATCAATAAACAATTATTTTTGCCATCTTCAGTTTTTGCATGGTCAATGTTTTTGATAAGTTTAATTTTTTCAATTATTTCAGCCTCATAACTTCTGTTACCTTGATGTTTTTTTAACGATTCTAAATATTTAATATCCAAAATACGTCGAACTTCTTTTGAGTTTGATGCAAATAACCACTTTTCAATTTTATATGTCAGGTAGGTATTTTTTTTCATCTATTGAGAATTATTACAATTAAGATCTTGCCTTTTTGATATATTTACTTTTAAATGCATGCTCTATTTTATTTTTCATATCTCTTAAATTAATAGGTTTTATTAAATAATCATAAGCTCCACTCTTAAATGCATTTTCTATTTCAGTTAAATTTTTACTATCTGAAATTACGATTACCGGTATATCGAGATTAATATTTTGTGAAATTTGTTTGAGGTAGTTTAATCCCTGTCCGTTATCAATCTTAATATCCAATAAAATTAAATCAACTCTGTTCTGATCTAATTCGTGCAAATGATCTGGTAATATTTCAGCAACACCTACCTCGTAACCTTCATTGCTTAATACTCTTTTTATAAAGTATGTATAAGGTGATAGTTCATCTATGATTAGTATTTTCCTTTTCATCTTATCTTACATTCTACTGTATTCAAAGATATTTATCTTAGAAAATTCTAGGTACAGGATTAATACCTAAATATTAAAATAGGTATAAATACGTATGTGTGGAATTAAAACCAGTTGTTTATAAATCTGATTAACAGCTATTAAGATTAATTATTAATGAACAATTTATGTAAATCCTGCATGCGAGTACGTATAAATACGTGTATTTATTCATCTTTTATTTGAAAAAAACCATATTTTACTGCGAAGATAGCCAAGCTTGCAGTGTTTCTGGATCCGGTTTTATTGAGTAAATTCGCTCTGTGTCCTTCTACTGTTCTATCGCTGATATTAAGTTCCTTGGCAATTTCCGAATTGGAATATCCGAGACATATAAGTTCTAGCACTTCTGACTCACGTTCGGTAATTTTTATATCACATTCTTTTGGAACAAAGCCTTGATTAGTATTTTCTTCCTGCAGTTTTATCGTACCAACAATACTTTTCTTACCATTTACATTTATACTGTTACCTGAAAGTATAAAATTACTAATTTTCTGATCTCCGGTTATTGCTCTAAAGTTAGATTGAAAATCTTTATGAATTCCCTTTTGAAGCCTGCTGATTTTATCAATTACCAGATGAATATCATCTTTGTAAATAATATTAACCAGATTCATACCTATAAGTTCTCTTTTTGAATACGACATTAAATCGCAAAACTTTTTATTCACATATGAAAGTTTTTCATCCTGATATATAAATACTCCATCGCTAGAGTGCTCCATTAGCGTGTTGAATTTCTCATCGGCCAGGCTCATAATTTTCTCTTGCTTTTCTAATCGAATTTCAATTAGTTTTAACAAGTCATTATTATTAAAAGGTATTTCAAGATAATCGTCGGCACCAAGGTTCATAGCTGCCCGAACATCCTCATTTGTTGCTTGATTTAGAAGAAAAACAAAAGGAATAATTGCAGTTGAATTAATTTGAAGTAATGTATTAAAAATCTCATACCCGTTTAATCCGGGAACCTCTGAATCACATAAGATAAGATCAGGTAAAAACTCTAATGCCTTTTGTATTCCGGCGGTACCCTCTGTTGTAACAATTACATTGTAATTATTATCCGTTAAAAATTTTATCGTTTTATCAAGTAATTGTTTGTTAGATTCAATTAATAAGATTTTTCTCATTAATGTATTGCTTTATGAATTTTATTAAAGGTAAGTTTTTTTTATTTACAAAACATAGTTATTTGATAAGCAATTGTTTTGCATTGATTAAATTAAGAGTTTTTTAATTGTTGAAAATAGTAGCCTGCTGTCTATAGGTTTTGTTATATATTCATCACAACCATGTTCAAAGCTTTCTTTTTTATCACCAGGCATTGCAAAAGCTGATTGAGCTATAATAGGTATTGATTTATCTATTTTTCTTATCTCCTTAGTAGCCGTATTTCCGCTCATTTTGGGCAAATGGATATCCATTAATATTAGATCAACTTCTTCGGTTCTGAATTTTTCAACGGCCTGCTCACCATCAAAAGCTTTTATAATTTTTACTTTTGTAGGTTGTAAGATCTCTTCAAGATAAGCCATACTAATGGTGTCATCTTCAACCAACATAAAACACTTTTTAGAAAGATCAAGCTCTTCTTGTTTCATCTTTTCTGTTTCTAAGTTCTTGTTAACCGGATTAAATGGTATCGTAAAATGAAATACCGATCCTTTATTTTCCTCTGATTCAACCCAAATTTCACCTCCCATCATTTGAACCAATTGTTTGCTTATAGATAATCCAAGACCGGTTCCTCCAAACTGTCTTGTGTTCGAATCATCAGCCTGTCTAAACCTTTCGAATATATGTTTCATTGCACTTTGGGGAATCCCAATTCCGGTATCTTGAACAAAGAAGTGAAGCACTTCTTTTTCTACCTTATAACCAAACTCTATTTTGCCTTTTTCTGTAAATTTTATGGCATTACTAATTAAATTAGTTAGGATTTGCTTTAGCCGAACCTCATCGGATTCAATATGACTGGCATCCCTATCCAACTCAGCTTTAAATTCTAACTTTAATCCTTCTTTATTTTGAGCTGCCAGCTCGGCTTCAAAGCTTGAGAAAAGTTCGTATAAAACCTTGTTTAATGAAAACTGCCGTATCTCAAGATTTAGCTGGTTTGCCTCTATCTTTGAAATATCGATAATATCATTTATAATTTGCAATAAGTTTTTTGAACGAACCACAATGATATCTAAAAATTTATTTTGCTTTTCTCTATCAAGTTTTTTTTCTCTAAGCAATTGTCCAAATCCCAGAATAGCATTCATCGGAGTTCTGATCTCATGCGACATATTTGCTAAAAAAGCTGATTTTAACATGTCGCTTTCTTCAGCCTTTTTTCGGGCTTCTTTAAGTTTTTCTTCGTACTCCTTACGTTCTGAAATATCCCGGGTTATAGAAATATAATGTTCAACACCATCTATTTCTATAATACTTGCAGATAAAAGACCGGTCTTTACATCACCGTTTTTGGTCTTATAATTTATTTCGTAATTAGTAAGTTCCTTCTTCTTTTTTAGATCGTTAATTAACCGTTCTCGATCCTTATCATTGTACCAAATATTAATTGTATACGGATTTTTATGAAGAACATCTTCATCGGTAAATCCTGTCATTTTAGTAAAACCACTGTTAATTTCTATATATGCCCCATCATTTAAGCGATTTATATTTATGGCATCGGGGCTTGTTTTAAAAGCCGCTCTAAATTTTTTTTCGCTTAAATCGATTTGTTTGTTAATTATTTTTAATCGAAGATTACTTTCATTGAGTTCATCGTTAAGTTGGTTTATTTCTTCGTTGTGTTCGAGTAACTCTTTTGATTTAGTTTTTAGCTTATTCTGATATTTAAACATTTCTGTTAAATCTTGTACAACCGCAATAAGGTGCTGATCCCCTTTAATCTTAATTCTACTCAGGGTAATTTTAGTTTCCAGTTTATTCCCTTTTTTGGTTAAATGTTGCCAGTAGAAACTTTGGTAACCTGTTCGGTATGCTTCTTCAATATATTGCTTTGCTTTCTGTTCTGATAGTAATCCATCTGCTTGAAATTTAGGTGAAAATTCTCCTGGGTTTTTCCCGATAATATCTTTCTTTGTGCACTCCCACATATCGCATAATCTCTTATTGCAGTCTATAAATGAATCTGTCATTAACAATAGTCCTTCACCACTATTTTCAAATATAGCCTGATACTTTATTTCACTCTCGAGCAGCTCCTTAACCGTTTGTTTATGTTCAGTTAAATCACGTGTAATTACCGATACTCCTATTATTGTGTTATTTTCATCTTTCAGTGGGGAAAAACTAATTAGAACATGGATTATTTCTCCGTTTTTATTTTTTCGTTTAGTCTCAAGATTTTTGATCGATTTGCCAGATTTAATTTTTAGCAAATTTCCATTTAACTCATCTTTACTTGTTTTAGTGTATAAAATACTTGCATTTTTGCCAATCATTTCCTTTGCAGTGTAGCCATAAATTTTCTCAGCAGCTCTATTCCAACTTAGAATATTTCCTTCCAAATCCATACTTTCAATGGCGTCATCTGAGTTTTCAATGATATTGGCCAGCTCAGCACGATAAGCTGACAATCTTTTTCTTTCAGTAATATCTTGTGAAACACCAATAAAACCGGTAATCTCACCTTCGGCATTCTTCATTACTGTTGTGTGAATGCTTATCCAAACATCTTTCCCGTTTTTTCTTTTTCCCTTCCACTCTCCTATATAATCTTCTCCATTAATTATTTTTTCCAGATCTACCTTTAGCATTTCTTCATTCATATCCGGATATAGTATTACAGGAGATTTACCCAACATTTCCTTTGCAGAATATCCAAAAATTCTTTCCGCACCTTTACTCCAGTAAACAATCTTACCATTTAAATTGGTTGCAATTATACTATCATCAATAACTCTTAAGATATTAGAGCTAATTAATTGCATGAAACTATCTGAGTAAAAATCGTTTTTAGAAAGATCCATCTAATAAACTATTAAGCTTCCACTATATTTTTGTTGAATTTACAAAAAAAATATAATCACATCCAACAATTCAATATATAATATATATAATACACACAGAACATTGTATTGTACAACAGCTTGCTTTTCTTGTAAATCTAAAATGGTTTTCGGAAATTCGCATCAACTTCGTACAAACAAAATATAATTAGGAGGAAAAACATAATGATAAGTGATTTAGAACAAATTTATTCAACCAATATTAAAGGAATGAAGAAGTCTGCAATTCGCGAACTTCTTAAACTAACCCAGCGACCTGAAATTATTTCTTTCGCGGGAGGATTACCAGCACCTGAATCATTCCCAATTGAACAACTTAAAGAAATATCCTGTGAGGTACTTGATCAGGACGGTCCAGCTGCGTTGCAATATGGCGCTACTGAAGGAGTAACAGAATTACGTCAATTAATGGTTGACCGATACAATGCTCAAGGGATGAACATTGAATTGAAAAACCTGGTAATTACAACATCTTCGCAACAAGGATTAGATTTATTAGCTAAAATCTTTATTAACCGTGGCGATAAAGTTATTTGCGGATTACCTTCATACTTAGGTGGTTTAGGAGCATTCAATTCGTATGGTGCCGAAATGATTGGTATTAAGTTCGACGAACAGGGAATGCGTGCCGATTTATTAGATGAAAAACTAGGTGAACTAAAGTCTCAAGGGATAAAACCAAAATTCATATATATTATTCCTGATTTTCAGAACCCTGCAGGTATTACCATGCCAGAGTCGCGAAGATTAGAAATTATTGATATTGCTAAAAAGTACGATGTGCTAATTGTTGAAGATAGCCCATATCGTGAGGTACGTTTTGAAGGAAAAGCTCAACGAACAATTTTCGAACTGGATGGAAGCGGCCATGTAATTTTATTAGGAACTTTCTCAAAAATTTTCGTTCCCGGTTTTAGAATTGGTTGGGTTGTTGCCCACGAGGCAATCGTTGATAAATTTGTTGTTGCAAAACAATCAACGGATTTATGTACTCCAACATTAAATCAAAAAATTGCCCATAAATACATTGAAAAAGGATATTTTGATGAAAACTTAAAAGAAATCATCAAGCAGTATCATGAAAAAAGAGATAATATGCTTACGGCATTCAGAGATTATATGCCGGAAGGAGTAAAATGGACCGAGCCTGAAGGTGGATTATTCTTATTCCTTACCTTACCCGAAGGCATGGATGCCGAAAACTTATTTCACAAAGCAATCGAAAATAATGTTGCATTTGTATTAGGCAGCGTTTTCCACTGCGATGGTAGCGGAAAAAACACCATGAGAATTAACTTCTCGTATATGCCTAAAGATAAAACAACCGAAGGAGTTAAACGATTGGCAAAAGCCATTAAAGAAGAAATGGGAATTGAATAAAATCAGAAAGGGCTGAAATAAACAGCCCTTTTTTATTTTCATAATCAAATAACACTTCTTACATTTCGTTATATTTGTATTCAGGATATGACGAAACTTTCCATTATTATAGTAAATTATAATGTCAGGCACTTTCTTGAGCAGTGCTTAATTTCTGTGTTTAATGCCAGTGGCAATATAAATACAGAAGTTTTTGTTGTAGATAACAATTCGGTTGATGGCTCATGTGCAATGATTAAGGAAAGATTCCCGCAGGTTACTCTTATAGAAAATAAAAAGAATGTTGGATTTAGCTCTGCCAATAACCAGGCCATACAAAAGGCTTCAGGAGAATACATTCTGCTTTTAAATCCAGATACGGTTGTCGAGGAAAACACATTCGAGAAATGTTTGCAGTTTATGGATTCTAACTCTGATGCAGGAGGGCTTACTGTACGAATGATCGATGGCAAAGGAAATTTTCTACCCGAATCAAAAAGAGCCCTGCCTACACCTATTGTTTCGTTTTATAAAATATTTGGTTTTGCACGATTGTTTCCTAAATCAAAACGATATGCCAAATATTATTTAGGGCATTTAAGCGAAAATGACACCAACGAAATAGAAATTTTACCCGGAGCGTTTATGTTTCTTAGAAAAGAGACATTAGTCAAAATCGGACTTCTTGACGAAGATTATTTTATGTATGGCGAAGATATCGACTTGTCATATAGAATTAAACAAGCTGGCTATAAAAATTATTACTACCCCGAAAGCACCATCATTCATTACAAAGGAGAAAGCACCAAAAAGGGTAGCCTGAATTATGTGTATGTTTTTTACAAAGCCATGATCATTTTTGCACAAAAGCATTTCTCGCAAAAAAATGCAAAGGCTTTCTCTTTAATTATTAACATTGCAATTTATTTCAGAGCACTTTTAGCTATAGTTTCACGATTTATAAAAAATGCTTTTCTTCCAATTGTCGATTTTGTGACTATTTTTCTGGCCTACTTTTTTATTGAACCTGTTTGGGAAAATTATAAGTTTCAGGGTAGCGGACAATATCCCGATGAATTTTTAAAATATGTAGTTCCGTCATATATTTTAATCTGGATTATTAGCATTTGGTTTAATGGTGGATATTCAAAACACATTCGGTTTCTTAAACTTTTAAGAGGAATAGGCGTAGGAACTATTTTTATACTGGCAGTTTATGCACTGCTCCCTGAAACGTTAAGATTCTCTCGCGCACTAATCATAGCAGGTGCATTTCTAACAATCATTCTAAGTACTTTAAATCGATTCATTGTTCATTTTATACATTTCATTCCTCAGAAATTTAAACCCCGAAGAAGATTAAGAATAATTATAGTAGGCTTTACAGATGAAATTAATCGGATTAAAAAGATTATTGATGAAGCCGAGGTTAGCCCTTTAATTGTAGGCTATGTTTCGCCAAACAACCAGAAAGAGCAGAAATACCATATCGGGTCGATTAATCAACTGGAAGAGATGATCAAGATTCACAAAGTTGATGAAATTGTTTTTTGTGCTAAAGATATTCCATCAAACCAGATTATTTCCAATATGCTTCGCTTAGCAAATTATAACCTCGATTATAAAATTGCTCAGCCAGATACATTAACGGTAATCGGAAGTAATTCTATTGAAACAACCGGAGAGCTTTACACCGTTGAAATCAATTCGATTACAAATACAAAAAACATTCGAAACAAAAGATTATTTGACATAATTACCTCACTGTTAATTCTAATATTCAGTCCCTTAATATTGCTTTTCTTTAAAATACCCCTTAACTTAATAAACAATTCGGTAAATGTTTTGTTAGGAAATAAAACCTGGATAGGGTATGCAACAGGAAGTGCGGTTAATGCTGTTCAACTTCCAAAAATTAAGGGAGGAATTTTAACTCCACTTGTTGCTGGATCAAAAAAAGAATTAACCGATTCTTTTATCAAAAATGCAAATTTAGCATATGCTAAAAATTACAGTTTTTGGGTTGATCTAAACATACTTCTGAAAGGTTTTAAACAAATTGGCCGAAAGGTTAAGAATTAACAGAGTTTAAAACATTCAAAATAAATTACAATGGCAAAAATTGAAATACTTTTACCTGCAATGGGTGAAGGAATAATTGAAGCTACAATAACAAAATGGCTTGTTAAAGAAGGTGATAAAGTTGAAGAAGATCAATCGTTGGTTGAAGTGGCAACCGATAAGGTAGATTCTGAAATCCCTGCTCCGGAAGATGGTGTAATTGAAAAATTACTTTTTAACGAAGATGATATTCCAAAAGTTGGAGACACCATAGCCATCTTATCTACAAATGGAGCTGATTCGGAGGAAAGTACTGAAAAAGAAAGTGTAGAAAAGCAAGATGATGTTGAGAAAGAGCAGACCGAAACGAAAACAGAAGAAATCCCCGGAGTTAATTTAACTCATGATCAGGGAGAACAACAAGCAAGTATTTTAACAGTATCTAAAACTCCAGGTGGAAAATTCCTATCACCACTGGTGCGAAGTATTGCCGAAAAAGAAAATGTTACCCTTGATGAGTTGGATAGAATTAATGGAAGCGGAAATACAGGAAGAATAACTAAAAATGATATATTAAACTATATCAGTACACGAACAAGCTCTGGTATAGCTCCCGAGTCAGAACCAAAAGTTACTGAAAAACCAAAATCAGCTGCTGCTCCAAAACCATCAGTTAATAAAGACGCTGTATATTCGGGCGATTACGAAATTGTGGAAATGGACCGAATGCGTAAGCTAATTGCTGAACATATGGTTCAATCCAAACAGATATCTCCACATGTTACTTCATTCATTGAAACGGACGTAACCAATCTGGTTAACTGGAGAAATAAAAACAAAGAAAGAATCCTTGAAAAAGATGGGGTTAAAATTACATTTACTCCGATATTTGTTGAAGCAGTAGTTAAAGCTTTAAAAGATTATCCAATGATTAATGTTTCAGTTGATGAAGATAAAATCATTAAAAAGAAAAACATTAATGTTGGAATTGCTACTGCACTGCCAAGTGGCAATTTAATAGTTCCTGTTATTAGAAATGCAGATAGATTAAACCTCATCGGATTAGCAGAAGGAGTTAATGATTTAGCAACAAGGGCTCGTGACAATAAACTTAAACCAGACGAAATACAAGGTGGTACATTTACCATAACCAACTTTGGTACATTTGGCAATACCTCTGGTACACCAATTATTAATCAGCCACAAGTTGCTATTTTAGGAGTTGGCGCTATTGAAAAGAAACCGGCAGTTATTGAAACTCCAACCGGTGACGCTATCGCTATTCGTCATAAAATGATTCTATCGTTAGCATACGACCACAGGGTTGTTGATGGTGCACTTGGTGGTATGTTCTTAAAACGAATATCCGACTATCTTGAGGATTTCGACATAAAAAGAAATATATAAGTCTCATTTAAAACACCAGCAACCTGCTGGTGTTTTTGGTTTATACTAAGGATTTTAAAGAAAATTTATTACATTTGTTTTCACGTGCACTAATTTAACCGCCATGAAAAAAATCTTGATTCTATCAATTTTTATTTCATTTCTGTTTGGAAATATCAATGCCCAAACCAAAAAGGATCTAAAAAGAGCCTTTATTAATGGTGAATTTTCTTTAATCTATGAAGAATATCGCGAAGCATTACCCTATTTTTTAGAATTATATGATGCAGGAAGAAGAGATGCCAACATTAAACACAGAATAGGTTTATGTTATTTAAACATCCCCAATGAAAAAGACAAAGCCATTAAATATCTTGAAGAAGCTGTTGAAAACATAAATACGAATTATAGTGTTGGTAATTATAACGAACGCGAAGCGCCTATAGAGGCTTATCTTTATTTGGGCAGAGCATACAGAGTTAATAATAAATTAAAAGAAGCCATTGTAGCTTTTAAAAAATATAAAGAACTCCTTGATCCAAATGATCAGGAGCAACAAAAAATTGTAGATGCAGAAATAACAGCCTGTAACAATGCATTAGAACTATCAAAAATTCCTACGAGTATTATAGAAAAAAATCTGGGAAAAAATATTAACAGCTCTTTTAATAATATTAATCCTTTAGTTTCTGAAGATGAAGAAACTATTGTTTTTGTAAGTCAGTTAAGATTTTATGATGGAATTTTCGCATCTAAAAAGCGAGATGGTTTTTGGTTACCTGCAAGAAATATTTCCTTGGATTTTGACTCCGAAAATCCTTTAACTCCGGTATATTTAACAAGAGATGGTAATACATTATACTTAGTTCGAAACGATAACGATGATCTTAACTTATACACTAGCCGGTTTAATGATGGAATATGGGGACCTCCTGTAAAATTAAACAGCAATATTAATACAAGTGCATCAGAAACACACGCATGCGTTTCTGATGATGGATTAACGCTTTACTTTACAAGCAATAGAGAAGGAGGTTTTGGTGGTTTCGATATTTACAGGTCAAGAATCGATAATGAAGGAAATTGGGGTCCGCCTGAAAATTTAGGAGCAACCATAAATACTGTTTTTGATGAAGCTACTCCTTTTATTACAGAAGACGAAGAAACTTTATATTTTTCTTCCCAAGGCCATTTTAATATTGGTGGTTTCGATATCTTTACAGCTAAAATACAAGGTACAGACTGGGGTAAGCCTGAAAACCTTGGACTACCATTTAATACTACAGACGATGATTTGTTCTTCTTCCCATTAAAAAACGGAGAAATAGCCTATTACTCCAAATTTAAGGAAACAGGTTATGGGGACAATGACATCTATAGAATTCAAATATTTGAAAGAGAAAATATTCCTGAGAAAGAAAAAGAGTTAAATAATAACGAAAACTACATCTCCGAAGATTAATCTAATATTTTTATCCCTTTGTCACATATTTAGTTAGAATCAAATAATTTTAGTTATTATTCCATAGCTATACGCAAATTTTTCATTATTTTTATCTAATTTCGTGTGTTTGAAAATAAGGATTTTATGAAAAGGCTGTTTATACTCTCTATACTAAGCATTGTTTTTGTAGCGAATACCTATACGCAGGAATACTACGAGCTTGAAGAAATGTTTCTGGATGCAGATTCATGGTTTTTTTATGAAGATTATGAAGAAGCATTACCCCTATTTCTAAGGGTATTAGAAGCCGACTCTTTAAATTATAATGTAATGTATAAAATTGGGTTCTGTTACCTACATATTCCAGGACAGAAACATAAATCGATTCCTTATCTTGAAAATGCGATAAATAAAACTACGTTCAATTACCGAAAAAATACTTATACCGAAAAAGATGCTCCGGTAGATGCACTTTTTTATCTGGGCAATGCATATCTAGTAAATAACCGAATTAACGAAGCAATTGATGCTTATTCAGGTTTTCAAAATGCCATTTCGCGCACACAAAAAGCTGCGAATAGAGACATATACGATTTAGAATATCTTCAGCGCCAATTTGATGCCTGTAGAAATGCAATTCAGTTTCAGTACGAACCGATTAGTTTTATTGCCAAAAATGTTGGAAATAAAGTAAATTCAAGGTTTAATGAATTTAATGCAGTAGTCTCTGGTGATGGATCAACAATGGTTTTTACAGCCTCGTTGCAATTTTATGATGGGATTTTTTATTCAAAAAAAGATAGCACTGGTGAGTGGAGTTATCCAATAAATTTAATGGGACAATTAGGCGTTGATGATAATAGTGCAACAACGGGGCTTTCTTATGATGGTACCGAATTATACATTTATCGCGACGATGATTTTGATGGCAATATTTATGTAAGTTACCTAAAAAATGGTATCTGGACAAAAGTTCGTAAACTTGGCGAAAATATTAACACAAAATACTGGGAATCTCATGCATCTTTATCGCCTGATAATAACAAACTTTACTTTGTTAGTAACCGGGAAGGTGGATATGGAGATCTCGACATTTATGTTTCTGAACGCTTAACAGATACCACCTGGGGAGTAGCAAAAAACCTTGGTGAAGTAATTAACTCACAGTGGAATGAAAACACTCCATTTCTAACTCCGGATGGGAAACGATTATTTTTTAGTTCGGAAGGTCATCAAGGAATGGGTGGTTATGATATTTTTTATTCAGAACGTAAAGAAAATCAGACTTGGACAGAACCAGTAAATATTGGATATCCAATAAATACCACCGACAATGACATTTTCTTTGTACCATTTGAAGATGGCAGTTTTGCATACTGTTCTCAGTTTTCTCAGCAAGGATATGGAGGACAGGACATTTATCACTATCAGTTATTTCATATACCTGATTATGAAAATATCCTGGTTGAAGGTAAGTTAACCATGGATAATGAAGTTGATCGCAATAAAAAAGATTTCAGCATAAATATCATTGATCAAACAACAAACGACACCATTGCAGTATTAAACCCTGATACAGATAATGAAAATTACCAGTACAGAACACCATTAGGTAAAAATCATTTGGTTTATGAAAGTACTTTTGATGATGATAATCAAACACAGTACTTTATTTCTACAGACTATGAAGTTAAAGAAGTTTTTCAATCGAAGATTAAAGAAACAAAAGAAATCGCACTGGCAGATACCCTGCCCGAAATATCTTTAGATACAAATTTGGTTAAAACCGACCAGGAAAATATTAAAATTAAACTTTCACTTCAAAAAGGAAATAAACTTATAGTTCATACTTTTTATAAAGACCAGTTAATTAATACCGAGGAGTTTGATATTAAAAAGGATAATTTTATTTATGAGTATAAACCTCTGGTAGGAGAAAGTAAGCTTCAATTTACACTTGTAGACAAAAATAATAATGCAAAAAGCGAGGAGGTTACAGTTTCATATCTACCTCGAGATACTAAAGCCGAATTAAGCATTGCTGAAAAAATTATTAGCTTAGGAGCTAATGGAAATAAAACAGTAAAAATAAAACTATCGGTAGAAAAAGGATCCAAGTTATTTGTTGAAACATATGTCGATAATAAATTAGTTAATACCGAACAGTTCAATGTTGGTAAAGAAAGTTTTATATATGAATTTGAACCAAAAGGTCAACAATCTAAAATTAACTTCAAATTAGTAGATAAACACAATAATGTTTCCAATCAGGAGGTACTAGTATCACACACACCGGTTAACGAAAATTTCGCTCAAGTGCTTACGGGAATTGTTAGTTTCAACAACAAAGGATATCAGGAATTACTTAAATCGAACGACGTAATAGCATTAAAATCAGCAGACGAATTAATAAACCATATTTACCAAAAAGCTGCCTCATTAGGATTATCTAAAGAACAAGCACAAGCACTCATCATTGCTCTGGTAATAAATTCTACAAATAATACAGAGCAGTTTATTGCATCCTTACTCAATATTGCGCAAGGTGATTTAAAAGTTGTACTTGATTCAATTCAAAATAATCAGAGCAGTTACCAAACAAACCTTGAAGTAATTCAGGAATTGGAAGTACAATCCAATGCTTATAACTATAATCATAAGGATATTATTCGTTTACTCGAAGATTATCTGAAACAATCTGAAATATCTACACAAGAACTATTGGCAAAGCTTGAATCGTTAATAAATACAGACATTGCAAGCATACTAACAAACATTGATGCTTCTGCAATTAACATGGTATCTATCGACGATTTTAAAAAGTATTTAATCCAGTCAGGTAAGTACTCCGATCAGGAATTATCGCAAATCTTTGCCATAATGGAAGGAATACTTATAGCTAACAAAGCATCCGTTGAGAAAGATACTGAGCAACTGCCAGTTGCAGTTAAGGATAAGCAAAAAGGCACTAATTTATGGCTGATTATTTTTGGAGCAATCTCCGGAGTTTTATTGGCATGGATTATTATTTACTTTAATCGCAGACGCAATAAAGAAAACAGGAAAAACAGGTCATAATTAACTTTTTATTTTGGTTTTTTTTATTAATTGTCAGTAAATTGTACTCGTAAATCATCAATCTACTTTGGTCGTCTTATGGGGAAAAAACTATTATTTACTGTATTAAGTATATTCGTATATTTAATCAGCTTTTCGCAAAATAAAGATGTCTTAAAAGAAACATTTGAAGAAGCTGAGTATTTTATCTTATACGAAGATTATCCGGAAGCTTTGGCTCTCTATATAGATCTTCATAATAAGGGTTTAGATAACGCATACATAAAACACCGGATTGGAGAGTGTTATCTTCAAATATCAGGTCAGAAAGAAAAATCAATTCCTTTTCTTGAAGAAGCTTGTAATAATTTATCTGATGACATTAAGGAAGGTTCAATAAAAGAAACTAAAGCACCGTACCGAACACTCTTCTATCTTGCGTGTGCCTACCAGCAAAATAATGAACTGGAAAAGGCTATCGAAACATTTAAAAAATTTGAAGAGCTAGTTGCAAGCAATAACAACTATAATCTTGACTACGTTTACAAACAAATTCAATCGTGTAATGCCGCTAAAGATCTGATAAGCAAACCTAAAGAAGTACATGAAATCAATATTGGAGAATATATTAACGACCAGTTTCCAAATATTAGGCCGCTTATTTCTGCCAACGAAAAAAGCATGGTTTACATGAGTAAGCTCAAATTTTACGATGCCATATTCTATACTGTGAAGAAAGATGATACCTGGACAACTCCGGTTAACATAACACCAGATCTTAATTCTAATGGAGACATTTATCCATGTTTTTTATCTTCAGATGGAAAAACCTTACTATTATATAAAGAGGAAAATTTTTCAAGTGATATCTATGTGAGCTATCTTAAGAATAATAAATGGTCGGCTCCTGTAAAACTGAATAAGAACATTAATTCCCGTTTTCAGGAAACTTTCGCCTCTTTATCATGCGATGGTAAAACACTATTTTTTGTTAGCAACAGAAAAGGAGGATTCGGTGGAACAGATATCTATAAAAGTCAATATGATGAAAAAGCACAGGACTGGGGTGTAGCAATTAATCTAGGTAGTGAAATCAATACTCCGTTTAATGAAGAAACACCTGTAATGTGTCAGGATAATAAAACATTGTATTTTAGCTCAGAAGGACATTATAACATGGGAGGGTTTGATATTTTTTACAGCGAAAATATTGAGCAGAATGTGTGGAGTAAACCAACCAATATGGGTTATCCCGTAAATACCACCGATGATAATCTGTTTTATTATCCGGTTGAGAATGGAACAAAAGCATACATTTCCAAATATGACAAAAACGGATACGGTCAGGAAGATATTGTTAAATTAGAGCTAAACATATCAGCTCAGCGTTAAACACAAAGTTTTGAGAACAATTCAGGAAGATATACTTACAGGAAAAACAACCAAACTAAGAGCAATAGAACCTAATGATATTGATTTGATTTATGCCTGGGAAAATGATAGCACCATTTGGCAGTTAAGCAATACACTTACACCTTTCTCAAAACATGTAATTAAGCAATTCATTGATAATTCACACCAGGATATTTTTCAGTTAAAACAACTTCGGTTAATGATTGATAAAACCGATACTACCCCTACTGAAACGATAGGCACAATCGATCTTTTCGATTTTGATCCACTGCACAAACGCGCCGGTATTGGAATATTAATTGCGAACGAAGAAGATCGTAAAAAAGGATATGCCTCAGATGCTCTGGATACTTTAATAAAATACAGTTTCCATACACTCCAGTTACATCAATTGTATTGCAACATTACCGAAGATAATGACGATAGTCTTTCGCTTTTTCAACGGAAAGGATTTCAACTCATAGGAACAAAAAGAGACTGGCTCATATTCCCTAAAGGACTAAAAGATGAGTTTATGTTTCAATTAATTAATACAGATTATTAGTCCTTTTTCTGGCATCAAATTTGTTTTGTTCATAGTAAATCCTAAAAAAATTTATTATGAAAAAAATTAGTTTATTAACCTTTGCATTATTAGCCTTCCAATTAGTAATTGGTCAAAACACTACAAGTGTTGATTATTTCAATTGGTCAAATCCGGAAACGTTTAAAGTAAGTCCTAGTCCGATTATAAAAGGATATGGATATTACAGTGATTCACTCTCTCAAGTATTCAATGGTAAAGAATTTTATGTGCATAATAATGAATATTATTGCATTGAAAGCTGGGCCGATTATTATTATTGGTTTACGCAAGAATACAGACATCTTTTTGAAGACCCACAGATTTATGAATACTACTATTTTGCGGGAGATGACTATGGAATGGCATCTTACATAGCCAGTAATAAATATCAGGGAGATTTTTATCCATCTTCAATTACGCTTTCGTTTAAAGAAAGGACAGCCGAAACCAATAGACTAGCCTCTGCAAGTTACATACCTTCAAACGATAAAGACATGGAAGTTTTAAACAAAGAGCTAGAAACTAAAAGGGATATTTCAAGTTCAAGTACTAAACAGAACTATACTCAAGAAAAAGGCCCTGATGTTTTTGATAAAAAAAGGGATAAAGAATCTCGATTACAAAATAACAACTATAATAAGGTAGCTCCTGAATTAGATGAAAAATCATCTTCAAGTAAACGATCAACAGAAAAATCAATTCGCTAAAAATATTTTGACAAATTAAATGAAGCCTTGCCTTAAATAAGCAAGGCTTTCTTATTACTCCAAAACATCAAAGAAATTGGGAATTTCCTTTAAAAAAACATATGAATTCTTTGAATAATCAAGCATACAACAATAGTGTTCCATACCATTTGATACCATAAGGTAATTCACCTTCAATTTCATGTTATAACGTGCAATTTGGTCAAATACTTTTTGATCAATTTTTACATCAGGAGCCTTAAATTCTACAATCAAAAATGGTTTTCCCATTTTATTATACACAACAGCATCGCTCCTTTTAGACAAATTATTTAACTTAAATTCTTTCTCTATAGCTATTAATGAGGCAGGATAATTTTTTTCATCCACCAAATATCTTAGAAAATTTTGCCGAACCCATTCTTCAGGAGTTAATATCACAAATTTTTTTCGAATAAAATCAAAAATGTGTTTTCTTTGTTCTATTAATTTTATATTGAACGAATAAGTTGGTAAATTTAACCTCTTCATAAAAATTGCCAGTTTGCAGATATAAAAATAACAAAGTAAAGCAATAAAATACCATCCTATGAAAACTAAAGATGAAATTGTTAAAGATTGGTTACCCAGATATACCGGATGCGCAATTGAAAATTTTGGTGAATATATATTGTTAACTAATTTTTCGCATTACCTGGAATTATTTGCAGAATGGAACAACACGAAAATAGTTGATCCAAGCGCAAATATGCAATGTGCAACAGCAGGTGGAATAACCATGATCAATTTTGGAATGGGAAGTGCAAATGCTGCTACCATAATGGACCTGTTAAGTGCCATAAGACCTAAAGCTGCTTTATTCCTTGGAAAATGTGGTGGATTAAAAAGAAAAAACGAATTAGGAAACTTTATTTTACCTATTGCTGCTATTCGAAGTGAGGGAACCTCAAATGATTATCTTCCTCCAGAGATTCCTGCTCTTCCAGCATTTAAATTGCAAATGGCAGTTTCAACTGCTATAAGAAATCATAAGCTAGATTATTTCACCGGGACCGTTTTCACAACAAATAAAAGAGTTTGGGAATATGATGACCGCTTTAAGAAATATTTGCAAAAAACTCGATCAATGGCTATTGACATGGAATCTGCAACTATTTTTACAGTTGGTTTTGCGAATGGAATTCCGTCAGGTGCCGTTCTATTAGTTTCGGATCAACCTATGATTTCTTCAGGAATTAAAACATCGAAAAGTGACGAATTAGTCACCAAAAAATATGTTGAAGCTCATGTTAGAATAGGAATTGAAGCATTAAAAGAAATTCAAGAAAATAAAGAATCGGTAAAGCACTTACGTTTTTAATTAGTATTTGAAATGAGTTTTGAGCAAATCATATCAGATTTAAAAAATAAAATTTATAAACCAATTTACTTTCTTTCAGGCGATGAGCCTTATTTCATCGACCTAATAACTAAATATATTCATGATAATGTCTTAACCGATGCCGAAAAGTCATTTAACCAAACTGTACTTTATGGTAAAGAAAGCGAGATTCATACTGTAATAAATACAGCAAAGCGTTTTCCCATGATGGCAAATCACCAGGTGGTAATTGTAAAAGAAGCTCAAAACATAAAAAATATTGATGATCTTATTCATTATGCCGAAAATCCTTTAAACTCAACATTACTGGTTATCAATTACAAGTACAAAACACTAGATAAAAGAAAGAAACTGTATAAAGTAATCAATCAAAAAGGGGTTCTTTTTGAATCGAAAAAGCTTTATGATAATGAAGTTCCTGGTTGGATTAATGCCTATTTAAAGAAAAAGAACAGAACGATTGATCCTGGAGCAGGAATGCTTTTAACAGAATACCTGGGAAACGATCTGGGGAAAATCTCCAACGAATTAGAGAAATTAATCATTACACTGCCCGATGGAGAATTCAATATCACCACAACTCATATCGAACGAAACATTGGTATTAGTAAAGATTATAATGTGTTTGAATTAAATAAAGCGTTAGGACAAAAAAATGTTCTTAAGGCCAATCGTATTGTTAACTACTTTAGTCATAACCCAAAGGATAATCCGTTTACCATGACTATTGCCACGCTGTATCAGTTTTATAGCAAAACATTAACCTATCATTTTATAAAAGATAAAAGAGACCGGAGAAGTGTTGCAGCAACCTTAAAAGTGCCTCCTTTTTTTGTGGGCGATTACGAAAAAGCGGCAAAATATTATAATCCTAAAAAAACAGTAGAAATTATAAGTTTGTTGCGTGAGTACGATTTAAAATCGAAAGGTTACAATAACGTAAGTACTCCACCTGGCGAATTATTAAAAGAGTTAGTGTATAAAATTCTACATTAAAGTTTTATTATGACAATTTTACTAATAGTAATAACCTCAGCTATATCAATATTAGGATTTCGAAATAAAGATGTATTTGATAAATTACAACTCAATCCATACCAGGTTTATCATAAAAAACAATGGCACAGGCTTATAACTCATGGTTTTTTGCATGCAGACTGGGTTCATTTGTTTGTAAACATGTTTGTTCTCTATTTTTTTGGAACTTCGGTTGAACAAAACTTTGAACAACTTGCAGCTGCTGGAATTATTAAATCACCGATTTTAACGTATGTATTACTTTATTTTGCCAGCATGGTATTTGCAACAGTTACTACTCTTGCAAAACAAAAAGATAACATCTGGTACAATTCGGTTGGTGCTTCTGGAGCTGTATCAGCAGTTCTGTTTACACATATTTTCTTCTCACCATTGCAAATGCTTTATATCTATTTTATAATTCCAATTCCGGGAATTGTTTTTGGCATATTATATTTAGGATACTCGCACTATATGAGTAAACGCGGTGGCGATAATATTAATCACGATGCACACTTTATTGGTGCTGTATTCGGATTTTTATTTCCGTTATTGCTCGACCCTAAATTAATAAATGTATTTTTGAGCCAACTTTTGAACATGTAACATGAATAAAGCAATTTTTTTAGATCGAGACGGAGTGATAAATCACGACCCCGGTGATTATACATATAACCTGAGTGAATTTAAACTTAACGATGGTATTATTGAAAATCTTAAGAAACTATACGATAAGGGTTATCTGCTAATACTCATAACAAATCAGGGTGGAATTTCGAAAAAGCTTTACACGCATCAAAATGTAGAGGAAATTCATCAATATTTACATCATGAATTAAAAAAAGTAGATGCAGAACTTGCAGAAATATATTATTGCCCTCATCATAGTATTCATGAAAAATGTTTATGCAGAAAACCAAGCTCATTGATGATTGAAAAAGCACTGGCGCGATTTAACATTGATCCAAAAAAGTCGTATATGCTAGGCGATAAACCCCGCGATATAGAATGCGCTGAAAATGCTGGTGTTAAGGGTATAAAAGTTGAGATTAACAAGAATATCAAAGGATATGTCGATTTAATTTTAAATCAGCAAATATAAATTCCAAATGGCTGTTAATTCTTTTATATTGTACAATGGTGAATATCATTTTAAAGACGAATTCGGTTTAAGTTATAAAAACCGGGCATTCTGCTATGGCGATGCTCTGTTCGAAACCATGCATGGTAACGGAACCGAAATTCAGTTTTTCAGCGATCATATTACCCGTTTAATGTATGGTATGGACATTCTTAAAATGGAAATACCTTCAGTAATTGAAACAGGGCATATTGAAAAGGAGTTAATCAAACTATTACATAAAAATAAGCTCTACCAGGGTGTTCGGATCAGATTAACCGTGTTTAGAAACGAAGGCGGAAAATATACACCACAAAATAATACTATATCTTACCTAGCAGAAACAGAGTATATCGAGAATGATCACTATGAAATTAATCAAAAAGGATTAGTTATTGATCTTTTTAAAGATATTAAAAAGCCGGCAAATAAATTGGCCAACTTAAAATCGGCCAATGCACTTTTATATGTTATGGCAGGCTTATATGCTAAGAATAAAGACCTGGGAGATTGTATCCTTCTCAACGAACATAATCATTTGGTTGAAGGAGTAAGTTCCAACCTATTTTTAGTAAAGGGCGATACTGTTTCAACACCTCCGCTAAAAGATGGACCTGTTGCAGGTATCATGCGTAAGCAGATTCTTAAAATAGCGGACAAATATGGTTTAAAAGTTAATCATGAACAATCACTTAAAGAATCGGATCTTTTAGAAGCAGATGAAGTATTTTTAACAAACTCTATTACAGGAATCCGTTGGGTATTAGCGTATAAAGACAGAAGATACTTTAATAATATTTCCCGTCAGTTTGTAGACAAATTAAATATGGAAGCTTTTTCGTAAGGTTACGATTAGTTCATGGCTGGATTTTCAGGAAAATTAGACCATACCTTATATTTTTTTCCCAACTGCTCAAGTGTTTTTTTCCAGATATCATTATCTGCCATCATAACTCTTGATGGGTCAACTGTAGCTACTAACCAGGCATTATCTTCAATTTCTCCCTCCAACTGATTTGGACTCCACCCTGAATAACCTAAAAAGAACCGAACCTGATCGGGCTGAACAATACCTTCGTTAATTAACTCTTTTAAACTATCAAAATCGCCTCCCCAGTAAATATTATCAATAACATGAACCGAATTAGGAACAAGCTCACCTAGCGTATGCAAAAAATGAATAGTATCTTTAGCTACCGGGCCACCAATATAAACATTAGCTTTAAAGTTGGGAAAGTCAGCCAGAACCTCACTAATAGGTAAATCAACAGGTTTATTTAAAACAAAACCCACTGCACCCTTATCCGAATATTCGGTTATAAATACCACGGATCGTTTAAAATAGGTGTCGGATAACAGTGGTTCTGATATAAGTATCCGACCTTGCTTTGGAGTTAGATTTTCGTGTTCAATGTTCAGAAAATCAAAATCGAGATACATTCCCATGATTCAAATATTATAACTACAAATTAAATAATTTTTAATAAAATTCAAAATCTGTTACAAATATTAACAACAAGTTAACCTGATATAAAAGACTACTATTTGGCTCAAATTTGTAAGTAAAAAAGTGATCCTTCATAAAATATCTTAAACTATCTGAAAGGTATAAAGTCAAAATGAAAGATTGTATACTTTTTTTCTCTATTTTAGAGATGTAATTTTACGTAAAATAGTTGCTAATGAATTCCTTATTAAAAAGAACTCTGCTATCTTTAATTCTGATCATCAATGTAGCTGCTATTGGCTTTACCAATAATATAGCAGAATTGCCTGAGCTAAAACAAAATGATATTTCAGTTGAGATGACCGATGTTATCGTAAAAAACATTGAAACAGATATAAAACTTGTGTTTAAAGATCAGGAGTTCAGAAAACGCTTTGAAGGATACCCCATAACAATAAAAGTTAATGATAAACCGGTTGTTGTTAGAGTTGTAAAGGGAAATGCAACATTTACTTATAAATTTACAAAGAGTGAAGATTTTAATATTACACTGGGAGAGTATAGCTTTACAAAAAAAGTAACTCCCATACCTTTGTGGTTTTCCATTATTCCTCCGCTTATTGCTATTTTATTTGCACTTATTTTTAAAGAAGTTTTTACCGCTCTTTTCATTGGCATACTTGTAGGTACAACAACAATTTTCTGGTACCAGGATACCGCTTTAATTCCGGCAATTTTTAAAGGTATGTTTGCAATAGTCGACACCTATGTATTAGATGCTTTAACCGAGGGAGGCCATATGGCCATCATTATTTTTTCAATGTTAATTGGTGCCATGGTAAATATTATTACCCGTAACGGAGGAATGAAAGGTATTGTCAATATCTTATCAAAATATGCTAATAATCCGCGATCAGGGCAATTTGTTACCTGGTTACTGGGAATTGCTATATTTTTTGATGATTATGCCAATACATTAGTGGTTGGTAATACAATGCGTCCTGTAACCGACCGATTAAAAATATCGAGAGAAAAGTTAGCATATATTGTAGATTCAACTGCTGCACCTATTGCCGCCATCGCATTTGTAACCACATGGATTGGAGCCGAATTAAGTTATATTCAGGATGGAATTACCACCATCGGTATTGATGAGAGTCCTTATGGTATTTTTATCAACTCATTGGGTTATGCTTTCTATCCTATTTTTGCATTACTGTTTATTTTAATTTTGATTCGTAAACAAGTTGACTTTGGCCCTATGTTCAATGCAGAAAAGAAAGCCAGGGAACAAAAAGATACTCCGGCTGATGATGACAGCACTTCTTTCTCAAACAAACTCAATGAGCTCGAAATACCCGAACACATTACCCCCAAATGGTATAATGCTGCGATACCTGTTTTTATAGTAATTTTTGGAACTTTAGCGGGACTGTTTTATACCGGTTGGGATCAAAGTGTTTGGAATGATCCGGGATTGGCATTTTCAACAAAGTTATCTGCCATTATAGGGAATAGCGATTCGTATAAAGCTTTGTTATGGTCGTCTATTTCAGGAGTTCTAGTTGCCATTCTACTAACCCTGGTTCAGAAAATACTAGATTTAAAAACAACAATAGACAGTCTAATTAATGGCTTTAGAACCATGTTAACTGCAATTATCATACTTGTTTTAGCCTGGTCTATTGCTTTGGTAACAAAACACTTACACACTGCCGATTTTATCTCGCATAGTTTAGTAACTGTTAATATTTCGCCGCAGTTCATTCCGGCCTTAACCTTTATCTTTGCTGCTCTTGTTGCATTCTCAACCGGATCGAGCTGGGGAACCATGGCTATTTTATACCCCCTGATTTTACCTGCATCGTGGTTAATTGCTCAAAATTTCGGGTTAGATCACGAAGGTTCTTTAGATATATTCCATAATGTGGTTTCGGCCGTGTTGGCTGGTTCAGTTCTGGGCGACCACTGCTCTCCTATTTCTGATACCACAATTTTAAGTTCTCTGGCAAGCTCTTGTAATCATATAGAACATGTTAGAACGCAGCTGCCATATGCACTTACAGTCGGCGGAGTTTCAATAATAATTGGAACTATACCTTCGGCTTTTGGAGTTTCTTCGTGGATATTATTCCCAGCTGGATTGTTGGTCTTATTTTTAATCGTAAGATTTGTAGGCAGATCATATTAAGGCTGATTTAGTTTACTGTAAACATCATGATAAACCCGATTAAAATATTGATCAAGTTCATGGTTTAATCCTCCTGCCCCTTCAACAACTTGTTTGGCCCAATCAAGGTAAGCTAATTTTCTCTCTTTGGTCCAGCTTTCAGGTGGATCAATTTCTATATCCTGAATGTTGCTAATCTTATCTGCGATTTTTAGTTTCTTAGCCTGATCCGAAAGATTTGGAGTATGAACTACCTGTAATCTTTTTCTTTCCTCTACCGGTAACGATTTATCATCAGAAACCTCCAACACGATCTGTAATACGTCTTGCCCAAAGATATCAGCTATACTATGGGATAGTGCCTGAATTTCTTCTTCACCTTTTGCTGTATCTTCAATTACATCATGTAATAATGCTGCGATTAATAATGGTAAATCTTCTTCTCCGGCATCTGCTAATATCTTAGCTACTTTAACAGGATGGTTTATATAAGGAACTTTACCAACGCCTTTCCTTGTTTGGTTTTTATGACGATATGCAGCAAAGTCAAGCGCTTCAATTAACTTTCTATAATCCATAGTACAGATTCTCAGGTTACATCCTTTAAAATTAAAGAAAAGAAATGATTCAATGAGTTTAACAAATCATTATTATAAAAGTTTATTTTATTACTTCGGGTTACCAATTTCTACAGCACGATCTATAGCAAGTTTTATGTGGTTTTTTATATTTTTCTTTCCTATGAGAAAAGCAATACGACTTTTTTCAAGTTCTCTATACACTTCAGGTTGAATACCTGAAATAATAACCTTAATATTTTTGTGTTTAAAATCTTTTACAATTTCTTTTAAATGATGTAATCCTGTGGCATCAATCGTTGGAACATGCCTCATACGAATAATTAATATTTTTGGTTTTTTGTCGGAAAGCTTTAATGCATCTCTAAACTTATAGGCTGCACCAAAAAACAATGGTCCGTTAACTTCATAAACTTCTACTCCTTCAGGTATTACATAGTTTCCTGTAGCTTCAGGATCTTCAATATCTTTAACATCATTTATTTCATGAGTAATTTCATATATATGGCTAATTGAGGCCATTTTTTTCATAAATAAAAAGGCTGCCAGTACCATACCAATTTCCAAAGCTACTGTTAAATCAACAAGGACAGTTAATCCAAAAGTTATTAAAAGAATAGCTGCATCACTTTTAGGGCCTCTTGTTAATGAAATAAATGCTTTATATTCACTCATATTATATGCAACAACAATTAGTATTCCAGCTAAACTAGCCATTGGAATAAGTTTTGCCCATTTCCCAACAAACAACATGATAATTAACAGAGTAATGGCGTGGACTATACCTGCAATGGGAGTTCTTCCTCCATTTTTAATATTTGTTGCTGTACGTGCAATTGCACCTGTTGCCGGGATACCTCCAAATATAGATGAAAAAATATTCGCTGCTCCTTGAGCAACCAATTCCATGTTCGAACGATGTTTTCCACCAATCATTCCATCAGATACAACAGCTGATAATAAAGATTCAATTGAACCTAACAAAGCTATAGCAAAAGCCGGTTCAATTAATTCCTTCATAACTGTTAAATTTATAGTTGGTAATTCTGGTTTTGGAAAAGTTGACGGTATTTCCCCAAATTTACTATAAATTGTTTCAACAGGTAAATTGAAAAATTCACTATTAAAGTAGACAGAATAATAGCTACTAGTGAACCGGGAATTTTTTTTGTAACTCTTGGTAAATAAACAGAAATTATAATTGTAAGTAAGGTTATTGAGACCGCATACCAATTAAGAGAATGAATATTTTTAAAGTAACATAACCACTTACTTAAAAAGTCAGATGGAACAGAATCTAATTCAAGTCCCAGGAAATCTTTTATTTGAGTAGAAAAAATGATTAATGCAATACCACTTGTAAACCCTACTACCACAGATTGTGGAATAAACTTAATAACTGATCCAAGTTTGGTCAATCCTAAAATTATGATGATAAAACCAGCTATAAATGTAGAAATTGTTAATCCTGAAATTCCATACTTTTCAACTATACCAAAAACAATTATAATAAATGCTCCTGTGGGACCACCAATCTGAACCCGGCTACCACCAAATGCGGAAATAATAAATCCTGCAATAATAGCTGTTACCAGTCCTTTTTCAGGAGAAACACCAGATGCAATTGCAAAAGCTATTGCTAAAGGCAAAGCTACTACACCAACAATTAAACCGGCAATTAGATCTTTAATAAACTGAGATCGGGAATATCCTTCCTGAAATACAGTAAACAACTTAGGAACAAACATCTGACAATTATATAAAAGGTTAGCAAGAAAAATTTTGCAAATGTATATATTTGTTTAACATTTTGGGGATTTTCTTGAAATAAAAAAAGGTTTAAAATACTATCTCAATCATTTTTCTTGGTTAAATAGATAGCTTCCAGGGGTATCATCTGGCTTTTATTGGTACTTAAAATTTCCCTTTTAAGAGAATATTAAATTTTTATCAATATTAAGTGTTAAATGATAAAAATTGTATGAATTCTGTTGAGGTATCTTATGCACGTTAAGCAATATTCTAATACGGCAATTATATTTAAACCAAATTATTTATAATTTGTTTAATAAATAAAACACCATGAAAAGACTTCATATTTTAATTATTTTCATACTAACTATCAACTATTCATTTGCACAAGACACTATGAAATACAACGAACTTACAACGGCTGAAAAAAGAGTTATTATAGACAAAGGAACCGAAGCTCCATGGACAGGAAAATACCTGGATAACAAAGAAGAAGGAGTTTATACCTGTAAACGTTGCGGAGCTGTTTTATACGAATCGGAAGACAAATTTAATTCGCATTGCGGATGGCCAAGCTTCGACGATGAAGTAGATGGTGCAGTAAAACGAGTGCCAGATGCTGATGGAATGAGAACAGAGATTGTATGTGCTAATTGCGGTGCTCACTTAGGTCATGTTTTTATTGGCGAAGGATTCACTCCCAAAAACACAAGACATTGTGTGAATTCTATATCGCTTAAGTTTGTGCCTGAAAAGAAATAATCCTGGTCTCAACGTTTTTTGCTTCTGCAAATTGAATTAATTTATCCTTTAGCTTTTTTAGGTGATAATCTAAATTCAGATTTCCACTGAAAGAGATGATGTTCATGGATATCTGTTTGGTTTCATCAGTAATTTTCACTCTCTCGGAATCACTGGTTGGGCTGCCAAACTTTCCATCAATATCTTCAAAAACCGGAAGATTTTCAATATTTAATAATCCTCGCCCAATTCCGTAATATTCATCTTCTTTAGTGCCAATGGTAAATTTAATAGGAGCTTTAAGCTTAGATTTATCAAATGCGCAAATAGAATAAAAGGAAGTGATTGAAATCAAATTATTGATATCTACGATATTATTGATATGATAGATACCTTTTTCTTTTACAACTCTTCGCAATAAGGCTTCTGATGAAAGTCGGTATCTTGCGGGATCTTTCCCAAATGCTTTATATGCTTTTCTTGAATCTGAAATAACTTGTATTTTCGATATATCTTCCACTTTATATTTTAAAGCAAAATTATTACACGCCCGATCCAGCTCATCAATTAATTCGTGATCAGAAGATTTTACTACAATATCAGCCTCCAATAAACCAATGGCTATTTTATTCCACTTTGATATTAGTGCATTAGATATTTTAACGTCCAACATAATTTTCAATTGATTTATCTAATTCGTATCTTTAATTCAATCAAACACTTTTCGATATGATTTGTTGTAAAGATAAAACCAAAAGAGAAAAACCATGACACATATTGTAAAAATTCTGAATATTGAAGAAGTTACGCATGATGTATTAAAATTCACAGTAGAAAAGCCTAATAATTATAACTTTAAACCCGGACAAGCTACAACAGTTTCTATAAATAAAGATAACTGGAAAGATAAAAAACGTCCCTTTACTTTTACTTCGCTAAATTCCGACAACCACTTGGAATTTATTATTAAAATTTATACAGATCATGATGGTGTAACCAAAGAATTAGGCCAGTTAAAAAAGTCTGATGAACTTATTATTGAACAGCCATGGGGTGCAATTAACTATAAAGGGCCTGGTTATTTTATTGCGGGAGGTGCAGGAATTACTCCTTTTATAGCAATTTTCAGAGATCTTGACAAAAAGAATAAATTGAAAGGTAATACCTTGTTTTTTTCAAATAAAACAGAGCAAGATATCATCTTAAAAAGCGAATTCGAAAAAATACTTGGAGATAACTTTATTAATGTAATTACCCACGAAAAAACAGACCAATATATTCATCGATTTATTGATAAGGATTTCCTTAAAGACCATATAGATGACTTTTCTGCAAAGTTTTATGTTTGTGGACCTCCAAAAATGACAGAAAATATTACAGAAGCATTAGAGGGTTTAGGTGCGGAAACAGATTCACTGGTTTTTGAAAAATAAGCTACTTCGGGAATATATTTTATACCCTTTGTAATATAAAAATATCAGACGAATTGTTTCCTTTGTAGAAAAATTATGTAATCTACATGTCAGAAATAAACAGTATTGAGTTATTACAATTTGAGAATCTGCTAAGGTATTCGGAATTAAGACATTTTTCCACTACTCGCAAAGGTGGATACAGTCAGGGCATTCTTAAAGGATTTAACCTTGGATACACCGTTGGAGATAATCCTCAAAACGTGACTAAAAATATAGAATTACTCCAAAATTCTATAACTAATAACCAGTCAAAAATCGTTTTCCCAAAACAAACACATAGTAAAAACATTGGAATTGTTGAAAACGACCAAAATACATTTCCCAATACTGACGCACTAATAACTAATATTCCCGGAATTTGTATAGCAATTCGTACTGCCGATTGTGTACCTGTTTTACTTTTTGATCCTGTTCAAAAAGTAGTTGCTGCAATTCATTCCGGTTGGAAAGGTACTATCCAAAGAATATCACAAAAAACCATTGAATTAATGCAGCATAAATTTGGAACTAAACCGCAGAATATTGTTGCCGGTATAGGCCCTTCTATCGGACCAGATGTATATGAGGTTGGACCAGAAGTTGCTGATCAATATAAGGAACAGTTCCCTAACAACAATCTTTTAGCCTCAATTCAAGATTCTGATAAATCACTGTTAAATCTTTGGGAAGCCAATAAACAAATCCTGATGGAATCAGGTTTATCTGAAGAAAATATTCAAATTGCGAAAATGTGTACATATTCAAATACCGAACTATTTTATTCGGCCCGAAGAGATGGTGTGAAATGTGGCCGACTGGCATCTGGAATCATGATAAACAATAAATAATGAAAACATTTTGGCTTGTACTGGTTACTATTGTTTGGGGATCGACATTTTTTATTATAAAAGACACTGTATCGACGGTTAATGAATATTTGATTGTATTCATAAGATCATTTCAGGCTTTTCTGGTAATGTTGATCTATCAACTTTTTAGAAATCGTAAAGAGTTAATGAACAAAACGGCTTTTATTTATGGATTAACCATTGGACTATTATTAGCAATAACTTATGGCGCACAAACTATCGGTTTAAAATATACCAGCACAGGACATAGTGCATTTATAACAAGCTCCGCTGTAATTATAGTACCTTTTATTTTATTTCTCTTTTTTAAAGCAAAGCTGCTCAAAATAGATATTCTTGCTGTAACAATTGTATTTTCGGGACTATTCTTACTAACTTATGATTTTGAAACCCGTATGAATATCGGTGATATGATAACGATAATAACGGCTGTGTCTTATGCTTTTCATGTTGTGATAGCGGGAAAGTTTGTAAAAAAAACAGATACAGTTACTCTTGTTACATATCAGTTTTTTGGGGCATCTGTTGTTAGTTTGGCTGCTTTCCTCATAACTAATAATGAACCTATACTAATTAGCACAAAAGCATGGAGTAGTTTACTTTACCTTGGATTGATCGGCACTCTGTTTTGCTATTTCGTAATGGTTTGGGTGCAGAAGTATGTTTCCTCTCTGAAAGTTGCTATTATATTTTCCCTTGAACCTGTCTTCGCTGCCCTTTTTGGTTATTTCATAATTAATGAAACATTAAACCCGAAAGAACTGGTTGGCGCAACCTTTATCCTTTCAGGTGTAATAGTACATAGTGTTTTGAAAAATAAATAATATCCTCTAAGATATTCTTTAAATCACACACCCTTGTTGACATTTGAAGATATTTCTTTTAAATTTACTAAATTCAATTTCTAATCACCTAAATTACAATGCTATGAAAAGAAAATCTTTTGCCATAATTCTTGCGTTGATTCTTATTTATCCTCTAAATAGTGCTATTGCTGCTAAAGAAAAAGGATTTAAATACAATGATATAGTATTAGATATTGTAGCAACAGGAAATAATTCAATAGCATTTGCAACTCACGATCAAAGACCATACATCCTTGATGGAACCAGGATTCCTGATTTTGCAGGTTATCTTAGAAATGCTGTTGGAATGGCTTACCCCACTAGCACGACATCAAAGCAACCGCTTGCTGACGTAATGAGTGAAGTATTTAGTAACTCTTTTAAACTAAAAGGATTCGATACAAAAGTTGTTAAAACAAAAATTGAGCAAACTCCGGAAGAAGTCCTGGATAATTGTCAAAAATTAAATGCTGACCTCATTGTAATTCTCACATTAAAAGAATGGCAATCTGATGGTTATGGAGGATATGCAGATATTAAGTATGATTTTGTACTTCAAGTTTATGATGCAGAAGGTGTTCTAATTGCCGAAGAATCAGACTATACAGAAAAAGAGAATATGGGTTTTTCGAAGAAAAAAGCCTGGGATTATTTAAAACAAGAAACCCGTAAATTCTTTAAAGCTAAAATGGAAGATATTTTCAATAGTGATGAAATCTCGAATGCGATGAAGATATAATCTCAGATCAAATACATACTATAAAAACCATTGAAATATGGCTGGTCAAACCCGGTTATTATTATACGTTAATGCTTCTGAGTTCTTAGGTATTTAGCTAAACAACCAAGGATTATATAAATTTATGGTCAGCTTTTAAAAGTAGCTATTATTTTTTCTCTTGAATCGGTTTTTGCTGCTCTTTTTGGATATTTTATTATAAATGAAACATTAAACCCGAAAGAATTGGTTGGTGCAACCTTCATCCTTTCAGGTGTAATAATTCACAGTGTTTTGAAAAACAGGAAAACGAAAGCGATGCAATAAAATCTACTGTTCTTTTCTTTGCATGAGGGTAAGTGCAATGATTCCAATTCGTGCAACAATGAATACAAAAATTCCGAAAACAGGATCGAGTAAAGCAATTTTTAATCCCGAAGCCAATGCTCCTATGGTTATTTCACCATGAGCTTCAATACTGTCAAATGCGGCAATTAATCCTATGGTCCGACCCCAGAATCCCCAGGCAACGGCAAACCAACCCAGGTGAGAAATTAATGAAATTGTTTTACTGTAATCTTTTTTCTTTAGTAGATCATAAATAAAAATCCCTATAATAATAAAAAGTACAATTAAAATCGGATACGTGAAGAAAGGTCCTCCTTCGTTACATTTGTCAATAATTTGTGTGAAAAGATTCATAATGTTTTCGTTTTTAATTAATACTAAATCAAATGTATGAAGAATATGAACTGCATTTTTTTATTTGCGACGAATGATAAAATCAAGTCGCTTTTCAACAAATATAAAGTTACGAAATGAAATTTACTACCCTTATTTTGTAGAAAAAGACTTTAATCCGGTTATTCATCTATAAATAAAGGTTGATTCAACGATTTTATGTAATATTGTTTTTATGAAGTTGGTGAAGAATAAAAAAATCGGAACTGCCGTAATGCATGTATTATTATGGATTGCTGTGTGGTTTTTCTTTATCTATTTTTTTAATTACAACTCTGAGAACATTGAATATCCTGTTTGGTTTGCCAGTTTGTTATTACCCCTTACAATAGCAACTACTTATTTTGTGGTTTATTTTCTTATTCCAAAATACCTTCTAACCAAGCAATATCTTCGATTTGCGTTATTCAGTTTTTATACACTGGTTGCTTCATCGTATTTAATTGTAATGATTATTTACGGTTGCCTGATATTCCTGTTAAGTTTGGATATTGGCATTATGCCGCCTATGAGTAAGAACTTTGTTTTTATACTAATCATGGTTTATTTGGTGGTTGGTTTGGTAAGTTTCATTAGTATTCTAAATCAGAATTTTAAAACCATTTCGAGAAATAAAGAGCTGCAAAACAAAATCCTGGAAACGCAATTGCAATTAAAAGAGCAGGAATTGCATTACTTGAAAAGACAAATTCATCCACATTTTTTATTCAATACACTCAATACCATTTATGGATTTGCATTGAAACAAGCGAAGCAAACTCCGGATATTATTCTAAAGCTTTCCAATTTATTGGATTATATCTTATATCAAATCAACAAACCGCGTGTAAGCCTAAAAGAAGAAGTTTTACATATTGAAGAATACATAGAACTAGAAAGAATACGTTTTCAAGATACACTAAAAGTTGTTTTTAATGCAGATGAAATTAGAGATGATATTCAGGTGGCTCCAATGCTTTTAATTCCGTTTGTAGAAAATGCATTTAAACACGGCAATATTATCGATGAATTTTTATCAATCGAGATTCATATAAAAATTTCTGATAATAGTCTGGATTTTACCATTCGAAACACCTTTAACAAGGAAAACCAAAATCAAGAACCAGGAATTGGATTGGAAAATATAAAAAAGAGACTCGATTTAAATTATAGTGATCATTACAAGCTGACTTATGATACAACAAACAACTGGTATTCGGTAAACCTGCTGATTTCTAACTTAAATGTCATTAAAAATGACTAAAACAATACACTGCTTAATTGTTGATGATGAACCAACAGCACGGGAAATTCTCGAAAATCATTTACATAAAATTAACTCTGTAATGGTTGTGGGAAGCTGTAAGAATGCTGTCGAAGCGTTTAATAAAATCAATGCAGAGCATGTGGATCTCATTTTTTTGGATATTAATATGCCTGAAATTTCCGGCTTATCTTTTGCCAGATCAATTAACACTAATATCAAAATTATTTTTACTACAGCTTACAGAGAATATGCAGTGGATGGCTTTGATCTGCAAGCTGTTGATTATTTACTAAAGCCTATATCGTTCGACCGGTTGCTACAGGCAATGAATAAGTACTTTAATGAAACCACTGTTGTAAATAGCATTCCCGATAAGATAATTCCTGAAAAAAATGATCACTTTTTTGTACGATCAGACCGAAAAATGATCAAAATTAATTTTGATGAAATTACTTACATTGAAAGTTTAAGTGATTACATAAAAATCCATCTTACAGATAATACAGTTATCACAAGAGAAACCATTTCAAACATTGAAGCTAAACTGCCTCAAAAAGATTTCATTAGAACACACCGATCATTTATTATTTCATTAAAGTCAGTTGACTCATTTACTAATGAAACCATTGGAATTGGTAAACATGAAATCCCTATAAGTCGCAGTTATAAAGACAAGGTATTACATAAACTAACAAACAACCAGTAGATTACTTTTTCTTTTTCTTCTTTTTCTTGCTCTTCTCAGCCTTTTGCTGCTTAATAAGCTCTTTTAGGTTTTTCTTTATCTTTTTAAGGTCTTTTGCCTTTTCAATAATCTCGTGATTTTGCTTGCTTAGCCCATCTGTTTGTGATAATAGGTATTCTATAGATTCTCTTCTGGAAATTCTTAAAATAATAAGTAAGTATAAAATCAGAAGAATTGCAACACCTAATAAAACATATAATGCAATAAATTTGGGCTTTATATTTTTATTTACATTCCCAATTGCATTTTTTAACTGCTGGTTTTCTTCAATCAGGATGGTTTTGTTTTCTGCATATTGTTTTTCTGCTTGATTTTCAATTTGGTTTAGCTTTTCCATTAATTGCTTATTCCATACTAATAAGCTATTATTTTCTTTCAGTAACACCTCATTTTTCATTTCAAGAGAATTAATTACACGATCCATCTTCTGATTAACCTTCTGAATATCATTCATTAAAATACTATCGACATTTTGCGATAAGCCTTCAAAAAAGATTACAAGCAAAACAATCAGTGTAAAAAAGTGCCTTTTCATATTTTCCAGTTTTAGCTATACAATTTAAAAAATATGCACCGGGAAAACAAAACATTCAGTGATTCGCAAATTAAATTTATGTTAACTTTGTTCATGTATATTTATCAATTATAGCTTAATTAAACGTAACAATAAGTGTCAGGTCAAAAGCTAAACTCAAAATAAAAGTCGAATGAAAAAACTTATTATCCTATTCATTTTGGGAATTGCAACACAGTTCTCAATTGCTCAAAATTCTATTCAGCTTAATAGCTGGAAGATTTCAGATACTCCTGAAATTAAGATGCCTGCTTTTGCTGATACGAAGAATATCGATGGAAAAGAATTTGAAGTATCAAATCTGATGAATTCTACACAGCTCGATGCTTCCACTGCTAATCTTAGCTGGAATACCATAAAATTAAGTGCTGATAGTATTGTGTTTCTGCAATCAACGGCATACAATCTATTTTTTCTTGAAACCAACTTGTCGGTCGACCGATGGACTAAAGGGACTTTAAACCTTACACTGAATGCCTTATATGACGTTTATGTTGATGGCGAAAAACTTAAATCAAAATCGAATTCTGATATAGAAAAAACTGCAATTGACCTTAAACTTAACAGAGGCAACCATCGAATTACTATTAAAGCAATTACCATTGATGAGCAAATTAAGCTTGCTGCCAATTTTGAATATGCAGGAGAATATGAAGACTGTAATCCAAAAACCAGTCTGGATGCGACAAGGTATTTTACCATTCATGATGTATTGGAAGGTAAAAATGTCTCTGCTGCCAGCATTTCACCTTCTGGAAAGTACGTTTTAATAGATTACAAAGAGGTTGTGCCCGGAAGTGGCAAAACAAAAAAATATAGTGTTATTTATAACCTGGAGGAAGAAAAGAACGTTGAAATTTTACGAAGCAAGAACATAGATCATGTAAGCTGGTTACCAAGAACCGACCGTTTATCTTACTCGTTAGATTTCGAAGGAAAAACAGAAATCCTGGTTTATGATATTGAAGCCGGAACAGAAACAAGCATTGCTAAAGAAATCGAAAATCTATCATCGTATGCCTGGTCGCCAACTGAAGAGTATATTATTTATACTGATCATATTACAGCAACAAAACCAGGTGATCTAAAAAGGATTTATGGAAACGAAGATCGTTTACCCTACTTTAGAAACCGATCGTTCTTGCACAAAATTGATGCAAAAACCGGTTTGATTACTCAGCTTACAGCAGGTAATTTATCAGCCGATTTACACGATATTAAACCTGACGGAAGTAAAATTTTATTCTCGACCTCGAAAACGGATTATAATGAAGTTCCATTTTTCAAGCAGAATCTGTATGAATTGGATATCAACACGTTCCAGATAAATACCATTTGGGAAGATAAACTTTATGATGGATATTGTCAGTATTCACTAGATGGAACAAAACTTTTAGTTCAGGGTGGACCTGAAAGTTTTGGAGATTTGGGTGTAAATGTTAGCAAAGGTAGAATTCCGAACAAGTATGATTCTCAGTTGTATCTTTTTGATTTGGCCTCAAAAAATGTTGAACCTATAACTAAAAACTTTGATCCTGCCATTAGTGATGCTTTTTGGACAAATGATAATGAGATTTATGTTTCTGTTATCGATAGAGATTATGGTAACCTCTACAAGTATAATCTCAAATCCAAATCGTTTAGTAAAGTGAACTTACTTGTAGAAGTTCTTGATGATATTGATTTTGCGTATAATAAGCCTGTTGCTGTATATACCGGAACAAGCATCTCTACTCCAAAGAAATTGTATTCGATTGATCTAAAAAAAGGAATAAATACAGTTTTAGCTTTCCCAGAAAAAGAGCGATTTAAAAATATCCAGTTTGGCAAAACTGAACCATGGAATTTCACCAATAAAAACGGTACAACAATTTATGGCCGGGTATACTATCCGCCAAATTACGATGCTTCTAAAAAGTATCCTGTAATTGTAAATTATTATGGCGGCACATCGCCCATTGAGCGATCTTTTGGTGGCAGATATCCAATTAATGTATATACCGCCGGTGGATATATTGTTTATGTTTTACAACCAAGCGGTGCAACAGGTTTTGGTCAGGATTTCTCAGCACTGCATGTTAATGGTTGGGGTTTTGATCAAACCGATGATATTATTGAAGGAACCAAAAAATTCCTTGAATCGCATCCAACAGCTGATGCTGAAAATATGGGCTGCATTGGTGCATCGTACGGTGGATATACCACCATGTTATTGCAAACCCGAACAGATATTTTTAAAACAGCCATTTCGCATGCCGGAATTAGTTCGTTAACAAGTTACTGGGGCGAAGGTTATTGGGGATATACTTATAATACCGGAGCTGCTAAATTCAGCTATCCGTGGAACAGGAAAGATATTTATGTTGATAACAGCCCGATTTATAATGCAGATAAATTTAATAATTCCATATTGTTATTACACGGAACAACAGATCCGAATGTGCCCGTTGGTGAAAGTTTACAGTACTATGCAGCTTTAAAAATCTTAGGAAAAGAGGTTGAAATGGTATTGGTAGATAATCAGGAACACTGGATTTTAGATTATCATAAAAGAATTGAATGGCATTACACCATTATGTCGTGGTTCGATATGAAGTTAAAAGATCAGCCTCAACAATGGAATGATATGTATCCGGAAAAGAATTTGTAAGTATGAATTAAATATAACCCTGTCAGGATTTAAAACCCTGACAGGGTTTTCACTTATCTTTATTTCTTAACATCCAATTTTAACGGATCGATTTTCTCACCCCAATAAACTGTTGTATGTGGGAAAGGAATTTCAATACCTTCTTTATCGAAAGCAACCTTTAGTCGTTTACGATATTCTCTTCCCAAACGCCATTGTTCGCCCGGAATAGTTTTTAAACGAGCTTTTATTACAATAGCACTATCGCCAAATTTATCTAATCCAAAAATTTCGAGGGGCTCAGTAATTACCTCTTTATATTCCTCTTCGTTGATCATTTTTTCGCCAACCAGTTGCATAATCTTAATAACCCGATCAATATCTTCTTTGTAAGCTACACCAATATCGAATACAATAGCCGACCACTCTTTTGTCATATTCGACAATGTATTTATCTTACCATTTTGGAAAACGTGAACTACACCTGAAAAGTCACGTAAAGTCATGGTTCTCATTTCGATTTTTTCTACAAGTCCTCCGGTTCCGTTAATAATGGCTACATCGCCGGCACGTACCTGGTTTTCCAGTAAAATAAAAAATCCTGAAATAAAATCACGAACTAACTCCTGTGCCCCAAAACCAATGGCCAAACCTAGAATTCCGGCACCAGCCAAAATTGGTCCAATGTCTATTCCCAACTTTTTTAATAAAATCATTATAAAAATGGTCCATACAATAATATTACCTATTCCTTTAAGTATGCCCAGTAAAGTATTTATTCGCTTGGTAGCCTCCAATGTATTCACGCTAACATTTTTTGTTGCCCTGCTAATAAGGATTTTATTTAATCTACGAATAAGAACTCCTAACAACTTTAAGGAGATAAATATCAGAATAATCAGTAAAATTATGGATGGTGCAACATTTACAAACCATTCCATTAAATTATCCAAAATACTTGACCAAAAGTTTTTTGTAAAAATTTCTTGTAACATAATATTTATTTTTAATTATTCTCTTGTAGAAATTTCGGTATGCCCGATTAACCGATCATATCCACCACTAAAATCGTGATAATATACCAATGTAGTATAGCTATTTTCTGTCAGTGCATGATTGCCTTCAATGTATGTAAAATCAGGCTTTCCTTTTTCCAAAGTTACATACTGAAAATTATAGTATCCTTGCTTTAAAAGCAAACGTCCCTCGTATGCTTTTTGTTCGAAATTATATCGCAACATATTATCGTTGGTAAACTCATAATTGGTTAAAGCTCCCCAAACATACATTTCACCCTGCTGTAAAGGTACATTCATATTTAAGGTAAAATAAACATATGTATAATCGGCTTCTGTTTCAGGATAATCACTTTGTGATACATCAATTTTATATAACCCGTTAATATCGGGTACAAACTGATAATCATCAAATGTTCGATCTTTATTCTCAACTAATTGAAAATGATACTGATTATCCATAAAGCTAATGTTCTTAATATTTTCGGCATTATAATGGATATCCTTTGTATTAAAGTGATGAAACTCGTTACCACCTTTAAATTTTAATTTTGAAAAATCATTAAAGGTAAACTCATTATCCTTGATTATATTTGGTTGTTTTAGAACAAGTAGCTGTACCCAGTTGTAATTTTTTAAAACCTGAACTTCAAGATTTTGACTGATATCATAAAAATCATTCTGGAAATAATCTACGACAATTTCCAGTTCCTGATCATTATAAAAATACGCTCCCTGATTCATGTTGCTTACTTTCATTTCGATATTGGTTTTTCGCTCAACCACCATAAAACGTTTTCTGAATATGGCCTTATCAGGATTTGAACTATCAAAAACTTCAATTACGTAATTCCCGGATATCATCGGGCGCATATAATCATTCGGAATCTTTAGCTCATAATGTGTATAATCTACAGTGGTATTAAACGATGATTGATACTCAGAAATCTGATCTTCAAAATATCCTTCGATATACTCACTTTGATCCAGGTTTGATCTTGTCCAATCCGAGTTGCAGTGAATTATAGTATAGTAATAATCCTTTACGCTTGCATTTAACTCATCAAAACTGAGCGTTAATTGCTTGCTACTACCCAAATCCCAAATCGGGAAAGACATATCATCATCACCGAGATACATTAAAACTGTTTTAATGTTTTTATTAAAGATTTTGTCTTGAAAAACTTCCTGACTCTGAGCAGAAATAAAACTAAAAATAACAACTATTATAAATAAGATTGTTTTCATCATAAAACAAATATAATTAAAAAGTCAGCAAATAACATGCTGACTTTTGTTAACTATTAACATATGAATTATTACTTCTGAAAGTATTTCATAAACTGTGCACGCTCATAAATCATTGGCTTTTCAATCTTTTTATAGCTGAGTTTTCCTATAATCTCATCCAGAGATTTATATCCTTTCTCGTTCATCCAAACTTCCATTTGATGTTTCATGATACCAATTTGTTTGGCAGTATTTTTATAAAGTGTAGATGCAACCTGAACCGCTTTTGCGCCAACCAATAAATTCTTAAGTGCATCGTAGCCATCGACTATTCCTGTTGATGCCGCTAAATCGCAATCCACTTTATCAGAAAGTATTCCAATCCAACGAATACAGTTTGAATTTTCTTCGGGTAAGCTAAAAATTCTTGACGAAACAATTTGCTCATTCTCCAAATCAACATCGGGGCTATAAAAACGATTAAACAATACCATGGCTGATACTTGCTCTTTAGACATTTTGATGAGCGAATCGGCCAAACCGGTAAAATATGAACTCAACTTAACTGCAATGGGCAAGGTTGTATTTTTCCTCACGCTTCGGATAATATCCAGGTAAATATTCTCTATTTCCTGCCCGCTAAACTTTTGATCACCTGGTAGTAAAAAAAGATTCAATTCAATTCCATCCGCTCCTGCAGATTCTATTTTTTCAGCAAAATCAACCCAACGCCCAACAGAGAAACTATTTAAACTTGCAATAACAGGAATATCCACTTCAGCTTTTGACTTTTCAATCAGATGTAAATAATTATCTATGTTATGCTTACGAGTATAATACTCGATGTATTCCTCTGCATCACCATATGTATTATATAAGTTTTGAGCCGTAGTTTTGTCTATCTCCATCATGATTTGCTCTTCGAATAATGATTTCAGTACTACGGCACCTACTCCATTCACTTCCAGGTTTTTTATTTTATCAACACTATCTGTCATTCCTGAGCTGGCTGCAATAATTGGGTTTTCTAATTTAAACCCCATATAATTTGTTGAGAGATCTATCATTTCTGTTATGGTTTAATTTCTACTTTTAGATAGAACAAGATAAAAAGATTAAATGTTTTAATCAAAAAAAGCTGCATAAGCAAAAAGCCCGAATTAGTTCCGGGCTTTAGTTTAAAAAATATATAACTTTTATCTAATCTTCAGATTTATAGGTATGAACACCAAAAGGATTTTTAATATGTTCTCTTAACAAATGTGCTTCTGCTTCGGTAACTTCCAGTTCATTTTTAAGAATATCTCCGGAAGAGATTATTCCAACAACCTGGTTTGAATCATCAATAATTGGTATGTGACGAATTCGTCTATCGGTCATCACACTTCTCAAATAATCGGTTTTATCATCTAGTTTTCCGATAATCAGGTTATCTTTTGGTGTCATCAAATCCTTAATGTTACGTTCTTTTAATGGAATTCCGGAATTGTAACATTTATATAAAATATCACGTTCAGATACAATTCCAATTATTTCATCTTTCGAATCTACAACAAGTAATGATCCCACTTTTAAGTTATCCAATTTAGAAATTGCATCGAATGCAGTACTTACTTCAGAAACAGTATAAATTTTGTTTATACCCTGCTCCTTCTTTTTGTCTAATATTTCACTTACTTTCATACGACTAAATTATTATTTGAAAAGTAAATTTACATATAAATTTACAACAAATCAACACATATACATAATTAGATGTTTGGTACATAAAAAAACCGACTGTCCAAGCCGGTTTAGTTCTTATTCGTAGTTCGAATAATATTTCATGAATTGAGCTCTTTCGTATCGTTCCATATTCAGTTTTGACGTATTCAGTTTTCCCCTTATTTCATCTATGGATTTATATCCTTTCTGTTTTAACCAATCTTCTATTTGCTTCAACATTACACCTATTTGCTCAGGTTTGTTTTTATAAAGTGTAGATGCTACTTGCACTGCTTTGGCTCCAACAAGAATGTTTTTTAATGCATCCTTACCATCCATAATTCCGGTAGATGCACATAAATCTGATGATACTTTATTAGATAACATTCCTATCCAGCGAATACACATTGAATTTTCTTCAGGTAAACTAAGAACTCTTGATGAAACAATCTCCTCATTATCCAAATCCACATCCGGACTATAAAAGCGATTAAATAAAATCATCCCCTTAACCCGTGTTTCAGAAATTCTCTTAAATATCTCTCCCATTCCGGAAAAATAATGACTCAACTTAACTGAAACCGGCAAACTAGTATGTTTTGTTACATTTTCGATAATATCGAAATATTTTTTTTCTATTTCTTCACCTTTGGTTTCAGTATCTCCAGGTAAAATAAACATATTTAACTCTATACCATCAGCGCCTGCTTTTTCAATTTTCTCAGCAAATTCAACCCATTCTCCCATAGAATAGCAATTTATACTAGCAATAACAGGAATATCAACAGCTTTTTTTGCAACCTGAATCAATTTTAAATATTCACTAACGGCGTTTTGCTTGGTATAAAAGGCAATATAACTTTCTGTATCTGAATAGGAATTGAACATATTATTCATACCCAAAGAATCAATCTCCATTCGGATTTGTTCTTCGAAAAGAGATTTTAAAACCACAGCAGCAACTCCATTATCAGCTAACTTTTTGATTTTATCAACTGAATCAGTCATACCTGAACTAGCTGCAATTATTGGGTTCTTTAATTTTAAACCCATGTATTCTGTCGAAAGGTCAATCATACTATTTTATTTTAAGCTTTTTCGTTTAAATACTTATCAATTCCGATTGCTGCCCTGTGTCCATTAGCAATACCATGAATCACATCTGGTCCTTGAATAATATCTCCACCAACAAATAACCACTTAGCTCCCGATTGGAAATAATCATCAACAATTATTCTACCGCGTGGATCAAACTCCATTTGTTCACGAATATCTTTACTGATATATTCAATATCCATTCCCTGACCGATTGATTCAACAATCATATCTGCTTCAAAGAATTTTGTTTGCGATTCGTCAAACTTAGGATTAAAACGACCTTCTTCATCGAAAACAGAAGTACATTTTTGAACATGTAATCCTTTAATCTTATTATTTTCAATTTCAATGGAAGTAGGTCCCCATCCCGGATCAACGATTGCTTTTTCTTCACGAGATTCTACAATTTCTTCGCGATCGGCAGGCATTATATCTTCAGATTCTAATGAAGTAGCAGTAACATCAACCTTACCATATTTCTGGTTTTGTAAACGTGCTAACGAACGAGTAATATCCATTGCCACATTACCACCTCCAATTACGACAATCTTCTCTGCTACATGAATTTCTTTTCCTTGTGTAATTTCACGCAGCAAATCAGTAGCAAAGTATACATTTTCATGATCTGATCCTGGAATACGTGTACTTCTTCCTAAATGTAATCCGGTTCCTGCAAATACGGCATCATATTCTTTTTCGAGATCAGCTAAAGAAACATCTTTTCCTACCTTAGTATTATATTGAATTTCAACACCTAAAGATAATATGTAGTTAATATCTTTATCGATTTGATCATAAGGCAAACGATATTCTGGAATTCCATAACGCATCATACCACCTGCTTTATCAAATGCTTCGAATATTTTAACCTGATAACCCATTAATGCAAGATAATGAGCAGCAGATAAACCGGATGGTCCTGATCCGATAATAGCAATCTTTTTTCCATTATTTTCTATTCCATCTGTTCCCAAGATATTCTTATAATCTTCTGATTCAACCTGATCAGCAATATATCTTTTTAGCCAGCGAATAGAAAGCGGATCACCTGTATGACCTACAGAACAGACTGTTTCGCATTTATGAGTACAAATACGTCCACAAATTTCCGGTAATGGATTGGTTTCGTATAATTTTTTAAATCCTTCTTCGATATTATCTTCACGAACGGCCTTGATATACTCAGGAATACCCATGTGAGCAGGACAAGTAGCAATACAAATACCACATTCAACACAACGGTCTGCTTCGCGCTCAGCTTCTTCTTTGGAATAACCTTTAACCATTTCAATAAAAGATTTATCTCTTTCTTCCGGATGAAGCTCTCGCATTGGAACTCTTTCCTTTTCGTAAAGCTCATAATTTGGTTCCGGTTTTTTCCAACCACGCTCTTCGTTATCCCAATCTTTTTTATCTACACCAGGTATGAATCTGAATACATCAGCATCTTCATCAACCCAGGTAAAATGATTAGAAAGACTTAATGAATTGGTTGTACAAACATCTACGCATAAAGCACACCAACAGCATCTCCCATAATCAATCTGTGGACGTAATCCACTATCACCGTCTTTTGTTTCTATACCTTCTACGGGAACCATATCAATAGCTGCATTTTGGCAAATATCTTCGCAAGTACCACAGCCAATACATGTTTCAATATCATTTTTATGAAATCCCCTATACCTGTCGGCTCCTTCGCGTGAAAAAGGATCTTTTATGGTAACAGGCTCTCTTACTACATGTTTCCAGGCGGTAAATGGAGATAATATATCTTTAAGTTTCATAATGACTATTTATTCGTTTATTTATTGATTTGAATAATAAACTTATCGTTCAATTTCCGGCGGATAAGTATGCAAGGATACCATTAATCCTGCTACATCAGCTATATTTGTGTTAATGATCATTTTTTCTAACAATGCAACTGCATGTGTATAACTAGGTCCGCGAACATTGATTCTTCTTGGATATTCAGTGCCATCAGAAACCATATAGTAACCATATTCACCTCGTGTACATTCGGCACGGCTATATGTTTCTCCTTTTGGCACCTTCCAGTGCAACACATTTGGTGTTTTTGCTTTAATATCACCCTTCTCAGGCATTTTGGCAAAAATCTGGCGTATTAGGTCAACACTTAATAATAGATCTTTTCGTCTTATATCTGCACGTGTATATATATCAGAATCTTTACCAACAACTACATCAAAGTCCAGTTCAGGATATTTTAGATATGGATAATCTTTTCGAACATCTAAAGGTATTCCTGCAGCACGTGCATTAGGACCAGTAATTCCGAATTTATTTACCCATGAAGGATCAATATATCCCATTCCTACCGAACGTTTTTTAAATACAGCGTTGTTAAACATTACCTTATCGATATCATCCATAAATTTCTCTATGGTTAGCAATGTTTCTTCCATGCGTTGTTTAAATCCGTCTGGTAACAAACCACGAACTCCACCGGGCAATTGATACATATGATATACGCGCCCACCGGTAAGTTCTTCAAAACGATCTAAAACTAAATCACGTAAGTAAATTGACCATTGTCCAATTATTCCGGAACCAAAAGCACCGGATTGACCACCAATCCACATTAAATAAGACTGTAGTCGAGACATTTCCAATACCAATGTTCTTAACCATTGAGCCATTTCAGGCACTTCAATGCCTGCAAGTTCTTCCATTGCCGAAGCAAAACAATACTCATTAAAATCCGGTTCTGGTACAGCTACCCGACATACAATTGGAAAACATTGAATATACTTACGTCGTTCCATTAATTTTTCAAATCCACGATGTAAATATCCAACATGTGTTTCACAGTCCATTACTTCATCGCCAAGTACTGTTAACTCAAGCGACATATTACCGGTTATACCAGGATGTTGCGGACCTTGCCACAATTTTAGATATTTATGCGAACTTAAATCAATATCAATTTTCCCTTCAGCATTTTTTTCTGGGAATAATGATCTGTCTTCGTTTATGGTAAATCTTTTCTTATTCATTCGGATAAAGCTTTTTCTTCATATATTCTGCCGGATCATTTGATTCTCTTCCCGGTCTTGGGAAATATGTATCTTCAGAATATTGTTTTGTATCAAAATCACGTCGATAAGGTGGTATATCTTCCCAACCTTCTAAAATAAAGGGTTTATCAACACCCGGACTATCAGGAAAATCAATCCCAAACATTTCTTTTAATTCACGTTGATAAGTAGCTACCTGCTCCCAAAGATGATGAGCTGATTCCATGCTTGCATTCTCTCGGGAAATAAAAACTCTTACTCCTAAATCAATCTTTTCAGTCGGATTATTTAATAAATAAGTTAACTGAAATTTATCATTCTCAATCCAATCAGCTGCAGTAAGTAAAACCAGATGTTTAAATCCTTCAATATCTCTCAAAAATGTTATAATGGAGATAGCCTGTTCTTTGGAAACAGTTACAAAACTTAGATTCTTCCTCTGTTCAACAACTTCTGATATTGTATATTTTGTTTTTATTCGGTCAATTATGTCTTTCATTTTTTTAATATTAAGTATTTATATTACAAGATATTTACTTCTACCAGTTATAATCCGGCATATCCCAATCTTTAATAATCTTCTTTTGGTTTGCTTTGTACCAATCGAAATTTTCTGCATACTTGTTAGCACCTTCTCCACGACCTTCTTTTATAATTTTCTTTAATTCTTCGAATCCTGTTAATAAGGATTCCGGACGAGGCATACATCCTGCTACATACACATCAACAGGCAAATAATGATCCAATCGATTGATTGTGTTGTAACTATCCCAGTACATTCCCCCATTTATTGTGCAGCTACCCAAGGCAATTACAAACTTTGGATTCTGCATCTGCTCATAGGTACGAACCACTCGTTTAAGTGTTTTAACCGATAAGTATCCTGAAATAACAAATACCGAGGATTGTCTTGGTGTTGGTCTCCACTGAATACCATATCTGTAAGCATCAAATCGGGGTGTCATCAGCGGACGCATTTCAATTGCACCACAACCTGTTCCAAATCCAAGCACCCACAACGAGTTAGCACGTGCCCAATTGGCAAACTTCTCAATTACAGGATGCGCAGGTTTGTATACCTTAGGCTTAGCATCACTAAAATAATCTTTAACAGGATCTATTTCAATCGGTTTACCATCAGGTGATATTACCGTCCGTTTTTTAAAATCTTCTTTCATTTCTTAAAATCGAATTAAAATAATTGCAATGATTCCAATAATTAATGGTACTGTTAAAAACCATCGCACTGATTGGTCTACTCTGAATCGTGGGTAAACAACCCCAACAAAAACAGACCACATATAAATAAAAAATGTCTTTACTATTAACTCAAACCAATTGGTTGCTCCACCAAATAATAGATTCATAAAAAGAATCAATTTAGCAACAGGAAAAATTGCACGATTCAATTGCAAAACACCCAATAAACCGGAATGAAATTCTGTTGGTGGTCCAATTGGAATTTCTTGTGGTGCTAGAACTACATCAAAAGGAGAACGTCCCATAGCACCAAGAAATGCTATTAGCATTGCAGCTGCTGCAAAAGGATTAGTTATGACTGTCCAGTTTAAAAATCCACCCTGCTGAGCAGCAACAATTTCTGTAATATTCAGTGTTTGATATTGCATAGCAATTGCAATAACACCTAAAGTTAAAGGCAACTCAAACGATGTAACCTGAGACAATCCCCTTGAAACACCGATGGCCGAATAAGGATGACCACTTTCGGCAGCGCCTAATGCCATTCCTAATATTCCAAAAAACTGAAAATACAATACCAATACCAGATCTCCGGCAAATGAAAAATTACTAAATATTTCAGACCCAAAAATAACTGGCATAAAGAGCAATAATCCTATACCTCCTGATAATCGAAATACAGGAGCAATATAAAACATTACACCATGTGTTATAGTACTTCGTTTGGCATAATTTTTTATAATATCTATGTATGGTTGATACCAACGAATACCATATCGCCGGCCAACCCTTGCACCTATTTTTCTGATTATTCCTTGAAGGATTAATCCATAATTGAGAACAATAAATATTGTTAACAGTGCATATCCTATATTTTTAATACTAAATTCCATAAAATCCTCCAAAAGCGATTAAATAAAAAACAACTACAAACATGATTATATGAAGAGCATAATTTTGCGCATTACCATCGTATATTCTTCTAATTTTATCAGCGACAGCATGAATTCCTTCGGAAACATCATCCCAAAAATTGGAAATTACAGGAGTCACTAAAAAGCCTAAAACCTTTTTATAAGGAGCGAAAAAATTGTATGCAAAGTGTGTTGTTTCAGGTAATGAAGGTCTTTCTGCCGAATAACCAATATTGAATTGCTTCACTTTTTGAGCATTTCTATTCATGTACCACAACCATGCAAAAACGGTAACAAATATTCCAACTACAATAAACATAATCAGTTTACCATTCCAATATCCGAATGCACTTATTGCCAATTGTCCCTGCCATTCTAATGCACCATCAGGAAAATACGGTAATAGTATCTCTCCAATTGGTTTTAATAAGGAATTTGGTAAAGCCGAGAACAACATGATCACACCTAAAATAATGTATTGTGGAACAAGCATCCAGAATGGTGCTTCTTTCACTTCGCGATGTTCATCTTTCAATTGTCCTAGGAATATGGTGTGAATTAATCTGAAACAATATAAGAAGGCAATAATTCCTGCAAAGAAAACTGCAGCTGCAGGGAAAAACCATCCTTTATCCAACACTGCATTATATAAAATCCATTTGCCGCCAAATCCTGTTAATGGTGGAACTCCTGAGATCACAATGATACCCATCAAAACAGAAATAAATGTAAATGGCATTTTCTTGATTAATCCACCCATTTTATACATCTCTTTTGTTTTAACACGCCATACCACGCCACCTATTGCCAAAAACAATAAGGTTTTAAACATAAAGTGTATTACCGAAAGCGATATAGCGGCTAACCAACCTAAATGAGACATTAAGGCTAATCCAAACACAGTATATCCCAAAAATCCAATGCTTGAGTATGCTAATAATCGTTTTGCATCTTCCTGAAAAGCAGCCATCATGTTACCCATAACTGCTGTTATGGCTCCAATCCAGGCCAAAATGTAATAAATATCAACATTACCAAACGATTGAAATCCCATATGTAGCATTAAAATGATTAATCCAAACACTCCAGCCTTTAATAAAATAGCAGATACCATTGGTGAAACATCACTCTCAGCTTCGGCGTGCGCTCCTGGCAACCAAATATGTAATCCAATGGATGCAGTTTTTGTCATAAAACCAACTGCAAGCAATGTGAAAATTACAGGAGCATAATACTGAACATTTGAAAGAATATCTAATGAAAATGTATTTTGATCGATATGTGCTAAAGCAAAACCTGCAAGAATTAGATACGCTCCACCTACCGAAAATAAAATATAACTTAAGGCGTGTGGCATCGATTTCTTACCGCGAATAATTAAGAAGTATGATCCGGCAGTCATTAATTCCCATGCAAAGAAAAATTCTAAGGTTGTTTTGGCTTCAATTAATCCTAATAAGCCGGCAAACATCATTATCGTTAAAGGGTAAAAACCTTGTCTTTTACCTTTGTAAGCATAACCGGCTAACAATGTTAACATGCCACCGGCTAAGAAAATAAGGCCAAACACCAATCTGTACTCTTCTAAACCAGGATATATTGTATATAAATAATATCCTACACCGGCTATTGAAATTGTATTTTTAATATATACAGGAAGAAAATCAATAGCATATAAGAATACGATAAACAGTAATGGTAGATAATTAAATTTACCTGCAATCCCTGTCAGTGTGCTAGAATAATAACCAAAAGCATAAAGTCCGATAGCAAATAATATGGCAGGTAGTATTTTATTCCAGTGAATTTTAAATTCCGGTAGATCCTTATTTTCGCCTTTAACTGCATATCCAAACCAACGGAACATATAAATTCCTTCGATAAATGATCCCAATAATATAAATGCTAACCAAACCATTCCGGAACTATTTGCTAATTGCATAATTAGTTCCCACTTGGCAAAGAATGAAGGAAATGGTGGAAACCCAATTAAAGCAAATACGAAGGTACCCATTAGCACTAGTAGGTGTGGATTTCTTCTTATTACAGCCCAATCTCTAATATTTTTTGATTTCACAATTCCTGCCAACCAGAATAACCCTGCTTTCGCCAGAATATGTGTTAGTAATAATCCAAATGCAATAAACATGGTTTTATCACCCAAATAAGGAGTCAATCCTATAACAGCCATTACCAAACCAATTTGTCCAATGGAAGAATAACCTAACAAGCGCGTTGCCTTATTTTGCTTAATTCCTAAAAGGTTAGAACCAACAAAAGTTAATGTACCGATAACTGCAATAATGTAGTAAGCTGAATCACTAAAAGCTGGCAACAGCTTAAACAGAATAAAAATACCTGCTGTTGCTGATGCACTGGACACAATAGCTCCTACACCAGGATGAGCAGATTCATACACATCTAAAGCCCAGCCATTTGCAGGGAAAGGTTTTAATTCCAGCACAAGAGCTATTAAAATAAGAAATGTAGCAATGGTTCCACCTTTAACATACATTAATTTGGAAGCTATGATATCATTAATAAATAACGACTCGCTATAATAATACACTGCAATAATACCTATTAAAAGTAAGCCACTGATTATTCCTGAAGCTATCAGATATTTAAAGCCTGAGCTAATGGCATCTTCTTTCTTTTCTAATAAAATCAACCCAATAATTGCTATGGTTGATATCTCAAGAAATACAAATAAGTTAAATAAGTCTCGAGTCATAACCACCACATTCAAGCCCATAAAAAGAACCACAAAAACCATCATCATATTTACCCCTTTATCACGCAAATGACCAAAGAGATAAATGGCAGAAAACAAACCTAATACATTAATTATAGTAAGGAATATTGATTCATGGAATCCCATCTGCAAACTAATAGAAAATGGAGGTTTAAATCCTGCTGTAAATATTTGAACTGTTTCTTGATTTTGTGTTAAAAAAGCGTACAACCATTGAGCTGATATGAATGTCATGAAAGCCATAGCCAATAACATCAAGCCAAATGAGAACGTACGATTAGCCTTTTTGAAAAATCCCAAGAAAAAGGCTGTACCTAACGCAATTGCGATAATATATATTGGTCCTACCATTTTAGATCTTTATAATTATTGATTTCCAATGATTTTCTTTTTTGATACATCTTTAAAACGTATGATAGCATTAATGCCGTAATCCCTAACCCGATAACAATGGCTGTCAAAACCAAAGCTTGAGGAATTGGATCGACTACGATTTGAGAAGCATTGTTAACATCCACAGCACTATCGAGAATTGGAGCTGTTCTGCCTTTAATGTACCCAATGCTAACCATAACAATATGAATTCCTGTATCAAATAAAGCAAATCCGATAACGATTTTAATCAGATTTTTTTGTGTTAATAAGCCCCATAAACCAATTAGAATAACAATAATTCCAACAGCAAGACTTATATTTTCTAAGTTCAATTTTTCTATCATGCTTCGTTCTGATTTTCTTTTAAACTAAGTGCTATAGATGTAAGTTCTGAACCAACCTTTAAACCCACAAAAATGTAAATAATAGGAATAGCTCCTGCACTAAATAAGGTTCCGAATTTACCTAATGAAAGAATTGTATTATCCAAAAATCCACTTGCAAAAATAATGCCTGCTACTCCCAATAATACAAAACTTACTCCTGAAATGGATTCCAGAATAGTAACCATTTTATGGCTTATTTCCTTTTTAGGCTGAGCAATAAACATCAATACAAATCCCGATGCTAAAATTGCTCCACCTTGAAATCCACCTCCCGGAGATAAATGCCCATTAATAAAAACATATACTCCAAAAAGAATAATGATTGGAACCAAAACCTGTGATGCAGTATTTAGAATCTCACTTACATATTTTAGTTTACGATCTTTATTATCTGTGTTTTCTACTTTTAAGAAAAAACCTACAATCGCGGCAGAAAGGAATAATATGGTTACTTCACCTAAAGTATCAAGCCCACGATATGTAACAACCACTGCAGTAACCAAGTTAGCCGAACCAACTTCTGATGCACCGTTACTTGCATAGTGGTTTGCCACGTAGCCTAAGTCGGTATTACCTGTAAATCCGGCAAAAGCACCTACAATGATTACAGCCATTGCAGCTAATATTAATAGAATAAAACCTTTTTTAACCATTTTGCCTTTTTATTTTATTAAGTACATAAAAGAAAATGATAGTTGATAAACCACTACCAATAGCGGCTTCTGTCATAGCCACATCAGGAGCAGCCAACAATAAATAAAGCACAGATGCAAATAAACTCACTGCACCGGCTGCAATAATTGCGACTACGACATTTTTATTCTGCACAGCTATTACCGCTAAAATCAGCATGATTATTCCTAAAAATATGGCAAGTATTATTTGTAACATATTAATCGTTGTTTTCGTCCTTTTTAAATAATTTAACCACATCTTCCTTATATTTATCCACCACCGTTTTCTTAAACATAGGTACTTTAATACAATAAGATGCTCTGGCCAATACATGAGATGATACGGGATTAGTTATTAATATGAAAATGACCAAAAGAATCAGTTTTCCCCACCATGCAGGGATAATTAACAATAATCCGATAAGAGATAAAAATGTTCCTAATGTTGAAGCTTTTGTTCCTGCCTGAATACGATTATAAACATCGGGCATACGAACTAATCCTAATGCACCAAGGAATAAAAATATTGCACCTAATAAAACAAGAACTGCTCCTATTATTTCTATAACTGAATTTTCCATAATTAGATTCCTTTCTCGAAATAGCGTGCAACAATAATAACCCCTAAAAAGCTTAATAAGCCATAAACAAGAGCTACATCCAAATAGATTATTCGTTCTGAAAATTTCGCTATTAATGCTATCAACGATAATGAACTTACTGTCATAACATCAAAAGAAATTAAACGATCCGATGCTGTAGGACCTTTTATAAATCTATATAATGTTAACATCAATGCTAACATCATAATTACTACAGCTATTGTAAGTATTGTATTAACCATATATTTTAACTAAGATTTTTTCGAATTTTTTAACAATTTTCTCAGTAGCCACATCAATATCATCCGATTCAACATCAATCCAGTGTATATATAATATATCATCGTCAATATCTACAGTTAAGGTTCCCGGAGTTAATGTGATTGAATTAGTCAGAATCATACGTGCCATTTTCGATTTTAATACCGTTTTGGTTTTCACAATACCCGGATTAATTGGTAAGGAAGGTTTTATTACACGCAATGCGACATCTATATTTGATTTGATCAACTCAACAAAAAATACCAGTAAATAGACAAGGGTATAAAAAAATGCTGCTGGAGTAAATTTAAATTCGTTCAGAACATCTGTCCTTCGACCAAATATTAAACTAATTATAAAAGATAATACTGCTCCTATAATAACTATTTCAATCTGAAAACTATTATTAATAAGAAACCAAACAATCATTAATACAACGAATAATGCGAATTGGCTTTTGATTTTCATATCTATATGTTTATATATTTATACGTCTACAAATGTATGTTAGTTAATTAACAATACAATTACCAAGATACCTTTTTTTAAATAGTTAATGAATTAACATTTATCTAATAAATTATAGACATATGTCTATTTTTATATAAATTTGCCCGATAAGAACTGATTAAAAGCAACTATGTTTCAGCAAGTAAAATGTCAGGCATGTAAATCAAAATCGGCATGTTTTTCTACATTACACGATAGCGAGCTGGTTCTTGCTAATGATAATAAAGTACAAATTCATTTTAAAAAAGGTGAGGTTATCTCTAAGCAAGGTTCATTTGTTACACATATTATGTATTTAAGAAATGGCTATGCTAAAATCTATAAAGAAACCAGCCTCGAACATAACCTGATATTGGATATAATACCAGCAGGAAAGTTAATCGGTTTAACTTCTCTGTTTAATCAGGATAATATTGCCCGTTTTTCCGTAGCAGCTTTAGAAAATGCAACGGTGTGTTCTATAGATCGAAAAACAATTGAAAAATTAATTCATCAGAACAATCAATTTGCACAGTGTATAATACAATCGATGAATAAAGAATCAATACATTTTTATGATAAAATGGCAAGTCTCACTCAAAAGCAAATGAATGGCCGTGTAGCTGATGCTTTAATATATCTTTCAGAGAATATTTTTAAATCTAAGAAGTTTAGGATGATTCTTTCAAGGAAGGATCTTGCGGAATTTACAGGTATGTCGATGATGAGTGTAGTGCGAACATTAAAGAACATGAAAACAGAAGGAATAATTCAAGACAATAAAAGTGATATTGTTATTAAAGATTTAAATAACTTAAAACGAATTAGTTTAAAGGGTTAGTTTTTTTATTGAATATCAAAAAGTAAGCATGTATATGAATGTATATCAATAATTAAGTTGACAAATTTTGCATATGACATATGTCATTTATAGACTAATTTATATATGTTTATAAAAAAATAAATTTATCTTTGCCCACACCATTTATTGCAAGAATTAGCAACATGTATAAATATCAATTATTCCGTTTTTTGATAGGCCATTTCTGGTTTTTTGAAAAATAGTGTTAATAATTTCACACTTTTAATAAACAAAATAGGAAGATAATAGTTGTAAATATCAGAATGAATAAAAAAGAGATTGTTTTATTAATTTCTTAAATTTGTTAAAAACTCAAATAAATCATAAGAATAACTAAGCATGTCGAAAGTTATAAAAATCAAAAAGGGTTTAAACATTAAAATTCTCGGTAATGCCGAAAAGATTATTAAAAAAGCAGACCAATCTGAATTTTATGCAGTTAAACCATCTGATTTCACAGGAATACGACCTAAATTAGTCGTAAAAGTTGGTGACAAAGTTAAAGCAGGGTCACCATTATTTTTTGATAAATTTCAACCCAAGGTTCAATTTACCTCGCCGGTTAGTGGTGAGGTTGTTGAGATAAACCGTGGTGAACGAAGAGCTATTCTTGAGGTTGTGGTTAAAGCCGATACCACAATTGAATACGAAGAGTTTAACGTTGGAAACCCAAAAGATCTCTCAAGAGAAGAGATTATTGAAACCTTGCAAAAGTCAGGGTTATGGCCAACTATACGACAACGCCCGTATTCAACAATAGCCAATGCGGAAGATAAACCAAAGGCTATTTTTATTTCTGCTTTTGATAGTGCTCCTCTTGCGCCCGATATGGATTACGTGGTTAAAGATTGCGTAGACTGTTTCCAAAAAGGCATCGACGTTTTATCAAAATTAACCGAAGGTAAAATTCATCTGAATTTAAATGCAGATTATCCTCCGGCAGAAACCTATACAAAAGCGAAAGGTGTTCAGCTAAACTATTTCACCGGACCGCATCCTTCAGGAAATGTTGGAATTCAGATTAATAAAATAGATCCTATTAATAAAGGTGATATTGTTTGGTATACCTACCCACAGGAAATTGTCTCCATTGGTAGGTTATTCATGGAAGGAAAATATGATGCTACTAAAATAGTGGCATTAACGGGTTCCGAGGTAAAAAATCCAAAATACTTTAAAATTCTTGGCGGAGCCTCTATAAAAAATATGGTAGAAAACAATGTTAACGATGGACAACTAAGATATATCAGCGGTAACATCCTTACCGGATCTAAAATAGATAAAGATGGATATGTTGGTTATTACGATAATCAAATTACAGTTATCCCTGAAGGAAAATACCATGAATTTTTTGGTTGGGCAACTCCGGGATTCAAAAAATATACTGCATCAAGAGCACTGCTTTCCTGGTTAATACCCGGCAGAAAATACCGTTTAGATACTAACATGCATGGTGGTAACAGAGCTTATGTTATGACCGGCGAGTACGAAAAGGTATTCCCTATGGATATCTATCCTGTTCAGCTTATTAAAGCCATTATGGTTGAAGATATCGATAAAATGGAACAGTTAGGAATTTACGAAGTTGACGAAGAAGATTTTGCTTTGTGCGAATATGTTTGCACATCAAAAACCGAAGTTCAGTCGATAATCCGCTCTGGTCTTGATTTGATGCGAAAAGAAATGAGTTAAAAATCTAGCAATAAAATATACATTGATTAATGAAATCATTAAGAAATTATTTAGATAAAATAAAACCTCACTTCGAAAAGGGAGGAAAATTTGAAAAGTTTGAATCTACATTCGAAGCTTTTGAAACATTTATGTTTGTGCCCGATACTGTTACTAAAAAGGGTACACATGTTCGTGATTCAATCGATATGAAAAGAACGATGGCAATTGTTGTTTTTGCCTTAGTACCAACAGTTCTTTTTGGAATGTGGAATGTTGGATTACAACACTTTAATGCTACCGGACAAGAAGGTACCTTGTTCGAATTATTCTGGTTTGGATTTCTAAGAGTATTCCCAATTATTGTAGTTTCCTATGCTGTTGGTCTTGGAATCGAATTTGCCTTTGCACAATATCGAGGCCATGAAGTTAATGAAGGATTTCTGGTTTCAGGAATTTTAATTCCATTAGTACTTCCGGTTGATGTACCCTTATGGATGGTTGCCGTTGCAACAGCTTTTGCTGTAGTTATTGGCAAAGAAGTTTTTGGTGGAACTGGCATGAATATACTTAATCCGGCTTTAACGGCAAGAGCGTTTTTGTTTTTTGCCTATCCGTCGTATATGTCAGGTAATGAAGTTTGGACTCACGGAATGATGAATGGAGAAGGAATTATAGATTCTTATTCGGGTGCAACCCCATTGGCTGAAGCAGCCGCCGGAAATATTGATAAGCTGCCAAGCATACAGGAGATGTTTATTGGAACAATACCGGGCTCTATTGGAGAAACCTCTACAATTGCCATCTTAATTGGTGCAGCCATTTTATTGTTTACCGGAATTGGCAGTGCCAGAATTATGATCTCAACTTTTATTGGTGGACTGGTTATGGGGCTACTACTGAATATTTTTGCGGTAAATCCATTCATGGAAATTCCGGCATGGGAACATCTGTTGTTAGGCGGTTTTGCATTTGGAGCAGTATTTATGGCTACCGATCCGGTTTCTGCCGCACAAACCCCAAAAGGCAAGATTATTTACGGATTTTTAATTGGATTCTTAGCCATATTAATCCGGGTAATTAATCCAGCATATCCTGAGGGTGTTATGTTAGCTATCTTGCTAATGAATGTTTTTGCACCATTGATTGATCACTATGTAATTGAAGCGAACATTAAAAAACGATTAAAAAGAGCTAAGGTTAAAGCATAAAATATACACGTATTATGAAATCATATAGCAATACATATATATTTCTTTTTTCAACCATCATGGTGGTTACAGTAGCGGCAATACTTTCCGTTGCAGCCATGACATTGCAGCCATTGCAAAAAAAGAATGAAGAGATTAACAAGAAACAAAACATTCTTACGTCAATAAATATCCAAAGTACTGCAAAAAATGCTGAACAGCTTTATGATCAGTATATAAATGAAAGCTATGCAGTGAATTCGAAAGGAAAAATAAAAGAAAGCGTAGATGCTTTTGCAATTGACATGAAAAAGGAATTGGCTAAGCCACTCGAAGAACAAAGTCTTCCTGTTTTTGAAAGTACCATAGAGAATCAGAAACAATATATTGTTCCAGTATACGGGAAAGGATTATGGGGCCCGATTTGGGGTTACATTGCATTAGAAAATGATCTTTCTACCATTTATGGAGCAGTTTTTAGCCATAAATCCGAAACACCCGGATTAGGTGCTGAAATCAACACCAAAGACTTTCAGGAACAATTTTTTGGAAAAGAAATTTTTAAAATGGGCGAGTTTGTTTCTGTAAGTGTGCTTAAAAACGGAAATGCAGATCCAGATTCCAAATACCAGGTAGATGGTATATCAGGTGGTACCATTACCAGTAAAGGTGTTGATAATATGCTCAAGGATTGTTTAAGTAGTTATAAACCCTATTTCAAAAAAATTAATCAGGACAAATCTTCGGAAGAGAAGCCTGTAAAAGATGAATTAGTTGAAAAAGAATCAGAATAAGTAAAATCATAAAATTTAAATATAATGAGTGAAGAAAAAGAACCTCTTTTTTCGAGCAAAAACTTAAAATTACTTACAGAACCTTTAAACGACAGTAATCCGATTACAGTTCAGGTTCTGGGTATCTGTTCAGCATTGGCTGTAACAGTTAAGTTAAAACCGGCATTTGTTATGGCACTTTCGGTAGTTGTGGTTATGGCTGTATCAAATGTTGTAATTTCATTATTACGTAAAACTGTTCCTCCTAGAATCAGAATCATTGTGCAGTTAGTAGTTATTGCTTCAATGGTTATTCTAGTCGATCAGTTCCTTAAAGCTTTCTTATTTGACATTAGTAAACAGTTGTCGGTATTTGTTGGACTAATTATTACCAACTGTATAATTATGGGACGACTGGAAGCTTTTGCTTTAAGCAATAAACCCTGGCCTGCTTTCTTAGATGGATTGGGAAATGCCGCAGGATATGGCGTTATATTAATCATAGTTGCATTCTTTAGAGAACTTTTAGGATCGGGAACAATTTGGGGTTTCCAGGTAATTCCAGAAGGAGTTTACAACTTTGGTTATGAAAATAATGGATTAATGATTCTGCCTCCTATGGCACTTATTGTGGTTGGAGCTATAATTTGGGTTCAACGTGCCAAAAATAAAAAGCTAATAGAATCTAACTAACTCGAATGTGAAAAAATTACAACATGGAAAATTTAGTTAACATATTTGTCAAGTCGATTTTTATAGATAATATGATCTTTGCCTACTTTTTAGGTATGTGTTCATATTTAGCTGTTTCAAAGACTGTTAAAACATCAACAGGTTTAGGTATTGCCGTAATTTTTGTGTTAGGTTTTACCGTACCCATTGATTACCTGATTCAAAACTATTTATTAAAAGAAGGAGCTCTGGTATGGCTTAGTCCTAAATTCGCCGATGTAGATCTTAGCTTCTTAAGCTTTATCATTTTTATTGCTGTAATTGCATCAATGGTGCAGCTTGTTGAGATGATTATTGAGAAATTTTCTCCAACATTATATAGTTCTCTTGGTATATTCTTACCACTTATTGCCGTAAACTGCGCAATACTGGGTGGTTCTTTATTTATGCAAGAAAGAGATTATAATAATATTGCAGAAGCAACTGCATTTGGATTAGGTTCCGGAGTAGGATGGTTTCTTGCTATAGTCGGCATTGCTGCCATAAGAGAAAAAATCAGATATTCAAATGTTCCGGATCCATTAAAAGGTTTAGGTATTACTTTTATCATTACCGGTTTAATGGGTATTGCCTTTATGGGATTCATGGGAATAAAATTATAAACATATAAAAGAACTTAGAGAATGATTTTATTAACATCAAATTTTACGGTTATTCTGTTAAGTATTGGTATTTTCTTAACACTTATTCTTGCATTGGTATTGGTTCTTTTGTATGCAAGAAAAAAACTTACTCCACAAGGAAAAGTTAAATTGACAATAAATGAGGAAGACGAATTAGAGGTTGATCCTGGAAATACAATCTTAAGTACATTATCGAATAACGGAGTTTATTTACCTTCGGCTTGTGGTGGTGGTGGTACATGCGGAATGTGTAAATGCCAGGTTTTTGAAGGCGGAGGTACCATTTTACCAACCGAAACCGGTTTCTTCTCCAGAAAAGAAGCACAAAACTATTGGCGACTTGGCTGTCAGGTGAAAATTCGTAATGACATGAAAATTGGCGTTCCTAAAGAAGTTATGGGAATTAAAAAATGGGAATGCGAAGTGGTATCCAATAAAAATGTTGCAACATTTATTAAAGAGTTTGTTGTTAAATTGCCTGAAGGAGAAGTACTTGACTTTAAATCTGGTGGATACATTCAAATTGATGTGCCTAAAGTTGAAGTTGACTTTAAAGACATCAAAGTTGAAGAAGAATTTAAAGAAGAGTGGGATCAGTTTAACATGTGGGATTTAAAAATGAAGAATCCCGAGCCAACATACAGAGCTTATTCTATGGCTAATCATCCGGGCGAAGGAAACATTATCAAACTAAATATACGTATAGCAACCCCTCCTTGGGACAGATCAAAAGGAGCATTCCAAAAGGTTAATCCCGGAATTTGTTCTTCGTATATTTTCTCGCGTAAACCTGGCGATAAAGTAACGATCTCAGGACCATATGGTGATTTCTTTATAAAAGATACCGACAGAGAAATGCTTTATATTGGTGGTGGTGCCGGCATGGCTCCGTTGCGTTCGCACATTTTCCATCTTTTCCACACGGTAAAAACCGGAAGAAAAGTTTCTTACTGGTATGGAGCACGATCTAAACGTGAAGTATTTTACGAAGATGAGTTTAGAGAAATTGAAAAAAAATTCCCTAACTTCTCATTCCATTTAGCATTATCTGAACCTAAGGAAGAAGATAACTGGGACGGATTAACAGGATTTATTCACCAGGTTGTTTACGACGAATATTTAAGTAAACATGAAGAACCAGAAGAAATTGAATTCTATTTATGTGGCCCACCTGTTATGAATGATGCGGTACAGAAGATGATTTACGACTTAGGTATCCCTGATGAGATGTTAGCATTTGACGATTTTGGCGGATAAAATAATCATTAATAATAGTATAACCGGATTGCAAACGCTTTCCGGTTTTTTATTTTACCTCTACATCAAATATTTCATGTCGATCCCAATTGCTCCAGTATTTAACTGCCAAATCTCGAACCAAATCCCAGTAGATATTACTATCTAGTCCATAGATCGTACTCAATTCTTTAATTTCTGAAGCTATTTTAGCGCGATACTCTCCTTTTAATGAAACGGTTATTTTCTGACCTAAATATTCAAATTCTGCTTTTGGTAATTTTGTGTTTTCATTAACCGTAATTAACCCGTGTCCGATTGTTGCTCCTGTGCTAACCTGTAATCCATCGTTTAAGCAGCTAAACGGAGGTGTTAATCCGGCATATGAAACTATTTTTAGCTCGTCGGCGCCCGCTCCAAAATACTCTTTGGCCCTCACTCCCATTTTTGCCCCAATTAAAGCGTAAACTCCTAAATGCCGATGCAATTCACTGGTTAAAACGCAAGCATTCCACTCCTCTTTACCGTACTTATCTATTGTTGAATCCATAATAAGCTGAATATCTTCCGTGTAATCAGCTGTATCTGTTGATATCTCTTTAAATACCTGATTTTGTACCCGATCAACCGATTCTAATAATTCTATATAGAAATCCGAATAATTCATATCCTGCTTAAAGGAATACATAAAATTCTGATCCGATTTTTCAAGAGAAAAAATTTGATTTGAAATCAGATAAAATACCACAGCCTCATCGTACAGTACTTTGGTAAAAGGTGAATCATTAAATGTTAAACTGTGATGAAGGTTTTCATGCAAACCCTTAATGTTTTTAATTAGATCTTCAGGGTAATTCCCAAATGAAGAACCATTAAGCATAGTAAGTGAGATGTTTGAATTTTTAACAAACACGTAAGCCATAGTATCAAGTGAATAGTTAAAACTTGATTTTATTTTTTCGGTATTAACAGTCCACACAACCTCTTTCAGTCTTTGAAGATAATTCTCATTTTCTGAAAAATACTCTTTAAAAGTATTTAACCCTCCCAGGTTAATAAAAGTTATTTTTTCATTACTATATTGAAATACCTGGTTTAATACGTTGTTATAAGTCGGCATTTTAGTTTCTGTTAAACTATTTTCTATACCCCAATTAAATTCCAGCGCAGGTTTACAGTTCTTAAAATTCATCTCATCGTTTTCATTTACTCCAACCAAAATGCCTTCATGATGATGAGATATCACTAAACTTTTTACTTTATTATATGCTTCATCGGCACTTAAAACACCATTTGATGTGGTAATTGCCAATATTCTGATATTGGGCGATTCCATCATCAGTGTTATGGCACGAAAATCGTCTAACCCACCGTCGGTGTCTATAATTACATAGTGATCAGGTTTCCAGGGGTGTGCATGAAGCAAACCCGGAATAAGCAGAAATAAATTAATAAGAATGAATAGAGTTCGTTTCATAGGACTTAATCATTTAGTAAAATGTTGTATAAAAATACAAATCGTATGGATAAAACTTCTTATTTTAGCTCTTTTTGTATCAAAATACTCATGATGAAAAATATAATCTATTACGCTTTCATAAGCATCCTTTTAATTTCATGCAATCAAAAGGAGGAGTCAAACTATATCTTTTTTGATGGTTTTACGCAGGGAACAACATACCATATCACGTATGAAAGTCCGGATAGCATAAATTATAAAGAGGAAATTGAACACTTACTGGCGGAATTCGACACATCACTTTCTACTTACAATCCTGAATCAGTAATCTCTAAAATAAACCGGAACGAATCTAACAGAACAGATTATTATTTACAAACTGTATTACAAAAATCGAAAGAGGTTTATGAAAACACTGATGGAGCTTTTGATATTACTGTTGCTCCTTTGGTTAATGCCTGGGGGTTTGGCTTTAAAAACAAAGAGAAAATGACTGACGAAAAGGTAGACAGCATTTTACAATTTATCGGATTTAATCAGATTTCTTTTAATGATTCTATAATTGAAAAGAAAGACCCTCGTGTAATGATTGATATGAATGCCATTGCCCAGGGATATTCTGTTGATGTCGTTGCTGATTTCTTAGAAAAGAAAGGTATAACCAACTATTTGGTTGAAATTGGTGGAGAAGTAAAAACAAAAGGAGTTAATCCTGACCAAAAAGCCTGGAGAATTGGCATCGATAAACCTGTCGAAAATAACGTTATACCCGGAGCAGATTTACAGGCAATCATTCAATTAAATAACCAATCATTGGCTACATCAGGTAACTATAGAAAATTTTATGAGGAAAATGGCGTAAAATATTCTCATACCATTAATCCCAAAACTGGCTATTCGGTAAATCATACCCTATTGAGTGCAACAGTAATTGCTAAGGATTGTATTACCGCCGATGCGTTTGCAACAGCTTTTATGGTTCTGGGACTAGAAAAAAGTTACGATCTGGTTATGTCCATCGAAGGTTTAGAGGCCTATTTCATTTACAGCGATGATGAAGGTAATTATCTAGTTAAATCTACACCAGCTATGAAAGAAATCATTGAGGAGGTTAAATAAATTGTCCTTGGTTATGTAATCTTTTAAGAACAATACTTTTATAATTTCGCCCAATAGGTATCTTTTTGTCTTCTAATTCGATAAATGTTGCTGAAAAAACTTTTACTCTGCCTATAGGTACTATATAAGATTTATGCACCCTGATAAATTCATTATCTGGTAAACCTTCATCTAATTTGCTTAAGGCCATTTTTATCAATAAACTTTCATGTAAAGTATGAATCTTAACATATTCACGCATACTTTCAATATACAATATCTCATCTAGTTTTATATTATACACTTTTTTATTATCCTTTAAACTTAAAATCGGATGATATGTTTTTTCGTGATTCAAAACAGTATTATTCACTGAATTAATATTGTTTTTGTATTTGTTTATTGCTTTTAAAAATCGATCAAATGAAAATGGTTTTAGCAAGAAATCAACCACATTAAGTTCAAACCCGTCTATAGCATATTCTTTATGTGCCGACATAATGATAACCTTAGGAGGATATTGTAAAGACTTAATTAAGTCCAGCCCGGAAACTCTGGGCATATTAATATCCAGAAAAATTAAATCTATTGGATCTGTCTCAATAAATTTCAGAGCATCTAACCCATTTTTAGCTTCACCAACAATACTTAAATCATCTAATTCTTCAATATAACCTTTTATCAGTTTTATAGCCAAAGGCTCATCATCAACTAGTAAACATTTTGTTTTCATTTTTTTGCAGTTTAATTTCAAGATCTATACTAAACCGATCGGAAAATTTATTTTTTACAAACTTCGTTCTACCTGGATAATATAATTGTAATCTTTTTTGAACATTCTTTAAGCCTAATCCTTCTCTCTTAGGTTCTTTTGCAAAATAATCATCAACACTGTTTTTAATATGAATTCTTAATGTGTCCTCATTTATTTTAATAAAAACACTTATCCACGGATTATTAACCGAATTGCTTACTCCGTGTTTAAACGCATTTTCAACAAATGTGAATATTAACAATGGTGGAATGGTTATCTTGTTCAGGTCTTGCTCTGATACATCAAATTTCATTTCAACTTGCAAACTTTCATCATATCTTAATTTCTCAATATCAATATATGATTTAATTATTTCTATTTCTTTTTGCAAGGAGACTTGTGTTTTTTGACTATCGGTAATATATCTCATCACCGTTGATAAACCCAATATCATTTCAGGTAATTTATCTGATTTTTCTATGGAAAGTGTATACAAATTATTTAGTGTATTATATAAAAAATGAGGGTGTAACTGAGAAGATAATAAGATCATTTTATTCTCTGCATCTTTCTTTTCCAGTTCGCGGTAATTAATTTCTGTTTTATACCAGTATTTAATGGTTTTAATAAAACTAGCAGTAAAAAAAATGATGATCATAATTCTGCTACTCATCAATATTTCAGTAACCAAAGGATATTCTTCGGAAGAAATCATACCATCTGAACTTAACTCTATAAAATAAGAGATGAAATAATGAATTGTTATAAGCAATAACAAATAAATTGCACCTTTCAACACACTCGATTTACCGTTTAAAAACATCGGATAAATAAAATATATCAGTATGTATGTTGATACAATATCAAGAGGTAAAAAATGTAAATTGTATCTTAACAAATCATAGAAATTACTATTCGGCCTTAAAAATCCTGAAAAGTATAAAAGGACAATAATCCAGAACAACACGTGTCTTGTTACCCTAAATCCAATCGAATTGCTAAGAACTAACTTTTTTATAAAGTGATCTTTCATAAATAGTTAAACTCATTCGCATGCAATATAAAAAGATTTAACTAACCCATTTCGTTTTTTCTACGTACTACTCTTTTCTATCTACATGTTCCCTTTTACTGAAAATTTCAAGACCTCTTTTACATACTTTTCGTGTTTTACTTCTTTAAAAGCATATTATCAAATTTAACTTCTGCCAAAGTCCATAACTCAGGTATATTGACTCTTCCTAAAGCATTCAAGTAAACAAAAACTGCATTTTATCCGAACGATCACATTTTATGATAACCTGCGTGAAGTACATTGAATTTATTTTCAATAGCAATTTCATCAAAATACATTAGCGATTGTATGTTTTTGAAATGGTAATAACTGTTTTATCGAATGAACCTATTTAATCAATATTTATTTTCACTTAACTAAACGAAGAAAAGATTCCTTCGAAAGCTTTATTACCACAAAAAAGCATTCCCTAAAAATTAACCATTAAAATTTTAATCTATGAAGAAATTAACAATTTTTCTTGCATTCTTGCTGTTTGTAGGGTTTTCCGTACAAGCACAAATGCAAATCTCGGGTACGGTAACCGGCACAGAAGACGGGTTATCAATCCCTGGTGTATCAGTTGTGGTTAAAGATAACCTTACAATTGGTACTACAACTGACATGGATGGTAAGTATTCATTAACTGTTCCTAGTGAAGCTGAAGCTTTAGTTTTCAGTTTTGTTGGTATGAAAACCCAGGAAGTAGTTATTGGAGGCCGTTCAGTAATCGACGTTCAAATGGATGCTGAAGTGCTTCAAATGGACGAAGTAGTAGTTACTGCTATTGGTATTAAAAGGGAGAAACGAGAAATTACGTATCAAACACAAAAAGTGGTTGATGACGAATTAACAAAAGTTGCACCAACAAGAGCTGCACAAGCTCTGGCAGGTAAAGTTGCTGGTATGCAAATCAATGTGCAGGACAATGGTGTTAATCCAAACTCTCAAATACTATTAAGAGGTATTCGTTCAATTAGTGCTAATAACGAAGCATTAATTGTTATTGACGGTTCTATTGCAACATCTGGAGCTTTTGACGATTTAAATCCAAACGACATTGCTGATTTAAGTGTTCTAAAAGGAGCAACTGCTGCTGCATTGTATGGATCCCAAGCTGGTAACGGTGCGCTAATTGTTACTACAAAATCTGGTAAAGGAAACGAGAAGTTTACTGTTGGTATCAATTCGTCATATACCATTGAAAAGGTAGCTTATCTTCCCGATTTCCAAAGTGAATATGGAACTGGTTGGGAAGGTGCTTACAATCCGGTTGAGAACACAAACTGGGGTCCACGTTTCGATGGTCAAATGCGTTTGGTAGGTCCCGATTTCCCGGATGATTATCCGGTCGAAGATCAAATCATACCTTATGCTCCCGTTGAAGATAATTTACTAGACTTCTTCAATGATGGTAATAGCCTTCAAAACACTATCTATATGAAAGGTGGAACTGAAGACAGTAAATATTACCTCTCATTTGGCGACCAGAGAACGAATGGTATTGTTCCTGATGATACCTATGAAAGAAACACGCTTCGTGTAAATGCCAGCAAAAAAATTGGTAAAGTAGAAATGGGAGTTAACGTAAATTACATGCGCGATGAAACGGATGTTGTTGGTAGCACTATAGGTGATCAGGATAGACCTTTATACTGGTTTATCTTAAATACACCTGCAAATATTCCATTATCAACCTATAGCGATTGGGACAATCCTTTAAGTTATGGTTATGCCGATAATTATCAAAATGGTTATTATCAGAACCCATACTGGGCAATCGGTACTAACAGAAATATGGATAAAACAAATCGTATTATTGGAAATGTAAGTTTATCATATGATATTGTTGAATGGCTAAACTTTACGGGTAGAGTATCTGTTAACGATAGCTGGGGAACAGGAAAAAACTGGAAAGCAGCTCAAACCTACGACCCTGTTCTGCAACCTTCTGCAGGTCCGGTAGCTTCATTTGCAGAAGATTACGAATTTAAAAGTGAACGATATAATGCAGATGCTCTCTTTACCGGAAACTTTGATTTCTATGATGCTTTTACACTAAAAGCAATCTTAGGTGGTACAACTGAATCAAGATACTTTAGAGAAAGTACTTTAAAAGCTAATAATTTAAGTATTCCTGATTTTTATGACATATCTAATGGTACAGGAAGTTTAGAAAGCGATGTTGATGCAGAGCAAAAAAGAACATTTGGTTTCTTTGGTGATTTTACTTTAGGCTACAACAACTATTTGTTTTTGAATTTCTCTGGAAGAAATGACTGGACATCAACCTTACCAGAAGATAACAGAAGTTATTTTTATCCGGCAGTTGGTTTGTCATTTGTTGCAACAGATGCTTTTGAAGTATTAAAAACTGGTGATATTTTAACTTTTGCTAAAATTACAGCCAGTAACTCAACGGTTTATAATGATTTAGATCCTTATCAAATTAGTGAAAGATATTATCAGGAAGATGGTTTCCCATATGGATCACTGAATGGTTTTTATCTTGGAAGAACAAGTGTAGATAAAAACATCTCAAAAGAGAAATTAAACACAACAGAGATTGGACTAAATTTAGGATTTTTAAACGGAAGAATATTTCTTGATTTTGCCTGGTATAAGACAATAACTACCGATCTAATTACCTATACTACCCCATCAAATGCTTCCGGAGCAACAAGTTATTTAACTAACATTGGCGAGTTAGAAGGATCAGGTATAGAATTATCATTAACAGGTAAGGTAATTAATACAAAAGACCTGAAATGGGACATAAACTTAAACTACTCAAGTAGTGAAACTGTTGTAAACGAGATTAAAGAAGGGCTTGATGAAATAGCACTTTATAGTACAGGCCAGTATGGAATTTATGCTGTTGTAGGAGAAGCATTCCCTCAAATTAAAACGAATGCTTATGAGAGAGATCCTCAAGGAAGAATTGTTGTTGATCCTGTGAGCGGTCACCCAGAAACAAGAGAAGGACTTTACAGTATGGGAAAAACAACTCCTGATTATATTGTAGGATTAAACTCAGTATTAAGCTATAAAGGCATATCACTTTCCGGTACTATCGATTACAGAACTGGTCATATGTATTACGAAGAAGGATCTGATGCAATGGAGTTTACCGGAAGATCAATAGCCAGCGTATCCTCTAACAGAGAAGATTTTCTTATTCCTAACTCAGTAATTGAAACCAGCCCGGGTGTATATGTTGAAAACACTAATATTCCTGTACAAGGCGGGCGTCAAAGTTACTGGACTGATATTTATAATGAAGTTAGTGAGAACTACGTAAAAGATGCTACAGCATTAAAAGTTAGAGAATTAGCCATAAATTATGAGCTTCCTAAGTCCATTTTACAAAAAACTCCATTACAAAAAGTGGTGATCGGATTTATTGCCAGAAATCCATGGACCTGGTTACCAGAAGAAAATAGGTTCTCAGATCCCGAATTTAAAAACCAAAAAGATCGTGGTGGATATGAAACTGGTATAAACTCAATTGGTATTGGTGGATATATGCAATCACCTCCCACCAAATCCTACGGATTTAGCTTAAATATTGAATTCTAAAATTAAATAATGATAAAGAATATGAAAAACATTTTTAAATATACCAACCTGCTATTAGTTATATTACTATTAGCATCGTGTGATGACTATTTGGATGTGAATACAGATCCAAATAATCCTACTACGGTATCTCCTGAATTAATTCTTCCGGCTGCACAAAAATACACCGGAGAAATTATTTCTGCATCGGATGAGGGAGCACGAAGATATCAAGGACTTGCAAACCTATTTATGTATAACTGGAGTCAGTCTAATGGCTTTAACTGGTATCCGGATGAGTTTAAATACCTGGTAACAACATCATTTTATACCCGAATTTTTGAACAGTCGTATTATGATGCATTAAAAGCTTACGAGGTTTTAGTAGAGCTTGAAGATACCAAATATGATTACTACAAAGCTATTGGTATGATTATGCAAGCATATCACTTCCAACTGCTTGTTGACACTTATGGTGATATTCCGTACAGTGAAGCATTACAGCGTGGTGGCAATGCTACACCGGCTTATGATGATGCTCAGACTATTTACGATGATCTTATCGTAAAATTAACAGATGCCATTGCAATAATAGATAATGTGGATGATGCTACCATTGAAGAAGTAGAGACTGAAGATGCTATGTTTGCTGGTGATATGACTATGTGGAAACAGTTTGCAAACTCAGTGAAATTAAGAATCCTTACCCGCCAGATGAGCATGGGTACCAGAGATGCTTATATTCAAACTGAATTAGATGAAATTGCAGCTGAAGGATCTGGATTTATTACTGCCGACGTCGGTATTAATCCTGGTTATGCAGCCGAAGAAGGCAAGCAAAATCCTTTTTGGAATTTATATGGTTACGACCCTGCTGGTACTGCAGAAATGAGTAATAATGCAACTTGTGCTACGGATTATATCTTAGATTACCTATCTTCTACTAATGATCCTCGTATAGATTATATCTATGAAGAACCTGCAACTGGTCACCTCGGAGTTGTTCAAGGATTACTTGGTTATCCTCAAGGACAGTTAACACCTGCATTAGTATCTAATCTAGGTCCCGGTATTTTGCAGGGAGCCGATCAGGATGTTGTTATTTATACACTGGCCGAATGTTATTTCAACCTTGCAGAAGCAGCTTACAGAGGTTTTAGCAACATTCCCGGATCAGCACAAGCAAATTATGAAGCAGGAATTCAGGCATCGTTTGACTATTTGGGAGCTGGAAGTGCCAGCACATATTACTCTCAAACAATTGATAACGTAGGGTATAACTTCTCAACTGATCCATTAGAAGCAATTATCACTCAAAAGTGGATTGCTACAAACAGTATTACAGCAGAACAATCATGGTTTGATTATAACAGAACTGATTTCCCAAGTGGGTTACCTATTTCATTATTATCATCAACTCCAGACAGGCCTGTAAGATTGTATTATCCGGCAAGCGAAATTTCGTCAAATGGAGCTAATGTGCCTGCACAACCTGATGCTTTTACTGCTAAAATATTTTGGGCTAACTAAATTTAAATGAATCTAATTATGAAAAATTTAAAATACATTCTAATATTTTTATTGAGCATTGGAATTTTTAATTCATGCTTAATTGATAATGAAACCAACGTAGAGGATAATGATGCAGGTCCTAACTTTGCTGGTTTCGAAGATCCATTCATGATAAGAACAGGAATAGCAGACGGATCAGAGTATGCTATTGCTGTTAAAGTAAAGTTAACCGGACCTACTCACCTTGATGTAACTAATGATATCACTGTTACAATTGGTGTTGATCAAGCTTCTTCAACAGCTGTTGAAGGAACGCATTACAGAATTGATAATCCAACAATTACACTTACTGCTGAGAATAATCATCTTGGATTATTTGAACTTACCATGTTAACAGATGGTATAGTTGCTCCTTTAGATGAGTCTCCCGTAGTAGTTTTAGAGGTTGTTAGTGCTTCTGGTGATAACAATGTAATTAATAATGGTAAGAAGATTGACATTACGCTGAATTATGCATGCCCTTCTGATTTAGCAGGTGATTATAGCGTAGTTACTGTGCGTGATGATGGAGCTTACAACTCCTGGACAGAAACGATTACAGAGATTGGTGTAGGCCATTACAAAACACAATATGTGGGCCTATGGGATACACCACTAAATCCCGATTACGGATTTGATTTCTTAGATGTATGTGATAAAATAACCGTCCCATTGCAGGACTTAGCCGGTGGATTATATTCTAATGATGTATATGGCCATGCTGAAGGAAACGTTGATCCGGTTACGGGTGTTATTACTATTATGTATACCATAGAATTTACCGCAGGTAATTCTGAATATACTGCAGTCTACACACCGTTATAAAATCATTAATCATTAAAATAAAATATAATGAGAAAGAATTTAATAAATTATATAGCAGGATTTGCCCTAATATTAGTGATGATTACATCATGTGATCAAGCCTCACAAGAAGCAAGTCCGATAGTTGAACCAGATGATAGTTATCCGGTTGCAACATTTACAACAAATTTTTCCGGAAATACAGTTACAGAAGGTGATACAATAATGTATACTATTAATTTGAATAAGACTATTGATAGACCTATTACATTTGATGCCATCGTTACTGATGGAACAGTTAATAGCAATGATTATGTAGCACAATCAGTTACTGTGCCTGCTTACTATACTGAAGCAACACTGTATATCATATTTATTGCTGATGATTTTCCGGAAGAAAGTGAAACAATTAATATAGAGCTGGGTATTACAAATCAAGCAGAGAAGTATTTAGTGCATCCTTCAACGACTTATCCTGCGTTAGATCTAACTGTAAATAATTATAACGATCCTGAAGCGTTAACCATAGCTTACGGTTGGGATACCGAGAATGATGATATTGATTTGCTAGGTGTTTATGAAGAGTCTGTTCCTTACTATGCACCAGTTGGAACATTATTATCATGGCTGGCTGCTGCTAGTTCAGACAACCCAGAGATTGCTAAAATAAGCACTGATGTTAGTCTTGATTCAGATAATCTTCCAAATGCTGATCCGGTAGGAACGTATTACATAGGAATTGATCCATATCATGTTGAAGGTTCTTCGTTTAATTTTACCATTAGTATTGGTCATCCTGATCAAACGAATGAATACTTTACAGGCACATTCGATATGACTGCAACAGCAAACTATGTAACGGATCCCTTTACTGCCTGGGACATGATCATTTACAGAATGTTAAAAGTTGTTAGTAATGGTGATGATACTTTTACGGTTAGTTACATATTCGAATAGATCAACATTCTTTATATAAAAAGAAAAGAGGTTGCTCAAAGCGCAACCTCTTTTTTATTTTCTAAAACTTTTATTATCTCTTCTCAAACTCCTCAATTCCAGCATCCAGAAATTCTACAAAGTTTTTAATATTTAAATCATGTCCTTTTGGTTCTGTAAGCATTTCTCCATTTGTATCAACTAATACATAGTATGGTTGACTATTAATATTATATTTTGTGATCTGAAAATCGGCATATTTTTTACCTATAGTTTTCTTAACTTTTCCATCGTACGAGGATGTAACCCATTCATCTTCCGGAAGTTTTGTTCTGTCATCAACATAAAGTGCTATAATGATATAATCGTTTTTTAATCGTTTCAATACTTCCGGATCAGACCACACTTTGTTTTCCATTTCTTTGCAGTTGGCACAAGCATGACCTTTGAAATCAAGCAGAACAGGTTTGTCTAATTTTTTAGCACATGCCATTCCCTGCTCATAATCAAAATAGCCTTCTAAACCATGAGGTAAATGTAAAATATCTGAATATTTTGGTGTTTCACATAATGTAGTAGGTTCATCGGATTGCACTCCCGATATAGAAACTACCTGCGATTTACTTATATCAAATTGCTGAGCGGATTTAGGTGGAATTAATGCAGAAACCGCATTTAAGTCAGCACCAAACATTCCAGGTAATAAATACATAGCAAATGTAAATGAAACAATAGCTAATACTAACCTTGGTACTGAGATAAATGGAATATCGCTATCGTGCGAAAATTTCAGTTTACCTAATAAATAAAGTCCAAGTAGTACAAATAAAACAATCCAAATAGCCAGGAATACATCACGGCTAATGATACCCAAATGGTATGTTTGATCAATATTAGCGATAAACTTTAATGAAAATGCTAAGATTACAAATCCTAAAACAACTTTTACAGAGTTCATCCAACCTCCCGATTTTGGCATACTCTTTAGCATACGTGGGAATATAGCCAATAATGTAAATGGTAAAGCAAATGCCAAACCAAAAGCAAACATACCGATTAGCGGCTCCAATACGTCACCAGCTGCTGCTTTCACTAGTAAAGCTCCTACAATCGGTCCAGTACAGCTAAATGATACAATCACCAATGTAAATGCCATAAAGAACGATGCTAAAAATCCACCTTTATCAACCTGACGATCTGCCTTATTAGCTAATCCAGAAGGAAGCACAATTTCGAACATACCAAAGAATGATGCAGCAAACGCTAAAAACAGCACAAAAAATATAGTGTTTGGAATCCAATGTGTACTCAGTCCTGTTGTAAAATCAGCACCTGCACTTGTCAATGAAACTATTAAGCCTACACTTGAGTACAGAACTACAATAGAGATTCCGAAAATCAATGCCTTAACTATTGAGTTAAATTTTGACGATTCGCCTTGCATAAAAAATGAAACTGTCATAGGTATCATTGGAAAAACACATGGTGTAAGTATAGCAGCCAGTCCCAAAACAAAAGCTAAAAAGAAAAATCCCCAGATTGAACTGCTTTCTTCATCAGGAGTAACAGCCTGTTCTAATTTTTCTGCTTCTGTTCCCAGTTCAACTTGTGGCGTTAATGCTTCTTCCACTTTTTCTGTGGCAACCTTTGCCCCTTTCACTTTAATTTTGAAGTCAGGATTAAAATAAACGCATTTATCATCCTGGCATACTTGGTATTCTATAGAACCTGCAATGGTAAACGATTCTTCAGTAAGCACTTTTATTTTCTGAACAAATGTTGCCTTATGGCTAAAGTACTTTACCTTGATGTTAAAAACCTCATCCATCTCTTCTTCCGGCTCTGGGCTTTCAGACAACGAATCAATAAGTTCATATTTATCTGATTCATCAAAATAAAAGGTAGTTCTTACCGGACCTCCCTCTTCGAAATATTGAGAGTAAAGATGCCAATTCATGTCAATATTGGCTTCAAAAATTAATTCTGCGGTATTCTCACCAGTTAATTTACTTGTATTGTTCCACTTAACAGGATCTACAACCTGAGAAAATGCTGTTGATAATATTAATAAAAAACTCGCTAATAGGGCTATTCTTTTCATAATGTAAAAAGTTTTATTTAAGAGCACCAAATTTAAACATTAAGTATGAATTAAAAAATATAACTATAATATTCAATATCTACATAGATAGATATTAACAAACATTAACAGGGCTTTGTTTACTTTACTTTGTGTTGAAGTTACTCCTTAATGATTTCACCATTTTTATCGAAAAAATGGAACTCGAGGAAGTGATAAGAATTCACTGCTTCGACCTTAATTCTCTTTTTAAATTTGAAGAACCACTTACATTTTGTAGAAATCAATCCCTGGTTAAGATAACCAGCAACGTAAGGGTGAACTTTTAAGGTGAGTTTTTTATAATTTGCTTCGTTAATTAAAAAACTAATGTGATTTTCGATATCATCGACCAGTAATACACTAGGTCCGATTTCTCCTGAACCCTTACATGTAGGGCATTTTTCATTAATCTTTATGTTAAGCTCTGGTCTAACTCTCTGGCGAGTAATCTGCATTAAACCAAATTTGCTTAAAGGTAGAATATTGTGTTTTGTCCGATCAGCAGCCATTGCTTCTTTCATCTTCTCATAAACACGTTGCTTATTTTCGGCATTATGCATATCAATAAAATCAACAACAATAATACCTCCCATATCCCGTAAACGAAGCTGACGTGCAATTTCCTTTGCAGCAGCAAGATTAACTTCTAATGCGTTTGACTCCTGATCTTCGCCAAGTTTCGATCTGTTTCCGCTATTCACATCAATAACATGCAATGCTTCAGTATGCTCAATAATTAAATATGCACCGCTCTTAAAAGAAACTGTTTTTCCAAACGATGATTTAATCTGTTTATCTACTCCTAGCTGATCGAAAATAGGTTGATTGCCCTCAAAAAGTTTAACGATTTTTTCTTTTTCAGGAGCAATGGTATTGATATAATCTTTCAACTCCCGATATATGGTATCTTCGTTTACATAAACATGATTAAAAGATCCATTTAAAACATCGCGCAAAACAGCCGATGTTCTGTTTAGCTCACTTATTACTAATCGAGGAACATTTCCATGGGTAATTTTTTCAAACGCTGTCTCCCATTTTCTCACAAGACTTCGTAATTCAGTATCTAGAACAGCAACCTTTTTACCTTCTGCTACGGTTCTAACAATAACTCCGTAATTCTTAGGTTTTATACTCTCAACAAGCTTCTTTAAGCGCTTTTTTTCTTCTGGAGATTCAATTTTTTGCGATACTGAAACTTTATCAGCAAATGGAATAAGAACCAGATTTCGTCCTGCAATAGATATTTCGGAACTTAACCTGGGGCCTTTTGTTGAAATAGGTTCTTTTGCAATTTGAACTAAAACAAGCTGACCCGATTTAAGAACATCCGTAATTTTACCGTTCTTATCAATATCAGGTTCAATTTTCATTCTAGGAATAGTAGGTGCCTTACCTTTTCTTGATAAAGAACTCTTAACAAATTTATTTAATGTTCTAAACTGAGGACCTAAATCCAGGTAATGCAAAAATGCATCTTTATCGTAACCAACATCCACAAATGCGGCATTTAGCCCTGGCATAATACGTTTTACCTTTGCCAGATAAATATCACCAACAGCAAATTGTAAGTTTCTTTTTTCCTTATTTAATTCAACCAGCTGCTTATTTTCCAATAACGCAATTGCTATTTCGGAGGGGGTTACATCAATTACTAGTTCGGTACTCACTTGTCCTTCTTCAATTTAGTAATACAATAGTTACATAAAACAATTTAAACCTAAAGAAGACTTACTTCAATAGGTTCAAATTATCAGTCTGTAAGGATAAAATTTATCCTATTTCTTTTTATGACGATTTTTTCTTAAGCGTTTTTTTCGCTTATGAGTTGCCATCTTATGTCTTTTTCTCTTCTTTCCGCTTGGCATAATCTCAATTTTTAAATTATAATTTACTAATAATATTAACGCTTAACGTTATTTTTTACCTTTGAAACAAATCTTTTTGAAGGTTTGAATGAAGGAATAAAGTGCTCAGGAATAATAATTGTAGTATTTTTAGAAATATTCCTAGCAGTTTTTTCAGCACGCTTTTTAACGATAAAGCTACCAAAACCTCTTAAATATACGTTCTTATCATTTACTAAAGAATCTTTGATAGTCTCCATAAATGCTTCTACTGTTTTTTGAACAGTTATTTTCTCAATTCCTGTGTTTTTTGAAATTTCGTTAACGATATCTGCTTTTGTCATTTTTTAAAAACTTTAATTATCAATATTTTAGATCATTTACATAATTTGAACTGCAAATATAAATGTTTTCTTTTGATTAATAAAATACAAAACGGTTAAATTTGTCAAATTATTGAAAATTATTTTGTTCGACACTTATGCAGAATATAACAAACAAGCTTATAGAGTGGTATTCGCTTCATAAAAGAAATCTTCCGTGGCGCGAAACAAGAAACCCTTACGCCATTTGGGTTTCTGAAATCATATTGCAACAAACCAGAGTAAACCAGGGATTAGGATATTACCTTAAATTTATGGAGACTTTCCCTGATATTCATACGTTGGCTGCAGCCCCAATGGATCAGCTATTAAAGGTTTGGCAAGGATTAGGATACTATACTCGTGCAAGAAACATGCATTTTACTGCGCAAGATATAGTTCAGAATTACAATGGAATATTTCCAAACTCATATAAAGATCTTATAAAATTAAAAGGAATTGGAGACTATACAGCAAGTGCTATTGCTTCAATCTCTTTTAAAGAACCAAGCCCGGTTTTAGATGGTAATGTATTTAGAGTAATTGCGCGGATTTATGGAATATCGGAATCAACACAAAGTGCTCAAGGTAAAAAGAATTTTAAGGGAGTTCTTACCAAACTAATACCTCATGACAAGCCAGGAGTATTCAATCAGGCCATAATGGAGTTTGGTGCACTCCAATGCACACCAAAAAATCCTTTATGCGAAGAATGTATATTTAAATCATCTTGCTTTGCATTGAATAATAATCTTATTGATGACCTTCCTCGAAAAAAGGTAAAAGTTAAACAAACCAAACGATATTTTAATTTCCTCCATATATTATATAATGATTCTACCTTTGTTGAACAAAGAACCGAAAATGATATCTGGAAATTATTGTATCAGTTCCCTCTTATAGAAACCTCCAGCGATTATTCCTTAAACGAATTAGAAAAAACGAACCTCTGGAAACAGATCTTTAATAATATAAAACCTCAGATAAACTTAAACTATAGCGAAAAAAAGCATCAGTTATCTCATCAAAAATTATACGTTAAATTTTATGAAATCAGAATCAATACATTGAATTCATACATAAATAAAAATTTTAGAAAGGTTTCGTTTCGGGAACTTGAAAATTTAGGCATACCAATACTTTTGGAAAACTATTTAGCAGATTTTAACAAATAATTTTAACTCCTTGTCTATAATTTATAATTTTATAACTTTACATTTGTAGAACTAAAAAAAGAAAAAATTATGGGAATTAACAAAGTTATTTTAATCGGAAATGTTGGTAAAGATCCTGAAGTTAGACACCTTGACAGTGGTGTTAGTGTAGCATCTTTTCCTTTAGCAACAAGTGAAACCTACAGAAGTAAAGATGGCCAGAAAGTTACAAACACCGAATGGCATAATATAGTAGTCTGGAGAGGATTAGCAGAAGTTGCAGAAAAGTATGTAAAAAAAGGTAATCCTTTATATATTGAAGGAAAAATAAGAACACGTTCGTGGGATGACAAAGATGGCAATAAGAGATATACAACAGAAATAATTGCAGATAACATGCAAATGTTGGGATCAAAACAAAGTAATGAAGATAATTCAGCTTCACAACCTGAAAGTGCTCCCGAAGTAGATGTAGAAAACATGCCTGCAGAAGAGGATGATTTACCATTTTAATTAACTAAAACCTAAACCATCAGCATTGGAACCTTCAGAACCATTCCCGGTATTGCTTAATTTGACTAGTATTGTAGTTCAGACAATTGACATATATACAATATCAGGTATACTTACCTCATTTTTATTACTCCTGGCATCAGCAATGTTGTCAGGTGCTGAAACGGCCTATTTCAGTTTACGATCTGATCAGGTGAAAGAAATCGAAAAACAGAGCGATTTTCGCAGTAGATTAATCATCAGGCATTTGAAAAAACCCAGAAAGTTTTTAGCAACCATTACCATTACCAATGGATTTGTTAATATTTGCTTCATTATTTCAATGGGGATTTTGTTAAATTGGGCTTTCGATTTTACCAAGCTGCCTACAGTGGGATTCATTATTCAAATTGCTATTATTGCATTCACTTTATTGCTATTTGGAGAGGTTTTACCAAAATTCTATGCAAAAAAGAACTCCAAAAAGTTTGTTCGACGAACGGCAATTTTAATTATTATTTTCGATCGGATATTTCATCCGCTAAGCATGTTAATGCTAAATACCACGAAAATCATAGGAAATAAACTTGCCAACATAAAACAAAATATTACCATTGATGATTTATCGCACGCGTTAAATTTAACAACGCATCAAATAACCGAAGACGAAAATATTTTAAAAGGAATCGTAAAATTTGGCAATATTGATGCCAAGGAAATTATGAAATCGCGTGTTGATATTTATGCCGTGGAAATTGAAACCAGGTTTAAAGATCTGCTAGCATTAATTATTGAATCGGGTCATTCAAGAATTCCGGTGTATGCTGAAAATTTTGACAATATTAAAGGTATTCTTTTTATAAAAGACCTATTACCTCATTTTGAAAAAGACGATAACTTCAAATGGCAATCGTTAATCAGACCTCCCTATTTTGTTCCTGAAAACAAAAAAATCAACGACTTATTACAAGAGTTTCAGGCAAACAAAATTCACATGGCAATTGTTATAGATGAATATGGAGGTACAAGCGGAGTTGTAACACTTGAAGATATTCTAGAAGAAATTGTAGGTGAAATAAATGACGAATCGGACGAAGATGAAATAATCTATTCGCAAATTGATGAAAGCACCTATGTTTTCGAAGGAAAAACATTACTCAACGACTTTTTAAAAATTGTAGACATAGATGACGATTATTTCGACGATATTAAAGGTGATGCTGATACTGTTGCTGGAATAATTCTTGAACTTACAGGCGAAATACCCAGTCGAAATAAAAAAATTGAGTATAAAAATCTTACTTTTACAATCGAATCTGTAGATAAAAGAAGGATTAAACAAATCAGGGTTAAGATCAACGAATAATCAAACAAAATGCATAAAAGGAGTATTTTAACATACGTAAGTGTGTTCGTTATTATTGGCTCATTTCTCTTGAGCGGATGTAACAGAAAATATACTCCCAAACCACGTGGGTATTTTAGAATTGATCTTCCGGAAAAAAGTTATGTGCAGTTAGATTCTGTTTTTCCCTACACATTTAAATACCCTGCATATACCAAATTGGTTGATGATGATTCTAAAAGGCATGAAAAATACTGGATTAATATTGATTACCCCAAACTAAATGGCAAAATCCACATTAGCTATAAAGATATAAACAATAACATTAATCAAATACTAGAAGACACAAGAAAATTAGCCTATAAACATACTATTAAGGCTGATGCGATTAACGAAATAAGGTTTTCTAAGCCTGAAAAAGATGTGTATGGTATTTTGTATGAAATAGAGGGCAATGCAGCCTCATCTGTGCAATTCTTTTTAACCGACAGCACTAAACATTATTTGCGCGGAGCACTGTATTTTAATACTGAGCCAAATAAGGATTCATTGGCACCAGTTCTTGATTTTGTAAAAGAAGATATAAATGTTTTAATTGAATCGTTTGAGTGGAAATAATCTAAGATTATATGGGATTAATTTTAAGAGAACATTTTAATGAAGACGTTGAATTAGGCCTTTGGGAAATTACAGAAGATTATGATACACTAAGGTCGCAGCTTATTCTTGACGATAAAGATATTTCGACTGTAGAAAGTTTTAAAAACCATAAGCGTAAGTTGGAGTGGTTAAGTGTACGTACTCTTCTGAAAAATATGCTTGGCAAAGACGGTAAAATAGTTTATGGCCCTGAAAGAAAACCTTATCTGCACAATAATTCTTTTAATATAAGCATTTCTCATTCGAAGAATTTTACAGCAATACTATTGAGCAAGAAGAAACGTGTAGGACTTGACCTGGAATTTATGTCCAGTAAAATTTTACGAATTGCCGATAAGTTTTTACGACCCGAAGAGCTTGAACACATTGAGAAAGATCAGGAACTTTATCATCTTTATTTGCATTGGTGTGCGAAAGAAGCACTTTATAAAATTAATGATAAGGTAGACATCAACTTTGTTACAAACCTTTCTATCGAACCATTTAAACCTAAAAACGAAGGAATAATTACAGGAACAGTAAACAATAGCTACATGAACGAAAAATTTGTTCTAAACTACTTTACATTAAAAAATTACGCCGTTGTATGGTGTCATAAATAACGTAATCATTAGCTTATTTTTCTTACCTTTAGGTTTTAAACTATTTAAAAATGATTTCTCAGTTCATTCATAACAGCATATCAAAAAATGAAAAGCTTTTCGCTCTTTTAATTGATCCTGACCAACATACTGATGAATCATTAATTAATCTTATTGATCATGCCAATCAGGCAAAAGTTGATTTGCTCTTTATTGGAGGAAGTTTACTAAATAACGATATAGACTCTACACTAGACATCATCAAATCGCAAACGACTATACCTGCTTTGCTTTTCCCCGGCAGTTTATTGCAAATTACAAATAAGGCAGATGGTATCCTTCTTTTGTCTCTAATTTCTGGCAGAAATCCCGATTTGTTAATTGGAAATCATGTTATTGCATCGGCACATATTAAACGGAGTAAGTTAGAAGTTCTGCCTACCGGGTACATATTAATTGATGGCGGCAAACCTACTTCGGTCGAATATATGAGTAATACAAAACCAATCCCTGAAAACAAAATTGATATTGCCATAGCCACTGCTATGGCCGGAGAAATGCTTGGGCTAAAATATATCTATTTGGAAGCCGGTAGCGGAGCAAATAACTCTGTTAATATCGATATGATTAAAGGTGTTAAAAAGAATATCAATATTCCGTTGATTGTTGGAGGAGGTATTAAAACAGAATCGCAAGTAAAGGAAGTTCTCGGCTCAGGAGCTGATATTATGGTTGTTGGTAATGCCGTTGAAAATAATCCGCAACTATTATTTAGGTTAGTTAAAGCCTCGAAAAATTAATAGGATTACTTTAACATAGTTTTAGAAATAAATAAATTATCTACCCGTTTAAATTAAACCTTGTCAATAAATTAGGGTCTATAAAATTAGATGTTCATATAAGACTACAACAATGACTGAAAATAAGATAAATAAGGTCCATCAGGAGCTAATTCGTGAAGAGTGGAAATCTCTTCGAATTAGCGGAATGGCTCAAAGTGAAAAATTTGAAATATCTAATTATGGGCGAATTAAGAGTTTTAAGGTCCATAAAACAGATGGAGCTATAATTAATGGATCAACACTGAAAGGCTATAAAATCCTAAACATTAAACTGGAAAACGGTAAACGAACTACAAAATACATCCATAAACTTGTTGCTGAAACGTTTATCCCCAAAGATAATAGCATGCAACAATACGTTATTCACTTAGATTTCGATAAAAATAACAATCACATCGAAAATCTTAAATGGGTTACCCAGGAAACGATGTATGCTCATCAAAAAATTAACCCTAATTACAAAAGAGGAACTATTAACTACGCAAAACTTACCGAAACAGATGTTATTCGCTTAAAAAAGAAATTAAAGCGAGGAAAAAACAAACTGTACAAACTTGCCAAAGAATTCGGAATTACACACACCCAATTAAACAGAATACGAAAAGGCGAAAATTGGGGCCACGTTAAAGTTGATTAAAATATTAAGGCTGTAGGTTACCAGTAACCTTCGCGAGCTAATCTCATTAAGTTTACTTCTTTGAAATTTAGGATTCATCAAAGAAATTATGATTGATAATCGTTTGCACTTTTTGGGATTAGCTTTTTTAATTTATTAGGATAATTTTTTGTATCTTGGATTTCAAATTGTTCTAACTCTATATCCAATGAAAAACATTATCCGAATCACATCAATCTTAATTGTTCTTACATTAGGGTTTAATTCATCCAATAAAACGTGGGCCCAGGAACACGAAAAAGAAAAAATTGAAACTGTAGAACAACATCAACCGAATGAAACGCATAACGAAGAACATGGAGAAGAAAGTCACTCTAGCAACATGAGTCCTCTTTTCTTTCTTATCATGGCCTTACTAATTGGGGCAGGAACACGCAATTTCTTGAAAAAAAGCCCTATCCCTTATACCGTTTCGTTACTTCTTATAGGTTTAGTTCTGGGAGCTTTTGCAAGATTAGGTTATTTTGGAGAATGGAATATCATAGGATTAAAAATAAATGCAAGTTTTATTACCGATGCGGTCGGATGGGCTGGAAAGATTGATCCTCACTTAATATTATACATCTTCTTACCCACTTTAATTTTTGAAGCAGCATTTGCAATGGATGTTCATACCTTTAAAAAAACAGCCACAAATGCAATTATACTGGCAATTCCAGGTATCATAATCGCTTTAGCGCTTACAGGTTTGGCTATTATAGGAATAAAAACAGCCGGAATAGGATTTAATAACTGGACCTGGACCTTGGCATTACTTTTTGGTACCGTAATTAGTGCAACCGATCCGGTAGCTGTTGTTGCAATACTTAAAGAAGTTGGCGCAAGCAAAAAATTAGGTACTCTTATCGAAGGCGAATCCATGTTAAATGATGGTACTGCCATTGTAATTTTTATGGTAATATTCTTATCGATAACTGGCACAGGTTCAAATGCATCACCTTTTATTGAGTTTTTAAGAGTTGCCATAGGTGGCACTTTGGTTGGTATTGTAATTGGATATATCATTATTGCCTGGGTTAAAAAAGTGTTTAATGATGCATTGGTTGAAATTACAGTAATTGTTGCAGCTGCTTATATGACATTTTACATTGCAGAACATTTTTTCCATGTTTCAGGTGTACTTGGATTAGTAGCGTTGGGTTTAATGATGGCAAGTGTCGGCAGAACGCGAATAAGTCCTGAAGTAGAACATTTCTTACACGAATTTTGGGAATTATTTGCTTTCATTGCCAATACGCTGATTTTTTTAATTGTTGGTGTTGTAATATCCGATAATATCGTATTCACAGCCAACGACTTTTTAATCCTTATTTTACTTTACGTTGGGATTCATTTGGTAAGAGGATTTGTTATAACTATTTTCTTTCCTGTAATGAAAAAAGCAGGTTATGGCATATCTAAAAAAGATTCATATGTATTATGGTGGGGAGCACTGCGCGGTGCTGTAGGTTTAGCCTTAGCATTAATTGTTGCAGGAGAACCTTCCATTGATGAGTCCATTCGAAATCAATTTCTGTTTTATACTGCAGGAATTGTTACCTTAACATTAGTAATAAATGCCACAACCATTAAGGCACTTTTAAATATTTTAGGCCTTACCGATATTCCTCCTGCTAAACAAAAGATGATATTAAATGCTAAAAACTATCTAAGAAATGCTGCCGAAAATTCAATGGAAAAGTTGAAAAATGACCGATTCTTAGGCAGAGCAAATTGGGAAAGTGTGGAAGCCTATTTACCTGAAGGACCTGGAGATATTAAGATAAAACTGGATGAAGGAAAATATTCGAATCTGTATGAAAAACGCAGACGCGTTCTTGAAAAAGAAAAAAGTAGCTACTGGAATCAGTTTAAAGAAGGCCTTTTAGGACCAATAGCCGTTCGTAATTTAACCGATGCCATTAATGAAATTATTGATTCGGAAGGTAAGATTTCATTATCCGAGCGTAAAGACCTGGAATCATTATGGCAAACACCTAAATTTCTGAATAAATTGCAATCTGTTCCGGTTCTTAAAAAAATATCACAACGCTTTTTCTTCGAAAGATTAGCTAATAGTTATGATGCCGCACGGGGATTTGTAGAAGCACAGTATGAATCCTTAAAACTGGCTGAAGGTATGGCCATTAGCTCCGATAGCGAAGAGCTCTCTGTTGATCAGGAATTAGCCACTATTGAAAGTGAAATTAACGAAAACAGAATTCATGGTTTAACATTTTTACGTAACCTTAAAAATACTTACCCTGAAATTTATGATGCCATTGCAACACGCCAGGCCATTAGATCAAACCTGAATAGCGAGCTTAAAATTGTAGAAAGATTGCAGAAAAAAGGACAGATTGGTTCAGATGAAGCACATAAAATGATTGATAGTATCGAGGAACGTATGAAGAAACTGGTAGATTCTCCTCCAGCTATAAAACCACCCGAAAAGGCAAAACTATTAGAAGAAGTAGCTTGGCTAAAGGAATTAGACAAAACTACATTCAATAAGGTAGTTAGTTTGTTTCAGCACAGAAATTATGCAGTGGGAGAAAAAATCATCAAAGAGCACGGTCATGTTGATGGACTATATGTAGTAGCAAGAGGTTCCGTAAAAGTTACGATTAACAAAAAACTGGTTGATATTCTTGGAAAAGGAAGTATAATAGGAGAAATTGCAGTACTTACCAATGTGCCCAGAACAGCAACAGTAACTGCAGAATCGCCGGTAACTGTTTTACGTCTAACGTCGGTAAGCATGCAGCAGGTTATTCACGATAATCATACGCTGGAAGATAAATTATGGCAAATTGCTGCACCACGACTGGCAGAAAATATTCTTGCCGAGCATGGAGATTACAAGAATATACAGCAAGTTGAAATACACAAATTACTAACGAAAGCAGAATTAGTTCTTGCCAAAAAGGTGAGAAATATTGACATTAACGATAAGCTGGCTATTCTGATTACAGGAAAGGCTATTAAATCAAATGATGAACATATTGAGGCACCCTGTCTGGTTGAAGATAATTCGGTTACATTAAGCCGGGACAGCAGAATGCTCATTTGTCAGAAACCGTAACAATAAGCAAATTATATAAAAAACACCTGTAATAAGCAGGTGTTTTTTTATCCATGAGTGCAAGATAAAATCAAATTAAACGGAATTATTTAGCAATTATTTTTTCAGTAAACAATTGACATTTAAAGGTAATTAGAATTTATATCTGGTTAATCAATAATTTCATAGATTGGTTTTCCTACGGATGCATTTGGAGCAGTAATTTTAAGTATCCACGAAAGCGTTGGAGCTATATCTACAATTTCTGTGCGGCGATCAATACGTAAACTTTTAATGTTCCAACCGTACCAGATTAATGGAACATGCGTATCATACTCATAACCCGATCCCGATTTTGTAACATGGCCATCCTTCTCAATCCATCCTGGTTCCAGATTGATAATTACATCGCCAGATCGTTTTTGGTGGTAACTGTTTTGTATTTTCTGATTAATTCCGGATTCAAAATCAGTAGCATTCAATACATGGGCTGGAAAAGCGTTTGCCACCCCTTTAAACTGCACCAGGAAGTCAGCTGCTTTTTGCTGTAATTCGCTCAAGTCAACTCCTGTTTGGTCAATTAAGCTTTGATTAAAATAAACTTGTCTTGAATATAACGATTTTACCCAATCACCATCTTCATATAAAATACTCAGATAACTGTTTAAAAGGGTTATAGCCTTATCACCCTCAAAAACACCTGCATTTTGCTTCTTAGAAATCAGGTATTCCGGCACATCGGAAATACCTCTGTCTGATGTGACGTATACCAGAACATTCTCCAACCCTAACTCATCATCAAGAAAACTTATTAGATGCTCAATATCTTTATCCAGTCGTAGAAACAGATCTTCCATCTCTACTGATCGTGGTCCAAACAATTCGCCACTATAATTGGTTGCTGCAAAACTTACGGATATAAAATCTGTAAAATCATCTTTGCCCAAATCTTCATTGACAATGGTAGAAATAGCAAAATCCTTGGTGTAGGTATTTCCAAATGGTGTAAATTTTAAATATTTGTAGTTCCCCGAACGGTTTCTTAAGTAAGAAAGATCATAAGGAAATGTGTACCTGTAATTTCTAAATCCAATCTCAAAATCACTGTCATCAGGTAAGCTGTATTTGTAATTATCGTTTAATGAGTACATACTTGCCCAATTTTTTTTCATATAAACCTCTTGAAAACCCTTACTGTTAAAATCTCTTACCCATAATGGTAAAGAATCAGAGTAATATGTGCCTGTAATCCAACCTCCATCATGATGATTAAACCAGAAAGCATAATCGGCCAATCGGCCACCTGCAATAACTGCAGAAACCGGATTTAACGAAACAGAAATAACTTTGGAACTATCATTCATCGCCAACTTCATTTCATCGCCTACTGTAGAACTCATAATATTTGAGGGTGTATAATTACCCATGCTAAGTTCACCATTAATAAGATTAAATTTCGAATCGTCAGCACAACCTACTGTCATATCAGTTAACCGGTTATACCACGAGTCGGCAATAATACCATGATATGATGGGTAAGTACCAGTTACTATGCTAGCCTGTCCTACGCCATTTTGAGTAATTAAGTAATTATGATACGTTTGTGTGCAGAATGCACCCTGATTAATAATTTTCTTAAAGCCATTTTCACCGAAAGAATCCCAATAACGCAACAGCATCTCATAACGCATTTCCTCAATAACAATTCCTACTACCAGCTTGGGTGGTTTGTTAAACTGGTTCTGACTTCTAGCTGAATTTAATGAAATAAAAAGAATTAAAATCAATCCAATTGAAGGTAATATCTTTATTTTTTGCATGCTTAATGAATGTATTCGTTAGTCGCCGATAAAATAAATAAAACTCAACCATCAAAAAAAGCTCGATCAAACAATTTTTGAGAAGGTATCTTAAATTTATTTAAGAGTGATTTGATTATAAAACAGACATCACCAGAAAACAACCTGGCATTTACACATTAAATCGAATGTGCATGATATCACCATCGTCAACAATGTAGTTTTTACCTTCTACGTGAAACTTACCTGCTTCTTTAACTTTATTTTCTGACCCCAAGGTTATAAAATCTTCATATTTCATAACTTCTGCACGAATGAATCCTCTTTCCAAATCGCTATGAATAGCACCTGCAGCTTGTGGTGCAGTCATTCCTTTTTTTATGGTCCAGGCTCTAATCTCCTTTGGGCCAACAGTAAAGAACGACATCAGATTTAATAGTGAATAAGCGCTTCGGATTAGTTTATTAACTCCTGGTTCAGTTAAACCAGCATCTTCAAGAAATTCATTTCTGTCCGCCTCATCTTCCAAATCTGCAATTTCCGCTTCTAATTTTCCGGCGATGATAAGAATCTCCGTATTTTGATCTTTCAAAGCTTCCTTTACTTTTTCAACATAGTTATTACCATTAATCGCCGAAGCATCATCTACATTACAAACATAGATAATCGGTTTTGATGTTAATAAAAATAAGTCCTCCAGATGTTTTTTATCGGCATCCTTTATCTCGTAATCTCTTGCATTTTGCATCAGTTCCAGATGCTCCTTCAGTCCATTTAAAACTTCAATACCTTGCTTCGCATCTTTATCACCAACCTTTGCCAATTTTTCATATCGTTGTATCTTCTTCTCAACCGATTCAACATCTTTAACCTGCAATTCAAAGTCGATGGTTTCAATATCACGAACGGGATCAACCGATCCATCAACGTGCGGTAAGTTTTCATCATCAAAACATCTTAATACATGAATTAAAGCATCTGTATTTCTGATATCTCCTAAAAACTTATTTCCTACCCCCTCACCTTCATTAGCACCTTTGGTCAACCCTGGAATATCGAGTATCTCCACAGTAGCAGGAATTAATTTTTCTGTTGGCTGAAGTTTTTCTAACTCATACAACCTGTTATCTGGTACATCAATAATTCCCATGTTCGATTTGTTTGAACTAAATGCAAAGTTGGTTGTTTCAACTTTTGTATTTGACATGCAATTGAAAATCGTCGATTTACCAACGTTAGTTACTCCTATAATTCCGCACTGTAAACTCATAATGAATATTGTTTTTAACCATAAAATGAAGGCTCAAAATTACACTTTTTCAGGATTTTAAAAAGCTCTTTTATGCAAAAATCGATGATGTCTCTTTTTTTACATTTATGTTAATAATAAATTGACTACATATTCCGTAAAATACATTGAAAAACTGTATTTTTACAGCTTTGTTCATTAAAATAAAGCAAACTATTTACAATCATATTACTTAATTAAAATGACTGATAATCAACAATTAGAAAGAATAGCATCGCAAGTTAGACGAGATATAGTACGAATGGTTCACGCTCAAAACTCAGGGCATCCGGGAGGATCGTTAGGGTGTACAGATTTTTTTACTGCACTCTATTTTGAAATTATGGATCATGATTCAAAGAAATTTGATATGGATGGTAAAAACCAGGATCTGTTCTTTTTATCTAACGGACATATTTCACCAGTATGGTACAGTATATTAGCGCGATCAGGATATTTTGAAATATCAGAGCTATCAACATTCAGAATGATCAATTCAAGATTACAAGGGCATCCAACTCCTGAAGAAGGATTGCCGGGTGTTCGGGTAGCATCGGGTTCATTAGGACAAGGATTATCTGTAGCTTGCGGAGCTGCTCTTACCAAAAAGTTGAATAATGATCCAAAAATTGTCTACACATTGCACGGCGATGGCGAGCTGCAAGAAGGTCAGATTTGGGAAGCAGCCATGTTTGCAGCACAGCATAAAATCGATAACTTAATTGCTACTGTGGATTACAATGGCAAACAAATTGACGGACCTGTTGATGACATAATTTCATTAGGTAATTTACGCGCAAAGTGGGAAAGTTTTGGTTGGGAAGTTTTGGAAATGAACGGAAACAAAATGGAAGAAGTTATTTCTACCTTACAAAAAGCAAAAAGCATGACAGGGAAGAAGAAGCCCATAGTTATCTTAATGAAAACTGAGATGGGTATGGGCGTTGACTTTATGATGGGTAGTCACAAATGGCATGGTGTTGCACCTAACGATGAACAGTTAAAAGATGCATTAGATCAGTTAGAAGAAACATTAGGAGATTATTAAAATAAAGTTGAACAACTAAAATTTAGGGTTATGAAGAATATTGTAATTATAGCACATGACGTTAAGAAACCTGAAATGGTTCAATTTTTAAATGATAGAAAAGATTGGATCTTCGGAGTTAACTTAATTGCTACGGGAAGAACAGCTGAGTATGTAGAATCTCAAGGTATCAAAGTTCAACATTTAAGTCCCGGTAAATCAGGCGGATACGTTGAGATCACCGACATGATAAAACAAAAAGAGGTGGATATTGTAATTTTCTTGCGCGATCCGCTAATAAAACAAGGTCATCATGAAGATATTCAGGCTTTACTGGAAGCTTGTAATATGTATAATATTCCGTTGGCAACAAATTATGCTAGTGCTGAATTAATGATTTTGGGACAAATTAAAAAGGAGGATTACGAAAGACGTAAATCAATGGATAGCTAATTGAATAGCTTATCTTCTTATAAAATAAAAAAATTCTTTGAAAAGTAGTTTTAAATACATATTAGTTGTAATACTTCTTATTAGTGTTCGTGGTAGTATTCAGGCACAACAAAATAAACCAGAGCCTCCAACATCGCGAATACTATTTGTTTTTGACGCATCGCAAAGCATGTATGGAACTTGGCAAAGCGATAAAAAGATAAATATCGCACGCAATTATTTAATCCATATCATTGATAGTCTTGAGCAAATGGATAATATCCAGATGGCTTTACGTGTGTATGGACATCAAAGTCCGGTACCACCGCAAGACTGCAGCGACACAAAACTTGAAGTTCCTTTTAAATCGGGAAATGCAGGTCAAATTCGCCAAAAATTAAGATATCTTATTCCAAAAGGAACTACCCCCATTGCGAACTCACTCGATAAAGCTGCCGGTGATTTCCCTCCTTGCGAAAACTGTCGAAACATAATAATTCTTATTACAGATGGCATTGAAGCATGTGATGGAGACCCCTGCCAGGCATCGCTTAATCTGCAAAAGAAAGGAATAATACTAAAACCTTTTGTAATTGGAATTGGAATTGATCCGGGATTTGAAGAGACGTTCGAGTGTGTTGGACATTTTTATAATACACCCAATGAACAAAAGTTTCAGGAGGTATTAAATGTCGTAATTTCAAGGGCATTGAACTCAACTACGGCTCAGATAAACCTGTTGGATAGCAAAGGAATGCCCAGTGAGACTGATGTAAACATGACTCTCTTTAACCAGGTTTCAGGAAAGGTAATGTACAATTTTGTACATACCATAAATTATATGGGAAATCCGGATACGTTAATAATAGATCCGCTGGTTACCTACAACCTTGTTGTTCATACCCTGCCAGCAGTAAAAAAGGAAGGAATTACTCTAGCTGAAGGAAAACATAATATGATTGGTCTGAATGCTCCGCAAGGCTACCTCAGCATCTCATGCCCCGGAACAAACCAATATAAAGATTTGGAGATTATCGTTAAGGAAGATCAAAAATCAAACACTTTGAATGTTCAAAGAAATAATTCGGAAGAAAAATATATTGTTGGCAAATACAACTTGGAAGTACTAACCATTCCTCGTCTTTATATCGAAAATGTAGAAATCGAGCAAAGTACAATAACAAATGTGGAAATACCACGACCGGGTATTGCCAATTTTTCGTTACCATCCAGCGGTTTTGGAAGTATTTATGTTGAAACTGCCGATACCTTAAAATGGATATACAATCTGGATCAGAACGAATTAAGACAAAATATTATCATGCAACCAGGAAATTATCGGGTTGTATTCAGACCAAAAAATATAAAACAAGCAATTTATACAGTTAATAAACGATTCACGATCAAATCAGGATCATCACAAAAAATAATACTTTATTAAAAATAACGATGAAAAAGTTCGAATATCAAGACAAAAAAGATACAAGATCGGGGTTTGGAGCCGGTTTATATGAGTTAGGGAAAAAGAATAAAAATGTTGTAGCGCTTTGTGCAGACCTAACCGGTTCGTTAAAAATGAATGAATTTGCAAAAGAATTTCCGGAGAGATTCATTCAGTGCGGAATTAGTGAAGCGAATATGATGGGGACAGCTGCCGGATTAACCATTGGTGGTAAGATACCATTTGCCGGCACATTTGCCAACTTTGCTACCGGACGGGTTTACGATCAGGTAAGACAATCGATAGCATACTCTGATAAAAATGTGAAGATTTGTGCATCACATGCAGGATTAACATTAGGTGAAGATGGTGCTACACACCAAATTATGGAAGATATCGGACTCATGAAAATGTTGCCAGGAATGGTAGTTATAAATCCTTGCGATTATAATCAAACCAAGGCGGCTACTATGACTATAGCTGAACACCATGGGCCTGTATACCTTAGATTTGGTCGTCCAAAAGTTCCGAATTTTACTCCGGAAGATCAAAAATTCGAAATTGGCAAAGCTATTCTTCTTAACGAAGGAACAGATGTTACCATTATTGCTACAGGACACCTTGTTTGGAAAGCAATTGAAGCTGGAGAAATTTTAGAACAAAAAGGTATATCAGCAGAAATTATAAATATACATACTATCAAACCATTGGATGAAGAGGCAATTTTAACATCAGTTAAGAAAACCAAAGCTGTAGTTACTGCAGAAGAACATCTTTTAAATGGTGGTTTAGGAGATTCGGTAGCACAATTGCTAGGAAGAAAACTTCCTACTCCTATTGAGATGGTTGCCGTTGATGATACGTTTGGTGAAAGTGGAAAACCAGAAGAGCTTCTAAAAAAATATGGTATCGATACGGATAACGTGGTGGAAGCAGCAGAAAAGGTATTAAAAAGAAAATAAGTTTATTTGTAATCATCGGTTATAACCGTTGACTTTTTACAATTTTATGTCAGAATACAGTGATCAGGAGCTATTAGCTCTTTTTAAAGATAACGAAAAACGTAACTATGCATTCAACCTGATAGTGAGAAAATATCAGGAGAAGCTGTATTGGCATATACGAAAAATTGTTATTAAACATGACGACACCGACGATATACTGCAGAATACCTTTATTAAAGTGTGGAAAGGATTGGACCGATTTCGGGCCGATTCAAAACTTTATACCTGGCTTTACCGTATAGCAACTAATGAGTCGCTAACTTTTTTAAAGCAACAAAAAACAAAATACTTAATGCCTATTGTTGATTACGAACATCACTTGAAAGAAACCCTTGAAAGTGATGAATATTTTAATGGGGATGAAATACAACGTAAACTGCAAAAGGCAATTCTTGATTTACCTGAGAAACAGCGAATTGTTTTTAATATGAAGTATTTCGACGAAATGAAATACGATGACATGGCAGAAATACTTAAAACATCTGTAGGTGCCTTAAAAGCATCTTATCATCATGCTGTTAAGAAAATCGAAAATTATTTTAAGGACGATTAAACTATTAAATGTTTAATCTGTCAAACGATCAGGGAAAACAATTTAGGGGATAAAAAATGAAAAACAAAAACAAGACATTGAAAGAATTAAAGGGACACAACAAAAATCCGTTTTCGGTTCCTGAAGGATATTTCGAAAACTTTCCTAGCAAGATGCAGGAGAGAATTATATCCGAGACTAAAGAGTATACCTGGTTCGCTAAACTTATTGGGTATGTAAAACCTCAATTTGCATTGGGTTTTATGATTATAGCCTTTGGAGTTATTGGTTACACTGCAGTTAATTTCATTCTTTCTAACAAAGTTCCCGACGGGATTGACAATGATATGTTTACTCGGATTATCGAGGTAGATGCCTCGGAATATTCAGAGCAACATTTTATTGATGTATTACTTGAGAATGAGAAGAAGATCGAAAAAAAGAAGAAAGAAGAAACAGATTTCTATATCAACTACCTGGTTGATGAAGATATTGATTATGGAACTTTAATAGATGAACTATAAAATAATTAAAATGAAATATTTTCAACCATTCATTTTACTTGTTTTGCTTTTGGTATGCACCATTGGAGCCAAAGCTCAACAACCAGATGACCAAAAGGAGCAACTGATTAAATCGCAAAAAATTGCTTTTTTTACTGATAAAATTGGGCTTACTCCAGATGAAGCAGAAGTATTCTGGCCTATCTATAACAGCTACTGGGAAAAGAAAAACAAGATAATTGCCGATCGCAAGAACAAGATGACATACTTCACTGATCATCATCAAAACATGAGTAAAGAAGAGATGACCAGGTATGCCAATCAATATATTAATTACGAAATGGAACTTGCTAAACTACTGGATGAGTACCATGGAAAATTTAAACAAATTCTACCTATCGATAAGGTAATGAAAATTTATCTGGCCGATTATGAGTTTAAAACCTACCTATTGCAAATGATTCGTGAAGGTGGAAAAGACAGCAAAAAATAATCTAACAGAACAAGATAATAATCAAAGCCCCATTAAAGGGGCTTTTTTTAGTTTATTCAAGACTACCAATAGCCTGTTCTACTTCTTCTAGTATTTCGCACGATTTTACTAACTCCTTCATTACAGTATGATCCGGATATAACGGGCGGTCAATATCTAAGAACTCAACATGCTTCCTGATCACTTCTTTTGCTTTGGTTACTCCATCGCCAAATTTAAAATCACGGAAATCTAATGCCTGTGCAGCCGCCATATATTCTATTCCTAAAATACCATATGCATTATCCATAATCTGGAAATTCTTGATTGCTGTATTCATTCCCATGGAAACAAAATCTTCCTGGTCTGCAGCTGCAGGAATCGACTGAATTGAAGCAGGCACTGATAGTATTCTCTGCTCAACTATTTGCATATCTGCTGTATATTGGCTAAGCATTAACCCCGACATCATTCCTGCACCTTTTGTCAAGAATGCTGGTAAACCAACACTTAGTGCCGGATGGTTTAATCTGTTCATTCGACGCTCAGACATAACACACACCATTGTAATGGCCGCTCCAGCCATATCCATTGGTAATGAAACCGGTGTTCCCTGGAAATTAGCTCCCGATAATTGTAAGTTTTCATCGGGGAAGAAAATAGGGTTATCTCCTACTCCGTTTAACTCAATTTCAACTTGAGAACGAGCCCAACGCATTGAATCGTGAGCGGCTCCAATTACTTGAGGTGCCGAACGCATTGAGTATGCATCCTGAACTTTACATTTTAGTCGACCTTCTTTTAAATCTCCGCCAGCAACCAGTTTATTAATGGCATTGGCACTTCGAACTGCTCCACTAAATCCTCTCACTTCGTGAAGTTTTGCAGTATATGGTTTCATATTTGCTTTTAAAGCTTCTAATGACATTGCGCAGGCAATTTCAGCTTGCTTTAAAAATCGGTTTGCATCATAGAGAAAAATAGCGCTCATGGCAGTTAAAACATTTGAGCCATTAATAGTAGCCAATCCATCACGTGCTTTTAAACCAGGAATATCAATTCCGGCTTTATTCATTGCATCTTTTCCTTCCAGCAGTTCTCCTTTATAATATGCCTTTCCTTCTCCCATCAATAAAAGAGCGATTTGTGACATAGGCGCTAAATCTCCGCTTGCTCCGACAGAGCCTTTTTGGCAAACAAAAGGAGTAACTCCTTCATTTAGCATTTCAACTAAGGTTTGTGTAATTACTTCTCGACACCCAGAGTTGCCATGTGCATGCACATTTATACGTCCTAGCATAGCGCCACGAACATATTCAATTGGAGCAGGATCGCCAATACCTGCAGCATGATTATAGATTAAGTATTTTTGAAAATCTTTTACCTGGTCATCATTTAAAACAACTTCAGAAAATTCGCCTATACCTGTGTTTACTCCATACATAATTTCACCTGCTACAATTTTCTTTTCAAGCATAGCACGGCAATTATTAATACGGGTAATAGCATCAGGGTGTAATTCAACTTTTCGCCCATGGCGAGCAACTTCTACAACATTTTCAATGGTGAGTCCTTCACCAGTAATAATTAATTTTTCCATAATAGGTTTAATATTATTGATTAGAAATTAGGGTAAACAAAAAATAAGAAATGAAAAATAGATTAGGTTTCGGTTAAAACATTGCCGAACGATTGATTTTAATTAGAAAGTCAATAATCCAATGTAACATAATCTGAATGATTGAATTCACAAGTTAATAAAAGCAAGTTGAGATTCCTAAATTTTAACTTTTGAATATAAAAAAACGCCTCTATTTAGAGGCGTTCAAAAATTAATATTTAAATTTTCTATTTCTCCGGTAATTCTAATTCTACTTCCCGCAAATATTCTACCGAACGAGCAATATCATCGTACATGGTTTTATCCTGATCGATGAATTTTACTTTCTTGCGGTAACCAGCTACAAATTTCTCAATAAATGGAGATGATTTTGCCGGGCGCTGAAATTCTAATGCCTGCGCAGCATTAAATAACTCAATGGCTAAAATCCGTTCTAAATTCTGAGCTACTTTATACGCTTTCGTGGCAGCATTTGCTCCCATACTCACATGATCTTCCTGTCCTTGTGATGACTCAATAGTGTCAACAGAAGCAGGAGTCGAAAGTTGCTTATTGCTACTAACTATTGAAGCAGCAGTATATTGCGGAATCATAAAACCACTATTTAAGCCGGGATTGGCTACCAAGAAAGGAGGTAACCCACGTTTACCAGCTAATAATTGATATGTTCTTCGCTCAGAAATACTTCCCAACTCTGCCATAGCAATACACAAATTATCTAATGCTAAAGCTAATGGTTGGCCGTGAAAGTTACCCGCTGAAATAATTAAATCTTCATCTGGGAAAATGGTTGGATTATCAGTTACTGCGTTAATCTCATTATTGAAAACATACGAAACATAATTGATAGAATCTTTTGAAGCTCCGTGAACCTGGGGAATGCAACGAAACGAATATGGATCCTGAACATGCACTTTCGGGCGATTAATTAACTCACTTCCTTCTAATATAAATCTTATTCTGCGTGCTGTTTTAATCTGTCCCAGATGATGACGAATTTGATGCACAGAATCATGGAATGGTTCAATCCGGCCATCAAAAGCATCCAATGAAACAGCTCCAATAACATCAGCTAATTGAGAAAGCTTCCAAACTTTTAGTGTTAAATAAACGCCATGTGCGCTCATAAACTGAGTACCGTTTAACAGTGCTAACCCCTCTTTTGATCGAAGATTTATAGGCTCCCAGTTCATTTTCTTTAACAACTCTTCGCCTGATAATCTTTCGCCTTTATAATTTACTTCACCTAAACCAAGCATTGGCAAACACATATGTGCCAAAGGGGCTAAATCGCCCGATGCACCTAGCGAACCATATTGATAAATTACCGGTATGATATCGTTGTTAAAAAAATCAATTAACCGTTCAACTGTGGATAACTGAACCCCAGAATGACCATATGAAAGAGACTGGACTTTTAATAAAATCATAATCTTTACAATCTCTTTTGATATCTCATCACCAGTACCACAAGCATGAGACATTACCAGATTCTTTTGCAAGTTTCCTAAATCTTCTCGTGAAATTCTTTTGTCATATAAAGCTCCAAATCCGGTATTGATGCCATAAATAGGCTCTTCCTGACTTTCAAGTTTTTGATCTAAATACGCACGGCATTTAACAATCTGATTCTTTGACTCTTCCGATAATGCTAACCTGAATCCTTCTTTTAGAATTTGGTCTATTCTATCGAATGTAAGCTGTTCGTTTGATATATAATGAATTTTGTCCATTTGTTAATATGAATTGAAATGAAAATATTATTAACTAAAAAATATTTGAATTGTACTTAAATACACATCAGGGGAAACGAGTATCTCCGCCTGCAAAATGAACAGGTCGCCTTCTTCCCTTTCTGTTTAATATTTTACTTTTACTATAATTCATTAGGATAATTTCTCTAATAATTGTTCAAATGTCATTTTTGATTGGTCGCCTGTAACCATTTCTTTCACAGTTAACATCTCCTCTTGCATTTCGTTTTCACCTACCAATACCACAAATGGAATATTTTTATTATTGGCATAGGTCATCTGTTTTTTCATTTTAGCCGATTCAGGGAAAATTTCAGCATTAATGCCAGCTTTTCTTAACTTCTGAACTAATGGTAAACAATAAGCTTCTTCATTTAAACCAAAGTTTACAAACATTACTTTTGTGGATGCAACAATCTCTTTGGGGAAAATATCCAACTGCTCCATTACATCGTAAATACGATCTGCACCAAATGATACCCCAACACCTGAAACATCTTTTAAGCCAAATATGCCGGTTAAGTCATCATAACGACCTCCACCACAAATACTGCCTATTTCAGCATCTTTGGCCTTAACCTCAATAATTGCTCCCGTATAATAGTTTAATCCACGAGCTAATGTTAGATCAAGTTCTAATTCTGTTTTTATTTCTAATGTTTCGAAGTAGTTCAAAACAGTTTCAACCTCTTCAATACCTTTTAATCCTATTTCTGAATCTTTTAAAACCTCTCTTAAAGAACCTAACTTTTCTTTATTGGAGCCTGACAACACAAAGATTGGATTTAACTTTTCAATTGCAGATTCATCAATACCTTTTGCAGAGAGTTCCTCATTTACTTTTTCTCTTCCTATTTTATCTAACTTATCTATAGCTACGGTAATATCTATAAACTTATCGGGTTCGCCTATCATTTCAGCAATTCCTAACAAAATTTTCCTATTGTTGAGCTTAATAAGCGTATTGATATTTAGTAATTGAAAAACCTGGTCAATAATTTGGATTAACTCAACTTCATTTAAAAGTGAATCACTACCAATAACATCAACATCGCACTGATAAAATTCGCGATAACGGCCTTTCTGTGGCCTGTCTGCTCTCCAAACTGGTTGAATTTGATAACGCTTAAATGGAAAAGTTATATCATTCCGATGCTGCACAACAAAACGGGCAAATGGAACGGTTAAATCGTAACGTAATCCCTTTTCTGAGATCTCCAGAGCTAACTTATTAGATTCTGCTTCGCTCAAATCAGATTTTACTTTTGATAGATAATCTCCCGAGTTCAGAATCTTAAACAAAAGCTTATCTCCCTCTTCGCCGTACTTACCCAATAAGGTAGATAAATTCTCCATGGCAGGAGTTTCAATAGGAAGATAACCATATTGTTTAAAAACCTCTTTAATAGTATCAAAAATAAAATTGCGTTTCACCATTTCAACTGGCGAAAAATCTCGTGTACCCTTTGGAACTGATGGTTTTTGTGCAGCCATTTTTGTTCTTTTATAATTTTTGCAAATATAGAACAATTTTAAAGCCTTATAAAATCAAAAAAGAAAATCCGGTATCTATTTGATATCGGATTTTCTATGCGCGTATTTATCATTTAATTTATTTGCCTTTAGCTAATTTTTTAAAGTCTTTTTCAAGCATACCATCAAAGTTCTTTCCTTTTTGAACCCAATGCCAGTCGAAATAATAAAAGTTTGCATCTTTAGCTCCGATAATTATCTTATAACAGCGTGCACGTAAACGAGTTCCTTGCGGACCTACCTTATGTAAATAGACCACTTCAGGATCACGATTTGTAATCGCTTCTTCTATATCTTCGCGAGTAACAAATTTTACTTTGTATGGATATATCTTTTTAATTTTAGCTTCTGAATCAATATTTGGGGCCACCTCATCTTTAACTAAATAAAGGGTCTTTTGCTTAATATCTTTTGTATTTTCATTGTAATACTCGAAGATATTTTTCTTTATCATATCCGGATTATCTTTCATATTTTGAATATGAGTTTGCATAAACCGAACTAACGATTCTATTTTATATACCCAATATTCATCATCAACCTCGGTATAAGAAAGAGGTATTGCTGCAATATCCGGAAGATCCTCAAATTCTTCAACATCTGTTTTCCCAATAAACATACTTAAAAAATTGTATCGAACCTTTGTTTTATCATTCTGGAACACAACCTGTGTCATCATTAAAAATGATTTATCCGGATCATTGTACATTTCCTGGAACTGATCCAGTGAGATAAACTCATAATCGGTTAACGTCCAGGCTTTTTTAACGGCATCCTGAATTTTAAAGTTATATGCGGCAATGGGATTCGATTCCAATACAACATATAATTTTGAGTTTAAGAACTGGTTTAAGTCAGCCTCAGTAGGAATATATTCCTGACCACTAGCAAATAAAGTGCTGACTCCGAGTACAATTGCCAAAATAATTTTTTTCATATTTATCTGTTTATTGATTTATATTTTAACTACTAATATAGTAAATCTGTTTAAAGTTATTCTTATTTATTTTGATGCATATTCCATAATATCTTTACAACTAAAGGTTATTATCATGAATTGTGCCGTGAATAGTTGCAATTATCAAAGAATATCATGAATTTGTCAAAAAATTTGTATATTTAATATTCAAAGCAATATTATATAGTATATTTCAGTAAATTTACGAAAGTAAATTAAAAAGTAGTGTAAGTTCACATAACTAAATGATTAAATCTCTATGAATTTTATAGATAAATTAATTAAGCTATGTACAGTTAGTACGGATAAGTTTGATACCAAGAGTGAAGATTTTCATAAAGCAACAATATTTAATTTCTATAATTTAGTTACAATACTAATCGTAGCATTATTTGGTGTATTATCTTTAATTCAGGGATATACTTTGCTATTTTTTGTTTTAGTTTCTCTTTTTGCTTTGGCTATAATCAATGTTTTACTATTCAGAAATAATGGAAAATATTCATTACACTCAACTATTTTCACAGTATTGATATCGTTATTTTTAGTATGGTTGGTTATTTCAGGCAGAGTAGCAAATCAAGGTGTATTATTTTATACTTTTTATCCTGCTTTAATTATTTTCTTATTAGGCAAGAAACGTGGTAACTTTGTATCGCTAATATTTTTTATAATAAGTGCTGTTCTTGTATTTTTACCAGATTTATTTGGTTTAGCTTTTACTTTTAGCATTTCAGTTCAATTACTGTTCGTACTATTCTACATTAGTTTTTATCTGTTTTTAAATATTTACGAAAACATTGTTGAAAGAAAATTAGCAGAGTTAAATATTGAAATTCAAAAGGCAAAACATGAAACCCAATCAAAAGAAGAGTTTATCTCCAAAATTTCACACCAGATAAGAACCCCTTTAAACAATTTAGTGGTGGTAACTAATATTGTGAATACTTTTGATTTAGACGAGAAACAACGAGATTTAATTGATACGATTCAGGCATCTACCAATAACCTAGTTAATGTGGTAAATAACATTGCCGAAATTTCAAATGTTGACTTACTGCAAAGTAAAGATTATAATCAAAACTTTAACCTTGAAACAACCATTAAGAATACCATTAATTTGTTTACTGGCGATGATTCTGATACTATAAACTTTGCTCTAAATATTGCTGATAATATCGATTTCAATTTATTTGGAGATCCGGTTAAGATTAAGCAGGTATATCTAAATCTTATCGAAAATATTATTAAAAGAACAAAAAGTGGTAAAAACACTATTGATCTTTTCATAAATAAAGTAGCAGAATCAAATGGTGTTGTTGATATTTTATTTAAAATTTCGACAAAAGACATGGAACAGGTTTCCGAAATTACCAAGATTCAGAATACTGAAAAATCGAAGAAAAACAGAAATACAGCAATTGCAAAATTACTTGAATTTAATATTGCAAACAGAATTATTGAATCGCTTGGAGGTGCATTGGAGTTTGATTTATCACCTGAAAAGTTTGAACTCACCTTCACTTTGAAATACAAAAAAGGCGAATCTCTTACTAAAGAAGAAGAGAAGCCTAAAGAATTTGCGCTTCCGGAACTCGAATCAGATGAAAAAATCAGCCTAAAAGATGCCAATGTTCTGTTAGTTGAAGATAACCTCATAAACCAAAAAATAGTGCTTTTAAGCCTTAAAAAGGCAGTAAAGAATGTAGAAGTAGCTAATAACGGTAAAGAGGCTTTGGATAAATTTGGATCGGCCAAATATGATATTATTCTAATGGATATACAAATGCCCATTATGAATGGTATTGTTACTACTAAAAAAATCAGAAGTATTGAGAAAAGTACCAATACGCATACTCCAATAATTGCTATTACAGCAAATGCGTTGTTAGGCGATAAAGAAGAGTGTTTAGCTGCCGGTATGGATGATTATATTAGTAAGCCATTCCAAATTGAAACTTTACTAAATAAAATGGAACAGCAAATCAGCTAGAAGCTGTTCTATATATTTACCACTACAATTTACTTAATAGTTGCCTGATAGACTATTCTAACACTGGTCTGAATCCCAATATTAAAACATCATCGACCTGTTCGTGTTCACCTTTCCAGTCTTCGAAACTTCTGTCAAAATAGGTTAACTGTTGATCTAAAGGAAGTTTATGGATGGTAAGTAATAAGTGTCGGAATCTTCTGTATTTATATTTTTTCCCTTCCGGACCACCAAACTGATCGGCGTATCCATCAGAAAAGATATAGAAGATATCATTTTTCTCGAGCTTTATTGTTCTTTTTGATATTTCATCGTTCTCACCTTCATTTAATAATCCCACAGAAAATCTATCGCCGCGTATTTCTTCAATTTTATTATTACGAATCATATATAGCGGTCTGAATGCACCTGAGAATTCTAATTTTGATTCTGCTTTATCGATAACGCATAAAGCAATATCCATCCCATCTTTAATTCTTGCTTTCTCTGCCGCTTTACCAAAGGTGTTGGCCACACCATTATTTAACTGTTTTAAAATCTGATCCGGATCTTCAATGCCTTGTTCATCAGTTATATTACGTAACAACTCAAAGCCAATAATTGACATAAAAGCCCCGGGAACTCCATGTCCGGTGCAATCTACCACAGCAACAAAAATCTTATTGTTTCGCTCATTAATCCAATAAAAATCGCCACTAACAATATCTTTTGGTTTATAAAGAATAAATGATTCAGGCAAGATACCTTTAAAGTATCCCATTGTTGGCATTAATGCTTCCTGAATCCTTTTTGCATATACAATACTGTCGGTAATACTTTTGTTTTTAATGGTAAGCTCTTCCTTCTGCTTTGCTATTTGCTTTGCAATCTGTTCTTTTTCTTTAAGTTCCTGATTTGATTTTCTGAGGCTTCGTGTTCTATACCTGAAAATCCACACTATTAGTCCACTTAACAGAATTATATAAAATACATATGCAAATCGTGTTTCCCAAACTGGTGTATCGACAATAATTTTAAGTGCTTTTCCTACCTCATTCCACACCTGATCACTATTCGATCCTTTTACACGAAAAGTATATTTGCCTGGTGATAAATTAGAGAAGGTAGCATATCTTCTATTTCCTAAATTGATCCACTCATCTTCTACACCTTCCAGTTTATATGCATAGTTATTCTTTAATGGATCTGTAAAATCTAATGCTGAAAACTCAATAGTTACCAAATTATTCCGCTGTGAAAGTTCAATAGTTCTATCTACTCCTAATGGAACTCTCTTTGAACTTTTATCAGAAAGTACTTCAACCGCTGTTATTTCGATATTTGGAACCACATCATTTTTAACTATTGAATCCGGATAGAAAGAGTTGTACCCGGCTATTCCTCCGAAAAAAAGCTCTCCATCTTCAGCCTTATATGCTGAACCATGATTAAACTCAAAATCTTGTAATCCGTCAGAAACACCAAAATTGCTAAAGATTTCATCATCGACATGCATTTTAGAAATTCCCATATTGGTACTCATCCATAAATCACCTGAGTTATCATCTAGCATTGCGTAAATTAAATTATTTGCCAATCCATCTTCAGTAGAATATGATTTAAATACCTTATCCGTTAAATCAAAACGATTTAGGCCATCGTTCGTTCCAACCCATAGGAAATCTCTTAACGTATCGATATGCAAACTTAACACCTCATTGCTACTTAAACAGTTTTCGCAAACCCCCGCTGGTCTTATATAATTCGCAATTTCGTTGTTGTCTGTATTTAAATAACTTAGTCCCTTTTCTGTAGCAATCCATAAATTATTTTTTGTGTCAAACAGAATGTCGTAAACAAGATTGGCAGCAATTGAAGTTGAATCACCCGGCTTATGAACATAACTAATAACAGTGTCTTCTTGCAAATGATGTAAACCAAATTTAGAAGCTATCCAAAGATCTTTTTGCTGATCTTGCACAATATCAAAAATCCTGTTATTCTTAAAAACATTGAGAGATTTTAACCGATCAACATCTTCGAATCTGTTAAGGTTGGTATTATAAAAACTTATTCCGTTTTGTGTACCTATCCATATATTGTTATCGTAATCTTCATATATCTTATGAATATAATTATTAGCGATAGAACTGTTCTCTGTATTCAGTTTAACAGATCGCTTTGATTTGGGATTAAACAAGTACAAACCGGCACCATAAGTACCTACCCACACGGTATTTTCTTTTTCAAAAATTGCTGTTACATAATTATTGGCAAACAGCGGCTTTCCATCTTTTGATGTACGATATAATTTAAAACTTTTTCGCTTATTCTCTATTTTAATCAATCCTTGTAATGTTCCAGCCCACAGAATACCGGTATGATCCTGAAAAATATCAGTAAATGATGTTGCCAGAATTACATCATTATTATGCATAAACCTACTATAAACGCTAAAGTTTTCTGTTTTTTTATCAAGTTTATTCAGGCCTAGCTCGGTTGCAATCCAGATGTTTCCTTCATTATCTTCAAAAATGTCATTTATAATGTCATTACTGATACTTTTGGGATTATTTTCTTGATAATAATATCTTTTAAACGTTTCAGTTTCCCAATTAAACTTATTTAAACCACGTTCTGTGCCAATCCACAAGTTATGATCACTATCTTCGTAAATAACTTTTACTTTATTATTACTTAGTGTTGAGTTATCGTTAGGATCGTACTTATATCTTTTAAAAATTTCGAGCTTTCGATCAAAATAGTTTAAACCATCTTTAGTACCCACCCAAAGTTGGCCCTTATGATCTTCAAAAATTGAGAATTTTGCATTAACTGATAGAAAATTAAATACATCATTGTAGTGTTCGTAATGCCTGAATTTATTACTACGCGGATTTAGTCTGGTTAAATAATTTTCTGTTTTAATCCATACATATCCACTCTTATCTTCGTAAATATCATAAATTTCATCTTCCTTTAAACTATTGATATCACCCGGATTGTGGAAATATCGAATAAATTCTTCGGTATGGATATTATACATATTTAATCCGTAATTGGTACCTACCCAAATATTGCCATTGGCACCTTCGTATATGCAGTTAATAAAATTATTTGATAAAGATGTTGTATCGGCCGGATTATTCCTAAAGATTCGAAATGTATAGCCATCGTACTTATTTAATCCATCCTGGGTTCCAACCCACAGGAAACCTTTACTATCCTGAATTAAACAATTCACGCTAGTCTGCGATAATCCGTCCTCAATTGTAAAAAGATTTATAGTTGGTACTTGCGAATGCGCTTTAAAAATATTAAAAAAAGGGAGAATCCCTAACAGAAGAATATATGATATGGAGGTTCGCAGGTTCATGTATATAGTGCTAATTTAATATTTAATACTATTAAAGCAAAGTATTAGCAACAGATACTTTCTCAATTTTGCTATTATTCGTTAGCAATAGCTCCACTGTTTTTATTCAATTTTCTATATTTTAACGATGGTGACGAGATAAATTCACCTAATTCGTAGTTGGGCCAATTTTCATCAACTTTTTTGATAGTTTCCAAGTTTGAAACAACAATATTAGGCCAATCTCTTTTAAAACCATCTTTAGCCAATGATTTTCTTGTTGCATCAATAAAAATTCTTGAATAACCTGTTTTATCCGATATTACAATATAAGAATCTCTTTTCGGATCAATGTTACCTGATCCTAACCAACTAATCATATTTAAGTCATGTACATCAACATCCTGATCAACCATTAAAATGAACTTAACACTACTCAATGACTCCTCTTCTGATAATGAACGGATCATCTTCTCAAGTTGATTTTTACTATCTTTGTTAACTGATAATATTAAAACACCTATATCGTTAATCAGATTAAAAGTATTGATGCCGGAATATTTCTTTTGTATGGTATCAATATCTATTTTTTCCTGATTATTTGCAGTTTCTTCATCTAATTTCTCTTCATCCAGCTTAATGGTTGCATCTATTCCCATTTTACTACCATAGGTAGCTTTTGATGAGGAATGATCGAGCACATCCAAAGGTCCGGACATAAAGTGAATATCACTTGCAGGATTTGTATTTTTACTTATCACCACAGATAGTTCATTGTAATTATGAATATCCACGTCCTGATTTACAACAATCATTATTTTATTAAACATCATCTGGCCCGCTCCCCAAAGAGCATTCATAACTTTTACAGCCTGTCCAGGATATGTTTTATTAATCTTTACAATGGTAATATTATGAGCAACACCTTCGAATGGTAAATCATAATCAATTACTTCGGGTAAAATAGCCAACTGAATAGGTTTTAGAAATATCCTTTCGGTTGCTTTTCCAATCCATGCATCTTCCATTGGCGGAACGCCTACAATAGTAGCAGGGTAAACAGCATCTTTTCGATGTGTTATACACGTTACATGAAACTTAGGGTACCAATCGGCCAAGGAATAAAATCCCGTATGATCACCAAACGGTCCTTCCCAAATAAAATCTTCTTGTGGATCAACATATCCTTCGATAACAAAATCGGCATCGGCGGGTACTTCTAGCTCCTGTGTAATACATTTTACCAACTCAACTTTTTGCTTCCGTAAAAAACCTGCAAGTAAGAATTCATCAACATTATCAGGAACCGGAGCTGTTGCCGAATAGGTATATACCGGATCTCCACCAATTGCTACAGCCACAGGCATTTTTTTACCCAGTTTCTTATACTCATCAAAATGGCGGGCTCCTACTTTATGTTTATGCCAGTGCATTCCGGTCAGATCTTTTTCGAAAATCTGCATTCGGTACATTCCAATATTTCTTATTCCGCTATTCGGATCTTTACTAATAACCATAGGCAGTGTTATAAAACGACCACCATCCTCGGGCCAGCATTTTAATACAGGAAGTATACTTAAATCAGGATTAGTATGAACAACTTCCTGGCATTTCCCTTTACCTGAAACAGATTTAGGCATCCAGGATGATATGTTTGAAAGCTTAGGCAGCAACTTAAGTTTTTCTAACATATTTGCTTTAGGGCTTGTAAAATCTTTAAATAAATCTTCAATATCATTGCCTATATCATCAAAATGGTTCACTCCCAACGCTAATTTCATTCTTTTTTCTGATCCCATTGCATTTATTAAAACCGGAAAATTAGTGCCTGTATTCTCAAAAAGCAGGGCCTTACCTCCATCAGGAGATTTAGACATTCGATCAGTGATTTCAGTAATTTCCAGCTCAGGATCAACAAACTCTTTTATGCGAATAAGTTCATTTTCAGCTTCGAGTTTTTCAATAAAATGATGCAATGACTTATAATTCATACCAACCTCTTAAAATTTTTGCAGTAATATAACAAAAAAAGGGTGGAAATCTGCTCGATTAAAAGAGATCAGAATCCAACCCTTATTTATCTATTCATTAAGTTTTATAGAAACTTAAAGTTCTTTCCTAAATATTTGGCATTATCACCTAATGCTTCTTCAATTCTCAATAACTGGTTGTATTTTGCAATTCTGTCAGATCGAGAAGCTGAACCGGTTTTGATTAAACCTGTGTTTAAAGCAACTGCTAAATCAGCAATTGTTGTATCTTCAGTTTCGCCAGAACGGTGACTTATTATTGATGTGTAAGCATTTTCGGTTGCTAATTTAACGGCTTCAATGGTCTCGGTTAATGTACCAATTTGATTAACTTTGATTAAGATTGAGTTACTTACATTCTCCTCAATACCTCGTGCTAAACGTTTTACATTGGTAACAAATAGATCGTCACCAACTAATTGTACCTTATCGCCAATAGTTTGGTTTAGTTCAGCCCAGCCATCCCAATCATCTTCGTCTAATCCATCTTCTATTGATAAAATCGGGTACTTCTCAGTCCATTCTTTCCAATACTTAACCATATCTGAAGAAGTTAGATCCTGGTTAGTTGATTCAAAATGGTAAATTTTCTTTTCTTTATTGTAAAATTCAGAAGCAGCGGCATCTAATGCAATGTAAATATCTTCTCCTGGTTTATATCCAGCTTTTTCAATTGCCTCTAAAACTACTTCAATTGCTTCCTCGTTGGAGCCTAAATTAGGAGCAAAACCTCCTTCATCACCTACATTCGTTGACTGTCCCTTAGATTTAAGAACTGCTTTTAAATGATGAAAAACTTCTGTTCCCATACGTAATGCCTCGCTAAATTTCTCAGCACCAACAGGCATTATCATAAATTCCTGAATGTCAATTTTATTATCGGCATGTTGTCCGCCGTTTAGGATATTCATCATTGGTATAGGCAATGTGTTAGCATTAACACCTCCAATATATCTGTATAATGGCTGTCCAAATTCAGTTGCAGCTGCTCTTGCACAAGCAAGAGAAACTCCTAACATGGCATTAGCACCAAGGTTAGATTTATTTTCGGTACCGTCAAGCTGAATTAAAGCGTTATCAATACCCACCTGATCATCGACAAAATATCCTTTTAATTCGTCATTAATAATAGTGTTTACATTTTCAACAGCTTTGGTAACACCTTTACCCATGAATTGTGATTTATCTCCATCTCTTAATTCTACAGCTTCGTGAACACCGGTTGATGCTCCCGATGGCACAGCTGCTCTCCCAATAAAACCTTCATTAGTTATTACTTCTACTTCTACTGTTGGATTTCCTCTTGAATCAAGAATTTGTCTTGCATGTATACCCGCAATTTGTCCCATAATGATATGTTTTTTTGATTAAATTTTATAAACGCAAATAAGCTATCAAATTTAGTGATTTTTAAACAAAATTGTAAGGATGAAAGTTTAATTAATCATAAAAAAAGGGCGGAATAACCGCCCTTTTCATATATTTTGTTCAGAAAAATACTATTCTTCTTTCTTTTCGTCTGATTTAGCTTCCTTTTTTGGAGTCTCTTTCTTTTCTTCCTTTGCTTCAGCTTTAGGCTCTTCTTCCTTCTTAGTTTCCTTCTTCTCTTCTGATTTAGTTTCAGCTTTCTTTTCCTCTTTTTTTGCCTCTTCTTTTTCTGCTTTAGGAGCCTCTTTCTTTTCTTCTTTCACTTCAGCCTTAGGCTTTTCTTCCTTAACAGCTTCTGTTTTTGCTTCTTCCTCTACAGGAGTTTCTTCGGCTTTCACCTCTTCGGTTTGCGTTTGAGCAGTTGCAGTTGTTGATTTTTTACCACCTCTTCTGCGTCTTGTAGATTTTTTCTTATCGTCAGATTTTGCAGCAAGAAGATTCTCATTATAATCTACCAACTCAATTATACACATATCGGCATTATCACCTAAGCGACTTCCTGTTTTTAGTATTCTTGTATAACCACCTGGTCTTTCTGCTACTTTTGCACCAACTTCTCTAAAAAGTTCTGTTACAGCATCTTTGTTTTGTAAATAACTGAATACAACCCTTCTTGAATGTGTTGAATCATCTTTTGCTTTTGTAATTAAAGGCTCAACATACATTCTAAGCGCTTTAGCTTTTGCAGTAGTCGTTGTAATTCTTTTATGTAAAACTAACGAAGAAGCCATGTTTGCCAACATTGCTTTTCTGTGTGCACTCTTTCGTCCTAAGTGGTTAAATGATTTTTTATGTCTCATCCCTTTTACTCTTTGTCTAATTTGTACTTAGTTATATCCATTCCAAATGTTAGATTCATCTGGCTAAGTAAATCTTCCAATTCTGTTAACGATTTTTTACCAAAATTTCTGAATTTTAATAAATCGTTTTTATTATATTTTACTAGATCGCCTAATGTATCTACTTCAGCAGCTTTTAAGCAGTTCAATGCTCTTACTGAAAGATCCATATCAACCAATCTTGTTTTAAGAAGCTGACGCATGTGTAATACCTCTTCATCAAACTCTTCGTTTGCATACTTTTCGTCTGAATCAAGAGTAATCTTTTCATCAGAGAATAGCATTAAGTGATAAATAAGTATTTTTGCTGCTTCTTTAAGGGCTTCTTTTGGATGAATAGAACCATCTGATTCGATTTCAAACACTAACTTTTCAAAGTCGGTTTTTTGCTCAACACGATAGTTCTCAATAGAATATTTTACGTTCTTTATTGGCGTAAAAATTGAATCTATTGCGATGACACCAAATTCAGCATCAACAGGTTTGTTTTCTTCAGATGGAACATAGCCTCTTCCTTTGCTTACAGTAATTTCCATTTGAAGTTTTACATCTGTTTCCATCTCACAAATTACGTGATCAGGATTTAACACCTTAAAATTGGTTGAAAAATTATTTATATCTCCGGCTTTAAATTCATTCTGTCCAGTAATAGTCACAGTAAACTTCTCATCTTCTGCTTCTTCTACGTTACATTTAAAGCGTACTTGCTTTAAGTTAAGAATAATCTCACTAACATCTTGAACTACACCTGAAATGGTAGAAAACTCATGTTCTACACCTTCAATTTTAATTGAAGTAATGGCGTAACCCTCCAGCGAAGATAAAAGAATCCTTCTTAAAGAATTGCCGACTGTAATTCCATAACCTGGTTCTAAAGGACGAAACTCAAACTTACCGTAAGTTTCGTTTGCTTCAACCATAATGACTTTATCGGGCTTTTGAAATGCTAAAATTGCCATAAATAATGTGTAATTATTATTATTTAGAATATAATTCTACGATTAACTGTTCTTTAATATTCTCAGGAATATCTGATCTTTCAGGAATACTTAAAAATTTACCTGCCATTTGATCATTATCCCATTCTAACCAAGAATATTTATTATAACGTGCAGTTGCTAAACTATTCGTTATAGCTTCTAAAGATTTAGATTTTTCTCTAACACCGATAATGTCGTTAGCTCTAACAGTATATGACGGAACATTAACAACCTGTCCGTTTACTGTGATGTGTTTGTGAGTAACAAATTGTCTGGCTGCTGCTCTTGTAGGAGCTATTCCTAAACGATATACCACGTTATCTAAACGTGATTCCAGCAACTGCAATAAGTTCTCACCAGTAATACCTTTTTTTCTTGATGCTTCTTTAAATGCATTGAAGAATTGCTTTTCCAATACACCATAAGTGTATTTAGCTTTTTGCTTTTCCATTAACTGAACACCATATTCAGAAAGCTTTCTTCTTCTTTTATTAGCACCTTGCTCTCCTGGAGGATAATTTTTCTTTTCGTAATATTTATCGGGACCATAAATTGGTTCACCTAATTTCCTCGCGATTTTCGACTTTGGTCCAATATATCTAGCCATGAATCTTAATATTTTTCAATCTTTAAATACTTTGTATTAAACTCTTCTTCTTGCTGGTGGACGACATCCGTTATGTGGTAATGGAGTTACGTCAGTAATTTCAGTAACTTCAATTCCTGCATTATGAATAGTACGGATAGCAGATTCTCTACCAGCACCAGGTCCTTTTACAAATACTTTTACTTTTCTTAATCCAAGATCGTAAGCAACTTTTGCGCAATCTTCGGCAGCCATTTGTGCTGCATAAGGTGTGTTTTTCTTTGATCCTCTAAATCCCATTTTTCCGGATGAAGACCAAGAAATTACTTGTCCATTATTATTTGTTAATGAAACAATAATATTGTTAAATGAAGCGTGAATATGGGCTTGCCCTGTAGCTTCAACCTTTACTACCTTTTTTCTCGATGATCCAGTCTTTTTTGCCATTTCCTTATCTATTATTTAACTGCTTTCTTCTTGTTAGCAATGGTTTTCTTTTTACCTTTTCTGGTTCTCGCATTATTCTTTGTACTTTGTCCTCTAACGGGAAGACCAATACGATGACGAATACCTCTGTAACAACCAATATCCATTAATCGCTTAATGTTCATTTGAACTTCAGAGCGTAATGCACCTTCAACCTTGTATTTTTCATTTACAATAGCTCTAACTTTTGCAATATGCTCATCATTCCAATCTTTTACTTTGATGTCGTGATCTATTCCTGCTTCGTCTAAAATCATTTCTGCAGTACTACGACCTATTCCAAAGATATAGGTTAATCCTATAACTCCTCTTTTGTTCTTTGGTAAATCTACTCCAACAATTCTTGCCATAAATCTTTTTTAATTAAAGTACAAAAATAATAATTTATCCCTGACGCTGTTTAAACTTGGGATTTTTTTTGTTAATAACGTATAGTCTACCTTTTCGTCTAACAATTTTGCAATCGCTACTGCGTTTTTTTACAGATGCTCTGACTTTCATTTCTTAATTTTTTTATTTATATCTATAAGTTATTCTTCCTTTTGTAAGATCATAAGGAGACATTTCAACCTTAACTTTATCTCCAGGCAAAATTTTAATATAATGCATTCTCATTTTACCTGATATATGAGCTGTTATTACGTGACCATTTTCAAGTTCAACTCTAAACATAGCATTTGATAATGCTTCAATAATGGTTCCGTCTTGTTCTATCGAAGGTTGTTTTGCCATAAATTAAATTCTATTTTTTGTTATTTCTTCTATATAATCAAATGTTGATAATATGTCAGCTTTTTCTTTATCTACAACAACTGCCAGTTCATAATGTGCAGAAGGTTTTCCATCTACGGTTCGAATTGTCCAACCATCGTTTTCCTGTCTTATATACTTTTCACCTAGATTAATCATAGGTTCAATACATATTACCAGGCCTTTATTTAGTTTGACCCCTCTTCCGCGTCTTCCATAATTTGGAACCTCTGGTGATTCATGCATATTTTTACCTAAACCATGTCCGACCATTTCGCGAACAACTGAGTAACCGGCATTTTCTGCATGATATTGTACGGCATATCCTATATCTCCTACTCTTTTCCCTACAATCGCATTTTCAATTCCTTTAAAAAGCGACTCTTTTGTTGTTCGAAGTAATTTCATTACTTCTTCACTAACTTCTCCTACAGGGAAAGTATAGGCTGTATCGCCATAGTATCCATCCATATATGTTCCACAATCGACAGAAATAATATCGCCATCTTTTAAGACATAATCAGAAGGTATTCCGTGTACCACCTGATCGTTAACCGAAGTACATAAAGTATTAGGGAAACCGCCATATCCTAAAAATCCAGGTACAGCTCCATGATCTCTAATAAATTCTTCTGCTCGCTTATCTAATTCCAAAGTTGTTACTCCGGGCTTGATAAGTTTTGCCACCTCGGCCAGTGTCTTAGAAACTAATAAATTGTTTCTACGAAGTATTTCTATCTCCTCTTCTGACCTATAAACTAACATCAAAGAACGTTGTAATAAATAGTTTATTAAATTGCAGAACCACCTCCAGCTCTACCTTTTATTCTTCCCGATTTCATTAATCCATCATAATGTCGCATTAACAGATGACTTTCAATTTGCTGTAAAGTATCTAAAACAACACCTACAAGAATTAATAAGGAAGTTCCACCATAGAATTGCGAGAACTGACTATCAACACCTCCTAATCTTGCGAATGCAGGTAGGATAGCAATTATCGCTAAAAATATTGATCCTGGCAATGTAATTCTAGACATGATGGTATCCAAAAATTCCACTGTTTTTCTTCCAGGTTTTATTCCAGGTATAAAACCACCATTCTTTTTCATATCTTCTGCCATTTGAGAAGGATTTATTGTAATGGCAGTGTAAAAATATGTAAATAGAATAATCATAATCGCAAAAGTAAAGTTATACCAAAAACCGTTAATATTTGCAAACGCAGCCGCGAAACCAGTTAAAGTTTCTGAATTTGCAAATCCAGCGACGGTTAAAGGGATAAACATTAACGCTTGAGCAAAAATGATCGGCATTACACCTGCTGAATTTACCTTTAGTGGTATATATTGTCGAACACCTCCGTATTGCTTGTTACCAACAATTCGCTTTGCATATTGTACAGGTATCTTACGAGTACCTTGTACAAGCAGAATTGTTGCAATAAATACAAAGAACAATATCACCATTTCAAGTAAAAATGCAACTAATCCACCTCCCTGGGATTCTAATCTGTTAATAAATTCCGCTAATAAAGATTGAGGTAACCTTGCAATAATACCAATCATAATGATTAGTGATATACCATTACCAATTCCTTTATCTGTAATTTTTTCACCCAGCCACATAATAAACATGGTACCAGATGTTAGGATTACAACAGACGAAAACCAGAAAAATGTTCCTTTTAATACAAACGCTGATTCAGGCAGCTGTACTTGTAAGTTTCTCAAGTAAGCAGGAGCCTGTAAAATCAAAATAGCTACTGTTAAGTATCTGGTTATTTGATTAATTTTTCTTCTTCCGCTTTCTCCTTCACGTTGTAACCTCTGGAAATAAGGAATAGCAATTCCTAACAGCTGGATAACGATTGAAGCAGAAATGTAGGGCATAATACCCAATGCAAAAATTGAAGCATTTGCAAATGCTCCACCCGAAAATGTATTAAGAAGACCTAATAAACCATCAGAAGTTTGTGATTTTAATGCAGCTAATTGACTTGGGTCAATTCCTGGTAAAACAATATAACTTCCTAATCGATATATTAATAAGATAAATAATGTATATCCGATTCGATATCTAAGATCTTCAATTTTAGCTATATTCTTTATTGTTTGTATTAAAGCTCTCATTTAAATTATAATTTTACTACGGTTCCTTCAACTGATTCAATTGCTTTGATAGCAGATTTTGAGAATGCATGTGCTTTAACCTCTAATTTTTTGGTTAAATTGCCATTACCCAATATTTTTACCAGACTGTTTTTCTTAACTAATCCGGCATCTATCAAAGTTTCTACATCAATTGTAGATAAACCTTTCTTTTCAGCTAATTGTTCTAAAGTCTCTATATTAATTCCTTTATATTCCTTACGAGAAATATTTGTGAAACCAAATTTTGGTACACGACGCTGTAAAGGCATTTGTCCACCTTCAAAACCAACTTTTTTAGAGTATCCGGATCTTGACTTTTGTCCTTTATGACCTCTTGTAGCCGTTCCACCTTTTCCTGATCCTTGTCCTCTACCAAGTCTTTTGCTACTCTTTGTTGAGTTTTCAGCTGGTTTTAAGTTACTTAAATCCATATCTTTACTTTCAATTAATCGTTATTATTTTTCTTCAACCTTTAGTAAATGTCTTACTTTGGTAATCATTCCCTGAACTTGAGGAGAATCTTCAACCTCAATGGTATTATTCATTTTACGAATACCAAGTGCTTCTAAGGTTCTTTTTTGGCGTTTGGTACTTCCAATTCCGCTCTTTATTTGTGTAACTTTTATCTTCGCCATGAGATTTTAATTAAAGGTCATTATCCATTAAATACTTTATCAAGGGTAACACCTCTTTGTTCAGCAACTGCTCTTGCATCGCGTAATTCCAGTAATGCGTCGATTGTTGCTTTTACAAGGTTGTGAGGGTTACTTGATCCTTTTGATTTTGCTAGCACATCTTTTACTCCAACACTTTCAAGGACAGCACGCATTGCACCACCTGCCTTAACTCCTGTACCACTAGATGCTGGTTTAAGGAAAACTTGTGCTCCACCGTATCGAGAAATTTGTTCGTGAGGAATTGTACCTTTATAAATTGGTACTTTCACTAAATTTTTCTTAGCAGCTTCAACACCTTTTGCAATTGCAGTTGTAACCTCTTTAGCCTTTCCAAGACCGTAACCTACAATACCATCTTCGTTACCTACAACAACAATGGCAGTAAAACCAAAATTACGACCCCCTTTAGTAACTTTTGTTACTCTTTGTATACTAACGAGTCTGTCCTTTAATTCTAAATCGCTGGTTTTAACTTTTCTAATATTTGTTGACATAATCTCTTTATCTTAAAATTTAAGTCCACCCTCTCTGGCAGCCTCTGCTAATGATTTTACTCTACCATGATATAAATAGCCGTTTCTATCGAAAACGACATCAGTGATTCCATTTTCCAAAGCTTTTTTAGCTGCTAAAGTACCAACTAATTTAGCTTGTTCTATTTTAGCTACATTACCTTTTTCAGCTATCTCTTTGTTTCTTGAACAAACTGAAAGTAATGTTTTTCCCTCAAGATCATCAATAAACTGAACATATATCTGTTTATTACTTCTAAAAACAGACATTCTTGGCTTAGTCGCCGAACCATTTATATCCTTGCGAATTCGCTTTTTTATTCTAAATCTTCTCTCTTGCTTTGTTAAAGCCATGACTCTTGTTTTTTAAAATACGTTATACACTAGCAGATTTACCGGCTTTTCTACGTAATTGCTCACCAACAAACTTAATACCTTTACCTTTGTATGGCTCTGGTGGTCTTAGTGAACGAATTTTTGCAGCAACCTCACCTATTAACTGTTTATTAGCACTTGTTAAAGTGATAATAGGATTTGCCCTTCTTTCCTGTGCTGCTTCAACCTTAACCTCTTCAGGTATTTGAAAATGAATATCGTGAGAAAAACCTAAACTAAGCTCTAATATCTGACCTTTAGCTTCTGCTCTATATCCAACACCTACTAATTCTTGTTTAACAGTATATCCTTCGGATACTCCTACAACCATGTTATTGATTAATGAACGATATAATCCGTGTAATGATTTAAATTTTTTCTCATCGTTTGGTCGTTCAACAGTAATCTGGTTTTCTTTTACTTCAATTTTGATTTCAGGGTCTACTTGTTGCGAAACTTCTCCTTTAGGTCCTTTAACTTTCACCTCATTAGTATCGCTAACAGTCACAGTAACACCGCTTGGTAAATCTATTGGTAATATTCCTATTCGTGACATTTAGAACTCCTCCTTTTTAATGTACGTAACATAATACCTCACCACCAACGTTTAAAGTACGTGCTTCTTTATCAGTAATAACACCTTTCGATGTTGATAACACAGCAATACCTAAACCGTTTAGTACTCTTGGTATTTCGTTAGTATTTACATATTTTCTTAATCCCGGTTTACTCGCTCTTTCGATTGAACGAATAGCTGGAGCTTTAGTTTCCGGATGATATTTTAAAGCTATCTTTATAATTCCTTGCTTACTGTCGTCTTCAAATTTATATGACAAGATATATCCTTTATCATAAAGTAATTTAGTAATGTCTTTCTTTAAATTTGAAGCAGGAATTTCTACTACCCTATGATTTGCCATCACGGCATTTCTAATACGAGTAAGATAATCTGCTATCGGATCTGTGATCATATCTCTTCTTAATTTTATTTACAATCTACCAACTTGCCTTCTTTACACCAGGTATTAAACCTTTCGAAGCCATTTCTCTAAAGGTAATTCTACTAATACCAAACTGTCTCATATAACCTTTTGGTCTTCCAGTTATTAAACATCTATTATGAAGTCTAATCGGATTAGAGTTTTTAGGCAATCTGCTCAATCCTACATAATCACCTTCTGCTTTAAGTTTTGCTCTTTTTTCAGCATACTTATCAACCAATTTTTGTCGCCTTCTTTCACGGGCTTTCATTGATTCTTTAGCCATAACTATCTAATTCTTTTTTACGTTTTTAAATGGAATACCAAATTCACGTAGTAACGCAAATCCTTCTTCATCAGTTTGGGCTGTTGTAACAAATGTTATTTCCAAACCTAAGATTTTGTTGATTTTATCTAAATCGATCTCAGGGAAAATAATTTGTTCCTGGATTCCCATAGTATAATTACCACGACCATCAAACTTTGAGCTTACACCGTTGAAGTCACGAATTCTTGGTAGAGAAATAGAAATTAATCTTTCTAAGAATTCATACATTTTTGTTTGACGCAATGTAACTTTTACTCCAATTGGCATACCTCTTCTTAATTTGAAGTTTGATATGTCTTTTTTCGAATAGGTTTTAACTGCTTTTTGCCCTGCAATAAGCGTTAATTCTTCCTGCGCAGTTTCGATAAGTTTTTTATCTGCAACTGCCTGACCAACACCTTGGTTTAAAGTAATTTTAACCAATCTTGGAACTTGCATTACTGTTTTGTAATTGAATTCCTTTGTAAGAGCTGGTATTATGTTCTCTTTGTATTTCTTCTGTAAAACAGGCGTATATTCCATTACTTAATCTCCTCTCCTGATTTTTTTGAATATCGCACTAATTTATTTTTATCATTCAGTTTTCTACCGATCCTTGTAGGTTCTCCGGTAGACGGGTCAACCACCATCAAATTTGATATGTGAATAGGGCCTTCCTTTTTTACGATACCACCTTGTGGATTATTAGCGTTAGGCTTAGTATGTTTTGAAACCATATTAACACCTTCAACAATTGCTTTCTCCTTGTCGTAAATCACCTCAAGGACTTTTCCTTGTTGTCCTTTATATTCACCTGCATTTACGTAAACAGTATCGCCTTTCTTAATGTGTAATTTCTTTCGCATGCAGCAATTATTTTTTAATTATAATACTTCTGGAGCTAATGAGATAATCTTCATATAATTTTCACGTAATTCTCTTGGCATTGGGCCAAAGATACGTGTTCCACGAATCTCACCTGCGTTATTTAACAATACAACTGCATTGTTATCGAAACGAATATAAGAACCATCTGGTCGACGAACTTCTTTTCTAGTCCTCACCACAACGGCACGACTCACTGTTCCTTTTTTTACTTCTCCTGATGGTAAAGCACTTTTAACAGTAACCACTATTTGGTCTCCAATAGAGGCATATCTCTTTTTAGTACCGCCCAAAACGCGTATACAAAGAACCTCTTTTGCACCACTGTTATCCGCTACTGTTAGTCTACTTTCTTGTTGTATCATGACTATTTAACTCTTTCAATGATTTCTACTAATCTCCAACATTTATTTTTGCTCAAAGGTCTGGTTTCCATAATCCTAACAGTATCCCCTATATTGCAAGTGTTCTCTTCGTCATGAGCAGTAAATTTTTGTCTGCGCTTAACGAATTTTCCGTACATTGGGTGTTTAACTTTACGTTCTACAGTAATTACTATGGTTTTATCCATTTTATTACTAACAACAACACCAATACGTTCTTTTCTCAATTTTCTAGTTGTTTCCATCTTCAAAAATTAACTGTTCGAATTTTCGTTTAATTCTCTCTTTCGCAACTCAGTTTTTAATCTTGCAATATTCTTGCGTGTTTCTTTAATCTTTAAAGGATTGTCTAAAGGAGACACAGCATGATTAAGCTTTAGACGAGTTAAATGAGTATTCTCAGTATCGATTCTCTCTTCTAACTCCTTTGTTGTTAACTCTCTTATTTCAGAACTTTTCATTTCGCACTAATTTGTTTTTTCAACATAATCACGTCTAACAACGAATTTCACAGGTATAGGTAATTTCTGAGCAGCAAGACGTAATGCTTCCTGAGCAACAGCCATTGGTACACCTTCAGCTTCCATGATAATTCTACCTGGTTTAACTGGTGCAACAAATCCTTCTGGTGCTCCTCTACCTTTACCCATACGAACTTCAGCAGGCTTTTTAGTGATTGGCTTATCAGGAAATACTCTGATCCAGATTTGCCCTTCACGTTTCATATATCTTGTCACAGCTTGTCGAGCTGCTTCAATTTGTCGCCCTGTCATCCAACACTCATCAAGTGCCTTTATTCCGAAAGAACCAAATGCAAGCTGATTACCTCTTCCGGCATTTCCTTTCATCTTGCCCTTTTGGACTCTTCTGTATTTAGTTTTCTTTGGCTGTAACATTCTTTGTAATCTTTAAATTATCGCCTTATTTTCTTTTTCTCTTATTGAAGCCACCTTTGCCTGGTTTTTGGCTTTTTCCGGCGTTGAAATTTGGCGTAAGGTCTCGTTTTCCATAAACTTCACCTTTACATATCCAAACTTTAATACCAATTAAACCAACTTTGGTTAAAGCTTCGCATAATGCATAATCAATATCGGCACGGAACGTATGTAACGGAGTACGTCCCTCTTTGTACACTTCTGTACGTGCCATTTCAGCACCACCCAAACGACCTGAAATTTGAACTTTAATACCTTCTGCACCCATTCTCATTGTTGATGCAATTGCCATTTTTATCGCACGACGGTATGACACTTTACCTTCGATCTGACGAGCAATTGCGTTACCCACGATAGTAGCATCCAGTTCCGGTCTTTTAACTTCGAAGATGTTAATTTGCACCTCTTTACGAGTAATTTTCTTTAACTCTTCTTTAAGTTTGTCTACTTCCTGGCCACCTTTACCAATAATGATACCTGGACGAGCAGTATTTACAGTAACGGTTATAAGTTTTAAAGTTCTTTCAATAACAATTTTAGAAATACTTGCTTTTGCTAATCGAGCCTCAAGATATTTTCTTATCTTATTATCCTCAACTATCTTATCAGCATAATTTCTTCCACCGTACCAATTAGAATCCCATCCTTTAATGATCCCTAATCGATTTCCTATCGGATTAACTTTTTGTCCCATCTATTGTTCTGTTTGAGTATCGTTGTTATTTAAATTATCAAGCACTAATGTCACGTGGTTTGATCTTTTACGAATTCTGTGTGCTCTACCTTGTGGAGCAGGTTGAATTCTCTTTAGTGTTCTACCACCATCAACAAAGATCTCTTTCACGATCAATTTGCTATCTTCAATTCGAACGCCTTCGTTTTTAACCTGCCAGTTTGCAATTGCAGATAAAAGTAATTTCTCTAAACGATTTGAGGCTTCTTTCGAACTATATTTTAATACATCAAGAGCTTTATTTACATCCATTCCTCTAACCATATCTGCAACTAATCTCATCTTTCTTGGAGATGTAGGGCAGTTACGAAGCACAGCAAAATATTGATTCTTTTTGCTCTCTTTTATCTGGTTTGCTCTTATTCTTTTTCTTGCACCCATTATAGTGAAATATTTTTAATGTATACTATCCTTGGTTTTATTTATCGATTACCAGCGTGTCCTCTAAATGTTCTGGTAGGAGCAAATTCACCTAATTTGTGTCCAACCATATTTTCAGTCACGTATACCGGTATAAATTTATTTCCGTTGTGAACAGCTATTGTGTGCCCAACGAAATCAGGAGATATCATTGATCTTCTTGACCAGGTTTTAATCACAGATTTTTTACCTGATTCGTTCATTTCAAGAACTCTCTTCTCTAACTTAAAATCAATAAATGGGCCTTTTTTCAATGATCGACTCATAATAATCTATTTTATTTCTTACGTTTTTCAACAATATACTTATTAGAAGCCTTTTTCTTGGCTCTTGTCTGATATCCTTTTGCAGGAACACCATTTCTTGATCTAGGATGACCTCCAGAGGAGCGTCCTTCACCACCACCCATTGGGTGATCTACAGGATTCATTACAACACCACGCACTCTAGGTCTTCTACCTAACCATCTCTTTCTACCTGCCTTACCAGAAACTTCTAAGCTATGGTCGGCGTTAGAAACTGTTCCGATAGTTGCACGACAGGTAACAAGAACCATTCTTGTTTCGCCCGATGGTAACTTAACAATTGCATATTTCCCGTCACGAGAAGTTAATTGCGCATATGTACCTGCGCTTCTTGCTAGGATGCCACCTCTACCTGGTTGTAACTCAATGTTATGTATAATGGTTCCTAATGGTATGTCTGATAAAAACAAAGTATTTCCAACTTCTGGAGCTACCCCTTTACCAGATTTCACAGTTTGTCCAACTTTTAATCCATTCGGCGCCAAAATATATCGCTTTTCTCCATCTTTATAAACAACTAATGCAATACGAGCAGTTCTGTTTGGATCATACTCTATACTCTTTACAGTTGCTTCCATTCCATCTTTGTTGCGAAGGAAATCGATCATTCTATATCGTTGTTTATGACCACCACCTACATATCGTATGGTCATTCTTCCTTGATTATTCCTTCCCCCTGACTTTTTCATCGGAGCCAACAAAGATTTTTCAGGTGCACTCTTTGTTATTGTATCAAAAGCACCTATAATCTTATGTCTTTGTCCTGGTGTTACAGGTTTTAATTTACGTACTGCCATATCAATTAAATATTGCTATAAAAATCTATTTTTTCTCCTTCTGCTAAAGTCACAATAGCCTTTTTAAAAGACTTTGATTTGCCTTCGATAATACCAGATTTTGTATATCGAGACTTTTGCTTACCTAAGTAGCGCATAGTATTTACAGATTCAACTGAAACACCATACATGTCTTCAACAGCTTTTTTAATCTGAAGCTTATTTGCCCTTGTATCTACTATAAAACCATATCGGTTGAACTCTTCACCTTGCATGGTCATTTTTTCGGTAACTATTGGCTTCAATAAAATATCCATCGTATCTATTTTTACTATATTCTAAACATTTTATGCAGTGGTTCAATTGAATTCTCTAAAAAGAGAACAACTGTCGCATTCATTATATCATAAGTAGTTAGCTCAGAAACAGTTACTACTTTAACATCCTGTAAATTTCTGGATGACAAATATATATTATTATTTTGTTCTGATAAAACTAAAAGTACTTTTTTATCAGCTACTTCCAGATTATTTCTAAGCGCTACAAATTCTTTTGTTTTAGGGGCTTCAAAATTGAAGTCTTCTAAAACTTTTATGTTCTTATCATTTGCTTTATAAGATAAAGCTGATTTACGAGCAAGTTGTTTAACCTTTCTGTTTAACTTGAAAGAATAATCTCTTGGTTGTGGACCAAAAACTCTTCCTCCTCCTCTGAAAACTGGTGATTTAATACTACCTGCTCTAGCTGTTCCTGTACCCTTTTGACGTTTAATCTTTTTGGTACTACCGGTGATTTCAGATCTTTCTTTTGCTTTATGAGTACCTTGACGCTTATTTGCCAGATATTGTTTAACATCTAAATAAATAGCATGATCATTTGGTTCAATTTTAAAAATTGAATCATTCAAGGTAACCTTTTTACCGGTGTCTTTTCCTGATATATTTACTATAGATAATTCCATTACTTCTGAATAATTAAATATGAACCTTTTGCTCCAGGAACCGATCCCTTAACAACTAATAAATTATTCTCCTTTATAACCTTGATAACTTTAAGGTTAATCATTTTAACCTTTTTATTACCAGTTTGACCAGCCATTCTCATGCCTTTAAATACTCTCGAAGGATACGAAGAAGCACCTAATGAACCCGGTGCACGTAATCTGTTGTGCTGACCGTGTGTTTGTCCACCAACACCATGAAAACCATAGCGCTTAACTACCCCTTGAAAACCTTTACCTTTGGTGTATCCAGCCACGTCAACCCACATATCTTCATTAAAGATATCGATTGTTACATCTTCGCCTACTTTATATTCTTTAGCGAAGTTTTTAAACTCGTGTAAAATTCTTCTAGGTGTAGTTCCAGCTTTCTTAAAATGTCCTTTCAAAGGTGCGCTGGTGTTCTTTTCCCTTTTTTCATCAAAAGCCAATTGATACGCATCGTAACCATCTTTTTCAGGTGTTCTAACCTGAGTTACAACGCATGGCCCAGCCTCAATAACAGTGCATGGAATATTTTTTCCCTCGGCACTGAAGATGGAAGTCATTCCAATCTTTTTTCCAATTAATCCTGGCATGTTTTTTCGTTTTTACTTTTTAATTACACTTTGATTTCTACTTCTACCCCACTTGGTAATTCCAACTTCATTAGTGCATCGATAGTTTTTGGTGTTGAACTATAGATATCTAATAATCTTTTATAAGATGATAGTTGAAACTGTTCTCTTGATTTCTTATTAACGAAAGGAGAACGTAATACTGTAAACACTCTTTTGTGTGTAGGTAGTGGTATTGGACCACTAATTACAGCACCAGTGGATTTAACCGTCTTCACAATTTTCTCTGCAGATTTATCTACAAGATTGTGATCGTAAGATTTCAATTTAATTCTAATCTTCTGGCTCATCTTTATCCTAATTAAACAAATTCACTTTTACCTTTTGCTTTCTCTACTATTTCTTGAGCAATTCCAGCAGGAACTTCTTCGTAATGAGAAAATTCCATTGTAGAAGTAGCTCTACCCGAACTGATTGTTCGTAATACGGTTACATAACCGAATTTTTCTGCTAATGGTACTTTTGCTTTTATAACTCTGGCACCACCTCTATTTTCCATGCCTTCTACTTTACCTCTACGTCTGTTAAAGTCAGCAATGATATCACCCATATATTCTTCAGGTGTAACTACTTCAGCAGCCATAATAGGTTCAAGTAATTTTGGCTTTGCTTTAACACAAGCATTTCTAAATGCTTGCTTTGCTACTATTTCGAAAGATAATTGATCTGAATCTACCTCATGATATGATCCATCAAGTAATGTAACCTTTAAACTATCAACAGGGTAACCTGCTAATACTCCATTGTACATTGCTTCTTCAAATCCTTTCTGAACAGACGGAACATATTCTTTCGGAATATTTCCACCTTTTATTTTATCTATAAATTGTAACCCAACATGATCTTCATCAGCAGGTCCTATTTCAATCTGAATATCGGCGAATTTACCACGTCCACCTGTTTGTTTCTTGAACGTTTCACGATGACTAACAGTTTCGGTAATTGCTTCCTTATAATTCACCTGTGGTGCACCTTGGTTACATTCCACTTTAAATTCTCGCACTAATCGGTCGATAAGAATTTCCAGGTGTAGTTCTCCCATACCACTAATTACAGTTTGTCCTGAATCATCGTCGACTTTCACTGTAAATGTTGGATCCTCTTCTGCTAATTTATGTAATGCAAGATTTAATTTATCTAAATCTTTTTGAGTTTTTGGCTCAACAGCAACACCAATTACTGGATCAGGAAATTCCATTGATTCCAATGCGATTTGTTTCTTTTCGTCGCATAAAGAGTCACCAGTTCTTAAATCTTTAAATCCAACTGCTGCACAAATATCTCCAGCCTCAATTACATCTTTTGGATTTTGTTTATTGGCATGCATTTGGTACAATCGAGAAATTCTTTCGCGTTTACCGGTTCTAACATTCATAACATAAGACCCAGCCTCGATTTTACCTGAATAAACTCTTAAAAATGCTAATCGACCTACATAAGGATCGGTAGCAATCTTGAAAGCAAGCGCAGCCAATGGTTCGCTTGCATCTGGTTTACGTTCAACAACCTCATCGTTTTTAGGATTAACGCCTGAAACGCTACCTACATCTAAGGGACTAGGTAAGAATGCCACAATAGCATCTAATAATCGTTGAACACCTTTATTTTTAAATGCTGATCCGCAAAGCACTGGAGTAATAGTCATTTCTATAGTCGCTTTACGAATAACATCTAACATTTCATCTTTAGTAATGGAGTCAGGATCCTCAAAATATCTCTCTAGCAATGCGTCGTCATACTCTGCAACAGCTTCGATAAGTTTACCTCTCCACTCTTCTGCTTCACCAACGTGCTCTTCCGGAATATCAACCAACTCGTAATTCGTTCCCATCTTTTCATCATCGTGCCAAACAACCGCTTTATTTTCGATAAGGTCGATAACTCCTCTAAAATTCTCTTCAGCTCCTATTGGAATTTGCAATGGCACCGGATTTGCACCTAGTTTTTCTTTAATCTGGTTCACAACAGAATAAAAATCAGCACCCGAACGATCCATTTTATTTACGAATGCCATTCTTGGTACATTATATTTATCCGCTTGTCGCCAAACAGTTTCAGATTGTGGTTCCACTCCACCTACAGCACAAAAAACAGCTATAGCTCCATCCAGAACACGCAATGACCTTTCAACCTCAACGGTAAAATCAACGTGACCTGGTGTGTCGATAATGTTTATCTTATAATCCTGATTTAAATACTTCCAATATGCAGTAGTAGCTGCGGAAGTAATCGTAATCCCTCTTTCCTGCTCCTGAACCATCCAGTCCATTGTAGCAGCTCCATCATGAACTTCACCAATACGATGAGTAATACCAGTATAAAACAGAATACGTTCTGTTGTAGTGGTTTTACCGGCATCAATGTGTGCCATGATTCCGATATTTCTGGTATTTTGCAGCGTTTTACTCATTTCTACTTCTCTAACCCCTTTTTCCTTTTATATTTTAGAATCTAAAATGTGCAAATGCTTTGTTCGCATCTGCCATTCTATGCGTCTCTTCTTTTTTCTTAAATGCTCCACCCTCTTCGTTATAAGCAGCGATAATTTCCTGAGCTAATTTTTCAGCCATATTTTTACCGCTTCTTTGGCGTGAGAATTTAATCATATTACGAATACTAATAGCTGTTTTTCTTCTTGGATTAACTTCCATTGGAACCTGGAAAGTGGCTCCCCCAATTCTTCTACTCTTAACCTCAACCATTGGAGTAACATTTTCCAATGCTTTTTTCCATATTTCCAAAGGTGATTTATCTTCTTCTTTATTTTTTGCAGCTATAATATCCATTGCATCATAAAAAACTTTGTATGCAAGGTTCTTCTTACCATCAACCATTAGATCGTTTACAAACCTAGTTACCAAAGTATCATTAAACCTTGGATCAGGTAAAATTATTCGCTGTTTTGGTTTTGATTTTCTCATCTCTCTCTAAAACTCTTTAGTTTATTTTTTTGGTCTCTTAGTTCCGTATTTTGAACGTCTTTGAGTTCTTCCTTCAACTCCTGAAGTATCTAAAGCTCCTCGAATCAAGTGATATCTTACACCTGGTAAATCCTTTACTCTACCACCTCTGATTAAAACAATCGAGTGTTCCTGTAAATTATGACCTTCGCCTGGAATATAAGCATTTACTTCTTTTCCATTCGTTAACCTAACCCTTGCAACCTTTCTCATTGCAGAATTTGGTTTCTTAGGTGTTGTAGTATATACACGAGTACATACACCTCTCCTTTGTGGACACGCGTCCAAAGCAGGAGCTTTTTTCTTCTCCACAATCTGAGTTCTTCCTTTTCTTACTAACTGCTGTATTGTAGGCATATAGACAACTATTTAAATTAATTTTTTTATAAAATCGGTCTGCAAAGGTATTCTTTTTTTTAATAAATCCACAATAATTATTAATTTATTTCGTATCTTTTAGATGACTATTAAGGATTTAAAATTTCCTTAAGAATACCGTAAAATCATTCAAAAATCATTGATTTTTATTTATTTACCTGCTAATTTTAGCCGGAAAATGCCGCAAAAATATATTCTTTTTTAGACAATAGCAAAAGATATAGCACTTTATTCAATATTTTTTATTATTTAGAACCGATTTTAATATTCCAACTTTTAATTTGAGAAGGTTATATAATATTTACATAATATAATAAGGTATGCTCTTGTGTGTTTCTAAAAATTTACTATTTTTGATGCCCATTTATCTGTCTTATTATAAATGTTTTGTTTTTAAGAATTTACACGAAATAATTATTAATTAAATCATTAAATACGTATGAAAACTTATCAAACTGATAAAATTAGGAATATCGCTTTGATTGGTAATGCGGGGTCTGGTAAGACCTCGATTGCAGAAGCTATGCTCTTTGAAGGAGGCGTTATTGACAGGAAAGGTACAGTAGGTGGTAAAAATACTGCTTCTGACTATAACGAAATTGAACATGAGAATGAAAACTCAGTTTTTTCAACTGTATTATATACAGAATTTAACGACCATAAAATTAATATCATTGACACTCCTGGTGCAGATGATTTTATTGGTGGGGTTATTTCATCATTTTATGCTGCTGATGTTGCCGTAATGGCTATTAATGCGCAACATGGTGTTGAAGTTGGAACCGAAATTCTAAGCCGACATTGCGAAACGTATAATAAGCCATTAATGCTTGTTATGAACAAATTAGATCATGAAGGTGCGAATTATGAAAAAGCAATTGAATCGTTAAAAACATCATTTGGCAGTAAAGTAGTTGTTGTTCAGTATCCAGTTTCTAACGGCCCTGATTTTAATGCAATCATCGATGTATTAATGATGAAAATGTACAAGTTCAACGATAAAGGAGAACGTGAGATTTTAGATATTCCAGCTGATCAGAAAGATACTGCTGAAGAATTGCATAATACTCTTGTAGAAGCTGCTGCTGAAAATGACGAGCAACTTATGGAACTTTTCTTTGAAAAGGGATCGTTGGATGAAGATGAAATGAGAAAGGGTATCACTGCCGGATTAGTATCTCGTGGTATGTTTCCATTATTCTGCATGTCTGCAGAGAAAAGCTTTGGAGTAAAAAGAGTACTTGAATTTATTACTAATGTTGCTCCTGCTCCTGATGCAATGCCAGCTCCTGAGACAATCGACGGAAAAGCAATTGAATGCAAAGAAGGTGATCCAACCTCTCTATTTGTTTTTAAAACTGCTAACGAAAGTCACATTGGTGAAATTAATTATTTCAAAGTTACTTCAGGCTCGGTTAACGAAGGAATGGACTTAAACAATAATGAAACCAGTACAAAAGAAAGATTATCTCAATTATATGCTGTAGCAGGTAAAAACAGAACAAAAGTTTCTAAAATTGTTGCCGGAGACATTGGTGCTGCTGTTAAGCTAAAAAATACAAAAACAAACCATACCTTATCAGATCCAAAAAACAGCTTTAAATTTCCTAAGATTAAGTTCCTGGAGCCTAAGCACAGAACAGCAATTAGAGCTTTAAATGAATCCGATGATGAAAAATTAGGCGAAGCTTTAGCAAGATTACACGAAATTGATCCTACAGTAACTGTAGAGTACTCTAAAGAATTAAAGCAAATCTTGTTATTCGGTCAGGGTGAATATCACTTAAATAATATTGTAAAATGGCATCTTGATAATATTTATAAAATTGAAACAGAATTTTATGCTCCGAAGATTCCATACAGAGAAACTATTACCAAAACTGCTGAGTCAAGTTATCGTCATAAGAAGCAATCGGGCGGATCAGGTCAGTTTGGTGAAGTACATATGGTCATAGAACCTTATAAAGAAGGCGTGCCAGATCCTACATCTTATAAAGTAAATGGGAAAGAGATTAAGATCTCTGTAAGAAATAAGGAAGAGCATCCGCTACCTTGGGGTGGTATGTTGGTATTCTATAACTGTATTGTTGGTGGTGCTATCGACGCTCGTTTCTTACCAGCAATTTTAAAAGGTATTATGGAAAAAATGGAAGAAGGTCCGCTTACCGGATCGTATGCTCGCGATATTAGAGTTGCCATTTATGATGGTAAAATGCACCCTGTTGATTCAAATGAAATTTCATTTAAACTTGCAGGACGAAATGCATTTAGAGCTGCATTTAAAAACGCTGGTCCAAAAATTATGGAACCAATTTATGATGTAGAAGTTATTGTTCCTTCCGACAGAATGGGTGATGTAATGAGTGACCTACAAGGTAGAAGAGCAATGATTGAAGGTATGAATAGTGATAAAGGTTTTGAAAAACTGAAAGCGAAAGTGCCTTTGGCAGAATTAAATAAATATTCTACTGCTTTAAGTTCGTTAAGTGGTGGTAGAGCAACTTATACGATGAGTTTCTCTAAATATGAACAAGTTCCTATGGATGTTCAGGAGAAATTAATCAAGACCTTCGAAGAACAAGAAGAAGAAGATTAGGTATTATATCATACATTAAAAAAGCATGATCAAAACTGATCATGCTTTTTTTATACCTATAATAAAATTTACTATCTAAACAGCCGAACAATACCGAAACTTTTTCCACCCCCCTGATTATCTCCCACCGGTGTATCGCCCTCATTACCTGTTTCCTGAGATTGAGATCCGCCACCACTACTCAATTTATCATTATCATAGTGAACGTTGTCCCAACCGGTAATATCAACTACAAAAAAGTAATTTCCTGCAGGAGCTTTTCTGCTGCTATTTTTAACTGTACCATCCCATCCTTCCCAATCTCTAACATCTCCTTCATATTCATGAACAAGCTGTCCTGCTCTATTAAAAATAGTTATACTAAATGATCTTATAGACTTAAAGTCTGTCACCTTAAATACATCGTTAATGGCATCATCATTCGGCGTAAAAACATTAGGGAATTCGATTACAGAAGGTTCAATATTAATATCAAAAAAGATTGAATCGACACAACCATATTCGCTCGTACTGTACATACGTAGCGTATATGTTTTCCCTGAATCGACTACCGTATAATAATAGGTATGCTCCGGCTCTTCCAAAAAATCGGATGTTTTTAGTGTGTCAATATCATCTGACCAAAGTGTATCGCCAAAAAACCAAACGTAATCCTTTCCGTTTAACGACTCATTGGTGAACCTTACCCTGAGTGGAGCCGGCCCCAGTAAATCTGATTCACTATTTCCACTTTCCAATATTTCTTCTGTTTTAGAGTCAACAGTTGTCCACGAAAAGTCGGCATCTGTTTCAATGGCGGTATAATCCACATCATCATCAACAGAGCACCCAAAGCGATCCGTAACAACAACAGAAAAAATAGTGTTTTCTGTAGGGAGTTCAGAATCATTATCCAGAGGATCTTCTCCAATACTGGTATACGGTCCATTATAACTATTAAAACTATCCCATTCCGGATTTGATGACCATTCGTATTTAGATATTTTATTTTCAAGAGTATACCATTTAGAAGAATCTACATGGTAATAACTTAATGGAGTTTCAAAACTTTGGGTAGTTTGAAGATATGGGTCTGTAATTATAGCCAAAAAATCGCAATCATTGTCCGGATGTAATTGTATATCTATGGTTAAATCATTATTGTTGTATACCCAAGCAATGTATTCCTGCTGCTCTGTTCCTTTTGTTAAAACAACTTTATATCCGCCATCTGCCAAATTAGTAACAGTAGAATTTGTTGAATCATTATTAATTGTAAAACCCGTTAATACGGTTGTAAAATCATTCGTAGATTCATCGAATGTATACCATGTATACTCAAACGATCCGGTATTTGTAGAATCGTTTGCTCTTAACTGTCCTGCATCTTCTGTGTCGGAACAAAAAACAAACACATAATCACTATCGGAATATTCTGTAGCTTCAAAAAAATCTGCTGTGGCAGAACTAATTTGAGCAAAACCATTCAAGCTAAGTACCAGTGTTAGTAATAGTAGTAAATATTTATATTTCATTCTTACATTAATTTCTCCGAAAATTTAAGGAATGTACAATAATAACAATTATCGTTCAATAAAATTGTATCGCTATGCGCTTTTTTGTTTTCGCAATATTAATTCTTAATAACTTTAAAATGTGTATAAATAGTTATACCCAATTTTGGTTGATGAAATAATAGAACATATTTTTACAGCTTTGTTATAAAATAAGAAAAGCGAGATTTACAGTGTACAGTTATTTAGAAGAATTAAATGAAGCACAAAAAGAAGCTGTTGTTAATTATAAAGGAGCTTCGTTGGTAATTGCAGGTGCTGGTTCAGGAAAAACAAGAGTTTTAACGTATCGTATTACGCACTTATTAGCGAATGGGATACCAGCATTTAATATATTAGCACTAACATTTACGAATAAGGCTGCAGCTGAAATGAAATCGAGGATTGCTAAAATGGTAGGTGCAGACGTTGCCCGATATTTATGGATGGGTACCTTTCATTCTATTTTTGCTCGTATTTTAAGAACAGAAGCTGAATACCTAGGATATTCTTCAAATTTTACCATTTACGACACCATTGATTCTAAAAATCTGGTGAAAAAGATTATTAAAGAGTTGGGTTTAGATGACAAAACGTATAAACCCAATGAAATATATGGCAGAATATCGAGCGCTAAAAATAATCTGATTACTGCTAAAGCATATAGCAGCAATAAACAAGTAATGATTCAAGACCAAAAAAGTAAGCGCCCGCGTATGGCCGAGATATATATGATATACGCCAACCGATGCAAAAAAGCAGATGCTATGGATTTTGATGATTTACTGTTAAATACCAATATTTTATTTAGAGACCATCCGAAAGTGTTGGAAAAATATCAGGACAAATTCAAGTATATTTTAGTAGATGAGTATCAAGATACAAATTTTGCCCAATATCTGATCATAAACAAGCTGAGTGCAAAGAATAAAAATATTTGTGTTGTTGGTGATGATGCTCAAAGTATTTATGCTTTCCGCGGTGCAAAAATTGAGAATATCTTAAATTTTAGAAACGATTACCCGGGATACAATCTCTATAAACTGGAACAAAACTATAGATCGACAAAATTAATTGTTGCTGCAGCCAATAGTTTAATTAAAAAGAACTCGGAACAAATTCCTAAAAAAGTTTATTCAAAAAACGAGGATGGGGAGAAGATCAAAGTGATTGAAGCAGAAACAGATAAAGATGAAGCCTACACTGTTGCCAGAGTTATACAGGATGTAGCCATAGAACGAGGATACGACTATAAAGATTTTGCCATTTTATACCGTACCAATGCTCAGTCAAGAAGTTTTGAAGAAGCTTTGCGCAGATTCAATATTCCTTATAAAGTATTTGGAAGCATCTCGTTTTATCAGCGCAAAGAAATTAAAGATTTATTAGGATATTTCAGACTGGCAGTAAACCAGAAAGATGATGAAGCTTTACTGCGAATTATTAACTATCCTACGCGTGGGATTGGACAAACCACAGTTTCCAGAATTGAAAAATTTGCCAACGCACAAAACAGAAATCTTTGGGAAGTGCTGCTTCATATTGATAAAATTGATGTTGGACTCAACTCGGGAACAGTTTCTAAGCTTGTTAAGTTCAGAAAAATGATCGAGGAATTTTCTGAAGATATCAAAAGTTTGGATGCTTATGATGCAGCCATGGAAATTGCCAAAGAATCCGGCATATTAAAAGATCTTCATAATCCGGAATCGCACGAAGAACAAACAAAATACGAAAATGTTGAGGAATTATTAAATGGAATAAAAGAGTTTGTTGATGATCATGATGATCCGGAATTTTTCCCATCACTGGATAAATTCATGGAAAATGTCGCCTTACTTACCAATCAGGATAACGAAAAGGAAGAAGATTTTAATAAGGTAACTATCATGACTATCCATTCGGCGAAGGGATTAGAATTTAAACATGTATTTCTTGCCGGACTTGAAGAAGATCTTTTTCCATCTCCCATGTCATCATCAACACAAAAAGAACTGGAAGAAGAACGTCGGTTGTTCTACGTTGCACTTACACGCGCAGAAGAATCGGCCATGATATCGTATGCAAAAGAGAGATATAAATGGGGAGTACCTACAAGTTGCCGCCCAAGCCGATTTGTAAAAGAGATCGATGAACAATACCTCGAATTACCGGAATCGTTTTACGATGAGCCATCAACTTCGTTTGGTAACAATATGTTTGAAGAATCGTCGAAACCACGTTTTGAGAAAAAGAAAGCAGGTGTTAATGCAACCATTCCACTTGTAAATAAGAAACTGGTTAAATTAAGCGAGGCAAATAAAAAGTCTGGCGGTAACAATGCCGATTTTAAGCCAGATAATCCAGAACTTATAAAAGAAGGCATGGTTGTTCGTCACAATAAATTCGGACTTGGCGAAATTGTTAGTATTGAAGGATCCGACCCCAACAAAAAAGCAAAAGTGGTTTTTGAGGTGGTGGGTGAAAAACAATTGCTCCTGAAATTTGCCAAATTACAAATTGTATCTGAATAAATATTTCTTAAATCTTTGATTGCTAAATCAAAATAAACTATTTTTGCACAAATACTTAACAAAATAACATGGAATATAATACAAGCAGACAGAAACTCGTATTACCTGAGTATGGAAGAAATATTCAGAAAATGATTGAACTTACCAAAGCCGAACCCGATCGTGAAAAGAGAAATAAAATGGCTCAGGCTATTATCGCAATAATGGGTAATATGAATCCTCATCTTAGAGACATTGCTGATTTTAAGCATAAACTCTGGGATCATCTTGCTATAATTTCGGAGTTTGATCTTGATATCGAATCTCCATATCCATTACCTGAAATTGAAAAATTACAAGAAAAGCCAGAACAGGTTCCATATAACAATCAAGATGCTAAGTTTAAACACTATGGTCAAACGATTGAAAAAATGGTGCAGGTGGCAATTGATATGGAAGAAGGCGAATTAAAAGATATTTTAATTCAACTAATCGCTAACCACATGAAAAAAAGCTACTTAACATGGAACAAAGAAGCTGTGAGCGATGAACAAATTTTTAAAGATCTGAATATTCTTTCCGGTGGTAAAATTAATTTAAATACTGAAGAAACTACATTGACTGAAACACGAGATATTCTTGCTAAAAACAAGCGCAGAAGAATACAACGTAAAAAGTAGTATCTAACTTTAACATCTTAATTTATGAGTTCGTTTGTTATTAAAGGTGGTAAAAAACTTAAAGGTGAAATTATTCCACAAGGAGCTAAAAATGAAGCATTGCAAATTCTTTGTGCAGTTCTGCTAACTCCCGAAAAAGTTACCATACATAACATACCGAATATCAGAGATGTAAATAAATTAATCGATTTATTAGGTAGTATAGGAGTTCAGGTTGAAAAATTGTCAGAATCGACCTATTCGTTTCAAGCCAATAAAATTAATTTCGACTATTTTAAGACGGAAGAATACAGAGAAAAATCCACAAGCCTTCGGGGGTCAATCATGATGATTGGTCCTTTACTGGCAAGATATGGAAAAGGATATATATCTAAGCCCGGAGGTGATAAAATAGGACGCCGCCGGGTTGATACTCACTTCATTGGTTTTGAAAAACTGGGAGCTAAATTTGATTTTAGTCATAAAGAAAATTCCTACAAAGTTAAAGGTAAAGATTTAAAAGGAGCCCAAATGCTTCTTGATGAAGCCTCCGTAACAGGTACAGCAAATATTGTAATGGCAGCTGTAATGGCCAAGGGCGAAACGGTTATTTATAATGCAGCCTGCGAACCATATATTCAACAACTTTGTAAAATGTTGGTTAGCATGGGAGCAAAAATCTCAGGAATTGGCTCAAATCTTTTAACAATTGAGGGAGTTAAAGAACTCAAGGGCTGCGAGCATCGCATTTTACCAGACATGATTGAAGTTGGGAGTTTTATTGGTTTGGCAGCTATGACAGGTTCTGAGATCACCATTAAACATGTATCCTTTGAAAACTTAGGAATAATACCCAACTCATTTAAAAGATTAGGTATACAACTCGAAAAAATTGGTGATGATATTTTTATTCCCGAACAAAGGCATTATCAGATAGAAACTTTTATCGATGGTTCCATAATGACCATAGCAGATGCTCCCTGGCCAGGATTAACTCCCGATTTGTTAAGTGTAATGCTTGTTGTTGCAACCCAGGCTAAAGGCAGTGTGCTCATCCACCAGAAAATGTTCGAAAGCAGACTCTTCTTTGTGGATAAATTGATTGATATGGGTGCGCAAATCATTCTTTGCGATCCGCACCGAGCCACTGTTATCGGATTAAATAATCAAATCCAGCTAAGAGCTACAAACATGACATCACCAGATATTCGTGCCGGTGTAGCACTTCTAATTGCCGCTTTGTCAGCCGACGGAACAAGTACAATCCATAACATTGATCAGATAGATCGTGGGTATCAGAATATTGACACCCGCCTCAACGCCATAGGTGCTGATATTACGCGTATAGATTAATGCCCTTCATGTAGTTTAAGCAATTCAGCAAATATTCTGCTTATTTAATTCCCTATTTCATTGTCATATTATCAATTATGAACTATTTTTGCGTGCCAATTTGTCGCAAAAATTTCTTTGGCAAACATTTTGCAAATCATAAGCCGAATAAATTTGAAACAAACAATTGATTAATCATTTTTCAAAATATTACGAAGATGACAAAAAAGCAGAAAGATACGAAGGTAGAGGACAAAGAGAAAAAATCTACTCAGCAAGAAAAAAAACAATCTAAGAAAGAAAAAACCGAGAAAAAAGAAGTAAAAGCTGAGGAACCTCAAGAGGAAGTAAAAGAAGAGAAAAAGGCGGAAAAAACCGATAAAGAAAAATTTGAAGAGATTAATGATAAATATCTTCGGCTAGCAGCTGAATATGATAATTATAGAAAAAGAACCCTGAAAGAGCGAATGGAGCTAACTAAAAGTGCAGGTGAAGATATTCTTGTAAATATCCTACCTGTTATGGACGATTTTGAAAGAGCATTGGGTTCAATCGATCAGGCTAAAGATATTAATGCTGTTAAGGAAGGTATACAATTAATTTACAATAAGTTCAAAGAGTTCTTAAAACAAAAAGGTGTTAAAGAAATTGATGCTAAAGAAAAGGAATTCGATACCGATTTACACGAAGCCATAACAAAAATCCCTGCTCCTGATGAGAAATTAAAAGGTAAAGTAGTGGATGTTATTGAAAAAGGATACTATTTAAATGATAAAGTGATTCGTTTCTCAAAAGTGGTTATCGGAGAATAAAATATTGAAAAAAAACTAATATGTCTAAAAGAGATTATTACGAGATTTTAGGGATTTCAAAGAGTGCTTCGCAAGAAGAAATTAAAAAAGCGTATCGAAAGCAAGCGTTAAAATATCACCCCGATAAAAATCCGGGTGATAAAGAAGCCGAAGCGAAATTTAAAGAAGCCGCTGAAGCTTATGAGGTATTGCGAGATCAGGATAAAAGAAGTCGTTATGATCGATACGGACATGCAGGTGTAGGTGGTGCATCCGGAGCCGGAGGATTTGGTGGCGGAATGACCATGGAAGATATCTTTGAGAACTTCGGTGATATTTTCGGAAGTGCTTTTGGTGGAGGATTCGGCGGTTTTAGTGGATTCGGCGGATTCGGTGGTTCTCGACAGCGAGGAAGACGAGTTAATAAAGGATCCAACTTACGCGTAAAGGTGAACTTAACACTTAAAGACATTGCTCACGGTGTTAATAAGAAGATAAAAGTTAATAAATATATTGCCTGTGATACTTGTGGTGGTAATGGAGCTAAGGACTCATCGTCATACAGTAATTGTTCAACCTGCCATGGTACAGGGCAAGTAACCAAAGTAACCAGTACATTCCTTGGTCAGATGCAAACAACTCAAACTTGTCATGTATGCGGTGGCGAAGGAAAAATCATAACCAGTAAATGTACAAAATGTCATGGTGAAGGAATTGTGAAAGATTCCGAGGTAATTTCATTGGATATACCTGCAGGTGTAGCAGAAGGAATGCAACTTTCCGTAAGCGGCAAAGGAAATGCTGCACGCCGCGGTGGTGTTAATGGTGATTTGATTGTTTTGATACAGGAAGAAAAGCATCCGGATCTTGTTCGTGATGGAAATGATCTGATTTATGGTTTATACCTGAACTTTACAGAAGCTGCACTAGGAGCTACAGTGCAAATTCCAACAGTAGATGGAAAAGTAAAAATTAAGATTGATCCGGGAACACAACCAGGTAAAATATTACGCTTACGCGGCAAAGGATTACCAGAAGTGAATGGTTATGGTAAAGGTGACTTACTTGTTAATATCAATGTTTGGATACCTAAAAAATTATCCAAAGAAGAGCAAAAAACATTGGAACAGTTAGCAGGTTCTGAGAATTTTGTGCCACAGCCTACTGCCGATGATAAAAACTTTTTTGAACGAATGAAGAACTTTTTTGAATAAAAGTATTGTGTTTATATAAGTCAAACCTGTCAGGAATTCGAATCCTGACAGGTTTTTTATTTTAGATATCCCTAACCAATCTCACATAATTATAAATCCGAATTGCATCTCCCTGAGGTCCATGGCCGTAAGGATAATCAGCAGGATTACCAGCCTTTGGGTCGCTTCGTTGAGCGCCTGCACCATGCACATCTTGCCATTCATTCTCCCAATAACCTAACGCTCTGCCAAAACACACATATACTCCTCTGTCGGGCTGAAGTCCATCGTTATGAGTTGTTGATGTCCAATACCAGGGATAATCTACTTGTCCACCTTCGTTCGTAATTTGTGGCACAATAAATAACTCCGAAATAGCCGCAGAATTCGTATACGATGGCGATCTTGAGTAATCCACAATACTTTGCAGTTCTTTAGCATTGGGTAATCTCCAGTCGTTGTAACCTAAATAGTTCTCTTCATTTTTTTGCTGTGCATAAGCCAAAGCGTCTTTCCAGGTCATTCCACTGCCGCTCCCTTCAGCATCCCACATCAAATCTGTATTTTGATCGCTAATGGTACCATCGGTATTATCAACAAAATTATTTATTCCGTAATTTACGTTGCCTCTTACTAATTTAATTTCAAAAGTTTTTGAAGTTGGATATCCTTTGATTCGTCCATCGGCAAAATTAACACCAAACATGGTTTCGTTCCCTCCCATGGTAGTACCTTCATAAATTGCGTTGGTTGCATATTGCGCATCAATATATCTTTCTCCAAATTCAGTTCCAAACCTAAATTCAAAAACATCAGTATTAATATACGGTATGCATGATTCTTCATCCAAACCTGTTGTTCCGTCGAATCGAATTAACGAATACAGCTCTTTTATACTGGGTAATCTCCAATCGGTAAATCCACCTAAAGTACAGGTGTCGGCATAATTAATACAGTTTTCATAATCGTATTTAAAATCGGGTAAATTCTGCTGCCACATTAAACCTGTAGTTTGATCGGTAACTGTTCCATTGCCGTTATCAACAAAACTTGATTGGTTTCCTGTGTACTGTGCATCCTGTCCATAAAAATCATCACCGGGATTAGGTTCAGCAATCGCTGATTCATTATCATAGAATGTAGTTTGATACGTATCTATAACCGTATACTTCCCATCAAACGTGTTATCTTCAATAGTTCCCGGATCAATGCTTTCATCATCACTATCGGAACATGCCGATAAGGACAACGTTAAACTCATTAATATGAGCAAACTAAAATAAATGATTCTTTTACGTTTCTTATCTGCGATTTTTGTTTTCATAAGGCTCTACTTTTTGTTCAACATTCTGAATCAAAAATAGGGTTGATATACACTTATTAAAAACAATATCAATGAGATGGTAATTTTTATCTACAGAAAGAGCGAATTTATAAATTATTAATTAACTCAAATGATAATTTATAGTTATTTGTTTTTTGATCATCATATTATTAACCATAAAGTCTTCGTAACAGCTCATCTGCTCTTCGGTGAGCAACTTTAACTATTTGATTGTTTTCAAGAACCAGGCTCATATCTTTTTTATCAAAAGATATGATATGATTCAAGTTTACCAAATAAGACTTATGTGTTCTAAAGAACATATTATCGGGTAATAAATTCTCCAAATGCTTTAGTGTTGTGGTTATTAAATATGGATCCTTTGTTAAAGTATATATATAACAATAATTAACATCGGCCTTGCAATAAAGAATGTTATTTATTTTTTCAACATGATATTTGTTTTTTGAAGGAAACAATACTTTCCTGTTAATTTCTATGTCATTTTCTACATTATCAATAAATGTCGCAATCTTATATTCTGATAAAGACATTTTGCGCTTTTTAAACCGTTCAATTGTATTACCAAGTTCTTTTTGCTTTATAGGTTTTATCAAAAAATCAAAAGCCTCAATTTTGATTGCATCAAGCGCATACTTAGAATAAGCCGTAATAATAACTACTTCAAATTTCGGCTTGTTAAAATACTCTAGCAATGAAAGTCCTGACTCTTCGGGCATTTCAATATCTAAAAAGACTAAGTCAGGATTATGCATGTTAATAGCCTTTATTGCTTCTTTAACCGAAGATACTGCTTTAATTATTTCTATTTCTTCAGCAAAATACTTCTTTACTAAACGCCTTAATGATTCAAGAATATGAATCTCGTCATCTACTATAATTGCTTTTATTACCATGTAATTAAATCAATTTAAACCTCATGAAAATAGCCCTTTGTTATCAATCAAAAAAATCCAAGAAATTCATTTAACCAATTTATCTATGTTTTATGGATCAGATTATATACGTTCATCCTTTATTTAGACCTGTTAAATAAATTACTCTAAACGTTAATCACGAAATGATTTTTTTGAATGCGATAATTAATATAATATATCCCATTATGCTTAATTTTAAATATTATATATTATCAGCATTCATTCAGATGATACGAGTTATAACGATCTTGGTTTAATAATAGCTTACTTTTTTTTATCGTTTTTAATATTGGAGAAATTAGTTTCTTCAAATAACTCTGATGCTATAATATTTAGTAAGACAAAATACACATAAGCAGTAATGAAAATTTGTAGTGAAGTAATAAAAGAGACAACTCAATGTGACCGGTGTTTTAGTTGCTTAGAAGACGCTAAATTCAATGTAAATTGTAAAGTTATAAATTCTATCAACAATAATATTCTTTTTGTAGAGAGCATGAATGACTCTATTTGCTCGTATTTAATGCCTTTTGGCAATAGCCTAATTTGCAATTGTCCGGTTAGAAAAGAAATATTTATTAAATACAACGTTTGAACTGACTATTTAAAAATCCATCTATTAAACGCTTAAAAATTCCAATTTAGCCACATCTTTCTTAGACTTAAAAATCTTATCTAACTGAATGGTAACAGGCAGTTTTATTCGTTGTAAAAATATGGCAAATTTACTTAAAGGCTCTCCCTCTTCTCTTGTTCCTGGACTAAAAACTTTTCGAATTATTCCACATACAAAATAGCTAACTCGGATATTAATGAACTGAGTTTGTATTAACTTAAAACCATGATTTTGGCAGATTTCTTTATAATACTTTACGGGTCTTCCCAGGCATAACTCATCTCCCATAATACTCTTCTCAATTCGTTCAAATAGAAACACCTTCTCTCTGGAAACTCTGCAGATCTCAGCTAAGATCCTTTTCATCATCTGATCATCTGTGTTGTGCTGAAGAACAGTTGCAGTAAATACATAATCGAACTCCTTGTCTTTAAATGGAAGTGATATGCCATCTATCTTTACTAATTCTATTTCATTGGGTAATTTATTTCGGGAGAGACCAATCATCTCTTCAGAGATATCTGCACCGGCCAAGCGTTTCGGTGTTTGTTTCCAAATTTCTTGTAAGTTACCACCAGGACCGCACCCAATTTCCAATACCGATTTGTTTTGAAAATCAACGGAATTCAGTAATTGAAGAAACTTCTTTCGTTTGTATCGATAAAAAGGTTCATCGTCGCCGGCAATAACATTTTTCCCTTTCCTCGATTTTATTCGTAGTGCTACTTTCGACCAGTACTCCTCCGGATGATATACTTCCATGCTTACCTTTTTTTCGATTGATCTTTATCGAGATTATAATTTGCCCAGAAAAAACTGATCACACCAACAGCAAACACAATCAGCAATTGTAAATGAGTAATCGGAATTTGCATAAATACCTTTAAAACAAATAATACTGTACTTCCAATCATTAATAAAAAGGCCAATATTCTAACAAAATTTTTCATAATCTCAACATAGTTTTTAGCACCCCAAAAATAGTAATCTATTCAATTATCCATCGAATAATTTTCATATTTAATTTCGTATATGGCCGATACTTTAAGAACGGTTCAAACCACATGGCTTTAGACAGTACACTTTTCTGATGACTAAATGCATCAAAACCTGCTTTACCATGATAATTGCCCGTACCACTATTGCCTACCCCTCCGAAAGGTAAGTTCGAATTAGTAAGGTGCATAATGGTATCGTTAAAACAACCTCCACCAAAAGATATTTCATTCAGAATCTTTCGTTTAATTTTCTTATTAGCTGTAAATGCATACAGCGAAAGTGGTTTAGGCCTGCTGTTAACTTTTGATATAACCTCATCTAAGTTATCGAATGTAATTACCGGCAAAATAGGTCCAAATATTTCATCTTCCATTACTTTATCATCGACATTGATACTATGAAGTATCGTGGGACCTATAAACAATGAATCTTCATCAGTTTCGCCACCATAGTAAATTTTATCCTTATCGATAAGTGCAATTAATCGATGAAAATTAGCTTTGTTAATTATACGAACATACGCGTCGCTCCCTTTCGGATTTTCTCCTTGAATTTTTAATACCTGGTTTTTTAGTTCTTTTAGAAATCTTTCTTGAATATCTTTATGAACTAAAAGGTAATCGGGTGCAACACAGGTTTGTCCTCCGTTCAGAAACTTTCCCCAAACAATTCGTTTTGCAGCCATTTTTAAATTTGTATCGGGAAAAATAAAGGTGGGGCTTTTACCTCCCAATTCCAGCGTTACAGGAGTTAAATGTTTAGCTGCAGCCTGATACACAATTTTACCCACCTTCGTACTACCTGTAAAGAATATTTTATCGAATTTCTGTTCTAACAAATCAGTGGTTTCTGGTATCCCTCCTTCTTTAACATACATTAATCCATGATCAAAATTGTCATTAATCAATTTTGCCATAATAGCAGAAGTGTTTGCTGCCAGCTCGCTTGGTTTAACGACAACTGTATTACCTGCAGCAATGGCCGAAACAACAGGAACCAATGTTAACTGATATGGATAATTCCAGGCACCAATTACCAGGGTAGTTCCATATGGATCGGAGTAAATACAACTAGTTCCGGGTAAATTAGCCAGGTTGGTTCTTACCCGCTTGGGTTTACTCCAACACTTAACTTTCTTTAATGCCAGGTTAATCTCATGATAAATTATAGAAAGCTCAGTTTCGTATGTTTCATAAACAGATTTTCCGAAATCCTTTTGAATTGCTACATAGAGTTCTTGTTCATTATCTTTTAGAATTTGCTTAAATCTCTTAAGCTGTTCTTTTCGATACTGAATAGACTTTGTTTTATGAGAATTAAAAAAATCTCTTTGATGCTTAACTATTTCTAGTGCTTTCATAGGCTTTTATTTCGTGTGTCCTTTAAATTCATCCATCGATTTGTAAACACCAAATCCTTTACCAACAATCAGATCGAACCAACGTGTGGGTAAAACTCCTTTAATTAGTGGCAGCAAATATACTAACCAAGGCATGCGAACAAATACTCTGTTTTTGCGAATGCCACGAATAATTTTATTCGCTGCTTTTTCAGGTTTAACAATTGGAATAATCCTCGATTTAACGCCATCGAACATTCCCGTGCTAATATAATACGGTGTAACTGTAGTAATTTTTACTCCTTTTGCGATTCGTTCCATTTCCAGTCTGAGTGAATCGCTCCAACCGATTGCAGCCCATTTACTGGCGCAGTAGATAGACATTTTCGGATTGGATACCATTCCGGCTGCCGATGCAATATTTACAATATGCCCTTCATTTGCGTTAATCATATCATCCAGGAACTCCCTTGTGATATGCATTAATGCAGAAGCGTTAATGTTCATCGAAAAATCAATGTCCTTGTGTGTATGCTCATGAAAAAACTTACCAACCACAACCCCTGCATTATTAATTAGAATGTCTACTTTCCCAACATCGGATTTTACTTTTTGAGCCGATTGCTTTACCTGATCGAGATTTGCGACATCTACAATGTATGAATATACATTATAACCCTGTCCTTTAAGTTCAGCTTCCGTAAACTCAAGATTTTCTTTGTTAATGTCCCAAAGAATCATTTTACCAGCACCAAGCTCCAGTATCTTATGTGCCATTATTTTTCCAATGCCAGCTGCACCTCCGGTAATCAGAATAGTTTTTCGTTTAAATGTCGACATAATATAATGTTAATTGTTTGTTAATAAGTAGTTACGGTTTAAAAAGCAACTTTTTTTGTTCATCTAACATCTTATAAATATAAATTAAAATCATATAAAGATGAAACCTGAAAAATTCATAGGCATCATGTTGATTACTTTGCTTCTCAGTTGTGAGATGGAAGAGCCACCTGCCTGTTCGGAAAATAAGGTTGATCGACAAATTGGAGAAGTATCTTTCGAAACCAATCAACACATCATGAACAGCTCTTTTGAATTGGAGATTTATATTGATGGAAAGAAAATTAATCAACAGGATAAATCAAACGATATTATTTTATCGAAGAAACTCAAGGTAGGCATACATAATTATGAAATAAAGATATATACTTTTAATGGTGAACCTAGCAAAACGATTAAAGGCCGGTTTATAATTCAACCCGATAAAACTTCCGAGGTCTTTATCGACTTTAAAAATTATAATAGCTGGACATAGTTCCAGCTTTTTTTATATTCCTAATTTATCCACGCCTAATCATTTTCTTCTTATTTTTACTTCACTAAAACATTAAGGTACTATGTTCTGACAAAGTAGATTTTAATTCTTTTAAATGAAAACAATTACATAACTATGAAAATCCCACTATATCAGGTTGATGCATTTACAGATCAGGTTTTTGGAGGCAATCCGGCAGCTGTATGCCCTTTGAAAGAATGGATTGATAGCGATACCATGCAAAAAATAGCTCAAGAAAATAATTTATCAGAAACAGCCTTCTTTGTGCAAAAAAATGATGCTTTTGAAATACGGTGGTTTACTCCCAAGGTAGAAATTAATCTTGCCGGACATCCTACACTGGCAACTGCCTGGGTTATATATAACGAACTTAACTATCAAAATGATAAAATTCGGTTTGTATCGCCGTTAAGCGGAGAATTGCTAATTGAAAGAACAGATCAATTAATTTGCATGAATTTTCCTGCTAACAAACCCGTACCGGTAACAAAAGATCAGCTTTTAACTGAAGCTTTAGGAAAAGAACCTTCAGAAGTTTTAAAATCGAGAGACTTGCTGGTTATCTATAAAAACCAATCTGATATCGAAAAAATTACTCCCGATTTCGCACTTCTGGCTAAATTAGACACCTTTGGAATTATTATTTCGGCACCCGGGGAAAAAGCTGATTTTGTGTCAAGGTTTTTTGCTCCGAGAGCTGGAGTTAATGAAGATCCGGTTACTGGTTCGGCACATACTACTCTAATACCCTATTGGGCTGAAAAATTAAATAAAACGAAGTTGAATGCCATTCAGATCTCAGAAAGAACTGGAAAATTACAGTGCGAATATCTGGGTAACAGAGTTAAAATATCAGGTGAAGCAAAAATGTTTATGAAGGGTGAAATTATATTGTAATGGATTTAGGTTTAGTACTGGTTATTCTGTTCATTGTTTTTATATCAACACTCACCCGGTCGACCTTTGGATTTGGCGATGCATTAATTGCAATGCCATTATTGGTGTTTTTCATCGACATTAAAATTGCAACTCCTCTCATTGCGCTTATTGCATTTATTATTGCCATATCAATATTAATTAAAAACTGGAGAGGCGTCGAATTTAAAAGTGCATGGAGGTTAATTATTGCTTCATTAATAGGAATACCCATCGGATTATGGTATTTGGAAGATATGAATGAGAATCTCATCAAATTGGTATTAGGAGTCTTGATAATCTTTTTTGCGATATATAACTTATTAAAACCGAAGTTGATCTACCTGAAAAATGAGAGATTATCGTGGATATTTGGATTCTTTGCCGGGATTCTTGGAGGCGCTTATAACACAAATGGACCATTAATTGTGGTTTATAGTGCGCTTAAAAAATGGAATCCCCAGAACTTTAGAGCTACGCTTCAGAGCTATTTCTTTACTACCGGCATATTGGTAATAATAGGCCATGGTATTGCCGGGAATTTTACCCAAGAAGTACTTACCTATTTTGCTTATGCGCTGCCTGTAGTTCTTATTGCGGTTATACTTGGTGGACAAATTAATAAAAAAATACCGGTTGATCGATTTCATAAATATATTTACATGGTGCTAATTTTGCTAGGACTCATGCTCATTGCTAACTCATTAACTATTATCTGATGAATTATACAGAAAAATTGCCAACACCTAAAGAATTTTTCGACCTGTTTGAAACTACAGGTTGGAATGAGAAATACCAACTTAGTCAAGAAGAATATTATACTGCCTTGCAAAACTCATGGTACTGCATTTCTGTGTATGATAACAATCAGCTTGTTGGATTCGGACGAGTTATCTGCGACAGTATTGTTCATGCACTCATTTTGGATGTAATTGTACATCCTAACAGGCAGGGCGAAGGCATAGGAAAAAATATCATGGACAAGCTATTAACGCAATGCAAAAAACATCAGGTACGCGACATACAACTCTTCTCCGCTACCAATAAAGCCGGATTTTACGAAAAATTGGGATTTAACAGAAGAAAAGATTCTGCTCCCGGAATGGAGCTTAAAAAGTATTGGTAACATACCAATAACTAATTATCGATTCAATTCTTATTTTCAATCAACTTCGTAATAATTAAATTGGCTTTCATAAATCTTTTTTTAGTATTTTTAATTTCCTGAATTTATTTGGTATTTAATAATTATCATTTATGAGAAAAATTACACAATTCTATTTGCTTGCTCTCCTAATAATAGGAATAACTATTGAAACATCAGGGCAGGAAATTAACGTTAAAATTGGAGTTAAAGACAGTATTAAATCAGAAATATTGAACGAAACTCGCTCTGTATTAATTCATCTGCCCGATAATTACAATCAATCTGAATCATATCCTGTATTATACAGATTAGATGGCAATACAGATTTGTTAATGGAAACCATTGTAACAACCAATCGTTTGGTTTATTCAGATGAGGTAGCTCCTGAAATGATCATTGTTTGCATTGAGAACACTTTAAGAGCAAGAGATATGTGGCCTGTAAATAATGATTATTACCCCGAGCCTAATGAAGCAGGTGCAGAAGACTTTCTACAGTTTATTGAAAAAGAACTTATCCCTTTTATTGATAAAAAATATCAAACCAACGAAAACAGAATTCTTTGTGGCCAATCATTAAGTGCAGTTTTTGTAGTTTATTCTTTTTTAACCAAACCCAATTTATTTAATTCTTATATTGCCAGTAGCGCAGGATTTCCTGAATGCGAGGAGTATTTTATTACTTTAAGAAACAAGGCATTTGCACATCCGCAAAATTATAGAGGGCAGAAAGTATTTATTACCAGTGGACTTTTAGATCCTCTCGATCCAGAGGGCACAATACACAACCAATTACTAGATTTTTCAGATGATGTAAACAACAAACTTTCTAAAAGAATCTATTTTAAACATGTAAGCTATGAGAATGAAGGTCATGTTCCATTTCATAGTTTATATGATGGTTTAAAATTCATTTTTGAAACAGGTTTAGAACAGTAGTCTTAATCACTAAATAGTTACATTTTATCAAATTAGTAAGATTTGAAGTTAATCTTTCTTAGGAATGTAATTCTACAATAAAGGTCAAATCACTCTAATCTCTTACTTCAAGCGTTAATTTATTAAAGTAAACTTTCCAACTATTCGAAAATTATCCTGTCAATAAATTGAGATGTAACCGGAAATCTTTTTACGACGTCTCAATTTATAAACAAATACAGGAAAGTCATGATTAAAAATTATTTACTAACAGCCTTTAGAAATATTCTTCGACATAAAGGTTTTTCATTTATAAACATATTGGGCCTTGCACTTAGCATGTCCATATGTATGCTCATAATTGTTGTTGTAATTGATCAGTTTAAGTATGACAATTTTATTACCAAAAGCGATCGAATATATCGAATCGAAAGCATAAACCATGCAAATAAATCTTCGATCAACATTACAAAATATGCATCAACAACCTATCCGCTTTACAACGAACTATTAACTAATTATGCAGTAGTTGAAGATGCTGTTGTATTAAACTCAGATTTTAGAAGAGATGGTATTTATAACGAAAACAAGTTCCCAATTCAAGGATTTTATGCAAGTAAATCCTTCTTTGACCTGTTCGATTTTAAATTATCCGAAGAGACATTTGCGAATCCTTTAGACGAACCCTTTTCTATTATTTTAAAAGAAACAACAGCCAAAAAGTATTTCGAAGAAGAGAATCCCATAGGTAAATTTCTTCAAATCGATACTTTAGGAAATTTCAAGGTAACCGGAATAATACCTGAATCGAACACGAAATCTCAATTTCAATTTGAATGTTTGGTTTCGGCCTCAACCATACCGGTGCTGGAAGATAGTAAAAAGCGATATAAAATAACCGACAACTGGGAAAGTTTTCACAGTAGTTATATTTACATTTTAACAAGAGAAAATGCCAATTTGGATAATATAACTTCAGCTTTAGATAAAATTAGCCTGGAAAAGTATAAAGATCTCGAAGAATCTAATGTGAGTTTTTATCTAAAACCATTCGATAAAATTGTTCCGGGTTCTTTTCTGGCCAATGAAATTGGTGTTTTTTTACCAAAAGTGTTTATATACTTTCTGGCCGGACTATCGCTAATCATAATAATATCTGCAGCCTTTAACTACACCAGCCTTTCTATGGCCCGCTCTTTACTAAGAGCAAAAGAAGTAGGTGTGCGAAAAACATTAGGAGCCACTCGACGACAAATTATATTCCAGTTCTTAGCCGAAGCATTTCTGGTTGCCATATTTGCATTATTTTTTGCCATTATCATTTTACAACTGATTCTACCCGGTTTTACCGGAATGAAAATGATGTCGTTACTTGAAATACAACCTCAACAAGATTTCTTGGTTTACTTCTGGTTTTTTATGTTTGCATTGGTAACAGGATTTATTTCGGGAATACTACCCTCTGTATACATTTCGGCTTTTAATCCAATTAAAGTATTGAAAGGAGTTAGTAATATAAAATTGCTAAGCAAAATTACTTTACGTAAAATTCTTCTGGTTACCCAGTTTGCTTTCTCCATGATATTTATTGTATCGATCATTGCCATATATAGTCAGATGAACTACATGATTAATGCAAAAATGGGATTCGATCGCAATTTTGTTTACAATATTCAGTTGCAGGATAACGAATTTGAAATAGTGAAAGATTACTATAGCCAGTTCCCGGAAATAAGTAAAATCAGTGGAGCATCGCACATCCCGGGAATCGGTCATTATAAGAATGTCATGGTAAGAGTTAATCCCGAAGATGAAAAAACAGAAGTAGATTATTTTGGTGTTGATCAAAACTATATTGATGTTATGGGTCTTAAACTTATCAAAGGATCAAACTTTCCGGAAAAGGCCAATGCCAAAACTGAATCATTTGTAATTGTTGATGAACGAACATTAACACGCTTAAATCTGGGAACACCTACTGAAGCCGTTGGGAAGAGTATTATCCTTGAAGATTCAACGTTGGTAAATATTATCGGAGTTATGAAAGATTATAATTATGCTGCGCTATTCCTTCCTCAAAAATCACTTATCTTAAGATACAGACCCAAAGATTTTAGACTGGCTGCATTAAAAATTAATGCAGGATCCAGTCCTGAATTAATCAATAAATTCAAAAATGGCTGGAACAAAATTGATAAATACAATGAATACCAAGGCGATTTTCTGGATGCACAAATAAAAGATTATTACGCCTACTTCGAAGATATTCTCTACACTGTTGGATTTGCATCTGTTCTTGCCATTGTTATTGCGTGTTTAGGATTACTTGGTATGGCAACTTACAGCACGCAAACAAGAATTAAGGAGATCGGGATTAGAAAAGTATTTGGAGCAGAACCCAAAAGTATTATCTATTTAATCTCCAAAACGTATATCAGACTTTTTCTTATTGCTGCAATAATTGCCGGTCCGCTGGCATATTTAATTAACAATATGTGGATTCAATATATTGCCGGGCATGCTCCTTTCGGATTTGGAGTTGTTTTTTTAGGAATTCTTCTGATTATTAGCTTTGGCATGATAACCATTGCATCACAAACTTTAAAGGCAGCGCGTACAAATCCGGCAAGGACTTTACGATACGAATAAAAAAACTATTAAAGTGTAATTAGTATATAACCTTTTTCTGCTATATATGTATAAAGAGTTGTGAATTTAAATCACAACTCTTTTTCGCGTAAGAAATCAAATTTAAAAGTGAAAAAAAATAGAAAGAATTTTGACAAGTTTAAATTTCTAAATAAATTTCGATCGTTAAACATTAAATAAATATATCTAACACGTGGCTGCAAAAAGAATAGTAATAGATTATGAAAAGCTTCCTGAAGACATTGTAAACAGGATTAAGCTTGAATATCCCGATGGATTTGAAGATAACCTGATAACGTTTACCAATGCAAAGGGTGCGTATGTTTCTGCTTTACCATTCGAAACAGAAGAAATTTACTATTTAGTGCGTATGACAGAGTCGGAAGCTCGTCAAATTATAAAAGATGATGACGATTATGATGATGCAGGTAAATTAAGAGACGATTTTGAGGATGATGTTAATGAAGAAGGTGAAAAATACCTGGATGACAATATAGATGAGGCCGAAAATATTAAAGACGACAACTACGATATTTAAGAACACTTCATCAAGAAAGTTTTCGTATTAAAACTACATGATTTTTATTTTTTCATTCATAAACTTGCATTGTAAAATGTAAAAGTTCTATCTTTGTATTGATAAAACAAAAGAACATGAAGCTGATTGTATCATATATTCCCGTCTTTACGGCAAACTGCTAGGTAATCCTACCTAAATATCCTTTTAATTATTTGTTGTTTTATCAGTTACTCATTTTACAATCATGTTATTCAGAAATAAAGTTTCATTATATTATAAATATGCTCAAAAAGGAACGCTTAAATCTTTATGGAAAGATGTATTAGAATCCATATCCGGAACAGATAAAGACTTTACTAAAGAAAAATTAAGCAAAGCCATACTATTGCTATCTATTCCTATGGTATTAGAAATGGTTATGGAATCGGTATTTGCTATTGCAGATATATTCTTTGTATCTAAATTAGGAGCCGATGCCATTGCAACCGTTGGTATTACCGAATCGTTGCTAACGATAATCTATGCTATTGGAATGGGATTAAGCATGGCAACTACTGCTTTGGTTTCCAGGCGCATTGGAGAGAAAAAGCCATATCGTGCATCTGTTGCGGCTGTGCAAGCAATTATAGTAGGTTCATTAGTATCCTTATTAATCGGCATTCCGGGATTGATCTTTGCCAAAGATTTGCTGCGAATAATGGGTGCAAATGAAAACATTGTTCATTTCAATAGCTCCTACACCACGATATTATTAGGTAGTAACATAATTATTATGTTACTGTTTATAATCAATGCTGTATTCAGAAGCTCTGGAGATGCCGCTGTTTCTATGCGTGTACTATTTTTAGCCAATGCAGCAAACATCATTTTAGACCCACTGTTTATTTTTGGATTGGGACCAATTCCTGCGCTTGGAATAAAAGGTGCAGCCATTGCAACCACAACCGGAAGAGGGCTTGCAGTTGTATATCAATTTTACTTGTTGCTAAAAGGTAATGGCCGAATAAAAATTTATAAAAAGGCCATTAAACTCAACGCTAAAGTTATGTACGACCTGATAAAAATATCTTTAGGTGGTATTGGTCAATCAATTATTGCAACATTAAGCTGGATTGGTATGGTAAGAATTATTGCTATGTTTGGTAGTACTGCATTAGCCGGATATACAATAGCTATTAGAATTATCATTTTTGTTTTGCTACCATCCTGGGGGTTAAGCAATGCAGCTGCAACTTTAGTTGGGCAAAATTTGGGAGCAAATAAACCAGAACGTGCCGAAAAAGCAGTTTGGACAACTGGTTACGTAAACATGCTTTTATTAGGATTAATTTCTGTTATTTTTATTATGGAACCACATTTTTTTATTGGACTTTTTATTAAAAACACAGAAGTAATTCTAACCGGAGCTAAAGGTTTACGTATTGTTAGCCTAGGATTTATTTTTTATGCAATGGGCATGGTTATGATCCAAGCATTTAATGGTGCCGGCGATACTCGTACGCCTACTAAAATTAACATTGTTTGTTTTTGGTTAATAGAAATTCCATTAGCATATTATCTGGCTAAATTCCATGAATTTAACGAGAATGGAGTATACATTGCTATTATTATCGCTGAATCGATAATGACCTTAATTGCAATTTGGTTATTTAGAAAAGGAAAGTGGAAAACTCAAAAAGTATAACAAAAATCCTGCTCAAAGAAGCAGGATTTTTATAATTATTATAACCAGAGTACTCGTTCTAATAACTATTTTATCCATTAAATAATACTTATGACATATCAGAAACAGGAATGGTAAAATAAAATGTTGCTCCTTTGCCAGGTATACTCTCGGCCCAAATTTTTCCGCCATTTATTTCAACAAATTCTTTTGAAAGCAACAGCCCAAGTCCCGATCCTGCCTCATTATTAGTGCCTGAAGTAGTATAGAAGTTTTGGGGATCAAGAATTTTATTAGCAGTTTCTTGGTCAAAACCAACACCAGAATCAGCAATAGCTATTTTAGTATAATTTGACTCTAACCCTACCGTTACGTTTACATTACCATTTTTAGGTGTATACTTTATTGCATTTGAGATAAGGTTACGAACAACAGTCATTAACATATTTTTATCTGCAAATACGTCATAATTCTCTTTAATATCAAAGGTTAATTGAACTCCTTTATGATCTGCAACTGTTTTAAACAACTGTAGATTTCTGTTTATCACTGTATTTATACTAATATTTTCGGGACTAAAACTGATATCATTTCGTTGGCTTTTTGCCCATAAAAGCAAATTTTCCAATAAATCACTTACAGACTGCACCGATTTCATAAAGATGTTGAAAGTTTCCATTAAACTTTTATCCCTGGTTATCTCCTCATCTTCCAGTAACATTTCAATCAGCGATTTTAAATTGCCAATTGGTCCGCGTAAATCGTGACCAATTATTAAGAACATCTTATCCTTAGTCTTATTAATATTATCAAGTTCTTCTTTTTGTTTTTCGAGTAAAAGGTTTTGCTTCCTTCGTTCCCTTAACGACATTAACACATAAATAAACATAACAGCAAGCAATAACAAAATAACCACAAGAGCAATGTTAAATGTTCTCGCTCTGCGAAGTTCAAGTTCCCGTATCTGCTTGTCTTTATTTAATATGTCAATTTCTGCTTGCTTACGTTCTTTTTCGAAACGATACTCCAGATTAAACATCTTTTCGGATAGCTGTTGGTTAAATAAAGTATCGTTATAGTTAATAATCGAAGTTAAATGCTCCGCAGCAGATTTATATTGATTTGTTTTTAGATCAATATCGGCCAATACCTTGAAATTATCTCGTATAATTAACTTCGCTCCTATTTCCGATGCAATTTTCATACTTTTATTCGCATTACGTTGAGCCAGCTCGTAATTTCCGGCAGTAAAATACGTTTTTGCAATCATCGTATGTATATTGGCATACAAATCTTTATCCATCTCTTTGTCTACAACTTTTAAAGACTGCTGGTAATTGGTAAGGGCTTTTCTTTCATCACCCAGTTCTAAATAAATATCGCCAATATACTTGTAACATACAGCCTGACCTGAAACCTGATCAATCTCAATTCTAATCTGTAAAGCTTTATTGAAATTCTTTAATGCTTCAAGATTTTCGTTCCTTAACATTTGTGCACGCCCTATATTTAAATGCACATATCCTAGCATTCGCTTATGTCCAAGTTCCTCTGCAATATCCTGTGCTTTGTTCAGATTCTCAATCGCATTATAATAATATCCCTGGTAAATATGTAAATTACCAATATTTATATAGGCATATCCCTCCTGCTCTTTTTGATTATACTTCTTGGCTAATTCAAGTCCCTTAAAATAATAATCCATCGATTCGGAATAATTTCCAATAATTCGATAAGCTACCCCAATAAACCCATGTGCCTGAACCAAATTTTCATAATCATTAAATTGCTCTGCAAATTTAATAGCTTCAATTCCATATTCAATTGATTTTTCAGGCTCGGAGTTTCGCAATTCCCAGCTTAACTCATTTAGAATCTCTGCCTTTATTGAATCTTCAGCATTAATTAACTGCTTATATAAACTGTCAACCACAACGTTTTCGTTGGCATGCAAACAAATAGTAAAGAAAATAAATGCAAGAAATAATAACTCCTTTTTCATAATAGTAGTGTATCTTCAAAGATAAAAAATACTTCATTATTGTGTAGACAAATTAAGCATTTTTATCCTGATTCAAAAATTATCAGTCTAATTAGCTAATCAAGTCGTTCTAAATTTAAGTCTTTATATATCAATCATTACTTGTTTCATATTGATTTGGAATAAAACATTTACAATAAATTTGTGTTCAAAGTGTAATATTTATATAAAAAGGTAAACTAACTTATCAAAATAATAAATCGAAATAGATGGAACTACTTAAAGCAGAAAGTGTAGATAAAAAATTCATTAATCATATTGCACTGGATAATGTTAATGTAAGCATCCCAGAAAACAGCATTTATGGGTTACTCGGACCAAACGGAGCAGGAAAAACAACCTTGATAAGAATTATTAACAGGATAACGGCTCCGGACAAAGGCAAAATTTTATTGAGAGGAAAAGCACTGCTTGCTGAGGATGTACAAAAAATAGGCTATTTACCTGAAGAGCGGGGATTATACAGAAAAATGAAAGTTGGCGAACAAGCCTTATATCTTGCTCAGCTTAAGGGTCTATCCAAGAGAGATGCACTTACAAGACTAAAGTACTGGTTCGAAAAATTTGAGATTCAGCCCTGGTGGGATAAAAAAGTGGAAGAACTTTCGAAAGGTATGGCTCAAAAAGTACAATTTATTACCACAATTCTGCACGAACCAGAACTGCTTATTTTCGACGAACCTTTTAGTGGCTTCGATCCTATTAATGCCAATATGTTAAAAGAAGAAATCCTTGAACTGAAAAGAAAAGGTGCAACAATTATTTTCTCAACACATAATATGGGATCTGTTGAAGAGTTATGTGATCACATTACGCTTATCAACAAATCAAAAAACATTCTGGAAGGACAAATTGATGATATTCGACAAGAATATAAATCAAACGTATATGAAGTTTCCTTTAACGGGGAAATGGAAAAACTTGAAAAGTCATTAAATCAGCATTACGAAATAATTGATAAAACCAAGTCGAATGGCAACCATGCTGTACGAATTAAATTACTTCATCAAACCAATGAGAATGAATTGTTATCATTAATTATTCCATCGGTTGAAATACTCTCTTTTCATGAAGTTATTCCAAGCATGAACGATATATTTATTAAAGTTGTTAACGAACACAAATCAAACTAATTACTCGAAAACATTTCTCATCATGAATAAAATAAAACTAATTATATCACGTGAATACTTAACCCGGGTTAAGAAAAAGTCTTTTCTGGTAATGACCATATTAGGACCAATACTTTTTGCAGCAATGATGGTTGTTCCAGCATGGCTTGCATCCATGGAAGATACCGAAATTAAGCATATTGCAGTGGTAGATAGCTCCGGTATTTTTATGAATAAAATTCCTGATACAGACTACATCAAATTCAAATACCTAGAAAATACAAGTGTTAAACAAGTTAGAAAAAACTTTGCTGCATCTGATTATTATGCAGTTCTGCAAATATTACCCAGCATTACTTATGAACCGAGCGCTGTTCACCTCTATTCTAAAAAACAGCCTAGCTTTTCGGTTAAATCACACATCGCAAGTTCAATGGAAAAAGAACTTAAAAACCGGAAATTAAGAGCCCATGGAATTGACGATGAAGTTTTAAAATCTATAAAATCTGATGTTGATATTCGAACCATTCAATGGACCGATGATGGAGGTATTAAAGAGAGCTCAACCGAAGTTGCCATGGTTGTTGGATATATTAGCGGCTTTTTAATCTATTTTTTCATTTTCTTGTTTGGAGCACAGGTAATGCGCGGTGTAATTGAAGAAAAAACCAACAGAATTGTTGAAATCATTATTTCATCGGCTAAGCCATTCCAGTTAATGATGGGGAAAATCATTGGAATTGCATTGGTTGGTTTAACCCAATTTATACTTTGGATTGTATTAACAACAGCAATTATTGCAGGCGCTAAGACCGCTTTTTTTCCAGAACTTGGCACTAAAAATGCGCAAGAAGTGGTTGTACAAGACCTGTTTGAACAACAAAACAACATGGCACAGGTAGAGCAGTTACAACCACAAGATATGGATAAAATTACCAGCATCTTCAATTCTATTAAGTCGATAGATTTTGGTGTTATGTTTGGTTCATTTATCTTTTTCTTCCTGGGTGGATATTTATTGTACGGCTCGTTATTTGCTGCCATTGGATCGGCGGTTGACAATGAAACCGACACACAACAGTTTATGCTTCCGATAACCATTCCACTAATATTAGGAATATTCGTAATGATGAATGTTGTTCAAAATCCTGAAAGTCCTATAGCCTTTTGGTTCTCTATTATTCCTTTAACCTCACCAATTGTAATGATGGTTCGAATACCATTTGGAGTTCCTTATTGGGAAATTGCGCTGTCTATGGCGTTATTAGTTTTAACATTTATTGGATCGGTTTGGATGGCCGGAAAAATATACCGCACCGGAATTTTAATGTACGGTAAGAAGGTAAATTATAAGGAACTCTGGAAATGGCTTAAATATAAATCATAATAAAATATTCAACATTTTACTTCATTTTATCAAAACTATCTGTTTATTTTAGCAGATAGTTTTTGTTTTACCTAATTATATCTGCTGTATGCGCCTAGCCATAATTGATATGGGAACCAACACGTTTAATTTATTAATTGCCGAGGTTTCAGAAAATAACAATTATGAAATAATTCATAAAGATAAAGCCGGTGTTAAACTAGGCAAAGGAGGAATTAACCATAAGGTTATAACTCCGGAAGCATTCAATCGCGGAATTTCAGCAATTGAAAAACATCTTGAAACAATCAAGAACTATTCATGTGATAAGATATATGCAACGGCCACTTCGGGAGTGCGAAGCACAGAGAATGGGAAAGAGTTTGTTGATACTTTGAAAGAAAAATTCGACCTAAACGTTAAAATCATTTCTGGCAATGAGGAGGCAGAACTTATTTATCGAGGAGTAAAACAAGCTGTTCATTTTAACAATGAAAATGTACTTATTCTGGATATTGGAGGTGGAAGTAACGAGTTCATTATTGCTAACAATTCAGGGTTGCTATGGAAACATAGTTTTCAGCTTGGCATAGCCCGTTTACTGGATATGTTTAATCCGTCGGACCCTATTACATTAGATGAAATTAAAAATGTAGAATTTTTTATAGATACTAATCTAACAAGCCTCTATGAGGCTGTGAAAGAATACAAACTGCATAAACTTATTGGTTGCTCGGGAACTTTCGATTCTTTTCGTGAGATGATTTTAGCCAAAAATGGTGGTATTCCCGAGGAGGTAAAAAAGAAAGATTCATATCCAATTAATATTAAAGATTATGAACAGCTACATATCGACTTAATAAAATCAACACTTGAAGAACGAAAAAAGATGGAAGGACTTGAACTGGTTCGGGTAGAAATGATTGTTCTGGCAAGTATTTTTGTTAATTTTATCATCAGAAAATTAAATATAAAATCATTAACTCAATCGGCTTTTGCCATTAAAGAAGGGTTAGTTGACAAAATTCTTAACGGCTAAAAATAAAACTCATGGCTAAAATTTTAGTTATCGACGACGAAAAAAGTATTCGCGACACCTTAAAAGAAATTCTTGAATACGAAGACCACAAGGTTGATCTTGCTGAAGATGGTGAAGAAGGTTTGGAAAAATTTAAAAACAATAAATACGAAATCATTCTTCTGGATATTAAAATGCCAAAGAAGGATGGTATCGAAGTATTAGAAGATATTTTCAGTGTTGCAACCGACACACCGGTAATTATGATTTCGGGTCATGGAAATATCGATACAGCGGTTGAGTCGATCAAAAAGGGAGCCTATGATTTTATAGAAAAACCATTGGATTTAAACCGGTTACTGGTAACTATCCGCAATGCCATGGATCGATCTTCGCTAATAAAAGAAACCAAAACCTTAAAAAGGCAGGTATCTAAAACTTTCGATATTGTGGGAGAATCGGAACCTATTGTAAAGGTTAAAGAGATGATCGATAAAGTTGCTGTAACCGATGCCAGGGTACTCATTACAGGCCCCAATGGTTCGGGGAAAGAGCTTGTAGCCCGGTGGCTGCATGAAAAAAGCAATCGTGCCGATTGTCCGTTTATCGAAGTCAATTGCGCCGCTATTCCATCAGAATTAATCGAAAGTGAGCTTTTTGGACATGAAAAAGGTGCTTTCACTTCTGCACATAAACAACGTAAAGGAAAATTTGAACAGGCACATACAGGAACAATTTTTTTAGATGAAATTGGCGACATGAGCCTGAATGCACAAGCAAAAGTATTGAAGGCATTAGAAGAAAAGAAAGTTTCACGCGTAGGTAGCGATAAAGAAATACATGTTGATGTGCGAATTATCGCCGCAACTAACAAAAATTTAAAAGAAGAAATTGATAACAATAATTTCCGTGAAGATCTCTACCATCGATTAAGCGTAATATTAATTGATGTACCTGGCCTAAACGAAAGAAAAGATGATATTCCGCTGCTGGCTGAACATTTTAATGAACTTATTTGTGCCGATTATGGTGTTTGTAAAAAGGAAATCAGAGAAGATGCTATTGAAGAATTGAAGAAAATAAACTGGACCGGAAATATCCGTGAATTTAGAAATGTGCTGGAACGATTGATTATTCTTTGCGAAAAAGAAATTGCAGGAAAGGATGTTGTTGCATTCGCGCAGCCGATATCTAAATAATTAAAGATTTAAGATTACACATTAATTGATTAATAAAGGCTGCAACTATGGCTCGTGTTGAAAAAGATTTTTTAGGTGAGAAACGGATTAATAAAAACGATCTCTTCGGAATTCATTCGTTAAGAGCACGTGATAACTTCCCGGACAAATCTCCATTTCATATAGAATGGTATAAAGCCATTGGATTAACTAAACTAGCATGTTACTTAACTTACGACAGTTTTAAGTCTGCTGTTCTGGAAAAATATTCAGGAAAGGATTTACCATTAAATCTGTTTGAGAAAGATATTATTACTGCTTTAACTGAAGCTGCAGAAGAAGTTGCCGAGGGTAAATACTTTAATCATTTTATTGTGCCTGCAATTCAAGGAGGAGCAGGTACCAGTATCAACATGAATGTGAATGAAATAATTGCCAACGAAGCGCTTCTAAAATTAGATCATACTCCCGGAGAATATAATATCATTGATCCTATTGAACATGCCAATGTTTTTCAATCGACCAATGATGTTATTCCAACATCATTGAAAGTTGCTGCCATAAAATTATTGGAACAACTGGAAGAAAAAATCAACGAGCTACGTTTCGATATTGAAGCAATAGAGACTAAAACACGCAATACACTGCGCATAGGTTATACTCAAATGCAGGAAGCTGTACCTTCGTCTTATGCCATGCTTTTTAGCACGTATAACGAAGCTTTATCGCGCGACTGGTGGCGAGTATCCAAATGCTTTGAGCGTATAAAGGTGGTAAATTTAGGTGGAAGTGCTATTGGAACCGGTATTTCTGTGCCGCGTTATTTTATCATGGAAGTTGTTCCTGCACTGCAACGACTAACTAATTTACCAATAACACGAAGCGAAAATATGCCGGATGCTACCAACAATTTGGATTCGTTTGTAGAGGTACATGCTATTTTAAAAGCACATGCGGTGAATCTCGAAAAAATGGTTTCAGATATTCGGCTTTTAGCTTCTGATGTTGCAGGAAATAACGAAATTCAAATTCTCCAAAAGCAAGTTGGAAGCTCCATAATGCCCGGAAAGGTTAACCCGGTTATTTCAGAGTTTGTGATTAGTGCAGCACATAAAATTTATGCAAACGACAGTTTAATCTCATCGTTAAGCGGGCAAGGATGTCTTGATCTAAACGCCTACTTACCCACCATAGGTAATGCACTATTAGAAAGTATTAAATTACTAATAGCAGCCAATCAAACCTTAAAAGAAAATTTGTTTAACGATTTAACAATTGATAATAATATTTCTGAAGAAAGGTTATACAAAAGCCCTGCAGTTACAACGGCACTTAGTCCGCACATTGGATACCATAAAGCTGCAGAACTGGCGAAAGAAATGAAAACATCGATGAAAGATATCTTTCAAGCAAACAAGAAATTAAAGTTCATCGATGAAAAAAAGCTCAAGCAAGTACTTTCACCTCAGAATTTATTGAAGATGGGATTTACATTGAAGGATATTAGTGAATAACGTTTATTCTTAATTTTCAGATAAATTATCTTCGTCAATAATATAAAGGGGACGATTTTTTACTTCACTATTAATTCTACTAATATACTCTCCAATTATTCCTATTGATAATAATTGTACACCTCCAATAAACATTGTACTAATAATGAGTGATGTCCAACCTGTAATTACTCTATCTAAAACAAATTTTGAGTATAAAGCATATATAATAATGATCAAAGCAATAACTGATACAATAAAACCCAGCAAGGTTACAATCTTTAGTGGAAAAGATGAGAATGAAGTAATTCCATCTATAGCAAAATTTACCATCTTTTTATAAGTAAACTTTGTTTCTCCATGTTTTCTTGAGTCACGATCGTATTCAATAAATGTTTGTTTAAAACCTAGCCAAGAGATTTGTCCTCTAATGAATTTATGTTTTTCTGGCATTAATCGAAGATGTTTCAAAATTTTATCATCGAATAACCTAAAATCACCTGTATCTAGCGGAATATTTATTGATGTAATTTTTGATAAAATTCTATAAAAAAACTTAGCTGTTGTCTTTTTTAGAAATCCTTCGCCTTTTCTTGATTTTCTTTTAGCATAAACAACATTATAACCTTCCTTATATTTTTTATATAATTCGGGTATTAATTCCGGAGGATCCTGTAGGTCACCATCGATAATAACAATTGCATTGCCATTACATTTATCAATACCAGCCGAAATAGCTATCTGATGCCCAAAATTTCTACTGAAATTAATATACCTAATGTTAGCGTTTTTCGTAGCATAGGTTTTAATTATTTCACATGATTCATCTTTACTACCGTCGTTAACAAATAAAATTTCGTAATTTTTAGAAACTTTAGAAGCTGACTCTACCAATCTCTTATATAATTCTGGTAGGTTATTTTTCTCGTTGTAGATAGGGACTATGATTGAAATATCATTCATATCTTTTTTCTAGTTTATAAACAATAACATTTTTAAACGTTTCTGTAATTTCATAATTGAAGTTGGTCTCAATATATTCTTTCATTTCAACTTGATCAGCTATTACAAATTCTCCTTGGGATAAATCATCTTTTGTAATAATTTTGACATTTTGACATTTATCTTGAAACTGCTTAATGTAAAAATACAAATGTGCATTATATCCGTTATATAATAAAGAATAATCATTAAAGTTCCTATTATCTCTTAAAGCATCTCTTAAATAATAACTCACATTATAGAATTCTACGTGCCATGGATATTCCTTTGGTTTAAATACTTTTTCAATTATATTCTTAAAAGAATAGCAAAAGACAGCAATAAGAAACAAAAAAGAAATTACCTTCAATAGAATCTTATTCTTAATTAAGCTACCTTCAATCAATTTGCGAAATATCAGATAAATTGAGATCGCAGTTAAGATAGACAAAAAAGGATATAATGGTAAATCGTACCACTCAAGTTTAGTTTGACCATATGATATTGTAAAAAAATATTGGAATACGATGACAATACTAAATATGGTCAGATTCTTAATTTTCTCATTTTTTTGTATTAATCCTATTGCAATTCCAACTGGCAATAACCAAACCCAGGGTTTAAAGCGTTCATGAATAAAGTTTTTATAATAAAACCAAAATTCGTGTTTGTGATTCTCAATAGTATCAAGATACCTTCCCCCCATCTCGTTCTCAAAAACAGCTTCTATATAACCAGGATTATAAAGCTCACGCAAAATATAATATCCAAGAACAACTAATATAAAAATTCCAATATTATTATATAGATGTTTATTTTTTATGAGAAATACTAATTTCCTCTTAATAACTACAAATAAAAATAATGCTGGCGTTACCATTAAGCCGGCTATTCCTTTCGTCAACACACCCAAGATCAAACTAATAAATGATAAGTATAAATATCTGGCTTTACTAGTATCTTGTAAATAATAGAAAAGGCTCAGAGAAGAAAGTGTGAGAAAAAAAACTAACAAGGAATCGTAATCACCGGTTCTGGTTCCATGGACTGAGATATACCCCCGTGAGGTTATCAAAACTATTACCGCAATTAATCCAAACCAGTAAGACTCCAGATATTTTATAAAAAATACCATAAGTAAAACACATGTTAAAAAAGCGGCAATAGCAGCGGGTAATCTAATGGCTAATTCTCCTACCCCAAATAACTGAATAAAAAATAACTGAAACCATATCATTAAAGGTGGTTTAGTATTCCACATATCTGGTTTGCCTTTAAAAACTGTTACAAGAAAATTTCCATTCTCATGCATTTCATAAGCATTAATTGCTAACCTGGCTTCATCCCATATCCGTATAGGTAAATATTCTAAGTGAAGAAAAATCGGAAAATATACTATTCCTGCAAATAAGAATATCTTTAATAAAATTAAATAATTATTTTTGGTTAACATTTATAAATAAATAAAAAGAAACATACTACCATTTCAATAACCTAATACCTCTTCCCTTCATCACTCTGCTTTGTTCTAAAACTATTTTCATGCCCAAACAAAAATAACGAATAAAAAAAAGTAAAAAATGTAATTCCTATTTGAGTTTCTAAGGTATCCTCATTTAAAAATGATAAAAGGGCAATTAAAAATACTACGACAAACAGGTAATTCCTGAATCCCTTGTGCACAAATGCAGGATAAAACATAGCAAAAAACACTAAAATAAATCCTACAATACCAAAAGAAATAAGGAAAGTTAAATATTGATTATGCGCCCTGTAACGGTATTCTTTTGGAAGTTTACTCTCATTAATTTCATACTGTTTATAAAATGCATCCTGTACATCACCAGTTCCAACACCAAACCAAAAATTATCTTTGATTATATCCAAGGCTGTATTAAAAAATATAATACGTAACGTAACTGAACTTCCTAAAACCGGGTATCCTTTTTTATATCGGTCTATCTGCCAAAGCACTTCATATATTTTCGGATATAGTGCATATTTATTTTGGTAAATATAATTGGCCATTCCATTTTCGATATTGATAACATCCTGATCTGAAAGCTTTGAAACACCAACCGAATCTTTTCGATATGCTTTAGAAGCCAAATATCTAATGATGGTGTACTTTATCTCCTGTCCTTTTTTGTCAGTTCCATAAAATGGTATTTCACTCCGCTTTTCCCATTCCTTTTGGAGTTCTTCTTCACAAACATAAATCCACAGATAATTTCCATTTTCTAAAACTCCGTTCAAATTGGGCGATTCATATGTATTACCGGCTTCAGTATACTTATCCAGGTTAGTTATATCAACAGTGTGTTTTGTATAGAACTTAGATATCGAATGTGTTATATACGAAGCAATAACTAAAAAAACAGTTATTAACCCAACCTGCAAAAATAACCGGGGAATAAGTTCTTTTATGCTGAATGAACCATATCCTAAAACAATAAAAAACATAGCCAGAAAAACGGCAAGGCCTGTAAACGATTTAAGCAGAAACAAAAAAACTATGAACCAAACAATAAAAACACTACCTAAAATATTTTCTATTCTTTTATTTTTAAAATTTCCGGAAAACAAAATATATCCTAGAGTAAAAATTCCAACATTAATAAGGAGGCTTAATCGAATATGCGACATAAATGCTGAAATATCCCGCAAATCCTTCACAGGATAATCGATTATCTCAACTAAAATTGAAGTACTAATTAATGAGGAGGTAACCAAAGCCAGTGTAAACCATATGATTATTTTCTTGATCTGTTGAAAGGAAAGCTTCTCCGAGGTTCCAATAATTATTGGATATAATAATATGATCGCTTTATTGCCTAAATCATGGAAAGCATAATTAAAATTACTTGTATTTATCAACCATACAACATGAACAATAAAAACACCTGTAAAAACTACGATTGATTTATTTGCTTTTAGCTCCTCCCATTTTCTTTTAAATTCCATTTCCAACAGCCAATTGCAAATCAGAAAAATCATAGAAATACTTAATGCAAACTTGGAAAGTGGCAAACAAATTGCAGTCAGTATTAACCCATAATAATATAATCTTCTATGATTAAAAGTAATGTTGAATAACTTCATATCCGATTTTATCTTCTGATCAAAGATAATTAAAAGATGCTCGACATATACTAACGAAATAAAATTAAAATTAGTTTGCTAGAGCTAATTATGCCATAAAGCAACCAATTTAAAATGTTCCTTCAACAAAACTTTTTTATTTCAGATTTGTGATATCTTTACGCTAAATATTAAATGTAATGTCAAAAGGAAAAGAATCAAAACCACATATAGGAATTTACGGTCGTAGAAATAATGGTAAAAGTTCACTGATTAATCGATTGGCAGGTCAGGAAATTGCAATAGTTTCTGACTTTGCAGGTACAACAACCGATCCGGTTAAAAAATCGTTCGAAATAACAGGATTTGGACCGGTAATACTAATCGATACAGCCGGCATTGACGATGAAGGTGATCTTGGCTCAAAACGTATTGAAAAAACACTGGCCTCAATAAAAACTGTTGATCTGGCTATTCTAGTAATCACTGATAATACATTTGGTGAATTTGAAAAACAGCTCATTGAAGAATTTAAAAAAACAGAAACGCCTTTCTTTGTTATTCATAATAAATCGGATCTTAAGCAACTGAACGATACTACAAGAACATTCATCGTTTCGCAAACAAATGCTTCAATTGTTGAGTTTGATACCATAAAAGCCGAAAATCTTGAAAAGATCATCCGATTAATAAAAACCACCATACCAGAATCGTCATATAAAACACCATCATTAGTTGGTGATTTATTATCGTATGGTGATATTGTGTTACTCATTACACCCATTGATATTGAAGCTCCGGCAGGCAGATTAATTTTACCGCAGGTACAAACCATTCGTGATATTTTAGATCACGATGCCGTTTCTATCGTATTAAAAGAACGCGAGGTAGATGCTTTCCTTAGAAAAACAAAAATTGAACCTGCCTTGGCAATAACAGACAGCCAGATTTTTACAAAAGCTGATGCGTCTGTTCCCAGAAATATTCCATTAACCAGTTTTAGTATTATCCTGGCGCGCTTAAAAGGAGAGTTCGAACACTTCTTAAAAGGAACACCCAAAATTGCAGATTTAAAAGACGGCGATAGAGTTTTAAGTCTGGAATCCTGCACGCATCATGTTTCCTGCGACGATATTGGTAGAGTAAAAATACCACGTTGGATTGCGAACTTTACCGGTAAAAAACTTGAATTTGATGTCGTTGCCGGACTAGATAATCTGCCACGTGACATTCATGATTATTCATTAGTTGTGCAGTGCGGAGGTTGCGTAATTACCCGAAAACAACTCATAAACCGCTTAAGGCCGGCAATTGATGCGGGAATACCTGTTACGAATTATGGAATGGCTATTGCCTATGTTCAGGGCATTTACGATCGTGCTATTGAACCGTTTGTAAAAACAAAACAATCTTCCTTAGACTATTTATAATATAATTAGTTATCGAAACTAATTAAAGCATCTGTTGACTTACTAGAAACAAACAACCCTTAAATCGTTATAAACATACTTTTCTTGCTGTTTTTGGCAAAAATGGACAACAGAAAGCTTTCATTTTTGTCATTCATTCTCAAATTTGTGTCATTAATTTATCTATTTGTAACAGAAGTAGAATTATTTTTTTTAAGAAGAATACATGCCATACTTTCGTACTTAGAAAAGATTGTATGTGTTTCCCTTCTTAAGGAAATTTTAGGTTCATAAATAGTTAAAGTATTCATAAATATTCATAACATACAATCTTTTTCTTTTTTTATCTTTCCAAATAGTTTTTAACTTTCTGTCTTAAAATCAAATCACAATACATGATGAAAACTACATTTGGACCACAAGGTATATTATTCCCATTACCAACAACTTTAGTTGTAACCGGAAGCATGCAAAAAGCAAATATTGTTACCATAGCGTGGGTTAGCCTGTTAACTAGCCAACCTCCTACACTAGGAATATCAGTAGGCCAAAAAGGTTTTTCAGGTGAAGAAATAAAGAAGAACAGAGAATTTACTGTAAATATTGCCACAACAGATATAATGGTTGAAAGTGACTTTTGCGGAATCACCTCCGGAAAAGATTTGGATAAATTCGAAAAAACAGGATTAACAAAACTACCTTCAAATATTGTTCAAGCGCCTATTATCAAAGAGTGCCCTCTAAATTTGGAATGTAAACTTATAGAATCAAATATTGTTGGACAAACCAATCATTTTATTGGAGAAATTGTAGAAACCCATATCGATACAGACAAACTAGGTGACAGTGAAAATCCCGCCTCAATAATCATTGATTCCTTTAACCCGCTAATTTATATATCAGGAGCCAGAGAGTACAGAACACTTGGAAACAAAATTGGTGATGCCTATAAAATAGGCAAAAAATTACTTTAGTTACATGTGTTCTAAATCGTACAGATAAGGTTCATTTTTGAACGTTTTTCCTTTCTAAAAACAAATCCATCTTTTTGTAATACTCTGCAATATTGATTTTTATACTACATGGTATAACTTTTGATTAAAGTCTACATGGGGAGCTTATATAAAAAACAATACGATATACAGCACCTGAAATTTTTTGGCGTCTTTAACAGGAAAAATGAATCTATTTAATCTATTAACATGAATTTTAAACGAGCAATAATTTTAAATTTAATTATATTTATTAGCCTGCAAGGATTTACACAAAGCACTCAACACCAGGAAAAGAAAGTTTATAACACTCACCGAATAGTAAACGAACCACCACGAATTGATGGAATGATTGATCCTGAAATATGGGATATTGTAGAATGGTCGAACGGTTTTGTGCAACGCTCACCTAATGATGGGGATGCTGCATCACAAAAGACATCTTTTAAAATTTTGTACGATGATGATAACCTTTATATCCTTATACGTGCTTTTGATACCGAACCCGAAAAAATTGTACAACGCATGTCGCGCCGTGATGGTTTCGATGGCGATTGGGTAAGAGTAAGTATTGATAGTTACTTTGATAAGCGAACCGCCTTTTCTTTTACCGGATCGGTATCAGGTGTTAAAAGTGACGAGTACATTTCCGGCGATGGAGATAGCTGGGATACAACATGGGATCCAATTTGGGAGTTTAAAACCAGCATTGATAGTTTGGGTTGGATAGCCGAAATGAAAATCCCATATACTCAATTAAGATTTAGTAATCATAAAGAATTCCAGATTTGGGGCTTGCAGGTAAATCGTTACATTTTCAGAAAACAGGAACATTCACACTGGTCATATTGCTCTCAAGACGAATCGGGTTGGGTACGTCACTTTGGTGAGCTACATGGTATAAAAAATATAAAACCTAAGCGTCAGGTTGAGTTATACCCTTACGTGTTGGCAAAAACCGAATCGTATACCGAGGATGAGGATAATCCTTTCTCAAAAGGTTTTGAAGCAGGTTATGGAATTGGTTTGGATGGTAAAATTGGTATTACCAACGACTTTACACTCGACTTTACCATAAATCCTGATTTTGGTCAGGTAGAGGCAGATCCTTCCGAAGTTAATCTAACAGCTTTTGAAACCTATTTTGAAGAAAAGCGACCCTTTTTTATTGAAGGAAGAAATATTACTAACTTTCAGATTTCAGGAGGTGGAAACTCATTTGCACTAGATAACCTTTTTTATTCCAGAAGAATAGGACGATCTCCACAGTATTACCCTGATGTGGACAGCGACAACGATGAATATACTGATGTTCCTGACAATACAACAATCTTAGGAGCTTTAAAACTTACGGGAAAAACAAAAGATGGTCTGTCCATTGGTGTTATAGAAAGTTTAACTGCCGAAGAAAAAGCCGATGTTTCACGACAAGGGGAAAAATCAACAGAGGTAGTTGAACCAATGACAAATTACTTTGTTGCGCGAGCTCAAAAAGAACTTAATAATAATAATACCATTGTTGGCGGTATGTTTACCTCAACCAACCGTTTTATTAAAGATGATAATCTGGATTTTTTAAATACTGATGCCTACACTGGTGGTATAGATTTTACGCAATATGATAAAAACAAAAAGCATTATATTATTTTCAACTATGCTATGAGTCATATTCAAGGCGATACTACTGCCATGATTAACCAACAGGAATCGTCCAGAAGATATTTTCAAAGACCTGATAATGATTATAGAAGTCTTGACTCCAATCGCACATCAATGACCGGACATGCGGGAACATTACAGTTTGGAAAGCAAGGACATAACAAATTCAGATGGGTATTTTGGGTAACGTGGCGCTCTCCGGAGTTTGAATCAAACGATGTTGGATTCTTACATCACTCCGATGCTATTTTCCAGGTATTCTGGGCAAGCTATCGATGGTCAGAACCTTTCAGTATTTTCCGTAATATGCAGGTAAATCTAAATCAGTGGACAGGTTGGGACTTTGGAGGTAATAGTAGTTTTTACGGTGGGAATATGAATATGAATATGCAGTTTAAAAATTACTGGTCGTTTAGTGCCGGAACAGGACTCGAGGGTGAAAGTACTCAAAACGACTTATTGCGCGGTGGGCCTTCCATGAAATATCCGGGAAGCTTCAATTACTGGCTTAATATCGGAACCGACGGAAGAAAAAAGATTCAGTTATACGGTAGCACAGGAGGAAATTGGGGATTTGAAAATTCAAGAGAAAGCTATTATTATGGTATTGATCTTATTTATCGACCATTTGATGCTTTAAGGGTTTCGTTAATGCCGGATTATTCAGTAGCTACAAAGGAACTGCAATACCTGGACACAGAAGTATACAACGGAGAAGATCGTTATGTGTTCGCTAAAATAAATCAGATAACCACTGATTTAACCTTACGATTAGATTATACCATTACCCCCAATTTAACCATACAGTACTACGGGTCTCCATTTATTAGTGCAGTTGATTATTCCGAACCAAAATTTATAACCAATCCATATGCCAGTAAATTTACCGACAGGTATAGTACCGATATGTCATTTAGTTCTGAAGATTATGAGAACGATTACGATTTTAATTTTCGTCAGTTCAGATCTAACCTGGTATTACGTTGGGAATACAGACCCGGATCGTTATTATATCTTGTTTGGACACAAAGTAAAACAGGTAGCGTTGAACAAGGAAATTTTGATATGATGGACGACATGGATGCTTTATTCAATATTCATCCATACAATGTATTTTTAGTGAAACTTTCATTTAGAATTGCAAATTAATTTAATATACTATTAGTTATAATTAAGTAAGACTGGCCAAAAAGAAGAAAAGTGGTTCATATTTCGATAAACTCAATATGACAACTTACTAACAAACAAAATGTCATACTGTCCCGATAATTATCGGGATGTCAAAGCAGACATGCATAAAAGAACTTTTTGGCCAGCCTCATTTTTAACCCTTGTTAAGTACTTAAAATTGACATGCTCTAATTTATTCAGTACTTTTAATAGCTCATCAAAAAATTATATATCATGAAAAAGATTTTATTATACTTAACTTTATTTATAACTAGTACAACTATGACTTTATCTCAGGATTTACAAACAGATACATTTACAACCGACCAAGGTGAGTTATCAATCCATTTTGTTAAACACGGATCACTGTTCTTCGAATTTAATGGTAAAATAATTCATGTAGATCCCGTTTCAGGAATGGGTAATTATGAAGAATATCCGGATGCTGACCTAATTCTTATCACACACCAACACAGTGATCATTTGGATCTCAATGCCATTAATCTTTTAAAAAAGGATAATACAAAAATCATTATGACCGAAAAATGTCATGAAATGACTGAAAATCTTTCTAATGTTATTGTAATGCATAATGGAGATGAACTTAATATAAATCAGCTTGATATAAGAGCAATACCAGCATATAATATTGAGCACAAACGCCAAAACGGAAAAGCATTTCATCCCAAAGGAGAAGGAAACGGATATATCATTACTTTTGGAGATAAGAACGTTCTTGTGGCTGGTGATACGGAAAATATCCCGGAAATAAAGGCTTTAAAAAATATAGATATTGCATTTTTACCCATGAACCTCCCCTACACCATGACACCCGAAATGGTTGCTGATGCTGCAAAAGCTTTTCGTCCTAAAATCTTATATCCATACCATTATGGAAATACAGATACCTCTAAGCTCGTTGAATTATTAAATAATGAAAAAGATATTGAGGTAAGAATTAAAAAAATGTAACACTATAAAATAACAATAACCAAATCTCAAATGCCAAATAAATTCCAATGATCAAAATATCCTTTTGGAATTTGGTCTTTGTAATTTGGTCTTTATTTTCAAAAAAAAATGAAAATCTTCCATCTTTTCAAATTTCGTTAAGTCTATATTAAAAAAGAAAAGGATTTGGGCAAACAGAATGTTGAAATACATGCTAAATTAATTGAATCTGCGCGTAAAGGCAGTCAGCAGTCCATGTACAGACTGTATAAATTATATGTACAGGCAATGTATAATACGTGCATTCGTATGGTATCCAATCAATTCGATGCAGAAGATATTATACAGGAATCATTTGTTAAAGCATTTAACAATTTGGATTCATTTCGGGGAGATTCTTCCTTTGGATCGTGGCTAAAGAGAATTGTAATTAATCAATCGATTTCGTTTATACGGTCAAAAAAACAAGAATTTACAGACATTGAAAATCTGCAGATTGTAAGTGAAGAAGAAAATGATGATGTACCTAAAGTTGATCCAAAAATGATTCATGAATCTATTAAAACGCTGCCAGAAAAGGCACGTGTTGTTCTCAACCTTTATTTATTAGAAGGTTACAGGCACAAAGAAATTGCAGAAATTTTGAATATTACTGAATCGACATCAAAGTCTCAATATCTGCGTGCCAAGCAATTGTTAAGAGATAAATTAAAAAAGGAAGTTCGTTATGAATATTGAGGAGTACATACGAAAGAACAGAAATCAAATGGATGTTGAACATCCTGATGAGGATTATTTATGGACCGGCATATCGCATTCCATATCAAAGAAAAAAAATCGATCACGATTTCTGGCACTTAAAATTGCAGCTGCAGCTGTTGTTATTATTGCTCTGTCTATCATAACCTACCAGGTAACTTCTTTACGAAGCAATCAACAATTAATTTTGGCTAACATTGACCCAGACCTTGCTAAACAGGAAGCCCAATTCCAGCACCAGATTAAAGCCTATTACCAGGTTTTACAAAAAACGGATTACGATAAAGATCAACTGGCAACAAGTTATAAAGATCTGGAATATATTGATACACTCATCATAAAATATTCTGAAGATCTTAACACCTATGGCCCCAATCCTAAACTGTTAAACTCGCTGATGGATCTTTATCAAAAGAAAATAAAATTATTAGACAGAATGTTGAACGAAATTGAAAAACAAAAACGTTATGAAAACGCTAAAACAAATATTTAATATAGTTCTTGTACTTGCCATTATTAGTTTGGCTATTCAAAATGCAAATGGTCAGGAAAGGCGAGAAAAATTTGAAAAAACTTATCAAATCAAATCAACCGGAGAATTTAACTTCGCTTGCTATGACACTGATTTGAAGGTCAATACCTGGAAAAAGGATGAAGTGAAACTTATGGGTGAAATTATTATCGAAGGTGGCGATAAAGAAGATCAGGATGAGGTCATTGAGATTTTTAAAAATCCGCAAGTTACAGAAGGGACAAATTCATTAAGCATCGAAACAAATATGGCTTCGAGTACAGTGGTAATTTTTCCAATTATAAAAATGACACTGGTCAATGGCGAAAGAGTTAAGATAAAGAAATTTACAGCTAAATATACTTTGTGGATTCCTGAAAGTATTGCATTTAATTTGAAAAGTAAGTACAACGATGTGGATATAGCTACATTAACCGGAAAGGTTCAGTTTGAATTACACGATGTGGATTTAACCATGCTCAGTTATGGAAAAGACAGCCGATTTGATATGAAATACTCTTCTGCATCAATTGGAAAGGGTGGCGACGCGATACTTAATATTTACGACTCGGAGCTTGAAGCTATTCAAATGGATAATGTGGAAATAACCTCTAAATATTCCGAAATTGAAATTGAAAGCATCAACACCCTCGAATTTAATTCATATGATGATGAATTAACCATTGAAAAAATAAATTCGCTTGAGTCGGAGGCCAAGTATACGAATTATACTATTAACGGTGACATTAAAAATTGTATTCTTAATTTTTATGATTCCGATATCGATGCACAAAATATCGAAAAGTTAATTTTTACAGGTAAATACTCATCTATTGAAGCTGGCAATGCAGGTAAAGTGGTTATTCACACCATTTACGATTCAAATATAAGACTTGGCACTGTTGGTGAGTTTTCTTGCACTGAATCAAAATATGATGAAATGAGGTTTGAACAAATTAATAGATCATTAACTTTTGGTAGTGCTTATGAACTTGCTTTAGAAATTAATAACGTAGGAACAGCATTCGAAAAGTTTAAAGGGGAATTCAAGTATGGCCACGTAAATTTGCCAATTGATTCATCCATAGAGTTTTATTTGAAATTTCAAACCACTTACGGCGATGTTGATTTCCCAAAAAACAGACTGCGTGTAATCGACATGAATTTTGATGACAGCAAAAAGTTCTTTGAAGGTGAAACTACTGAAAATGCACCATGTAAAATAGAATTTATTGCTTACGATACCGAATTTGATTTGGATTAACGATTAATTTACCCGAAATAACAAATACTAACTTAATAAACAGTGGATGAAGTTAACATTCCACTGTTTTTTCAACCCAAAAAATAAAATATCATGCAAAGAATTTATCTAATACTTCTTATACTATTCTCTTGTTTTAACACAACACAAGCACAAGAAACTTTTATTACCACAAGCGATAGCGTTAAACTATATGTTCATGTTAAAGGAGAAGGAACACCATGCCTTTTTGTTCATGGAGGTCCCGGTCAGGGAAGTAATTACTGGGAAAAACTTGCAGGTGATTTTTGTGAAAAAGAGTATCAAATGATTTATGTTGATCAGAGAGGGTGCGGCCGGTCAACAAGCCCTGAAGACCATAACTACTCTGCCGAAAGGATGATTCAGGATTTTGAAGAAATCAGAGAAGAACTCAATATTGACCAATGGGTTGTCATGGGGCACTCGTTTGCAGGAATATTGCAGACTCTTTATGCCAGCCAACATCCCGATAAGATTCGTTACATGCTCATGTTTAACTGCACTTTAAATCTCAAAAAGAGTCTGGAGCAAAGTTATTTGCCCGCAGTCTCAGAATTCCTTGAGTTGGGAGATAAACCGTTTCTCTTAAATCAAAAATTACCTCTTTCTGAACGCCTGGATTCAATGCAGCAACTATTCTCTACAAGAGAAGATGTTTGGAAATTATCATTCGCTACCATTGAGTCGGCCATAAAGTTTTCAGAAACCTATCGTGGTTTTGAAAAGTGGAATACGGATTTTAGGGATTATGTTTTTCAGAACACGGATTATATGAAAAACTTTACAACTTTAACTCAAAATATAAATGTTCCTGTTCTGTATTTGTATGGTAAATCAGACATAAATATTGGTAAGGATCATTATCTTGATCTTCAATTCCCTAAGCTAAAGCTTTATGCAACCGAAGGTGGACACATGGAATTTATTCATAACCAAAGAGCAGAATATATTCGTGCAATTAAACTGGCAAAAACAGAACTCATTACAATGTAAAAATACACCTAAAATTATTATAAAGAGCTGTTCATTCTTGTACAGCTCTTTTTGTATTCATAAACTTATAACCTAAAAATTAAAAATTTATAATTACTTTGCATTAAACTTAGTTATTTAGTACTATGCCCAAAAAACAACTTATCATATTAATCCCCATTCTACTGGTTGTACTCAATTTTATCTTAAAGTTTATACACATTGATTCGCAATCTATTGCCGGCGATGAACCGTTTAGTATTTTTCATGCTCAGTTAGGCGTTTCATCAATTATTGAACATCTAAAGCAAGGTAATAATCCACCTCTATTTGAAATTATTTTACATTACTGGATTAGACTATTTGGAATAAGTGCAATGTCTGTAAGATTTTTACCACTATTATTCAGTACAATTACTGTTTTATTTATTTATAAAATAGGAACTTCATTTTTTAATTTAAGAATAGCCATTGTATCAAGTTTATTATTTACCTTCTCAAATTATCATCTGTTTTTTGCTCATGAGAGCAGAGTTTATTCTCTTTTTGCTTTACTAACAACCATTTCGATGTTTGCATTTTTAAAGCTACAACAAGATAGAAAAAGCAGAAAACATTTTATACTGCTTATAGTAACTAACATTCTGCTCATATATTCGCACTACTTTGGATTCTGGGTATTATTTATTCAATTGTTCATTGTCCTTATTTTCAATCAAAACCGAAAAGAATTATTAAGGGTTTACTTGATTGGACTAGGCATAATTGCTATTGCCTACATCCCAATGTGGAGAACATTTTTTGAGCGATTTTTTGTTTCGGCATCCAATGGAACCTGGTTACAACCTCCAGGAAATGCAGGTGCACTCTACTTTATGCTTTGGCAATTTACCAACAAACCGGTTGCAACATCTTTATCAATTTTAGTTCTTGTAGCTTCAATCATAAAATTTGTTATTCTAAAAGATTACAAAAGTATCGGTCATTATAAGTTTCAAATTAATATTGCAACATGGTTCGCTCTGCCTTTTCTTTTAATGTTTGTCCTTTCGTTTAAGGTTCCGATGTTTCATGATAGATACCTGGTTTTTTTGTCGGTAGCTCTTTATATCTTAATTGCAATTTCTATTCATTATTTATTGCCTAAATTTAAGTACAAGTACTTTCTTGATGCGCTGGTCATTCTCATGTTTATCGTAACATTTAATCCTAATGTTGATAATAAAAGACATACTAAAGAAGCTGTTGCTAAAGTAAAAGAGCTCAGAGATGAGCAAACATTAGTAATTATCTCACCATACTATTTTATGCCTACCTTTACGTATTATTATGATACAGAATATTTTAAGCTAACAGATCGTAATATTCCATATACAGCAATGAATGAAAAACTAACATCAGAAAATATTTATTCGGTTTATGCAATGAATCAAAATCTTAATGAAAAGTTAGAATCATTTAATAAAGTTATCTTCCTGGATGCAGCTGCAGATTTTGCGAATCCGAATAATAATATCAGAAAAACACTCGATTCAAGATTTGAACAAAAAGAGCAATACTTCTTTTACGAAATCTTTAATTTATGCGTCTATACAAGAAAAAAGAGTAGTTAAATCTACTCTTTTTTAATTAAATCTTTACAAACTTAACCTCAAACAAATTAGGCCAGCGCTTACCGGTAATAAAATACCTGTCGTTTTCATGATCGTAGGCAATTCCATTTAAAACATTATCATATTCTGCTTTGAATTCGGCAGGCACTATTTTTCTACAATCAATTCGTTTAACAACTTTACCGGTATTCAGGTCAAATGCAATAATTTCTTCCGATTGCCAAATATTGGCATATACCAGACCATTTATGTATTCCAACTCATTAATGTTTTTTACTGGTCCATCCTGATCATACACTTCAATTTTACCAATTTCATTAAAATACTCCGGATCCAGAAAATGAATAGTTTGAGTTCCATCGCTCATAATTAACTTTTCGTTATCTGAGGTGATACCCCATCCTTGTGTATTGTATTGTAATGTAGTCAGTAGCTTGAAACTTTCTTTATCGTATACAAAGCCTGTATTTGAGGTCCAGGTTAACTGAATGATTTTATCCTTATATGCGGTAATTCCTTCACCAAAGTAATTAGCAGGCAAACTCAATTCTGCGATCAACTTACCCGTTTCAAAGTCAACTTTCTTTAAAACAGATTGACCTCTCTGTCCGGTACCTTCATATAAAATTCCATTATCATAAAACAGTCCTTGTGTATAATCATTTCTGTCATGAGGATAAGTCTTCACAATTTTACACTCATATAATTCAGGCGCTATATCGGATTTAAATCTTAGTTTTAAATAGTAGCTATCAATCTTATGTCCATCAGAATAGGCAAAGACTTTTATCTGGTTCGACCCGGCAGGTAAAGCAGTTGTTTCCCATATATATGAAATATCATTATCGGGTTGTAGCATCTCCTTTATATCGCCATGCTCAACGAGCAATGAGTCTATCTCTACTTCTTGTTTGTTAAGTTTTATGGTAACTTCAACGTTATCGCCTATAGTAAACATTTCGCCTGCTTTAGGCGATTTTACAGAAATAACAGAAACGCGTTGAACCACATTTTTTTGAGCTACCTCCTTTTTTTGTTCAGTTTGTTGTTTTTTTTGATTTGAACAAGCAACATGAAGTGATAATAAAATTAGTGCGATGTAGAATGATAAGTATTTCATTATGTATTATTTATTAGTCAAATGTTTTTACTATTTATTAAATAGTTGTTTTATTTTTTTATTGCCACAAAGACTCTAAGACTCTAAATTACTCTAAGTTAAATAACAAATCGTCTTATTCCACCTTATTTTATTGTTACTTTGTGCTTTTGTGACTTAGTGGCATAAAACATTAAGATTTTAATCTCCTTATGAGTTTATTCCAAAATGATTTATTTGATTGAGGAATATTGTCCAATTGTTTCTTTACATCATCGGTATACGATTCAGGATTTAACAACTCCCAGATTTTACTCCATCCTAAAAAACCTCCTATATTTCGATCATCAATATAAATATCTGCCATGATTTTTCGACTTATGGTATCATCATACTCCTCTTCAGGATAGCTTTTATTCACAGCATAGAACTCAATTCCATTCTTCTTACAAAAATCCACAGCCTCTTGTAGCTCCTTACCCGATCGATATGTCCAAAGTATAAGTTGATGCCCCGTTTCCTGAAGTGCTTTCAGCGTTTCAAAAGCAAACAATTTGGGCTTGCCTATTTTAGGATATTCATGTTCTACAATGGTTCCGTCGAAATCAACCGCTATAATCATGGTTTTCTTTTATCATTTAAACAAAAGTAAGAAAAATTAGCCAGCAACTTATTCCGATTTACGATCAAACGAGTATCGCAATGAAAAAACATTAGAATATAATGCAATGGATTGATCTCCAATATCGGTAAGCGCATAGTCTATAGTGATTCCCTTAAACTGGATTCCAATTCCAAAGTTTGGTTGGAGAGTCATCGACTCCTTATTATCAAACTCCTCAACGCGCTGAAAATTACCAACACCAAAACGCACAAAAGCTAATTGATTATAATTTATTTCAATTCCGACTTTAGGATCAACACTTATGGGGTCTCCTTCGATTAAGACATGACGTTGTCCATCAAAAGTAAATTCCAGATCGACCTCAGCTAGCGCACTAAATTTCTTGTAAACTTTAAAATCTCTTGCTACTCCTAATACTAAACGAGGCAATGTTATCTCCAGCGAATTATCCGGAGCAAAATTAAAAATGGAGTCCTGCACTTCAATAATCAACTCATCCTCGTTAAATGTCCATGCATTAAATGTTGAGGTAATATCTCTTGCCAGTAAGCCCAGTTGCCAATTATTTAACTTATACTGCAATCCCAAATCCAATCCAAACCCCCAGGCTGAAGCAAACTTCCCTATATTACGATAGATAACCTTTACATTTGCACCATACGATAAATTTGATATGCTTGTGTTTCTGGCATAACTCAATAAAAATGCATAATCGGCTGCTGAAAACCTGGATATTCTGTCGTAATCCAAATTTCCGTCGCTATCAATAAGATCTGTGGTATTGGGAATATCATCCACACCAAAACGAATGATTGTTGCTCCTAAAAAACTATTGGTATCGAGAGCCATGGCACCTCCCAGGTAATCATACTTAGCTATTCCTGCAAAATATTCCGCGTGCATTAAACCTGCATCAAAATCGGTTTTTAATGATGTTAATCCGGCTGGATTCCAATATCCGGAGGTCGCATCACTTGTGTTTGCAACCATAGCATTAGACATACCCAAAGATCTTGCCCCAACACCAATCGACAAAAACTCATTACTATATTTTGCGGTTTGGCTAAATGCAAGATTTGAAATAAAAACTAATACTGGTATGACTATCCGTAACCTCATCAAAACATTAGGACTAAAGTCCTTTTTCTTTTAAAATGATCTCTACAAAGGGCTTTAGCCCAACACTTTTCTTATAACAATTTTAAATATTTTCAGCTGATAAACTTAGTAATTACTAAAATATTTATCAAACTATAAATTTTAACTTATTTTTGCTAAAATTATTGTTATTCAAGGAGCAAATATACTATGCCAATTAGAATTAAAAAACACATTCCGAATACAATTACTTCGTTAAATTTATTATCCGGATGCATATCCATCGCGTTGGCATTTGAAGGATACATACTTTTTGCTGTATATATGATATTCTTAGCAGCAATCTTCGATTTCTTAGACGGAATGAGTGCACGACTGCTTAATTCTTATTCAAACGTTGGTAAAGAGCTTGATTCGCTGGCCGATGTGGTCAGTTTTGGTGTTGCGCCTTCGGTTATTATTTTTCACCTGATGAAGATTAATCTATTTGAAACAGATCAGTTTCCTGCGCTAAACATGTTGTCTTTTAAAGAGATTATTTTCTTACTTATACCATTTTTTATAGCCATATTATCAGGTGTTCGACTGGCAAAGTTTAATGTGGATGAGCGACAATCGGAAAATTTTATAGGTTTAGCTGTTCCTGCAAATGCTTTGTTTTTTGTTTCCTTATATTTAATTAGTATTTCATCTTCAAATACTACATTATTATCTTTTGTTCATAACGAATATATTCTGGCCTTAACTGTAATTTTGTTTTCTTTATTACTTGTTGCAGAGTTTCCCATGTTTTCTTTAAAGTTTAAAAGCCTGGGATTAAAGGGAAATCAAATTCGATATATTTTTATTGTGTTATCTGCAATTTTATTAATATCATTGCATACAATAGCTATTCCATTCATAATTTTAGTATATATTTTATTATCAGCTATTAATAACTGGATTTATAACTTTGATTAATATTATAACAAATGAAATTTATTGCAGAAATTAACGTAATGCCTCTAAAAGCTTTGCTCGACCCGCAAGGTAAAGCGGTTACTCATAGTATGAAAAATATTGGTTTCACTGAAGTATCTAATGTGCGAATTGGAAAACACATTACATTAGAAATTGAAGCAGCCAGCAAAGAGATTGCTATGGAGCGCGTTAATGAGGCTTGTAATAAAATATTATCAAATCCAATAATGGAAGGATTTGATTATACACTAAAGGAAGTAAAATAATATAAGATATTATTCTTTTTTAGAAGAAAGCTTATTCATTACTTCAGTTTGTCTTTGGATTGATTCCTTGTGTACAAGCTGAAGTAATTTTTTTATGAAATCTTCGGTCAAACCAAGCTTTTTACCCAGTTTCATTCTGGTTTGTAGAATCTTTTCCCAGCGCCTTAACTGCAGAATAGTCACTTTGTTATGACTTTTATATTTCCCGATATCTTCAACAATATTCATTCGTTGCGCTAATAATTCTAACATTTGCTGATCAATTGAATCGATCTGACTTCGCAAGGTTTCCAGGATACTTGTAAAATCTTCATCTTTGGTTGTTGATCTTCTAAATATAAGTTGATCAAAAAGCTCACCTAGCTGTTTCGGCGTTAATTGCTGATTCATATCGCTTAAAGCCACTGATGGATTATAGTGCGTTTCAATCATCAATCCATCCATATTCAGGTCAAGTGCTTTTTGCGAAATCTCAGGAATATATTCTCTGCTACCAGCAATATGGCTTGGATCGCAAATAATTGGTAAATTGTGACACAAACTTTTAAGCTCGATTGGCACTTCCCATTTAGGAATATTTCGTAATGATGTAGCCTCAAAAGGATAAAAGCCTCTGTGCACGGCGGCTAGCTTATCAATCCCTGCTTTATGAAAACGCTCTAATGCGCCCACCCATAAATTTACATCAGGATTAATCGGATTCTTTACCAAAACTGGTTTATCATATCCTTTAAGGAGATCGGCCAGCTCTTGAACAGAAAACGGATTGGATGTTGTTCGCGCACCAATCCAAAGTATATCGATATCGTGCTTTATGGCTAAGTTCACATGATCTGCATTTGCAACTTCTACTGCCGTTAAAAGTCCGGTTTCCTTTTTGACCTGCTGTAGCCATTTCAAACCTTCTTCTCCAACACCTTCAAAATTGCCAGGACGAGTTCTGGGTTTCCATATTCCGGAGCGAAACACAGCAACTTTTCCTAAAGCAGCAATCTCTTTTGCAGTATGCATAACTTGTGCTTCAGATTCTGCACTGCACGGACCAGCGATAAGAAGTGGTTCTTTTAAACCTTTAAACCAGGAGCTTATTTTTGATATACTTTTGAGTTTTGTCATTATTGAAAATTAACATTGCCTAAAGATAAATATTTTAAGATTGAAAAATAATAAGACCTAACAGGTTTTGGAAACCTGTTAGGTCATTTATCGAATATTTAGTTTTTACTTTTCCTCGTACTTTTTAACAGCAAAGGCAGATAACTTATAGCTAACCCATATTAAAACAGGCCAAATGATAAGCCATATTATTTCGGTTAAATATTCCATAATTAGTCAAATTTTTGGTTAATAAACGTGAATATCCTCGCCCATTTCATCGGCATTAATTTTCTTATTATTTATTGATTTCCATGCATACCAAATATAGGCTATTACAAACGGAACCATTAATGACACATAACTCATTGCAGTTAATGTATATTTACTCGATGATGCGTTTTCAATGGTTAACGAACTTTGTAGGTCGAAAGTTGAAGGATAAAACGCTGTATTGTTAAATCCGGCAACTAGAAACAGCGCAAATACTGTTAAAATAGTACCTAATCCTGCAAACCAAATTCCATTCGAGGTAGTTTTGAATATTGATTTTCCTATTCCGAATAAAACCAATATTACTCCAATTAAGAATAAGATCAGAACCAACGGCATTTGCAAGAAGTTATGCAGATATTTATGCGACTCATAAAACACCTCTTTGGTATCCGGATTATAGGCAAAGCCATCAATAAATAGTAACCAAATTACAAAAGTTAAAAAGAACACAACAAAAGCAATTGCATTGAATAACAGTTGTTTTTTTGCTCTTTCGAAGATCTTTTCTTCTTCAACATTATTCATAAAATACAGTATTCCAAGAACTCTTGCCAGAAAAAATACAGCAAACCCTAACGACAGATTATGAAAATTAAGTGCCAGTTCTAATCCTCTGGCTGCTCCTTCCCACTTCGAAAAATTCATTTCGTTTAATGAAAATTCCGATCCGGTAAAGAAGGTTGCAACTGCTGTTCCCAACAAAATTGTACCTAAGGCTCCATTTATAAATAAGAATACTTCGTATGTTTTTGCTCCCAGGAAATTATCCGGTTTCGATCGATATTCGTATGATATGGCTTGTATGATAAATGCAAACAATATTAGCATCCAAACCCAGTAGGCACCTCCAAAGCTGGTTGAATAAAACAGAGGAAACGAAGCAAAGAATGCTCCTCCAAAAGTTACCAGGGTAGTAAATGTAAATTCCCATTTACGACCTAACGAATTTACTAAAAGCCTTCGTTCCATATCTGTTTTTCCCAGGCTGTAAATTAAGGTTTGTCCTCCCTGAACAAAAAGAAGAAAAACAAGAATTGCTCCCAAGAGTGATATAATTATCCACCAATACTGCTGTAATGCTAAATGTGATAAGTTTTCAAACATTTTAATGTCCTCCTTCTTTAGGTCCTATTTTTATTTGCTTTATCATAATTTTCAGTTCAGCAATTAAAAGTGCTGTAAATATGGCCAAGAATAACCAGAATGTAATTTGAACAGCACTTGCATCAATTTGCGAAACTGCGGCAACAGTTGGCAGCAGGTCTTGGATGGTCCATGGCTGACGACCTACTTCGGCCACAATCCAACCCGACATGGAAGCAATATAAGCTAATGGAATGGTAAGAATTGATAACTTCAAAAGCCATCTCTTTTCAGTAAGTTGTCCTCGGTAAATTAAAATAAGAACCGCCGCGAACAGCGCAATAAAATAAAATCCAAGTCCTACCATGATATGAAAACTATAAAAAGTTAAGGGTACATTTGGAATTACACTTTTAGGATCATTTAAAAAACCATATCCGAAATATTTAAAATTCTCTCTGAATATTTTAAGGTTGACAGTCTCTTCTTCGGCATTTCCTGCCTCTTTAGCCTTTTTGTATGATGAAAGGGCAGCAATAGCCAATTTTCCCATTTCAATTTTTTCTTGTGTGGAAATTGCAGTTTGTAGATTTCCGTCTTCATCTGTATATTCATACCCACCTTCGATTAAATCTTTCACGCCCGGAACAAATGCATCAACACTTCCATAACCCAAAAATGATAAAAGCTTGGGAATCTCAAATTTGAATACATAATCATCTTTATCATCATCATACTCTTTTCCCGGAGTAGGCATACCTACAACAATAAGTCCAGCTCCTTCAGAACCTTCGTATAAACCTTCCATAGCAGCTAGTTTCATAGGCTGTTTCTGAGCTACCTCATATGCCGATCCATCACCGGTATACACAAGAAAAAGACTACTTAGAATGCCAAAGATACCGGCAATTATTATACTTCGTTTAGCTAATAACTGCTCCCGTCCTTTTAGCAAAAACCATGCACTCACACCAATAACAAAAACCGCAGAAAGTACATACGCAGAAGTAATGGTATGTAAAAATTTGTTAATTGCTACCGGTGATAAGAATACGTCCCAGAAATTAAGCATTTCGTTTCGTGCTGTTTCAGGATTAAAGTGCATTCCGGTAGGAAACTGCATCCATCCATTGGCAACCAAAATCCACAATGCCGATAAATTTGAACCAATTGCCACCAACCAGGTTGACAACAAGTGGAATTTTTTACTCACTTTATTCCATCCAAAAAACATAACGGCAATAAAGGTAGATTCCATAAAAAAGGCCATAATACCTTCAATAGCCAGTGGCGCACCAAAAATATCGCCAACAAACCACGAATAATTTGACCAGTTGGTTCCAAACTCAAATTCCAAAATTATTCCTGTTGCAACACCAATGGCAAAATTAATTCCAAACAGGGTCATCCAAAATTTTGTAGCTTTTTTCCATTCCGGATCGCCTGTTTTAACATAGAGTGTTTCCATAAAAGCTATTATGAACGTTATTCCCAAAGTTAAAGGAACAAATAGCCAGTGATACATTGCAGTTAATGCAAACTGAGCCCTTGACCAATCGACCAGGGCTGAATCAAGATGTTCAATCATGTTTAATATTATTAGGTTTTGTTAATTGCTCAATTACGTAATCAGCTTTGTCATCTTCATTTTCGAACTTTTCGTTTAAAAAATCTTTGAAAAAGAATAATTTCAAAATAGCAAACATGATAAAAAGCTTAATAATTATTATTGCCCAAAGCCTTTTACCCACTGTCATGCTTTTGAATCCCTCGTAATAAAACCGAAAAATCCTAACAAATACATTTTTGTTTTTCATACCATCCGAAAACTTTATTCCAAAGATAAGAAAAATATAAAAAGGTAATAAAGTGCATCTTTCCGCAATTAACTACACCTTGGGAAATAGTGCTATATTCAATTGCTAACTAGATTACTAACAAAGTAAATTAAAGTAAAAATAATTAGAAAGTCGATCTCGAGAGATCTTCATCGTTTTAGTATACGTGTATAAAACCTTTACGAGTTTTTATGGAAGGATCAGCGGAGTTAAGTATGTAATAATAAACCCCTTTGCTAACAAAACTTCCTGAAGAATTACGACCGTCCCAAACAATAATTGGCGCCTCTGACTTATGCACCAGCGTGCCCGAACGACTATAAATAGATATTTCCAAAGGTGTTATCCCATTGGCTTTCACTATAAAAAGATCATTGTGTCCATCATCTCCCGGGGTGAAAACATTAGGGATTATAATATCATCAATAATTTCTACGGGTTTTGTTTCTTCGTACGCTTTACCTGATGGTACATGTGTTACATCCAACGTGATCGAATAATTTCCACTTGCACTGAATGAATAAGTTGTCCTTGGTAAACCATTGGTTAATATCACTCCATCGCCCGACCATGTGTAAGTGTAATTGGTATCTGTCGGGGTAGTTTCAATATTAAAATCAGTTGTATCTGTTCCTACCACCTTTTGTGCAAAACAATTCACTTTAAATGTCGACACATCTCTTTCAATTCGGAAGGTTACCGTATCTACCTGAGCAAATAAACTGCTGGTTAGAAATATCGTTGATAATAAAATAATTACTTTAAGTCTGCCCATTAAATTACATTTAGTCACGTAAATATATAAAATACCGTTCTATAATCTTAAATTTTCTCGGTTAATTTTTTAACCACCTTTAAATTATTAAAAAATTCTTTGGCTATAACCCGGATAATTGTGTAAGAAGGTATAGCCAGTATCATTCCTGTAATTCCGAATAAACTTCCTGCACACATAATAACAAGGAAAATCTCCAAAGGATGTGCATTCACACTACTTGAATATATAAACGGCTGAAAAACAACATTATCTATTACCTGTACAATAATAAAAACGATTACCATATATCCTAAAAGAGGTAGTAGTTCGGAGTAAAATGCCAAATCGAGATTAGTGGCCATACCTAGTATTAACCCAAGTGTAGCGCCTATTACAGGACCTAAATATGGTATAATATTAAATAGCCCAACAACAAGACCAATAACCAGCGCATCGGAAAAATTCACTCCAACAATGGTTAATCCTGTAGATACCAGCGTTATAATCCCACTTATCTGAACAATAATACCAATAAAATATCTTGTTAATAACTTTTTTATGGATTTTAGGATGTGCTCTGTTTTCTCTTCATATTTTGTCGGAACCATAAGCAAAATACCTTCGCTTAATAAGCCTCTGTCTTTTAAAAAGAAAAAAGTTATAAACGAAATAGAAAATGCTGCAATAAAAATATTTCCAAGTACACCGGCTAAAGAACCGAAAATATTTGAAACCATAGAAAAACTTAGAATGGACATAAATTTCTCAGTTAGATACTTATCTAATGACTGATCTGAATATGAGTTAATCTGATATTTAGTTAAAAATGCTTCGATCTTTTGTATAGGATCGTACAAATTGTTAATCACTGTTTCTGCTTTAATATTAGATAATTCACTGGCCTGGTTTGCAATTAGCGGAATAAACACCCTAAAAAAAGCTAGAATCAAGATCCAGAGAACAATAACCGTAATCAAAGCTGATAAAGCATTTGGTATATGAACTTTTTTTATTTTTAGTTTGTTTAAAAAAAGCACTAAAGGCCTTCCAATTAGCGCCAACACCGAAGATATGAGAATATAGGCCACTATGGATTTAAAATACCATAAAATAAAACCAACAATGGCAACACCTAAAACAATAAATAAATAGCGTAAGTTCTTATTCATTATTAAACTTTATCAAAAAATTAGTATCTAACGCCTAATTGGGATTAATTACAGAACTAAATTAAGTTTTTTTCAGCTATAATAAAACTTTGCTGAAAAATATAAAGGGGATTACAACATGTTTCAAACACATTTAGGAGAATATGCTGCTTTACTTACTGCAGTATTTTGGACCATTACAGGTATAGCATTTGAATCGGCAGGAAAAAAGGTGGGATCATTATCAACCAATTTGATCAGGCTTTTTATGGCTTTTATTTTTATCGGAATTTACAGCCTGATAACCAGAGGATCGTTTATTCCTTTTGATGCATCGACACATAACTGGGTATGGTTATCATTATCGGGGCTGGTTGGTTTTGTAATCGGCGATTTACTATTATTTGAAGCCTATGTGGTTATCGGATCAAGAATATCGATGCTCATTATGTCGTTAACACCTCCCATTACAGCACTGCTTGGATGGTTAATTATGGGCGAAGTGCTTACTCCGCAAAATTTTCTGGGAATGCTTTTAACCCTAGTTGGAATTATGTTAGTAGTTCTTGATCGAAAACCCAAAAATAAAGATGTGGTAGACTCACCATCCAACGGAATAAAACCTACCAAAAATAAAATTAAACTGAACTACCCGATTATAGGCATATTACTTGCCTTTGGAGGAGCAGTGGGTCAGGGAACCGGACTGGTTTTAAGTAAGTTTGGAATGCAAGATTTTGATCCATTTGCAGCTACTCAAATAAGAGTTATAACTGGTTTTGTGGGATTTTCAATCCTATTCGTTTTTATGCGACGTTGGAAAAAAGTTATTGAAGCCATTAAAAACAAAAAAGCGATGACCCGTTTAGGAATTGGTGCATTTTTCGGACCTTTTTTGGGTGTTTCATTTTCGTTATTGTCTGTAAAGCATACAACAACCGGTGTTGCATCTACCATTATGGCAATTGTACCGGTTTTAATTATACCACCAGCAGTAATCTTCTTTAAAGAAAAAGTAACGTTGAAAGAGATCATTGGATCGGTTATTGCCGTTGGAGGTGTTGCTCTATTCTTTATGTAGATATTTTTTGTATTTTAGCCTAAAAGGTTACGATGAAAAAATATATACTTCTAACATTAGTAATTGGTGTATTTGCCTGCACAACGCAAAAATCAGTAACAAATTACACCACATTATCTCAGAATGAATTTTTAAGCAGTCCGTTTGGATTCGATGAAAATATTGAAAATTTTTCTAACCTGGAAAAACCTAAGTTTCAAACGCAGAAATTGCTTCGAAAGAATAAGCATTATGTAGAAAAGACTGATACTATTTACAAATTTAGTTACAAGAAATCCGAAATATTTTTTTACAAAACACATCGTGGGAAAGAATTTCTGTTGGCAGGAAAAATCCTAAATAAACAGATTAAATTAATCAATGGTATTTCGGTAGGTATGCACAAAGATGAGTTTAACAATCGTTTCTCGGATCAATTAAATTTTAATTCGGATAGTATTCAGATGATTGGTGAAGGTACTAAATATACGTTCATCTTTGCAAATGACAAGCTTCAGAGAATAAATATTGATAATTACTTTGATTAGTTAACATTCTTATCAAAAAAAAATAGATTGAAACACTAAAGATTCGTAATGAATATTCTTTACGCAGTAAAAGGTAGAGTAAAATAAAAGGTCGATCCTTTATCAGGAAAACTTTCAACCCAAATACTCTCGTTGTGTCTTTCAATAAACTCTTTACAAAGTATCAAACCTAGTCCTGTACCTTCTTCTTTTTGTGTACCAACTTCTGAACTATTGGCTTTTACTGTAAATATACTTTCAATTTTTCTTTTAGATAAACCAATACCGGAATCTTTAACTGAAATCAATAATTTATTCTGATGTTGCTTACCCTGTATTTTTATGCTACCTCCAATCGGAGTAAACTTAATCGCATTGGAGACTAAATTCCTAAGAATAGTGCTAATCATTTGCTTGTCAGCATATACATCTTTCTCTGATAAAACTTCATATGATATACCTATTGCCTTCTGTGCAGCTATTTCAGAAAATAGAAGATTAGTTTCATGCATAAGCTCCTTTATTTTAAAAAACTCAGGGTTGAAGTTGATTCTTCCGGTTTGCGACAATGACCATTCCATAAGATTCGACAACAAATCCATGGCTTTCCCTGACGAATTTCTTATCAGTTCTGAATATTCTACAATTTTTGCTGATTCGGTTTGATTTGCCTGCTGAACAAGAAGATCACTGAAACCAATAATAGAATTAAAGGGACTTCGTAAATCATGTGCTATAATTGATAAAAACTTATCTTTCTCGGCATTTAGATTTTGCAACTCTCTGTTTTTAATGCTAATATTATTTGTTTTCCTTTTGATCTGTTTTCTCAATGACCATATCCAGATAAAAACGATTGATAACAATGCAAGAACAATAAGAAGCGCAAGTCCGATGTATTTAGCTATTCGTTTGTACTTAAATTCATCCCTTTCATAAAAGTTCCAGTTAGAATATATCTGAGCAAGTTTACCATTAGTCCTCAAGTCAGATATCCCTTTATTTAAAATCCCAACTAGTTGTGTATTTCCTTTCTTAACAGCTAAACAATAGATACTGGGTATTATTGGTGGACCTTTCACTTCAATGTTCTCATACTTATTTTTGATAATTTCGTTCATACCAAGCGAATGAGGTGCTATTACATAATCAGCTCTTCCCCATTCAACACCTGCGAGTGCTTCGGGTAATGATTTTGCCACAGTAAAATTAGTATAAAGCCCCATAGGCATAAGAAATTTCTGTATTGAAATATCTTCCTTCAAAGCCATGAGCTTATAATCGTACAAATCCGATAATTCCTTTAGAGGCAATTCTTTTCGTATAAAAACAGAATAATACTCGGTATGCAAAGGATTACTAAAATCTAATTTTGCTTCTCTCTCTTCCGAAAAAATGATACCTACAATAATATCAGTTTTTCCTGTTTGAATATAATTTAATGCACTATCCCATTTGCTTAGCTTATAATCAAATTTAATCCCGGTTTCTTCAGAGATAGCATTTAATATATCAATATCTACACCTTTTGCATTACCTGTTTTATCAATATAAGAGAATGGAGGGTAATCGAAATCTCCACCAACAACATAGGTTTGAGATCGAACATAACTGAACTGTACGATAATTAATAAAGGTATTATTACACCACGTATTATTCTTATCATTCTTAAATTTCTATACTCCCCGGTGTATTATGCTTGAAATGAATAATTACAGCATATTTTATTAGACTGTGAATATATTCATTTTAAAAGAATTCATCAAATGAATTCTCCTTTTTGTAGAAATTAATATCAATAAAAAAGGAAATGTTAACCACATTTCCTCTGTTCAAATAAATCTATTGAAAATTTGGTTTAAATATCTGCTCAACAAGTTGTCGCATTGCAGACCGCTTTGTGTTAAAATCGAAACCTTTGGCTTGTTTCACCGAAGTAACCTCTTCTGTTGAGTATACAACGTTGTCAGTTTTAGGATTAATAAATGTTGCATTGGTAATGCAGACTCCAGCTCCTTCAAAACGCAAATAAATTTTAAGCATGAAATCGGCTTCACTTTTATTATCCACAACCTTCCAGTATCCCCAAGATTCAATTGCATTTTTAAGGTGTATTACTGCATTATCATCATGAGATTCTAAATAAACAGCTTGATTTCTTTTGGCCATTTCATATATCTTTGAAGGTATTTCATCAGTAAGATTTACGTTTATAAATAAAAACGATAAAACTAAAATTAGAACTTTCATTTTGTTAGAGTTATTATTAAGTGAAACTATATTTGAGCTAATACAGTTTGGGTTCCCCTGGTTTTATCTCCCAGCTTAACCTTTATTTCAGCATCCAATGGCAAAAACACGTCCACTCGTGAACCAAATCTAATAAAACCTAACTCTGAGTTTTGATCTACTTGCTTTCCTTCTTTGGCATAGGAAATAATTCGTCGTGCTATTATTCCTGCAATTTGACGAACAAGAATTTGTCGTTTCTTTTTATCTTCGATAACAACAGAGGTTCGTTCATTTAATGTTGAAGATTTAGGAACTCTTGCTACTAAGAATTTACCTGGATGGTATTTAAAGTATTTTATAACTCCTGCTAAAGGGAACCAATTAATATGGACATTCCAAACCGACATAAAAATAGATATCTGAATTCTTTTATCATTAAAATATTCCGATTCTTCGGTTTCCTCAATTACCAGAACAGTTCCATCTGCTGGAGCATAAACGGTATTGTCATCATTAATTATAGGTCGTGAAGGTTTTCTGAAAAAACGAAGGATAAATAAAAAAAATAAGCCTGAAATAATTGCTAACGGCCAGATCACAAAACTATTTGCTGTAATAAAAAAATAAATCAATAGATTTAATGCACCCAGAAAAATAAAGACCAGTGCAACTATTGATCGTCCCTCTTTGTGTATTGTCATTGTTTAAGAAATAAATATTTACTGTATGAAGTGTAAATATAAATAAAATAGCGGTAAGGTGAAAAATACTGCATCAAAACGATCTAATATTCCACCGTGGCCTGGTAAAATACTTCCTGAATCTTTTTCGTCGATATTTCTTTTAAAAGATGATTCTGCTAAATCGCCATATGTGCCAAACACACCAATTAACAGGGCTAATATTGCCCAATGTATAAAATGAAGCTGAGTAAAAAACAGGGAAATAACATAAGCTATTCCAACACTTGAAATCAATCCTCCGATAAATCCTTCCCACGTTTTTTTTGGTGATATCCTCTCAAATAATCGATGTTTTCCAAAAGAAACACCAAAAACATATGCTAACGTATCGAACGACCACGTTAAAAAGAAGAAGCCAAGCAATAATTGCCAGTTATATGATAATCCACTGAAAAATACCAGATAATTAGCAAATGCAAGAGGTGCTGCAATATATAAAACACCTAATAATGTAAATCCAATATCAACAAAAGCGTATTCTGATTTTCGATATAACTCGATAATAAATACGCTTATTATTAATGGAATAATCCCTATGAACACATTAGCACTAACTATATTTTGTGCATAAAAGTAATTGGCAGCAAATAAAAGCACACCAGTTAGGATCCCATATATCTTCTGTGGTTTAAACTTCTTTTTTTCGGCCAATGTGTAAAACTCATACATGGCCCCAACTATGATTAGCTCGAATAAAATGAAGAAGCTAAACTTATTAAAAGCGATAGCACCAATAACAACAACTAAAAATATAATTCCTGTTATGGTGCGTTGTACTAAATTACTCAATTTGATCTATTTTTTATTTACTCTTTTTTCTCTTTGTCTTCTTTCTTCTTACTCACAGGCTTTTTCTCTTTCTTCTCCTCCTCATTCTTTTGTTCCTCTTTCTTCACACTCTTTTTTGGAGCAGCTTTTTTCTCTTCCTGTTTTCTTTTTTCTTCCAGTTCTTTCTTCGCTTCTTCCTCCTTTTCATGTAAGGTTTTCCACGGACGTTTACCAAATATACGCTCAAGATCTTCGGTAAAAATAACTTCCTTCTCAAGTAATATTTCTGCTAACTGCGTTAAGCCGTCTTTATGCTTTTTAAGCAATTCTATTGATCGTTTGTAAGCTGTTTCAATCAGATTTTTTACTTCGGTATCGATTAATTCAGCTGTTTTTTCACTATATGGTTTTGTGAATGCCATATCCGACTGACCTGTTGAGTCATAAAAGCTAACATGCCCTACTTTATTACTCATACCGAAGTAGGCAATCATAGCGTAGGCTTGCTTGGTAATTTTTTCCAGATCGTTCATTGCGCCAGTCGAAATTTTGCCAAACATAAGCTCTTCCGCAACACGTCCGCCCAGTGCAGCGCACATCTCATCCAACAACTGATCACGTGTAGTGATTTGTCGTTCTTCTGGCAAATACCAGGCTGCGCCCAGAGCTCTGCCACGAGGAATAATAGTTACTTTCACTAGCGGATGCGCATGTTCTAATAACCAACTTACAGTAGCATGTCCGGCTTCATGATATGCAATGGTTCTTTTCTCTTCTTTGGTAATTATCTTTGTTTTACGCTCCATTCCACCAACAATTCGGTCTACAGCATCGAGGAAATCCTGGCGTTCAACAACTTTTTTATCCTTTCGGGCCGCTATAAGTGCCGATTCGTTACAAACATTCGCAATATCGGCCCCAGAGAAACCAGGAGTTTGTTTTGCAAGAAAATCGATATCCAAATTCGTTTCTAACTTAATCGGTTTTAGATGAACTTTGAAAATATCTTTTCGTTCATTAATGTCTGGCAATTCAAGATGTATCTGACGATCGAAACGTCCTGCGCGCATTAATGCTTTATCTAAAATATCAGCACGGTTTGTTGCTGCCATAATAATAACACCCATATTATTTCCGAAACCATCCATTTCGGTTAATAGCTGGTTGAGTGTATTTTCACGCTCGTCGTTTGATCCAAAGTTAGGATTTCGACCACGCGCACGTCCAATTGCATCAATCTCATCAATAAAAATGATACAAGGAGCTTTTTCTTTTGCTTGCTTAAACAGGTCTCTAACACGCGACGCACCAACACCAACAAACATTTCTACAAAATCCGATCCTGACATCGAGAAGAATGGTACGTTTGCTTCGCCAGCTACAGCTTTGGCCATTAAGGTTTTTCCTGTACCTGGAGGACCTACAAGCAATACTCCTTTCGGTATTTTCCCTCCTAAATCGGTATATTTTTTCGGCGTTTTTAAGAAATCAACAATCTCACGAACTTCAATTTTTGCTTCTTCAAGTCCGGCAACATCTTTAAAATCAACCTTTATGTTGCTTTCTTTATCAAATAATTGTGCTTTTGATTTTCCAACACTAAAAATATTTCCACCGCCGGCACCACCTCCAGCACCACGAGACATTCTTCTAAAAATAAAAATCCAAATCGCTAATATGATAAATATTGGAAGTAACCATCCAATAATATCTCGCATATAATTGGGTTGCGTTTTATAGCTAATCTCAATATACTGTCCATCCAGGTATTCAGATTGCGCTTCGCTCATCCATTTTTCAAAATACTCCATTGATCCAATGGTAAAATAGAAATGAGGCCCATCTTTTGGCGATCTCGAAAGTCCATTGTCGCTAGATATATCTTTATAACGAGGATTAGATAATCGGTCCTCTTTTATATAAATATTTGCTCGCTCTTTGTTAACAACAACAATTTTTTCAACATCTCCATTCTTTAACATTTCACGCTCAAACTCCTGCATGGTAATTTCCTTAGGTTTTGGCGAAAAACTTAAAAGTTGCAATCCAATGAATACAACAGCAATTATTCCATAAATCCAGTATACATTAAATTTAGGTTTTTGCTTATTTGGATCTGTAGGTTTATTCCCTTTTCCTTTTGGATTAGTATTATTTTGTTTTTTCTCTGTCATTATATATTATCTCCGTAATTTTATTTGTCTTCGTATCGAGTAATTTCGGCATCTGCCCAAAGTTCTTCTATTTTGTAGAAATCTCGGTATTCTTTTTGAAAAATATGCACTACAACATCGCTATAGTCAAGCAACACCCATGTAGCATTATTTAATCCTTCTTTATGCCAGGCCTTTTCACCTGTTTCTTCTTTTATAGTTTCTAAAACTGAATCTGCCAGGGCTTCAACCTGCGTGTTTGAATCACCATGACAAATCACAAAATATTTAAACGCTGAATTTTCTATTTTTGTTAAATCTAAACTTACAGGGTCTTTCCCCTTCTTTTTCATAATCCCTTCAACTGCAGCACTTACTATCTCCTTGGTATTTACTTTACTTTTTTGTTTAACCATTCAAATTATTTTTTGGGCAAAGGTATTAAATTACCCTTTATTTTAAAACTCTGTTTATCTTTCAATTAATATTAATTACTGAATGTAATCTAAACTCAAAAATCATTCCTTTTAAACACCTACCATGAATGATTTGTTTACACGGTAAAATTGTCACTTTTTTGCGATTAATTTTGACTTTTTCAAAATAAAATGTCATGATTTTATATTTTTTGTCAGATTTCGAAATAACTTTACATTAAAATTAAGGTATGGAAAGCTGGGAGAAAATAATTAAGCTTCGTGAAGTTGATTCGACCAATAATTATTTATCCGATTTATTAAAGGTATCTAACCTGGCTGAAGGCTCAATTGTGTCGACCTTGTATCAAAAAAAGGGTAAAGGACACGGAACAAACTCCTGGGAAAGTGAAAAAAGCCAGAATATTTTAGTAAGTATTGTTTTATATCCACACTTTTTACCAATTGATAAAAATTTTTTACTTTCAAAAGCTGTTTCACTGGGAATAGCAAATTACGCGCTAACTAAAAGTAACTATATTAAAATAAAATGGCCTAACGATATCTATTTTAAGGATAAAAAGTTAGCCGGCATCTTAATTGAAAATACCATTCAAGGCGATAAATTAAGCAAGAGTATCGTTGGCATCGGATTAAATATTAACCAAACATCATTCACAAGCGATGCCCCAAACCCTGTATCGCTAAAACAGATTACAAATAAAACCTATTCGGTTGATCAGGAAATTATTCGACTACGAAATAATATCCGATTCTTTTATGAGAAACTTAAAAACAAAAAATTTACTGAGATCAACTCTGAGTATTTAAAGTGTCTTTACCGATATAACGAAACACACACTTTTAAAAAGGATAACGAACTGTTGAAAGCCAAGATAACCGGTATTAGTGATTTTGGTTACCTGCAACTGCTAACTGAGCATGGCAAAAAACTTGAATTCGATTTTAAAGAAGTTGAGTTCATAATTTAAATCTCAATAATCAAATTTCAAATCACAGTTAATATCCAAAATCTAGTTATCAAATAGCAAATTGTGCTTAGTATTTGATTTTCTATTATTAATTAAGATTTGATACTTGGGTTTAGAAATTTAAAACTTACTCGTCTTTCACTTTTTCATTAAAAAACACGACAACCTGATCGATCATCGCGTCAATTCCTTTTTGCAGATGTTTACCCACCATCATTTTCATCATTGGATTCAGGTTTGCGTCAATGGTAAAGCGTATTGCCGTTTCGTTTTCTGCATCGCTAATTGGTTTTAACTGAATCCAAAAATAGAAACTGAATGGTGATTTTCCATCGCTGGAAATCTTAATTAACTTATGTGGTTCTTTCTCGATAATTTTTAATCCTGCCTGGCCAACACCGTCAATATTAAATTTACAGGTATCCTCTGTTGCTTCAAAATTCTTTACCTTATCGGCAGGAACAACGGCCTTTAGATTATTAAAGTCGGTTAAAAAAGTATAAATCAATTGATCCGATTTATTTATCTTACCTATCTTACTTGTATACTTGCTCATTTCTTTATTTACTTACATGTTTTATTTACTCCAGTTTCCCGGATTTTCTCTCCACTGCGAAAGTGTTTCAATATCAGACTCTTTAATATAGCCTGATTCTAAAGCTGTATTTATTAAAACTTTATAATTGCTTAATGTATCGAGCTTAACATTTGCATCATTAAAATTTTGTGCCGACAGATCAAAACCATAGGTAAAAATAGCAACCATTCCCAGTACATTCACATGAGCATCTCTTAGTGCTTTAACAGCACTCAGGCTACTTTTGCCGGTTGAAATTAAATCCTCGATAACTACTGCATTTTTCCCTTCTGGCACCTCGCCTTCGATCATGTTACCTAAGCCGTGCTCTTTGGGCTTTGGACGAACATATACAAATGGTAAATTCATTGCCTCAGCAACAAGCATACCAATAGCAATAGCTCCTGTAGCCACACCTGCAATTACATCAGGTGTACCATATTTCTCTTTTATAATTTGTACAAAACCATCTTTTATCTCTTTTCTAATGGCCGGATATGATAATGTTTTTCGATTGTCGCAGTAAATCGGGGATTTCCAACCCGATGCCCAGGTAAATGGACTTGCAGGTTGCAACTTAATTGCCTTAATTTGCAGTAACGATTTTGCTATTTTTTGATCTAAATTTTTCATAGCGCAAATGTATAAAGTTTTTTATAACCATAGAACAGTTTTTTTTGTACCCAATGATCATGGTATTGAAGATAAACCTGATAACTATATTCATTTTTTTAAAACAAAAAAGCTTTTACAGGAAGTAATCAATAATTTCCAGGAAAACCAGAATATTAAAGCATTGTATATCATATATACTGACACTGAACTGGTTTTCAAAAAATACATGAAGCTATACAAACTTATTGAAGCTGCCGGTGGGTTAGTCAAGAATAAGGAAGGTAACATTTTGTTTATTCATAGAAGAGAGAAATGGGATTTGCCTAAAGGTAAAATGGAGAAAAAAGAAACTACTGAGATTGCCGCTTTAAGAGAAGTTGAAGAAGAATGCGGTATTTCTAACCTTACAATTATCCGACCTATTACAAAAACATACCACACCTATAAATTGGGTAAAAAAGATATTTTAAAGAAAACCTACTGGTTCGAAATGGTTTTCACAGGAACACAAAAGCCTGTTCCGCAAACCGAAGAAGAGATTACCGAAGTTAAATGGATTAAAGAACGTGATTTAAATGAAGTAACCCAAAATACTTTCCCTTCAATAATTGACGTGCTAAAAGATAGCCAACATCTTTGATGAATTAAATATCACCATTAGCTCTCATTTTTTCAAAAATCCTGAACTCAGCATTTTGATCAGGTGAAGGAGCAGGTGAGATAGATAACTTCAGATTCTTATCAATAAAGTAATAGGTAGGGAAAGCTCGTATATCATAGTCTTTAAATACTTCCGACTGGTTACCATAATACAGGAATGTAAACGAATATCCTTTCATTTCAACAAAGCGTTTCATTTGCTCAAAGGTTTCGTCCATACAAATCATTACAATTTCAAAATGATCTTTGTGCTTTTTATATAAGCTTTCTAGCATTCCAAATTCTTTTATACAGCCATAGCTTATTGTTGTACAAAACCCCAGATAAACATATTTCCCAGTATAGGACTCAAGCGAAACCAGATTGCTATCCTTATCATATAGCTCAAAATGCGGAGGTGTAAAGCCAACCATCAGTTTGGTAACCTTTTCGCGGATATTTTCAGCAAGCTTTTTATGCTCTTCAATTGCAGTCTTTAACTTAAGCGAATCTAATACAATAAGCATGGAAGCTCGGGAAAAATTGTCATCATAAAACTCATCATGCAGACATTTTAAAATCACAAGTTCCTGTAATGTGTCATTTTGTAAAATGGAGTCCTGGCTCAACGTATTTTGTAAAGCTGTAATACTCTTTAGTTTATTGATATCGGAGTAAATTTGCCTGCCAGAATCGGTTCTGCCAAAGTATTGAAAATACTCATCGTAAACCTGGTTAAACAGGTCCATATATGCATTGTTTCGATAAAGCACTTCATTATTTAAATAATATGTGTTTGAGATACTCTTTGCCTTTTCCTGATAAGACAAATGTCGGAATGCAGCATACTTGTATTTCTTATACGCATTAAAGTATTTATTATCAACACCTTGAAACAAAGAATCTACCTTCTCAATTTCTCTATCAACATCGAGTTTTTTCGATTTTGTGTAAATTAAATAGGAGTTATTCTCAACCATTTGTGTATACACCTCGTTAAAAAAAGCCAGTTGATAATTCAATTCGCTCTCTGATGAATTCTCTATTCCAAGATGATAAAGAATTGGAGAAAAATATGGATTTAACTCATCGGCAATTGTTTTTTGTTTTGGTTCTGGTAACAAGATTTCGTAAGTTCGATCTGGTTCAACAAACAAAAACGCCTCGTAAGCTCCCAAATGCGAAAACACATATGAAGTTTCCTTCAGCTGAAAAGATGTCGAAAAATTACCACTGGAATCTACCTTACATCTACCAAGCGTTTTTTCTGTATATGTAATCTGATCATCATATGTTAAAAATGAAATCGTTGTACCTGCATATTCAGGGGCATTACCTTGTAGTACTACTTTCTGAGCAAAAATAGTTACAGGTATTATCCATAAAATAACAACCAGTTTAATTTTTAACATCTGTCAAATTTTATCTCTTTTTTATTTTCATTCCTGAAGGGATGAATTTACTTACGTCGCCACCATGACGAACAATATCTCTAACAATAGAAGAGTTTATTGGTGTATGCTCGGGCATGGTTAAGAAAAACACGGTTTCAATTCCTGCATGCATGGCCTTATTAACCTGCGCAATAGCTCTTTCATATTCAAAGTCAGCTGCGGTTCGCAAGCCACGAAGGATATAATTTGCACCAACCTGTTTACACAGATCAATGGTTAACCCTTCAAAGTGCGTTATTTCAATTTTAGGATTATCTTTAAAAACCTGATTGATAAACTCCTTTCTTTCATCGAGTGAAAAGAAAGCGTCCTTTTTTGCATTAAAACCTACAGCAATATATATTTTGTCGAATAGTACCTGCGCTCTTTTTACAATAGACTCATGCCCAACGGTAAAAGGATCAAACGATCCAGGGAAAACAGCAACTTTTTCCATAATATTTGTCTTTAAATTGAATTAACAAACGTACATAATGTTTTTTATGAAAACAATACAGAGACCTTATAAAAACCTTAATATAGAGTTCTCCTCGATAATAATTGTTCAACGAATTAAGAAATTTTAACGGATTCTGTTAAACAATATCAAATTTGAATTCGTTATAATACATAAGAACATCTAACTTTATTATATGTTGTAAATACTTGATTTTAATTGTATTTTTTCATATTTTATAGATTAAATAAAAACGACTAAAAAATTATGAAGGAAAGAAAAGATTACGAAATTAAAGCTGAAATAATTGTAAAACAACTTAAAGCAAAAATTTACGAATTAGAAGCTAAAGCCTTAGAAGCAAAGCAAAATGCTACTGGAGGCATGAGTGACCTTGAAGAAAAAATTAAAACATTGGCTAACCAGAGAGAAAAACTTGATGCAAAGTTTGATGAACTTAAAAACGCCAGTAGTGATAAATGGGAAGATCTTGTTGCCGAATTTGAAGAGTTCCTGGAAATTGTAAATGCAGATAAGCAAGATTTTACAGAGAAAGTAGAAAGCTGGATTGGAGATTTGGGTGATAAAATTGAAGAGCTTGAGCAAAAAGCAAAGATGGCTAATGAAGATATCAAGTTGAAAATACAAGAACAGATTACTGCCTTAAATAAGCACAAAATTAACCTTGAAACTAAACTAAGCGAAGTTAAAAAGTCGCAAGATGAAAACTGGCAAAAAATAAAAGATGGGTTTGAAGAAAACCTAACCAAAGTAAAAGATTCTGTTAACCAGGCATTGAATTATCTAAAAAAATAGTAAAAAAAGGATCGTACATTTTACGATCCTTTCTTATTTATCTAATACGTTCTTACCTCAAAACTGCCAAAAACAACATCACTTTTTATATAAATATGATTGGTGTCTCTCTCAAAATTTTCACTTTCATATGTTGTTGTTCCGAACGAAGCCGTGTTACCGTTTGGCAATTTAGCCGAAGCAAATACCGCTTCTGCTTTTATTCGAATTGGAGTTGATTGATTAATTTTTATCTCCGTTTCACCAAAAACAGTGTTTACCTCAATCTCTTTTGATCCGTTACTTAGATCAACATTTCGAAGATCAATTACAGAGCTTCCGAAAATTACATTGTATTCTTTGAATTTTTCTTCAACCCCTTCGATTTTACTTTCACTAAAAATTGTCGTGTGATCATCGCCTTTATTATCCCAGGTATTGAAATTTCCAATAAGCATTCGGATACCAATAAAGATAAAGAAAAATGCGATAATAAATTTTACGATGGGGAAATGAACATTAAATACTACTCGAATTACTATTCCTATTCCTATAAGAATTAGTAAAAGTCCCCAAAAGATTCCTGCACCCATTTTCATGATATTATAGAATTAAACATAAATTAATTGAAAGATAAATTTACGGAATTTATAAAAGAAGTCAATACCAAACTAATTAATTTGCTTCGAGCAACCTGTTATAATGACAAAACAAGAACTTTTTGTTTTCATCGTACAGATGTAAACCGTTTCCCTGGCAGTACTTATAGAAATTGCATGCTGCACAATCGTTCTTTTTTGTCCAGCTTCGATCTCTCATCACCTCGAATTTAGTATTCCAGATGGTTAAGAAATCATTATTATAAATATTCCCCTGTACAAAATTATCGCGTAAATTCGGGCAGGCAGATATTGAACCATCGGCTAAAATAGATGCAACATTTATACCAGCTCTGCAGAAGAAGAAATTATCACGTACATCTCCTTCGTAACTTCCTAAAAATCCTTCGCAACCATAGTTGAGTTTTATTTTTCCTTCAGTTCTGGTTTCCTTTATAAAATCAAATACCTCCTTAAATTGAGTAGGTTTAAGCTTTAACAGTTCATTACTCTTCGCCCTACCTACAGGAAAAATAGTAAATATTCGCCACTCCTTTACACCCATATTTATAAGTTGTTCTTTTAATCTGGGTAATTCGTTAATGTTTTTTTGATTTACACAAGTTACTACATCGTAAACAAGATCATCAACTGCAGTTACCATACTAATGGCATTCAGTGCTTTAATATAACTTTTATCTTTCCCCCTTAACCAATTGTGCGATTCGGCTAAACCATCCAAACTTATTGTTATGGATCGCAAGCCTGATTTTAAGAGCGATACTAATCGTTCTTTAGTAAGAAGATATCCATTGGTCACCATACCCCAGGGAAATCCTCTTTGAAAAAGTTCGCTTCCACATTTTTCCAGATCGTTGCGCAGTAAAGGCTCTCCGCCTGTTATGGCAACCATAACCTTATTCGGATTTACATGTTTCTTGATTTGATCAATAACTCCAATAAAATCGTCCAGCGGCATATCTTTTTGCGAAGAATCTGATTTGCAATCGCTACCACAATGTTTACAATTTAAATTACAGCGAAGAGTTGATTCCCAAAACAGGTAAGTAAGTTCGTGCAGCTTGGTGGTATTGTTTTTATATTTACGATAAAGATCGAGAGCTATTTTTTTCCTAAAAGATATCTTTCCTATCATAAATAAATCTTTTTCAATCTTTCTTTGCAGTCAATTTAACAACTATGGTTTTGGAAACCTCTCCTCGGTCCCAGTTTCCGTTAGAATTTTCAAATTCAGGATTTTCAAATGTAACAGTGCTGTCTAAGGGTTCATATTCACCATTGACTACTCCATCAACATCAATGCATTTAAAAATATAAGTTTTATCACTAGTCCAGTCCTTTAGTTTTACTTCATACAATCCATTCGCATCAGTATAACACGTATCAGCATGAATATCTATCATTTCAGAATCTTGCATGACGACCTGAATGTTTTGCAAACGTTCCAATGTTTCTTCACTGATTACTGCACCATTAATTTTATAATCAGCATATGGCATTCCATACTCATCAGGTTGATCTTCAGTGCATGAAAAACCTAAGATTGTTAATGTTAGAAGAATTAATTTATTTATTAATGATAGAATTCTTTGGGTCATCATTCTAAAATATTAATTTGGAAACTCATTGGGCTCTAGTTTAATATCAACTTGCATGGTTTTAATTCCTTTATACCATTCATCGCCATTTTCAAACATCTCATCAGAAAAATCTAATACAGTATCTTTAGGTGGGTAAATCATGTTCGTATCCACAAAACTAATATCATACTTCTGTATATTTGGTGAATTGCGTACAGTTATTACATATTCTCCATTTTGTCCACTATAAACAGTATCACCACCCATAGCTACCTGAATACCAGAAAGTCTATTTAATGTAGATTTATCGACGATTGTTCCTGTGGCTTTAAAATCGGCTGAAAATGATCCATATTCGACATTACCGTTAAAATCATCGTCGGAATCACAGGCAAAACCTAAAAAAATCAGCAGCAACAATATGGCTTTATTAGCAGTTGTAAGAATTAATTTTTTCATATAAAATAAATAGGCTTAATAACTAATTGGTAGATGTATAATTTGAGCAATTAGTTGCTTTAAAAAAAATCCGATCGGTATTGATCGGATTTTATTCTAATTTAAAACTTATACTTAAACCGAAAGTGGTTTTTTAACTTTTTCTTTTAAGAGTGCAATATCTAATACTTCCATAATTTCATTTACAAAATGGAAATTTAATCCTTTCAGGTAAATATCTTTAATTTTGGTAAGATCTTTTCTATTTTCTTCAGAAAGAATAATATCGGTAATATCTGCACGCTTAGCCGCAAGTATTTTCTCTTTTATTCCACCCACCGGAAGAACTTTACCACGTAATGTAATTTCACCTGTCATTGCAACTTTGCGTTTAACTTTTCGTTGTGTAAATATTGATGCTATTGAGGTTGCCATGGTAACACCTGCCGACGGTCCATCTTTTGGTATGGCACCTTCAGGAACGTGAATATGAATATTCCAATTTTCAAATGCTTCATCTTTAATTCCCAATTCCTGCGCATGCGATTTAATATATTCCAGAGCAATTACTGCAGATTCTTTCATAACATCACCCAGATTACCTGTAAGGGTAAGTTTTCCTTTGCCTTTGCTTAAACTACTTTCAATAAAAAGAATTTCTCCACCAACAGCAGTCCATGCTAATCCGGTAACCACGCCAGCAAAATCATTTCCCTGGTATTTATCTTTAGTGAATTCCGGTGGTCCTAAAATCTCTTTTATATCAGCAACTGTCAGTGTCTTATTAAACTCTTCATCAAGAGCTATTTTCCGTGCCAGATTTCTTACAATTTTTGCAATGGTTTTATCCAATGTTCTTACTCCGGATTCTCTTGTATGATTTTCAACTACATACTCCAAAACTTTTTTGGTAAATGAAACTTTCGACTTTTTCACACCATGTGCTTCCAGTTGTTTTGGAATAAGGTGTCGTTTTGCAATTTCAACCTTTTCTTCAACAATATACCCGCTAACATCAATCATCTCCATTCTGTCGCGCAACGCAGGATTTATTGTCGATAATGTATTTGCTGTAGCGATGAACATTACGTTAGACAAATCATATTCTAACTCCAAGTAGTTATCATGAAATGCATTGTTTTGTTCAGGATCTAGAACTTCAAGCAATGCAGATGCCGGATCGCCATGAAAATCTTTACCAACCTTATCTATTTCGTCTAGTATAAATACGGGATTCGACGATTTTGATTTTTTGATATTTTGGATGATTCTACCAGGCATTGCACCGATATAGGTTTTTCGATGACCACGTATTTCAGCTTCATCATGCAATCCTCCCAGCGACATTCTTACATATTTTCTGTCCAATGCTTTTGCTACTGATTTTCCCAGTGATGTTTTACCAACTCCCGGAGGACCGTACAAGCATAATATGGGCGATTTTAAATCGCCTTTGAGTTTAAGAACAGCCAAATACTCCAATATTCTGTCTTTTACCTTCTCTAAACCGAAATGATCATCATCAAGGATTTTTTGAGCTCTTTTTAAATCAAAATTATCTTTGGTAAACTCATTCCAAGGTAAATCAAGTAACGTTTGCAAATAATTCAATTGCACAGAGTATTCGCCGGTTGCAGGATTTAACCGATGCATTTTTTCCACCTCTTTGTTAAAAGTTTCTGCAACCTCTTTGCTCCATTTTTTCTCTTTTGCTTTGTTTTTAAGCTCTTCAATTTCCTGATCCAGAGGATTACCACCCAGCTCATCCTGGATTGTTTTCATTTGCTGGTGCAACAAATACTCCCGTTGTTGTCGATCGAGATCTGTTTTCACTTTCGACTGAATATCATTTTTTAACTCCAGCATTTGAATCTGCTTGGTTAAATGCTCAAGCAAACGGATTGACCTCTCCTTTAAATCGTCAATTTCCAGTAACTTTTGTTTTGCCTCAATTTCAATATCGCTGTTGGAACAGATGAAGTTTACTAAAAATTTCGTGTTTTCAATATTTTTCACCGCAAAAGAAGCTTCCGGCGGGATATTACTCGACAATTTAATGATCCGTAACGATAAATCTTTTAGCGAACCAACAATAGCCTCAAATTCGCGGGTTTTATCGTTGGGTTTGATATCTTTCAATAATTTAACTGTGGCTTTATGGTAAGGTTCTGCCTGCACCATATTCAGCATCTCAAAACGCTGCCGCCCTTGTATAATAACCGATGTGCTACCATCGGGCATTTCTAGTACTTTAAGAATTTGTGCTACAGTACCTAATCGATACATATCAGCTTCTTCAGGTTCATTTACCTGAGGATCTAACTGCGCAACTGTTCCAATTATTTTATCTTTTTTATAGATCTCATTAACCAGTCGAATGGATTTTTCTCGACCTACTGTAATTGGCAGAATAACTCCCGGAAATAAAACCGTATTTCTTAATGGCAGAATGGGTAATTCTTTTGGCAATTCAGATTTTTTAAAATCTACATCATCCTCATCATCAGAAATTAATGGAATAAATTCACCGTCATTTTCCATATCCGATCCAAAAAATATACTTGTATACTTGCTTTCTTTTATTTTATCACTCATAATATTTCACCCTGTTTAATTTAATCACATGCGACAATCTGTCAGCCCACTCTTCAAAATATTTGGGATATAATGATTGGCAATCACTATGCCAAATTAAAATTTGCAGTTATAAAGAATAGATTTAATAAATTCTAAAAAGATCTGTATTTAGCTGTTCGTTCAAATATTTCTTTTAAGATGCTTTTTTCTGTTTCATCCAAAACAACACCTCTGCGCTCCATTACTTTTTCGGCCACTTCAAAAGCCTTATTTATTCCGTAAACTGTAAAACCATGCGCTCCGCCCCACGAAAAAGAGGCTACAAAATTACGCGGAAAACCTTCGCCAAAGATATTGGCATTTACACCAACAACTGTACCGGTATTAAACATGGTATTAATAGCACATTTTGAATGATCTCCCATGATCAAACCACAAAACTGCAATCCAGTTTTTAGAAACCGTTGCGATTCATAATTCCACAACCGTACTTCAGCATAATTGTTCTTCAGGTTGGAATTGTTTGTATCAGCTCCTATATTACACCATTCGCCAATTACGGAGTTTCCTAAAAATCCATCGTGTGCTTTATTTGAATATCCTAAAATAACCGAATTATTCACTTCGCCACCTACTTTAGAATGAGGTCCAATGGTTGTTGGTCCGTATATTTTAGCTGCCATTTTAAGTACTGAATTATTGCACAAAGCCAATGGACCACGAATTACACAATTCTCCATTATCTCAGCATCTTTGCCAATATAAATAGGTCCTGTAGATGCATTCAGAATTGAAAACTCTACTTTTGCACCTTCTTCAATAAAAATATTTTCTTCGCCAATAACCTGGTTGGTTGAACTCAATTTCTGTGTTTTCCGTTCTTTGGTAAGCAGTTCAAAATCACTTTTAATATTTACCTCGTTATTCTTGAAAATATCCCAGGGCCGAATAATATGGTTTGTTTCCTGCAGGTATTCAACCCTATTTAACGAGTCAATATTTTGATAATCAAAATTAGCTACCTCATTTCCAGATAGCTTTGCAGCTAAAACTCTATTATCTTTCTCCAAAACTTCATTCAAATTCAATTTCTGAATGCTTTCCAGAATATCGGAATCGGGAAGTAACGATCCGTTAATTAAAATATTTTCGTCTTGAACTACTAAAGGAAATTTCTTTTGTAGATATTCTTTTGTCAGGTATGACAATTTAACATTTAAGTGTTGTTCCCACTTTTCACTAATTTTCAAGATTCCAGCTCGTATTTCAGCTGCCGGACGAGTAAATGTTAATGGTAATAAGTTATCCCATGCTTTATCGTCAAAAAGAATATAGTTCATAACGGAAATTTAAGTGGTTATTTGACAAATTTACATAAAAAAAGCTCCGAATTACGGAGCTTTTCATATTTTATGTAGTAAAATAAATTACTTTTTCTTTTCAACATGTTTTTTATACTTGTTCATGTACTTATCAACACGTCCTGCAGTATCAACAAGTTTCATCTTACCAGTATAAAATGGATGAGAAGTATTTGAAATCTCAACTTTAATTAACGGATATTCGTTTCCATCTTCGTACTTAATAGTTTCTTTTGTTGGTGCAGTTGATCTGGTCAAAAACATCTCACCGTTTGACATATCCTTAAAAACTACTAAACGATAATTTTCCGGATGTATTCCCTTTTTCATCTTTTAAACTCCTTTATATTTTGCTATACTTTTTTACGCTTTATTAAAACTAATGGCTTGCAAAATTAAATATTGTTATTATAAATACAAAATTATCTGACTATTTTTTAATCAATTATTTAAGCGAGAACCATTTATTTAGATCATAGTTTGATTTTCCTATCATTCCATGAAAGATAAACTCATTTGTTCTCTTGTTATAATCATAATCTAATATCCATTTTTTATGATTTTTAGAGATTTCCTCAACAGCGTAAACAAAATAGTCAATTTCAGAATCGTGAGTAGTTGGATGAATGGACCAACGAATCCATCCAGGTTTTTGCGACAAATCTCCATGATTAATTAATTGCGTAATTTCATGAGAATAATCATAACTCACATCTAAAAGATAATGTCCGTATGTGCCTGCGCAAGCGCAACCTCCACGCACCTGAATTCCAAAGCGATCGCTTAAGAGCTTTACCACTAAATTATAATGTACATTTTCAATATAAAATGATAGTGCTCCAATACGATCCATCACATTATCGGCTAATATTTTTACGCCCGGAATAGCTCTTAGTCCTTTAAAAGCACGAGGAATTAACTCTTTTTCACGATCTTCGATATTTTGAATGCCCATTTGATCCTTCAACTCAAAAGCCAGTGCTGTGCGAATAGCTTGCAAAAAGCCAGGTGTTCCACCATCTTCTCTTAGCTCAATATCGTCGATATACTTATATTCACCCCAGCGATTTGTCCAATCTACAGTACCTCCTCCTGGATTATCAGGCACATCAGAATTATACAGGCTTGAATCAAAAATTAATATTCCTGCAGTTCCCGGTCCTCCAAGAAACTTATGGGGTGAAAAGAATATACCATCCAGTTTTTCCATTGGATCTTCCGGATGCATATTTATTTCAGCATAAGGTGCCGAAGCAGCAAAATCGACAAAACAAATTCCGCCATACTCATGCATCATTTTTGCTAATTTATGATACGGAGGTTTTACACCGGTAACATTCGATGCAGCCGAGAATGATCCTATTTTTAGCTTTCGGTCTTTGTATTTCTCTAATTCTTCTCTCAATTTTTCGGGGTCAACCAACAGGTCTTCATCAGGATCTACTACCACAACATCGCATACTGTTTCGTACCATGATGTTTGATTGGAATGATGTTCCATATGGGTAATAAACACGACCGGTCGGTCGAGTTCTCGTAAACACTCTTTATGCTTCAACATCCCGCAGCCTTTTAACCCAAGAATGCGTTGCAGCTTATTTATAACTGCAGTCATTCCAAACCCCGATTGGATCAATACATCGTTAGGACCGGCATTAACATGTCGCTTAATCAGTTTTTGTGCATAATGATAACTGTGTGTCATTAATGTCCCGGTTTCGCTTGTTTCGGTGTGAGTATTCGCTACAAACGGACCAAAATCACTCATTATTTTTTTCTCAATTGGTTTGTATAATCTTCCACTGGCAATCCAATCGGCATATATTATTTTTTGTTCACCATAAGGAGATTTGTATACAGAATCAATTCCAATGATATTATTCCTAAACTGCTCAAAGTACGACTCTAACGATTTCATAAGCGGGATTTAATTAGTTAACCGGGGCATAAAAATAGAACAAAGCAACTAATAAATAAAACAAAATTATCTATTATTTAACATCCCAAAATCATTGATATTATGCAACTACTTGAAATAAATAAGCCCCGGTTAATACCAGGGCTATTATGGATTACATATATACTACCTTAATCTCTGCTTGCAATTTTCGATAATAATCGCAGAATTTCGATATATAACCATACTAAGGTAATCATTAATCCGAATGCCGCATACCATTCCATATACTTTGGCAGACCGGCCTGAGAACCTTTAGCAATAAAATCGAAATCCAACACTAAATTAAGTGCTGCAATTGCAACAATTACGAGACTAATCCCAATACCCAGGATTCCATTGCTATGGATCACTAAATTGCTTACACCAAAAAGTGAAAATATTATTGAAATAAAATATACTAATGCCACAGCTCCAGTTGCTGCAATAATTCCGGCTCTGAATTTCTGTGTAACTTTTATAATTCCTGATCTGTATCCAACTAACATAACCAACATCGTTCCAAAAGTTAAAGCAACAGCCTGCAGCACAATACCCGGATAGCTTGCTTCGAAGAATGCAGAAAGTGCACCTAGAAACAACCCTTCCAGAACAGCATAAATAGGGGCTGTTATGTATGCCCACGACTTTTTAAATATTGTTATCAAAGAAAAGACAAAACCTCCTATTCCACCAATCATAATCCATTTAGAGACCAATGCTGATCCTGCCTCTACAGATACTGCCCCGAAAAACATTTTCCATGTATACATTGCACCTACCACTACCAACAATAAGAGCGCAATAGATTTGTTAATTGTTCCATTTAAACTCATAACCTCTGTATACGATGATGCATAGGTTTGTGTGTTAAATGCTGATTTTGATAATACGGGATTTGATGATCTTCCTATATTCATGATCTTTATTTTTTAGTTTTTTTAAAACCTTTATCAAAAAATATACCCAACAATATGGTTGAGAAAATACTGCCAAAATGAATTAAAATCTGCTAAATTGTCAATCCAATTTATATCATTATAATTCCGCGGTCTAATAAAACAAATACCGCACCTAATATAAAACTATAGAAAATGTACCATTTAATATTTATATACTGTTTTGGACTAATACCTAATTTAAAGTAATTGTAGGCAATTAGCCCAACTTTCGAAACGAAATAAACGATTATTGTAGCCAGAGCAACCCCAACTACACCATAATCTTCAACTAAATAAAGACTTAAAAGTATATTACCGAGCAATTCAAATATCGAAGTCCAAAATAGTATTCTTCCTTTTTTTAATCCGATTACAATAGTATGCGGGAATAGAATTCTGCTTAATATGGCAAGTAAATATACAACAAACACATCGGCACTTCGAGTAAACTCAGGAGTAAACATAAATTTATACAAAGGCTTGGCAAACAAAAGTAACATTATAGATAATGGATACATTGAATGCATAATTCGTAAGGACTTTTTCTTAAGCTGAACAAGAGTTTCTTTGAGCTTGTCTCTTCTATTAAATTCAACAAGCATAGCTGAGCTTAAACCTGCTGCCATCATAACAACAAAAGGAAGCTCTTTTTGTCCATAACGGAATATGGCAAATCCGTCAGCTCCATAATTTGTTGTTACAATTATACCATCAACGTACTGCGTTGATCCTGCAACCAAGACACTTAAAATTATCGGTCCTGATGCCGCAAGAACCTCTTTAATAAACGAAAACGAGTATCTTATCTCTGCATAATTATAGAGTAAGGTTATCAACCAAATATTTTTAATAACTGAAACAATTACCAAACCTCTAAGCGACCAAATAATATCGTACCCTAAAACAACCGGTACAATTGCTGCTATTAACTGTAAGGTAGATGTAATATATCCATAACTGAGTGTATTCCCGTTTTTATCCTGAACCATGTATATATATTCGACCAGGTTAGCAGGACTACTTAATAGCAGATACCATAATGTTACATTAAGCAAAGGAACATCTCCCCTATAACCAAAAACTGAGAAGTTACCTTTTATGGCTAAACCAATCAAAAAAACTACAATACTAAAAAACATTAAGATGACATACATATTGAACACCTCAGGAGATTTTGTCCCGGCCAGTTGTTCTTTGTCTCCAAATGTTTTGTTGCTTTTAAATAGAGGTAAAAAAGCCTGAATAAACCCATTAACCCAAAAAAAGCTTGCAAATCCGGCAATAAATAAAGAAACTTCAAACAAACCTATTTCTTCTTGAGTTAATCCAATTTTGGTAAAAACTATAGAAATTATCAGGAATGTTATAAATCTCAGAATATTTATAGCTTGCAGCCCGGTAACGTTACTTACATATCTTTTAGACCCTAACACTGTTATTTTTTTGATTTTACGCGCAAAAATACGCTTTAACCATTAAATAAAAAATTAATTAACTTTTTTTAGTATTGTAAGCATCATCCTGCATAAAATATTTCGTAAAAATAATCCCGTTGATTTTTGTAAAATACAAAAATTCTTCATTATATTTGCAGTCCGAAAAAATGGTGGTTGTAGCTCAGTTGGTTAGAGCGCCGGATTGTGGTTCCGGAGGTCGTGGGTTCGACCCCCATCATCCACCCCAAAAGCTCCGATAAGTAGTCGGAGCTTTTTTATTTTTATGCAGTTTTAAATAACTTGATATGCTTACTCCCCCATCTTTTCTTCTTGGACAACTGTAAATCCAAAAGATTTAATTACGCGCATATCAGGTGGGATTGAAAATATCCAGTCAATAATATCTTTATATTTAATCTTGCCCGTATATGGAATTTCCATTTTAGTAAATACCATGATCATTCGGTGAGCTTCTGAATCTTTCTTTGTTTCAAGATAATAATCTGCCTTATACGTAGGAAAAACATATTCTGTTTTTTGAGCTAATAAAAAAGATTCTTCTAAACCATTCGGGAACAATTTATACGCTTCGTCCTGGTTAAAAATAAACATATTCGCGTAGCAATCTTTAGAGGACTTTACTTTAAATACAAGCTTTGAATTATCTGTATAAAACTTCCCTATACCATCTACCCACACATCAAAAGTAAGGTCTCGTTCAGACAAATATTTTACAACCGTACAATTAATCCTAACCTCAACAACCAGCTTATCGAAATCATTAAAATACTTTTTAGTTTCAATTACATCAACATTCTTAACAGCGCCTCTAATGTCCGAAAGAATATCTGTTGTGAACAGTTCTTCAAGTTTATTATCATGTTCAGACTGGAAATAATCTGTGAATGAAGATATATTTTCTTCAATACCTGCCTGTTTAAGTGCACTGATCTTTGCTTCGTTTATTGCTCTTTCTTTAACTTGCTGAAGACTTTCCATGTTGCCTCCAATTGCTTTGCCAGAGATGTTAGTTAGTTTTATTTCTTTGACTTTATTTTGTGCTCGTAAATTTAAGCTCAGAGAAGCTAAGATTAGCAATAGTGCAATGGTTAATTGTTTATCTTTCATAAAAGTTAAGTTGGATGTATTTCAAATTTAAAATAAAAATGAGAATAAACACGAAAAAATATAATTCTGTTTAATTAAAAGTGCAGCATTTTTAATCTATTTATAAAAGTTTCTTTGTCGCATTGCTTCAAAAACCAGAATCGCTGTTGATGTAGCTACATTTAACGAATCAATTTCTCCACTCATTGGAATAATAAGCTGTTTATCAGTATTTTTTAACCACTTTTCGGTTAATCCGTCGGCTTCGGTTCCCATTACTATGGCAGTAGGTCCGGTTAAATCCGATTCGTGATAAAAGTCTTTTGCTGTTAAAGCAGCAGCATAAGATTTAATGCTATTTTTTCGCAGCCACTGGATAGCTTCATCGGAACTACAGGCGACCACCTGATTTGTAAAAACACAACCTACACTTGAGCGTATAGCATTCGGATTATAAATATCTGTTAATGGATCGCATACTATAACCGCGTCAACGTTTGCAGCATCTGCAGTTCGCAATATTGCTCCCAAATTGCCAGGTTTTTCAACGGATTCGAGGATAATAATCAAAGGATTTTTACGAAGATTTAAATCGGTTAATGTTATATTCTTAGGTTTAACCAATGCTATAACACCCTCTGTAGAACCTCTGTAAGCCAGCTTTTGATATACATTCAAACTTATTTCAAAATATTCGACATTAGTTCCCAGCTGATGAATCTTTTCTGATTTTACAATATCAGAACACACAAATATTGACTGTATTTTAAATCCTGCTTTTATAGCTAAAGATATTTCGCGCAAACCTTCAATAATAATCTGATTTTGTTTTCTGCGTTCTGAAGATTTCTGCTGCAGCTTAGCTATGTTTTTAATTCTTGGATTTTGTACACTGGTAATTTTTTCTGTCATAAATATTACAATTGATTTACAAAAATAGTGTAAATCTCTTTATTCTTTTAATTTAAAAATAAAACCAACACCTCTTTTATTTTCAATAGCTACGCCCGGTACAGGTTTAAAATATTTTCTTAAACGAGTGATGAACACATCCAGGCTTCTGCCTGCAAAATAATCATTCTCACCCCAAAGCACATTTAAAATTCTTTCGCGGGTAACCACGGTATTTTTATTTTCTATTAAAAACTTTAACAACTCAGCCTCACGATAAGTTAAACTGTTTTCTTTTCTACCTACTTTTAGATTTAATTTTTCCTGATCAAATAGCGCATTCCCAATTTTTATATTATTAATATCCGCATTTTTATCGGATATCTTGTTTCGCTTGAGAAAAACCTGAATTCGCAAAATAAGCTCTTCCATATGGTAAGGTTTTACAATATAATCGTCGGCTCCAAGCAGTAAACCTTTTACTCTGTCTTCGGGTAATGTTTTAGCCGTAATAAAAAGTATAGGAATTTCTTGATTTACAGATCTTATCTTATGTGCCAAATCAAAACCATCCATTTTGGGAAGCATAATATCCAAAAGACAAATATCAAATGTCTCTTTAGAAAACATCTCGAATGCTGTTAATCCGTCCGAAGCATTATGTACCTCAAAACCTTTTCGCTCAAGATTATCGGTTGTGATAAAACGTAAAGTTTCATCATCTTCTACATACAATATTTTGGGCTTATCATTCACAATCAGAATCTTTTAAAGGAATTCCTACAATAATTTCAGTCCCTACGTTTAGTTTACTTTTTAATTGCAAACTCCAACCATGTTTTTTTGCAATTTTCTTTACATAACTCAATCCCAAACCAAAACCTTTCACATTATGCACATTACCGGTAGGAATTCTAAAAAACTTTTTAAATATCTTTTTATAATATTTTTTTTCAATTCCAATACCCTCATCTTTTACTGATAAATAGAGACGCTTCTTATCTATATAGGTAGCTAGAGTTATTTTTGGCTCCGGATCGGAATACTTTATGGCATTATCAATAACATTTAAAACCAGATTATTCACATGGAACTCATCGGCACAAATCATAGGATTTGTTGCATTCAAATTCAATATAAATACTTCTTCTTGTTTATTCTGCCAAATTGAATGTTCTATGCAGCCATCAATCAACGCATGTAAATTAAGTTTCTTTTTATTAAGCTTGCCTATGTTTTCTAACGCTCCCATTTCCAGAACCTGCTCAATATGCTGTAGTAAAGTATTAGCCTGTTGCTTAATGATCCCTGAATATTTTTTAATCCGATCAGGTTCCTTACTTATTTCTGCTTCATTTAAAACGTCAGTGGATAACACAATGGATGATAGCGGTGTCTTAAACTCATGGGTGAGATTATCTACAACATCTTTCTGTAATTCAGAAAATCTTTTCTGCTGAAGAATAACGACTAAAGCATATCCTAAAAACAATACCACAAAAATTAAGATGCCCGATAAAATATAAATGCTATGTATATTTCCTAATATATATTGTTTGCGCCAGGGGAAATACACTCCAAAGTAATAAATAAATTCCTCATGTTTTGGCAACTCAATATTAGAAGGTTTATTTTTCTTTTTGCCAAGATTGATATATTTGCCATACATCATTTTATCCGATTGGCAATCGTATATGGCATATTCAAAGTCGAGTTGTATATTTTGCTTTTCGAACGTTTTAATCAGGTAATATTCCAGCACATCGGCATCGATAAAATCATTCACATCAACTACAAAGTAATCTGATGAAATTTGCTCTACAGGATTTACCCCTACATATTTTATGTTATTAGTTTCGTAGATTTGCTCAACAACATCCCACAAGGCAACCTGAATTTTTTGATTCAATTTTCGTTCCTCTTTATTAAAGGTAATTTGAAAGAAGTAGACCTGCAGTGCAATAATACCAATAATGGCAACTACTCCTAAAGACACGACCAACCGAATAGCGGGTTTTCTCATAACAGCTAAAATAGGTAAATTATTGATTCATTAGTAAATGATTAACAATAGTTAACAAAAATGTACTAATTTTATTATCAATTAATTGTTAAAACTTTTCAGTCTCAAAATTATTGAATCGAATTGAATTAGGAAATATCAACCTTCGAAGCTGGCAAAAAAAGGATATTAAATCGTTAGCCAGAAATGCCAACAATAAAAAGATATGGGATAATTTGCGCGATGAATTTCCATATCCGTATACCGAAATGGCAGCAAAACAATGGATTGCAATTGCCAACGAAGACAACCCTTTAACTAATTTTGCTATAGAGTATAAAGGGAATGCCGTCGGCGGAGTAGGTATTATTCTAAAATCTGATGTTTTTCGGAAAAATGCGGAAATAGGCTATTGGCTTGGTGAGAAATATTGGAATAAAGGTTTTGCAACAAAAGCAGTTAATGCAATGGTAGAATATAGTTTTCAAAATTTTAATATCGTACGAATATTTGCCAATGTATTTGAAACTAATGTAGCATCCATAAGAGTTTTGGAAAAATGTAAGTTTAAAAAAGAAGCCATATTAGAAAAAGCGGTTATCAAAAATAATAAAGTGCAAAATTGTTATATTTATTCAATTCTAAAAGAAGATTTATTATAGCTGTCCTTAAAAAATACTGGATTTTAATTTTATATTCTCGTATCTTTATTGTTGTAAGTTGAGCACTTAAAACGATATGAACTTGTTCTTTCAATTTATATGCTTACTTAAACTGTTTTATTCATTTAATTAATTTTATTATGAACATTTTTATTGCAAACTTGAACTACAAAGTTAAAAGTGAAAAATTACAAGAGATTTTTGGAGAATACGGCGACGTATCCTCAGCTAAAATTATTTTTGATCGAGAAACCAAACGTTCTAAAGGCTTTGGTTTTGTAGAAATGCCTAATGATGATGATGCTCTTCGTGCAATTGAAGACCTTAATGGTGTTGAAATTGAAGGACGACAAATTGTTGTTAAAAAAGCAAACGAACGAGAAGAAAAGTAGTTGTTATATTGTAAATTCCAGACTACTGCTTACTACTAAAATATATAGCTCTTTGATCCCCGGAATAACTTCCCGGGGATTTTTTTTCTAAAAGCAAAAAACAGTACTTTTAAACCTTATCATCCATAATCCATTTTATCATGAAAAAACTCCTTTTGATTCAACTGCTTATACTTTTTTCAATCGTTTCATTTGCGCAACGAAATGTGCTAGTGCTGGCACATCCTACAGCATATAACTTGGAACTTTTTACCAACTTAACAAACAAAAATATTATTGAAATTGATGAATTAAGGATTCTGGGGGTATATCATGAAAAAGAGACCTATGATTACAACAAATCCAGAGAATTTATCCAGGAAAACAACATCTCGAATATTGAACTAAGGGAAATTAAAGAAACTGTTTCTGCTGATAAACTTTTTCAGGCAAATGCATGCTCAACTTCTTTTCATTCTATCTTTGAAAACAGCAAAGGCATAATATTTTTTGGTGGGCCTGATTTACCACCTTCAATTTATAACCAGCAAATGAGCTTATTAACCCGGATGACCGATCCCTACCGTCACTATTTCGAAGCTTCGTTCCTGTTTCATTTATTAGGTGGATCTCAAAATCCAGATTTTATGCCACTCTTGGAAGAAAATCCTAACTATACCGTATACGCTATCTGTTTAGGAATGCAAACCATGAATATTTCAACAGGAGGAACCATGGTTCAGGATATTCCAACAGAAATATATCATAAAAATACGGTTGAAGAAGTGCTTAAACTAGAAAAGAATCAGCAACACAGGAATTATAATAACAACCTCAGTATTGATTCTACCTTGTTCTCTGGAAGCTTTCATCAAATAAAAATACAGGACAACACTCCATTAACTGGCGACTTTGAAAGCAATACACAACCCACGGTTTATAGCAATCATCATCAGGCCATAGAAAAATTGGGACAAAACCTGAAAATTATTGCCACTTCTGTTGATGGTAAAATTATTGAAGCCATAACACATCAAAAATACCCGAATGTACTGGGAATTCAATTTCATCCCGAAGGTACGTATTTGCACAATGAAGAAATTAAACACCGGATAAAACCTACAGATGAGTTGGTTTCGGGAAAACAGATTTTGGAAGACAACAGTAGTTATGAGTTTCATTTAATGTTTTGGAAAACATTTTCAAAGAAAATAATACCATAATTTTTTTGTGACACCCAAAATAAATAGTTTTGCTAATCAATTTAAATTTTAACTTCATTTTGAGATTATGAGAACCTTAGTATTAGCCAATGTTGTTATTTTATTTTTAAGTATTCCTTTTTTTTATAGTTGTGAGGAAGACCCCGATCCGCCTGTTGCTGATTTTAAAGCAGTAGAAAAGAGTATAACTAGTGAAGTAACGATTACTTTTAATGATTTGTCCACAAATGCAGATAGTTGGGAATGGTATTTCCCCGGAGGGAAGCCATTAAACTCAAATGAACAATCCCCCACTGTTACGTATTCAGAACCGGGAAGTTATGATGTAGTTCTGACAGCAAAAAACTCGGGAGGTGAAAGTAAAATCCGAAAAGATGCATATATCAACATAGCCTATTTTGTAAATGAATTATTTACAGATATAGAACTAACTTTTAATGACAGGCATATTATTATTCCCAAAAAGGCTTCTGCAAAATTTTCTGTTATAGATGAATATTTATTGGATTGTCATCTTGAAACCCAAGTTCAGTGGTCAAGTGGAAAGAAAACTGGTTTGTTAATCTATTGGGATTGGGATGTCGACTTAACCGAGTATTCATACTTTTTACCGGGTCTTAGCTCTGATTATGTGTTTTTTTATATTCAAAATTCAAGTAATTATAATTTAACACATTTTCATGTAAATGTTGGAAATCCTGATTTTGAATCCATTGAAGAATTCTTGGTTCCTAACGATGGAGTTAAGTATGGAATTGGATATTATGTCGCAATCCCTGGAATGCAAGTGAGATCATATTACTCAGAAGGTTATTTTTATGGAATTGAACCTAATTCTCTTCAAGTGCCCTGGACTAATAATCAATCCGTTGATCTTATTGTTGGTGATATAAACAAAATAGAGTTAGAAAAGCATATGCAATATAGTCCAGTGAGAAGCTCTATTCCATATCCTAAAAACATATTAGAAAACATTGATCAATCTAAAGTCAAAATCTTAACTCAGACAGGCGCGCGGTAACTTTGATTAACTGAAATGTATTCTGGTAATCATTATTGTTCTTTGATTAAAAATTATATCGCAACGTTTAAGAATCTGAATAAATTTGATTGCAAAAGTAGATGTTTCACACCATTAAATATTAGAATTGCTTTTTATACTTGATCTATTTTAGCTTTCCACTTTAATTAAAATCTCATTTATAGAACTTTATAAATTAGGTTATTGAACATTCATTGACTTATATTGTATTTTTAAGTACATTTAGAAATGATTTTAGTACTTAAAACCTTAAATTACCTAACTATGAAATTCAAATTCTTTTTAATTCCTATTCTTGTTTTTGCATTTGCATGCCAAAACACACCAAAAGAAAAATCGCAAGAAAATGAGCCTGTTACCGAAGAACCCTCACAAGAGGTAATGGTTAATGCACAAAAAATAGAGCTGCAAATTGAAGGAATGACTTGCACGGGATGTGAAAATGCGATCCAAAAAACTATTGACGAATTTGAGGGTGTTTATACTTCAAAAGCAGATCATGAAAAGGGGATTGCAATTGTTGAATTAGATTCTACCAAAGTTGACATATTAAAAGTTAAAGATGCTATTAATGAGCTGGGTTACGAGGCGAAAGAACATCACATGTTAACCGAATAATCTTCTTATCTGGAAAACAAATAAAAATATCATATGAAAAACCTTACAACCATTGGACGAATTCTATTTGCACTACCTTTTGCAATTTTTGGATTAAACCATTTTATTATGGTTGATTTTTTTATTGAAAAATTTAGTTTTTTTATTCCCGGAACAAGTTTTAGTATTCTCTTAACAGGAGCCGGGTTGATTTTAGCAAGCATTAGTATTATTAGTAAAAAGTATATTAAACTTGCCTGTATCTTATTAGCTATCATGCTATTTATTTTTATTGCGGCTATTCACATTCCAAGGCTATTCAACGAAGCCACAAGAGTAGCTGCCATGTTTGCTTTATTAAAAGACACTGCATTAATGGGCGGTGCTTTAATGATAGCAGGCATTTATCAGAAGGAAGAAAACGAACCAGGAATCCTATAAAAATTATTGTAATGAGAAAAATTATCATATTACTACTTTCAATTTTCGTGTTTTCAATTAATGGTAAAGCTCAAAACCCTATAAACCCGGATATTGTGGAAATAGGCTGGGTTGAACATTTAGGAGATACCATACCTCTTGACCTGGTGTTTAACAGCGAGGTTAATAAACAGGTTACTTTACGCGAATTAATTGACAAACCAACGGTTTTATCTTTTGTTTACTTTAATTGTCCGGGCGTTTGTAATCCGTTGCAGGAAGGAATTGCAAGAGTGGCTGAAAAAGTAGATATGGAATTAGGCAAGGATTATCAAATACTAACCATAAGTTTTGATGTTACCGATACACCAGAAAAAGCACAAAAGAAAAAGAAAAACTTTATCGATAATATTGTCAAAGAAAAAGCTGATCACTGGATTTATTTAACCGGTGATCAGGAAAATATCGATGCCATTACTGAAGCAGTTGGCTTCCGATACAAAGAAACAGGACTGGATTTTGCGCATCCGTCAGGAGTAATTTTAATTAGTCCGGACGGAATGATTACCCGATATTTGTATGGCCTGGATTTCTTGCCATTTGATCTGAAAATGGCTATCATTGAAGCTCAGAAAGGCATGCCAAAACCAACCATTAATAAAGTATTGCAATATTGTTTTAATTATGATCCACAAGGACAAAGCTATACATTAAGTATTACCAGGGTTGCCGGAACGATTATAATGTTTATAGCAGCACTAATATTTATTGGTTTAATTATTGGAAGAAGAAAATCTCAGAAAGCACACAAATCTTGAGAAAAAGCAATATCATTCAAATCATAACATCACTCCCAAAACTTATGCGTTTGGGAGTTTCTTTAGCTGTATCTTTTTCTGCCATAACCGGCTACATTGTTGCTACATCGTTTATTGATGCAAAAATTATTGCTGTATTTTTCGGAGTGTTCTTTTTGGCAGGTGGAGCATCGGCTTTAAATCAATATCAGGAACGAAACATAGATCAATTGATGTTGCGAACCAAAAACCGGCCAATTCCCTCACAGAGAATATCAAAAACAACCGGGTTAATTTTATCTCTTATTTTATGTTTAGCAGGATTTATAATTCTTTTTGTTCAAACCGGAACTGTTCCAGCACTGTTGGGATTGCTAAATATCTTATGGTATAATGGTTTTTATACCTATTTAAAAAAGAAGACTGTTTTTGCTGTTGTTCCCGGATCTTTAACCGGAGTTACTCCACTGTTAATTGGTTGGAGTGCAGCAGAAGCATACTTACTCTCGCCTGAAATTATCTTTATTTCATTTTTTATTTACATGTGGCAAATTCCACATTTTTGGTTGTTGTTGATTAAAAATGTCGAGGATTACAGGAAAGCTGGATTAGGAACTTTTGACAACCTACTTTCACAAAACCAAGTGAAACGAATTTTATTTATTTGGATTCTTTCTACCTCATTGACCTCATTATTGCTGGCCTATTTCGGATTTATTCAATCAACTCTCCTGTTTCTTATTTTAATTGTTTTAAATATTCTTATTAGCCTTTCCTTCTATCAGATATTATTTAATAACAAGAAGAAATTACCATTTAAAAAAGCATTTATCGAAATAAATGCTTTCATGTTTATTGTGTTTGGATTACTTATTATTGACAGTTTGCTTTAAACTACTCTTTCTTATCGGACAATGTTTTTAAATATGTTATAATCTTATCAACTTCTTCATCGGTAAGCTCCCCTTCATACGATCTCATTAACCCTTTGGTATATCCAACAACAATATCATCATCTGGTTTATAAATCGAATTTCTAACATATTCTTCATCGACAATAAGTGTTCTTTTGTCTCCATTAGTTTCAACTTCAACTTCGTGTCCCCAGATTCCTTTATAACTTGGTCCCACCAATTTTGAACCATCTAAAGAGTGACAGGCTACACAACCATTCATTCTTAAAATTTGTAATCCTTCAGCTCCCGGAGTTGCTGCTCTTTCAGCAACTGCTGTAGTATCAATATACCATTTATCAAACTCTTCTTGGGTTAACACTTTTACTTCAGTTATCATATAAGCATGTTGCAATCCACAATACTCAGCACAAAACAGATCATACTCACCTGTTTTTCTTGGTTCAAACCAGATGTTGGTTGTTCTTCCCGGAACAATATCTCTTTTTATTCTATAAGCAGGTATATATAAACTATGTAATACATCCGGCGATGTCATTTGTAATTCCACAGGTTTTCCTTCCGGAACATACAACGTATCCGTTTTTTTACCGTTCTCATATTCAAAAAGCCACGACCACATTCTTGCTGTTGTTTTAACTTCTATTGCATCATCGGGAGCATCCGACAACATAGGAATCCAGGCCATCCATCCATAGTAAAACATTCCAATTACTAATCCTAAAGGAATAACAGTCCATACAATTTCCAACCATACACTTCCTTTTATTGGAGTTGGAACAGGATTTTTCTTTTCCCGGTATTTCACCACAAAAACAATAATTGTTATCGTTATGGCAATTAAGAAAAAGCTTATTATTGAAAAGATAATAATAAATGAATTATTAATATCTTCCGAGAAATTTGACAAGTTTGAATACATTGCTCTTTATTTATTTCTTTTAATATCCGTAATCTAAAAACGTAATAATTAATACAATAGTCATAACCACCAATACTCCCAGCACCATTAATGCATACATCTTTTTATCATAAAACAGATGCATGAATATAGAAAATACCAATATCGATTTTAATCCGGCAATCGTAAGTGCAGCAGCTATGCTGAAATTACCCAAATCTAATCGGGTAACATAAACAGAAAATAATGTAAAGATAATAAGTGCTATAAGCACTAAACCGTATGTTTTAAAACTAACTATTTTATGTTCTGAGTCTTCCATATCTTAAGCTATTAAATAAAATAACGGGAATAAAAATATCCATATGATATCAACCAAGTGCCAGTATAAACCAATATTTTCTAATTGTACAAACCGATCTTTATAAATCTTCTTTTTATATACCTTTACCATCATAATAAGAATAAGTGCAATTCCAACAACAATATGTAACGCATGTAAGCCTGTCATGAAATAATACAACCCGAAGAAAAGCGTTTCGCCATGTCCAAATTGTTGTAATGTTGCAGATCCGGGATATAATCCATGATCAATTTTTGCTCCCCACTCAAAATATTTGTTAACCAAGAAAACAAGTGCCAAAACCAGTGTTACTCCCAATAATGCCATTGTTAAATTTTTCTTTTCCATCTGGATAGCAGATATTGACATGGCTATGGTTGCACTACTCACCAGTAAAATAATAGTATTCAGTGTTCCAATAAAAACATCCAGTTCTTTACCTGCAAACTCAAAAGCAGTTCCGTTTTTATAACGCATTACGGCATATACTATAAATAAACCACCAAAAAATAACAGCTCGGTAAATATAAATAGCCACATACCCAGTTTTGAGCCTTCGTGGTCGTAGTGATCGTGTTCAGCGTATTCGCTCATAGTATGGATTATTTAATTTCTGGTATTTCTTCAAAATTCTCAAGTGGTGGCGGACTTGGTATGGTCCATTCCAATGTTTTTCCTCCCCACGGACTTTTTGGTGCCTTCTCTCCTTTTTTAGCTGATCTGAATAAATTAATTATTATTACAATTAATCCTGCTATCATAATAAATGCACCAAAAGATGATATGATATTTGTTGAGTGAAACTCTGGTACATAATCGTAATATCTTCTTGGCATTCCCTGAATTCCTAATAAAAACATTGGGAAATACAGTGTCAGGAATCCCATAAAGAAAATGATCCAACCAGTATTTGCCCATGCTTCGTCGTACATTCTGCCAAATATCTTCGGAAACCAATAGTGTATTCCGGCAAAAAATGCAAAACCAAGTCCTCCAAAAACAATAAAGTGGAAATGTGCAACAACAAATGCAGTATCGTGTAAATGTACATTCGTTGCCAAAGCTCCTAATACCATTCCGGTTAATCCTCCAATCATAAACACAAATAAAAATGACACAGCCCAGTACATTGGGGTTCTTAACATAATTGACCCTTTATATAAAGTTGCCAGCCAGTTAAATATTTTTATAGCACTCGGAATAGCTACAATAAATGTAAGAAAAGAAAAAGCAAATAAGGATGTTTCACTCATTCCTGCCGTAAACATGTGGTGCCCCCAAACAAAATAACCTACAAATGCAATTAGCATGGTTGAGAGTACAATGGCGTTGTATCCAAAGATTTCTTTTTTGGCAAATGTTGGAATAACTTCAGAAATAACACCCATGGCAGGCAGTATCATAATATAAACTGCCGGATGAGAATATATCCAAAAGAGGTGTTGATACAGAATCGGGTCGCCACCTAATGTAGGATCAAAAAAACCAATATTCAGCACTTTTTCGGCTACTACCATAAGTAATGTTATACCCACAACCGGTGTAGCTAAAAGCTGAATCCATGCTGTTCCGTAGAGTGTCCATGGGAAAAGTGGCATTTTTAACCATTTCATTCCAGGTGCACGCATTCTGTGCATGGTAACAATAAAGTTTAGTCCGGTTAATATGGATGAGAATCCTAAAATGAATGCCCCTATTAAAGCAGGCAATATATTCGATTGTGTTTTAAAACTGTATGGAGCATAGAATGTCCATCCTGTATCGGGCGATCCAGTTCCCATAAACTGAGAAGATATCGCAACTATTGCACCTATAATATACAACCACCATGATAATAAGTTTAGTCTGGGATAAAACACATCTTTGGCACCTATCATGATAGGTAGAAAGAAATTTCCCAGTATTGCAGGAATTCCCGGCACCACTACAAGGAAGATCATTGTAATACCATGCAGCGTAAATACTGCGTTATATGCTTTGGCTTCCATAATTGTTTTTCCGGGTGCTATTAATTCTGTTTTCATAAGCAAACCCAACAGCGCTGCTACTAAAAACATGGCCATAATTGAATAAAGATATAATAAACCTATTCGTTTATGATCCGTTGAAAATATCCATGCAAAAATTCCTTTGTATTTACCTTTATATTCAAGGTAGCTTGGAAGGTTAGAGTTATCCATCTTACTTTAATTAAATTATTGTACCCCGTATTGATCTTAAAACTTTCTCAAATTACATAAAAATACAAATTAATCAAAGAAAAGATACATTCTGTAAAATATTGAATGACTTACACCTTTGCATAATCATGGTTTATGTATTAAGTTTCAAATAAAAACGAAAGAAGCTTTTCGGTTACTTAATACCTAAATAAGATTTGATCTAAATAAAATTTATCCCTATTTACTAAAAAAATTGGGGAAATAGATTTTTTATTACGAAATTGAAACAAATTTTTGCAATTACTTCAAACATGAACAGGGATATACTCAAATTTTTTAAGGCAATAGTTATTTTTAATTTGACCTTAATTTTTTCATTACCAATTCTGGCCAATAGCGATGAAAATACAAATCATAGATTGGATAAAACTAACCCGGAAAAACTAAAAATTGGGAAAAGACTTTTTTATGGATTAATCATAACCGGAGATAACACTGTTAATTGTGCTTCTTGTCATAACACCGAAGCCATAGATACATTTAACTGGAATCCATCTGTGTATGAACTGGCTTTGTCTGCAGAATCAATGGATAGTGCAACATTTGCTAATACTTTGCTCAATCCGGTTACTCAAAAGATTTCAGAAGCACATAAAAATATTCAGATGTCTCCTGAACAAATCATCCTGGTAAGAAACTATATTGATACTTTTAAGGAATTGGGTTTGGGCGAACCCAAGATGTTGGTTACCCGACTTGCATTCTTTATCTTACTAATCCTTATTCTGGGAGCGGCATTTCTGGATTTAACCTATACAAAAATTATAAAGTTTAAGCCACTGCATGGAATAATCATCCTTGTTGCGTTATCTTTTATATTCAAGATTCTGTACGAAGAAGCAGCTGCACTTGGCAGGGCCGAAGGTTATGCTCCGTTACAACCCATTAAATTTTCGCATAAAGTACATGCTCAGGATAATAAGATAGATTGCATGTATTGCCATCATACAGCCGAAGATGCGAAATCAGCCGGAATACCTTCTACGAATGTTTGTATGAACTGTCACGAACTGGTTCGTGAAGGAACTCATTCCGGAAGATTTGAAATTCAAAAAATCCTTACACACATGGAGCAAGGAGAAGCCGTTGACTGGATTCGAATCCATAAATTGCCAGATCATGTATATTTCAATCATGCACAGCATGCCGGTGTTGGCGACCTGGATTGCTCCGAATGTCACGGTATAGTTGAAGATATGCATTTATTAAAACAGGAAGAAGATTTATCGATGGGTTGGTGTCTTGAATGTCATCGCACACGAAAAGTAAATTTTCTGGGCAACGAGTATTACGAAAAAACTTTTGAAGAATATCATGCACAGTTTAAAAATAGTGAGCTTGATTCATTAACCGTTGCTCAAATGGGTGGTGAAAACTGCATGAAATGTCATTATTAATTAAGAAGAAATAAGAACCTAACATATGACTAAGTACTGGAAAAGCTTAGATGGAAATTCCATCCAAAAAAAGGAAGACAAAAAAGAAACAAAATCGCCAACTAACCGACGTGATTTTTTGAAGATGTTTGGTTTCGGACTAGCATCAACTTTTGTGCTTTCGCGTTGTGAAAATGCTGCTCACAAAGCCATTCCTTATTTAATAAAACCGGAAGAAATTACGCCAAGTATGGCAAACTATTATGCTTCGTCGTTTTTCGATGGTGATAAATTCAACAGTATTCTGGTAAAAGTTTTGGATGGCCGTCCGATTAAAATTGAAGGTAATGATTTATCGACCATTTCGCAAGGAGCAACTAACAGTATTACCCAAGCTTCCATTCTAAGTTTATATGATGATACAAGATACAGAAAACCTAAAATTAATGGTGTTGACTCGAATTGGTTGGCAGTTGATGATCAAATTATTCATCAACTAAAAAAGATAAAAGAAGAAAAAGATAAAATTGCCATCGTATCTCCTACTATAATTAGTCCATCTACTCAAAAGGTAATAGCAAATTTCAAAAAACAATATCCAAACACAGACCATATCGTTTACGATTCTATATCGGCATCGGCTATACTGGATGCAAACAAAGAATCGTTTGGCAAAAGAGTAGTTCCAAATTATCAATTCGACAAAGCCCATGTTATTGTTGGAATTAATGCTGATTTTCTTGGCACCTGGTTATCGCCGGTGGAATATACAAAGCAATATGTTCAAAACAGGAAAGTTAGTGATGATAACAGAAAAATGTCGCGCCATATTCAAATTGAAAGTGGCATGTCGCTTACCGGAAGTAATGCCGATGAACGAATCATTATCAATTCTTCAGAAGAACAAAATGTAGTTGCAAATCTATATAACTATATCGCTAAAAAACTGGGCAAAGAAAAGATTTCTGCACACTCAACTCAGGTTAATGTACAAAAGCTGGGTGATGAACTGATTCAAAATAAAGGAAAATCATTAATCGTTTGCGGAACAAATAATAAGGAAACTCAGCTACTTATTAACGGAATCAATCAACTATTAAACAATTACGGAAAAACAATATCGTTCACCCATTCCTTATTAATCAAACAAGGAAATGATAAACAAATGCTCGATTTTGTCAATAATCTGGAATCATATAAAGGTGTAATCTTCTACGATTGTAATCCGATTTATGATTATTCAGCAAATAAAAAGATAGAAAAAGCATTAAAGAATATTGATTTAAGCATTTCTTTATCTACTATCCCCGATGAAACTTCAGAGTTGGTTAACTTTGTTTGCCCGGCAAATAATTACCTTGAATCGTGGAATGATTTTAATCCAAAAAAAGGTATTTATACAATAGCGCAACCATGTATTCAGCCAATTTTTGATACACGCCAGGAGCAGGAATCTCTATTAAAGTGGGCCGGAATTGATAAATCTTATTACAATTATATTAAAGATGTTTGGCAAGCAGATATCTACTCCAAAACAAACAGAATATTCGACTTTGGTAATTTCTGGAATAAATCGCTACAGGATGGAATTCTGGAATTGGAATTAAAGCAAGCTGAACCAAAATATAAATATACTCTGGAATCGGTTAAAATAGCTAAACCAAAACCTGATTTAGAACTGCAACTTTACGAAAGTGTAAATGTAGGATCAGGAAAATTTGCCAACAATCCCTGGTTACAGGAGCTACCCGATCCTGTTTCAAAAGTTACCTGGGATAATTATGCTGCTGTTTCGGTTGCATTAGCGAATGAAAAAAATCTAAAAACAGGAGATGTAATTAAAATAAATAACACTATTGAAATACCGGTATTAGTTCAGCCTGGACAAGCTAAAAGAACAATCTCGATTGCGTTAGGATATGGCAGAACAGTTGCCGGTAAATCAGGGAAAGATATTGGAGCGGATGTTTACCAGCTTATTAAATCCTCAGATTATAGACCATATCAACTCAGCAATATCACTATAGAAAAAACATTGGGATTTAGAGAATTTGCTACAACTCAAATGCACGATTCAATGGAAGGTCGTGATATTGTAAGAGAGACAACCCTGGATAAATACGATGTAAATCCCGAGTCTGGCAATGAGCGGCATAAAGAAATAGAAAAGCTGCATCAAACATTATACAAGGAGTATGAGTATAACGGTCACCATTGGGCAATGGCTGTTGATTTAAATGCTTGCACCGGATGTAATACATGTGTTGCTGCTTGTAGCATTGAAAACAATGTGCCTATTGTTGGAAAAGATGAGGTATTAAAAGCACACGAAATGCACTGGATGCGCATTGACCGATATTATGCCGGCGATCCTGAAAACCCGGAAGTGGTTCGTCAGCCCGTTATGTGCCAGCATTGCGATAATGCTCCGTGCGAAAATGTATGTCCGGTGGGAGCAACAAACCACAGTTCCGAAGGGATCAATCAAATGGCATATAATCGGTGTATCGGAACAAGATATTGTAACAATAACTGTCCGTACAAAGTGCGTCGATTTAACTGGTTAGATTACAATAAGGCAGATGCATTGGGTAATAACCTTCACGATCCGCATGGATTAACAGAAAATTTGCCTAGAATGGTATTAAATCCTGACGTTACAACACGTGCAAAAGGAGTTATTGAAAAATGTTCATTCTGTATTCAACGCATTCAGGAGAAGAAACTAAAAGCAAAACTGGAAAACAGAACACTTCAGGATGGTGATATAAAAACAGCATGTCAGCAGGCATGTCCGGCAAATGCAATTGTTTTTGGTGATCTGAACGATAAAAATAGCGAAGTATATAAACTTTTTAAACAACAACGCAGATATCACTTGTTGGAAGAGTTGCATACGCTTCCATCGGTTGGTTATCTGACAAAAGTTAGAAATAACAAAAAGAGTTAAATCAATGTCATACTTCGACAAGCTCGGTATGACCTAAACAAAAAAGCTTGTCACACTGAGCCTGTCGAAGTGTGTTAATTAAAAGTTTAATTAAAACAAAAATAACGTGTCCGAAATTTCAACTCGCGAAGAATTAATAAAAGGTAATAAAGGTTTAAAAGACATTACCGATGATGTTTTTAGTCCGATTGTTGCAAAACCTAATAAATTGTGGTTTCTGGGTCTGCTCTTAGCAGCGTCTGCAGCAGCCATTGGAATAATAGCTATAGTGCTTACTGTTTGGAAAGGAATTGGTTTATGGGGAGTAAACAAAACCATTGGCTGGGGATGGAGTATAACCAACTTTGTGTGGTGGGTAGGTATTGGCCACGCTGGTACATTTATTTCAGCTATTCTGTTGTTGTTCCGACAAAAATGGCGTACCAGTATAAACCGATCGGCTGAAGCAATGACCATTTTCGCTGTAATCTGTGCAGGTTTGTTTCCGCTTATACATATGGGTAGATTGCTACTTGGCTTTTTCATTTTCCCCTACCCTAACACGCGCGATGTTTGGGTGAATTTTAATTCTCCCCTGTTGTGGGATGTTTTTGCCATTACCACCTACTTTTTAGTTTCATTAATATTCTGGTACGTAGGGTTAATTCCTGATTTAGGAACTATTCGCGACAGAATGAAAACCAAATTCAAAAAAGCTTTTTATAGAATTTTAAGCTTTGGATGGACTGGTTCAGCAAAACATTGGCAACGATTCGAGGTTGTTAGTTTTACATTGGCCGGATTAGCTGCTCCACTGGTTCTATCAGTACATACCATTGTAAGTTTCGACTTTGCAACATCGGTTATTCCCGGATGGCACACCACCATTTTTCCACCTTACTTTGTTTCGGGAGCAATTTTTTCTGGTTTTGCTATGGTTTTAACGCTAATGATTATAGCACGTAAAACAATGAATCTGCAAGATTATATTACAATCAATCATATCGAATTGATGAACAAGATCATTATTTTAACCGGCTCAATTGTTGGAATTGCTTATTTAACTGAGTTGTTTATGGCATGGTACTCAGGCGTTGAATACGAGCTTTTCGCTTTTATTAATCGTGCAACAGGGCCATACTGGTGGGCCTACTGGATAATGATGACCTGTAATGTGGTTTCGCCACAACTGTTCTGGTTTAAAAAGCTCCGACGAAGTGTAGGTTTTACATTCTTTATGTCTATTGTTATTAATATAGGAATGTGGTTCGAACGATTTGTAATTATTGTTACATCGCTGCATAGAGACTACCTGCCATCGAGCTGGGAAATGTATAAACCATCTATTGTTGAGATCGCAATATTTGTTGGTACATTGGGAATATTTTTTACGCTGTTTTTGCTTTTCGTAAGATTATTCCCTGTAATAGCTATGGCAGAAGTTAAAACAACTATTAAAAATAAATAGTTATTGTTATGAAAGAAATATCAGGATATTACGATAAAGAATCCAACTTACTTGATGCTGTTAAAGCCTTACGTGAGAATAACATCAAAATTAAAGATGTATTTTCACCTTATCCTGTGCATGGTTTAGATCATGCGATGGGGCTACGACGATCTTGGTTACCACGTACCGCTTTTATTGGTGGAGCTGTTGGTGCAGCCTCCGGGCTTCTATTCCAGATCTGGGTATTTACAAAAGCATATCCTTTAAATATTGGAGGTAAACCATACCTTTCAATACCATCGTTTATTCCGGTAACTTTTGAATGCGCAGTTTTATTTGCAGCATTTGCCATTGTATTTGCCTATTTATTTAAGTCAAATCTTGGATTAGGTGCCGATAATAAAATATATAGTGAAAGAGCAACAGATGATCGGTTTGTTGTTGTATTAAAAGCTGAAGATGCTGAAGCAGATCAAATTAAAGCAAAGTTTGCAGAAACCGGAGCAATGGAAGTAAAATTTGAAGAATAATTTATATAATAATCCCTTGGGGATTTAACTTGAATAAAAGCATAAATAAAACATTAAAATCCCGAAGGGATTTAATTTGAATAATAAAACATAAACAAACCTAAAAACCCTAAAAGGGTTTAATTAACAGAAATAAATGAGCACATATACTCAAATAATATATCAGCTTGTATTTTCCACAAAAGGCAGAGAAAGGTCTTTAAGTGAATCCGGGCAGGAAAAGCTATATAGTTTCATTTGGGGTATTCTTAAGAATAAGAAGTGTCACTTGTATAGAATTGGTGGCATTGAAGATCACATTCATATTATTGCACACATTCACCCAACAATTGCTGTTGCATCTTTAATTAAAGATATTAAACTAGCCACTACCAGCTTTATTAAAAGTGAACAATTGTTCCCAAGGTTTTCTGGCTGGCAGGATGGGTATGGTGCGTTTACATATTCCATTTCAGCAAAAGATAATTTAATAGAGTATGTAAAGAAACAAAAGGAACATCATAAAAAAAGAAATTTTAAAGAAGAGTATATCAAACTTTTAGAAGAACATGGGATAGAATATGATGAAAAATATTTGGTATGATTTATTGAACCCTTTCAGGGTTCTTAACCATGCGCATTTATGGATTATTTAAGTTTAACCACTTCGTGGTTTAACATAAAGATATTAGAAATAATATAACTAGATAATATTAAATATGATTGAAGAATCAAAATTATCATTTCAATTTAGCAAGAAGGTTAAAACTATACTACTTATTCTGATAGTAATCGGACTAGCTTCACTTGCTTACGGGATTTTTACTTTCTCAGCAGAAAAAGTATGGTCGGCACTGCTTTTAAATTCGGTTAACTTTCTAACCATCGGACTTGGTGCAACATTTTTTATAGCTGTTCATATCATTACACAATCGGGTTGGCATGTATCCATACAACGAATACCCGAAGCCATAAGCATGTATTTACCTTTTGGTGCTATTTTTATGATCATAATGCTTTTTGGATTAGATCATGTTTTTCACTGGACACACGAAATTCATCACGATCCAATTATTGCTGACAAAGAACCATACTTAAACATACCTTTCTTTATTGTACGACTGTTTGTGTATTTAGCAATATGGATTTCTTTAACATACATCTTAAGAAGAATATCTAAGAAAAGTGATTTGGGTAATGGATTGAACTTTTACAATAAAAGCAAAACGTATGCTGCGTTATTCCTTGTATTCTTTGCAATTACCATTGTTACATTTGCATGGGATTGGTTAATGTCAATTGAAGCGCACTGGTTCAGCACTTTATTTGGATGGTATGTTCTGGCAGGGGTTATCGTAAAAAGTTTTGCTGTTATTATTGTAATAATAGCCATACTTAGAAGTTTAGGCTATTTAGATTTTATCACAACCGATAATATTCACGATTTAGCACGGTATCTTTTTTCATTTGCCATATTTTGGATGTATTTGTGGTTCTCTCAGTTTATGCTTATTTGGTATGCCAATATTCCCGAAGAAACCTTCTACTTTGTGAAAAGAGTGGAGAATTACGAATTTCTTTTCTTAGTAAACCTGGCGTTAAACTTCCTGATACCATTTTTAGTGTTAATTGTAAGAAAATTCCGAAGAATACTTTGGGTGGTTACTGCAATGGCCATAGTTGTTTTAGCCGGGCAATGGGTTGATCAATACTTAATGATTTTCCCGGGAACAATGAAAGAAACACAAACCATTGGTTTATTTGATGTTGGTTTAACCATAGGATTTACAGGCATATTTCTTTGGGTCGTATTACATTCGCTAACCAAAGCAAATCTGTTACCTAAAAATCATCCTTATTTAGAAGAGAGTTTCCATTATGAAAATATATAGATCAGGTATGAAAAACTATAAGTTGATATATATTATTTTAAGTTCTGTTATCATATTAAGTGCGTGCGACAAAAGAAGCACAGAACGCGGCCGTAGTTTCTTGCCAGATATGGAACATTCACAGGCCTATGATACGTATAGCGAAAATCCGAATTTCGCAGATTCCATGACCTTACGCAAACCTTCGGAAGGAACAGTTCCTCGAGGTATAATTCCATATCCGTTAAAAAAGACTGACGAGGACATGGCGTTAGCTGGTAAAACCTATTTCAATCCTATGGAAGTTACAGATGAAAATGTAGCCAAAGGAAAACTGCAATATGAGCGCTTTTGTGCACAATGTCATGGCGAAGAAGGCGACGGACAGGGATTTTTATACACGAGTAAGAAATATGCTTTCCCTCCGGCTAACCTGCTTCAGGAAAAAACTGTTAATAGGCCAGATGGAGAGATTTATCATATTATTAATGTAGGGATAAAGATTATGGGGGCACATGCTTCGCAGATATCTCAGGAAGATCGTTGGAGAATAATCACCTATATAAGAGAAGATTTGCAGAATTAAGCACTTCCTAAAATAACTTTTGGTATTAATTTTGTTATTATTAATCTGTCTTTTCATTAAATTGTTGAGATTATAAAATATATACACTAACTTGTGATTACTAATTCCTAAATAAACATATCATGAAAAAGTATCTACTCATTACACTATTATTCGTACCCTTATCGCTACTGTTTTTTAGTTGTGAAAAAGAAGAAGATCCGCCACAACCCGACTTTACTGCAAGTATTGTTTCATCGACTGATAGCCAAATAACCGTTTCGTTCACCGATTTATCAAGCAATAGTCCTGATGGATGGTACTGGACATTCGAAGGTGGTTATCCATCTACCTCTACCGAACAAAACCCAACCGTAACCTATTCAACATCCGGAACATTTGACGTTACGTTATTAGCTACTAATGGTGGTGGCGAAAATGAAATGATCCTATACGATTATGTTAATATTGCTCAATTTAACAATCCTACATGGACAGATATTGACATAGAAGTTAATTATGAATCCACAACAATACCTGTTGATGGTTATGTGCTTTATGGACAAATTAATAATACAAGCATGAGCTATTACGCCGAAACTTCTGGTGAAACCAGTACAGGAGATCAGATCGGATTAGAAATATACTGGGATAACACGGTTGATTTATCTGAATATAGTACTTGGAACCTGGTTATTAATTATGATTATGTATTCTTTAATGTAACGAATTATGGCTCTGCTGATTTAACTCCGTTTTATGTTAATTATGGTACAGCAGATCAATCTATTGATAATATCGTAATAGACAATGACAGTTACACTAAAAAAACTGGTTATTATTACGCTAATAGTGGAATGATCATTTTAACATATCTACAAAGTGATCAAAGTTCCATATCCTGGACTGAAGGGAACAATTTTTACTTACCTTGGGAAAACAATCAGGGCGTATTTTTAAGCAACAGTTGGAAAAGTTCAGAACTCCAAACAGTTGTCAAAGAAATAACAGTTAAAGATGGTGGAATTCTACCTGCCACAGGAGCAAGATAATCTGAATTTACTTACAAAATATTGAAAGCTGTCCAATAAGGCAGCTTTTTTTATTTTACAGATTTCTCCACAATTTTAAGAATTACAGAAACCGCCTTTTCCATCGACTCTAAGGGAATATATTCTAGCTTACCATGAAAATTATATCCGCCAGTAAATAGATTTGGGCATGGAAGTCCCATATAAGACAATTTTGCACCATCAGTTCCTCCTCGAATTGGCTTTATAACTGGCTGAATACCTAACTCAATCATCGCTTGTTTTGCCTGCTCAACAATACGATAAACCGGTTCGATCTTTTCTCGCATATTATAGTACTGATCTTCTAGCTGAAATCTAACGATCTCACTACCATACTTTTTATTCACCAATTCGATAATATCCTGAATAAGTTGCTTTTTTTGCTCAAACTTCTCTCTGTTATGATCACGAATAATATAATGAATCTCAGCCTCTTCAACTGTGCCCAAAAATCGAATAATATGAAAAAACCCTTCGTAATCCTGAGTTAATTCCGGGCGTTGTTCAACAGGCAGCATACTGTTTATTTCAGAAGCAACAAGAATCGCATTGATCATTCTTCCCTTGGCATATCCAGGGTGAATATTTCTACCTTGAATTTTTATTGCAATACCAGCAGCATTAAAATTTTCAAATTCTAATTCACCGACAGGACCACCATCCAGTGTATAAGCATAATCGGCCCCGAACTTTTTCACATCAAAATGATCCACACCTTTTCCTATTTCTTCATCAGGTGTAAAAGCAACTTTTATGGTTCCATGCTGTATTTCAGGATTTTTAACCAAATATTCCATTGCAGTTATAATTTCTGCAATACCGGCTTTATCATCAGCTCCAAGGAGCGTATCGCCACTGGCAGTAATTATAGTATTTCCTTTAAATTGCTTTATTTCCGGAAATTCTGAAGTTGAAATTTTAACTCCTAAGTCTTTACTTATTACCAAATCTTCTCCGTTATAATTTTCAAAAATCTGAGGCTTAACATCTTTCCCACTCATATCTGGTGCAGTATCCATATGAGCTAAAAATCCTATCACAGGAATATCCTTATTAATATTTGATGGTAAAGTTGCAATAACATACCCAAACTGATCCACTTCTACGTCTGATAATCCAACTTCTTTCAACTCCTTAACCAAAAGGTGTGCTAAATCAAATTGCTTTTTTGTACTTGGATAGGTATCAGAATTCTCCTTCGATTGTGTATCTATCTGAACATATCTTAAAAACCTTTCCAGTAATTTCTTTTTAAAATCCATCTTATTAAACTTTTCAGATTATTATCTGTAAAGATAAAGGAATATGCTCTGATAAAATAAAATTCAAATATCAATTTACATTTTTCAATTTATATTCACTTTTCAATGATTAAACAATAATTTTGAATTTGATTTTTGAAATTATTTGATATTTAATCCATGAGTTTTGGAATTTATCAGATATTTGTAAAATACCATTAACAAAAACCAAATTATGTTAAGCAAAGATCTACTTAGTTTTCTTACCGGACTTAAGGAGAACAACTATAAAGAGTGGTTTCACGAGAACAAAGCACGATATCAGAAACTAAGAAAAGAGTTTGAACAGTTTATTGCTCTTACGATTGCAGATATTGCTCAATTCGATAGTACTGTGCAAAACCTGGAACCAAAAAAATGTATTTTCAGAATTAACAGAGATATTCGTTTTTCAAATGATAAATCGCCTTATAAAACCAATTTTGGCGGATTTATTGTTCCCGGAGGTAAAAAGGCAGGAAATGCCGGTTATTACATTCATATAGAACCCGGGAATTGCTTCTTAGCAGGTGGCCTATATTCTCCACCTGCCGACAGATTAAAAGCAGTACGAGATGAAATCTATGAAAACACCGATGATTTTAAGAAGATTCTAAATAGCAAATCTTTCAAGAAACATTTTAACGAAATCATGAGCGAAGAAAAATTGAAAACTGCACCCAAAGGATTTCCAAAAGATTTTGAAGATATTGATTTGCTTAGGTATAAACATTATGCAGTTGCAAAAAAAATCGATGATAATCTGATTACATCGAAAAAATTCTCGGATGAGATTAGAGAAACATTTAAGGCATTGTATCCTTTTAATCAATATATTAACGAAGGAATAAATTATCAGTTGAATTTAGACAGATAGTAAAAATGTCATTCCCAGCTTGACTGGGAATCTATTAAAATAAGATTCCGGTCCAGTTAACTATCGGGATGTCCGGAATTACACTTAAAAGAAATTATGAAAATACATTTTATACTTGTAGAACCTGCAGTGCCTGAAAATGTTGGAGCAGCAGCACGAGCCATAAAAACCATGGGGTTTACTTCTTTAAGGTTGGTAAATACCAAAGCTCACCTGGCAAAAGAAGCAGGCTGGTTAGCACATGCATCCAATGAAATATTAGAAAATGCTCAGGAGTTTGACACCTTAAAAGAAGCTATTCAAGACATTGACTGGATTATTGGAACTTCTGCTAAAAAAAGAAGAGTAAATGAAGATTATTATCCATCGCATAAAATAAACCAATTAATTCAGGCTAAAGCAACTTCGATAAATAAGCTGGCCATAGTGTTTGGGCGAGAAGAAAGCGGTTTGCGAAACGACGAACTGAAACTTTGCGATATTGTAACCAGTGTGCCAATGAAAACAACTTATCCATCGTTAAATTTAGCACAGTCGGTTATGGTTTATGCGTATATTCTATCTCAATTAAATTACGTAGAAAAAAATCCCGATCAGAAAACCAACCGGGATGAATTCAACATTTTAAAATCAAAAACTAAAGATATATTGCATGATATAGGCTTTAAAAAGGATTCAGCAATATACAACCGCATTATGGAGCGCTTAATGATTTTAGGCGAAACTGATATTCATTTACTTTTATCTATTGAACATAAAATCCAGGAAATGCTAAAAAACAAATAACCTATTTTGCAAAGTACTCTTTCAGATTTTTATTGATTCGATTAACATTTTTAGTAAGCGACATAGCCGAAAAAGTAGCACCCGATATGGCTTGAATGTCCGATCCATATTTTAAACTATCATCACCTTTTTTGTAAAACTGACTTAACCATCGTTTGGCAGTTATTTCCGAGCCATAATCAGATCGGTACACCAAAATTTTAATTAGCTCTATTTCTAAGTTTAAATTATATATGAGCATATAATCAAACTTGTCGTATCTGCCTCTAGCTGAAGTTAAAACTACAATACCTAAATATTGATCGCCATTGAATACTTTAAAATATCTATCAGAAGAACTTGACAATTCATTAATTTCTTGGGTCTCTATTTTATCAGTTTTATAATGTTTCTCTAGTTCTTTTATAAACTTTTTGCTAATCTCAGGCGGACTGGCAATCAAGTTAGTAGCAAAAAAAACTAAAAATAGGATTAGTACAGATCTCATAATACATCGATTTAAGAAAAGTAAGTGTTTGGCTTAGAACCAAACACCTACTCCCATATTCAACATTCTATTGAATTTTGTTTCGTCTGCACCCTTGTACAATTGATAATCAATTTTAAATGCAGCACCTCGATCCATTTTGAATGCAAATCCAAAAATCAACTCATTTCTGTTATAAGCATCGTTCGTAGTCATGCCAGAAACTACAGAATTATGTGTATTATACTGCTCATAACGGAAAAATGGAGTTAACTCGTTTTGTACAGATGAATTGCTATGAAAGATATCATACGATACTTCAGCATAGTAACCCAGCATTGATTCTCCCAGGTCTTGTCCTGTAAAAGTGTTATATTGATCAACATTAGAGAACTTGCTATAGATAAACTGGCCGCGCGTATGAAATCCTGAAATTGAATACCTATAATCCAAACCAATCATGTTAATACCTATTACAGATGAATCTGCTGTAGCAATGGCTGCATCATCATTTTTATCAAGATCATCGTAAAGAACCGATTGTGATTTCCCAAAGTAACCTGACAACCCAACTTTAAGTCCGCTAATGCCAAAATAATCAACTTTTGCCGACAGGTTTGGAGAACTGATATAAGATTCTGCTCCCTTTTGGCGACCGCTTCGTAATCCGTTTGAACCTTTCAATACACCGTCACCATCGTAACCGTTAAATCCATTTACTAAGTATAATTGATAACGCAATGAAGCTGCATTAATTCTTCCGTCTACTCCCAAACCAATTTCTCTCCAGGTAGTGGGTACAATATACTTATCTACATTTGGGCGTTCAACTCCATTAAATGATGGCGGTTCGTGATACTCATTAATTATACCCATTGGTATTAATAGCAAACCTCCCTTTACCGACATATTATCCAATAGCTGATAATCAAGATAGGCTTGCTCAATGTAAACTTCTTTTACATGTTCAAATTCAATTTCTGTTATGAATTTGGTCTTAGAGTTGAATTTATATCCTGCAAAAAGAATTAATCTGTGTACATCTAATTTGCCATTTTGATAATAATCCTTGTCTAATGGCTGATTGTAATCGATTTGTCCATAACCGCCAAAGTGTAATTTCTTTTGATTTTCAACATTGAAAATGCTCTCGCTAATAGATTCAGGTTTATCCGAATCTTTTACATCTGTCTCTTGTGCGCTTATTAAGCTTACTAGTACCAAATTGCTTAATAATAAAAGTAGTAACTGTTTCATTATATTTAATTTTTAGTTGTGAACTGATTTTCGGGTACAAAGAAAGAACGATTCTAAATAAGCAGCAATACCTAATTTTTGGTATTTTAAGATCTGTTTATCTTTTTTTGCAGATATTTAATTGAGACATCTTTTTGCCCTTGCTTTTTGAACTGTTTTCATATATATTTCGTTAGTACAATAAACAAACAAACTCACATCCATGTCGACCTTGTTAAGTATCTCATTTCCTATAAAAGAACCGATACTAATTTTTGCATTAGTTCTTGTTATTATCTTAATCTTCCCAACACTATTTAAAAAGCTTCGCATTCCAGAAATAATAGGGTTAATCATTGCCGGAGTAATTGTCGGTCCCAACGGGGTTAACTTGTTATCTCAAGATATTGGATTATCTATTTTTAGTCAAACCGGATTGTTATATTTAATGTTCCTTGCTGGGTTAGAAATTAATGTAAAACAGTTCTTAAATAATAAAGTGCCAAGTATTACATATGGAATTTTATCATTCCTATTACCATTTGTTTTAAGTGGTTTGCTTTTCTTTTACATTTTTAATTTCGATTTTATCGCTTCATTATTAATTTCTAGTATGATTGCAACACATACACTGGTTGCATACCCAATTATTGGTCGATTCGGCATAAGCAAGAACAAAGTGGTAAATATTATTATTGGTGCTACCGTAATTGTAGATACCATTGCATTATTAATTCTTGCCATAGTTTCTGAATCAACCAATGGAGAACTCGATCACCTGTTTTGGATTAAGTTCGTAGGATATTTTGCTGTATTCATATTTATGGTTTTATGGATAATACCGAAATTAAGCCGTTGGTTTTTTAAAAATTACGATGGAGAAAGCAGTTCGGAATATATTTTTGTTTTAACAATGGTATTTATTGCTGCTGTAATAGCAGAGTATGCTCACATTGAACCCATAATAGGTGCCTTTTTTGTGGGGCTTGCCATGAGTCGGCTAATTCCGCATACATCTCCGTTAATGAACCGTATTGTATTTATAGGGAATACCATATTTATACCATTCTTCTTGATTACCGTAGGTATGTATGTTGATTTAAACGTACTAACTCATGGTAAAGGACTCATCTTAATTATTATTGCATTTATCGTGGTAGCAATCCTAAGTAAATACCTTGCAGCGTTTATTCTTCAAAAACTTTTTAACTTCAATAAACTACAGCGAAACTTAATGTTTGGGCTAAGCAATGCGAGAGCTGCGTCAGCAATTGCAATAGTTTTAGTTGGATATAATCTGGAACTTATTGATGAGTCTGTTGTGAATGCTACGGTTATTTTAGTTTTGGTATCAACCTTAATAAGTTCATTCGTAACACAATATGCTGCACGAAAAATTGCTATAAAACAAGAAAAAGAGATTCCTGATATCTCAGATAATCCGGAGAGAATTCTACTTCCTATTTCAAATCCCGATAAAATAACACAGCTCGTCAATTTTGCCGTGTTAATTAAAGATGAGAAGTCAGATCTTCCGTTATATCCGTTAACTGTAGTTAATGATGATCACAAGGCCAGTGAAAATATATTGAATTTCACTAAGATTTTAGAAAAAGCACAGGAACATGCCTCATCTTCTGATAAAATTGCTCGTATTGTTTCAAGAATAGATACTAATGTGGCTGATGGTATTGCACGAACTGTAAAAGAATTACTGATTTCAAAAGTAGTTATGGGTTGGCATGGAAAATCGACAACTAAAGATTTTTTCTTTGGTACACTATTACAAAATGTGTTAGATAAAACAGGAAAGATGGTTTACGTAACCCGCATAAGTTCTGCAATAAACCTTATTGAAAATATACATGTATTTATGCCCCCTGCTACAGAATTTGAAATAGGTTTTTTGGATTGGGTCAAATCGGTATTAACTATAAGCACGCGGACAAACAGCAAAATAACATTTTGGGGTTACGAGCATACACATCGAAAAATTAAAAATATCATTGCTAAATATAAGTATAAGAATCAAACTGAGCATCGCACAGCAAAGTGTCCGAACATGTTTAAGATCATCTCGCAAAAAATTCAGGATGATGATTTGCTAATTATTATTAATGCAAGAAAAAATACTATATCGTACAACAAATACATTAAACAAATACCAAATCATGTCGAAGAGTATTTTCAATACAGCAATGTTGTAATTATATATCCTGAACAAGAAACCGTATATCGCGATTCTATTAACCTTCAGGTTTAATCTATATCTTTATCTCTATATGCATTAACAAATAACACATCGCCCATTTCTATATACCCGTCGAATAGTTTATCACCTTCGTGTTTGATTTGTTCGCTTCGGAAACCAATCATAGTTAATCCGGCTTTCACCGATTTTTCTTTGATAAGCGATTTTAAGTTCATTCCTTCGTCAATATCAATAAACTGCACATTTTTAAGTGAAATCGGTAACCTTCCGGTTTTTACAAGTTCCAACAAATGATCTGTAGCTTCATCGTGCTGGCCGGGTCTGCGAATATTAAAAATTTTAATTTTTGCTCCTTTCCAATCAGGATGACCAAGTATAATGTAACTCAGAAGTACCATTAAATTAAGATTCTCTTCATCGACTCTGCGAACCCAAATATGAATTCCTTCATTATAGTTTACTCCACGGTTTGATCCTCCTAAGATGCAAACGTCATAACCTCCTGATCGAACCAACTGATAATTTTCAACAATCTGCTCTAAATTGACAGGATCTTTTTTATCATATTCGAATAGTGCCAGGTTATTGTCTAAACCAGAAATTCCGGGTAATTGTATAATCTGAGCTATAGCTGATGTATATGAAGGAGACACAATGGTATCGACATATACGTTACTTTTCCGCGATTCGGCTCTTTCAATTAATAATTCCAAAGCCTCCTTTGCTTTCATGTGAGTGGTTCTGGAATAATACCCATTAATGTATTGTATATAGGTTCCAAAACCATATTTATTTGAAATCCAGGTAAGTAATCGAAATGCATTATCGCGATCGGAATTTACCTCAGTAACACAAATGGCTGAAGGATGCCAGCTTGTTTTCTTTTTAATGGCCTGATTCTTTTGTAAATAAACCTGTAGATTTCTATTAATCTGAAATAGTGCACTTCTGAAAATCGATTCTAATCCCTGTCTTTCAGAATGATAATAACTAATGTAGATATATAGGATGATCATGACCACTATTGCAAGAATTGCATAGAGTGAATCCATCTTAAACATTAAGAATAATGAAAACACGAAACCGATAAGAGACAGCACCCAATGAGATCTAAATGTAGGACGATATGAAGGTGAAGAACCAAAATGGTTTAAGAACGAAATCAAACATAACGATCCGTAGGTAAGCATAAAAAACATAGAGATAACTCTTGCTACCGCATTTACATCACCCAAAGCGACAAAAACAAAAGCTATAATCACTGTAATTACCGATGCATTGAAAGGTTCATTGGCTGATCCTTTCCCTTTGGCCATGGCACTATTAAATCCTTTAAACGGAAAAGTCCGGTCGTTACCTAATGCCTGTAAGGTTCGAGGCGCTACCATGACCGATCCAAGTGCAGAAGAAATGGTTGATGCGGCTAATCCAACCGGAACAATATACTTTCCAAAAATGGCAATATCTGCCATGACCAACTGATTGTTTATCAAATCTTCAGGCGATGCCGAATGAACCAGTTTAAATGTGATAAACACATAAATAATTAAACCACTAAAAGTTGCTACAACTGTGCCCAACGGAATTGATTTGCCGGGATTTTTAAGGTCCCCGGAAAGCCCCACTCCTGCTGTCATTCCAGTAAATGCGGGAAAAATTATGGCAAAGACCAAGAAAAAATTATCCATATTTCGTAAAGGACTATCTGTAATTCCGGCTGCCGCAGTTGTTGAATAATCAGTTTTACCTATAAAAAATAAAAAGAGCGATAAGAATAAAATAGCAACAACCACATACAAGGCTTTAACACCCATATTTGCGCCTTTACGTAAAATTAATAATGCTAAAATAGCCATTGCGGGAAGACTAATAACCTGACGTGGAAGTAAAATACCGTACGTATTGTTCACCCAATTGAAAACCGACTCGAAAGCTTCAGTAAAAGCAATTACATAGAAAGCCACACTGATAGCTTGTGACAAGTAAAGTGCTATACCAATGGTACCTCCAATATTTAGTCCGAATGATCTGGAAATAATAAAATATTCGCCACCACCTTCAACTCTTTGGTTTGTTGCAATCTCGGAAATCGCAAAAGCGGTAGGTATCGTAACAAAGTGTCCGACCAAAACAATAAGCAGTACTCCTGCAAAGCCCAGTGTTCCTACAGCAAATCCGAATCGTAAGAATAATATAGCTCCCAAAATGGTAGATATAGCAGTAAAGAATACGGGAGCCGTTCCAAATCCAATGGTTTTTTTCTCAGTCATATGCTAAAGTTTAATTCACTAAATTTAAGTAATTCTTCATTTATTTATACATGGAACCAAACTTTTTACACAAAAAAAGGCTACTCAGTTTGAGTAGCCCTAATAAGCTAGTTATGAATTATTAACCCAAATACTTCTTAAGCAGCTTATTTTTAGAAGAATGTCTTAATCGTCGTATTGCTTTTTCCTTAATTTGGCGAACCCGTTCACGAGTTAATCCAAGCTCATATCCAATTTCTTCTAAAGATAAATCCTTACCACCAATTCCGTAATAATATTTAAGAACCATTCTCTCTTTTTCAGGTAAAATACTTAATGTTCTTTCTACCTCTTTAGCAAGTGATTCTTCCAATAAACTATTGTCGGCATTCGGAGAGTCGGTATTTTCCATTACGTCCAGCAAGCTTCCTTCTTCACCATCGGCAAACGGAGCATCTACTGATAATGGCTTACCTGATAGCTGCAATGTATCTTCAACTTTATCTTTTGGTAGATCAACAAACTCTGCCAACTCATCGGCTGTTGGTGTACGGTCGAACTGTTGTTCTAAAGTTGAATATGCTTTATGTATCTTATTTAAAGATCCTACTTTGTTTAGAGGTAAACGCACTACCCTTGACTGCTCAGCAATGGCTTGTAAAATAGACTGACGAATCCACCAAACAGCATACGAAATAAATTTAAACCCTTTTGTTTCATCAAATCGCTCGGCTGCTTTGATAAGTCCTAAGTTTCCTTCATTAATTAAATCAGGAAGGCTTAATCCTTGAAATTGGTACTGTTTCGCTACAGAAATAACAAAACGAAGGTTTGCTTTGGTTAATCTTTCTAATGCAGCTCGGTCACCTTTCTTTATTCTTTGAGCTAATTCTACCTCTTCTTCGGCAGATACCATCTCCTCTTTTCCAACATCCTGAAGATATTTCTCAAGAGAAGAACTATCACGATTCGTAATAGATTTTGTAATTTTTAACTGTCTCATTTCAGCCTCTCCTTTTCTAAACTATTTTTATGCGATACGATTTGGGGATATTATTTTCATAATACCTGAACAAGAACCTTATTAAATTATTGGTAAATAGTACACTTGCCTAACCCAAAACAAACAACTATACGAAAAATTATGCAAAGAAACAATTTTTTTTACAGAATGAAAAATAAATTATTAATTAGTTGCTCTTTCTCTAACGAAAATAGTTAGCAAAATGTTTTAGTATTTTGCATATTTTTTAACTAATTCGTTACTTTTCTTGGAATATTGATTGGTAATCGAGCTAAAAGCTCATAATTTAACTGATTGTTAAAATCTGCAAAAGAGGCTAGTGTAATAACTAATCCATTTTGTGTTCCGATTAAAACCACCTCATCACCTCTTTTTACATCGGGTATGGTAGAAACATCAACAATGAGCATATTCATATTAACTACACCAATTACCGGAGCTCTCTGACCATCAATTAAAACTCTTCCCGTATTGCTCAACGACCGACTGTAACCGTGCGAATAACCAACCGGTACAATGGCAATTGCTTTATCTTCGTTTGCCAGATATGCAGTTCCGTAACTAACAAATTCACCTGTTTTAACCTTCTTAATAGACATTACCTGACTCTTCCAGCTAATAACTCTTTGCAGCGGATCAGCTTTATCCATTTGCTTAGAAATATACTGAATGAAGGTTTCACGAGTAGGCCAGAAACCATACTGAAGAATACCTATTCGAACCATATCCATCCTTGTTCGCGGATAAGCCATTGCGGCTGCAGAACATGCTGTGTGTCTTAATTCAGGAATAACTCCTTCTTTAACAATCCATTTATAAATTTGATTATATTTTTTTATTTGCTTTTGTATTCTCACATGGTTGGCAATACTTTCAGCCCCTGCATAATGTGTACATAATCCTTTAACAACAAAGCATTCCCTATGCTTTTTAATCAAATTCACAGCTTTTTTTAAATCTTTCTGGATAAAACCGGTTCTGTTCATCCCGGTTTCTACTTCGATATGGATTATTGCTTTCTTATTGAGTTTCTCAGCAATTTCCTGCGCTTTTTCAAGCTTGGCATATTCAAACACATAAAATTCCACACTATTTTTTATGGCCCATTCCAAAGCTTCATCAGAAACCCAACCCATAATCATAACATCGGTTTGTTTCTTCTTTACTTTGTAAACACGCTGAGCTTCGTCTGCACTAAAAACGGAAAAATGATTAATTCCGGCCGATTCTGCCACCGGTACAACCTGTTCAATTCCATGTCCGTAAGCATTTGCCTTAATTACTGAAGATACTTTTACATCTTCTCCCAAATGATGTTGAATAAAATTTAAATTATGAATAAGTGCTGAACGATCAACTTCAATTACTGAGGTTCCTGTCATGGTTTTTAGTCTGTTTTTATGATTTGATTATATATTTCGTAAAATATGTTCACTCCATTTTCGATGATTTCGTCAGGAAAATCGTAATCCGGATTATGAAGCTGCGGATGCTCAGTACCACTTCCCAAACCAAAAAGTGCTCCTTCAAATTTCTGGGTAAAATGAGCAAAATCTTCTGACCACCGAAAAGGCGTTTCCAGATATTGATATTCTATTCCTGATTTCTCAGAAGCCTTCTGAATACATTGAACCATTTCATGAGCGTTTATTGTAGCAGGAAATTCTTCAACATATTCAATTTCTATTCTAAGATTACTTATTTGAGCGTTTTCTTCGGCTATATCTTCACAAGCTGAGGTTAACTTTTGCATATCTTCATTAGTATAGGTTCTTAATGTAGCCATTACCTCAGCATACCCAGGAGTTGTGCCAAATGCTACCTCTCCTAGTCGGGCATGAATAACAGTTAACAATGTAAAATCACTAAAAAGACCCTTCTTATTTGGTAAATCATTTAACTGTTTTATAATATCAGCCATAGCTACTGCCGGACTGTTTCCGTTTTCCGGCTCACCCGCATGCGATGTTTTACCTGTTAATTTTATGATCATTCCTTTAGAAGCGGCTGCAAATGTCTCATCACGTAAAAGAACATTTCCCTTAGGAAAACCAGGTAAATTATGCAATGCAAATGCATAATCCACTTTTATTTTTTTGAATTTTTCATCGTTAACAACCCGGTGTGCGCCCTGTCCATTTTCTTCTGATGGCTGAAAAAACAATACAACCTGTCCTCTATCTGGCGGATTTTTTGAAAAAACATCAGCTAATCCTGCAATAATAGCCATATGTCCATCATGACCGCATTTATGAGCAACACCTTTTTCGGTCGACTTATATTCAAAGTTATTAATCTCATCTATTGGTAAAGCATCCAGATCGGCACGAAAAAGAACCGAAGGCCCCTCGTTTTTCCCTTTAATAATGCAGGCTATTCCATTTCCCCCAATGCCTCGTATCAATTCAGTATTTTTATACTCTGCTAAAAAGTTTGCAATTCGTTCCGAAGTAAGAAACTCATTATCTGATAACTCCGGGAATTTATGAAGCTCATGTCGAAGGTTGATTATTTTATCTAAATCAAATGAAAGACTCATATTAATTCTATTTTTATTTTATAATAGATAAAAGGAGATTTTAATAAGTGGTTTGCAAAAACCATCAAGGTACTATTAAAACTTAGACTGCGTGCTCCTTTTTTAAGAAAAAACAAAGATAACGTAAACAATAGAGAATTAAAAATGAACCAATAGATCATCTTTTTCTGTTACAAATGTTTTATCTTGCGCCCCGAAATTTGAGCCGAAAAGAAAGATGAAAAGAACGAATATTATTGCTTATATCGCCGTTAGCTTAGCTATGTTATTTTGGAGCTATACGTTTATATGGTATAAAGTTGTATACGAATTTTACAACCCGGTTACGGTAGTTTTTTTCAGGTTAATTATATCATCTGTTTTTCTTTTCTTATTGATGTACCCACTTAAACGGTTGCAAAAGATTAAAAAAGGTGATCTCAAATATTTTATACTAGTTTCGGTCTTTAATCCATTCTTGTATTTTATTGGTGAAAGCTATGGAATAAAATTCGTTTCATCAACATTAACTGCAGTTATCATTGCTACAATTCCACTGTTTACTTCATTTACATCGTCATACTTCTTAAATGAAAAAATTACCAAGATGAATGCCTTGGGAATACTCGTATCCATTATTGGTGTTGGATTTGTAATGTTTAATAAAGGAGGTGCCGTGGAAGCTTCGATGTTTGGAATTGGAATGTTATGTGTTGCTGTTGCGGCTGCTATCGGATATTCATTTGTTTTAAAAAAGCTTACCTCAAGATATAACTCTATTACTATTGTTACCTACCACAATTTTATAGGTATATTTTTATTTGCCCCTCTGTTTTTTATCATTGATTTTGCAGAATTTAAGCAAACAGGATTTTCTGCAGATGCCTGGGTTCCACTATTGGAATTAGCTGTTTTCGGATCTTCTTTTGCTTTTATATTTTTCACCTATGCTATTCAGCATATCGGTATTGGCAAAGCAAATGCCTTTACTAACCTCATACCCGTAATTACTGCAATAATTGCCTATTTTGTTCTGGATGAAATTTTAAACCTAAATAAAATTGCCGGAATTCTTCTGGTAATAGGTGGCTTGTTCTTATCTCAAATTAAAACAAACGGATTACGAGCAAAAATTCGCTCGTATATCAGACCTAGTGAATAGTGAGTATTTTAGATAAAATATCAATTAATGAATTACGTAACCGAGCCTCTGATGTTAAATCAGAAAACAAATCGTTTTTTTCTAAAATCAGGAAAAAGAAGCCTAAAAACCTGGATAAGATAATGCAGGAATTACATGATGAGGTATTTGAAGAAATTGACTGCCTTGATTGCGCAAACTGTTGCAAATCAATAAGTCCTACCTTATATTTTAAAGATGTGGAACGATTGGCTAAACGATTAAAAACAAAACCTTCCGAGTTTATTGATAAATATCTTTTTATCGATGATGAAGATGATTATGTATTTAAAAATACACCTTGCCCGTTTTTATTACCTGATAATTACTGTATGGTATATGAAAGTCGGCCCAAAGCATGCAGAGAATATCCTCATCTGGATCGAAAAAGGTTTTACCAGATTTTAAATCTTACGTTAAAGAATAGTGAAGTTTGTCCGGCGGTGTACGATTCCATCGAAAAACTGAAGGAAAGACGCACAGAGCTTAATTTGCAATAACATGTAATCCTTCCGGGACAATCTTAATGTTAAGCACATTGCCCATCTCACCTGGTTCGCCATCAAAATGTACCACTCCGGGAGATTTTCTTTTTACAACAATATCCTTACACTGGAAAGTTTCCAGATAAACGCTTTTATCAATATTTTTTAAGAAAAGCCTTGCTCCAATACCGGCAGCTGTAATTAAGGGAAATGACCTTAAAATAGCAACCTCAAGTTTACCATCCTGAATATCTGCTTTGGGAGCTATGTGCGCATTGTTTCCATACTGCGATGCATTGGCAAATGTTATAAGAAATGCATCGCGCATAATGGTAGTGCCATTCATCGTAATTTCATATCGCTTCGGTTCATAATTTTTAAACTCCGAAAATGTAGCTTTTAGATAATTGCCAAAACCTCTCCCCTCCATTTTGGAGAATACATGCCCGATATGTGCATCGAAACCCACACCAGTAGTACAAAAGAATTTTTGATCGTTAATTTTTCCGTAGTCTATTTGCTTGCTATTCCCGGTTTTTATTAGGTCTAAGGCCTTGCTTGCCTTTAAGGAAATTTTTAAATGACGTGCCAAACCATTACCTGAACCCAGCGGCACAATACCCAAAACAGCGTCAGTATTTGCTATTGCAGATGCAACCTCATTAACCGTTCCATCGCCTCCTACGGCTACTACTTTTTTATACCCTTTTTGTAAATATTCTTTTACAATAGTTGTTGCATCACCAGCAAAACGGGTAAAGATAGTCTTAACCTTATACTGCTCTTCAGTAAATTTCTCCTCAATAAGTTTCAGAATAAATTCTTTTGGCTTATTTCCTGAAACCGGATTGATTACAAATAATACTTTCTCCTTCATCACTATTTAGTATCGTCGTACAAAATGCCTTAATAAAGACCCGGCAAAGGTAACTTAGAACAAGAATATAAAAAAACAAAAACGAAATATTCTTTCGTTTGGTACACCTCTATTACTTAATTAACAATTCTTTAATCTGGTAATTGATTTTTCAATTTCTTAAAAATGAAATAACACAGCCTTAAATTTCTAATCATTACTTCGAAATAAAAAGGACATGCTTAAACCGAACCACTTTAAAACAATTGTTATATCAGATGTTCATTTAGGAACAAAAGCTTCTAAAGCTAAAGAGCTGGTGCGGTTCCTAAAGTCAAACACCTGCGATAAGCTAATTCTAAACGGTGATATTGTTGATGGATGGAGATTGAAAAAGAGTGGCAAATGGAAGAAAAAACACACCCGCTTTTTTAGAGTCTTAATAAAAATGATAGATAAATTTAATACAGAAGTAATATATATACGCGGCAACCACGATGATTTTCTGGATAATATGATGCCACTTACGATTGGTAATTTATCTATCCAAAAGGATTATGTGCATCGAAGCAACGGAAAAAACTTTTATGTTGTGCACGGTGATGTATTCGATACCATAACCACCAACTTAAAATGGCTGGCAAAATTAGGTGATGTTGGATATACATTTTTATTGTGGTTGAATAAAATTTATAATAACAGAAGATTAAAACGAGGACTACCTTATTATTCTCTTTCTCAGGATATCAAACAACGGGTTAAGTCAGCCGTATCCTACATTTCAAGTTTCGAGCAAGAACTAGTAAAGCTTGCAAAATCAAGAAATTGCCAGGGAGTAATTTGTGGTCATATACATCATCCGGATATTCAAAACTATGATGGAATTACCTACCTAAACTCAGGTGATTGGGTAGAATCTTTAAGTGCTTTAGTTGAGCATTATAATGGAAAATGGGAGATTCTATATTACAACCAACTTGCGAAAGAAGAGGTTCCACCAAAGCTGGAACAAATAAAACAAAAGAATTTTGCACTACCTCAAATGACCAAAATAAAAATAGCCTAAAACAGATGAAATATATTTTTATAGTTCAGGGTGAAGGCCGGGGCCATATGACACAAGCCATTAGTCTCAGAAATAAACTTGTATGGAGCGGTCATAAAGTCTCCTCGGTAATTATTGGAAAAAGTATCCGACGTGAAATACCAGCATTTTTTAAGGAAAAGATAAAATCTGAACTATATCCGATTCAAAGCCCAAATTTTGTAGTAGATAAAGACAAGAGAATTAATATTTCTAAATCTGTCCTCTACAATTTCTATTATATTCGCAGATATCTAAAAAGTTTAAGGCAAATCCATAAAATCGTCAAATCAGAAAAACCGGATGTTATTATAAACTTTTATGATCTTTTAGGTGGTCTGTATTCTCTTCTATATAAACCTCATGCACAATACTACTGTATTGGTCACCAGTACTTAATTTATCATCCCGAATTTCCTTTTCCTAAAGGACATAAACTGGATAAGCTTTTATTAAAACTAAATACCAGAATTACATCGTTTCGGGCAAACAAGCTGTTAGCACTATCATTTAGAGAACTGCCCAATATTCCAGAAAAGAATCTTTATGTTGTACCCCCACTGCTTAGAAAAAGTGTCCTTAAACTCAAATCTGGTAACGAAGGATTTATTCATGGTTACATATTAAATCAAGGGTATGCTAACGATATTATGGAGTGGCACAAACAAAATCCGAAAACAGTAGCACAATTTTTCTGGGATAAGAAGGAGGCAGATGAAGAAACACTTATTCATAAAAATTTAGTATTCCATAAAATTAATGATGTCAAATTTTTAGATTACATGAGCCGCTGCCATGGTTATGCATCAACAGCAGGTTTCGAATCCATTTGTGAAGCGATGTACCTGGGTAAGCCAATCATGATGGTGCCTACTGAAGGACATTACGAACAAATGTGTAATGCCTTAGATGCTGAAATTAGCGGTGCTGGTATTTCCAGCAACGAATTTGATTTAACTAAACTCATTGAGTATATCCCCAAACACACTATCGATAACTCAACTTTTAAAAAATGGGCTGATAGTGCCAATACCATTTTTCTGTCTCTACTTAATCCGGTGCACAATTATTCATTAAAGAATGAAAAAATTCTCATGTATAATTACATGTCAATTCATAATAAACTTTAAACCTGTCAAAGGTCTGTGCACTAAGAACAGATCTTTTGCGTTTAACATTAATATGCCCAATTTTCGGATCACATATTAATTCTTTTGGCATTATTTGTATTTTTACGCGAAATTCAACCTGGGTTGAAAAGATTATTATAGCACTAAATGAAAAACAGCGCTGCACATATCAATAAAGTAATTAGAGCATTCATAACTTTTGTAATGCTTGCTTTCTCAATGCAAGTTAGTGCACAAATTGGCGGTAATCACACCTACGATTTTTTGAACTTAGTGCATTCGGCAAGAGCTGCCTCCTTTGGAGGAGATGTAATTGCCATCGACGATAACGACTATAATTTAACGTACCACAATCCGGCGTTACTTAATCCTGAAATGAATCATAGTTTAGTTCTTAACTATGTCAATTATTTTACGGATATCAATTATGGATATGCATCTTATGCTACGGAAATTAATAATAAAGGTATTTTTTCGGGAGGAATAAACTATATCAACTATGGTAACTTTACTGCTGCCGATGAAAAAGGTATTATCACAGGAGAGTTTAAAGCAGCAGAATATGCAATCAATCTTATGTACTCCAGGGCAATTGACAGCACCATCAGATTAGGAGTAAATGCAAAACCTGTAATATCCACCTTAGAAAAATATACATCGCTAGGCATTGCTTTCGATATAGGCGCTGTTTATCACAAACCGGGTAATTTATTTTCTGCCGCACTGGTTCTAAAAAATATCGGAATGCAGCTTAAAGGATACACAAGCGAAAGAGAATCGTTACCATTTAATATTCAACTGGGAATATCTCAAAAGCTAAAACATGCTCCGCTGCTATTTACAGTAACCTTTGATCATTTAGAAAATTGGAGCCTTTCTTACGATAAACCGGAAGAAGAGTCTGCTCTTGATCCTCTTTCAGGAACCGAAGCAGAAGAGTCGAACCTGGATAAAATTGCTGATGAATTTATGCGTCATGTTATTCTTGGGGTTGAACTAAATCCACTAGAAAACTTTTATCTCAGAGCAGGATATAATTACAGGCGCCGTCAGGAAATGCTGATAGAATCAAAAACTTCAACCATTGGGTTCTCGTGGGGATTTGGAGTAAAAATATCAAAATTTCATTTGAGCTATGGCCGATCAACTTACCACCTGGCAGGCGCTACAGATCATTTCTCAATTAGTACTAACCTGGATAGTTTTAAGAAAAACCTTTAACTGTTTATAAAAGTATTTGCCAATTGTAGTTTTTGGATTTACCTTTGATGTCCAAATAAAATTAGAATGAACGCAAGCAACAAAAAAATAATCATTGCTATTGATGGCTACTCATCATCGGGAAAAAGCACTTTGGCAAAAGAAATAGCCAAACTACTTAATTATAAATACATCGATAGTGGTGCCATGTATAGAGCAGTTACATTATTTGCGTTAAGAAACAGTGCTATTAATCCCGTTAATCATGAGGTTGATGAAGAAAAATTGAAAAGTTTAGTAGACCACATACAAATCAATTTTAAGTATAACACAGAAAAACAAAGACAGGAAACCTTCTTAAACCATGAAAATGTTGAAGATGAGATTCGCGAAATGACCGTTTCAGAAAATGTTAGTTTTATAAGCAAAATTGCTTTTGTCCGGAAGAAGATGGTTAAATTCCAGCAAGAGATGGGAGCTGAAAAAGGAATCGTAATGGACGGACGTGATATTGGAACAGTTGTGTTCCCAAATGCTGAATTAAAAATCTTTATGAATGCTAATGCAGAAGTTCGGGCAGAAAGAAGATATAAAGAATTAAAAGATAAAAATATTGACGTAAGCTTTGATGAGATTCTTAAAAATGTGAAGAAACGTGATCACATCGATGAAACCCGAACTGAAAGTCCACTTAAAAAAGCCCCTGACGCTGTTGAATTAGATAACAGTCAAATGAATCGCCAAGAACAATTAGACTGGATAGTTGGTTTAGTTAAAGAAAAACTAAATTAAGTTACTGTATGAAAATTGAGATTGATAGTAATTCTGGGTTTTGTTTTGGAGTAGTAAATGCTATTCAGCTGGCCGAAAAAGAGCTGGAACATAACGATACATTATACTGCCTGGGCGATATTGTTCATAATAGTGCCGAGGTTGAACGGCTAAAAAAGAACGGACTGGTTACTATTAATCATGAACAGTTAAAAACGCTTAAAAATTGCAAAGTTCTGTTACGTGCGCATGGCGAACCTCCGGAAACCTATCAAACAGCGATAAAAAATAATATTCAACTTATCGATGCTTCTTGTCCGGTGGTTTTAAAACTACAGAACAATATTAAATTAGGATTTGATAAGATTCTTGAAAAAGGCGGGCAGGTGGTGATATATGGAAAAGAAGGGCATGCTGAGGTTAATGGCTTAGTAGGACAAACCAATGGCAAGGCAATAGTTATTGGTAGCCTGGAAGATTTGGATAAAATTGATTTTACAAAACCGGTTAATCTGTTTTCACAAACAACTAAAAGCATTGAAGGATTTTACGAAGTACAGAAAGAAATAGAGCAAAGAATGATTAAAGCTCAGGGAACTGAAGATGTTGAATTTATTGCAAACGACACCATTTGTCGTCAGGTTTCGCACCGTCAACCTCAACTTCGAGCATTTGTGAAAAAACATGATGTTGTAGTATTTGTTAGCGGTAAAAAAAGCTCTAACGGAAAAATGCTTTTCAAGGTGTGTAAATCGGAAAATCCAAATACGTATTTTGTCTCCGATGCTGATGAACTGCATAAAGAATGGTTTAAAGAAACCGATTCGGTTGGTGTTTGCGGAGCAACTTCTACACCGCGCTGGCTCATGGAAAAAGTGGCTCAAAACATTGAAAAACTTTTTAACTAAGCTTTAAAAAATGTTATTTTAGAGTAAAAATCTAAGATGACAGAGAATGAAATTGCTCATAAAATTGTTGGGGCAGCAATCGAAGTGCATAAATCACTAGGCCCAGGTTTGCTGGAAAGTGCTTATCAAGAGTGCCTTGCTTATAAATTAAACCAACTAGGATTAAAAATTCAAAAAGAGAAACCAATGCCATTGGTTTTTGAAGAAGTTAAACTTGAATGCGGTTATCGAATTGATATCTTGGTTGAAAACAAGGTTGTAATTGAGATTAAAAGTGTTGAGTCATTAAATGATGTCCATTTAGCTCAAACGTTAACATATATGAAGTTAGGAAATTACAAGCTTGGTTTATTAATTAATTTTAATGTTACATTACTAAAACACGGTATAAAACGAGTAATTAATGGAACATTATAAACCACAATGACCACAATGTAGGCACAAAGAACACAATATTTTTTTTGTGAACATTGTGTAATCCATGGTGTCCTTTGTGGTTAAAATTATATTTTTGCTATTCAATATTGTACTACATGAACAATCAAACTCAATTTGCAGATGTAATTCTTCCGTTGCCTCTTAAGCAACTTTTTACCTATAGCATTCCCCAAGAAATACAGGCTGCAATTGAAGTTGGCAAAAGAGTTATTGTACCGTTCGGATCCAGAAAAATTTACACAGCAATTGTTCATTCGCTTCATCACATTGAACCTACTGAATATAAAACAAAAGATATTGTTTCTGTTTTAGACACTCAACCTATTGTAAATAAATATCAATTGGATTTATGGCAATGGATTGCAGATTATTACATGTGCTCAGTTGGTGAAGTTTATAAAGCAGCTTTGCCTTCGGGCTTAAAGCTTGAAAGCGAAACCAAAGTAATTTATAATCCGCTTGATATTGCCAAAAAGAAATTTACTGCCACCGAAACTATGATTTTGGATTACCTCGCCAATAAAAATGTTGCCAGCATTACAGAAATATCAAATGCTTTTAACAGAAAAGACTCACATCCGATCATAAAATCGCTGTTAGATAAAAAGGCTGTACTGCTGGAAGAAAAACTGCGCGAAAATTACAAACCAAAAACAGAAGCTTTCATTAAATTAAGCGACAAAATTACTTCTGAAAAACAGATCAACGAAATTTTTGATACGTTAAAACGCGCTCCCAAACAAGTTCATGTGTTGATGAGCTTTCTAAAGCTTTCTAAAGCATTTGTTAACAAGCAAACGTTAGATGTAGCCAAAAAAGAACTTATCACAGATGCTAAGGCAAATAGTTCAGTTATCAAATCGCTTATTGATAAAGATATTTTCGAACAATACGAAAAATCCATTAGCCGATTGGATGAAACTGTTGCTGAAATGAGTGAAATAAAACAACTATCCGAAGCTCAGAACGAGGCTTTTGAAGCTATACATGAGCAATTTGATGCTAAAGATGTTGTTTTACTAAAAGGAGTTACTTCAAGTGGTAAAACGGAAATTTACATTCATCTTATAAAAGAACAACTCGAAAAAGAGAAACAGGTTTTATACTTACTTCCCGAAATTGCTTTAACCGCTCAAATCATCAACCGGTTGAAGTCCGTGTTTGGGAACCGTGTAGGAATTTATCATTCAAAGTTTAGCGATTCTGAAAGAGTAGAAGTGTATCAAAATATCCTAAATCCTTCTCAAGATCTAAAGTATGATATAATTCTTGGGGTTCGATCTTCGTTGTTTTTACCATTCTCAAATTTAGGACTCATTATTGTCGATGAGGAACATGAAAACACTTATAAGCAGTACGATCCGGCACCACGTTATAATGCCCGGGATTGTTCCATGGTGCTGGCCCAAATGCACCAGGCCAAAGTGCTGTTAGGAACAGCAACTCCTTCGGTCGAAAGTTATTTTAATACACAAACCAATAAATATGGATTGGTAGAATTAACCAAACGATATCAGAATATTAAATTACCTGAAATTCATTTGGTTGATATTTTAAGAGCAAAAAAGCGAAAAGAAATGCGCTCACATTTCACACCACAATTAATTGATAGTATACAAGATTCGCTGGCAATGAACGAGCAGGTTATTCTCTTTCAAAACCGAAGAGGCTTTGCTCCTTACCTTGAATGCGATATGTGTGGATGGATTCCTTATTGCCCAAATTGCGATGTGAGTTTAACCTATCATCGACATCAGAACGAACTGGTTTGTCATTATTGTGGTCACTCCATTCGTGCACCAAAAACGTGCAAAGCATGTGGTCATGCTAATGTTCTGACGCGAGGATTCGGAACGGAAAAAATTGAAGATGATATAAAAATATTTTTCCCTGAAGCGAAAATTGCCAGAATGGATTTAGATTCAACCCGATCAAAAAATGCATACCATAACATTATCTCCAACTTTGAGGAAGGCAAAGTTAATATCTTAATTGGCACTCAAATGGTTTCCAAAGGTTTGGATTTTGATAACGTTAGTTTAGTAGGGATTCTAAATGCCGATAGTATGCTCAACTACCCGGATTTTAGAGCATTTGAAAGAAGTTATCATTTAATGGCACAGGTAAGTGGTCGCGCCGGTAGAAAAAACAAACAGGGAAAAGTAATTATTCAAACCAGCAATCCGGCGCATCCTATTTTGCAATTTGTTTTAGATAACAAATTTGAAGAAATGTATAAGTCGCAATTATTCGAGCGAAAAAATTTTAAATATCCTCCGTTTTTTAGAATGATTCATATTGAGGTCAGACATAAAAAGAAAGACGTTGTGGATAAAGCAGCGCATCAACTGGGAGTCGATTTGAGAAAGATATTTAATAAACGGATTCTGGGGCCAGAACCTCCAATAATCGGACGAGTACAAAATTATTATATTCAAAAGGTAATCATAAAGATAGAGCGAGAAAGATCATTTCAAAAAGCCAAGCAATTATTAGATCAAACAGTAACTAATTTAATAACAACCGACAACTTTAAATCTGTTCAAATATCCATAGATGTTGATCCTGTTTAAATAATTCAGCAAACACGTAAAAACTATGAAAATCAAAAAAATACTTCCTTATATAATTGTTTTCCTCATATCCTTTTTTGCTACACCAGCAATAATCATGAGTTTTGCCAAAAAAGCAAACCAACAAGCAAAGGAATTTGTGCAGGATTTCAAACCAAAAACATCACAACTTGCCGATGGAACGTATATGGGCAAATTTAAGGCGTTTCGTTTAATAACCATGTCGAAAGTAGAGTTTACAGTGCAAAATGGAACAATTAAAAGTATTGAATTTAAGAGAATGTTTCACTCACCTGGTAGTCCCTACAAAGAAACCATTGAAAATCAAATAAAACAATCCAAACGTTTAGAAGTGAATGCCATAACCGGTGCAACCCGCAGTAGTAATTTTGCTAAGGCTGCTATTAAAAATGCCATTCAAATTAATTCTAATTAATATCTTGTAAAGTGAAGTAAAAAGTTGTCCCCTTACCTTCTTCAGAGTCTAAATAAATTGACCCTTGTAACATATCTACAAACGATTTTGAAATTGACAAACCTACTCCAAGTCCACCATAATTTCTAATAGTAGAGGAATCACCTTGTGAAAAATAATTAAATATATTCCTGACCGTCTTTTGGTTCATTCCTATTCCGGTATCTTTTATGTAAAATGTATAAATTTCATCTTTTCTAGTAAATCCTATTTCAATATAACCCGATTGAGTAAACTTGATTGCATTCTCTAACAAATAAGATAACACTTGTGTAAATTTATGCTGGTCAGATGAAATAACATATTTCTTTTTATGGTCTGGAAAACTTGAATGAATATTTATCTTTTTTTCATTTGCCGATAAACGAAACGTTTCTATAACCTTCTCAATAGTATTTTTGACATTAAATCTTTTTATATTTAACTGACTTTGACCACTTTGAATCTTAGATAATTCAATTACATTTGTAATTATTGAAAGTAACTGATTGCTAGATCTTTGAATAATCGACTTATAAGATTTGGCTTCCTCTTTGGTAGTTTTATTTTCTGTGAGTAATACTGTAAAACCTAAAATTCCATTGAGTGGTGTTCTTATTTCATGCGATATATTATTTAAAAAAGCAGATTTCAACCGATCACTTTCTTCTGCTTTCAGTTTAGCGTTTTCCAGATCTTTTTCATATCTTCTCCGCTCTATTATGCTAAAAATAAGATACATGAGTAACGATATGCCAACAAATAATGTTACAAAAGCAATACTTAGCAGTTGCATTGATCTTTTAGTAACTTTCTTTACAGGAATTTCTATCATCATACTCCAAGGTCTATTATCTTTTGTTATACTAATCGGATAAAACATTCTAAATACTCTTTCACCAGTAAATTCTGATGTTTTTTCAAATATATATTCTGATCCATTAAGTATTGCCCTGTGGCTAAGCGTATCTGATTGGTCCAGAAAATTAAGAATATTCTTTTCAATAATAGTAGTATCAATATGAGAAATAATGGTGCCATTATTAGCAATTAGAGATAAATAACCTGTATCATATGGTCTTATTTTATTAAGATTATTTTGTAAACTCCTTAAATCTATATCTACACCAATCGCTCCTAAAAACTCACTTTTATAAATAATCGGGACACTAACAGTTGTTCCAAAAAATAACTGATTATGACCGCTATAAACAAACTTATATGGTTCAGTAAGGTATTCGGATTTTAATTTTTTCGGATATACAAAATAATCACCTTCGTAATCCTTTGTTGTCATAACTTCGTAATATATCGAATCACTATACCTAAAGAAGCCAATTCCTAATCTTCCTGATGCATTAAAATTACTATCTGCTTTGTAATATAAATCATTATCATCAAAAGCATTAGGCTCCCATAATGTCCAGACACCCAAATAATTTTTATTTCTTTTAATTGCCGCTACCAATATCTCCCTGATATCTTCCCTTGAGCCATTTAACCTTTTTAATAACTGGGCTTTTTGTTCTAATGTTTTTGCAGTAGAGATAGCGTCCCATATATAAACCTGAGTCTCGAACGCTGCATTTCTGGAGATTTCAGCAGCAAGTATTTTAGAATCATTGTAAACATCTCTTCGATGATTTATTCCTAAGTATAAGAATAAAAAGGAGAACAAAAATGCTGTAATTATTGTAACAATAAGTGAAATTGCAAATTTAGTCTTCGACTTTTTAGTATCCATATAGCAAAACTAACTTATTTACGAAAGCTAAAATAAAGAAATTAAAAAAACTTTAATCAGTAATTCAAAAATGTATTTATTAAGTATAAAGAGATTTATTTTAACTTTGGTATATTCTTTAATTTAAAAAGATGTTTTTATGAAAAATATACTAGTATTAATAATGCTATTAATGGCTGGATGCAACTTCAGTGTAAACACTCAAGAAGAAAAAGAAAACTTATTACAAACCGATATTGCATTTTCTAACCGGTCAATTGAAGTAGGTAACCACCAGGCTTTTTTAGAATTTGCTGCTACAGATGCTGTTTTGCTTCGCGATAATTCGTTTCCGGTTGTTGGTAAGCCAGCACTAAGAAAACTATACTCAGAAATTTCCGATTCAAACTACAGGTTAACCTGGAAACCCAGCTATGGGAAAGTTGCTGCATCAGGAGATTTGGGGTACACTTATGGTATTTACCTTTTAGAAATCACTACTGGAGAACAAAAAGGACAGGTGCAACAAGGAACCTACTGTTCTATTTGGGAGAAAAATGCGAAAGGAGAATGGCGATTTGTTTTAGATACCGGAAATTCAGGATTAGAGCCAGCCAACAATACGAATGATTAAAACGGTTGAAATCTGAAATTTGAAATCTGAAATTTTATAAGACTTGTCTTTGAATTACTATCTTTGCATTTTAAATTAAACTGTTCATCAAGTGAAAAAATTAGATATAAAATCCATTTTTGACTCGTTCAATAATTTTAATATTTTGATTATTGGTGATGTAATGATCGACTCATATATGTGGGGTAAAGTAAATCGCATATCACCCGAAGCGCCGGTGCCAATTATTATGAGTACAAAACAAGAAAATCGATTAGGTGGAGCAGCAAACGTAGCTTTAAATGTTCAGGCACTAGGAGCTAATCCTATACTTTGTTCGGTTATTGGTAAAGATCTAAAATCAAAAACATTTCAAAGTCTTTTAAAAAAACGCCAATTAACTAACGAAGGAATTCTGGAAGACGAAAGTCGCAAAACAACAGTAAAAACAAGAATAATTGCTGATAATCAGCAACTTTTACGTGTTGATGAAGAAATTGATAAGGAGCTTAATAAGGAAGTAGAAAGCAAATTTATCAAAAGTATCCTAACTCTTATCTCAGATAAGCAAATCGATGCCATAATTTTTGAAGATTATGATAAAGGATCTATTACACCGGAAATAATAAAAAGTGTTGTAGACTTTGCAAACAAACATAATATTCCAACACTTGTTGATCCGAAGAAACGGAACTTTATGGAATATAAAAATGTTACACTCTTTAAACCTAACTTTAAAGAGTTAGTTGAAGGTTCAAAAATTGATATTCAGAAAGGCGATTTCGAAGGAATCTTCTCTGCATCGCAAAAATTAGACGAAGAACTTTCTGCTAAACACTATTTAATTACACTATCAGAACTTGGAGTTTTTATCGGCAACAAAAGTTCGTATAAGATAATCCCGGCTGAAATTAGAGATATTGCAGATGTATCGGGAGCTGGCGATACTCTTATCGGAACTGCAAGCTTGTGTTTAGCTGCAGGAATGGAACCAGAAGCGATAGCAACAATTTCGAATTTGGCTGGTGGCTTAGTTTGCGAAAAAGTAGGAGTTGTGCCAATTCATAAAAAACAATTAGAGCAAGAAGCTATAGAAAAATTCTCGTAAAAGCATTGTTCTTTCTGAGTCAGATATTTAATAAACATTTATTGTGAGATTGTTAATAAAGTGTTCATAACTCTAAAATAAATGTTCACAATTCTTAAGTTAGTGAAATAGAAAAACGCGATAAAATTGTATTTTTGAATTCCTAATTTAGGTAAATCAGACTTTAACAACAGGTTAATTCCTAAAAACATATCTCTATGGCAAAAGTAATTGCATTAGCAAATCAAAAAGGTGGTGTTGGTAAAACAACAACAGCAATTAATTTAGCAGCTAGCTTAGCTGTTCTTGAAAAAAAAGTTCTTATCGTTGATGCCGATCCGCAGGCAAACGCAACATCAGGAACAGGTTTCGATATTAGAGCTGTAAAAACCAGTATTTATGAATGCCTTGTTGATGATCAGGATCCAAAAAATATTATTTTAAACAGTGATATTGAAGGGCTCGATCTAATTCCATCGCATATTGATTTGGTTGGTGCCGAAATTGAAATGCTTAACCAACCAAACAGAGAATATATGTTAAAGCATGTAATTGAAAAATTGAAAGACGATTACGATTACATCTTGATCGATTGTTCACCTTCACTTGGTTTAATAACTGTTAATGCTCTTACTGCAGCCGACTCTGTTGTTATTCCAGTTCAGTGCGAATATTTTGCATTGGAAGGATTAGGTAAACTATTAAACACGATAAAAATTATTCAGTCGAGATTAAATAAAGAGCTTGAAATTGAAGGTTTCCTATTAACCATGTACGATCCAAGACTAAGACTTTCTAACCAGGTTGTTGACGAGGTTAAAAAACATTTCCAGGATATGGTTTTTGAAACAATTATCCAGCGAAATATCAAACTAAGTGAGTCGCCCAGTTACGGTAAACCAGTTGTATTATACGATGCAGCATCAAAAGGTTCTGTTAACTATTTAAACTTAGCACGAGAGATCCTACAAAAGAATGATCAAACAAAGATTGCAAACGCAGATAAAGTAGTTGAATAGATTAATAACAATAATAATTAAGCGAAAATGGCAAAAAGAAATGCATTAGGACGAGGACTAGGAGCACTAATTGACGATGCAGGGCAGGAACATATTGTAACAGCCGACGCAGTTAACGAAATTGATATAGATAAAATAGAGGCAAACCCATTCCAACCCAGATCTATTTTTAACGAAGAAGCACTGGAAGAGTTAGCAACCTCAATTAAAGAGCTTGGGATAATTCAACCCATTACAGTGCGTAAGGTTGATGACAATAAATTTCAGTTAATTTCTGGAGAAAGAAGACTACGAGCTGCGCAACAAGCCGGACTAAAAAAAATACCTGCTTTTATTCGATTTGCTGACGATCAGGGAATGCTTGAAATGGCTCTGGTAGAAAATATTCAACGTGAAGATCTTGATGCCATTGAAGTTGCTATAAGTTACCAGCGATTAATCGAAGAGTGTAAGCTTACTCAGGAAAATATGAGTGAGCGTGTAGGTAAAAAAAGATCTACCATATCTAATTACCTTCGCTTACTAAAATTACCGGCAGAAATTCAGCTTGGTATCCGCGATAAGCAAATAAGTATGGGACATGCAAGAGCGCTTGTTAATATTAAAAACGAAAAAACCCAGCTTAAAATATATTACAAAATAATTGATGAAGCACTATCGGTTCGTAAAACCGAAGATATAATTCGCGATATCAATACCCCAAAAAATAGTGCCAATAAAAAAGATAAAGTTCGTTTGCCGGAAGAATACGAACAACTAAAAAAACATCTTGAGGAGCACTTTGATTCAAATATAGACTTCAAAAGAAACAATAAAGGAAGTGGAAAAATCGTTATTCCGTTTAAATCTGATGAAGATTTAGAGAGAATAATGGGAATTATTGATAAAATGAAATAATTTTGCCCGGTATTTCATATAAACCGATTTAATTTTGCTGGGAAAAAGTTTAAAAATCTTTTTAATCATACTATTACTTACAAGTAATTTTTTTGCTGGGAAAGGCCAAAACATAGCCTCTCCTGATACTTCTTTTCAGCAAAAATTAAATGTTCATTCGCCACATAAGGCAACCATTTATTCTGCATTAATTCCCGGATTAGGTCAAATTTATAATAAGAAGTACTGGAAACTGCCTATCATTTATGGAGCAACCGGAATTCTTATTTATGCCTTTGATTTTAATAACGAACAGTATAACAAATATAAAAATGCATATTCTGATATGGATGCCGAACTCATAACGGAATTTGAAGGTTATACCGACAAAGAAATCTTATTGCGAATTAAAGATAATTACCGGCGTAATAGAGATCTGAATGTAATTCTTATGGCAGCAGTTTACTTGCTCAACGTTGTTGATGCTACTGTTGATGCACATTTGTTTAATTATGAAATAAATGATGATCTCTCGTTTAATGTTCAACCCGCAATTAACAAACCAGTAAACTATCAGCAAACATATGGTTTGGCTCTACGAATTTCGTTTTGAAAGTAAATAAGATTATTTTTAGTGTTTGTCAATTGATTTGCAGAACGTTATTATTAAACATCATCAGAAAACATTTTACAAAACTTATAGTAAAACTATGACCAGGAAAATACTTATAATTGCGATACTTCTTTCTCTATTTAATTTATCTAAAGCAAATGATAACATTGTGCCAGGAAACGACTCCATACAGAGTTACTCATTAAAAGCCCGTTTTGAAACTAACCTCGATAGTTTAATTAACCTATGGTATGTTAAAAATGCTATTAAAACTGATTACACAGGTAAGGATTCTCTCTCCTATATACCCGAATTCCCTGATTCGGTTTACATAGAGCGATTACAAGATATTCCTTCGATTATTGATCTTTCATATAATAAAATCGTACGAAACTATATTCATGTTTACACAAAACAGCGCCGAGAAAGTGTTGAAACAATGATTGGTGTTGCCGATTACTACTTCCCGAAAATTGAGGAAATTTTTGAAAGCTATGGTATTCCTACCGAATTAAAATATATGGCAGTAATTGAATCAGCTTTAAATCCCAGGGCGGTTTCGCGTGTTGGAGCAACCGGAATGTGGCAGTTCATGTATGGAACAGCCCGCATGTACGATTTAACGGTTAATTCATATGTCGACGAAAGAAGAGACCCCATAAAATCAGCGCATGCTGCTGCGCTTTTTATGAAAGACCTGTATGCTATGTTTAACGACTGGACGTTAGTTATTGCTGCTTATAATTGTGGCCCCGGAAACGTAAATAAGGCCATTCGCCGATCGGGAGGTAATCGTGATTTTTGGAAAATATATTATCGCTTACCACGCGAAACCCGTGGTTATGTGCCTGCTTACATTGCAGCAACCTATACATTTAACTATTATAAAGAGCACGGATTAAATCCGCGATTTCCCGAGATTCCAATTGCAACCGATACTATTATGCTTTCGGATAATTTACATTTAAAGCAAGTTTCAGAAGTTTTAGATATTCCGTTAAAAGCTTTGCGCGATTTAAATCCACAGTACAAAATTGATATTGTGCCAGCCAAAGGCACAAATTTTCCCTTAACCATTCCAATGGAATTTACAGGAAAATTTATTGATTTGCAAGATTCGATATTAGCCTATAAAGATTCAATTTATTTTAATGCCGATAATACGATTCGAAATCCACAGCATTCTTATTACGTACCGCAGCCACCAACAAATAGAGATAAGTTGATTTACACTGTTAAATCGGGAGATAACCTTGGCTTTATTTCGGAGTGGTATAACGTTAGAACATCTGATATTCGCTATTGGAATAATATTCGGGGAAATATGATTCGTGTAGGTCAAAAATTAAATATTTATGTTCCAAAAGGATCAGCTTCAAAATATGCTGATATAAATAACTTAACATTTGAACAAAAACAAAAAAGAATTGGGAAAAATACCACACGTCCTGATGAAATCAACTCGGAACCTTTAGATGATAACTACGTGTATTACAAAGTTCGCTACGGCGATACACTTTGGGAAATTGCAAAAAAATATTCAGGAGTGACCGAAAACGACATTATGCAATTAAATAATATGAACAGCGGAAAATCATTAAAAGCCGGACAATATATTAAGATCAAACCTAAAGGTTAATTTATAGTAACTTTTGTGCAAGAAGCTCTACATTTTTCATGGCTTTCTTATCATTATAGGCATCGCCAACATCATATGATTTTGAAGTAATAACACCCATAAAATCAACATCTAAGGCATCAAACACTCGTTTAAACATTTCTGTGGTTAAATCGCAATCGGCAGAGCCTGTGCCGGCAGGTAATACTATTGCAGCTTTCTTCTTTTCCAATTTCTTATTGGAAAAATACGGCCTGAATCGATCGATTAGCATTTTCGTTTGCGCTGTCGGGCCAAACCAATATATTGGTGAACCAAAAATCAATACATCGGCCTGATCTATTTTTTTGTAAATTTCTGACATGCCATCCTCCAGGATGCATTCCAGTTCGTCAATCTTGCATGCTCTACAGTCCATACAAGGATTTATTGAATAATCGTATAAAAAGATTTGTTCTGTTTTATAGTTTGAGCTTAGCTGATTAAGCAGATATTCACTGAGAACCGATGTATTCCCTTTTTTTCGAGGACTTCCATTTAAAACCAATAACCTTTGCATGTAACCATCCCTTTTTGTGTTATTCATGCAAGGTATAATAATTAACCAAAATATAAAACCCATAAAATGTAAAATCAATCTACAAAAAAAGCATACTCATTTATTACTGTGCAATTATATCTTGGTTTACACATATAAAAACTAACCAACAACGAATAAAAATATTTATCACTTTTCATAAACAAATGATTATTAAGCTTATATTTGCACTGCCAAAAATAATTTTTATTATGGACGATTATTATCCGAAGAAAACAATACAAATCAAAATCTAAGGAGTACTTCTAAGTACCTCCTTATGATTATTAAACATGGAGGTACTAAAAATGATATCTTACTGGCAAATTATTTCAAGCGGACTGCTACCCATTCAAACTTTCAAAAAAGGTTCTGTTATAAGCGTAACTTCACCAACAACAGAGGAAAAAGATGTGATAAAAACAACCTTTGATATTCCGGAAGATATTATTCTGGATATTATGGACGTTGATGAACGATCAAGACTGGAAATTGAAAATAATAAGATTGTTATGATCTTGAGAATTCCAATCCAGTCAGCTGAAAACGGGATTCCTTTTTCTACAATTCCTTTAGGAATTATTATTTCTGATGATTATATCCTCGTACTCTGTCAATACGAGAATAATGTATTATCTGAGTTTTTCAATCATAGAAGAAAAAAAACATTTGATCATAAAAACAAGATAGATTTTATTCTTAATCTTTTCCTGCATACAACAAATATGTATCATAGGTATTTAAGACAAATCAACTTTCAAACAAACTTGGTTGAAAAGGATTTGGAGAAATCAACTAAAAATGAGGAGCTGCATAAATTACTTAAATTAGAGAAATGCCTCGTATATTTTACTACATCGCTGCGCTCTAACGAGTTCTTATTTGCCAAATTCAAAACTTCTCGTTTTTTAAAAACTAACAATTACTCTGATGAGTTGCTGGAAGACGTGCTAATAGAAAATAAACAGGCTATTGAAATGGCCAATATTTATAGTGATATTCAAAGTGGAATGATGGATGCTTTTGCGTCGGTAATTTCCAATAATCTAAACTTTGTAATGAAGCAACTTACTATAATTACAATTATTTTAGCTATACCAACAATGATTGCAAGCTTTTACGGAATGAATGTACCAAACCATTTTGAAAATACAAATTTTGCTTTTTGGAGTATTATTGGTTTTTCTTCTGCTATTGCACTTATCGGCATATTTATGATCAGAAAAAAAAGGTGGATATAAATATGTTTTATGTATTAGCTAAGTCAGATTTTAATTTTATTTGGAGGTTTTGGTTCAGTAGATCTGTATAGAATTTCTGTAATAGATTAGTTTAAACCAATAAAACGCTTCTATTTAAAGAAATATTGATATATTTAGGAGTCAAATTGTAAGTGCAAACTTAATGAAACCCTATAAAATTTTACTCTTTTTTATAACCATATTTCTTGTACTTTCGCTCATATCATATGTGTTTCCTGTAAACGGGATTCAGTTGGGTAAAAATATTGTACTACAGTTCCCCAATATTAAGAACATCTTTGTAACTGAAGAATCTAAGTATGCCGATATTTCTCAAATATTAGAGTATCATCAAGCCGAAATAAATCAAGACATTACAGATATCATTGAAGATACGTTAACAGAAAAGAGAGACTCATTAAAGCCAATTGCCGATTCATTAAAAGCAGAAATATACCCTGATACAATTCCCAAAGTAGATACAATTAAACAATCTCCACCTAAAAATAAGCCTGGAACAATTACACAATTTCTGGAGTACCCGGATAATGATAAGTCTGTGCTATACTCCTTTTTTGGTAATTTAAAAACACTTAAAAGTTCCGGAGAATTAATACGAGTTTTACACTATGGAGATTCTCAGATCGAAGGTGACAGAATAACTTCATATATCCGCAACGAGTTACAAAAACAATTTGGTGGTTTAGGTATCGGTATGTTTGCCCCGGTCATTATCAAAGGAACAAATCTTTCTATGCAACTTCATTTAAATGGAAGCTGGGAAAGATATACCATACAAAGTATAAAAAATGGAAACATAAACCATAAACGACTTGGTGCATTAATGAGTTTTGGTCGCTTTGCGCCTGTAAACTCTTCTGAAAATAAAATGTGTTTTGGAGAAATTAACCTTCAGAAATCAAATATCACATATTTCAGAACCAGAAAATTCAAGCAGTGTAGAGTATTTTACGGTTATAATGAACGCCCCTTTATCGCCGAATTAAAGTACAAAGATCAAACGTTGGATGCTGAACTAGTTCCTGTTTCGCATCATTTAAATACTTTTTCGTGGGATATTGATGGCACTTTAGATGAAGTTACCTTAACATTTAAAGGTGAAGACAGCCCGGATATTTATGGAATTGCTCTAGATGATATGAAAGGTATTGCTGTTGATAATATACCATTGCGCGGTAGTAGTGGTGTAGATTTCACAAAAACCGACCTGGCTTTTTTACGTTCCATGTACCAAAAAATTAATGCCAAGTTAATTATCATGCAGTTTGGAGTAAATCTGGTACCTTATATCAGAGATGACTATTCATATTATGAAAAACAATTTTATAAGCAGTTAAAAACACTAAAAAGCTTACGACCAGATATCAATATAATTGTAATTGGTGTATCCGATATGTCGAGAAAACATATAGGACAACTCGAATCCTATCCAAATATTGAAAAAATTCGTGAAGCACAAAAAAATGCAGCATTCAAAGCCGGATGTGCTTTTTGGGATATGTATGAAGCTATGGGTGGAAAAAACTCTATGCCATCGTGGGTTAACAATAATCCACCGCTGGCTAGAACGGATTACACACATTTTACCTGGAAAGGATCGGTTGTGATCTCAAAAATGTTTTACGAAGCATTAATGCACGATTATAATGAATACTTAAAGAATGAGAAAATTAATCGGTAATATCTTTTTTATTGTAGTTCTTAATTTGAGCTCCGTATCACAAAACATTTGTGATACACTTTCTTTTATTCATTGTGATGCGAATAAAATATATACTTCAACAGGTGAATCAACACAACGTCTTATTCAAAAATTTAAACAATTAAACGGATTAGATTCTGAGCAAATTAACATTGTACACATTGGCGATTCTCACTTACAGGCAGGCTTTTTAACCGAACAAATTAAACAACAACTTTTCAATCAGTTCTGTTCCGATTCTGCAGTTTCTCCAGGATTCATATTTCCTTACACCATTGCACAAACCAATAATCCTTTTTTCTATAAAGTTGATTATTCGGGAGAATGGGCATGGAGTAAAAATGTCGATGCTGAAAAAACAAGTCATTTAGGTCTTTCAGGAATAACGGTAAAAACCAATGATTCATTAGCTACTTTTACCATTAAAATAAATCAAAAAAAGGATAGCAGTTTTAGCAAGTATTATGGTTTTAATACCATTAAAATACTGCACAATAATAATCATTCCGCATCAATAAAAATTAATAATAAAAAGTTTGTGCCAGAAGATTATACTTCCTCTTTCAACTTAAATGAAATAATGGATTCGGTTCATTTTGAAATTACAAATACGGATAGCACGAAGTATTTCGAGTTGTATGGAATAATTCTGGAAAACAGCAGTTCAAAAATTAATTATCATACCATTGGCGTTAATGGAGCAACTGCACAATCGTACCTTAAATGCGATTATTTATCCTCACACCTCTCCTGTTTAAATCCTGACCTAGTTATTATTTCGTTGGGCACAAACGAAGCATACGATGATCAATTCTCTGCGCTTGAACATGAGTATATATTAAAAGACTTAATTTTTCAGATACAGGATATAACACCTCATACAGCAGTATTATTAATTACACCCAACGATCATTTAAAATTGGAGAAGGTAAATAATAATGTATTCATGGTACGAAACAATATCCTGAAGATTAGCAAAGAACTTAACCTAAATTATTGGGATTTTTATTCCGTAATGGGTGGTGCAAATTCTATTACTGATTGGTATAACAAAGAATTAACCGGTAACGACAAATTACATTTTAAACCTGTAGGATATCGAATACAAGGCGAGTTATTTGCAAAAGCATTCATTCATTTAATAGAACAAAGCAAATGAATGTTTTAAACGAAATATTGACCTATTCTGAAGCAAAACCTTTATTGTTTACAAGGCTTTACTTTTGGGGTTTTTTTGCCTTTTTACTGTTGATTTACTCTTTTATTTACAAGAAAAATCCGCTGCGAAATGCATACCTCTTTATCATGAGTTTGTTCTTTTACTACAAATCGGGAGGATATTTCTTTACACTACTCATTTTTTCAACCATTGCAGATTTTACTTTAGGTCAGTTAATATATATCGCACAAACAAAACGTAAGAAGAAAGTTTTTGTAGCAATAAGTATTATTATAAACCTGAGCTTATTAGGCTACTTTAAATACACCTACTTTTTTACTGATATTGTCAACACAGTATTTCATACCGATTTTATTGTAGTTAACTATTTGGCAAATTGGACTAACACTGTTTTTAACTCTTCTTTTGATATTTCAAGAATAATTTTGCCGGTAGGGATCTCATTTTATACTTTTCAAACCATAAGCTATACTGTCGATGTTTACAGAGGTAAAGTTAAACCGGTAAAAAACATCATAGATTTTGGATTTTACGTTTCGTTCTTTCCTCAGTTGGTTGCAGGTCCGATTGTACGTGCAGCCGAGTTTATTCCACAATTATACCAGAAGTTTAAACTTACAAGACAAGAGTTTGGCCATGCAATTTTCCTAATCTTAAACGGATTAGTAAAAAAAATGCTCATTTCCGATTATATCTCTATTAATTTCGTTGATCGGATTTTTCAATCGCCAGGTTCCTTTTCCGGTTTTGAGAATTTAATGGCTATTTATGGATATTCCATTCAAATTTATTGCGACTTTTCAGGATATACAGATATTGCCATTGGAGTAGCTCTGTTACTGGGTTTCAAATTGCCCATCAATTTCAATTCGCCATATAAAGCCATTAATATTACCGACTTTTGGAGACGTTGGCATATCTCCTTATCATCATGGTTACGTGATTATTTATATATTCCACTTGGAGGAAACCGTAAAGGCAAAATGCGGATGCATATAAATCTTATGATTACCATGCTATTGGGAGGCCTTTGGCACGGTGCTAATATGCGCTTTGTAATTTGGGGTGGCTTGCACGGTTTAGGCCTTGTTATTCATAAGCTTTGGGTAAAAACAAACCTGTCGTTAAGTAAATATTACAATACGCGATCCAGTAAAAATATTTTTTACCGGTTTATTTCAATATTTACTACGTTCCACCTGGTAACCTTTGCCTGGATATTTTTCAGAGCAGAAAATATGGATAAAGCAATTGGAATGATTAATCAAATCGTTGGGAATTTTCAATTAGAATTAATTCCTGCCATGATATCGTCATACTATAAAATTTTCTTATTAATTGTTCTTGGGTTTACTGTTCATTGGTTGCCATCACGTTTAAAAGAAAATGTTCGCGGTTGGTTTATTCAAACACATATTGTGGTGAAAGTTATTTTAGCCATTATTATAGTTTTCATTCTTTATCAGGCGAAATCGGCAGAAATTCAACCATTCATCTATTTTCAATTTTAATCGTGTTAAAAAAGCATAAAAACTGAATTGATCAGTAGCAATTATTGCTAATTCACATTAATCTTCTTTATTTTTTCCTACTTTTGTCAATTCATTATTTCAACATATAACCTAAAATTAGAATATGAAAGGATTTAAAAGTTTCTTAAAATATCTGGTACCTTATTGGGCTAAAGGCATAGTAAGTGTGCTCTTATCCTTATTATCCACAACCTTTTCGTTATTTTCTTTTACCATGGTTATTCCTTTCCTTGGTATACTTTTCAAAACACAGCCGATGGTGGAAGCACCTGTTGAATTTGAATTTACATATGAAGCAATTCAACATAATTTCAATTATTATGTTAGCAACATCATTAATACTGATGGAGAGGCCAAAGCATTGTTAATGGTGAGTTTTTTGGTTGTAATATTCGTATTTCTTAAAACCTTTTCGCAGTACGGAAGTAATTATGCAATGGCTCCAATAAGAACAGGAGTTGTAAAGGATATAAGAAACAAGCTTAACACTAAGATTTTAAATCTGCAGTTATCATATTTTAGTGAAGAACGAAAAGGTGATTTAATTTCAAGAATGACCAATGATGTTCAGGAAATTGAAATATCGGTGGTTACATCATTAAACAACGCTATTAAAGCACCCATAGCAATTATAATTTATCTTACAAGCCTGTTTGTAATGAGTCCTTTCCTTACTTTTTTTGTTCTGATACTTTTACCGGTGTCTGGAGTAGTAATTGGTAAAATTGGTAAATCGTTGCGAAGAAAATCAGTAAAAAGTCAGGAAAAATTAGGACTGCTGCTTTCGTTTATTGAAGAAACACTATTTGGTTTGCGAATAATTAAGGCATTTAACACTGAAAAATATATTGATAAAAGATTTAGAGATGAAAATAGAAGCTATGCTCGTTTACTAAAACGAATATGGAGGCGAAAAGATCTTGCCGGACCTACCAGTGAGTTTTTAGCAACTGTAGTTATTATTATTATTATGTGGTATGGAGGAAGTATGGTTTTAAGCCAGGATGTAACCATGCAACCACAAGAGTTTATTGCATATCTTGTAATCTTTTCTCAGATTATTACGCCTGCAAAAGATATCTCTACTGTATATTATAACCTGCAACGAGGAATGGCATCGTTAGATAGAATAAATGTAATTCTGGATGCTGAAGTAAAAATAAAAGAAAAAGATCATGCTGAATCTATAACTGAATTTACCAATAATATCGAATATAAAGATCTTAGCTTTAAGTACATTGAAGATTACGTACTTAAAAATATTAATCTTAAAATAGAAAAAGGTAAAAGTGTTGCGCTTGTCGGACAATCAGGATCAGGAAAATCGACGCTTGTTGATTTATTACCACGTTTTTATGATGTTGAAAAAGGCGAAGTTCTGATTGATGGTCACAATATAAAAGATCTAAAAATTGGTGATCTCCGCAACTTAATGGGAATTGTAAGTCAGGAGTCTATTTTATTTAATGATACCATATATAATAATATAGCATTTGGTATTGATAGCGCTTCCGAAGAAGATATTATTGCAGCCGCCAAAGTAGCCAACGCGCATGAGTTTATATTACAAACCGAGAAAGGTTATCAAACGAATATTGGCGATAGAGGCAGTAAACTTTCAGGAGGGCAACGACAACGAATAAGTATTGCCCGTGCAGTATTAAAAAATCCACCAATACTTATTCTCGACGAAGCAACTTCGGCGCTCGATACAGAATCTGAAAAGCTTGTACAAGATGCATTGTATAAGTTGATGAAAAACCGAACATCAATCGTAATAGCTCACCGATTATCAACTGTACGCGATGCTGATGAGATTTGCGTTATGCACGAAGGAGAAATTGTGGAACGAGGAAAGCACGATAACTTGATTGAACAGAACGGAATTTACAAAAAATTACACGATCTACAGATATTTGCTTAATACTAAAAAAGGATTCTTATTTATGAATCCTTTTTGCTTTTTTTTCGTAACTTGAAGAATATACGAAATGCTATACTCTTTTTTGCTGATATGAAAAACAAAATACCAGCTTTTCTTATTTTCTTATTCATTCTCTTTCCAAACCTATGGACAAATTATACCATAGGACAAAATAGTAAAATAGATTCAATTGAAATTATCCTGGATCAATCAAAAGGAGTTGAAAAAATTCCATATTATTATTATTTAACCGATTACTATATTTATAATGCTGCAGACCGAGCTATTGAACTTGCCAATGAATTTCTAATTTTAGCTGAGAAAGTAGATAGCACGGAAATTATTGAGTACTGTTATGAAATTCTTGGTGAGGCATATTTTTACCAGGAAGATTATAATACATCACTAAATTATTTTAAAAGATTTCTGAGTTTACAACGACAGCAAAATGACGAAAAAGGCCTTGCAAGGGCCTATAACAACATGGGAATCATTTATCGTGCATTAGAAAATTACGAAGAAGCTGTTCTTTGTTATGAAAAATCGCTGGATATTAATAAAGAGTTAAACGATAGTAATGGCATTAGCAGTACGTATAACAACCTGGGTGTACTGCATGAAAAACTAAATTTATTTGGTCAAGCAAGAGACTACTATAACAAATCTCTTAATATAGAACTAAACATTAATCATCTAGATGGAATTTCAACTTCTTATTTAAATTTAGGTGGTATTAACTTTAAACTTAGAAATTACAATAAGGCAATTGAGTATTGTCAAAAAAGTATAGAAATTTGCGATTCATTGGACTTTACGCATACGCTCGAACTTAATTACGATATATTGTATCAAACATATAAAAAACTGGGGAAGTCTGATAAAGCTCTTTCATATCTTGAGCAGTTTTATAATCTTAAAAATAAACGAATAAATAAAGAAACCAATGCACATATTGCAGAGCTGGAAATAAAATATCAAAACAACAAAAAGGAGCAGGAAATTGAACTTTTACAAAAACAGAAGAAGCAAAAAAGCAGATTAAATTACATTGGGCTGTCAATTTTACTTTTATTTACTATTCTGCTTATAGTTCTATTTTCATTTAATAATATTCGACGAAAAAAGAATAAAATCCTTCAAATAAGAAATGCAGAAGTACTTCAACAGAAAGAAGAAATAGAAGCTCAACGAGATGAAATAGAAGCTCAGCGTGATGAGATTCAAAGACAAAAAGAGTTATCGGAATCGCAAACTGAGCAAATAAAAAAACAAAACCGGGATATTACCGATAGCATAGAATATGCAAAACACATACAAATTGCGCTATTTCCCGATAAAATTACGCTTCAGAAAGTTTTAAAAGATGGATTTTGCCTGTTTAAACCAAAAGATATTGTAAGTGGTGATTTTTACTGGGTTGGTCAGGTTGAAAACAAATCGATTATAGTTGCCGCAGATTGCACCGGACATGGTGTGCCTGGTGCTTTTATGAGTATTATAGGAATTAATTTTTTAAATGAAATCATTTTCGATGAAGAAATTATCCAACCGAATTTAATTCTGAATGAACTGCGTAAAAAAATCATTAAAACGCTTGTAAATGCCAACAGAATAGAAAAATCCAAAGATGGAATGGATGTAGCTTTAGTAGTAATCGATTATGATAATATGAAACTGGAATATGCTGGTGCCTATAACCACCTGTATTATATACGTGATCATATGCTTAACTCTATTAAAGCGGACAGAATGCCTGTTGGGCTTTCTGATAAGGCTATTGCTCCTTTTACAAATCATACCCTGGATATTCAGAAAGGTGACATATTTTATATGTTTACCGATGGCTATGCTGATCAATTTGGAGGACCCAACCGTAAAAAATTCAGAGTGGGAAATTTACGGGAGCTACTTCTCGATATACATGAAAAAGAAATGGTTGAACAGAAGAGAGCTCTATTTGAAACCTTTATTAACTGGAAAGGCAGCGAACCTCAAGTTGATGATGTACTGTCGATTGGAATAAAGATTTAACTAAATATTTGACTTAACCAGGTTGGCAAGAGCATCTATTTTAAGATTTTTTCCGTTTACCGATAGTTTCGCTTTTGCATAATCATCTTGCCGTTTTGCTAATAAATCCTTTGCATAAACTGTTAAATCCTCCCTGCTTTTACCCCAAATTAGCGGTCTGTCTTTTTTAGCATACATTAATCTATCAACCAAGGTTGGGGTATCAACTTCAAGGTATATCGTTAGTCCGGACTTATTCATTTTACTCATATTATCGAAGTAACAAGGCGTTCCTCCGCCAGTAGAAATTACAATATGATCATTTTGTTTTATGATGGTTTCGAGCGACTCTTTTTCAATTTCCCGAAACTTATCCATGCCTTTATCATAAATAAGCAATCTGATGGTTGTATTGTACTTTTCTTCGATATAATCGTCTAAATCAACAAACGACAATCCCAACTTATTTGCCAGCTTTTTACCTGCTGATGATTTGCCGCTTGCCATAAATCCAACTAGAAAAATTCTCATATACGCTCCTTTTGTTCATTAAAAATACAAAAATTCCTAATGGTTCAAAAATTAATTGTCCTTACCATTTTTGAATAAGCTCATTTGTGAGTTATCCTGCTCATCGTTTTCTTCATTGTGTTGTTGTTCTTCCGGTTTTTCCTCCTTCACAATTAATGGTTCGAGCTCCTTAACTACTTTAACCTCATAGTTCGATAATCTTTTACCTCTTGCTTTATAGCTTTTAACACCAATAAAATCAGCAATTTCAATAATTTCATTTTCGCGATCTTTATGTCGTCCGCCGAATGAAACTTCCAATCGTGGATATTCAACTTCGGTTAACTGTAATAATTTTGATTCTTCGTTATCGCCAATAAAACTTGTTAACTTATCGGTTGGATCAATAGTAAACCGTTTAACATAGTAATATTCCAGATCAGCATCATAATATACAGCTGAAAAAATCTTTTCCGGTCTGAATTTCTCAACCAGCATCACGTCATCTTCGAAGTGATTCATCAAATCATACGATGTTAAACGATAATTACCCGATCTGGTAATTACTAATATTTTATCGTCGCCATGAAACTCGCCCAGGTACTCTCCTCTTCCATCAGCATTTAATCGAAGTACCTCATCCTCAAACCAAATTTTACGACCTCCCAGTGTAGAAACTCCTTCATCTTTCAATACGATCTTGTGCACTGCATACTTAGTAAGTATATTTCCCATTGACTGTCGCCCTTTAATTGCCAGCTCACTAAAATTAAATTCAAAGATTGGCTTTTTTAAACGCGGACGCGGACGCAGATAAACTTTTACAATTTCAGCTTCACCATTAGGGTTAGCTGTCATATATAATATTTTGGACTTGCTGGTTCCTTTGGTAATATCATATTCTTTATCGCGCGTTATTCCCTTAATGGCACAACGTTTAACCATAATTGATCCGTTTAAACCATCACGATAGATTACATTGTAAATAGTACGGTCATCGTTACGTTTAAACACTGCAACATGGATAATATCTTTGCCTACAAAAACCTTGTCATCGACTTTAGTAATAATGTATTTACCATCGCGCAAGAATACAATTACTTCGTCTATATCTGAGCACTCGCTTACAAACTCATCTTTTTTAAGACTTGTTCCGATAAAGCCTTCTTCACGGTTAACATAAAGCTTTTCGTTGGCTACCACAACCTGCGTAGCAGCAATTGTATCCAGATTGCGAATCTCAGTTTTTCGATCACGACCATCGCCATGCTTCTTTCGTATTTGTTTGTAGTAATTAATGGTAAAATCAATAATATTATCCAAATGAGTTTGAACCTCCTTCAACTCATCCTCAATACCTTTTATATACTCATCGGCTTTTTTAACATCAAACTTGGTAATTCGTTTGATTTTAATTTCTGTAAGCTTTACAATATCCTCTTCGGTGACTTCTCGCAAGAGGTTCTTCTTAAAAGGTTCTAACCCTTTATCGATTGTTTTTATAACTGATTCCCATGTTTCACACTCCTCAATATCATGATAAATCCTGTTTTCGATAAATATTTTCTCCAAAGAGGAAAGATGCCAAGCCTCTTGCAACTCTCGCTTTTTAATTTCAAGCTCCTGCTTCAATAACTTAACCGTGTTATCAGCAGAATACTTTAAGATTTCGGAAACACCAATAAATACCGGTTTTGAATTTTCTATTACACAAGAGTTTGGCGAAATTGAAACCTCACAATCAGTAAATGCATAAAGTGCATCAATAGTTTGATCTGGTGATGTTCCAGAAGGCAGATGAATCAGAATTTCTACAAATTCAGATGTATTATCGTCAATTTTTCTAATTTTTATTTTTCCCTTCTCATTCGCCTTAAGAATAGAGTCAATTAAAGATTGTGTTGTTTTTCCGAATGGTAGTTCTGTTATTTTAAGTGTTTTCTTATCTTCTTTTTCAATTTTAGCCCTGATCTTTACCGATCCCCCTCTTATACCGTCGTTATATTTACTAAAATCAGCAATGCCTCCGGTAGGGAAATCAGGTAAAAGTTCAAAATCTTTACCTTTTAAATAAGCAATACATGCATCAATCAACTCATTAAAATTATGTGGCAATATTTTAGAAGCTAACCCTACTGCAATACCTTCTACTCCTTGCGCCAATAATAACGGGAACTTAACAGGTAAGGTAAGAGGCTCATCGTTTCTACCATCATATGACTTTTTCCATTCAGTAGTTTTGGGATTAAAAACTACATCCAATGCAAACTTTGATAATCGTGCTTCTATGTAACGAGGTGCAGCAGCTCCATCGCCAGTTAAGATGTTTCCCCAGTTACCTTGTGAATCAACTAATAAATCTTTTTGTCCGAGCTGAACCAGTGCATCGCCGATTGAAGCATCTCCATGTGGGTGATATTGCATAGTATAACCAATAATATTGGCTACTTTATTGTATCTTCCATCGTCGAGCCTTTTCATGGCGTGCATTATTCTTCGTTGCACAGGTTTTAGTCCATCGTACAGATGTGGCACTGCTCTTTCTAAAATTACATACGAAGCATAATCCAAAAACCAGTCTTTATACATTCCCGATAAGTGCACAATTTTATGTAGCTCATCGCTCTGTTTTTCTTTATCTGTCATTTCTGATTGGTTTTCTAATGCTTCTTTGTTTTGTTGATCTGTTCTTTCGTTATTCTCTTTACTCATCCTACTTCTATATCTTTAAATTGATCAAACCTTATTTAATCTACAACATCAATTTTGAGATTTTCAACAATGAAATCCTGACGTTCGGGTGTATTTTTACCCATGTAAAATTCTAACAAATCCTTAACAGCATCGTCTTTTCTTAAACGAACCGGGTCAAGTCGAAGATCTTTACCAATAAAGTGTTTAAACTCATCTGGAGAAATCTCACCTAACCCTTTAAATCGTGTAATCTCTGCAGTGTTTTTCAATTTCTTTATGGCTTTTACTCTCTCTTCTTCACTGTAACAGTAAATGGTTTCTTTTTTGTTCCTCACTCTAAACAAAGGTGTTTGCAGAATAAAAAGATGACCATTTTTCACTAAATCCGGAAAAAACTGCAGAAAGAAGGTAATTAACAGCAACCGGATGTGCATTCCATCCACATCGGCATCAGTAGCAATAACTACATTTTTGTATCTCAAATTTTCTATTCCTTCTTCAATGTCCAGTGCTGCCTGTAATAAGTTAAACTCTTCGTTTTCGTAAACAATTTTTTTGGTTAGCCCAAAGGTGTTTAACGGCTTTCCTTTTAAACTAAAAACTGCCTGGGTATTAACATCACGTGATTTTGTAATAGATCCACTTGCCGAATCTCCCTCAGTAATGAAAAGGGTAGTTTCGTTTTTTCTATCGTCACTCGATGTATAATGTACTCTGCAATCACGAAGTTTTTTGTTATGTAAACTCGCCTTTTTTGCCCGTTGTTTAGCTAATTTCTTTATTCCGGAAATTGCTTTTCGTTCCTTCTCCGACTCGATAATTTTCCGATGCAGTTCTTCGGCAATCTCATGATTACGATGCAAGAAATTATCCAATTCATTCTTTAAGAAATCTGCTACAAAATTTCTAATAGTAGGACCATTTGGAGCTATATTCTTTGATCCAAGCTTTGTTTTGGTTTGCGATTCAAAAACGGGCTCTTCTACCTTTATGCTCACCGCCGCAACAATTGAAGTTCTAATGTCGGATGGTTCGAAATCTTTCTTATAAAAATCGCGAATAGTTTTAACATAAGCTTCGCGAAAAGCAGCTAAATGTGATCCACCTTGAGTAGTATGCTGTCCGTTTACAAAACTATAATACTCCTCACCATACTGATTACCATGTGTTAACGCCACCTCAATGTCTTCGCCTTTTAAATGAATTATAGGATAAAGACCATCGCTGCTCATATTTTGATCGAGCAAGTCGCGTAAACCATTTTCAGAAATGTATTTTTCCCCATTCAATTTAACGGTTAAACCGGAGTTCAAGAACACATAATTCTGAATTAATGATACTACATATTCCTCGATATAATGATACTCACCAAATATTTCATTATCAGGAACAAATGTTGTTAATGTACCGTTCTTTTCAGAAGTTTTAGATACCGGTTCGTCGGAAATAACTTCTCCATTGGCAAACTCAACACATTTGCGTTCTCCATCTCTAAAAGCCTCAATTTTAAAACTGGTAGATAACGCATTAACTGCCTTAATACCCACTCCGTTTAATCCAACGGATTTTTTAAAGGCCTTGGAGTCGTATTTTGCCCCTGTATTCATTTTCGAGGCAACATCTTTGAGTTTACCTAAAGGAATCCCGCGACCATAGTCTCTAACTTTAACATACTGGTCGGTAATTTCTACCTCTATTGTTTTACCAAACCCCATCATAAATTCATCAATGGAGTTATCCATAACTTCTTTTAATAATACATAAATTCCATCATCCTGAGAAGAACCATCACCAAGTTTCCCGATATACATTCCCGGTCTTTTTCGAATATGCTCCTTCCAATCGAGTGTACGAATACTGTCTTCTGTATAATTTGCCGTCATTTCACCTAATTTTTCGTAAATATACTTAAAAGAAAAGTCCCTGCTGCAAGAGTTTATCAACAGCTGCAATCATTTACCTGTTGATAAATAAAAAATCCTTGCAAATTAAATAAAAACCAATAAATAATGCAGCATGCAGATTGTTGAAAAAATGTTATTTTGTGAAAATACCCATCTGTTGCATTAAAAGTGAGGCATTCATGTTTTGTGTTATTCCGGGTCGCAATTTATAATCAAAATCTATTTTATCGCCATCGATTTGTACTTCAAAACATTTATTTTCTATATTTTCAGGATATTCCTTTTCCAAAGCACACAGCGACAAATCGTGTGTAGCAATAATTCCTGTTGCTTTCAAAGCGAGAAGATTTTCTACAAATTTCCAGGACCCTTTTGCTTTATCAACCGAATTTGTTCCTTTTAATATTTCATCCAATAAAATAAAGATCTGTTGTCCCTCTCTTAACTTCTCAACAATAAATTTTAAGCGCTTTAATTCTGCATAGAAATATGATTCGTTCTCTTTTAATGAATCGGCCGTACGCATCCCGGAATATACCTTTTGTAATTTGAACTCAAATTTACCGGCACAAACCGGCATTCCATTCATTGCCAAAATCAAGTTTACTCCAACTGTTCTTAGAAAAGTACTCTTACCTGCCATATTAGCTCCGGTAATAATCTCTATTGTACCAATACTTTTTATTATAAAATCATTGTTAACTCTAACCTCTTTAGGAATTAACGGATGTCCTAGTTCTGTAGCATGAAGAACAGTCTCTTCGGATAGCATCGGAAAAGAAAAGTTTTGATTATTGTAGGTGTAATTTGCCAGGCTAATATAATAATCAAATTCAGCAACAACCTCTGTCCATCGTTTGATGTTGTTTCCAAATTTTATTTTCCATTTTTCCAACCGCATTACTGATACTAAATCCCACATTAAGGTTGCATTTAAAACCACTCCCAATATAAGATTCAGACGGGTGTCAAATGCATCAATTATTCGAATAAGCTTTTTCAACGCAACTATTGCGCTGGCCTGATCTGTTTTAAGATCCATTTTTAAACTCTGTAGATTATGGGAGCTAAAATCTTCTTTTTCGATAAGTTTTAAAAGTTTTGCATAGCTTCTTAATATCTTTAGCTCTTCTGATACCTTACTTTGCTCTTTGTTTGTTCGGCGTAAAATTAGACTGGCTATCATTAACTGTATTAAGGCAAATAATATAAACCATGAATAATGAGAAATTCCTGCGATAAACAAACTCAAAAAAGTTAACGTGATAACAGGCAAAAAAGCTGCCAAAATTTTAAAATGCAATTTCTTTAAAAAATATACCGGTTGGTTAAGCCAATCATTGATTTTTTTATTATCGTCTTCCCCCATTGGGGTAGCAAGAGCTGTTGCCATAAAATCCTGTCGCCAATCAAGTTTATGGACCAGTTCCTTTGTAACATTTTGCCGGTTTTCTATCGTTTTCCGATTTACTTTATTTGCATCTAATAACTGTCTTGCCAAAAAATTCTTCCCTACAAGGGTTACTGTTCGATTGAGGTACTGAAACAAAGAACCTTCTCCAAATAAATCTAAATCGTATGAATACTCATGATCGCGACAAATATATTCTTCACCTGAATCAAATGCACTGTATTCGTTATTTAAAACATTCAATTCATGGGTGTTAATTTCAAGTAAAAAGTGAAAATAATTTAATACTTCTTTTTGTTTAATATAATGTGTAACCAATGCAATAAAGGATAGCAATATGAAGCACAGTAGCGAAAGTTTAAACCATGTATACTGCTTTACCAATAATATGATGATAAAAAATAATCCAATAAAAGTAAGAAACCGCAGAACACTTAAAACCACCAACCGACTTCGAACAGCACTTATTTTCTTTGAAAATTGTTCTGCCCTTGATCTATAATTGTTTTCTACATTACTCATTAATATCTTCTTTTAACACTTTAATTTCAGATTCTATGAGAGACCGAACCTCAGAAGCAAAGTTTTTAATCTCCTTATCCTTAAACTGTTCGTATGGAATTTTATCCAGAACTTTTACAATAACCTGATGTTTACCCTTAAACAATCCATTGGGATAGATCAGTTTATTACCCGTACCATAAATAGCAACCGGAACCACAGGGACTTTAGTATCCTGAGCAATTTTAAAAGCTCCTTCTTTAAAATGACCTATTTTGTCTGTTTTAGAACGTGTTCCCTCAGGAAAAATGGTTATTGTTGACCCCTGATGTAAAACCTTTTCTGCATCAAGTATCATTCTCTTAATGCTTGATTTACTTGTTCTTCGGAGTTTTATATCTCCATTCAAATACATTAACCAGCCATAAAATGGTATTTTAAAAACCTCTGCTTTGGAAATCCAGTTAAAAGGTACACCTAAACGATAAATCAATAGAATATCTTCCTGAGATTGATGGTTGGCGACAATAACCTTTGCTTTGTTATCAAGCTTTTCTTTACCAATAATTGTTACTTTCCAACCAGGTACTAATTTAGTAAAAGCAGATCCCCACATGTTGGAAAAATAATGGAGTACAATTAATCGTTTATCGAAAGCAACTGTAAAAAGCCAAATAGTTAAGAATATTGGTGTTAACGTTATCGTTACAATAATAACCAACAACCAAACATATATTGAAAAGAGTATTCTGATCATTTAACAAAGTTTTTTCAAAAATAATACTCTTTATAAAAAGTAGCTGCTTATTTAGCTATTTGTTTTCACTTTAAATTAATTTCAAAATTGGTATATTTTTTGAATATTTATTTATTACTTATTAATTTCACAGCAAATTAGAACGTGCTATTTTGAATTAAACGGAAAGATCATGAACGTAAAAAAACTACTATTAGGAGTATTCGCGATTATTTTAAGTCTGCCATTATTAGCTCAGGAAGAAGTTAATGAAAAGCTTGATACTATTTATATGCTCGGACGCAGAAAACTTATAGTTGAAGTCAAAAATATTTCAGCCTCAACGGTTCGTTATACTGAACCAGGTTCTGATGAAACGATAACAATTGAGCGTAAGCAAATTCAGAAAATAATATTTAGTAATGGAAGAATAGAAGTTTTTAATAAACCAGTTATGATGATGGTTGAAGAAGGAAACTGGAAAACCGTGATTATTACTGATCGAAAAAATGATGTTCAGGGGCTTTACGAACTGGGCAATGTTGATGCGCGTTCATCGGCAGGCAGCAGAAGTGCTAAAGCAGCAAAGAAAAGCGCAACAATACGCTTACAGAAAAAAGCAGCTAACATAGGAGGTTCTATTGTTTTAATTACCAAAGAAGAAACTATTGGAGGGTTTGGCGAGCCACCAACTTATGAAGTTGAAGGTATAGCCTATGGTTTTGAACCACCAAAAAAAGAAGAAGAAAATTAAGAATAGTAAAGGGAGCTTAAAATTGCTCCCTTCTTATTTTTATTCTTTTGAGGCCTCTTCGAGTCCTTGAATAAACACGATATCTTTTGGTATCCTTTCCTTTTGCAATCTATATAAATCATTTAATAATTCATCGCGAATAAAACCTTTTTCATCGACCAGTTTCTTTGCAGCCTCATAATTACCATCACCCTGAATTACCAAAATTTCTTCAGCTAATTTCAACATCGCTTCTTTCATCTTATCAAAGTCTATGCTATATCTTCCGCTTTTTTTGTCGCGCGTAAATGCTCCCATTTCTTCAAAATAATAGAAACGAATCATATTAGCAACTCCTTGATCGTTAGAAATTCCAAAACGAACAGATCTGAAAACATCGGCCATATAAGTCACATAATTATCCATTAAATCGCTACCATTCATTTGTCCCATCTCATAAAGTTTAGTAACAAAAAACAGACTTAATATATCGTTTTTACATTCTGATATAACATTATGTTGATCTTTCAATGCATCTCTTACAGATCCTTTGCCATTAATTGTGTTTTTTATTCCCAATGCACTACCAACCTCATAAAACATCGTATTTTCGAAGAAAGCTTTTGCCTTTACATGTTTTAGCTGATCATTCGCAATCAACAACTCACTTATTGGCATAAGTATTTTATCAAACTTAGCTTCCATAACATTTTTAAACTGCAGCTTTCTACTACCTACCTTCAATTGTACCTGACCATCGGTAGGTAAGGTAATAGCAATTTTCTTACCACCTGTGTTCCAGTAACCAGAACAATTAATTACATCATACACCATAATATCTGATAAGTTGCCAGGAACTTCGGTTTTGTATTTGTCTTCCACAGGTAGTTCTTCCTGCAGATAATTCAAAAGCTTAGAGTATTTTTCCAGGTTTCTACTAAATTCTTTATCCTTAACCAATATCATCGACTGATAGGATGTTTTTGTATAATACAACCTGTCTTCAGTATCTTCAATAGGGCCAACAATAAAATCAATTAGGTTATCCTTCATCTCCATCCAGGCTATATTACTTTCATAATATTTGTCGGTTAACAATGCATTTGCTCTCAATTTCAAGTATTTCTTAAATCCCGGATCCTGAGCAAGCCCTGAAGCTTTATTCATTAAATCAGCAATTTTGACTAACTTTTGCTTATAAGCTTCATGGTAAGGTACCGTAATTAAATTTCCCAACTCATTCCTACGAACCAAGGTGTAAGAACTATATTTCTTAAGATCGTCGAACTCATTAAACTCCTGATAAGACATATCGGGAGGATAAAAGTTTGCTCCGTCGAATCTTTTACCCACACCTTCAACAAAAGGCTCCATGCCATTGAGTCTGTCCCAGGGCCCATAATTATATTTATAATACTTGAGTACTTTTTTGTCTTGAATAGAATTTTCAATTTCGTCGCGTTTAGGACAGGTTTGGGCCCAGTAAAGCTCATCGATTAGTTTTGCTGCTTCGAATAAAACAGGTAGCATTTCATTCTGATTTTCATTTAATATGGATAAATCAGTTTCTAGTTTTACTTCAGCATAATTGGATAGAAGCTTCTCAATTTTAGTTTGTGGTTTTTGTCCTTCGTCTTTTTTGTTTTGCGAACATTGTATAAACAAAAAAGCCGAAAAAATTAAACTGATAATTATTAATTTCTTTAGCATAACTTTGGGTTTTAGGTTATATAAATTAATTAATTGCTATATTTAAACAGAGTACAGAATTATTCTATTAAATATACAAATATTTAAAGTCAGAGTCAACTAATTAAAATTAGATAACACCAAACCCCCAATAAGTAATACTCTTAAAGATATCTTTTTTTGGAAATTAAAACATTGCTTCAATTAGATTGCTAACAGAAATGTTATGAAAATACCTTTCGAAAGGTAAATTCTCTAACGATTTACGAATGGCATCTTCCTGATGTTTTTGACCTGTTAAAGCTTTCTGCACATCAGAAATATCCAATTCGTTAAAAAAATCACCGTATATTTTTATATCCTGAATAATCCCCTTCTCGATATTCATCTGCACCTCTACGTTTCCACCATTGGTTTTAATCATTTTTTCGAAGCCATATTTTGGTGAATATCCAAAATTCCACTCCCAGGTAGCATACTTTTCTTTTACCAGGTTTTCTATTTTTTCTATATCATCTGACGTATATTCATATAACACAGCATTGGGATTGGATTCCATAATGAAACGCAGAATCTCATCCTGAAATGCTGTAACCGACATTTTTTTTGGAAGATGATCACTAATATTGGTCACTCTGCTTCTAACAGATTTTACTCCTTTGTCCTGATATTTCAAAGGATTTACTTTGAGTGCATTTGAAAGATCTGCCATTTGCGATGAGAAGAGTAAGGTTCCGTGGTGTAGCACCCTCTTTTTAAAAACATGCTCTGCATTGCCTGAGATTTTACGACCATCAATCATAATATCATTTCGCCCCTCAAACTTAGCATTTACACCCAGATGTTGTAACACTTCCAAAATTGGTATAACATACTTTTTAAAATCGACAAGCGTATCTTCATTCTCTGCATTCTTTATAAAGGTAAAATTCAGATTGCCCAGATCATGAAACACAGCACCTCCGCCTGATAATCGTCTTACCACATCAATATTATGCTCTTTAACGTAATCAACATTTATTTCAGAAAGCGTATTTTGATGTTTCCCAACAATAATGGAAGGCCTGTTACGCCATAACATAAAACAGTTGCCCTTAAAATTTCTTAGTACATATTCTTCAGCTGCCAAGTTAAAATAAGGATTGGTATTATCGTTTTTAATACAAAGCATATTGTTTTGATTTTTAAAGTCAATAAGAATTTTGTTATCTATACTATCAGGAAACAGCTAATTATTGAAATTGTTTTGGCAATTTTGTTAATGTAAATCGATACCCTTTAAATACTCCATAACCAATTACAGCTCCTAAGGCAGCACCTCCTAATACATCGAAGGGATAATGAACGCCTAAATAAATTCGACTGTAAGAAACTACAACAGCCCAAATAAAAATAAATATGGAGAAGCGTTGACTTTTTATTAACAGATGAAGGAAAAAGGCAACCGCAAAAGTATTGGCAGCATGCGAAGAAACAAATCCATACTGTCCGCCACACTTATTATTTACTTTATGAACAATTGCCTGTAAGTCGGGATTGTGACATGGCCTTAACCGTTGAAATACTTCTTTAAATGCATGTACAGATAGTTGATCGGCCAAGAAAACTACAAGTGCAATAAATATTAATGTTACAATGGCTTTCCATCTGAATTTATAAATAATATATCCAACAATTACAGCATACATTGGTAACCAGAATGTTGTGCCAGAAAACCACCACATAATTTTATCCCAAAATGAGGAATTTAAGCCATTAAGAAACAGGAAAAGTTGCGTATCAATTTGATTTAAAAACTCCAACATAATTATCTAGGTTAGTTGAGACCAAATTAAATCCTTCAAATCCTGGATTCCCTTTTGCGCAACCGAAGAAATAAAGAGATAAGGAATCTCAGGTAAATCTTGTTTCATTTCATTGATGAGCTCATCGTCGAGCATATCCGATTTTGTGATAGCCAATATCCTGTTTTTATCGAGCAACTCAGGATTATATTTTTCCAGTTCCGATAATAGTGTTTTATACTCCTGATGAATATCGTCGCTATCGCATGGAACCATAAAAAGTAGCATGGAATTTCTTTCGATATGTCGCAAAAATCTCAAGCCTAGTCCTTTCCCTTCATGCGCTCCTTCAATTATTCCGGGAATATCGGCCATTACAAACGATTGCATGTCACGATATTGAACAATACCCAGATTAGGAACCAATGTTGTAAACGGATAATCGGCAATTTTTGGTTTAGCCGCTGAAATTACTGAAAGTAAAGTAGATTTTCCTGCATTAGGAAATCCAACCAACCCAACATCGGCCAGAATTTTTAACTCTAACACATACCAACCTTCTTTCCCTTCTTCACCCGGTTGCGCATAACGTGGGGTTTGATTTACTGAAGATTTAAAGTGTGTATTTCCTAATCCGCCTCGTCCTCCTTCGAGTAATATTTTTTCATCATCGTGCTCGGTAATCTCGGCCAAAACTTCACCTGTTTCTGCATCTTTGGCAACAGTGCCTAATGGAACTTCAATAACTACATCTTCTCCATCTGCACCGGTTTTCTCAGCACTTGCTCCAGCTTGCCCACTGGTAGCAAATATATGTTTTCGGTATTTTAAGTGAAGTAAAGTCCAGAGTTGCGAATTACCTTTTAAAATGATGTGTCCTCCACGACCTCCATCGCCACCATCAGGACCGCCTTTGGCAATAAATTTTTCGCGATGCAAATGTGGAGAGCCTGCTCCCCCTTTACCCGAGCGAAAAAATATTTTTACATAATCAACAAAATTAGAACCAGCCATTTACTTATGTTTTTCAATTACTTCACAAATCTTATCAAAGATACTATCAATTTCTCCATTTCCATCAACAGTTTCCAATTTTCCTTGCGATTTATAATATTCTTTAATACACGATGTTTTCTGATGATAAATTTGAATTCTCTTCTGAATAATATCTTTTTGCCTGTCGTCAGGCCTTCCGGATTCTTTTGCCCTATTTACTAATCTTTCGATTAAAACGTCTTCATGCACCTCGATAGAGATTAATACATATTTATGATTACCATTTAATCCAACTATTTCGGAAAATTTTTCTGCTTGATAAATAGTACGTGGAAATCCGTCAAAAACAAAACCTTCTGCATTTTTATTTCGCTCTATTTCCGATTTGATAATTTCGAATGCCATTTCATCGGTTACATAATTACCATCATCAATTAGCCTTTGTGCTTCAATACCTAGAGTTGTTTTATTTTTAATTTCTTTACGCAATAGTTCGCCTGTTGATATATGCACCCAACCATTTTTTTCGCTAAGTTTTTGCGATTGCGTACCTTTCCCAGCACCCGGAGGTCCAAATAGAATAACATTGAACATGAATAAACAAATTAACTTATTAGTGTATAAATATCAGGTAAGTTTCTTCCTAAGCCATCGTAATCCAAGCCATAACCTACTATAAAATCGTTCGGTATCTCCATTCCAATATAATCGATATGTAAATCTTTCTGGTACGCTTCTGGTTTAAACAATAATGAAGCTACACGTACACTTGCAGGCTCAAAGCTTTTCAGTTGTCCCAAAATTTGTTCCAGTGTAATGCCTGTATCAACAATATCTTCTAAAACGATGACATCTCTTCCTTCAATAGCTTCATTAACACCAATTAATTGTCGCACAGCACCGGTTGAAGCAGTACCTTTATACGAAGTTAATTTTAGAAAGGTAACCTCACAAACAAAATCAATGTGTTTAAATAAATCTGCAGTAAACATAAAAGAGCCATTCAAAATACTTATAAATAAAGGAGTATCTTTTCCTTTGTAATCGTTATTAATTTTCACAGCCATTTGAGCAATAGCATCCTGTATTTTTTCAGCCGGAATGGATACTCTGAATTCCTTGTCGTGTAGTTTTACCTGCTTCATTATTTTTATGTTTATTGGTTTTATCTGTTCGGTCAATGTCAAATTATAGTGTTAAATTTGTACAACATTTTTACCGTGCTATTGTTAACAGATATAAAATATATTTTTAGATATTTGGCGAAAATACAAATTAATGATCTAAATATTATTTAATCCACAAAAAACTTAACTGTAAAATGAATCCAAAAGTAAGTATTATAATGGGCAGCACATCCGATCTGCCAGTAATGGAAAAGGCTGCTAAAATATTAAACGAATTTAAAGTTCCGTTTGAGATTAATGCATTATCGGCACATCGCACACCTGAAGAGGTTGAAAAATTTGCAAAAGGAGCTAAAGATCGCGGAATTGAAGTTATTATTGCAGGAGCAGGAATGGCTGCACATTTGCCAGGTGTAATTGCTGCTATGACTAGTCTGCCTGTTATTGGTGTTCCTATTAATGCATCATTAGACGGAATGGATTCGCTTTTAGCCATTGTACAGATGCCTCCGGGAATTCCTGTTGCAACGGTTGGAATTAATGGTGCTCAAAATGCCGGAATCTTAGCTGCTCAAATATTAGCTTCTGGTGATAATGAAATGAAACAAAAGCTTATCGATTATAAAGAAAATTTAAAAACAAAAATTGTTAAGGCCAACGAAGACCTGTCAAAAGTTAAATTTGAATATAAAACCAATTAATAAAAAAGAAAGGTTGTCCAAGATACTATTAGGTAAGCTGGTGTAAATTAAGAAACTAAGTGTTGCTAGTGAATTCTCTTGTGATTTTAACGCGTACTAAAATGCTTTTTTACAAAAGATTTTGGACAACCTTTTCTATACCCAAAATTCAGATTGAAATTCATCAATAGGATCCTGTAAAATATGTTCCAGTTCTGTTAACTCTTCAATCTCTTCATGCGATGCATAATCAAGATGTACTTTTTCTCGTATATTTTGCATTCTTTCAAATGCTTCGCTGGGTGTAATTTCTATCAGATTTGTATTTCCCATTGTGATTATTGTTTTTCTTATTCACCTCAAAAGTCTCAAAGAGAGGTTAACAAATCCTTGTATAATTGTTAATTTTTTATATCCTGACCCAGAAGATATGAACAAAGTTTTTAACAATTTTCAATTTAATTTTGACTTAATTTTATAGTCAAGAATTAATAGTATCTTCATAAAATATTTTTAACCAAAACAGGTTAATATGGATTTAACATCTATTTACAAAAGATTAATATTGATCTTTTTCATCTCAATATGTTGTGCGAGATCTGGATTTTCAGTTCAAGATAAGGTTATTGAAGAAGGAAAATCAGCTGCAATGGCCAATACATCGGTAACCTTAACCGATTTATGGTCGATCTATCACAACCAGGCTGGCTTAGGATATCTTGAAAACATTTCCATTGGAGCATTTCATCAATCAGGATACATTAAAGAGCAAAACACGCAAGGAATTGCATTTGCATTGCCTACCAAAACAGGAACCATTGGTGCCTCCTATTCATATTACGGATTTTCGCAATACAATGAAATGCAAGCTGGATTAGCTTACGGGAAAACTTTCTCGGACTATTTTGCAGTAGGAATACAACTGAACTATTTGCGTAACCATATTGCTGGCAATTACGGATCAGCAGAAACAGTAAACTTCGAAATTGGAATTTTGTCAGAACCAATAGAGAATTTAATGATTGGTGCCCATGTTTATAATCCATCCAGAAGTAAAATAGGCGATGAAGAAATTCCAACAATATTCAACTTAGGAGTTAGTTATCTTTTTTCAGAAAAAGTGCTCTTTGCTGTGGGAACAGAAAAAGATCTTGAGCACGATGCCATATTTAAAGCCGGACTGGACTATCAACTTATTGATTTTGTTTCGCTGCAAGCCGGAATATCAACAAATCCTGCCAAATACTCTTTCGGAATAGGATTTCACTACATCAATATTGATGCACATGTCGGATTTATAAGTCATCAAACATTAGGTTTTACGCCCTCTTTTAGCTTAAGCTATGGTTTTTAAAAGTATCGTGAAAAATATAATATTGATTTTCATTCTGTTTTTGTTCGGCCAGAAACTTTTTGCTCAACAAGAGCCGATTACAAAACAAACCCTTGAAGATTTAATTGAAGATATTGCCAGCAACACCGATGCAGAAATTGATTATTCGAGTTTATATGACGATTTAAATTATTACCTGAATAACCCTTTAAATATCAACACTGCAACAGAAGAGGACTTAGAACGATTGCATATCCTTAATGATTTTCAAATTAAAAGTTTACTAGACTATATTGAAAAAAATGGACCCATGCTATCCGTTTATGAACTGCAATTAGTATTTGGGTTTTCAATGGATGATATTTTGATGATACTGCCATTTATTCAGATTTCTGATGAGCAAACCGAACAAGCTTTTAAATTTAAGAATGCCATAAAATATGGTAACCACCAGGTTTTTCTACGCGGACAAGAAGTTTTAGAAGAGCAGGTTGGATATAGTCCCATTTCCGATTCAGCACTTTTAGAAAATCCGAATTCAAGATATTTGGGAAGTTCATATAAGATGTATACCAAATATAAATACAATTATAAGGATAAAATTTACTGGGGATTTACAGCCGAAAAAGATCCCGGTGAAGAGTTTTTTGAAGGGAACAACTCCAACGGATTTGATTACTACTCGGCTCACGTGCAAATCAATGATGTAAGTGTTTTTAAAACCATTACATTGGGCGATTACCAGGCGAAATTTGGGCAGGGACTACTTTTGTGGTCAGACATGGCTCTGGGAAAAACTCCTTATGTTTTAAATATTCGTAAAAAAGCACAAGGATTGAGAAAATATTCATCGACCAATGAAAATGTTTTTATGCGTGGTGCCGGAACAACCATTGCTTTTAAGAATGCCGAATTTTCTGTCTTTTATTCCAAAAAGCAAATTGATGCAAATATTATTGATAGTGTTGATAACGAAGTTGCTAATGTTTCATCATTCCAGAACTCCGGTTATCATGCTATACCTTCGCAAATTGTAGATAAAGATGCTATTGGCGAACAGATTATCGGGGGAAATATTTCATATAATCACAAGCGCTTTAAAATCGGAATAACCGGACTAACCTACTCTTACGATGCTTCCTTATTAAAAGATACTACTCCCGAAAATCAGTTTGATTTCAGAGGAAAAGAAAATTCGAATCTGAGTATCGATTATCAGTTTGGATTTTGGGATTTTAGCTTTTTTGGCGAAGAAGCCGTTAGTGAAAACGGTGGCAAAGCTTTCTTGAATGGCATGCTTGTTAACCTCGCCCCACAAATATCGCTTTCGGCAATGCACCGGTATTACGAAAAAAATTTTCAATCGAATTATGGAAATGCTTTTGCTGAATCGTCGGGTAATAATAATGAATCCGGGTTCTATTTGGGAGTAGAGATTCATCCGATAAAACATTGGAAAGTTACCGGATATTTTGACAGTTATAAGTTTCCATGGATAAAGACAGGCGTTGATGCACCATCGGAAGGTTATGAATGGTTTGTTCAAACAGATTTTGCTGCTTCGAGAAATTTAAACATGTATTTGAGAATAAAGAATGAAGAAAAACTGGTTAACCAAAATGCTGTATCAGGAATTGATGAGCTAACCAGTGAGAAACTTTTGAAATTACGATTTAATATCAACACCAAAATTACTGATCAGGTTGCACTCAAAAACAGAATTGAAACATCAAAATTTACAGAAGATAACTTAGGTTCTGATTATGGCTATATGATTTACCAGGATGTTTTTTATGATTTAAGAAAAATCCCTTTGTCTTTTAATATGCGATTTGCCATTTTTGATACCGACTCATACGCTGCACGAATTTATGCGTACGAAAGTGATATTCTATATGCATTTTCAATTCCGGCATACTATTCTAAAGGATCAAGAATGTATTTCAATCTGAAATATACCATTCACGATTTCATTGATATCTGGCTGCGTTATTCACAAACTTATTACTCCGATTTAGATGTTATTTCGTCGGGATTAAATCAGATAAACGGTAATACAAAATCAGAGATAAAAGCTCAGGTGAGGATAAAATTATAAATATAGACCTAACAGGTTTTTGAAAACTGTTAGGTCTTACTGCTATTGAAAAACCTATCAGGGTTTGGACCCCTGACAGGTTTAAATATGTTTAATTACATCTAAGATTCTATTTCTTCTATCAAACTATTTACCTGAATATCTTTAATGTTTAACTGAAGTGTTGTTCGTCCACGGAAACAGTTTTCATCTATAGAGTAGCAAATATCAAAGTAATCGCCCGAATGAATATATTCATACAAATCGGCCTGTTGAAACGCTATTGCCGGATAGCTTTTAAACGGTTCATCTTCCTGAACTAACGAAAGTTTTAAATGCTCTTTGCTTAATCCAACAATTCTTCCTTCACCATTATCGGCTACTTCTTTGGTAACAAAAACAGGAGCCATATTACCCGGTCCAAAAGGTTGAAACTGTTTCAAAATTTTATAAAACTTTGGAGTTATATCTTTTAGCTTTAACCTTGAATCTATATCAACTTGGGGTATCAACTGATCATCTCTAATGGTTTCGCTTACAATCTTCTCAAATCGCTTTATAAATTCAGGAACTTTATCAATTTGTAGTGTTAACCCTGCAGCATACATATGGCCACCAAAATTCTCTAATAAATCACTACAAGATTCAATAGCCTGGTAAATATCATACCCCACAACAGATCGTGCTGAACCTGTTGCTAATCCATTAGAAGCTGTTAAAACAACTGTTGGTCGATAGTAGGTTTCTATTAATCGCGATGCAACAATTCCTACTACTCCTTTATGCCATTTAGAATTGTATAACACTGTTGATAATTTCTTCTCTCCCAACTCCACTTCCTGGGCCAGAAGTCTTAGTGCTTCTTGTGTAATATTTCTGTCGATATTTTTTCGAGCATCATTAAAAAAATTAACACTATTTGCTGCAACTTTTGCCTTTCGCGCATTGACAGCCAGCAGCAATTCCACCGCCTTATGGGCCGATTCCATTCTTCCAGCAGCATTAATCCTAGGTCCAATCTTAAAAACAATATCTTCAACAGCGATTTGTTTTTCTGCTAATCCCGATAAGTTAATGATTGATTTTAAACCTTCGCGAGGATTTTCATTCAATTGAATGAGTCCGTAGTGAGCCAGAATTCTGTTTTCATCCGTAATGGAAACAATATCAGAAGCTATACTTACTACTACAAGATCCAAATACTGTATTAAGTTTTCGAATGGGATATTGTTGGTTTTTGCATATCCCTGAATTAATTTAAAACCTACTCCGCATCCAGACAGATCTTTAAACGGATAATCACAATCAAAACGTTTTGGGTCAAGTACGGCCTCTGCATTCGGCAATTCATCACCTGGAAGGTGATGATCACAAATAATAAAGTCAATACCATTTTCTTTGGCATACTGTATTTTTTCATTGGCCTTTATTCCACAATCCAGCGCTATAATTAGAGAATAGCTATTTTCCTGAGCGTGTTGGATTCCCTGGAGAGATATCCCATACCCCTCGCTATAGCGGTCGGGAACATAATACCCAATATTATCATATATCTCCTTGAAAAACGAGTACACCAAAGCAACCGATGTTGTTCCATCTACATCGTAATCGCCATAAACCAGAATGTGCTCATTATCTTGAATTGCTTTCCCGATTCGTTCTATCGCTCTATCCATATCCTTCATTCGGAACGGGTCGTATAGATCATCGAGTTGGGGGCGGAAAAATGCTTTTGCCTGATCAAATGTCTTGACACCTCTTTGAACCAAGAGGTTTGCAAGTACAGGTTCTATGTTTAATTCTTTTGATAATTTTTCATTTTCTTCCGGGCTCCCTTGCTGTTTTAGCACCCACCTTTTTTCCATATATAATTTTCATATTTTTTTGCTTTTTTTGGCCTGACCAATTCATAGAATTCATCAGATTAGTTTCATCCCAAATACTTCTTCAATCTTTCCTTTCAAAACATCTTTTACCTCTTCGTAATTTACTTTCGCTCCCAGCTCCTTCTCCATCGATGTTACCCCTTTATCAACAAAACCACAAGGGTTTATATGATTAAAGTATTCGAGATTTGTGTTTACATTTAATGCAAATCCGTGCATTGTAATAAACCGGCTTGCTTTTACACCAATAGCACATATTTTTCGTGCTTTGCTAGTGCCTGTTTCAAGCCATACTCCTGTTGCTCCCTGCAACCTTTCCGAGTCAATATCATACTCTTTTAACATACGAATTATTGACTCTTCTAAATTAGCAATATATTGTTTCACCTGCAAGTTAAAACGTTCCAGATCAATAATCGGATATCCAACTATCTGACCAGGACCGTGATACGTTATGTCTCCCCCTCGGTTCGTTTTAAAATATGTTGCTTGTATCTTATTTAAAAACTCATCGTTAATTAATAAATTGTTTTGCTCTCCACTTTTCCCTAAGGTATATACGTGAGGATGTTCGCAGAATAAAACATTTCCTTCAATCTCCTTTTGTTGGTCATCCGGCAGTTCCCTGTTTTCTGCCTTAATTTGAATATATTCTGAAAAGATTTTTTCCTGGTAATCCCAGGCGTTTTTATATTCTATTAATCCTAAATCTTCAAATTTTACTTTTTTCATTTGAGTTCAAACAATAATCTGTTAATTTACTTTTTTTCTTCTCCCTCCGGTCTTCGACCACCTCCCTCAAGGGAAGACATTTAAATATTTTCAGCCCTTGAGGCTTGTGCCTGACGGCTGTCAAAGGAGAATATCCTATTTAGTGCGAACAAACATGATTTTCAGCCTTGTAAGATGACCTTACCAGTGGACTACTTTCAACAAATTGAAATCCCTTTTTTAACCCAATATTCTTATATTCCTCAAATTTTTCTGGTGTAACATATTCAGCAACCGGCAAATGATCCACTGTTGGTGCCAGATACTGTCCAATGGTCATCACGTTACATCCTACCGAGAGTAAATCATCCATAGTTTGTAATATTTCTTGTTCAGTTTCTCCTAAACCAAGCATAATGCCTGACTTTGCTGTGATACCTGATTCTGCAATTTGTTTAATTACCTGTAAACTCCTTCTATATTTAGCACGACTCCTAATCTGAGGCGTAAGCCTTTCAACTGTTTCCAGGTTGTGCGAAATAACTTCAGGTTTAGCTTCTATAACTTTCTTAATATCTTTTTCTACTCCATCAAAATCCGGAATTAAGGTTTCAATTGTAGTTTCCGGATTTTCTTCCTTGATTCTTTTGATCGTTTTAGCCCAGAATTCTGCTCCCCCGTCCTCTAAGTCATCGCGATCAACAGATGTTATAACACAATGCTTAACCTGCATCAACTTAACCGATTCGGCAATTCGATTCGGTTCATCCCAGTCTACTGGTAAAGGTTTACCTGTTTTTACACCACAAAATTTACATGAGCGCGTACAAATTTCTCCTAATATCATGAATGTTGCTGTTCCTCTGTTCCAACAATCACCAATGTTCGGACAATTTCCACTGGTGCAAATAGTATGTAGATTATGCTTTTTAACTGTATTCTTTACCTTAGAGTACGATTCTCCCTTAGGCATTTGCATTTTCATCCAACGAGGTAACCGTCTGTTATTTTTATTTTTTGATTCCATATCCTCCCCTCTTGAAAGTAGTAATTCAATGCAAAATTAAATTATTCTAAATAAAAACAACATGGTTTAACCATTATTTGATATTTGAAAATACTATAGGCTGATATTTAAAAAATTAAGGGGTGCCAAAAAAGACACCCCCTTTAATTATAACTCAATTTTACCTAGACCTACCTTTTCATAATTTTTCTTGAAATAATTTTATTCCCAGATTCAATGGTTACAATATAAATTCCATTTATTCGATCAGAAATATTGATTGTTTCTGATTTTGAAATATTTTGCTTTTCAAAAATAACTTCACCTAACAAATTAAATACTTTAACAGAATAGAATTTATCGTCGGTAAACTGAACCTCCATTATTCCATTGGTTGGATTAGGATAAATTGAGATTCCTTCCTCTTCGAAAGTTTTTATACCTGTTTCTGTTAAATCATTTATTGAAATAACAAATGATTTAGAGTAGGTTAGTCCACCAGCATCTTCTGATTGAATATTTATGGAGTATTCTGTTTGTGTTTCAAAGTCAAACTCCATTGCAGCTTTAAGACTTTCACCATCAATAGTAAAACTAGCATTATCTGCATCATTTGTTCCATCTCCTGCAATAAGCGTATAGGTATATGTATCTCCGGCATCAACATCCTCTGTTGAAAGTTGTCCAATCACGCTACCAACTGAGTTATTTTCATCTATTTCCAAATTTGAAATTGAGATGTTTGTTGGAGCTTCGTTTACATTCTCCACTGAAATGGTAAACTCTTCGCTATAGGTTGCTCCCGAAGCATCTTCCGTTTGAACATAAATATTATACTCTTCCTGGGCTTCAAAATCAAATTCTTCTGCAGTTAATAAGTTGGCTCCTTCAATAGTAAAACTTGAATTATTGGCATCATTTGTTCCATCTCCTGCAATTAATGTATAGGTAAATGATTCTCCAGCATCCTCATCCTCAGTTGTTAATTCGGCTACAATAGTCCCAACTGTTTCATTTTCATTAACCAAAACAGCCGAAATACTAATTCCAGTTGGGGCATGATTAATTAGCGCTTTAACAGTGTCGGTAATGACTTTACCCCAAGGACTTGTAAGAATACAACGATACTGATCGCTGCTATTACCTTCAGAAACCACAACACTAAAGTTAGAAGTTTGAGATCCGGAATACACGTTATCATCAATAATATCCAGGAATGATTCTCCATTATCATAACTACGTTGCCATTTATACGTATCTACGTAATCAGCATCAACAGCAAACTCCGCTGCTGTTCCCGTGCTAACCTTTTGATTTTCAGGTTGAGTGTTAACTGCGATATCATTTTTCTGGAAAAAGTAAGCAGCTCCTGCATTTGCTGCAAGTTCATCGTTATGTGCTGAACCAACCACAAAATTATTTCCTGAAACAGCCACCGAAGCACCTAATCTATCACCTGGCATCGCATCAGAGGCCAGTAGTTTAACCGATTCAGTAGTATCGGTCCATCCACCTTCAGGTCTTACATAAACATGCACAGACCCTGATAGTTCTCCTATGTCATCATCTGTATTAGAACAAACTGCAATTAAATCACCATGAATATCTACTTCATCGCCAAAGCTTTTATGCGAAAGATCTGAAGGTAAAAGTTGGGCTGTTTCGGTCATGTTTCCCCAACCTTCTTCTGGTTTCTCAAAAACATATGCCGTTAATTTTTTCTCATCATCTGCATCGTAATAATATGAACCTATAACAGCCGCATCTTCAGAAATACTAACTGACCGACCAAAATACCGTCCAGCTCTTGGGTTTGTAGGTTTCAACTTCGCTGTTTCAGTCATACTAACCCAACCTCCTTCAGGTTTTGTAAAAATATATGCAGAACCACTGCTATTTCCATCAGGATCGCTGTATGGTGTACCAACTATAAGATCATCTCCCGATACTGCTATTACATTACCGAATTCAGCACCTGTATTACCATCAGATGGTAAAAGTTTTGCTGTTTGATACATGGTATGCCAACCTTCTTCTGGTTTTGTATAAACATATACTGCACCACTAAAATCGCCATTATCTCCTGTGTCTCGAGATCCAACAAAAATATCATCTCCAGAAATATCTACACTACAACCAAAAAAGCGAATATACATATGATTTGATGCGCGAAGTATTGCAGTCTGTGTCATATCTTCCCAACCTGTTTCGGGTTTAACATAAACAAAAGCTACCCCAGATCCTTCATGCCAAGCTTCATTATTTTCATAATAATCTGGACAACCAATAACAATTACGTCGCCCTCTATGCTTACTGACTTTCCAAATGAGCTTTGTTTTTTACGACTTGAAGGTGTTAACCTGGCGACCTTCTCCCAGGAATCACCTGTTTTATGAAATACATAAGCATAACCTGTATTATTGCTATACGTATTGGTGCTAACTACAGCATAATCACCATCAATATCAACATGTAACCCAAAATACTGAGATACTGAATCTATGGTTGGAACCAACAACTCCTCTTTAGATAGCGTATTACTCGATTTATCATATTTATGAACATATGTAACCCCTGTATCAAAATTACCTTCAGCAATGGTTTTACCATAGGCTCCAACCATCATGGTAGTATCTGATGCAGCAACGGACCATGCATAGTAATCATAATCCTCTTCTTCATTTATATCATTGATACATGATTTAGACATATTTGTCCAACCTGTTTCAGGCTCTATAAAATAATATGCTCTTCCCGGAAGATAATTACTAGGTGCACCAACAATAACTGTCTTTCCAGAAATGCTTACTTCCCTTCCAAAAAAGGTTTTATAATTTAAAGATTCAGAAGGTGTCAATTTTGCTGTTTGAGTAGCATCAATCCATTCCCCTGACGGTTTTACAAAAACATAAGCTATACGTTCACCAACATCTCCTGCAACAATTTTATCCTCATAAATTGATACTGCATCGCCTAAACTACCATACATAGTACTAGTAGATGCAGTAAGTTTAGCAATTTCATTAGAATCTTCCCATCCGGTTGCCGGCTTTTTAAAAACGTATGCTGCACCATTATTACTGCTATTATCATTATATGGTGAACCAACAACGATATAATCTCCATAGATACTTACACTTGAACCAAAACGATCCGAAGCTTGACCATCTGAAGGTGTTAGAGTTGCTGTCTCTGTCATATTTTCCCAACCACTTTCTGGTTTACTAAAAATATAGGCTTTCTCCTGTTTAGCGGAACCAACTACTATAATATCTCCATAAACATCTATTTGGGAACCAAAATAATCATCTTGAGCTGCATCAGAAGCAGATAGTTTAGCGGTCTCTGTCATATCGTGCCAGCCTGTTGCCGGTTTTGTATAAACGTATACAGAACCACTACCACTTACACCATCATCATCGCCGTGTGCACCAACAACAATGCAATCTCCTTGTATACTTACTTCAAAACCGAAATGATCATCCGTAGCATTATCCGATGCTTGTAATGTAGCTAGTTTCTCCCATTGAGTACCATTATATTTAACTACATAAACCAACTCATGTTTATGGTTGTACCCTTCGGAGCTGATTACTGCATAATCTCCATCCATATCAATCGCCCTACCTTGCCGATTTCTGTATGTCATACTCCATACCTCATGTGGTAATTTTTTATCAAGTTCTGTTAAAGTTTGTGAAAATGCCTGCCAGCCAAAAATACATAGCAAGCTTAAAAGTAAAATTCTTTTCATAAAATTAAGTTTTTAAGTTTTTGGTTAAGAGTGTTCTTTGCGTTTATAAATAAGCGCCAAACTTACGGGTTAATGCAAAGCAAAAAAAGGACAAAACCTGCAGTGGTAATTGTAAACTTCTAAACAATACTGCCTCTTTTATGAACGGTACTATTTATTTTATAAACGGTTTCGGTAGTTTTATAATACTAATATGCCGTATATGATTTTGTAGGAGTGATTCCTTCTCTTTTTTATTTCACAATCATATTGCAATTTCCTATGTGAGCACTCTTAAAGAAGCTACTATTTTTCCATTTTATCCAGAAAATCCATAAGATCATCGTAGCGTCTCCTGGAGAAAGGGATTTCAGTTTGGTCTTTAAGAATTAGTGTTTTATTCTCTCTATCGAGCCTTCGGAGGTAATTTGTATTAACTGTATATGAACGATGAACTCTAAAGAAATAATTCTTGTTTAATAAAGGTTCTATGAACTTAATTGATTTTGAAATAATTACTTTTTCAGTATTTTTTAAATAAGCTGTTGTGTATGCCCCATCTGCTTCAAGATAAACCACATCATCCAGTTCAATGAACTCGAGCCCCTTTGTTGTAGGGATTTGAATTCTTGTTTTTTGTGGTAAATTTAAATCGGCTAATAAATTCTTATAATTACTTTCAAAATTAATTTCTTTACTTCTTTTCGTTTTAACTTTCTCCAGTGCATTTAATACATCTGAGATAGAAACCGGTTTTAATATATAATCCAAAGCATTTGCTTTAATGGCCTGTATAGCATAACGCTCATATGCTGTCGCAAATATCACATCAAAATCTATATTAGAGATACTTTCTAATAACTGAAAGCCATTTATTCCCGGCATTTCGATATCGAGAAAGACTACATCCGGTTTATGTTGTAATATTAAGGCTAAACCATTAACCGGGTCAGTCGTATGCCCAATTACTCTATAATTGTCATTAATTTCCAATATATTTCTGATAGCATCAACTGCATCCGCTTCATCATCAATAATTATAATCCTTAATTCCATCTAGCTAATATTCAGGTTAATGTAGTTCAATTTCTATTCTAGTTCCAGCACTCTCTCCTAAATCAGTTTTCAAATCAATAATTTTATGTTCGAGTATATTTTTATAGGTCTCTTTAAAGAGCTCCATTCTTTTTGTCGTAATTTCAGTACCATAAGATTTATAAGTGTTTAATTTTTTACGTTTTATCTTTTGAGCTTCTTCTCTTCCTATCCCATTATCTTCAATAATTATATTTAGAGCATCCTCCTTTTTAATTACTTCAATTTTCAGTTTCTTGTCTCCTTCCTTATTACGTAACCCATGATAAATAGCATTTTCTACAAAAGGTTGTAGTACTAATGGCGGAATAGTGTATTCTTTTAAATCTACTCCGTTTTGAATAATTTGTATGTACTCAAAACTATTACGAAATCTAATGAGTTCCATTTCAATATATAACTCAAGAGCATTAAACTCTTCCTGAAGAGTAATAAGTTGACTTTGCGAATTATCCAAAACCCTTCTCATTAAATTGCTGAATTTAGACAGATAATCACTTGATTTTACTCTATCATTTTTGAGTATGTAACTTTGTACAGAGTTTAAAGAGTTAAACATAAAATGAGGATTCATTTGTGCACTAAGAGCTTGCTGTTGAAGAACAGCATTTGTCTCTCTTAAAATAACTGCCTGAGCTTCAATTTTTTCTTTTTGCTTATTAATTTTAATATTTGCACTACGTTTAATCAGATATGCATAACTCACCATAGAAACGACTAATAACAAGGCAATTATTCCTCCAATTAGTGTTTTTCTTAATAATTTATTCTGCTTTAACTCAGCATTTTGTTGAGCCATTACAGTTTCTTGCAATTCTATTTGCTGTTGCTTTTTTTGTGTTTGAAATCTGGTTTCCAATTCATTAATATGAGCCTGACTTTCCTCATTATTTATGCTATCATGCATTGTTTTAAACAACTTGTAATTTTTCAATGCTAATTTAGCATTACCACGTTCTTCATATACTCTTGATAGATTTTCATAAGCATCACGTATATTTATTTTATAATTTATCTTCTTTGCTAAATTTAAAGCTTCTAATGCATGATTTTCTGCTTCGGATAAATTCCCAAGTTCAATTTCAATTTTTGCCAAACTTTCATAACAGTCTAATTGAATAAGTTTGTCATCATATTCTCTGTTAATTTTTACTGCATCCAGATAGCTTTGTTTGGATCTTTTATAATCCTTGGTGTGATAGTAAAAATTCCCGAGATGAATATACAAACTAACAATATTATACTGATCTTCAGTTTCTTTCGATATATCTAATGCTTTTAATAAATTGCTTTCAGCTTCTTCGTAATCTTCCAGCCCAATATATGCTTTCCCAATGTTAGTTAAACTATTTATAATTCCACTTTTATATTCAAATACTTTGTATATTTCCTGCGACTCTTTGAAATACTGAATAGATTTCTCAAATCTCTCCAAAAACAGATTAACTAATCCAATATTATTCAGGCAATCTGCCAAGCCTCTTTTGTCATTAATCTTGGTATAGTATTCTACTGCTCTAATATAATTGTCAAGAGCTTGCACTAAGTCGCCATTAATTGCCAGCACATTACCAATATTTGATAAACACATGGCTATCACTTGCGTATCTTTCTCTTGTTCAGCAATTTTCAATCCTTTGATATAATACTCCTCAGCTTTCTCATAATTGTCCTGATAGAAATTTAAATTCCCCAGATTCACAAATGTACTTAACTTCTTAACCTTAAGGTTTGCACTATCCAAATAACTTAAGGATCTCTCAAAAAACATTTGTGCAGAATCGTACTTTGCTTGCGATAAATTCAACCTCCCCAATGCATTATTAAGAACACTCAAGGCTTCAAAATTTTTTGCCGTTCTTAAAAACACATATGCTGTATCAAAGTATTCATTTGAAGTAGTAAATGCCTCTCTTTCATAATGGTAATTGCCAAAAAAAAGATAAGATTTACCAATTCCTAATTCATAATCTATTTTTTGAGATAAAACCAAAGACTGCTCTATATATTTATAAGCTTTTTCTGGTTGCGAATTTTTATATGCATTACTTAATTGTAATAGCACCTCAACTTCTTCAATCTTGCTATTTGCAGATATAAGCTTTTTCTCTAAACTATCTATTTGTTGTGTTAATTGTGCCTGGATGCTATTGCAAAAAAATAATTGTACAAATACAATTAGCAATAAGTTTACAATGAATCTATATGGTTTATTTCTCATAGTAAAATTTTAAGCCTCCAAACTTAACTAAAAATTAATAAATAAAACATGATGATATAATTACGAAGTATATGATGATATTCAGATTGTCAAATTATTGATTTGTAAAATTCACTTTTCTATTCTATGACATAGTCGCAATATTTTAGTAATTATCTTATCTTTGTACGGTTTTTATAAAAGTTAAAGTAATTTGTATGATGAATTTAGAATTAAGCGAACAAGAAGTCTTTCGCAGACAATCGCTAGAAGAGTTAAGAAAATTGGGGATAAATCCTTATCCGGGAGCAAAGTATGAAGTAAACACTTCATCAGAAGAGATTCTTTCTAAATTCGATCCTGAAAAAAATAACTTCCAAGAAGTTAGCATTGCGGGTAGAATTATGAGCCGAAGAATAATGGGGAGTGCTTCATTTGTTGAATTACAAGATGATAAAGGTAAAATACAAGTATACTTTAAACGCGATAATATATGTCCCAACGAAGATAAAACCCTATATAATACCGTATTTAAAAAACTGTTAGATATTGGTGATATTATTGGAGTGAAAGGGAATGTATTTGTTACAAAAGTTGGTGAAACATCCATCAATGTAACCGAATTTACAGTTTTAAGTAAATCGATTAAACCTTTACCAGTGGTTAAGGAAAAAGATGGACAAACGTATGATGCGTTTACTGATCCTGAACAGCGTTATCGTCAGCGTTATTTGGATTTAATCGTCAATCCTCATGTAAAAGACGTTTTTACCAAGCGCACAAAGATTATGAACACTATGCGTGAAATGTTCAATGAGCGCGGATATCTTGAGGTTGAAACACCCATATTACAACCTATTCCAGGAGGCGCTGCTGCTCGCCCGTTTATTACACATCATAATGCATTAGATATACCTTTGTACTTACGAATTGCCAACGAACTTTATCTAAAAAGATTAATTGTTGGTGGTTTTGATGGCGTTTATGAATTCTCAAAAGATTTCCGAAACGAAGGAATGGACCGAACGCATAATCCGGAATTTACGGTAATGGAAATTTATGTAGCCTATAAAGATTACAACTGGATGATGGAGTTCACTGAAGAAATGCTTGAACGCGTTGCTATGGCATTACACGGTACTACAAAAGTTAAAATAGGTAATAACGAAATCGATTTTAAAGCTCCATATCGCAGGGTAACTATGATTGATGCTATCAAAGAACATACCGGTATTGACATCTCAGGAATGAAAGAAGAGCAACTTCGTAAGGTTTGCAAAGATCTTGATATTGAAATTGACGAGACCTTTGGTAAGGGAAAAATCATAGATGAGATTTTTGGTGAAAAAGCTGAACCCCATATGATTCAACCAACTTTCATTACCGATTATCCGGTTGAGATGTCGCCACTTTGTAAAAAGCATCGCGATAATCCTGAGCTTACAGAGCGTTTCGAATTAATGGTTAATGGCAAAGAGCTTTGTAATGCGTATACCGAGTTAAACGACCCGATTGATCAGTTGGAAAGATTCCAGGATCAATTAAAACTATCAGAAAAAGGTGATGATGAGGCCATGTTTATTGATATGGATTTTGTTCGTGCCCTAGAATATGGTATGCCACCAACATCAGGAATGGGAATTGGTATTGACCGTTTAACGATGTTTATGACTGGCCAGGAATCTATTCAGGATGTACTGTTTTTTCCACAGATGCGACCTGAAAAGAAAGAAAAAAGAGATGATGCTTCAGCTTATACTAAGCTTGGTATTCCTGAAGATTGGGTTGCTGTTATTCAAAAAGCAGGCTACCTAACCATAGATGGTTTAAAAGATGTTAAACCGGGTGCTTTACATCAAAAAATTTGTGGTATCAATAAAAAGAATAAGTTAGGGTTAACAAATCCTAGCCAGGATGATGTAGTAAGCTGGATTGAAAATATAAAATAAGTGTATGGAACAACCCAAAGTTGCAGTTCTTGGTGGTGGTAGCTGGGCAACAGCTATAATTAAAATGCTTCTCGAAAATGTTGATCAGATTAACTGGTACATGAGAAGTAAAGAGAAAATCAAATTTATAAAAGAATATAAACATAATAACTTTTATTTAAGTGCTGTTACCCTTGACACCAATAAAATTGAACTTTATAGTGATGTAAGTAAAGCTGTTGAGGATGCAGATATTTTAATATTTGCAATTCCTTCGGCTTTTTTAAAAGATGCGTTACAAAACTTAACAATTGATATAAGTAATAAACTTATTGTATCAGCCATTAAGGGAATTGTTCCCGACGATAACTTAATTATTGGTGAATACTTTAAAGAATATCACAAAGTCCCAATGGATTCATTTGTGGTAATATCCGGACCATGTCATGCAGAAGAGGTTGCTTTGGAACGACTATCGTACTTAACTATTGCTTCGCAAAACCTAAAAAACGCCCGCTTTATTGCTGATCTATTAAGCACTCATTATGTAAAAACAAGCATATCGGATGATATTTATGGAACAGAATATTCGGCTGTTTTAAAAAATGTGTTTGCTATAGCAGCAGGAATTTGCCATGGCTTAGGCTACGGTGATAACTTTAATGCCGTGTTAATCTCAAATGCTATACAGGAGATAAAACGTTTTGTTGATACGGTACATCCTATAACAAGAGATATTAAAAGCTCGGCATACCTTGGCGATTTAATGGTTACAGCTTATTCTCAATTTAGCCGAAACCGAACTTTCGGTAACATGATTGGAAAAGGTTATTCTGTTAAATCAGCACAGTTAGAAATGAATATGATTGCTGAAGGATATTATGCCGTAAAATCTATTGTGGAAATTAACAGAAAATATCTGGTTAATATGCCTATTACCGATGCTGTCTATAACATTTTATATGAGCATATATCTCCAGCTATTGAAATAAAACTTTTAACCGAAAATCTTAGATAAATTAAATATTGTTTGTTATGAAACATTTGCAAATCGATTTAAGAAATGCTTTGCCATTCGTAAATACAGAAAATTATAAGTCGTACGAACAGTTAACCAAAAATGAATACCAAAAGGTAACAAACAAAACAGGCAAGGGAAATGATTTTCTGGGTTGGGTTAATCTACCGGAAAATATATCGGATCATCACTTAGATGAGATCATTTCAACAGCCAATAATTTAAAAAAAATATCAGAGTATATTGTTGTAATAGGAATTGGAGGTTCGTACCTAGGAGCCAAGGCAGTTATAGAAGCCATTTCCGGACAATTTGATCACTTTAAGAAGGGTTCTTCAAATCCTCAAATTTTATTTGCAGGACAAAATTTATCTGAAGATTATCATTATGAATTATTAGAATTCTTAAAAGACAAGAAATACTCCATTGTTGTCATATCCAAGTCGGGAACTACAACTGAACCAGCAATCGCATTTCGACTGCTCAGAAAAGACATCGAAGAAAGATTTGGAAAAACAGAAGCAACAAAACGAATTGTTGCCATTACTGATAAATCGAAAGGAGCATTAAGAAATCTGACAAACCAGGAAGGTTATAAATCATTCATTATTGATGATGATATAGGAGGACGATACTCTGTTCTAACTCCGGTTGGATTGTTACCCATTGCCTGTGCAGGTTTTGACATTAAACAACTGGTGAATGGTGCCAAATCCATGATGGATATTTCAGCGAAATCGTTTAGCGAAAACCCTGTATTCCAATATGCAGCTATCAGACATATTCTATATTCCCAGAAAAAAACAGTAGAAATTTTAGCCAATTATGATCCACGTCTAAATTTTATGGCTGAATGGTGGAAACAGTTATATGGCGAGAGCGAAGGGAAAGAAAATAAAGGAATTTTTCCGGCAAGCGTAAGTCTTACTACCGATCTTCATTCTCTAGGCCAATACATCCAGGAAGGATTGCGTAATATGTTTGAAACTGTTATATCCGTTGATAAAACGAAATATAAACTGGAAATACCCTCAGATAACGATAATTTCGATAAACTGAATTACCTGGCAGGGAAACCACTTGATTATGTAAATAAAATGGCAGAATTAGGAACAACCCTTGCTCATGTAGATGGTAATGTGCCTAACATCAAAATTCTTTTACCTGAAATATCAGAATTTTACCTTGGAGAATTAATTTATTTCTTTGAAAAAGCATGTGCGGTTAGTGGTTATCTTTTAGATATCAATCCATTTGATCAGCCAGGCGTGGAAGCCTATAAGAAAAACATGTTTGCTTTACTAGAGAAACCAGGATTTGAAGAGGAAACCAGGAAAATAAAAGATCGAATCTCTTAATTTTCGATCTTTACATTTATTTTAGAAAGCTTATCATTTATCAAAACCATCTTGTTCATATTCTTAAACGAGAAGAAATCCTGTTCTTCATTTAAAAAATAGTAAATTTTCAGTGTATTTTTAAGAATTGTTCTACTCTCCCGAAGGTTATTCTGTTCGAGCAGAATGTCACCTTTCTCACTTAATATTTCAGCTAAAGTTCCAAGCTGCTCAGAACTCAGCCCCTTTTCTTGCTTAAGTGCATCAACTAATAAATCCTCAGGTATTGAGTAAATATAATCTGATTCACACGCAAAATACTTAACTAAAGTTTCATCAATTTTTTCAATAGCCTCTCTGAATCGACCTTTTTTTCGTAACTCTACCAGTAGCGATAAAACGTCGGATACCTCATCTATTATTTTTAATACTTTTTCATTTTCCACTATTCAATTCGTTTTTTTTTGTTATCAAATAGTAAGATGGGTGGTTATTGGTTGGCTAATTGTAAATATATAAATCTTTAAGAAGAATGTCGAGAATGAACAATGTTTTTTGACCAATAAATAGAAAAAACAAATGAATAATACCCAAGTGTATATCAAGTAACTTTTTAAGTTGAATAGTTGTGGTTTCGATTTTCGTTTTTTAAAAATCAAATGCTTATTTTTAGACCCTTAAATAAAAAATATATGATTGCTGAATCATTAACTGTGCTCGATAGTGTTAAGCTGAACTTTAGTCAGGGTGGATTGCTTGTGATGAATATAACACTTGCATTTATTATGTTTGGCGTTGCACTTGAAATTGATTTATCAAGTTTTAAGAATATCATTTTAAAACCCAAATCGGTACTTGTAGGTATTTTTTCTCAATTCTTTTTATTACCATTTGTAACTTACTTATTAGTTTTAGTTATACGCCCAACGCCTGCTGTAGCTTTAGGAATGATCCTTGTTGCAGCCTGTCCGGGAGGAAATATCTCAAATTTCATTTCTTCGCTGGCAAAAGGAAATATTGAGCTTTCTGTTAGTTTAACGGGATTTGCTACTATTGGAGCACTTTTTATGACTCCTATTAATTTCACATTTTGGGGAGGATTATATGTAAAAGCGCATCCGCTGCTACGCCCAATAGAAATTGACCCTGTGCAAATATTTCAAACCATTCTAATAATTCTTGGTATTCCACTCATAATCGGGATAATTTTCGCAAAACAATTCCCCCAAATATCAGCAAAAATTAAAAGACCTATAAAAACACTGTCTATCTTAATTTTTATGGGATATGTAGTGGCCGCATTATCGCTAAATTTTAATCATTTCTTACGATATATTCATTTAATAGCATTTATTGTTTTTGCCCACAATGCACTGGCTTTATTAACAGGATTTACAATTAGCTCGATTTTTAAACTTCCGCGAAAAAATAGACGATCAATTTCAATTGAAACCGGTATTCAAAACTCCGGATTAGGACTGGTTTTAATATTTAATCCCAAGTTATTCCCTCCCGATTTAGAACTTGGCGGAATGGCATTTATTGCCGCCTGGTGGGGAGTATGGCATATACTGGCCGGATTGGGTATTGCATTTATCTGGTCGAAGAAACCGATTGAAGAATAATTAATTATTTACGTATGGCTATTAGCAGAGAAACAATTGAAAAGAAATCATTTTTTTATGGAGTATTAAGACCTTATGTCGATCTAGTTACTACTACATATTTTAGAACAAGCGTTCACAATTATGAGAATGTTCCTAAAGATGAAATCATAATCTATGCACCCAACCATCAAAATGCTTTGATGGACGCTTTAGCAATATTAGCCACTGTTGAAACCCAACCTGTGTTTTTAGCAAGAGCTGATATTTTCAGGAAAAAGACCATTGAAAAAATTCTCACTTTTCTTAAGATATTACCGATATATCGTATCCGTGATGGTAAAGAAAGCCTGGGTAACAATGAAGCAATATTTCGAAAGACAATTGATGTTTTAAAAAACAAAAATGGTTTAGTAATACTTCCAGAAGGAACTCACGGAGATAAAAGAAAACTAAAAACATTAAAAAAGGGGATTTCAAGAATTGTTTTCGAGGCTGAGGAAGCTAATGGTTTTAAATTAAATATAAAAATTATTCCGGTAGGACTGGATTGGACTCATTACCAACATTTCAGAAGTCGACTTTTTGTTAATTTTGGTGAACCAATACATGTTTCAGAATATTACGAAGCGTATAAGAAAAACCCACCGCGTGGAATGAACCTGCTTCGAGAAAGAGTAGCTTCTGAGTTAAGAAAATACATGATTGATATTAAAAACGAAGAATATTATGATATGTATGATAATATTCGGTATGTATACTTACCCCAAATGATTAAAAAACTTGGGTTTAAAAATAAGAAACAGCCCAATAATTTTTATGCTCAGAAAGCCATAATTGATCACCTTGACAATTTTACTGAATCAAACCCTGAGGAAGCAAAAAAACTAGCTGATACAACTAATAAATATAACAGGTTATTAGAGCAACTTCATTTTAGACATTGGGTTTTACAAAAGCCTAAATATTCATTAGCCGGAATTTTTGGTCATTTCTTATTCTTACTAATCTTTTTACCATTTTTTTTATACGGGGCAATATTAAATTATATCCCATATATTGTACCCGTATTAGCAACTAAGAAAATTAAAGACCCACAATTTGTTAGTTCTGTAAGACTGGTTTTATCATTAATAATTAACATAATTTACTATATACCAATTATCATAATAAGTGCCTTTGTTTTAGAACCATGGTGGCTTAAAATTCTAGTGCCATTAACATTACTATTTGCCGGATTATTCTCATTCCATTATTTTATTGGGGCAAAAAAATGGTTTGCACGTTTGCGATATACTTTTAAAACCTGGTTTAAAAATAAAGATTTGCTAAAATTGAAAGAGCACTATCAATTTATTATTGAAAAGATGGATCAGATAACTAACTAATTATATCTTTATCAGAAACTAAAACATCCGAAGCATTGAACAGCTTCGGATGTTTTTTTAGGTTGTTATACTTGTTTTTTATCGATATGAATATGCGGTTCCATATAAAGTAACCGAAGGAATTTCACCAAAAGCAACATACACACTTTTATCAGTTATTAAAACTATACTCGCATTAACCAAAGCAGCTTTTCTTCTTAATATTATTGTTGCTGTTCTTTCAAGCGATTTTGGAGTAGTATATCCTCTGTCGCTACCTTCGGCTTTAGCTTCAAGGCGAGCTACTTCAACCAATCCTTCTACCTCATCAGGATCTTTGGTAACTTTCACTTTTCGGTAGTCGCCAACTTCCCGCATATCGGGTGGTGTTTCGTTCAGCACTTCTATTTTGCCGGTTTTATACTCAATCTTGTGCACTAATCGCTGGTCCATTTTGTTTACCTTGGTCTCACCAGGTAATGAATAGTAGATATCGTTTAAATAAATCTTTTTTACATTAACGTTCATTTTAGTTCCATCGTGCTGATAAATAATATCTGTAATCGTTTGCTTTTTTTCTTCTTTCTTTTCTTCTTTTTGACTAACACTGGTCGTATCCTGCTCATCGGGATAAATAACTTGCCCCTGAACCAATGAACCAAAGAACAATATAGTTAATACAATTAAAAGTGTTCTCTTCATAATCCGTTCTGTTTGATTAATATTGTAAATACAAAAATAACAGTTTCAAAAACAAAATCAAGTTAAGATATTTTTTACTAATATCATACAACAAAAAAAGCTGTCTCGATGAGACAGCTTTCCATCATCAGGATTATATTTTATTTAAGATTCTTTTTTTGAATAAAGTCCTGAACTGCCTGAGCTAAATCAGGTTGTCCAATCTCTTGTAGGTCGTAACCTACTTTTACAGTTGGTTTATTAATCTTAACAATTCGGTTCAAATCAATTGGAGTAGCAATAACAACAACATCACAAGGAGTTTTGTCTATTGTTGCTTCCAGATCCTTAATTTGCTGATCGCCATATCCCATTGCTGGAAGTAATGTTCCAATTCCAGGATAAATCTTAAAAGTTTCCGCTAATTTACCAACAGCATATTCTCTTGGATCAACTAATTCTCCAGCACCACATTTGTTAGCAGCAACAGTACCAGCACCTATTTTCATTTCACCATGAGTTAATGTTGGTCCATCTTCTACAACTAATACTTTCTTACCACGAACTAATTCTGGTTTATCAATTGTAAGTGGAGAAGCACCATCAACAACAATAGCATTTGGATTAACTTTTGCAATATTATCACGTACTATTTGGATTGCATCAGCATCAGCAGAATCCATTTTGTTAATTACAACATAATCAGCTAAACGTAAAGTAGCCTCACCAGGATAGTAAGATAATTCATGACCTGGTCTGTGTGGATCAACAACTGTAACCATTAGGTCAGGCTTATAAAATGGAAAATCGTTATTTCCACCATCCCAAAGAATAACATCACATCCATCAGGATCATTTTCAGCAGCACGAACGATTGCTTCATAATCAACACCAGCGTAAATTACATTACCACGTGTTACATGTGGTTCGTACTCTTCCATTTCTTCGATAGTACATTTATGCTTCGCTAAATCTTCAACTGTAGCAAAACGCTGAACTTTTTGTGCAACTAAATCACCATAAGGCATTGGGTGACGGATAGCAACAACTTTAAGTCCTTGTTCCATTAATAATTCAATGATTCTACGAGAAGTTTGTGATTTACCACAACCTGTTCGAATAGCACCAACAGCAATAACGGGTTTGGTACTCTTAATCATTGTTTTTTCAGGACCTAATAATACGAAGTTAGCTCCGGCAGCATTTACAGCAGCACTTAAATTCATTACAAATTGATAAGGAACATCGCTATATGAAAAAACGCAATCTTCAACTTTTAAATCAACAATTAGTTTTTCTAATTCTTCCTGTGCATATATTGGAATTCCGTCAGGATATAAACTTCCAGCTAATTCAGCAGGATATTTTCTTCCATCGATATCAGGAATTTGAGCAGCAGTAAAGGCAACAACATTATAATCTTCGTTGTCTCTATAATAAGTATTAAAATTGTGGAAATCTCTTCCAGCGGCTCCGATTATTAAAACATTTTTCTTAGCCATAATTCCTCCTTTTTATTTTAATTGATTAATTTTTAAAAAATTGTTTAACAAAGTTAATTTTTAAACTCACATTTCATAATTTAAGCATGTAAAGTTTATGACTACCAGCTCTTAACATTTTTTAACAACATCCTAATTATATGATAATTACAGAAATCCAATAAAAACCCAAAAAATATGTTAAGAAACATATGTAAAACGGGATTAAATGATTAAGGGTTTGAACAATTTGCCTTAAAAAACCTTAAATTAGTATACTTTACTGATTTTATATATCTTTTTAATTATGAATTTCCTTGCTCACATATATCTTTCCGGCGATGTTGATGAAGTTAAAATAGGTAACTTCATTGGAGATTATGTGAAAGGAAGGGCTTTTCATATATATCCGGAAAATATAAAAAACGGAATCTTACTACACCGATTTATCGATTCGTTTACCGACACAAATATTAATACTATAGATGCAAAGCAACTGTTTGCTCCAAAATACAGAAAATATTCAGGAATAGTTATTGATATAATCTATGATCATTTTCTGGCAAGTAATTGGAGTAGATACTCCTATACACCTTTAGAAGAATTTATTGCCGATTTTCACGATTTACTTATCCGAAATAACGAGATGTTACCCAAAGAAGTGCAGGAGTTTGTTCCTAAGTTAATAAAAAACAACAGATTGTATTCATATCGCGAAATTGGTGGAATATGGTCAGTGTTAAAAACAATGCCAAAGTATACTTCTCTGCCAGATCATACCGATTTTGCCATTGAAACGTTAAAGAACAATTATGAGTTTCTGAAACAAAATTTCTTCTTGTTTTTTACTGATATTATCTATTATATAAAAACTGTGCACAATATAAATATTAAAGGAATTTAATACCTAATTAACATATTGCCACTTTGATTTCTTTATTTTTTTAGGTAATTTTGCAATCCCTGAAAATCCCTGTTGTGAGTTAAATGTATTGAGGAAGCTGGCTACAACAATTCATTGCTATTGTAGTCTTAGTTGTTAACTGTTCAAAAATCATAAAGTAATGGCCTATCATTCAGCAGAAGAGAAAGTACAAATCAGTCAGAAGTCGAAAGTAATCCTAGACCAGATACTTGAAGAAAATCCGAAGTTAAAAAATATATTATTAAATTCGGATAGCGACGAAGAAGTTAATCAACAGTTAAAAGAGTGGGCAGAATTAGAACTCAAACAGAACGATTTAGCTTATCAGTACTATAAAAAAGAAATTGCTGGACGAAAAGCATTTGAGAAAATCAAATGGAAAGAAATTGCAGCAATTCGTATTTTAGATTATATTGATCACACCAACCAGTCATATACAGACCTGAATGTTAGAGGGCAAAAGAGAATCAATACACCTTTTAAAATCTTGTGGCTGGCAGCTAAAGAAGGTATTGGCGGAGGTAAATATTACTTCTTTGTTGATATGCTTGAACTTTTTCGACAGTTTTCGGGTAATAAAAAATTAAAACTGCCTTCAAAAGAGTGCATTGAAAAATGGATGGATAAGCACCCGTCGGGGCTTGAACAGGATATTATTGAACGACGCAAGAAAAATAAAGACCGAATAATACGAATCATTATCGGGTTAATTGATTCGGGTAAAGTTAAAAGCGCACGTTTTTCATTTAAAGAAGACCTTACTCTTGATCAAAAAATTGAAAAAGTAAATGAATGGTGGAACAATAAACTTTTTCACTTAAAGTTCGCCGTTAGAAATGCTGATCTTCTTAATCAGATGTTGGATTATTCACTAACCGGTGAAACCATGTCGGTTCTAAAAGAAGCAGAAGCTCAAGGAATACCTTTCTTTGTAAATCCATACTATCTTTCGTTATTAGATGTTGATAAGCGTAAAAGAAATTATGCCGATGCAGCAATTCGCGATTACATTATATATAGTAAAGAATTAATTAACGAATTTGGTCATATTGTAGCTTGGGAGAAAGAGGACATTATTGAACCAGGAAAACCAAATGCAGCAGGCTGGCTACTTCCATCAAACCACAATGTTCATAGGAGATATCCGGAGGTTGCCATACTTATTCCTGATTCTATGGGAAGAGCCTGTGGCGGATTATGCGCATCTTGTCAGCGAATGTATGATTTCCAGAGAGGGAATCTGAATTTCGATTTAGATAAACTGGAACCAACAGAAAAGTGGCCGGCAAAACTTGAACGATTATTAAATTATTACGAAGAAGACAAACAACTTCGTGACATACTTATTACTGGTGGAGATGCCTTAATGAGTTCGGATAAATCGTTACAGAAGATTCTTGATGCTGTTTACGAAATGGCATTTCGTAAATGTGAAAAGAATAAAGACCGAAAAGAAGGTGAGAAATACGCAGAAATGCTTCGTGTACGTTTAGGAACCAGACTACCTGTATACTTGCCTCAAAGAATAACCAACGAACTTATAAAAATACTTACCGATTTTAAAGATAAAGCATCGAAAATCGGGATCAGGCAATTTGTTATTCAAACGCATTTTGAATCGGCAATGGAAGTAACACCTGAGGTTAAAACAGGAATGGAAAAAATTGTAAAAGCAGGTTGGACCATAACCAATCAACATGTATTTACAGCTGCTTCATCGCGTAGAGGACACACCAATAAATTAAGAAAAGTACTAAATGACATTGGTGTTGTAACGTACTATACCTTCTCTGTTAAGGGATATATGGAAAACTATCATAATTTTGCAACAAATGCGCGAGCAGTTCAAGAACAACTGGAAGAGAAAAGAATTGGTCGGATACCACAAAAATACATTGAGCTAATTAAAACATATCCGTTGAACGCGAGCAACATGATAGATAATATCAATTACTTGCGCGAGCAAGAGGATTTACCATTCCTTGCTACCGACCGTAACGTAATTAATCTACCCGGAGTTGGAAAAAGTTTAACGTTTAGAACAGTTGGTATTACCAGAAGAGGACGCCGAATTCTGAAATTTGATCATGATCACACCAGAAGTCACAGTCCAATTATTAATAAGATGGATGAAGTTATCATTGTTGAATCAAAGCCTATTGGTGAGTATTTAAGACAATTAGAACGAATTGGTGAAGAGACCGATGATTATGGTTCTATCTGGGGATATACTATTGGCGAGACAGAACAGCGGTTTCCTGTATTTGAGTATCCAAAATACAGCTACAAAGTAACTGACGAGTTCTCAAATCTTGAAGTTTAACTAATTACTAACGTAAGAGTTCCAGTCTGCTGGCGTCTAATCTTAACAAGATAAAGAGCAATATCGTAAACGCCCATAGGGATGATCCGCCGTAACTAAAAAATGGAAGCGGAATACCAATAACCGGCATCAGACCTATGGTCATTCCAATATTAATAACAATATGAAAAAAGAGGACAGATACTACCCCATATCCATAAATCCGACTAAAAGTCGATCTTTGCCTTTCGGCTATCCCAATTAATCTGTATAGGAAGAATATAAATACTAAAATTACAAAGAACGTTCCCATAAATCCCCATTCTTCACCAATAGTACAAAAAATGAAATCGGTACTTTGTTCCGGAACGAAATCAAATTTAGTTTGTGTACCTCTTAAAAATCCTTTTCCGGTTAGTCCTCCGGAGCCAATAGCAATTTTTGATTGATTTACATTATATTCAACTCCATATGGATCTGATTCTAAACCCAACAAAACATTTATCCTTTTTTGCTGATGATCTTCAAGGAAATTATTAAAAACATAATCAACTGAGTAGGTTATAAAAATAGAACCAAGCAGGAAAATCAGCAATAAAATTACATTTCTAATTTTATATCGTATAGAAAAAATAATATAAAAAATTGCCGATACTCCTAATGCAGCTAATATTATATAGTAATAAGATAAGCCTAAGCTCAATAATTTATTTAGAGCATAAAGTGTAGCTGAGCTTAATAATAAAATACCCAACCCCACGCCAACATGTTTTAGCTTCTTATTTAAGAAGCCAAAGATGATAAATACAACTCCTATGGATAAAAGAATTATTGTAATTTTTTCTAAAACCAAGGCCAGTATAAAAAGAACTACCACGAAAAAGCCAAGCAGTAAGATACTTTCGGAAATTCCTTCACGATATAACACGATTAGGAATACAAAATATACTAAAGCTGATCCGGTATCATTTTGTAAAAGAATTAAAAGTGCAGGTGTGAATATAATTGCAGCTATCCTAACATAAGATTTAAATGTGTTGATCTGTACATTATATGAACTAAGATACCTGGCTAAAGCAAGCGCAGTAGCAATTTTGGCAAACTCTGCAGGTTGAATTCTTATATTCCCAATAACAAACCACGATTTTGCCCCATGTACTTCTAATCCAAAAATTAGTACAGCAATAAGCAGGAAAATCATGATTCCATATACCAGGTAAGCAAAATAAGAGTAAAAATTAATATCAATAACAAATACAATAAATGCAATTACTATGGCTGCACCAATCCAGATCAGTTGCTTACCATAACGCTGCGACAAATCAAAAATACTTTGATGATCTTCATTATAAACGGCAGCATATATATTAATCCACCCCAGCATAACCAGAACCAAATACATAGTAACTGTTAACCAGTCAATATTACTCCAAATGTTTACGCGTCTCTGCATTATAGTTAATTTCAGCGTTTAGAATATACTCTTCCCACCACGGGATTGATATTGAATCGTTCATGTATTTCTCAATCATTAACCTTGCGGTAGGTGCTGCCCAGGTTGACCCAAATCCTCCATTTTCAATATACACAGCTATAGCTATTTGCGGATTTTCCTTTGGTGCAAAAGCAATAAAAATTGAATGATCTTCTCCATGTGGATTCTCTGCTGTTCCAGTTTTTCCACAAACTGTAATATCTTCCAAATGTGCTGATCGAGCAGTGCTTCCACTACCCGCTTCACCATTAACCGCCAAATCCATTCCTTCAATAACAATATTGAAATAATTGGAATCTATCTTTGTATAATTTTTGGTATAGAAACTTTCATCCAACTCATAATCTCCTTCTATTTCCTTAACAATATGTGGGGTGTAATAATACCCGCGGTTTGCAATTGCAGCAGTCATATTGGCCATTTGCATCGGAGTTGTTCCCAATTCACCTTGCCCTATTGCCATAGAAACCAGCGTTAATGATCTCCATCCATTTTCTCCGTAAACCCGATCATAGGTTTGTTTTGTCGGAACCAACCCTTTTAATTCATTACTAAAATCAGTCCCCAGGTATTTTCCAAAGCCAAAAGACATCACGTATTCTCTCCACTGATCAAACGATTCTCGTATGGATGGATACTTTTTATTATCTAATATATTCCTAAAAACATTGCAATAGTATGTATTGCATGACATTTGAATAGACTCAATTAAATTAAGTGGTGATCTGTGAATGTGGCATCCAACACGCATTCTTCCTGCGTAATATGCTCCCGCACACTCATACTTTGTTGATGGCCATAATACTTTTTCCTGTAGCCCTATTAGTCCATTTATGATTTTAAATGTAGATCCCGGAGGATACTGAGCCATTAAAGCTCTATTGAATAATGGTTTTAACGTATCGGACATTAAATCCACATAATTTTTAGTTCTAATTCTACCAACCAAAAGTTCCGGATTATATGTAGGTGCCGAAACCAAGGCAAGGACCTCACCTGTTGAAGGCTCCAGCGCCACAATACTTCCAATCTTATTCTTCATAAGTTTTTCGCCATAAGCTTGCAACTCACTATCAATAGTTGAAATAATATTGGCTCCTACATTAGCTTTTTTATCTAACCGCCCGTTAGCATACGTTCCTTTTATCCGGTTATGCACATCTACCAAATAAACATTTACTCCTTTTTCTCCACGCAAATATTCTTCGTACGATTGCTCTATTCCACTAATTCCGATATAATCACCCATTTTATAGTAATCATCTTTTTCAATGATCCCTTCATTTACCTCACCCACATATCCGAGAACATGCGCTGCATTTTCCGAAGTATATTTACGCAATGTTCTTGCCTGCACATAAAAACCAGGATACTTATAAAGTTTTTCCTGCAATTTTGCATATGTTTTCGAAGACACTTGCTTTAAAAAAATAGATGAATTATAATATGAATAATCTCTGGCTCTTTCAATACTCTCATCCACATATTGTTTTGTTATGTTTAGTATCTCACAAAACTCCGTTGTGTCAAATGGTTCTAATTGCTGAGGAACTACCATTAAGTCGTAAGCAGCTTCGTTATAAACGAGCAATTTTCCTTCACGGTCATAGATTAGTCCCCGTGCAGGGAACTGCGTAACATAACGCAATACATTACTACTTGCAGTTACTTTATATGTATTGTCTACTACTTGCAGTATAAACAACCGAATAATATAAATTAACCCAATCAGGATAATAATAAAACGGATAATATGTCTTCTGTTTGCAAAAGAATCCACTATAAATGTATAATTAATTCAAATTAGTATCGCCTGGTATCCTTCCTGTAAAAATACTGGCTAATTAATACTAATAATATTGTAAATATGGAACTTAAAATGACTCGTACAAAGGTTGTAAAAAAGTGTGAGAATCTAAACACCTCAATATAAAACAAAAACAAATGATGAATAAAAACCAAAATAACCGAATATTTTAAAAACCAGTTAACTCCATAGTATCTTAGCTGAGGTAATGTTTCTGACTCGTAACCATCTCGTGGAGAGATAACCTTTAAAACATAGGGTCTAACAAATGCCATAATAACTGTCGCAGAACTATGCATACCCAATGTTCCGGAAAACAAATCAATGGTAATGCCTAAAATAAAAGCAAGCACCAACAGTAACCATTTAGGTGTTTCAAACGGCAGGATTAAAATAAAAAGGATATATATATATGGATTAATATAACCACTAAACTGAATATTATTTAAGATAAATACCTGCAAGAAAACAAGCAGAACAAAACTTAATATATATCTGGGCAATAGCTTAATCATTTTTCACAGCTTCTTTTTCTAATTCAATTTGTTCAGTTTGCAATAAATTACCAATAACGTTTACATTGTTAAGTTTCTTAAAGTCGGTAGACAATTTTACCTCAATTTCATAGAAACTACCACTTTTTTCTTCAAAATCCTGAATAAATCCAATCATAATTCCTTCAGGGAAAATAGATGAAAACCCGCTGGTTATAATGGTATCGCCCAATTGAATATCAGCATGCAGCGGAATTTCATGTAAAGTTGCTGTTTGATAATCTTCTCCTGTCCAGTTTAATGATCCAAAATACCCGTTTTTCTTAACCTTTGAACTAATGCGCAGATCAAGGTTCAACAAAGAAATTACCGTAGCATAGTTTTTCGAAACACCTTTTATTACACCAACAATACTTCCCTCGGAAACAACCGCCATTTCTGGTCTTAATCCTTGTAAGCTCCCTTTGTTAAGTGTTAAAAAATTGTGTTTTTTATTAATCGAATTATTAATTATCCTGGCACGAGTGTAGCGATATCTCTGATTATATATAGTATCATTCACCGAACGAAAAAATATCTCGTCAGATTTATACGTAGATTCTATAATATTTAATAACCTGTTATTCTCCTCAGCCAATCTTTTATTCTCTTCGGCCAATGAAAGGTACTGCTTAAAACTGGATGTTTTATCGTATAGGTTACCTGCAAGCTGCCTTGTAAAATTTACAAAACGTGCTCTATGAAAATTATTATTATTAACTAATAGTGTAATTGAAAAAACCTCAATAAGAATGAATAGAAGCAAAAAATGTATTCGTAATAAAAAATTAAGTAAACTTCTCATGTTCTATTCACCTTATAAGCTATTATCTCATTAAATAAGTTAGTTTATCCGCATTTTTTAGTGCTATTCCTGTTCCTCGTGCTACAGCATGTAAAGGATCTTCAGCTACATGAAACTGTATTCCGATCTTATCCGTTAAACGTTTATCCAATCCACGCATTAAGGCTCCACCACCTGCAAGATAAATTCCTTCACTAACAATATCAGCATATAACTCAGGAGGCGTTTGTTCCAACACTCCTAAAATTGCTGTTTCCACTTTTGATATGGATTTATCTAAACAATGTGCAATTTCCTGATATGAAACAGGTATTTCAACAGGCATTGCAGTCATTAAATTTGGACCACGCACTACATAATCTTCAGGCGGATTTTCTAATTCAGCTAAACAAGATCCCACATTAATCTTTATTTCTTCGGCTGTGCGTTCTCCAATTTTTATATTGTGCTGATGACGCATGTATGCCTGAATATCGGCAGTAAAGGCATCTCCTGCAATTCGAATAGATTTGTTACTTACAATACCTCCAAGCGCAATCACTGCTACCTCTGTAGTACCACCTCCAATATCAACAACCATACTTCCTTTAGGTTCTTCGACATCGATTCCCATTCCAATAGCAGCAGCCATTGGTTCATAAATCATATATACATCTCTTCCACCCGCATGTTCAGACGAATCTCTTACTGCTCTCATCTCTACCTCAGTACTACCTGAAGGTATACAAACTACCAGTTTTAATGATGGTGCAAATAACTGGGCTTTGTTGTTAATCATTTTAATCATTCCACGAATCATCTGTTCAGCTGCATTAAAATCGGCAATTACACCATCTTTTAATGGACGTATTGTTCGTATATTAACATGCGTTTTCCCATGCATCTGACGAGCTTTTTTCCCAATAGCTACCAATTTTCCAGTACTTTGTTCTACTGCAACAATTGATGGCTCATCAACTACTATCTTGTCATTATGAATAATTATGGTATTGGCTGTACCCAAGTCCATTGCCAATTCTTGTGTGAAAAATGAAAACAATCCCATTTGCGTTGTTATATTAAGTTATTGTATATTAATGTTTAAAATGTCTTGTTCCTGTAAATACCATGGCCATATTATGCTGGTCACAATAATCAATTGATTCCTGATCCCTTACCGATCCTCCTGGTTGAATAACCGAAGCTATTCCGGCCTCGTTAGCAATCTGAACCGAGTCAGAAAACGGGAAAAATGCATCGGAAGCCATAACTGCACCGTTCAAATCAAATCTAAAACCAGCGGCTTTTGTAATGGCCTGTTTCAATGCGTCAACCCTGGATGTTTGTCCAACTCCGCTTGCACAAAGCTGCTTATTTTTAGCTAAAACTATAGTATTTGACTTTGAATGCTTTACAATTTTATTTGCAAACAACAAATCATCTATTTCTTGTTTAGTTGCTTGTTTTTTAGTTGCTGTTTTTAAATCTGCTTCAGTTTCCGTTTTCAAATCCCGATCTTGTACTAATGTTCCGTGCAACATTGATCTATACTGAGCTTTTGGAAACTCAAACATTTTCTGAACTAAAATAATTCTATTCTTCTTTTTCTTTAATACTCCCAAAGCGTCGTTAGCATAAGATGGTGCAATAATCACCTCAAAGAAAATTTTATCAATTTCAATGGCTGTAGCCATATCCACTTCCCGGTTGGTAATTAAAATCCCACCAAATGCCGAAACCGGATCACCAGCCAAAGCATCGTTCCAAGCATCAACTAATTTTTCTCTGGAGGCCACTCCACATGCGTTATTGTGTTTCATTATTGCAAAAGTCGTATCCTCAAATTCTGCAATTAACTGAACGGCTGCCTCAATATCCAACAAGTTGTTATACGAGATTTGTTTCCCGTGCAACTGGTCAAAAACTTCTTCTAAATTGCCAAAGAACGTTCCTTTTTGATGTGGATTTTCACCATATCTTAATTCGTTTCCTGCAACAGAACTTTGTTTAAATGCCGGCTTATTAATATCGTTATTGAAATAATTAAAAATAGCCGTATCGTAATGTGATGAAACATTAAACGCTTCCAATGCAAGTCTTTTACGATCTTCAATAGATGTTTCACCATTTTTTTTATTCAATAAATCAATAATATCCTGGTACTGATCTTTTGATGGAATGATAACTGTATCTTTAAAGTTCTTTGCCGCAGCACGAATTAATGAAATTCCTCCGATATCAATTTTCTCAATAATATCTTGCTCTTCTGCTCCGGAAGCTACAGTATCTTCGAATGGATAAAGATCAACAATAACCAGGTCGATTTCCGGAATCTGATATTCTTTAAGTTGCTCCTTATCAGATTTATTATCTCTTCGCGCTAATATTCCGCCAAAAACTTTTGGATGTAATGTTTTTACTCTTCCACCTAAAATAGAAGGATAATCTGTTACATCTTCAACAGCAATTACATCTACTCCCAATTTTTCTATAAACTGCTTTGTACCGCCCGTTGAATAGATTTTTACATTTAGCTCTTTTAATTTTTCGATAATCGGTTCCAGGTTTCCTTTATCAAAAACCGAAATTAAGGCTGAATTGATTCGCTTTAAGTCGCTCATTTACAAATTTTTGTTAAAGTTTACAAAAATACGCAAAATAATTGGTATAATTTCAAAATTAGATAAGTAAAAAAGCTCCCAATCGTAAGGGGAAATGAACTTTTCTAATAACAGTTCGAAAATATAAATAATAGCTTAAAAAAAAAATCACATATCGTATATTTGTTAAAAATAATTGAAGTTTTAATTACTAACGTTGTATGCTATTTCTGAATCTTCTAAAAGAAAGTTTTCTTTTTGCTGTTAGCGCTCTGAAAGTTAACAGGTTAAGAACATTATTAACTCTGTTGGGCATAACCATTGGGATTTTTGCCATTATTTCGGTTTTTACGGTGCTGGATTCTCTAGAAAATACCATACGTAATAGCTTATCATCTTTGGGCGATGATGTAATTTACATTCAAAAATGGCCCTGGGCTCCACCTCCAGGAGAGGAGTACAAGTGGTGGGAGTATTTAAATCGTCCTGTTCCATCAGAAGAAGAATATGAACAAATAAAAAAAAGATCGGAACAAGCTGAAATCGTAAATTTTGCCGCATCGACCTTGCGCAATGTAAAATATAAAAGTAATACACGAGAAAACACTATAATTTGGGCAAACTCGCATGAGTTTGAGAAAATAAGAGCTTTTGAACTGCAGGATGGCCGTTATTTCACTCCTTTCGAATCGGTTGCAGGCAAAAACATTTGTTTGATCGGTTACCAGGTTGCCCAGGATCTTTTTCAGGGAATGAATCCTGTTGGAAGAGAAATAAAAATTCAGGGACGTAAAATATTAGTCGTAGGATTAATAGCCAAAGAGGGAAAAGACATTTTAAACAGTGGCGGAAGCTTAGATGAAATGATTGTTCTACCCATTCGATTTGCCAAAACCATAATGGACGTAAAAAGTGAAAATACAAATCCGATGATCATGGTTAAAGCAAACCCAAATGTTACCATTTCTGAATTAAAAGATGAATTACGAAGTATTTTGAGATCGGTGAGAACCATTCGTCCCAAAGAAAAAGACACTTTTGCACTGAATCAATCCAGTGTGTTAAACTCCGCACTGAACAGTATTTTTGGTGTTATTAATTTTGCCGGATGGTTAATTGGTGGTTTCTCCATTTTAGTGGGAGGTTTTGGTATTGCAAATATTATGTTTGTTTCGGTAAAAGAACGAACCAATTTAATTGGCATACAAAAATCCTTAGGAGCCAATCGAAAGTTTATTATGATGCAGTTTTTATTCGAAGCAGTTATGCTTTCTTTAATTGGTGGTATAATAGGCCTCATTCTTATTTTCATTGGAAGCATAATAGCGAGTAATAAAGTTGACTTAGAAATTACATTAACGTTTGGAAATATTATTTTGGGATTACTGATATCGGTAATTATTGGAATTATTGCAGGAATTTTCCCATCAAGTAAAGCTTCAAAACTAAATCCGGTTGAAGCGATCAATAATACTTTCTAGAAAATACGTATTAAACCTTAACTAATAACAGCTTAAAACAAGTATTACTACCTACGTATTGTAACCTTATTCTTCTTAAATTACCTCCAAATTTTCTAGGAACGTATATTTATTAGGGTTTATCATTTATCGTAATGGACATCAATAAACTAACCAAGGCTGCATTAAAACAAAGAGTCAAAGAGCTTGGGCTAAAACTTCAAAAACAATCTGAAGAAACTATTCACAAGAACGTTGAAGCTTTTAAACTTAGTGAAGAAATTGCATCTTTAGGTTACTACGAAAGAAATTGGCTAACCGGTAAAGATTTTTGGTCGGCAGGATTTTATAAATTGTTGGGTGTACAAGAAGGTGAAGTTGAATGCACCCATGAGGTGCTTACTCAGTTTTTACATCCTGATGATAGAGACCGATTTGAAAAACATATACGAAAAGCACTTTTGGTAAAAACCGAAATGAACATCGAATTTAAACTCGTGCAAAAAAATAGAAATATAATTTATGTGCAGGGAAATGGTAAAACCAAATACTCTGAAAAAGGAGAACCTCTTTTAACCATAGGTGTTTTTCAGGATATTACAGAAAGAAAAAAAGCTGAAGCAGATTTAATCAAAGCTAAAGAGAAAGCCGAAGAAAGCGAATTAAAGTTTAAAAGTATTTATGAAAATGTTCCGGTAGGTATTTTTCGTTCAACACCTTCGGGTAAATTAATATCGGCAAATCCTGCATTTTTAGATATATATGGTTTTAAAAACCAACAAGATCTTCAAGAAACTCCTGCCCAGGATTTTTACTATGATGAGGAAGACCGGGATAACTTGTTACAAAGATTGAAAACAGAGGGAACCGTCAAAAATTATATTACTAAAGAGAGGAAGAAAGACGGATCGGTTATCTGGATAGAATCCGACTACCGGGCAACGTTAAATGACCAGGGAGAGATTATTTATATTGATGGCAATTTGCAAGATATTACAGAAAGAAAACGCATTGAAAATGAATTAATAAAAGCAAAAGAGAAGGCCGAAGAAAGCGACAGTTTAAAATCGGCATTTTTAGCCAATATGAGTCATGAGATCCGTACACCAATGAATGGAATTATCGGATTTTCAGAGATGTTCCTACGCTCCCATTTTGACGATGAAAAGCGAAATAACTACGCTCAAATTGTCGTAGATAGCAGCAGACAGCTTTTAAACATTGTAGATGATATATTAGATATTTCAATGATCGATTCTAACAATATACGAATCATAAAGAGCGAAGTAGCGATTAATAGTATATTACAAGAAGTTTGCGAAATTTTTAAGCCTCAGTTTAAAAAATCCGGAATATCATTTCATTTATCGAATGGTTTGAGTGATGAAGAAAGCACTATTGAAACAGACAAAGAACGACTCAAACAAGTTATTTCCAAACTTTTAAATAATGCGCTGAAATTCACACCAAAAGGATCTGTTGAATTCGGTTATACGCTTAAACAAGGTACTCTTCAGTTTTATGTTGAAGACACAGGAATTGGAATCCCATCAAAAGATCAAGACAGAATTTTTGAACGTTTCCAGCAAGCTGAAATAGATCCAACAAGAGTTTATGGCGGAACAGGTTTGGGCCTTACTATTGCAAAAAAACTTGTAAGTTTATTGGGAGGAGAAATTGGAGTTGAATCAGAAAAAGAGCATGGAGCCAGGTTTTATTTTACCATTCCTTACACCCCGCTAAAAAACACAAAAACAAAAAGCAAGAAACAAAGTATGCAAAATGAAACTAAAAAACTGACCATAGTGGTAGCAGAAGACGAAGAATTAAATTACCTGTTTATTGAAGAAGTACTATCTGAACTAGACATCACCCTTATTCACACGAAAGATGGACAAGAAACCGTAAAGGTTTGCAACGAAAACCCTTTTATTGATTTAGTATTGATGGATTTAAAAATGCCTATTATGGATGGTTTAGAAGCAACAAAGCGCATTAAAAAACTTAAACCTGAATTACCGATCATAGCCCAAACTGCTTATGCACTTGCAGGAGATAAAGAAAAAGCGAGAAAAGCAGGATGTAATGGTTATCTTGCAAAACCTATTGATGCTAATGAATTATTAAATACAGTGAATAAAATATTAAATATATAAACCAGAGTCGAAGCAATTCCCGAATCATCTTAGATATGCAAAATCAAGAAATAAATAACGACAAGAGAAAAATCAATGAAATCTACGAAAGCGAACAGAAATTTCGAACTATCTTCAACTCAGCAAATGATGCTTTCATAATCGCCAATTTTGAGGGTGAAATTGTTGAAGTAAATCCTGCCGCCTGCAAAACTTACCAATATAACTATAATGAAATGATTGGTAAAAATGCCATGGATCTCATTCATCCTGATGACCATCCAAAATTCGGTCAGTTTAGAAAATCTGTAGAAAAAAAAGGATCGTACGAAGGTTCAACGATAGATATCAGAAAGGATGGGACTTCTTTCTATACACAAGTAAATGGCACGGTAATTAATATTAATAAGCAACCTCATCTATTAGCTATAGTCAAGGATATCAGCAAAGAAAAAGAAGCCGAAACAAAAAGAGAAAATCTTTTATCTAACTTGAAAGAACGAATAAAAGAAATGGAGTGTTTATATCTGGTTAACGAATCCATTAGAGATCCCAAAATTGAAGCTGAGGAAGTGTTGAATAAAATAGTAGCCTATATACCAAGTGGCTGGCCTTATCCCAAAAAAATATTTGCTGAGGTTCTTTTAGATAAAAAAATATATCGAGCTAAAAATTATAAAGACTCCGAATTGTTCACATCCGAGAAGATATTAATTGATAATAAAGAACGTGGGCATATTAAGGTTAATGCCGTGGACTGGGAAAATGAAAAAACGAAAAATCCGTTTTCATCTGAAAAAAAAGACCTCCTAAAAGCCATAAGTATTCACATTGCTAATTATATAAGCCGCATTGAATACTTAAAAAATTTAAAAACTACATCAAAAAACCTGCAACGTTCAAACAAAGAACTGGAGCGTTTTGCCTATGTTGCCTCGCACGATCTGCAAGAACCTTTGCGAATGGTATCAAGTTATACGCAGTTACTTGAACGAAAATATAAAGACCAACTAGATGAACGTGCCAGTAAATATATTTATTATGCGGTAGATGGGGCATTAAGAATGCAAACCCTAATTAATGACCTCTTAATTTATTCGCGCATTTCAACAAAAGGTGATAAATTTGTTAAAACTGATATTCGAGAAATTGTAAATTCTGCTATAAAAAGTTTACATTTAGTTATTGAAGAAACAAAAGCACAAATTTCAATAGATGAATTACCTGCAATTCGAGTTGATAAAGCACAAATTGAACGTATTTTTTATAATTTAATCAACAATGCCATTAAGTTTAGGACAGAAAATCAAAACCCAAAAATTCACATTTCGGCTAAAGAGCAAAACAAAAGCTGGTTATTTTCTATTAAAGACAATGGTATTGGTATTGATAAAAAATTTGAAGAAAAAGTATTTACCATTTTCCAGCGTTTACATGGAGGTGATAAGTATAAAGGAACAGGAATTGGCTTGGCTATATGCAAAAGAATAGTGAACCGGCATGGTGGAGAAATATGGTTTGAATCGGAAGGCAAAGGAGGAACAACATTCTTTTTCACAATAAAAAAGTAAATTAAACACCCAATGATAATAATTTAACATTATGGTAGAATCTAGAGAAATTAAGCCTATTGATATTTTATTAGTAGAAGACAGCCCCGGCGATGCTGATCTGGCAAAAGAAGCACTGGAAGAAAGCAAGCTATTTAATAATCTCTATACAGTAGTGGACGGAGAGGAAGCTACGGATTTTCTATACAAAAAAGGGAAATATAAAGATGTTCCTAAACCTGATTTAATCATATTGGATTTGAACCTTCCCAAAAAAGATGGCCGGGAAGTGTTGAAAGAAATTAAGGAAGATGAAACACTAAAAAGAATACCTGTAGTAATTCTTACCACTTCGCGTGCTGAAGAGGATATAATCAAAACCTATAACCTACATGCGAATTGTTACATTGCAAAACCCCTAGATTTAGATAAATTTCTTGATGTAGTAAAAAAGATCGAAGACTTTTGGATGAGTATTGTAGTTTTACCTAAGGATAAATAATGAAACAAAACTTAAATATATTGTTGGTTGAGGATAACCCCGGTGATGCCTTACTCATCGAGGAATTATTATTAGATAACGATTATTTTAGTTTTGAATTAAACAATGCAGCAACATTAAAAGAAGCTAAAGAAACAATTGCAACTAATAGTTTTGATATTATTCTTCTAGACCTGGGATTGCCCGATAGTGATGGTTTAATGGCGTTAGAAGAAATTCTTGAAATAGAAAAAGTAATCCCCATCGTAGTTATTACCGGATTAAAAGATGAGAAGAAAGGGCAGGAAGCGGTAAAAATGGGCGCTCAACATTATATAATTAAAGGAAATATTGAAAGCTATTCCCTGATTCAGTCCATTTTATTTTCTATTGAAAGAAACCAAAATTTAAATCATATTAAGGAAAGAGAAGCGGAGTTAGAAGAATTAATCGCTCAAAAAGACCGGTTAATCTCGATTATTTCGCATGATGTGAAAGGGCCAATAGGCACAGTATATAATTTCTTAAAATTATTAAATCACAAGTATGATCGTTTAGATCAGGATGCAATCCAAAACCACATCCAAAAATGTTTTAGTGCAACCCAATCTACATATCAGTTAATTGAAACGCTGCTAGAATGGGCACATACACAATCAGGCAGAAAAGAAGTTATTCCTGAAATTATCCATTGCAGAAGTATAATTGCCAATAGTATTAAACCTTTATTAGAAACGGCAAGTAAAAAAAGTATTCATATTGTAGACCTTACGCCCGATGAGTTAAAAATATACGCTGATCCGGACATGCTAAGCACTATTATACGAAATCTGATTTCTAATGCCATAAAATTCTCACATCATGAAAGTCTTATTCAGATTAAATATTTGAAAAATAAAAATACTAACTTAGCACAATTACAAGTTGTCGATACAGGGGTAGGTATTAATTCCGATAATGTAGAAAAAATCTTGGATGTTGGTGAGGGGTATACATCATTAGGTACCGACAATGAAAAAGGAACAGGTTTTGGATTAATATTGTGTAAAGAGCTAGTTAAGAAAAACGGTGGAGATCTGTGGATTGAAACCACGGAAGGAAAGGGTACTACCATTAACTTTACAGTTCCGGTTAAAACCTAATATACTGTAAAACTCACTCTTTATTTTCTTATTTACTAACCTGATGTTATGAAGAGGTTAATTAAACAGTACGTATCTGTTTTTTCAAAGATACTTACTATATTTATGCTCGAAATTAAAATGTTAACCAATAAAACCTAAAATTTATGATTAAGAAAGTATTCGGAATTCTTTTTGTATTAGCTGCATTTGCTGCTTGCACAAACCAGGGACAAAAAAGTGAAGAAACAAAAGAAAAAGAAATAGCAGCTGTGACTGTTGACGAGGTAAATGCTAATATCCAAAGTTACGTTGACAAAGAGATTGTAATTAAAGGAACAGTAAACCATGTATGCTCGCATGGCGGTAAACGAATGTTTATTATGGGAACTGATCCTGATGTAGCTATTAAAATAACTCCAAACGATGAAATCGGAGTTTTTGAGAAAGAGTTGGAAGGCAGCCACGTTAAGGTTACTGGGATTATGAAAGAACTAAGAATTGACGAAGCTTATGTAGCAAACCTTGAAAAAGAGGAAGCAGAAAGTGAAGCTTTACACGATCATTCAGGTGGAACTCACGAAGAAACTACAGAAGAAGCTGAACAAAAGCAACATCAAATAGATGCCATGAGAGAACAAATTGCAGCCTCTGAAAATGGATACTATTCCCAATTCTGGATCGAAGCTAGTAAATTTGAAGTAGTTGAATGTGATCAAGATCATGAAGATATTAAGAGTGAAGCACATGATCATGAACACGAGCATGCTGAAAGCGAAGAGCACAGTAATTAAAAAGCAAAATAGTTTTATTAAGTTTGTCCGAAGATTTTAAAAATCTTCGGACTTTTAATTAAAAGAATTCATATGAAGCTTCGAAAATTAAATAGAAATTTACATCGGGATTTGGGGTATATTTTCTTCTTTTTAACCGTTATTTATGGTTTATCGGGTATAGCTTTAAATCATATTGATGACTGGAATCCAAGTTATATTGTGAAATATGAAGAGTTGAAAATTGAAGAATACATCAACCAGGAAAATCTGAATCGAGATCAAATTCTGTCTTTAATTAAGAAGTATACGCCCGGTGAAGAGTATAAAAACCACTATTTCCCCGATGAAGAAAATTTGAAAATTTTTATAGAAGATGGTAATATAAATATAGATCTTACAACAGGTAAAGGATATATCGAAACTTCAAAACGTCGTCCTGTTTTTCATCAGGCCAATTACCTGCATTATAATCCACATAAAATGTGGACCTGGATTTCGGATATTTATGCTGTTTCTTTGATTTTACTCGCATTTACAGGTCTGTTTATTTTAAAAGGTAAAAACGGAATTACCGGTCGTGGCGCATGGTTAACCGCTATAGGAATTATTATTCCAATTGCATTCTTGCTAATTTATTATTACAAAATATTTTAAAAAAAGAACGCGGATTCCGCAGATTTCGGATTGCTCCGAAAATACTGATAAACGAGGCTGTCCAAAAAGTGAGAACATTGCTAATTATTCAGATCCATTTACTTTGTGAAACCCTGTCTGCCGACAGGCAGGTCTGCGTCTTCCCTGCCATGCCGGCAGGCAGGTTCGTGTTCCGATAGATATCGGAATTGTATAACAGTATTATGAATTGTACCACGAAGTCACACAAAGGACTCACAAAGGTACTCAAAGACTTTTTGGACTGCCTCTATATCCTTGTTTGGATTTGCCTTTCAATTTAATCAGCGTTCAATAAGAAATGCCTTGATGAAAGTAAAATTTCTTTTTTAAAAAAAGGTAAAAACCGCTCTTCCAATCATTAAATAAATAAACAGTCCCATAATATCATTCACTGTTGTAATAAACGGCCCGGTTGCCAAGGCAGGATCTATTTTAAATTTATCCAGAAACATCGGCACAAACGTTCCAAACATGGAAGCAAATACAATAACTGAAAATAATGCTGCACTTACTGTTAAGGTTAATTCGAACGAATTGCTAAAAAAGTAATTGTAAGCAAATATTACAGAAGAGAGAATTACTCCATTTATGGCTGCTACACCAAGTTCTTTTAAAAGCTTACGCCCGATTCCTTCGAACCCCATGGAATTGCTTGCTAAAGCCTGAACAATAATCGACGAAGACTGCACTCCGACATTTCCTCCCATAGCAGCAATTAACGGAATAAAAAATGCCATTCGTGGATTAATGCCTAAATCTACTTCATAAACTCCCATTACAAGGGCAGCAATAATGCCACCAAATAACCCTATAAACAACCACGGTATGCGAGCACGTGTTAACATCCATGCACTATCCGACGACTCAACATCCTGCGTAATACCGGATACCAACTGATAGTCGCGTTCTGCTTCTTCTCGAATTACATCTACCACATCATCAATAGTAATTCTACCCACTAACCTCCCTAACTGGTCAATAACAGGCAGCGCTACCAGATCGTATTTATCCATAATATTAGCAACCTCCTCGGAAGTCGTATCGGTTTTTACTGAAATAACATCGGTATTGATAATATTCGCTATTTTCTTATTGGATGAACTTAAAAGCAGTTTCTTTAACGACAGAGTCCCTTTCAACACATTGTTGTCGTCAATAACATACACGTAATAAATTTCATCGACATCGGCCGCTTGCTTCCTCATCTCTTTAAGGCAAGTCATTATATTCCAGTTCTCGTTCACTGTAATTAACTCCTTTGCCATTAAACCACCTGCAGAATCCTCGTCATAATTCAAAAGATCTACAATATCGCCAGCTTGCTCAAGGTCATCAATATGAGATAATACTTCCTCCTGCTTTTCTTCAGAGAACTCACCAATAACATCGGCAGCATCATCCGAATCGAGCTTATTCACAAATTCTGCAATTACCTCACTGGGTAAAACTTTTAAAAACCGCTCCCTGTCATCTTCTTCCAATTCAACCAATACATCAGCCGCTATTTCCGGATCCAGAATTACATGAATAAAACGTGCTTCATCAATATCCAGCTCATCGTATATTTCAGCAATATCGGCCGGGTGCAAATCCTTCACCATTTCAAAAACAGTTACCTCATCATTTTTTTCAATATGATCTTGCAGAAGATCAATAAACTCTTTGGTTAGTTCGAATTGCATAGCCATAATTTGCTGGTTTTAATTGTTATTGTTAGACTCAATTAAGTTTGTAAGATAAATAAAATCTTCAACACTCAGTTGTTCGGGTCGTTTACTAAAAATATCATCGTCTGTTGGTAAATTTAACAAAATACTTTTTAAAGAGTTACGTAATGTTTTTCTTCTTTGGTTAAATCCCAACTTTACGACTCTGAAAAAAAGGTCCTCATTACAATCCAGTTTTTCCCGCTGATTTCGTTTCAGATGAATAACCGCAGAATTAACTTTTGGCGGTGGATTAAACACTTTAGGACCAACAGTAAACAGGTAATCGATATCATAATACGCCTGCAATAAAACACTTAAGATTCCATATGTTTTATTCCCATGCGAGGCTTTTATTCGATCGGCAACCTCTTTCTGAATCATACAAACAACATCTTTTACCAAATGTTTATTCTCTAAAACTTTAAAAAATATTTGGCTTGAAATATTGTAAGGAAAGTTTCCAATAATAGTTAAAGGATCAGAAAACAGGTCTTGCAAATCAATCTTTAGGAAATTTTTAAATAGAAGTCTATCGCTCATTGATGGATAGGTAGCTGATAAAAAGTCATATGCTTCCTGATCAACCTCTATGGCATAAAAATCAATATCATCATTTTTTACTAACAAGCTAGTTAATACTCCGGTACCTGGACCAATTTCCAAAACTTTTTTTTGTGGTAAGTCTGAAATTGCATCAACAATTTTCCGGGCAATATTCTCATCCTTAAGGAAATGCTGTCCTAAACTTTTTTTGGGTCGTACTGACATGTAAACTTATAATACCTATTAATAATGAATAAATTAACTTAAGTATAAATCATAAAATATACGCTGTAAAGATCGAAAAACTTAAATCAATATCAAACAATACAGAATCTTCTTATATCTTTGAGTGTGTTGAATAGACCATTTATGCGAAATAAAATATACAAAATAATTTTGAGCTTCGTTCTCATTATCCTTTCGTATGGTTTTATAATTTATAAGATTATACATTTTGATAATTTACATCACATTACCTTTCATGGGATATTTAACACAAAAAAATCTTTTCTGTATTTAGCACTCGCCTTTATTCTGATGTTTGTAAACTGGGGTATTGAAACCATTAAGTGGAAAAAACTGATAGAAAAAATAGCCCGCTTCACCTTTTTTGATGCACTCAGAAGTATTTTAGCAGGAATTACCGTTGGAATTTTTACTCCCAACAGAGTTGGCGAAATTGGCGGGCGCATTATGTTTCTTAACAAAGGACAGAGAACATACGGATTGCTTGCAACAAGTTTAGGCAGCTTCGGACAAATTATCACAACCATTGTAAACGGACTGGCAGCATTAGGTCTGCTTTTATGGTTATTCCCTGAAAAAGCAGGCCTAAGCCCGCTTTTAGACACGATATCTATTATTCTTGCTTTGGTTATTTTAACCTTATTTATCTGGATCTATTTTAATACCAAATTCATTAAACCTTTGTTGCTAAGATTTTCCTTTTTTCAATCCCGTGAAGAACAGATCGATTTTTTTACCAATACATCATTTTCAACCCTTGCAATAGTTTTAGTACTAAGCATACTACGATACGGCATATTTACGCTGCAATTCTATCTTCTATTAAAATATTTCAACATTAGTTTAGGATTTACACAAACGTATACATCCATTGGTTTAATATATTTGGTTTCAACCTTAATTCCTACAACTACGCTAGTTGAACTAGGTATAAGAGGATCATTATCCATTTTTTTTATTGGTATGTTTACCAGTAATATATTAGGCATTGTTCTATCAACCTTTCTGTTGTGGATTATTAATTTAGCCATACCTTCTATTTTTGGCTCATTTTTTTTGATAAAAAGAACATAACATAAACAATTATTGATTACATTTGTAGATATAAAAGACGAATAAGTCTTTTATACATGAACCATCTTAAATTATTAAATACGGCATTAATCTTAAGCATTATTACAATTGTATATAATGTAGTTGAAGGAATAATTTCCGTATATTTTGGTTTAGATGATGAGGCTCTTTCACTTTTGGGTTTTGGCAGCGATAGTTTTGTAGAGGTTATCTCGGGAATAGGAATTGCTCATATGGTTATTAGAATGAAACGCACCAGTGTAGAGCAACGAGATAAATTCGAAAGACAAGCGCTAAGGATAACAGGTGTTGGATTTTATATCTTAACAATTGGCATTGTAACAGGTGCAGCAATTAATATTATTCAACAGAGTAAACCTGAAACAACTTTGCCAGGTTTAATAATATCATCTGTTTCTATCCTTACCATGTTTTTTTTGATGAGATTTAAACTATCGATTGGTAAAAAACTTAATTCGGATGCAATTATTGCTGATGCAAACTGCACAAAATCATGTTTGTATTTATCAATAGTACTTTTAGCATCGAGTGGATTATATGAAATATTTAAAATAGGGTACATTGACATATTAGGATCTTTAGGCATAGCCTGGTTCGCTTTTAAAGAAGGCCGCGAAGCTTTCGAAAAAGTAAGAAGCAATAAGCTAGCCTGTTGTTGTAATGATAATTGCAATAATTAAAATATTTGTAAACAATTTTGTAATTTAGTTGTTTACTAAAGACAAATCGGTTCCGGAAGCAAGGGTTAATAACAAGGTAATTTTTCTCATAATCATTTTCTTTAACGCTTTTGGGGCCGATTTTATGTTTAAATCAAGGAGGTTCGTATGTCATATTATGTAAACAAAGTTATTTCTACAGATTTTGACTCTGCCATTGAGCAGGTAACAGCAAAACTAAAATCAGAAGGATTTGGTGTATTAACAGAAATTGACGTTCAAAAAACTCTCAAAGAAAAGATCGATGTTGATTTCAGAAAATACAAAATTCTAGGCGCTTGTAATCCACCCAACGCTTATAAAGCACTTTCAAATGAACCATATATTGGATTAATGTTGCCATGTAATGTTGTTGTTCAGGAGACAGATGATGGTAAGATTGATGTATCAGCTGTGGATCCCCAGGCATCTATGCAAGCAGTAAAAAACCCCGAATTGGCCAAAATTGCAGGAGATATCAAATCAAAATTAGAACAAGTTATCAATTCACTATAAAAATGAAAACAATACGATTTAAATCCAACCTTAAATGTAATGGTTGTGTTAATGCAATAAAACCAGGAATGGAAAGCATAGATGAAATAAAATCCTGGAGGGTATTTCTTGATGTAAACGATAAAATCATTGAGGTTGAAACCGATGGAAATACTGATAAAATTGCTGCTAATATTGAAGATGTTGTTACGAAAGCAGGATATAAAGTAGAAAGACTGGAAGATTAATATTAATGAGCATCAAAAAAGAAACATATCAGGTTGAAGGGATGAGTTGTGCCAACTGTGCACAAAGTGTGGAATCTATACTTTCTGCTTTAGAAGGAGTTGATACTGCAAATGTTAACTTTGCAGCATCTACCGTTTTTGTTGAGTTTAACGAACAAAAAGTAACTCCTGAAGATCTTGAAAAAGCTGTAGAAAGTATTGGTTATAAATTAATTATTGAAGAATCGAAGAATAACATTGAAGAGATAGAAGCCAAAGAGAAAAAAAACCTGGACAGTTCAAGAAAAAAAGTTTTTTTCTCATTTCTGTTCGCGATTCCGGTATTTCTAATTGCCATGTTTTTCCCTGATATTCCTTATGCTAACTGGATTATGTTTGCTTTTGCTGTGCCTGTATTAAGTTGGTTTGGAAGAGAATTCTTTGTAATTGCATACAAACAAGCCAAAAACAAATCCGTTAACATGGATACACTGGTTGCTTTGAGTACAGGAGCCGCCTTCTTGTACAGTGCTTTTAACACCATATTTCCCGACTTTCTTTTATCAAAAGGTATTCAGCCGCATGTTTATTTTGAAGCAGCAGTAATAATCATTGCTTTGATTTTATTGGGTAGATACTTCGAAGAAAAAGCCAAATCAAGGACTTCTGATTCCATCAAAAAACTCATGGGGTTAAAAGTAAAAACCGCACGGGTAATCCGAAATCATAAAGAAGAAGAAATTTCCATTGATGATGTTCAAATTGGTGATCGAATTGTTATTCGCCCGGGTGAGAAAATTCCTGTAGATGGAAAGGTAATTCAGGGTTCTTCTTTTATAGATGAGAGTATGATTACCGGAGAATCAATACCTGTTGAAAAAACAGAAAACGATTTGGTTATTGGTGCTACAATCAACAAATCGGGCAGCTTTGATATGGTTGCTCAAAAAGTGGGTAAAGACACTGTTTTGTCGCAAATTATTGAACTGGTTAAAAATGCTCAGGGAAGTAAAGCCCCTGTGCAAAAACTTGCCGATAAAATTGCATCCATTTTTGTACCTGTGGTCATTGGAATTGCTATTTTAAGTGCAATTGTATGGTACTTATTTGGACCCGACCCAAAAATAACCTATGCCTTTGTTACCTTGGTTACTGTTCTGATTATTGCGTGCCCCTGTGCACTTGGATTAGCAACTCCTACGGCACTAATGGTTGGAATTGGTAAAGGTGCCGAAAATGGTATTTTGATTAAAAATGCCGAAACTCTGGAAAACGCAAAACAAGTTGATGTAGTAGTTGTTGACAAAACAGGAACCATTACCAAAGGACAACCAGAAGTAAATGAAGTTGTTTGGCTAAAAAGTGATGTGAAACGCGACCAGATTCTGGAAGATGTTTTAGCAATTGAACGAAAATCGGAACATCCGCTGGCAGCATCTATTGTGAGATATTTAAATCACCTGTCGAACAGTAGTTTAACAGTAGTGAAATTTAATAGCCAAACCGGGCTGGGAGTTTCAGCAACAATTCATGAAAACGATTACCTCATTGGGAATTACCAACTGATGAAAGAAAATCAGATTGACATTATTGAAGAGCACAGGTATTTTGATCAATTTGGTGATTTTGCACAAACCATGGTATTTATAGCTAAAAACAAGGAGTTGATTGCCCTGTTTGCCATTTCAGACCAGATTAAAGAAAGTTCTGTTAGAGCAATAAAAAAGCTTCAGAAGATGAACCTCGAAGTTCATATGATTACCGGAGATAATAAAAACACAGCACAGGATATTGCTACAAAAACAGGTATAGACCAGTTTAGAGCAGAAGTTTTACCTGAAGATAAGCTTAACTATATCAGCAACCTGCAATCGAAAGGATATAAAGTAGCGATGGTAGGCGATGGAATTAACGATTCTCCTGCCCTTACCAAAGCCGATATTGGAATTGCCATTGGCCATGGTACAGACATAGCCATGGAAAGTGCAGATATTACTTTAGTAAAAGGTGATTTGGAAAAAATAGCAGCTGCATTAACACTATCCAATGCTACGTTAAGAACGATTAAAGAAAATCTTTTCTGGGCATTTATCTATAATATTATTGCCATACCAATTGCAGCAGGAATTCTATACCCGGTAAATGGATTTATGCTTAATCCGATGATTGCCGGTGGAGCAATGGCCTTTAGCTCAGTTTCGGTTGTCTTAAACAGTCTTCGTTTGAAAAGAAAAACAATCTAATCTGTGATTTCTAGAATTTGATTTCAATATCTTAGTAAATAAAACTATCATTGTATCGTTTACTAAGGAGTTAACTAGATTTATATGGAATTTATCTTAAGAAATAAAAAGCTATTTGCTATACTTTTCTGGTTGTGGGTAGCTTTAATCTTCTATTTCACACTTACACCATATAACCCTAATTTAAAGATAGAAGTTAATAAACAAAGTTTTCGACTGGATTATTTCTTTCATTTTCTGGTTTATTTGGGGCTTTCTGTTTTATATCTATTCTGGAAAGCTGACAGTCTGTTCCATATCAGGAAAAAATACCTGGTTTACTTTTTAATAATTGCATTACTATTGTCAGGATTAAGTGAGTATGCTCAAACCTTTATACCGGGACGAACTTTTAACCCTGTTGATTTTTACGCTAATGCTGCAGGAATATTAGCAGGCGTTGTCACTCCTAAATTATTTTTCGGTAAAAAAACTATTAGTAAATAATAATTGATGCAATTAATACAATTAATCCAAGTACTCCTGCAAGAATATCTACCAACACAATTTTTTTACCACCACCTTTTGTTAGCATTCCCGCCACCCACTTTTGAAATTTTTCATAATCAAAAATAAAAAATATAGCTTTTATGGCGGTTAGCGAAAAGATAATTGTAATAACCAATGAGTATGGAATATCCGTTGTTAATTCTTTATACCATGTAATGCCAACAAGCAGCAATCCAACAATAGCAATGGGAGTAATCCATTTAGGTCTTTTTTTTGAATATGCTTTTGCAATAAATTTATTCTCATCCCAAGGGATAAGATGCATGTAAAAAGGTTTCAACATAGCAGCCAAACCAAAAACAATTCCTAGTATTTTAAAATAACTCATTGAAAAAATATTTTTAATAATAAAATACAATTCTTTATAAACAATCACCATACGCCGGCAATTGCACTATTACACTTTTTACACGTATTATTTACAATATTGTTTTGTGTTATCCGATAGCCTTTTCGTTCAATAACAATTTCATTGCAACTCGGACAATACGTATTTTGAGCATTTGACCCCGGCACATTTCCTATGTAAACATATTTAAGCCCTTCGTTCAAAGCAATATTGCGCGCTTCGTTTAACACACTTACCGGAGTTGAAGGTAAGTGCGTTAGTTTATATAGTGGCGTAAACCGACTAAAGTGTAAGGGATTATTTTCAAATCCATTTTGATATAACCATTTACACATTTTTTGTATCATGTTCAGATCATCAGTCCACTCAGGAACAATCAGGTTTGTAATTTCTAGCCAAACACCTTCATCTTTTAGAATCTTTAATGTATTTAATACCGGTTCCAGTCCTCCGGCATTCAGCCGTGCATATATTTCATCATCGAAGCTTTTTAAATCGATGTTTGCAGCATCTACATACTGAGCCACTTCACGTAACGGTTTTTCGTTAATGTATCCTGCAGAAACCATGACATTTTTTATTCCATTGGCACGAGCTATTTTCGACGAATCGAGAAAGTATTCATAAAATGCAATTGGCTCAGAATAGGTATATGCAATTGATTTACAATTATAGTGTGCAGCTTGTTTATATACATCGTTAGGCATCAGATCATAATTTCGGGTATCTTTCGGACTAACCTGAGATATTTGCCAGTTCTGACAATTTAAACATGCCAGGTTACATCCGGCCACAGCCAGCGAAAAAGATTTGCTTTCGGGTAAAAAATGATACAGCGGTTTCTTTTCGATAGGGTCTACATGCAACGAACAAGGGTTTCCATATCCGATAGAGTAAATTTTCCCCTGATAATTAACTCTTGAGCGACAATCTCCAACTTCATTCTCTTTTAATGTGCATTCATTAGGACATATCAGGCATTTTGATCCACGAGGAGTTTCTATAAAGTATCTTGACAGCTTGCTCCATTTCCAAAGCTCTTCCTTACCATTAATAAAATGAGTAGCAGCCTGAAGCTTATTTAATCCTAAAAAACAAGCGCCCGAAGCTAAAGCACTACACTTTAAAAAATCCCGTTTATTTATCTTTTTGCCCATATCCTTTTAACGAAAGTAAAGCTTCATATATTTTCAAATTTAAAACGGTATTCAGGGAAATGCAATTATTAAAATGAATAATTGCAAAGATCATGGTCAATTCAACTAAATTTTTATTTTTGTACGCCAAATTAAACTCGTACAGGCATGATTAAGCTTAAAAAAATCCGGATTAATTATAAAAAGATCATTCTTGATTTTATCCCAGCCTTTTTGGGTGTTCTGGTGGCTTTAATTTTAAGTAACTGGAACGAACAACGAAAAGAAAATGAGTTTATTAAAAAATCTATAGTTAGTATATATAACGATAATAAAACTAATCTTGAACGGATCGATTTTCAGTTAACTCAATTACAAAATCATATTGATACTTTTGACTACTATAGAAATACGCCATTAAGCTTGATGGATTTAATTGTAAAAAACAATGGAGTAACAACAAGTGAATATACTCAGACGGGATGGAATATTTTAGAAAACTCAAAACTAGTAACCAAAATTGATTATGAGCTCTTAACAGGGCTTAGCGATAATAGCAAAGCTATAGGACTTTGGGGAGAATACAAGAAAAGGATTACAAATATATTGTATAGCTCTCTTGAAAGCAGAAAAGTCAATGATAAAAAACGCATGTATGTTCTATTCAGAGACGCTCATAATTCGACTATACGATTTAAACGAAATTCTGAACAAATAGACAGTTTATTAAACGTAAAATATGCTGATATTTTAGAACTAAACTAACTTTAGATTTATTTACCTTGATTAACGATAACCATTAACAGATTAAATATTCCGGCTACAACTACCGACCACCCAAAACCCAGTACAGGAATAAAATAAATCGTAAAAAGTAAAGCACCTGTTGCAGCTCCTAATAAATCTAACCCATATGCACTGGAAGCTATGGTTCCGTAATCGTTGGTATTAATTTTACAGGCCAGCGAAAAAACAGCACCGGTTAAAAGTGAGATGATAAATAACAAGACTGCAAAAATGATCAATAAAATAACATCGTTCAATTCAACACTTTTAAATAAGAAAAACACTACCGGAAGAAGAAAAGCATAGATCGAAACAGCCCATAGAATTTTACGTAAACTCTTTTTGTTTATTTCCTTAAAATACGTTGGTACATAATATGAGCCGAAAGCCAAACCGCCCATAAAAATCATGATAAAAATTCCAACTACAGCATAAACATAACCAAACACAACCTGGAACACCAGCAATAAGATGATTTCAATACTTGTTCCGGCAAATCCTGCTGCAAATACACCTTTGTATATTCTGCCAGCTTTAACAAAAAAGAACCCTGAAAAAAGAAGAATAATGATTGCAGGTATCCAATATTTAATATTAAACCGGCTCATCCATAATTGCAGTTGACTTTGATAAAAAACCGGACTAAAATCTCTGTTTACCAAAACATTATCGTCCAATTGAATATGCAACTGCTCGCTTCGTAATTGAATAAGTTCGTCATCGAAAAAATAGGTGTTCACATATTCGGTAGGGATATTATACTGTTCGATTTTTTTGGCAATATGGTAATTTAGGCTACTATCGGATGCAATTAAAAAATCACTGCTTGCAGGCAGAATTAAAACATTTTTAAACTCGGTTTTTAGCGTTTTATAAATGATCGATAAAAGTCGCCTTGCCTGATCGCCAAGGTAATTTGCACTCGAGGGCACTGATAAGGAAATTACTGCATCCTCACTTAGATTTTTCTTTAACAGTTCGAAAAACTCTTGTGTATAATACCTGTTCAATTGTATGGTTGATGGTTTTGGAAAATTAATTAAAACAACATCGTATTTTTTATCATTTTTTTTGAGGTAACGAACCGGATCATTTTCGATTAAGCTTAATGTATGATATACTTCATTATCCAATGCCTTACGAGCGGTTTTAATTATCTCTGGATTTAAATCTACATAATCAACCGTTTGAACCGGATATTCATTGATTTCTTCCATAATTCCGGAAATAAACCCTGAAAGCACTAAAATATTTTCAGGATTTTCATGCTGAACCATTGCAAAATGAACCGATTCCTCGTTCGACACAACATCTCCGGATGAGGCCATCAAAATATTATTCTCGTAGTAATTTAACTGATCACCATGTTTTGTAATTGCAAAAATCCCGTAAGGGGAATCGCTGGTATAAACGATTTCTTGCGATGGGAAAGCCAATGCTCTGACATATTTATCAAAATCGGTTTTCAAAAATAAAAACCCAAAAACAAAAGATATGATAAGTACCAAACCAGATAAGATAAATTGATCGCTTTTAATTCCTAAATAACAGGTAACCAATACCATTACAACCATAAGTAAAAAGAGGCTCTGAAAAGTTGTTGTTATCCAGATCAAAACAAAGTTAACAAGAATACCACCTATTAAACTGCCCATTGATTCCCAAGCATATACTTCTCCAATTTTATTATTATTGGTTAATAAAGATTCCAGCCTGGCAAACTGTGTAAATAAGATACCTGAAAGAATACAAAATGGAGATAAAATAATAAACGAGTAATAAAAAACATGAGTAATTCCAGCCATCATTCCGGGTGTAAACACGTTATACCAAGCAGAATGTAAAACTAAAACCGTTACTATTGGTATAAAAGCTAACAAACCCAGGATCATAATATTCCATACATTCTTATACTTTTTCTTACCAATAAACTTTCCCAAATAAGCTCCAAATCCGGTAAGCAACATCCAGTTGGCAAGTATGATACCAATAACCAACTCATTACCATTGAATAATGTAAGAAATTCGCGTAATACAATTATCTGGGTAGCCAATGAAATAAAACCCAGCATGATAACACCGGGTTTAGCATATTTTATATGGTTACTATTTTGCATTAACCTGCTACTTACTGCTCGAGAAAATTACTTTTATTGCCTTTTTAAAATAGGTTAGATGCCAAAGAAAGTGAAAAAAAGCAATAATGAACCAGACTGTTCCAACACCAACATGAATCTGTAACAACACATACGGAATATTAATATTTAATTCGAAACTATAGATAACTGTCATGAAAATTCCTAATGTGCCGGCAATAAAAAAGGTAACCAGCAAAATGAGATTCCATATTCGTCGGTGTTTTACAAATTTCAGGTATTTTGTTTTAGTAAGAAAATAGCTTACAAAATATACTATCAAACTAATTAAAGTAATTGGTAAAAATCCATAGGTGCTCATAAGTAATCTATTTAAATTCGTTTTCTTCGAATACTAATGCTTCGTACGTATATATTTCGGCATCCTTCCATCCTTCCCATCCAATACCGGCTTTATTTCGTGCGCAATAGCCCAGGAATTCTTCTTTGGTCCAGCCTGTTTCGGTAGCAACTTGTGGCAAAAATGTTCCGGAGGCAAACCCTTTCTTAATGTATATCCCATGTTTCCCCATCATTATCTCATCAATAGATTCAATACGTTTCAGTGGTGTTAATACAGAAATTTCAATGTCAATATTACCCATTTCGTCTTCAGTAACCATAGGAAAACGATGATCCTGAGTTGCGGCAGCAACAGCCATTTTTTGAACAATTTGATAAAGTGGATCATCGGCAACAAACCTGCCAATACAACCTCGCAGCTCACCTTCCTTATGCAAAGTCACAAAAGCTCCACATTCTGATTTCATGGTTTGGGTGATATTCGTTTCATCAATATCAGGATATTTACCTGAATTGAGATATTCATGAATTGTTTTTCGGGCTATCTCAAGCAACTTTTTCTTTTCTTGATTGGTCAACGTAAAATCATTTTCTATCATAGTGCTTTGTTTAGTCTTGACAAATGCCATTGCGTGGTATCCAACCACCCTGCTTTTATCTCCTGTAACATCGCCGGAATTCTGATAATCGACAGGTATCACCTCAATTGATCGATCATTTTGAGTAATATTTAATAACGTTAAAACCGCCGGCCATCCGCATAAACTGGTTACTAAATTTTCGATATTTGATGCTGCATTTACATTCACAGCTGTAATTAATTTATCTACCGAGTTTGCTAAGATTGCATCTCCTGTTTTCTTATCAATAATTTTGGCATCGCTATAATTTGGATAGTGCGAAAAGTCAGTACTTATTACAAATAGATTATTTTCGGTAAAATATGGAGTCAACGCTTTTGATATCAGTTCAATTTCTGCTACACTTTGTGTCCCTGTAACAATGGGTACTATTTTAAAATCCCTTTTTAAGATATATTGTAAAAATGGCAACTGAACTTCCAGACTATGTTCAGCCGCATGAGCATCAGGAGTAAAGTTAAAAACACTGTTATTATCAATTAGCTGATTAGCTAATACGGTATTAACTTTCACCTTACCAAAAGGAGTAATATAATCGCCCTGATTATAAATGGAAGCTCCCTGAAACAGCGCCTTGTGACTTGATGCAATAATAAAAATATTATCGTATTTCTTGTCGGGGTTAAGCTGATTGTAAGCCGAAGCAGCCACCTTGCCAGAATATAAATATCCTGCATGCGGCGCAAGAATAGCTGCAACATTTTTTGCGTGCATTGAAGGCTTGGCGCGTTTAAATAACAAACTCAGATCGTTATATAACGTTGCTGAATCATTGGAGTAAAAAGAACCTGCCACGACCGGATTGCGATCAATACATGCTTTGTTATTTGCACTATCCGATTGTGAATTGCACTGAATAACAATAAGCACAAACCACAATATCGAAAATATTCTGTAAAAAAATCTCATATTTTTCATTCAAGAATCATTTTAGCTAAGATATAAAATTACCTATCTATAGTCAACTAAGTTTAACGCTTTGATCAATTTAAATATGAAACGAACAATTCAATGTCTAAATCATACTATCCGAATTAAACAAACATAATATTTAGTATTTTTGATTCTCATGTCGATATTTCTTTATATAGCAGCTTTTGTTTTTGGATTATATGCATGTATCATCCTGAGATTTTCCTTCGGATGGCTTCATATAAAACCTTTCCATGCAAACAATAATCAAAAACCAATTCCGGTGAGTATCGTTGTTGCCTGCAGGAATGAAGAAAATAACATCGCTCAACTTTTGAACTGCCTTGTCCAACAAAACTATTCGAAAGAACAAATGGAAATTATAGTAGTCGACGATCACTCGGAGGATGCCACGATAGCTGTTATTGAACAATTCACTGAAAGTTTTAAATATATCAAACATTTTAAGTTAACAGATAAAAAGCAAGGTAAAAAAGAAGCATTAGATCTTGCCATAAAACAAGCTGCCTACGATCATATTTTAACAACAGATGCAGACTGCACGATGCCGGCTAACTGGGTGAATAGTTTCGTGGCGTTTTATACAAATCATAAAAGCAAATTAATTGCTGGACCAGTGGTATTCAAACACAACAATATTTTCCATAAACTACAAGCTCTTGAATTTATGAGTCTGGTTGGTTCTGGTGCTGGAGCTATCGGAATTAAACGACCAATAATGAATAATGGTGCCAATTTATTTTTTGATAAATCGCTCTATAATACATCAAATCAGCAAAAACACTTTGCTTCCGGAGATGATATTTTTCTATTATTACACGCCAAACGAGAGTACAAAAACAGTATTCATTTTCTGAAATCGGAAGATGCAGTAGTTGAAACAAATCCGGCAAATAATTTACATCAGTTTATACATCAACGTATTCGTTGGACATCAAAGAGTAAGTCATACAAAGATTTTGATTTAATTTTTACAGCACTCATTGTTTTTTTAACCAACCTGATTCTAGGAGCATCAATCGTGTACAATCTATTTGCCAGCGATGCATTTTTATATGCCATACTATTCTTTGCATTTAAATCTATTATTGATTTGACAATTCTTTTACCGGTTTCACGCTTCTTTCATCAGCAAAAGTTACTCTGGCTTTTTATTCCACTTCAGGTTATTTATCCTTTTTACATTATTCTAACAGCTATTTTTGGTCTGTTGGGAAATTTTATGTGGAAAAACCGATCTTTACAATAAAAAAGATAATTTTGAGACTATGATTTTCAGAAAACAGAAATTTGATATTGATGGCTCATTGAATAAACTAGCTTGGCAACGTTTTAAGCAAAACAAGCTTTCTTTGGCAGGACTTTTATTTATTGTATTCGCCATTATTATTGGATTACTGGGTTATTCAATCACTCCTGACAAATCAGCATTTGCCAATACCCAAACGCTTGAAATATCAACTAAAAAGCCCGGATTTAGATGCACCATGCTTAAGATGCGTAAAAACGAAAAAACAGAGAGGCAGGGAATTCTGAAGACTATGATTTTAGGCAAACGTAATGAGTTTAACTTTATTCCGATAAACAGTTACCGTTTCGAAAATGATAAGCTTATTATTGAACAGTTTAACGATGTTGAAGGCGAAGAACCTTTTTATAAAGCAATCAACCCGATAGATGTCATTGCTGCTATTCAATACGGATCAGAAATTACATTTAAAAATAACAACTACTATTACACGGATATATCGGGTAGTGAAAATAGTATTTCACGTACAGAATTAAAAGATCAGATTCATGAGAATCATATTGTAAAAGTTAGATATTGGTTAGGAACAGATCGATTTGGCAGAGATCTTTTAAGCCGCTTATTAATTGGCACCAGAGTTTCTTTGTCAGTTGGCTTCATTTCGGTTTTCATATCACTGCTTATTGGCATTACATTAGGATCTGTTGCAGGATTTTTTAGAGGAAAGGTAGATGATTTAATCATGTGGTTGATCAATGTAATTTGGTCAATTCCTACATTACTAATGGTTATTGCCATAACGCTGGTAATCGGAAAAGGATTTTGGCAAATTTTTATCGCTGTTGGTTTAACCATGTGGGTTGAGGTTGCTCGTGTTGTTCGCGGACAGGTTTTAAGTGTTCGCGAAAAAGAGTATACTGAAGCTGCACGTGCTCTTGGTTACAGCAATAGCAGGATAATCTTCAAACACATTCTTCCCAATATTATGAGTCCGGTCATTATCATTTCTGCAGCAAATTTTGCAACAGCAATCCTACTCGAAGCCGGTTTAAGTTTTTTAGGTATTGGTGTACAACCACCTGTTCCATCGTGGGGAACAATGATTAAGGAACATTACGGCTACATTATAATGGATAAAGCTTACCTTGCAATTCTTCCCGGATTGGCCATAATGCTTATGGTATTATCTTTTACACTGGTTGGTAACGGACTTCGAGATGCCTTAGATACCAAGTCTTAATTATTTACTCCAGATTAATTAATATTTATCACAAGAATAGTTCTGTTCGTCAAAATAGCGTAAACAATTTATTGCATTAACGTGTTTTTTAGTTGTCAACAAACTAATAATTAAGATTATGGCTGAATATTTAAAAAAGGTAGCAGAAGTAATTAAGCAACGTATTCGGAGCAACCTGGATCTAATACATCAAAACGAAGATAAGATTAAGAAAATTCTCAAAGAACCTGTTACCTCTGACAGGACAAGTAGGCTTGAAAAGCAATTTAAGATTAATAAAGAACTAATTAATGAAAATAATTCTGCTATAAAACTGCAAAAAGAACTTGTTTCTTACATAGAAGTATTGCAAAACGGAATTTTTTTACCGCAAGAACAAATGCAATCACCGGACCAAAATAAAATTGAATCTGATCATCTTAAAGATTCAGCAAAACTTAAACGAGAAGACTATTTTGAGCTTACCATAAATAATGATATTACATTTGATGAAAGGCATCCGTATTATGATGATCCCGATTTTTTAAACTCTCTTTTGGATTATTATATTAGTGTTGAAGATTATGAAATGTGTGCTACTTTAAAGCAAATCATGCAAAGTTAATCTGGTGATAGTTTAATAATGAGTGAGCCCGGAAAATCCGGGCTCTTTGTATTTATAAATTTCGTTTATTAATGAGCAGCAACGACATGCCTATAAAGAAACCAATATAACCTAAAGCAACAACTACTGTTACTCCCAGTGGAAGTTCTTCTGGTAAGAGCCCCATTTCAGTAAGATCCAGAGAACTTGTTCCAGATGCATTGGTATAACTTTGCTCCGATGTCATGGTTAAAATTTCAGGTCTGGGTGTTAGGTTAGATATAATTTTAAGCGGGAAAAAACGTCTTGCTTCCTGCTTAAAGAATAATCGAATAATACCTTCAATTGGGAAATACAGTATAAACATAATTATTGATAGTGCCGTGTTTCTAAAAATCATAGCAAATAATAAACCCAGTGTCATATATCCAATGGCTTGAATAAAGTATACAAACAGAAGATGTACATGCTCAAATACTTTACCGGCTGTTAAACCATCTGTTTTAATTAAACCAAAAATCAACACGGCTATAAGCACCATTAAAAAAGTATAAACAGCAACAGTAAATATCAATATTAGCTTGCCTGCGATTAAATCATTTCTGCTTAAGCCATCAATCACGTTCTGGCGAAAAGTTTTAAATGCAAATTCATTACCAACCAGGGTGATTAAAACAATGGTCAGAAATATATTAAACCAACTGGCTACCCAAGGGAAAAATGTCCAGATATTTGGAAACTGATATAATCCTTTTACAGAAAATCCGGGAATCGTAATATGCCATCTTGATACAACAAGGATCACTAAAAAGAAAAGTAAAAAGTGTATGATCATTAATGTTTTAAAGGCAGGATATGATAAGGCTTTTATTTTTTCAAGATTGAAAAGTTTTTTCATCACATTTCTATTTAAGATAAACAATAACTTATTTAACTAATTGTAAAAACTGTTCTTCAAGGCTCTGCTTTTTAACCACAATTTTCGACAGCGGATAACCTTGTTCAAAGCAGAACTTACTCAAATCAGCCGACTTATAATTACTATGTAACACCACAGCAAGATCCTCATCTGACATGTATGTTTTCGAAGCAATTTCAGAATCATTCAAAAGTTTCATCAACTCATCAAGCTTTTCTGCCTGCACATAAACTGTTTCTTCGGTCGACAACAATTCTCCTACCTTACCGTTTGCAATTAACTCTCCTGATTTCAGAATTGCAGCATGAGAACACACTTTTTCTACCTCATCGAGAATATGACTGGCCAGTATAATTGTCTTACCTTCTTTTGCCTGGGTTTGTATAATATGCCGAACTTCAGCAAAACCTTCCGGATCGAGCCCATTAGTAGGTTCGTCTAAAACTAACACTTCAGGATTTCCGATAAGTACCGATGCCATTGACATGCGCTGCTTCATTCCTAATGACAGATAACCAAAGTTTGTGTGTTTTCTTTTCAATAAATTAGCTACTCCTAATGCATAATTGATATCATCTTCGGGAGCATCTTTTATTTTCGCAACAATTTTAAGGTTCTCCCATAATGTTAAGTAAGGATAAAAATTAGGCGTTTCAACCAACGAACCAATTCTTCGGCGAGTATGCTTGCTCAACGGTTGTCCAAACCACTGAAAATTACCAGCATTGGCTTGTAAAATGCCTAACACAACAGCTAGTGTAGTTGTTTTTCCACTGCCATTCGGACCAAGGATTCCATACACCTCTCCTTTTTTGATTTCAAATGAGACATTCTTTACGGCTTGTATGTTTCCGTAATTTTTACTCAGATTGTTTATTTTTAAAACTGTTTCCACAAGTAATCGTTTTATGAATAATTGAAAAAGGGATGCAAAATGCATCCCAGCCAAGTTATAATTTTTTTAGAACAATTCAATATTTAATATTAATTTCCTAATTCAGAGAAGAATTTAATACGCATTAATCGTATCTCTTCTTCAGAATACTCTTCTTCTCCCAGCTCCTCTAAAGCAGCTTCGATCGATTCTGTTTCTGCTTCTTCGCGGAAATATTCGTAAATATCTTCCTGTTTATCCTCATCAATGGTTTGATTAATGTAATAATCAATATTAATTTTTGTGCCCGACTGAACAATAGATTCGATTTCGTCTATCAGTTGATGCATCTCCAGGCCTTTAGCATCTGCAATATCATCTAACGACATCTGCCTGTCGATACTTTGAATTATATATACTTTAAGTCCGGACTTATTTACAATCGATTTAACGACCATATCCATCGGACGGATAATCTCTTTCTCGTCAACGTACTTCTTAATTAAATCAACAAATTTAGCCCCGTATTTTTGAGCTTTACCCGCACCAACTCCGGCAATACGCTGCATCTCCTCAAGTGTTATCGGATATTGAATTGCCATATCTTCAATTGAAGGGTCCTGGAAAATTACAAACGGTGGTAAATTCAGCTCTTTAGCAACTTTTTTCCTAAGATCTTTTAAGATGTTAAATAACTCATTGTCAACCGCTCCCGTTTTGCCTTCACCTGATTTACCTTCCATCTCATCATCAGCCGATTCGTAATCGTGATCTTTTGTAAGCATAAATGGTTCAGGATTTTTAATAAACTCACGACCCTTTTCATTTACACTTAACAAACCATAATTTTCAATATCCTTATCAATAAACCCGGCAATTAATGCCTGACGTAATACAGCATTCCAGTATTTAGGATCTTCTTTCGATCCTTCACCGAAAACATCTAATTCATGGTGTTTATATGATTTGATTGAAGTATTTTTTACTCCTGATAACACATTAGCTACATGCTCTGCCTTAAACTTTTCCTTAACAGCAATAATAGCTTCCAGGGCAAGAACCACATCATCCTTGCCTTCAAATTGTTCTTTTGGATGATTACAATTGTCGCAGTTTTCACAATTCTCTTGATGATATTCTTCGCCAAAATAATGTAACAGCATTTTTCTTCGGCAAACGGCACTTTCCGCATAAGCTACAGTTTCTAACAGAAGCTGTTTACCAATTTCTTGTTCGGCCAAAGGTTTGCCCTGCATAAATTTTTCTAACTTCTGAATATCTTTATAGCTATAGAAAGAGATACATTTACCTTCGCCACCATCACGACCTGCACGACCTGTTTCCTGGTAATACCCTTCTAAGCTTTTAGGTATATCATAATGAATTACAAAGCGAACGTCCGGCTTGTCAATTCCCATACCAAAAGCTATGGTAGCTACAATCACATCAACATCCTCCATCAGGAATTTATCCTGGTTACCACTTCGTGTTGCAGCATCCATTCCGGCATGATAAGGCAAAGCTTTTATTCCATTTACCTGCAGAACTTCTGCCAGCTCTTCAACCTTTTTTCTACTTAAGCAATATATAATTCCTGATTTACCTGAGTTATTTTTGATGAATTTAATTATTTCCTTTGCAGCATTAACCTTAGGCCTAACCTCATAGTATAAATTCTCCCTGTTAAACGACGATTTAAAAACATTGGCATCCATCATATCCAGGTTTTTTTGAATATCGCTCTGCACTTTTGGAGTTGCTGTAGCTGTTAATGCTATAATCGGGGCTTCACCAATTTTATTTACAATCGGACGAATTCTTCTGTATTCTGGTCGGAAATCATGACCCCATTCAGAAATACAGTGTGCTTCATCAACTGCGTAAAATGATATTTTAGCCTGTTTAAGAAATAAAATATTTTCTTCTTTAGTTAACGACTCAGGTGCAACATAAAGCAGTTTTGTTTTACCATCTAAAACATCCTGTTTAACTTTTTGCATTTGAGTTTTAGTTAACGAAGAGTTTAAAAAGTGTGCAATTCCTTCTTCTGTGCTAAAACCACGCATAGCATCAACCTGATTTTTCATCAATGCTATAAGGGGAGATATTACAATAGCCGTTCCATCCATAATTAATGATGGCAATTGATAGCATAATGATTTTCCTCCACCAGTAGGCATTAAAACAAAAGAATCATTCCCGTCAAGTACATTTCTGATAACAACCTCCTGATTGCCTTTAAATGTATCAAAACCAAAATATTTCTTGAGGTACTCTTTTAATGAAATATCTGCTCCTACACTCATTCCTTCTTTTAATTATTTTGTAATATGATTTAGGTCAATTTATAAAAAAAATAAACTTTTTTGTTTCTTACAAGCTTTTTAATAATTTCTAAAACATCTTTTAAAACGAAACATCTTAAGTTTATTTTAAAATAAATACATTTGTACATAAATTTACAATAAAAATTTTAAAAAGAATATAACAATGTCGAGATTTTCTTGACATTTAATGATTAGTGGTGATTAAACCTAAGGATATATGAATATAATCGAATTAGCAAAAAATACTATTCTCCAGGAATCAGAATCAATTAAAAGGTTGGCAAGTTATATCGATCAGGATTTCGAAAAAGTGGTTCAAATCATTTATAAAAGTAAAGGTCGTGTAATTGTTACAGGAATAGGCAAAAGCGCAAACATTTCACAAAAAATTGTTGCCACATTGAATTCAACCGGAACACCGGCTATATTTATGCATGCCGCTGATGCTATCCATGGCGATTTAGGTATAATTCAGGAAGATGATGTTATTATTTGCATCTCGAAAAGCGGTAATACTCCTGAAATTAAAGTATTGGTGCCACTTATTAAAAGCAGAGGCAATACTTTGGTTGGAATGGTTTCAAATGTTGACTCATTTCTTGGTAAGCAATCTGACTATGTGCTAAAATCAACCGTTGACAAGGAGGCATGTCCGAATAATCTTGCACCGACAAACAGCACAACAGCACAACTTGTAATTGGTGATGCATTAGCAGTTTGTTTATTGGAATACAGAGGATTCTCTAGCGACGACTTTGCTAAGTTTCACCCAGGTGGTGCATTGGGTAAAAAACTTTATATGCGGGTTAGCGATCTGTATAAAAACAACGAAACCCCAAAAGTTACACAAAATGAGAATGTTAAAGATGTCATCATTGAAATAAGCTCGAAAAGACTTGGAGCAACAGTAGTTCTTGGCGATTCTAACGAAATTTTGGGTATAATTACTGATGGTGATATTCGACGCATGTTACAAAAATATAACACGTTTGAAAACCTAACAGCAAAAGATATTATGTCGGCAAATCCAAAAACAGTAAATAAAGATGAACTTGCAATTAATGCATTTCATTTAATGGAAAACAATAATATAACCCAGCTTGTTGTCGTAAATAAAAACAAGTATGTTGGCATGGTTCATTTGCACGATATTTTAAAAGAAGGAATTGTATAGATGCCGGCCGAAAACAAAGAAATGACCTTTCTGGAACATCTCGAAGAACTGCGATGGCATATCATTCGGGCATTTGCAGCTATTTTGATCATTGCTATAGCAGCCTTCTTTTTTCGTGAAATTGTTTTCGATGAAATCATATTAGCTCCAAAAAATCCTGGTTTTTTAACCAACAAACTCTTGTGTCAATTGGGTGAAAAGGTTCATATTCCCAAACTATGTATTAACACGAAATCATTCCAGCTTATTAGCATCAAAATGGCAGGGCAATTTACCATGCATATTACAACTTCTATTTTTGCAGGTATCATATTGGGCTTTCCATATCTTTTTTGGGAGTTTTGGCGCTTTATTCGTCCTGCACTTTATGAAAAGGAAGCCAAACATACAAGAGGAGCAGTTACCATTAGTTCATTTCTCTTTTTAACCGGCGTATTATTTGGCTATTTTGTTATAGCACCATTATCGGTGCATTTTTTAGGTTCCTATAATGTAAGTGACCAGGTTGTTAATCAAATAAACTTAAAATCATATATAGGAACCATAACATCGGTAACACTTGCTGCCGGCGTAACATTCGAGTTGCCTATTTTAGTGTACTTTTTAAGTAAAGCAGGACTTATCACTCCGTCGTTTTTAAAAAAATATCGTCGCCATGCTGTTATATTAATCCTTATTCTTGCTGCAACTATTACACCACCAGATATTTTTAGCTTAATTCTAGTAACATTTCCATTATTACTGCTTTACGAGGTTGGAATAGCAATTTCCAGAAGAATATCTAAAAAGATAGACGCAGAATAAAAATTTTACTTGTTATTAAAGCAAATTATTCTATTTTTGTTTTTATATAACACCACAATCAAGCTAAACGTTACTTGTTACCTTGATTTACCCACCACTTTAACCACTTACATAAGGGAGTAGAATTGATTGATAGTGACCCCAAATGGGTTTAACTAACTTATTATTTTAAAGTAAATGTAGTAAATATTAATATGTAATCGTCATAAATATTTTACGGCAACAGATTAAATTCAAAAATAAAACGTTAATTTTAAAATTTAAACACTCTTGATGCGACAGTTCTATATTATCTTTCTTCTGCTATTATCATTCTTTCTATCTCCGGGAAATAATAGTCTGGCTCAAATAACTAAAGTAAGAGGATCTGTTTTCGATTCAGAAACAAATGAACCTGTTCCGTTTGCCAATATAACATTTAAGAATTCATCCATAGGAACAATTACCAATATGGACGGTGAATATTTTCTTGAAACGAGAGAAAACTATGATTCTTTAGTTGTATCATTTGTTGGTTATAAACCACAAACTAAGCGATTAAATAAATATAATTATCAGGAGTTAAATTTCAAGCTAGAACCAAATGTATATGCCCTCGAAGAAATTGTTGTGCTACCAACGGAAAACCCTGCTCATCCAATATTACGTAACATAATTGCCAATAAGAAGAAACATAATCCCACAAAGTTCGATTACTTTTCTTATCAGCTATATAATAAAATTGAGCTCGATGTGAATAATGTGGATGAAGAGTTCAAACAAAACAGGTTATTTAGAGATTTTCAGTTCATTTTTGATTATGTTGATACCTCGACCGTTACCGGAAAACCCTATCTGCCAATTTTCATAACTGAAACAATATCAGATTATTACTACACAAAAAATCCGGATAAAGAACGTGAAGTTATAACCGCATCAAAAATTTCGGGTTTTGAAAATGCCAGTTTATCTCAGTTTACCGGAAAAATGTATCAGGATATTAATATCTACGAAAATTACGTTTCGGTATTTGAACCTGGTTTTGTCAGTCCCATTGCCGATTTTGGGTTGCTATTTTACAAATATTACTTAATTGATAGTGCATACATAGGTAATAAATGGTGCTATCAAATTTCATTCGTTCCGAAAAGAACACAAGAACGAACATTCAGAGGCGATTTCTGGGTAAACGATACTTCATTTGCTATCGTTAAAATCCAGATGAGAATGGCCAAAGAAGTTAACATAAACTATATTAACGATTTTGTAGCTGAATATGAATATACTCCCGTTGATGACAGTTTATGGTTTCTTAAAAACGAAAAAATGTTCTTTGATTTTAACATTTCAGATAAATCCACAGGTTTTTTTGGAAGAAAAACGACCGCATATAGTAACATTAATTTAAGAACTCCTCCTCCTGCCGATATTTTAGATCTAAAAGAAGATGTTATTGTTGATGAAGATGCAATAAAAACCGATATGGAATTCTGGGATAAAAACAGACCAATGGAACTTACGCCCAAAGAGAAAAACATTTACAGCATGGTGGATTCTATTCAACAGGTTCCTGTATACACAACCATAGAAAAAATCGTTTCCATGTTGGTGATGTATCATTATGAAATTGGATTATTTCAAATTGGTCCCTATTACAAATTGTATAGCTTTAACGAAATAGAGGGTAATCGATTTAGATTTGGTGGTGAAACAAGCAGAAACTTCAGTACAGATATTCAAATTAACGCGCACGTTGCCTATGGTGATCTGGATAACCGATTTAAATACGGACTTGGCTACATCTATTTATTTGATAAAAACCCGAGAGTATCACTTGAAATGCAATATAAACACGACATTCAACAATTGGGTCAAAGTCCGAATGCTCTGACCGAAGATAATTTTTTCACCTCCATACTAAGGCGAAACCCAAATTATAAATTAACCATGGTAGATGATTTTAGCACTACCTTTGAAAAAGAGTGGTTTCAGGGATTAATCACAAAATTTACATATAATTACAGAAACATTGAATCGACTCAGTATATTCCATTCCAAAAGGCAACTAGTACTGATACATTAAATTTCAACTCCATAACCACTTCTGAAGTTACGTTAAATGCCCGATATGCTAAAAATGAGAAATTCGTGCGAGGCAGCTTTAACAGATTAAGCCTGGGTACACATAGTCCAGTATTTACATTGAATTTAACCGCTGGGCTTAAAGATATATTCAGTAGCGAATACGAATATTATACGATTAATCTGAGTATTGAAGATAAAGTCCCTATGGGTTTGTTCGGTTATACCAGATTTATTGTGGATGGAGGAAAGTTATTTGGAGAGGTTCCATATCCTTTGCTAAAACTTCACGAAGGAAATGAAACCTATGCTTTGGACAAATATGCCTTTAATATGATGAATTACTACGAGTTCGCCAGTGACGAATATGTGGGTCTTTTTGTTGAGCATCATTTTCAAGGTCTTTTCCTAAACAAAATACCATTGATGCGAAAACTTAAATGGAGAGAGGTGGTATCAGCTAAAGGAGTTATTGGCAATTTAAGCGATAAACATCAAAGTATTATGGATTTCCCCGATGGATTATATGAATTAAATGATCCTTATGCAGAAGCTAGTATTGGTATTGAAAATATTTTAAAGTTAATACGAATTGATGCCATGTGGCGTTTAACGCATCTGCAACATGATAATATTCAAAAATTTGGATTAAGAGTGGGTGTACAGGTGGTATTCTAGCTTGTTGTTATTTCATGAATCTTGGGAAATATAATGTTTAAAACATATGTCAGGCTAAATTTAAGACAACATTATTTCCTAAAAACAGTTTTTATAATAAAATATATACATTTGCAAAAAAATCAAGATCATGAGTCAAGATAAGATTAAACTGCGTACAGATACCTTAGTAAAAAAATACCGGTCAAGAACTGTAGTAAAAGGTGTTTCTGTAGAAGTTGAACAAGGAGAAATTGTTGGATTGCTAGGTCCTAATGGAGCAGGAAAAACAACAACCTTTTATATGATTGTAGGATTGGTTACTCCAAATTCAGGTAAAATTTATCTTGCCAATGAAGATATAACCAAAGAACCAGTTTATAAAAGAGCTCAAAAAGGCGTAGGTTATCTTGCGCAGGAAGCTTCGGTTTTCAGAAAATTAAGCATTGAAGATAATATCAAGGCAGTTCTGGAAATGTCTGATATGTCGAAAGAAGAACAGCGTGAAAGACTTGAAAATTTACTGGATGAGTTCGGTCTTCAAAAGATCCGTAAAAGTCTTGGTATTCAACTTTCGGGTGGTGAGCGAAGAAGAACTGAAATTGCCCGTGCACTGGCCATAAAACCAAAATTCATACTACTAGACGAGCCTTTTGCAGGAGTAGACCCAATTGCGGTTGAAGATATTCAGGAAATAGTTGCTAAACTAAAAGAAAAAAATATCGGTATATTAATAACTGACCACAATGTTCATGAAACATTAACGATTACAGATAGAGCATACCTACTTTTTGAAGGCTCCATATTAAAAGCAGGTAATGCAAAAGAGCTTGCAGAAGATGAGCAAGTAAGAAGAGTTTATTTAGGTAAAAACTTCGACTTAAGAACAATTGGTATTAATGACTAGTTGATCTTATTTTTTTTAATGCAAAATATAACAGAAAATAGGAAAGAATATACCCTTGAACTTGGGAAAGTAAATCTTTATGCTATTTTTCTAATACTACCTATCACTGTCCTTTATCTCATTCCTTTCATCTTAATTTGGGATTATCAAACATTCGAATCTGGTAGAAAAGAGTTTGTTCAATATTTCGTAGTTGTATTTATACTTGGTATCATTATTCATGAGTTTTTACATGGTATTACATGGGCAATTTTTGCAAAAAAAGGATTCAAATCCATTAAATTTGGAATCAATAGTTTTACTCCATATTGTCATTGTAAAGAACCATTAAAAGTTAAACACTACAGATTAGGTGGTGCCATGCCATTAATTGTCATGGGAATTATTCCGGGAATTGCAGGATTAATTTTAGGAAATGGTTTATATTTAGCAGTAGGGATTTTCTTTTCCTGGGCTGCAGGCGGAGATATTATCGCACTGTTTATGCTCCGGAAAATGGATAAAAACACTATGGTTTCAGATCATCCCGATAAAATGGGATTTTATATCGAAAATCAACTTTAAGGTTATAAAAAATCAACTATTATGATTTGAAAATGATATATGTCGAATAGCATAATATTCATTCAATTTTTTTTTAAATATTCTGGGTAATCAAAAAAAATGATTTATATTTGCACTCACTTTTGCGGATGTGGCGTAATTGGTAGCCGCGCTAGACTTAGGATCTAGTGCCTTCGGGCGTGGGGGTTCGAGTCCCTTCATCCGCACTAACGAGACAAACCGCTCAAACTATCGAACAGAATCGGTGGTTTGGCGGTTTTTTAAAATTTATAAATTCTCAAACAGATTAGTAATGAACATAGTTAAAGAGAAAACTGGTGATTTAACTGCGGTACTTAAGGTTAACATTTCGGAGAAAGATTATGCAGAAAAAGTAGAGAATGTACTTAAGGATTATCGTAAGAAAGCTCGTATTGATGGATTCCGTCCCGGAAAAGTTCCTACCGGATTAATTAAAAAAATGTACGGTAAAGGAATCTTAGTGGAGGAAGTGAACAAACTGATCTCTGAATCGCTTACCAATTATATTCGCGAAGAGAAATTAAATATTCTTGGAGAACCATTACCAACCGAAAATCAAAAACCTGCTGATTTTGATAACGAATCAGAATTTGAATTTTCATTCGATGTGGCTTTGGCTCCAGAGGTAGATGTTAAGTTATCGAAAAAGGACAAGGTTCCTTATTACGAAATAAAAGTTGACGATAAATTATTGGAAACACATATCGATAATTATGCTCGCCGTTTTGGTGAATTTAAGGATGTGGAAGAAACTACCGATAACGAAATGTTAACAGGTAACTTCGTTGAGCTTGATGAAGAAGGTAATGTTAAAGAAGGTGGTATTAAGGCCGAAGAGGTAAAAATTACCATTGAATATATTAAAAACGAAGAGATCAAGAAAGCAATGGCAGGTCATAAAGCTGGCGACACCATCAAATTAGATGTTCGCAAAGCGTATCCAAGCGATTCTGAAATTGCTTCTATGTTAAAGGTAGATAAAGAAGTTGCCAAAAATATAAAAGGTGATTTTAACTTTGAGATTCTTAAGGTGCAACGTTTCGAGAAAGCAGAAATCAATCAGGAGCTATACGATAAAGCTTTTGGAAAAGATGTGGTAAAAACAGATAAAGAATTTAAAGAAAAATTAACCGAAGAAATTAAAGATAACTTCGTTCGCGAAACAGATTATCGTTTCTTAATTGATGCCAAAGAAAAATTTGTTAAGAAATTTGATCCTGAATTACCAACCGAGTTTCTTAAGCGTTGGTTAATTGCTGTTAACGAAGGCAAATTCACTCCGGAACAAATTGAGGAAGAATTTCCTAAGTTTGAAGAAGATCTAAAATGGCAGTTAATTAAAGATGCTATCATTAAAGAAAACGAGATTAAAGTTGAAGAAGAAGACATCTTAGAAGCGGCAAAAGAGGTAACTGCGGCGCAGTTTGCACAGTACGGTTTAGCAAATCTTCCAGATGAGCAATTAGCTCAATATGCTCAAGAAATTCTTAAAAAAGATGAAGAACGAAGAAAACTTTATGAGAAAAAATTCGAAGATAAAGTGCTGGAATTCATCAAAGATTCGATAAAATTAGATATTAAAGAAATATCTGTTGAAGATTTCCAAAAACTTTGGGAAGACGAACAAAAGAAATCTGAAAAGAAGAAGAAATAATTCTTTAGAATCAAAACAATATTTTAAGAGTCGCGTTATTCATTAATGCGACTTTTTCATTTAGATTAAATACAAGTTCAGTCAATTTTAACTAACTTTATCACTTATTAATTTAAAAATTGATTATTATGATTCCGAAAGACGAATTTAAAAAATATGCAAATAAACATATTGGTATAAGTAGCATGTCTTTAGAAAGATATGCATCTGCATACAACAATTATATTTCACCAACCATTATTGAAGAGCGCCAGATGAATGTTGCTCAGATGGATGTTTTTTCCCGTTTAATGATGGATCGAATTATCTTTTTGGGTGTTCCAATCGTTGATGATGTTGCCAATATTATACAGGCCCAATTACTATTCCTTGAATCGACTGATCCTTCTAAAGATATTCAGGTATATATGAATACCCCTGGAGGTAGTGTTCATGCAGGTTTAGGAATCTATGATACGATGCAGTATATCAGCCCGAGTATTGCAACCATCTGTACAGGAATGGCCGCCTCAATGGGTGCTGTTTTACTCGCTGCCGGAGCAGAAGGTAAACGTTCTGCTTTAACGCATTCAAGGATTATGATTCATCAGCCAATGGGTGGTGCTCAGGGACAAGCTGCCGACATAGAAATTACAGCACGGGAAATCCTGAAGTTAAAGAAAGAGTTGTATGATATTTTAGCAAAACACAGTGGAAATACATTCAAAAAAATTGAAAAAGATTCAGATCGTGATTACTGGATGACAGCAGAAGAAGCAAAAAAATATGGAATGATCGACGAAGTGCTTGTAAGGCACAACAACAAAAAGTAAGTATTACATTAACATAAATTTAAGCCGCATTAATCAAAATGCGGTTTTTTTATTCTAATTTATGCTGTAACTTTGCACTGAATAATTAATCGGAAGAAATAATGGATAAATGTTCATTTTGTGGGAGAGATAAAAAAGATACGAATCTTTTAATAGCAGGTTTGTCTGGACATATCTGTGACCGATGCATTGAGCAAGCACATGATATTGTTCTTGAAGAGCTTCAGAAAAAGAGCGATTTTGATGTAAATGAAATTGAATTGCTTAAACCTGTTGAAATCAAAGATTTTCTGGATCAGTATGTAATTGGACAGGAAGAAGCTAAACGATATCTTTCGGTAGCTGTATATAATCACTATAAAAGATTACTACAATCCAACAAAAAAGATAACGAAGATATTGAGATTGAAAAATCAAATATTGTTCTGGTTGGAGAAACAGGTACCGGAAAAACTTTACTGGCACGTACGATTGCAAAAATGTTGCATGTCCCGTTTACAATAGTTGATGCGACTGTTTTAACAGAAGCCGGATATGTAGGAGAAGATATCGAAAGTATTCTTACCCGTTTACTTCAGGTAGCAGATTATAATACCGAAGCAGCAGAGAAAGGCATAGTTTTTATTGATGAGATTGATAAGATTGCACGTAAAAGCGACAATCCTTCCATTACCCGAGACGTTTCAGGTGAAGGCGTTCAGCAAGGATTACTTAAGTTGCTGGAAGGATCAGTAATTAATGTTCCACCACAAGGTGGTCGTAAACACCCTGATCAGAAAATGATTGCAGTAAACACCAAAAATATTTTATTTATCTGCGGTGGAGCTTTCGACGGAATTGAACGTAAAATCGGACAACGATTAAACACTCAGGTTGTTGGTTACTCAGCAAGTCGTGAAAAAGAACAAATAGACAGAGATAATTTATTGCAATATATTGCTCCGCAGGATTTAAAATCGTTTGGATTGATTCCCGAAATTATTGGACGATTACCTGTTTTAACCTATTTAAATCCATTGCATAAAGAAGCATTGCGCAGGATTTTAACCGAACCTAAAAATGCCATTATCAAGCAATATGAGAAGCTATTCATGATGGATGGTGTAAAACTAACATTTGAAAATGAAGTGCTGGATTATATTGTAGAAAAAGCTATTGAGTTTAAATTAGGTGCACGAGGATTGCGATCAATATGCGAAGCAATTATGATGGACGTAATGTTCGACATGCCATCAAGTGACGAAAAAGAAATTAATATTACGTTGGAATACGCCAAAGAAAAAATGGGTAAAACAAATATCCAACGACTAAAAGCAGCATAAATTTTAATTCAAATAAAAATCCGACTCTCGGTTTACAAGTCAAAGGCAGTCACTTTCGAGTGACTGTTTTTTTATTTCTTTCTATCCAATGTAAGAATCGTAAAAGGATATTTGTTTTTCTCATCAATCTCGAAGAAGCGTTCTTCAGTTACCTCCCACTCATCCATATTAATCTCGGGAAAGTATGTGTCCCCCTCAAATTTATGGTGAATTTTAGTCAGGTATATTCTGTCAACCAATGGCATGGCCATTTCATAAATTACTCCTCCCCCAATGATGAATGCTTCAGAATCTTCTTTTGCTTCCTTTATGGCATCTTCCAAAGAATGAACAACAATACAACCTTCTGCTTTGTAATTTTTATCACGAGTTATGATCACATTTGTTCTATTGGGTAATGGTCGACCATTCGATTCAAATGTTTTACGCCCCATAATGATATAATGACCTGAAGTTGTTTCTTTGAAATGTTTTAAATCTCGCGGTAAATGCCATATGAGGCTATTATCCTTTCCTATTACATTATTTTCTGCTACAGCTACTATTATTGAAATCATAGTAAATATTTTTTTTAGAACGCGGATAACACAGATTGTGAAATCACAAATCGCTGATAAACACTGATTTTATCATTTAATCATTTTCTCATTTATTAACCCTATACATTCTTACCAAATCATTAATTAACCTTAAACCGAAATAGCACCCTTAATATGTGGATGTGGATCATAATCTACTAATTCAAAATCATCAAATTCGAAAGAGAAGATATCTTTTTTATCAGGATTCATTTTAAGATTTGGTAAAGATCTTGGTTCTCTTGTTAATTGCAGTTTTACCTGTTCAACGTGATTTAAATAAATATGTGCATCGCCAAGCGTGTGAATAAATTCATAGGGTTCCAGGTCTGTTGCCTGAGCAACCATTTTTAATAAAATCGCATAGGATGCAATATTAAATGGTACTCCTAAAAATATATCGGCACTGCGCTGATACAGCTGACAGGATAGCTTTCCATCGGCCACATAAAATTGAAACAAAATATGACATGGTGGCAATGCCATATTTTTTAAATCGGCTACATTCCATGCACTTACAATATGTCTGCGTGAATCAGGATTATTCTTTATGGAATTAATAATTTGAGATATTTGATCAACTGATTCTCCATTAGGTGCTGGCCACGACCTCCACTGATAACCATAAATGTTACCTAAATCTCCGTTTTCGTCTGCCCATTCATCCCAAATTCTAACCTTATGCTCATTTAGATATTTTATATTGGTATCGCCATTTAAAAACCAGAGCAGCTCATAAACAATCGATTTTAGGTGAAGTTTTTTTGTGGTTAATAAAGGAAAACCATCCTGCAAATTAAACCTCATTTGATAACCAAAAGTACTTATGGTTCCTGTCCCTGTACGATCTTCTTTTTTAGTGCCATTATTTAATACATGATCTAGTAAATCAAGATATTGCTTCATTATTCTATTTTTTTCCAATTTATATGGTAAAAATAATCAATGAATAATCATAAAGTGAATTTGTTAATCAATTGTATTTAACAATTTATAGTGTTAAGTATTAAACAAAACTTGAACTCTACAGTTATCAATATTTTATAAAAAAATGGCTGTTGATAAAAAATATTTCGTAATTTTGAGCATTTAAATACCTAAATTATCTAATTACCGAAATATGGCAAAAGTATTTACTTTATCAGAGGCAGCATCAATTGCATTACATGGTGTTATCTTAATTGCCCAGGAAAAATCAGGATTAAACGTATTAAAAATAGCAGAGCGTACCGATACATCAAAACATCACGTTGCTAAAGTAATGCAGCGTTTGGTAAAAGCAGGTTATTTAACTTCTCAACGCGGTCCCAGTGGTGGATTTGTTTTAAAAAGAAAGCCTGAAGATATTAATTTTCTTGAATTATACGAAGCGATAGAGGGTCCTATTGAAGTTAGCGCTTGCCCAATGGGTAAACAAATTTGTCCTTTTGATAAATGTTTAATGAATAACGTTACCAATAAAATGACCACTGATTTTAAAAAGTATCTCAAAGATCAAACCGTTGACAAGTATCTATAAAATATTTTCTACCAATTCCTGAACCGGTTTTTATAAAAACCGGTTTTTTTATACCCCTGAAAACCTTTAAATCCATTATAAACGAGCAGTAATTGATGGAAATATGATATAAATCATCAAAAAAAATTTGGTCAGTTCATTTTCTATTCGTTATTTTGGTATTGAATTACTTTAATTCTTATATCATATTAATAGACTATAAAATGAAAAGAAAAATCATAGAAATTGACGAAGAAAAATGCACCGGATGTGGCGAGTGCATTCCAAACTGCCACGAAGGGGCATTGCAGATGATTGACGGGAAAGCTCGATTAATTAGCGATTTAATGTGCGATAGCTTAGGTGCCTGTATAGGACACTGTCCGGAAGGTGCCATAGAAATCATTGAAAGAGAAGCACAACCATACGATGAAATTGCTGTGATTAAAGAAATGGTAACTAAAGGCAAGAACACGGTAATTGCTCATTTAACCCATCTTAAAGATCATAAAGAATTTGGTTATCTTAAACAAGGCGTTCGCTGGATGCAAGAAAATAAAGAAAATATTTCATTTGACATTGACGAAGTAACAGCTATTGTTCACAACGGATCACAACAACAAGCAGAACAAGAGTCAAGTAATTGCGGGTGTGGTGGACATGAAGAAAAACATGCACATCATTCTCATAATGCTGTGCACAATATTATGGGAGGTGGATGCCCGGGGTCTGCTGCAAGAGAAATTAATAAACCTGAAAGAGGTCATGACATTTCGGTTGAAGATGTTCCGTCTGAACTAAGACAATGGCCTGTGCAAATGCATTTGATCAATCCGGCTGCTTCTTATTTTCAGAATTCAGATCTTTTATTAGCAGCAGATTGTGTTGCCTTTTCTTTAGGTAATTTTCATAGTACATTTTTAAAAGGGAAATCACTAGCAATTGCCTGCCCTAAATTAGATTCAAATAAAGATATATATATCAACAAACTGGTTGGGCTTATCGATGATGCAAAGGTAAATACTATTACGGTAATGAAAATGGAAGTACCCTGTTGTGGTGGCATATTACAAATGGCACAGTTAGCTGTGCAGGAAGCGTCGCGAAAAGTACCAATTAAAACAATAACAGTTAGTATTTCGGGTGAAATACTTTCGGAAGACTGGATATAAACCAAATAATTAGATAAAAATCAATAACATTTAAAATCAAAAAAATTATGAGTATGTTTTGTTATCAATGTCAGGAAGCGGCAAAAGGAACAGGTTGTACCTTAAAAGGAGTTTGTGGTAAAACCGATGATGTTGCCAATATGCAAGATCTCTTAATGTTCGTTTTAAAAGGTATTTCAATTTATACCAAGGCAGCCAGAGAAAACCAGATGGAGTATGATGAGAAAGTCGATAAATTCATTTTTGATGGTTTATTTGCAACCATAACCAATGCTAATTTTGATAAACAGGTTTTTATTGATCGAGTAAGAGACGGCCTGGAAATCAGAAATAATTTGCGTCTTGACCTGAAAAATAAAGGTGTTGAACTAGATGAAAGTAAGCTACACGATTCAGCTAAATGGCAAGCTTTCACACCAGATGAATACGAACGAAAATCTGTAAACATAGGAGTTCTTGCTACAGAAAATGAAGATATTCGATCATTACGGGAATTGATAACCTATGGAGTAAAAGGTTTGGCAGCTTATACTGAGCATGCATATAACCTTGATCATGAAAACAAAGATTTATACAAATTTATGCAGGATGCGTTGGTAGCAACTACTGATGATTCTCTAACTGCTGACGATCTGGTAGCTTTAACTCTTGAAACAGGAAAATATGGTGTTGAAGCCATGGCGCTACTTGATAAAGCAAATACAACTGCTTATGGAAATCCTGAAATCACTAAAGTAAATATTGGTGTACGAAATAATCCGGGAATCTTAATTAGTGGTCATGATTTAAGAGATATGGAAGATCTTTTAAAACAAACCGAAGGAACCGGTGTTGATGTTTATACACATAGTGAGATGTTACCAGCCAATTATTATCCAGCATTTAAAAAGTACGATCATTTTGTCGGAAACTATGGAAACTCATGGTGGAAACAAAAAGAAGAATTTGAAAGCTTTAACGGACCAATTCTATTCACAACCAACTGTTTAGTGCCTCCTAAAAAAGATGCCAAATATTACGATAAAGTTTATACTACTGGAGCTGCCGGGTTTAATGGATTTACGCATATTCCGGACAGAAAGAAAGGCGGACAAAAAGACTTTTCTCAAATAATTGAGCATGCCAAAAAATGTGATGCCCCAATTGAAATAGAAAAAGGAGAAATTGTTGGTGGATTTGCTCACAACCAGGTAATGCAATTAGCCGATAAAGTAGTTGATGCCGTTAAATCAGGTGCAATCAAGAAATTCTTTGTAATGGCTGGTTGCGACGGAAGAATGAAAAGCCGTGATTATTATACCGAATTTGCTGATAAATTACCGGAAGATACGGTTATCTTAACTGCAGGTTGTGCCAAATATCGATATAACAAACTGGAGTTAGGCGATATTGGAGGAATACCAAGAGTTCTGGATGCTGGTCAGTGCAATGACAGTTACTCGTTAGCAGTAATTGCCCTGAAATTAAAAGAGGTATTTGAATTAAATGATATTAACGAACTACCTATTGCTTATAACATTGCGTGGTACGAACAGAAAGCTGTAATTGTATTGTTAGCATTGCTTTATTTAGGTGTGAAAAATATTCACCTTGGGCCAACATTACCTGCATTTTTATCACCACATGTAGCTAAAGTTTTGGTTGAAACATTTGGTATTGGTGGAGTAGGAAATGTTGATGACGATATTAAGATGTTTATGAACTAATCCAATTATTATTCATCCCATCCAGACAGGTTTCTAGCAAACCTGTCTGGGTTTTAATAATTTTAACTATGAAAACAATAAAATATACAGAAGCAGAATCTCGTAAAAATCCACATGGCATTGATGCCAGAGGTTTATATGATAGTGAACATGCCATGGTAAGTCATATTCTTCTGCATCCGGGAGAGCAATTAAAAAAACACATAACCCCGGTTGATGCGATTTTTTATGTGCTGGAAGGAACCGGTATCGTTGAAGTAGGTGATGAACAGCTAGAAGTTACACAAGACACCTTAATTGATAGTCCGGCAAAAATACCACATTGCTGGTATAACAAGAGTGATAAAATACTTCGGGTTTTGGTTACAAAAGTTCCAAAACCTAATGGACCCACTAAAATTTTATAATTTTTTCAATATAGATTTTAATGATTGGCTTGCTATTTCATAGTTTGATTTACCATCTTTTATGAGTAATTATTTTTTAGTAAATTGTTCCTATAAAATTAATCTCAAATAAAAGAAAGGAAATTATCATGAAAAACCTATCAATCTTAACTCTGTTGCTTTTCAGTTTGTTATTCTGGTCCTGCGGAGGTAACTCTGAAAAGTCAGTAGTTGATGAAGCTATTGAAAAAGCAGGAGGTTCAGCAGCAGAAGTAAAGGAAATGCAAAAAAACGTTAAAGAAATGGCTGAAAGAGCCAAAGAAATGGAAGAAGAGGATGATGCAATACTTTCTGACAAGAACCTTGAATTACTTGGTCTTACTGCAACAGAAAGAAAAATTTCTGATGATACATGGGAAAAAGCAAACACGTTAGCCGAAGCTTATAAAGCTAAACCTAACGAAGAATTGCGGGATCTTACAAATGAAGACCTTGAACAAATGATAATGGATGCCGGATTCAATGATATAGAAACTGCCAAAAACGAGTTGGAAAAAGTAGTAAAAAGCAGAGACCATGATATTGGTATTATTTCAAAGATTGGTGGACTTAAAACAACCAAGCTAATTGATGGTGAAGAAGAATATGAAAAGGAAATGAAAGAACTGGGTGATAAAATAAACGAAATTGGCTATACCGCAGATGATCTTAAAGCTTTGGATGAAAATGTAAAAATTACAGTTCCCATTGCAGAATTCCTGTATAGATTGAATAATTAAAGTAAAATGAATTTGTTTCAAAAAGCATATAGTTAAAAGCATTCGCCACTATATGCTTTTTAGAAATAAGTTATACCAATTTAAATGTCAAAGAAAACATTATTCAGTATGAACTGTTCTAACTATTAGAACCTTACAAAAATTTAATGCTGTTATGCATAAAAGAGTACAAAGAGAAAAAAAGGTAATTAGCTTAATGGTTAAGAAATATTGTAAAGAAATCCATAATGAAAATGAACTGTGTTCAAATTGTAGTGAGTTATTAGACTATGCAAAAAAGCGTTTGCTAAAATGCCCCTTTCTAAAAAACAAGCCTGTTTGCTCCAATTGTGATATTCACTGTTATAACACGCATAAACAAGAAGAAATAAAAAATGTAATGCGAACGGTTGGTCCTAAAATGATATATACCAACACCTTAGATACATTATGGTATTTCTATTATAAATTCATTCATAAATTTCAGAAAGTTACATGAATATTAGAAACCTGGATAATTCTCCCCAAGTTCCGTTCGATTTAGATGCATACATTCTGCATTCCGAAGAGAAAATTGAAATCGTTCATCTGCTCCTTAAACCTGGTGAGAAAATGGACGAACATAAAAACCCGTTTGATGTGATCTTCTTCATTACAGAGGGCAAAGGATCTTTATCAGTTGAAGGTAAAGAACATATTTTAACTACCAATGATACCATTAAAATAACTTCGGAGAAAAACAGAGGTTGGGAGAATAATAGCAATCAAAACTTACGCCTATTGGTTATAAAACTACTCGATTAGATTTTGTTAAAATGTTCCGATGGTTTATCTTTCCAAAAAATTATTTAACTAAATCATCATGCAAAAAATATTTAACCTATTAGCTATTTTAACCATAGTAATTCTTACCATGAGTTGCCAATCAAAAAATGAAAAATTTAACAAGGAAGATTATATCCAAGAGGTGCAAGAGTGGAAACAACAGCGCCTGGAGCGACTTAAATCTGAAAATGGCTGGTTAAACCTTGTAGGGTTGTACTGGCTTGAGGAAGGCCAAAATCCTTTTGGTAGTAATGAAGCCAACAATATTGTTTTCCCTGAAAAAGCACCCGATTTTATTGGGACAATTATCCTATATAAAGGAAATATAAGCGTGCAAATTAACAAAGATGTTGAGGTTTTCATTAACGACTCGCTATTAAAAGAACATGAAGTGTACACCGACATGGATGAAAATACCACCTACTTCAAGTCAGGCGATTTACGATGGTATATCATTAAACGAGGAGATCGATATGGAATACGACTGAGAGATATTGAAAGTCCGTTGGTAAGTAAAATTAATGAACTTCCATCTTTTCCTATTGATACAAAATGGAGGATTAATGCAAAATTTGAGAAATTCGAAACCCCTAAAGAAATTGCCATACCTAATGTACTAGGAGACACTGAATTTGAGAAATGTTACGGACTTTTAAAATTTAAAATCGATGGCAATGAATATTCGTTAATGCCGTTGGGCGATGGTGTAAACAGCGACTTTTTCATAATATTTGCCGACGAAACCAGCGCAGAAGAAACGTATGGTGCCGGTAGATTTTTATCTGTTGAGAAACCAAATCAAAAAGGAATTACATCTATTGATTTTAACAAGGCAACTAATCCGCCATGCGCATTTACCGATTTTGCTACCTGCCCTTTGCCACCTAAAGAAAATATCTTACCGGTTAAAATATTAGCAGGAGAAAAAATAGATGAACATTTTGGACATCATTAGAACGATATCCTTTAAAAAATGCAAAATCCCAGGCTATATTAGTCTGGGATTTTTTATTCATACTGATATATCTATTTTTATTCTTTTGTTAATTTATAATCAACTCCCCGATCCTTGAGGTAATTCATAATAAACTCGAAACTCTTTTCGTTTGCTCCCAAAAACTCCGGTGGGCAGATTCCCTTATGATTTACCATGCCTTTAGCAAATAAATGTGCAATAGCAGTACAAGTATATCCTGCTGTTCGGGCCATAGAAGTGGTATTGGTCTTTTTATCAAATTTATCGTACAGGTTATATGTATATTTCTTCTGCTCTCCGTTTTCTTTCCCTTTAATAATCACGCGGACCATCGTGTAATCTTCTTCATCTTTTTTAAGCTCCCACACGGGAAATAAAAGTTTAGAAGTAACATCAATCGGACGAACCGGCTTCCCGCTAACCAGAATTTGATCTTTAGAAAACAAGCCCATTTCTCTTAATACCTTGATATATTTAACCGTACCCGGATAACGCAATGTTTTTTCAATCATATTCGGAATTTTCATGGTTTTGAGTAATGTTTTCAAACCATCTGTATTCCAAGCCTCAAGTGAACCAATCGGTTCAAAATGTTCAATTTCAGCTTCCGATAATGCTTCACGAACAACCAGATCGCCATTTAAAACATACCTAGCCGGACGTATATACTCTTCCAACACATCTATAGGAGAAAATACTGCTTTATATTCAAAAGGCCATTCTCTCTTGTATGGTAATCCGCCCCCGTAACATTTATAGCTGTTAACCTGCATTTTTTCATTGTGATAACCTAAAATAATATTTCCCATTCCGGGTGCAGCACCTGCATCAACAACGGCTGTTACATTATTTTCTTTTGCCAGGCTATCCAGCTCAAACGGATCTTCGCGGAACGAAGAGATATCTACAATATTCTTACCGGCCATGATTGTATTTTTTACTGCCTCGTACCCCATAAAACCAGGTAATGCACCAATAACTAAATCACAGTCTTTTATAGCATCCAAAAGCTCTTCTTTTTCAGAAAGATCGGCAACCAGCGTTTTTATATGCTTATATTTTTGCAGTTTCTCTAAGTTTGAGGTATATATATCAACGGAAGTTACGTCGAACGATTTGGCAAGATCAATGGCAATTGCTTTTCCAACAAGGCCTGCACCTAAAACAACGATTTTTTTCATAGCGGTTGGTTAATATTTAGTATGTAAAATTATAAAACTTTTCAATATCATCCTTACTAACCTGATCAATATCAACTGTTATTCTGATATTTTTCATAGGACGATCTTTACTCGATGTAGGCTGGGATGCAACAGAATCTATAACCTCAAAACCACTCATAACCTGCCCAAAAACAGTAAATTTGCCATCTAAATGATGCGCTCCCTTGCAATTCTGAATAATATAAAATTGAGTATTGCTTGATTTTCGTTCAGGATTTACATCATCGCCTCTTCTTGGCGCACCCACTGCACCATGCACATTCAAATGGTGAGGTAATATCTCTGCAGGAATAGGTTCGCCAATCACACGCGGGTCATAATCAACCGGTTCATTACGTGTAGTATAATCTCCCGACTGTATCATAAAATGATTAATTACCCGATGAAAAATGATATGATCGTAAACACCCGCCTCGGCTAACCGAATAAAATTTTCCTTATGTAACGGAGTATCATCAAAAAGAAGCATCTTTATTTTACCATACTCCGTATTAATCGTAACAAGGTAATCTTTTGATTCATCACCATTCTGCCCGAATGATTTCCCGTTTATAAAAAGAATAGAAAGTATAATAAGTATTCTCAATCTCATCATTTACCCTAAAATCATTCCTATTATGGTTGCAGATAATAACGAGGCTAATGTACCACCAAGCAAAGCACGCATTCCTTGTTTCGACAAGAATCCTCTTTTATTTGGCGCTAAACCTCCAATTCCGCCAATCTGAATTCCAATAGAAGCAAAATTTGCAAAACCACAGAGCATATAAGTTGCCATAATAACAGACTTATACTCGGTGAAACTTCCATATACAGCATTACCTGTAGCCTTTAAGTTAGCCAGGCTTGTATATCCCACAAATTCGCTGGCTATTAATTTTTCACCAAGTAATCTCCCTACTAACGCCATATCCTCTTTACAAACCCCAATTACCCACATTAAGGGTGAAAACAGATATCCCAGGATAAATTCAAGAGATAAGTTTTCGTATTGACCATGGGTAGCATTTGCAATAACCTCATTAAGGTTAACCCAGGCACCCACTTTAGTAAAAATAAAATTGATCATGGCAATAAAGGCAAAAAACACAAGTAGCATAGCTCCTACGTTTGCTGCAAGTTTAAGACCTTCGAGGGTTCCATTAGATAATGCATCCAAGAAATTGGATCCGATATTTTCCATTTTTACTTCAACCTGTTTACTTATTTTTTCAGTTTGAGGCATCAGAATCTTTGAAATAAGAATTGCCCCGGGAGCTGCCATAACCGAAGCTGTAAGCAGGTGCTTAGCAAATAATATTCGCTGGGCAGGATCGTCACCTCCTAAAAATCCGATATAAGCAGCAAGCACTCCACCGGCTACCGTCGCCATGCCTCCAATCATGACCAGAAGCATTTCCGAATCGTTCATTTTGGGCAAGTATGCCTTAATCATGAGTGGCGATTCTGTTTGACCTAAAAATATATTTCCGGCAACCGATAAACTTTCCATACCCGACAATTTCATCGCTCGAACCATAACCCAGGCCAAACCACGAACTACAATCTGAATAACACCCCAATAAAAAAGTACACTGGTAAGCGCTGAAAAGAATATTATTGTAGGTAGAATCTGAAATGCAAAAATATATCCTATTGAATCCTGATCCATCATCGGACCAAACAGAAACTCACTACCAATTTTAGTAAAATCAAGTATCTTAACAAAAATCTTTCCCACAAACTCGAAAAAATACGCTACAAATGGAATATATAAAATACTTATGGCAAGTATCAACTGTATGGCCAAACCCTTACCAATTACCAGCCAATCGACTTGTTTTTTATTGGCACTAAAAAGCCACGCAATCATAATTAATACCGCCATTCCAAGTAATCCACGAAGAATAGTAATAAAATTAAACTCCGATTTTAAGCCTTTTTTTATAAGTATATTCGATTTTGATGTATCGGCTTGCTCATCGGCAACAACTTCTTCAACATTTTTATCTGTTAACATTGAATCTACTCTAACAATAGTATCCTGCTGCGACTGTTCTTCTTCGGCTTTTACATCTGTTTTTGTAACGATAACTCCTGCGATTACAATCACAAGAGAAAAAAGAATAAGTAATTTCTTCATGATTTTTAAGTAAGGTGGTATTTTATTGTGATTTTCGTTTATTTATCTCATCCTGAATTACGGATGCCTTCTCGTATTCCTCATTTTTTACTGCCTCATCCAAAAGTTCTTCAAGCGCCTCCAGATCAAGGTTTTTATATTTACTTTCATCTGTAATATCTGGTTTCTTTTTTCCTGATCCTGATGTTTTTTTTGCCTGTGGAGCCTTTGCTTCTCCCTTTTCCTGAATATCAATAACAATTCCGGATTTCTGCAGGATCTCTTCAGTTGTATATATAGGACATTTAAATCGTAAAGCTAATGCAATTGCATCCGATGTTCTGGCATCAATAGCAATATCTTTGCCCCCATTATTACAAATCAACTTTGAGTAAAAGACACCTTCTTCAAGACGATATATATTAACCTCGGTAAGATTAATTCCGAACGACATGGCAAAGTTTAAAAACAGGTCATGAGTTAACGGCCGTGGCGGCTTTAAGCCTTCTAACTGAATGGCAATGGCCTGCGCTTCAAATCCACCAATAATAATAGGTATTCTTCGTTCTCCCTGCTCTTCAGTTAATACTAAAGCATAAGCTCCGGTTTGCGTTTGGCTGTATGATATGCCCAGTACGTTTAACTTTATTTTACTCATAAAACCTTATGTATCTTTGTAAAAAAGAGCAAAGAATAATCAATGTACCTTGCTGTTTAAGTCTTTGTTATTCCTTTGCTTATGAAAAGCAAGTTTAACAATTTATTTATTTAAAAAAAAACATCCATTCATTTTCGTGAAATATATATGTAGAAATATCAAACTATGAATTACTTATAAAATGATCGTAAAAATTGCTTTGTAATAATTTTCGATATATTTATCTTAGCATTGATTATTAAAAAACAAAAAATGGATTCCATAAAGAAAGACTTTTTAGAAGCACAACATATTTTAGAGCAATTTATTTCTGATGATCAGAATTTTCAACATATCAAATTAGCAGGTGATATCATTATTCGCAGTATTCAATCAGGAAATAAAGTAATATCGTGCGGTAATGGTGGTTCAATGAGCGATGCGATGCATTTTGCCGAGGAACTTACCGGGCGTTTCAGAGATAACCGACCAGCCATAGCGGCCATTTCTATTTCCGACCCAACCCACATTTCGTGCACAGCCAATGATTTTGGTTATGATTATATTTTTTCGAGATATCTGGAAGCAGTAGGTCAGGAACGTGATGTTCTATTTGCAATTAGCACAAGCGGGAATTCTAAAAATGTGTTGGAAGCATGTAAAGTAGCCCGGCAGAAAGGCATGAAGATTATTGGTTTAACCGGTAAAAGTGGTGGGAAATTAGCAGAGCAATGTGATGTTGAAATCAGGGCACCGCAATCGGATTATGCCGACAGAGCGCAGGAAATTCATATTAAGATTATACACTCTTTAATACATTATATCGAAGAGAATCTTTAGAAAAATTACCTTGTATGTTAGTTAAAACTTATGGAAGTGCTGTTCAGGGAATAAATGCAACAACCATTACCATTGAGGTTAGTGTATCCCAGGGAATCAACTTTTATCTTGTGGGTTTGCCCGACAGTGCTGTTAAAGAAAGTCAGCAACGTATTGATTCTGCCTTACGTACTAACGGATATAAAGTTCCGGGCAAAAAAATTGTGATCAATATGGCTCCTGCCGATATTCGAAAAGAAGGATCGGCATACGATTTACCTCTGGCCATTGGGATTTTAGCTGCATCAGAGCAAATCCAATCTGATGAAATTCATAAGTACATGATTATGGGCGAACTTTCGCTGGATGGTGGCTTGCAAAAAATAAAAGGTGTTTTACCCATCGCCATTCAGGCTCGTAAAGAAGGATTCAAAGGTTTTATTTTACCCAAAGAAAACGCCAAAGAGGCAGCTGTAGTTGATGATCTGGAAATTTATGGTGTAGAGAATATAAAAGAAGTTATTGGTTTTTTTAATGATGAGATTACACTCGAGAAAACCATAGTGGATACCCGCGATGAGTTTTTTACCAACGTGAACAATTACGAAGCCGATTTTTCGGATGTACGTGGACAGGAGAATGTAAAAAGAGCATTGGAAATTGCCGCCGCTGGTGGTCATAATATCGTTATGATTGGCCCTCCAGGCGCAGGAAAAACGATGTTAGCAAAACGAATTCCGACTATTATTCCCCCGTTGACTTTGCACGAAGCGCTGGAAACCACAAAAATTCATTCGGTTGCAGGAAAAATTGACGGCGACACGTCGCTGATGACCAAACGGCCTTACCGGAGTCCGCACCATACGATCTCTGATATAGTTGTATAATTAAATGAGGTGTTTTATATTTGTGAAAACACCATTTTTATGAAAGCAGTTATCTACGCAAGAGTATCAACTTTAGAGCAAAACACAGAAAGACAGATAAATGAATTAAAGGAATATGCAAAGAAGTTAAGTTTTGAAGTTATTGAAATCTTTGAAGAAAAAATTTCCGGAACAACTAAAAACTTAGATCGTCCCGCTTTTCATGCATTACTAGATTTTATTCAAGAAAATAATATTAAACACATTTTTAGTCACGAGTTAAGTCGCGTTGGACGAAATTTACGACATACAATAGACATAATAGATGAATTGAGTAAAGATGGTGTTTGTATTCATACCGAAAAAGAAGGAATTAGAACCCTTAACCCTGATGGTTCTATAAGTGGGGAAGCAACACTTAGAGTAGGTATTTTTGCAAGTATTGCACAAATGGAGGTTGAAACTTTAAAAACCCGTGTTAAATCAGGACTCAAGAACTCTAAATTAAATGGTGGAGCAAATAGCGCTGTACAACCTTTTGGTTTTCAATCAATAAATAAGAAATTAGCGATACAGCCTAAAGAAGCTGAAATAATAAAAGAAATTTATAGTAAGTATCTTGAAGGAATGAGTATGAACAAGATTGCTCAGCACCTAAATGATCTTGGCGTACAAACTAGAAAAAACAAACGCTGGGTTGATAAGACAATAAATGATATTTTAACCAACCCTCTATATAAAGGTGAAAGGTATCATAATAAAGAGAAAGTACCTTATAACCTTGAGGTAATTATTCCTATTGAAAACTGGGAAGCTGTACAATCTATAATTAAAGCAAAAGCTAAACATCATAATAGAGATTCTAAAAACATTAATCTACTTAAAGGACTAGCCTATTGCGGGAAATGTGGTGAGCCTTTATACATGCATAGAAGGAAAGACCTGTCCGATAATGTTTATAAATGTCTGTCGTCAAAAACGGGATACAAAAACAAGTTTTGTGGGTCGAAAGGTATCAATATTGATTTATTGAATTTACTAGCCTTTTTCCATCACTCATCAACAAACGTATGGGACTGGAATAAAATAGAAAGCAAAGTAAAAAAAAGAAATAAAGAACTTTATAAAAAAATTGAAGTAATTGAAAATAATATAAAAAAATTAGAAAAAGAGTTTTCAAGACTTACAAATGGTTATGTTAAAGAAATCATACCTGAATCTATTTTTATAAATCAATCAAAATCATATAATGAAGAAATTAGTGCTTTAGAATCTCGAATTAACAAATATAAAAGGAAGTTAGAAGTTGTCCCTAACAAACCAAAAAAAGATATTTTTGATATGTCAGGAGAAAACTTCATTGGCGAATTTCAAAAAACAATAACACGGATAGAAGTAAAGGACATTCCACTTAAAGGCACCCCTTTTAATCAAAGAAAAGATAATATTGTATATCAAATAAAACTAACAATGTGGGGATATGAAGAGCTTATACAATACGTGAGTTCACGGGATAAAAGGGTCTTTGATCGTAATTGGATTGAAACGGATCTAACTTTATGGAAAGCAAAGAAAATCGAAATATAGTCCATTTACATTTAAACCCTATCTATATAATAATTTTTAATTCGGGAAAATTCAACTAGCAGGTAATTCGCCAATCTTTACCTCCATCCTATGTAAATATCTGTAAAGTGTTGCAGTACTTAAACCCAATGTTTTCGCAATCTCTTTTGCAGATATTTTACCTTCTTCGTAAAGTTGTTTAGCAACTTTAGCTTTTTGTAAATTCTCATTAGATAACCCAGCTGGACGACCTCCAAACTTTCCTCTAATTTTAGCTGCCTCTAAACCATGCATAGTTCTTTCCTTTATTATTTCTCTTTCGTATTCTGCCAAAGATGCCATCATGTTAAAGAACAATCTTCCTTGCGGAGTGCTAGTGTCAATGTTGTCGTATATACACGTAAACTCTATTTCTCGCTTTCCAAATTCTTCAACTAAATTAACCAACTGTTTTAGGCTTCTTCCCAATCTGTCAAGTTTCCAGACGACTAGCTTATCCCCTTTACGAAGTAAATCCAATACTTTTTCAAATTCTGGTCGTTCCTTTACTGCACTAATTTTTTCCGTATAAATCTTTTCACATCCTGCTTTTTTGAGGGCGTCAATCTGTAAATTTAAGTTTTGTTCTTTTCTAGAAACTCTTGCATAACCTATAATCATATCTCATAAACTCATTTAATGTGATACACTTTTCTGATACGAGTTTATGAAATTATTTTCATTGATAAAAATTTAAATGAAACTATTCTCAAAAAACTTACGTTTTATGAGAATTTATCATGCCGCTTTATTATCAACCTAACAAATACTACAAACGATTTTAAAGTATACCTTAAAAATCATTAACTTTAAGTATTAATAAAATTAATTCTGATGGGATAAAGGAAAAATTCCAAATGCCTAATTCAGACAGTTCTTTACAAGGTTATTGTGTAAAAACTAATTGGTAAAAACGAAAAATAAATAATATAAATCTACAGAAGCAATAAATTAATAACCCGTATCGAATTTATTCGACATTATATCTTAAAAGTTGATTATTGAAATAAAAGTAAAGTCATACCTCCGTAATTACCAAGTCGTATAGTTTGCTCTAGTCCGGTTAAATCATATCTTGATTCCGGTTTTATTGTTGCAATCCATCTTGATAAATTAGTTGCAACTTCGTAAAATTCCTCATTTATTTCAACAGATTCCAATGAGTCAAAAATTTCACTAATGTAATTATCAACAACTCTTATTACAGGTCTTCCTTTTACCCCGGAAAGACCTGAGAATGACCTTGAGTATGACGCATAATGGGAAGTAAAATCTTCCCGCCACCTAATGAAAATTGAAGGACAGATATCAAGATCTATATATCTGATTGCTGTAGCTTCAATAGATGTTTTATAAAACTTGCTTAACCCGATAATTGAAGATATACCTGGTTCGAACCTGCTTGCCTTTCTTTTAAATCTAGAAAAAGGCATCAATAAATTTGATGAAAATAAATTTGCCTCTTTTTCTGTATGTTTTTCTGAATGAAAACTATTTCCTCGAAATGATAAGGAAATACCTTGAAGTAATAAATTTCGATGTTCATCTATAAAATAATGCCCAAGTTCATGAGCCAAGGTAAACCTTGTTCTTGGTGATTTCTTTTCAGTTAAAATATCCTGATTAATATAAATCCAGAAATTACCATCTTCATGAACAAGGTCACCTTCAAAATACTTACCATAATTGCCATATATTACTTCGATATCTTTCTTTTTAAGTATCTTATTTAAACTTACAATACCGTTTGTAATATTTTCTTCTGCAATTCCTTCAGCTAGAAATGCGATCTCACGTCTTCTATCATCCCACATTTTTATTTTTCTTCTTTTTATAATTCTTTCTATCTCTTTCCATCCTAATTTTGATTTCTTCTGGAATAGACTCGTCTGCTGTTCTAGCCGCCATTGAATAATTACTGCTAGAATCAACTGCAGAAATCGGGCTACAGTCATCTTTTGATTCTAAAAATAAAGGTTCTTTTAGGTCATCTGGTAGAATAACGTCCGTATTTCCAAATCTCCTTTCATATTCAATTACTTCGTTTACAGTCTCTGGAAATAAAAATCCACCTGAACTAATAGCTCTTTGAATTATTAATTCTTGGTCGATTTGTGTACGATTCTTTTTACTTTTCTTTTTCATGGTTTGTTTTTAGTTTTTTTTACGAGCTAAAGCAAATAGTTTTAATTTTTTCAAGGGCTCTTCTTTTTCTTTGTCTTATATTTTCAGGGGTAGTTTCAAATGTTTTTATTAAAAAATCCATTGAGTTTTTGCTAAGATGTTTTTTAGAATTTATACATCCTTCACTAGCATATGTAAGAACAATTAAACGATCTATTTCTTTTAAACTATCAAGAGCTTTATTAAGTTTCAACATAAACTCATTTGGAATCTCAACAACCTCCTCCTCTAAACTTGATATGAACGTGCTATCCACCGGCTCATAGGTATCATCAAATGATAAATTATACACATCTTTCTTTTCAGCATATACTTTTTTTAACTCTGTGTTTCCAATTTTACCCAACCATGCTTTTAAGACTTTCTTACATACATCATCACTGATAGGATCAGGTAAATCAAAATTTCCCAAGGCTTTAAAAGCATTTATAAAGGTTTTTTGAAGTACTTCTCTTGCCAAAAAATCTGCATCCTCATAGCTACGGCACGCTTGTGTAGCAATCTTAAACACATAGGGTGCATAACGATTATAAAACTCAAATTGTAAGGCCTTTATTACTCTTGAATCTGTTTCACTTTTGAGGTTCAAGATTAAATCCTTTTCATTCAGCGCCTTAAACTGACTTTGTTCTGGGAAGGTAATAGTCATAATATTTTCTTTATACAGTAAAGACAAAAGCGTGACACTTTTTTTTGTCACTCTCTTTTGTTTAAGGGTTAAATCAAATTTAATAAAATTATGAATACAGAAAAAACAATTATCGACATTGAGTTATTTGCCCAAGAAGGCAAAGAGATTCCTAAGAATCAAAAGTATAAGATTAAAGTTGATCGCCAAAAATACATAGTGGAAATCGAATGTATGACAGGGAAAGAGATTCTACATCTTGCAGGAAAAACACCTCCTGAAAGATTTCAACTAAATCAGCGATTTAAGGGCGGTAAAGTTCAAAAAATCGCATATGATCAGGTAGTATGTTTCACAGAACCTGGAGTAGAAAAGTTCATGACTATTCCATTAGATCAAACTGAAGGATAAATGCGAAGGCAATTTCAATTACCAAGTTATGATGTTGAATTTTTAGACGATTTAGGGTTAGATTGGGAAACATTAAATGACAAAGGAATGCAATGGGTAATTATTTATAATTACCCAGTTGCTCCTGGTTATACTCAAAATAATGTAGATATCGCTCTTAAAATAGAAACTGGATATCCCAGAGTGCAAATTGATATGGCATACTTTTATCCTGCTCTAGTAAGAAAAGATAAGAAATTAATAAAAGCTACTAGTAACCAAACGATCGATGAAAAAATATATCAAAGATGGTCGAGGCATAGAACAGCCCAAAATCCCTGGAGAGAAGGAGTTGATGATATTTCTACTCATATTACACTAGTTAGCTTTTGGTTTGAACAAGAATTTATAAAACAACCATATGGAATTACATCTTAAATTAACGGAAGATAATCACAGAAAATTAAAAACACACTTATTTCCAGGTGATGGCAAAGAAGCTGTAGCAGTTGCCCTGTGTGGAAGAAATCTAACAAATAATATACATACACTAATGGTTTATGATATAATATTTGTTCCATATAAAGATTGTACTGTTAGAGAGCCTGATATGTTGAAATGGTCAACTAGCAGTATTATTAAATATTTTGAAAAGATTGCAAAAAGTAATTTTGCAATTCTTAAAATACATAGTCATCCCAATGGATACAAATACTTTTCTGAACAAGACAACAAGTCTGATCGTGAGTTTTTCGACTCAGTATTTGGTTGGTCAAATAATGATCTCCCTCATGCCAGTGCAATAATGTTGCCAGAAGGAAAAATTTTTGGGCGTTTTTTTAATGTAGACCTTAATACAGAACCTGTAACTAAAGTCTCTATTGTTGGTGATTTAATTACCTTTTTTAATCAACCAAAAACAACGTTAAATGATGATTTTGCTCGAAGAACAATACAAGCATTTGGAGAGAAAACGTACACAATGTTAAACAGCATGGAGATTGGTATAGTTGGAGCATCAGGGACAGGCAGTATCGTTATTGAACAACTTGTTCGTTTAGGTGTAGGAAAACTTGTTATTGCAGATCCCGATATTGTTGAAACTAAAAATCTAAATAGGATACTAAATTCCACTAGGAGTGATGCCGAAAAAAAAAGATATAAAGTGGATGTTTTAGCTGATGCTTATAATAATATTGGTTTAGAAACTAAAATTATAACTTATAGACATAATATATATGAAAATAAAGATTTACTAAAATCACTTTCAAATTGTGACCTTATTTTTGGCTGTCTGGATAGTGTTGATGGAAGGTATTTAATTAATCAGTTGAGTACATTTTATATAATCCCCTATTTTGATCTTGGAGTTAAATTAGAGGCAGATAATAAAGGAGGTATATCAAAAATATGCGGAACTGTTCACTATATACAACCTGGCAAATCTTCCCTACTTACGCGTGGTGTATATACTTTAGACGATGTAAGATCCTCAAGTCAGTATAGGAAAAATCCAAACGAATATTTTCATTTAAAAAAGAATTCATACATAAAGAATATAAATGTAAATAGTCCGGCTGTAATTAGTATAAATATGCAAATATCAAGCCATGCAATTAATGAATTTCTAAACAGAGTGCACCAGTATAAGGTAGATTCTCCTGATTATTATGCTGCAAGTACAATTGATATGACAGAAAACTTCATTGTTAATGTAGGAGAAAACAAGTATTCTAAAGATTTATTTTTAGCAAAGAATATTGGGCGAGGTGATGTGATACCTTATCTTGAAATGCCGGAATTATCTATATAAATTAAAATGAAATTATTTAGAAGAAGATACAAATACAAAAATGTTCTTGATCCACCTGAAAATTATCAAACGAAATGTATATATGTTATTGGAGAATCAAATAATAAATGGTTACTCAGTTTTAAATGTCCTTGTGGATGTCAAGATGTTATACATCTAAATTTGTTGAAAACCGTTTCACCTTGCTGGCACTATTTAACAGCAAATAAAAAAATATCCTTATACCCATCAGTATCTAGAATAGTAGGATGTAAGAGCCATTTTAGTATTTCTAGAAGTAAGGTACTATGGCATAAGAACAGATCTTTCCTTTTTTGGTAAAATTAATTTCAAGTTAAAAAAAATTTGTAAATTAGTTACTATACACTAAAGATCTTAATTATGAAAAATTTTATCTTTATTATTTCTATTATTTTGATCACAAGTCAATTAAATGCTCAAAATCCTGAAATTTATTGTAAACATTTTTTCTATGGTTATCCTACAGGAACACCTGAATCAAATGATTTAATTATAAGAGATATTTATGCGTTAAGTAGTAATGATGAAACAAAATTTGCGGATTGGGTTGCATATAGACTTACAGTTCATGAAGTCGATGGATCATTAACAATTGATAGAGCTTGGAAGTCTGATCCATGGCTCGACGAAGAAGAAACGTTGGAGCCTAAATCAGGATCTGAAAATGACTATAAATATGCTAATGACACATTAAAAACTGATCGTGGACATCAAGCCCCTTTAGGCTCTTTTAAAAACTCTGTATATGCATCTGAAACAAACTACCTAAGCAATATTACACCTCAAAAATCAGATCTTAATAGAGGTCCTTGGATGTATTTAGAAAATAAGGTGAGAGACATAGTAAGAAAAACCAATCTCGTGTACGTAATGACTGGTCCGCTTTATGAAAGAGAAATGCCAAAACTACCCAATGCAAATGAACAGCATAAATTACCAAGTGGTTACTGGAAGATTATTATTATCCCAACCTTAGATGATCAATTTAATACAGCAGCATTTATTTTTGATCAAAACACCCCTCGTAGTGATAACATTTATGATCATATTGTTTCAATTAATGAAGTTGAGGAAAGAAGTAATTTAGACTTTTTATGGTTATTAGATGATAATTTTGAAAATCAGGTTGAATCCAAATTAAATAAAGATTGGATCATTGAGAATTTTCAATGACATTATTTAATAAGAGAAGTGATTTAAACCTCAAAATAAACTTCTAAGTTTCTTAATAACATTTTGAATGTACGAATGAATCAACCATAAATATCAGATTACAGTATATAAGCCGGGTTCTATACCACAATCTGCAACTCCCCCCCCCCAAGAAAGCATTGGGGAATAGACCCAGTGTGCTTTAAAAAATAAAATATGTGAAATAAAAGAAAGGCCTGTGCAGATCACAATCAATTTTACACTTTTCAAATTGCTAAAAATATAGTCTCACTACCCTAATACAACAAGTGATTCAACTAAAATAACCGTGGTAAAAAACAAGCTCTAAAAAACCATTTTCAGACCATTTTTCGAGACTTTCTACACACCTAATCCATACAGGAGCAAGATATAAACCATTTTCTACTCCGATAAATTAATATTCACTAAAAATTGATTGATTATGGAAATTAGAAAATCACAACGCAAACGAGCTAAAATGAAAATGGCTCTTGCCGGACCAGCAGGCTCTGGCAAAACTTACAGTGCATTACTTATCGCACATGGAATGTGTAATGATTGGAGTAAGGTGACGGTAATTGATACTGAAAATCATTCCGCAGATCTCTACTCTCATCTTGGAGATTACAATGTACTTGCATTGGATGCTCCATTTACACCTGAAAGATACATTAAAGCAATTGAGCTTTGTGAAAAGTCAGGTTCAGAAGTAATTATTATCGACTCAATATCAAATGAGTGGGAGTGCATTTTAGACATTCATTCCAATCTTACAGGCAATACATTTGTTAACTGGGCGAAATTAAATCCACGTCACCGTGCTTTTGTTCAAAAAATACTACAGTCCAGAACACATATTATAGCCACAATGCGAAGTAAACAGAATTATGTTCTTACAGAAAAGAATAATAAAATGGTACCTGAAAAAGTAGGTATGAAGTCTATTTCGCGTGATGGAATTGATTATGAATTTACTACGGTTTTAAATATCGACATCAAACACAATGCAGTTTCTTCCAAGGACAGAACCGGATTATTTGTTGATAAGCCTTGTTTCAAGATAACCAAAGAAACCGGAGAGTTAATTACCAAATGGTGTAACCAGGGAACTTCATTGGATGAGGTAGTTGAAATCATAGCTCAAGCTCAAAATATTGATGAGCTTCGACAAATTCATGCGAGTTATCCTGATTTCAGGACAGAAATTAACAGCCTGTTAATCAAACGGAAAGAAGCATTAAAACCTGAATTGCAGCCAACGGTATAACTTCCAACATTATAAAAATTGAAAAAGCGGGTGAAACTTAAAATTCACCCGTTTTTGGTATCATCTAAATTATTATAACATGGACAAATCAATATTATCAAATATTGCTGAGGTTAAAATCAGATATAGTTCAAAAATAAAAGCCTCAGAGAGAACACAAATCACTTGCTCACAGGATGGAAATAACCTCATCCGGAATTTCTGGGATGAGGACATGGAACATATCGAGACCATGAAACTCATCTTGCTCAATCGGGCGAATAAGGTGCTTGGGGTTGCCAATTTATCCACCGGAGGTTCAACAGGAACCATCTGTGATGTGAAGGTTGTATTTCAGTATGCTATCAAATGTAATGCAGCTAATATCATCCTGGTTCATAACCATCCAAGCGGTAATACCAATCCAAGCAATGCCGATAAAATGGTCACAAAGAAAGTAAAAGATGCCGGAGAAATTTTTGGTATTCAGCTACTCGACCATTTAATCCTAACACCTTATGATGGTTACTTTAGTTTCTCTGATGAGGGACTCATCTAGCCTAACGATATCAATAAAGTATTAATCACTTAAACATTAAAAATTATGAATAACACAAATATTACCATAGAGCGAGAAATTTTTAATACGCTATCACCTAAAACTTATAATCATGCTTTATTTAGTTCTGATGATGATGTAAGAATCATCTCGGTAAGTAAGGATAAACTTTTACCCTGGGGTAAAGCGCAGGTCCCTGCCATGGAAATTGAAGTCAATGGCAGAGAAATGGAAGTACCAGTTAATGTCATTCTTGGTTCTGTTATAAGTAAACCAAATGTGCTGCACAATGAAGGTCAAGGCGATTTGGAATGTGTAGATTTTGTTGGCAATACGCTGTTTGATTATCTCAAGTCAGAAAATTTTGATCAGGAAGATGTAATTAAATTACCCGGACAAATAAAAATAATCAAAAGGGTTAATAAAGGCATCCCTAAGGATCAGGTTAATAAGAAGAAGGTACTGTATGAAGAATCTTTTCTAGTTAAACCGGGAAACTCTTTTGACTCGCAGTTTGATGATCTGGAGTTTATTCCGACAATTTTTAAATCAGCGTTGGGAAGATGCAGGACCAACGGCACATATCTAATTGCTCCAATTGACTAACAAACACTAATGCCTTGAAAGGGGCATTATTACTTAGCTTGAGTAAAGCGGACATTTTCTCAAAAGACTTGTGTCAAACGTATACAAGTCTTTTTTTATGTGCTTAATAACTTCTAATTATTATTAATAAACAAAAAAATGAAGAAATTATTTTTAATATCAATAATCTTAATCTTAGGATTCAACTCATTTTGTAGTAATCCTATATATGTTACATTCAACTGTTCCTATCTTATTGATGATACAATCAATATTGAACACCACGGATTAAATGTCTGGAAATTTGATAAAGATTCTATGACACTAACTTTCTTTTATAATATGAAAACCTTTCCAATAATTTCCTGGGAAGAGTCGGAAAATAATCGAAAAGAGATCGTAGCAGACCTTGAAGAATTTACTGCTGCAATTAGAATTGGTTCTCCTTGGTTAATGGCTATATTATTTGTAAAACCTAATGAGAATGGCACAATTAATTCCATGTATATGGAGGTATTTTACCTTGAAAAGCTTCCGAGTTGGTTTATGGATGATGAGGTAGGTGGTTATTGGGAGTGGTGAAATAAAAATGTGCCCCGAAGGGGGCACTTTAATTAATTCCGCTATTTCTATAAGAACACTAATATATTAATAAATAATCTTTTTATCTAATTGCTGTAAACATAATTAATAATTATACAATTACTTATTCAGTTTTGTCTTGAATTATTGACTCATTTGGTGACTGCTGAGAAACCTTATTTTTCTCATTTTCAATTTCGATAGAAAGACTGTCTATTTTATATTGTAGTTCTTTAATTTCTTCAGTCTTTTCTACATTTTGGTTGTTTAAGACATCCTTTTCATTTTCTCCAGCGTTGACACCAATCCTATAAAAAAGTCCTGCACATGCTATAAGTAATGCTAAATTTATTCCTAATACAGCTCTCTTAATGTTACTACTTGCCTCTTTAAATTCATTGATTATTGATTGTCCATGGCTTGGGTTAATTTCCGTTAGTACCTCACTGTATTTGCTAATTATCTCATTCATTTTTTCTCTTTCGGAATTGGAAGGTTCAGATCCTATAGCTATTGACTGACCTGGTCCTAAATGCTGAATTTGGACTACAGTCGTCAGATTAAGTTCATCAATTATCGTATTGAGATATTCAGCATAATCATTCAACGTTTGATACTGATAACTATTCGATTCTTCAAGTTGCCTTAAACGATTAAGTTTCACACGAAGACTTGATACTGTTCTTTTTTTACTCATTGTTTTTCTTAAATATTTGTTAACTTTTAGTATATGTTTTTCTATGGATAGCAGGTTTTAATCCTGTCAGTTTTCATTCAACATTAAAGCAGGTTAAAACGCTAAAAACTTCTGAAACCCTTACGAATTATTAGTATTGTTGGCTATTTTCATTTTATTTCTTTGAAAAATTCTTCATTTTTATTATTATCAGTCATTAATTCTAAAAACTCCTTTAAGTCATCCTTAATTGTGATTTCACTAAGAAGTATATTCCCAAGGTTCTGTAATCTTCCAAATTGCTTATTAGAACTACGTATCCTTCTTTTTAAAGTAGGATCAGTTTTAACCAGTTCAACAAATGCCTCAACCAAGGTATTATCAAATGTAGCAAATAATTCTGCTATTATTGGTGAAGCATTAAATGAGTAATACCCAGAATGCCCAACATATGTTTTTGTTATAGCCGCCACATATCTTTCTTTTAATTCATCTGGTATAACTGTCCCAAGACGTTTAAGGTGTTTAACGGCTCTTCCTTCGGCTTCCCAATTATCAAGATTGTCTTCAAGAAATTTTATGCTAGGCTCAAAAATGATTTTTCTGCTAGCAAGAGATGTATATCGTAAGCCATTAACTAAAATCAGCAAGTCCAAAGCCTTCCCTATTTTCGGTCTATTTCCACTAACCACATCTTTGTCGAATCTTTTTCCAATTAGCTGTCTAGTCTCTTTTGGTAATACTTTCCAAAGAATTGGATAGCAAAATTCAATATTTGCATTTAACACTGTTGAAGTATTGTCCTGTTGATAGAGCGAATATAGTTTATTAGCTAATTCATTTTTATAGATTTCAGGTAAATCCGTAAAAGCTTGTTCCGCAGCGATTTCATTTTTATGATAGTCTGCAGAATCCATTTGTAGAATATATTCGTTCGTATCAATTATTGTTTGAGGAAAATCTTTAGATAATACATATCTATTGCAATCTGCTACCATATTAAATACCTTAAACAAGGTTGGGTCGCTACTATCTGGATGCCCGTCAAATATATTTCTAGTTTCTCTGGCTTGATGTAATAATTTTTTTGCTTCCCAGTTGATAGCGCCAATCTTAAATGCTCCTTCTATCAAATCAAAATCAACTACATAAGTTTGGAAATCCTCATATGTCTTAACTTTACCATTGTAACCCATTTCTTTATTAAATAGATCTAAACTTCTATGCATAACTTTTTTTCTTAAATCATCTACCACTGCGTTCCAATAATTACCTATTGTGCTCCTCAATCCACCAGCTGCAAGTACTTTAATAGCCTCTTTAATGTACTTACTATTCTGCAATTCTTCACGGATGTTTGTTAATTCAGATTGTAAGTGTTCTACCTTATCCTGAGGTATTCTAATCTCTTTATTCGTGCCTTGGATTTCTTTGCTCATGGTCGTGTCCTTTTCTTGGTAATAATGCTTAAATTATTGTTATAAGCAATAATTGAAAATATTCTTATATTTTTGTCTCATTGAAACAAATTCTTATTTTTTACCCCTTTAAATAATGCGAGAAAAAACTTCCCGAAACGGATTAATAATCTATTATCCTGTTGAACCATTACAATACTTTTTTTCTACTCCCTTTCGTATTCGCAATCGTTCTGGTAAGTGTTAGTAACGTTAAAATTAAGAAACTATTTCATTAAATACAAGGCTGTTAGAAAAAATGTTAACCACTAATCTTAATAGTGGGGAGGGTTAGAAATTAAAACCGCATAAAATTTCTTGGACATCAAATGCTGCTAATAAAGTAATTCTAAATAATGGTAACCAAATATTAATCAGTCAGTAGGATTATAGTCCTATTAGTGACTTTTAGATGTTACCACTTGGTTATGTCAAATAAACTAATTTACATTACAATCTTTAAAAATCTTTCCTTAATCTTATAATCCAGCAATACTAGAAACAATTTCAATAGTACGTTCGAATCCATCTATATGGATGAGTTTTATTTTGAAGAGCTTCCGGATTTGTTTATTGATGAGAAGGAAGGAGGTTATTGGAGTTGACAATAAAATAAATTAGTGCCCATCGGGCACTAACTCAGCTTAATCTGAACCCATAAAGCTCAATTTAACAAATAAATTTAGTAGAACAAATATAAAAATTATCTAAGTATGAACTCAAATACAAAAAATTGATTTGTAATCTTATAAGATTGCAACTCATAACATATGCATGTTAGAAGTAGATCGTTTATTATTTGAGTTAGTGATAATTTTTAATTCTGTCAACAACAAAATGTTCACAATTATAATTTGTCCACAAGTTTTTGTACGCTTTGTAGAATCTCTCTTTTCATCATTAAACTCCATATGGTGTTGTTAATTAATTTATTAATATAAAGTAATAAATATTGAAAAGCTTATATTATATTTGCCCACTATTGTTGAATAAATAAGAATTTTAAAATTTACTACTGTTCAAAAAGTTGTTTGCGAAAAATATAATCTTCTGGTTTAATCAGCAACACTCATACTGATAGTAATATTAAATTAATTGATTTTTTTGACTACTAGAAAAATTACGTATTCCCAATTGTATCAAAATATCCTTTCTGAAGTAAACAGATATTCACAAGGAGAACCATTGCAATTTTGCGACAAATCTTCAATTGATGCGCAATTTGAAAAGAAAAATAAATTAACTGCTCCTCAAAAAAAGCTACTGGAAAATATTTCTGGAGTATTTAGTGCCTCTAATAGCTTTGAAACTGAATATAAAATAAAGATTGATGAATTATTAGAAATTTATTACTACCAAACCGTTATTCATAAAATTCCTTCAAGTTACTTATATCAGTACTTCCCTTCAAAATTTCTTTTTGATTCTAAAGGTATTTTAATTAAGGATTATCATAAGAATAGTGTGGTTGAATTAATGATTACTAGCTATTTTATACATCTAATAATTAATGAGAGAGGTTTTCATTCTTATTTATTAAAAAAGTCACTGGAGGCAATTGAAAGAATTCCAAACTATAAAAAATATATCGAGTTTTCTCTTTTACTAAAGAATTCGAATGGACTAGAGTACATTAGAAATTACATTAATTGTAATCTAGCCTTATACGAAGCACAAATGGTTTTAAACCCCGGTAATTATGAGGATATCAACCTAGTTCCAATAAGGTGGATAGAAAAAAATGGAATATTTTATAAGAAACAAATTGAAGCTAATGTAGCTTATTGGTCATTAAAACTATATGATTTTTCTGTAATGGGAACAGATCGACTTAAAATTATGTTAAAACTATATTCTAAATACTTAACCACCATCAGAAGGAAGCAGCAGAAAGAACAATATGTTAAAGATAAAAGAAATAAATATCAGAAAAATGAAGCCGCTCTGAATAAAAAAGCTAAGAAATTAAGAGATGCCAAAATCATTCAGTTAAAAAAAACAGGAATGACTCATTCCGAAATAGCTAAATCCTTCACTCCTCAAATTTCAAGAACAACTGTTATTAAAGTGATTAGGATGAATGAAATTGATAAACTATATAAACAAGGTAAGTCGGTATTAGATATATCGCTTCAGTTGAAGATTGAATATAAAAAGGTGCATAACTATCTTATTGAAATGAAACATATTAATTCACCATCGCTTCCAGAACCCTTTTCTCCAAAATTGACTTGAACTATGAAAAACTAACATTACACATAAACCATAATATTTATTATAATATTGCATTATATAAACCATAATATTTATTATAATATTGCATTATATTGTAGCTGAAAATGACAAAAATAAAAGATAAATTCAAGAAATATTCATATAAGGTTTCTACTCTTCTTAAAATGGAGTTATTCACACAAGATTCTGTCTGGAATGAAATTGAAAAATTGGCTGTTGAAAGAACTGTGATACCTCAAAACACTGACGATTTAAGAAAAATCCATGAGAAAAAGATTGAAACCTTAATATCAAACAATTATATTGACAATCCAAAAGCCAAATTGAAACAATCTATATTTACTAGGAATCAGGTTCTCCTAGATTCTATAAGAAATGGTTACACTTTAAGCTTAAACAAATATGGAGCAGATATTCCTAATGATGTAGTATATTATTTCACTAGAAAAACATTACATGAATTATATTTAATAATTGCCTGGGAAGTTTCATTAAACTATAAAATGGATGATTTTGAGCATGTAAGTATACCTGAACCTGAACAATATCTATCTAAGAAAGCGAAAGAATTAATAAAACAAACAGAAGCTGAGAAATCTGAATTAATAAAAAAACTAGATTCTATATCAGGCATGCTAAGCTTTCTTAAAATAAAAAGGGAAATTTCAGGAAAAGATATTTATATTCAAACTATTAAATCAAATGCATACGAATTTTTAAAGTTCAATGAAGAACAAAGCATGGCTTATTTTCTTTCATCCGAAATTAATTTTGCTTCCATAACTTTCCTTAAAAATGTCATAAGATATCATTTACAACAACAAGCTACGGAAAAGAAAAAACACTCCAAAGCTAAAAGAGATTTTATCAATAACAATAGACATTTAGTTGTAGTTAAGGAAAACGTCATTAAGGAATATATTATAAGAAAATATTATGAAAATAATCCTAAAGCCGGATTAAAGGATGCATCAGAACTACTCAAGATTGATCCAAAAACAATTAAAAAGTATAAACCAAATGAAGTTAATGCTGATACAGATCGAATTAATCAAAATACAATTAATGTATCGAAATTAGACATTAATAAATTTAGACTTAACTGTTACTTTACAGAAAATCCAAAATCTACAATAGCCACCGCATCAAAAGAATTAGATGATATAGATTATAAGATAATTGAAGATTACGTTTCAAAAAGGAAAAATTGAAAGAGGGATTTAGCCTACACACATTTTCTTCTTATATTATAGATGATATAAAGGAAAAAAATGTGTAAGACAATTCCCTTTTCAATTAATAATTGTGTTGTTCCTAAATATTAATCCATCTAATTTAGTAAAAATTAAAAATGGATATTTAATTTTACAACTTGTAATGAAAAAGAATCTAATTAATATACCAGAGGAAGCAATACTTAATCAACTCAAAGATATTCAGAAGAATCCTCAAGAATTTTTAAATAAAATTGAAGGCTTAGAAGATGCTGAAATTGATTGTAAAATTTTAGAACAATATGATCTTATGGTGATTTGGTATATTGATCCCAACATGGTTTCTTTGAAATTAGAATCTGCTGCAATTTTTCTAGCGATATATAATATCTTTCATGCTATTCATTTTTTTGTTAACGAGGAAAAAAAGATGAGTCAATTATATTCAACTATGTATCTGAAATTAAAGGAGATATCAAATAATAATTATTGGAAGATATTTCCTGTAATAACTGAAAAATATACTAATGCCCATAAATCCATTAATGGTATATAACTAGATTTGTCAAAAAACACTAACCCCTCGCATTAAAAACCAGACTGAGATAATTACAAGTCACAAAACAAGCAAGCCCCGTGTGGCTTTCGATGGCGTATTATGGTTTGTTTAATTTTATAATGGGGAAAGCCCCCTTTCGAAAGCTTTTCTTGCGGCGAGAGAGGGATTCGAACCCCCGGAACCCTTACGAGTTCGGCTGATTATAAATCAACTGCATTAAGCGACTCTGTCATCTCCGACATAATCTTTTATCTCGGAGACACAGACTATAAACATACAGTAAAAATTAAAAACATTTTGAGGAATTGAAATATAGAGTAGAATTATTAACTTTTTTGCAAGCTTTTGCTTGCAAAAGTGTTTGTAAAAGTGTGAAATTATGTTTGATGAAATCGATAAAAAATTATACATTCACATAACAAATGTAAAGTATCAATTATGGCTACACCTCCTAAAGAAGGTAAATTAATTTATCATTTAACTTCAATTGAAAATTTAGAAAGCATTTTAAAAAATGGATTACTTTCAAGAAATGACGCTGAAGAATTTGTTGATGTTGCTGATAGAGAAATTATACTTCATAGAGAAAAGGAAGGTCTGAATAGCCTTGTTCCCTTTCATTTCTTTCCATTAAATCCATTTGATGGTTCTGTGCAAAAAGCGCATCCTGACAAAAAATTCATATTTATTACACTAACAAGAAAACTTGCGAAGACAAAAGGATTTAAAATCCTACCACAACACCCTTTATCACTAAAAGAATGCACATTACTAGATTACGATAATGGAATGAATACTATCAATTGGGATAAAATGGCAGAGCGCAAGTATTCTGATAAAGAATGTAAAGAAATTTGTATGGCAGAATGCTTAACAGATACTAGGATTGATGCTAAAGATTTTTTCTCAATAATTGTTTCCGATGAGGAGGCTAAAGCGGAAGTAATAAAATTAAGAGATGAAATAGTTGGAGCAAACAACTCCTTTTATGTAAATGTATTAAATAATATATTTGTAAAATGATAAGTTTTACCACAGGAAACATACTAGATTCAAATGCTGATGCAATTGTTAATACTGTAAATTGTGAAGGTTATATGGGTAAAGGAATTGCTTATCAATTTAAACTACGATACCCTGCAAATAATGAGGAGTATGTTAAACAGTGTAAGTCTGGAAATTTTAAAATTGGTTCTATCCTAGCATATCACGAAACGAATAAGATTATTCTGAATTTTCCAACAAAAGATAAATGGAGAAAAAAATCAAAGTATGAATACATTCAAAAAGGATTAGATACTTTAATTAATAAACTGTCTGACTTAAATATAAAATCAATAGCTTTCCCTCCTTTGGGTTGTGGTAATGGTGGCTTAGAATGGAATAAAGTAAAAGAAATCTTAGTGGAAAAACTAAGTCCTTTCGAAGGCAAATACGATTTTATACTGTATGAACCATCATTTACTGTTAATTCAATAAAAAATAAGAAGAAGGTGCCTAAACTTAATGCTTCTCACTTAATATTAATGAAATTAAAAATCGGATTGGAGAAATTCAATAAAACTAGATTGCAAAAGGGAGCATTTTTAATAAACATCTTCTCTGGAGAAGAGTATTTTAAGTTTAAGGCTTACAATTATGGACCATATAATCATTCTATTGATATTTTAAGTAGAGAGATAAAAGAATATCAAGATTATTACAATTTCAATACTAAACAAGCATTTGAATTAGCTCAAAATACATTAATGAGCGATAGTGTAATTGAGAAGTTGAAAAAGTATTCTAAGCCAACAAGAAGTGCAATTGAATTTTTGAATGAGCTATCATCGGATAAGAAGGTTGAATTAATAACAACTGTCTTATTTATCTTATTAGATAAAAAGTCAATACCACAAGAACTAGTGTCAGTAGAATTTAAAAAATGGTCAGAAGAAAAAGCTAGCAGATTTACAGATGAAGAAATAATTGAAGTATTAGACTTTTTAAAAAAAAGAGGGTTAATTATTAATTCTTTAATGGGATTAGAGTTAAATGATATAATACCTAATTTACATTAGTTAATTTATTTATTCCTTACGATTAAGACTAAATTCTATGAAAAATAACAGTGACATTATTCAAGGCTCACTTTTTGAAGATGATTATCTTATTAGAACTTTAGGAAGTTTAGGAAATTCACCTGAAATTGCACTTACAGAATTAGTTGCCAACGCCTGGGATGCAGGAGCTACTAAGGTTGAGGTTTTCATACCAGAAGAAAAGGGACAGAAATTAACGATTGAAGATAATGGTATTGGACTGACAAAAGATGAATTTTACTCAAGATGGATGAAGCTTGGTTACAATAGATTAAAACATCAAGGAAAAAAAGTTGAATTCCCAAAAGGGGTTAGTTTACAAAGATATGCTTATGGAAGAAATGGAGTCGGAAGACATGGAATGCTTTGTTTCAATAATGAATATGTAGTAATTGCTAAAAAAAACGGTATAGAATCAAAATTTACTATAACCACCAAAAGTGAAAATGAACCTTTTCTTATAAAGTCTCAGGAATTTAATAAAACCAATAAATCGGGAGTAAGACTTGAAGTTAATGTAGAAAAAAATTTGCCCAGTGCAGATACAATCTTAGAAGTTATTTCAGCACGTTTCTTACATGACCCTAAATTTATAATTTCCATAAATAAAAAAACAATCCAGCTAGAACAACATCAAGGGCTTGTTTTTTCTGATACGATAAGTGTAAATAAGATTAAACTTAATATTCATCTGATTGACTCTAAAAAGTCAAGAAAGTCTACACTATATCAAGGAATAGCAGTTTGGCAAAGTGGACGTTTGGTTGGTGAACCATCTTGGATTTTAGGAAAAAAATGGTATTGGATGGAAGAACCAGACAGGCTAAAAGATATTCCATTGTTGTTCAAACTAATGATTTAGCAGATTACATATTAGAAGATTGGTCAGGTTTCAAGAAGGATAAGTTTTTAGAACCAATATTTGAAAAAATTGATGAACATGTTCAGTCCATGTTCTCAAAGATAGCGAATGAGAATATTGAAGAAACTACAAAACATATAAAAAAGGAATATAAGAAGCAGTATGAAGAACTTAGTCCTTTGGCAAAATATGAGTTTAATGAAGCAATTGAAAATATAACAGTATCAAATCCCACAGCCAGGGAAGATTCAATTGCTTTAGCCGTTGAAACAATATTAAACTTAGAAAAAACACGAAGTGGAAGTGAACTTCTACAAAAGTTATCATTACTATCACATGAAGATATTGAAGGATTGAATAAAATACTTGACAACTGGAGTATTAAAGATGCATTAACTGTTTTAGATGAGATAGATAAAAGAATAACTGTAATTGAAGCAATTAGAAAACTTTCAAATGATAAAACTGTTGATGAACTGCATATTTTGCATCCATTAATTGCAAGTGCTAGATGGATTTTTGGTCCTGAATTTGATTCACCTGAATATGCATCAAACAATCAATTGCAAACAACAATTGAAAAGGTATTTGGTAAAAAAATTGATAAGAAAATTTTCAAAAATAATAGAAAAAGACCAGATATTGTTGTGAAGGGAAGTTCAACCTTTTCAATAACTGGAACTGTTGCATATGATAACGAAAATGGGCTAACAACAGTAAATAAAATTTTAATAATTGAACTTAAAAGAGGTGGATTTAAATTAACCAGAGAAGAAAGAAATCAAGCAGTTGGATACGTTGAAGATTTTATGGAATGTGGAACAATAATAGGAAATCCATATATAAACGCTTTCGTAGTTGGAGAAACATTTAATGAGAAAGTCCAACCCATTCAATCTATTGAAAATGAACACAAAGTTGAAATAGGAAAAGTACAAATATGCCTATTCTCACAAATAGTTGATTCAGCTGAAAGAAGATTATTCAACCTAAGAAGTAGATTAAATGAGAGATATAGCAATGTACCTGGCATGGAATTATACCACAAGCAAAGTAAACTGGCTATTTAAATTAGCTTAAAGCTCATTTGCGAAGTGCAGCGGAGTAAATGTGTTTTAGTAAAAAACCAATAGGTGTGTTAAAAATAAACTGATTATTCACATTTAAATATTAAATAACATGCACCCCTCATTTTGCAATACAACTTCAGGAAATAATACTATGAGGCTAGATGGACTAATTAATAGTTCTTATATTGTATCATAATATCAAAAAAGAAAAACTCATTCTATTTTACTTTTGATATATTATTTTATAACTTGCGTATAATCAGATTTTCTTTTTAGAACGTATTGACTTTAAGGGGAGTACAAATTTCAGATTAATATTTAGATTAATATGAAAAAAGTATTCCATAAACCTCCTTAGTCCTATACATCCGTGATCTAGATCCCTTTCACATCAAAACATGATTGTCCACCCTGTATAACAACTTGAATAAAAGTGGACTTCTCAATCCCTTAACTTATGTATTCTAAAATTAAACCTATCAACTATGAAACTTACAAACGTTACTTACGAATTAAAACTTTCTAGCCCTAACATTATCGTTACCTCAATCGAATTTCATGGTATAATGAAGATTGGAGGGCATCCAAATTCTCATTTAAATTTAAGTTTAGATAGAAACGGAGATAAATATTCCGGGAAATTTATAAGTGTAATCGTTAATGATGATTGCACATTAATTAAGAAAATAGCAATTACTGCTGAAGGACCTACAGGGTCTTTCATGGAACTTAAAGCAACTCTCTGCAACCAGGGTGAAAAAAAACTTCTTAACCAACCTATAAAAATTGATGACACGGATGGCTCTTTAACAGAGATTCTATTAAACACACAAATTATTTAGTTATGAAAATTATTCTTTTAGTCGGACTATTGTTTCTTTTTATTGGTCGAATAAATGCACAATTTATACTCTCAGATGATGAGGAACGAACTACTTTTCTTAATACTCCATCTTCACTATCCTTGAGCACGGATGAAACACTTTCCTTGAGTATTAATAACCTTGCTGACTCAAGATCAAGATTAACTCCATTTTTGTGGGGAGTAAATTATAAAGGAGGCTCTGCAGATGATGATTCTTTTCTTTTTAAGGATGGAGACTTTGTAATTAGCTCCGAGTTGAGTGCCTTTGTTGGATTTTCTTTTAGAATGGATAAGGGGAGAAAGGTATTGATGGAAATGATCAAAAAGCAGAAAGAAGCAGATCCTTTCATTGACTTAGCAGAAGACTATAATACCATTTATGATTCGTTCATAAAATCAGTGGTATGGGATAATGAGAAGACTAAGCTGTTCAACTTTAGGTTTTTGAATACCACTTCTGTGAAGAAAAAAATATCTGACAAGTACACTCATTTCAATAAAGAAAATGCTAACTCCTTTTTAAGTGAACCTCAAATAGCATTTAATACAATTAATGAGGTTGACTATAAGTATGCAAACAACTTTGGTGCATATAGGGAGGACTTATCAGTCAATTTGGGGCTTAATTTAAAGCAGACAGAAATTAATAAAATACGTAAGGATTTCTTAGTTAAAGTTGGAGATGTTGATTTTACTAAAAATGAAGCAGCTCAAGAAGTTTATGAGCTATTTATGGCTATTGAACTACCTCTATATGAAAATAAAACAAAGCTCAATACTTTAGCTTCATATTTTGAAATTGATGTTAAAAATAAGGTAGCAACTAACATAACTTCATATCAAGAAATGAAGATTATACAAACAAAAGAACTAAATGATTATGAGTATTTTGATTTCTTTCTTGGAGTTGGCTTCACATATGATGAGGTTGATATGATTAAGAAAGATTTCTATAATAAAGTGGTGAAGAAAAAAATTGAAAATGCAAATAACAGAAAACTTAATTCTGATTCAAATACACAGAGAATATTAAAAATACAAAAGTTAGAGCAAAGCTCAGGAGGTATAATTAGAGGCACCGTTTTTTTGCGATCTGGGTTATTTGGAAGTGAGTTTAGTAGGATTGACACTGTTTTCTCCAGCTTAATGACTGTAGATTCTTTAGTGTTTAAAAATGAGAAATTTAAAGGACTCTCTTATGAATTTGGTTATAACATATCATTTTCAGGTAAGCATATTATTGGCATATCTTTTATGTATGATAGGTCAAACAATTTTAATGATCTAACAGAAAGTAACTATTCAGTAACCCATATTGATACGATCTCAGGAAATCGATATCATTCTGAACAAGTTAAATCTGCATATAGTGGCAATTACATTGATCAAAGGAGGCAAGTTTTTTCTATTGATTATGCCTATTTGATTAAATTAAAAACTAGTGAAGAAGGAGCAAGTTTATTAACTATTAATCCATACTTTAGACATTATTGGAATAATAGCGAATATTTAGCTAATGAGTCTACAGTTGGATTAGGTATCAACTTTTATAAAAAAAGTGACAAATTTTTATTTGGCTTTTTCATACAAAAAAATGACATGTTCGATAACAACACTAAGGAAAATGAAAAATTCGAGGATACCATTAATTCTGGTATAAGAATCGCTTACTCATTTAATAAACTATCTTCCTTCATCAATTAAGAGTCTGAATATAAACGAATTTCTTTGGTTATAATATTTAATATATCATTTTTAATAAATAAAACTTAGCAATGTTCTGTCACAATATACTTTAATAAAACTAGAAAGATTGATAGTAACTCATTATAAGTGAAAAAATAATTTAAGTGACAAAAGCATAAATTTTATTACGTAACCTATGAGCAAATAACATGACTTAATAAATATATAAAGATTTTATGTTATGGAATCAAAACTTATTTTAAGCAAGAGAGAAGTTGACATTATTCAAGAATTACTAAAAGCTAAATGCAGAAAACAAATTGCTGATACATTAAACCTCTCTATTCATACTGTAGATACGCATATACGCCACATACACATAAAGACTAATACTCATTCACAATCGGAACTAATAATTTGGGCTATTAAAAATGGTATTAATTTATAAATTAATTATATATAGGTAATTAGTACTGATTACTTATTAATTGCGATTGACGCAACCTATTATAATCTCTAACTTTGTTTAATTAAATTGACTAAATACTATGTTTAATTAAAAAGAGAAGTTATGAAAGAGAAAAGACCTCCAGAATCAAAAGCGAAATCTACATTTGATTTTAAAAATTCAATCGAAAAAGATGATATTTTGCTTATGGAATTATTAGTCAGCCCTATAAAGACTATAAAAGAACGTGACATCAGATGTGATCAAGAGATGATTAACAATCTAAACAAAGTTCGAGATAATATTCTTGAACGTGCTAGAGCTGCGTTTATTGAATCCGGTATAGCTAAAACTAGCCTTATGGGTTGTATGGGTTGTATGGGTTGTATGGGTTGTTCTGATATTATGTAGAAACCATTGAATTTAATTAACAAACCTCTTAACAACAAAATAATTAGACTCTTAGCATACTTAGAACTATGGCCGCAAACAATTTGTTAGCTAACGAAGTAATTTTAAGTAATTAGAAATTATTGTATCAAGAGAATGAAAATAAAGTCTCAAAAATGAAAAACATCATTACACCAATACTTGCCCAGTGGGATGTTACAGCAGGATGTAATTTTTCCTGTCCTTTTTGTTTGTCAAGTAGTGGAAAGCGATCTAAAAATGAACTTGATTTCAAGCAGGCATGTACAATAATTGATAAATTACATTCAAGTGGTGTTCTATTTCTTAGATTCCTCGGGGGAGAGCCCTTTTATCGGAAAGATATGCTTGAAGTGATGAAATACGTTGCCAAAAAAGGTATGCTAATGGTTTTTAGTACAAATGGTTCTCTTATCACTAAGAAAACAGCTAAAACACTAAAAGAAATTCATGAAAACATCAGCTATTTCCAAATTAGTCTCTATGGAACCAATCGACAATATTATCATGAATTTACTACTAATTCAAAAAGCTTTAGTTTAGTTGAAAAAGGTATCAACATTTTAAAAGAGTACAATTTAAAACCTTATCTATTCTGGGTATTAACTGATAAAAACATTAACCAACTTGAAGCAGCGTACGAACTTACAAGAAAATGGGAACTACCTGCACTAAGAATTTCATTGAAGCTTAATCTTGGCAGAGGAAAAATTAATCATGATGACAATTCTAAGAGAAACCCAAATTTATGGTCTCAGGCAATTGAAAAACTTTTAACTCTAAAAAGCCTTGTAGACAAGTATAAACAACCGAGGGTGGAATTGCATGCTAGACCTCTTTTGGGTGAATATCTATATAAACAAGTCGGACTACCTTTTTTTTATATCCCTTGCAAAGCAGCAACAACTATGTTATATTTAGATTCAGAGGGAAGATGTAGCCCATGTCCATTTGGATATTTTATGCCAGAATCATATTGTTCATACTTGAATCTAAAGGGAGCTAATATGAATTTATTAGAACACGAAGTTAGTGAGATTTGGCAATCAGAGTTGTTCGAATCCTACAGAAGGCTTTATGATCCGGAACTGCATCCTAAAGAAATAAATAAGAATTGTCGACATTTCAAGTCTGGTAATTGTTCTCCATGTATTTATACACCATGTATTTGTAATTCAACAATAAAAATGATAAATGAAACCAGAATGGAAAATTCAGTAATGATGAGTTTATGAGTAATTAGTCATAGAAGATACAAAAATCCATCATCCTATAATTATTTTGAGCTCACTATATATCTATATATTGATTATATCTAAAGCAAATGTTAAAATAAAACTGCTTTTCTTAATCTTTGTTGGAAATAATAATCAATATAGTTAATTTTAATACTAAGAATAATTAATTAGCACTCCTCATTTTTTAACACTTCTTCTGATTTTAAGCTGTTTTGAGGCTCATTGCTAAAAATACTATTAAGCGGATGTTTTATAGCCTCCGTTGTGAATAGTACTCTTTCTTTTCAATTTTATTTTGAAATTTTTCTAACTGTTTGATTGTATCTTTTAGAGTATCTAGTCTAGGGAATTGTTTCCAATTCCAGGTTTTTCTTTTACCATCAATTTCAGATACAAGTTTTCTAAAAAATTGCGATTCAATTTTATTATCATTAAATATTTTCAGATAAGTCTTTCCATTTGGAGTTTCATAAAATAGATATTCTGTATCATTAACGTAATTTGAAACTTCTTTAAACTTAATATCTGTTGCGGTCCATTTAAACGTTTTTATCATTGACGAAACTTCAACATAGTTCTCAATTTTTGATGGAAAAGCATGTAAGTGGGCATGTTCAGTTGAACACAATAAACGTTTTGTTTTCGATGAATTACCATGCTCGAAAAAGTGAATAGGATTTTGAAATATTATGTTTAATAATTTCGTCATTTCATTTTTATAAATATCTAACTCATCAAAAGGTTCAACCATCGAAATACTATTAAAATGTTTTTTAGGAACTATTAAAACATGACCTAATGTTAATGGCCCAATACTTGGAATTATTGCAAATTTTTCATTTTCAAAATATATTCGTCTTTTGTAAAGATGAATTGAATCACCCATAATTTTGTGGATTAAATCTTGATCTGGATTACCAACTATCTGAGCACATAGGTAACAAATTTTATTGCTTTTACAACCTATCTCTATCTCTTCAAGATATTTGTTTTCAATATCATTTTGCAACATTCGCAAAATTGCTCGATATTCTCTTTCAATCATTTCATTTACTTCTCGTGGGTAAACAAATTCTTTGAATTCATTTGAATCATATTCTTTACTATTTTGTGCTACAAATCTAAAAATTCTTAAATGACGAGATAATATACCAACTTCTTCTCTGAGATTATTGTCCAATATCAACCCTGCATTTTCATTAATTAAATTTTCTATTTCTTTCCCGACACTTACAATTTCTTCTATAACCTTCTTTTCTGACGGAGCAATATTCCCTTCTTTTTCAATAAGATAAGGGAGCGTTCTAAAGTCACTAGGTTTATTTTTTATTAGTTTCTCTAATACGTCTTTAAGCATTTTGCTAGTTGTAAAGGCTTGCAAAATTGGTCTGTGGAAAGTATTAATTCTATCTTCGTATGATTTTCTAAGATCACGTTTTTTGCTTATCAAGTCATTTCCATAAATGACGCCTATAATAGCTAAAACTACTGTAATTATCGAAATAATTACTTTTAAAATATCAAGCCATTCAATATTTTCCATAATTTATTATCTTTAAGGTGTTATACTCAGCTTATATATATCCTGTTTATTCAAATAAACTTGTTTTACACAACTTATAAATTTAACTCTCTGAAATACAATAAACAAATGAATCAATGATCAAGCAAATTAAAATTTTAAAATTAGTTAATATTATCACCTCATTTTGTATTACAACTTCTGATGTGGCTTTGGTTGGTGGCGGTGGGTTTCCTCAACCCGGAGAAATTTCTTTGGCACATAATGGGGTGCTCTTTTTGGATGAACTGCCTGAATTCCAGCGATCGGTACTGGAAGTAATGCGACAGCCTCTTGAAGATCGGGTAATAACCATTAGTCGTGCAAAATTTACAGTTGAATATCCTGCCAGTTTTATGCTGGTTTCTTCAATGAATCCATGTCCTTGTGGATATTACAACCATCCCGATAAGGAGTGCGTTTGTGCTCCGGGAAATATTCAGCGATATTTAAATAAAATTTCAGGGCCACTTTTAGACCGCATTGATATTCACATTGAGGTTGTTCCGGTTTCGTACGATGAACTTTCCGAAGTTAAGCCGGCAGAAAGTAGTGAACATATTCGAAATCGTGTAATTGCAGCCCGGGAAATTCAATCTGAACGGTATAAAGATAAAGATGATATTCATTGCAATGCACAAATGTCGTCGAAACAGATTCGTGAACATTGTGAAATTGATAATGCAGGAAAAACATTACTGAAAAAAGCGATGGAAAAGTTGGGACTGTCGGCCAGGGCTTATGACCGTATCTTAAAAGTATCGCGAACTATTGCCGACCTGGAAGGAACTAAAAATATTCAATCGTACCATTTGGCAGAAGCCATACAATACCGAAGTTTGGATCGAAGTGGTTGGGGAAATTAGTTTTTAGTTTCTAGTTCTTAGTTTTAGAACACTTTCATTGGAATAAATTTGGTTTAAAAATTATTTAACATGAAATACATAACCATAAAAAACAGGATGTTACGACATATACTTACAGCACCGTTTATTTTTGGTGCGGTAATACCTATGGCTATTTTAGATCTGTTTATAGAAATTTACCATCGCTTTTGTTTCCCGTTTTATCGAATCCCATATGTAAAGCGGAAAAAGTATATTAAAATTGACCGGCATAAGCTTTCCTATTTAAAAGTTGGCCAGAAAATAAATTGTGTGTATTGCGGTTATGCCAATGGTGTAATTCACTACTGGAGTGCCATTGTTGCCGAAACCGAACGTTATTTTTGTTCTATTCAGCACGAAAAAGACTCTGATTTTATTCCACCCGAACATCACAAAGATTTTCTGGAATATACCGACAAAGAGCGTTTTGAAAAAGAATATGCTTCGAAACGGACTAGGTTTATTGGTTAGCTTGCTTGCTTTTTGAAACTATTAACCAACGTTTTGTCGTTTTACCACAGAGGTACACAAAGGAGGCACAAAGGGGCACAGAGAACTAGCTTATAATTTGAACAGCAGCTAATATGTCCACGCGAGTTGGGGGCAGTTAGATGTCTAAAAAATAATGTTAAGTGGCCTTAAACAGTGATTGAAATATGTTGATAACTTCATGTGCTTCTTCGCTTGAATTAAAGTCTATGTGACTTACTATTTTCAAATAATATAAATCATTCTTCTTTTCAATTCCGAAACTTATTTCTTTTTCTTTTAGTAATTTAACCTTAGAAAGCAAATACTCTAATTTATTATTATTCATCGCTGTTATTTTAAAATTAGTGTAAATATACAAAGTCAAAAAATAACTAAGAAATTATTAATTAGGTAGTTACAAATCTTTTATTAACACTCGCAGCTAGCGCGGACTTGCAGTCCGTGCTTTATTTTATAGTTAAACTTTGAAACGCGGACAACATGTCCGCGCTAGCAATGTTTTACCCTCCCTTATGTACTTGTTTATAACTATTTGTATTTTTTAACATATATTCTATTATCAATCGGGATAGTTTATCTTTGTAAATGAATTAATAAACAGAAGATTATGAATGCCAAAAAGAAAAAAATTGAAGTTATTGAGTTTGAGAATGGGGATATATTATTAGGTATAAATAGATATGGTATTACTCCAATTGATTTTTTTGTAAAAACTAAAAATCCAGATACTATTATCAAACTTAATACTGATTTGATGAAAATAACTTATGATTATACAGAAAAATAAAAACCAGCTAGCTATATCTTCGTAACTTAGTGGCAATAAATAACTAATTAAAACGAAACGTACGGTGCCAACTTATTGGTTTGCCCCATTCTTTTCCAAATAGTATTTACTGCTATTTCCCATTTGAGGGCAGAAACGCCTTCGCGCTCGCCAATGGCCCGGTAGGCTTCATCTTTGTAGTACATTTCGAGACGGTCGTTAATTTGCGGACTTATGGTTTGCAGATCATCCAACGTCATGATCATGCACTCCTCTTTATCTTTAAAATCTATTTCGAGACGGTTTATAAACAATCGAATATCTGCAACTCCGATAAAATCCAGATCGCCATCTGAAGTGGTATGATAAATTTTAGAGTTTTTATCTTCAAAAATAACCTCTTTAGATTGCACGTCAAATTTCTGTTTTACATAATCGACCAGCCATTTGCCTTCCCAGTTATACCAGTCGCGAATATTATCAAAATACAGTTTACCTCCATTGGGTCTTTCAAAGAAGCCATATTCATCAATATGGACGTCGTAATTACAATATAAACACTTAAAATCGTTACCTTCAGCTCTGAAACTGTCTATTGCCTCACACTCAGGGCAGGTATATAAAGCAAAGCTAATGTGTTCAGCTCTTTTATCAGAACGGATTTTATTCATATGCTTTCTCTGGTATTCCACTTCATCGTGCGATAAATGCTCAATGATTTGTTTAGTGATCTCTTCCTCTGATAGCTCTTTCACCTGATCGCTTGTGAACAATAATTTGTATTCTACCTCCAGTTCAGTTCTGCGAACCTTTTTTGCCCAGCGCGGATTAAACAGATTCATACCTTTCAGCACCGCAACAACCACCGGAACTTTAAGCATTTTTATAAGTCGTGCAGTTGAGCTATCCATGCTCATAGTAGATCCTGCCCAATTGCGAACGGCTTCTGGGAAAATACCCACATTTCCGCCTTGCTGCAGCACAGCAACAATATCGCGAATCACTTTGGTATCGCGCATATTTTTCTTTTTAGGAATCGTCCCCAGTCGGGTCATAAAGAATTTATTTACTCCGCCACGCATACTGGCATCGGACGCTACAAAACGCGTAAAACGAGGTAAAAAATTGCCAATAATGAATGGATCCCAATGTCCTACATGATTTCCTAAAAGTACATAAGGTGATTTGAGTTTTTTAACTTCAGGTGGCATTTTTCTTTTGATACGATAGATAAACCCAAAAATGTGAAATACTATAAAAGTGATAAACCGTATATAATATTTGGTTGGAAATGCTTTTTTCGATCTTTTTTTCATACTATCAACAATAAAAGAGAAAGCTGCAAATATATTATAAAAACTGAATAATTTTCAGGGGAAAAAAGAAGCTGTTTTTCGTAATCGAAGAACAGCTTCCTTTAAGTATCTTTAGAATAACAACTTTTATAATATTCTTAAAATTTCCAGCGCATGTGTACCCAAAGCTCATCGCCGAGTTCCCACCAACGATTAATAGCCGAACGGGCATTATCATTGGAATAATCCGTTAAATACTCTTTACATAGTTGTGTATCCTCTCCGTTTTCCGCATTTTCCTGATCTTGCTCATACAGTTCAAGAGCACGCGTTTCTACGTAATTGATTTCATCAAATACTTTATTTTCGTATTTCTCAACTTCAGGAAGAACAATACCTTTGGCACTGCCCCAATTCACCATAGCCAATCGATTTGCACGACGGAAAGCCCAAAGTGCCGATTCGCGGCTAAAATGATCCTGACCACAGATATAATAACTCTCGGGTAAACTCAGGTTACCGCAATAAATCGGAACACGCGGACTTAATTGAGGTACATCCATACTAAACCATACTTTACCTCCGATTTCATCGGGCATATCATCACGTAATTGAGCTATCCATGAATATGCACAATACTGCACTGCAATGGGTCGGTGAAAATCGATCACATCTTCTTGTAAGGCATTCAGTAACTTTCTTCTGTAATACGATAACCAAGGATGAGCAGCAGAGCTGATTACAGTATCAACCGTTTCTGTTCCGTCATCATTTTTTCTCTTCTTAGTAACCTTCAGATTTTTGGTCATATCGTACTCGGTTCCGTCATACGTAGCTTTATACAGTGCAACAACCTGTTTGATATTCACTTTTTCATCCACTTTAACGGAGAACGGCAACTCTTCACTTTCAAAATCGAGATTCAGACTTGGCGCTAACGTGTTAAACACAAAATATTCACGAATGGTAAATGGTTTCTCTCCACTATACGCCACCCAAAATTTAAATGGTTCTTTGCCATCCCAGTATCCCATCTTCTTAGCCACTTTATAAACATTCTCCGAGGCCATATAATAATCGGGATTGTCTAAATGCAATTCGCCAATACGAGAGATATTGGCAGAAACTCCCACATGATCGTCTGGAATACGCTGTGCAGCCCAAACTCCTCCGATATTATCAGGACCTTCGCCCAGAATTTCCATTTGCCAAACCTCTTTTGGATCGGCAATAGTAATACATTCACCAGCATCTCCGTATCCATATTCTTGAATTAGCTCGCCAATGAGTTTTATGGCTTGTCGCGCTGTAGTGCATCTCTGTAATGCTATTCGTTGGAGCTCTTCAATTTGAAAAAGTCCTTTTTCATTTTTTAGTTCCTTCTTACCACCAAAGGTTGTTTCACCAATGGCCAGCTGTTTTTCGTTTAAACAAGGATAAGCAGTATTTAAATAGGCATATGTTTCTTTGGCTTCCGGGATTTCGCCTTTTAGCTCTAATCCGTTTCTACTCCAGCGAGTATGTGTATGCATGGTTCCCCAATACACCTTATGCGTAGTATCGCGTTCAAATTTTTGTGCAGGAACAAACTCCAACCAGGTACGATAATATGCATCGCAGGTGTGCGCTGTAATAACGGAGCCATCGTCGGTGGCCTCTTTTCCCAACATAATGCTTGTGCAGCTTTGGTTATATAAATCTTCTTCGGCATCCTGTGCAAATACAGAAGTGCCAATGAATAAGTTTGCAAGTAAAATGATCAATAGTGTTTTTCCAGGGTTCATGATGTGTTTTTTTAGTTGATTTTCAAATATAAACTAAGCATTAGAAAAATAAAATGACATTTGGTTTAAAATCAGTATTCAAAAAAATAACTATCTTTAGTACTGAAAACAAACGAACCATTTACATATCATGAAAAAAATTCTTACGTCTGCCTTGATCTTATTAAGTGTTACACTCTTTGCACAAAACCGTTTTGATGTATTTTATGCAGGAGGTAATTACAATTTTATTGGAACAACCGATGCTAATCCTAATGAAAATTACGATGGTTATTTCATGACTAATTTGAGCGTTCCTATCGTTTTGAAAGATTCATCCATTTGGTTTACCAGTATAGATTATCAATACTTTTCAACCACCAACGAATATTTAGCTTCTACTGTTGATCCAATTAAGCAATTTCATTTAAATGGGTTTATGCTTAGAACCGGATATGTTTATCGAATTGATTCCAAAAGATCATTACAAATATTATTTGTTCCAAGATCTATGGCTGATGTTAGTGCTAGTTTTTCCAATTCAATTCAGTTAGGTGGTATGTTGATGTACGAAAAAGTTAAAAACAAAGATTACACCTGGCGTGTGGGAGCAATTTACAACAATGAGTTTTTTGGAACCTACATTGTTCCTATATTTTACCTGGACTGGAACATGACTTCCAAAATTAAAGTGAAAGGTTTACTACCTATTTATGGTAAGGTGTATATGGAACCTAATGAAAATGTAGATATAGGTTTACATTTTATTGGTTTAACCACATCGCACCGCATTAATGAGCCCGGTTATGAAAATGCTTATGTAGAGCGAAAAACAATCGATATTTCTGCATTTGGTAATTTTCATCTGTTCGATAATATTTTTATGGAAGCACGAGCCGGTTACTCTATTTCAAGAGATTACGGATTATATGCAGAAGATGATAAAGTTGATTTAGGACTTCCTCTGGTGAATATTGGAGATGACCGAACACGTTTAAATGAAGAATTTGGCGGAGGAGCTTTTGTTCACCTCAGGCTTATTTATAGTATACCAGTGGATTAATCAAATTGCTATTTACAAAGCAAAAAGAATCCGTCTGGCCGCTGTAATTGGCCAGACGGATGAATATAATAACAATTGAGTCACAAGCTACAAAAATCTATATAGTTTAGAATTTTGATTTTGGAATTTGAAATCTTTGAATTTATTTGTTCTTTTCGTTTTTCTTAAGCAATTCCTCGTACTGCTCTCGGATAGTTTCCATCTCTTCCATATTCTGGCGCATCTCCTCTTCTTTCTCCTTCATTTCCTGTGCCTGTTCCTGGAACTTTGCAATTAGCGCAGCACTGTTTTCATTCATTCGAATATTATTCAGATTTCCTGCAATATTATTGGCAATTCGCTTAACAAACTCTATTTGAAGTTGTGTGAATTTTTTAAAACTTGCAATTTCAAGAATACCAAAAACGTTTTCATCAATACTTAGTGGTAAGATGATTAATCCTTCAGGATTGGCTGATCCTAGTCCAGATTCTACTTTAATATAATTTTCTGGCACATCATCCACAACTATCATTCGGTTTTCTGTAAAAGCCACCCCCATATTGCCTGTAGTAATATGAATTTGAGCTTTCTCTTTTCTAATTTCATTACTGCATCCGTAATCGGCTATAAGCTCAAGATAAGGCTCCTGAACATCTTCATCGGTTAACATATATAATACACCTGATGTTGCATCCAGATATTTAATAACCTGCGATAGAACCTTAGAACCTAGTGCTCTGAAATCTTCTTTGTTATCGGCAATAATATCGTTAATTATAGCTACTCCGCTATTTACCCAACCTTCCTGCTTCTCTTTTTCCTGATGCCTGATGAGCTCATCATGCTGTTTTTGTAATTCCACTGTACGATCTTCAATTCGCTTCTCCAGTGTCTCCTTCTCAACCTTAAGTTCAGTACTTAACTCCTCATTTTCGTTAATTGCCTTAGCAGATTTTACAGTAATTGTAATCGACTGGATAAACATAAAGGTTACCAATCCATAAGGTGCCACATATGCACTTTGAATTAGTCCCATACTACTGAGTACATCATTTATTGCTGTAGAGTATAAAATAAACATCCCTATAAAGGTGAAAAAAGCTGTAGGTCTTCTCCTTATTGCAGATTTAAGTAAAACACCAAAAGTTAGATATAATCCAAATATCAGAATGTATAACTCAAAAAGCATTCTGAATTTTCCGTAAAAATTCGCAGGAGTGGCAAAAACCAGCAATGTTACTATTACTCCAATAACCAGAATAATATCCCGCATTACTTTTGGGAAATCAACCTTGAATAAACTATATATAAAAAGTGCAAATAATGGTATAGTTCCAAACCCTGAGAAATTATCCAGTTTAACCAAAAGCTCCCAGTTTATATTTGGAAAAATAAATGTAATAATTCTATCGCCAGTTGTTATGTTTCGTAAGATCATTACTAAACACAGAATACTAAAATACAGATTGGAAACATCCTTCTTACGGAACAGATACATATTTAAATGATTGATCCCAATAACCAGGATAATTCCAATAATAATCAGGTTTAGAATATCCATTTTTCTGGACTCTGTTTTGAGCTGACTATACGAGCCAAAATAGACTGGTTTTTGCAATCCGGCCCGCTGATGCGAAAAGTTAGATACCTGAATTATGATCTCAATGTTATCGGTACTTTCTTCATTTGGGTTTAAAATAAAAGGTATGTCTTTATATTTAAACTCGGCTTTAGATTCTTGCTCTGTAGTTCCTATTTGACCAACAGTGGCAATTGGTTTACTATTTACCCAAACCTTGTAATTTGAAAAAACAGTCGATATTTTTAACCCGTAAATAGTTTCAAGCGTATCGGGTTTCTTTTTTATATTTATTCTATAGGTAGCAAAACCTTTATTGGGAAGTTTGTCGCCATCATTTAGTTTATAACCGGTCCACGATTTCGGTACTTTTACAAACTCTGGTTCTGGCAGTGATTTGTTATTCCTGAAATCTTTAGGTTCTAACAACTCGTTCCAGTAAAACTCCCATTCACCTTCCAGCTTAATACTATGGTCACTGGTAATGTCAAGCATTTCAAGATTAAGAACACCTTCTTCAATCTTTATATGATTCTTAGCTTGAATGTTAATTGTACTTAGTAAAACAAGAACAACAACAAATACAATCGAATGAATTTTCATAATTTAGGTTTTGAAAAATAGAGTAATCACCTCATCTTGCACTATTCCTCAAATAATAGAAAATTATACCATTTAGGAATACGTCAGGATAAAACTAATTCATTTTTATGAAAATGTCGAATGAAAGTTGAATAAATCTTACTGGGAAAGTATGAAATATTAGATGATTAAATCTGCGGATTTCGTTAAAAAAGTGTAATTGCAATTAAAAAAATTCTCCACCAATTAACAAAATTAGTAAAGATTTCAATAGGATTATTAAAAAAGTTCAAAATCAGAACAAATATTTTAAAAATATGTTGTACAACAGAATTTTAGTGTTATTTTTGAACTCATTTTTATAAAAAAAGCAAATTTAAGACACTCTATTAAAGCATTTAATACTCAAATTTGAAATAGAAATCAATTATTAATATTAATTAAAAACAATTAAGAAATGGACACTATTTTTTGGTTAATTCCTGTTGCATCAATCATAGCATTGGTTTTTGCATGGTTTTTCTTCAAGAGTATGATGAAAAACTCAGAAGGAACGGACAAAATGAAAGAGATTGCCCAGCACGTTCGTGATGGTGCTATGGCTTATTTAAGAAGACAGTACAGAGTAGTAACAATTGTATTTATTGTACTGTTTGTATTTTTGCTAATCCTGGCATATTTTGGAGTACAGAATCCATTTGTACCTGTAGCATTCTTGACCGGAGGTTTCTTTTCCGGATTATGTGGTTTTCTTGGTATGAAAACTGCAACTTTTGCTTCAGCAAGAACTGCACACGGAGCTTCACAATCATTAAACAAAGGTTTAAAAATTGCTTTCCGTAGTGGAGCTGTTATGGGATTAGTAGTAGTTGGTTTTGCATTATTAGACATCGCAATCTGGTATGTAATCTTAAATAAATTAGTTTACACTGCCGAGCATATGCAAAACGGATTGCATATGTTAGGTTTAACATTTGTTCATCCAGGAACTACTGAACACGCTAAGTTAATTGAAATTACAGTTACCATGTTAACTTTCGGTATGGGTGCATCAACTCAGGCACTATTTGCTCGTGTTGGTGGAGGTATTTACACCAAAGCTGCCGATGTTGGAGCAGACTTAGTAGGAAAAGTTGAAGCAGGAATCCCAGAAGATGATCCACGTAACCCAGCAACAATTGCTGATAATGTAGGTGATAACGTAGGTGATGTTGCCGGTATGGGTGCCGACTTATACGAATCGTATGCAGGTTCGATCTTAGCAACTGCTGCATTAGGAGCTGCTCTTCCGTGGATTGCCGGTGTTGATGCCACAAAAGCAGTTATTGCACCAATGATTGTTGCTGCCCTTGGTATTATCTTATCTATTATAGGTATTTTCATGGTACGCACAAAAGAATCTGCTACGCAAAAGAACCTATTAAATGCTCTTCTTATAGGAACAGCAGGTAGCTCAGTACTTATATTGGCGGCTGTTGCCGGAATGGCATATTTAGATTGGATTACATGGGGAATATTCGGATCTGTAGTTACTGGTTTAGTTGCCGGTGTTATTATTGGACAAGGAACAGAATACTTCACTTCAGACGAATATAAACCTACCAAAGGTATTGCAAAACAAGCACAACAAGGTCCTGCTACAACCATTATTGATGGTATTGCAGTTGGTATGTACTCAACGTGGATTCCTGTTGTAACCATTGTATTTGGAATTATTGGAGCATTTGGTTTTGCCGGTGGATTTACCAACTTCCCAATGGGAGTATACGGAATTGGTTTTGCAGCTGTAGGTATGCTTTCTACATTAGGTATTACATTAGCAACAGATGCTTTTGGTCCTATCGCCGATAATGCTGGTGGTAACGCTGAAATGTCAGAACTTCCAAAAGAAGTTCGTGAACGAACAGATGCACTCGATATGTTAGGAAATACTACCGCAGCAACAGGTAAAGGGTTTGCTATTGGTTCTGCTGCTCTTACTGCTATGGCATTGCTAGCTGCTTATATAGAGGAAGTTAGATTGTGGTTAGGAAAACTTGCAGATGCAAGTGCTGAAGGCTTTAGACAAGTTGGTGATACTTTATTTTATACTGATAATATGCCGGTTGTTGCAGAAGGACAAAAAGCTGTAGAATTAGCTTCTGCTTCAATAAGAGATTTTGTATATGCATATGATTTATCTTTATTCAACCCAATGTTATTAGGTGGCTTATTCCTGGGAGCTATGATGGCATTTGTATTTAGTGCCATGACTATGAAAGCTGTTGGTCGTGCTGCTGGTGACATGGTTGACGAAGTACGTCGCCAGTTTAAAAGTATACCTGGCATCATGGAAGGAACAGGAAAACCTGATTATGCAAGATGTGTTGAAATTTCAACTAAAGGAGCTCAAAAAGAAATGTTGGTTCCTTCTTTACTGGCCATTGCAGTTCCAATTGTAGTTGGTGTTGTATTAGGTGTTGCCGGAGTAGTAGGTCTGCTAGTAGGTGGTCTTGTTACAGGATTTACATTAGCAGGCATGTTAAATAACTCTGGAGGAGCCTGGGATAATGCGAAAAAGTTCATCGAAAAAGGAAATTATGGTGGAAAAAACAGCGAAGCTCATAAAGCAGGTGTTGTTGGTGATACTGTTGGAGATCCTTTTAAAGATACTTCAGGACCATCATTAAATATCCTGATTAAATTAATGACAATGGTATCAGTTGTAATGGCTGGTTTAACGGTTGCATTAGGGTTCTTTGCTTAGAATAAAAACAATATATAAGAGAAGCTGGTCGAAAGACCGGCTTTTTTTATTCCTATCAATATTTTAAAGTTCGTGTAAGATTTGTTATATTTGAGGTTATTGTAAATTAAGAACTAAAAAACATACAGCCATGGGAAAAGGTGACCAAAAAACTAGAAGAGGTAAATTATTTTCAGGTAGCTATGGAAAACGCAGACCTAGAAAAAAGAAAAAAACAACCAAAGTAGAGGTTAAGGAACCCGTTAAAAAAGCTGCTGCTAAACCAAAAGCAGCACCTAAAACCGAAACGAAACCTAAGGCTGAAACAAAATCAAAAACCTCTGCTGCCAAGGCAAAAGCTGAATCAAAACCAAAAACTGCTGCTAAAGCAAAAACAGAGACAAAAGCTAAAGCTGAGAGTAAGCCAAAAACAACAGCGAAAAAGAAAACAACAACTAAAAAGGCTGATGCAGAAAAAGAAGAGCCAAAAAAAGATAAAGAATAATTATTCTCACAAGAACACAAATAGGGTTGGAAGTTTTCAACCCTATTTTTATGCTATTTTACCAAATCCTTAATTTCCCATATAAGAATTTTACCTTCTGGTGTTGCCAGTGCTAATAGTTCTCCATTGGGGCTTATCTTGCAATCTGCGAGCTCAGGCTTAGAGTTTTTGTAAGACCATAATTCCTTTCCAGATTCAAAATCCCATAATATTAACATATGGTCTTCACCACATGTAAGCATATATTTTTCATCGGGAGTTAACTGAACACTTTGAAGCTTATCCTGCGCAGGTATGGACCTTATTAGCTCACCATTCGTCACATTCCATACATTAATTGTATCATTTGCAGCATTTACCAAATATTTATCCTGGTTAAATAATTGAAAAGAGCTATTGTATCCCCTATGCTCCTTTAGTATGTGTTTTGGCAAATACGTTTGCGTATCCCATACAATTAACTCTTTGTAAATTGATCCACTCACCATTAAATTTCCATCCTTACTAAAGTCGATATATCCGGTTCCATTATGATGCGCTTTTAGTTTGTTAATCAGTTCAAACTCACTTGTGTCAAAAATTCTAATGTACTCGTCTAGAGTTCCTACAAGCAGGTATTTCCCATCTGGAGTAAACGAAACAGCACAAACGGCATTTTTTACTCTTCTATCAAACTCAGGATATATTCCTTTCTTAATAAAATTTTCCGGAGTTATTTTGATTACATGTTTTAATTCTCCAGTATTCAAAGCATAAATATTGACCGTACCATCGTGTGAACCACTTACAACGTATTTGTTGTTGGGAGTAATGTTTAGTTCTCTAACCCAATCTGAATGTCCTTTTAATGTTTTTAACTTTGAAAAGTTTTCCATATCCCAAAGTATGGTATAATTATCCCAACCTCCACTTGCCAAATACCTACCATCGTTACTAAAGTGTAAATAATTAATCTTATAAGTATGGCCTTCTAAAATTTTATAAGGTTGTATTTCATTCTTCTGAGAGTAAACCTGAAACTGCACCAAAACAATAAAAATGGCAATAATATATTTTTTCATTTTTTAATTCTTATTTAACATCTTCAAAAAACATCTCTTCTTTTAAAAGTCTAATTCTTTCATTTGCGTTTTCAATCATAGCCGAATCAGCGTATGATGCTTTAATCTTGGAATTAGAATTTAACAGCAAAGAATCGGGTGTATTTGACAGGGTCAGGTACCCTTCGTAATAATTAATGGCCATTTTTTTATTACCAAGAAAATAATCGTATAGTTGCGCCATTTTAAAGGATAACAAAGGAGTTGCATCAGCTTTATATGCTCTTTTTAAAAACTCTAGCGCTTTCTCATACTCTTCTTTATTCTGATAAATTAGCGCCATCTCAGAATAGATATTTGATAATTCGTTTGGCGAAGGCGAGAGTAATGTTAATGACCGATCTAAAAATCGCATTCCTTCTTTATCCTGATCACTCCTTCCTAAAGCACTACCCAAATAAAAAGCCAGCTCTGCATCCTGATTATTTATGCCGTATGCAAGTTCTAAATCATGAATTGCCTCATCAAATTCTTTCTTTTCAAAGAAGGCCAGCCCGCGGTATTTCAAATTAAAATGTGAAGTATCTCCAGTCTCAAGTAATTTACCAAAATAAACTGTTGCACTATCAAAATCACGGTTTAAATAGTGTGCATACGCCTTGATCTTAATCAACTGATTATTTTCGGGATTTACTTGTAAACCCTGATTGCAATAATCAATAGACTCAGAAAACATTTTTTCACTATTTAAAACATTAGCCAATTGCATATACATTGAAAGATCGTTAGGATTCAACATGATGGCCGTTTTATATGAAAAAATAGCACCTAACGGAAAGTCAATTTTAGAAAAACAAAATGCCAGCTGCTTATGGTAATAAAAGTTATCAGGATTCTGTGCTACTGCTTTCTGGTAATAGTGAATCGCTGATGAGTATTCGCGTTTTCTTCTAAAAATATCAGCAAGTTTTAAAACTGGCTCCAATGCTGTAGTGTCTCTCAAATACTGGTCATAGTAAATATTAATTGCATCTTCATCTTTTCCTATAAAATCATAAATTTCAGCTAACTCTTGCTCTACCAAATAATTTACAGAATCGATTAATAACGCTCTTTGGTAATATGTTTCTGATTTAAAATATTGGTTTTTAGCCCTGAATGCTTTACCTAAAAAGTAGTAGGTTTTCCATTGTAACGAATCGCGATCTAAATACCGATTTGCAGTTACAATTGCTGAATCATACTGCCGTTTTAATAAATAAGACTCTATCTCAAAAACGGAATCCGTATCCTGGCATCGTGCATTAGCAAAAATAAATATGCCAATAGCTACTAATTTCCATTTCATTAGAATATGAATTTAAAGACCTGGATTTTTCCAGGTCTTGTTTATGTTTTACTTAGATTTATTGTCATGCAATGCAAAAATAATGGGGAAAGTGTATCCTACATTTACTGCTTTACCTTTATGGTAACCAGGTTGCCATCTTGGTGAACTCTTAACAACTCTAAGAGCTTCATTATCCAAGGATGAACTCACTCCTCTTTTTACTTCAACATCCTGAACATACCCTTCTTTATTTACAACAAATGAAATAAATACTCTTCCCTGTTCTCCATTCTTTTGAGCTTCTGCGGGATATTTTAGATTTTGTTGAATAAAAACTCTGAAAGCATCAGGTCCCTGTTCGTTAAATTTAGGCATTTCCTCGACCTCATATAGGATTTCATCATCCATAACATCAGTTGTATCTTGCTGAACAACAAATTCATCTGCTCGATTTATACGATCATTTGCTTTTACCAGCTCCACCGGATTAATGAATAAAAACAGTGCAACTATTATAACTGGAATTACCAGTGCAATTTTGATTTTTGATATTCTTTTTGATTTCATCATGGTTAACATTTTTAATCGGTTTTTTGATAGTGAATAACTAAAACTACTGGTTAACCCGATAAATCGTTTATCAGCCACCTGACTTAACAGGAGTTTTTGATAATCTAGCGCATCGAAGCCGTTTTCCACGACAGCCTCATCGGCCAGATATTCATGAACTTCTCTGATTGATTTTCGGTACCAATAGATGAAAGGATTAAACCAAAACAGAATAACAAGTACCTCAATAAAAATCAGATCTAATGAATGTAGCTGAAAAGCATGCATCTTCTCGTGCACGATAATTTGTTCAATATCTTTAGAAGAATGCTTCTCAGGATTTATAATGATCCACTTAAAAAGTGAGAATGGCACAACAATATCTTTGTTTTCAACAATACTATACTTTCCATACTTAATGGTTTTACTTCTATAAATTATAAATAACATTCGAACAAGTCCTGTAAGGAACATTGCAAACGATGTTATTACTCCAATATAGTATATTATAGTCAAATAATGTTTTAGTACAGTCCATGAAAGTTTCGTTGAGTAGGCATAAATAATTACTGCATTCAATTCATTATAACCGTTCCTGATTCCTGCTAAGCCACTTTCGTTATTGGTTGAATAACCAATTCCCAAATCAGGTAATAAATTAATATTTAATGATATAAACGGTATGGTAACCGAAAATAGCAAAGCGCTTAGCAAATAAACCCTGTTCAAACGAAAAAAAGTTTCTTTACTTAAAAAAGCCTTGTAAATAAGAAAAAACATGGCCATCGTTATGGATGACTCCATTATATTGATCCAAATCAAATTCATTAATTTTTGGCTTTTCGTTTTGCTATTTCTTCCTCAACAATTTTCTTCATTTCTTCTAAATCAGATATCGACACATCTTCTTCACGCGCAAAAAATGATGCAAACTTTTTGTATGAATTACTAAAATGCTTGCTTAAAACATCTCTGAATCTACCTTTTCGATATCCGGCAGGAGAAACTAATGGATAATACTGGTGCGTTTTACCATATGCATGATAACCAACCATTCCTTTCTTTTCTAAAATTCTTACAATAGTTGAAACAGTATTATAAGCCGGACGTGGCTCCGGAAATTCATTTAAAATATCTTTTACAAAAGCTTTTTCAAGCTTCCAAAGATATTCCATTACTTGTTCTTCTGCTTTGGTCAATTCTTTCATACTACAAACATAAACTAAAACTTTTAGTTTTCAAACTAAAAATCTTAGTTTAACTTATTTTAACATTTACAGAATTGATTTATTGATTGTTATGGACTTTTACCGATAAGGCTATTTTTACAATCCAGTTTAAGAGCAAAAAAGTAACTTGAAATAACAATGACAGAAACCGTAATAAAAACAATTTTAAATCCAATCCATGTAATAAGCAATCCTGCAATTAACGGGAATACCATAGATACAATATCTCCTGCTCCGGAAATTCCTGTGTAAATTGCCCTGTTATCATCGTTAGATATTTCTATTAGGACACCACTTTTCGAGATTTTATATACCGAAACAAAAAAGCCCGATAGTAAAAACAAAAACTGATAATATGTTTCAAACTGCACAAGAAATAAACTAACAATAGGCAATAATGAACCCGCAATTGCTGCCGCTTTAATCATAAACTTATAATTAATTCGGTTCGCCAATCGATAAAAAACCATACCCGACAATACCATACCTGAAATTCTAAAAACCAGAAAGTTTCCAATCATTTTATCGGTAAGTTCAAAATTTTCTTTTGCAAATAAAATTAAGAATGGCAACGTGCTCATTGCCAAACCAAATGTGTTAATGAGAATCAGGTAATATTTTAAGTTCGAATTACTTTTTATCTCAGACGGGATTCGTTTGAAAAAGTTGAGTATCCCTTTTTGAATTTTAATGTTCGATCTTACCTCTTTAATCTGCCAAAAACCAAAGGAAGCAATGAGCAATAAAAGGGCTGCAATAAAAAATAATAAGCTATAATTGGTTGGGTATTGATATTGCTTTAAAAGCTCGCGAACAACTAAAGCCGACACAAAAACTCCAATGCTTGTAATGGATTCTTTCAATGTGAAAAATTTCTTGCGTTTCTGCGGATTGATTGATTTTCCAAAAATATCCATGTAAGAAATATTAGCAAATGATCCACTTAGTGCAAAAAACGAGATGATGATAAATATCAACAGAATGACAAGATCGGAACGCAAGTTTGATGAGTAAACAAATAAAACAGACAAACCAAAAAGCGAAAATATTCTCAGGTTTATTGCTGTAAGCAAATAGTTCTTTTTAAATTGCTTATTAGATAAGTAACTTGCAAAAAAAAGTTGAAAAAAACTGGAGCCACCCAATAATATGGCAGTTAAAATACCCAAATGAAATGAAGATCCGCCTGACTGGATTAACATTGCAGGAATTACAGTATCAATATCCATAAAGTTACTGGCCAGGGCTAAGAATATGGCATGCCATAAAAAGGCTTTAAAATTTACTCCGGATCTTTTCTCAGATAAAATAAAACTCATCTTATTAAATAATTAATTTTATAAAACAGTTTACTTATCAAATAGTTTTAAATATATTGCGATAAAAATACATTAATTATCATGAAAAAAATTCTTCCTATTGGCGTTTTACTTCTTATTATCTCCAACGCATTAGCCTGGAATCCGGCAGAAAGTGAAACATACATTCCGTTACAGGATACCATCATTGGATATTTTGATTTTGAAGAGCTTCAAAATAGACCTTACAACGTTTGGTACCAAACAGAATATGACAGTTATAGTTTAGATACGGTCACTTTAAATAACGAATTGATCAATAAGCTGGAAGAAGTAGAAATGATTGTTGTGATTGGAACATGGTGTTCTGATAGCCAGAGAGAACTTCCACGGTTAATAAAAATTCTTAATTATTTAAAATATGATACTCAGAATATAATTGCCATTGGTGTAACGCGAAATAAAAAAGCACCTAATACAGAGGTTGATGAATTAAATATAAAATATGTCCCAACAATTATTTTAAAATATGAGGGAAAGGAGATTGGTCGGATTATTGAATCTCCTGAAGAAAGTCTAGAAAAAGATATACTTTCAATTGTATCATCTATTTAAGGTGCAACATTTATTGGAAATAATACGTCATTTTTATAAATTCGGAAATTAAATCTTATAATCTCAAAAATTATGGAAGAAATTAAATCAACAAATGCCGGGCAAGGTTTAGGTATTGCTGGTCTGGTATTAGGAATCATTGCATTAATCATTTCGTTTATTCCGTGCTTAGGAATGTGGGCTATTGTACCCGGAATTATTGCTATTGTTTTAAGTGCTGTGGGTTATACCCAGGCTAACAAGGCAAATGCAAGCAAAGGGATTGTAATTGCCGCCTTAATCATCTCGATTGTTGGTACAGCAATAGCAGGCTGGCAATTTTATATGCTCAGAAATGCGTCAACACAAATCGAAAAGTTTGGAAAAGAATTCCAGAAAGCAATGGAAGAAGAATTTGACGAAGAAGATATGGAAGAACTTGAAAATGCAATGGAAGAGCTCGAAGGAGAAATCGAAGAAGTGACAGAAGAATCGGTAAAAGAAGCTGCAAAAGCAGCAAGCGAGGCACTTGAGGAATTTTCTCAAGAAGTAGATGAAGCTACAAAAGAGCTTGAAGAAGAAGAAAAATAACTTATCTGTATTGAGAGAACCTTATTACATCATAAATACTTGTTTTGCCGGAATAATTATGCTCATTTTTATTTATTCCGGCATTTTTTCTGCCGAAAAAAATAATCACCCTATACCATCAAACTGTGCGCAAATTGAAGGCCATCCGTGTAAAAGCGAAGGACTTTCAAGAAGTTTTTCAGAAATAGTGAGATTGCGTTTCGAAAGTACTAAATCGTATAACGAATATGGTCTAAAAATCTTTTCTTTTTTCTTTATTCAGTTCTTTTTACGAATAGTCGTTTCATTACTGTTATACTACCAAATAATAAAGAAAAATAAGCTTATCATTCTAGACTCATTGATTTCTGCAGGACTTTACCTGTATTGTTTTTGGGGACTAATTAGTTAACTAAATCTTCCATATGTTGAGAGCGTGCCTGACTGTCAGCAGACCGGCTTTGCTACGCTCGCAAAGACACCAATGAGTATCTGTTTTCCTTATACTGAAATATACTCTGCAATGTCTTTTAAAACGATAATTCCAACCATCTGGTCGTCGGCCTTACCTGTTGGAGTAATTACCAGTGCATCGTAATACCAGTTTACAGGCGATTTTCTGAACGATTGTTTGTAAATTTCAGCAGCATCGAAAACACTCATCCGGGTAGAAATTATTTCGAAGTTTCCATTTCGCTCTGCTTTCTCGAGCACCTCTTCTATTTTTACTTCCACTGGCGAGGCTAAATCGGTTTGAGATAACCAGTCGGTAATATGATTTGCACTTAAAACATCTTTAATTACACCATGCTCTAAAATCGGGATTTGTGAAATCTTGTATTCGCGCATAAACTTCAGTGCCTTCGACAAGTGATCATCCGTAAAACAATAATGCACTTTTTTCTTAAATTTTGATACTTTTTCGGGATGCGCAATGTTTTCCAGAATAGATTCCATATTGGTTAAAACATCATCTAAAGGCTCTGCAATCATACGGCCATTGACCCGTTGATTATGAACCAACACATTTCGCAAATCAGAATATACAAAAAGTTCCTCTCGAAATCGTTTAATTACGCCCTCTTTTGCCGATCCTTTTCGAACCAAATCGCCAAAAGGTAAATAGTATCCATTATTAAACTTTGATTTTAAATGCTTCTCAATTTGATTAAAGATATCGAGAAACCTTTCTGCATTCGTCATAAATTTCCGGGATTTAATAATACTACTTTACAAAATACATTTTCATGATTCCTTTCCCCTTTACTTCCAGTGGAGGTTGTTCTTCGAACTTAAATTTTTCTTTTACGAGTTTATAAGTTCTCTCCGAAACATGAATTCGCATCGTTTGGGAATTACTTTCCAAACGGGATGCAGTATTCACAGGATCGCCAAAAATATCGTAGATATATTTTTTTGTTCCGATGATACCCCCAGCAACTTCTCCCGTGTCCACTCCAATGCGAACTTCCCATTTATACTTACTTTTTTTATTTCGTTGATCAAGATAGGCAATTATGTCTTTAGCAGCACAAATAATATTTTCAGCATGATCTTTATTCGGGATTGGTAATCCGCACACTGCAACATACGCATCGCCTACTGTTTTTATTTTTTCACAATAATGCTTTTGCATAATCACATCAAAACCCTTAACAAGCTCGTTGAGCTCATCGAGTAAAACATCAGAAGGCATTTGTAATGTTTTAACCGTAAAATCAACTATATCTGTGTAAATAACACTAACATTTTTGTATAACTTAGGTTTTGTCTCTCCATACTCTTTTAAATCTTCGGCTATCTTTTTAGGTAGAATATTTAAAAGTAGTTGATCTGATTTTTTCTTCTCTGCCTCAATCTCCTCTTTTTGTTCCTTTATTGTCTGATATGATTCGGACAATTTCAGCATGGAGTTTACTCGCGCTGCTAACTCAATTTTATCTATTGGTTTTCGAATAAAATCAACAACACCCGATTCAAAAGCTGTTTTTATATCTTGCGATGAGGTATTAATCCCTGTGCACATAATTACGGGAATATTCTCAAAACTTTGTTCTGCATTAATTTGTTTGCAAAATTCAATGCCATCCATTTCAGGCATCTCCCAATCGGTAAGTATCAGATCAGGCTTTTCTTTATTCACTATATCAATAGCATCAGCTCCGTTATCCGATCTTAAAATATGAATATCCTGTCCAATATTTTCAATTATATGACTGATAATTTTTTCATAGATAGGATCATCTTCAACAATAAGAATTTTAAACGATTTCATAGGAGTAATTTACAAATAAAACATACCAACAAGATATAATATTTTACAAGTAAAAACAATATCTCCTGTTATTCCGAACTGGCTATTCCGGATCATTTTCATGGTTACTTTTTTTTCTCTTATTTCTTTTAAAGATTCTTTTTATAAAATCTCCAATGCTTTCCTCATCCTTTTTGAAAAATTCAAAACCTCGCGATTCGCCTTCTTCATTAAAATCATCGCAATCTAATAATTGCATTGTCGAATCTGAAATACTAAACTTTTCATTTGCTAAGTACGCATATTTAGAATCCTTATATAATTTCTGATAAAAGTTTGCAAATACAGGCAGTGCAGAGTATGCACCCTGACCATAGGTTGTTGTTTTAAATCGAACAACCGGATTATCGCCCCCAACCCATACTCCGGTTACCAATTTGGGGGTCATCCCAATAAACCAGGCATCGGTATTATGCTGCGTCGTTCCTGTTTTCCCAACAAAATCGCTTTCAAACTTCCAGATACTTCGTAACGATTTTGCAGTACCACGGTCAACCACACCTTGCATCATAGCCAAAACCGTTTCTGTAATTTGTCTTTCTAACACCGTATCTCCAGGCTCATGTGCATTATCGGCATACAGTAAGTTACCGTTAGCATCTTCAATTCTTCGCACAATTCTTGGTTTAATAGTTTGTCCATAGTTTAAGAACGTAGCATAAGCGTTCACCATTTCGTACAAAGAAACCTCTCCTGTTCCCAGTGCCAGTGAAGGAACCTCAGGCAGTTCAGAGTTAATTCCCATCTGATGTGCTAATGAAATGGTCGAATCAATTCCGGTTTCCATCAGTAATTTTACACTTATGGTGTTTACCGAATTAGCCAAAGCACCTTTAACCGAATAAAAACCGCCATACCCACCATCTGAGTTTTTAGGTGTCCAATTATCAAATTGATCATACACCAGGCTGTCGTTTTCATAAAAATCACAGGGTTTTATTCCGTGTCTTAATGCCGAAGCATAAACGATTGGCTTAATTGTAGAACCGGTTTGTCGTTTTGCCGTAACATGATCATACTTAAAAAATTTATAATTAACTCCGCCAACCCAAGCCAGAATATCGCCATTTGTTCCATTCATTACCATTGCTCCGGTTTGCAATGTTTTAAAATGATGCAACAGAGAATCCAGTGGCGATATCAACGTATCTTGAATGCCGTTCCATGTAAAAATTTCTGTTTGCCTAGGAACTTTCATAGCCGCTATGGCCTCATCTTCAGTAAGGCCTTTTTTTATCAACGACTGATATGCTTTGCTTTGTTTTATTTGCAGTGATGCTAACTTTGGATTTATTATCCAGGGTTCTTTCCCTTTCCACTCTTTATCAAAAGTTACCTGTAATTTCGCCATATGACTCTCAACTGCTGCTTCCAAATAATCCTGCATTTGTGCATTTAAAGTGGTATATACTTTTAGTCCATCGGTATACAAATTATATGAACTACCGTCGGGTTTTTTCTTGCCTTTAAGGATCTCAACACACTCTTTGCGCAAGTATTCTCTGAAATAGGGAGCCGGACCTTCGGTATAAGTAAGTTTTTTGTATCGAATGGAAAGCGGAATGGTTTTCAAAGAATCCAATTCGTTATGGGTTATATATCCATACTTGCACATCTGACTTAACACAATGTTTCTGCGTTTTTGTGCTGCCTGTTTATACATTCTGGGGTTATAACTGGTATTTGCTTTTAGAAGGCCAATGAGCACCGCCGATTCTTCTATTTTTAATTTCGAGGGTTCTTTATTATAAAAGAGAATAGAAGCCGTTTCAATTCCATACGTATTTTCTCCAAATGATACAGTATTTAAATATAACTCCAGAATCTCATCTTTTGAATATAGTTTTTCTATTCTGCGGGCAATCAAAATCTCTTTTATTTTAGCCACAGGAATTGTTAGAAAACCATGATCGGATCTTCCAAACAGATTTTTCGCCAACTGCTGTGTAATGGTACTACCACCACCTGCACTTCTGTCAAACAAAATAACCGTTTTTACCAATACGCGCAGGGTACTTCTAAAATCAACTCCCGTGTGTTGATAAAAGCGAACATCTTCAGTCGCTATCAATGCTTTTGTAAGATGTTCAGGTAAATCGCCTAATCTGGCATTCGTTCTATTTTGATAGTAATAACGTCCTACTAAAGTATTATCAACTGAATAAATATTTGTTGCTGTGTTGTTTTTTATATTTTTTAAATCGGCATATGATGGCATTTTGCTGAAAGCACCGATACGAACCAATACTATTAATGAAAATAGCAAAATAGCACAAAGCAGAATGCCTGTAAAGAACACCTTAAATAATAATCTTCTCCAGCTTCTTGATTTTGCAGTTTGTTTTTTTACACTCATTAAACAACTATTGAATTAATTAATAACAACAATATTCTTTCCTTTATTGTGTCCTTGTTGAGCATATTCGTGTGCTTCACGAATTTGTTCCAGTGAGAATGTTTTATCAATACTCACCTTTAGTTTTTCTTCTTTAATCCATTTTGTAATCACCTGAAGATCTTCCTCGGTATTTTTCATCAAGATCGCTTTTGCTTTTTTCTTTGTAAACATCTGATGCAACTTGTAAAGCGGCATCTTTTTCATGGTATCAATATAATTCAGGTTTAGATAAATCCCTTGAGAAGTTAACAAATGTTTGATTTTTGGGAACTTTTGATTTCCAATTACATCAAAAAAGATATCTACTTTCCTATCTAAATCCAAAATATCTTGTTTCGTGTAATCAATAAACGTATCCGGATTAAACTGATTTATAAACTGTTCACTTTTTGAACTGGCTACTGCAATTACTTTAGCTCCAAGCAATTTAGCCAGCTGAACGGCCAAATGACCTACACCACCTGAAGCTCCATTAATTAAAACGGTTTGACCAGTTTTTAAGTCTGATTTATATTTTAGAGCTTGCAGTGCTGTTAATGCGACCATTGGGAAAGCTGCAGCTTCATTATGATCTATATTTTCAGGTTTGATATCGAAACAGTTCTCATGACCAACTGCATATTCTGCTAATGCACCTCCATATTTGTTATCTAAAACTCCGTAAACTAGGTCACCCGGTTTAAACCTGCTGATTTCAGAACCAACTTCTATCACCTCTCCGCAAACATCATATCCCAACACAATAGGGAAAGGAGATCCTAGGATCAATTTATGGTTACCATTTCGTTGTTTCCAGTCTATCGGATTTATGCTTACTGTTTTTACCTTAATTAATACTTGATCTGGTTGTATGTTGGGTTTATCAATATCCTGAATTTTAAAAACTTCAGGTCCTCCAAACTGATTAATTATTGCTGCTTTCATACAAGTTTTTAATTTTTAAAGATAGCCCAAAAATACATAAAGTTGATTCCAAATGATAATTTCAGTAAATTGCTACAATTATTCATATTTTCATTCTAAAAAATTAGTGGTTTAAATATTTTTTCGCTTATTTTAATATTTGATTAGCAACCCAACCTAAGCTGTGTATGAATATCAATTCGACGTTTTGGTTTTTTGATAGAATTAAGGAAGATAATTTGTGTTTGCTTTATAATGGTGATTTTAGTGATGAAATTACCAATAAGCTCATAGAATTAAGTGAATATAACATCAACAATATTGATTCGCTTTCCAAAATGAAGAAGAAAGCTTCGTTCCTTATGGCAGAGTGCTTTCAGAATATTGTTCGCCACGGGGAATCACTTGATGGTGAAATTCATGCAACCGCAAATGAAGGTTTTTTTCTAACCAAAAACTGGCAAGACATTTATTACATTACGTCGGGTAATTTAATTGAAACACCTAAAATAGACAACCTTCAACGCCAGTTAGAAAAAGTGAATAGTCTCGACAAAGATGAACTTAAAGTTTTGTATAGAGAAGTTCTTGAAAACGAGGAAATTTCGGATAAAGGAGGTGCAGGATTAGGTTTGATCGAAATGGCTCGTAAATCGGGACAAAAATTAGAATATGTATTTAAGGATTTCAGTGAAAAATATGCTTTATTTTACAACCAAATTATTCTAAAATCAAATCGTGAAGAAAAAAAACCCGGTGAACAATCTGCAAGTTTCGAAATTGATGAAGCCATTGGATATCATCAGAGAATGATAGAAGAAAATATTCTTGTAATTCATAAAGGAGACTTTTCTCAAGATGCAATATTCCCGGTTTTAAAAATTATTGAAGAAAATCTGCAAAGAGAGAAGAAAGATGCTGCCTCGAAAAAGAAGATTTTTCATATTTTGGTTGAATTACTGCAAAATATTAGCAGACATTGTGTAGTTGTTGCCAACAAGAAAGAAGGGATTTTTATGATCGGAAAATCAGAAAATTATTTTGTTGTGAATACGGGTAATTTAATCGAGAACGAAAAAGTTGATCAACTAAGAGAGCACATTGATCACATCAACAGTTTAAACGGTAAAGAACTTAAAGAATTATATCTTAATAAACTACGAGACAGGAATATGCCAAATAATGGCGGGGCAGGTATCGGGTTAATTGATATTGCCAGAAGGTTAATTTCACCATTGAATTATTCTATTCAGAAAGTTGATGAAAACAAATCTTTCTTATCGCTTAACGTAATCGCGTAAATTTAAGTTTTTATGATTGATAAATTAGATATTAAAGGTACCCGAGATACCCCGGAAATAGTATTCGACCCGGAAAATAATGTGTTTGAAATATCAGGAAATTCATTACCAGAAGATAGTGAAAAGTTTTTCACTCCGATTTTTAGCTGGTTAGAAGCGTATATAAAATCTCCAAATAAAGAAACTACCATACACTGCAAATTAGAGTATTTTAACTCATCATCGGCCAAGTTGTTTTATCAGCTCTTTATCGAATTTGAAAAGATTAAAGAAAGCGGAAACGAAATCAGAATAAAATGGCATTTCGATTCAGGCGATACTCTTATCGAGGAAAAAGGTCTTGAGTTTAAAAGTGTACTTGATATTCCTTTTGAAATGATCGAGAAATAGTTATTTATAGGTAACAAAAAATCTTTTTCGGATAAAACATATTAAAGCAACCGGAATTGCGCATATTACTGTACTTATAGGAGTAAAAGTGCAATGTGCCTTGTAACCCAGCATACAAACTTTACTGGCATTTTCAGACGGAAGTAAAGTTGATATAGTAACTAATGTAAGCAAAATTGTTAATGCAAATAATAACCAGTATCCTTTTTTTCTGACTTTCATATTCTTAATGGTTTAATATATCAATAAGTATTGGTTTTAGTCCGCTAAAAAAGAACTCCACAGCAATAACCATAACAATTAATCCCATAATTCTCATCATTACGTTATTGCCTGTTTCGCCTAAAAATTTTATAATTTTTGAAGAGCTAATTAGAATCAAATAAGTAAGCAACAATACGATAAAGATTGATGTAAATAATACAATTTTCTGCCCAATGTTAACAGCATCTTCCATTAAAACAATTGCATTGGTTAAAGAACCAGGTCCACAAATCATAGGAATTGCAAGGGGAGTAACGGATATATCATTAACATATTTCTTAACCTCAGATTCTTTCACTTTTACTTTCCCTAAGCGAGCCTGAAGCATATCCATTCCCATTAAGAAAAAGATAACGCCACCAACAATTCTAAAGCTGTTAACAGATATTCCAAAAAATTTGAATAGCAACTGCCCCGAGAAAGCAAATACAATCAATATAAAAAAAGAAACAATAACTGCTTTTTTCGCTGTTTTTACTCTACTCCTATGTTCCAAATCGGAAGTCATGGTCATAAAAATAGGCATGGTTCCCAAAGGATTGATTAACGTAAAGAAAGAAGTAAAACTTAACAAAGCAAAAGACATAATTTCATTCATAAAGCTCTTTTTTAATTCATTATCTTACAATCTGAAAGCTCTCAAAAACAGCAGCTTCTGCAAGATAACCAATAATTAAAAAGTATAATAAAAATCGGTGTTAATTTTTTTCTCGTTGACAATACCTTTTTCCATTGCTTCGAAAAGTCTTAAGCAAGCTTTTTTAAAGTCAGCGTAAAAATATTCAGCGACTAAAATCAACTGATCATCAATTCTATTCAAATGATTATTTCCTAAATCTTTATTTGCTTTTGACGTTAAATAAATATGCTTACTTACAGTAAATGTGTGCGCCATACTCGCTCTTAACTGATCATATAGTTTATGATTATCATTAAGCCGAGCATATTCCCTTGGCATTAGGCGATTTATAGCATGTGAGAACCTCAGTTTTGATTGATCACGAGCTTTTAAAGGCTTTTTATCTAAAAAGCTTCCTAATGTTTCCAAGCCCTGAGCCATGATCACAAAACCAAAATGATAAAAACCAGAATCAATAAGTCTGCCGGTTTCATCGATAAAAACTTTCTGAATAAAATCTTTTGCTGTTAGGGTTTTACTATTTTTCAAATCGATCTTTTTTTTACAAAGATAGAACTTTAGCTATATTTATAGTTTAATTTAAACCTTATGACCGAATTTGAAAATATTCCTTTATTATTTCAAGATGAATATATCATTGTTTGTAATAAGCCAGTTAACTTACCAGTGCACAAAAATGATTTTATGCCTCATGATGCACCCTACCTTACCAAACTTGTTGGTAAAATGCTAGATAAAAGTGTTTACAATGTCCACAGATTGGATTCCAAAACCTCGGGAGTAATAGTTTTGGCCTTATCCCCGGAAATAGCTAAAAATATAACACTTCAGTTTGAACGAAAAGAAGTTGAAAAAACATATTACGCTTTGGTAAAAGGAAACCCCGGGTCTGGAACGTTTATCGAAAATGTACTAATTAAGAAACGTGGTAAAAAGAAACCGGCAATAACGCATTTTAAAACAATCGAAACCATAAAAACTGATATTTCTTATAAGGAGTTTGAAAATATTGAGTTAAGTTTGGTTGAAGTAAAACCAGAGACAGGCAGATGGCATCAAATAAGGCAACATTTTGCCATGCATCGGTTTGATATTCTAGGAGATACACATCACGGCGATTGGACTTTAAATCGGATCATCACAGAAAAAACAGGTATCAAAAGGCTGTTTCTGCATGCAAAACAACTAACTTTTACTCATCCAAAAACGAATGAAACGTTAGATTTTGAAGTACAAACCCCAGAAGAATTTGATTTGATATTCAACAATTTAGCAATTTAACCAGTGATTATTTCTTTTACCCGACCAACTTCACCTGTGGTTAATCTAACTTTTATTCCATGAGGATGTATAGCTGAATTGGTTAAAATATCTTTAACCACTCCTTTCGTTAATGTACCTGTTCTTTGGTGTTGCTTTAATACAATCGCAACAGCTAATCCCGGTTTTATATCTGATCTTTTAGTTCCGTCCATTATTTTTCTTCTTTAAAAAACACCTGATAAAAGTTCATTCCGGTTTTTTCGTCGAAACCTTTTACGATATATTCGCGATTACCATGCACATATATATGAAAGTTTTTATCAAGTTTAATCACGCTTTTAAATACCCTGGATTGCTTTTTAACCGCACTTGACGAAATTTCAAACTCGTTGGAAATTTGTACTTCGTTTTCCGATTCATACACTTTTTTATAGTTGTTAAAGCTATCGATCAAATTTTTATCCTCAAAAACTTGCTCAGAAAAATCCTCCAACTGAAAATTGTCTGTTTCCTTAAAAAACTTTTTCGATTTATTAATTAAATCCACCTGATCGGCACGTTCCACTTCATATTCATTGGGCATCTGTTTTACCACAAAATCTTTATACATTTTCATCACATTTTCGGTGTGATAGTATTCATCTTCGCGTTGCTTGATTTTTAAAAAATCATCAATCCAGTAACGTGCATCTTCTCCTTTATTGGTTTTATCTACTGTAGCAACGATAAAACCATTCTCTTTTTCTAAATTCAAGATCAAACACCCCTTATCCAGTTTCTTGATATCAATTCCCTGTTCACTTTCAATGGCATAATTTTCTTCGGTAGGATATACCTTTAGGAACGTTTCCCTGGTTTCCGATTTAAAAAGACCCATTGCATCGACAACATCTCCTTCAAAATCAATATCCTGAAAATATACCGTGTAAAATTCTCCTCCCTGGATATTAGGATGTGTTGAATTTTCGTATAGATGTTTTGCCAAATTTACAGATTGATCAAATAGTGTATCAGGATTTTCAAAAATCTTTGCTGTATAATGAAATACCTCGTTTAAATTTAAATCAGATTCATGATAAAAATTGAAATATTCGTTGGATTTAAAAGATGACAAAAAATATTTTGAAAGCAAATCTTTAATATCATTATCAAGGTTTAACGAGCTTTTCGAAAATCGAATATTCTCTTCGTTATATTTGCTACCTACCTTGTGCACTGCGATTTGATCGATGGTTGTTTCTGAAAATATCAACATAATTTCATGTTTAAATTAAGAATAAAGATACGGTATAAATACAAATATCCCCAGGCAACCACACCCGGGGATATTCTAAATTAAATTTCGGAAATCGAAAAATAATCTGATGCAAAGGTACTTAATATTATTAGTAATGCACTTAAAAATCTATATTTTATTCAGAATTAATTTTATTCTATAGGGTATTTTTATCATTAATTATCTTATTTTTAGATATTACTCTAAAATCACCAGCTATGAAAAAGTTATTCTTATTATTCATATCAGCAATTATTGCCGTTTCCTCTTTTGCCCAGCAGTTAGGTATTGTTGAAAGTAAGAACCACCAAGATATTTATGATCTGTTTAACAAGAAGGATATCGTTGTTCATTATTATACCGATCAGTTTGCTATTATTTCTGGCAATTATCAGGGAACACTAAAATATTCATCCTTCGAGCAAAGTGGTTTTGATCCGGAGTGCCAATATTATATCTATTTTACGAACAGTTTTGTACTAAAGAATTCTAAAAGTTCAATTTCAAACAAAGCAAAAATCCTTTTTACACAACAAGATTTTTCAATCATCAAGATTCCGACAGAATCGTTGCGTGATTTAGCTCCTACAGATAATCATTCGCTCATTCATTTCGACAGCAATCCGTCATATTTAATTCAACCGAATAAGATACAAGAATTACCTAGTATTTCATATGATGAAAATGTTGCAACATTAATCAATAAAATTGAAGAGGATAGCATAGAGGCTACAATTTCATACTTGAGTAGTTATAATACAAGAGACTGTTATTTATCAGATATTATAGGAGCACTGAACTGGATCGATGCCAAGTTTAGCTTGTACAATTTAGATGTTGCTACGCAGGATCTGGATTTGTACAATATTCCAAGCTTTAATGTAATCGCTACTCAAACAGGCACAGTTTACCCTGAAGAATATGTAGTTATTGGTGCACACGCCGATTCAAGATCAATCAACACATTTGCGCCCGGTGCTGATGATAATGCATCGGGAGTAGCCGGAGTTTTGGAAGTTGCCAGGATTTTAAGTAAATACACCTTTGATCGTACCATTATTTACTGTGCTTTTTCAGGAGAAGAATATGGATTATACGGAAGTAAGTATTTTGCCAATGATTTCAAAACTAATGATAAAGATATTATTGGTTATGTAAACCTTGATATGATCGGATACAGACATCCTGGCGATCCACTACACACCAGTTTAATTTATCCTGCCGGAGCACAAGAGCTTGCCGATTATTACACGGATATCTGTTCAACTTATCTACCCAATTTTGGAGTCGAATATGGCGTTTTGATTGGTGGAAGCAGCGACCATGCCTCATTTAATAACCTGGGTTACATGGGCATTTTTCCTTTTGAAGATGTAGAACATTACAGCCCGTATATTCATACCAGTGGAGATTTACTGGGAACTTCAGTAAATTCAGTAGAGCTGGCACAAAACTTTACAAGTGCTGCCTTGGCTACCATAGCATCGCTAGCCGAAATCAATGTAAATGTGTCCATTGGTCAACTAGACTTAGCATCCGGCAATATAAAAATATTTCCAAATCCTGCTCGTTCGGAGTTATATATATCAATAGATGATCAACAAACCTGTGATGTTGAACTCTATACTATGTTAGGTTCTTTGGTAATCAAAAAGAAAATAGCGCAAACTGAGAAAATTGATATTTCTGATTTAAGTCCGGGAACGTATATTTTAAAGGTGAAATCAAAACATTTGGAAATAAAAAAGATTGTAGTAAGATAAAACGTTAAACTACAATATACCGATAAACTCAAAACCGTCTTTAATTAATATAATAGCCAGGATTAACAATAGAATCCCTAACCCTCTTATTGTGTATAGAAATATTTTGCTTGAAAGAAAGCGTTTGGATCGCTCGGTTAAAAAAACAACAAGTATCTTTGTCCCAATTATAAAAACGTAAAATAAGAGAATAAACAGTGCCGAATAAAGAATATTTTCTTGAAAAGCTCTTATGGTAATTGGAGCACCTACAAGCATCCAGAATAAGTAAGGGTGCGGACTTAAAAAGTTGGCAAAAACACCCTTCCAAAATCCTTTCATTTGCTTTGTTTCGATATGGGTATCGAAAGAGCTTATTGTTATATTTTCCCAGGCCAGGTATACCAAAAATAAGGCTCCCAGAAATGAAACTATGGCAAGTATTATATCTGAATTAGATAACTTATACATTATAATCAAGGAAAATAAAACAATAGGTAAATCCGAAACCAAAGGAACCAACGCAATTTTTATCCCTTTTTTCACATCATACTTAATTGTTTCGGTAATTACCATAACCAATAGAGGTCCTGGCGATATACCTGCAGCAAATCCCAATGTAATTCCGGCAATTAAGTAGGTTACCATGCTATTTCTGTTTAATTACTTTAAATGTCTCCCGATAATCATCATATTCTACCACTATAAAATAAACGCCCTGTTTAATAGCGCTCCTGTTACTATCCCATAATAATTCAAGATAGTTTTCATCTTTATCCACTACCGATAAGTAATCTACAGTCGCTCCTGTTAAACTAACAATCTTTGCGGAAATAAAATGAGATATTCCTGCTGTACTTAAGTGAACAGTAAGCTTACCACTAAATGGATTTGGATAAATCTTAGATGTAATTTTTGGTGATTGATCTATAGTTTGAATGAAAGATTCGTCGGTGTTAATTACCACCTGATAAATGCTGTCAACCGTTTCAATTTTTAACGTATCTGTGATATAACCTTTCGAATTTGTTGTTTCCAAAGGATTAATAGTAAAAGCCAGAAGACTATCTGTTTTTAATGCTAATGGGAATTCATAATTTCTTTCAGAATCTACTGTACATCCATAAAAATCATTAGTAATACTTAAAATCTCAATGGGTTCACTATATTCATTTCCAATAGTAAACTCTACCTCGCTGGTATTATCGGTTGAAAAAGTTAATTCATTATGCGATAACGATAAATATGGTAAGTTACCTCCTGCATAAAAAATGTGAGGATCGAATCTTCCCATATATGGGTGATTCTCAGATCTGCCTGAAGAATCGGCAGCATGAATATAATACTCTATTTTATCACCTTCAGAAACATTCGTAATTTCTGAGGAAAACGACGAAGACTCATTATTATTAAGCAATTGCTCTTTCCAATCTCCCTCATTAACTCTAAATACCACCATTAATGAGTCTGAATACAGCCCTTTTTTACTAAGATCTTTAACTTCAACATTAAGCTGATAACTACTTTTATAATCCTGATATCCTTTAATGGGATAATGCAAAATCTGCAACATATTTCTATCGGCCAATTCATGTGTTCTACAATGTAAGGCATCGGTTGAGAGCCATTCACCTGTAAATCCAAGTATTTCGTAACCAGGCATGGCATTCCGATAAACGTCCAATGCATCATCGTCCCATTCATATCCTGATTGTGGGACAAATACTCTGCCATTAAGGATAAGTGAATTAGTATATGGCTGGTCGTTTGGCGTATAAACACGATAAACCTTATAATACGTACCCCAGGATGATTTCTGATGTTTCCAATAATCAGCCATTTCTTCCAACTCATCATATTGTGCATGCGATTCAGATACCGAGCGAATCAAAATTTTATCTACACCCAGAAACTTACCCCAACAGTCAATATGATCGATATAAGTATCATTTGGATCATCCAGAACATGGTACTTGTGTATCCCCAGATAATCAAGCATTCGTTTGTCAACTGTATCCTGCGGAATTCCCTCATCTTCACTTTCAGTATACACAATGGTTGTTGATGCAGAAGCTCCATACCCATCGGTCATGTAATTGCCTCCGGTATGAACTACGCTCATCCCATACCATTTTAAACCGAATGTATCTGCATAATGTATAGGTATTTCATCATCATTATATCGAGGGCGGTTATACATAAAATTAACAACACCCACTTCATCGTTACCATCAACAATAAATAGCGGGCCATAATCCCTGGTCCAGTAGGAATCCGATTCTGCATGTAGAAATTTACATTTACTTAAATCTACATTGTAGGTTTCATACTGATCTCTTACATGATTTTCTTCTGAATCTGAAGCCACAATAGTAATAACTGTATCTTTATCGGCAAGAGCCTTAATTAATGTCATTGGTATACCGAAAGGATAGCGAACCAAAACTCCTTCCATTGGTTCAAATTCTGCAATATTTCGCACTTTACCATTCGGCGGATCAGTTTCGGTAAACGTTTTACCAACTCTACCCTTAAAATCCTTCTCGTCCTGCGAAAGCATGTGCATATATTGATATTCCGGCAATTCTTTTTTTTCTTGTGCTTTTACTATGCTTTGAGTTTGCAAAAGGATGACTCCAATAGCTAAAAATAACAAGTTCTTCATTTCGTAAATTATTGGTTATATTTAATAGTACACTTAAGTACCACTTACTCCCTAAAAAATAGAATTAAAATTTATAGCTATATTTTTTGCCAAAATATCAATACAGTGAACAGAAGGTCTAATCAATTCTTAAGTTCAAATGACTCTTTTACCCTAACACCTTTTTCCGTCTTATGAACCCACACACATTCATTATACAGATCGTGCTGAAAAAATAAAGTATAATTGTTGTCTGCGGCTTCATTTAAAAAATCTTCCTTTTCTTTCAGCATATCCATGGGGTTTACATCATAAGCCATATTCCATACTAATGGTATATGAGCTGTTGAAGGAATTAAATCGGCCATAAAAACGAAGGTTTCTTTGCCTGTGTTTATATAAGGAATAATTTGTCCAACTGTGTGACCATTATATAATCGGAGTTTAATTCCGGAGTAAAGCTCGGTATCTTTTTCAACAAATTTTAATTGCCCGCTTTCCTGCATTGGGATAAGATTTTCTTCTAAAAATGCAGCTGCCTCCTGCTTATTCGGATTCATTGCCCACTCCCATTGTGGCTTACTAACCCAATATGTTGCATTTTTAAATACCATTTCAAAACCTGTTTTATCCTGGTTATATTTAACTCCGCCACCACAGTGATCTGTATGCAAATGAGTAATAATCATATCTGTAATATCATCAAAGGTATAACCATGCTTTTTAAGTGCTCCATCCAAACCATCACCACCATTTAAATGCACATGGCGAAAAAATTTCTCATCTTGTTTATCTCCATAGCCATTGTCGATAAGAATTCTTCTGTCGCCTGTATCAATAAGCAAAGATCGTAATGCCCAATTGCATAGGTTATTTTCATCGGCAGGATATTTTTTTTGCCACAACGCTTTAGGCACAACGCCAAACATTGCACCGCCATCAATTTTAAAATTTGTAATATGAATCGGATATAGTTTCATGATTTCAATTTTTTAATTTCTAATTCTGTATTATCTTCACATTGTAAAATACAAATATAGAAAATGAAAGTTCATTTTATAGCCATTGGTGGAAGTGCAATGCACAATTTAGCCATAAGTCTCTCTAAAAAAGGTTATCAGGTAACTGGTTCCGACGATGAAATATTTGAACCATCGCGCTCACGTCTGGATAAATATGGAATCCTGCCTAAATACAGTGGATGGAATCCCAATATGATAACCTCTGACTTAGATGCTGTTATTCTGGGCATGCATGCACGCAATGATAATCCTGAACTTCAGAAAGCAAAAGAACTCAACCTGAAAATCTATTCCTACCCTGAATATCTGTATGAACAAACAAAGGACAAAACCAGGATTGTAATCGGAGGAAGCCATGGAAAAACTACCATAACTTCCATGATCATGCACGTGCTTAATTTTCATGAAAAGAAATTTGATTACATGGTAGGTGCACAGATTGAAGGTTTTGAAACCATGGTAAGTTTAACTGAAGATGCTCCAATCGCCGTTTTCGAAGGCGACGAATATTTATCGTCTCCCATTGATCCCCGACCAAAATTTCATTTATACCAACCAGATATTGCATTAATAAGCGGTATAGCCTGGGACCATATTAATGTATTTCCAACTTTCGAAAAGTATAAAGAGCAATTCAAGATATTTGTTGAGAAGATTGAAAAAGAAGGTTGCCTCTTCTATTACAAGCATGATGAGAATCTGCTCGATATTGTAAAAACAACATCAGCACACATTGAAAAGATTAGTTACACAGCACATGCCTACACAAAACATAATAACCAAACCTTTTTAATCGACCTGGATAAAGAAATACCAATTAAAGTTTTTGGTGAACATAACCTTCAAAACATCAGTGGAGCTAAATTGGTGTGTAATAAAATAGGCATTAGCGATGAAGGTTTTTATAAAGCTATTTCCGAATTCAAAGGGGCAGCAAAACGCCTAGAAGTATTGGCTAAAAATGATAATACCGCAATTTTTAGAGACTTTGCTCATTCTCCTTCAAAATTGCAAGCCACTGTTAAAGCAGTTAAAGATCAATATCAGCAAAGAAAACTAATTGCTATAATGGAGTTACATACTTTTAGCAGCTTAAATGCAAGCTTTTTAAAAGAATACAAGGGCACCATGGAAAGTGCAGATATTGCGATTGTTTATTACAATCCGGAAGTAATTAAACACAAAAAACTGGATGCTATTACACCAGATCAGGTTAAAAATGCATTTAATAAAGAGAACCTTGTGGTTTATACAGATCAAAAAGAATTAACAGATTATCTAACACACACAAATCTCATGAATCACAACCTATTACTCATGAGTAGCGGAAATTTTTCGGGAATAGACTTAGAAAAATTTTCAAACCATTTAATTCAATAAATCGTTAAGATTAAACCCAATTTTTTATTTTAATCATTTTTTTGTATCTTTGAAAATCAGCATTTTACAGTCGAATTATCATATCAAATTGAATAAAAGCGTTACGTTTTTATTATCTTAATAATTATTTATTTAATCTAAATATTAATCAAAAACTAAAATTATTATGCTAGAAATCAAGGAGATTTATAAACTCGAAGATTTTAAACCAGAATTAACAAAAGAAGAATTTATTGATTTTTTACATACTCATCTCGATCGGTTTGGCGATCCCAAAGATCAGATTGAACTATCTATAGATTACGCGTTTTCAACTATTGAAGGCAAAGGAGGTTTCCTGCTGGCAGGTTTTTATGATGGGAAACTAGTTGGTGGATTAGTAATGAATAAAACCGGAATGAGTGGTTATATTCCAGATAATATCTTGGTATATGTTGCTGTTGATGCTAGTTTAAGAGGTAAAGGAATTGGCGCCCAAATTATTAAAAAATCATTTGAACTCGCTAAAGGAGATATTAAATTACATGTTGAATATGATAATCCTGCAAAAAGATTATACGAACGTCTTGGTATGACAACGAAATACGCTGAGATGAGACTAAAAAAATAAAAATTACTTATAATATTTTATGGCTGCATTTTATAAATCTATCATATAGTATTTTATAAAAGCAGCCTTTTACTTTAACAAAAAAACATGGCCGAACTAGTAGTTAAAACAGATCATATAATACGAAATATAGAAAAGCTTGATAGTTTTCTAAAAAAACATGACATCCAATGGAGTTTAGTGAGTAAAGTTTTATCGGGAGATCTTAGTTTCTTAAAAAAGATTTTACGTGAAGACATTGTAGAGCGACTTCATTCTATTGGCGACAGTCGTTTATCTAGCCTTAAAACAATAAAAAAACTGAATCCTGAACTGGTAACCATTTATATAAAACCTCCTGCACAAGGATTAGTTAAGAGTATTGTCCAGTATGCCGACATATCGGTTAATACTTCATTCAGAACTATTGAAGCATTAAGCAGAGAAGCTGTTAAACAAAAAAAGATTCATAAAATTATAATATTTATAGAGCTTGGCGAATTGCGTGAAGGAGTTGTTCGAGAGAACATAGTAGAGTTTTATAAAAAAGTGTTTGAATTACCAAATATCGAAATTGTTGGAATAGGTTCAAATCTGGGTTGCATGTATGGCATTGAACCAACTTACGATAAACTGTTGCAACTTGGGCTTTTCAAACAATTATTAGAACAAATGTTCAATAAAAAAATCCCTTTAATATCTGGTGGTAGTTCAATAACACTTCCTTTAATTACAAAAAAGCTAGTGCCTAAAGCAATAAATCACTTTAGAATTGGAGAATCTGCTTTTTTTGGCACCAGTCCTTTGGATAATAAACGATTTCAACGATTATCTACAGATACTTTCCGTTTCAATGCAAATGTTATTGAACTGGAAGAAAAGAGTAATGTACCTGATGGAGTAATTTCCGATGCGAGTATTGGACATACCTCAGAAAATAAAAATGAAGAAGATATTTTCAAAACATATCGAGCGATACTTGATTTTGGGATACTGGATGTAGATGTTGAAGATATTAAACCAACAGATGAAAATGTTAAGTTTATTGGAACAACTTCAGATATGACTGTTTATGATATTGGAAGAAATATTAATAAACAGTTGAAGCAAAAATACATGGTAGGTAAAAAAGTGTGCTTTAAACCCAATTATATGGCAACGGCCCGATTAATGAATTCGAAATTTATTGATTTAAAAATTGAATAATTCGAAAAAAAACACTTTCTTCGCAGTTCAATTTTTGGTGCGGTCTTTAATTTGATAGTCAGTAAGTGCAGTGATTTGAGCAATTTTTTAAAGTTTTTTTTGAAAAAAAATAAAAATTTTAAAAAAATATTTGCAGGAATAAAAAAATCATTTACTTTTGCACCACCAAGTTTCAGACTTGAATAATGGTCCGTTCGTCTAGGGGTTAGGACGCCAGGTTTTCATCCTGGTAACAGGGGTTCGATTCCCCTACGGACTACAAATTTTTTAATAAGTTAACGGAGAAATTATGGCAAACCATAAGTCAGCAGAGAAAAGAGCAAGACAGAGTGAGAAGTTAAGACTTCACAATAAGTATTATGCAAGAACTACTCGTAATGCGATTAAAATTTTACGTGATACTACAGATAAAGCTGAAGCAACTGCGTTGTTACCAAAAGTTTCTTCAATGCTTGATAAATTAGCAAAGAAGAACATTATACATGCTAAGAAAGCAGCTAATTTAAAGTCTAGCTTAACTTTACACGTAAATAAGTTATAAAAAAACTTTAGATACAAATCAAAGCCTTTCTTCATTAGGAGAAAGGCTTTTTTGTTTTTATACTTTTTTTACCTTTATCATCAAATAAAGTAACTATGATTTCAAAAGTAAGTGTGTTTTGTGCTTCAAGCCATAAAGTAGATCACAAATATTTTAAAGTAGCCGAAGAATTAGCTCATGTTCTAGTTCAAAATAATATTACCACAGTTTATGGAGGCGGAGCGGTGGGTTTAATGGGTAAACTAGCCGATACTGTTTTACAGGAAAAGGGAACTATTATAGGAATAATTCCTCAATTTATGATGGATGTTGAGTGGGGACACAAACGTATCGATCAGCTAATTCAAGTTGCCGATATGCACGAAAGAAAGAAAAAACTAATAGAAGATGTAGATGCTGTCGTTATCCTTCCCGGCGGATCAGGAACACTGGAAGAAGCCATGGAAGTATTTACATTAAAACGATTGGGTAAATTTACAAAACCTATCGTTTTTATTAATACTGATGGTTTTTACGATGGATTATTCGAACTCTTTGATAAGATGATTGAAGAAAAGTTCTTACGAGATGAACATCGCGGCATTTGGACATCCATTGATCATCCCGATGATTTAATTCAAGGAATTAACGACTCACCAACATGGGATGAAAATGCTATTAATATAGCTGCGGTATAAAATATATACCTTACAGGTTTTAAAAACCTGTAAGGTTTTGTTTTTTAGAATCTTCTTCCAATAAATACCATATCATCAATCTGTTCATAACCTTTCATCCAATCCAAAATATGTTTCTCTAGCTTAGCTCCCTGCTCTTTCATAGGCATATCCTGAATGGTCAGTAATAAATCCTTCATATTTTTCTTTCGAAATTTCCGTCCATCCTCGCCACCAAACTGATCAGCATAACCATCGGAGAAAATGTAGAAAGAATCACCCTTCTGAACCTTAATTTCCTTATTGGTAAACTTTTTGGAATCGTGAACACTTGTCATTCCAATTGGGAAACGATCTGCTTTAATTTCTTCCAGCTCGCCGTTACGAATCATAATTAAAGGATTATATCCTCCCGCATATTCCAGGATCTGAGTATCCTTATTATAACAAATTAAAGCCAGATCCATACCATCGTTAACTACCCGTTCACCTTCAACATTTTTCTGATGCAGAGCATTTATAATTTCCAGGTCAAGCTGATCTAATATCTTAGCAGGTTCCAAAATACCATATTCACGAACAATCTTAGTTAGCATACTATGCCCCAGAATTGAAAGGAATGCTCCAGGTACTCCATGACCTGTACAATCAACCGCGGCAATCATCTCTTTATTTTCAATTTGTTCAAGCCAGTAAAAATCACCACTCACGATATCCTTTGGTCTGAAGAAAATAAAGGTATCATCGAATGGAACCTCAGGAGGCAACACTGCTGTTTGAATTCTTTTAGCGTATCGAATACTATCTGTAATATCTTTATTCTTTTTCTCCAATTCAATACTTTTCTGAACCACCTCTGCTGTGCGCTCTTCAACCTTTTCTTCTAGTATTTTTTTCTCTCTAATTAAGTTGCGCTCACGGATCTTTATATAAGAAATAATTCCAACGATGCCTAAAGCAATAACAGATAATATAAACCACCAGGTTTTATAAAAAGGCGGACGAATAGTAAACGTATAAGTTACAGGTTCTGTATTCCATATTCCTGCACCATTTCTTGCCTTTACTTTAAACGTATATTTTTCTGGCTGTAAAGATGAATAATTAACTGAGGTTTGCTTCGTAATCGGACGCCAGTCTTTATCTGCCGGTTCCAGCATAATTTTATACTCAACAGCATCGGGATTTCTTAAACTCACCGTGTTATATTCAAAAATTATATCATTTTGCAAATAATTTAACTTCTGATTTGGAACCATCTCATAGTCTTCTCTGTTAACTTGCATTTTAGCAATATGAGTTAAAGGCTCTGGTGCTTCATATTGATCCAACTCCGGTTGATATTTTATGGCACCTTTAATAGTTCCAAACCATAAATGTCCATTGTCATCTTTATATGTTGCATTATCCTTAGCCTCAATTCCTGTAAAGCCACTTTTTTCAGTATACACATGTATTCTGCCTTGCTTATCAATTTTATTTAAACCACGACTGGTTCCAATAAAAACATTGTTATTGTCATCAACATTAAGTTGATTAATCAGATTTGATAATAGGCCATCTTTTTCAGTAATTGTTTTTACAACAACCTTGTCTCTTACAACTAATATTCCTTTGGTTTGTGTTCCAATCCAGATATTTCCTTCCAAATCCTCTACAATTGATTTGGGTGTAATTAATCCTTCTAGCTCTATTTTACCAATACTATCTTCCTGAATCAAATTGAGACCCTTACCGTTATTTAGTCCTACCCAAATACGATCTTTGGAATCAGCATAAACCACAGAAATATCCGAACTATTTAATCCATGAATTTGAGTTAAAAACTGGCTTTTATCCTGGTTAATATCGTAATATATTAATCCCGACTGAGTACCTGCATATAGTAAATTACGAGAATCAATATCAAGTGCCGTTACAGCCTGATTCGGGATATATCGATTTATTACCGGATTAAATGTGAATCGTCCTGTTTTATAATTATACATATTTAATCCATTATTTGCAGAACCGATCCATATATTATCATTTTTATCAACTTTCAAAAACATAATTTGATTACCAATCGCATTCGATTCCTGATTAAAATGAGCTGAACGGATTCCTCTTCTTCCAGCATCAAAATTGAGCACGGAAACTCCATCATTTGTTCCAAACCAGAACTTGCCTCCTTTATCTTCTGCAATAGCCCATATCTGCTGATCAACTAACCCATCTTCTTCTCCATAAGTTGTAAATTGCTCACCCTTAAATATTGCTAAACCATGATCATTTGTAGCTATAAGAATATTTCCTTCAATATCTTCAATAACCCTTCTAATTTTCAAATCAACCAAACCATTGGTGTTGTCATAGGTTTTGTAATTATTACCTGAAAACTTAGTGATTCCTCCACCCCATGTTCCTACCCAAACATTACCTTTAGAATCTTCAGATATTGTGCTAATCCAGTTGTTGGCTAAACCATCACGTGCATCATAAATCTTGAATTTCTTTTGTTTTTTAAGATATCTGTATAGTCCTCCATGATATGTTCCCAACCAAATATCACCTTTGGAATCTTCAAGCATCGATGTAAAAGCAAAATAGGTAACTAATCCTTCGGGAGCAAATCCTTCGAAAGAATTCTCATTTTTATTAAATATTTTTATTCCTGCATCGGTTATAAAAAATACTTCACCTTCGTTTGTTACCGTACCTGATATTACTCTATCGCTTAATCTCTTCCCTTTATACTGCTCATATTTTATATTTTCAGGATTTAACTCATAAGGATTATCAATTCTAAATAAACCATCGCCATATGTTGCAACCCAAAGTACAGTATCCTCATCCATAATAAGGGATGTTATTTCAGCTCCAACAAACTGGCTTAACGGATGTACTGAGAACTGATCATCATGGTACATGGTAATACCTCCCGATACGTGCCCCATCCATATAATTCCTTTTTTGTCTTTTAATAATGCTTTTATACCACCCTCTGCCAAACCTCTTTCAGAGTTATATGTTATAAAATTTTCGCCATCAAATCGTGAAATACCACTTTCGGTGGCTAACCATAAATACCCACTATTATCCTGAACTACATCGTATACCTTGGATTGTGGTAGTCCCTCTTTTACACTGTAATAGTCGAAATAGAAAGATTGAGCTAATAAATCAGATGTGCTAAGCAGAATTACTGCATAAAAAAAAGTTATTCGCAGTATAGTGCGAATAACTTTTTTAGTTTTCGGATTATTTAAAAATATCATATGTTATATTTTTTGTTATCTCTCTTTCGATATAAAGAAAAATGTTCCTCCTTCATCTTCTAATCCATCAATTTTACCAAACTGTGGCTTCTGCATTCCATCCTTTGCCACGGCAACAGTAACTTTAGATACAACATTCTCGATAGGTAAACATGCATTTGGATTATTGCGTAATGTATTCGCAAAAGTTTTAGTAAACTGTGAATTATCCACTGCTAATTCATATCCTGCCGATGAAAATACCTGTGATGACTTAAACTTCGTTGCCTCCCAATCGCCACAATCTCTTTCTTTTAATCCTGAACGCATTGCCTGATAGAAAGTTGGTCCGGATTCACAAGCATCTGTTATAACTAATGTATGCGTTACTGTTTGTGAATAAGATTGTAATGCTGCTTTTAGTGTGCTAATATTAAAATAGGTAAACTCATCATCTCGAGTAGCATCAATTGGAACCCAATAACCAATATCGTTAATAAATTTACCATGACCTGCATACCACACAAGCAATGAATTTACATTATTACTACGCACTAAATCGCGCAATTCAATTGCAAAGAAACGCTCCATTTCAGCTTTCGACATATTCTGCTTATGAATAATATTATGTATTTTATAGTTTGCTAAAGCAGCTTTCATCATACTTACATCCTTTACGGGTCCCTGTAAGCTTGCAAAAGTCTCATAATCTGAATTTTCTATGAAAATCACCCAGGTTTTACCCATTGGATTTTCCTGCGATATTTCAACTGCTTCTCGATTCAGTTTAAATTCCTTTTCTGCAACATTGCCATAGATATCTTCTGCTTTAACAATAAATTTGTTTTTATTGGCAATGTCTATAGTTGCAAAGAATTCCGGATTGTTAGCATCTACAGAAAAGCTTGCTGTCATGTCATCTACAACTATACTCTTAATTTTACTTTCATCAGTAACTTTACCTTCAACGTAAAGTTTTCTGTTATCTACATCAAGGTATATTTCACCGGTTGATGAAGCATAAGGTGCAAGCAAACTGATCTCCGGTAAATTAATTTCTGTTCTTCTTAAATTATAAGTGGTAGCCAAAACATTATTATAAATATCCGCTACAGCAATCGAAATTGATTCTTTACCTTCAACATCAACTGTTACTGTAAATTCGTTTGGATCTCCTTCCTGATTGAATGTAACATCGGCTCCATCTATCTTTGCGTATTTAATATCACTCTGATCGGCAATTTTACCTTTTAAAGTTACCTCGGTCGCATCTTCTACAACATTAATTGAATTACCATCTCTTTCCATAGGTTCTATAAATGTTATAGATGGTTTATTACTTTCTCTGTTCAATTCATAAAGTCTTTCCGAAACAATTTTTAATCTTTCATTAGCTTCGGCATTATCTTTTGATAGTTCAGCATACTTTTTGTAATCTTCAATGGCTTTTGCATATTGTGTAATTTCTTCGTTCGATTTCGCGCGATGGAAATATGCAATTGCATATTTTGGATCCATTGAAATGACTTTACTAAAGTCGTTTATTGCACTTTGATGCTGATTAAACTCCTGGTAATAAATACCTCTTGCAAAGAAAGCCTCAATATCATCAGGTGAGAAAATGATCATTTTTGACAGGTCGTTGATTGCATTTGGATAGTCAATTTTTTCTTTATAGATCATACTTCTTATCCATAATGCTTCTTTACTTTTCGAATCAATGTTCAATGCCTGATTACAAGAAACGAGCGATTGATCATATTTTTTTGCTTTAAAAAGAACATCGGCAAGGGCAACATGATACTCCAAAACATTTGGTGCTTTTTGAATTGCATTTCTGTAATCAGTTTCGGCAAGATTATAGTTTTCCAGCTTATCCTGAATAAAACCGCGTCTTGCATAATTACTTGCCGTTTCATTTAATTCAATTAACGAATTGCTTTCTTTTAATGCTTTATCATATTGCTCCAATGCAATATGTGATTCCATTTTATACTTATAGGCGTTAATATGCTTTTTATCTAATGCAGTGACCTTTGCCAGCATTGGAATTGCCTCTTTATATTCTTCTAACTCATAATAAAGTCGACCTGCGTTATAATAAATGGATTCATCTTTATCTTCAAAGGCAGTAGCTCTTTTATAATCACTTGCAGCTTCAGCTTTTTTGCCGGCTTTTTCGTAAGCGTCAGCTCGGGCAACATAAGCTTCGGTATATTCCGGATTCTCATCGATCAGTTTTGTAAACTGTTCAATGGCATCATCATAATTTCCCGATGCTACAAAATCTTTCCCCGTGGTATATAACTTTGGACTGCATTCAACAAAAGATATAAATACCAATAACATTGGGGTAAAGAAAAACGATCTTTTAAATTTAAATTTTCCCATATTTAATAGAGTTTAATATTTACAGTGTTTGATGGAATAATTATGTTATCAAATTTACAAAAGCTTTTAATTATTTAGAAATTTTATGATTAAACAATTTAAATTATTGATTAAATATAGATTATTTTTTGATAAAAGTTAATTTGCTGGTGCCCAAATAATCACAAGTTAATTCTTTTTGTTTTATTACAGGCGCACTAATCCCTTTCAGGAACTTTTTATTACCAACAAATACTCTGGCTTCATCCCAAAAATCATTCTTAATAAAAGAATTCAACACCTGTTCTCCTCCTTCTATAATCACCGACTGAATATTCTTGTCAACCAAAATTTGAAAAAGCTGAGTATAGAAATCCTTTGAATAATTAACAAATTTGATGCCAGAATAATTTTTGTTCTCGTTCATTTTCATGGCTTTAGCACTATTATCAGCAATTACAATGGTTTCTGCATCCTGATTAAATAAGTTTAAATGAAGTGGCAATTTCAGATGCTGATCAAAAACTATTCGTAAAGGATTTTTACCAAACCAGTTTCTTGTAGTTAAACTTGGATTATCCTTCAGCGCCGTATTGGTTCCTACAAGTATTGCCTGCTCTTCAGCTCTCCACTTATGAACTAATGTTTTTGCATACTCATTGGTTATCCAGGTTGGTTCTACAGGAGTATTCTTAGTTCGCAATACATCCAGGTATCCATCTTGGGTTTGTGCCCATTTTAATATAATATACGGGCGCCCTCGTTCATGAAAAGTAAAAAATCTCTTATTGAGTTCCTTAGATTCTTTTTCCAATACTCCGGTTGTTACTTTACATCCTGCATCTTTCAATATCTGAATTCCTTTACCAGCAACATGATCTGCGGTATCTACCGTACCAATAATAACGTTTGGTATACCTACACTTGCAATGAGATTTGCACATGGAGGAGTTTTACCATAATGCGAACAAGGCTCCAGGTTTACATAAATTGTTGATTTTTTAAGTAGATCTTTATTTTTTACAGCGTTGATTGCATTCACTTCTGCGTGAGACTCACCATATTTTCTGTGATAACCTTCGCCAATAATTTTATTCTCATGAACAATCACGGAACCCACCATTGGGTTTGGCGCCGTATTGCCCAATCCGTTCTTTGCCAAATCAAGGCACCTTTGCATATATTTTTCGTGAATCATTCTATTGGTCATACAAATTATTTAAATTTGAACAATGGCAACTAATCACAGTATAAAGAAAGTAATTTCTGAAATAAAATCCGAATTAAGCGAACTATACCCCGTTAATGAAATTGATAGTTTCATTTTTTTGATTTTTGATCATCTTCTTGGCATTTCAAGAACCCAACTTTTGCTTTCAAAGGAAAATGAAATTAATGAGGGTACATTTCTTAAAATTAATAATATCATCAGTGAACTAAAATCATACAGACCAATTCAATATATTCTGGGAGAAACAGAATTTTATGATCTGAAATTTAAAGTATTTGACAATATACTTATACCGAGACCCGAAACAGAAGAGCTGGTTGATTGGATTATAAAAGATCATTCCAATACATCCATTAAAATTTTGGATATAGGAACAGGTAGTGGTTGCATTGCAGTTTCGTTAGCTAAAAATATGCCAAATGCTGTTGTTTATGCAAGTGATATTTCAGAACTTGCGCTTAAAGCAGCTGAAACAAATAGTAAAATAAATAACACGTCTTTACATCTTCTTCAATTTGATATATTAAATCCACCAAGTGATCAAGACAAAAAATTTGATATTATTGTAAGTAATCCACCCTATGTTACCGAGAAAGAAAAGTCTCTAATGCAACAAAACGTGTTGGATTACGAACCAGAACTTGCTTTATTTGTGCCAGATAATGATCCGCTTCTCTTTTACAGATCAATTCTTGATTTTGGCCTACAGCATCTAAAACCCAAAGGGAATATTTATTTTGAGATAAATGAAGCGTTTGGACAAGAAATGATATCTTTAATGCAAAAGAAAGGATTTTCAGATAATATTCTTTTAAGAGATATTAATGGCAAAGACCGAATGGTAAGAGGAATTAAAAACTCGTAAATTTTGAAGAAAAAACAAACCATAACTGAAAAAGAAGCGCTTATTAAAGCACAAAATATGTGTGCAAGCCAGGAAAAATGCAAATCAGAAATTCGCAAAAAGCTTTTCGACTGGAAACTTCCGCAAAAAGATCACGACCAAATTATAGATCAACTGGTAAAAGATCAATTTATTGATGAAATAAGATATGCACGTTTTTTTGCCAAAGACAAGTTAACGTATAACAAGTGGGGGAAAATTAAAATTGCGTATACTTTAAAACAAAAAGATATTCCAGAGGACTATATTCAAACAGCTCTTGATGAGATTGAAGAAACAGATTATAATGAAATATTAAAAAATGAATTGCTTAAAAAATTAAAATCCATTAAAGACACAGATGAATACACCATAAAATCTAAGCTTATGCGATTTGCAGCATCTCGTGGATTTGAAAGTGGCAAGATATTTGATATGGTATCAAAAATTATAGAGAATAGTTAAAATTAAAATCAACGAATAAAAGATTTTATTAAATTTACATAACCGATTTATTGTTTATGGCTCCTAAAATCAAAATACTCATCTCATTCGCTATTACTCTCTTATTAATATCAGGGTTTAATATTGAACACGCCGAAGCAAGAAAACCTAAATGGGTTAAAGATCGACCTGTGGATCAAAACTATTATATAGGTATTGGTAAAGCAAATAAAGAATCATCGGAGAATTATCTCGAAGTGGCTAAAAATAAAGCACTGTCTGATATGATCTCTGAAATATCAGTAAATATCTCGAGCAACTCGGTACTATACCAAATTGAAGATAATGAAGGATTGCGAGAAACGTATCAGGAAAGAATAGAACTGGCTACAAAAGACTATATTGAAGGTTATGAAATTGTTGATAGCTGGGAAAATAAAGAAGAGTATTGGGTTTATTACCGTTTATCAAAAGCTGAATATAAAAGAAGAAAACAGGAAATATTAGATCGGTCAATTAATCTTGCCAAAGATTTTTATGAAAAAGCAAAACAAGCAGAAAAAGAATTTGATATACATAATGCCCTCATATATTATGTAAAATCTTTCGATGCCATAAAAAAACACATTGGCGAAGATTTATCTGTTTTTACTTTGGAGGGTAAAATATATCTGGATAATGCAATTTATCAATCTATACAGGATATTTTTACCAGAATAAACATTGTGCCTGGCAAAGAGCTTTATGAGCTGCAAGCTCTATCTGCTAATAATGAACCTGTCTATGTTAAGGTAAAACTAAAAACAGACCTGGCAACACAAAATATTTCCAATATACCGATTACTTTTTCGTTTCAGGATTCAGAAATTACCGAAACTGAAAATGTAATATCTTCAGAAAATGGAAAAGCAGAATGCTCTATTGCAAAAATGGCTCCTAAAGGAAAAATACAAATTATTAAAGCTGAAGTAAATACTGATATTTATCTGGGAAAAGATAATGCAGATAACATACTCAAAAACTTATTTAATAAAAAAGGAACAAAGCCATATGGCCATATTAATGTTGTAGTTAATGAAATAATTGCCTATCTTGAATCCCAGGAAATGGTTCTAGGTAAGGACGACTCCAATCATCCAATTACGAGGTTGTTGGAACAGGAATTATCTAAAAATTTCTTTTCGTTTACAAAAGATCAAAAAAGCGCAGATGTTATTGTTCATGTAGAATCCGAAGTAACTAAAGGATCTGTTGTGGAAAAATATAATTTGCACTCAGCGTTTTTAAATTGTAATATTAGAATACTAAAAACTGGCACGAAACTTGAAATTTATAATCAAAGCTTACACGATATTAAAGGAATGAAATCGGGTAGTTATGAAACAGCAGCAATGGATGCCGTTGAAAAAGCAGAAAAAGAAATTAAGAATACCATTATACCAAACATTAGAAGAATAACATTATAATATTAATATTCAGTCAATTATTTAATTTAAAAATCGAAGTTATGAAAACTAAATTTTACAAACCACTAGGTTTATTATTAATGGGTGCTGTTGTTATCAGCGGTGCATTTACAAGTTGTAAATCTAAAAAAGGTGTAGGCGACATGCCGGGTGAAAAGGTAATTGAACTACACTGCTCAGGTCCTGAATTCAGAAGTGATAAAAACAATTTCAGAGCCAATGCCACAGGTGAAAGTTCTGACATGGAAATTGCTCGTAAAAAAGCAACAAGCAACTGTAAAGCTGCTTTAGCAGGACAAATAGAGACCGTAATAAAAGGTACAACGGATAACTATGTTAACTCTCGTGAATTTAATAATGTAGAAGAAGTTGAAGAAAGATTTGAAGCTTTAAACAGAGAAGTTATTAATCAACAATTAAACAATGTAAGAACCATTTGTGAAAAGATTACTCAAACAAAAGCGGGAACTTACAAGTGCTATATGGCTATAGAGATGAATGTTGATGCATTGGAAGAAGCAATGAACAACAAACTTTCAAGAGACCAGCGTTTAAAAGTTGACTACGACTACGAAAAGTATAAAGAAACTTTCGATAAGGAGATGGAAAAACTTGAGCAAGGTGGTGGATACTAAAAACTACAATATCTAAAAATAAATTGGGAGCTTCGGCTCCCTTTTTTATTTTTGTACAGCATACTATATTTACATGCCAAATAAAAAAATAAAAATATGATTACTTCAGACCAGTTAAAAGATCTTGAAAAGCGCCAGGACGCGCTGAGGAGGCATCTTTGACATCGAAAATAAATTAATACGAATAGAGGAAGAAGAAGAAAAAACGCAGGCTCCGGATTTTTGGGACGACCCAAACGAGGCCGAAAAACAACTTAAAAATATTTCGCGCTTAAAAGAATGGACCAAAGCATATGAGGAAATAGCAACTCAGGTTGAAGAATTGAAAGTTGCTATTGATTTTTATAAAGATGGTGGCCTCGAAGAATCAGAAGTTGACAAACAATACACAAAGACAGTTGATCTAATAGAAAAGCTCGAGTTAAAAAATATGCTTCGGAAAGAGGAAGATGCTTTAGGTGCATATTTACAAATTAATCCGGGTGCGGGCGGAACAGAAAGCCACGATTGGGCCGAAATGCTTATGCGAATGTATATTCGTTGGGGCGAAAGAAACAACTATAAAGTTAAAGAAATAAATTACCAACCCGGCGATACTGCCGGTATAAACACCGTTACCTTAGAGTTTCAGGGTGAATATGCTTACGGATATTTAAAGAGCGAAAATGGTGTGCACAGATTGGTTCGCCTCTCACCTTTTGATTCCAATAATCGCCGGCATACCTCATTTGCCTCAGTATTTGTGTCGCCAGTAGTTGATGATACTATTGAAATTAATATTAACCCGGCAGATATAACCTGGGACACATTCCGGTCGAGCGGTGCCGGCGGACAGCACGTAAACAAAGTAGAAACAGCGGTTCGTTTAAAACACGAACCTAGTGGTATTGTTATAGAAAACCAGGAAACTCGCTCGCAGCTTAAAAATAAAGAAAATGCTATGCGGATGTTAAAATCCCAGCTTTATGAACTTGAGTTGAGAAAACAGCTAGAAGAACGTGCTAAAGTTGAAGGTGAAAAGAAAAAAATCGAGTGGGGATCACAAATTCGTAACTATGTTTTACATCCTTATAAATTAATAAAAGATGTAAGAACCGGTTTTGAGATGGGAAACACCCAGGATGTTTTGGATGGAAATTTAGACGGTTTTATTAAAGCATACCTGATGGAGTTTAGCAATGAATAAGATAATACCTTAAATATCTTAACTTTATAAGAATACTATCTTTAGATTTTTCAATTTATTGTTTAACTTAGTGAAGGAAATCAAAAACAATAGATATGAAAACTAAACTCTTTATTACCTTGCTATTCTTAGTCTATAGTTCTGCTGCTTTTAGTCAATCTCCGCTTTATATGAAAGGAAGAGATGATTTTAATAAAGAAAATTATGAAGCTGCTTACGAAAAATTCAATAAAATAATTGAAGAGTATGTTTATACGTATTCAGTTCCGAAGCAAAGTGAGATATATTATCGAAGAGCTTACTGTCTGTATAAGCTTAATAAAGATGAAGAGCTTATCTTAAGCGACTTACAAAAATCAATGGAGATTGCTTTTATGATGAACTCACTAGAACTTTATTGTAAGGTAGCAACTCAAACATCACCCGGTTTTATCGAAGATTTAACATTTACCGAAATTCAAGAAAAAAATGGTTATTTATCTTTTCTGATTTCAATTGTTTATGCTAAATCTGCCAACCAATATGATCATTTTAAATCATTTGAGTATTTAGAGAAAGCCTTCCAACTTGGATACAAAGATAAAGACAAAGTTTTGGCTCATTCAAACCTATTTAATAAAATCGATTTTAAAAAATATATATACCTAATTAATACATATGATATTGTTGAGGATAAATACTCTTTACTCATAAAACATTATGTTGAGAAACAAATTAACAACTGGCAGGCAAAAGGTAAATTCGAAAAAACAGTTGACTACAGAAAAAGAGTTAATGTAGAATCAAGAGAAAAAATGATAGACTATTATACACAGCATTATATTGATAGCGTTGGAGCCGTTGCCTATAATCTTGAATTTACTAAAAATGAATATGATGCCGATAATGAAGTATTTAAAATCATTTTCTCTGAACTAAATGAAATCTATTTACCTGTTCCAATTGGTGAAGCCAGAGCTTTTGACAGTAATTTTAAAAATTTACTATATACCAATCAGAAATTTACGCTGTATAATAATAAATTTGAACTGATTCACCTTGATATTGTAAATCCCATTAACGATAAAATATACTCTTACGACAGTAAGGATATACCTGAATTCACCTCTAATCAATTGGTTCTTAATTTTGACGATGTAAATATTGAGTTAAGCAGCACTCCGGTTAATCGACCAAACAATGAAAGTGTAACTAAAATAGTTGTAGGGAAATCGGATGTTGACATGAACATTCCGGTTTCTAAAACAGGACGAACAAATACATATGCACTTATCATAGGTAATGAGGATTACCAAAGCTACCAAACGAACCTTTCTGCAGAACAAAACGTCGAATTTGCAGTAAATGATGCCAAAATGTTTCAAGAATATTGTAATAAAACACTCGGTATTCCGCAAGAAAATATAATTTTTGAGACAAACATAGGTGTTGTGCGAATGAAACAGGTATTTAACCAGATATCATCAGTTATTAAAAATTTAAATGGCGAAGCAGAAGTAATCATTTATTATGCAGGACACGGTCATCCGGATGAAGTTACAAAAGAGCCTTATTTAATTCCTGTTGATGTATCCAGTAACTCATTAGAACTTGCCATAAATTTAAAGGATGTTTATAACCAATTAACCGAATATCCTTCGAAAAAGGTAGTTATATTTCTGGATGCTTGTTTTACCGGTGGAGGCCGTGAGTTGGGGCTATTAGCTTCCCGTGGAGTTAAAATTAAACCTAAAGAAAATATTTTAACTGGTAACTTAGTTGTTTTTAGTGCGAGCAGTGGTAACCAATCGGCATTACCATATTTTGATAAAGGTCATGGAATGTTTACCTATTACTTGTTAAAAAAGCTACAGGAAACTTCCGGACGAGTATCTTTAGGATCACTTGATGAATACTTACATCAGAATGTATCTGTTAAATCATCAATAATCAATAACAGAGAACAAAACCCACATACAAATATTAGCAAAAGTATTTCGGAGAGTTGGGTAAGCTGGGAATTATAAACGTGAATATAATTTATAGAAGAATAATTTTGAAAATGCTATGTCAAAAAAAAGCGAACAATGATTTGTTGTTCGCCTTTTTAATTCATATTTACATGTGGAGCATATCGGAATCGAACCGATGACCTCTTGACTGCCAGTCAAACGCTCTAGCCAACTGAGCTAATGCCCCATTTTTTTATGTAGAGGGTTTATCAAACGATCTAGTTCCGAAAATCTTAAAGCAAATGTCCATCTTAACAAAATGCTTCATTACCATAATCTGAAATGATATATTATCATTAGATTTTCGAGGATTCTCGAATTTTAAAGAAAATCAAACTTGCCTGCTGCAAGCAGGGATTTTCATAAATTTGGAACCAACTGAGCCCTGCCTAACGGCAGGCAGGTAATGCCCCATAACATAAAATCTTTAAGAACCTGTTTTAACTTCTTAATTCCTAAGCCTTAACAATTATTGATCTCTATGTAATAACTTAGAAAAATAAAATCATGTGAAAATACATTTTTTTATTCAAAATGAAAAGTTATTTTAGCAACCTCAAAATAATTACCGGAATAGTAATTGTTTAGAAACAAAAATCGGGTTTAACCTTTTTTAACATTTAAAAGCTGATTTTAAGCAACATAAGCTTCTGGGAAGCGTAAAAAGGTATAAGAAAGCAACTTTGATTTGATTTTTTACATCTAAATTTTGAAAAACACTATTATATTATTTATTTTTAGGCATTCAAAAAATAAACCAACATGGAAGTTAAAAAAACAGATAAGGCTAATTTAGAGAAGAAAAGAGGCATTTTTCTTCAGTTAGGTTATGTTATCGTTTTAGGGCTGGTACTACTGGCTTTTGAATGGGGAACACGACCAACAGATATTAACTCACTTGGAGAATTAGAGGATATGGATATTGAGGAAGAAATTATTCCTATTACTCGTCAACAGAACGAGCCACCTCCACCTCCACCTCCACCACAAACAACAGAGGTAATCAATATTGTAGAAGACGATGTTGAAATTGAAGATGAGTTAATTCTTGATGATACTGAAGCCGATCAGGATGATGTAATTGAGATTGTTGAGTTTGAAGAAGAAGAAGAGGAAGTTGATGAAATGGAAGTATTCTTTGTTGTTGAGGATATGCCAACTTTCCAGGGACAAAGTAGCGATGCTTTCCGTATTTACATCCAGCAAAACTTAAAATACCCTGTTATTGCTCAGGAAAACGGCGTTAGCGGTAGAGTTTTCGTACAGTTTGATGTGAATGCTAAAGGAGAAGTTACTAACGTTGTTGTTGTTCGTGGAGTTGACCCTTCATTAGACAAAGAAGCTGTTCGAGTTGTTAAATCGTCTCCAAGATGGACTCCTGGTAAACAGAGAGGACGTCCAGTACGAGTTCGATTTACATTCCCTATTGTATTCCAATTACAATAATTAAGAAAAGAAAATATAAAATAAAACCAGCCCATTTGAGGGCTGGTTTTATTTTTTTATACGTCCCGGATTTTTATTGATAAAATCTTTCCAGCTGTTAAACGATTTGGAAGCGACAGGAACATTCGTTTGATAATAATGACATAAAGCTGCAGCCAAACCATCGGTAGCATCTAAATCTTTTGGCAATTCTTTAATCTTGAGCAAACTCTTTAGAAGCATCGCCACCTGCTCCTTCGAAGCATTTCCCTGTCCGGTAATTGACATTTTAATTTTCCGAGGAGCATATTCAAAAATAGGAATAGAACGTGCCAAAGCAGCAGAAATAGCAACACCTTGCGCTCTTCCCAACTTTAACATCGATTGCACATTTTTCCCAAAGAAAGGTGCTTCAACCGCCATCTCGTCCGGATGATAATGATCGATCAGTGAAAGTACCCGGTCAAAGATCTTTTTAAGTTTAGTATAGTGATCTGTATACTTTTTCAGCTCAATAACTCCAAGAGCCAGTAACTGAACATCTTTGTCAATTACTTTAATTAATCCGTAACCCATTATGGTTGTTCCGGGGTCAATACCTAATATGATTCGTTCTTTTTTCAAAATTACCTATATTGCTCCCAGCTCATCTTTAATTGTAATAATCTCTTTAAAGGGTCTTCTGTAAATTTCAACTGACGATTTCTTGCCTGAAAAACTACCATTCTGAATATGATTTAGTACCTCTTCCAACGTTGCTTCTCCGGTACCAAATGGTGTCGAAATATCATCTTCAACATAACTATCTGCTTGTAATCCCTGATAATATCCACCATAATCGATTGCATTTAACAACTTAAAGGTTACCGGAACATACACTAAGTTGCTTATTGCACTGTAAAAAGAGTACATTCCCACAGGTTTACCATAGGTATCATCACCAACAAGATATACATCAAGGTAAGGATCCAAGCTATTAATAATTACTTCACTTGCTGAGGCAGATCCTCTGCTTGTGATAAAATAAACTTTACTTAAACGTAATGAATTCGGATCTTGCTGAAAAACATCGCTATCATTTTGATCTGAACGGGCACTGTTATGCACATACTTTACATAAACCTTTCCATCCACTTCATCAGGGATAATGTAACTTGCCAGTTTTTCCACAACATCCAGCCGTCCACCTCCATTATATCTTAAATCTACAACCAACTCATTAACACCACCTGCCTTAAAATCAGCAAACACTGCATCTAGCTCATCCATTGCAGGACCAATAAAACTTTTAAACACAAAGTACCCGACTTTACTTGAACCAACATCAAATACATCCTCATAACCTACTGAATTCATAGTGATCAGTTTCTTTGTAAACTCCTGATTAACAACCTCACCCGATGGCGATTCAAATTCAATTTCATTGGTTACTCCTGCCACGTCACTACCTAGTAAACTGCTTATGCTAACTGTAGCATCAACAGTAGTTCCATTTATTTTTTTTATGATCCAACCACGATCTATACCGTAATCTTTAAGGTCAGAATTCTTAAATAAAAAAGTTAGTCTTACATTTCCTTCTGCATCAGGAGCATAAGAAAAGCCATAACCCACATAAGTGCCTTCTTCATAGTATTGAGAATGTGCTTCTTTTGTTGTTATATAGCTCCATTTATCTCTTGGCGAGTATCTCATGGCTTCAAGAAGTACGCTTGCATTGGAGTAAACGTCGGGATCAACATCCGGAATAGAATCTATCCAATAGTACCACTGGTTCATGATATCATAGAACTCTCCTTTTTCATTTGCCCCGGGAGGATAAATCTTATCCTTCTCGCATGAACTTAAAATTGTTAATCCTGCAATTACAAGGATTAAAATCAATCTAATTTTTCTCATGACTCACCTTTTTAATTTGCTGTGTAAAGATACCTGTTACAATAAGTATTAACCCAATAAAAGTTGTAATATATATTTTTTCTCCCAAAATAAGATGTATAAATAGTAACGAAAAAAACGGTGTTAAATATATTAAGTTGCCAATTTTGTCTGTTCTGCCTGATAATTTTAAAGCCTTTAGCCATATTACAAAAGTTATGCCCATTTCAAATAATCCAATATAAATTCCCGCCAATAATCCTTTTATATTTATAGTGTTGAGATCTGAAAAAAGTAAAGTCGTAATAGAAATCAAAACCAATGCAAACAGAAAATTAAGAAACAATTTGGATACCTCTTCACGCTGATCTTTCATGTTAAACAACCAGTATAGAGCCCAAACGATCGAGCTGCTTAATGCTAATGACACTCCCAACGGATTTGAAAAACGTAAATTTAAAATATTTCCTTCGGAGGAGATGAAGAAAACTCCTATAAAACTTATAATTAGCGCAATAAAACTTCTGATTCTTAATTTTTGCTTTAGAATTGGCACTGATAGCAATACCAGCATCAAAGGCCATACGAAATTTAGTGGTTGAGCTACCTGTGCCGGTAACATTGAGTACGCAATAAATAACACAACATAATAAAGAAAAGGATTTAAAAAACCGAGTATTGCAGAGTGGGAATAGTGGCGCTTTTCTATTTTCCTGAAAAAAGTCAACCGCTTTTGAAAAAGCAAAACAGCAAATAAAAACAGAACGGCTGTTGAATTCGCTATGAATAAAAGCTGTAAATAATCTACATGCAGCAATCCTATTTTAAATGCAGATGCCGATGTTGCCCAAAAAATAATGGTTATTCCAGCAAACAAATAAGCTTTACTCTGATTTTTCATCCTGCTCGGCATTATTAAGTGTATCGGCGGATAATTGATATCTCTCGCGAACAATCATTAAATTGGTATCCACTCTTTCTTTTAAAAAATGAATCATTTGATCAACATCCTTAATTGCTTCCTTAAACTCCTGATCTGTAATTTCATCTTCCATATATTCAGTCTTTATTGATAACAGCTGATCCTTGGTAAAGTTTATCTCCTTTCTGGTTTGGTTAAAAAACTCATTAAGTTTATTCATGTCCTTTTCAAGATACTGATAAAATCCGATGCTATCGGAAAGATTTAACTGCTTTTTCAAAGAATCTGCTTTGAGGCTATCTTCAGTGAACATGTAGATATGTTCTAACGTTCGATCCTTACTTGTGTTCACCTCTACAAGCAAACTATCAATAATCATTAATAAATCATTACATTCAGATGTGTCTTTTTGTTTCTTGGGTGTGCATGAACAAATCAGCAGAAAAGTACAAATTACCACATAAACCTTTTGCATAATATTTATGAATTAATAGAGAAACTAATTATACAAATAATTTAATTATTAAAAAAATAATCGCAACACGACCTAAAAAAAGAGCACCCAATGGATGCTCTTATCTTATTTTATAAATATAAAACTCCTAATTAATGATATCAAAGCCAGTATACTTTCTAAGCACCTCGGGAATAACAATTCCATCTTCGGTTTGATTATTCTCGAGCAATGCTGCAAGTATTCGTGGTAAAGCAAGCGCACTTCCGTTAAGTGTATGTGCTAACTGGGTTTTCTTTTCTCCTTCTTCTTTATAACGCAACTTTAATCGGTTGGCCTGGTACGATTCAAAGTTAGAAACTGAACTTACCTCCAACCATTTTTCTTGTGCTACAGAAAATACTTCGAAGTCGAACGTTAAAGCTGAAGTAAAACTCAAATCACCGCCACACAGTTTTAAAATTCGATATGGCAAGTTCAATGATTTCACCAATCCCTCAACATGTTCTATCATTTGGTTTAAGGTGTCATATGATTTTTCGGGATTCTGAAACTGTACAATTTCCACCTTATCAAACTGGTGCAAACGGTTTAATCCACGTACATCTTTCCCGTACGATCCTGCTTCACGTCTGAAACACGGTGTATATGCAGTCATTTTAATTGGAAAATCTTTTGCTGCTATAATTTCTTTTCTGTAAATATTCGTTACCGGGACCTCTGCTGTTGGAATTAAATACAAATTATCGGCAGTAACATGGTACATTTGTCCTTCCTTATCTGGTAATTGACCTGTGCCGAATCCAGAATCTTCGTTAACCATTAAAGGAGGCATCACTTCGGTATAACCTGCTTCTATCGCCTGGTCTAAAAAGTAACTAATAAGAGCTCTTTGTAGCTTGGCTCCTTTTCCTTTATATACTGGGAATCCGCTTCCGGTTAATTTATTCCCCAACTCAAAATCGATAATATCATACTTTTTAGCTAAGTCCCAGTGTGCCATTGACCCTTTAGGCAACTCCGGTATTGTACCACCGGATTTAACCTCTACATTTTCTTCTTCACCTTTCCCTGGAGGAACCGATTCGTGTGGAATATTAGGAATTTGAACCAACAATTCATTCAGCTTTTGTTCTGTTTCGGCTAACTCTTCGTTTTGTTGCTTAACAGTCTCTTTCAGTTGAGTGTTTTTCTCTTTCAATGCATTGGCTTCATCTACCTTGCCCGATTTGAACAACATCCCGATCTCTTTCGACATCTTGTTTAGATCAGCCTGATTACTATCCATACTATTCTGAATAGTTCGTCGATTCTGATCTAATTCTATTATCTGATCAATGATATCTTGTGCCTGAAAATTTTTAATCTTTAATCGTTCAATTAACAGATCTTTATTTTCCTGAATGAATTTTAAGGTTAGCATATCTTAACTAAAATGAAATGTGAATAAATAAAAAATCTCCTAAATTTTTACTACAACATAGTAAAATCAGGAGATTCAAAATTACGTAAAATTCTTTTATTCTTCGAAAGGAATAACAGATACAAATGATTTATTCCCTTGTTTTCTTCTAAATTCGATTTTACCATCAACCAAAGCAAATAAAGTATGATCTTTACCCATACCTACATTTTCGCCAGGGTTATGTTGAGTTCCTCTCTGACGTACAATAATATTACCAGCTTTGGCAGCTTGTCCGCCATATAGTTTAACGCCTAATCGTTTACTTTCCGATTCGCGACCGTTACGTGAACTACCAGCTCCTTTCTTATGTGCCATATCTAAGTCTTTTTAATTATTCAGTAATAATATCTTCAATCTGAATTTGAGTAAATTGCTGACGGTGTCCGTTCAACGTTTTATACCCTTTTCTTCTTTTCTTTTTGAAAACAAGAACTTTATCACCTTTTTGGTGACCTACTATCTTCGCGGAAATTTTTGCGGCCTTCACGGTAGGTTTTCCGACTTTTACCTTTCCGTCGTTATCGATCAACAGTACTTTATCGAATTCAACAACTGATCCTTCTTCTCCTTCTAAACGATGAACAAAGATTTTGTTGTCTTTTTCAACCTTAAACTGCTGGCCTGCGATCTCTACAATTGCGTACATCTACTTATGTTTTTAACAGTTTTTATACAATTTTGGGAATGCAAAAATATAAAAGTTTATCTGATTCACAAACATTTAATTGTAATATTTTTGAATCAATCCTTTTATTTGCTAAAATTGAGCAGCAAATATATGATAAAAAATAACTTAACCATAAAATATAACTTATAATATTAGGTTATATGGGTTAAGGTTTCCTGATGTAAAATTCATATAATGATAAATATTGAATAACTTTGCAACCACAAATTTTAATCTTATGGCAGTAAAATTTTTACATACACCAAAAAATAAGCAGTTTAGTTTTAAACCCAGATATTACAACGAACAAAAGGAAGAGCTGGAAAAACGTGTTGAGCAAATAAAACGCGAAATGGGTGTTCAGGATATTCATGACGAAAACAAGCCTTATGTGCCAAATATCAAAGGTCAAATGCGCGGCTATTTCAAGAAAAACGTTCAACAAAAGAGAAGGTCTACCACCCGACTGGTAATTATACTAATTGTTCTGTTTGCAATCGTTTATTTCCTTCTTTATTTTTAAATCTCTTTTTAATGTCAGATATCATTCAGCTTTTACCCGATTCCGTTGCCAATCAAATTGCGGCAGGAGAGGTTATTCAACGACCAGCTTCTGTTGTCAAAGAGTTAGCTGAAAATGCTATTGATGCCAGGGCTGATTCAATAACTGTAAATATTAAAGATGCAGGAAAAACCCTTATCCAGATTATAGATAACGGAATAGGCATGTCTGATACGGATGCAAGGTTATCGTTCGAACGACACTCTACTTCGAAAATTAAAACTGCCGATGATCTTTTCGATATCTCTACCATGGGATTCCGAGGAGAAGCTTTAGCATCAATTGCTGCCATTGCTCATGTAAATGTAAAAACACGACAAGAAGATGTTGAGTTGGGAACAGAAATTGATATCGAAGGATCAAAAGTGATTACGCAGGAACCAACCAGTTGTGCTAAAGGAACCACATTCTCAGTTAAGAATCTTTTTTATAATGTGCCTGCACGAAGAAAATTCTTAAAATCGAACACAACCGAATTCGGGCATATCATGACTGAATTTCAGCGAATAGCTCTGGCTAATCCTGAGGTTGAATTCAAATTATATCATAACAATTCTGAAATATACATTTTACCTAAAGGAAATGTGCGACAACGAATAGTTGCCATATTTGGTAAACGCATAAACCCAAACTTAATTAAAGTTGAAAGCAAAACAAGCATAATAACCATTCAGGGATTTATTGGAAAACCCGAATATGCAAGGAAAAAGAGTGGCGAACAGTTTTTCTTCATCAACAAACGATTTATGCGAAGTGCCTATTTTAATAAGGCGATTTTAAAAGCATATGAACAAATATTGCCTCCTGAAACGGTTCCTTCTTATTTTCTTTACTTTACTGCTGATCCTTCGAGTATTGACGTAAATATACATCCCACAAAAACAGAAATTAAATTCGAAGATCAGCAAGCAATCTGGCAGATTTTACATTCAGCCACAAAACAGTCGTTAGGCTCAAATAACATTGTACCTTCACTGGATTTTGACCAGGAACAGGGTTTTGATATTCCGGTTTTATCAAAAGATACGGAAATTAAAAAACCAAAAATTGATATTGATCCGACTTTTAATCCTTTCGAGCAAAACAGACCAGCTACAAGCAGACCGAAAAGTTCCAAAATTTCGTTGGAAAAAGAAAACCTGGCAAACTGGGACCAATTATACCAGGGATTTGAAAAAGAAAACAGACCATCGGATGATTTTTCGTTCATTTCTAATGAAAACAAGCAGCAGACTTTAATCGACTCGGATTTAAGCGAAAAGTATTTTCATTTTAAAAATCGTTTTATCTTAACTCCTGTAAAATCAGGATTAATGGTTATTGATCAAAAAAGAGCGCACGAAAGAATTCTATTTGAACGATTCTTAAATTCCTTATCCTCTCAGGCAGTAGTTACGCAAAAAACATTGTATCCCAAAACCATTGAGTTGGATGCAAAAGATCATGCCTTACTGTTAGATTTAAAAGATGATTTAAAGAACCTGGGTTTCGACATTGATGATTTTGGAGGCAATGCAATTGTTGTAAATGGTATGCCGGCGGATTCGAGTAATCAGGAACCAGAACAGATCATCGATAAATTTTTAAACGAATTTTTGTCAGGTGAGGTTGATTCAAAATCCGATGCGAAAGAAAAAGTGGCCCGATCGCTGGCCAAAGCATCAGCCATAAGCAGCAATCAACGCTTATCTTCAGAAGAAATGCGCGAAATGGTTGATATGTTGTTTGCCTGCCAAAATCCGAACTATTCACCTTTTGGCAAATTAATTGTTAGCATCATTAAAACAGATGAGCTTGAAAAACGTTTTAACTAGATATAGTTTTAAAATACAATACAATGAATGATACATTTAAAAACATTCCACCAGTAGTTAAAAATCTGATTTTAATTAATGTAATCATGTTGTTAGCAACATGGACATTTTCCAGTGTATTTAGCATTGATTTAAACCGAGTTCTGGGTTTACACTTTATTAAAAGTCCTCAGTTCAGACCATACCAAATTATTACGCATATGTTTATGCATGGTGGTTTAATGCACCTGTTTTTCAATATGTTTGCATTGTGGATGTTTGGCCGTGTTCTGGAAACAGTTTGGGGACCAAAACGATTCTTCATTTATTACTTTGTTAGTGGTTTAGGTGCCGTATTTTTACACACGTTGGTAAACTACATTCATTATGTATCTTTAAAAAACAGTTTACCTGTTGAAAATTTCAATTATGTAATAGAGCATGGTTATGATATTTTCATGCAAGGGAAAGGGTTCACCTATTCGAAAATGCAGAAATTGAACGAAATTATGGTTGTACCAACGGTTGGTGCTTCAGGAGCTGTATTCGGTGTATTATTGGCCTTTGGAATGTTATTCCCTAATACACAACTGATGTTACTTTTCCCGCCGATTCCAATTAAAGCAAAGTATTTTGTGATTTTTTATGGTGGATTAGAATTATGGTTAGGCTTAACGCGACCAGGAAGTAATATTGCGCATTTCGCACACTTAGGTGGCATGCTATTTGGTTTTATATTGATTAAACTGTGGAAAAAAGATCGTAAAACATTTTTCTAACAATACGTAATCCACAGATTATGTAAAACTTACAAATTCTATTATGGGCATTTTTGATGAAATAAAAAACTCGTTTAAATCAGGAAATTCGTTAATAAAATTAATATACATCAATTTAGCTGTCTTTTTGACAGTAAAAATTATCAGTGTATTCTTTTTTTTAGCATCAACAAGTCAGACATTTACGTTAGTTCGTTGGCTTGCTGTTCCGGCCGATTTACATAACCTACTTTACAGACCGTGGACCATTTTTACCTACATGTTTTTACATGAAGGATTTTTACACATCCTTTTTAACATGTTATGGTTATACTGGTTTGGTCAAATCTTTTTACGCTATTTTGATGATAAAAAATTATTAAGCGTATACCTCGTTGGTGGTTTGGCGGGTGCCGCATTGTATATTCTTGCGTTTAATATATTCCCCGTATTTGAACAAATAACCCCGGTTTCATTTGCTTTAGGTGCTTCTGCATCGGTAATTGCAATTGTTATTGCCACATCGGTTTATGCTCCCAATTACAAAATCAATTTAATGTTTATTGGTCCGGTTGCTTTAAAATATATTGCTCTGGTAACCATTATTCTTGATGTGTTAAGTGTCGCATCATCGAATGCAGGAGGCCATATTGCCCACTTAGGCGGAGCACTGTTTGGATATCTTTATATCGTGCAGTTAAAAAAAGGTAAAAACATTACCCGTGGTTTCGATCGCTTTATGGACAAAATCTTCTCGATTTTTAAACCACGCCCAAAAATTAAAGTCACTTACAAGCGCCCAATGACCGATATGGAGCGTGATATTGAGTATAACAAAGCACAAGCCGCCAAACAGGAAGATATAGATAAAATATTAGATAAAATTGCAAAATCGGGTTATAACAGCTTGACAAAAAAGGAAAAAGAGATCTTATTTAAAAACGGAAAATAATACCTTCGCCAAAATATTCAGGTTTCCTGTTGAAAATCTCAATCATTAATTTTAAATTAGATTCTGGAACGCAAGAACAGTTGAATTGAAAGCACTTATCTACAAATTAATCAGATATGCAAATTATGTGCTAATAGGAGCATTGCTGCTATCCTATCTCTCGGTATATGTAAGTCCTGAAAAGATCTGGCTTCTGGCTTTTTTTGGATTGGCATATCCTTTCTTGTTGGTTTCTAATATTTTGTTTGCTGTTTTCTGGATTTACAAAAGAAAAAGAATTTTTGTTCTTTCGCTGTTAGCAGTGCTTTTAGGTTGGAATTACTTAAGCTCATATATACAAATTCCGCTAAAAAAGAGTAAACAGGAAAATTATCCTCAAGAAGAAAAATTCTCTATTTTGTCGTTTAATGTGCGATTGTTCGATCTGTACGAATGGAATGAAACCGATAATACTGCAGAAGAAATTTTCAATTTTATCAACAATAATAATTTCGACATCATTTGTTTTCAGGAGTTTTTTACAAAAAACAAAGGTGAAATAACGAAGCGAAAAATCTTAAAAAATCTTACCGAAAAGTATAACACGCATATTTACTATACCATCGAAAACAGTAATTACAATTATGGTATTGCTACCTTTAGCAAATACCCGATTGTTAACCGCGGGGTTATAAATTTTAGAAACTCATCAAACTCTACCATTTATACTGATGTTTTAATAAATGAAGATACTGTAAGGGTTTTTAATAATCATTTACAATCAATTCGCTTTAACAAAAACAATTATACATTTATTTCGAACAGTAAGGCCTTGAAAGATGATGAACGCATAAAGGAGATCAAAGATATTTCGTTCAGATTGCGCGATGCATTTATTAAAAGAGCAAACCAGGCTAATACCATTTCTTATCATATTCAGGATTCGCCTCATCCGGTTATTGTTTGTGGCGATTTTAATGATGTACCCGTATCGTATACCTATAAAAAAATGAAGAAAAATCTGGATGATTCATTTACTGAATCGGGCAGCGGAATTGGAACTACTTACATGGGAAAATTTCCATCGTTCCGAATAGACTTTATCTTACATAGTAAGAGTATTAATTGCCTCGATTTCGATATTCACGATGTGCGATTATCTGACCACTATCCTGTTTCAAGTGAGTTTGTCTTAGAACGGTAATTTCGTAAGATCAACATTTCCACCGGAAACTATTAATCCCACCTTTTTATTTTTTAACCTGTATTTGTTCTCTATCACAGCAGCTAAAGGAACTGCAGCAGAAGGTTCAACAATAATTTTCATTCGTTCCCAAATCATCCGCATGGCAGCTATAATGGTTTCTTCTTTTGCTGTATAGATTCCATCGAGATTTTCTCGGATTATCTTAAATGTTAGGGAACTTAACGAAGTTAGTAATCCATCGGCTATAGTATTTGGCGGACCAGCAGGAATTAAAACGCCTTTGTTAAACGATCTGAAAGCATCGTCGGCTTGCAATGGTTCTGCTCCAAACACTTTTAATTCCGGGTTAATCGCTTTGGCAGAAAGCACCGTTCCGCTCATTAAACCACCACCACCAATTGGTGCTATGATCACATCTAAATCAGAAACCTCTTCCAGGAATTCAACAGCAGCAGTTCCCTGTCCGCATATTACATTAAAATTATGATACGGATGAATAAACGTAGCACCTGTTTCGTTCTGAACCTCCTTTAGTGTTTCTTCTCTGGCTTGCAGCGTGGGCTTGCAAAATGTTATTTTGGCACCATAACCTTCTACTGCTTTTTTCTTAATCTCAGGAGCAGTTTCCGGCATAACAATATAGGCCGGAACACCTAACTGTTTTGCAGCCAAACTTAAAGCTGCCGCATGGTTCCCTGAGGAGTGTGTTGTTACACCTTTCTCAGCCTCTTGTTTACTCAACTGCCTTACTGCATTTGTGGCACCCCGAAATTTAAACGCTCCCACTTTTTGGAAGTTTTCGCATTTAAATACTAAATCAATATCTAAAATGCCATTTATACTTTTCGATGATAAAACAGGAGTTCTATGAATAAACGATTTTATCCTTTTATGTGCTTCCTGTATGTCTTTGAATGTTGGACCTTTTTCTGACATGACTGACTTTTTTGCCAAAGTAAAAAAATTATTCCACGTTTAACGAATCGTTCTGAAGTTTTTTAAAATCATCTAATCGAAGTAAGATCTCTGAATATAACTTGTATTCATCCAACCTTAATATGTACTCATTTTTAAAATCACAAAATTTCATAAACTTAACCACCTCAACATCTTCCAGTCCGGTTAAATGCTTTACAATTTTTTCATTGTATTTTTTACGCACCTGCTCTGTTACCTTTTCCTCTTTCTCAAGTACAATATATTTCTTCTTATCTTTGGCATCTTTACTAAACAAATTATAAGCAAGCGATGCCGGACTGGTAATCGTTGGTTCAACAAACAACGGAGGAGGTTCTACATAATTAAATATATTTTCTACAGCCGGATTAATACCTAAATCAGGCAATTCAAGATTAACCACTTTATACTCAAACTCTTTGTATGTGCCCAAATAAGATATTTTTGCTTCCCGAATTTCATATATTCTGTTTTCGAGAGGTATTTTCACTAAAGTATCCATGTAATTCTGCACGTTAAATTCTTTATAGTGATATCCAAGTGCAGAAATATTTAACGTATCCCCCGACACTACCCAAATATTGAAAACCCCCAACGTATCGGAAACTACGCCCCACTTTTGATCAACATTAATTACATGAGCAAATGATACCGGAGAAACCCTATCCTGTTTAACAACCTGCCCCGACATTAAATATAAACTATCTGATTGTTGTGCAAATGTACTATGCACAATTCCTATTAGAAGAAGCGTTAAATATATTTTAGGTTCAGTTATTTTCACAATCTTATTTTTCTACACACAAATATAAGAGATGGCTTACTTACTCTTACCAATGATTAACAATCTTTAACGTTCTGTAATTATTTTAAACATTTCTTGAATTAATCAAGTTTAAAGCTGCAGACCAATCCTTTTTTGCATTCTTTTTTTTGGTTATCTTCGCATTCTGTATTACACTGAAATAGTAGAATTGTATGTATTCAGAATATCAAAAAATAATAGAAACAGCCTGGGAAGACCGAAGCTTACTAAAAGAACAATCGACTCAGGATACTATACGACAAGTTATTGAACTTTTAGATAAAGGTAAAGTAAGAGTGGCAGAGCCAACATCTGAAGGCTGGAAAGTTAATGAATGGATAAAGAAAGCTGTTATATTATATTTCCCGATTCAGAAAATGGAAGTAACTAAGGTAGGGCCTTTCGAGTTTCATGATAAAATCGACCTAAAAACAGGATACCAGGATTTGGGAGTACGAGTAGTTCCGCACGCTATTGCCCGACATGGTTCATTTGTAGCTAAAGATGTTATTATGATGCCATCGTATGTAAACATTGGAGCGTATGTTGATTCAGGAACTATGGTTGATACCTGGGCCACTGTTGGTTCATGTGCGCAGATTGGTAAAAACGTTCACCTGAGTGGCGGTGTCGGAATTGGTGGTGTTTTGGAACCAGTACAGGCTGCTCCGGTAATTATTGAAGATAACTGTTTTATTGGTTCAAGATGTATTATTGTAGAAGGCGTGCATATTGAGAAAGAAGCAGTACTTGGTGCGAATGTGGTTATCACAAAATCGACAAAAATTATTGATGTATCGGGCTCTGAGCCAAAAGAATACAAAGGTTTTGTTCCGGCAAGATCAGTTGTGATTCCCGGATCGCAAACCAAAAAGTTTAATGCTGGCGAGTATCAGGTTCCTTGTGCACTAATTATTGGTAAAAGAAAAGAGTCAACCAATCTTAAGACATCTCTGAACGATGCGTTAAGAGAATATAATGTGGCCGTTTAAATCATGGTAAAATTCCTGATCATACAAACTGCTTTTATTGGTGATGTTATTCTGGCAACTCCCATAATAGAGAAGTTGCATCAATTTTATCCCGATGCTCAAATTGATTTTTTATTGCGCAAAGGCAATGAAAACCTGTTGAGAAATCACCCGTATGTTTCTAATCTTCTGATTTGGAATAAAAAAGAGAATAAGATCAAAAATATGTTCCGGGTGATTAAAAAAATCCGAAGCAAGAAGTATGATTATGTAATTAACCTGCAAAGATTCGCCTCAACCGGAATTATCACCTCATTTTCAAAAGGAAAAATTAAAGTTGGTTTTAATAAAAACCCGTTTTCGTTTACATTCACCAGACGTTTCGAGCATCAGATTGGAAACGGGAAACACGAGGTTGAAAGGAATATTGAACTTATTGAAGAAATTACTGATAAGAGCACATTTAAGCCAAAGCTTTATCCAACAGACGAAGATTACCAGATGGTGTCGGAATATAAAATGAGACCATACATATGCATTGCTCCTACCTCAGTTTGGTTTACCAAACAATTTCCAGCAGAAAAATGGGTTGAATTAATCGATAAATTAGATTCCAAATATCATATTTATCTGGTTGGCGGACCTGATGATAATGATGCGTGTGATCATATTATCTCAGAAAGCAAAAAAAGTGCTATATCAAATTTGTGCGGTAAACTAAGTTTCTTGCAAACTTCGGCGTTAATGTCGAATGCCACCATGAACTATGTAAACGACTCTGCCCCTATGCATATGGCATCGGCCATGGATGCTCCAACCACAGCTATATTTTGCTCAACCATACCTGATTTTGGCTTTGGCCCGTTATCAAAGCACAATAAAATTATAGAAACTGCTGAAGAACTAGATTGCAGACCATGTGGTTTACATGGTTTTAAGGAGTGTCCTGAACAACATTTCAAATGCGCAAAAACGATTAAAGTGGAATCTCTTTTATTTTAAGTTATGAACCGAGCCATGACAATAATATTGATACACACACATGATTATAACAAATCAGAAAACAGCATGTGGCCTGCATTGGGCTTATCATGGAGAGCTCCATCTGACAATTAAAATCAAAATTATAAACAGATGAAAAAAATATCAGCAACTATTATAACCTATAATGAAGAAAAAAATATTGGTCGATGTCTGCAATCGCTGCAAGATGTTGCTGATGAAATAATTGTTGTTGATTCATTTTCTAAAGATAAAACCAAGGATATCTGTTTAAAATATAACGTGCAATTTTTCGAACGAGCATTTACAGATTATTCCGATCAAAAAAACTGGGCAATTGAACAAACAAAATATCCTATTATTTTATCAATAGATGCCGATGAAGAATTAAGTGAAAAACTAAAAGGTAATATTTTTAGTGTGAAAAATAACTGGCAGGCAGATGGCTACTATTGTAATAGAATGACAAATTATTGTGGGAAATGGATTAAACATTCGGGCTGGTATCCTAATCATCAGCTAAGACTATGGGATAAATCAAAAGGGAAATGGGAAGGTATTATTCATGAAAAGTTAACTGTTGATAAAAATAAGATATTTCACCTTAAAGGTGATTTACTGCATTATTCATATTCAACATATTCCGATCACCTGTTAAAGATTAATAAATTCACTGATATGCAGGCCCGCGAACTGTTCGAAAAAGGTAAATCAGCGACACTTTTTAAGATTGTTATTAGGCCATTATTCAGATTTATTCGGCATTACTTTTTCCGATTAGGCTTCCTTGATGGATTATCAGGGTTTATTATTAGCAAAAACTCAGCATACGGTCAGTTTCTAAAATTTATTAAGCTAAAAAAGCTTTACCAGAATGACAACTAATATAATTTGTTTCTTTAACAGTTCTAAAAAATGGGGTGGTGGTGAAAAATGGCACTATGATAACGCTACTTTTCTAGCCAAAAAGGGATACCAGGTTGTTGTTTTTACCAATACGAAAAGTGAGTTAGCCGATGAATTAAAGAAATCTGCCTTGGTAAAATGTATTCAGCTAAAAGTAAGCAATTTCAGTTTTCTAAATCCGCTAAGGATAATACAGTTAAATCATTATTTAAAAAAAATTAATCCAAAAACTGTTATTGTCAATTTACCATCAGATTTAAAGTTAATTGGAATCTCAACCTACTTATACAAAAGTCAAAAAATCATTTATAGAAGAGGCAGTGCAATTCCAATCAAAAACTCGTTTTTAAATCGGTTTTTATTCAAAAAAGTTATTTCAGGTGTAATTGCTAATTCAGAAGCTACTAAAAAGACCATTTTAGAAAATAATCCGAAACTTTTCCCACAAGATAAAATTGAGGTAATATACAATGGTATTGAGATAAATACGATTGATAATGACCTCGAAAAAAACCATAATGAGATCATCTTAGGACATATCGGAAGATTTTCAAAAGAAAAAAATCAGCGATTTTTAATTCTTGTAGCTCAAGAATTGATAAAAAAGGGAATCCCTTTTAAAATGATTTTGGGAGGCGATGGTAATGATTTTAGAGAAATTAAAGATTTCGTATCAAAAGCTAACCTGGAAGACAAAATAATATTACCCGGCTTTATCAATAATAATGACAATTTTTTAAAGTCAATAGATATTTTCCTTTTACCATCAATCTGGGAGGGCTTTGGTTATGTTACCGTAGAAGCAATGGCTTATAAAAAACCAGTCATAGCGTTTAATGTTGGAAGTAATCCGGAAATCATACAAGATGAAAATACTGGATTTCTTGTTACACCATTCGAGTTAGATCAGTTTGTAGATAAGATAATTTTCCTGTTTGAAAATCCTCAAAAGATTTCTGAATTTGGATCAAATGGAAGAAAACGAGCCATAGAATATTTTGATGTTAGAAATAGCTTTGAACAACTCGAAAATTATTTAAAATAGAATGAAAGAGGATATTGTTAAAGCAGTAGAAGTTTTAATGCAAGGTGGAATAATTCTTTACCCAACTGATACCATTTGGGGATTAGGCTGCGACGCAACGAATGAAAAAGCAGTTGAGAGAATTTATCAGATTAAAAAAAGAAGCGATCAAAAATGTATGCTGATACTGCTTGATAACACGGCAAAAATTCCTGCTTACGTTAATGAAATGCCTGATTTAGCTTGGGATTTAATTGAATTAAGCACTAAACCATTAACTATTATTTATTCTGATGCAAAAAACCTGGCTAAAAATCTAATTGCCGATGATGGCAGTATTGGAATAAGAATCTCAAATGATGAATTTAATCAAAAACTCATCCAACGATTTAAAAAACCAATTGTTTCTACCTCTGCTAATATAAGTGGAGTACCTTCACCTCAAACGTTTGATGAAATCAGTCAACAAATTATTGATTCGGTTGACTATGTAGTAAAATGGAAACAAGATGACATATCAAAAACAAAACCCTCAAGTATAATAAAACTTGGAAATAATGGCGAGGTAAAAATAATCCGAGAATAAAAAAGGCTTACCATATAATGATAAGCCTAAACCATGATCTAACCTAAATTTTAATTGTCACTTTTAATTTTTCCGCTGCCGGTAATATTTGCATTAATCAATGGCTGACCTTTATAATAAATTTTCCCACTACCGGTTATCGTTGCCTCAAGTTCTCCGGTAACAAATGTATAAATTGACCCTGAACCTGTAATAGTAAGTTCAGCCTCATCAAATTCCATATTTTGTGACTCAAAGTCTCCAGACCCGGTTACAGTAACATCAACCTCTTTTACGTTATTTTTCCCCTGAATCTTAATATCACCAGAACCTGTGATCATTGCAGAAACTTCCTTTGTGATGAGATCATCAATTATTATTGAGCCACTGCCTGAAACATTAAAATCGATACCTTCAGTTTTAATTACAGATTTGCTTATAATGTCTCCTGAGCCTGCTACAGACAAGCCCTCTATTTCTTTCACCGTAACATAAATATTTATTCTGCCAGCACCTTTATAGGTATACCATTTTTCAAATTTAATGTACAATCTTGATCCGTCAACTTCGGTTTCAATCTTCTCTAGCACACTTTCACCTGCTTCAATTATAACTTCATTTTTTGCTCCCTGAGTTAAATAAAGATTAGCTGGAATGGATAAACTAATTTGGCTGAAATTTCCTACGTTTCGTGTTTCGTTTTTATCAGCAAATGCACTTGACATATTGAAAATTGCTAATAATACTATAAGCACTGTGGCAACTGATATTGATTTAAATTGGTGTGTTTTCATAATATTAATTATTTAGTTTTAAGAAAAGACGATAAAAAATTACACTTGCTGCAATATTTTTAATATTTTTGAATTGTTGGAATTATTATTGAAAATACCCTTAATTACTATATATATCAATGATTAGATTTCCTAAATCATATACTCCCAGGTGGATAGTTTTCTTAATCGACCTGTTTATTTGTGCAATTTCAATATCTGCAGCATTTTTATTAAGGTTTAATTTTGATTTGCCTGAGTTATATTACGAACGTTTAGGGTTTATAATACCATATGTTCTTTTTTTCCGTTCAATTACATTCTTAGTTTTTAAAACCTATGCTGGTATCATTAGGTATTCAGGAGCTAAAGATACTGAAAGAATTTTTATAGTAGCTATTACAGGAAGTATCATATTTATAATAATAAACGTTATTAATTATTTCTTGATTAATGGCACATTCATTATTCCATTCTCCATCATTGTAATAGATTTTCTATTAACAGTATTTTTAATGGCTTCTTTTAGGCTATCCACCAAAATAATTTACCAGGAACTTTACAACCCTAGTAAAGAAAAAACAGATGTAATTATTTATGGTGCCGAACAATTTGGTGTAATTACCAAAAGAACACTAGATAGAGATGCTGAAAGTAAACATAAGGTTATTGCTTTCTTGGACATTGAAAATGCTAACATTGGCAAAACATTAGAAGGAGTTACAATCTATCATCCGGATTACTTACCAGCATTATTAGAAAAAAACACTGTTGAAAAGTTAATTATTGCCAAAGAGAATATTGAAGCTACCGAAAAACAGGAAATAATTGAATTGTGTTTGCAACACGACATTCGTGTGCTATCAGTACCAGATATAAATACATGGATTAACGGCGAATTAAGTTTTAATCAGATTAAGGAAATTAAAATTGAAGATCTGCTTGAGCGACCACCTATTGTTCTCGACATTAACAAGATCAAAAAGAAAATTCTGAATAAAGTAGTTCTTGTTACTGGAGCGGCAGGTTCAATAGGTAGTGAGATTGTTCGACAAATAATTGCATTTAACCCCAATAAAATTGTACTCTTTGATCAGGCAGAATCACCGCTTTATGATATGGAGCTTGATCTTCAGGAGAAATATAACTATTATAATTTTGAGATTGTAATTGGTAATATTGCCGATGAATACAGAGTACGAAAACTGTTCGAAGTGTATAAACCAACCATTGTTTATCATGCTGCAGCTTACAAGCACGTGCCTATGATGGAAAACAACCCAACCGAAGCACTTAGAACAAATATCTTAGGAACCAAAATAATTGCCGATATATCCAATGAGTTCAATGTAGAACAATTTGTTATGGTTTCTACGGATAAAGCTGTGAACCCAACAAATGTTATGGGCGCATCAAAGCGCATTGCAGAAATTTATATTCAGGCTTTTAACCAAATTAGTGATACTAATTTTATTACCACCCGATTTGGTAATGTGCTTGGTTCAAATGGTTCTGTAATTCTACGTTTCAAGAAACAAATTGATAAGGGTGGACCAGTAACCGTAACTCATCCCGATGTTACAAGGTATTTTATGACTATACCCGAAGCATGTCAGTTGGTATTAGAAGCAGGAGCAATAAGTAATGGAGGAGAAATATTCATCTTCGACATGGGTAAATCAGTGAAAATTATTGATTTAGCCAAGAAAATGATTAAACTTTCAGGGCTTATTATTGGAAAAGATATTCAAATTAAATATACTGGTTTACGTCCTGGCGAAAAGCTATATGAGGAACTTTTAAATGATATGGAGAATACAATTCCTACGCATCATTCCAAAATTATGATTGCTAAGGTTCGACATTACGATGTTAAACAAGTTCAAGAAAAGTTTCAGGATTTAATAACAATACAAAAGGATCATGATAACATGAGTATTGTGAAAAAAATGAAGGAAATCGTTCCAGAATTTAAAAGTCAAAATTCAGTTTACGAAGAACTCGATATTGAATTCCAGGATCATGAATAATCAATCCTTTCAATTCTTCCATAAAACACCTGTTCAAATTCGCTTTAACGATATTGATATCATGGCTCATGTCAACAATTCAGTGTATCAGAACTTTTTCGACATGGCACGAATGAGTTATTTTGAAGAAGTGTTTGAACAAAAGATGCAATGGAAGGTCCGTGCCCTGGTATTAGCCAATATTACTATCGATTATCTTAATCCTATTTTTCTCGACGAAGAAATTGTTGTTTTATCAAAGGTTTATAAGCTTGGTAATAAAAGTCTTCAAATGCAACAACAAATTATTAATGTGCAAACAAACGAATTAAAAGCTAAAAATGATGCTGTTCTGGTAGCTTTTGGAGTGAAAGAAGACGAAGCAATTCAATTACCTTACGACTGGAGAGAAAAAATAATCAGCTTCGAAAAAGACATTAAATTTTAATCTATATCGAATAAACCTTCCGCAACAGTAAGGTGAATTTCTTTTGCAAGATCATTAATTTCTATAATTAACTCATCCTTTGCAGGAATTAAAAACTCTCCCTTTTCTGATTGGATACTTAATAAAGGATTTTCAGGAATATCGATAAATTCAAGCACCTCTCCTATAAATTGCTTGTTTTGATTAAAAACGCAATACCCAACCACATCAATATATTCATCAGATTCAATTTGAAGCTCTTTTACCTGATCGTAAGAGATATAGAAGTCTGCTCCAACAAACTCTGATGATTTAATTTCGTCATCCAACCTCTCTAGCTTTACCGTGGCAGTATTGGCCGATTTTGGTCTGATTTCTTCAATAAAAAAAGGAACCAATTTATTATCCACATCGATAAAAATTGATTCCAGTTTTTGAATTTCTTCCGGACAATCATTAGTAAACTTTAGAATAATCTCACCTTTAATTCCCGAAGTCTTTAAAAGTGATCCTAATGCATAATGATCATCTTTTTTCATGCATGAAAATATCTTAAGCTTCTTTTGCTTCGTCTTTATTTTCTGCTTCAGGAGCCTTTTCTTCAGTTGCTTCCTTAGGAGCTTCTTCCGTTTTTGCTTCCTCTTTTTCTTCAGATGCTTCTGCTGATTCTTCTTCTGGTTGCTCCTCAGCGTTTGCTTTTGCTTCTTCAGCAGCAGCTTCAGCATTTCTCTTTGCTAACTCTTCAGCTCTTGCTTCTTTAACCTTGGTTTCTGCATCTAAACGTTGTTTAGCTTCAGCATCTTCACCTTTCTTAACAGAATCAACTTTTGCTTGAATCTTAGCTTCTTTTTCTTTTAACCAGCTTTGGAACCTTTCTTCCGCTTGCTCTTCAGTTAAAGCACCTTTCTTTACTCCTTCAAGTAAGTGCTTTTTCATCATCACACCTTTGTATGACAAAATAGCTCTACATGTGTCTGTAGGTTGAGCGCCCTTTTGTACCCAATCTAATGCTTTATCAAAATCTAATTCAATAGTAGCAGGATTAGTAACAGGATTGTATTTCCCAATACTTTCTATAAATCTACCATCTCGTGGCGCTCTGCTATCTGCGACAACAATGTGATAAAGAGGAGCTTTTTTTCGTCCTCTTCTTGTTAATCGAATTTTTACAGGCATACTCTTGTTTTTAAATTAATAATTAAACCTACGTTTCAAAATTGTGCGGCAAAGATACAATAATATTTTTTTAATAAAACTTTTTACACATATATTTCGCTATCAAAATCAACTAGTTATTTCCCTGAAAGTTCAATTCAATCTTTTTGTGTCAGCTTTGTTTTAAGTTATTAACATGTACCTCGTATTATTTATGAAATACTTCATTTAAAGACTTTTTACGGATATGTTCTTTGTGTAAAAAAAGCAGCATTTTTTACACGTAAAAGAGACAGGATAAATTACCTTTGTTACATCTTTTTCTACAAAATTTTATTTCATGTTTTTAATATTTGATACTGAAACCACAGGATTACCTAAAAAGTGGAAAGCGCCCTTAACGGATTTTGAAAACTGGCCCAGAATGGTTCAGCTGGCCTGGCAATGCCACGACGTTGAAGGTAATTTTTTATTTGCCAAAAACCATGTAATTATTCCCGATGGATATACCATTCCAAAAGAAGTAGAAAATGTGCATGGAATATCAACAGAAATTGCCCAGGAAAAAGGTATACCACTAAAGGATGCGTTAGAAGATTTTGTAGAAGATGTTAAAAAAGCCAAATACATTATTGGTCATAATGTTGAATTTGATATCAATATTGTAGGAAGTGAACTGCTTAGAGTGGGCATGGAAGAAATCATGACTAAAGCTCCCCGTTTATGCACTAAGATTGAAAGCACAGAATTTTGTGCCATTAGAAACAAAAGTGGGGGGTTAAAATCACCTACTTTAACTGAACTCCACCTTACGCTATTCAAAAAACCCTTTCCTGAGGCACATAATGCAGCAGCAGATGTTGAAGCAACATCACGTTGCTTTCTTGAGCTCGTAAGAGTTGATGGAATACGCAGTGACGCATTAAAAATGACTGAGGCAGAACTAGAGACGTTTCGTCGAAACAATCCTTCGGAGATAAAACCTGTAGGTATTAAATACGAATCGTTTAAAGAAAATGAATTTAGCGATATTTCTGTTGAAGAAGAAGAACGTAAACTGCAGGAAGCAACAACTGATGGAGAATTTCAACCATTTGTGCACCTGCATGTTCACTCGCAATATAGCATTCTGGATGGTGCTGCAACAACAGCTCAAATTGCAAAGAAAGCCAAAGAAGACGGTATGCCTGCTGTTGCATTAACCGATCATGGTGGAATGTTTGGTGTAAAGGAATTTCATGTAGCGTGCAAAAAAAATGGAGTAAAGCCAATTATTGGAGTTGAAGCATACGTTGCACGAAGAGGACATCAACGCAAAGATGATAAAATTGACTCGTCAGGAAACCATCTTACTTTACTGGCTAAAAACTACCAGGGGTATCAAAACTTATTAAAGTTAACTTCTATAGCCCATACCGATGGGATGTACTACAAACCTAGAATTGACAAAGAACTGCTTGAAAAATACCATGAAGGAATTATTGTTAGCAGCGGATGCTTAGGAGGAGAAGTAGCACAACACATCATGTCCGGAAATTTTGATCAGGCTAAGGAAACCATCTCGTGGTTCAAATCTGTTTTTGGTGATGATTACTACCTGGAAATCATGCGTCATAAAAATGATGACCCGGTATTAAAAATCGATGTTTGGGAAAACCAGGTTAAAGTTAATAAAGTGATTCGGGAATTATCCAAAGAACTTGATGTGAAAATTATTGCTACCAACGATTCGCACTTTATGAATCCGGAAGATGCCGAAGCACATGATGTATTGGTTTGTTTAAGTACAGGTCGCGACTACGATGATCCTACTCGAATAAGATACACAAAGCAAGAGTGGTTTAAAACCACGAAGGAAATGAACGAGCTTTTTGCTGATATCCCCGAAGCGCTTGCAAATACTTTAGAAATAGCCGAGAAGGTTGAAGAGTTTGAACTGGATTCCAAACCGATTATGCCAGACTTTCCACTACCTGAAGGTTTTGATAACGAAGCAGACTATTTACGTCATATAACCCTGGAAGGAGCTAAACAAAGATATGGTAATCCATTACCTGAAAGTCATCTGGAAAGAATAAATTTCGAGCTGGATACCATTATTAATATGGGATTCCCGGGCTATTTTCTTATCGTTCAGGACTTTATTAACTGGGCAAAAGATAATGGTGTGCTGGTAGGCCCCGGTAGAGGTTCAGCCGCAGGTTCGGCAGTAGCCTATTGCACAGGAATTACCAATGTCGATCCAATAAAATACAACCTGCTTTTTGAACGTTTTCTGAATCCCGATCGTATTTCAATGCCCGATATCGATATCGACTTTGATGATGACGGACGGCAACAGGTACTGGATTATGTTACCCAAAAATACGGACACGATAAGGTAGCTCACATTTGTACCTTTGGTACCATGGCAACAAAGAGTTCTATTAAAGATGTTGCCCGTGTACTTAAATTAGATTTATCGGAATCGAACCGGATTGCAAAACTGGTTCCCGAAGCGCCAAAGATGAGCTTTGAAAAAGCCTACAAAGAAGAGCCGGCTTTAGTTGAGGAAAAGAAATCAGGCAATCCTTTAATTGCTCAAACCATAAAGCTTGCCGAAAAGTTAGAAGGTTCCGTTCGGCAGACAGGAGTGCATGCTTGTGGAGTACTTATTGGCCGAAATCCCCTTGAGGAACATCTGCCGGTAATGCCTACAAAAGGAGAAGAGTTGCTTACAACCCAATACGATGGACGTTTTGTTGAAGATATTGGTCTATTAAAAATGGACTTCCTTGGACTTAAAACACTATCCATAATTAAGGAAGTACTTGAAAACATTAAACTCTCTAAAGGAATTGATATCGATATCGATAACATTGGCCTGGATGATGAAGAAACCTTTAATCTGTTTAGCCGGGGTGAAACAACCGCCATATTCCAGTTTGAATCGCCCGGGATGAAAAAGCACCTTAAGGGTTTGCAGCCCAACCGCTTCGAAGATCTTGTGGCCATGAATGCTCTCTATCGCCCGGGACCAATGGAATATATCCCTTCTTTTATTGCGCGAAAGCACGGAAAAGAAAAGATCGAATATGACCATCCGATGATGGAATCCTTCCTGAGAGATACCTATGGTATTACCGTTTACCAGGAGCAGGTTATGCTTCAATCCAGAGCACTAGGCGGTTTTACTCGTGGCGATTCTGATACTTTGCGAAAAGCAATGGGTAAGAAGAAAATAGACATGATGAATAAACTTAAAGTGAAGTTTACAGAAGGATGTCTGGCCAATGAAGAGTTTATGGAAGGCTGTAATAAAACCAAGAAAGAGCCTGAAAAATTAATCGAAAAAATCTGGAACGACTGGGAAGCTTTTGCAAGTTATGCATTTAATAAATCACACTCGGTTTGTTATGCCTATATTGCATATCAAACAGGATACTTGAAAGCACATTTCCCTGCCGAATTTATGTCCGGTGTACTAAGTCGTAATCTGAATGATATTACCAAGATTACGAACTTCATGGAAGATTGCCGAAATATGGGAATGGAGGTGCTCGGACCTGATGTAAACGAAAGTTACCGTAAATTCACTGTAAATAAAGAAGGTGCTATTCGATTCGGAATGGCCGGTATTAAAGGTGTTGGGCAGGGAGCCGTTGAAGCCATTATCGAAGAGAGAGAAAAAAATGGTCCGTTTAATAATATCTACGATTTTATCGAGCGAATTAGCTTAACCCAGGTGAATAAGAAAACCATTGAAGCACTGGCAACCGCAGGAGCTTTTGATAGTTTAGATGATATTAAACGCGGACAATATTTTGCTCAGGATGATAAAGAATCTACATTTATCGAAAATCTGGTTCGTTATGGAAATAAATTCCAAACTGATCAGCAAAGTAACCAAATATCTCTTTTTGGGGGTGCCGATACGATTGAAATAACTAAACCCGCAGTTCCTTCTAACAACGACTGGCAAAAACTGGAAAAACTAAAAAAAGAAAAAGAGGTTATCGGTATTTACCTGTCTGCTCATCCATTAGATGACTTTAAATTTGAGTTTGATAATTTTTGCAATGCTAAGCTGAATGAATTTGACGATTTGGAAAGCTTGAAAAATAAAGACCTGACTATTGGAGGAATAGTTACAGAAGTAAAACACGCGGTTACAAAAAATGGGAAGCCATTTGGTTTTTTAACCATTCAGGATTATACAGAAACCTTCCGTTTTGCACTGTTTGGAAAAGATTACGAAAATTTCAGGAAATATTTCTATGTTGATTATCCATTATTAATAAAAGGGAAAGTTCAACCTCGCCCCTACAACGATCAGGAGCTGGAATTTAAAATAAAATCGATGATGTTACTAAGTCAGGTTCGTGAAGAACTTGTAAAAAATATCCTGTTTACCATTCCGTATAATATCATTGATGAGAATTTTATCAGTGAACTAAAAGAAAAAGCTTTCGAACGCGAAGGGAAAACACTAATCAAATTTAAAATTGTCGATTTAGAAGAAAATACGGCTGTAGATTTTATTTCCAGATCAAAAGGAATATATATAACTGATAGTTTGGTAAAATATCTATATGCAAATTCGGAGATTCAATATTCTGTAAATTAAACTTTTTATATTTAACTTTGTCCTTACATTTATATCTTGAACTAAAATTATTAAATACATAAAATACCATTAATTATGACTATAGAAGTTAACGATTCAAATTTCGAAGAAAAAGTATTAAAATCAGACAAGCCTGTTATCGTAGATTTTTGGGCAGAATGGTGTGGACCATGTAGAATGATTGGTCCAATCGTTGAAGAATTATCTGAAGATTACAAAGATCAGGTTTTATGTACAAAACTTGATGTAGATAGCAGTCCGGGTGTTGCTTCAAAATATGGAATCAGAAATATACCAACTATTCTTTTCTTTAAAGATGGAGAAATTGTTGACAAGCAGGTTGGTGCTGTTCCAAAAAGCAATTTAGAAGCAAAGCTTAAGCCGCTATTGTAAATTCATCCAAAGAAATTAAAAAGTTTAAGGCATGGAATTTTACCATGCCTTTTTTATTGCTTTAAAATTATTTAGTAACTTAAAGCAAATTATCCTTTAAGTTATTAAAATGATTATGGAAGACTATACAAACCTAACAATCAAAGAATGGGCTGTTGAAGACCGTCCGCGTGAAAAGCTTTTAAAAAAGGGCGTTCAAAGTTTAAGCGATGCTGAGATCATCGCTTTGTTAATTGGTTCGGGCACAAAAAACGAATCGGCTGTCGAGCTATCCAAAAAAGTCTTAAAATCGGCTAATAACAACCTAAATGAACTGGGCAAGCTTGATATTACCGACCTAACCAAAATGAAAGGCATTGGTGAAGCCAAAGCAATTACTATTCAGGCTGCTCTTGAATTAGGCCGCCGAAGAAAAATATCTGATATTTTAAACAAGAAAAAAATAACACAAAGCAAAGATGTTTTTGAACTGTTTCAACCAATCATAGGTGATTTACCCCACGAAGAATTTTGGATATTACTATTAAACCGATCGAACAAAATCATTGAAAGAATAAAAGTTAGCCAGGGAGGTGTTTCGGGCACGGTAATCGATGTAAAAATAATTTTAAAGCAAGCACTGGAAAAATTGGCATCATCTATCATATTGTGTCATAATCATCCTTCAGGAAATAAAAATCCGAGTAAAGCAGATGATACGATCACTAATAAATTAAAAAACGGCTCACAATTTATGGATATTCAAGTGCTTGATCATATTATTATTGCCGACACAGAATATTTTAGTTATGCCGATGAAGGCAAACTCTGATTATTCAATATTACTTAAAATGAACAAAGGAGTAAAATTTCAGTGAATAGATAAGACATATTATTCTGAAACAAATAATGATTTTAGGAATTGATCAAACATCTGGAAAATACCGACATCAATTTTGTTCGATGGGATAATTGTATAAATAATGCCATTAACGGTAACATTTTTGCCTATTCGTGGTATTTAAACATTCTTTGCGACGATTGGGAAGCTTTGGTTTTAGGGAACTATGAATATGTGATGCCGCTGTTTCATAAAACGAAATTTAACAGAAACATCTACTTTTCTTCCAAACTAGGAATACGATTAGGTGTTTACTCAAATAAATTAATCACACATGATATTGTCCAAAAATTTATTGATGCTATTCCTTCCGACAAATCATTAATTAACTTATCCTTAAATTTACACAACCACATAAATGGTGCGAATGCACGTATAATTTCAACCTACGAATTGGATTTAATTCAGTCGCACAAGAAAATAGCTGAAAAATACAGTAATCAGTTTCAAAAAGATCTGGAATCAGCTCGCATAAATAAAATTACCATAACACAAGGGTTGCTACCTAATGAACTCATCAATTTTGCCTTGACCAAAAAAGTTTATAGTAAGCCAAAGTTAAAAGAAAATGAGATTTCACAACTACGAATGATTATTGCCAATAGTCTGCGCTATCATCTTGGAGAGACCTATTGTGCTTACGGCGATCATAATAATTTGCAAGCTGCAGCATTCTTTGTAAAATCCAAAAAGAAAATACATTTGCTATTCGCGGCAATTAGCCAATATGGTATACTTAAAAATGCTTTTCATCTACTAATTGATAAATTTATTGAGGTACATTCTGAAAAAGATTTAACTTTGAACATTGAAAATAGTATAACAAAAAACAATAAGGAGTTTTTTACCGGAGTAGGTGCACATGAAGTAAAATATCAGCAGTATTATAAAAATAATCTACCCTGGTTTTACAAGCTTATTTTAAATAATAATTGATATGGTACATATACTTGCTCAACAAAATTCTCTGCTTAATCGATTTATAGCCGAATTACGCGATCAGAAAATACAAACTGACAGCATGCGATTCCGCAGAAATATGGAACGTATTGGTGAAATTTTTGCATACGAAATAAGCAAACATCTCAGTTATAAAGAAAAAAAGATTACAACTCCTCTGGGTGTTTCAAAAATGAGCATTCCGGTTTCAACTATAGTAAATGCTACCATTTTAAGAGCAGGATTGCCATTTCATAACGGATTTTTAAATTATTTTGATGATGCTGAAAATGCCTTTATCTCAGCACACCGTAAATACCACAAAGACGGATCATTCACCATTCAGTTTGAGCATTTATCGAGCCCTGACATCGAAGGAAAAACACTGGTTTTGTCAGATCCTATGCTGGCATCCGGCGCATCAATGGAAATTGCATATAAAGCATTAATTGAACGAGGAAAACCTAAACACACGCATATTGTAACTATAATAGCCAGTAACCAGGGCATTAATCATGTAAAAAAACATATCAACATGAAAAATGTGACCATTTGGGCTGGCGATGTTGATGATGAGTTAACTTCTAAATCATATATCGTACCCGGCTTAGGCGATGCCGGAGATCTGGCTTATGGCAGTAAAATGTAAATACCACCGTTTTTCTTTATGGGTTAGTTTAAACTTTTGTGCTTTAAAAATATCTTATTGTAGATAATCCCTAAAAATACACAAGATGAAATCATTATTTTATGTACTTCTAATTGTTTTAGCATTTGGATGTACCAAACAAACCAAGGTTGCAGATAATCCTTTTTTTACTAACCTTAACGAAGCTGTTGATTATGCTAGTGTTTCTGCTGATGATATTACCGAATATGCAGAGATAACCTTAAAAAATTCAACAAAAGCTATTGAGAAAATAAAATCTAACGAACCTACATTTAATCATGTATTTAAATCAATAGATCAAGTTGTTAGTGATTTAACTATTGCATCCAACAGATGTTTTATGCTATACTGGGTATCGCCCGATTCTCTATCCAGAGTAAATGGCCTGGCAGGTTTCCAGCAGTTAGATTCGTTATCCAATACAATTTTTTCTGATAAAGCAATTTATGAGAAAATGTTGAGTGTTCGCGAATCGGACGAGTACGAAACTTTAGAAGATCATAAAAAACTTCTTGTTGATCAGCAAATTCTGAATTTCAAGCAATCTGGTGTTAACCTCGACGATGATAAAAGAGCTCAGTTTATAGCACTAAGTAAAGAAATAAGTGAGCTTTCATCAGATTATTCAACCAATATGAACTCATCGAATGAAATTTTGGTGCTGGATGAAAATGGAGCGAAAGGTCTTTCTGAAAATTTAAAGAATACGTATAAAATTGCAGAAAACAGGTATGAAATTCCGGTTATAAATTCAACGCGATTACCTGTTTTAAATAATGCTCAAAGTGAAGAAACCAGAAAAGCATACTATATTAAGTATTTCAATATTGGATCAGAAAAGAACCTGGTAATCTTAGATAAATTATTACAAAAGCGTCACGAGCTAGCTAAGCTTTTAGGTTACGATTCGTATGCCGCCTATAACCTTTATCCTAAAATGGCTAAAAATCCTGAAACCGTGTGGAAATTCCTGAACGATCTTATTGACCGATCCAAAGAGAAAGCAAAATCTGATCTGCAAATATTACAGGACCTAAAGAAAAAAGACACGCAAAATATCTTGAGTACTACATTAATGGATTGGGATGTTGATTATTACACCAATCAGATTTTAAAAACACAGTATCAGGTTGATCATGAAAAGATCCGTGAGTATCTTCCTATGGAGCAATGCCTAACTGGTATTTTGAATGTGTATGAAACCTTATTCGGCCTTGAATTCAGAAAGATTGAAGATGCTTCGGTATGGCACAAAGAAGTTGATATGTACGAAATTTACGATGGAGAAAATCTGATGGGAAGATTCTATCTTGATCTATTTCCTAGACCAAATAAAGAATCGTGGTTTTATGGTGTGGAATTAAAATCGGGAAGAGCAACCAAAGATGGATATGAAGTTCCTGCTTCGATGTTATTGGGTAATTTTACCAGACCAACAGAAACGCTTCCTTCTCTTATTAGTTTTAAAGAACTGAATACGCTTTTCCATGAGTTTGGACACATTATGGACGGAATGTCATATCAAGGTGATTTTGCTTTACAAGCGAATGCAAAAACAGACTTTAACGAATCAATGGCGCAAATTTTCGAGAACTGGACCTGGGATTATGATATTCTTAGCTCTTTTGCCAAGCATTACAAAACAGGAGAAGTATTGCCAAAAGAACTTTTCGATAATATGGTAAAAGCTAAAAATGTTTCATCAGGACATGATGCTTTATCATCGTTACGTAAGTGTGTTTATGACATGAATTTATACGACAAATACGACCCTGAAAATCCGTTTGATACAGATGATCTGTGGAGAACAATCGATAAAGACTTAGGTGTTAAAACGTATGTTGAAGGAACTCATCCTCAAGGAAACTGGATTCACATAAATACACATCCGGTATATTATTACGGATATTTATGGGCAGAAGTATATGCTCAGGATATGTTTACCGAATTTGAAAAGAACGGACTGTTGGATTTTGAAACAGGAAACAGATTCCGCGAATTAATTCTGGCTAATGGCAGACAAAAAGATATTGTTCAATCGGTAGAAGAATTTCTTGGCCGGCCATCAAACAACGAAGCTTATATTAAAAGTCTTGGACTTAATTAAGCATTTAAGATAAATACTAATAAAACCTGCTTGAAGAATTTTTTAGGCAGGTTTTTTTATATCTTATTTACATCTGTCGTATCATTAAAATTAATTCACCACACCCTCATTAGCGGTAAAACATTGTTATATATGCATTTAAAACTTTTTTATTCGTAATTTTTCACTATATTTGATATGATTTGACTACTTAATTGTATTCATTACAACATAAATTAATTATGCGTCGGTTTTTAATCTTTATAATCATAATTAGTCTGAATTTTTCATGCGAAAAAGACGATACAGAACCAATAGAAATTATCAACGCAAAAATTACCTGCATTGAAAAATATACGTATACTGAATATTATGAAGAAGGAGAAGTAGTTTCATGTATTGTTGAACCTGATGTTTCTGATTTTTATGAATTCAGAAGTATTCCCAATGACAAATGGACTTTTACGTACGACCCCGATTTTAATTATACCGGAACAGAGTCTTTTACATTTATTTCAAAAAACCCTAATAACAGTATAAAAACTATAAAACTTACTATTGAAGTTGTTCAGGATGACTTCCGTAATAAAATAATCGGCACATGGGAATATATTCAGAGCTGCGGTGGATACGACGGAGGATGTTGGGATCTTTATCCTAATGATAATCTCACAGTCGAGTTTTCTGAAGATATGGAATATTCTAAGTTTCTCAATGATGATTTAATTGAATCTCATGTTTATAAGTTTGTTGACGGGTGGACAAGCCGCGGATCTGCTATATATGCAATACAATTCGACAATGATTTTACTACATATTATAAGTTATCGGATGATAGTTTAGATATTCAAATAGGTGATACTATTGAAGAGTTTGTGCGTATTTCTGAATAATAAACTAATTAATAACTACCTAAGCAAAATATTATCACACAGATTATAATTTATTTACTTCTGTAGCATCCGTACTTTTATCAAGTATTTTTTGTATTGACCTTTTTAAAACAGGATGAATATACTCCGGTGAAATTTCAGCTAAAGGTTCCAAAGTGAACCTTCGTAAATGCAATTTAGGATGTGGTATGGTTAATCGCACGTTTTGAATAATTTCATCATCATAAAATAAAATATCAATATCCATGGTTCGGGATTGATAACCTGAACCTGTTCTCACTCGATCTAATTTATATTCTATTTCCTGGCATTTATCCAACACTTCTAACGGCTTTAAATCCGTTTTAACAACTAACACCTGGTTTAAAAAATCATTTTCAGCTTCAAACCCCCAAGCAACAGTTTCGTATATAGAAGATTCTTGAAGGATTTTCCCGACATACATTTCAATTCTTTTTTTGGCTGCTTTTAACAATTTCAATCGATCGCCAAGATTTCCCCCAATTAATAAATAGACCTTGTTGTTCATTAAATATTTTTTTACAAAATAATTGTAATATTTTGAAACAAGCAACAACTAATTTGTTGTTATACTAGTTATAAAAGTATAATTTTATGTTTTATCAAGATTATTAACCTAAAACAATATATCATGAAAAGCTTTTTTAAGTATTTATTAGCCACCGTGCTGGGTGTAATTGTAAGTAGCATCATCTTATTTCTTATTCTTATTGGAGGAATTGGTGCCATGATCTCATCACAGGATCAGCCTGTTAAAATTAAACCCAATACGATTTTACATATTGAGTTAGATCAGCCTATTATGGATCGTAGCAATAATAATCCGTTCGAAACCATTGATTTTTCTAGTTTTGAGCCGGTGCAAATTATTGGTCTAGATGATATCATTAAAAACCTGGAAAAGGCCAAAAGAGATCCTAATATTAAAGGTGTTTATTTAGATATAACTGCTATCCCTGCAGGCATTGCAACTATCGAAGAAATCCGTAATGCTTTACTCGATTTTAAAGAATCGGAAAAGTTTATTATCGCCTATAGCGATATTTATACACAACCTGCTTACTACTTATCATCGGTAGCTGATAAAATTTATCTGAATCCCGAAGGATTAATCACGTTTGTTGGCTTACGTTCCGAAATCATGTTTTTTAAAGAAGCATTGGATAAACTGGGAATTGAACCACAGGTTATACGCCATGGGAAATTCAAAAGCGCTGTTGAGCCTTTTATGTATAATGAAATGAGCGATGAGAACCGGCATCAGATCATGACCTTTATGGGTTCCATTTGGGATCACGTTTTAAAAGGGATATCAGAAGAACGTAATATTAGCATTAAAGAGTTAAACAGTTTTGCTGATAACCTCACCATTAAAGATGCAAATGCAGCTGTTGAACATGGACTAATTGACGAGTTGAAATATAAAGATGAAGTATTAAACGAGCTTGCTGAATTAACCGAAAAAGAAGACAGCAAAAAGATAGAAAGCATTTCGTTGGTTAAATACACCAAAGTTCCGGATAAGAAACGCAAAAAATTAGAGAAAAATAAAATTGCCGTAGTATATGCAAGTGGTACAGTAATTATGGGCGAAGGACAAGAAGGATCAATTGGTTCGGAACGTATTTCAAGGGCAATTCGTAAAGCCAGAAAAGACTCAACCATAAAAGCAATTGTTCTAAGAGTAAATTCTGGTGGCGGTAGTTCATTAGCATCAGAAATTATCTGGCGCGAGGTGAAACTAGCACAGCAGGTTAAACCGGTAATCGCATCGTTAGGTGATGTAGCTGCATCAGGAGGATATTATATTGTGGCTCCCGCGCAGAAAATCGTTGCCAGTCCGAATACCATTACAGGTTCTATTGGAGTGTTTGGTGTATTACCCAATGGTAAAGAACTGCTAAACGACAAGCTTGGAATACATGTAGATGTGGCAAAAACAAACAAGTTTGCAGATATGGGAACATTCTCGCGTCCATTAACCGCTCAGGAAAAAGACATTATCCAATATACCATTGAAGATGTATATGAAACGTTCATTACGCATGTTGCCGAAGGAAGAAACATGACCAAAGAAGAAGTAGATAAAATCGGGCAAGGCCGTGTTTGGAGTGGTGCTAATGCGTTAGAAATAGGACTGATTGATAGCTTTGGAGGATTGGATGAAGCGATTGCTATTGCTGCTGAAGCTGCTAATTTAGAAGAGTACAGAACAGTAGGATATCCAAAATTAGAAGATCCGTTTGAGCATTTCATGAAAGAATTGCAAGGTAATGTAAAAGCATCAGTCCTTAAAAATGAATTAGGAGATCAGTATAAATATTACGAAAACTTAAAAGCGATAGAAAATCTTAAAGGTATTCAAACCAGAATTCCTTATGAGATTGATATTTATTAAAAATCTGATTTCAAAGACTTTATAAGAAGCGCTCCTAATGGGCGCTTTTTTTATTGCAACGCTTTCCTGGCTTTTAATATCCACTTTGAAGTGTCCAACGGACTAATTCCCTTGTATTCACGAGTTTGTCCCAGTTCATCGGCACATTCCTGGTAGCCATAAAATTTGGTGGATATTTTTGCTTTTCCGCCTGATCGGGAGCTTAACCGAACCGGAAAATCCAGTGATGTTGATACAGGTAATATTCCTGATAATACAAATTTGCCGTTCTCCATTTCAGGACTATCAAAGGTACCTCGCATTTGCGTAATATCGCTGGTTATGGCTCCAAGTAAATCTTCAGTAGCTGATATTTTAAATGAAATTAAAGGCTCAAGTAATGTTGTTCCTGTATTTACCAAACCATTCATAATTCCCATTGGTGTGGCTACAATAAAATCTCCGGGTCGTGAATGAATTTCATGATCTTCACCTTCTATTAATGTAATTTTCAGATCGGTTACTTCCCACCCTTTTATTCCTTGTTTTAGTGCATTTGGAATAGTTCTCTCTACTTCGTTCTGGTATTTCTGGTGAACATCATCTACACTTATTTTGGATTCGTAAACTACTCCACTTCCTCTCTCTCCAGGTTCAATTAAAAATTTCATGATAGCCCAACAAGGTTTCGGCATCCAGTATTGGACAAACCCCTCTCCTTTTTTTGTTGGAGTCTCTTTGTAAATTACGGTTGGATCATCAAATTTTGCTTGTATTCCAAATCGATTTTCAAGAATTTTTTCTAATACCTCAATTTGTATCCATCCCATTATTTTTACATGCAGCTCCTGATCTTCACGAAGCCATTCAAAATCAAGTGTTGGATCTTCAAATGATAACTCCTGCAAAGCTTCAGCCAATGCAGGATAATCTTTATCATTCTCCGCTTTTACCTGAACCGTAAGCAAAGGAGTTTTTAAACTGATATCATCCGGCAAGGCATCCGAAAATTCGCCCAGCACATCACCAACCGTGGCATTTTGCAAACCACAAACCCCTGCAATATCACCCGCCTCAACAACACCAACATCCTCAAATTTTTGAGCAAACAGTTTTCTAACCTGGGTTACCTTCTCTTCAATATCCTGACTGGCATTTTTAATCATCTCACGATTATTAATAGTACCGTTGTATACCTTTACATTAGCAATTTTTCCCATGGTTTTATCGTGCGTAATACTATAAACCAATGCCGATAATGATTTATCTGTATTAGATTTGGGTCCAGGCAGATAATGAATAATTGCATCTAATAATTCTTTAACACCAATAGAATTTTTAGCTGATCCCACGAGAACTGGGAAAATTTCATTCTGTCTTGTTGCCTTGATCAAAGCCTCATCCAATTCTGAAAACGACAACGGCTGCTCTTCCAGATATTTCTCTAAAATGGTTTCGTTTTTATTAGCTATAACTTCAACAATACTCTCTTTTAAATTGTCTTCGCTCCACAGACACTTAATATTGGTATTATTCGATGCTTCATTAACAGGCTCATACAATACTGCAAGATGATCTGTTAATTCCTTTTTGATTTCACCAATTACTAACTCTACATCTGCTCCAGCTCTATCTATTTTATTAATAAAAAATAGGATGGGAATATTCAAATTTCGTAAAGCATTCCACAAAGTTTCAGTATGTGCTTGTACACCTTCTACTGCCGAAATTACCAGAACAGCACAATCCAACACTCGCAAGACTCGCTCCACATCAGCAGAAAAATCAACGTGCCCGGGAGTATCAATTAAGTTCACCTTAACATCGTTCCAGAAAAAGGTTGTGTTTGATGATCTTACTGATATGCCCCGATCTCTTTCAACCTGCAAAAAATCGGTATGTGCTGTTCCCTCATCAACACTACCCAATTTCTTGGATTGACCACTTAGGTATAAAAAGTTTTCTGTTACCGTTGTCTTTCCTGCATCCACATGCGCAAGAATCCCGACGTTTCTAATTTTACTACTCATGAAGAACAATTATTGAAAGCAGCAAACTTAGTAAAGTCATTTAAAAAGTAATGACGTTCTAACCAAAAATTTTATTTACCTGTCATTTTTTTTGGATCAATCCATTGATCAAAATCAGCTTCGCTTACATATCCTGATTCAACGGCTGCCTGTTTAAGTGTTTTATTCTCCTGATGAGCCTTTTTGGCAATTTCTGCAGCTTTATCATACCCGATATGAGGATTAAGTGCAGTTACCAACATTAATGAGTTCTGCAAATGTTTATTGATATTCTCTACATTCGGTTCTAAACCTAAAATAGCATTGTCAGTAAATGATGTTGCTGCGTCAGCCAGTAATTTTGCCGATTGCAAAAAATTATAGACCATTACCGGTTTAAAAACATTCAGCTCAAAATGGCCGTTCGAACCCCCAATATTTATGGTAACATCGTTGCCCATAACTTGTGAGCAAACCATGGTAAGTGCTTCAGCTTGCGTTGGATTTACTTTCCCAGGCATAATGGACGATCCCGGCTCATTTGCAGGTAAGTTCAACTCACCAATTCCACAACGTGGCCCGGACCCTAACATGCGAATATCATTGGCAATTTTCATTAAACTTACTGCCAATGTTTTAAGTGCTCCATGCGATTCAACTATCGCATCGTTTGCCGCTAATGCCTCAAACTTATTTTCTGCAGTCCGAAAAGGAAATCCGGTTAGGTTAGCAATTTCTTTGGCCACTTCCTGATCATAATTTTCAGGTGCGTTTAAACCTGTTCCTACGGCTGTTCCACCCAAAGCCAACTCCGATAAATGCGATAAGGTATTTTTAAGATTTTTAATGCCATGCGTTAACATCGAAACATAGCCGGAAAATTCCTGCCCCAAAGTTAACGGAGTTGCATCCATTAAATGTGTTCTTCCGGTTTTTACAATATCGTTCCATTTTTTCGATTTCTCGTGCAGCGCATCTTTCAATTTTTCGAGCGAAGGAATGGTATTCACAACAAGTATTTTATAAGCAGCAATGTTCATTGCAGTTGGAAACGTATCATTAGAGGATTGTGATTTATTGACATCATCGTTAGGATGAATACGCTTGTTTTCATCATCCAGTTTACCTCCCGCCACCACATGAGCACGATTGGCAATTACCTCGTTAACATTCATATTCGATTGCGTACCAGAACCCGTTTGCCAAACCACCAATGGAAACTGATCATCCAGTTTTCCGTCGATAATTTCATCACAAACAGCTGCAATCATTTTCATTTTGTTTTCTGGTAATACTTCCAATTTATGATTTACAATGGCAGCTGATTTTTTCAGATACCCAAATGCATGAATTATTTCTAAAGGCATTTTCAAATTTCCGATCTTGAAATTTTCTATTGATCGTTGGGTTTGCGCTCCCCAGTATTTATCAGCAGGAACTTTTACTGTTCCCATGGTATCTTTTTCGGTTCTGTACATAACGAATCTATTTTGCTATATAACAAATGTACGTTAAAATGGTTTTTTATTTAGTAATAAAAAAGGGTGATCAGAAAAACTAATCACCCACAATTACAGATCAATTTAAGACTAATTCATACTATAAAAATCATTGCCTTTATCATCCACTAAGATAAATGCAGGGAAATCTTTTACCTCGATTTTATAAATCGCTTCCATTCCTAACTCAGGATATTCCAGTAGCTCTACATTGGTAATGTTCTCTTGAGCAAGAAGAGCAGCAGGTCCTCCGATACTTCCCAAATAAAATCCACCATATTTTTTACACGCATCTGTGACTTGTTGACTGCGATTTCCTTTGGCAATCATAATCATACTTCCACCATGACTTTGGAATAGATCAACATAAGGATCCATGCGGCCTGCAGTAGTCGGGCCAAATGATCCTGAAGGCATACCCTCTGGCTTTTTCGCCGGTCCTGCATAATAAATCGGATGATCTTTGATATACTGAGGCAACCCTTCTCCACTTTCAATACGCTCTTTTAGTTTTGCGTGTGCAATATCTCGTCCTACGATTATGGTACCATTTAGTGATAACCTTGTACCAACCGGATGCTTAGTTAACTCAGCCAAAATATTTTTCATTGGTTGATTTAAATCGATAAGCACAGCACCTTTTTCATCAGGTTTGCGAAGTTCTTCAGGAATTAATCTTCCGGGGTTATCTTCCATCTTTTCAATCCAAATTCCATCCTTGTTGATTTTAGCCTTGATATTTCTGTCTGCAGAACAAGAAACGCCCATTCCTACCGGACATGATGCCCCATGACGAGGTAAACGGATAATTCTGATATCCAGAGCAAGATATTTACCACCAAATTGTGCTCCTATACCTGCTTTATACGCAGCATCCAGCACTTTCTTCTCAAGTTCAATATCCCGAAAAGCTCTACCTCCTTCATTCCCTGTAGTTGGAAGATTATCGTAATATTTTGCAGAGGCAAGTTTTACTGTTTTAAGATTCGCTTCGGCAGACGTTCCACCTACAACAAAAGACACATGATATGGAGGGCATGCTGCTGTTCCTAATGATTTTAACTTTTCAACTAAAAAATTCTCCAGTTTCTCAGGATTTAACAATGCCTTGGTTTGCTGGTACAATGCTGTTTTATTTCCAGATCCACCACCTTTTGCTACAAAAAGAAAGTTATACTCATCGCCATCAGTAGCATGAATATCAATTTGTGCAGGTAAGTTAGTTCCTGAGTTTTTCTCTTTATACATATCCAACGGAATGGTTTGAGAATATCTCAGATTTTCTTCGGTATAGGTTTTATACACACCTAAAGAAAGAGCTTCTTCATCGCCACCTCCAGTCCAAACTTTTTGTCCTTTTTTAGCAACAATGGTTGCTGTACCGGTATCCTGACAAAATGGTAGTTTTCCTTTTGCCGAAACTTCGGCATTTCTTAACATGGTTAATGCAACATATTTATCGTTATCGCTCGCTTCTTTATCATGTAAAATCGATGCTACCTGCTCCAAATGACTTTTTCGAAGCATAAACGATGTATCTCGGAATGCTGCATTCGCCAATTTAGTAAGACCTTCTGGATCTACTTTAAGAATGGTCTCGCCCTCAAAATTCGCTAACGAAACATGATCTTTGGTTAATAAATAATATTCGGTTTCATCTTTCCCGAGAGGAAAAGGTTCCTGATACTTAAAATCTGGTGTTGGCATAGTAGTTTTATTTTAGCCTGATAAACAAGCTGGTTTGTAATTTAGGTTAATGTTTTTTCAATAATTACCGTTGATAATTACTCAAAAAAAGACATGAAAAGTTACAAAATTTAAAGCAACACATCAATATGTTCTACAATATCTCCAACAACAGCTTGATCATCTTTCACAATAATTGGGCGGCGAATCAGCTTTGGATTCTCAACAAGTATTTTAATCCACTCTTGATCCGAAAATTCTTTGCCTTTATAATTTTGCTTATATATTGGTTCCTGAGTTCGAATCAATTCTTGTGGTTTTATTCCTAATTTTTGAATAACATCTGATAAACTCTTTTCGGTAAAAGGCTCATCTTTTAAATATTCTATAATGTCCGGATTTATTCCTTTATCTTCCAAATATTTCAATCCACCTCTGCTTTTTTTACATCGTGTGTTATGATATATTTTATATGCCATAGTTATTCAATTAGTTTAAATATTTCGTCAATTGGTTTTTTAGATTTTGGTTCTAGTTGTCTTGAAGGTTTCCCAACAGCTACAAATGCAATTAAATGATATGGGTTTTCTACCGCTAATATTTTCTCTAAAGATTCCTTTGCCATCATTGGGGCACTTAACCAGCATGCACCATAACCCATATCTACTGCTGAAAGCAGCATGTTTTGAATTGCAGCTCCTGCGCTTTGCATATCGGGGAAATTTCTTAGTTTGTTAATCTCTTCGTGACTTAACTGCACTCCTTTTTCTAATACGGACTCGTAATCTTCCATAACCATTGCAATTACTGCAGGAGCATTTTCAAAAAATGTAGCAAACCATTCTACCTGCGACTTCACATTTTTCGATGCAATCGATTTGTTTTCAGGCAACTCTTTTATTTTTTCACTCACCTTTATTGCCATTTTAGATAAAACATCCTTGTTGGTAACTGCAATAAATTTCCAGGGCTGGTAATTATTCACACTCGGCGCTAAACCAGCTCTTCGAACCAACTCTTTCAAATCATTAACCGGCACACTTTCTTCGGTAAAATTCCGGATACTTGTTCTCTTTTCAATAGTTTGCTTTAATTCCATAATTAGTCTGTTTGAATTTATGTATAAATATAACAATTAATTAGCCAACAAGTAATCATACCAATTTGTTTTTCTATCATTCTTCAAGCAACAAAAAAAGCCTGAGATAATCTTATATCTCAGGCTTGAATATATGTGTCTACTATCTTATTTGGTTGCCAGTATAGATATCATAGATTCGAAAATTAATCTTCCATCCGTATTTCCCAATTCATCGTCGGCAGCACGCTCCGGATGGGGCATCATACCAAATACATTTTTCGATGCATTACAAACGCCGGCAATATTTTCAACCGAACCATTAGGATTAGCTTCCGCTGTGATCTCACCATGTTCATTACAATATCTGAATAAAATCTGTCCATTCTGACGCATCTCCTGAAGTGTTTCTTTCTTGGCAAAATATCTTCCCTCACCGTGTGCAATCGGAATTTTTAATGGTTTTTGCTTATCCAGAATTGCAGTTACTGTATTCGTATTATTATCGGGAACTACATTAATATTCTTGCAAATAAACTTCTGATTATCATTATGCAACAAAGCACCTGGCAACAATCCTGATTCGCATAAAATTTGAAATCCGTTACATACCCCAAAAACAAATCCACCATTGTTGGCAAATTCAATTACTTTTTCCATTATTGGAGAGTATCTTGCAATGGCGCCTGATCGCAGATAGTCTCCGTAAGAAAAACCTCCAGGCAATACTATTGCTTCAACATCCTGTAAATCAGTTGTCTTATGCCACAACTCAACAACTTCTTGTTGCATGATATTGCGTAATACATAAATCATATCTTGGTCGCAATTTGACCCGGGAAAAATAACTACTCCGAATTTCATTTGAACATTTTTTGAGATTGATGCTAAAACTGCTGATAAACAGACGCTTGTTGTAGCAAAACTATTTTAATTTCAACCCAAAGATATAATTATTTCAAATCCTGAACAAATAATTAATTTCTACTTTAAATAGGAATTAAATAAATCTGTAATTTAGTACTTTCATTAAATCATTTTGGCTATGAAAGTATTTAAGTATATAGTAAAAGTATTGATACTATTAATTGCTCTGTTTGTTCTTTTCGTTATTTACGCATCGGTTTCGGATTATAAACCGGAAGTTAAGGAAGTCGTTCACACATCAACTAATCCGGACACCATAGACGTTACAAGGGATCTAAATTTAATGATTTGGAATATTGGCTATTGTGGTTTGAGTGATGATATGGACTTTTTCTATGATGGCGGAAAACAGGTGAGAACATCAAAAGAAAATGTTTTGGAGAATTGTGATTTTGTAAAAACACAATTAAGAAATAATGATAGTTTAGATTTTATTTTACTTCAGGAGGTTGATATTCGATCCAAAAGAAGCTACAATATTAACGAGGTAGATAGTTTTGAAACTCTATTGTCTGAATTTCATCCCTTTTTCGGAAAAAATTATGATGTCACATTTGTTCCTTCACCAATAACTAATCCGCTGAGTAGAGTAAAATCCGGGTTGCTAAGCTTTTCAAAATTCAATCCAAAAGAAGTTACCCGTTATTCGTTTCCTGGCAATTATTCATGGCCCGTAAAATTATTTATGCTCGACAGGTGCTTTTTAGTTAAGCGTTTTCCGACCAATAACAACAAAGAGCTAATTGTTGTTAACACACACAATTCGGCTTACGACGATGGTTCACTTAAAGCGCAACAAATGGAATATCTAAAATCGTTTTTATTGGAAGAATATAGTAAAGGAAATTATGTAATAGTAGGTGGCGACTGGAATCAAAATCCACCGGACATTGATTACTCAGAATTAAAAGAAAAATCTCCCACTAAACGATTTGTTTTGAATCCAATAAATGCAGATTATTTGCCTAATGATTGGAGCTGGGCATACGATCCACACACTCCCACTAATAGGTATTTAAATGCACCTTATGAAAAAGGAAAAACCATAACTCCGATCATCGATTTTTATTTGATGTCGCCAAACATATCGCTGCAATTTATAAAAACACAAAATTTTGACTTTAAAAACACTGATCATCAGTCTGTTATAAGCAAAATAAAGTTTAAGTAAAATTTATCTGAATTTCGTAGAAAAATTCTCGATTTTATATACATTTGCCGCTTTAAAATATAGGGTTTATAAAATTAGGGGTAAATGGGTTACAGGTTATTTCTGGTAGTTGGATTACTACTTTTTTCAAATGCAATTTCTGCAAATAATGAAGATAAGATTTTAGATTCTGATATCACACTCGATTTCAGAACAATGCATATTTGGAGGGGAAGTGCAACCAGCTATACTCCAACGTTTGAACCATCGTTTGAGATTACAAGAAATAACTATACTACCGGAATATGGTTTGCTCAAAGCATTGATGGAAACTATACCGAACTCGACCTCTATTTTAGCTATAATGTGAAGAACTTCTCATTTACCATTTACGATTATTATTGCCCGCCATCTATTGAAACAAGCAAGGAAATAACCAATTATGATAAATACACCACAAAACACACCATTGAGCTGAATGCTGCATTTAATGGAACCAAACAGCTCCCTATAAAATTGTTGGTGGCAACAATGGTTTATGGTGATGATATTAATTCCGACAACAACAAAAACTACTATTCAACCTATGTTGAATTGGGATATTCAACAGTAATTGATGAAAACGCCTTAGATATTTTTGTTGGGTTCAATACTTTTGAAAGTTACTATGGTGACGATTTTGGCATTGTAAATGCAGGCTTAACAACATCGCGAAATCTAAAGATATATAAATCGTTTGAGGTGCCTGTTCAAGCATCTATCATAACCAATCCAATGGCCAACTCGCTGTTTTTAAATTTTGGATTTACACTTTAACTTAACCGTTGTAGTTTTCCGTTAATTACTACTCCATCAAGTTTCATATGTTTAGCTGAGTGTAAAGCATCTTCCGGAGTGTGAACAATGGGTTCACCTTTAACATTAAATGATGTATTAATTAATGCTTTAACTTGATGCTCCCGATCTAAAGTATCCAGCAGATCATAAATAAATGGATTATCATCGCGTTGAAATATAGTTTGAATTCGCGATGTGCCATCAACATGCACAACACCTTCGATTTCATCTTTTTTGCCGCTTAGTACTTTAAAATCCAACAACATATACCTACTTAAATGGTGAATTTGCTGCAATTCGGTAAAATATTTTGCATTTTTCTCAAGCATAATAGGTGCTACTGGTCTGTACCACTCTCTTTTTTTGTGCTCTTCGCTAACCTTTTTGGCCAACTTTCTCGAATTTGCCAAGGCCAATATACTTCTGTTTCCCAAAGCTCTGGGACCTGATTCTCCAAAACCATTGCACACACCAATTACTTTTCCTTGCAGTAATAACCTAATAACCTCGTTCAAATCATCACTAGAATAAGCTACATCTGAAGAATCCAATCCCCAATTGTTTAGGTATGGATTATGCAGTTCAATTTTACCGTGCTTTATCTGCTCCAGAAAAGCTCCTGCACCAATGGATAGTCCTGCATCATTGGTGCATGGCGGAATAAACACATTTTTGAATATTTCTTTATTTACAATTTCGGAGTTAGCCAGGATATTTAAGGCTGAGCCTCCTGTCAGGTAAAGATATTCTGTAGCAGTTCTTTTTCTTAAATCTTGAATCTTTACAATAAAATCGCGTTGAAAAATGTATTGAAAGGTTGCTGCAATATCTTGCAGAAACTTACTGTTTTGATCAAAACTTTTTAAATCTTCATTCCAGTCTGTTCTGGCTCTTTCAAAAAACAGCGATTTTTTTGCCCAAATATCCTGAAAGTAATTATTGCTAACCAACCATTTTTCTAACTCTTCTGAATATTCGCCATATGATGCATATCCCATTAATTTTCCCGGAACCGAATGCTGATCAAATTCTTTCGCTCCGATAATAGCAAACACTAACGCATTCGCATTAAATAAGGATGACAAATATTTTAAATCCCAATGGTATTCGAGCTTTTCGAGTTTACCATTTTTATAAGTCCAGGCAGAAAAATTACTTAAGCTGGCACCGCCGTCAAAATGGACCAACAAACTATTATCTTTAAAATTACCAAAAAAGGGCAAACAACTGTAAATATGAGCCAATTCGTGATTTAACACATAGGCCTCCCGCTCTTTTCCATACCACCAGCACTTTCCTTTTTCTAACCCAATTTGCAAATCATTATTTAAAGCCCCCTCGAATCTAACTTCTCCATCAGCACTTATAAATGCCCTGCCAATTACATTGTCGACAAAAACCAGATCAAAATCTTTTTGAATTAGCTTTTCAGATTTAAGCAGAGCGTAAAGTTCCTGATCAAGTGAGTTGTCATACTTTTTTCGTGTAATTCTTTCAAGCTGTATATGTCTTTTTATCTTTCCTTCATCAAAAAAAGACAGATTATGATCGTGCACAAACACTGGAAATCCAGAATTTTTTATATCTTTAATTCCATAGATTGCTAAAGTAGGCTTTGATTGATTAATTTTCATATTTGAAGAACAATTCAATTTTAAACATTAATTTAAAGTTTTACTAAAACTAATTTTTTCAATATAAGTTAAATAGCTATTTTTGCAAGCTTAGAAACAAACTATTTTTATAAATTGTCGTAGTAAGTATATCAAGATTTAACTAAAAAGTTCCGAATGACTTTATCAGATCAAGAAGTTCAATTTTTTGTAAACACCATAAAAAACACTTCGGGTTACGACTTTAGTGAATACTCTGAAAAGTCACTAAAACGCCGTTTGCAAAAAATACTTATCGACAACAACTCTGATCTGCTTACTTTAATCAACAAATTAAAAACAAATAAAGAATTTCTGGAAAAAACTGTTAAAGATATTACAGTAAACACCACAGAACTTTTTCGTGATCCTCAGATTTGGCAAACATTACGATACCGAATTCTCCCGAAATTTTCGGAAAACAGAAACATAAACATCTGGCATGCAGGGTGCTCAACCGGTCAGGAAGTATATTCCATGATGATCCTGCTTAACGAGCTTGGCCTTTTCGAAAAAGCCAAGATTTTTGCTAGCGATTTAAATACCGATGCACTGGATGCCGCAAAAAAAGGAAACTATAAATACAGGTTTAACATTGGATATCTGGACAATTTCGATAAAGTAATTAAAGAAAATCCATTTAATTACGAGGAATATAATGATATTCCCTATTCCAAATATTTTAAAATCGATAAAGTAACTGACTCTATTCAAATGAACGATTTTTTGAGGCAGAAACCGATATTCAGACAACATGATTTGGTAAAAGGAGGAAATCTCTATTTTGCCAAGTTCGATTTAATATTGTGTAGAAACGTTATTATTTATTTTAAATATAGTTTACAAAACAAAGTATTTAAGCTATTTCACGAACATCTTTATACCAACGGGTATTTAGTTTTAGGTATGCATGAAACCATGTTAGGGGAAATTACATCAAAATTTGAAAAGAAAGGACAAGCATACCGCAAGAAATAGAGATGAAAAATTAAATAACAATGAATAGATACGAGTTAGGCATAGTTGATACACGTAACATAATTAAAACATTACATGATGTTTATGATTATGACTTTAAAAATTATGCACTTACTTTTTTTAAGCGCCGGGTTGAAAAATTTATCATCAAACATAATTTAAAAGATGCTGATGGATTTATTGGCAGAATAGAATCGGATGAAGCATTCTTTGAAGTTTTCCTTCAGGAAATATGCGTTGAAAATACCGAAATGTTCAGAGATCCTTCGTTATGGAGAGTTTTAAAAGAAGAACTTTTCCCAACACTAATAAAAGATTCCGGTACTTTTAAAATTTGGTTCCCCGAAGTTTCGTCAGGCGAAGAACTGTTTTCTACCGCAATTATCCTGAAAGATCTTAACCTGCTTAAACATGTTCAGCTAATTGCCTCGAGCATTAGCCAACTGGATATTGAAAATACACAAAAAGGATTATTCGATCCGAAAAAGATTGAAGTTAATGATGCCAATTATAAACGTATTTTTAGCAGTGGAGAACTTTCAAACTTCTACACTTTTGAAGGAGATAAATCGCATTGGGATACATCTTTGATTGATAATACCAAATTTATCAAACAAAATATTATATTTGATGATTATCCTAAAGGGATAAAATTAGTGTTGTTCCGTAATCAAATGATTTATTATAATCAGATTTTGCAGGAGCGATATATAAAAACTATTTACAATAGCTTGGTTCCTGGTGGTCATTTTATTATTGGTAATAATGAAAAAATTGATTACTGGAATTCTGATAAAGATTTCACTTTAGTGAATAAAGAAGAAAGTATATATAAAAAGAAACTAGCATAAATTGAATGTATAAAGCAGTTGTAATCGGAGGGTCAGCAGGTAGTTTTCAGGTGATAACAAAAATATTAAGTTCATTACCTAAAAATTTTCCTTTACCTGTTCTTTTAAGCTTACATAGACTAAAACATGTACGATCAGGTTTTGTCGAAGCTTTATCCATTAAATCGACAATCCCGATTTTAGAACCATACGATAAAGAAAATATTAAACCCGGGAAAGGATACTTAGCTCCGGCCAACTATCATATGTATATCGAATTAAATAAACGTATAGCTTTATCCACTGAAGAACCGGTTAATCATTCAAGGCCATCTATTGATTTAACCTTCGAAACAGCAACACAAGCTTATCGCGATAAGCTTATTGGCATTATTTTATCAGGAGCAAACAGAGATGGAGCTTACGGGCTAAAAAAGCTAAAACAGGCAGGAGGACTCGCCATTGTTCAGGACCCAAACGAATGTCAGGTAAAAACAATGACCGAAGCTTCCTTAAAATTAACAACTGTAGATCATATTTTTACAACAGACCAGATCATTAATTTTTTATTAAAGTTAAAATAACTATTTCTGATGAGTAAAAATGCACTATTAAAAATATTATCGATCATTGCTTTTCTGGCAAGTTTACTTGTTGTGTTTATGCTTTTTGCCAAAGTCAGAAATATTTCTGTATCCTATAACCTGGGCTCAGAACAAAATGGGTTGTATGTACTTTTAACCTTTAGCCTTTTGTTAAGCTTAGCTCTTCTCATCATAACATTAATGCTTTCAACAAAACAAAATTCCGATGAGAAGTATTCACAACAAAATGCATTTGATTTGGAAGGTGAGAAAAAAGAAAAAAAACTTGATGAAGATTATAGTGAAGAAGAAAAACTTGATGCCGATTATTATATAAGCAAAATCATCCCAAAGCATAATGCAAAAATCGATATAACAAAATACACGGAAAAAATCTTATCAAACATTGCAAAAGAATTTGATATCGTTCAGGGGCTGTTTTTTGTTAAAGCAAAAGATTCCGATGAGTTTAACATCACCGGTAAATATGCCTATTTTGGTGAAGAAGAACCAAAAAGTTTTACCCTTGGAGAAACCTTATCGGGACAAGTGGCTAAAAATCAGAAAGTGCTAAATTTAAAAGAGATTCCTGAAAATTATATTACAATACTATCAGGATTAGGAAGCAGTTCTCCTAATCATTTAATCATTATTCCTGTCGTTATTGAAAATACTACGGTAGCAATAATTGAACTGGCATCTTTTAAAGAATTTAAAGGTAACTTTAAAGAATTGTTCCAAACCATATCGGAAAAAATTGGTAACGAACTGTTAAAGTATTAATTTAAAGATCTATGGCTGTTAAAAAACAGAAATATAATATCAGTACAATATCATATAATGATTTACTAATAAGTGTATTGGTAGCCATTATATTGGTACTTGCTTCATGGATTATCGATATTTTTGCAAACAATCTTAGTTTCTCGTTTGGGTCTATTGGAACTATTCATGCGGAAAATCCGGTACATTGGATTATTGATATATTCCCTTTTATTGTAGGTTTCGTAATTTATTTATCTATTAAAAAAAGAGAGAGAGATAAGGCTGTTTTTGAACAAATTATTGAACAACGCGATCGGGATATTAATAAGAACGCCCGATTTGCCAAGAAAATTGGAGAAGGAATTTATGATGAGCAGGATGAAAACATAGATCAGGACGATATTATTGGTCGCTCCTTAATTGTAATGCGCGATAACCTCAGAGCCAATAGCAAAAAGGAAAAAGAACAAAATTGGATATCGGCAGGAAAAGATCTTGTTTCAGGAATTCTTCGAATGCACAACAGTATAGAAGAGCTTACATACGAAGTACTTGTTGAACTTATTAAATATATTGATGTTATTCAGGGGTCGTTCTATATCTTTAATGAAGAAACCGAGAAAATTACGAATTATGCAACCTATGCTTATAACCGAAAACGATATGTAGATCAAGAGTTTAGCATTGGTAAAGGATTAATAGGACAATGTGCATACGAACAAGATATTGTTTACAGAACTGAAATACCCGAGGATTATGCCTCAATAACCTCTGGGATTTTAGGCGATAAAAAACCGGCAAGTATCCTTATAGTTCCTTTAATTACTGAAGAAAAATTACAGGGAATAATCGAGTTTGCTTCCATTGAAGACCATTTTTCAGAATTAACTATAGAGTTTCTAAAAGAATTAGGTGAAATTATTGCCCGTACACTCTATAATCTGAAAATGAATCAGAAAACCGAGAAACTTCTTCAGGAATCGCAGCAGATGACTGCCGAGCTTAAAGCTAACGAAGAGCAGCTACGTCAGAATGCGGAAGAGATGAGGGCTACCCAGGAAGAACTCGAGATTTCAAATAAAAAGCTTGAAACTCAGATTAAAGAGGTAGAAAATGCGCAAAAACGATTACACTCCTTATTAGAAAACGCATCAGAGGTAATTTCAATTTACGATTCGGAATTAAAACTTAAATACCAAAGTCCATCAGTTACTAAAATCCTTGGATACACTCCTGAAGAAATGATGAGTGGTAAAGATATGGATCGTTTGACGGCTAAAGGTGAAGCTGCCATGAAAGAAATGTTTGAACAATTATTGGCAGATCCTCATACACCACGGGCTATTCAGTACACCTACATTAAAAAAGATGGCAAGAAAATACACATTGAAACAACAGGTAGAAATTTATTAAACGACCCTGCAATTAGCGGTATTATTCTTAATTCGCAAGATATAACAGAACGAAAGCGAGCTGAGAAAGAGGAACGGATGAAAAGTAAAATGCAATCTCTTTCTGAAAACAGTCCCGATCTGATCTTACGAATGAATACCAAAGGCCAGTTCTTCTATGCCAATCCAATGGTAAACGATTATTTGGGAGTTAAATCCAAAGATATTATTAACAATCGTATTGATGAATTAGAAGTAGAAGAAACGCTTGTATCTTTTTTTAAAGATTCCATAAGAAGGATACGCAAAACAAATCAAAAGCTCAATGAAGAGCTTACTATGCCTACAGCGAAACTTGGGGAGCGAATTATGAATTTTAATGCAATTCCCGAGTTTAACGAAAATGAATTGGAAACTGTTTTATTTGTCGGGCACGATATTACCGAAGCCAAACAAATAGAAATGGAGATAAAAGATAAAAACAAGAAGATTAGTGAAAGTATTAATTATGCCCAAAGAATTCAGTCATCAATTTTACCTAATAACTCTATAATACAAGAATATCTTCCAAAATCATTTATATTTTATTTGCCTCGAGATGTTGTTAGTGGAGATTTTCCTTGGTTTTTTAAGAAAGATGACATTTTATATATTTCTGCTGTGGATTGTACAGGTCATGGTGTTCCCGGAGCACTGTTGTCTTTTATTGGTTACTTTCAATTAAACAATATTGTCGATCACGATGTAAACTATACAGCAGGACAAATTTTGGATAAATTACATTTTGGTGTTCGAACAACATTAAAACAAGACAGAATTGACGCCGATGCACGCGATGGTATGGACATTGCCTTCTGCAGAATAAATCTTAAGAAAAAAGAATTACAGTATGCAGGAGCACACAGGCCGCTTTATCTTTTAAGAGATGGTGAATTATTAGAATATAAAGGAAACCGAAAAGCAATTGGAGGAATACCTCACAGGAAAAAACCAGAAAAAGATTTTATAAATCATACACTGGAAATTAAAAAGGGAGATAAAATATTTATTTTCTCCGATGGATTACCTGACCAAGTAGGTGGTCCTGAAGGAAGAAAATATTCTCCTAAACGAATAAGAGCGCACATTACCGAAAATAAAGATTTATCAATGCAACAGTTTTCAAGTCTGTTTTCAAACGACTTTAAAAATTGGAAAGGTAAAACCAAACAGATCGATGATGTGTTATTAATTGGAATAGAATTTTAATTTTTTATTATTTTAATAAATATTAATTTTACAACCTATGGATAAAAGTAATGTAAAAGGCTTTCTGGAATTTGTTTATGATTTTTACAGATCTATGAAAGCACACGAAATTACTTTGGTATATGAAGGTGAAATAACGCACCAGATTACCAAAGCATTTACTTCTCTAACCGAATCGAACATGGCTAAAGAGTCTGAAGCGAATTCAGTTCAGAAGAAGGTGTTCCATGTTATGGTTGAGTGCTTGCAAAATATCAGTAAACACGCTGATTCATTTGGATCAGACGATTTTCTTTTTGCAGGTCGGGGCATATTTATGGTAAGTAAAGGGAAAAACGATTATCATGTTACGACAGGTAATGTTATCGAAAATGATAAAATCGAAGAACTTACCGAAATGCTAAACCATATCAACAGTCTGGATAAAGATGGCTTAAAGCAACTTTACAAAAATCAAATGAAAGAAGGACGCTTGTCTGAAAAAGGTGGAGCAGGGTTAGGTTTTATCGACATTGCCCGTAAAACAGGAAATAAGTTAGAATTCCACTTTTTACCTATTGATGAAGGCAGTTCATTTTTCCTTCTTACATCATCAGTTTCTAGAAACGCTTAAAACAAAATTATATCATGGAAGTAATAAAGATCAAAGGTACTGACGATACTCCAACAATTATTCTTGATAAAGATAGTGGTATCTTCGAAATTTCTGGAAGATCTCTTCCCGAAGACGTATCAACATTTTATGAGCCTATACTTAACTGGCTTGACGACTATCAGGAAGAAGCAAATGATCAGACCGTATTTTCATTTAAACTGGTTTATTTTAATACGGCATCATCAAAGTTAATTCTTGACATTTTAATGAAATTAGAAGAGATGCATGAAAATGGAAAGAATGTTTTGATTAAGTGGTATTTTCCTGAAGATGATGAAGACATGGAAGAAGCAGGTGAAGAATACGCTGACATTGTTGATGTTCCATTTGAACAGGTAAGTTATACTTTATAATTAGATACTTAACTGTTTTTACTTTGTTTTATTTTAATTCTAAATTATGAGTGAAGAGATTTTAAAAGCCCTCATGCAATTGTTTGCTATAATAGCAAAACAAGACGAAGGAGTAGAATCCAGCGAAAGGGAATTTGTAAAAAACTTTTTAACTCAGCAATTAAACGATGAGGCCATTCCCGAGTATATGGCTCTTTTCGACGAAAAGGCAGGTTTCACAGGAGAAAAATCTGAAAAAAACGACAAAGTAAAACTAACTTCTGTTAAAGATTCGGTAAGAATCCTTGGAATATGTAAAAAAATTAACAAAACACTTACCCAAAAACAGAAGATCATCGTTCTGGTTCGACTTTTTGAGTTGGTTAATGCCGACAGAAAGTTTTCAGAACAACGAATGGCAATTATTCATACCGTATCGGAAGTATTTAAGTTAACTCGCGACGAATTCAGAAGCATCGAAAGCTTTGTAATTCACAATGATATATCGGAAATAGATACGCCGGTAAACCTTATCATAAACGATAAAGAAGATCAGTTTAAAGAAGCCAAACATATTAAAGTTGAAGCCTTAAATGGCAATATTTTTATCCTGCAGGTTAAAAGTGTTGATCTATACTTTATGCGTTATACCGGTAATGAGGATATTTTCCTTAACGGGTTGCCTGTAAATAACAATAGAATATATTCATTTGCCAGTGGAGGTACAATAAAACTTCCAAAAGGTAAACCAATTTATTATAGTGATGTTGTAGCTCATTTTCTTGCAGACAGCACTTCTACTAAAATATCATATACCGCTCGAAATATTAATTATGTATTTCCAAATGGAGGTGTCGGGTTAAGAAACATTAGCTTTTCAGAAGACCAGGGTAAGTTAATAGGTTTAATGGGTGCCAGTGGTGCCGGAAAAACAACCTTGTTAAATGTTCTTACAGGTCTAAACGAACCTACCTCAGGCGAAATATTGATCAATGGAATTAACCTTCACAAAGAAAAAGAAAAACTCGAAGGAGTTATTGGTTATATTCCTCAGGATGATTTATTAATTGAAGAGCTAACCGTTTTTCAAAACCTTTATTATAATGCAAAGCTATGTTTCAACGATAAATCAGAAGAGGAAATCGTTGAGCTGGTTAATAAAACATTAACAAGTTTAGGTTTATTCGATCGAAAAGACCTTAAAGTAGGTTCTCCATTGAACAAAATGATTAGTGGTGGCCAAAGAAAAAGATTGAATATTGCGCTTGAACTAATACGTGAGCCATCCATTCTTTTAGTAGATGAACCAACATCAGGACTTTCTTCGCGCGACTCGGAAAATGTAATGGACCTTCTTCGTGAGTTAGCGTTAAAAGGAAAACTAATATTTGTTGTAATACATCAACCATCATCAGATATTTACAAAATGTTTGATAATATGATGATTCTGGATACCGGAGGTTATATGATCTATTATGGTAATCCGGTTGAAGGAGTTATGTATTTCAAACGTCTCGATGCTCAAATTAATAGCGATGTTGGTGAATGCCCAACATGTGGTAATGTAAATCCTGAGCTGATTTTTAATATTATCGAAGCCAAGGTTGTTGATGAATATGGTAAATACACCCCAAAACGTAAGATCTCACCTCCAAAATGGGAGGAGAATTTTAAAGAAAATATAAAAATTGAAGAAGTTGATGAGGTCAAAGATCCTCCTCCTTCAACATTAAATATTCCTTCGTGGTTCAGGCAATTAAAAATTTATACAATCCGCGACTTTCTATCGAAAATAAGTAACACACAATATATAGCATTAAACCTGCTAGAAGCTCCTGTTCTGGGTTTTATATTATCTTATATTATACGATATATTGCTGATCCTAACTCAAATGTCTATATTTTCCGCGAAAACGAAAATATCAACATTTATATCTTTATGGGATTAATCGTAGCCCTGTTTTTAGGATTAACCGTTAGTGCCGAAGAAATTTTTAGGGATAGAAAAATATTAAAGCGAGAAGCTTTTCTTAATCTTAGCAGATCCAGTTATCTTATATCCAAGATTTTTATACTTTTCTCTATATCGGCAATACAAGCCATTCTATTTGTTTTAATTGCCAACAATATTTTAGGTATACGAGGTATGACCTTTGAATACTGGTTTGCACTATTCACTACCGCTGCTTTTGCCAACATGCTTGGGTTAAATGTGTCGGCATCATTCAATTCTGCAGTAACCATTTATATTTTAATTCCGCTTTTAATGATTCCAATGATGATTTTAAGTGGAGCAATGTTTCCTTTCGATAAAATGAACCGAGCTGTCGGAAGTGTAAAAAAAGTACCTTTAATTGCCGAATTCATGCCCACCAAATGGTCTTTCGAAGCTTTAATGGTTAATCAATTTAAAAACAACGAATTTGAAAAGAATTTCTACGAAATTGAAAAGCGAGAAAGTAATGCCGACTTTAAACAAGTGTATTATCTGCCCGAACTTGAAAAAAGATTAAACTATATAGAAGATAACTGGTACAGAATAGATACAGACAAAGAAGTAAAAGAGCAAATTGCAGCTGAGTTAAGGTTACTTAAAACAGAACTTCCCAAAGAAGAAGATAGAACGGGAATTCCGTTTGTTGCAGCACATCAATTAGACACAGCCAGTTTTAATGAACTAGTACTTGATAATACCCGGGATTTTATTGAAAAATTAAATGCGCATTATAGTTTAATTTTTCAAAAAGCAAATAATGAAAAAGAGAATATTGTTCGTTATCTGTTAAAAACAAATCCTGAGTTATACAGGTTGAAACGAAATGCGTATCACAATGAAAGTGTTGAAGATCAAGTTAAAAAAGTTTTCGAAAAAAATAAAATTATTCAATATAACGATGAATTGGTGCAACAAGTAGATCCTATTTATAGAGATCCTGATGTGGAAGGTTTTTTAAATTTTCGATCTCACTTTTACGCACCCCGTAAGTACTTTGCCGGTAAATATCATGATACCTATTGGTTTAACCTTATTTTTATTTGGGCTATGACCATTTTTCTATATATTACACTCTATTACGAACTGTTAAAAAAATTACTTGATCTGCCCGAAAAGATTAAGATTAAAAAATAATGTTTCGAAATATTGATTATTTTTATATCTTTATGAGATATGTTAAATTTGCAATATAATTGAAAATCAACACCATTGATTATGAGCAAAAAATTGATATACATACTTTTACCTCTACTAATTTTTACTGCTTGTCGATCCGACAAACAAAAGGAGACAGATTTTTCCAAAGAATTTGAGGTGCCCGATTCTGTTATATATGAAGGTGAACTGGAAATTTCACAACAAGCAATGGACGAAATTGTACAGAATATTTCTTCGCCTGTGGAAATATCAGCTTTGATAAAAGCTGTTGGTGTGCCTTACTCGAATGAATATCTTGCTACAACCGATTATGTTGATAATTACAATACAAGCTTTAAAAAAGCTCTTGGTCTGGGTATTTTTGGAGCAGACCTCGGATATCAGAACATGTATAACAAAACAGGTGGTGTTATCGATTATATTTCTGCAATTAAAACATTAGCTGATGGTATTCGCGTTGGGCAATTTTTCGACTTTACAACCTTAAAACGATTAGCAACCAATAATCAAAATTTAGACTCTTTAATGTATATCTCGGTTCAGAATTTTAATCAAATGGACCGATATTTGAGAGAGAATAAAAGAAGCAACCTTAGTTCTTTGATTGTTGCAGGAGTTTGGATTGAAAGTATGTATCTGTTGGGTGAGGTTATTAAAGAATCGCCAAATGCAGAGCTTTCTGAAAAGATAGGTGAGCAAAAGCTTATTTTAGGTAATTTGATGATCTTATTGAGAAACTACGAAAGAGATCCTGACTTTAAAAAGCTTATTGATGATTTATACGAAATTCAAAAAATTTACGAAGATGTTACCATAACTGTTGAAAAAGGGGAACCGGAAATGGTAGAAGAAGACGGAATGCTGGTAATTAAACAGAACGACAAACAGGAAATTGAAATTTCGAATGAAACATTATTTAAAATCATCGATAAAACTGTTGAAGTGCGTAATAAAATAATACAATTGTAAATATGAGAAACATTTATATAATATTTACCCTATTTGCAGTTCTCTTATTAGGAAATAGTACTAAACTGTTTGCTCAATCAGGTCAGGAATTAGTTGATATCTGTGGTATGGTAGCCGGTGACGCTACCTATTTGAAGGATTTTCAGATAAAGCTTGAGGCTGCTAAACCTGGAGAAGAACCTCCAAGAGCAGCGCACTCGTTAGTTTTAAGTAAAAACACAAAATATCGTTTCTCAATTTGTAATTCAAAAGATTTTCCGGGCGAAGCAGTTTTACAATTATATGATAACAACAGATTACTAGGAACAAATTATATTGTAGCTACAGGAAAGAGTTATCCAACTTTTGATTTTAAGTGTACCCAAACAGGCGTATATCATATTTTCATTTCGTTTAAAGAGGGACAGCAAGGAATGGCTGTAGCCTTATTATCTTTTGTTGAACGATTCTGATCAATCAATCTTATTACATACAAAACAAAACCATAACAGCTCATATTAGTGAGCTGTTATTTGTATATACACAATTGCACCTATAAACATAACCAAAATAAGATTTAAAAACCAAGACTTCTTAATTGTATAAAAATAATCCGTTAGTAAATATGCTACAGGAATACTTATGATATATATGATCTCATAGGAAACATTTTTGAAGAAAATAAATAAGGTTGCACTTATAAAAAATAACCACCAATATATCTCAAAATACTTTCTTGTGCGGATCTTTTTCTTTTGATAATTCACAGCAATGGTATAACTGGCAATAATTATTACAAAAGCTAAAAAGCAATAAAATATATAGTACGAGAAATGCAGAGAATAAAACGACTTTATAAGATGCAGACTTTGTTTGTAACTATCAATTACTGATTCCAGATGTTGATCAAAAAACACAAAATAATATATAAATACAAACAAAAATGGGGTTAAGTATCCTAGTATACCGACGATCCATTCGCGCCCGATAAACGGCCTTAAAATCAATAAAGAAATAAAAAGAATTAGTATATATACCATAAATGGTGCCCAAAACAATGAAGCAACGGCAATAAAAAATCCTGCAAGGTATACTTTATTTAAGGCATACTCCTTTCTATAAATATTAAAGATAAAGTCCATTGAAACAAATATAAACAAGCCCCCTATAATTACCGGGTTAATTCGTTGCAGGTGAACAAAGCTTGCTGAAATAAGAATATAAAAAAAAGCTGGTAAGTAAGTTCTATAGTTTATTAATATATACTTTTTGTTAAATTGAATCATCAAAAAGGCCTGAATTAAAACCAATGCGAACACAAACAAGACCGAAAGTAACGAGTTTACCTCGAAATAGTGCATCATGAAATTATTCAGCGGAATATATAAGTTATCGGAGGGAATTTTTATTCCCATAGGATCGATAAAACTATGTAACCACAAGGCTATAGCTGATATAATTAATAAGAAAATAACTGCCGGCCTGTTACTTTTTAAAATATTTGTTAGCATAATTACTGTTTTAGATCAAAACCTATATCTTTTCTGTAGTTCTTTCCTTCAAAATTAACAATAGAAGCATTTCGATAAGATTTCTCCAATGCCTCATCCATGTTATTACCATATGAAGAGACAGCTATAACACGGCCTCCATTTGTGGTAATTTTATTATTTGTATTTTTTGTTCCGGCATGAAAAAGAATAGACTCTTTAACCTTTTCAAGGTCATGAATAACCTTACCCTTTTCATAAGCTCCCGGATAACCTTCAGATACTAGCATTACAGTTGTACAAGTTCTTTCATCAATTTCAATGATTGTCTTTTCTAATGTTTGATCTGCAGTATGTTTAAGTAACTCTGCAAGATCTGATTTTATTCGTGGAATTACAACTTCTGTTTCCGGATCACCCATTCGAACATTATATTCAATAACAAAAGGATCACCATCCACATTCATTAACCCCAAGAAGATAAATCCTCTATAGTCGATATTCTCATTTTGTAATCCGTTGATTGTTGGAATGATTACTCTCTTTTCTACTTTCTGCATAAATTCTGAACTGGCAAATGGCACAGGCGATACTGCTCCCATTCCTCCTGTATTTAAACCTGTATCTCCTTCCCCAATACGTTTATAATCTTTAGCTTCAGGCAATATCTTATATGATTTTCCATCTGTAAGTACAAATACAGAAAGCTCAATTCCATTCAAATACTCTTCAATCACTACTGTTGCGCTTGCATCACCAAACTTTCCGCTTAGCATCTCTTCCAATGCTTTTTTTGCTTCTTCTAAGTTTTCCAGAATTAAAACTCCTTTCCCAGCTGCCAGACCATCGGCTTTTAAAACGTATGGTGCCTTCATCGACTCCAGGAATTGCTTCCCTTCTTCGATCTCTGTTTTATTAAATGATCTGTATTTTGCTGTTGGAATTGAATATCTTTGCATGAAATCTTTAGCAAAATCTTTACTTCCTTCCAGAATTGCACCAGCTTTTACCGGCCCAATAACAGAAACTTGTTTTAACTGTTCATCGTCATTAAAAAAATCGCTAAAGCCATCAACTAAAGGTTGTTCCGGCCCAACAACAACCATGTTTATTTCCATTTTCAGAACAAACTGCTTAATCGATTCGAAATTCGAAAGTTTCAGGTCAACATTTTCACCAACCTGCATTGTTCCTGCATTACCGGGAGCAATATATAGTTTTTTAACTTTTTTACTTTGACTAATTTTCCATGCTAATGCATGTTCGCGACCTCCAGAGCCTAGTAATAATATATTCATCTGTTTCAACTTTTAATTGAAAACAAAGATAATTATCTCTTACATAGGCTACAAATTAATGTTTATGAGGATATGAACAAATAAAAAAAGCTCCGTTAACGGAGCTTTTTAAGTTATTCATAATAAGATTATTGAAGCATAACTTTTGTTTTATAACTTATTTCATCGTTATAAATTCTAATTAAGTATATTCCTTTTGCTTCATCAGAAATATCAATTTCCTTCTTCATAAAACCGGAAGGATGTATCTTTTCTTTAACTATAGATTGTCCGGTTAAACTTAACACTTCAATAGTTATTCCTTTTGTATAATCCATTTCAACATAAAATTTACTGCTGGTAGGATTAGGATATAGTTTAATAATATCACTATAGATAAAATCTACCTTAGTGGCATTCGGATAGCTAATCGTTAGTGTACCAGATGCTACCGGTCCGCAATAGTTTTCATCAATAACTTCAACGGTATATTCTCCCGGAGAAACCGAACTAAACACCCCTGTTTGATTAGATTTATTAACTGGTCTTAAAGTATATGTTAAGCTTCCTGTACCACCAGATGCTTCAACTGTTATGGTTCCATCGCTTGCGTCTTCACCACTTGCGTCTGTCGACGATTCCGAATCTATTTGTATTGCAGGTGGATCGGTTATAACACTTGTTTCGTTAACTACACAACCTATGGCATCTGTAATCTCCAAATTATAGGTGCCAGCACTTAATCCCCCCTGATTTCGATTGACCGGATCAAGTCCGCTACCATCGTCTGTTGTCCAATAATATGAGAATGGCATTACTCCACCGGTATGGTTAATCACAATAACTCCATCAACTCCATCATGACACGAAATATCGTATAATGTTTTGGTAATAACAATTTCCGCTGGTTCTGTTATGGTATACAGATCCGTAATTTCACATGCATTATCATCGGTTACTGTTAATGAATAGGTTCCTGCTCCCAATGCTAACTGATCCTGCAATCCTGCAGAGATTCCGGATCCGTCAGATGTACTCCAGTTGTAAGAATAATTCGAAGCCACTGTTCCTCCTGAAACTGAAATAAGAATACTACCCGTATTGGTGCCATTACATGTTACATTATTCAAATCGTCCTCAGTTAATGTTAAAGTAGTAGGTTCTGTTATTGTAAATGAACTTGAGGTAACAGTACACAAATTCTGGTCTGTAACATCAACAGAATAGTTTCCAGCGCCAAGACCACTAAATGATCCTGTTGCATTACTTTCAATGGCTCCAGGATTTAATGTGTAGGTTAACGCACCTGTTCCGCCTGATGCTGTTATCTCTATTGATCCAGTATTATCTCCGTTACAGGTATTAACATCTGTTTTTGTCTCATTGGTTATTTCCAATAATGGTGGTTCTGTAACTTCAGCACTATCTTCATACACGCAATTGTTATTATCGGTTGCAGTTACGTAATATTTCCCTGCGGTTAATCCACTTTGGTTCTTATCCGTGAGCACCAATCCCGAACCATCGGTTGTAGACCATGAATAGCTGAACGGTGTAGTTCCTCCATTTACTGTAAGTGCAATAGCCCCTTCTCCGGCACCGTTACAATCCTCATTATCTATGACCTTACTCATACTTATTGCAGCCGGCTCCGTTAAATTGACCCCAGAAGTCGCTTCGCATCCATTTACATCACTTACCGTAACATTATAATATCCTGCGTCTAAACCATCTGCATTATGTGTATCCTGGAATCCAGGATCATCCCATTGATAATTATACGGAGCTGTTCCTCCACTTCTGTCAACGGTTACTTCTCCATTAAAATCGCCATTGCATGAAGGTGATTTCACAATCTCAGCTACTGCAGAAACCGGAGTTGGCTGATCAATACTATAATTAGTAATTGCAAACTCACAATTATACTTATCAGTTACCGTAACGCTATAGGTTCCAATTCCTAAATTGGTTAAATCCTGTAATGTAGATCCGTTACTCCAATTATAACTGTAGGGTTTTTCTCCCTGACTAGTAATGGTTAAATCAATATAACCATCCAGATCGCCATTACAGTCTAACGTAGTTGTACCGGAAAGTTCACCTTCAAATGTATATGGTAACACATCAATATATACACTATCAACCATTTCGATTATTGGACTATTTTCGGTATCGGTAACTGTAACGTAATAATATCTTCCGGGTGCCAGATTTGTTGCCTGAGCTGTTTCTTGGTTGTCTGCATTGGCATCCCACTGGTATGTTATAGATTCATGGCTATCAGGAGAATAAAAATCAACCGTTGCTGTACCATTAATCGTTCCATTACATGCATCTTTATACTTCGCAATATACGTATAGAATGTATCTAAGTTGGCAACATTAAATAACGTGTCAAACTCGCAAAGGCGCACATCGGTAACGGTAACTTCATAGTTTCCCGGACGTAAATTTGATATATTTTCGGTTGTTTGGGTAAATCCGAAAGGTCCTTGCCAATCGAAAGCAAACGATGCCGGATCACCAAACCCTCCGGAATAAATAAGGTCTATTGCTCCAGCTCCTAAATCTGATGAATCGGTAACTAGGGTTCCTCCAAACGTCATTGGATCGGGAGCTGTAATATTTATTGTAGTATCCCCGGTACAACCTTTACTATCAGTTACGGTAACTTGATATGTTCCCTGGCTAAGATTAGTCTGATCTTCAGCTTGTAGTGCCAAACCACAGCCACCATCGGTTGCCAGCCATTGATACTGATAGCCTCCGTTACCACCGGCAACAGAAACATCTATTTCTCCTTCTTCGGTGTAACTACATTGCGTTACATTTATAATGGCAGGATTAAAGGTAATAACATCCGGCTCGGTTAAATCGTAACTTACTACTGCTGTTGAATCCACCGCATCGGTAACCGTAACCGAATAAGTTCCCGGACCTAACCCTATTGCAGTTGAATCTGCTAATGTTCCATTATGGCTCCATGAAAAAGTATATGGTGCAACCCCAAAATAGGGTGTTACAGTAAGTTGGCCATCACTTTGACCGGGGCAGGAAATTTCCTCAATCTCTGTAAATGTAACTCTAAATGGTAATTCATACTTAAATGTGAAAAATGATTGGATGCCTAGATTTGAATAAAGGCTATCGCCTATCTGAAAACTGCTTGATTGAAAATACCCATTAACAATTAAATTGTTTTTATAATTATTTATAGATTTCCCTCCTTCCTCTTCATCTGGCTCAAGACCATTAATTATGGACGAATTAATGACATTCCCATTGGTATTTAAAGTTGCAATAAAAACATCCTTATCCGAACTACTTTGTGTTCTTAAAGTGTCTAAACCTAAAATAACCGTGTCTGCTAAATAACCTGTTATATTAATGAAATCATTGTCCACATAAATATCGCGCACAAAATCAGCACCTTTAGCACCATAGCTTTTCTTCCATAATAAATTCCCAGATTTATTATATTTATAAAAGATTAAATCTGTAGTTCCTTTATTTATTATTTCACTCCCCACCACAGAATTAGTTGAATCTACAGTAATTGTATCACTATTAAAATAACCACCATAAATGATATTGCCATAGCTATCACGATCAATTGTTCCTGTTAAATCATTTTCGTTGCCATAGCTTTTCCTTATCCAGATAGGGGTTCCATTATAATCAGTCTTCATTAAAAACATGTCAATAGAACCACTCTGACTAGTGTAAGTTCCAAAACTAAGAAAAAGTGAATCTTTTAAATTTCCGCTCAAATAATAACCATCATCAAAAGCCCTTAAAGATGTAAATACAGTATTAGAATTAGAATTTTCATAATGTATTATAGACTGACTGTTGCCATCAGAATCTAGCTTTAGCAAGTAATTTTGTCTACTTGAACGATTACTGTAAACTGTAGCACCTTCCGTTGAAACTGAATCAATAAACTGTCCAACAATAATTATATCCTGGTTTTTATCAATGCTTATTCCTGAACTCTTTTGCAACGAACCTCCGAAAGCAATATTTTTTTTAAAAATCAAGTTTCCATTTAAATCATATTTAGCTAAAAAAGCGTCTAAAATTCCTGTGTTTATTAATGAATCATTTTCTGTAAAAAAAACATTAGACTGAAATGAACCAGTAACGTATAACTCCTGATTTTCGCTAATTGCAATTCCTCCATACTCATCCCAAGCACTACAACTAATTGTTTTTATCCATTCTAAATCTTGATCAAATGAAAATTTAGCTAAAAACAAGTCATAACTACCTTGAGAAGTTATTCCCTCTGATTCAATATCTGATAAAAACCTTCCAAGAACATATGTATTTCCGTCATCATCTAAAACACTTTCGAGATTATCAATTCTATTGGTGCTAGATAAATAATTTGATGCTGAATAATTCTGACAGTATCCATGATTTATAGCAATAATTAGTAATAATAATACTACAATTTCTTTCATAATTAAAGATGTTGAAATATTTATTAAGACCCTCCGGTAAAGGTTTCTGTTGTAGCAGTTAATGGTCCTCCTTCTGTCTCTTTCTTATCCAAACAAAACAATTTAGGAGCTTCCCACTCGAGTTTTGTCTCTTCTTGACTTAATTTATTATCGAAATCTTTTTCCTTCATATCTCACACGTTTTACTATTTTCTATCAAATTTAATGCAAATTAAACAAACCGTTGTAAATAAATTGGTTTCAACTGTAAAAACCTACTACGGTATAGTTTTTATATCCTCGCTCTCCGGTAATAAACTGGGCACCGCTTTTGAGCCAGGCATGCGCTTTCAGGTTCTGCTCACCCTCCTTGGCTACACCTAAATAGAGGGTTGCTTTTATATCATAATTAATTAGAACTTTTTTCCCTGCAATAGCTTCTTCAAAACATTTCACCTGCCAGGGTAAAACCTTTTTTAATCGTCTCAGGTTTTTCCTGAACAAGATAATATGCTGCATTTGTCGTTCATCTATCTTTTCTTCTGCTTGATAATTAAACTTCCCTAACAACGAGCTAAACCATCGTAAGGGAATAAATCGTACCAATACAAAAGCATAAACTAACCAAAAGAATGTCCGATTCAAAATTTTACGTTCGGTTTGATCAATGCTATAATATTTTTTTATCTTTTTGAACATTGTATATGTTCATCATTTAAACGTATTTAGCAACTATTTTGTTTCAATAATTAACTGTTTTTCAATCAAATCAGTTATGAATGGTTTTATATCCTGAAAACATTGCTCATTCGATACGTTATACTTTGTGGTAATTAATGCCACCAGTTCTTTTATAGTAATAGGTTCTTCGATATGATCCCAAATAAACGTACCGGTTTTTCCTAACCCATAATATTCTCCCTGTTGAATGCTCATCATCACTTTTTCGCCATCCAGATCGCTGGCCAAAATTTCAGGGTTTCGTTGAATGGTTGTGTTTAATGTTATGTTCATGGTTTTTGTTTTTGTTTCCTTACCCCTCTGCCTGTCGGCATCTCCCCTCTTGAGGGGAGAAAAAGCATGTGCATTTTTTCGAGGCGCAATGCATTATAAATAATTCAATATTTTGTCCGAGACGCAATGCATTTAAATATTAAAATATATTGTCATACTGTCAAGACACAATGCTATCTTGTTCGAGTTCGAGACGCAATACATTAAATAATTAAATATTTTGTCGAGCCGCAATGCATTGCGGCTCTAAATATATCGTACAAACAAATCTAATTCAAAATAATTTATCTTTTCACCAATTTTTCGGGTTATTTCGAATATAATATTTAATTCGTTTAAATTCTTGTTCATTTCTGATGATATGATCATGGTAATTTGGTTGCCATGCAAAATTAATATTATTAACCGTTGCCTGTGTTTTTACCGATGATTTAAAACCACGTATTATGGCTCCTAAATTTTTCGATTGTGGGCCAAATTTGTTTGGTTCTATATTTTGCAATTTTAATGCAGAACGCGTTGTAGACCCACATTGCAATGTGGGTCTACAACATTGATTATCACCCCATCCAATAATGGCATGAAAATGGTTTGGCATTATGCAAAATTCATCTAAATGAATATTCATATCAGGGCGTAATCCAGGTGTTTTCAACCATTCTTCATACGCAATTTTACCAATTTTTGATAAATTCATTTCGGAATTAACTATTTCCCCAAAATAATGCTCCCTGTTTGCAGTTGTAGACCCACATTGCAATGTGGGTCTACAACATTGATTATCACCCCATCCAATAATGGCATGAAAATGGTTTGGCATTATGCAAAATTCATCTAAATGAATATTCATATCAGGGCGTAATCCAGGTGTTTTCAACCATTCTTCATACGCAATTTTACCAATTTTTGATAAATTCATTTCGGAATTAACTATTTCCCCAAAATAATGCTCCCTGTTTGCAGTACAAATAGTTATAAAATAATGTGCTGGTGATGAATAATCCCAATTTTGATTTCTATTGGATTCAATTCTGTATTTATCTTGAAATTTTTCTTTTGTCACAATTGTTCATCAATTTTCGAAATGTAGGAAATGTAATGCATTACAATTATTTATATGATCTGTCGAGACGCAACGCATTGCAATTATTTATATAATCTATCGAGACGCAACGCATTGCGTCTCTATTATATATTATATAATATTTATTTTAAAAATTCAATTCATCATTTTCATCCAAATACCCAAATTTTCGCATAATATCTTTATGACAATTAACTATTTCCTGTGCTTCTCGTTCATTTAAATGGTTTCGCCAGTCGCCCACCTGCCCTTTTCTGAAAAAGGCTTTGGATTTAATCATTTTTTCTTTAAAACCATCGCTGGATTCTTGTTCAGCTAATACGGAAAAACTGCTCTTTTTTATAGCCTGCTCAATCTCTTCATCGGACTTCTTTACATCCAGAAATTCAATCGCTTGTTTAAATGTGTTGAACGTGTCAGCTATCATATCTTCATAACGCATCACCTGTACGGGAATTTCTTTTTGCTCTGTCCAGCTCTTGACATGATCGGACCAGCTTCCCAACAACTGTCTTAACTGATTTTGTAATTTATCGCTTTTATCGCAAAAAGCATACTCCGAGTTATTGATGGCTTTGATCATTTTAGTAACAGGCCGCGCACTATGATAAGCGAATGAAACCAGCACATCCAGGGGATTTCGGATAAAATAAACAGCTCCTTTGGAAATTTCAGTCGGGAAAAGTGGCTGGTTTATATCTACCCAATGATATTTATCGTGTGCTTTTTTAAACAATAGTTCATCAGACTCTTCGGATTGCATACGATAGACATCAGGTCGCAATTTGTCAATTTCATCAAATGTTAAATCGGCAGCTGATAACCCGGTATACTCATCAAAAATTTTTCGTGAACTTGAAATAGAAGTTTCGGCTAAATCGTTAATATTAGCGGGTGTTTCCGATTCGTACAACAGGTTCGTGAGAAACACTCTGAACCATGTATTTCCTGATTTTGGATAACTCGCAAGCCATATGATATTTTTTTTAGCCATGTTGCTTTAACTTATTCAAGATATACGCGCCAAATTCTTCCAGTGTCAATGGTGCCTGTGGTCGTGTAACACGAAATACTTTAATTTTGGGTAGCAGCTTATTGAGCAACTGGAAATGATCTTGTTGCTTTTCTAATCCATGCACAAATCGATACCGATACGTATTACTTTTTATGGCATTAAACTTTTTGATTCCGGTTAGCTCTTCGAACTCGAATCCCGGTGAATTTTTTGTGTTTAAGATTACAATATTTCCCAGAGGCAATGGTTCAGTAAAATACTGCTCTGTTATAGGTAACTGAAATTTCTTAATATTGGGCCGTATCTGATTTAATAACTCATTGTTTACCCGAAGTTTTTGTAATACGTCATCCCAGATTTTAAGACTTGGAAATCCGGGAACCACTTGCAACTCTTCGTTCACTACACTAATATCATCAGCCAGAGCTAAAAACCCCTGTTGGACAAAATGCGCAGCTATGGTCGATTTTCCCACACCGCTTAAACCGGTAAAAATGGTTGCTTTATCGTTTAGCTTTATGGTGCTTCCATGTACGGGTAACAATCCACGCTGTACAAACAACGCCCCCATTGCTGAACCCAATAAAAACAGACGAACTTCTTTATCCGCCTGATCTTTTAAAAGCTCAACGGTAATTTTATTACCATTGCTTACGTAAAATTTTGCTATCTGATCTACAGTTAACAAAAACTCGTTTCTTGTGGCCTGGTATCTTACTCCCTGCTTAGTTATTTCTTTAAGCTTTTCGGGCACTTTATCCAGCATGATTTCAACATCAGAATCTCCTTCTGAACTAAGAAACTCAGGAATTTCAAATTCAGACCGGATATTTAATCCAAAAGCTTTATATGTGTGCGTTCTACTCATGAATTATTACAAATTTACACGAAAAACAGTTAAAACTAAGCTTTGTTAGCAATTTTAGCTATAGAATTATGTTAGGCATTTGCGTATCTTTGTTAAAACCGTTTTTATGAGATCGATTTTTGGAAGAATTCATACTGATCATACTCCCCTGCCAATAAACCTTTTTGAACAGAGTTTAGATCAATTGTCTGTTTTGAAAGATTACATCCAGGAAAAGGTCATTGCATATGATTATGCTCTTGGTCAAATAAACTTTCCGACACATAAAGAAATAACTACAACAGAGAAGTCTGAACTAATCTTACTCTCCGATGCGGTGATCTATAACAAACATGAACTTCTAAGAGATTTAGATATCGGCGATAATGAAATTACTTCCGATGAGTTGATTCTGAAATCATACGAAGAGTGGGGTGAAAAATGTGTACACCATTTAATCGGCGATTTTGCCTTTACCATTTGGAATAAAGAAGCAAAAGAACTTTTTTGTGCCCGCGATCACCTGGGTGTAAAGCCTTTTCATTATTACTTTGAAGGTAACACTTTTATCTTTTCATCGGATATTGCTGCTATTTTAGCTCAAAAAGATTTGACGTTTTCGATTGATCAGCAGCAGGTTGCCGATTCATTATCTATCATCAAGTCGGAGAAAGAGCGAACTACTTACAACGAAATAAAAAGTTTGCCTCCCGGTCATTCTCTTACTTTAAAAAATGGACAAATTGAATTGAAAGAATACTGGAGACTTCAAACAAAGGAAACAGTTCACAAAAAAGACGCTGAGGTTATTCAGGAGTTTACTGCTATTCTCACAGAAGCAGTGAAATGCAGAGTAGAAAACCAGAAAAGTACCGGAACAGAATTAAGTGGAGGGATTGATTCTTCCAGTGTTGCTGCGCTCGCATCTCAGTTTTCAAAAATAAAAACGTTCTCTCACATTCTTCCAGATTCAAAACTGGGAAAAATATTCCCACATAAAGATGAGCGAGAATTTATTCACATGCTGACTGAACACTGTAATATCTCCGATAAACATTTTATTACTTCAGAAAAATCTCTTTTAGATTCACTTCAGGATCATCTTGAATATTATCAAAGTTTATCGCAACAAAATTTCGGAGTGTTTTCAGATCAACTGTATGAAAAAGCACAACAAGAAAACGTAACCGTTTTACTTTCAGGTTTTGGAGGCGACGAGGTAATTACATCTAAAGCATCAGGATATTTGTATGAACTTGCACAAAACAGCAACTGGCAAGAGATTAAGGTTGATTTGAAGAATCAATATCCTAAAAAAATAAGCTTTACAAAATCGTTCTTAAAACTTTATATTAAATCGAAACTTCCGGGTATTTATAATTTTTTACGTGTTCTAAAACCAGATAAACCGTGGTGGAAAAACAAATATAAAAACCTCGCACTAAATGCTAATTATGAACAAAAACTGCGCATTAAAAAAAGGTACGACGCGTATTATCGAGCTATTGCAAGAGAAACATTGCAAGAAAAAAATATTGAGCGAATAACGCATCCGCATGTTTCGCAGCGGTTGGAATATTGTTCCTTAATTGCACGAAAATACGGTATCGAGTATCGTTACCCGTTGCTCGATATTCGACTCATTGAGTTTTATTTGTCGGTTCCTCCAAGGTTAAAAGCCAGAAATGGTATTGGCCGATATATTATTCGCAGAGCCATGGAAGGTATTTTACCTGAAAAAATACAGTGGCGTAACGACAAAAGCGGTGCAACCATTCCAACAGTTTTTATGCGGATGATTCATAATAAAGATCAATTCGAACAACTCATTAGCAGCGCAAAACAAAATGAAATCATAAAAAAATATATTGATCTGGATAAATTGGAACAATGGTTTTATAACTTAAGCAACAGAACCAAAGATCATAAATATGTAAACCCGGGAGCGTTTTATACGTACATAAAACTTATACTCTTTATTGAGAAAAATCCATCACTTTTTACATGAACAGAACCAGGAAACATATTAAACAAAAATTCCCAGATGAATTAAGATTGCTTATCTATTTATCGCAAGATTCGATTGAAAGCATTCCTTTTGATGGGAATCTTCCCAACATCGACTGGGAAGAATTTTTAAATCTCGTAATTAAACACCGCTTAACTTCGCACGTTTTAAAATATGCTAAATTTCTGGCGGAACATATTCCTATTCCTACCTATGAAAAATTGATGGAAATACGACTAGATCGATCAAAGATTTCATTAAATTTTGCTATTCATGCCATACGCATTTATCAGAAATTTGAAGAGTTTAACATTAAGCACTGTTTTTTTAAAGGACCCTTGCTATCGCTAGAATTGTATCAAGATGTTGGATTTAGAAATTTTAGAGATATCGATGTTTTAGTTGATAAGCAGGATGTTGAAAAAGCAAAGCTGATTATTGAAGATTTGGGCTTTGATTGCATTTATCCCAACTTTAAACTATCTGCCAAACAACAGAAAGCTAATTACAGTATTAGTCATCATTATCATTTTAAGCACCCTGCTCAAATCACTCAGGTTGAGCTTCACTGGAATATTACTAACCCGAAATCATTTTATGGTGTAGAAACAAAAGATATTATCGAAAATTGCCGGAAGATAAAGATTTCTAACTACAATCTGCCCTATATTTCAAAAATCGACAACCTCGTATACCAGGCTGCACATGGTTCAATTCATCAATGGTACCGACTGTTTTGGCTGAAAGATTTTTCGGTAATCCTGGCAAATTCCAGTGCTGAGTATTTGGATAAAGCTTATGAGAAATCGAAACAATTAAAGTTAGGAAGAAGTTTTAAACAAGCGTGTTATCTGTCCGGTTTACTCTTTAATTCCGATCTAACAATTATGAACCATCAGAACATAAAATCCCGACTAATAAAAACCGCTTTGCATTCAATTCGAACAACAGATTTAAATCAAAAAGGAATCAGCGGAAAATTAAAACTTGTACTCTATCGATTACGCATAAAACCAACTTTCAAGTACCACTTTGATTTGCTTTATCGATTGCGAACACACTTAACCGATTGGGAAATTATTCGGTTAAACGATCGATTATTCTTTCTTTATTACCTCTTGCGACCGTTCTTGTTGATTTATAAATTCGTATTTAAAAAAAAGAAACTGAGCTAAACTAATTTCTTATACTCAATAGGATTAAATACATATCCCTCATCATTAAAATGCTTCAGGATAAGAGGTAAAACATATCTAAGCTTTTTTTCTGCTTTCATATTATCATGCAATACAATAATAGAGCCCGATTCAGCATATGTTAATGCCCTGCTTAAACAATCCTCCTTTGAAATACTCTTATCGAAATCTTTGGGTAAAACATCCCACATAATGATATTAAACTCCTGCTTAATTCTTTGGGCTTGCCTTGGGCGAATTCTTCCATAAGGCGGACGAAACAAGTCGGAATTAATAAACTGTGCTGCCCTCTGAATGTTCTTCACATATCTTTCTGTTTGCGTTACCCAACCATCCATATGAAGATAACCGTGATTTCCTATGGAATGGCCTTTTTCAATAATTCGCTCGATTAAGTCAGGATATTTTTCAGCTTTCCCACCTATGCAAAAGAAAGTTGCTTTGGCATCAAACTCATCTAATGTTTCCAGTATCCACGGCGTGAGTTCGGGATTTGGTCCATCATCGAATGTTAAAAAAAGCTCATTCTCTTTACCTGCAAAATGCCAGGTTAAGTTCTTAAATAGTTTTGCTGCTAAATGCTCTTTTTTTATCATACACTGCTATGCTTAACTACTATAAAGCTGCATATACTGCATAAATTTTGCCTCGATATTTCGGGCCAACTCATCCTGTTTATTATCTGTTGTTATTTTATATAATTCTTGTAAAATATATAAGTTTAGTTGTTTTTCTTTCGTCATATCCTTGGTACCGGTTGTAAATTTTGGATGAAGGCTAAACATGAAATCCAGTTCCAGCGTTACCTTATTCACTAATTGCTGCACCAAATTATTTGCCATTTCATTAGCCTCAGCATGATAGTAGGCAGAAATTACCGGTAACAATGTGTTATTATATGGGATTTTTTCATCAGGGAATAGTTTCATACAACGATCCAGCACCATTATCGCGGAATCTTTTTTGTTTTCCTTAATTAGTTTTTCAGCTAAACGACCAAAACTACTTCTTAAATTCGAAAACATACGAATATTATTTTCGTCGAAATAGATATCATTTTTATCTATCCCCCCCCAGCGGAATTTATTCATTACATTATCGAACATAACATCCGAATCTACCTCACCGTCATAATAGCGCTCACTTTCTGATAATACCGGAACTAATTGATGGGTTAATCCATCTACCTTAAAATATTTTTGCAGATTAAAATATTTAGAGCTTGAAACGGTCGATGCCCAATAAATTGGCCTCTCCCAATTATTGGTAGCTAACATATCCAGTAACATTAATCCATCTTTATACAAATAGTTTTGATTAAATGTCCATTGCATTTCATCAACGATTCTTTCACGATAATACTCACCTACAATTCCATTATTAATGATCACACCAGGATCGATTTTTAGTTTAAACTGCTTTGTCGGAATATAATTAATGGTTTCGTTGGCAACAAATGGCGAGCTCATTTTAGTTTTCGGATCATCGCTGCCAATAAAATCAACTACATCCCTGACATTAACAGGTTGTCCTACCCGGTCGTAAATTGGTAATACATCTCGGTTTCCTTTATGGTACTTGTCGTGTGTTAACGAAAACGGCAACGGATCTGACTCGTATGATTTTCGTGCCATTTGATCGATATACCAGGCAGCTCTTAAATAACTTAAATTACATACTTTTATATCTGTACGGATTCCTTCCACTTCCTGTGCATACCAAAGAGGGAACGTATCATTATCACCATTAGTAAACAATATGGCATGTTCTTTACACGAGTTCAGGTAATTATACGCTAAGTCGCGCGCTGTATAACGCCCCGATCGATCGTGATCATCCCAGTTTTCCGAAGCCATAATTCCGGGAACCAGCACCAATGTGAGCAATGTAACAATTATAGCAGAAGCGGTTCTTGGAACTTTTTTGCTTAATCCATGAATTAACCCTGCTACTCCCAATCCGAGCCAGATTGAAAATGCATAAAACGAACCTGCGTAAGCATAATCTCTTTCGCGTGGTTGTAATGGATATTGATTTAGATATACAACAATGGCTAAGCCAGTTAAGATGAAAAGCATCAGTACAATGGTAAAATCATATTTATGTTTTTTGTAATGAAATAGTAATCCGATGATTCCCAAAATAAAAGGAAGCATATAGTATTCATTTCGTGCCGGATTGTTTTTCAGATGCTCAGGCACTTGATCCTGCGGGCCAAGTCGTGCATCATCAATGTATGATATACCGCTTAACCAATTGCCTTTCATTACATTTCCATGACCCTGAATATCATTTTGTCGACCCGAGAAATTCCACATAAAATATCTCCAGTACATATGTCCGATCTGGTAACGGAAGAAAAAAGCCAGATTATCTGCAAAAGAAGGTTTAATTCGTTTCTCAACATTTCCTCTACCCGTGTTTATCGAAATTTCTTTACCCGATAGATCTACCCATTTTTTATATTCATTAACATGACTTCGATCGGCACTATACATCCTTGGGAATAGTGTTGTAAAACGAGAATCATATTCAACCTCTATCTTATAATCAGCAATTACATATTTTCCGTCTTTCTTAATATAGACCGGTTTGGTCTGTTTGTTTTCAACCATTGGAGCATCAAAGGTATGGCCATAAAATAACGGACGATCTCCATATTGCTCGCGGTTTAAATAATATAATAAGTCAAAAACATTATCCGGATTGTTTTGATCCATCGGCGTGTCTGCAGCAGCGCGAATAACTATCATAGCATATGATGAGTAGCCGATCATGATAACAGTAATACCTAAAATAATCGTATTATAAATTACTTTGCCTTTTCGTTGCGTATATTTTATTCCCCAAACAATAAGCGTAATCAGGACAACAATATAGAATAGCACACCTGAATTATACGGTAATCCAAAACCGTTTACAAATAAAAGATCAAACCAGGAACCTATTCTTACCACCCAAGGAATGATAACATACATTATTCCTCCCAAAAGAACTCCTGAGATAAGTAACGCATAAAATACTCCTTTTTTAGATACCGGATATTTTTTAAAATAGTAAACAAAAACAATGGCAGGAATGGCAAGCAAATTCAATAAGTGAACACCTATTGATAGGCCGATAAGGTAAGCTATAAGTATTATCCATCGATTTGCATATTTTTGATCTGCTTCGTTTTCCCACTTTAATATGGCCCAGAAAACAACAGCTGTAAACAACGATGATGTAGCGTAAACCTCTGCTTCTGCTGCAGAAAACCAGAATGTATCAGAAAAAGTATAGGCTAATGCTCCCACTAATCCGCTGCCTAAAATTGTAATGATGTTTCCAACACTGTATTCGTCATTCTTAATTACAATCTTTCGTACAAAATGCGTTATGGTCCAGAATAAAAACAGAATAGTAAAAGCACTGGATAAAGCCGAAAGCATATTAACCATTTTGGCTGCATTTTCAGGCGAACCGGAAAACAGTGTGAAGAATCTTCCTAATATCATAAAAAATGGTGCTCCCGGAGGATGTCCTACCTCCAACTTATATGCTGATGCTATAAACTCACCACAATCCCAGAAACTTGCAGTGGGTTCTATGGTTAGCATGTAAACTATTGCAGCAATTAAAAAAGTAATCCACCCAATCAGAATATTATAAAAACGGAAATTCTTCATTTTTCTAGTAATTTAATCAACGAAATAATGCTCTAAATTAAAACAAATAACGGTAAAACAAATTGTAAATTTTATCGATTTATAATTTTAACTACAGATTAAACCATCTTTTTACTTGTTTTTTCTTATTTTCGGTCACATAATTACTCATTATGATTGTAAAGAGATTTACTCTAATTGTTTTATTATCAATTTTTTTCATTTTTCGTGGAAAAGCGCAAAATGAAAATACGTGTTATATTCAAGATCATGGCATTCATATAACAGACACATCCAAGCTGTTTTTACAAATTGATAATAACAATTTTGTGAAGAACAACGAATATTTTGGACAAGTTGCCGAAGGATATACTTTATTAGGTTTTAATCTTACTCCAAGAGTAGTTTATTTTCCGAGTACAAAAGTTAAATTAAGCGCCGGAGGTAATTTTTTGACCTACTACGGACGAGAAAATGAAGTAAAGGTTTCTCTATTATTATCTTTTCAATACAAGTTGCATCCGAAGTTGGATTTTATTCTAGGTAATATTTATGGAACAGTTAATCATAAATTGATCGACCCGCTTTTTAATTTTGAACGGTTTTTAAATCAGAATATTGAAAATGGAATCCAATTTTTGTGGAATAGCGATCGTGTTTTTGCAGATCTTTGGTTAGATTGGGAACAACAAATTTTACAGGACGATCCCTTTCAGGAAAAATTCAATGTGGGTTTATCATCTAATTTTTTATTAATCAATCAAGAATCATTTAAAATATCTGTACCATTTCAGAACTTAATTCGACACGAAGGAGGGCAGATTAACAGCAATAGCGAAGAACCTTTAACCACCATTTTCAATAATGCAACAGGATTGAGTTATTCAAGACCAATACACTCTAAATTTCTTCATCATCTGGATTTAACAACATATGTAGTAAATTATCAGGACCTGTCTCCTGAAAAACGACAAATGTACATTGATGGAACAGCCAGCTACACAACACTCGAACTCACCAATAACCATATTGATTTGACCTTAGGATACTGGTATGGTGAACAATTTGTGGCACCAATTGGAACTCCAATATTCGAATCCTATTCCCGAACAAAATTCTATGTTGAAGAACCTATTCGTCAACTGGCCATTGGAAAGATTAGCTATCAAAAAAATGTATTTAATGGTATAAATCTCGGGTTTCGTTTTGAAGGATTTTATGATCTTTTAGGAAGTAATCTTGAATACACTTGGGCAGCAATGGTGGTTTTTAATGAGAAGTTCTTTTTGAAAGCGTTTTAAAAATCTAAAACAAATCTCCAACGTTTATTTTTGTAGATTTCACAAGCATAATCAATTCCAATACGCGGTGTAGTTTTAATCTTTAAATCTGAATTATCACTATTTGGTTCAATCCATAGACTATCATTAGAGATTAAATCTTTACCATAAAATGACTTATCGATTTGTAAGTGTCTGGTTAATTTTCCCGGTCCGGCGAAACCTTCTATGCCGCGAATTAAAACTGCCTGTGGTATGTTTTCATTAGCAGTTACAAAATTTAGCATCCAGTACATACCATATATAAGATACACATAGATACGCCCTCCTTCATGATACATAATTTCCGTACGCTTTGTCCTGCCTTTACTTGCATGGCAAGCTAAATCTTCTTCGCCACGATAAGCTTCTACTTCAGTAATCTTAAATTTGGATACTTCTCCGTGATCAAACTTACGAACTAAATATTTCCCTAAAAGATCAGGTGCAACATCTAAAACATCTCTTGTGAAAAAATCACGTTGCAGTCGATGCATTAATATTCTATTTTATCCGTTTTACTTTTCCACTTGTTAAAAGCCTCTAATGCCTGTTCTCTTAACATTTGTTTAGTAGGGATTTTTCTCTTTTCTATGGGTAAGTCGAGTTCTTCGTAAATGAAAGAATCATCAAAATCAATATTTTTTGCGTCGAGCTTAGTATTGGCAAAGTAAAGTTTATCTAAACGGGCCCAATAAATTGCTCCCAGACACATAGGACAAGGTTCGCAAGAAGAATATATTTCACATCCTTTCAAATCGAATGTTCCTAAATGAGCTGCAGCCTCTCGAATAGCATTAACTTCAGCATGTGCTGTAGGGTCGTTGTTTGAAGTAACTCTGTTCACACCCCGGGCAATGATCTTACCATCCTTTACAATTACAGCACCAAATGGACCGCCATTATCATCAATATTTTTTATTGATAAACCAATAGCTTCCTGCATAAATTCTTCACAACTCTTACACATAAATCTACTGTTATATTAATTTTCGAAATAAGAAAAGCGAGTAAAATTAAGAAAAAAATAACACCAATTAAATAATCATGCTTTTAAACTAGTGTAAGTTGATTTTGATAATCAAAAAAATCATTATATTTGCGCTCGTTTTACGATAAGGTCACATTAATAACGATCATTAATTATAAGTCAGACAATTAGCTAATTATTTATTATTAATTTTCTTGATTTATAAAAAATAATTGTATTTTTGCAATCCGCAAAATACAGGAAAAATAATGTATTAAGGTATTAATTAAAAAGTTAGGAGTTTTAAAGTGGATACATTAAGTTACAAAACAGTATCAGCAAACAAGGAAACAGTTCAAAAAGAATGGGTTCTTGTTGACGCGAAAGACGAAATTTTAGGCCGGTTAGCTTCTAAAGTTGCAATGATTTTGAGAGGGAAGAACAAAGCTTCTTTTACTCCGCATGTTGATTGTGGCGATAATGTTGTTATTATCAATGCAAGCCAGATTCAATTAACAGGTAACAAAATGACAGACAAACAATATGTTCGTCATACTGGTTACCCAGGAGGACAAAGAATAACTACTCCCGAAGAATTGTTAGCAAAAAAGCCAATTGAAGTTATCGAAAAGGCAGTTAGAGGAATGCTACCAAAAAATCGTCTTGGAAGAGAATTATTTAGAAACCTTTATGTTTATGAAGGCAACGAGCATGCTCAAGAAGCACAAAAACCAAAAAAAGTAGATTTAAACTCAATTAAATAATTAGTATGGAAGTAATAAATACTTTAGGAAGAAGAAAAGCTGCTGTTGCAAGGGTTTATTTAAGCGAAGGAAAAGGAAAAATCTCTATTAACGGACGTGAATTAGAAGACTTTTTCCCAACAAAACCACTTCAGTACGTTGTTAAACAACCATTAAACCTAGTTGAAGTTGATGGTAAATTTGACCTTAAAATTAACATCTTTGGTGGTGGAATTAAAGGACAAGCTGAAGCGGTACGATTAGGAATTTCAAGAGCATTAATCGAAGTAGATCCAGAACACAGAGATGCTTTGAAAAAAGCTGGATTCTTAACTCGTGATTCCAGAGTAATAGAACGTAAAAAACCCGGTCAACCAAAAGCGCGCAAGAAGTTTCAATTTAGTAAACGATAGAATTTTATTCTGTTGGATAATATTCCGTTTAGTATCTAAATTGTTGAGACGTCCTGCATGGAGCTACTCAGCAATTGACTGAAAAAAAAGAATGTAAACGTTAAAAATTAAGTAAATGTCTAGAACAAATTTTAATGAATTATTAGAAGCAGGTGTTCACTTCGGACACTTGAAAAGAAAATGGAATCCTGCTATGGCTCCTTATATCTTCATGGAGCGTAATGGTATTCACATTATTGACTTACAAAAAACTGAAGCAAAATTAGATGAAGCTTGTAATGCTTTAAAACAAATCGCAAAATCTGGTCGTAAGATTTTATTTGTTGCTACAAAGAAACAAGCAAAAGATATTGTTGCAGAAAAAGTTAAAGGTACACAAATGCCATACGTAACAGAGCGTTGGCCAGGTGGTATGTTAACTAACTTTCCTACCATTCGTAGAGCTGTAAAAAGAATGACAGCCATCGATAAAATGGAACAAGATGGTACTTTTAAAAATCTTGCAAAAAGAGAAAGATTACAAATTACACGTCAAAGAGCTAAACTTGAAAAAATGCTAGGTAGTATTGCTGATATGACAAGACTTCCTGCAGCTATGTTTATTGTTGACGTATCGAAAGAACATATTGCAGTAAGAGAAGCTAAAAGATTGAATATTCCATTATTTGCAATTGTTGATACCAATTCAGATCCATCGCCAGTTGATTTCCCAATTCCGGCTAATGATGATGCTTCAAAATCTATCTCATTAATTTTAGATAAGGTTACCGCAGCAATTCAGGAAGGATTGGAAGAACGCAAAATGGAAAAAGAAAAAGAGGGACCTAAAGATACGAAGAAAGGACCTAAGAAAAAAGCTGATGCTAAGAAAACAAGTGCAAGAAAAGAAGACGCTCCAGCTGAAGAAAAAGAAGTAAAGGCTGAAGCAAAAAAAGAAGAACCTAAGAAGGAAGAGAAAAAAGCAGAAGCAAAGGAAGAAGAAACAAAAGAATAATTAACAAAAAAATTAAGAAAATGGCTCAAATAACTGCATCTGATGTAAATAAGTTAAGAAAAATGACTGGTGCCGGAATGATGGATTGTAAAAAGGCATTAGTTGAAGCGGAAGGTGATTTCGATAAAGCACAACAAATAATTCGTGAAAAAGGACAAGCTGTTGCAAACAAACGTTCTGATCGTGAAGCAAGCGAAGGTGCTGTTCTTGCAAAATCAAACGGAAATAACGGAGCAATTATATCATTAAATTGTGAAACTGACTTTGTTGCTAAAAATGCTGATTTTGTTGCATTAGCAGAAAAGATTCTTGATACTGCATTAGAAAATTTACCAGCTGACCTTGAAGCTTTGAATAACTTAGAAATTGACGGAATGAAAATTTCTGATAAAATCGTTGAGCAAACAGGTGTTATTGGTGAAAAACTAGATCTTAAATATTACGATAAAGTAAGTGCTGAGCAAGTTGCTGCGTACATTCACAGTGATAATAAATTAGCCACTCTTGTTGGATTAAATAAATCAGGTATTGAGGAGCAAGTAGGTAAAGATGTAGCTATGCAGGTTGCAGCTATGGATCCTGTTGCTGTTAATAAAGATCAGGTTCCTCAGGAAGCTATCGATAAAGAACTTGAAATTGGAAGAAATCAAGCGTTAGCAGAAGGAAAACCTGAAAACTTAGTTGACAAGATTGCTCAAGGTAAATTAGGTAAATTCTTTAAAGAAAATACTTTACTAAGCCAGGCATTTATTAAAGATAACAAAACAACAGTTGAACAATATCTTAAACAAGCAGATAAGGATTTAACTGTAACTGAATTTAAAAGATATTCAATTAAACAATAATCTTTTATTACTATATAAATCAAGGGAGTTCGTTTTTGAACTCCCTTTTTTTATTTTTACTTTTATCGGAAAAATAAATGTAATATGAAAATAATACTTGTTGAACCCATTGGATACACATCTAAAGAATTATCTAAAGTAAAGACCGATTTTGAAGCGTTAAGCCATGAATTTATAGCGTATGATGATAAACCTTCATCTGAAGAAGAGCTTATCGAAAGAGCTCAAAATGCTGATGTTTTATTGCTAAGTAATCTTCAGGTTTCAGAAAATGTAATTGAGGCCTGCAGCAAACTCAAAATGATTTCTGTTGCATTTGCTGGTGTCGATCATATTCCTATGGATTTATGTCGTAAAAAAAATATTATCGTTTCGAATGCTGCAGGATATTCTAATCATTCAGTTGCAGAGTTAACCATTGGGTCGGCAATTAGTTTATTACGAAAAATCATGTGGTCCGATTCTAAAACAAGGCAACTGTCGAATCGGGAAGGTTTTTTGGGTACAGAATTATATGGTAAAACATTTGGAATTATTGGTACAGGACAAATTGGATCAGAAGTGGCACACCTGGCTAATGCTTTTGGCTGCAAAGTATTGGCTTACAATAGGAGCATTAAAAATATTCCAAACGTAGAGTTCTGCAACCTGGATTATTTGCTTCAAAATAGCGATATAATAACATTACATGTCCCTCTTAATAATGACACTAAACATCTTATTGATAAAGAAAAATTTCGTTTGGTTAAATCTTCTGCCATTTTAATAAATACAGCCCGTGGACCGGTTGTTGATTATAACGCGCTGAGTGCATCTTTAAAAGATGCACAAATTGCAGGAGCAGCAATTGATGTTTACGAAAAAGAACCACCAGTAGACAAGGACCACCCTCTGTTTGAAGCTCCAAATACTATCTTATTACCACATATTGGATATGCCACCCAGGAAGCTATTCGCTTACGAGGCAAAATAGTTATTGATAATATCATCGGATGGCTAAATAGTAATCCTCAGAATGTAATGTATTAATGCGATGGACGATTTTGAACAACTAAAACATGAAGTGAATCAATGCACCAAATGCAACTTAAGTAAAACACGAACCAATGCTGTTTTTGGAGAAGGCGCTCGCCATGCAAAAATTATGTGTATTGGCGAAGGGCCCGGCTACTATGAAGATCAACAAGGAAGACCATTTGTGGGAAAATCGGGGCAATTACTGGATAAAATATTAGAAGTTTGTGGTTTTAATCGTAAAGAACATGTTTTTATTGGTAACATTGTTAAATGTCGTCCGCCGAATAATCGTGACCCATTGCCGGAAGAACGGGAAACTTGTCTTCCCTATCTGTACAAGCAAATTGAAATGATCGATCCCAAAATCATCATTCTTTTAGGGGCCACTGCGCTTAAGGGGTTAATTGATCCGAATGCACGAATAACAAAAGTTCGTGGCCAGTGGTTGACATGGAACAATCGTTTAGTAATGCCCACATTTCATCCTTCAGCATTACTACGAAACGAAAAGTTAAAACGACCTGCCTGGGAGGATTTTAAAAAAGTTGTTGCAAAGTATCGCGAGCTGGTAAACAAAAATCATTATTCAGCGCATTGTTAAATAAAAAAAGCTAGTGATTATTCAACTAGCCTTCTCTTTTAATCTATTTTAACCTCTATAATATCAACATTGCGTCGCCATACGTTCCAAAACGGTATTCTTCTTTAATAGCTGTTTTATACGCGTTTATAACAGCATCGTAACCTCCAAATGCACAAACCATCATTAATAAGGTTGAGTATGGTAAATGGAAATTAGAAATCATCATATTGGGCACCTGAACCTCGTAAGGAGGAAAAATAAATTTATTTGTCCATCCATCATATGGCTTTAAATGCCCTATGGTAGATACTGATGATTCAAGTGTTCTTAATACTGTAGTTCCTACAGCAATAACATTTTTTTTGCGATCCTTCGCCTCATTGACTTTCTTAACCGCCTCATCAGATATAATGATCTTTTCCGAATCCATTTTATGTTTCGTGAGATCTTCAACATCAACCGTACGGAAGTTACCCAATCCAACATGCAATGTGATCTCTGCAAAATCAACACCTTTAATCTCAAGGCGTTTTAACAGCTCTCTGCTAAAATGCATTCCGGCTGTTGGTGCCGCCACAGCACCTTCGTGTTTTGCATAGATGGTTTGATATCTTTCGCGATCTTCTGGCTCAACTTCTCGATTAATAAATTTTGGTAACGGTGTTTCACCTAAATCGTACAATGTTTTCTTAAAATCTTCGTAAGAACCATCAAATAAAAATCTTAGTGTACGTCCTCTTGAAGTAGTATTATCAATTACTTCAGCTACTAATGAATCATCTTCTCCAAAGTAGAGCTTATTTCCAATACGAATCTTCCGAGCGGGATCAACTAAGACATCCCACAATCGTTGCTCTCTGTTAAGCTCTCTTAAAAGGAATACTTCAATTTTTGCTCCTGTCTTTTCTTTATTTCCATAAAGTCTTGCCGGAAAAACTTTGGTATTGTTAAACACCATAACATCTTTATCGTTAACATAGTTTACGATATCTTTAAACACTTTATGTTCTATTTTTCCAGAATCTTTGTGCACAACTAATAAGCGAGACTCGTCTCTGTTATCGGCTGGAAATTTCGCAATAAGTTCTTTAGGGAGATTAAATTTAAACTGAGATAATTTCATTAATTTAAACTGTTAGTTATGTTATACTTAAATGGACCTGCTTATACGCACGAGTTTTTAAAAAGTTACAAAGTTGCTAAAAATTTTTCAAATTCTTCTATTGATACAGAAGATTCTATGCTATAGCTACCTATTCTTGTTCGAATAAGTTTCGCTAAATGCGCCCCGCTATTCAATCTTTTACCAATATCATGGGCTAAAGACCGAATATACGTTCCTTTGCTACAAACAACTTTAATTTTTAATGTCGTAAGATTAAATTCCAATAACTCTAACTCCGTAATCGTTATTTTGTTCGTTTTTAGCTCTACTTCTTCTCCTTTTCGAGCATAATCGTATGCTCTTTTCCCATTAATATTCTTTGCTGAGTAAATCGGAGGAAGCTGATCTTGTTCACCAATAAACGAAGATAAAACTTCATTAATCATTTCTTCTGTAATATGCTCTGTTGGGAAGCTTTGATCGTATTCTGTTTCCAAATCGAAAGAAGGTGTAGTTTTCCCCAGTTCGATGGTTGCAACATATTCCTTTTCATCGGCCATTAATTCGTTGATCTTTTTTGTGGCTTTCCCCGTACAAACCAACACCAGGCCCTCTGCAAGCGGATCCAAAGTTCCAGCGTGTCCAACTTTAAAGTTTTTTAAACGAATATCTAACTGTTGGCGGATTTTTTTCGTTACCTGGTTTTTAATTTTTTTTACGACATCAAACGAAGTCCATTCGTAAGGTTTATAAATCGGAAGGATCACTCCCATTTGAAAATCCTCAATGTTTTTTATTTGTAAAGTCACTTTATTCGTTTAAAATGAAAATAATATGGCAATTGCTCCCACAATAAAACAATAGATTGCAAAATAGATTAGCTTACCTCTTTTTACAATTTTAAGCATCCAGCTGCACGCTAATAGACCAGAAATGAAGGCCGCCAAAAAGCCCACTACAAGTGGTGTAATGGAAACCGTATTTTGTGCAGAAAAATCAAAATCTAATAAATCTTTGGCATTAGCACCAATAATTGGAATTAACACCATTAAAAAAGAAAACCTGGCTACTTTTTCTTTTTTATTTCCCAGATATAATCCGGTGGCAATGGTTGCTCCTGATCTTGAAATTCCGGGAATTACAGCTAAAGCCTGTGCTATTCCAATTACGAAAGCATTATTATAGGATATATCTTTTTGTTTTTCCTTTGCATAATATGTAAAAGCCAATAAACCAGAAGTAACCAACAGCATAAGTCCTACAAAAAATATGTTTCCTGAGAACATACTTTCAACCTGATCTTTAAAAAACAATCCTAGGATTAAAACAGGAATCATTGAAACAAAAATCTTAAAGATATAATGTGTAGATTCATTCCATTGAAACTTAAAGAAATCTTTTATTAACTCAATTATTGTCTTCCAAAAAACTATGATGGTACTCAATACTGTTGCTCCATGTACAACAACTGTAAACGTTAGATTTTCGGAGTATTCTACTCCTAAAATCTGTTTCCCCAACTCTAAATGCCCGCTACTACTAACCGGCAAAAACTCAGTTAATCCCTGAATAATTCCAAGGATTAATGCTTCGATCCAATCCATAAATACAACTGATTAAAAATTACTTTTCTTCGCTCTCTTTAGGTTTTTTCATGATGGCATATATCTCAAATATAAACCCAAACAAAACGATAATAGGAGCTAATGTAATTCTTCGAAAGCTAAAAACCGCTTCGTTAAACTCATCAGGACTTTCAGCTTTCCCTCCAATCATTAAAAGAAAACCAAAAACTATGATTGCGAAACCAATAATTAAAAGAATATAATTTTCTCGTCCTAGAGCGAATTCAACCTTCTTTTCTTCTGGTTTATTCTTTTTTGACATCTGATTACTATTTTAATTAATAATATAATTTATCAACGTTCATTCTTAAATATTTAGATACTGCAAAAAATGTAGATATCCAATTAATTATTATTCCAAACAATAGCACGCCGAGAAAAAGTATTCCTATTATTTCGATATCTTGAAAACTAACAATATCTCTGAACTCCTTTTGTGCAGCATATAATACGCCTGCTAAAAACCCCATTGCTAAAACTGCGGCTAAGATTCCATTACCGGCACTGCGGTAAAGAAATGGTCTTCGAATAAATCCTCGTGTTGCCCCCACCAACTGCATCGTATTTATAATAAATCTTTTTGAATATACCGATAAACGAATGGTGCTGTTGATTAATGTAATGGCAACAAGTAAAAGTAACCCACTAAATACCAGTATAATTAAACTTATTTTACGAATATTTTCATTCACCAAACTTACCAGTGATTTCTGATAAAAAACCTCTTTAATTTGGTCGTATTGCTGCAAATTTTGCTCAATTACATTAATGCTATCCTGATTAGCATATGAAGCATTTAAATGCACTTCAATTGATGCCAGTAATGGATTAAATCCAAGAAACTCGATAAAATTTTCTCCCAGCTCTTCCTGGAGTTCCCTGGCAGCTTCATCTTTTGTTATATAGTTTGTTGATTTTACAAATTCCGACGCATCAAGGCTTTTTTGCAATAAAATCACATCAACCTCTTTGACATTCTCTTTTAAAATGACAGAAAATCCAATGTTTTCTTTTACATAGTCGGATAATCGTTTTGCATTTAATACAAGTAAACCAAGTAAACCAAGTAAGAAAAGCACCAGTGATATACTAATCATAGAAGTTACATAAGAACTTCTTAAACGACGTTTGGTAATGTTGGTTTCCTTTTTACTCATAGATTTTTCTTATAATCGTGCAAAGATACAAATAAAATATAAACGACTCTGATGTAAATAATTTTACATAATCAACTAATTATTCTGCGCTTTTTCTGTAAAACAGGAAAACTTCGCGCCCCAAAACAAAAAGAACAAATAGCAACAATACAATGGAACTTACCAGTGATATTTTGTTGCTCGTATAATATTCTTTTGGTTCAAATTTAAATTCAATCGTATGTTCACCTTCAGGTATTACCATTGCTCTTAAAACATAATTAACCCGAAAATGATTGGTTGGTTTACCATCGATATATGCTTGCCAGCCATCAGGATAATAGATTTCTGAGAAAACTGCAAGTTTTTCCTCATTACACTTCGCAGAATAAACCAAATGATTTGGTTTATAAGCATCTAACTTAATGAAAGATAATGTATCTTCAGAAAAAGATTTACCCTCAATATATTTCTCAAATCGCTCATCAACAATTGCTTCACGAGCAGGATTAAAACTGCTCAATGCTGTAATCTCTTCATTGGCATTAGGAACAATTCTGTATTCTTCAACGAACCACGCATTCCCAAGAGCTTCGGGATTATATTGAGCAATCGGCTGCTTATTTTGGTCTGGTACAATAAAATATTTTGTATTTAACATGTTTAATACATCCATGTTATTTTTTGAGATCTGGAACTCGATTAATTCCTGATATCTTTTCAGTTTAGCTCCATGGTATCCACCAATAGATTTATGAAAATAGGACGTGCTTGCATCGCTAAAAGTATTTAAAGTTAAGTTATAAACTCTAAAATTTGGATCTTGATCCTGTAAAATATATTTATCAGCCTGTGTCATTTGGAAAGGCTCTTTCGCCTGGCGCTTACTCTGAAAGTTATCGTCGTTTAAGTATCTTCGATCAACAAACCATAAATCAACTAGAACTATTAAGGCTAAAATTACGATGAATGAATTTCTTTTTAATTTCTTTATCATAAAAAGATAAACGACTGATGCAGTTGCTGCAATAAAAAATAAGCTTCTGAGCACATCTTGTTTAAAAATGTCAACTCGTGCATTTACAATTTCAGCTTTCAGATCTCTTATTTGTGATATGGCATTTGGATTGCCTTTATAGTTGGCCATTAACTTATTAAACTGTGTAACTTCGCCTGTACTAAAGAAGCTGAACCAAACGGTAGGCATGATATAAAATAAAATCAGAAGTCCTAATAATCCGCCTGATACATACAAGAATCTTTTCTTATCAATTGGATTGCTCAATAAACGATTTACAAATAACATTCCAAGTAACGGAAAAGACAGCTGTGCCAAGATAAGCATCATTTTGGTGTCTCTAAACTTATTATATAAGGGGAAATTATCGATAAACCAATCAACCAGACTACTGTGTTTCCAAGAAAGGAAAACCGCTAATAAAGAAACAGCAAAAAGCGCCCACTTAATTTTATCTTTTACAAAGAACATTCCTAAGAGAAATAGCAGAAATACGCTTGCCCCAAAATAAAAAGCTCCCCCAGATGACATTTGCTCACCCCAGTAAGAAGCTTGCTGAGCAACCATATTTCGATATTGGGGATCTACATTATCAAGGATATCTTTTTTATTTCCAATCAAGTTCATTTTGCCACCTTTAACATCAGGAATTACTAATGACCATACCTCACCATGGCTTAAACTATATTGTTTAATATAGTCTCTATCCAGTGCATCATTTTCAGCTTCAGAGCGTTTATTTTGATCCGCAGAAATTGTTAGTTCCGATTCGCCTCGAGTTGTGTGTTTACTGTAGTTATAAGTTAAATACAATTTAGAAAAATTAGTTAACACACCAAATAGGCCAACTAATAATAATATAATCGAAGCTTTAACAAACCGAGATAGACCTTTCTTTCTATAGGAATAGTAAAACTCTACTACAATAACTGCCAGTATTAAGAAAAGTAAATAGTATGTTATTTGAAAATGGTTGGCCGCTATGTGCAAACCAAGAAATAGGGCAGTTAGTGCTGCTCCTAAATAGAGATTTTTTCTATATGTAAAATAAATTCCTCCAATGATTGGAGGGATAAAAGAAATAGCATTAATTTTTGCATTATGCCCAGCTCCTAAATATAATATATTTAGTGATGCAAATCCAAATGCAATAGCTCCAATAATTGAAACCCAAGGATTCACATCAAAACATAAAAGTAAAATATAAAATCCTAACATTAAAAAAAACAAATACCCTAAAGGCCTTGGAATAACTTTATTTAAAAAGTTTTTAAATGAATTGATTAGATTGGAATCTTTAACAGAAATTTGATAAGCTGGCATTCCTCCAAATGCAGAATTTGTCCACAAGGCTTCTTCTCCGGTTTGTGCACGAAAATCTCTCACCTCTTTACTCATACCCATTGCTTGAAGATTATCATGCTGATAAAGAATGTCACCCTTTAGCTGTGGTGAAAAATAGATAGCACTCAATACTAAAAAGATCAATACTGCAACAATGTGTGGTATTAACTTGCTTAATATATTATTTTTAATAATTGTTTTTTTCATCTATTTGTTATTTTGTGTTAGGCTCGGTTTATTAGTTTATTGTAAACACTTTTAATTTTACTATTAACTTCCTCAGAAACTTTAAATATAAAAATTAAAACAATAAAAGATACAGTTATTATTGCACTTCTAATAAGAATGTCAAAAATTACACTATTCATAGCAGGAAATATAAAAGAAAAAAAGTAGGAAATCCCTGAAATAATTAATGCTAACAATATTTTAGAATTATAAGGGAACAGATTGAATTTAAAAAATATAAATGAAACTTTTAACGCATTTACTACAAACTTAGAAATAAAAGATGCAAAAGCTGCCCCAGTAATTCCATATTTTGGAATAAATACCAGGTTAGTAATAAATAGTAAGATAATTAATAAGATCATAAAATAGGTTTGGATTCTATAATATTTAGAATTTCCTATGATACTGGATGATACACCCACAAACATATCCAATAAGAAAGACATGGCAATAAAAATAATAACCACCATACCAGCAGAATACTCTTTTGGCAAAATTTCAAGAATGTTATTTATATTGCCAACTAAGCCAACAAATACAAGCAAGCCTATAATAGTTTGGTTAATAACACTCTTTTTATAAATAATCCGAATAGTATCTAAATCATTCTTTTTCCAAGAATCAGCAATAAAAGTTGACGAAATATTTATTAATGGCCTTGAGGGCATAATAATTAGTGACCCAAAATAAAAAGCTATAGAATAAATACCCGTATCATCTAAACCAAGCATTTGGTTAATCATGATTTTATCTATATTAACAACTGCCATTCCAGCAAATCCGCTAATAATACCAAAGAGGCTCACACCTATCATTGATAATACAAGTTCTTTAGTTAAAAAACCAAACTGAGGTTTAATTTTAAACTGTCCTTGTTTAATTAAATGGGCTAAAATAATTATTGCCGGTAAACAATAAATTATAATATATGAGATCACGAACTTCTCAAAAGAAAATATATTAAAATAAAACAATGAAATATCAATTAACACCATGATTCTCACAAAGAATTCTTTCAAAAAAACTCCGGTAACACTATTGTAAAGAACTCTGTTATAAACATCAAGACTATTAAAAATTAAGGAGAAAAAGGATAACGGAATAATATATAATCCATATTGATTTAATAAATCTGAACCGTCGTTAGGATTGTCTATTACATACGGATAAATAAAAAGAAAAATGGATAAGACTATTAGAAAACCTACAAGAGCAGTTAAAATAGATATAAAAAGAAATCCATTGTGCCCATTACTATATTTTCTAAAATAAGGAAATAATTTTACGGTTGTATTATTAAATCCTAAAGTGGCAATTTGTGAAAAAACTAAAGAGTATGCTATTAGGATATTTAACAGCCCTATTTGTTCTGTGAATAATATTTTAGGCAGTATTAGTCCAGTATTAATAAAACCAACTACGACCCCAGTATAGGTTAAAATTGTTCCCTTTATCGATTGTCTTTCAATTACTCCCAAAACTTTACAGACTGGTTCAATGTTTTACATTTCAATAATTTGTCCAATTGAGCTTTATACCTTCTTATGTACAACTATAATCCTTGGCGCAACTAAATCATCTGGTTTTAAATGTGGATAAATATTTTGACTTTGTTCTAGAATTTCTCTATTCAACATTCTAATATGCTGCTCCTTTGTAAAAATAAACAAAGAAAGAACTTCCAATCCTGTATTCTGACTATATGTTTTTAGGTCTTTTATTGTCATTCTATTTAATCCATCAACAAAGAAAGGGTAGGCTTTTTCAACTTCGTTCTTTCTATGTGTTTTCAAGTATCTTAAAAAATCATCGTTATTAATACGAACGTGTCCCCAAAGAAAATCTAATGTACACAGGCTATGCCCTCCATTCAAGCTAAAAAAAGGATTATATTCTTGTATGGCTATACCTCCTGATTTCAGTACTTTGGCTATGTTCCTTAATGCTTTTTCGGGTTGGTTTAAATGCTCTAAAACATCCCAACTACATACAATGTCAAAGTAATTACTAGGAAGGGCTGAATTACAAATGTCATCATCAACGAAACGAACCTTTTGATTAAAATCAAAATATTTTGAGAATTTTTCTCTTTGTAATCTTAATTCATTATTAATTTCGTTCTTATTTCGTTCTTCACCAAGAGAATCATTTTTATATCCTGAAAATTCGGATCCCACGACTTCTTTTGCTCCATTTTCTGCAAGAGCATATGAAACAGCGCCTGCATGGCAACCTACTTCCAATATTTTCTTATCAGTTAAACCACTAGTAAAGGTTTTTATAATAGGTATTACTTTTTTAACAGTTATTCTTGATGACTCCACCTTTTTCTGATACCATGAGCTGTTACCAATATATAATTTTTCTTTCTTCTCAAACATCCTTTCCCATCCTGGACGGAGTTTACTTCTCAATCCATCATAAAGATTAAAAGTATTCTTGTGTTGGTCTGTAAATTCACCAAACTTATTTAAGGAGCTAACATTTATAGGTGCTTCAAATAAAGATTGTACAATCTTACTTCTCTTTGCTTTATCAATTACCAGCTTTAATATTCTATTCTTTAATCTTTTCATTTTGATATTTTTAATCTACTGATTAGCCAAAAACTCCGCTATTTCTCTATCAAGCTTAGTTTGAAGTGCATGGGCCGATTTTTGATCAAGAACAATATGTCCAATCCTCCCCGATATAATTTTATTCTCCTTCAAAAAATGCGCTGTTTTCACAGCAGAAAGTCCTCCTTCAAATTTATATAGCGCCTCTCTTTCAAGTTTTGAGAACTTTTCTTGATTTAATATAGGTTTCATTCCTCCACCATCGTGCTGGAAAAAAGTTTTTGTCTCTTCTCTTACACTTATTATTGAATCGGTATTAAATATTTTAATTGTATTTATGATATCGTCTATTGATGTACTTTTAATAAAAGGATACTCAATAGATAATATTGTTACAATTTGTGGATTAAGTTCTTTAACGAATTCAAGCCCCAAGATATTATGAACAGTTTCTGCTAAAGTTACATTAAGCCTGGCAAGAGATTCATCTCTTTTATGAAAATACACTTTCGAATTAGTGCCATATACTTTCATGATATGCTCTTCAATATCATTGCTTGGAGAACTAACAATAATTTTTTTTACTTTTTGCGCTTTAAGGGCTTCTTCAACTTTCCAATCAATGATCATCTTTCCACTTAATTGCATTAGAGCTATTTCACTAGCTTTGTATTTTGTTCCCCTTACCGGAATTATTGCAATATTATTATCATTCCCATTATGATTCTGATTTGCATAGTTTTCTTTTATGCTTGCTCTGGTTTCTAGAATTCTTTTTTCATTTGAAGTAAGGTTTGTTCCATGTCTTCTATAATAAAAGAGTGGTGTGTCGATATTTGTAACCTTATATTTAGATGTAAACTTTACCCATAGCTCATATCCATCCTGGCATCTATACTGCTCATCATAACCACCCAAAAACTGTAAAAATTTTTTCCTTATCATAGTGCATGCACCATGCGCTGGTTGGTCTAAAAGCGTAACATCCTCATCAAATTTATGCCGTTTTTCAAGATTCAAAATGTTATCGTGTTCATCAACAATGTAGTAATCCGGAAATACTAACCCTAAATCAGAATCATTTTCTAACAAATTTGTCATTACCAGCAATGCGTTGGAATCTAAAAAATCATCGGCATCAAGCCGCATGATATATTTTCCTGTTGCTACCCTTAACGCAATATTATTAGTAACATTTAATCCCTTATTTTTTTGAAAAATAACTTTGATCTTTTGATTGTTAGAATATTTTTCTATTATCTCCTTAGAGTTATCAGTAGAACCATCATCAATAATAATAGCCTCAAAATCCTGAAAAGTTTGGCTTAATAAACTATTTATGGCCTTCTCTAAATATTTTCCATAATTATAATTAGTTATGTAAACTGTAACTAATGGATCTCTCATAATTCTAACATCTATTATTTATTTTTTTTGCAGGAACACCTCCAACAATTACACCTTTATCAACCCTTTTTGTAACAACAGCATTACTACCAATAATTGCACCTTCTGCTAAATCACAACCTGGTAATATTACAGCGTGTGTGCCCAACCAAACATCTTTGTCAATGTGAATTGGCAAATGAGAATACCCCTGGTTTTGAATATCAATATTTTTATTAAATTTATGCATGCTGGTTTGAAGATAAACAAATCCTGATATCAATGATTTTTCACCTATATATATTGAATCGCCTCCATTAAATACGGAATAAAGTCCAATTCGTACACCCTCTTTAATATTAATCTCAGATTTATTAGCAGAAAGTATTCTAACGCCTCTATCCACACGAATATTATTGCCAAAAATAATTTTTGAATTATTATGTGCTCTTAATTCAACATTTCGTCTAAATAAAACATTATCTCCAATAATTATTTTAGAGTTCTTATCAATTGTAACTTCCGGAAAAGAATTACATTGAAAATTCTTGCCAACTTTAAAATTCGTATGGCTATAAATCATTTTAAACAATAGCCCTTTAAATCGAGGAATAAAGCGCTTGTATTTTTGTATTAAAGGTAAAAACATTACATAGTATTTTACTAAAACATATCCCAAGTTAACTTTTGATGTTTTCTTAAATCAACCTTAACTTTTTTCCCTAAAAGCTTATCAAAATCTCTTGCATCAATGCCATGGTTTGGGCGTAAACAAATTAAATTCTCTTCATTCAATATAGTTCCCTTCTTTACATCAATGCTTGGATAAACAGCCCTTCTAAACGTTACGTGATGATTATTGTCTAACTCAATGGTAATTGGTTTTTTTATTTCGCTTCCTTTAAACTGTTGTGCTCTTTTTATCTTCTTTTGCAATTCTTTAACCTCTTGAGGAGTTAACGAAACTTTATGATCCCTAAATTCTTTCCCTTCTCTACTATCTGTAAAATGAAATTCTATAATCTCTGCTCCCAACAAATATGCGTACAAATTAGCCTCAATACCTATAGTATGATCTGAATAGCCCACTGTTAACTCCGTAAGCTTTTTCATCCTTGGTATCACGGATAGATTTGCATCTTCATTGTTTATAGGATACATTGAGGTGCATTGTAACAAAGCAAGATAATCTGCACTTTTATATATACTATTTACCATTTGAATATATTGAATAGCATCCAATACCTCTTCCTCTTTTGATAATCCTGTAGATAATATAATTGGCTTTCCTTTTTTTGCAATTGTTTTAAGCACAGGATAAGCCGTTAGGTCTCCCGAACCTACCTTGTAAATCGGCATATACGGATCTATCCACTCCATCATATCAACATCCCAAACCGATGCCATATAACCAATCCCAGCATCATTTACCATTTTAGCTAAAAAAATATGCTGTTCCTCTGTTAATTCAAACTTTTTAAAATGCTCATTTCTTTGAGGACTTTCCAACCTGCTAACCAGAGAGTCTCCAGTATAAAGCTGAAATTTTATAAAATCTACATCTGTTGAAATTGCCAGTTTAGTTAGCTTCTTTGCTTCTTCAAAATCCCCTTCATGATTTCCACCTATCTCTGCTATAAGCAAAGGGCCATATTTACCTTTAAAATTATTATCCATTTTGCCTAACTAGTTTATAAATTTCATATATGTCATGTAAACCATAATTTATATGATCTCGTTCAAAATTAGAAATAATTTTTTCTATTAAAGCAAAATCCTGCTTATTATCAATAGCCAATTGTATGCCTGCTGCTTCAGGGCAATTTGTATTATAATAATAGAAGTGATTATTCTGATCCTTCATGGTGTAAAGGTATTGGGTTACATGCTCAAAATGTCCCTCGGAATAAAACTCTTGATACAACCTTTTATAATATTTCGTTTTGACAATTTCTATGCTCATACCTTTTGGAAAAGTTCTGTTCTTTACGTTGCTAATAAAATCATATTTTTCGGTTCGAGCAACTTGAATCATCTCTTTTACGCTCTCAATATCGACAAGTATATTATCACCATTTATTCTTGCTATATAATCGAAAGAATATTGTTCTCCACATTCGAGAAATCGTTGAGCTACATTATTTAGTGGCCCTTTAAAATAATTTATACTATTTCTTTTGCAATATTCTATTATAGGTATATCAGAATCTTCTACTGAAGTAGCAACAACTATATTTTCTTTAGGCACAACAACTGCCAACCGTTCAAATATGTATTGCAAGATCGGTTTACCTTGTAATTCTTTTAATATTTTACCCGGAAGTCTTCTTGAGCTATATCTGCATATAATAATAAAACCTAATTTCATTTCTGAAAGGTATTTCATTTATTCCTAATGGGAAAACTATTTTCTTTCTCCTATCTCTTTAGCTGGGGAACCACCAAATATTTTAAATTGAGGTACATCCTTGTTAACAACAGAGTTTGCTGCAATTACTGCTCCATCACCAATATTAACACCTTTAAGAATCGTAACGTTTGATGCTATCCAAACATCATTCCCAATATTAACTGAAGCCACCTCATTGGGTTGTTGATTTATCTTAAAATTACGTTTGATTTGATGATTGCTATCAACAATATAAACGAAAGGTGCAATTAGGCAATCATCTCCAATAGTTATCGATTTTGACGCAAAAATAAAGTTATGAAACCCTATTGTTGTATTTTTTCCTATTTTAACTTTTGCATTTTTATTACAACTACAAATTCGTGTTCCTTCTTTTATTACTGCATTGTCATTAATCGATATGTTTTGAGGAAATCGTTGAAATTCAACATTTTTATCGATATAAACGTTTTTACCACAACTCTCCAATTTTTGCTTTGCCAAAAATAGTCTAATTTTATTTTTAAGGGTAATCCTTAAATGTTTTCTTAACTGATTATCTTCCATCTATAGTTTTGCTTAAATCGATCCTTTCAAATGCATCTATAAGAGAACCCTTCGTAGCATTATATACGCTAACTTTTTTCCAATTTGCATAAGCTTTTAACTCATGGTATCCTCTAAATGAATACGCAAATTTCAGTAAAACATCATGAAGGGGTTTTATTCCATCTCTGCCATCTGGCATTATATCTGGCTTCACTTTTTTATCATAAAAATGAATCTGTCTTAAAAGTACTACATTATCCTCTGTAACATTAATTTCACTTAACCAGCTATGATCTGCACCAACTAAATATATATTTTTGTACTTAAAGTCAATCATATTTTTCAAAGCAGGAATTAATACATTATGAGGACGTGGCATTCCAAAATTAAAATTAAGTAAAATATTCTTAAACCACTTAAATCCTTCAATAGGAGTCTGATTAAAATATATTACTTTAATGTTTTTATTAATGCCTATCTCTTTTTTCCATTCCTTTTTCTTTTTTGCAAAAGCAGGAACCAATAAATACATCTTCCAGGTTACTTGTGCTGCTAATTGTTTAAATGTTTCATTTCTTCCTGATGCGTTAAAATCGGAGTATGATCTATTCCAATAATTAAGTGAATTAATTAAATAATGCCTTGGTTTAAGTTTTGTGAAATATTCAGATTTCCAGAAGAAATTAACTGCAACAACATCTTTCCCTCGAGTGTCATCGTAATTGTTTTCAAGAAATAATTTTAAGGAGGGGCCATTCCCTAGTATTAAACAATCTTTATTAACTTTATTTATTTTTCTTTTGCCACAAAACTTGGTCATAAAAACGACCCGAACCAATGTCACAAAACTTTCTCCTAACTCTCTTAGAAAAATCAGAAAATGATACATATTAAAGTTTTTAACTAATTTCTAATTCCTTTTAAAACCCAATAACGAAATTTTAAAAGCATTAGTCCTTTTTGTGGTTTAAATTTAAGAAAATAAAAAAGAAAAAGTATAAAAGAGACATTCCACTTTATTAATTCCAATAATACTAGTTTAACAATACCTTTATCTTTATAAATAATTAAATTCGTTTCTCCGATTTTTTTTGCCAGACTTATTATAAAATCGATTTTTATTCTTTTCTCCGGAATAAAATGATGCACAATAGCATTCGGAATATAATATATTTCATTACTAATTCCTCGAAGTTTCATAAATATTTCCTTTTCTTCACCTCCTAATAGTTGATTCCCTTTCCTCCCTAAGTTAACATCAAAATATCCAATCTTATCAAAAATATCTCCTTTAAAAATCATATTTGCTCCAATGGGATACTTATTGGATGGAAACTTTTTTACTTTATCACCTAAATCAATAGCAGAAACTAGTGGCAACAGGTATTTTGTCATCCATAAAGGCTCTTCTGTTTCATAGTTTGGATATATTCTTCCACCTGCAGCAATACATTGAGGATACTTTTCTAAAAATATTGAAACATTATTTAAATAATCTGCGATAGGTTCTGCATCGTCATCTAGAAAAATTACCCATTGCCCCTTTGAAAGTTTAATGCCAGTGTTTCTTGCATAAGATAATCCCTTGTTTTTTTCAACAAAGTAAGTAAAGTTCAGATCTGAATTGTTCTTCTGAAAAGTATGACAAACTTTTTCAGTTTCATCTGTACTATTATTATTTACAAGAATTATTTCAAACGTAGAACTATCAAGTGTCTGATTTTTTAGAGCATTCAACACTTTAGCCAAATAAACTGAACGATTATATGAACAAACAACTACGGAAAATTCTATCATTTAACTCTCTCTAAAATATTTTCTTTAATAATTTTTTCATACTTACCTTATCGTCCAAAATTTTAGCAAGTTCTGAAATTTGAACTCTCTCCTGTTCCATGGTATCACGATCACGAATAGTAACCGTATTATCTTCTAACGTTTGATGGTCGATAGTAATACAGTATGGTGTTCCTATAGCATCCTGGCGTCTGTAACGACGACCGATAGAATCTTTTTCGTCGTATTGACAAGTAAAATCAAATTTTAATTCATCAATAATTTCACGAGCCTTTTCTGGCAAGCCATCTTTTTTAACTAATGGAAGAACTGCCAATTTAATTGGAGCAAGCGCAGGAGGAATTCTGAATACAACTCGTGTGTCAGATTCTCCATTTTCTTTCTTCACTTCTTCATCCTGCAAACAAGCCGAAAGAATAGTTAAGAACGTTCTGTCTAATCCGATTGAAGTTTCCACAACATATGGTACAAAACTCTCTTTTGTTTCCGGATCGAAATACTGTAGTTTCTTCCCAGAAAATTCCTGATGTTGAGATAAGTCAAAATTTGTTCTTGAATGGATTCCTTCCAGTTCTTTAAAGCCAAATGGGAATTCAAATTCTATATCAAAAGCTGCATTGGCATAGTGCGCTAATTTATCATGCTCATGGAATCGATATTTTTCATCCGGTAATCCCAATGCTTTATGCCATTTCATTCGTACCTCTTTCCAATGATTAAACCATTCCTTTTCGGTTCCCGGTTTAACAAAAAATTGCATCTCCATCTGTTCAAATTCACGCATTCGGAAAATAAACTGGCGCGCAACAATCTCGTTTCTAAACGCTTTACCTATTTGAGCAATCCCAAATGGTAATTTCATTCTACCGGTTTTCTGAACATTCAGGTAGTTCACAAAAATTCCCTGAGCTGTTTCGGGGCGTAGATATATTTTACTTGCACCATCAGCAACGGAACCTAATTGTGTTTCGAACATCAGGTTAAACTGACGCACATCTGTCCAGTTTTTAGAACCTGAAATAGGACAAGCTATTTCACAATCTAAAATTATTTGCTTAATTTCATTTAGATCATCTGCTTCCAAGGCCTTAACCAAACGTCCCTGGATTTCATCAATTTTAGCCTTATTTCGTAAAACATTCGGGTTAGTTTCCAAAAACTGCTTTTCATCAAAATCATCTCCAAATTTCTTTCTACCCTTAGTTACTTCCTTATCAATCTTATTTTGATATTTCTGAATGTGTTCTTCAATCAGATCATCGGCTCTGTATCTTTTCTTCGAATCTTTATTATCAATTAACGGATCGTTAAATGCACTCGTATGGCCCGAAGCATTCCATGTTTCAGGATGCATAAATATTGCCGCATCGATACCCACAATGTTTTCATGCATTTTAACCATAGCATCCCACCAATATTTCTTGATGTTGTTTTTCAATTCAACACCCATCTGTCCATAATCATAAACTGCACTTAATCCATCATAAATTTCACTCGACTGAAAAATATATCCATATTCTTTTGCGTGCGCTATAAGCTTTTTAAATTGATCGTCTTGAGCCATATATTAATTCCTATTTGATTGATTTTAAAATAATCTGACAAAAATAATCGAAATAGTTCTGAATTCATAACAATATAGGCATATACGTTTGAGTTTTATTAATCATGCAATAAGTTATATTATTTTCAAGAACAATTTCTACCTTTGCTGATAATCAAAAAATTGCATAATAAACATCTAAGAAAATGATCAAAGAAACCGATTTCCTGGTTATTGGATCTGGCATTGCGGGGTTAAGTTTTGCTTTAAAAGTAGCAAAACACGGAAAGGTAATCCTTATTAGTAAAACAAGACTTGAGGAAACCAACACAAAGTACGCACAGGGTGGAATTGCCGCTGTAACCTATGAGCCTGACAATTTTGAAAAACATGTTAACGATACATTAATTGCCGGTGATGGATTATGCAATAAAAAGATTGTTGAAATGGTTGTTCAAGAAGCTCCGACCCAAATTAAGCAACTTATCGATTGGGGAGTACAGTTTGATCAAAACGAAAAAGGAAAATACGATCTTGGTCGCGAAGGAGGACATTCTGAATACAGAGTTTTACATCATAAAGATAATACAGGTGAAGAAATTCAGAACTCTTTAGTTCGCAAGGTAAAAGAACATCAAAACATAGAAGTTTTAGAAAACCATTTTGCGGTTGACTTGATAACGCAGCACCATCTGGGTAAATTGGTAAAAAGAAATCATAAGGACACTCAGTGCTACGGAGCTTATGTGCTGGATCTTAGCAATGACCAAGTTGAAACCTATCTTTCAAAAGTTACGCTAATTGCAACCGGGGGCACAGGAAATTTATACGACACCACAACAAATCCTAAAATAGCCACCGGCGATGGTGTAGCAATGGTCTACAGAGCAAAAGGTATTATAGAGAATATGGAATTTATTCAATTCCATCCAACATCGTTATATAATCCAGGAGAAAAACCCTCATTTTTAATAACAGAAGCGCTGCGAGGTTTTGGTGCTATATTAAAAACTACTGAAGGTAAGGAGTTCATGGATAAATATGATGAAAGAGGCAGCCTTGCACCGCGCGACATTGTTGCCCGCGCCATTGACCATGAAATGAAAATATCCGGTAGCGATCATGTTTTATTGGATGCGAGTCATTTAGACTCGGAAAAATTGAAAGACCATTTCCCAAATATTTTTGATAAATGTTTATCACTAAATATTGATATTACAAAAGACCCTATTCCTGTTATTCCCGCAGCACATTATATGTGTGGAGGAGTAAAAGTTGACGAAAATGGTTGTAGTACTATCAACCGACTTTATGCAGCAGGTGAGGTTTCATCAACAGGATTACACGGAGCAAACAGATTAGCTTCGAACTCTTTATCAGAAGCAGTAGTTTATGCCGACAGAGCAGCAAAGCATGCTGTTTTGCAAATCAAGGACACTGAGATTAATAAAAGCATTCCTGAATGGGATACCCAAGGAGCAACTTATCCGGAAGAAATGGTAATGATTACTCAAAATTATAAAGAAGTGCAGCAGATCATGAGTAATTATGTGGGTATTGTTCGATCAAACCTTCGTTTAGAAAGGGCCCTCAGAAGATTAGAGATCATATATATTGAAACTGAGGAATTATACGAAAAGTCCATTCTTTCTCAGAAGTTGTGTGAGCTTAGAAATTTAATTAACGTGGGTTATCTGATCATAAAGATGGCTCAAGAAATGCATGAAAGCAGAGGTTTGCATTATACCATTGATTATCCTAAAAAGGGAAATATATCTGAATTTTAAACCCTAACCCCTATAACTAGAATATCATCAACTTGATCATAATTACCTTGCCACACTTTAAGCGATTTATCTAAAATTTGATATTGCTCACTCATTGATGAATCATGATTCTTTAGTAATAAATCCTTAAAGGGTCTATATTTAAACTTTTTACCATGTTCGCCTCCAAACTGATCTGCGAATCCATCAGAAAACATATATAAACAATCCCCTTTGTAAAGATTTATTTCATACATCTCGTATTTCTCCATTCTTTCATGAAACGCAACAGGCATCTTATCACCCTTTATTTCATATAAGTTTACTTTTGAGCCTTCAAGAACTTTTGCATTATTAACTGGTTCGTGCTCATTACTTCTTATAATGTATAATGGATTATTGGCTCCGGAAAATTGCAAACTTAAATTTTCAAAATCAATAGAGCATAATGCTATATCCATACCATCTCTTTGTTCACCGTATTCTCCTTTTTGCTGAAGAGCATTGATTACTTCTTTTCTTAATCGGCGTAATATTACTCCTGGATGCGTAATATACTCTTTGTTTATTATATCATTTAAAAAAGAAACTCCTAGCATGCTCATAAAAGCCCCTGGCACACCATGCCCTGTGCAATCAGCAGCAGCAATTATTGTTCTGCCTTCAAGTTCAGTAAGCCAATAAAAATCACCACTTACTATATTTTTAGGTTTAAATAAAATAAAGCTTTCCGGAAATAATTTTTTAATATATTCATCTTGTGGTAAAATGGCATTTTGTATGTATTTTGCGTAATGAATACTGTCTGTTAATTCTTCATTTATATATACGATTTCTTCCTTTTGCTTCATCACCATATCCCGTTGCGCTTCTATCTCATCTCTCTGCGAAGAAATTTCTTCATTTGCCTGTTTTAAATCTTCATTTATTTCTAAAATCTCATTCTTCTGTTTTGCTAGTTTTTTATTAGCTTTTTGTTTAATTACAAATGCTCTGGTCGAAATTATTAACAACACTAAAACAAAGGCAACTCCAACTAATGCAAAAACTAATAAAGTCGTTCTTTGATTTAATTCTGATTTTGACTTAGCCAGTTCAAGCTCCCTTAACTTTTCTGCCTGTTTAATTCGTGTTATTTCTTCTTGCTTTTCATCAATTGCACGTTCGGATTCCTTTTTAGCAAATTCCTGTAGCAAAAGACTTTCTTCTGATAAATCAAACTGATTTATTAAAGCATTTAACGTATTACTTTCTGTAATTAATACTAAATTTTCTAGTCTAGATAGATTTGCATAGACTGCTGCCACAGGAATATGTTTAAACATATACGATTCCCAACTCACTTCATATCCAAATTCATTTTCTATATTTTTTGTGTCAAGTCCAAAGCCAATAAGTGTTGATTGTATATTGTGCTTACTAATAATGAAATTTATTATTTCAACATAGTTATTTAATGAATCTTTTAAGTTTTTTCCATTGCCTGCTTCAATAAAAAATCTCCTGCCTATTTGATTATCTGTCTTCTTATCGCTGATAATATAGGATTGTTTTTTTATTCTTTCGTAAGAATATCCTGAATAAAAAAATGTAAATTCATTTTTCAAAGAATCTATAAGATCATATAGTTTATTGCTTTCTATTTCTAATTTTTTAATTGATTTTACAATTTGAATGTCTCTCAAATTATTTTCCTGATATACACTTCTATAAATCACATTATTTGCTGCATGTATACCCGAATTTAATTTCTCGTACTGACTATTTAAGTAAGAGTAACCATTAACTATATCTGGAGATACCATAACTCTATTTATGAATATAAATATTAGAAATGCCAATGCTGTAAGAATCAAATCATTCAAATTAAATGGAATAATCCCTTTTCCTGATTTTCTGAGAATAAAATAAGATATTATTAATAAAGCTATTGAAGGAACACCTAACTTTAATAAGAAACCTCCACCAGGCCAATGCATCATTTTAAAACAAAAAGCGGTGACATTAATAAACAGAGTTAAAAACTTAATTAAAACATAAGCTTTACCTGGAAAACTCGTTGCTTTTCTGATACCTAATATTAAATTAACAGGTAAATAAATCAAATTAAAAAAGAATACAGATAGAATAAAAAGAATGGACGCTCCTGGCCAATGTTGGAATTTAAAAATTACACCCAATGCCAGTACAATTATTGCAATTATGCCAAATCTTTTTTCTGTCTTTTCCATAATTACCTAATTTATTAATAATCATACAAGTTACTAAATAAAACACACTAAGTAAATAAAATCATGAATATCATTACACTCTTGATTGTCTATAATGCATAAGGATTATACTTAAATAACTTCTTAACATATAAAAAATTAGTATTTTAGCCCTTTATTAATTCTTATTATGCCGAATATTAGAAAAATATTAAGCCCGATATTATTCCCCATAAGTTTACTTTATGGATTAATCGTTTATATTCGAAACAGACTTTACGACTTTCAAGTTTTTAGATCAAATCGTTTCAAGATACCATTAATTTCTGTTGGAAATATTACTGTTGGGGGTACTGGGAAAACTCCCCACATTGAATACTTAGTTGAATTATTAAAATCAGATTTCCGTGTGGCTACCTTGAGTCGCGGTTACAAACGCAAAACCAAAGGTTTTGTATTAGCCACTGAAGAATCAACAGATCGGGATATTGGTGATGAACCAAGACAGATTAAACAGAAATTTCCTGATGTTACCGTTGCTGTGGACGAAAAAAGAACTCGTGGAATTAAACAATTAATGCAGAAAAATAAGGATTTGGATGTAATTTTACTGGATGATGCTTATCAGCACAGAACAGTAACACCAAATGTTTCCATCTTATTAATTGATTATTCACGTCCGATAGATAAAGACTATATGCTACCGCTGGGTAATCTTCGTGAACATGCATTTGAGAAAAGACGAGCAAACATTATCATTGTTACCAAATCGCCGGATAATTTGCAACCTATCGATCGCCGAATGATGTACAATGAAATTAAACCATTTCCTTTTCAGCATGTTTTCTTTACTACATTTGAGTATGGAGCATTAAAACCAGTGTTTGATCCGTCAGAAAACAAGAATCCTTCTGATTTCAAAGACTATGAAATTTTACTTGTTACCGGGATAGCTAATCCTAAACCATTAAAAGAACACCTGGCAGAAAAAATTTCCAAAAATATCCATGTTTTAGAATATTCTGATCATTATAATTTTAAACCCTCAGATTTTAAGCGGATTGAGCAAAAATTTGATGCCATTCAATCGAATCGTAAAATTATAATTACCACGGAAAAAGATGCCATGCGTTTACAAAAATTTAGTAATATTGCTAATAATCTGAAAGATTCATTTTTTTATTTGCCGATTCAGGTTAAGTTTTTAAATAACCGAACAGATAATTTTAATCAACAAATCATTGAATATGTTAGAAAAAACAAAACACACAGTTTCCTTTATCCGGAGTAAGTTTGATTTTACTCCCGAAGTAGGAATTATTTTAGGAACAGGTTTGGGAGGCTTGGTAAAGGAGATAGAGATAGAACATACGCTTGATTATGAAGAGATTCCTAATTTCCCGGTTTCGACCGTTGAAGGACATCATGGTAGACTGATTTTTGGTGAATTAGGTGGTAAAAAGATTGTGGCCATGCAGGGCCGCTTCCACTTTTACGAAGGTTATAGCATGCAGGAAGTAACCTTCCCGGTTAGAGTGCTAAAATATTTAGGAATAAATAATCTATTGGTATCCAATGCAAGTGGAGGTGTTAATCCTGATTTTGAGATTGGTGATTTAATGATTATAAATGATCATATTAATCTAATTCCAAATCCTCTGATCGGTGCTCATAACAATGATTTTGGTGCGCGTTTCCCTGATATGAGCGAACCTTACGATAAGATTTTAATTGCCAGAGCACAAGAAATAGCCAAAAGAAATCATATTAAAACACAGGTTGGATGCTATGTTTCAACAACCGGACCAACGTTTGAAACTCCAAAAGAATACCAGTATTTCAGAATAATTGGTGGAGATGCTGTTGGAATGTCAACAACACCTGAAGTTATTGTGGCAAGACAAATGGGCGTTCCTTGTTTTGCCATTTCAATAATTACCGATCTTGGTGTTCCAGGAAAAATTGTTGAAGTAACACATGAGGAAGTCCAGAAAGTTGCGGCAAAAGCCGAAACAAAAATGACCCTCATTATGAAAGAGCTAATATCGCAAATATAAATAAAGCCGGGATTATCCCGGTTTTTTTATATCGGAATTAATCCTATAAGAATAAAAATGGTCAAAGTGTGAACTAACTAAATTTACGATTGTATTTAAGCACATGGAAAACAAAGGAAAGTTTCAATTAAAAAATGTATTGTCAATCTCCATAGCACATTTTGTGCACGATACATATACAGCTTTTCTTGCTCCAATTGTACCTTTATTAAAATCTAAATTAGGAATTAACAATACCTTAGTTAGTTTACTTTTTGTTGCTCAACAAATTCCTAATTTATTGAATCCTTTTATTGGCATCATTGCCGACAATTTAAAAATTCGATACCTTGTTATTCTTGCACCGGCGCTTACTACCATTTGCATGAGCCTGCTTGGAATTTCACCATATTACACCATAATAATTGTTTTACTTTTTGTTGTAGGTTTAAGTAGTGCCATGTTTCATGTTCCAACACCAGTATTAATTAAAAAGATTTCTGGTGACAGAATTGGTAAAGGAATGAGTTTTTATATGCTTGGTGGTGAAGCTGCAAGAACTGTTGGACCTCTAATTATTGTAGCAGCTGTTGATGTTTGGGGACTGGAAGGAACATTTAAACTGATTCCTTTTGGACTGTTAGCTTCGCTAATTCTTTACTTCCGATTACGAAATATCAATATATCCGGAGAGATTAAAGACAAAAAAACATACGCGGGCATTAAGGAGACATTTAAACAACACCTTCCTTTTTTTATACTCATTGCAGGAATTATGTTTTTTAGAGGATTTATGAAAACATCTATTACCAGTTTTCTCCCTACCTATTTAGACGAAAAGGGAGGATCGATATGGTTAGGTGGCGCATCACTATCAATATTTGAATTTGCCGGAGCAATTGGTGCTTATTTGGCAGGAACTTTCTCCGATAAACTTGGCCGGTTAAAGATGCTAACTATTATCATTCTAGTGTCGCCTGTTTTGATGTTAGGGTTTACCTATTCTAATGGTGCTCTGATGTTCCCGGTATTACTAGCTTTAGGTTTTTTTATTATTTCTTCAACTCCCGTATTGCTGGCACTTGTTATGGACATTGACTCTGAGCACCAGGCATTTTTAAGCGGGGTGTTTATGTTTATTTCTTTTGTTTCGACTTCTATAACCAATTTATTTGTTGGTGTTTTAAGTGATTTTATTGGACTAATTGACACTTATAAAATATCATCAGTACTTGCATTTTTTGCAATCCCGTTTGTTTTAATTCTTAGGAAGAAGTTTAAATAAATACTTATAATCTTATTACTACGAGGGTTTGAAACCTCGTATTAACGATTTGTATATTAATATCTTGCAGCTACAACAACAGATTTTTTATACTGCTTTACATTACCTTCCAGATCAAAAATTTCAATAAATACAACATAAATCCCGACAGGAACTTTTTGATTGTTTTCATCTAATCCATCCCAGGTAATAGTTCCCTCAATTCCTAATAATTGGTTGTTCGCCAAATAACGGATTAATCGTCCTCTCGCATCATAAATTTTTATATTGGCAACATACCCGGGTTCATCGAATGTAAAACTTAAGTTTGCAAAATCTTCAAAGCCATCGTTGTCCGGAGAAAATATTTCAGGATCAATTTTAACTTCTTCTGCTACCTCTTCAGTTTCTTTAAACTGCGAATTTTCATAAGCAGGCGTAGCAAAACCAACCAACTCTGATGCTGAATGCCAGTTTGTTTTATCATCTGACGGTCTGCTAAAATTTATACGTTCCAAGGAAACTCCTTCGTTCGTTGCCAGCAATGCAAACTGCATATCTTCATTATATCCTACATTATCGATGATATTTTGCTGCTCATCAAGTACCATTACTCTTCCCTGATCATCATTATAGCCAGGCAAATTATCTACTTTAATAAATCCATCAGGGTTTTCTGTGATATAATCTTGTTTGGTTTGTTCCGGATCTTCGGTTAGCACCAAATAATCTCCGGAAAACATTAAATAACCATCCTCTGTAATTCGTTCAATAGAAGTAAAGTCTAAATCTTCATCATCGAATGAAGCGATCAGCAAATCTGCTAAGTCAATGGTTTTATTCGATCGGTTATAGATCTCCACAAAATCAACACCATCGGGTAAAGGATTGAATAATATTTCATTAATTACGATATCGTTTTCTTCAGGAGTTTGCGGTATTGAAAATTGAGCTGCACTTCCGCCAGCTATTTCATTGCCTGCACAATCGGTTAATCCTCCTGAAATCAATAAATTATAGATCGTATTGTTTTCAAAGTAATTCGTAAAATCAAGAATCACAGACTTATACTCTACACCATCAAAACGAATAGTTACCGGATTTCCAATTCCGTTATCAACACTATAGATGCTTGTTTGCATAGCTGATAAACTATCGATAGATTCGTTAAAAAACAGCTTAATGGTTTGATCATTAACAACCGTTATACGCAATAATATTGGAGCATCTAAATCCGGATTCTCAGCCATAACTGAATTTTGAGCACCCGGAGTTCCGCCTGTTTCACTCTCTGAGGCTATCCAATTGTTCTCTTCACCACATGGATTCAAAGGATCAATCTGTTCCAACGACCACCCTCCTTCAGCTTTAAAATCATCCTGATACCAATCTTCACTGTACATTACTTGTGAAATTATCCTTTCATCTTTATCTCTCAACACAAGCGTTTGCCCACCATCAGTTAGTGAAAGTGAAGAAAAAACAGAAGTCTTTCCATAATTGGTTAACTGATCTTCCAAATCATCATCGCACAAAATCAAATATTCACCTGATTTAATGGTGTCGTCTTGAAAGTATTTTTGTGTTGTTCCAACAGACAAGGCCCAATCTTTAAGTAAAATATCATACTCAGTGGTATTGAACAATTCTATGTATTCAACTTCGGGTAATGCAATAGGAGGATCCGGATTGGCCATGATTTCGTTGATTACAACATCGTATGGTTGCGGCACATAATAGATAAAATCGTAGGTAATCAACGAATTAACATTTCCACAGTAATCTTCCAGATTCTCAACACGTAAGATTAATTCTGTTTCCTGTGGGAGCGAATTTAAAAAGTGTAGATCCACAATGCGAAGATCAGCGCTTGCAACAACAGAAAATGGATTTCCCACACTGCGATTGATCTGGTAGTTTGTTTTTTCAAGCAGCGATTCTTCCGTAACTGGTTCATCAAATGTTATTTTGAGTTGATTCTCCGTTAATATTTCAACTTTTATGATTTGTGGAGCTTCATTGTCGATATTTGAAGCAAACACCGAATTTTCCTGACCTGGAGTTCCTCCATTTGTATCTTCAGAAGCTTTCCAGTTGGTAATTCCGGAACAGTTGTTTAACGGATCAATCTTTTCTATTGACCATCCACCATCTTCTTTTTCGGAATTTTGATACCAGTCTGTGGTAAAATTAATTGAATCAATAACATTATTCTGATCATCAAAAATAACAATTGAAGTTCCTGAATTTGTAATAGAAGAATAATCTACCTCAACAACCTCACCAAAATCAACAAAATTGGTTCCATCTCCAGCAGAACATAATATTACATATCCCGCAGAATCTAAATTATAAGATGGAAAATCATCTATACCATCACCTATTTTTAATTTCCATCCCGTTAAATCAACATCAAATTGAGTAGTGTTTTTTATTTCTATATACTCATATTCAGGTAAATTAACCGATGGTGAAGGATCAGCCATAATCTCATTGATAACCACATCGTACTGTTCAGGAACAAAATATAAAAATGGCATCACCTCAGTTTGTAAAGAGTCGAGATATTGATCAGCTAGATCCTGAATCGTTAAATCATAGTATGTTTCATTGATAAAATTACTCGCAAATTGCAATTTCACTTTTGTTGAATCATCTACTACAATTTCTGCCGAAGAAGGGTTTCCAATTCCATTATTTAAACTATAATTACTTTCATCTTTCGCACTGCTGGTATCTACTTTCCTTGAAAACTGCACCTGAAGTTCATTCGCAGAAATAACTTCTACACCTAATGGTTTGATATACTCATACGTAAAATTTAGTGTTGTGTCTTTTATGACATTCCCCTCTTCATCTTCAATATTTTGAACGGTAATATCATATTGCTGGTTATCCACAAACCTCTGATCAAAAAAGAGTTCTGCATTTTTGTGTATAACATCCACTGCTATAGAATCTGGATTTCCGATTCCTCCATTCAAGGTATAGTTCGACTTTGTTACTGCAATGGAAGAATCTATAATCTCGGAATACTCTATTTTTAACTTTTGTGATGATAAAACATACAAAGAATCAATTGTTGGCGGAATAACATCAACTATTTCCGGTCCGATATAAATATCATCAATCCAAATTGCTTGGTCTCGACTTGATGTGTATTCGTAATAAAGGCCAAAATAATCTGCATTTGTATAAGATAAGTCATTTATAGAACCTACATTATTTAGGTTGTTAAAATCTCCATCTTTATCAAAATTTACGATCCATGTGCCATCTGTTTTTCGAATAACCTCAATCGCCGGTATTCCTGATGTGGTTATATCATTTTGCCAATTTATTGTTGTTGACATTAATTGAACCACTGAACCCAATTCCATTTTCCATAAGCGTAAAGTATCATCTGTACCCGTAAAGTTAACTCCTATAATATATCCATAAGCTGGATCAACAACTGATCCCGAAGGGAACATTTGATTTGCATCAACATTACTTAATAAGTAAACTCCCCAATAATTAGCTGAAGATGGGTCAAATTTGTGTCTAATCTTAAACCTCCATGTAACAGATTGTGCTGTTAATTCTATACTTGGAAAGGGGACTGAAACCTGATCGTGATCACCATCCGGATTATCAAAAATATGATGCAGTGAATACGATCCGTTCAACGGAGAATCAGCCGAAGCCGCCCATCTTCCGGCAGTACTTTCCGTCCAGTTTGAAATGTCGGCATCCTCAAAATCGTCGGTAAATTGTGCAAACGATAAACACGGCATAAGTATAAATGGAATAATTAATCTTTTCAGCATGATTGTGTTGATTAAATATTTATTTTTGAAAGATACAAAAAATGATGCGGAGTATTTTTAAGAAATCATTAAAGAAATTATACAAATGAAAATTGCAGTAGTCGGTGCAACCGGATTAGTTGGGAATGTAATACTAAACACACTATTGGAACGAAATTTCCCATTTACACAAGTTTACGCAGTTGCTTCTGAAAAATCAGTAGGTAAAAAGATAGATTTTAATAACGCAACACTGGAAGTAATTGGAATAAAACAAGCCATTTCGCTGAAACCCAATATTGCCATTTTTTCTGCGGGAGGAGATACTTCCAGACAGTGGGCTCCAGAATTCGTAAAAGTTGGTACTACTGTAATTGATAATTCATCGGCCTGGCGAATGAAACCGGAAATTAAACTGGTAGTTCCTGAAATAAACGCTTCGGTTTTAACTAATGATGATAAAATAATTGCGAATCCTAATTGCTCAACCATACAGATGGTTATTGCACTTGCACCGCTGCATAAAAAATATAAAATTAAACGTATTGTTGTTTCAACGTATCAGTCGGTTACCGGTTCGGGAATTAAAGCAGTTGAACAGCTGCAAAACGAGCGAAAAGGAAGAAAAACCGAAATGGCTTACCCTCATCCTATCGATTTAAATTGCATTCCGCATGGTGGTACTTTCGAAGAGGATGGCTATACCACCGAAGAAACAAAACTGGTTAACGAAACCCGAAAAATTTTAGGTGATCAATCTATCAATGTAACAGCAACTGTGGTAAGAATTCCTGTATACGGTGGACATTCAGAAGCAGTAAATATTGAGTTTGAAAACAACTACGATTTAAATGAAGTAAAACAATTGCTTTTTGAATCACCCGGAATTACAATTCAGGATGATCCTGAGAATAATGTGTATCCTATGCCACGAAATGCCGAAGGCGAAGACGATGTTTTTGTGGGTCGGATAAGAAAAGATTATTCGCAACCCAAAAGCTTAAATATGTGGATTGTTTCAGATAATTTGAGAAAAGGTGCTGCTACCAATGCGATTCAGATTGCTGAATATTTGGTTGAAAATAATCTTATATAAAAATACTTCTTAAAAAAATCTTTTCAGTAGTTTGAAAAAGATATACCTAGAAAATATTGGTTCATCAAATACATAATTAGTATATTCGAAAAATTTATTAACCTTAAATTATGAGAAAAATATACTTAGTTTTAATCGTTTTATGCTTAAGTCTTAGCATAAAGGCTCAAATGATTCTTGAATTTAACACCAATTTATCAACAGGAACAACTGTTACACTTCCTTTATATGGAACAGTTGATGTTACCGTTGATTGGGGAGATGGAAACACAGAATCTTTTACTTCAACAGGAAACAAAGATCATACTTATACAACTGATGGAATCTATTCAGTAAGCATATCCGGCACACTTACTCAGTTTGGAAATTCTTGGATGGGATATGACAATGCTGATAAAGTTGAAAAAGTAACCAGTTTTGGAGAAATTGGACTGACAAGTTTATCAGGTGCTTTCAAATTTGCTGATAATTTAATAGAAGTTCCTTCCCAAATTCCGTCAACTATAACTGATTTATCAAATACGTTTGAAAGTGCAGAAAGCTTTGATTTCGACATTAGTAGTTGGGATGTGCAAAATATTACAAACATGGCGAGCATGTTTATGAATGCTCTCAAATTTAACCAAGATCTTGGGTCATGGAATACCTCAAATGTAACGAACATGTCATACATGTTTTATTATGCCACAAGTTTTAATCAAGATATAAGTGAATGGAATGTTAGTCAAGTAACCAGAATGGATGGCTTATTTAATGGTGCATCTTCCTTTAACCAGAATATAGGAAACTGGGATGTGAGTAATGTCACGACTATGGAATGGATGTTTGGAAATGCTACATCATTTGATCAGGATTTAGGAAACTGGGATGTAAGCCAGGTTACAAATATGGAGAATATGTTTATTTATATAACATTATCTACTGCAAACTACAATAATATATTAATCAACTGGTCTTCATTAACTTTAAATTCTGGTATTAGTTTCCATGCAGGAAATAGCAAATATTCTCCAGGAGAAGCTACAAATGCACGACAATCTATTATTGATAATTATAGTTGGACCATTGAAGATGGTGGTGTATCTGACCTACCAGCTATTAAAACTGATTCTGTTACAGAAATCACTCCAATAAGTGCAGTTTCAGGAGGAGAAGTTACCAATAATGGTGGTAGCAGTATAATAAACCGAGGTATAGTTTGGAATACGACTCCAAATCCAACCATAGATAATAATTTGGGATATACCGAAAATGGAACAGGCACAGGAAGTTTTGAAAGCGACTTAAACAGTTTACTTCCGACAACAACATACTATGTTAGAGCCTATGCCACAAATAACAATGGTACTGATTATGGACCACAAAAAATGTTCACAACAAAAGATGGTATAGTGCTTATATTTGATACTAATTTATCGGATGGAACAACTATCACGCTTCCTCTATATGGAACAGTTGATGTTAACGTTGATTGGGGAGATGGAAACAGAGAAGATTTTAATACTGAAGGAGATAAAGATCATACCTATGATACTGATGGAATTTATTCTGTTAGCATTTCAGGAACACTCACAATCTTTGGAAATTATGGAATCTCCTATAATAATGCCGATAAATTATTGAAAGTTATAGATTTTGGCAATGTTGGTTTAAAAAGCCTTGACGGGGCATTTAATGGGGCAATTAACCTAATTGAAGTTCCTGCAAGAATTCCTACTAATATTTATTCCTTAGCATATACTTTTAAAGATGCTATAAACTTCAATTTTGACATTAGTTCATGGGATGTAAGTAAGGTACTTTTTATGAGAGGCACATTTTATGGTGCTTCCAATTTTAATCAGAATATAGGAGATTGGAATGTTAGTACGGTTAAATATATGGAAACGATGTTTTACAATGCTTCTGCATTTAATCAAGATATTGGAGGATGGAACGTTAGTAGTGTTGAAAACATGTACGGTATGTTTCATGGTGCTTCCAATTTTAATCAGGATATTAGTAATTGGAATGTTAGCAATGTTCAAACAATGAGATCAATGTTTTCGTCAGCAACAAACTTCAATCAAGATATTGGAAAATGGGATGTGAGTAATGTCACGACTATGGAATGGATGTTTGGAAAAGCTTCATCTTTTGATCAGGATTTAGGCAACTGGACTGTAACCCAGGTTACAAATATGGATTATATGTTTATCTATTCTAGATTATCCACTTATAACTATAATAGTCTATTAATTGGTTGGTCTGAACAAGCATTAAACAATGATATAACTTTTCATGGAGGATATAGTAATTATTCTTCGGGTGGAGCTGCAAATGCTCGTCAAAATATTATTGATACACATAATTGGTCAATTACAGATGGCGGAATTTCAAACCTGCCTGCAATAAAAACAAAAGAGATTACGAATATTGAATTTACATCTGCCACTTCTGGTGGTGAAATAACAGAAGATGCAGGTAGCGCTATTACAGATAGAGGTATTGTTTGGGACATAATTCCTGATCCAACTACTTCATCAAATTCGGGTATAACAAGCGATGGAACAGGAACAGGTAATTACATTAGTAATTTAACATCACTTAACCCAGGTGAACAATATTTTGTTAGAGCTTATGCTACTAATAGTAATGGAACTGATTATGGTAACACCAGACAATTTATTCCGCAACAAGAATTAACACTTAGTGGTACTTATACTGCAAATAACAAAATCTATGATGGTGATTCAACGGCATCCGTACTGACAAATAATCTTATACTTGAAAATGTTGTTTCAGGTTATGAAAATGTTAGTATTGATAGTGTTATTTTAAGTTTTAACAATAAAAATGTTGGTTTAGGTAAAGCGGTTTCAATATCAGATATTCAACTTTCAGGAAGTGATTCATTGAAATATAACGTTTCATTAGTGGGTTCTCCTACAACAAACGCAAATATTGCTCAGAAAGAATTAACAGTTAGTGGGGCTTCTGCTTCTGATAAGGTATATGATGGAACTACCCATGCTGAAATTATAGATGCTTCATTAATAGGAACTATTTCCGGTGATGACATTTTTTTAAATGAAACTGTTGGTAGTTTCAGTGACAAAAATGTAGGAACAAATAAAACGGTTACTCCTGCAATAACAATTACCGGAACAGATGTGGGAAATTATCGGCTTACTCAACCCACAGGTATTACTGCTGATATTACCTCAAAAGAATTAATAATTTATGGAGCAATCGCTTCTGACAAAACATATGATGGAACAATCAATGCTGATATTACAGGTGCTTCATTAACAGGAATTATCTCTGGAGATGATGTATCTTTGGACGAATCAGTTGGTTATTTTAGTAACAATATTGTAGGAATAAATAAACCGGTTACTCCTGCAATAACTATTGCAGGAACAGATGCTGGAAACTATTCACTAACACAACCTACCGGACTTATGGCTGATATTACTGCAAAAGAATTAACTATAAGTAATGCTAGTGCTTCTGATAAAGTTTATGACGGCACAACTGATGCAGAAATTATAAATGCTTCATTAGAGGGAACTATTTCTGGTGATGATATTTCTTTAGATGAATTAACTGGTACATTTAACGATAAGAATGCAGGAACAGATAAAATAGTTAATGCTGCAATTACTATTAAAGGAACTGATGCAGAAAATTATTCCCTTATTCAACCAACGGGTCTTTCTGCAGATATAACTGAAAAAGAATTAACTGTTTCAGGTTCTTTTACTGTCTTAGATAAAGATTATGATGGCACAACTTCAGCAACCATAGATAATAATGAACTTATTTTAGAAGGAACCATTGAAAATGATGATATTTCATTATTAAACGAAGTTGCAGAATTTTCACAATCGGAGGTTGGAGAAAATATCACAGTTACAATTATCAGTGCAGAGCTAGATGGAAATGATAAACCAAACTATACATTATCACTGGATGAGGCGCCGATAACAACAGCAAGCATTTTAAGTACAACAGGAATTTATGATTCTCCTAAAACCAATTTTATAATATATCCAAACCCATTTGTTGATTATCTAAGAATCAAGTCTAATATGAATAAATTTCATGTTATTCTAACAAATATTGCCGGACAAAAACTTATTGACAAAACCATTATCGGAGAAGAAATAATTAATACAAATTTATTAGAAAGTGGGATTTACTTTTTAATTGTTCAAAAAGATTCTTTTGAAAAAGATATTTACAAAGTTATTAAGAGATAATTAATCTGAAAACATAGACCTAACAGGTTTTCAGAACCTGTTAGGTCTCAGATTCTTAATACAGAAAATCGTTATACGGATATCTTACTGAATGAATCTCTTTTACTTTATCGTAAATTAATTGTTTAAATTCATCGATATTTTTCTTTTCTTTTGCCGAGATAAAGATACAGTGTGTATTGTTTTTTGCCATCCAGGTTTTTTTAAGCTCATCCAATGTGTAATTTTCCTGGGTTTTAGGAGTTAAATCATCCTCATCTTTTTTATCATACGTATATGCATCTATTTTATTGAAAACAATATACTTTTCTGCCGGCACATCGCCAATTTCGTTCAACGTTTGATCCACCACCTCGATATGCTCTTCGAAATTAGGATGTGAAATATCAACTACATGCAATAAAATATCTGATTCGCGCACCTCATCTAATGTTGATTTAAAAGATTCAACCAAACTGTGCGGAAGTTTTCGAATAAACCCTACTGTATCGGATAATAAGAAAGGTAGGTTTTCAATCACGACTTTTCGAACTGTTGTATCGAGTGTTGCAAACAACTTATTTTCGGCAAATACATCCGATTTACTAAGCATATTCATAATGGTTGATTTTCCCACATTGGTATAACCTACCAATGCTACACGAACCATTTTTCCTCGGTTTTTACGCTGTGTTGCTTTCTGCTTATCAATTTTTTTAAGTTGCTCTTTTAATCGGGCAATTTTATCACGAACAATACGACGGTCGGTTTCAATCTCGGTTTCACCCGGACCTCGCAAACCAATACCACCACGCTGGCGCTCCAGGTGAGTCCACATACCTACTAACCGGGGAAGTAAATATTCATATTGTGCCAGCTCAACCTGTGTTTTAGCATGTGCTGTTTGAGCTCTTTTTGCAAAAATATCAAGTATTAAATTGGTACGATCTAACAGCTTACATTTAAGTGCTTTTTCAATGTTTCTATACTGCGTTGGGGATAAATCATCATCGAAAACAACCATGTCGATATCATTATCCTTAACATAATACTCTATCTCGGCAAGTTTTCCTTCACCAATAAACGTTTTTGGATTAGGTGTACTTACCTGTTGTGTAAACTGTTTTACAGGAGTAGCTCCTGCTGTTTCGGTTAAAAATGCAAGTTCGTCTAAATACTCCTGTACTTGTTTACTATCTTGTTCTTGATTTATAACCCCAACCAACACCGCGTATTCAGGTTTTGGGGCTGTATCAATAAATTTTGGCATTCGTTCTATTTCCTCTTTTAAATTGTGTGTGCAAAGGTAATAAATTTGTAATTAGTGAATAAGAGATTTTGATGAAATAAAAAAGCCGGTCGGTTAAGACCAGCTTATAAAACTTAAATTGTAAAATCGTTTACTCTAATCTGAATGCAATTGCTATCGAATATCTTACTCTAACAAATTTTCCGTTATTAATTCCCGGTTCCCACTTTGGAGAATTTTGAATGGCTTTAATAACAGCTTGGTCAATAACCGGATGAACACCTCTTAAAATTTCCACATTACTAACAGATCCATCTTTGTCAATCACAAACGAAGCATATACTGTTCCTGTAATTCCATTTCTTCTGGCTTCTTCAGGGAATTCTACCTTTTTAGAAATATAATTGCTAAAATATAATCCATCTTCTCCTTGAAATGTTGGCATAAATTGCGCCCTTACAATAGGTTCATCAATCTCTTCCTTGTTATCCTCCCACGATGAGAGGTCCACTTCAGTCCATTCTCCTTCGTCTATTAGAAATGGCTCATCGACAAAATCAACATGGTCTTCCTTTATGACAAATTTTTCGGTAGGAATCTTTGGTTTAGCTTTAATTTCTTCAGCTTTGGGTGTTGTTATCGGAGGTAAGTCTATGATATCAATACCTTTTGGATTATTATTATTTAATTGTTCCATTTCAACAGCCGAATTCCATTCAAAGGCAACAAAAATAGCTGAGAGGGTAAGGATCAGTCCAATTTGCAAGAAAATCGTGCGATAATTCTCCAAATTTGCGCGTTTCGTCTTTTTTGTTTTCATGATGTTGGGGTTTTAGAGGCCTGTCTGCCAATGGCAGAACAGAAAGGTTAAACATTTTTCTTCCCCACAAACTTTCGCTAAAGGCCGGCTTTTATTAATGTATACGAAATTGAGATTGTGTCGTTTCCCGATTCCCCAGGGATTAACTTTTTTTAACGAAAATCATTTTCTCTATTTTATGTTTATAACGGATAATGAAAATTTTATATTTCCAGCTCTTTATTCTTTTAACAAATTTTAACGGAGTTGCAACAAACAAAACATCCGAAATTTTAAAATTTCGGATGTTAGGAATTTCTTTCGGTTGCTATATTATTCAAATGCTGAACTAATCTTTTCAGCAATTGTCTTAAACTCTTCTTCTGATAATTTCAGCTTTGGTTTTGAAAAACATGCATCGGCCTCACTTTGTAAAGGAATTAAATGAATATGAGCATGTGGCACTTCTAAACCTAATACCACAACTCCAACACGCTTACAATCAATAGTTTTATCGATAGCCTTAGCTACTCTCTTTGAAAAAGCTGTTAATCCCATCAGGGTTTCATCATCTAAATCAAAAAGATAATCCACTTCCTTTTTAGGAATAACTAAAGTATGTCCTTTTGCCAGAGGAAAAATATCGAGAAACGCATAATAATTTTCATCCTCTGCTATTTTATATGAAAAAATTTCACCCTGTACGATTTTCGAAAATATTGATGCCATATGATCTGTGGTTTATAATGAAATTTCTACAATTTCAAACTCCATGATTCCGTTTGGAACCTGTACTTCAGTAACATCGCCCACTTTCTTTCCTAATAATCCTTTTGCAATTGGAGTATTAATAGACATTTTTCCTTCTTTTATGTTGGCCTCACTATCGGATACAATGGTATACTCCATAATTGCTCCGTTCTTCTTATTCTTTATTTTTACTTTGTTCAATATCTGAACTGTTGAAGTATCTAATTTTGATTGATCAAGAATCCTGGAATTTGCTATCGTTTCTTTCAGTTTGCTGATTTTCATTTCCAACAAACCCTGAGCTTCTTTCGCTGCATCATATTCTGCATTCTCTGATAAATCGCCTTTATCACGAGCCTCTGCAATTTGTTGAGAAATTTTTGGTCTTTCAACAGTTTCCAGCTGCTCTAATTCCTTCTTTAACTTTTCTAACCCCTGTTCTGTAACGTAAGAAACTTTTGCCATTGTAAATTCTTTTTATGTTAATGTTTCCAGCATCTATTAATAAATAAAGAAGAATTCCATTGTTTTGGAACTCTTCTTGTGATTACAAATTTAAACAAAAAAATTATAATCACATAATAACTGATTGCTTATTCTTTCTTAACAGACTGTTAATCAATAAAAATAAGCTAATATTCTTTTCTATTGATGATCTCTGAATAAATTATAGCATCCCTCAAATTGAAATCGGACAACTCCTCTTGTCTTTCATCCTCAGGTTCAGCATCCTGGATTGATTTTGAAAATATTTCACTAGTATCATCATATTCTATGCTATACGGAATATCTTCCTTATCGTCGAGCATTTCGGGTGGAACATGATCTATTGGAACTTCATCCTTTGCTGTTTGCTCTGTTTCATATTTTTCTTCCTCAATTGGCTGATCGACTTGTTCCTGCTCTTCATACTCATTTGCATAGTGAGTTTCTTCAAACCCAAGTTCCTCGTTTAAGAGTTTTTCAAGATTTGAAAAGAGCGGTTTTTCCTTCTTTTGCTCACGTGGCTCTTCATTTACCGGAGTAATTTTTGGCCTGGCTTTCTTTTTCTTTTTCCCAAGTGCTGAAATAACAAATGCAACAAGGGTTATAACTATATATATCAGACTGTCAAATATATCATCCATAGCAATCTTAAATTCTTTTATTTATCTCTTTTTCGTTGTCTTTTCTTCTTCAACTTTTCTTTCTTTCGCTGCTTTTGCTTTTCCCTCTTTTCCTTTTGCCTCTTATTTTTGGCAATGCTTTTCGACCTTTTTTTCTCTTTTCTTTTCTCTAATCTTTCTTTTTTCTGCTCTAATTTACGCTTTTGTTTTTGTCTTTGTTTCTCTTTGCGTAATTTTTCTTTTGCTCTTTTTGATTCTCTTTTTTCTTTAAGTGTTTGCTGCCTTGCCTGCGCTTTTTCATATTCTTTTAGCGCTTTGTTTTTTCGCAGCTCACTCTTTTTTTCTCTTCGTATTTTCTCCCTGCGCTGCTTTTCTTGTTCCTTTTCCAGTTTACGCTGTTTTCGCTTCTTTTCTAGTTCTCTTTCTTGTTTTAATTTACGATTTTGTCGCTCAATCTGTTTGGTTTTTTTTAACCTCTTTTTTTCCTTTATTTCTTCTTCTCGAGCCTGCTCTTTCTCCCTTTTCTTTTTCGTTGCTTCCTGCTTTTCATCTAGTTTTATTCTTCTCTGATCAGCTTTTCTTCTCTTCTTAGCATTTTCTTTGGCAACTTGTTCCAAATCCTTTTTTTTGTTACTTCCTCTTCTCATTTCGGAAGAAAATAAACCATTGCTAGGCTCAGGCTCTCGCTTAAACTTATCGAAAAACTTTCGTATTCGATCGGTTAATGATTTATCATGAAATTCCTTTTCCCGCCAGGCATTTGATTTCTCTGCATTTCTATCCCAGTTAATCTTTGCATTTGCAGCTTGTTTATTATAGTTTTTTTCTCGATCTCTTTCAACCTTTTGTGAATACTCCGCTTTTCTTTTTGCTTTATCTCTATCTTTTTTCTTTTGTTCCTTGTTCACATTCGGAGCAATAAAACTATCTGCTGCCCACCTGGTATTACATGCACTAATACATATCACACAAAAAATTATAAAGAACGTTTGCTTTAATTTGAAAAGCATTTGCTTATTTTTGTATCCTAAACTATTCTGAATATGAGAACTGTACTTTTAAAATCAAATGTAAGATTTTTTTTAATACTTCTTTTAATCCTGTCAGTTTTTGTTCGTTGCGACGAAAATGAAATTCCTTTTCCCGAAAGAAATGTTTATGTAACGTTAACTCTTGCAAATGATTTGCAGAATGTTCTACCTGGAAATTACGTTACAATTGATGGATACGGAGTAGGAGGATTAATTATTTTTAGAGTAGATCAGAATGAATTTATGGCATTTGACAGGGCATGCACATATGAAGCATCAAGAAGTTGTGTATTAACCGATGATGCAGGAATGTTTGAATGTCCGTGTTGTGGCTCCCGGTTTTGGATGGTTAACAGTAAGGACATTGCAGGTACGGTATATCAGGGCCCGGCAAGCTATCCACTAAAACGTTATAATTGTTATTTCGATGGTGTAAATACCATTCGGGTTACAAACTAACTTAACCTAAAATAAAAACATAAAAAAACCTGTCTGATCGACAGGTTTTTCTCTTTTACAAAATTTATTAATATCTATAATGCTCTGGCTTATATGGCCCCTCAATCGGAACTCCTAAATATTCTGCTTGTTCAGGTGTCATTTTAGTTAATTTAACACCAATTTGTTCAAGGTGTAATCGAGCAACCTCTTCATCCAAATGTTTTGGTAAACGATATACATCTGTTTTGTAATCGTTTTTCCAAAGCTCAAGTTGAGCTAAGGTTTGATTTGTAAATGAGTTACTCATTACAAATGATGGATGACCGGTAGCACAACCGAGGTTAACCAAACGACCTTCAGCCAATAAGAAAATTGCATGTCCATCTTTAAAAACATATTTATCAACCTGAGGTTTAATATTTATTTTTTGAACTCCCGGATACGTTTCTAATTTTTCAACCTGTATTTCATTGTCGAAGTGACCAATATTACAAACAATAGCCTGATCCTTCATTTTTGACATATGTTCAGCGGTAACTACATCTTTGTTACCAGTTGTTGTAACAAAAACATTTCCTTCGTCAAGGGCTTCCTCTATGGTTTTCACTTCAAAACCCTCCATGGCTGCTTGTAAAGCACAAATCGGGTCAATCTCTGTTACAATAACTCTTGCACCATATGAGCGCATCGATTTTGCTGAACCTTTTCCCACATCACCATAACCACAAACCACAACAACCTTACCTGCTAACATAACATCTGTTGCACGCTTAATACCATCAGCCAGTGATTCGCGACATCCGTAAAGATTATCGAATTTAGATTTTGTTACAGAATCGTTCACGTTAATTGCAGGAAAAAGCAATTCGCCACGTTCCATCATTTGGTATAAACGATGTACTCCGGTTGTAGTTTCTTCCGAAACTCCTTTAATCTCTTTTACTATATTGTGCCATTTCTGCGAATCTTGCTCCAGCGTTTTCTTTAAACTCTTGTATAATTCTCTTTCATCAACAGCACTTGGTTCATTATTTAAAAATGAAGCATCGTTTTCTGCCTTAAATCCTAAATGCACCATTAAAGAAGCATCGCCACCATCATCAACGATTAAATTAGGACCTTTACCTCCGGGGAATGTTAATGCCTGATTTGTACACCACCAGTACTCTTCTAATGTTTCACCTTTCCAGGCAAAAACGGGAATTCCTGCCTCAGCAATTGCTGCTGCTGCATGATCCTGGGTAGAAAAAATATTACAACTTGCCCAGCGAACATCAGCTCCCAACTCAACCAACGTTTCAATAAGTACTGCTGTTTGAATAGTCATATGTAATGATCCTGTGATTCTAGATCCTTTTAATGGTTTTTCTTTACCATACTTTTCTCGAAGAGACATCAATCCCGGCATCTCTTTTTCAGCAATCTCTATCTCTTTTCGGCCAAACTCTGCTAAGCTTAAATCTTTCACTTTATATGGTAAGCTTTCAACCATTGTTCCTTCAATTTCCATATTTCTATATTTTATTATTAAATATTTTTATTCATCGAATTGCAAAATTACACTAAAAACTAAATCGTTCAAAACTATACGTTTAATATTATGAAAAAGTTCACTTTATAAATTAAAAAGTTGCATTACTTCTTGTCTGTCTTTATGCAATTGTGCTTGTAACTCATCCAACCCATTAAACTTTTTTTCTTCGCGAATACGTTTAACAAAAGAGACCGTAATAGTTTGATTGTATATCTTACGATCAAAATCTAAAATATGAACTTCGATGTTTTTTAACCTGGGCACCGGCTCAATAGTCGGACGAGAACCTATATTTAGCATCCCGTGATAAAAATCTCCGTTAAAGTTCACTCTAACCGCGTATACTCCGTCTCGTGGCACCTGTTTATAAGGTTCAGGGATCTTTATGTTTGCCGTAGGAAATCCTATTTTTCGTCCAATCTGATTTCCTTCAACCACATTCCCACTAATAAAATATTCGTATCCCAGGTAATTATTTGCAATTTTTAAATGACCAGACGTTAAGAATTCCCGTATTTTGGTTGAACTTACCGTATCGTTATCAACTAGTCGGGCATCAAGCTTTTCTATTGTAAACCCAAACTTTTCGGCACATGTTTTTAAAAAATCATATCCTGCTTTTCGATCTTTTCCAAACTGATGATTATATCCAACTACTAAATGTTTTACGTTTATTTTTTTAACCAGATATTCTTCGATAAACTCACATGCGGATAATTCAGAGAACTCTTGAGTAAACGGAAGAACTATTAAATGATCTACTCCGGTTTTTGATAGTAGATATTTCTTTTCTTCAATATTATTTAATAAACGCAATGTTTCAACATCTTTGTTTAAAACAATTCTTGGATGCGGCCAAAGCGTAAGAACAACAGATTCGCCGTTTTTATCCTTTGCAATTTCCTTTAATCGCTCTAATACTTTCTTATGACCCAGATGAACACCATCGAAAACTCCTATGGTAAGGACCGGGTTTAGAATATTGAAATTATTTAAATCGGTGTGTATAACCACTTTTTCTGTTTTTAGAGGTGACAAAAATATAAAAATTAACTATATTAGAACAGATACTATTTCAATGATTGTGTAAAATAATTACTAAATTCGCCAATTAATAAAAGAAAACAGGCACATACAATATTTTTTACATTTTACGGTTTTGTAATCAATTGTTTAGCCCGTCATTAAAAAGACAATTATGAAAAATGTTATTCGTTTTATAATCTTAGCCATTATCATTAGCTCCTGTGAAACACAACCTGAACATTTCACCATTTCGGGTGAAGTTAATAATGCCAACGGAGAAAAGCTATATCTTATTGAACTTAATACAAATAATGTTATTTTAGTTGATTCTATCATACTAAATAACGAAGGTGTTTTTTCGTTTAAGGGCCAAACAGATATTCCAAAATTTTATGCACTCAGAACAAATCCAAGTAATTACTTAACACTTATTGTTCATCCGCATAAGCAAATAACAGTAAAAACAGATGGTAAAAATTTAGCTAAAAATCCAGTGATTGAAGGATCGGCTGAAAGCCAGAAAATTACCGAATTACGAAAAAGGTTAGATCATAGTGTTGAACGGTTAGATTCTCTGGGAGAATATTATAGATCATTAATCGGATCTCGCGAAATAAATCTGGTTAAAGATTCACTGGCTCAGTTATCAAAAAAAATTATTGAAACACATACCGATTACACCAAATCATTTATCATAGAAAACTCAAATTCACTTGCAGGTTTAATGGCTCTATACCAGCAAATAGCACCCAGAAAATATGTTTTAAGTCCTAAAGAAGATTATGAATACTTTGCACTGGTTGATTCTTCGCTTATGGCTACAATTCCTGAATCGGATGCGGTACAAGCACTACACACACAAATGCATGAAATCAACCGGCAACTTAAACAAGAAGAAGAAATTAATGAAGTCGTTGGAATTGGAACCATTGCACCAGAAATTGAATTACCAACACCAGATGGCGATACAATAAAATTATCATCTTTTAGAGGAAAATATGTGTTACTAGACTTTTGGGCTTCCTGGTGTCGTCCTTGTCGTGTTGAAAATCCACATTTAGTTAAAGCATATGACAAATATAAGGACAAAGGATTTGAAATTTTCCAGGTTTCGCTGGATAAAAAACGCGAATCGTGGGTTGAAGCAATAGCAAAAGATCAACTGCACTGGCCTCAGGTAAGTGACCTAAAATATTGGCATTCTGAGCCTGCAAAAGTTTACAAAGTACAGGCTATTCCGGCTAACTTTTTACTTGATAAAAATGGCCGAATTGTTGCAAAAAACCTGAGGGGTGATGCATTGGACGCTAAACTTTCTGAAATATTTAATTAACTTAGCGCATTTGTAAAACAAGTTATCAGTTATAATCTATTAAATAACAATAATTTATCATATTGGCATGAAACGCTTTTTATATTTTATATTAGGACTAATTTTTATTACATCGTGTAACCATTCAAATAAAATAGAAATTTCAGGTGTAATTGAAAATGGTGAAGGGAAAAAATTAACATGTAGTGAATTATTAGTATCAGGAACGGATGAAATAAAAACTATTGAGCTTGATAAAAAAGGAAATTTTAAATTTAAAACAGATACTGATATCCCGAAATTTTATCAATTATCCGTTTCAAAGAGTAATTTCCTTACCTTGCTTATAAATCCTGGCGAAAAAGTTACTATCAGTGCAAAAGCATCAGATCTTGCAAGTGCTGAAATAAACGGATCGGAGGAGGCCTTATTGGTTCAAAAAATAAACAGTCAAATGGCTGAAACAAAGCGCAAGCTTGATTCAATAACAAATTATATTAAAACCATTCAGGGCACTGACAGGTTTGAAAAGGAAATTGAAGGTTTAAATAATTCCTATGCCAATATTGTTGATACACAGCGAGATTCATCCATAGCTTTTATTATTAACAACTTAAACAGTTTGGCCAGCATTGTTCCTTTATACCAAAAATATGATGCTGAAAATTATGTGTTGTATAAGAACAGGGATATACAATATATTAAGATTGTTTCCGAATCGCTTGAGAAGAAATATCCTGAATCGAATCATGTTAAAGCTCTAATTGCCGATAAAGAAAATCTTTTAAAAAGATACAATCAGCTAAAAACTAATGCAGAATTAAATAAGGTTACAGAAGGTAAAAAAGTTTTTAGTGTACCTGAAATCTATTTGCCTGATCAATCGGGCGACAGCATATCATTAAACGCTGTTAACAGTAAATATATATTAGTTAACTTTTGGGCTTCGTGGAACAAAGAAAGCATAAGCAGAAATCTTGAATTAAAGAATATCTATAAAAAATATCATGCTAAAGGTTTCGAAATTTACCAGGTTTCGTTAGATACCAAAGAAGAAAACTGGACCAGAGCTATAAATTTTGATCAGCTGCCATGGATTAATGTAATTGATCTGAATGGCCGGATGTCTTATTTTGCTAAGATATACAATGTAAAAACCTTACCAACAAGCTTTCTTATAAATCCCGACAAAGAGATAATAATGGTTAATCCATCGAAAGAACAGTTGTTAAGCACCTTTGAATACGCATTAAAATAATATCGATTGAATTCAAAAAAGAAAATATATTTTGCATCTGATGTACATTTAGGGCTTCCTGGTTATGAAAAAAGTCTTAACCGTGAAAAACTTTTTGTACAGTGGTTGGATGAAATAAAAGAGAGTGCAGAAGAAATATATTTACTTGGCGATATTTTCGATTTTTGGTTTGAATATAAGCGTGCTATACCCAAAGGGTTTTCGCGATTTTTAGGAAAACTTTGTGAGATAACTGATTCGGGAATACCTGTGCACTTTTTTACAGGAAACCACGACATGTGGATATTCGATTATTTACCCAAAGAAACTGGAATAATCCTGCATAAAAAACCTATTGTAAAAGAACTGTCGGGTAAAAAATTCTACCTGGCGCACGGCGACGGGTTGGGACCTGGCGATAAATCATACAAACTTTTAAAAAAGATATTTGCAAGTAGGTTTTCTCAATGGTTGTTTGCACGATTTCATCCGAATATTGGTATCTGGATTGCCAATTCTTGGTCGACCCACAGCCGTTATTCAAGAGAAACCGCTCCGTTTGAAGGAGAGGATAAGGAATGGTTAATTCTATATTCAAAAGAATTGCTTGAAAAAGAACATTTTGACTTTATGGTATACGGGCACAGGCATTATCCATTAGATCTAAAATTAACAGAGAATAGTCGTTATATAAATCTGGGCGACTGGCTTACTCATTTTACGTATGCCGTTTTTGACGGAACAGATATGGAACTTAAAAAATATCCGAATAAGCTTATACAACAAGCGTAATAATAATTACTTTTGCCATCTGAACAGAACGTGATACTATGAAAATCTCGCAATATTATATAATTCTCTTTTTGATTATAATGGCCATTTGGTCTTGTACCGATGATCATTGTAATGCCGATACAGAAAGTTTACTAGATGCTACTTTAACGGTAACAGATGAAACACTGAATGATATTAATTTTGTAGAAAACTTATCCATATATTCACCTGAATGGTCAGATAGTATATATTACTCGGAAAGTGGCGATGATAATGTGTTGGGTTTTGTGTTGTCTCCTTTTTCAGATACCACCGAAATCGTATTTACATCAAAAGATGCTCCGCTTAATGATACCCTATTTGTATATTATCAGCGAGATTATACTTTCTTTTCACAGGAGTGTGGTTTTGTTCCAAATTTCGAGATAGATACTATTTTTCATTCATATAATTATATTGATTCTGTTGAGATTATAAACAAAGAAATTTCAGTTGACAAAAATGGCAAGATTCAAATATATTTTTAGTCTAATTTTAACACTCATTTCATTTTGTTCTTTTGGTCAGGTGGCAACAGATTCATCTTTGTATGCACCGGCAAAAGTAAAAGAACCACTTGTATTTAAGGGAGTTAAATTGGGTGTAAATGTGGGGCGTTTTTCTGATTATTTATTTAAACCCGAAAGGTTTTCATATGAAGGCTCAGTTGATTTTAATCTGAGTCATAAATTTTTCGGTGTGATCGAAGCCGGATATTCTGAGATCGCATTGGAAGAAGAAAATTATAACTATAATTCGGAAGGCTATTTTTATAAGGTTGGCATGGATTATAATATGCTAAAGAAACATCCAACCGATTATTTAGGAATGGGATTCAGATTGGGAAGAGCCGACTTTAGCCACTCAGCTAATAATGTGCTAATTGATGATCAGCACTGGAATGCAGAAACCTTAACCATCGACTCCAAATCATACAATACCTATTGGCTCGAAGTATCCTTTGGCATTAAAGGCGAATTACTTAAAAATGTTTATTTTGGATGGTCGGCACTGGTAAGAATATCAGTTGCCGGAAGAAAAGATGGTCAATTTCAAGCCATTGATATTCCGGGATTTGGAAAGGGAGAAAACAATATTAATTTAGGTGCGAACTATTATATTTATTATCAAATACCTTTTAACAGAAAGTAGTTTTAAAAATATTAATTGTAGTAACTATTTAATTTCTGCTGAAAAACCTCTTTGTTCACTTCATTAATTTGCTTTACAATTAAGTTGATTTTATTCATTCTCTCAACTCTTGTTTCAAGTGAAATAAAACGTTCATCGGCAAATACAATTTTATCTATCTGGTAACCTGTTTCATTTAAGCTCATAGCTACCGCTGCATTGTAGTTATCAAAAATAATTACTGAAGGTAGCTGTTCATCAGCGTAATCGACCATAGCCTTCAGAACCATAGATTTTATATATTTGATCTGAGTTTCGCCCAGGTAATTTGCACCAACCAAGATCTTTACCAAATCGATGCGAGCCTTTGCCCTACTTTTATATATTTGATCAAGCATTTCATATTGCTTCTGACTTGTATTTAAGAACAGATCGATAAAATCTTGCGGAATATCATGTAAATGCCCAAGTTCGTTATTTTTCTTTTTAAGTTTATACTCTTTAATGGCTAATTTCTGATTTACCGGCACATAATACTCCCACCTTTTTGTTCTTTTGTACGATTCTGTCATGGGTTTTGGTTTCCAGTTACTTTCAGGTCGTTTCATTAATGGAGCCTCAATGTCCAGATAGCCTTTTTCTAAGGAATAAAGAACACAATTTACAAAGTGCACCCAACCGCCACCAATAGTATTGTGCAATGCACTCCAAAGTGTTTTGTGCGAATCCTCATTTTGTTCATCAATCAAACTTGTATCGAGTTCTGTTTGCTTTAATTTTTGAATAAAATCACTACCCAATCTTGTAGGTAAATAGGTAAATGATTTTGATTGCTCATCAGCAACTTGCGTGTGGTGCAATTCTTTTATATCCAAAATGTAATTTGAATCATTCGCTAAAGTAATATGTATCTGGAAATCCTTTCCCCATTGCATGTTTTCAATGTTTTGTGAAAATACAATATCACTGAGCATAAACATACTAATCAGAAGGAAGATAGCTTTTTTCATAGAATCAGATTTTACACTTTTAAAAATACGAAAAAGCACATTCATTTAAAATTGAATCGAATTATATTTTTATAATTCTTTTGTATTATTTGTCTATTTTTAATACTAATTTTAAAATTCAGGTATATTAAGTTTTATCAGCTATGGTAAAAAGATTAGATCATTTTTTGCTTCTCAATAAAAAATTGTACAAAGTTATTTTATTAGGATTGCTCATTTATACAATTATTAAAATAATATTTGTATGCAGATTTGGGAACTTTTCAACCTTTGTTATCTATTCAGATGCTATTCCTAAAATGTTATTCAATAGCTTTAGGTTTGATTTACAAGCCCTGACTTATATTCTATCTGTCGTAATGCTAATAAACCTGGTAAGTTTATTTTTTAGTTCCGAAAAAACAAAACAGGTTTTTCAGGATCTTTCTGTAAAACTAATCCCTGTTTTATTAGTTATATCCTTACTATTACTTATTGCAGACCAACAGTTTTATTCCTTTTTCAAATTACATTTTAATCCGGTTGCTTTTGATTTCTTAGATGAAGAACCCAAGTTGTTACTAAGGAGTATATGGCTTGAACATCCTGTAATTAAAATTAGCATCATAACAATTCTTGTTTATTTTATTGTCAGATATTTGGTTTACCGCATATATACCAAAACCACACTTAAAATTGCCAAAATAAAAACAGCATATAAGTTAACAATTGCTATTATTGCATTAGGTTTTTATTTTCTATTAATGAGAGGATCGTTAGGTACCTTCCCTTTGCAAAATGAAGATATAAATGTTTCTGACAATGAATTTATTAATGCTTGTGTACCTAATGGTTTATTTTTATTAAAAGAAGCCTATTTTGAAGCAAAGAAAGAATATAAACTGAAATCTCCTGATAGAATCCTGGAAGAGTATGGTTACAAATCGATAAAAGAAGCTTTTGCTGATCTTAAAGATATTCCGGTTGATTCGATTCAATCAAATAATATTCATGATTTGATTTTTACAAGGGCTAGTAACCATCAAGACAAGAATTATAATGTTGTATTGTTTATCATGGAAAGTATGAGCAATCATTTTATCAATTTCCATAGTAAGAACAATAATCTGCTGGGTTCTTTTGAAAGTCATTTTCAATCGGATATTGTATTTAGAAATTTTCAATCATCAGGTAATGGAACTATTATAACTCTTGAAAATATACTGATGAATGTACCATTTCACAGGATGTTTGAGACAAAATACAGATTCAACTCATATGATATTTCTATTGCCAAACCATTTAAAGATGCCGGATACAAAACAAATTTCATTACAGGAATTGAGCTTGGATGGAGACATCTGGACGAAGTATTAAAAAGACAGTATTTTGATAACGTTTACGGTAAAAACTATATCTTAAAAAATTTCCCGGAGGCAGAATGTAATAATACCTGGGGAGTATTCGATCATAATGTTTTTGATTATATCTTCAAGGTATTGGTTGAAAATAAGGAACCTCAGTTTATAGCTACTTTATCATCAACCAACCATACTCCTTATGAATTACCGAAAAATTACAAACCTTATCCAATTGATCCTAAACTAGCTGAGAATCCTATATTTGGCGTATCACAGAAAAGACTAATTGAAGTTCTAACTTCTTTTCAATATAGTAATGATGCCCTGGGGAAATTTATGGATAAACTTAAAAACTCCTCTCTGGCTGAAAATACGGTGATCATAATTACAGGAGATCATAACATTAGAAGTACGATTTTGTATAATACACCTGATTTGCAAAAACTAAAATATTCTGTTCCATTATATATTTATATGCCTGATGACTTAAAAGAAAAATTATACATCGATACATCACGCCTGGGTTCGCATTACGATATCATGACATCTGTTTTTCCTTATATATTAAATGATGAGAATTATCCTGATTTAGGACAAAACCTTTTTGATCAGAACAAACCTTCGAACACGTTTTATAGTATTAACGAAGAGCAATTGCTCTATGGTGAAGCAATAAATAAAGAAGATGTTAAAAGAAAAGAAAAAGCCAGAAATGCTCTTCTTTTGTACTATTATAGTAGTGTTATGCAGAATAACAAACAGAAAAAGACAAATAAATCCGTGTTATAAAAAAAAGGCTCGATACAAAATCGAGCCTTATTATGGTTTATTCGTTGTTTAAATTTATTCTTCGTCAAGCATAATTTCCAGCATCTTTATTGCTGCAACAGGAATTTGAGTTCCAGGACCAAATACGCCTGCAACACCTGCATCGTATAAGAATTTATAATCTTGCGCCGGTATAACACCTCCCACAATAATCATAATATCTTCACGACCCAGTTTTTTCAATTCTTCCATAACTTGTGGAACCAATGTTTTGTGTCCGGCAGCTAATGAAGAAACTCCCATGATATGAACATCATTTTCTACTGCTTGCTTTGCAGCTTCAGCAGGAGTTTGGAATAGTGGTCCGATATCTACATCGAAACCTAAATCAGCATAACCTGTTGAAACAACTTTTGCTCCACGGTCGTGTCCGTCCTGACCCATTTTAGCGATCATAATACGTGGCTGACGACCTTCTTTTTCTGCAAATTTCTCTACTAATTCTTTCGCTTTTTGATAGTTTGCATCATCTTTTGATTCTGACATATACACTCCTGATATTGATCTTATTACAGCTTTATAACGTCCTGCAGTTTTTTCGCAAGCATCAGAAATTTCACCTAACGAAGCACGTTTCTTAGCAGCATCAACAGCCAACTCCAGTAAATTACCTTTGCCTGTAGCAGCACATTCTTCTAATTTTTTCAATGCCGCCTGACATTCTTCTTCGTTACGTTCTGCTCTTAATTTTGCTAAACGCTTCAACTGAGCTTCGCGAACAGCAGTATTATCTACATCCAAAATATCAATTGGATCTTCTTTATCTCTTCTATACTTGTTAACACCAACAATTATATCTTTCCCTGTATCAATTCTGGCCTGCTTACGAGCAGCAGCTTCTTCGATACGCATTTTTGGAATACCTGTTTCTATTGCTTTGGCCATTCCACCCAATTCCTCAATTTCCTGGATATGTGCCCAGGCTTTATCGGCAATTTCCTGTGTTAGTTTCTCAACATAATAAGAACCAGCCCATGGATCAACTGCTTTGCAAATCTGCGTTTCTTCCTGAATGTAAATCTGAGTATTACGCGCAATACGAGCCGAGAAATCTGTTGGTAATGCAATGGCTTCATCCAATGCATTTGTGTGTAACGACTGCGTATGACCTAATGCAGCACCCATCGCTTCGATACAAGTACGAGCAACATTGTTAAATGGATCTTGTTCCGTTAAACTCCAGCCAGATGTTTGTGAGTGCGTACGTAAGGCCATTGATTTTGGATTCTTAGGATTAAACTGCTTAACCAATTTGGCCCAAAGCATACGTGCAGCACGCATTTTAGCAATTTCCATAAAGTGATTCATTCCGATAGCCCAGAAGAATGATAACCGGGGTGCAAAACTATCGATATCCATACCTGCATTCACACCTGTACGTAAATATTCTAATCCATCGGCCAAAGTATACGCCAACTCGATATCAGCAGTTGCTCCGGCTTCTTGCATATGATAACCAGAAATACTAATTGAGTTAAACTTAGGCATATTTTTAGAAGTGTACTCAAAAATATCAGCGATAATCTTCATCGAAAATTCTGGTGGGTAAATATACGTATTACGCACCATGAATTCTTTCAGGATATCATTCTGAATAGTACCACTTAATTTTTCTAATGGAACTCCTTGTTCTAATCCTGCAACAATGTAAAATGCCATTACAGGAAGTACAGCACCGTTCATGGTCATCGATACAGACATTTTATCCAAAGGAATCTGATCGAACAAGATTTTCATATCTAAGATTGAATCTACCGCCACACCGGCTTTACCTACATCACCAACTACGCGTTCGTGATCTGAATCGTAACCTCGGTGAGTAGCCAGGTCGAATGCAATAGATAAACCTTTCTGACCAGCAGCTAAGTTTCTTCTGTAAAATGCATTGGATTCTTCAGCAGTAGAAAAACCTGCATACTGACGAATAGTCCATGGTCGCATTGCATACATAGCCGAATAAGGTCCGCGTAAGAAAGGAGCTAATCCTGCAGCATAATTCAAATGCTCCATGTTTTCTAAATCCTCCTTAGTATATGCATTTTTTACATTGATCAGTTCCGGAGTTTTCCAGTTTTCTTCAATGTTATTTTCTTTTTCCCAGTCTTTTGCAGAATCATAATTCGACTTGGGAAGATCTAAATTTATATTGTTAAAATTTGGTTTCATATTTCTTTGTTTTTAACCACAAAGGTCACCAAGTAGGCACAAAGATCACAGAGATCTTTTCATTGTGTCCATCGTGTTATCCTTTGTGTTCATTGTGGTTAAATTTTACTTTTTAATTTAATACAATATTTATTATTTAATCCCAAGTTCCTCTTGGAAGCCTTGTAATGTTTCAATTAAGTTCGATTTCACATGAATAAAATGCTTCAATCCTTTTGCTTTCAATTCATCAACACTCTTTGGATAACCTGCAACAACAGTTATTGCTTTATCTCCTAATTGTTCTAAAGTAGCAGGAGCAACTTCCATATATTCATCATCAGAACTGCAAACAACAACGATATCAGCCTTTTGATCTATTGCTGCTTTTACACCTTCTTGAACAGAATCGAAACCTAAATTATCAATCACTTCGAAACCTGCACATGCAAAGAAACCAGTAGCAAATCCTGCTCTTGCCTTACGCATATTTAGATCACCTATAGTTAACATAAAAACTTTAGGTGTTTTCTTTGCTTTGTCAGTTTTTACTCTCAACAATTCCATTTGTTCTGCACCACGGAAAGGTCTTATGGGTTCTGCAATTGCATCATCACGTTTCGTTGATTTTGTAATAATCGTTTCTTCGTCGTATTTTGCTTCCATTCTCTCTTCTGAGTTAGGGTACTGGTTTGTACCCAACAGAACTTCCCGACGTGTAGCAATGTTCAGCAATCTCTTATTAGCAGATTCTGTTACTTGCTCCTGAATAAATCCAACTTTGAAAGCTTCTACATAACCACCTTTAGCTTCAATTTCCTGGAATAATTTCCATGCATGCTCTGCTATTGCGTGTGTTAAGTTTTCAATATAATAAGATCCACCAGCTGGATCAGTTATTTTGTCAAAGTAAGATTCTTCTTTTAATATAATTTGCGTATTACGAGCAATACGATCAGCAAAATCGTTTGTATTTTCAAATGCTACATTATATGGAGTAACAGAGAGAGAATCAACTCCTGCAATCGTAGCAGACATCGACTCAGTTGTTCCTCGCAACATGTTTACATATGGATCGTATATGGTTTGGTTAAATTTAGATGTTGCAGCATGAATATTCATTTTTGCCACTTCTAAATTCTTTGGCTCATAAGCTTCAACGATTTTTGCCCAAAGCATACGTGCTGCTCTGAACTTAGCAATCTCCATAAAGTAATTTGAGCTTACACCAAAGTTGAATTTAATATTTTCTGCAACAGTATCAATATCCAAGCCTTTTTCTGTTAAAAGATTTAAGTATTGATTACCCATTGCTAAAGCAAAAGCTAATTCCTGAACAATTGTTGCTCCGGCATTACAGAACATTTCACCATTCACTCCAATAGTTCTGAACTTTGGAAGATCTTTTACCTTCTCGATTAATTCTTTTGCAGTTTCAAAAACTTCTGATTGAGCTTTGCAGAAATTACCGTTCAGCGTTAAGTGAGCCATTGGATCAAATCCAACAGAACCTTTTAACTCATCTTTATCAATATTTTCAGCTTCAATCTTCGCTTTTAAGAAATCCATAAAAGGATGAGCAGCCGCGGCACCAACTATATTTAGCTCGATGTCGGCAATGCTAATATCTTTTAATAAAGTTTCGAAATCCTTTGTCGAGAATTCTTCTTTACAAGTTACATCGAAACCTAACGAATCAACACCTTTCATTAAAACATCCAATGCTTTCTTATTAGCTGCCTCAGCATCTTTAGCATCAATGTTTTGGCGAATAAACCAAGTGTTAGATTGTGTTTTGTTTCCACGAACGTAAGGGAATTCTCCCGGAACGTATTTTAGGTGTTTCAGGTTTTCAAGATCTTCAGCACGGTAATATGGCTGAACATTGAATCCTTCAATAGTTCTCCATACCAGCTTTTTCTCGAAATCTGCACCTTTAAGATCCGCAATGATCTTATCTTTCCATTCCTGCGATGAAACAGGAGGAAATTCTTCGAACAGTTTTTGTTTTGTTTTGTCTGCCATAACAAATTTTAAAATTTGAAATTTTGCACAAAATTAGGCCATTTCAACTTAAAAATCATGACTTTTAACATAAAATAGTATGCTATAGAATATACTGTAGAAATTGCTCTATTATCTTTAAATCCATCCAATCAAAAAAAACTGTCCGAGAAGAGAGTATTATTATGTTTTATTCTTTGTGGTTCAGTTGTCTATATTTTACCACAAAGTCCACCAAGTACTGCACAAAGTAACACCATGGCTTTTTGAACAACTCACTTTTTACCAGTTAGTTAAATATTATTAAAAGCCTATCGCTAAGTGTAATCCTACTGAACCGTGAAAATCTTCAAAGTTAGATGCAACGCCAACTAAAGGTCCGACATGAAAGATCCCAAGCTTCCATTCATACAATGCTTCAAGATGCAATGATGGTTTTGCTGAATCCTTTTCTGTGGATAACCAGGAAATTCCGGGAGAAAAATTTAAGGAAAATTGGTTTATCGGTCTGTACAATATTATAAAGCTTACAGCATTGTGTCTGTGGTCATCGAAAATAGCTTCGTACCCAAATCCCAAACCAAATTTATCCGACTTATTTACGGTCTTCACAACATGCACATGAATTCCGTATGCAGCCTCTTTTTCGGTAAAGTTGTACACGATACCATTTGAAACTCCAATTTCTACTTCAGGATGGTGGTGATGTTCTTCTTGGTGATCGTGGTCTTGCGAATATGCAATCAAACCAATAGATATCAAACTTAATAACCAAATAATCCGTCTCATCATTTTCAAAAATTGATTAACAGGAAAACAACAAGATATTAAAAGAAAAGTTTATCCTTAATATTGAAAAAAGGAGTAATCATCTGTTTGCTGGCTCTCATCCATATGTCCGTACTCTTTAGATATTCCATCCAAAGTTTTGATTAATTCAGGTACATCCAACAGGGTGACTAATTTCATTCGGGTTTCTTTGAAGTTAGGTAACCCTTTAAAATAATTGGAAAGATGACGACGAATTTCATAAATTCCTCGAGGTTCTCCTTTCCATTCAATAGATTTTTCAAGATGTAGTTTTGCTAATTCTACTTTTTCTTTAATCGTTAAAGGTTTCATCACTTCGCCTTTTTCAAGATAATCTTTTATCTCTTTAAAAATCCATGGGCGACCAACTGTAGCGCGACCAATCATTATTCCGTCGACACCATATTTATCAAACGCTTGTTTGGCTGTTTCTCCATCCTTAATATCGCCATTCCCGATAATGGGGATTTTCATTCGTGGATTGTTTTTTACCTCTCCAATTAGCGTCCAGTCAGCTTCGCCTTTATACATCTGTTGGCGGGTACGACCATGAATGGCGAGCATTTGTATTCCTGTATCCTGCAACTGCTCTGCCAAATCAACAATGATCTTACTATCATCATCCCAGCCTAAACGCGTTTTTACAGTTACAGGTGTTTTTACCGCATCAACAATAGCTTTGGTCATTTCTAACATCAGCGGAATATTTTGTAGCATTCCAGCTCCTGCACCACGTGTAGCAATTTTTCGCACAGGACATCCAAAATTCAGATCAATGAAATCGGGATGAGCTTCTTCGGACATTATTGCTGCATCAACCATCGATTCAATTTGGTGGCCATACAACTGAATTGCTGCAGGTCTTTCAAAATCGAAAAGTTGCAGTTTCTTTTGGCTTTTCTTGCAATCACGAATCAATCCTTCGGATGCCACAAATTCGGTGTACACAACATCAGCTCCATACTTTTTGCATAAATAGCGGAAAGATGGATCCGTAACATCTTCCATGGGTGCCAAAAATAAAGGCTTTTCTCCTAACTCTATATTGCCAATCTTTACCAACTTGCCAAATTATTGATTAAATTTAGGCGCAAATTTAACTAAATTATATAAACTGACATTACAATGAGAAATTCGTTAGCTGATGCACATCCTTTTTCAAAACTAATCTTTTCGTTATTCATTATCCTGGTTACTTTTCTGATAATCTTCCTCATTGGATTTCTGATTGCTATCCCGGTATTTCATCTCAATTTATCGGACCTGACACAACTCATGAGTGATTACAATGATCCGGATAACATGAAATTTTTAAAATTTTTGCAAACACTTCAGGGGATCGGATTATTTATAATTCCGGCATTCATAATTGGCTACATTTTTCATTCAAATACGTTGGTTTATCTTGAATTTAATCCGGTAAAAAAACACCTCATTGGATTAACCCTATTCATTTTTCTTGCTTCAATTCCACTAATTAATTCCATAGCTGTATTTAATCAGAGTATGCAATTTCCGGAATGGCTAAGTGGTCTTGAACGTTGGATGCAACAAAAAGAAACCGGAGCACTGGAGCTAACAGAAGCATTTCTTAAGATGGATACTTTTGGAAGCCTTCTTTTCAATATTTTCATGATTGGAATTTTACCTGCAGTTGGTGAAGAGCTTATATTCAGGGGAGTTTTGCAACGCATTTTTGCCGAATGGACAAAAAACATCCACTGGGGTATTGCCATCGCAGCGATATTATTTAGTGCCATGCACCTTCAGTTCTATGGCTTTTTACCTCGTATGTTATTGGGAATCATTCTTGGTTATTTGTTTTACTGGAGTGGTTCTATTTGGATACCCATTATAGGCCATTTTGTAAATAATACGGTAGCTATTATAGCATATTATTTTTATGGTGATCAAATGACAGGAGAGATAGAAAATTTTGGTGCTTCAGAAGGTACTTTTATATACCTCATTGTTGGAGTCTTATTAGTAGCACCACTACTGTTTTTGTTTTATAAAGAAACCAGGAAAACAGTTAAAAATTAAAAATTCTGGATTCGTTGTCTTTAAACAGGCTTATTCTTCCAATTTCATTTTTACGGTAAACATAAACCAACCCGTATTCCTGTGCTTTCTCTCGTTTTAAATCTTCGGGAAGATCGTTATAGGTTTCTTCCACTTCATTCCATACATTTAGGATGATATCATCAGCCTCATTTCGTAACTCAGCCAAAGCATTTAAAGCACGTGCATGATTCTTTTGTAGTGTCTTTTGAAACTTAAAGGCTTCTGTAAAATGATCATAATGAACTCGTACAACAGCAATAGTCGGATTGGTAATCGGAGAATGTCCACTCATTTTCCGTTTGTTTTCGCCCTCTATTAATTTTTTACCCCACTCTACTACATCCGCTTCGGTATTTAATGGTGGCAACTTACTACTATTCTCTTCCATACCATAATAATTCCGAACCGAAGTTTGTAACTCTCCTCTTATAATAGCCATATTTACTACTTGTATAAAATGAGAGATATACAGTTTTGCTTTCTTCAACTTTTTCTGATATTCCTTATTATTTTTAATTTGAATATCATACGTGTTTTTATGCTCTGTTATGGCCTTTTCCCATTTTGGCAAAAATGATCGCACACGTTGAAATGAACTTTGTTTAAATGCCAAATCCATTGGAGTTAGATTTTTACCTTTATTCAATGCACTTTTTAATGCTTTTAATCTTGAATTATCCGTGTTAGGTAGTCTTCGGTATGGCATAATAACTTTTATTAAAACATGATTGTTAACAACGTGTTGATAAAGTGCGAATATATAAATTTAAACGAAAAAAACAAGTGTATTCGCAATTAATTTAATTTTAATATTTAATCTGATTTTTAATTAGTTAAAGAAAATATTCTATAATCCACATAGATTCTGGAACAGAGAATAATATGATAACCTTTTATGTATATGTGCTATTTTAATAGAGTGTCATTGATAAATTTTTATCCATCTCAAAAATTTCTACTCTTTTGTTTTTCTCAAAATTGTAGTGTAATTTCGTTCAAATTTAAAATAGTAACAATCCAATAAATCGATACATTATGTTTAAAAAAGATGTTTATATAGAGCGACGCAACAAACTTAAGAGCAGACTTAAGGGTGGTTTAGTATTATTTTTAGGAAATCAAGAGGCTGCTTTCAATTATCCGGATAATACATATCATTTTCGTCAGGATAGTTCTTTCCTGTATTTTTTTGGTCTTGACTTACCAAATCTGGCAGGTTTAATCGACCTTGACTCGGGTAAAGAATATTTATTTGGAAATGATTTCACTATAGATGATATTATCTGGATGGGGCCTCAACCTAAGATTAAAGAATTGGCAACAGATATTGGAGTAGAAAATACAGAACCTCTTGATAAACTTAAGAACTACTTGTTAAATGCTAAGAATCAAGATCGTAATATTCATGTATTGCCATTTTACAGGGGAGATTCAATAATTCAGTTCAGTAACTTATTGGAAATACATCATTCAGAAGTTGAAGATTATGTTTCCAGCGAATTAATTAAAACTGTTGTAGATCTTCGATCTATTAAAGATCAGTATGAAGTTGAAGAGCTAATTAAAGCTGCCGCAATAGGATACAAAATGCATACTACAGCAATGAAAATGGCAAAACCAGGAATCTATGAGCAAGAAATAGCCGGCACGGTTGAGGGTATTGCTTTAGCACATGGTTCCATGTTGTCGTTCCCAATTATACTTTCGCAAAATGGAGAAACGTTGCATAACCATTATCATGGAAATATGTTACAAGAAGGCAGATTAATGCTTACAGATACAGGAGCTGAAACCAACATGCATTATGCCAGTGATAATACGCGAACTGTACCTGTTGGAGGTAAATTCTCACAAAAGCAGAAAGATATTTACAACATCGTATTAGCTTCGCTTGATCATTCAATTACGTTAATTAAACCCGGTGTTCCTTATCGCGATATACATCTGGCATCGGCAAAAGTTATTGCAGAAGGATTAACCAAATTAGGTATTATGAAAGGTAATCCTGAAGATGCAGTACGAGAGGGTGCTCATGCAATGTTTATGCCTCATGGATTAGGTCATATGATGGGGTTAGATGTTCATGATATGGAAGGATTAGGTGAAGATAACGTGGGTTATGATAACGAAATTAAACGAGCTACTCAGTTCGGATTAAAAGGATTACGATTAGGACGAAGACTACAAGAAGGTTTTGTACTTACTACAGAACCAGGTATTTACTTTATTCCTGATTTAGTGAAAAAATGGAAAGCAGAGAACATTAATGCTGATTTCATCAACTTTGATAAAATATTAAACGAATACGCTGACTTTGGAGGAATTAGACTAGAAGATGATATTTTAGTTACTGAAAAAGGTTGTCAAATGATTGGGAAACGAATTCCGATTACACCTGATGAAGTTGAAGAAACAATGAAAGGTTAGTAATTAAACTTTTATAAAGCAAACATCCGATGTTTCCAAAGCGTCGGATGTTTTTTATTAAAATACATTCAACCAACAATGGAAGAAATTAATAACAAATACGGACTCAGCTCAAGAGTTAAATTAGAAGAACTAAGTAAAAACCATATTGGCATTGTTAAACTCATAAAAAGCCGCATTATCCAAAAAGATGCACAAAAAATAATTGAGCAGGCAAGTACCATTCGCGAAAAGGATTCCAATATAAAAGTGAGTTTGATTTGCCATAATAATATTTGCTCCAAGTCAGTAGCTCTGCTTGCTAAAAATAATATTGAAATCATTTTTAGAAACTAAAAGCTTAATTAAAATAAAACCCGATAGGATTTAAATCCTGCCGGGTTTATCTTTTTATATTTTATGCTGATTTTACTCTGCCTCACCAAACGAAGCACATAAATATTCTCTATTTAATTTTGCAATAAAATCAATGCCAATTCCTTTCGGACACTCAACTTCACATGCTCCGGTATTAGTGCATGAACCAAAACCAAGTTCATCCATTTTTGCTACCATGTTTAAAGCTCTGCGTTTGGCTTCAACTTTTCCTTGCGGTAATAGAGCCAGCTGCGATACTTTGGCAGCAACAAACAACATGGCCGATGAGTTTTTACATGCAGCAACACATGCACCACATCCAATACAAGCAGCAGCATCAAATGCTTTATCGGCATCCACTTTACTTACTAAAATTGAATTTGCATCCGGTGCCTGACCTGCATCGATGGAAACAAATCCACCTGCAGACATAATCTTATCAAATGCATTACGATCTACAATTAGGTCTTTTAAAACAGGAAAACCTTTTGCTCTCCATGGTTCAACCGTAATTGTTTCGCCGTCTTTAAATGCACGCATATGAACCTGGCAGGTTGCGACTTCTTCTCCTGGTCCGTGTGGACGTCCGTTAATATATAAACTGCAGCAACCGCAAATGGCCTCATGGCAATCGTGATCAAAGGCAACTGCATCTTTCCCTTCTTTAATTAGTTTCTCATTTAAAGAATCTAACATTTCAAGGAACGACATTTCAGGGTCTACGCCATCTAATTCATATTTTTCGAATCTCCCTTTGGCTTTGGGATTCGCTTGTTTCCAAATATTTAGTTTTATTTTCATTTTTCCAGATTTTAAATTTTAGTATCAAGATTATTAATCTAAAGGTCTTACATCTCTTGTCTTGCTACTACTTATAACTTCTAACTTTTACTTCAACATTTTCGAACTTAAGTTGCTCTTTATGAAGTTTTGGTTCTTTATCATCTCCCTGATATTCCCATGCAGCTACATACGAATATTCTTTATCGATACGCACTGCCTCTCCTCCTTCTGATTGGCTTTCTTCACGGAAGTGTGCACCGCAAGATTCCTTTCGATTCAGGGCATCTCTTACAATTAAAGTTGCCAAATCAATAAAATCTGCTACACGAGAAGCTTTCTCCAACTCTTGATTCAACTCATCAGCTTTCCCCGGGATTTTCAGATCGCTCCAAAATTCTTTCTTAAGTGCTGCTATTTCCTCTAAAGCCTTCTTTAATCCCTCTTCGTTTCGTTTCATACCTGCATGCTCCCACATAATATGACCAAGTCGCTTGTGGAATGATGAGGCTGTTTTCGTTCCATTAATATTAAGGAACTTGTTAATCCTTTCAACAACTTTATTGTGAGCTTCTTCAAACTCTGGTAAATCCGTAGAAGGAACTTTTGTTGTAATTTCGTCAGCCAGGTAATTTGAAACTGTATATGGTGCAATAAAATATCCATCGCCAGCTCCCTGCATCAAGGAACTTGCTCCTAATCTGTTTGCACCATGATCTGAGAAGTTTGCTTCACCAATCGCAAATAACCCAGGAACGGTTGTTTGTAAGTTATAATCGACCCAAAGACCACCCATGGTGTAGTGACCTGCAGGATAAATCATCATAGGTGTTTCGTATGGACTATCGCCTGTGATTTTTTCATACATATCGAACAAGTTACCATACTTACCTTTTATTGCTTTCTTTCCTTGTTTAGCAACAGCATCTCTAAAATCAAGATAAACAGCCAGTCCTGTTTTACCAACACCGTAACCGGCATCGCAACGTTCTTTTGCGGCCCGCGATGCAACATCGCGCGGAACCAAATTACCAAAAGCAGGATATCTGCGTTCAAGATAGTAATCACGTTCCTCGTCCGGAATATCATTTGGATTTCGCTTATCACCTTTTACTTTTGGAACCCAAATTCTACCATCGTTTCTTAACGACTCAGACATTAAGGTTAACTTGGATTGATATTCGTTTAGTACCGGGATACACGTTGGGTGAATCTGAATAAAACTAGGATTTCCAAAGTAGGCTCCTTTTCTGTAAGCTTGCATTGCTGCAGAAGCATTTGACTGCACTGCTAATGTGGATAGGTAATAAATAGTTCCATAACCACCTGTTGCCAATACAACACAATGAGCAGCATGACGCTCGATCTCTCCGGTTATTAAATTTCTTGTGATAATTCCTCGTGCTTTACCGTCGATAACCACAATATCAAGCATTTGTCGACGGCTGTACATGGTTGCTTTACCTAATGCAACCTGACGCTTTAAGGCTGAGTATCCGCCCAATAATACTTGTTGACCGGTTTGTCCCTGAGCATAATTTGTTCGTGAAACCTGCACTCCGCCAAATGTTCTGTTTGCTAATGTTCCACCATATTCACGTGCAAAAGGCACACCTTGCGCAGTAAGCTGATCAATAATTGCACTACTTACTTCGGCAGCCCGATAAACATTTGCTTCACGCGCACGGTAATCGCCACCTTTTATCATATCATAAAACAGACGATAAACACTGTCACCATCGTTTTTATTATTTCGTGCCGCATTAATTCCTCCCTGTGCAGCCACCGAGTGCGCTCTTCGTGCAGAATCCTGAAAACAAAAAACTTTAACATTATAACCCATTTCTGCCAGCGAAGCAGCTGCTGGTGCCCCGGCTATGCCGGTTCCTACAACGATAATATCTAATTTCTTTCTGTTATTTGGACTAACCAGTTTTTGGGAAGCTTTATATTTTGTCCATTTTTTGGCTAATGGACCTTCTGGTATTTTAGCATCTAATTTACTCATAGTGTATATTTTACGATTTTATATTCTTTTAATTTACACAATGTATTTTACTAAGAAATACAAAGGGATGAAAGCAAAACCACCAGCTATTACTATTGCATAGATATAGCTAATAACTTTTAACCGGCCTAACCATTTATCATTATCCCAGCCAATGGTTTGAAAAGCAGACCAAAAGCCATGTGTAAGATGAAGAAACAGAAATATTGCTCCTAAAATATACAATGCATCGTACCACCACCATCCTTTGAACAATCCGGCAACCAAACCATACACATCATGTAACTCTTCTCCGTTAACCATAATGGTATCTACAGTGCCAAACTTAATTTTCCAGAAAAAATTAGCCAGGTGTATTACCATGAAAATTAAAACTAATCCTCCTAAAATAAACATGTTTTTTGATGCCCAGGAAGCTTTTGTTTTATTAGACACTTTATAACCTGTTGGCCTCGCCATCTGGTTTTTCAGTGTAATATAACCTGCATAAATAATATGCACTATAAATCCTAATGCCAGTATAGGTTCAATGACTTTCATTATCGGATTACTGCTCATCCAGTTTGCAGCAACATTAAATAATTCGCCATCACCAAAAAGCAATAAAGAATTTACTGTTAAATGGACAACTAAAAACATCATGAGAAACAACCCGGTTATACTCATGAAAAATTTTTGCCCAATGGATGAAGTGAAAAATTTGCTCATAGAATTTAATTTTAATAGAACATTATATAAATTGCGTTTTAGTTTGTTTTAGTATTTATGGATTCTAACAAATATATTTGCTAAAAAACGTAAATCCAATACTTAAAAACACAATCGTTTAATTTAAAACAGTTCTAAGTTATGAAATACCCCCAGCTAAACAGCACACTATTTGAAAGAAACAGAAAGAAAGTGATAAAATTTCTGCAACCAAACTCTTTGGTTGTAGTTCATTCGAACGATCAGATGTTTCGAAATGGAGACCAGTATTTCCCTTTTCGCCAGAGTTCAGATATGTTTTATTTAACCGGAATTGATCAGGAGAAAACTATTTTAACGCTTTGTCCTAATCATCCGAACAAAGATTACCGCGAAATACTTTTTATATTGGAAAGTAATGAAAAGATTGCTGTTTGGGAAGGTCATAAGTACACTAAAGAAGAAGCCTATGCAACATCAGGGATTAAAACAATCAAATATATTTCCCAATTTGAATCCATATTTAGAGAGTTAGCCATAAAAGCCGAATCGATCTATTTAAATTTAAACGAAAATCCCAAATTTAAACCAGAATCTCTTTCCGCTGACGAGCGTTTTGTAGAGGTGTTAAAAAAAGAGTTTCCTGCACATGAAATAGAACGCCTGGCACCTATCATGAAACATATTCGATTAAAAAAGGATGCTGAAGAAATTGAACTTATGCAGAAAGCTTGCGATATTACCGCTAAAGCCTTTGATCGAATCCTTAAGATTGTAAAACCAGGAGTTGCTGAGTATGAAGTTGAAGCTGAAATAACACATGAATTTCTTCGAAATCGTGCAACCGGACACGCTTATCCACCCATTGTTGCTACCGGAAAAAATGCTTGCGTGTTACATTACATCGATAATAATAAAGCCAGCAAGGATGGAGACCTGTTATTAATGGATTTTGGGGCTGAATATGCCAATTACGCTGCAGATTGCACCAGAACAATTCCGGTAAATGGTAAATTCACTCCTCGACAAAAAGAGTGTTACGAAGCTGTTTTACGGGTAATGAAAAAAGCTATTAGCTGGCTTACACCCGGAACAACCATTAACCGGGTTAACGAACGCGTTGAAAAGCTGTTGCAGGAAGAGCATATTAAACTGGGCTTATACACACAGGAAGATGTGGAAAAGCAAGATCCGAATAATCCACTGGTTAAAAAATATTATCCACATGGTACCTGCCACTTTATTGGATTAGATGTTCACGATGTTGGTGAACGAACCACGGTTTTAGAAGAAGGTATGGTTTTAACCTGCGAACCCGGGATATATATTCCTGAAGAAAATATCGGAATACGCATTGAAAATGATATCGTAGTTAACCTTAAACCCATTGACCTGATGAAAGATATTCCAAAAGAAGTTGATGAAATTGAGTCGCTTATGGCTAAATAATTAACCCTCTTTTGACAGAGTATTATGAACAAATTAGCATTTAAAGAGTAGTTGATTTAACAAAAACTAAAATTATGACATTTAATATTAACTGGGATAAAAGAGGTGTATATGTTAAGTTTCGTGGTATAGTTACAGCACAGGATTTAATTGATGCCAATAATTATGTAATTAGCAATGCTAATTTTGAAACCATACATTACCAGATTTTTGATTTTTCCAATATTGACGATTTTAAAATTACTTCATACGATATCAATATTATCGGAGTAATGGACAAATCACAAACTACGGTTAAAGAGAAAATGAAAGTCGCTGTTGTTACTGATGATGATTATGTAAAAGATATTACCGAAGAGTATGCACAAATCATGTCGAATAGTGATTGGGTTACCAAAGTTTTTTCAACTAACGAATTAGCAAAAAAGTGGGTTTTATCTAAATGAAACAACAGCTTTTAATTCATAATAAAAAAGTTAGTTATACAGATCAGGGAGAAGGCAAAACCATTGTTTTGTTGCACGGTTATTTGGAATCGCTGGAAATTTGGGGAGCATATGCCAACCAATTAGCCAAAAATTATCGGGTAATTTGCTTTGATATTCCGGGTCATGGCGAAAGCGAAACCATATCTGAACGGCATTCTATGGAAACTTTAGCTGAAAGCTTATCAGCAGCGTTACAAAAGTTAAGCATTAATAAAAGCTTTATGATTGGTCACTCCATGGGTGGATATGTAACGCTCATGTTCCATAAACTTTTCCCGGAAAAATTGAGTGGTTTTTCTCTATTTCACTCACATCCTTTTGCCGATTCAGAAGAAACAAAAAAGAAGAGAAAAAGAGAAATCAGCTTAGTGCAAGACGGGAAAAAGGATTTGATTGCGAAAGTTAACATACCAAATGCTTTTGCTGATGAGAATCTGGAAAAATTTAAGAAGAGTGTTGAAAAGGCCACGCAGATTGCTTTAAAAACGCCAGCAGACGGAATTATTGCCAATCTTCATGCTATGATGAATCGCCCTGATTTATCGGAATCGTTAAGAAAAACAGAAATACCTTTTCTTTATATAGTCGGAACGAAAGATAACTACATCAGTTTTAAAGATGTAGCATCAGCAGTAAAAATGCCGTTACAATCTAAGTTTTGTGTTTTAGAAAAATCAGGGCATATGGGATTTATTGAAGAAAGAGATCTTTCAATACATTTTATCGAAGATTTCTTAAAAAGCTATAACTGAAATCCTAGAATTCCATTAATAATGACCCTGTCGAATATCCGCCACCAAATACCGTAAAACCAACTTTTGTACCGGTGGTCATTTTATCCATATTCCGTGAAAGCGTAATTAATGTACTTGCGCAACCTGTATTTCCCAAATCTTCAATTGTACTTAACATTTTTTCTCTGGGGATCTGAAGACTATGTGCAATATGATCCATAATGCGACTATTCGCCTGATGCGGAATAATATAATCTAAATCTTGAATGTTCAAACTGTTTCTACCGAGGATAATTTCCAGTGCATCAATCATATAATTGCAGGCATGAACAAAAACATCTTTCCCAAAAGGCTTTAACAAACCACCGTTTGTAGGATGCAAAAACACACCTGTAACGCCTCTGCCTATGTGCCCTAATCCTTTCGTATAGATATCTGTTATTTTGGCTTGATTTTTTTGGTTTGATTTCTTAGACACAATTATACAAGCTGCTCCATCGCCCCATAAATGACCACTTTTTTCGTTTTGTTCATCATTATATAATGAATTTTGCTCCGATGCTACTATCAGTGCATGCTCAGATTTACCGGAGGCAAAATATCCTTCAGCAATTTCCATGGCATTTAATACCGACGAACAAGCCGAAGAAATATAAACTGCTTTGGCATTTTCCAGATTAAACTCCCGTTGCACGGTATGTGCTAAAGTACCAACCGTATCGTAAGGTGTATATGAAGCTCCAATAATAAGATCAATATCGTTTACGTTGTAATTCAAATTCCTTATTGCTTCCCGGACTGCCTCGATGCCCATAGTATTGGTGTTTTCATTTTCCGAAACTTTGGTACGGGTTTTTATTCCTGTGCGGGTATATATCCATTCATCAGATAATCCATTAACGTTCAAAAAATATTCGTTTGGAACTAACTGACCGGGCAAGTAATGTCCAATAGCATCAATAAACATAACACAATCCATTAAAAATATTTAGCAAGACATTAATTAGCAATGCCTTTAGTTATCATCTCTATATATAAATCCAATTGTTTTTTGCAATTTTCGTTTAAGTTGTTTTTAATGAAATCAATCTCCATGCCTCGCAATCCAACCTGGATATTTTTTACCATTAGCTCAGAATCGTTCCCCTTAAACACCCCTTCTTGTATACCTTCTTCAATAATTTTTAATAAAAGCTCTGAATCAAAGCGGTCAAAACGCTTACGCAGTTTTAGAATCACTTTATCGTTATGTATAAACCCAACTTTAAATGCATGATGATTTTCAGCAATCTTGTAAATTGATGCGATTCGTTGATGTGCATAGCTTCTTAATTTCTCTTCGGGCTTTAATTCTGATTTAACAATTGCTTTCATAGGAACTACCATTTTTGCAGTCTCCTTTTCTAACACAGCCTGATAAATCTCTTCTTTGCTTTTAAAGTATTGATAAATTGTTCTTCGACCTTTTTTTGCGGCTTTTGCAATATCGTTCATTGTGGTTTTATAAACACCTAATCGCCCAAATACTCTTAAAGCAACAACAATGATATTATCTTTCGGATTTTTTATGACAGCTTCTTGTTTTTGCACACTTGCACGCTTTTTGTGTTTTTGTGCAATTTATAATCTATTTTTTAATTGAACAAATTTTTTAGTCTTACCTATTTATAAATAATGGGTATTCTAATATTTCTGAATAGTTCAGGTTAGCTCTCACTGTGCAAAATCAAGGTTTTGTTTTATCCAGGTCTTTGATTTTTACTATGTAAGCCAGTATATACATAGTTAATGTATCATGCAGAGTTGTTCAATATATTTCATCATCATTTTATTTCATACTAAATAAAATCCTATATTTTTGTAAACATTGATATAAATATTGCGTAACAATAGTTTATACCATTAACCTAAACCTTAACTGCATCATGATGAAATTTAAATTGAAGATCAAACATAAGATTCAGTTTTTTATTCTGTTAACAACACTTGTTATTTATGTTTTAGCTGTTGGTTATATTAGTATTAAAAGCAAGCGAATGGCATTTAATGATGCTATTAAGATTTCCGATAATTATGTGAAAGGTGCCGCAAATGAGGTTCAGGTATATCTTGAGAAATATTTAACAACGGTAAAGGATTTAGGCAATACATTCAAAGTTTACGAAGACATTAATGAAGAAAACCGAAGAGAGGTTATTAGTAACATCATGATCCAAACATTAAAAGCTAATCCGGATTATCTGGCTGTTTGGAGCACCTGGGAACCTCTTGCAATGGATAATCTTGATCATCTATATAAGAATAAAAAAGGGAGTAGCGTAATCGGTAACTTCGGACATCTGTATTATAAAGATAACGGCGTTATAAAATTTGATGAGTCCATCGAATCAAATGCTGTTTCAGTATATTCCGGAGATTATTATCAATTGCCGAAAACAACCCGAAAAGAGGTTGTGCTGGATCCATATTATTATTCCTATACCAAAAATACAACTGATGAAATACACGAAACAAGTATCATAGTGCCAATTATCAATAACAACCAATTTTTAGGAGTTGTTGGTGCAGATATTCAACTTAGTCAATTCCAGGAAATCATTAATAATGTAAAACCTTTTGAAAACAGTATCGCTTTTTTAATGGCTAATAATGGTACTTATGTTGCCAATCCAAACCCTGAATGGATTGGTAAAACAGTTGAAGAAGTTTTTCCTGAAGAAGCCAGTGATCATGAGGTTATGGAACATATTACCGCGGGAGAGTTTTTATCGTACACAATTCCTGGGTTAAGTGGCGATATGTATTATGTAGTTTATGCACCCATTGAAATAGGAAATACCGGAACTCCCTGGTCAATTGGAATTGCTGTTCCTATAGATCAGGTAATGTCCAAAGCCAGACGCAATTTCAGAATATCAATTTTAGTTGGTATTATTGGTCTGCTCATCCTTAGTCTGGTAATATACAGCATATCAAATAGTATTACCAAACCCATATTGCTGATTACTAATTTTCTTAAAAAATTGTCAGAAGGTCATATTGGTAAAGAAATGAAAATTGATTTGAAAACAGGCGATGAAATTGAAGAAATGGGTAATGCTCTGAATACATCAATTCATGGTTTAATGACAAAAACCGAATTTGCTCAAGACATTGGAGAAGGGAATTATGACAAATCAATTGAGCTATTAAGCGATAAAGATGTGCTTGGTAAGTCGTTAATAGATATGCGCGACAAACTTAAAAAAGCTCGAGAGGAAGAAACCATTAGAAAACGAGAAGATGAGAAACGCACATGGGTAAATGAAGGTTTAGCCCTATTTGGTGATGTGTTAAGGCAAAATCATGAAAACCTGGAAGAGCTGGCATTTAACGTTGTATTGAATCTGATTAATTACCTTAAAGCAAATCAGGGAGGCTTATTCCTAAAAAATGACGAAGACAAAGACAATATATTTTTCGAACTACTGGCAACATACGCTTTCGATCGAAGAAAATACAATACCAAAACAATCGAATTAGGCGAAGGGCTGGTTGGAATGTGTGCTATGGAAAAAGAAACGGTGTATATGACTGAAATTCCTGATGATTATATTCGAATAACATCAGGATTAGGAGGTGCTAATCCAAACAGCCTGTTAATTGTTCCGTTAAAAATTGAAGAAGAAGTTTTGGGTGTATTAGAAATTGCTTCATTTAATACGTTCGAAGATCATGAGATAGAATTTGTTGAGAAAATTGCTCAAAATATTGCTTCAACATTATCAAATGTAAAAATTAGTGAGCACACATCTGAGCTTCTAGAAAAAACCCAACAACAAGCTGAAGAGATGGCTGCACAAGAGGAAGAAATGAGACAAAACATGGAAGAGTTGCAGGCTACACAAGAAGAAGCAGCACGTAAAACAGCCGAAATGGAAGGATTTATTAATGCACTTAATTCTACCAGTTATGTTGCCGAATATGACCTGAATGGTAAAATCATGTTTGTAAATGATGCCTATTTAAATTTATTTGGAATTACCAAAGAAGAGGCTGTAGGCAAGCACCACTCCGACAATATTGATTTTACAGATGAACAAAAAGCTCATTACCAGGAGTTCTGGAGCGATCTGAAAAATGGTATTGTGAAGAAAGAAAAAACACAAGTCTCTATTAAAGGTAATACTTACCTGTTTATGGAATCTTATACTCCGATTTATAACGAAGAAGGTGATATTTACAAGATCCTGAAAATAGCCAACGATATTTCTGAGTATATTGAAAAATAGAAACGTATAATTCTGAAACTTCTGCGAAAAGCCAACGTCACAAAAGTTGCCTTTTAGATTAAAATAAAAATCCGGTGCTGAAAAAAACACCGGATTACTTATTCTAAATACCTAGTTTATTCGTTAGTTGCAGGCAGGTTTTTATAACCGTAGCCATATCCTCTGCCGTATCCTGCTCCCTGACCTTGTCCATAACCTTGTCCCGGTCCACTGCAATTTCCATATCCGCGACCTGCTCTTCCATGTCCACGACCATGTCCCGGCATGGAATCAAAATATACTTTTTGATCTTCGGTTAAAGTACCTCTTACATTTTTTCGATGTTTTGCTGAAACCTTCATCATTTCATTATGTACATCAGTCATTTGATCGATTACAGAATTAATTTCGTTCAAGCTGGAACCATCTGTTGTCATTAACGTATGTTTCTTAGCCCTTAACTCGTTCATTTGATTACGGTATGCGTTCATTTCCTTTAGATGACCCAAACGCAAATCTTCTATTTTTGCTTGTTGGTCTTCTGTTAAATCAGGAATTCTATCGCAGTATGCAACGCGTCCAAAACCATCACCTCGGTTTTCAAAATTTCTTCCTCTTTGTGCAAAAGAGTTTGTTCCAATCATCATTAGTGCTACTACTACTAATACTGTTACTTTTTTCATTTTTTGTGTGTTCATAATCTTAAAATTTTATGTTCTACTTATATTTTTCAAGTTTCTGTTGTTATGACACACTGATTTATTTTTTATTACACTTTTATGAAAAAAATTACAAAAAAAGAAGGCACCCCTGTAAGAGTGCCTGCTAACCTAAAAACCCAAAATTATGAATTAAATTCTTTATTTAATTCTAATTTATATTTTATAGACAATGTAGTTTAAAAAAGGTTTAATGAATCCACTTTTTATTCTTTTAAATAGTCAATTGCAATACCCAACGTCTTGTCAATTTTTTCTAATATAGGGTAATATCCGTCGTTATCAAGAATATTTCTGGCAATATTTGCCTTCAACCTTGTTTTCACGATTTCTTTTGAACGATCAAATCCTTTTGTACTTTTGGGTACTCCATTTTCTTCGGCATAGATAACAAACGTATCAAATATATTGATGGAATCGAGATAATCATTAATGCTCTTTGCATCCTTAAATTGACTTAAGTACTCCCGGTTATTATCAACATACTCAAATGCGAAATTGTATAGAATTCCACGACGCACAGTTTCCACATAGTATTTTGTAAATCCGGTTGTGTCAAGCGGCACAAAAACATCTGGCATAATACCTCCTCCGCCATATACGATATTACCTTCGGGCGTTGTATATTTTAATGAATCGGCAAACTGTATGCTATCTGCATCGGAAAATTCGCCATGCTCATATCTTTCCAGCAAATCGTTGTAGTAATCATCCTTGTCTTCTCCATAGGGTTTTTGAATGCTTCTGCCGGTTGGAGTATAATACCTTGCAATGGTTAAACGGATAACCGATCCGTCAGATAAAGGATATTGTTCCTGAACAAGACCTTTGCCGAACGATCGTCGCCCAATAATTGTTCCACGATCATTATCCTGAATAGCTCCGGCAACAATCTCACTTGCCGATGCGGAAAACTCATCTAACAACACAACAACCTCCATATCTTTGCATTCGCCTCTTGACGTAGAATAAATCTCTTGTTTTGGGCTTGCTTTCCCTTGAGTATAAACAATCATCTTTCCGGCATCCAAAAATTGATCAACAATATTGGTTGCGGCAACCATATAACCTCCTGTGTTTCCTCTTAAATCAATAATAAGTTTTTTGAGCCCTTCTTTTTTTAATTTTTTAACACCATCGAGAAACTCATCAAATGTGGTTTCTGAAAAACGATTAATCTTAATCACTCCTATTTCATTATCTACCATATACGATACATCAACACTATACAATGGTATTTCGTCTCTCATTATCTCAACATCAATAAGGTCAGGAACATTTTTTCTTTCCAAACTGACTTTAACCATGGTTCCTTTTTCGCCTTTTAACATGCCTACCACATCGTTACTGGGAATGTTTTGTCCGGCAATAAGCGAATCGTCAACCATAATTATTCTGTCGCCAGGTAAAACACCTACCTTATCTGAAGGTCCGCCCGTGATAACACTTATAATGATTGCTGTATCTGTTTGATGATTAAACACTACGCCAATTCCTTCAAAGTTCCCTCTCATATCTTCGTTGACGGTCTTCATTTCCTTAGCAGGAATGTAGATTGAGTGAGGATCTAGCTCCTCTAACATAGCAGGAATAGCTGATTCTTCTAAATTCGATCTTGAAACCGTATCAACATAACGGGTTTCGATATAATCAATAATTCGCCCCAGCTTACCACCCGACTGATACATCTGCGTATATGTTTGGTGAGGATATCTGTTCAATGACCTACCAAGTAATACTCCTACAATTAATATTATAGCAAATATCAGCGGCAGGTATATTTTATTTATTTTTTTCATCATCACAATTTTTATTTAAGTTCTATATGTTTGATTTCAATATTCGCTCGCTCTAATAGTCTTAATCCCTCTTCGATTCTATATTTGTTGCTAAATACTACCCGTTTAATTCCTGCTTGGATAATAAGCTTAGAACATTCCATACAGGGCGAAGTTGTTACATATAACGTTGCATCCTGCGAACTATTATTTGATTTGGCCACTTTTGTTATGGCATTGGCCTCAGCATGCAGCACATAAGGCTTTGTAAGGCCTGCTTCGTCTTCACATACATTTTCAAATCCCGAAGGGGTTCCATTATATCCATCGGAGATAATCATTTTATCTTTAACAATAAGAGCTCCTACTTGTCGTCTTATGCAATATGAGTTTTTTGCCCAAATTTGAGCCATTTCCAGGTATTTTTTGTCGTACTCTTCCTGCTTTTCGTTGTATGGATGTAGTGGATTATCTTTACTCATAGTAGTTGTTTATTTAACTCGCATAAAGATATAAAAAAACCCTCATGATTGAGGGTTAAGTCTATTATTTGTACCTGGAGTCGGGATCGAATCTACCTGGCTACGCAGTTAGACAGGCCGACACTTAAAATTGATTTTTCAACCAACGCTTGCCAGATGCAGTTTTTAAATATTTTTCTCTTAACCTTGCAGATTCTCTATCTGATTCTTCTTCAAAGTAAACCAACACAAAAGGAATATATGGTTTTGTACTTCGGTTCTGCCCTTTATTATGTTGATTCAGCCTTCTTTCTAAATTGTCAGTTATTCCAACATAAATCCAGTCCTTAATCAAACTTTTTATTGCATATACATAATACATAGACTCCTTGTGAAAAAGCTCATCTATGAAAGATGAGCTTTGTACCTGGAGTCGGGATCGAACCGACACGGACTAATGTCCACTGGTGTTTGAGACCAGCGCGTCTACCAATTCCGCCATCCAGGCTGGTAGTTTACAAACTATCGGAATGCAAAAATATGTTTTTTTTTGGTTCAACAAAATTAATTCTCAGCATTCTTTGCTATCGATAGCTTGAAAAAAGCAATCTATATCTTGGTATAGTTTTTATATCCGATGTTAATATCGAGATATTTTCGTAAAAAATATTTTAGTTTATTCTTCAAAGACATTCGGTTAATTGAAATATCATGATCAAATTTCCAATTCTTCGTTTTTAATCTCTCTTGCATTACCTTGGGATGATCACCTTTAAACTGCTCAAGAAAATCGACGGTTGAATAATCAAATTCTTCCACTTTGGCAACATGCTTATCTACCCATTCGTCATCATGCCATAATTTATTAAACTCTTCCTGCTTTTTTTGCATTGATTCTGGTGGCTTAACCCAGCCATAATGATATACATAAGCATCAATAGGTTTAACCTTAAGCTTCTGGTTGTCGCCAATTCGGAATCCCTGTGCATCGCGATAGGAGTAAATACTTTTATTATTTCGAACAACCCGGATTTCATGACTGTACCATCTAGGCGATGCTCCTACATAATCATATGATCCGTAAAAATGTAAATATTTAAATAAAAGCCCTTCGACCTCTTTATTTTTCTGGTATTTTTCCATGGCTGATTTAATAATCGGCAAGTATTTTTCGTGCACAACCTCATCGCCCTGAATATAAAATGCCCAATCAGAATCTTCCGGAATTGCCTGAAATGCTTTATTGGTTTCTTCTGCTAAAACCCTTCCACCTTCTCGTAAACTATCGTCCCAAACGGTTTCAACAATTTTTATTTTATCCTTATCGATGCTTTGAATAAGATCTAATGTTTTATCATCGGATTTTCCCACGGCAACCACAAAATCATCGCAAATTGGTAATATTGATTTTATTGCTTCAACTATTGGATAATCATAAATAAGCGCGTTTTTAATAAAACTAAAACCCGTAACTTTCATATATATAAATAATTTAAGAAATTAACCTGCATTTGATAGAATATTCGGTTGCACCATCGATTTTACAGTTTTAATGATCCCTTCAACATCAAAACCACATTCGTGATGCAATTCGTGCGGTGTTCCGTGATCGACAAACTGGTCGGGTATGCCTAATCTTTTTATTTTGATCAGATAATCATGTTCACTAAAAAATTCGAGTACAGCACTTCCGAAACCACCCACGATAGTTCCGTCTTCAATTGTTATTACAGCTTTGAAGTTTTTTCCCACTTCGTGCAATATCTTTTCGTCTATTGGTTTTACAAAACGCATATCGTAATGTGCTATATCTATATGCGATTTAGCAAGTTCTTTAGATGCCTCTACTACATAATTTCCAACATGCCCTACCGATAGTATTGCAATATCGGAACCTTTCCTAATTACTCGACCTTTACCCACTGGTATCTCTTTCATTGATGTTTCCCATTTAGGCATAACACCTCTTCCGCGTGGATAACGAATAGAAAATGGTCCTTTATTTGGCAACTGTGATGTATACATTAAATTGCGAAGCTCTTCCTCGTTCATTGGAGCAGAAACTGTAATATTCGGTATACTGCGCATATAAGCCAAATCATACGCTCCATGATGCGTCGCTCCATCTTCACCAACTAACCCTCCGCGATCGAGACAAAAGACTACATTTAGATTTTGAATGGCCACATCGTGAATTACCTGATCGTAGGCTCTTTGCATAAAAGAGGAGTAGATATTGCAAAATGGCAACATTCCCTCTATCGCTAATCCTGCAGAAAATGTCACTGCGTGTTGTTCAGCAATACCTACATCAAAAGTTCGTTCCGGCATCTCTTTCATCATAACACTTAATGACGATCCAGTTGGCATTGCTGGCGTAATTCCCACAATTTTTTCGTTTTGTTTTGCCAGTTCTAATATGGTATGACCAAATACATCCTGGTATTTAGGAGGTAACGGCTGATCTGATTTAACCTTAAAAATTTCACCGGTTTTTTTGTCGAATTTGCCTGGTGCATGCCATGCCGTCTGATCAAGTTCTGCCTGCTTAAAGCCTTTTCCTTTTTGTGTTACAACGTGCAAAAGTTTCGGTCCTTTTATATCTTTCAGGTCTTGTAAAATTTTAGTCATATACACTACATCATGACCATCGACCGGACCAAAATATCTAAAATTCAGCGATTCAAATAAGTTACTTTGTTTTAGTAAAAATGTTTTTACCGCATTATCGATCTGCTGCGCTAACTTTCTGTATTTGTGCCCCAGCTTATTTAAATGTCCCAGCAGGTTCCAAACGTCATCCTTTAATCTATTATACGTTTTCGATGTTGTAATATCGAGTAAATACTCTTTTAATGCACCTACGTTAGGGTCAATAGCCATATTGTTATCATTCAGGATAACAAGCAGGTTTGTTTTTTCTATTCCTGCATTATTTAATCCTTCGAAGGCTAATCCGGCAGTCATTGATCCATCACCAATTACTGCAACTATTTGTCTGTCATCCTCTTTATTAAATCCTGCGGCTTTTGCCATTCCCAATGCAGCTGAAATAGATGTTGACGAATGTCCAACACCAAAAGCGTCATATTCGCTTTCGGTAATTTTTGGAAAACCACTAATTCCTTTATACTTTCGGTTGGTATTAAAAACGTTGCGTCTTCCTGTTAAAATCTTATGTCCGTATGCCTGATGCCCAACATCCCAAACAATTCTGTCGTATGGCGTATTGAAAACATAATGCAGCGCAACGGTTAACTCCACAACACCTAAACTAGCCCCAAAGTGGCCCGGATTCGACGATACAATGTCGATGATAAACTGACGAAGTTCTTCGCTCACTTTAGGCAACTCGGTCAAATCCAACTTTTTCAGATCTGAGGGAAATAAGATATGTTTTAATAATTCGTTCGACATCACTCCTATAAAATCGGTGCAAAGATAGTGAATAATTTTACTTTGTTTTAACGAAACAAAGCTTTACATATTTTATATATTTGCTTAATAGTTATTTTGCTATATTTAACAATCGTAAACTAAAATAGTTGATATGCAAATCAAAATCAAATCTTACGCATTAATTCTGTTGATTTTTATTGGATTAAGCGCTTGTGTACCTACAAAACAATTTGAAGATCTTCAGCTCAGAAATAATAAATGTGAAGAAGAACTGGAAATGACCAAAGAAAGCAATAGATTGCTAGAGGTTTCGAATACTGAACTGAAATCAAAAGTTGAAATACTTGATGAGCGAATGGATGCCATGAGTAAAGACAGCTTAGAACGTGAAAGCAAGTATAAATCGATGGATATAAAGTATGACAAGCTTAACCGACAGTACGAAGATTTGCAGAAAGCACAAGATCAACTATTAACAGGAAATATTTCGGAAACAAAAACCTTATTGCAAGAGCTTCAAAATACGCAATCGGGATTAATAGAAAAAGAGGACCGATTAAGGCAACTTGAAGATGATTTGAGAATGGATAAAGCGAAGCTTGATCAGTATAAAAATGAGTTGGATGAAAAAAATGCACGCCTGGTTGAATTAGAAACTATATTGTATAAAAAAGACTCTGTGGTAAATGCTTTAAAAGATAAAGTTTCAAGAGCCTTAATGGGTTTTACGGATAAAGGTCTGGCAGTTGAAATGAAAAACGGTAAGGTATATGTTTCGTTGGAAGAACAGCTCCTTTTTAAATCGGGAAGTACAGTTGTCGATTCAAAAGGAGTTAGCGCATTAAAGCAACTAGCCGAAGTACTTGCTGTAAATCCAGATATTAATATCATGGTAGAAGGACATACTGATGATGTCCCTTACATTTCAAGTGAAGCCATAAAAGATAACTGGGATTTAAGTGTAAAAAGAGCAACTGCTATTGTACGCATCCTGATGCAAAACAATAAAATTGACGGTGGCCGAATAATAGCAGCAGGTCGAAGTAAATATCATCCGGTAATTGAATCGAAAGCTCCTGATGCCAGGAAGAAAAACCGTAGAACGGAAATTATTTTAACACCTAAGCTGGATGAATTATTTCAGATTTTGGAAGCCAATTAAAATCATTTAAAGATAATTGTAAGTCATGGCCGATAATAAAATCGGCCTTTTTTACCTTAAAAAGATTTATTTTGTTAAAATATATCAGCATCCGGAAAATTGTTAATCTTTTTAAGGTTTATATTGGTTATTGGTTAAGCTTAATCTTTAAAAAACCAATTGTTTGGGGAAATCCCTATAGCCTTACCATTGAACCAACCAACAGATGCAATTTAAACTGTTTAGAATGTCCATCCGGGAATAATTCTTCAACCCGACCCAAAGGTTTTGTTGATATCAATTTGTATAAAAAAATTATTGATGAAGTAAAAGGATTTGTCTTTTATCATATGATCTATTTTCAGGGAGAACCCCTTTTACATCCAAACTTGTTTGAATTCATCCGGTATGCCGATCAAAATAAAATATTTACGTGCATCTCAACCAACGGGCATTTTTTAACTGAAGAAAATTGTGAAAATATTGTTCAATCCGGTTTAAAAAAACTAATCATTTCTGTTGATGGAGTAACACAGGAATCGTACTCAAAATACCGGGTTGGAGGAGATCTGGAAAAAGTAAAACAAGGAATTCAAACACTTACTAAGATTAAGCATAAATTCAATGCACGTTATCCGATCATAAATTTGCAATTTCTGGTTTTTAGACACAATCAACATGAAATTGATGAGTTTAAAAAACTCGCCAAACAGTTAAGAGCAGATCAGGTTTCTATAAAATCTGCACAGATTGATTCTCCGGAACAAAACCTGCATCTAATCCCAACTATTGACAAATATTCACGGTATTCCTTACGAAACAACACCCTATATATTAAGAACAAACTAAAAAACAAGTGCCTCAGAATATGGAATACGTTAGTCGTAACCTGGGACGGAGATGTTGTTCCGTGTTGTTTTGATAAAAGTTCGGAGTTTCCCGTTGGGAACCTAAAAACACAAGCAGCAATTAAGCTCTGGAAATCCAGACCCTTCAACCTCTTTAGAAAACGTATACTAACTAATCGTAAAAAAAATAACATGTGTCGTAACTGTACTGAAGGGTTATCCATTGGGAATTAATTACGATTTATCAACCTAAAATTTAACATTAAAACTTTTTTTTCTTAAATTTCCATAATTAGAATTAACATGAAGGAACTTCAAAATGAGCAAAAAGAAAAGAAGGCTTATTTTACTATTTCTATTATTTGCTGTATCTAACAGTTTCTCGCAAGAAGCGGATTCTGTTACTACCAGCAGTCTGTTTGATCTTTCGCTGGAAGATTTAATGAATGTTGAAATTGTTTCAGCAGTAAAACAAAGTCAGAATATAACAGATGCTCCTTCTGTTGTTTCCGTGGTAACCGAAAATCAGATCAAAGAGAGAGGTTACCTAAGTGTTGATGAAGCTTTAAACAGTATTGCGGGACTTGATATTATTACCGATCATTATCAGCCTAACATGGGAATACGAGGAATTAACGGAGGATTAAGAAGTTGGTCGAGATTGCTAAAAGTAATGATTGACGGACAATCAGTTTCGTTCAGGTCAAATTCTGATAATTATATTGATGCATCGCTGATTCCGATCGAAGCTATTGAAAAGATTGAAATTATTCGTGGTCCAAATTCTGCACTTTATGGTAAAAATGCCTTTTTAGGAGTGGTAAATATTATAACCAAATCGGGTTCCAGATTAAAAAACGCATCCATCTCACACTATTTGGCAAGTATAAATGAAAATTCATCGTTTGGGTTAAGCACTATTTGGGGAGGAAAACGTGAACATATCGACTTTTTATTTGCCAGTTCGTATGCGCAAATTGACAAATCCGGACTTACACCTTATAATGTTCCGGGAAGCAATATTTATAGCGAATTTGATAAAGCTCAGGATAATGAAGCAAACCCGTTGTCTACTTTTCTGAAACTTACCTATGAGAAAGAAAATATCGGAAAAATTGTTTTTGATGCAAATCAGCAGATCATAAATTCTCACGCTGAGTTTCTTGACTGGGGAACCTTAACCCATAACAATAATATAAGTATTTTTAATGGCTACGAACGATTAACCTATACCAAAAACTTTTTTGAGAATTTTAATACGGTTTTCTCTTTCGCACATGCATCGGGCAAGCCCTTAAAACATGAAATTTTAGATACCGATGCAGATCCATCAGAATGGATCGAACGCGATGTGGGGTATACCAGTTACGATTTGAGCGCAGATGTTTCGTACTCCTTCGATGAAATTAATAACTTTTCGGTAGGTATAGATTACACCTCTGATATTCATGATCACCAAAAATATTATACAGTAAATTCGGCAGGAATAAGAACACTTAATCCAGGGGGTTCCGAAGGAATAAAAAATTTCAACAACCTGGGTATTTATCTTCAAATGATATTTAATGCAGCCGAATTTTTTAATTTCAGTTATTTAAATGATCTTACCCTTACAGCCGGTTATCGATTCGATTATCATAATATTTATGGCGATGTGTTAACCTATCGTATAGCTGCCGTTTATGGTATTAATGATAAACTGAGCACAAAAGTAATGTATGGCACATCATTTAATGCACCATCGCCAGTTCAGTTATATACGAACTATATTGTTCCCGGCGGTATTGTTGGTAATCCGGATCTGCAACCCGAAAGAGCTAAAACACTTGAATGGGCATTTATTGGTAAAATAATAGATAATCTGAATTTCAACACCAGTGTATTTTATACCGAAATAGATAACAAGATAGAATATCTACTTCCATATGGTCAGACATCAAATATAACAGCAGAAAATGTTTCGAATATTTATTCGGCAGGTATAGAAACCGAGCTCAATGCTAATTTTTACAATAATTCTGCCTATTTAAATTACTCGTATCAAAAAAGTATTCTTGAAAAAACAGACCCTGTGTTGGAAAAAATAAGAATAAACACGCCACTTTATCCGAGCCATATGTTAAAGTTTGGTGATATTTACCACTTTCACGACTATTTTGTTAACATTAATCTGGAAGGTAAATTTATAAGTTCTCGTATAGCCAGCGATCAAAATAATTTTATTTATGATCCCATAAATTATGCAACCAACAGATATGAGCTTGATCCATATTTTTTATTTGATTTAACAATTAGTTCAACCAATTTGCAAATTTTCAATCAGGGTAAAACCAAAATTAGTCTTAAAATACAAAACTTGTTTGACTCTAATCACTACTATCCGGGCTTTTATAATTATGATATCTCGGGATTGGGACGTACCTTTTATTTCCGGTTTACACAATATATTTAGCCTATGAAAAAACAGAAAGTCACATATTTCATACTTTTCTATTTTATGCTTGTGCTGGTTGCTGGTTGCGAAAATCTTGAGGAAGATTTTAATACACCACAGTATAAAAATTCAATTAAAATAGGAGTTGTGGGAGATGTTTCTGTACTGCGCGAACAAGTAGAAAATATGTTTTTTGGTGCAAAACTTGCAAGTGAAGAGATTAATTTAAACGGAGGTATTGAATTCGATAATGAGACTTTTCATATCGAACTAATTTTTAAAAACTCTGGAGGGTCGCCAGAAAAAGGTGTTGAAGTTACTCAAGAGCTTATTAACAATGGTATAGACCTAATTGTCGGTCCCACCTTTTCATCTGTCGCCATTGAAATGGCTGAGCTATGTATAGAAAACCAGTCACTCATGATGAGTTATGCAGCCACAACGCCAGAACTAACATTTTTAAACGATAACGATCTTATTTGGCGAACATGCCCTTCGGACAATACTTTTGGGAATATCTCTGCTCAATATGCACACGATTCTTTGGCATGTAATACCGCTGCCATATTCTACCGGGACGATCGATTCGGCCAAGGTTTATCTGCTATAATTCGTGATAAATTTATCGACCTTGGTGGACGCGTATCGAACTATGTTTCTTTTCCCGGAGATATTACAAATTTAGCAACCTACAACTTTTCTTATGAGTTGAACACCTTGTTAAGTGAAGAAGTAGATGTCATTTATATTATTGCATTTACTTCTGAAATAGCCGTGCTAACTAACGAAATTTATAACAATAACCTTTATCAGAATTTTCAGAATAAGCCTTATGTTTTTGTAAATGATGGGATTCTTGCCGAAGAGCTTATTGTAAACGGAAACCCTGAGCTGTTAGAAACTGTTATAGGTATCACCAGTACAAATGAAGGAAATTCAAATTATAATCGTTTTAAAGATAATTTTGTTGCCAGGTTCGGGTTTAGCCCGGCAACCTATTCAGAACACGCGTACGATGCAATTTATTGCTTAGCTTACGCGATGTTGCGAGCAAACAGCTCAGATCCGAATGATTTAAAAGTTTATTTAAATGAAATTTCAGGGATGGAGCAGTATGGAACCCAGACAGAACAAATAACAATTGATGTAAATGAATTTCAGGTAGCAAAAAGCATTATACAAAAGGGACAAACCATAAATTATGATGGAGCCAGTGGCCCGATTAATTTTGACAGTAATGGCGATCCTATTCCAAAAATGGTAATTTGGGGAATTGATAATAATGAGTTTGTTGAACTTTCTTATTATGGTAAATAGTTTTTGAAGAACAATTTAATAAAATATAATCCCTTCGCATTATACAAAAGAGTTTTTAGAAGATTACTTCTATTAACCTTTTTGCTGTTTTTATCTGTATATAGTTACTCCCAGGCAAATGTATATGTTTTAAAAGCAGTATATCTCGAGAAGTTTTCAAGATTTGTTACCTGGCCTGAAGAATCGGCAATGAATAACCCGGACGAGCCTTTTGTTATCTCAGTTATGGGTAAAACTCCTTTAGCTAATAACCTTGAACAAATTTATTCTATTCAGAAAATAAACAATAAGCGAGTTATTATAAAACGAATCTCAAATTTATATGAGATTGAAAACAGTCATATTTTAGTTATTGCTGAAAGTGAGCGAAAAAATTTACAAAATATTATTACACTCACAAAGAATTTGCCCGTACTAACTATTGCAGAAACAACAGGGTTCGCAGAAAAAGGCGTTTTGATCAATTTTTACGAAGAAAACAATAAATTACGGTTTGAAATAAATGAAACAGCGGTTTTGCAATCGCCATTAAAAATGAGTTTTTATCTGTTAAATTCAGCTAAAATAGTAAATCCTGTAAAAGAAAACTGATGAAATTATTTCAGAACATATCCATTAAAAACAAGATTATTAGTATTGTTCTAATTGTAAGTACAGTTACTATGATTATTGGATTTACGCTTGTGGGTATTAGCGATATTAAAAGCTTAAAGGACGAAATGCTTATTAACAGTCTGATGAATACCAAACTTATTGGCGAATATTCGATAGCTCCTTTAACGTTTGATGATAACACCGGTGCAGAAAATATCCTGTCAAAACTTGCAACAAACCCAAGTATAATAAGTGCTGCATTATACGATCGTAATGGGATCTTATTTGCCTCTTATACAAAAACCAATAACCATTTTATTGTTCCACTATATGAGAACCCCGATGAATTGGAAGAATCAAAAACCGCATTCTCGAAAAACATGTTAACCATTGAGCATCCTGTGGTATATGAAGATTTCAAATATGGAATTATTTCTCTTCAGGTTGATACATCCATACTTAGAACAAAAATTAAAGAATACCTGCTCATTTTATTGGGAATTCTGCTTGGTATGATTGCTCTATCGTTTATTCTGGCTAACCGACTACAAAAACCCATATCGCAACCCATTTTGGAATTAGCGAGGTTAACGCGTAAAATTTCAGGCGAAGGCGATTACAATGTGCGAATAGAACGACAGAGCAACGATGAAATCGGGGTGCTTTATGAGGATTTTAATAATATGCTGCATCAGATATTAACCCGGGAAGAAGCACGTGATAAAGCAGAGAAAAACCTTCTGGAAGCTAAAGAAAAAGCGGAAGAGAGCGATCGGTTAAAATCGGCTTTTTTGGCCAACATGTCGCATGAGATAAGAACTCCAATGAATGCAATTCTTGGTTTTGCCGAGCTGATAACCATGCCCGATTCGGAAGTTACACCGGCCGAAAAAGAGAATTTCATTAAGTTGATTAACAATAGTGGAAATAACTTATTACGCCTGATAGATGATATCATCGATATTTCTAAAATTGAAGCCGGACAGATTAAAATACATAAAAAGGAGTGCCGGTTAAATACTGCATTAAAAGATATTCAGCGATCATTCCTTGAAATTAGAAAACATAAGAATAAAGAACAGATTGATATTCGGGTGAATGAAAATGTAATATCACAAAACCTGATAATTAATACTGATATTCTCAGACTCAACCAGATTTTTACGAATTTAATCGACAATGCCCTAAAATTTACCGAAGATGGTTTTATTGAATTTGGTTATGAAATACAGAATAAAGATAAACTGCTGTTTTTTGTCAAGGACACCGGTGTTGGAATGGATCATAAGAAAAAAGATATGGTATTTGACCGGTTTACAAAAATTGAAGATGATAAAACAAGGTTATATCGCGGTGCAGGATTAGGATTGGCAATAAGTAAAAGTTTGGTGGAACTGTTAGGCGGCAAAATTTGGGTAGAATCAGTTCCCGAAGTGGGCTCTACCTTTTATTTTAATCTACCATTTGATCAAATTAAAGAATCGGAAAGCCAGCAACCTGTTGTTGATTTAAAAGAAAATTATGATTGGCACGATAAAACCATACTTGTTGCTGAAGACGAACCGGCAAACGTAATATATATCGAGGAGGTTCTGAAAATTACAAATGCGAATGTGCTGGTAGCAAAAAACGGGAAAGAAGCAGTTGAGATTTATAAAAAGAAGAAAAACATTGATATCATCATTATGGATATCAAAATGCCTGAGATGGATGGCTATGAGGCAACCCAGGTAATTAAAAACATGAATAAGGAAATACCCGTAATTTCACAATCGGCCTATGCTATGCCTGGCGATATTGATAAAGGATATGATTCCGGTATGAATGATTATCTTATAAAACCGGTAAAACCAAAAGTGCTGTTGTCTATTATCAATAAACATTTAACTAAATAAAGATGAAAAAATTATTAAAAATATATATTCCGGGTTTTTTATTACTGATAATTCTGTTTCTATTTCTTCAGCCCAATCCTTACTTTCGTAGAGCCATAATTTATAATACGGTAGATATTGATGACTACCAGCTATTTAAAAATCGCGAAGTAAAAACCGGAACACCGCAACCCTGGGAAATATCACCAAATTATAATCAGTATGAAATTAGCACAAAAGATTCTGCCCTATTGGCACAATATGAAACGGTTGCATTTCTGGTTATAAAAGATACAAGTATTGTTTTTGAAAGTTATTGGGAAGGGTATTCCGAAGATGCCATATCAAGCTCCTTTTCTATGGCAAAAAGTGTTGTTGGATTACTGGTTGGTATTGCGCTTGACGAAGGAAAAATATCGTCGGTTCAGGATCCCATTGCCAGGTATCTGCCTGAATTTAAAGATGCCAAATATACCATTACTGTTAAAGATCTTTTAACTATGAGCTCCGGAATACAATGGAATGAAAGTTACAATAATCCGTTTTCAGTAACTACCAAATCGTATTACGGAAATAATATTGATAAGCTCATATTAAAAAGTAAATCAACACAAGAACCCGGGAAAAAATATCATTATAAAGTAACCGATCCACAACTTTTAAGCATCATCTTAAAACGAGTATATAAGCAGACGTTAAGTGAAATAACATCGGAAAAATTATGGAAACCGCTTGGTGCCGAAAACGCTGCCTCGTGGAGCTTAGATCAGGAAGAAGGAGATGAAAAAGCGACCTGTTGTTTTAATTCCAATGCACGCGACTTTGCACGACTTGGTCAACTTATTTTAAACAAGGGTGAATGGAATAATAAACAAATTGTTTCGCAGGAATATCTTCAGGAGGCATTAATGCCCGCCTTTTATTTAACCGATGAAGATAATAATCCGGTAGATTATTATGGTTATCAGTGGTGGATATGTAATTATAAAAACTCCATGGTTTATTATGCACGTGGTATTTTAGGACAGTACATTATTGCTATACCTGAATATAACTTAGTTGTAGTGCGATTAGGTCATCAGCGAAGCAAAGAAAAAACAGATCATCATCCTGCTGATTTGTTTGGATACCTTGATCTGGCATTGAAAATTGCAAATAAATAAGCAGTTCAACAACGTTAAACTGCCTATGATTTTATTTGAAGTACTGATGTGCTGTGTATTTAAATCTTTAAAATATCTTCTTCTTTGGCCTTAACAACCTGTTCTATTTTTTCGCCATATTTATCGGTAATTTTCTGAATTTCATCTGTTGCTGTTTTAGCATCATCTTCTGAAAGACCTTCTTTTTCAAGCTCTTTAATCTCATCATTGGCATCTTTTCTTGCACTGCGAATACTAACGCGGGCACTTTCACCTTCAACATGCACCTGTTTAACCAATGTTTTTCTTCGCTCCTCGGTTAATGCCGGAATATTAATACGAATCATTTCGCCATTATTCATTGGTGCGAAACCAAGGTTAGCATTAATAATTGCGCGCTCAATAGGTTCTATCATTGTTTTTTCCCAGGGCTGAATAGCAATTGTTTTTGGATCAGGAGTTCCAATATTAGCCACTTGATTAAGCGGAGTTTGTGTTCCGTAATAATCTACAGTAACCGTATCGAGCATCCTTGGATTTGCTTTACCTGCGCGCAAAGATCCCAGTTCCACTTCCAAATGCTTAATTGCCTTATCCATACTTTCTTCGGCACTATCAATAACAAATTTTACTTCTTCATTCATGATATTTAATTTTAGGGTTATTTTCGCGTTTGCAACAAATTTAAAAAAAAAACTGAAAAGATCGTTGGAATATTATTGTACTGAAATAATGTAGTGTTAATTTACCCATTTGTCCTTCTGACTTTTCCCCTTAGAGGGGAAATCTTAATTGTAATCTTTATACCAAAGAAATAAAATCTAGCAGTTAACTTAATCATAGTATCTTTCCCGGGAAAGTGGCAACAGACGATGGGGTAACTATTGCTCAAATAAACTTTTTATTCGTGCTAATACTAAATGAATATCTTGTAATTCTAATTTGCTTTTTTAATAATGTTTTTCACCCCTTTTATCCTTCGAAAAATTCCCCTCTGAAGGGAAAACCCTGTTACAAGCAGTTTTTAATATTCTGTTCTTAAAATTTCAGGATATTCACTATGAATTTTAATTATTAATTCACCAAAAAGCGTATTTGCCCAAGCAAACCAGCTCCTTGTGTAGTCATTAGCATTGTCTTTATTAAAAGATTCATGCATAAACCCAGTGTTAGCATGAGTTTCTTTAAGTGTTTTAACACAAAATTTAATTTCGTTTTTATCTACCGATGTAAGGGCTCTTAAAATAATACCCATTGGCCAAATATTAGACTTTCCTGTATGCGGACTCCCTTGACCTTCAGTTACCTTACCTTTGATGTAATAAGGGTTAGAATTGCTTATTAAGAACTGTCTAGTATTCTTATAGATAGGGTCATTTTTATAATCAGGATTTAAGTAAGCTAGAGACATCAATGAAGGTACATTAGCGTCATCCATATAAACTTTGTTACCAAATCCATCAATTTCATAAGCATAAATTTCACCAAAATCTAAGTGTTCTTGAATAGCATGTTTTTGAATTGCATCGTCAATTTCTTTGGCAAAAGTGAGACATTCGTTAGCAAATTGCTCATCTATCTGGGTCTCTTTGTAAATTTCATGAAGTTTCTTTAAAGAAATTGCAGCAAAAATATTAGAAGGGATTAATAAAGGAAATAAAGTTGCGTCATCCGAAGGGCGGAACATGGAATGAATCAGGCCTGTATAATTTGTTGGCCGACCTGTACCATCAAAAACCGGTGAATCTATCATATTATCAGTTTTTCTAATGAACTGATAAGGAGATATGCCATTTTTCCTTTGTTCTGTTCTAAACGTTTGTACAACAATACGCATGGCCTTATCCCAGTCTTTATCAAAAACTGAGGCATTATTCGTGCGCTTATAATAGTCGTAAGATAGTCTAATGGAATAGCATAGAGAATCTATTTCCCATTTTCTTTCATGCACTCCGGGAACAGGTCTTGGTATATCATCGCTCCAATGAGATACTTTTGACAAGTCCTTATAAAACGCATTAGCATAAGGATCAGTTAAGATACACTTTACCTGTCGATTAATTAAACCTTGAATTAAATTATTCAACTTCTTATCTTTTGTGATTAAAGGCATGTATGGCCATACTTGAGCTGTAGAATCCCTTAACCACATAGCATCTATATCGCCAGTAATAATGAAAGTATCAGGTTTGTTATTAATAGCCTCATAATCAACTGTCGTATCAAGAGTGTTTGGGTAACAATTTTCAAACATCCAGGCAAGTTCTTTATCTTTAATTGATAGCTTAATTTTATTAATCTGCTTTTCAACTTCCTCACTAACAAAAGTTCTTTGAGATTTTGGAGGTCTTCTTGAAATATATTTTTTATCATTCGAATGAGAAAACGCAGATAATCCCATTGCTGGCGACATTGCAATTGCCCCAGTGGCGAGTAAATTAGTTTTGATAAATTTCCTTCTTTTCATTTATTAGAGCTTATAAATTACTTGTAACTTTTTGCTAAACAATCTTTTTATTCGAATTAAGAGAAATAAAACTTCGGGTAATTCTGTTTTTCTTTTCCCTTATAATTTTTTACCCCTTTGTCCTTCGGACATTTACTCACTTCGTTCGTGATTCCGATAGCCATCGGAACGCTTCGCTTAGTTCCCCTACCAGGGGAAAACCCTATAGTAAAAATTTTTGCGAAACTGTTAAAGTCTAGCAATCCACCTAAACAAGGTTCCTTCCCCTTGTAGGGAACCTGTCTGCCGAATAGGCAGAAGTGGCGACAGCCGATAGGGTAACCCCATTTATTAAATAATTTTTTAACTCAGAATAAATGAAACGTGCACCTTGCAACTCTAAAACTACTACCTACTCACCAAAGTTCCAATATCCTTACCCTGTACAACCTTTAATAAATTACCAGTAGTATTCATATCAAAAACGTAAATAGGAACATTATTTTCTCTACACATGGTAAATGCAGTTTGATCCATTACATTCAACTCTCGTTTAATGACTTCATTAAATGTTATGTGATTATACTTTGTGGCTTTAGGATCTTTTTCAGGATCGGCCGTATACACACCATCAACACGTGTTCCTTTTAAAATAATTTCGGCTCCAATCTCAACGGCTCTTAATGCAGAAGCTGTATCTGTAGTAAAAAACGGATTCCCGGTACCGCCTGATAATATTGCAACCGTTCCACTTTGCAGGTTTTCAACCACTTTATCGCGGCTATACAATTCTCCTACTGGCTCCATTCTAACCGCAGTATAAACAACTGATTTAACATTTATGTTTGTTAAGGCCGATTGCAATGCCAAACTGTTAATAACCGTAGCCAGCATTCCCATCTGATCGCCTTTTACACGATCAAATCCACTGGTAACACCAGAAAGGCCTCTAAAAATATTTCCTCCACCGATTACTATTCCTACCTGAGCTCCGGCTTCTTGCAATTCTTTGATCTGTTCGGCATATTCATTTAATCGTTCCGAATCGATTCCGTATCCGGAGTTACCCATTAATGATTCTCCACTTAGTTTTAGTAATATTCTTTTATATTTTATCATAGGTATATTGTTAAATTATTTCAAGGTCACGTTCATTAAAGAAACAAAAGAAGTTATGAAGATAATATATTGTTTAAAAATCAACAAACAGAAAGTTTAAAATACTTTCTGATTATACGTGTAAAACCTTTGTGGACATATCAATAGCAACATTAACCTGGTAGTGTAAAAATAAACTCGCTGCCATTATCGGGTTCGCTTTTCACCTCTATGTTTCCACCATGCTTATCGATAAACTCTTTGCAAAGAATCAATCCTAAACCTGTACCGTCCTCTCTTTCGGTTCCCTTAGTAGAAACATTTTCGGCAATATTAAATAACTTTGATTGCAATTCTGCAGACATACCTACACCTGTGTCACGAACAGAAATCTCCACATCATTTATACCGCTATCTTCTTCATTTTTATTTGCACTTAAAAAGATCTGGCCATTTTTAGGTGTAAACTTTATAGCATTAGATATTAAATTTCGAAGTATGGTTTCCAGCATATTCTTATCGGCATTAACTACAATACCCTCGTTAATTTGATTATTTATTTGTATCAATTTATTTTCGGCCGATTCTTTTAAAAACTCAACAACTTCGGTTGAAACCAGGAATAAATTCAGTTCTTCGACATTAAATTCAATACCATCTTTTTGAGCCTTTGCCCACATCAATAAATTTTGCAGTAGGTTATAGGTTTTATGAACGTTTGTGTGAATATGATGTACATACTTTTTTTGTTCTTCGACATTCTCTTTCTCAAAACTTTCGGTTAACAAATCAGAAAAACCCATTAAAATATTAAACGGTCCAATTAGATCGTGCGAAATAATTGCGAAAAATTTATCTTTTGTTGCATTGCTTTCCTGTAACCTTTGATTCTTCTCTTCAATTTCCTCTTTATTTGCAATAATTTCATTCGTCTTTTGTTGCAAATCGTTATTTATATCAAGTGTTTCTTTATAGAGATCCTCTGTTTTCTGTTTCTCCAAATCTAATAACAAACTCGATTTAAACGCTTTGTATCGCAAACCATATTGTATTCGGTTAATGGCAAACCCGGCAATATTTATGGGATAAATATCAGCCAACACGGTAAATTCCTCGTTAGTAGGTTTAAAAAAGAAAAGCAAGCTTAACGAAAATCCTAACAAGGGTATAAAATAAATTAGAATAGCACCCCATAAACCGGTCCTTACTTCGAGCGAAATGATAAAAATAATTAAGATCGCACCGGTTACAGATGGTGCAAGCGCATTGCCATGCAAATGAATAATGCATATGGCATACATCATAACAATACCACTAGCTAAAAAGACATTATAAAGTGCTATCTTAAGTTTGGTAAACTTACCTTTGGTTATCAAATGAAAAATAAATAAGGGCACACCAATAATGAAAGGCAAAAATCGAAAGTAAAATGCTTCCTGACTATTTCTGATTTGCAAATCGGAATACATATAATAAGTTAATGCCACAACACTTAATAATGCTATTAAAACAACATGTTTAAGCGTATTCTTTTGAATATCGTTCTTAAATTTTTCTCTTATTATTCCTTCCTGATAAATCATACGAGCGTTTCTTCTGGATTTAAATGAATTTCATTACCCAACCAGGCTCTTTTTAGCAAGCCAACAGAGAGTTTATCGGAGAAGTCGAGAGGAGCGTAACTGTTTACTGGATGTATACTTGTTAATAATCCTAATTTTATATAGGTATATGCAGCCAGTTCGCTACAAAATAAGGTATCCAAACTTGTTTTTTCATGCAAAAATCTACCTTTGGCAGGATTTAACATCTCATGATACGTATCGGGAAATACTGCATGATGTACTTCAAGAATAACCTTTTTTAATGCATCAAACATCTCCTGATTTCTATCGGTATGTAACATACGCACGGCCAGCTTGCTATCTTCGCCGTGTGTAAAATTGTACTTTAACCGCTCAGAAAGCTTAACCAACATGGGGCCCGACTTTGCTTTATTTAAAATTACATCCTTTACCGGCGACTGCGTATCCGATTCCCACAAAAGAATCTTTTCATCTCCGGAATCCAAATCAATATCTTTTGCCAGTATAATCATAGCCACATGCGACCACGAACTGTCTTCAACCATTTCAATTACACGACTACTGGCATGCAATCCGTGCATCAAAACAAGATCGCCCGTTTTTAAATCATCTTTAATCTCTTCAAAACTGGTAGTTTGCTGCTTTAATATCATTTACCCTGATTTTTTAGTTCCCCGATTTAAAGGTACACAAAATACACATTAAATTTAAGCTGAAAGAATATCCACGTGAACATTTTTAATTTGTTTGATCATCGCAAATCAAAAATTGACTAAAGCATCACTTTACTATTTTAATGATTTTTCAGTATGATTTTAATTATAATTTACACTGGAAAGCCGCATTTTCAGTAATTAACTACCTGAATAAAAAATAAATCGTGTGCTGTTTATAACTTTTTAACTTAAAATTACGTAGAAACAATTAATATAATGAACTGATTATTAATTTGTTTAAATTTATCTGACAGAATAAAAACAGGTCTTCAGGTTTTATCAAAAAAAAGGACTGTTTTTTGTTAGGGTATTGATATTTAATTATTTTTATAAGGTTTCGTTTTTAACGGCTGATTTTATAAACATTTTATAAACAGATTTTGTAAATTCGAGACTTTTTAGAACACAAGAACGGTAGTATTTGTTAATTATATAGTTGTAAGATTAGGTCGATAGAAAGAGTGAGTAAACATAAAATTCGTTTAGGCATTTTCCGCCCATTTATGGTAGTAAGAAAAAAGATAGAGGAAAGATGCTGTGGTTGGGGTATGCAATTTGCCCTGGCTAAAATTTTTATTGTACTTATTTTAGGTTTCCTTTCGTTAAATTTATTTGCACAGTCCAATGGAGATTATAGGACCCGTAATAATGGGAACTGGAATTCTTCAGCAACATGGGAGATTTATGACGGTGGTTGGAGAAACATGACAGGTGCAGATAAATATCCAGGAGAGACTTCTACTCCTTCAAGAATTGATATTGATCATAATGTAACACTTAATGTTAGTCCAGCTAATTTCATTGGAGATTTATATATCAATTCTGGGACATTGCAATTATCATTTTATGATTTAACTATAAGTGGGATAACCAATGTTTCAGGTACTTTAACAGATAATAGTAATACCGGAATAGTAGCTTTTTTGGATCAAGTTACAATTAATGCAATAGGAAGTTGGAATACAACTAGTGTTACAACTAGTTCCAGAATGCAATTATATGGTAACTTAATAAATAATAGTACTAATGTATATTTTGGTGGAGTAAGAGTTTTTAATTCTATTTCTATAAGTGGCACAGGAACAACATATGTTAATACATATTTTAATTTTAATGATAATTATACTGTAACAAATTACTCAACAGTTATAATTAGTGGTGTTTTAGATCCAACTGCCAGTGGTACTGGAGGAACTTGGATAAATGAATTAAATTCAACCCTTAAATACTCTAATACAGCAACTACAATAATGAGCAATGGCACACTAAATGCCACTGCAAATCCAAATATTGTTGAATACAATGGTACTGATTCACAAACAATTAAAAGTACAACTTATCATCATTTAACATGCTCAAATTCCGGAACAAAAACTTCGGGAGGAAACCTTATTGTAAATGGTGATTTTACGCTAAGTGGGGGTACGTATGAATTAAACAATAGTGCATCAGCCTATACACTTACTATTAATGGTAATTATAACCAAACTGGAGGAGTTTTTGATTTTAATTCATTTGGAGGAGTTTCAAGTTCCGATCAAGTTTTTATTGCTGGTAATTTCTCTAATTCTGCAGGGGCATCTTCAATCATAACAAATGGCTCAAACACTTATAATGGTAGCTTTATTTTTAATGGTGCAGGCACACAAACATTAAACATGCCACAAGCAGGAGCTGCAATATGGGTAAAATATTTTATAAATTCAGGTAGCACAGTACAGCTATTGTCAAATTTAACCTTATCTTCTGCCGATGGTGCTGCTCAAGCCGATTATCAGGGAGAACTTAATATTTCTGGTACAATTGATTTAGACACCTATGTTGTCTCACAATCTGGTGGTATTGCAGGAACTGGCGAATTTAACCTAAATTCTGGAGCAAAGTTAATAACAGCTAATGCTACAGGAGTTCAAGGTTCTGTATCTTCAAGCAATATGGACAATACGTTCAGCAGTTCTGCCGATTATGAATTTCAAGGAGCATCAACAGGAGTATTTACAACTAGCCCTACTGCCAACACGGTAAATAATTTAATTATTAACAACGCTACAGGAGTAACTCAATCACAAAATTTTAATGTTACCGGAGATTGTCATTTTCAATCGGGAGCATTTACTTTAAATGGAAACACCCTGAATTTAAATGGGACAACTACCATCACTTCAGGTACTATAACAGGCAGCTCATCTTCAAGTATAGGAATTGGTAGCAGTAATAATGCAGGAATGGTTTTGCCTTCCATATCCGGAGGATTACAAAACTTTACAGTTAATAAAACAGGAACTGATAACTCAGTTACGCTTTCCAGTAATCTGTATGTAGGAACACTTTTAACCATGATCAATGGTAATATTAAAGTGAATGGTAACAGCTTTTATCTTTCGAACACTAGCGCAGCATCACTTTCTTATTCAGGGGGTACAGTTATAGGAGCCTTCGAGAGAGCAATAGGTTCAGCATCCACTTATCTTTATCCTTTGGGAGATGCAACTGGTAATAATCATTATGCAAGCATTACTGTAAATACGCTGGACGCTTCGGGATCTCTTATTTTCGAATTTATTGCAGGAGACCCGGGATCAACTGGTTTACCTTTAGAAGAAAATAGTTTAGTAGTTTCAAGTCAACACACTACCGGTTACTGGAGTGCACTTGCTCAAAACAGTTTCAGCACTTCAGATTTTGATTTAGATTTAAATGCCAGTACTTTCTCAGATATAAATTTAGGTAGCCGGATTATTAAACGAACAGATGGTGGTTCATGGACCTTAGATGGAACACATACTGATGCTACAGGAAATATTGTTAAACGTTCTTCGTTAACCGGCGATATCCATAATGCAAGTACAGGTACGCAATTTTGTATAGGTAAAACAAAACCTAAAATTAGTGTACAACCCACCGACCAAACGGACATTTGTGTTGGAGCGTCGGCAGGATTTTCAATCACTGCTTCGGGTCGAATACCCCTAACATATCAGTGGTACAAAGTAGGATCTCCAGACACTCAACTCACAGATGTTGGGGATATTTCCGGTGCAACATCAGATAACTTAACCATATCTAACATAGAATTAGCCGATGCTGGTGGATATTACTGTATCGTAACAGATGACGCATCTAATACGGCAAGAAGCGATACAGCAGATCTAATTGTAGATAGTATTGATCCTTCCATAACCTGCAGTGTTTTAGCCCAACAAGATGTAACTACAAATTCAGCCTGTACCTATGTACACTCTGGTACAGGATGGGATGCATCAGCAACAGATAATTGTACAGTAAGTTCAGTTGAATATAGCCTATCCGGAGATTCAAACGGAAATGGAACATCTTTAGATGGTGTAACTTTTAATTTAGGAACAACTCTTGTTACCTGGACCGCAACAGATAATGCTGGTAACACAGACGTTTGCTCTTTTAATGTGGTGGTAACGGACGATGAAAATCCTACTATAACTTGTGCTGCTGACCAATCTCAAACGGCTGATGCAGGTGTTTGTGAAGCTGCTGTGACAGTTACAGCACCAACAACAGATGATAACTGCGGAGTAGCTACTGTCGTAAATGATTACAATGGTACGGCTGATGCTTCGGATACTTATCCGGTAGGTACTACAACTGTTACCTGGACAGTAACAGATATTCATGGTAACACCAATACCTGTACCCAGGATATTACCGTAACGGACGATGAAAATCCTACTATAACTTGTGCTGCTGACCAATCTCAAACGG
>JAHLLG010000010.1 GCA_020444275.1 Bacteroidota bacterium | reverse complement strand
ACAGTTTCCGCTGCTGTAAGCTCCATATCAAACTTTTTGTCCATGAACAGGCCACTGTTAACGGGAAGGCCGGCAAAAAGGGAGTAAGTCAGAAGACCTGCCATTAACCATTGCATTTGTAGCTTTCGGATAAAAAGCGAAGGTGTAGTCGGAGAAAACCACACCAACAAAAAATTCCCTTTATATCCTGTTAGTTATAAATGATTAAACCGAGTATCGGATTTAATTATTTGTGCTAATGAACTATTTGAAATACATATTTATTTTATTATCTGTATGGGCAAACTATGCCTTTGCCACTGGTCCCGATGATGATATACCTACCGATACCATTGCGTTAGACGAAGTGGCTATTACAGCCAACCGATTAGTTTACTTTACTGCCGGTGCCAAAATTCAAAAAATCAACGCCAAAGAAATAAACAACTACCAAAATGAAAACCTATCCTCGTTGCTTTCGGAAATTACCGGTATTACTGTTAAAGCTTACGGAGCAGCAGGAGTAAGCAATATTGCGCTTCGCGGAATGAGCGCTAAACATACGGCCATACTGTGGAATGGAATGAACCTTCAAAGTAACATGCATGGTGGTGTCGATCTGAATTCCATTCCCTCCTTTCTTATCGACGAAATTGATATTCAACACGGAGGCTCTGGTGCATTATTCGGAAGCGGTGCTGTAGGTGGGGCCATTCATCTGAATACAAACCTTGCGTTTACCAACGATTTAGATTTGCAATACAGCCAGAGTATCGGAAGTTACGACAACTATTTCGAAGGACTCAAGTTTAAATTCAGCACATCAAAATTTGCTAACAATACCCGGATTTATCATAAGTATGGAAAAAACGACTACGAATATACAAACACCCAACAGTTTGGTCATCCTACGGACACCTTAAAAAATTCGGCAGCCTTGCAGTATGGTCTATTGCAGTCGAATGCGTTCCGGATCAATTCCAGTCATCAGGTGCATACCAATATCTGGTTACAGCATCAATATATCGAAATTCCGAACATTATGACTAACCTGTCTCCCAGCCTGCAAAACCAGGAAACGGATAATGCCAGGGTATCGGTAGTATGGAATTACAACCGCGCAAGGAGTTTCTGGTTTACCCGGTTATACTATAATTTTCAGTCGCAGATTTACCAGAATCCAGGCGTGAGTTTGATATCCGAAATGGATAATTCAGTACTGATTGGTGAAGTGGAAAATAAAACCTCTTTAGGTAATAATTTTCTACTAAATACGGGTTTAAATCACACCTATGATTATGTGAGCACATTGAACTACGGAACCAGCAAAGACCGTAACAGAACGGCACTCTATTCATCGTTAAAATATTTTAACACGTCCAACACATTCACAGCTATTTTAAGCATTCGCGAAGAAATGGTCGATAACGATCTGTCGCCTTTTACCTTTTCGTACAGTACGCGGTATTTTATTGCTGATTATCTGAATGTATCAGCCAATGTATCGCGCAACTACAACACACCTTCTTTCAATGATCTATACTGGGTTCCTGGCGGAAATCCCGATCTAAACACAGAAACTGGCTGGAGTGAAGATGTGGGTATCACATTTCAAAAAGCATTCAACCGGCATATAGTTAATGCTGAGTTATCCGTTTTCAACATTAACCTAAACAATCATGTAATTTGGTTACCTACAGGAGTTTCAGGAAACTGGAGTGCAGAAAACATTGAAAACTTATGGTCAAGAGGAATGGAATCGGCCTTATCATATAAAATGCAGTTAAGCAAGTTAAACCTGCAAACCAAACTGCAGTATCAATATACCAAATCTACCTACGAGGATTCTGAAAATGCTGACCCCGGAAGTATTGGCAAACAGCTGATGTACATTCCAAAACATAAAGGATCAGGAACACTTAACGTATCGTACCGTTGGATTAAACTACGATACACGCATAATTACATAGGCAAGCGCTTTATAACAAAAGATAACTCCAATTCTATTGATGCATACCAAATTGGCGATGCTTCTATTGGTGCCAATGTTCGGTTTAAATCTTCCGATATGATGATAATTTTCAAGGTTAATAACATTTGGAATACTACCTACGAGGTAATGTCCAACTATGCTATGCCTTTACGACATTATACTTTATGCATAACTTATAATTTTACTAAACAATTCACTAACTAAAAATTAAATGTAAACAATGAAAAAGATAATTTTTAAACAATGGTTCATCTTGTTTTTATCCATAGCTCTTTTTTTTGCAGCATGCGACGATGATGATGTAACTATTTCAGGCATATATTCCGATGGAGTATTTATAACGAACGAAGGCAACTTTGGAGCAGGAAACGGATCAGTAAGTTTTTACGCTTATGCCGGTGATACCGTAAGTAATGAAATTTTTCAAACGGTTAATATGCGTTCTTTAGGCGATGTAGCTCAATCGTTAACGGTACATAACAATAAAGCATATATCGTTATAAACGGCTCTGGTAAAATTGAAGTGGTTACACGTAACGATTTTAAAGAGTACGGAGTAATTTCCGATTTGAGCTCGCCACGCCATTTTATTGCCATAAACAACAATAAAGGCTATGTTTCTGAATGGGGAGATGGCATGGGAACCAGTGTAAAAGCAATCGATCTGAATACGCTTACGGTAACAAAAACAATAACGGTTGGTACAGGTCCCGAACATCTGATTTATCATAATGGATACGTATACGTTGCAAATAGTGGTGGTTATATTAGCGATAATACGATAAGTGTTATTGATCCATCTACCGACGAAGTTATACAAACAATTACCCTTGAAGGCGATAGCCCAAGAGATTTCGCTGTAGATGCGAATAATGATCTTTGGGTACTGTGTTATGGACAGATTTTATATAACACAGATTATTCTATTGCTTCACAAACTGCATCGAAATTAATCCGCATTAACACGTCAACTAATGAAGTAACGCAAACTATTACCATTAGCGAAACTGATCACCCAACAGAACTAGAAGTTAGCAGAAACGGCAACAACCTGTTTTATGGTGGAGGTTATGGTTTTCAGGGTATTTATAAACTAAGCATTACAGATACTTCAGTGCCAACTACACCAATAATCGACAAATCATTTTATGGGTTTACGGTTAATCCGGAAACAGGAAATATTTTTGCCTGTGATGCAGGATATTTTACAGCCAATGGAACGCTTTACCGATATAAGGCCGATGGTACAGAACTGGGAAATTATGAGGTAGGTATTGGCCCCAATGGTGCACATACTAAAAATGCTAAACGATAATTATTGTGGTTCATTTAAAACACAAATCACTATTTAACTGGAGCGGAGGCAAAGATTCATCGCTTTGCCTCTATCATTCTCTTCGCGATGAACGTTTCGATATTCAGTACCTGCTAACCACAATAAATGGCAAGAATAAAAGAATATCCATGCACGGAGTTTCTGAAGATTTGTTAGATGATCAGGCAAAATCCATCGGGATGCCACTACGCAAATTGCATTTGCCGGAAACTCCCACCATGAGCGAGTACGAAGTAATCGTCAGCAAAGAGCTCGAAGAAGCAAAATCACAAGATATTACCATCTCTATTTTTGGTGATATCTTTTTGGAAGATCTAAGAGCATATCGAGAAAAGCAATTGGAGAAAAAAGGATTTACCGCAATGTTTCCTTTATGGAAAAGAAATACCGTTGATATTGCACAAGAATTTATCGAGTTGGGGTTTAAAGCCATCATTGTTTCGGTCGATGGTAGATATTTAGACCAATCGTTTGCCGGAAGATATTACGATCAATCGTTTATTGATGATTTGCCCGACAATGTAGATCCGTGTGGCGAAAACGGTGAATTCCATAGTTTTGTTTTCGACGGACCAATATTTGAATATCCTGTTCAATTCAAGCAAGGAGAAATCATTTATAAAGAATATAAAGCAGATGATAAATCAGGTAAAGATGTTGGTTTTTGGTATTGTGATCTATTGAAAAATTAAAATTCATTGAAAATACAAAAGCGCAACCTTACAGCTGCGCTTTTCTTATACTTTCTGGGTTATTTTATTTCAAACCTCTGTTTTCCAGCAATGCATCAATAGATGGCTCTTGTCCGCGGAACTTTAAATATTGTTCCATTCCATCACCTAACGAATTCTCAGCTAAACAATATTTTCTGAATTTTGCAGCTAACTCCTGATTAAACAGATCTCCACTCTCCTTAAATGCATTGAATGCATCGGAATCTAATTGCTCAGCCCAAAGATAAACGTAATATCCAGCAGAGTAACCACCATCAAATATGTGCCCAAAATAAGTACTCTTGTATCTTGGAATAATTTCATCAATTAATCCAATGTTATCCATAGCATTCTCTTCAAACTTATTCACATCAATTTGATCGGTATTTTCTGTTGTATGCCAGTCCATATCGAGTAATGCAGCAGCAACATATTCTACTGTAGCAAATCCCTGGTTAAAATGACCACTATTTTTGATCTTTTCGATTAACTCATCAGGTATTGCTTCGCCTGTTTCGTAATGTTTTGCATATTCCTTCAATACTTCTGGTTCTGCTGCCCAGTGCTCCATTATTTGCGATGGTAATTCAACATAGTCGCGAGGAACATCACGTGAAGTTCTTCGGTAATGACCATCGGCAAAGAAATTATGTAATGCATGACCAAACTCGTGGAAGAAAGTTAATGTTTCGTCGAAAGTTAATAACGCAGGCTTATCTCCAGTTGGTCTTGTAAAATTCGTTACAATATATACAATAGGATAAACTTTTTCTCCATCAACATATGCTCCGCTTCGCATTGCACCACACCATGCTCCACCACCTTTACCAGGTCGTGGATGACTGTCGATATATAATATTGCTAAATGTGATCCGTCTGCTTCTTTTACTTCGTACGTCTTAACCTCTTCGTGATAAACCGGAATATCAGTTCTCTCTTCGAATTGCAATCCATACAATTTATTGGATACATGGAAAATACCTTCACGTACATTATCCAATGAAAAATAAGGTTTTAACTCTTCCTCATCCAAATTGTACTTTTGCTTACGAAGTTTCTCAGCATAATACCACCAGTCCCACGATTCCAAATCAAAGTTTCCACCTTCTTTGTTAATAATCTTTTGCATTGCATCGCGCTCGCTTTTAGCAACCTCTAATGCAGGATTCCAAACTTTAAGTAAAAAGTCATAAACATTCTCAGGTGTTTTTGCCATATTGTTTGCAATAACATATTCGGCATAATTATCAAAACCTAACAATTCAGCTTTTCTATCACGAAGTTTTATCGTTTGCTTAATGATATCTTTATTATCATGATCATTGTTATTGTTACCTCTATTGTACATGGCCTTATAGATCTTCTCACGTAATTCCCGCTTAGGAGAATAAGTGATGAAAGGAATCCAGCTTGGCTTGTGTAATGTAAACACCCACTTACCTTCCATGTCATGCTGTTTTGCAGCTTCAACTGCTCCGGTAATTACACCTTCCGGCAATCCAACAAGATCTTCTTCATTATCAATTACCAGTTTAAAATCATTAGTTTCTGCTAATTCATTTTCACCGAATCGTAACGATAACATCGATAATTCCTCGTTGATCTTTTTTAGTTCTTCACGCTGTTCTTCTGGCAAAGCAGCACCATTACGTTCAAAATCCTGATAATATTTTTCAACTACACGAAGTTGTTCCTGATCTAAACCTAACTCTTCTCTTTTATCATAGACAGCTTTTATTTTTTGAAATAACTGCTGATTCATGTTAATTTCATTGTAGTGAGCCGACATAAGAGGCGATAATTCTCTGGCAATTCTTTGCAAAGCTGGATTAGTATTTGCTCCATTCAACGTATAAAACACTCTTGCTCTTCTTAATATTTCCCCTGTCTGATCGAAAGGAACAATTGTATTTTCGAAGTTAGGTTCTTCAGGATTATTAATTATTGCTTCAATTTCCGCTTTCTCCTGCTCAATTCCGGCTTTAAATGCAGGAATAAAATGCGTTGTATCGATTTTATCGAACGGTGGAACCTGGAAAGGAGTATCAAATTCCGCCAAAAACGGATTACTCTTTTCTGTTCCCGATTTGTTAGTACAGCTTATGGCTACCATAGTGACTAAAACTAATATTAATGATAAGTTTTTCATAGTTAATAATTTGATTTATGTATTGATTATATAATTTCAAGATTTTAAAAATATGATTTTTTTGTCATATCTGGTGTCCCTAATTTAAAAGTATTGGACTAGAAAATAATCTTTCGGTTTAAACCTTCTAATCAATAATTACATAAAAAAACATCCCGGCCCCCCGGGATGCTAACACTCTAATTTATTAACCTTGCTATTATGATGAAGTGGTATAATAGCCTTATTTATACAATGCAAATATATGACAATATTTGCGAACAATGGTTTAAAAACGATAAAAAAATTCTTTTGTTGCCCCTTTTTTAAGATTTTTTAACAAATTGAAATGAATTAATACCCAATTACCCAAAGAATTTTTTGCTCCTCGATACATTTATCGGTAATGGCAACTAATCCTTTATTAACCTGAATCAGTTTATCCAAGTAATATTTCCACTTTTCTTTCCAGTCTTTATCCTCTTCTGTTAACTCATCGATAAATTCCTGTCCCAGAAAAACCTGATCTAAGTGATTTTGAAAACCATTCAGGCTTTTGATACCTTCCAATGCTTCCAGCTTACTTAGTAACTCATTTCGTAATGGAACAATATTTCTTGTGTTATATTTTGTTGCGCCAAAAAATTCATACAACTTATTTGCATTCTCAAAACAATTTGTAAAAAGATTAAACACTTCACTCTCAACATATTTCGATTCAGAATCTCCCTTAATATAATTTTCATTATCACCCGTTGTGTTTAACTCTACAATATTTAAATAATCGGAACTAAATAATTCGATTCTCATAACTAATGCTATTTTGCTATTTAACGTGAATCTAAATTTATTAATTATATTGGATAACAACAAAATTTATTTTGAACAAATCGTAAACGTTAAACCTTACAACTTTATTATCTTTATCGGAAAATTACAAAAATTATGACGGGTACTTTAATAAATGCAGCAGCAATAATAGTTGGTAGTATATTAGGATTAGTACTAAACACAAAGCTTCCGGAGCGATTTATTAAAATAGTTTTTCAGGCAATCGGGCTTTTCACACTTGCCATCGGAATGTATATGGCGTTAAAAACGAATAACTTTTTTCTTATGGCCATTAGTATCGTAAGCGGTGGAATTATTGGCGAATGGATTAATATTGATGTGTATGTTAATCGTTTTGGCGATTCGATGAAAAAGAAATTCAAATCGAAAAACTCAAAATTCTCGGAAGGATTAGTAACAGCTTTTCTACTGTTTTGTATGGGATCAGTAACTATTTTAGGTGCTATTGAAGAAGGACTCGGCGGAAAACCTAATCTTTTACTGGCAAAATCAGTACTCGATGGTGTATCGTCCATTGCATTAGCAGCTGCACTCGGATTTGGCGTTGCATTTTCCGTAATTCCTTTACTTATCTACCAAGGTGGATTAACACTTTTGGCAGCATATTTTGGCGATTATTTTGCCGAAAATATGATCAATGAACTAACCGGAATTGGCGGATTAATGTTAATCGGTTTAGGATTAAATATCCTTGATATTAAAAAAATAAAAGTGTTGAATATGCTTCCGGCATTAGTTGTTATTCTCATTTTAGTTTACTTTTTTGGATAGTATGCATCAAAACTCAGAAATAGAAAATAAACTGCAGCTTTTGTTTAAAGAGTGGTATGGTTCAAAACCAGAATCGCTCACTGAACTGCCCCACTCAGGTTCGAGTAGAAGATATTATAGAATTAAAGCAGACAAGTCTACTACAATAGGTGCTTACAATGATAACTATTCTGAAAATCTGGCTTTTGTTGATTTCACGCGTCAACTAAGCAATTCGAGGGTGAATGTTCCTCAATTATATACCAGCAAATTAGAAGATAATATATATCTAATTGAAGATTTAGGAGAACAGCAGCTTTTATCCTGGTTGCTTCAGCAAAAAACAGATGAAGCTTTCTCTTCTGAAGTTCTTAATACATACAAAAAGGTTATCAGGCAATTAGTTCATATGCAGATTATTGCAGGAAAAGATTTTGATTATTCCAGGTGTCATCAGCACGCAAAGTTCGATAAAGAATCCATCATCTATGATTTGAACTATTTTAAAACTTATTTTATCGATTCATTGCAACTAAAATACAATAGAAAATTGCTTCAAGCTGATTTTGAAACCTTTGCTAACTACCTGTTACAGGCCGATAATCAATATTTTATGTTTCGTGATTTTCAGGCACGGAATATCATAATCAAACAAAACGAACCCTATTTTATCGATTACCAGGGAGGAAGACAGGGACCGCTGCAATATGATCTGGCATCACTACTGTTTCAGGCCAAAGCACAAATTCCTGAAAAATACAAAACATACTTACTGGAAGACTATATTCAGGTAGCTCGATTATACACTCCAATTGATACGGAAGAATTTAAAGAGTATTTTTTTGCATTTGCCATGATTCGGGTTTTACAAACCTTAGGTGCATATGGTTTACGTGGGTTAATTGAAAAAAAGCAGCACTTTATTGAAAGTATTCCTTTGGCTATTGCAAACTTGAAAAATCTGAATCAACAAGTTCGCATATTAGAAAACCTTCCTGACTTACAGAATTTAATTGAACAAATCATCAATACAAAGAACTATGTTAAAAGTATCCATTAATAGTTTTTCTTATAAACGATCATTACCAATTGACAGTTCTGGCAATGGCGGAGGATTTATTTTCGATTGCCGCTCAATTCACAATCCCGGAAGGTACGAGCAGTACAAAAAGCTTACCGGTAAAGATAAAGAAGTAATAGAATTTTTAGAGAAAGAACCGGAAATGAAAGATTTTCTGGAACATGTTTTTGCTCTGGTTGACCAATCGGTAAAAAAATATATTGAAAGAGACTTTACGCATTTAATGGTTAGTTTTGGGTGCACAGGTGGTCAGCACCGATCGGTATATGCAGCAGAACAGTTGGCTAACTATCTGAAATCGAAATATAATATTGAAATCACCATACATCACATTGAGCAGGAAATCTTAAAAAATCAGGCACAATGAAAGCAATGATTTTTGCTGCTGGTAAAGGAACCAGGCTACAACCTTTAACGAATGATACGCCTAAAGCTTTGGTTAAAGTAAATGGTGTACCAATGCTCGAGCATGTAATTAAAAAACTAATACACACCGGAGTTAATGAAATCATTATAAACATTCACTACTTAGGAGATCAAATAATTGAGTTTTTAAAAACAAAAAATAATTTTGGGATTCATATTGAGATTTCAGACGAATCAGATCAATTATTAGATACCGGAGGTGGCCTGTTAAAAGCTACCGACTTTTTTAATCAAAATGAACCGTTCATTTTGCATAATACCGATATCATAAGCAATATAGATTTAAAAAAAATGATCACGTTTCATAAGCGTGAGAATGCACTTGCAACACTAGCTGTGCGAAAAAGAACTTCGAGCAGATACTTTCTGTTTAACCAACAAATGGAGTTGTGTGGATGGCAAAACACCAAAACCAATGAAAAAGTTATTTCAAAGGAAGTTAAAAATCTAAAACCTTATGCTTTTAGCGGAATACACATTATTAATTCTAACATATTTAATTATCTCCATGAAACCGTCAAGTTTTCAATTGTAAATACCTACTTAGAACTTTCAAAAAAAGAGTTGATAAAGGGATTCAATCACACTTCAGATTATTGGTTTGATATTGGCAATCCGGAAAAATTAGAAACTGTAGAGAGGTATCTAAAGGGTAACTAATATACTGATGCTTAATTTATTCACCAAAAGTTTGAACAATCATTAAATTATTGGTGTTCCTAAATTGTTTAAATTATCTATTTTTGTATAAAGAGCATAAAATTGTAACAAACAAGATACGTAAAGATGAGCGAATATTTACCTTTATTAATAGGACTTTTATTTATTTCGGGTATACTTGTTAGCGTTTTGTATCCTTTGCTTAAACAACGTCTGGGTTGGCTGCTTTCATTAGTCCCGCTAGGTATATTCGTTCTATTATTCTCAACCCTTGGCGACTTAGATATCAAAGCAACCAAAATATTTCCAACCAACTTTTCACTATTGGAAAATATAAGTTTTCCGTTCCGCATTGATGGATTAAGCCTTATTTTTGGATTATTAATATCGGGTATTGGATTTTTAGTGGTGTTGTATGCATCATGGTATATGAAAAAGTACTCGCGGCAGGCACATTTTTTTACCTACCTGATGTTATTTATGGCCGCCATGACAGGGCTTGTATTTTCAGATAATTTAATGGCACTATTTATTTTCTGGGAACTTACCAGCGTGACCTCCTTTTTACTCATTGGATTTGATCATCATTTAGAAAAATCGCGGCAAGCAGCATTGCAATCCTTATTAATAACCGGATTTGGCGGTTTGTGTTTGTTATTTGCTGCCATTCTTATTGGAAATATTACAGGTACTTATGAAATCAGTAAGATTATTGAACAAGGCATTTCATTAACAGAGCACCCACAATACACATTAGTTTTTATCCTAGTATTAATCGCTGTATTAACTAAATCTGCTCAGTTTCCATTCCATTTTTGGTTGCCGGGAGCAATGCAGGCACCTACTCCGGTAAGTGCATACCTGCATTCTGCTACTATGGTAAATGCTGGAATATATTTACTTTTAAGAATCCAACCTTTACTAGGAGGAACACCAATTTGGAAATATTCATTAATTCTGTCAGGAGTTATCACCATGTTTTTGGGTGCTTATTTCTCCATGGGCCAAAAAGATCTGAAACGAATATTAGCTTTTACAACCATAAGTGCTTTGGGAACCATGGTTTTATTGATTGGTATAGGAACCCCACTTTCCATAGAAGCATCGCTGGTGTTTTTTATTGTGCATGGACTGTATAAAGGCGGATTATTTATGGTTGCAGGTATTATTGATAAAAGCACCGGGACAAGAGATATAACCGTACTATCAAAACTCTGGAAGCCTTTACCTTTGACAACCATTTTTGCCGTGCTGGCATTAATATCCATGGCAGGATTACCACCTATGCTTGGTTTTGTTGGAAAGGAACTTATTTATGTAGCCAAAATACAACTCCCCGGATTATCGTGGATTATACTTCCGCTTGGAGTTGGAGCAAATATCATGATGGTTGCTGTATCGCTTACGGTTTTTGTAGAAATATTCTATAACAAGAGTAAAAAGCCGGCAATTCCTGCTAAATACACTGAAAAACAACTACCGTGGTATTTTATTCTTGGTCCGGGAGTATTAGCCCTGGCAGGATTATTTCTTGGTCTGTTCCCAGGTGGATTAAACAAAATGATTGCCAATGCACTTTTTGTAACAAAAAATCAGATCAAAGATGTACATCTGCTTCTATGGCATGGATTTAATGAGGTTTTAGTACTCAGTATTTTTGCAATTCTGTTAGGTGTTTTAATCTTTGTTCTCCGCAAACCGGTTACCCGTTTCATTAAAAAAACCATTGAATGGTTCGATATATATCATCTTCCGACCATTTTTATGACTGTAATGAATTTATATTTACGAATTGCCGGAAAAAATACGCAGCGTATCCAGCACGGATATCATCGCTTCTATTTAATGACATTTTTTGTGGTAACTTTAATCATCTTAAGCTTTCAAATAAACTGGAACTTTAGGGAATTAGTGCCGATTAACGGATTTTCGGATATCCGGTTTAACATCGTAATTCTTTTAATTATATCAACCATGGCATTGCTGTTTGCCGTATTTTCCATGTCGCGATTATCAGCCATACTTGCGATGGGTGTTGTGGGATACGGAATAGGTTTATTATTCCTGTTATATGGTGCAGTTGATTTGGCCATTACGCAATTTCTGGCTGAAACCGTAATTATGGTTCTTTTTGTCATGGTTATTTATTACCTGCCAAAATTTGCAAATTTATCAACTAAAAGATCGCGTATCAGAGATATAATCATATCATTAGTTGTAGGTGCCGGAGTTACCATTGTTGTATTGCATAGCAGGGCGCTTAATAATTATGAGCCGATTTCCAGCTTTTTTGCCGAGAACAGTTATCTGCAAGCACACGGACGAAACATTGTAAATGTGATCCTTGTTGATTTTAGAGCACTGGACACACTTGGTGAAATCACTGTGCTAACTCTGGCTGCAGTTGGTGTGTTTAGTTTATTTAGGTTTACCGTTAAAAAACAAAGTAAATAGATGAATAATAGAAGTTTAAGAAATATCATATTAGAAAAGATCGTGGGCCTTTTTATGCGAGTAATGGTTATCTTTTCTATTTATTTGTTACTTCGTGGACACAATAACCCTGGCGGTGGTTTTATCGGAGGGATCATTGCATCAACCGGATTTATTTTTTATGCAATTATTTTTGGAACGGATTCATTACAGAAAGTCATTAAAATAAAACCGCAATCTTTTATTGGTATTGGATTATTATTAGTTTTAGTTGCTGCCTTACTGCCAACCTTATTCTCAACAGAAATGTTAACAGGATTATGGATAAAAGCTGATGTTCCGGTTTTAGGAACTTTGCATGCCGGTACACCACTGATTTTCGACACAGGAGTTTATGCAGTTGTTATTGGTGTTATTTTAACTATTGTAATTAGTATAATGGAGGTGTTAAAATGGAATTAATATTAGCAATTTTTATCGGAATACTATATGCAGGTGGTGTTTACCTGGTATTGCGGCGTAGTATCGTAAAAGTAATACTTGGAATATTTGTACTGGCCAATGCTACCAACCTGATTATATTTTTAGCAGGCGGAATAAAACGAAGTGGCGAAGCATTTATCGCAGAAGGGAAAGAAACAGTTGATCTTGCTACCATTAGCGATCCTTTGCCCCAAGCCTTAATTCTTACTGCCATCGTTATCAGTTTAGGTATTGCAGCCTATATACTTGCCTTAAAATACAGGTATTTCGAAGTAACAGAAACTCATGATTTAGATCAACTTAGTAAAACAGACCAAAAATGAGCATACTTCCGTTATTGATCATAGTTCCTTTTACATTTATTATTTTGGCACTGTTTATACACCATGTCAGAATAAAAAATGCACTGTCGCTGATTTTAGGATTAACTAATTTTGCTTTAGCCTTTTATATTCTTAAAATCGTTCATAACGCAGGCATGCTAAAAACCCAAATGGGTTCGTGGCCTGCACCTTATGGTATAACGCTAGTAGCCGATCGGTTTAGTGCCTTTATGATCTTTATTTCGGCCATTGTGTTTTTGGCCGTTACTTTATACTCTATTCAGTCAATTGACAAAGAGAGACTCAAAAATAATTACTTTCTGTTTACCTACGGTATCTTAATGGGTGTAAATGGAAGCTTTATTGCAGGCGATATTTTTAATCTGTACGTTTGGTTCGAAGTTATGCTCATGAGTTCGTTTATCCTTATTAGTTTTGGAGGAGAAAAAGCACAGCTCGAAGGATCTATTAAATACCTGATATTAAATTTAATATCATCCTTTTTCTTTGTTGCCGGAATAGGAATCCTCTATGGTAAAATGGGAAGTTTAAACCTTGCCGATTTAGCATTGAAGTTCTCTCGAATTGGCGATTTTCCCAGCTTATTTGAACCTTCACTCATTTTATTACTGGTAGGCTTTGCCATAAAAGGAGCACTTTTCCCGTTCTTTTTCTGGTTGCCGGCATCGTACCATACTCCGCCACCGGCAGTCTCTGCCCTTTTTGCCGGATTGCTAACTAAAGTTGGAATTTATTCTCTAATAAGAATTTACACGTTGTTTTTGCATCACTATGATTACTTCTGGAATCCAATCATTTTATGGATGGGAATATTATCCATGGTAATTGGTGTAATAACTGCAACATCGCAGTTCGATTTCAGGAAAATCCTATCATTTCATATTATTAGTCAGGTTGGTTATGTTATTATTGGACTTGCTTTTTATACTATATCCGGACTTGCAGCAGCCATATTTTTCTTAGGACACAATATGCTTTCAAAAACCAATGCATTTCTGGTTGCCGGCTGGGTGCATCGCGAAAGAAATACATTAAGTTTAAAAGACCTGGGAGATATGTTTAATAAACATACATTGTGGGGAATACTATTTTTTATTTCGGCTTTTAGTTTAGCCGGACTTCCTCCATTAAGTGGTTTTGCAGGAAAATATCTAATTATTAAAGCAGGTATTGAAAGTAACCAGATAATTGTAGCCATGGTTGCGCTATTTGTAGGACTTTTTACACTCTTTTCCATGACAAAAATCTGGATTGAAGTATTCTGGAAAAACACCAAGAATGAAAAAAACGATAGCGAACAAAGAATAAAATCAAATGGTTTACCATACAGGTATATGATAACCGCATCTATAATATTAGCATTATCCATTATTGTAATGGGGGTTTGGGCAAAACCAATAGCAGAATTTTGCGAAACGGCAGCAACCGATTTGCTTAATAATCAAAAGTATATCAATTTTGTTTTAGGATGAAAATAGTAAGATCAATCATAGCGTTTTCGCTCAGGTTAGTTAACTTAACCATTTTATTTGTTTACTTTACCTTCAAAGTAATCAACTCGGGATGGATTGTAGCATGGCTTGTTGTTAAAGGGTATCGTGGTGAAAATGAAACCCTTATTGAATACCAACCGCAAAGTGATAAATCGTGGCATATTATTTTACTATTCAACCTAATAAGTATGACACCCGGATCGTTAAGTGTTGATTTATCAGAAGATCGTAATATAATTTACGTGCATTTGCTAAATAGTAATGATCAGGATGATTTTGTCAAAACAACCGGAAAAATTGAAAGGATGTTATTGCGCAGCCTGGGCAATTCAAAAACTAAAAATTAAACGACCATGGATGAAACCGGAAAACTATTTTTAGAATATGCATCGTTAACAGCTCTCTGGATTATGGCTATAAGCCTGATATTTCCACTCTTCAGGCTTTTTAAAGGTCCAACACTGCCCGATAGAGTTGTGGCACTGGATCAAATTGCGTTTATCATTGTCGGTATTATTATTTGCGATGTTTTTTACACACGTAATGCCATGTTGCTTGATGTGGTTTTAACAGTTTCTCTACTCCTGGTTTTTGGCTCAATGATTATTGCAAGATATTTATATAAAAAACAAAACGAAGATGGTTGATATTATTGTTGGTATATTGGTAGTTATAAGTGCTGTAATTATTTTTATAGCATCAATTGGTATTGTAAGATTTAAAACTTTATACACCCGTATGCATGTAATTACTAAAGTATCTTCGTTTGCTTTTGTATTATTGTTACTTGCGTTAAATATCCTGTTTTTTCACTGGAAAATACTCATTCTTACATTAATCATTTTTCATGTTTTAATATTCCTATCTCCTATATCCGCACATATGATAGCCAAAGTTTCGCAGTTTATTAAAAAAGATTCTGATTATAACTTGTAACCATATGAGAAACAATTTATAATAACTGTTTTATTTATCTGAATAATTCAATACCTTTATTTCGATAATTAATTAAAATGATCTTTTTAGACTTTATATCAACCACCAGGATTAATATTTCACTGGAATTCCTGATAATTGTAGGACTGTTTGTGTATATAACATATCTGCATCTACAGCTGTCTAAAAAAAACTTCATCATTAAATCGTATCTTAAAAAATTCGGAAAAGAAGACCAGTATAAAAATAAAGATGATATAATCAGCTTTTTGGAAAGGCTCAAAAATCCTGAACATAAAGGTATTGTTACTAAAGATAAATTATTAGATAAAAAGTTTGGAGATTTTCTTTTTGAAAATGACCAGGAAATTAAGCTCTTTTTACACTATACGGCCAAAGAAAGAGTTGCCAATACTATTCTAAATGAAGGATTCAGGTTTGTGAACTCCTTCTATAAAACAGCAGAATATATTTATAATGATGAATTGTATTTGATACATCGCCATCATGAACACAAGCAATATGGTAACTATGTTATTGTAATTTGCATTTCGAAAGAGAAATACAATCACTACTCTGAAGAGCTCAGTAAAAAACACGCTAAAAATATTTCTGTTGAGCAAGTTCTGACTGAAAAGGAACCTTATACCGACGAGAACTCAGATCTGGTGTATGTTTTCCCAAAACAGTTTATTAAAGGGTATTTTAATTATATGGATGGAACAATTGTTAAAAATCCGGCATTCGATTATAATTACCACTCTCCTAAATTTGACAAAAATCTTAGTAAAATATAATAACGAAACTACATGTCAAAATCAAAACTTGTCGCTATAAAAATAATTCATACAATTATTTGGGCATTTTTCGCTTCTATGGTTTTTTATACACTTTATGCCGGAATTTCAAATAAAGTGGATACTTATGCATGGATTGCCATTGGTTTTGTTTTATTGGAATCCACCGTACTTGTAGTATTTAAATGGTATTGCCCATTAACCATTGTGGCCAGAAAATATAGTGATTCAGCGAAAGATAATTTTGATATTTATCTCCCCAACTGGTTGGCAAAACACAACAAAACCATTTTCACTATTATTTTTGTGGTTGGCTTGATTTTGGTACTCATACGAAAATTTATTTAATGCTAGATTTCTCTGCGATCTCATATCTAAAAAAAGGCAATCCAAGACAACAGGAAGTATTCAAAATTCTTAACGATCTGCTGATATTCGACAAACTTAAAAGATTTACTCCTGTCCTAACTGGCACTATTCCTATCGAGATTGATATTGAAAGCAGCGATCTGGATATTATCTGTTATTGTAAAAATTTAGAAGAGTTTAAAAATAAGGTTTCCAATCATTTTAAATATCATGATGATTTTCTAATTGATGAAAAAGAAATTCGTAATTTAAAAACAGTTATTGCCCGGTTTAAATATCAAGGTTATCAGATAGAAATTTTTGGACAAAACCGGCCAGTAAATGAACAGGAAGCTTACAGGCATATGCTTATTGAGTGGAAAATCCTCCAGAAAAAAGGTGATCTTTTTAAACAGCAAATTATCGAATTAAAAAAGCAGGGATATAAAACCGAACCTGCATTTGCAAAATTATTAGGATTTCATGGAGATCCTTACACAGAGTTATTGAAGTTGGGATAATCTTATTCTTTGGCAGTTAAAGCCTCACCCAACTCATAACACTTCTTCAAAATCTTCTGATTTTTCTTAAAATCATCCTCAGCTAATTTCTCATTCAACCTAAGCTTTGGATACAATTCCTTTAACTCATCCTCTGTTTTCTGAACCTGCTTAATAACCGCTAAACGTGTTCCCTTTATTACATGCAATCTGTTGTTATCTCCCAGTACATCTTTCATATATTCAAAAAGATCAATTACGGGTTGTGCATCAGAATCGTCCGACGATCCCATTGAAAGTAACAGAACAAAATCTTTATTCCAATTTTTCCAAGGTGTATGAATTAATCCTGTTTCGGTAATTTGCACATGTACAAACGATCTGAATCGATCGATAATATTTTTTAGTGGAGCAGTAACGTAATGAAAGTAAATGGGTGATGCAAAAACAAGTACATCTGCTTCGTTTATTTTTTGGCTCAGCTCTTCCCAATCGTCTCCACGAATAGAACATCGTTTAATTAAATTACATCGCAAACATCCGTTACAATATTTTATATCCAAATTTTTAGCAAGTACATGCTCAATTTGGGTTGTATTTTTCTCAGCACCTTTAGTAAAATGTTGGATTAAAATTGATGTATTACCCATTTTACGAGTGCTTCCATCCAGAATCAGAACCTTTTTCATAATCAGAAATCAAGAATTTGTAAATGAGGTATCTTTAAAATAATCGCTTATGAACGAAATCTTATCATGATCGAAATGGAATAAAGTGATTCCACTATTCTCATATTTATCTCCATTACCATATTCTCCTTCATTGGTCCAAACAACGCAAGCTTTACCTTCGGCTGCAAAAACATCCTTTACCGAAAAATGTAGGTTTTTATATTTTCTTAATAAAACTTTAAAAAAGAGAATTACCCGCTTTGCTCCTTCTATTCTATCCGTTCCAGGAAAATCAAAACATATATCTTCCTTTGCATTATTCTGAAAATCTGAAAATTCGCCGCTGTTCATTGCGTCAAAAATACTAACTGCAATTCCCTTATAATCAATAGAATTACTCATCTGATTACAACTTTTATTTTGATTATCAATTTGATTAAATGCAAATTTCTCAATAAATCTGCACAGTTTGATTAATTTTGTTAAAAATAATAATTAAAATTTACAATGTATAAACATTTATTTGGTCCTGTACCATCAAGGCGATTAGGCATGTCGTTAGGTGTAGATTTGGTTCCACATAAGGTATGCACTTTAAACTGTATTTACTGCGAATGTGGTGCAACCACAAATCATACCGTTGAAAGAAAAGAATATGTTTTATATGATGAGATTATTGATGAACTAAAAGAATTTTTCTCCAATAACGAAAAACCCGACTATATTACCTTTTCAGGAGCAGGAGAACCAACTCTTAATATTCAAATTGGGAAAGTAATTACATTTATCAAAAGTTATTATCCTGATATTCCTATTGCGGTATTAACTAATGGTAGCCTTTTCAGTGATAAGCAGGTAAGAAATGAATTGTTAAAAGCCGATCTTATTCTACCTTCCTTAGATGCTGCAACTGAAAAAGCTTTTAAGAAAATTGACCGGCCAAATAAAAACTTAAGCATTGAAAGTTATATCCAAGGATTAATCGATTTCAGAAAAAATTTCAAAGGTACCATCTGGCTAGAAGTTATGATTCTGCCAGGCTTTAACGATGATCTGGAAAACCTCCATGGCTTAAAAGAAGCAATATTAAAAATTAATCCGGAAAAAGTTCAGTTGAACACCCTGGACCGACCAGGTGTAATAGATAAAATAAGAGCTGCCACACGACTTGAATTACAAAATATCATTGATCTCTGGAATATACCAAATGTTGAAATTATCGCTTCATCAGCGAAAAGAAAAGATAGCAAATCGTTTCGAAAAGATCTGGAAAACACCGTAATGGAAACCATTTCGAGAAGACCTTGTACTTTAGAAGATTTAAAAGATATCTTAGGATTGCATATTAATGAAATAAATAAATACCTTGATATATTGGATAGCGAAGGAAAAATAGAGACTTACAGACAGGAGCGCGGAATATTTTATAAACTAAAACAGTAAAAGCTGTCAAAAATTAAATACCATCCAATGGATAATACAATATATACGATTTCGGCACGAGGCAAAAAACCAAATCAACCTGTAAAAGACTATCTTCATAAGTTTTTTCCAAACATTCCGCTAACTAAGATCGATAGCCTTTTTGGTTTTGTTGAGAAATCAACGTTGTATAGTGGCAGGCCATTTATGCACACTCAACTTTCTGATAATGACTATAAATTTTTACAGGATCATAACATTGGTATCCGAATTCCTTTTACCAATCACTATGTTTCCAGATTCGAATACGAAGAGTTTCTTCCATTATTCGAGAAATATCATCAGAAAGGTAATTCTTTGATTATTACAAATGACGAACTTGTTGGTTGGATTAGAAAAGATTTTCCATTATATAAAATTGAAGCCAGCATCTTAAAAGATATTGATTCATTGGAAAAAATTGATGAAGCGTTAAAAACTTATGATACGATTGTACTTCCAATGAATGTGAACAATAACTTAAAACTGTTGGAGCAAATTGATCAGAAAGACAGAATCACTTTGTTTGGAAATGCAGGATGTGCCTTAACCTGCCCAAATAGAATATGTTATGAATATATATCAAGAAAAAATAAAGTGTTAGGCAGTACTAATAAAGTTTTCCGATACATATACTATTATTTCTCGTTTGTACTAAATAATAAATGGTGTATGCATAAAATAAAACCACGCAAACTTCATGGTGTAAAAGATTTTGATATAGATAAATATTATCAAATGGGATTCCGCCGATTTAAAATGCTACGCGAACACTCCGGACGAAAAACCGGATATTAAAAGAAGCTGCCATGCGGCAACTTCTTATTTCGGCTTTATCAAAATAAAAAAACAAATTGTTCTTCTATTTTTATTAATAAGCATGAAAGGGTCTCGATTATAAAATAGTATTATCTTCAGATTTATTAACTAGCTCCTGAATAATTAAATTTTCAGTAAACCTGACATTTTTTTCCCATCGCGATAGTGACTCTAACGCAAAGATCAGATAATCTGATGAAAACTCCCGCTCCGTCCAAGGGTATCTTTCACCATGCAGTTCAGCATCTTCTAAATTATACATCAACTGAATAGCTTTTTTAGTTTCATCTTTTAGTTCTAAACTAGTTAGAAAAGATTTATATGCTACCATTTCCTCATAGAGTTTTGGAATAGTGGCATCATCCTTCCAAAAAAGTATGTAGTGAACTGCGTTACGCGAATCCATGTTATTTATGTTATTTACAAAAAAATCATGTTGACCAAAATCTGTACTGAGATGACTATTTTCTGTAAATTTTAATAAATCCTGTTTTGCTGAATGAATTGTAGAACAAATCAAATCACTTTTACTGATGATATCATCAATGTTACTCGTACTGGATGATTTAGCAGTTATTGCGGATTTTATATTATTCTCGTAGTAATCAATGGTTTTTTCATTGCTCTTGATTAACAATACACCATGATCCAATACATTTTTACTAACATTTAAGTTTAATAATCCACTGTAAACAGCTATAAAAATAAGACCTAAAATTACTGCAGTAAAATAAAGAGACGACTGCTGCTTATCTTTTGCAGAATGGTAGATATATACCGGCAAAAACAGCACAAACGGAATAGGTATTGCTATCATTAATAGAAAGCTGGCTCCAGTCCAATGCTGTATTTTAAATAAAGCAGCTATAAACATGATAAAGAAACTTATAAAGGCAGTTATATATAACCATTTTTTATGTTTATGATCGTTTCTTTTATAATGATGAAGTAAAGCTGTTGGTAAAAACCAAAAACTCAAAAATAAAAGTGATAAAGTTAATGCTACTCCGGCGCCCGGCCAGTGATTTATTTTAAATATACAACCTATAAGTAAAAGATTAGTTGTAAATATTCCTGATATATATATTGATTTTTTCATTGTTTTCTCTTCTTTAAATTTTACAATTCAGAATCTTTCATATCTAACTTCTCCGCATAGTAGTTGTATATTAGACTTTCGGCTAATCGAATATCACGCTCAATGTTAGTTAGTTGCGTTATAGACAAGTACATTAAATTGCGCTTAAACATTCTGTATTCCCATGTTTTATAAAACCCATAAGACGAAATATCTTTAAGAGAAAAGAGTTCATTTAACTGCTTACCAAGCACCGGGTCATTATCAACTTCTTGCATAATAAGCTGTTCATAGTCTTTTAATCCATTTTTTAACAGATTGGCATATCCGTCATTCTGATTACCAAAAAAGATTTGATCTACTAGTATCCAGTTACCCTTTTCAGGAATTAACGCAATATTTTCTATATACTTATTCAGGTAAGGTTTATCCACACCTATTGATTTAAGCAATAACTCTCCTTTTATATTATAAATAAGATTACAAAGACTATCTGCCCGAGTACTTATGATTTCTGCTTTATTGCTTATTTCTGAATCTGAAAATAATACATTTTCTATAATGCGTTGATTTTCTGCTTTATAGTAACCTGATTCTACCCTTGCATAATAATCAGTTTTAGAGATACTATCAAATAAGTTTTTTTCTAAATTCAGGTTTGTAAGTGTTCCAAATAAAATGAAAAATGATATGATAATTACTAAATAAATAAATCTGATATTTATATGTTGATGCCTATCATATAGATATTTAGCATAAATCGGCAAAAAAATGGTTCCAATGATTATGGCTCCCACAATAAGAAATACAGAAGCTCCTGGCCAGTGTTGAAATTTAAAAAGCGTTCCCAGATTAAATACAATCAATCCGGTAACACCTATTGCATAAATTCTAGTCTCTTGCTTACCTTTATTTTGAATAGAATACATAATTAACCAAATTGGAAGAAAAATTAGAATTAAGGTAATCCAACCTCCGGTTAATATCATTCCACCACCAGGCCAGTGTTGGAATTTAAATAGAATGCCTAAGATTACAGCCATACCGCCAACAATAGCCATAAGATGCAGAATTAGATTCTTTCGTCCATTTTTTCTGTAACTCGCTAAAATCGTAGCCGGATAAAAAATTAACGCTAATAAAACAAACCCCAACGTTAACCCGATCGAGGCTCCCGGCCAGTGAAAGATTTTAAAAATGGTTCCGATCCCTACCAACGCTAAGGATACATTGCCAAAAATTTTCATAGTTGTTTTCATAAATCTGTATTTTTGATCGATTAATAAAATGGTATCCTCCTGGATTTTTTGTAATCCGGAATCACCAAACTTACATTGTACCCTTTCCAATGCTTTATTAAATGATAAACCTACAGACATTTCTGATTCAATATCACAACAAATATGATCCATTAAATCATCCGGCAGATGCGAATACGTAATCTGAGAATCGCTAACCAGTTCATTAACGGTTAGTAATTGCTCCTGAGTTAACTCATACATAATTTAAACCTAAATTCGGTTTGAGAAAAATCCCCATGGTTTCAATAAATTCTTCGAGTTCTTTAATTTTCTCCGTAGCAAAACTGTTGCCCTTTGGTGTAAGATCGTAGTAAATTCTGTTACGATTATTTACTACTTCTGATTCTGTTTTTACAATACCATCATTTTCTAACTTATGAAGTATCGGATAAAGTGCACCATAGGTAAGTTTTATCTTACCGCTTGAAAGTTCAGAAACTCTCTGTGTTATTTCATAACCATACATTTTACCATTCTCAGCCAATAATTTTAAAATAATTGACTTTAATGATCCTTTAAGTAAATCTTTTGATATCATATTACAAATATATATAAGTTTCTTATATATAACAAATATATAATAATAATTTTTATTTATATATAGAAAATTAATATTGCTCATTATCTTCAAAATCATTTAAAATAATACATGAGTTGAGAACTGAATAGCATTAGCTCAACCTTTTATGAAATTTTTCGTAAAAAATATCAACAACAAAACCTAAACATCATGTCAAAAGAACTACTTGAAGTAATTGTTCCATTACTTATAGGACCGCCCATTGGTATTTTAACCATAAGATTTTTCTTTAAAGGATCGATATTATTTAGAATAACTGCTTACTGGGTTATTACGCTCTCTATTCTTGATGCACTGGCAAATTTAAATAGCTCATATCCCGAAACTTTTCCAACATACTTTGTAATAATTATCGGCTTACCAGTATTTATCTATTTTTTCTGGAGAACGGCAAAAGAAGTTCGAAGGCCATTGGATGATTCCATTAAAGCACTTCAGGAACTGGCCAAAGGAAATCTTAATGTCAAAGTCAACAAAGATTACATTGGTCAAAATAATGAATTGGGTATACTTACAGAAAGTATACAAAGTTTAACAAACAAGTTTAAAGAGGTTATTGAAAGTATCGCAGTGGCAGCCGATGAAATTGAAAGTACGGGAGATCAGCTCAGTTCAAGTTCTGTGCAGCTTTCAAATGCTGCTAACGAACAGGCTTCTTCATTGGAAGAAATTTCTTCTACTATGCAACAAATAGTTTCCAGTATACAAATGAATGCAGATAATTCAAAGCAAACAGAAAAAATTGCTGTTACCACAAACAAAAGTATTCAGGAAGGAAACGAATCAACCAATGTTGCACTGGATTCAATGAAAGAAATTGCGGAAAAGATAACCATTATTAATGATATTGCTTTTCAAACAAACCTGTTAGCCTTAAATGCTGCAGTTGAAGCAGCCCGTGCCGGAGAACAGGGGAAAGGATTTGCTGTTGTTGCTGCCGAAGTAAGGCGATTAGCTGAACGAAGCCGAAATGCAGCTAACGAGATAATTGCAGTTTCGCAAAAAGGAGCTGAAATATCTGAAAAAGCACGAGAACTTATGAATACAAACTTACCCGAAATAAAGAGAACTTCTGATCTGATTCAGGAGATTTCTGCAGCTACCATTGAGCAAAAATCCGGATCGGAACAGGTGAACGAAGCTGTTCAGCAACTCAATAGTGTAACACAGCAAAATGCCGCATCAGCCGAGGAGTTAGCTTCAAGTGCCGAAGAGCTTACGTCAAAATCAAAAACATTAACCGATTTAATTTCATTTTTCAAAATTTAACATTTAAAAACTTATAATACATGGTTTGGCTACATATTTAAAACCTTTGTTAGGATGGTTGCACTTTCACAAATACTTATTTAACAACATACACAACTATTTGATAATAATCTGTTTTTTTCATATTTTGCATTAATTATTAGATTGTATTAGGGTAATTCCTGATTTATTAATCTAAGTATTGAATAACCTTAACCATTATTGAACCTATTTTTCGAACCAATCAGGTTACTAATTAGTAAAATTGTTTTACTAATTAATTGTGGTTACCTAAAATTAAGTAACTATGATATGAATACCTACAGACATTCAACTCTGACCATATGTTGTCAGTATCCTATTATTAACCTAAAATTTTTAATATGAAAAAATTATCAACCTTTCTGGCATTTCTGCTGTTTGTTGGATTTCAGGCTACAGCACAAATGCAAATTACAGGTCAGGTAACAAGTGCAGAAGACGGCTTGTCGGTACCTGGTGTTTCGGTTGTTGTTAAAAACAACCCTACGATTGGAACTACTACAGATTTTGATGGTAAATACACGCTTACTGTGCCAAGTAACGCTGAAATCTTGGTGTTCAGCTTTGTCGGCATGATTACCAAAGAAGAAATCATTAACGGGCGATCAACTATAGATGTTATTCTTGAACCCGATATTTTAGAAATGGACGAAGTTATCGTTGTTGCATACGGTACAAGTAAAAAAGAATCTTTTACAGGTTCTGCCAAAATGATAGACGATGATCTTATTGAAAAAAGAACCGTATCTTCGGCAACCAAAGCATTAGAAGGTGTTATTCCGGGAGTTCAAACTACATCCGGTGGAGGACAACCTGGTGCAGGTCTTAATATTCGAATTCGAGGTTTTGGTTCAATTAATGCTTCCAACGAACCATTATATGTGGTTGATGGAATTCCGTACGATGGAAATATCAACAGTATCAATCCAAACGATATTAAATCCATGTCGGTATTGAAAGATGCTTCTGCTTCGGCACTATACGGTGCACGAGGTGCCAACGGTGTGGTTATCATAACCACGAAAAAAGGCTCGGAAGGCGAACCTGAAATTAACTTTAAAGCTACATTTGGAACAACTTCACCATCTGTTGATAATTACGAAACCGTTGATGAAAGAATCTATATGGAGCTATTTTTCGAGTCCTATAAAAATTCATTCATAGTTGAAGATGGCCTGAGTGAAACAGACGCTATACAATTAGCTCTTAATGGTAATGCGACCACACAAAGCTATATGGAAGCTCTTGGAGGCGAAGTATATAATCCATTTAATGTAAGTTCAGAGTCACTTATCAATCCTTCTACTGGTAAAGTTGTTGATAATGCAACATTAAAATACCATGATGACTGGTTTGATGAGACCTTACGAGAAGATAACCTTCGTCAGGAATATCAGTTAAGTATCAACGGAGGTAACGAACGAAACCAATATCTTATTTCTTTGGGTTATTTAAATGATAAAGGTATTGTAGTTAATTCTGAATTTAATCGATATTCAGCCAGATTAAACCTTGATTCAAAAGTTAAGGAATGGATAAAAATGGGTATGAATACGAACTACTCCTTAACAGAACAGAACTATCTGACAAACAGTGGTACATCTTATAATAACGTATGGTTTTCTACACTTGCCATAGCTCCTATTTATCCTGTTTACGAGAGAAATACAGATGGAAGTTTTGTTTTAGATGCTGAAGGAAATAAGGTTTACGATTATGGCGAAACCAGACCTTATGCAAACAACTTTAACAGTATTGCAACCCTGTTCGATGATTCAAGAACATTGAATTTTGATAACTTAAGCAGTAGAATATTCCTCGATTTTGATACAGAAAGAGAGATTCCGGTTATTCAGGATCTGAAATTCACTGTTAATTTTGGTTTTGATTATAACGGTGGCGACCGATTACTGTACAACAACCCTCTTCATGGCGATGCTGCTGCAGTGCATGGTGCAGGATATAAAACTAATTACAGAACACTTAGTTATACATTTAACCAGCTACTAAATTATAATAAATCTTTTGGTGAACATACCTTTGATTTACTGGGAGGACACGAGTATTATGACTACAAATATTCCAGGTTTTATGCCGAAAAGCAAAGCTATCTGTTCGAAGGTATAACCGAGCTGGATGGTGCGGCCACAACAACCGGTGCAAGTTCTTATACGCATTATTACAAAGTTGAATCCTATTTAAGCAGGTTAAATTACGACTACTCTGATAGATACTATCTGTCGTTTAGCTGGAGAACGGATGGTTCTTCACGATTCAATAAAGACTACAGATGGGGGCAGTTTTGGTCTGCAGGAGCCTCATGGCGTGTGAGTCAAGAATCCTTTATGCAAACTTTCGATTGGTTAACGAATATGACATTAAAAGCCAGTTATGGATATCAGGGTAACGACGATATTTTGTATATTGATGATGGTTCACAAAACTATATAGACAGCCCATCGAATTATTATGTATGGCAAAGTTTTTACTCATTGGATTACGCCAATTCCAACAACGGTGGAGTTTGGTTAGAATCTCTTGAAAATAAAGAGGTAGAATGGGAAAAGAATAAAAACTTTAATATTGGATTAGAAACTATCCTGTTCGATAAAGTTTCATTCAGTGCAGAATATTTCCAAAAAACAACTTCGGATCTGTTACTTTTCAGACCACTTGCTACATCAACCGGATTTAATGGTTACTGGGACAATGTGGGAGAAATGGTAAACAAAGGTATGGATTTCGATCTAACCGCACATATTCTTACTGGAGATTTAAAATGGACGTTTGGCGGACAACTAAGCTTTGTTCGAAACGAAGTAACTGAACTTGTAACCGATGGACAAGAAATTGTTAGTGGTAGTTTTATCATTAAAGAAGGTGAAACTATAAACTCATTCTATTTGCCTACATCTGCAGGAATTGACCCACTAACAGGTGAGCAACTTTACTTGATAAAGGATAGAGATGAAGATGGAAATATCATTGGAGAACATATTACAAACAGTTATAATGAAGCTGCTGCCAATAAGGAGATTCATGGTAACAGAATTCCTGACTTTTATGGTAGCATTAGTAATAACTTAAGCTACAAAGGATTTGATTTATCAATTCTTCTAACCTATTCTGTTGGCGGATATGTGCTCGACGGAGTGTATAGCAGCTTATTCTCAACACGTAATGCCGGTGATAATTTCCATGTTGATGTGCAGAGAAGATGGCAGGAAGAAGGCGATATAACAGATGTTCCTCGACTGGTGCATGGTCAGGTCAATTACACCACAAATGACAGGCTAATCGATGCCTCTTATTTAAGTATTAAAAATATCACTTTGGGATATAATCTTCCAAAAAACATAGTGGACAGAGCTAAGTTAAAATCGTGCAGAATATTCGTTTCGGCAGATAACCTGGCTTTATTTACTAAACTAAAAGGAATGGACCCTCAGTACAGTTTTGCGGGAGATCAAAACTATGAATATATTCCGCTTAAAACATTATCTGCTGGTATTGATCTTAAATTCTAAAATTCAAAATCATGAAAATAAAAATTATTATATATATAGCATTATTTATCTTCGCTCTCTATTCGTGTAGTGAAGATACATTAGAAACCTTGCCAACCAATAAGGCAAGTGAAGAAACCGTTTTTGAAACAGTAGAAAATGCTTACACAGCAATAAATGGCATGTACAGGGCTTTCTATGTTTACGGAAACGAATGGGTTGAATACTACGAAGATGAAAACTCCGGAATTGCAGCATTGGGATTAGCTGCCGATCTGTTTGGCGATGACATGGTTCAAAATGAAGCTGGATCAGCATGGTTCTGGTATGATTATCACTACTGGGTTCGCAGTGAAGTGAATAGTACCGGCGACCGACCTTATGCATGGTGGAATATGCATTACCAATTTGTGAATAATGCAAACTTTATATTAGCCAATATTGATGATGCTGTTGGAGATGATGCCGACAGAAATAATATAAAAGCACAGGCCTATGCGTTAAGAGCTTATGCCTATTTTAATCTGATTCGATTATATCAAAGAACTTATGTTGGTCATCAAAATGATCCCGGTGTTCCCTTATATACAGAACCAACAACGAAAGAAACTGAGGGAAAAGGCAGAGGTACCGTTGAAAACGTATATACTCAAATCAATAATGATTTAGACGAAGCCATTACGCTATTTCAAGATGCTTCGCCACGCCGACACATTTCTCATATTGATTTATCAGTGGCATATGGCTTAAAAGCCCGGGTTGCTTTAACACAGGAGCTTTGGAATACTGCTGCAACCAATGCAGCACTGGCAATAACTAACGCTTCCGCTTCCTTAATGTCTGTTCCTGACGTTAATGGTGGTTTCAACTCTGTGTCGAATCCTGAATGGATGTGGGCATCGGAAATTAATGATGAACAAACATTATCGTGGACCTCATTCTGGAGCCATATGGATGCAGGAGCTGGTGGATATGCTGATGATTCAAGGAAGTGCGTTTCGCGTTGGTTATATGAGCAAATTGGAACCAATGACGCTCGAAAAAACTGGTTTGTTGATCCGGCTACTTCTGCCGATAACTCAACCGGACCTGACTTTAGGTATAATCAGCAAAAATTTACAATTGAACAGCCCGGAAGCTGGTCGTCAGATTTAGTTTATATGCGATTGGCAGAGATGTATCTCATTCAAGCCGAAGCTGAGTGTATGCAAACAAATTACACCACATCACGAAACCTGCTAACTGATGTTGTTGGATATAAAGATTCTGACTTTGCAACCACACTGTCTGCAATTCCTGACGGAAACACACTCTCGTTAGGAACGGCTGGTCCTGTTAACAACCTATTGGATTTCATTATCTTACAACGAAGAATTGAACTTTGGGGCGAAGGATTTAGAGTTTTTGATATTGAACGATTAAAAACAGGATTTGATAGAGCTTATGCAGGTTCTAATCACTCTGTACAGTTAACCATTACCGATCCTGAATCGTGGGAATGGATTATGATGATTCCTCAAAAAGAATTTGATGGAAATATTAATATGGACGCTGCAACGGATCAAAATCCTTAATTTTAACTTAAAAACTTTAACGATATGAAAACAAAAGGATTTATATATATCATTTTAATGTGCTTTATTATAATGTTCGCTGCATGCGAGGAAGAGCACATCATGACAAAATATACCGATGGAGCTGCTTTCATCGGTAGCGGAATTTTTAAAAGTGCAACCGAAGATTTGACTCTTGAAATTGCGGTAACACATCGCAGCATTAATGAAGACGGCAAGGCCGAGATAGAATTGGTTGCTTCAGATGGTTCACCTCTAAATGCAATATCACTGGATAAAACAATGGTAGACTTTAGTGTTAGCGATACGGTAATAATTACTGCATCTATTGATCATGATAATTTAGTTATCGATCAGACGTTTACCTATACACTCAGGTTTACAGATAAATATCTTCAGGCTGGTTATGGTGGATCTGATGAATATGTAATTGAAGTTACTAAATTTAAACCAGCTCAGATTACCGATTTCGTTGGAACATGGTCTGGTACTGAATACTATCCTGCGTATGAGTTCACTGATGATATTAGCGGTATTACCATTGAACAAAAAGATGCCACAACACTGATAGTAAAAGCAGATAGCGGCATCCCAGGTTTTATGAGTGAAATATTCGAATCGTGGGGAGAAACTTTTATAACAGGTTATGGATTGGAAGGCGATATTGAATTAATTATAAACTTAACGAATGGTGATATAACCATTGAAACGGGCCAGTTCTGGGGTGTTACTGATGCCGATTATGCATACTGGTATGTTGGAAGCGGATCGTGGGTTGGAGGAAACAGTATGAAATTACATTTTGAGCTCCACTGGGACGATGCCGATTTTACCGATGGTGGTAATGAGTCATCCGAGATAGAAATAAAACTGGACGAATAATTGAATCACACCAAATAATAAAAGCTGTCTTTTTAAGGCAGCTTTTTTAGTTTATAACACCCGACCCAATTAACTCATCATTTGTATACCAGGCTGCAAATTGCCCGGCAGCTATACCTCTTTGTGGTTTTCTAAAACGGATATAGCATCCTTCAGATTTAGCAATTAAAGTTGCTTCTTGCAAAGGTTGGCGATATCGAATACGGGCTAAAAAATCCTTAGATTCACCTATGTCTAATTTTAAATCAGGGCGCACCCAATGCATTTCATCATTTGAAATAAACAAAGCCTTTCGGTATAATCCGGGATGGTCATCTCCCCTGCCCACATACACAATATTTTCCTCTACATCAATGGCGATAACATACATCGGTTTGCCTGTACCTCCAATATTTAATCCTTTACGTTGACCAATAGTATAAAAATGTGCACCGCGATGTTCACCTAAAACCTTGCCATCTTCTCGTTTATATCGATATGCTTTAGAAATATCTTCAAGATCATCTGAAGTTTGCAGTTCTTCGTAATAACTGGCAGGAATTTCAATGATATCACCTTTTTTAGCTTCCAGTTTCTGTTGCAGGAATGTTGGTAAATCAACCTTTCCTACAAAACATATTCCCTGTGAATCTTTTCTTGCTGCAGTTGCCAAACCTTGTTCTTCTGCAATTCTACGAACATCTGGTTTCAACAGCTCACCAATTGGAAATAGTGCTCTTGAGATTTGTTCCTGGCTCAGCTGGCATAAAAAGTAACTTTGATCTTTATTGGGATCGGCACCTGCTAACAAACGATGTGTTTCTTTGCCATCAACTACTACTGTTTCTTTCCTACAATAATGCCCCGTAGCCACATACTCTGCACCTAATTTAAGGCATTCATCAATAAAAATATCGAACTTAATCTCGCGATTACATAAAACATCCGGGTTTGGTGTTCTTCCGCGCTCATATTCAGAAAACATATATTCCACTACCCTTTTTCTATACTGATCGCTTAAATCAACCGAATGCAAAGGAATATCCAGCTTTTTAGAAACCATTTCGGCAAACATAATATCATCTTCCCATGTACAACTGCTGGTTAATGTAACCGAAGCATCGTCCCAGTTTTTCATAAATAAACCAATCACTTCATGCCCTTGCTGCTTTAAAAGATATGCAGCAACACTTGAATCAACTCCACCTGACATTCCAATTACAACTTTTGCCATCCCAAAATCTCCTAAATTCTTAACTTATTGAGCTGCAAATTTATTATTAAATCTTTAAAATATGAGTAAAAGCTGTTAATAAGTTAATTCATAATTAGAAATTATTTTCACTAATTTTATAAAACCAAACAGGATTTGCCAATGTCACAACTCGCTATATATAAAGCCTCTGCAGGATCAGGTAAAACATTCAAACTTACCGGTGAATATCTGATGTTATTGTTCAAATATCCAAGGAATTACCGAAGAATACTAGCAGTAACCTTCACCAATAAGGCTACTGCCGAAATGAAATCGCGAATACTAAGTGAGTTGTATAAACTAGGTAAGAGAGGTGAATCCGATTATTTGCAAGAATTAAAGGAAGCATATGGTTTATCAGAATCTGAAATACAAGCTAAAGCTGCAAAAATATTGTCCAGTTTACTTCATGATTTTTCTAAATTTTCAGTAAGTACCATCGATACATTTTTCCAAAAAATCATCCGTTCTTTCACTCGTGAAATGGGTATTCAGCCTGGATATACTATTGAATTAAATCAAAACGAAGTGTTATCTAAAGTAATTGATGAGTTGCTGGTTGAACTGGATGAAAACAAAAGCCTGCTAAAATGGATTTCGGATTTAGCTTCCGACAGCATTGAGCAAGGTAATAAATGGGATTTTAAAGAAGATATCTTAAAACTGGCATCAGAAATCTTTAAAGAAAGTTATAAAAGTTTTAAACTGCCACTCAATAAAAAAATTAACGATAAAAATTTTTTGAAAGAGTATATTGGCAAGCTGCAAAAGATTAAAGCAACATTTGAAAATTTTATGCAAACGAAAGCCGGCGAAGCTATTGAGTTAATTCAGCAACATGGATTAACTATTGACGATTTCAGCAGAAAGAAAGGTGGTCCGGCTGGTTACTTTTATAAAATTACCGAAAAGGGCGAATTTGCGCCTGGAAAACTTTTTATAGATGCCAAAGAGGAAAGTGCTAAGTGGTATACCAAATCATCTGATCAAAAAGATGCAATTGAAACATTACTTAACCATGGATTATTAATTCTTTCGCAGGAAATTTATGCCTATTATGAAAACAACAAGATTGCTTACTATACTTCAGTTGAAATTTTAAAACACATTCATTCACTGGGCATATTAACAGATATTTCCAATAAACTTAGAGCATACTGCGAAGAACATAATATCTTTCTCATATCCGATGCTGCAGAGTTGTTACAGGTGATTATTGATCAGAATGATTCTCCTTTTATTTACGAAAAAACCGGAAGTATTTACCGGCATTTCATGATTGATGAGTTCCAGGATACATCAAAAATTCAATGGCATAACTTTAGGCCATTAATCGGGAATAGCCTTGCACAAGGTAGCAGAAACCTGGTAGTTGGCGATATTAAACAATCGATTTATCGTTGGAGAAATAGCGACTGGAAAATTCTTGCAGAACATATTCAGAATGAATTCTCTCAATATCATCCTGAAGAACAATCGCTTAACACCAACTGGCGAAGCACTAAAAATATTGTGGATTATAACAATGCCATTTTTTGTTATTCGTCGCAGATTTTACAAAACAGCTTCAATGGTGTATTTGAAGATCAAAACAGTTCCAATAATCCGTATAAAGAAAAAATAACTGAAGCCTACAAAGATGTATTTCAGCAAGTACCTTCACAAAGTAATCAGGAAGTTGGTTATATTAAGCATACCTTTTTAAATGAAAAAGAGTATGATTCGTGGAAAGATGAAGTAAAAACACGGTTGCCAAATATTATTGAAAATCTACAGAAAAATGGACATCAATTAAAAGATATAGCAATCCTGGTTCGAAGTGGTAAAGAAGGCCAGGAAATTGCCAATACACTTATTGAGCATAAAAAAGAAAACAGCACATCTGCCTTCGATTTTATCTCCAACGATTCTCTCTATCTGGCTAATTCTTCTGTAATCCGTTTTTTAATTGCCCTGCTCGAGTACATATTGAACCCTGAAGATGAAATCAATTTGTCCTTTATTGCGTATGAATATAACCAATATCTGCAAGCCGGGAAAATGGACCAAAACAGACTGCACAACCTGTTAAAAAACCATCTGACCGATGAAGACAATCAGGAGTTAAGACATTTGTTTCCTAAGGAATTTATTGAACAAATCGGGCAAATAAAACAGCTGCCTTTGTATGAATTAATTGATAAATTGATTCGAATCTTTGAGCTAAACACGATTAAAGCAGAAATACCGTATATAAAAGCTTTCCTGGATATCATCCTACACTTTAGCAAAACATCAACATCGGATATTCATAGCTTTTTGAACTGGTGGAACGAAGAAGGAATTAAGAAAACTCTTTCTGTTAGTGAGAATCAGAATGCCATTCGGATTATTACTATTCATAAATCAAAAGGACTGGAATTTAAGAATGTTATTATACCATTTTGTAACTGGCCCGTTGATCACAGATCGAATCAGAATAATATTTTGTGGTGCACAACATCTGAAGAGCCATTTAGTAAGTTAGAGCCTATTCCCTTAAAATATGTAAGTAATTTGACGGAAACGGTATTCAAAGAAGATTACCTCAACGAGAAATTTCATGCATATGTCGATAACCTGAATTTATTGTATGTTGCATTTACACGAGCAGCAGAAAACCTGTTCTGTTTTTCACCAAGAAAAGATAAGGTCAATAAAATTTCTAATGTGGGCAACCTGTTGCTTTCAGTGTACGAAAAGTATGCAGATTTTCCATCAGAAAACACATTACTTGATCTGGGAAGATATTGGAATCCCGACGAAAATAGATTTGAATTTGGCACAATAAATCCAGCTGAAAAGGAGAAAAAAGTTTTACCCGAAGAGTTTGAACTAACAGAATTTCAATCGTACGATATAAAAAACAAACTTCGGTTAAAAATGCACGACAACTCATTTTTTACAGGAGAGAAAAATGCACCGTTTGAAAAAATTAATCATGGAAAAGTGATGCATGAAGTATTTGAAAATATTCAAACCGAAGATGACATTCCAACTGCTGTTAATCAGTTAATTTTTGAAGGGAAAGTTGCTGAAAACGAAAAGTCTGAGCTAATTCAAAAAATAATTAAAACGCTGGAAAATGAGCAGATTAAAATGTGGTTTAGTAAGCAGTGGCAGGTAAAAACCGAAGCAGAAATTATACTACCCAATGGAAAAACCATTCGGCCCGACAGAGTAATAAGCAATAATGAAGAAACAATTGTAATCGATTACAAATTTGGTGAACTGGAAGAACCCAAGCATAATAAGCAGGTAAAAATTTATATGGAAACATTACAAAAAATGGAAGCTAAAACTGTAGAAGGTTATTTGTGGTATGTTGATTTAGGCAAGGTTATTAGAGTTGAATAGTTCTGATTTAGTAGCTATCAGCTATGAGTTTAAATTTAAGTTAGTAGTAAAATAGTTTATGGGTAAATTAGCAACATTAGAAAATTTATAAAATGGTTTCTGGTTGCTTGTTTCTTGTTAGTTTAAAATCTGAAACTAGAAACATCTAAAAGTAAAGTACAAGACATTTAATTTGGTTAAATAATAACAAAGCAAAGAGAACAATAATGACAAAATTCCCCTGGGGACATAACAGAAGATTTAACGCGTACAGCAATTACTTTAAAAGAACGTTTGGTGAACGTGTGCAGAAGGTAACCATTGATGCTGGTTTTACCTGTCCGAATCGAGACGGAACTAAAGGGATTGGCGGTTGCACGTATTGTAATAACGACGCATTTAATCCTTCGTACTGCACACCCGACAAATCTATTACACAACAAATAAACGAAGGTATTGAGTTTCATGAAAAGCGCTATCGACGGGCCAGTAAATTTCTGGCTTATTTCCAGGCGTACTCGAACACATATGCTCCATTAGATAAGCTCAAAAAGATTTACGATGAAGCATTAGCTATAGATGGGATTGCAGGCTTGGTAATTGGCACCCGCCCCGACTGCATTGATGACGAAAAACTAGAATACTTCCAGCAGTTATCCGAAAAGTATTACATTATTCTGGAGTATGGCATTGAATCGTGCAATAACAACACCCTGAAACTTATTAACCGGGGACATACATTTGAAGATGCAGTACAGGCACTGGAAAAAACCAAAAAGTATGGAATAAAAACCGGTGCTCATTTCATTTTCGGTTTACCCGGAGAAACCAAAGAGTACCTGATTAAGGAGGCGGAGACCATATCCTCGCTACCACTCGATACGGTGAAGTTTCATCAGTTGCAGATTATTAAAGGAACCATAATGGAAGCCGAGTATAAAAAAAATCCCGAAATGTTTACATTCTTTGAATTACCAGAATATATCGAGTTTTTTATTCAGTTTTTGGAACGACTCAATCCGGATTTTGTGGTTGAACGCTTTGCTGGTGAAGTACCTCCAAGATTTTTAGCCGGACCGGGTTGGGGTCTCATCCGGAATGATCAGATTCTGAATAAATTTGAAAAACGATTGGAAGAATTAAATACCTGGCAGGGGCGTTTATATGATGGACCATAAATTGCATGTCTGTTCGATTTTATTAAGACAGAGAAAATGAACATGAAAACAATCTAACCACTAAGTCACAAAAAGCACTAAGAAACACGAAGATAACTTGGCATCAACAATCAGAAACTTAGCGACTTTGCGGCTTTGCGAGAAAAAGAAATTAAAATATTAATTAAATGGACGCATTCCTAAAAAATATAGCGACAGACTTATATCAAAGGTATGGAAATGACATATCTAATCTTTGCATTGTTTTCCCCAACCGCAGGGCTGGTCTCTATTTTAAACAATATCTCTCCGAATTAACCGATCAGCCGATCTGGTCGCCTAACGCCACTACCATTAACGAATTAATGCAAGAAATTGCAGGATTAACTGTTGCCGATAACATTAAACTACTTTTTGAACTCTATCGCATTTACAAGCAGGTGAAAAAATCTGAGGAAACATTTGATGATTTCTACTTTTGGGGCGAAATGATGTTGAATGATTTCGATGATATTGATAAATACCTGGTTAATCCCGAAGATTTATTTAAAAATCTGAAATCGCTAAAATCTATTCAGGATCAGTTTACCTATTTAACCGATGAGCAGGTTGAAGCTATTAAGAAGTTCTGGCAAAGTTTCGATCCGGATAAATACTCTAATCACCAGAAAGATTTCATCAGTATCTGGAATGTTTTACTGGATATTTACAAGCAGTTTAATACCAAACTCGCTGATTTGGGAATTGCTTACGAAGGAATGATCTATCGTTCAGTTGCAAACAAAATTAAAGGCAAAGAAACCATTGAACTGCCTCATATTAAATATGTTTTTGCAGGATTTAATGCCCTGAATAACTGCGAGAAAAAACTATTCAATTACCTGAGATACAACAAACTGGCCGATTTTTACTGGGATTACGATGAAAGCTACATCAACCATATAGATCACGAAGCAGGTTTCTTTTTACGCGAAAATCTGCAGGAATACAAGCAACCCATAAGTATTTCAAATCGCGATATTTTCAAATCGTTTAAACAACCAAAGAATGTTGAAATTGTTTCGGTTCCCTCCGATGTTGGGCAAGCAAAAGTAATTACAAAAAAACTAAACGAATCGAGTGAGAAAATTGATTCATCACCAAATAAAACAGCCATTGTGCTGGCCGATGAAGAACTGCTTATTCCGGTTTTACATGCCGTTCCCAACCACGTTGAACAAGTAAATATCACCATGGGATATCCCGTGAGCAATACACCTGTGTTTAGTTTACTGGAGCACATTATCGATTTGCAAAAAAATGCAAAGCAAACCAAATCAAAAACTACATTCTACCATAAAAATGTGGTTGCCATACTGAATCATCAGTATATTCATACTCCCTTTATAAAACAGGCTAACAAGCTGTTACAAGAAATCAAAGAAAAAAACAAAATTGTGATTACAGCCAATGAGCTGGCGCAGTGCGATTTCTTTTCAGTGCTATTTACCAAAATAGAAAGTTACACGGCACTTTCAGAATATCTTCTCGATATTTTACATCATATTTACAATTCGCTGAAAAAAGACAAGCAAGAAAACTCCATTCATACCACCTCACTCGAGAAGGAATACATCTATCATATTTATTTGGCCATAAACCGATTAAAAGATGTACTACAAACACAAAGCATAGAAATTAAAACCGAAACCTATATCCGTTTGCTGCGAAAAATAATTCGTAACCTGCGCATCCCTTTCACTGGTGAGCCGTTGTCGGGATTGCAGATTATGGGAATTCTTGAAACGCGATTGCTCGATTTTGAAAATGTATATATCAGCTCTATGAACGAGGGTGTTTTCCCGAAAACAGAAGCCGCACTCTCTTTTGTTCCTTATAACTTGCGACGCGGATTTGGTTTGCCTACCATTGAGCACCAGGATGCAATTTATGCCTATTATTTCTATCGTCTGGTGCAACGCGCTAAGAATATCACGCTCATATACAACTCTAATACCGATGGATTGCAAACCGGTGAAATGAGTCGCTTTTTGTACCAGTTGAAATTCGATTCACAGCAACAGATTAACGAAAAAAGTCTGAAATACGATATTAGCAGTACACAACCCAAAGCAATTGAAATTGAAAAAACCGATGAAGTGTATCAAAAATTGGAGAAATTCCTATCCACATCTGATGAATCGAAATATTTATCGCCAAGTGCACTGAGTGCCTATTTGCGTTGTCGTTTACAATTCTATTTCCGGTATATTGCCGGATTACGTGAACAAGACGAACTAACCGAAGAGATTGATGCACCACTTTTTGGAAATATCCTTCATCAGGCCATGTTTTACCTCTACTCAGATTACACGGGAAAAAACATGCAGCCCGATGATTTTAAAGCACTGGCTGTAAACAAAAACAGGATTGCACAATGCATCGACCGTGCATTTAAGGAAGAGTATTTTAAGAGTGATAAAAGCCCGGAATACAGCGGTAAGAATATTGTCATACGCAATATTATTGAAAAATATATTTCCCGCATTTTAGCATTGGATGAGCACTATGCTCCTTTTGATTTGATCTCACTTGAAGACACTTATCATTTGGAAATTCCTGTAAATTCCGGTAAAGAGACTTTTAAAGTTAAGCTGGGTGGTAAAATTGACCGTGTGGATAAACTCGGTGACCACATTCGGATTATCGATTATAAAACCGGAGGTGATAAGTTAGAGTTTAAAAATATTGAAGCACTTTTTTCAGACAAAAAAGACGATCAGCAGAGTGCTGTTTTCCAAACCTTTTTATATTCCGAATTCTACAAACAACTCAACAAAACCGAAAGCACCATTACACCCGGAGTTTACTCTGTTCGCAAACTTTTCGACAAAAACTTTGATTACCGAATAAAACAAAAAGAAAACCGCAAGGAAACAGTCATTACCGACTATGAAACCATTCGGGACGAATATGTAGAGAACTTAACAAAACTTGTGGAAGAAATTTATAATCGCAATACACCATTTACACAAACCGAAGAACTCAAGAATTGTGATTATTGTCCATATCGAAAGATTTGTCACAGGTAGGTTAGTGTTATGTGAGATTTAAGTAATTTCAAACAACGATATATGTTTAAAAGTTTCTGGATTTTGGTTAACTTTATATTGTACGTTTAAAAACAAGTTATAAAAACATGCCGATATTTTCTGAGGTAACCCAACCCGGGCTTCGTTTTTTTAAGTGATAAGTTTTTTCAATTCTGATAAGTAAATTAAATCTGATATTTTAAGTAAGTATGTTTACGTTTTTTCGGTCTGACTTTTTAATCCTGTTCTTAATCCAATCAGTTTGACTAGTTTGTTAAAAACTCCGCAGGGCTACCCCACTCCGTTCCAAACTTTAATGTTTGTAGTTCTTAGATTGGTTTACCAGTGTTTTGTCAATAGCTATCTGACAAGCAATTTTTTGGTCGTCCGTTCTAGTTAGCTTTTTTAACGGGTGACCGGTAGCTACGGGTCGACACCGATTTTTCTTGCCAGTGATAATGAATTGCATTCTGATTGGTTTCTACTAAACTGAAACGTTTTGCGGCACAGTTTTATAACATCGGGTCTCAAAGCATACGGGTTGTAGTAGCGGTTTGACAATTTTTGTTATATTTGTGTTCAGGGTCAACGGGTGACCCTGAAAC
>JAHLLG010000009.1 GCA_020444275.1 Bacteroidota bacterium | reverse complement strand
CGCTGCATCTCCTGGACAGAAATTATCATTGTCACTATTTATTCCGGTGGGGTCGACACTTAAATCTTTTTCAGCAACAAGAGCATCAGGTCCTTGTTTTTCACAAGCAGATAAATCGACAGCATAGGTTTCGTACGTTCCGGGTGCCAGATTAGTAAAATTTCCTGAAGCGTTTAATCCTGCACCAGGAATTCTTGTAGACCCAATTGTTTCTATTAAATAATATCCTGCAATACCAGTCCCACCACTTGCTGTTACCGAAACAGAACCATCGTCTGCTGGTGTTGGACAACTTGCAGTAGCACTGACATTACTAATATGAATTGAATCGGGAATATTAGCTGGTTTAAACTGACGTGTAAATATTATTGCTGAAGATACTTCTCCACAGCCATTTTGGTCGTTAATAAGAACCTGATAATAACCTTGACCTACGCCTGTTAATGATTGACGTGTACTATCGGTAATATCGACATACCCAGCACCTAAATTTTCCTGCCACTGGTAAGAATAAGGAGGTGTTCCTCCAGAAGGGTTTGCAGTTAATTCGGCGTCACTTCCATCAAAGCATGTCAAATCTTTAGTTATTGCAATGTTTCCTGGCAAAAGTTTATCGGGATGGTACACGCTATCAACAGCAAAGCCTCCGCCTGTTGGACCAGTATCTTCTACAGATATTTTATATCCATTCTGTCTCAACCCCGCAAATGTATAACTCGGACCAGCATTTGAAGCAGTTAATGTATCTACCCAAGAAGTTGGGCCAGTTCTTTTTGCTAGAGTATAGTAGTAAGGAGTATTTCCTCCAGAAACAAAAACGGTTAAACTTCCATCATGACCGTTATAACAACTCGTTGAATCAACAGTAACACTATCAATTTTAAAAGTTGCTTTAGCACCTTTAGCATACATTATAATTGGTATGTCGCCCGTTTTAATATTTTTATCAGAAAACTTTTTACCTATTTCAATTTTATAATTTTCAGACTTAAATACTAGATTCTCAGATTTATCGAAATTCAATTTATTGACTGAAACTTTTGAATTTCCGACATTTAATTCTCTTTTTGAATTTCCTGAACTAATCAACTCATTTGCTGAAATGCTTTTATCATTGGTTTTAAAAGTCCCGGATTTTACAATAACATTTCCATTCGTGATAAAACTCTTTTCTAACCCATATTCACCGTCTTTTGTATCAATTATAATATCCGAATTAAGACTAGATGCTGCATTTAGTTTCTGTTCACCTTGTCCTTTTAAAACAAGGTAACCATAAAAATGATTATCTAAATTCTCATTAATATAAACTGAGCCGTGAACGTTTATGCCTGCTTTTGTTAAAGACTTAAACAGAAATGATTTGCTCTTTAAAGAAGAATTGTATTTATTAACCTGCCAACTAAAATTGTTACACTCAACAACCTCTCCGATTTCAACAAACTGACCGTTTGCTGTAAATGAATTATCATCGAAAACAACATCATTTTCTGCAGTTGGAATTGCTGCTCCTGGGCTACCACCTGAAGTTTCTGCCCAATGATTTGGGTCATTCCAGGATCCTGAACCATCTACCCAATATCTTTCCTGGGCACTACTATATTTTACTGTAAACCCAACAAATAAAATTGCCAGGAATAGATAAAATAGAGGTCTTAGCTTATTCGACATAAGTGTAAATTTTTGGCCAAATGTTAATAAAATACATGCAATGTTAATAATTTTTTACGGCTTAGGTGGAACTTTTGTTTCAAAAATATTATAGACAGGCCTTTTAAAGCCATTTTTTTATTAACATCCTAATATATTGAAAAATGGTATAAACGACCTATATGTTAATAACTTACTATCGTAATGTTGAACAACACAGAGCTCTGTCAGCCGTCAACTTCTTGAATAACAAATCGTTTGGTGATATACCTAACAGGATACCAAGCAGCAAAATAACCAATACTGACAACCGTTAGAAATATGAGGATAAAATCACTCCAAATTAGTTTGATGGGATAAGCATCAACAATAAACGAACCCGAACTACCCAGTTTAATAGGTTCAAATTGTATTTGTATCCAGCATACAATATATCCTAAAATTAAACCAAAAACTGCTCCCACAATTGTTATTAGCCAACCTTCTGTAAGAAAAATCCTACGGATTGTTTTTAGGTTAGCTCCTAAACTCCTAAAGGTTGCAATATCCTCTTTCTTATCGATAATTAGCATAGTAAGTGATCCAATGATATTGAACGAAGCTACAATAAGTATAAAGATAAGTATCAGGAAGATATAAAACTTCTCAGATTTCATGATCTTATAAAAAGCTTCGTGCAGTTGATAACGGTTTTTAACCTCGTAATCTGATCCCAAGATTTCCTGAAATTCGTGCTGAGTTTTCTCTGAATTATATCCTTCCTTTAGTTTGATTTCCAATGCACTTACCTCTTTGTCATATTCAAATAATTTTCTGGCATAATCCAGTGGTACAATAATATATTTAGTGTCAAACTCCTGCTGAATAGCAAATATTGCCGAGGGAAATATATAATTTCTATTAAATGCTCTTTCAGGATTAAGTCCTATTTCTGCATTACGTTTTGGTACATAAATTACTATGGGATCGATATAATTTAAATTTAATGATAAAAAATAAGCAACGCCCTGACCAACTATAGCATAGGGTTGATTATTGTGTTTCAAAATAAAATCACCAACATAAAGCATAGAATCAACTCCTGTTACGTTTCTATAGTTATCGCAAACACCTTTTACTGTAGCAGGATATTGTTGATCATCATATTTTAGCAATGCTTTTTCTTCTAAGACCTCCGATATTTCAAAAACTGCATCATGATTTTTAATTTTCTCCAGATTGGAATCATTTAATGAAAAAACCTTTCCGCTTGCAGGTAAGATTTTAAGATCGGGATCGAACGAATCATTCATAGATTTAAGCAGACTATCCAATCCGTTAAATGCCGATAATACAATAATAAGTGCTGCTGTTCCCACAGTAACACCAATTACCGAAATCAAAGAAATAACATTGATAACATTTTTTGATTTCTTAGCTACCAGGTAACGTTTCGATATGTAAAATGGAAAGTTCAACTATTTATATGCTTTTACAATTAATCCTGTTCCGGTTTTATGATTGCCATGTACATCAAAGTAATTTAAAATAAACGCAAAAGGATATGTTATAATATAATATATAGGTAAAATTATAAAAAACAGCTTACTTGCATTCAACATAAGAATAGGATATTTCATAGATAATTTCCAGGAGATTTTACCCGGAGTACCATAGGAATATTTTGCATTAACCTTTGAAAACCCTGCACTCTTAAGTTTATCTTCAATCTCCTTCATATTATATCCATCGCGCACATGCTCATCAATAAACGAATGATCATCCTCATCATGAACATCGGAACCTCCCTGATCAGAAGGTGTAGAAATCAATACCACTCCACCTGGTTTAAGTGAGGTATAAAAATTCTTAAAAACCTCAACATCTTCCAGTATGTGCTCCATTACATCAACACTTAAAACAAGATCGAATTTTTGATCCTTAGAAAATTTTGTGAGATCGGCAAACTGAAATTTTACACGATTGGATTTACCAATTTTGGTAAAAAATTGATTACAATCTTCGATCTGTTCTGTCTTAACATCTACACCTAAAATTTGCCAATTTTTTGATTGTTTTGACAAATAATAGGAATATTGTCCAAATCCGGAGCCTGCATCCAAAATAAAAACTTCATCGTTATGATCTCTTTTCCATTCCCGAACTGCCTTTTTTATATGCCAGGTTCTTAAAAGCAACAAATCTAATAATCGGTAAAACAGCTTTCGTAAAAAAGGTCTTTTATTAAAAACTACACCTAAACTTCGCTTGATTGGATCGTACTTCATCTATATGATCTTTGTTTTAAAAATATCTAATTATTTTAACAGATTATCAATATTTTCGATATAATCCAGAGAATCATCAATATAGAAAGATAACTCCGGCACCTTTCGCAGTTGATGTCGAATTCGTTTCCCCAAATCAAATCGTATTTGACCCTCGATATCATTTATATATTTAATAAAGTCCTCTTTATCCTCGACCGGAAACAGACTCAGATAAACTTTTGCATTAGATAAATCAGGTGAAACCCTTACCGTTGTAACTGTAACCATTTTACCCTTGAACAATGTACTTGTTCCTTTCTGAAATATATCTCCTAAATCTCTTTGAAGCAATCTTTCAATTTTGCTTTGTCTTGTCGAACTCATAACTTTACTCCTTAAATTTTATGAATCTCCAAAATTAATGAAGTTTAATGAAAATTGTTGATTTAGTTTGAATTAATATCATCTAATACCTAAAAATTAACTATATTTCAATAATTCAAAAAACAGACAATTATGAACTTGGTTTCAAAAATTTTCCATTCTAATAAAGAATATAAAATAGGCATTAGCCTAAGCGGTGGAGGTGTTAGAGGATTTGCACATCTCGGAATATTAAAAGCACTAAACGAAAAGGGAATTTATCCCGATGTAATTTCAGGCACCAGTGCCGGAGCATTAGCCGGAATTTTTTATGCCGACGGTTACTCACCTCAAGAAAGCTATGACATTTTTTATCAAAACAGCATTTTTAAGTTTACTGAGGTTGGAATCCCAAAAAAAGGATTCTTATCAATCGAAAAGGTTTCTAAGATTTTAAAAAAACATATTAAAGCAAAGACTTTTGAAGAGCTTGAAAAACCATTGTATGTAGCCGCTTCAAATTTAAACGATGGAAAAGTTGAATACTTTAGCACGGGTAGTATTATCGATAAAGTTGTTGCTTCAGCAAGTATTCCCGTATTATTTAAGCCTCAAACTATTAATAATAAAACCTTTGTAGATGGTGGCGTTTTTGACAATTTACCCATAGAACCAATCAAAGATAAATGTGATAAACTTATCGGTTCTCACGTAAATCCGGTAGGTCAGCAAGATAAACTGGAAAGCATATTACAAATTGCAGAGCGGACATTTCATCTGACTGTTGGATCAAGTTTATCGGAAAAAGCTAAACTATGTGATCTGTTTATTGAACCTGAAGAACTTCGCAACTATGGTATTTTAAGTCTTAGTAAAGGTCAGGAAATTTTCGATATTGGATATAAAACAACACGTAAACTTCTTGAAGATAACAATCCATTTTAAATTGATGTACAATTATTTAATGCTAAGAAAATAATATTGTTAATTTTGCATTCTTAATTGTAAATTCTTTAACCAATGGATACGAATTTAGTTGTTTATAATACTTTAACCCGAAAGAAAGAAAAATTTGAGCCAATAAATCCACCATTTGTTGGCATGTATGTTTGTGGACCAACAGTTTATAGCGATGTACACCTGGGTAATAGCCGAACATTTATTTCTTTCGATATAATTTATAGATATTTAGCGCATTTGGGCTATAAAGTTAGATACGTAAGAAACATAACCGATGCAGGTCATTTAGAAGGCGATCGTGATGAAGGCGAAGATAAATTTGCCAAAAAAGCAAAACTCGAAAAACTGGAACCCATGGAGGTTGTTCAAAAATACACCATTGGTTTTCATGATGTGATGAGAATTTTTAATACGTTATCGCCAAGCATTGAACCCACAGCTACAGGTCATATCTCCGAGCAAATAGAAATGGTTAAGGAAATAATAGATAATGGTTACGCCTATGAAGTGGGTGGAACCGTTTATTTCGATGTTGAAAAATATAACAAGGATTATCCATACGGCCAGCTAACAAACCGTAAATTGGAAGATTTGCTAGAAGGTACACGTGAGCTAAGCGGCCAGGATGAAAAGAAAGGACGTTTAGATTTTGCTTTATGGATAAAAGCAAAACCGGAAACATTAATGAAATGGCCATCGCCCTGGGGATGGGGATTTCCTGGCTGGCACATTGAATGTTCTGCCATGAGCACAAAATATTTAGGCGAAACTTTTGATATCCATGGTGGCGGAATGGATTTACAAGCAACACACCACACCAATGAAATAGCCCAATCGCAAGCATGTAACAATACAACACCGGTAAAATACTGGATGCACACCAACATGCTTACGGTTAACGGAGCCAGAATGTCTAAAAGTGCAGGAAACGGTTTCTTACCAAGAGAACTGTTTACCGGCGATCATCCGTTACTGGAAAGAGGATACTCTCCCATGGTAGTACGTTTCTTTATGGCACAATCGCATTACCGAAGCACGCTTGATTTCTCAAATGAAGCTTTACAAGCAGCCGAAAAAGGTTTCCAAAAACTGATAAAAGCAGGAGAAACTTTACATAAACTAACAGCTGCGTCTGAATCCACAGTTACTATTAATGAAATTAAAACCAAGTGTTACCAGGCCATGGACGACGATTTTAATACCCCAGTATTGATCGCTCATTTGTTTGATTTGGTTCGAATTATTAATTCTGTGAATGATGGAAAAGAAAAGCTTTCTCAAAGTGATTTAGAAGAAGCTAAAAAATTATATCAAAGTTTTGTTTTTGATGTGTTAGGATTACAACAAGAATTATTAGAAAGCACTGAAAATTCAGGCCTCACAGGTGATTTAATAGATCTGATTTTAAATCTTCGATTGGAAGCTAAGAAAAATAAAGACTTTGCTACAGCAGACAAAATCAGAGATGAACTGACAGAAAAAGGTGTAAAAATAAAAGACACCAAGGATGGTTTTGAATGGGAAATTGAATAATTTATTGCACAAAAATAAATTTACAAAACCGGCCTTTGCCGGTTTTTTTTATTAAATTCATTTAAAATATATATGGTTTTATTACTTTTAATCTTTTGAATTTATTCTTGTTATTAAACCCTTGAAATGAATCACCGCTTTCTTATTCTTATTAGCTTTTTATACATAGCTATTCCATGCTATTCAACAAATGACACCCTTAAGTTAAACACTGAGCTTACTGATACTACTAAAATTGAATTTATTAGAAATCATTCCTTTACTAAAAGTAACTTTAATAAGGGAATGATGGTAACACCTCTTGAGCTTATTCAGGGAAAAATTTCGGGACTATTAATTTCTTCAAACAGTGGCGCTCCCGGGAAAACCTTCACCATTAAAGATAAAGGTGTTTACTCGTTATCATCTCAAAACAATATCTTATTTTACATCGATAACGTTCCGGTTGATCCTAACTTAATGTGCATTAATCCAAACGATGTAGAGAGCATAACCTATATTGATGATCCTTCAGTTGCCAGAAAATATTCTAACCAGGCCTCCAATGGAATTCTTTTGATCACTACAAAAAAAGAATCGGAAAAATTCAGCGTGAACTATACCAACAACTTTTCACTTTCAACCATTACAGGTAAGGTCGATGTTTTTTCTGCAGATGAATTTAGAGCCATTATTAGTGAACAATTTGCAGATAATCCAGACATTCAGGATTTACCTTTGGATTATAGTACCGACTGGCAAAACGAAATTTATAAAAAAGCTTACGGACAAGATCACTATTTGAACATCTCGGGTGGTTTGAAAAAATTACCCTATAAAATTTCTGTTGGTAAAACAGATTTGGATGGTGTGCTTCGCTCATCTAATCTGAACAGAACTACCACTCAGTTATTCCTTGAACCTCGCTTATTTAAAAATCATCTTAAAGTTACGTTAGATTTTAAAGGTACTTTTCACAACGATAGAATTGCTAACGAAGACGCAATTAGAACTGCTGTTCATTACGACCCAACACGACCTCTCTATCGATTAGGCGACTACAGCTCATATCTTACAAATGACCTGGCTCCCGAAAATCCTGTAGCTTTACTGGATTATACCAAACACACATCCGACATTGATTCCCGGAATAAAAACGTCCGACTTGACTATAGTTTTCACTTTCTTCCTGATCTAAGGTTAATTTTTAATTATGGTCAAACCGATTATGAAGAAAACACTTCGATAACTCGCGACCCATTTATTGAATATGCTCACTATCCGGATGAAGAAAATTGGAAGCTAACTTATACTAATACGTTTACTGATGTAATGTTCAGCTATTCGAAGAGTATAAAACCACTAAAAACATGTGTTGATTTTCAGCTGGGAACCTCCAGACAAGAGTTTAAAACCAGCGAAGAGTATTCAACATTATACCCTATTTCAATATACAAGACAATAAAATCAAGCTCTGAAAAATATATTAATTCATACTTTTCTCAATTACATTTCATGTTTTTAAAGAAGTATTCGTTGAATGCAATGATAAGCCAGGATATAAACTCTCGTTATTCTAAAGACAATAAAACATATTATGCAAAAGCACTCAGTTTAGCATGGAATATCAAGAACAAAGATTTTATAATAAAGAATAAGGCTATTACTGAATTAAATTTAAAGTTAAGGTATAGTCAAATCCCTAATTCTGAAATAAATAAACTGTACACTTACATGCCTATGTATGTCGTAGGCAATCAGAATGCTAATTATATATTTGGAGATCACACTTTTAACACCTTGTCATCGGGTTATGATACTAAAATTAAACCGGAAACAGTTACCAATATATCAGCAGATCTTTCCATTGGATTTTTAAAACGAATTTATACAAATATCAATTTTTATTATAGAGAAACTTCGGATATGTTGGTAGAAATACCTATTGGTTTTTTTGATAAATTAATAACCAATAGTGGAAGCATCCGGAATAAAGGTGCTGAATTATCTCTTCATTCCCTATTGGTAAACAAAACCAACTTTAAATGGAATATCAATTTTCAGTTTGCCTATAATAAAAATGAGATTGTTAAAATAGATAATTATGATAATCCGGATTTTACAGGTTTTCAAACCGGAGATATTGGTTTCGGAAATACCATTCAAATTCTTAGTGAAGGTTACCCGGCTAACTCGTTTTTTGTATACGAACAAGTTTATGATGCCAAGGGAAATCCTATTGAAGGAGTTTATGTTGATCAGAATAATGATGGGGTAATTGATTATACTGACAAAAGACATTATAAATCATCTGATCCGGATTTTGTACTGGGAATTGGTTCAAACCTGAGCTATAAAAACTGGCAATTATCCTTCTTTGGGCGAGCAAACTTTGGAAACTATGTTTATAACAACATCGATTCATGGTCAAGTTATGATCAAATCTACCAGTTGGGATATCTTTCAAACTTATCAAAATCCGTTGAGCAAAACCAATTCGAATCAACTCAATTATTCTCAGATTACTATATAGAAAATGCATCCTTTTTCAGAATGGATTATATTTCACTAGGATATCATTTTGATAAAATCCTAACCAATAAACTTAAAATTCGTTTAGAAGGAACAGTTCAAAATGCTTTTGTTATAACCAATTACTCAGGTATAGATCCGGAAGTAACATCAGGAATTGATAGTTACACATATCCACGACCCAGAATTTATTCTTTAGGACTAACTATTAATTTTTAATCTTTTTTTGTACACTTTCGAACACAGGGTGTACTGTAACCGTTCATTTTTTTGCAGTACAATTCTCATTGCAACACACCTTATGTTTTGTTTTACAGTTTATTACAAATTTTGGCATAAACCATGTTATTTAGTTTAGCGAGTTACAAAAAGAAAGGAGTAAATTATGAAATCAATAGCAAAAACAGCAATAAGCTTTTTCGGTTTGTCTATAGTACTTTTCTTTTTTGTGTTAGGTGTATATGCTCAAAGCAATTACACAAATATTCTGGCTTCCAACACAAACTTAAGCAAGCGCATTCAGACGCTTAAGAGCACTACCTCAACGGTTTTATTATTAGCACAACTGGATGAACAAAACTCAGCTAAACAGATTCAATCAATTAATGATCAAACATTAAGCGAGGTAATTGAACAAAAACATAAACAACTTGAAGAGTGGATGTTTGATGAATTCTTTTGGCAGGTAGCTGGTCCTATCTGGAACGAAGAGGTAATCGATGAACATAAAGAAATTGAACCCTGGATGATAAATATATCGATAGCCAATTATGAATTGAAAGGGACAACAGCAATTAATACTGGAGAAAAGTGGGTACAAAAGCATAACTTCTTTATTTTATAGCACATTCTCCAAAAAACACCATATATCCCCAACTGTCGCAATACTATTTTGCGGCAGTTTTATATTTCACTCCTGCGTGTTATTATTCAAACTATCAACATATTATTGTAGAATATTTATTAATTTAGTATCATAAGTTATAATGTATGATACTATGAAAAAAACTATACTTGGTCTCATCCTGATAATAGTATTTTCAGCATTTTCAAACGCTCAGATACTTAAAAAAATTCAGAAGTTTGTTGAAGAAGAAGAACTTGTTGATCAGTTAAAAGATGAGTTAATAAACCAATTGGAAAAATCGAAAGAAGCTTATGATGCAACGGATTACAATTATGCTGTTTCATTTAGCGATAATTCGGGCTTGTACGAAAACGAAGAAAAATATGCACGCCATAAAAAGCTCTTACTAAATGTACTAAAAGGTAATACGTTTGAAAATAAAACAGAGGAGGAGAAAGCTGAAAGTTTTAATGATGTTGGTGAAATGCTTTATGCTTCTAATCGGTTTCGTGGTGCAGAATTAGCATTTTTCTCTGCAATTAATATTTACGAGTATGAAGATTTAAGCAATACAAAAAGGGCTGCATTAACTTACAGCAATTTAGGTTTGGTTCATCATAGCACGGGACGGTTTGCCAAAGCAGAGAAATATACGTTAAAAGCATTGAAAATTCGCAAGGATAAAATCAGTGATCAGTTAGGTTATGGCGTATCTTTAAATAATTTGGCTGTTTTATATAAGGACCAGGGAAAATATAACGAGTCGGAACAACTCTTTAAAGAAGCGACACAAATAATAAAAGCAGCTCACGGCGAAAACAGCACACAATATGCCATCGTCTTAAACAATAATGCTATGCTTTTTCAAACCATTGGCCGTTATGAGCAAGCTGAAAAGCTAATGCTTAAGTCTATTAAAATTGCCGACATTCAGTTAAAGAAAAAATCACCCAACTACATACGATTGTATATGAATCTTGCTCTATTGTATCAGCTAATGGATGATCTGGATCAGGCCGAAAGAATTTACCTTGAAGCCTTGCAAATACAAGAAAGCCGAATCGGGCACAACCACCCGGATTATGCGGCATTACTTAGAAACCTGGCATCGCTTTATATGGAAAAAGGCGAGTATCATAAAGTTGAAGAGTACCTGACTAAAGCTAAAGATATATATAAGTGGAAATTTGGCACCAACAGTGCCTTGTATGCAAAAACCTGCTATGAACTGGCGACATTTTATCAGTTTTCGCAAAATATCACATTGGCCGAACCTCTTTTGCTAGAAAGCAAGCAAATTCAGGAAAAAATCCTCAACGAGCATCATCCCGATTATGTAGCAACCATTGAAAACCTGGCTATATTAAATTGGATGAAAGAAGATTATTCCAGTGCAACCATACTCTATAAGCAGGTAATGGATGAATATATTTATCAAATCAACACCTATTTCCCTCCTATGAGCGAAAATGAAAAATCCGCTTTTTGGAATAAAATACATCCTAAGTTTTTGCGCTTCTATTCATTTGCACTACAAGCTATTGAGAAACAACCCCAACTATCTATAGACATTTATAATTATCATATTGCCACAAAAGCACTTCTGTTAAACACAAGCAATAAAGTTAAAAATCAGATCTTGCAAAGCAACGACAATGAATTAATTACATTATATGAAGACTGGATTGATCTGAAAAAATATCTTGCCAGACTATACACTTTAACAGAAGATGAGTTACATGACCAAAAAGTAAATATTGATTCCATTGAACACATAACCAATAATAAAGAAAAAGAATTATCGCAAAAATCATCGCTTTTTGCCGAAGGATATCAAATCAAGTCATCAAATTATCAAGAAATTGCGGGTTCCATTCAAGCAGACGAAGCCGCTCTTGAAATAATCCGTATTCCTAAATACAATTATTTGATTCCGGATACTACTATTCATTATGGATTCTTAATTTTAAACAACCAAAATCAAAAACCCCAATTAGTTGTTCTTAATAATGGAAAATTACTGGAAGATAAATATCTCCGGGAGTATAAAAGAAACATGCAACGTGCAGCAAAAACTAACAATTTCTATGAAATTTTTTGGGGAAAAGTCGCTCCTTTAACCGAAAGCAGTTCCAGACTCTTTGTTTCGCTCGACGGAATTTATACTCAAATCAACCTGAATACTCTTCAAAACAAGCAAGGCAAATTTTTATTCGATCAAAAAGAGATTGTTTATGTTCCTAACACCAAAGAATTACCTGGTGTAAAAAACCATATTCAAAATGGTTTTGATCAATCGGTAAGCCGGGCAACACTATTCGGAAACCCTAATTATGCTAAAGATTTGAATTGGGATTTGGTATCGGAAATGCCTTTGGCAGAGCTTCCGGGAACAAAAGTTGAGGTGGAAAAAATTGATCAGATACTATCTTCAGAAAAATGGTCTACAAACACCTACCTTGCCGATGATGCCTCAGAAGATAATATTAAAAAAGTTAATAATCCACCAATCATGCATATTGCAACACATGGGTTCTTTTTACCAGATGTAAGCAAGACAAAAAAGAAAATTTTTGGTGTTGAAATAGAAAAAGCAAAAGAAAACCCATTATTACGATCCGGATTAATGTTTACAGGTGCCGATAATACCATACAACAAATTGGTAACCCCGAAAATAAATCTTCTAACGATGGAATTTTGAATGCTTATGAAGCTATGCTGCTTGATTTAAACGAAACAGAACTTGTGGTGTTAAGTGCATGCGAAACCGGACTGGGTGAAATCGTTAATGGTGAAGGAGTTTATGGTTTGCAACGTGCTTTCCAGATTGCAGGATCAAAATCAATCATGATGAGTCTTTGGCAGGTAAGCGATGAGGTTACTCAATTGTTAATGACCAAGTTTTATACATATTATTTAGGTAGTGGTAATAAGTTGCAAGCATTTAAGAAAGCCCAGAATGAAATAAAAGAGCAATATCCGGCACCTTTCTATTGGGGAGCTTTTATTCTCTTGAACAATTAACTACTTTTACACAAGAATACTCAAAATTCTGACCTGATGCACAACTTTTCTATTGATGAAATATTTTCAATTAAAAACGAACGTGAATTTAATGATTTAGCTCTACGAATCTTTAATTATCAGGCTGAAAATAATAAGGTGTATAAAGAGTACCTTTTTCATTTAGGAACTAACGTTGCAACCATTAATGATATTAAGGATATTCCCTTTTTACCCATTGAATTTTTCAAGTCGCACAAAGTAATTACAGGCGAACAAGATCCAGAAAAAACGTTCTTTAGTAGCGGAACAACAGGGGTGGAAAGAAGCAATCATTTTATTACCGATATTTCTGTTTATGAAACCAGCTTTACAAAAAGTTTTGAAAAGCATTATGGAAAAATAGAAAACCTGTGTATGCTGGCATTGTTACCCACGTACCTCGATAACGAGAGCTCTTCGCTTGTATATATGGTTGATCATCTGATTCAAAAATCGAATCATCCGGATAGTGGGTTTTATTTGGATAATATTGATGAGCTCGCCAGCAAGTTAAAGAAACTAACCAATGAAAATAAAAACGTTTTTGTGCTTGGCGTTTCGTATGCATTAATTGATCTGGCAGAACAATTTCCGATGGATCTTTCCAATGTTATCATCATGGAAACTGGAGGTATGAAAGGAAAACGAAAAGAGTTAACAAAAAAAGAATTACATGCATACTTGTCTTCACGTTTTCAAGTTAAATCAATACATTCCGAATATGGAATGACAGAACTACTATCTCAGGCATATTCCAAAGAAAATGGCCAGTTTACAACACCTCCATGGATGAAAATATTAATACGCGACACTTATGATCCGTTCAATTATCTTGAACAGGGAAAATCAGGAGGAATTAATGTAATTGACTTAGCTAATATTAACTCTTGCTCATTTATTGAAACCAAAGATTTGGGAAAGATTCATACAGACGGCAAATTTGAAATATTAGGCAGATTTGATTATAGTGATGTTCGTGGCTGTAACTTGTTGGTAACAGAATAAAAACATCAAAGTCATTGCGAAGGAGCTGTGCGACTGAAGCAATCTATCGGTATAACAGATTGCTTCGTTACACTCGCAATAATCTATTCTTTTTATTTTATGCTTAGTTTCTCTTTAATTGCTTTCGGAATAGCGTCTTTATGAACCATTATAGCAATGGTATTTAAGCGCATATAACTTTCCGACATGTATAAATAGCCTCCTAAACTATTACTATCAGCATTCCAGGAGTTTTTGGTTTTATAGTACATGGTTCCCTTCTGATCTTTTGCCAATGCAGTAATATGCATTAAGTGATCGTCGGTTGTTGTTAAATTATCAAACTCTTTCTGGCGATAAGCAACATCAATTTCTTTTTCCTCCTTAGGCTCCGTAAATTCAAATTCACCAACAGGAACAATTGCAACACCGTTCTTGTGAGAAAATCCGTCAAAACCAACATCGCCGTCCCAAACAAAAGTATAGCCCTCTTCTAATGAATAATTCATTACTTCCATAAGTTCATCTAATGGTAAGTTATAATACGGATCGTTTGACCAGTTATCAGGCACTTCTAAAATTACCGCTTCATAAAATGGATGATGTGTAAAAGAAGTTAGTTCAACATAATCTTTTGTGTTGAAATTCAGCTTCTTTACAAACTCCTTTGGTGTAACCATTTGGCCATTTACAGAAAATTTTCCAGGAACTTCTCCCATATACGTGTCGAGTACGGCTTTATATGCATCGAACCAAACCGGTGTAAGCTTTTTATTAGGTTTTGTAATCACCACATCAAGTATAGCTTTTAAGATCTTCTCCATTTCAGCATGTCTGTAATGTCCCGGGTCATATTCATTCCCTTCGTAAGCTTCTTGTGTAATAAAGCCATGCTTATCAATTTGATTCATAACATCGTGAGCCTGACCTCCTTCTCCGAAATTCATTTTCCCGTGATAACGCACAAAATCAAGAGCTTTTTCCTCATATGCAAATCTGGAAAAATACATTTCAGACAAATCATATTCTTCATTACGCATTCGAAGGATTTCGGCTTCGATAAATGATGTTGTTGAGAAGCTCCAGCAGGTTCCCGTTCTCATCTGATCTTTAACTGAAGTTACTTTAATATCGGTTAAATCTTTAAACAGATATCCTGTTTTTTCCTCCTGTGCGGAGGCATTCATTGTAATAAAAAGAGCTAATAAAGCTCCCATTAAAAATTTTGTGTTCATGTTATTTTTGGTTTTTGTCTATTTCATAATTAGCTACTCCGCCCGAAACAATAAATTTCATCACATCAGCCGGACTTCCATCAATTTTTTTAACATACTCAGCAGGAACAATAAAAAGTTCTCCTGAAAAATTATAGGAGTGTGGAAAATATACGGCTACTTTTTTACCTTCAACACCTAAATTAGAAACATCTTCCTGTGTAAGAAAACCCAGTTTCTCAAGCTCCGAAACAGGATTAACCTTTACAAGCACCGGTTGATTAAACTTTCGTTCTTTACCGACAAAGGCCGATAACAAATCTCTTAACGAAGAGTAAATTACTTTAACCAGTGGGGCTTTATTAATAAGATGATTGACTAATCTCTTAATTGGTCTGGCTATAATAGTTTGTCCAATAAATCCCAGAAAAGCAACCAGGAGAAAAACCATGATTAAACTTAGTCCCGGAACGTTTATTCCCAAATATTGGGTTAAAAATGGTTGAAATAATCCATCTAAAAAGACAAACGATGTATAGAGCACAGCAATGGTAATTCCGAGCGGAGCAATATACAATAGCCCTTGAAAAAAATATCCTAACAGTCGTTTCATTTTACTTGCCTAATTTGGGTAAAGTTAAAATTTATTTTATTCCTTTTCTAATTCCTCTCTTTTAGCTTTTGGTAGCGATTTTACAATTAAATCATACGACTCATCAACCCACTGATATAAAATCTTATCTGGTATCGTGCCATCAACAATAATTGTGTTCCAGTGATTTTTATTCATGTGATATCCGGGCATTACCTGATCAGGATATTCTTCTCTCAAACGGATAGCCTTTTCAGGATCGCACTTTAGATTTATACTAAACTCATCTTCAACATCGGTTAAAGCAAACATTTTGTTCATCACTTTAAAAACCAGCGTGGTTTCGTCAAAAGGAAAGCCTTCTGTAACTACTTTTTTATTTAAACAATAATCTCTGAATTCTTCAATATTCATATCTCTCAACTATAATAAACTGGGTTGAAAAGCATCTTCAATATGCTCAATCTCTGTTTTATGATTAATTATTGTTACGGCTATGATATCAAACCGGGTTTCCATGTCAATATCATTTTCCATAATATAGGCTTCAGTAGCTTGTATAATAAATTTTTGCTTTTTACGTGTTACCGCCTCTTTTGGATGCTCAAAATAATCGTTTGTCCGGGTCTTTACTTCCACAACCACTAAAAAGTTATTTTTTTCGGCAATAATATCAATTTCATTCTTTCTATAGCGCCAGTTTGTGTCTCTTAACTTATACCCGTTTTGAGCCATATAATTTCGGGCAATTTCTTCTCCTTTCTTACCTAATTTGTTATGATCAGCCATTTTTTTATTTACTTTTGTAACCTTTTCATATCTATCTCTGTAAGATAATATGGCTTGATTTACTAATCATTTTGATAAAGATAATTGATTTTTAGTTATGTTAAACTTTTTATTAAGTTTCTTGCTAATCGTAAACTCTTTAAATGCCAGCACAGAAGCATTTGAAGGTAAAATTGAAGTTGTACACGAATCACTTTACAACACTTCATATTTCACCTATTTTATTAAAAATAATAATGTGCGAATTGACAAGTTTGACAGTAATCATACCATTGAGCAGTCGCTTCTAATTAATCTGGAAAACAAACAAGTTTATATCTTAAGTCCATCAAAAAAGATGTATACCCAATTGGAGGTAAATAAAAGCAACAATACAAATTCCGACAATTACACGATATTAAAAACAGAGAACTCCAGAATGGTTGGTGATTATCAATGCTATCAGTGGAGAGTAAAAAATAAGGAACGTAACACAGAGATCGCTTATTGGGTATCACAAAACAATTTCTATTTTTTCGAAGATCTGGTGAAACTCATTAACAACACCGATAACACCTACGAGTTTTTTGGCAAGATTCCCGAAACACAGGGTTTTTTCCCTATGCTAAGTGTTGAAAGAACCCTTTTGCGCAGGGAAAAATCAAGAACCTATGTGGTGAATATTAGCGATAACGAAGTGAGCAGAGATTTATTTAAAATTCCTGCCGATTATGAGTTAGTCATACGCTAATACGAAAACTTAACAGATTTCCCAATTTCTAATTCGCACTTGCAGCCAAGAACCACAGCATAATTGTTTTCAACATGACCTGCCGGAAAATCAAAACAAACCGGATAGGAATACTCTTTAATCGCATCATGAATAATTTCATAGGCAGTTTTCCCAAAAGGAATCGAATTGTCGTTCATATCGGACATTCCTCCCACTATAAGCGCTTTAAGGTTTTCTAATTTTCCACTCATTTTCAAATTCATCATCATACGATCGATATGATATAAGTATTCATCCAAATCTTCTATAATTAGAATCTTACCTGATGGATCAATATCATATTTTGTTCCTGCAATACTGTATACTACAGAAAGATTTCCTCCTGTTATTTCACCACCTACTTTTCCTTCACGATTAAATTTGTGTTTGTCAAATTCGTATGTGTTTCCTTTACCAAAAAGAGAATTTTTAAGGGATTTTATTGCTTGACTTTCGGTACCATCTTTAGGAAAATTGAGAGGCATAATACCATGAATCGACTTTACTCCCATATTTTGGTTTAGATGTGCATGTAAGGCTGTTATGTCACTATAGCCTACAATCCACTTGGGATCTTTTTGAAATTTAGAAAAATCTAATAATGGTAATAACCGAATGGTTCCATATCCTCCACGAGCGCATACAATGGCTCTAACCTCCGGATTATCCATCATGCTTTGCAGGTCTTCAGCTCGTTGTTGATCTGTTCCGGCAAACTGTCTGTCCCGGGCAAATATGTTTTTCCCTAATTCTACTTCTAAACCCCAACTTTCAAAAACAGCAATGGATGCTTTTAATTCATCCATTTCAATTTTTCGAGCTGGTGCAATAATTCCAATTTTATCGCCTTTTTTTAAATTTTTAGGAGTGATCATTTATAGAAAATTTAGCAAGTGTTGAACAAAAATACCCGTTAAAATAGCAAAAGAAAAGCTTAGCATTGTTCCTATAAGAACATACTCGGTTAATTTTCTTTCTTCTTTCTTATTTACACTAATTCTTAAAATCGATTTTGCAGCAATGAGAAATCCCAACGCTTGATATTGTTCTAATAAAATAAATGTAATTATTAAAAATCTCTCTAAAAACCCTATCCACATCCCGGCTCCCTCCAGACCATCATTTTCAATTTCCTTTTGCCACTTTTTAGTTAACCCACCAACAATATAACCAATCGGCCACAGTATAAAAATGTAACCAAATAGTATGATCCACACTCTATCCGCTTCCAGTCCTGCAAGAAAAGAAATCAAACCATTAAATTCAATCTTGAAAAACACAATCCAGATTAAAACTAATATTAAAATGTGAAAAATCTGATCAAGAATAAAATAAATACGTTTTGGTTGCTGGTATAGCTTCCAGATATCTATTATTAAATGCGAAATTAATACAATAACCGGAACAAAAAATTCAGTCCATTTTGCCAAAAAGAGGTAAGATAAAATACCAATAGATAAAGCATGCAGGTATAAATAAATCGATTTTATTTTGTTTTCTTTCTTATGTTGAACCCACCTGTCTGTTTGAATTACAAAGTCACCTAAAATATGAGCAATAAGCAGTTTAATTAAAACCATATCATAACCTTTTTGATAATTCCTGGTATCGTTTTAGCAGCGTTTCAACTGCATACCAGGATGCTGATGATAATCTTAAACTAACACCTCCTCTAGTTATTCCTAGCTTTTTTGCAATTATACTTTGTTTTGATTCAAGTAACTTTTCGTAAACAGCTCTTGATTGAAGAAAAGTCCAGTTCACTATTATTGAATCAAGCAAAACCAATTCTACTTCCAGCTCCCGGTTAACTTCAGGATTATCTGTTTTTATTACTGTTCTTTCTTTCTTACCGAGTTTATCTAATTCTCTTCCTGAGTATCTAAACGCATCACCATCTGATTCTGCCAGGCTTTTCCCAATATAATCAACATTTCCAATTCCAACCGCAATTTTTGCATCACATAAATCCGGAATGTGATTATCATATAAGGCTCTTAATCCCGATCTGATTAAAAGACAATATCGTAGGGCATGTTCCTTATTTTCTACTATTAACTGAAAACTATCACCCCTAAAAATTTCGTAAGAAGAGTTCAATTTCGCTACACCCTTGTCTACTGAAAGGATATAATGAAAAATATCTTTTAGAGATTTTAAAACTGTATTTCTCTCTGAAACCTTCAATTTGGAGAAATTTACAATGTCTCCGGTAAGCACAGCATAAATCATGCTCTTTCTTTTTAGATCAAATGTAAAGATTTTATTTTAAAATAACCGTATTAAAGTTCGTCTTATTTAGCCCTAGGGCTAAATTGTTTGATTTTTAGTCCTCAGACTTAATGTTTTTGATTTAAGTTTACATACTAAACATCATTAACTATTAATTGATGAAAAATAATATTCATTTGTATATTTGTCGGATATTCGTGAAAATTAAGAAAAAGAGAGAATTGAGATGAAAAATCCAAAGCGCTATTTAATTACGTCAGCACTGCCTTATGCAAATGGACCTCTGCATCTGGGACACATTGCCGGAGCATACTTGCCTGCTGATATTTATGTAAGATACCTGAAATTAAAAGGAAACGATGTTGCTTTCATTTGTGGATCGGATGAACATGGCGTGCCGATCACTTTGCGGGCAAGAAAAGAAGGAGTATCGCCACAAGATATTGTGGACAAATACCATGGCATGATCAAAAAAGCATTCGAAGAATTTGGGATTGCTTTCGATATTTATCATCGTACTTCGGATCCTTTGCACCACGAAACCGCTTCGGAGTTTTTTAAAACCATGTACGAAAAAGGTGAGTTTATTGAAAAAGAAGAAGAACAATTTTTCGATGAACAGGAACAACAGTTCCTTGCCGACAGATATATTATAGGCACGTGCCCAAAATGTGGATATGAAGAAGCCTATGGTGATCAGTGTGAAAAATGCGGAACAAGCTTAAGCCCTAAAGAGTTGGGTAATCCAAAATCGAAGTTAAGCGGAAATGTGCCTATTCTAAAAAAAACAAAACACTGGTATCTTGACCTGGAAAAATATCAGAACGAGTGGCTAGAGGATTGGATCGACAGTCATAAAAAAGATTGGAAATCGAATGTTTACGGACAATGTAAATCATGGTTAAACGGTGGTTTACAACCTCGTGCGGTAACACGTGATTTGGATTGGGGTGTTCCTGTTCCGGTTGAAGGGGCCGACGGGAAAGTGCTTTATGTTTGGTTTGATGCACCAATCGGCTATATCTCAGCAACTAAAGCGTGGGCCGAAAAGGCAGGGAAAAATTGGAAAGACTACTGGCAAAGTGAAGATTCAAGTTTAATACACTTTATTGGTAAAGACAATATTGTTTTCCACTGCTTAATTTTCCCATCGATGTTAAAAGCACATGGCGATTATATTTTACCGGATAACGTTCCTGCCAATGAGTTTTTGAATTTAGAGGGAGATAAGCTTTCAACATCTCGAAACTGGGCCGTTTGGATTCATGAATATTTACAAGAATTTCCCGGAAAACAGGATGTGTTGCGTTATACGATCTGTGCAAACTCTCCTGAACAAAAAGACAATGACTTTACCTGGAAAGATTTCCAGTCACGGAATAATAGTGAGCTGGTAGCTATTTTAGGAAACTTTGTAAACCGAACACTGGTACTTACACACAAGTATTATGATGGTAAAGTTCCTGCGTGTGGCAAATTAACAGATTTTGATAAAGAAACACTTGCAGAAATCTCAGTCATTAAATCAAATCTGGAAAAAAGCATTGAAAGTTTCCGTTTCCGAGAAGCGGTTAAGATAGCAATGGACCTGGCTCGCTTAGGAAATAAGTATTTAGCAGATACAGAACCCTGGAAAGTAATTAAAACAGATGAAGAACGTGTAAAAACTATTATGAATATCTCTATTCAGATTACAGCTGCTTTATCTGTTATACTGGAACCATTCTTGCCATTCACAACTCAAAAACTCCGGGAGTTTTTAAATATTGAAAAGCTGGGATGGGACTTAGCCGGTAAACCGGACTTAATTGAAGCTGGACATATGATTAATAAAGCAAATCTGCTTTTCGAAAAAATAGAAGATGACGCCATCGAAAAACAGCTGCAAAAATTACAAGATTCTAAAAAAGCGAACGAAGCTATGGAAACCAATATAGAACCTGCAAAAGAGAATTGTTCTTTTGACGATTTCATGAAAATGGATATCCGTGTAGGTACCATTCTTGAAGCAGAGCGAGTACCTAAAACAGATAAGTTATTAAAGCTAAAAGTTGATACTGGTATTGACCAGCGTACCGTTGTTTCTGGTATTGCTATCGATCATAAACCAGAAGATATTATTAGCAAACAGGTAAGTATTTTAGTAAATCTTGAACCAAGAAAAATCCGCGGAATTGAATCGCAAGGAATGATTTTAATGGCAGAAGATGCCAGCGGTAAATTGAATTTCGTAGTTCCGGCTGAGAAAACGACAAACGGGTCGGGAATAAAATAAATTGATGTTGTTCATTCGTTGATATCCCGATAGTTATCGGGACAGAATGACATCAAAAACAATTGGTCACACTGAGCCTGCCTTGTCGGCAGACAGGCTTGTCGAAGTGTAGTCCACTTTTTCTATACAACATTTGGCAGAAACAATAGCACATAAAAGTATAAAGATCGAAACGAAACAAGATTTCGAAGAGTTATTCAACTCGCACTATAGCAATTTATGTGCTTATGCCAATAATTTCCTAAAAGACGTTGATGCTTCGGAAGAGGTCGTGCAGGAAGTTTTGTTTAAACTCTGGACCAACCGTGAATCCATAATCATCACATCATCTGTTCACAGCTACCTGTTTAGAGCGGTTCGAAATGCAAGCCTTAATGTATTAAAGCATGTAAATATTCGTGAAGATTATAAAATTCAGCACGAATACGAACGCGACGATGAGCTTTCTTCGGAAGACGAAATGATTGTTTCGGAACTGGATCAGAAAATCCGTGCTGCAATAGATCAGTTACCTATGGAACGAAAAAAGGTGTTCATCTTAAGTCGTTACGACGGATTAAAATATAAAGAAATAGCTGACAAACTAAATATTTCAGTGAGTACAGTAGAAAATCAAATGGTAAAAGCATTGAAGTACCTACGCGAAGAGTTAAAAGATTATCTGCCATGGATTATACTATTTTTTGGTAATTTATTTAAAAACGGAGGATAAATAAAATTTAGAATTATGTTTCATGCAGAGCTCCCAAATATTATAGAAAAACCCGCAAAAAAATTTTGCGCTCTTTGCGTGGAATTAAAATATAATATATCAATAGAGGTAAACCGAATTTGAATTGTCATACTAATAGATAAATGAATAAAAACTCCGGACATATGGATGAGAAGCTTCTTCTAAGATTTTTACTGGGAGAAGCAACCCGTGATGAAATGCATCAAGTGCAGGAGTGGCTCGAATTATCTGATGAAAATCAAAAATTGTTAGATAGTTACGAAACGGTTTGGGCAGAAGCTGGTAAACTAACTCCTAATCCTGTTGCTGTTGACACATCATCGGTATGGCAAAAAATGTCCGACAGAGTTGATAAGTACGAAGAAGAGCAAAAGAAAAAAACCATATCACTGCAATCAAGAATCAGATGGATTTCCAGCGTTGCCGCTGCTATTATTATTGTTTTTGGCGTTTACCAGTTACTTGTGAAACAACCTCAACCTCTTTTAATAACAAGTGCACAAGAAGTTGTTCATGATACTTTACCTGATGGATCAAATATATCACTAAATGTAAATTCAAATATTTCATATCCGAAAAAATTCGCTAAAAACGAACGACGTGTTCAGCTTGATGGCGAAGCTTTTTTCCATGTTGAACATAACCCGAAGCAACCTTTTATTATTGAAACCGAAAACGCTTTTGTAAAAGTCTTGGGAACATCATTCAACGTAAAAGCTTACGAAAATTCCGAAATAGAAGTAATAGTAACCGACGGATTAGTACAACTGTTTACGGTTGATCCGGAGACCATGGATACCACGGCGATTCTGTTGAAAGCCGGAGAAAAAGGAAAGGTTTCTGGCAAAGAACGAAAACCGATCCTCGTTGCAGAGAGCATTCCCGATGAGCTATTCTGGATGGATTATACCTTAATTTTTACGGATACCGATCTGAAAAAAGTATTCAGCTTACTTGAAAATTACTACAATATTAAAATTGAAGTGAGCGATAAAGAAATGTACAAGTGCCGGTTATCAACTACCTTCTCGAATAACTCCATTGAAGATATTATAGAAGTAATTGCAGCTACTTTCGAATTTGAATATACCAAAGAAAATAAAACCTATACGCTAAAAGGAAACGGTTGTGATGATGAGAAAAATTAAGTTTGCAATATTGGGTTTTATCGTAGCTGTTTCTCTTACCGGCAAAGTTTCTTTTTCGCAAACCAATTACCTGAATACACGCATTTCTGTTTCATTTTCCGATATTACTCTGGAAAAAGCATTAACAACAATTTCAGAGCAGGGTAATTTCACATTCTCATACAACTCAAAAAACTTTGATGAGCAAAGATTGGTTTCTCTGCAATCAGAAAACCAATCGGTTGCCAAAACCTTAGATAAGCTATTTGATCATTCCGTTAAATATAAAGTAGTAGGAACGCATGTTATTTTAAATAAAAAGAATCCACCAAAAACAACACGATCCGATACTCGTCCCAATGAATACATTATTACAGGATATATTATTGATTCACAAACCGGAGAAAAAATCCAAGAAGCTACCGTATATGAAATCGATGGCAGGGTTGTGGCATTATCCAATTCAAAAGGATATTATTCCATATCAATTCCTTCTGAGAAAGATGTTCACGGATTAAGTTACAGTAAACGTGGATATCTTGATACGGTTATCATGGTTGAGCCCGCCTATCAAAAGAGTTTCACCATTTATCTAAATCCAAATACCGCTCCTTTGCAAAAGATGGAATCAGTTAATCCGAAGTTGGAAAATTTTCATAACCGCTCGCTTGTAGATATTCTGGTTCCGGATGAATCCAAAATTATTTCTGATAACCTGAGTATTCATGACAATCGAGACATCCAGGTTTCGCTGGTACCATTTATAGGTACGAACAGAAAACTAAGCGGGTCGATGGATAATTCCATTTCAATTAACATAATCGCCGGTTATTCAGGAGGAGTAAATGGATTCGAAATTGGTGGTTTAGTAAATATCACAAGAAGAGATGTGAACGGGTCTCAAATTGCAGGTTTTGCAAATTTAGTTGGCGGTAATACCAACCCATTTCAAATGGCCGGAATGTTTAACCTGAATGGAGGATCGGTAACCGGAACCCAAATTGCCGGAATGAGCAATGTTGTTTTAGATACGCTTAATGGTATTCAGTTAGCTGGTTTTAACAATACACTGCATGGCTATATGAACGGTGTTCAGCTTTCGGGCTTTAATAATGTTACGACCCAAAATGTTGATGGTATACAGTTAACCGGTTTTGCCAATGTGGCGGTTAAAGATGTTGAATTAGGTCAGGTTGCAGGTTTTGCTAACTATTGCGATAATGTAAACGGCGGTCAGGCAGCAGGATTTGTAAACATAGCAAAAGGAGTAGTTAACTGGGGACAAATTGCCGGATTCGCTAATTATGGAAATTCGGTTAAAGGATTACAACTGGCTGGTTTTGCTAATTATTCCAAAGCAGAAATAACTGGTGGACAAATTGCCGGTTTTGGTAATTACGGAAAATCCGGAGGAAAATATCAGTTATCGTGGGCAGCCAATATAGCCGAAGATAGTATTTCAGGACTTCAGCTCTCAACTTTCAACTATACCAAAAAAGTAAAGGGTATTCAGATTGGGTTTATTAATGTTGCCGACACCATCGAAAGTGGCATACAAATTGGTATCCTTTCATTTGCATCAAAAGGAATACAACGGTTCGAGGTTTCAACAAACGAGTTGCTTATGATAAATGCCCGGTACTTAACCGGAACCAAAAGGTTTTATAATATCATTAATCTGGGTTATGATTTTAATACATACTTTTCGGCCGGATATGGTATAGGTACTCAGTTCGAGTTAAAAAAGAATCTCCATATTAACCTGGAACTGTTATCTGATGTAATCTGGGATAAAAATTCCTTATCGGAACCAGTAGCCAATATTAATAAACTAACCTCAAAAGTTGATTTTTCATTTGGCGAGCACTATTCGATATTCATAGGACCTTCAATATCGGTTTCTGATGTAAATTCTGATAATGGATCTTTTGAAAATATAGCACCGTATTCGCTGTATACCTATACATCTTCCGATTCGCAGTCAAAATTATGGATTGGTGGTGTTTTTGGTTTATCACTAACCTTGTAATCCCCATTGAAAATTTCCCTATAAATTTATGTTGGATTTTTGTCTCTTTTTTTATGTTTAAATCCTTCATTCAATACTATCTTTTAATAATAACCTTTTTTTAACCCTTATAATCCGCTGATTTTTTGACAATTGTCAAATTATCTTAAAATTTTTTCAATTTTTTTTGCTTCCCGATAGAGGTAACTCCAAAGCGGGTTGTCATCCTATTGAACGTTCATCATTAAAGATTAATTCAATTATAAAACGAGTAATGATGAACCTCATAAGAAGAATAATTTTTAAATACTTTTTAAATAGATAAAAATGAAAACAGATAAGAAACAAATGAACGAACAGAAAATTAATTTGGGATTTGTCCCAAGAAACTTATTTCTCATGGCACAATTCGCAATGTTAGCTAAACGTGCAGAAGATTATCACAAGAAAAATAAAATGAAAATGAAAACAGCAGGAATGACATTAGCATTAATCTTTACACTGGTTATAGGATTTAATGCACAAGCACAGGAAGAAAAAACTCAGCAAACAAAAACACGACCTTTTCAGATGACTTTTGTAACTCCCTTAGGAACAAACGGTCTGGACGCATGGAATATAACAAACAAAGTATCTATCAATCTATATGCCGGATATAATGGAGGTGTAGATGGCATTGAAGTTTCAGGGTTCGGAAGTATGTTAAAAAACGATATGGTGGGAACCCAAATTGCCGGTTTCGGTAATATGATTATGGGTAACGGAAACGGAGTACAACTGGCGGGTTTTTTAAACTATGCAAATAATACGTATAAAGGAACACAGCTTTCGGGGTTTGCCAATGTTACGATAGATTCACTAAACGGATCTCAGGTAGCAGGATTTGCCAATGTTGCCGGATCTAAAATTCAAAAAATACAACTGGCCGGTACCGCTAACTATTCTAAAGGTAATGACGCCGGGCAAATCTCTGGTTTTGCTAATATAAATGCCGGAGATCTTCATGGTATTCAACTGGCCGGTTGTGCAAACATCAACACAGAAAAGGTTAAAGGAGTGCAAGTTTCCGGATTTGTTAACTATACCAAAACATTAAGCGGAGTGCAACTTGCACCTTTCAACTATGTTGATTCATTAGAGAAAGGTCTTCCTATCGGAGTATTCAGTATTGTAAAAAATGGTTACAAAACAATTGAAATCAGTGCAAACGAAACGCTTTACGGAGTAGTGAGTTTTAAAACCGGGGTTAAAAGGTTCTATAATATTATTTCTGTCGGTTCCAGCATACATCATAATAAAACATATTGGGGCTGGGGTTATGGTATTGGAACCATGATGCCGATAAAAAACGACTGGAATGTAGCGATTGAACTGTTATCGTACCACATAAATGAGGATGAATGGTTTACCGAAGCGTTGAACATGAATAATAAATTGCAGATTACAGCCTCGAAAAAGGTATCTGAAAAAACCGAACTGTTTGGTGGTATCAGCTGGAATGTTAATGTATCGGAATTAGAAGATCATGATGGAAATGCATTCGAATCGACCTTCACTCCTTACGACACATTTAATGAAACGTACGATAACGAAACCAATGTAAAAATGTATCCGGGTTTAACTGCAGGTATTAGATTTTAAACCTTTAAGTGCTAATCATAATCAAAGTACGAAATTTAGAATTACTTAAATTTTAGGAATCATGATATCAGGAAAAAGAACTATAGCAGCCTTACTATTACTGGTAGTAACATCTATAAATGTACTTGCAACAGATGCAATCATGCAAATGCAAACCATACGCGGTAAAGTAATCGATCAGGACTCTAAATCGCCCTTAATTGGTGCAAATATCATTATTTTAAATAGCGATCCGGTGAAAGGAACCAGCTCTAATGTCGATGGCTATTTCCGAATCGATAATGTTCATGTAGGCCGTATCGATTTAAAAGTAACTTGTATGGGATACGAAGACAAGGTAATTCCCAATATTCTGGTAGGATCAGGAAAAGAGATCGTTTTGGAAATTGAACTGGCGGAATCATTAATTCAGCTCGAAGATGTTGTGATTACAGCGAATGGCCATAAATCAGAACCGCTAAACGAAATGGCCATGGTAAGTGCCAAAGCTTTTTCAGTAGAAGAAACGAAAAGATATGCCGGTTCATTTAACGATCCTGCGCGAATGGTTTCGGGTTATGCCGGTGTTACTGGCGATGCCATGGGTAATAACGACATTGTAGTTCGAGGAAACTCGCCTAAAGGTATTTTATGGAAACTGGATGGTATGGACATACCAAACCCGAATCACTTCTCTACAGAAGGAACAACAGGCGGACCAATAAATGCTTTGAATAGTGCGATGTTAAACAATTCCGATTTCTTTTCGGGTGCATTTGCTCCCGAATATGGAAATGCCTACTCAGGTGTTTTCGACATGAAATTGCGAAATGGAAACAACGAACAGAGAGAATATTCGGTATCTCTCGGAGTAATTGGAATGGAGGCCACTCTCGAAGGTCCTTTCAGCAAAAATTATAAAGGATCATATCTGATCAATTACCGATATTCATCCTTAGATTTGCTGGATCAGGCCGGAATAGTAGATTATTATGGTGTTCCCAAATACCAGGATGTTGCATTCAAATTTCATTTACCCACAGAAAAGGCAGGAACATTTCAAGTTTTGGGTTTTGGTGGATTAAGTAGCATTTACCAGGAAGATTTTGCAGAAGAAAACGAAGACTCCTTGACCCGAAAATCTGATTTTGGCGCCGATCTCGGATTCGGAGCTATCAAACATATTTATCCGATCAATACGAATACCTTTATTACATCGTATGTTTCAGCATCAGGAACAAGTAATGCAAACGATTATCATAAAAGACTCGACAATGGCAATTGGTATTTAGCTTACAACGATAAATTTGTAAACACTGCGCTGCGTGCTTCAACCAATATCAACACAAAAATTAATGCTCAGCATAGAATTAAAGCAGGCGTTACCTATTCCGATTTAGGTTATCGAATGTTTGCCGATAAAGATCCACACGGATCTGGAACATTCATCACAGAGCTTGATACCGATGGTCGTGCAGGATTAGTTCAGGCTTATGCCAATTGGAAATATCGTGTTACTGAAGATTTAACGGTTGTATCAGGTTTACATTATATGCAGTTTTTACTCAACAATAGCAATTCCATTGAGCCCCGCTTAGGTCTAGACTGGCAATTTGCACCGAAACAGTCGATCAGCTTTGGTATTGGATTACATAGCAAAGTGGAAAGCATTTCAACATACTTTGCCAGGGTTCCTGATGAAACCACCGGAGAAATCACCATGCCAAACAAAGATCTTGGTTTATCAAAATCGATGCATTTTGTTTTAGGATATAACAACAGAATTAGTAAAAACGTAAACCTAAAAACAGAAATTTATTATCAGCACTTATATAATCTGGCCATTGCCAACGAGCCCAATAGTAAATTTGCTCTAAATAATATCTATGGAGGTTATGTAAATCGCGACCTTGTGAATGAAGGCGTTGGCTACAACTATGGTTTGGAACTAACACTGGAAAGGTTTTTTGCAGACAACTACTACTTTTTAATTACCGGATCTTTATATGAATCAAAAATTAAAGCGATGGATGGTGTCTATCATAACTCTAAATTCAATGGAAATTATGCAACAAACATTTTATTGGGTAAAGAGTGGAAAGTGGGCGATATCTCAAAAAACAAAACCATTGGTGTAAACACCATGATCTCTTACATTGGCGGTCACAGATATAATCCGGTAGATTTGGAAGCTTCAATCGCTGATGGTTATACCGTTTACGACGAAACGAATTATTACGAACAAAGAGCAGATGATATTTTCATGCTAAATTTTTCATTAACCTATCGGCGAAACCGTGAAAAAACCACGCACGAATTAAAGTTAGACTTCCGAAATGCCACTAACAATCAGGCGTTCGTTATGGAATATTATGATGATTTTACCCAGGAAGTAGAACGAGGTTATCAGCTGCCTATTTTCCCGACAGTAATATATACCATACAGTTTTAAGTTTTTGTTCTTAGTTCCTAGTTGCTTGTTATATATACAATTAACTAGGAACTTTTAAGTTCCCAAAAACTTTCATTCGTCATAGCAAGAACATTGCAACGTTTATAAAATAATTTGCCTTTTTAATTATTCTTTTCCTACCCTAAACGTTACTTTGTCCTTCGGACGAAAGAAAGTCTTTCGTGTACATTTTAATGTTCTATCTTATTGATAGATTCATAATCATTGTAATAAATGGTAGAAAGGTACATCTTTTATAATCAATTTAAATTTTTACCTTACGCTAGTCTATTACTGGAAATAAAGAAGATTAAAGACTTTCAATCGTCATGGCAAGGACATTGAAACGTTTTAACAAGTATAAATTGGTTCAGTTTTTTTTACTCTTCCTTTCATCCTGCATATTTCCTTGTCATTCAGACGAAAAAGAATCTTTCCAGTTACTTTTTTAATTTTCTATCGCACCGAAAAGTGTATAGAAACATTAAAGATTCCAATATTTTTATTTTCCAAACAAAACTTTCAATCGTCATACTAGTGAAACGTTTTAACGTTAAACATTTATTTCATTATTCCAATTCCAACCCATTCAGTTCTTGATTTAAAAAGTTCATTTTAGTTCTATGTACATACTTAAAGTTTTCTTTATCATCAAAAAGATTCAAAATCCGTACATTGTCAATAAAACTATTCTCATCAGAAAGTATGGAATCATAAGATGTCCAGGGATATTCAATAATATCATCTACAAAACCATGATGAACAGGATTACAATGAATATAAACAATAAGATTGATTAGCTGCTTTTTACTTTCTACCAGTTTTCGTTTATAGTTGAACTCAAATAATGATCCTCTTCTTGGATGATTTATATTAAACCAACTTGCATATGCATTAAAGATATGTTTGAACTGCTGAAGAACATTCGGTTTTCTATTATACTCTTTCGTAGGTTTTTCCAATAAGTAAGTTGCCCATTTTACTTCCGGATTTTCTGATTTTGCATTCTTCGAATTTAAATAACCAATTTCCTTTTCTTCCTTAATCCTAACTAATAAATGAAAATGGTTCTTCATTAAACACCAGGCATAAATATCTGCCACAGGAAGAATAAATATTTCAAGCAGTTTCAAGAAATGAAGGTAATCTTTCTCCTTAATAAATATGTTTTCGTAATTGTTTCCCCTGTTATAGATATGATAATACCGATCGTTTTCCAGTAGTGGTTTCATTAAAGTTTATTTAATTCAAGATCATTATTTATCTTAATATTAAAATTAATAAAATAACTCTTTCGATCCCAAAGTATTCTCTACCCAGTTTTAATAAATCTTCCATCTACTTTCCATGATGTTTCTTTATCCTGAAAGAAAATCTTTCCAATTACTCATTTAATTTTCTATCGCAACAAAAAGCATTAAAGTGCTTCCAAAACGTTCAATCGTCATGGTAATGACATTGAAACGTGACATTGAAACGTTTGGATATCTTTCGGACGAAAGAAAATTATTCCATTATAATTCACTATCGTAACGTCAGGTTCAGTAACATTAACATTTCCTGTGTTTATTAATTTCATTTCTACTCCATAATTGTTAAACGTTTCCTTGTCCTTCGGACGAAAGAAAATCATTCCAATAACTCATTTAATTTTCTATCGCAACAAAAAGCATTAAAGTTTACCAAATTCTAATTTTCAGTTGCTTCCAAAACGTTCAATCGTCATGGTAATGAAACGTTTTAACATTCGTTTGAATTTGTTCAATTTTAATTCTCCCTTTTCCTTCCCTAAACGTTTCTTTATCCTGCGGACGAAAGAAAGTCTTCCAATATTTTCTTTTACTAAAAAAACTTTCAATCGTCATTGAAACATTTGAAACTATTCCACCCAATCGCCATTTTCCTTAATCAACTGGATCAACTCCTCAACAGCCTTTTCTTCGGGGATATTTTTCTTGACAACTTCCTTATTTTTATAAAGAGTAATTTTTCCGGGTCCTGCACCTACATAACCATAATCGGCATCGGCCATTTCGCCCGGACCATTTACGATACATCCCATTATTCCTATTTTGAGGTTTTTCAGGTGTGATGTTTTTTCTCTAATTTTTTTTGTGGTTTCTTGTAAATCGAAAAGTGTTCGTCCGCATCCGGGACACGAGATATATTCTGTTTTTGAAGTTCTTACCCTACTGGCTTGTAAAATTCCGAATGAAGTATTTATAATATCTTGTTCATCAATATTTCCCTGTGCTGATACATTGTCAATCCAAATTCCGTCGCCAAAACCGTCCAAAAACAACCCCCCCATATCACTGGCAGATTTAAGCTGTAAATCTTCCAATTCATTTTCTTTGTAAGATCTTTTAATGATAACCGGAATATCACAATTCGTGTGCATTAATCTTAAAAAAGCAGCGCGCTGATCAGCAAAACCATTCGCATTTGTACTTTCCAATATCAGAACAACATTCTTAAAACTTTTGATCTTCTGAAGACTCTCGTTATTAATCTCATTACAATTTAAAAGCAAAAAATTAATTCTTTTCGATTGGTTTTCAGAAAAATAGAAATCATTGATGGATTTAAATAGCGGAACCACCTTATCGTGATCAAATATATGCTGATCCCAACCGCTTTCATCAATAATAAATACAGAATCTTCATTATGTGAATCCATGAGAAAACGATCGCCAACATAAACAAATTCCGGTTTCAAATCACTTTTGCTCTCCTGTTTTGCAAGAACAACCGGATGATTACTTCCCCCGATCTGATCGACAACTTTTGTTTCCCGTTTATTATAGTTAAATAAATCAACATTAATCGAATCAACCTGCTTAATGGGTTTGTGATCATATCTCCCGGCAATATACGCTGCGAGCTTTTGGGCCACAGGAATCTCTTCTTCGGGCGGTTCTGTAAGCGAAACACGAATGGTATCTCCTATTCCATCTGCTAAAAGTGTGCCTATTCCCACAGCAGATTTTATCCGGCCATCTTCGCCTTCGCCTGCTTCAGTAACACCTAAATGCAACGGAAAATTCATTCTCTCGTCACGCATTCGTGCAATCATGAATCGGTTGGCATGAACCATTACCCTGGTATTACTCGATTTTAGTGAGATAACTACATTCAAAAAGTTTTCCTGCACACAAATTCGCAGAAATTCCATCGCCGACTCTACCATTCCTTCTGGTGTGTCGCCATATCTGCTCATAATCCGATCCGACAACGAACCATGGTTCACTCCTACTCGAAGCGCGGTATGATTTTTCTTACATATATTGATTAGTGGAATAAATTTTTCTTCAATCTTTGCTAGTTCTGCCTGATACTCCTCATCCGTAAAATCAACTTTGGTAAAGCTTGCGCGCTTATCCACAAAATTTCCCGGGTTTATGCGCACTTTTTCAACGATCTCTGCCGCTTTAAAAGCAGCTTTCGGGTTAAAATGAATATCTGCTGCCAATGGAGTATCAAATCCGGCATCGCGTATTCCATTTTTTATGCTCTTTAAATTTTCAGCTTCTTTTACTCCTTGAGCAGTAATCCTCACTAATTCGCCACCCGCCTTGATAATTCTGAGCGACTGCTCAACTGTTTCTTTTGTGTTTAGTGTATTCGTACTGGTCATAGATTGAATCCGAACAGGATTTTCACCTCCCATTTTGATGTTTCCAATCTCAACTTCTCTTGTTTTTAACCGGCTATATTGAAATAAATGTATAATTTCTTCGTATTTCATTTGTTATTAGATTTCTAAAGAAAAGTAATTTACCACTAAGGCACTAAATAAACAAAGATACACTAAGAAAACCTGAAACCTGAAACTTGAAACCTGAAACTTTCTAATAATTTATCTATTTTCGTATCATCTAAAAACAAATGAAATGTCAATACAAGTAAGTAACTTAACCAAGATATACGGAGAACAAAAAGCGATTGACAACATCAGCTTTGAAATAAAAACAGGTGAAATTGTAGGTTTCGTAGGACCCAACGGAGCAGGAAAATCAACTACAATGAAAATCCTTACAGGTTTTATTCCTCCTTCATCGGGCGAAGCAAAGATCAACAATCTTGACTTACATGAACATTCGCTGGAAATCAGAAAAAATATTGGTTATCTGCCCGAAAACAATCCGCTTTATTTGGATATGTATGTTAAAGAATATCTCGAATTTGTAGCAGGTATTTATAAGCTGGGGAAAAACACTCAGCCCCGAATTGAAGAAATTATTAAGCAAACCGGATTAAGCGTAGAGCAAAAAAAGAAAATCGGTGCCCTTTCCAAAGGTTATCGACAGCGGGTAGGATTAGCGCAAGCCTTAATTCACAATCCTTCCATATTAATTTTGGATGAGCCCACTTCGGGATTGGATCCAAATCAGATTATTGAAATACGAAATTTAATTTCCGATGTTGGAAAAGAAAAAACCGTAATGCTCTCTACACACATTATGCAGGAAGTAGAGGCTATTTGCGACCGTATTATCATCATCAATAAAGGAAAAATTGTTGCTGATGATTCTATTGATTCTATCACTTCACAAACAGACGAAGAGCTTGTCACGGTAGTGGTTGAGTTTGATCAAAAAGTAATGCAGGAAGATCTGGAAAAGATTGAGCTGGTAGATAAAGTGGCCAAAATTGATGATCAAAACTGGCTGATACAGGGATCATCGCAACAGGATATCCGCCAACACATCTTCAAATTTGCCGTGGATAATGGACTAGCCGTTCTGTCCATGCAGAAAAAAGAAAAAAGCCTGGAAGAGGTTTTTCAGGAGCTAACTAAATAGTGATCAAATACCAAAGTACAAAGACCAATTTTCAAAGATCTTTTGTCAAAAACCAATTTTCAAGAGCTAATGTTCAAATAACAGTTTCAAACTTAGACAAACAATTTTCTTTTTCTATTTTTATTGTTAAAATTATTAACCTAAAAAATATATTATGAAAGAAAAAGGAAATCTGGCTTATGATAAAGCATTTGCTTTTGCCAAAAACATGGTAAATCTTTACAAAAAATTAACTGGAGAACAAAGAGAATTTGTTTTAAGTAAACAATTATTGAGAAGTGGAACTTCCATTGGTGCTAATTTAGCTGAAGCTATTGGCGCTTTTACTAAAGCCGACTTCTCTTACAAAATTTCAATTTCATATAAAGAATGTCTTGAAACCAAGTATTGGCTTTCTTTATTGCATGAAACCAATTATCTAACAGAAAACTCATTTTCTAAATATTACGCTAACGCTGATGAAATAGGGAAAATTCTTTTTGCCACACTCAAAACAACAAAACTAAAAAGCTGATCTATATTGATAAAAATATTCAAAAATAGCTTTTTGGTGTTTGAACATTGGTATTTGTAGACTGAAATAACTATTTTTGAAGCTTCTTATTTTTAATCAATATAAATAAATTAAAACTATGGGATATTTATTTACATCTGAATCTGTCTCCGAAGGACATCCTGACAAGGTTGCTGACCAAATATCCGATGCTTTATTAGACGAATTTTTACGTCGCGATCCAGAATCGAAAGTTGCTTGTGAAACATTAGTAACTACCGGTTTAGTGGTATTAAGCGGTGAAGTTCGTACACAAGCATATGTTGATGTTCAGGAAGTTGCCCGACGAGTTATTAAGCGAATTGGTTATACCAAGCAAGAGTATCGATTTGATTCAGATTCATGTGGTGTTATTTCTACCATTCATGAGCAATCGCCGGATATTAACCAGGGTGTTGTTCGTGAAAAAGAAGAAGACCAGGGAGCTGGTGATCAGGGAATGATGTTTGGCTATGCCAGCAAAGAAACCGACGATTACATGCCGCTATCATTAGTTCTTTCGCATGTTCTGTTGCAGGAACTGGCAAAAATCCGTCGCGAAGGAAAAGAGATGACCTATTTGCGTCCGGATTCTAAATCGCAGGTTACTATTGAGTATGACGACGACAACAACCCTGTAAAAGTTCATACCATTGTGGTTTCTACTCAACACGACGATTTCGACGAAGAAAAAGCAATGCTTGAAAAAATCAAAAATGATGTTCGCACGATTTTAATTCCAAGAGCAAAAGAACGTTTCCCGGAAAGAGTTCAGAAACTGTTTACCGACGATTACATTTTACATGTAAATCCAACCGGAAAATTTGTTATTGGCGGACCTCATGGTGATACCGGATTAACAGGCCGTAAAATTATCGTTGATACGTATGGAGGTAAGGGAGCACATGGTGGTGGAGCTTTCTCAGGAAAAGACTCATCGAAAGTAGACCGTTCTGCAGCTTATGCCGCACGACATATTGCTAAAAACATTGTAGCAGCCGGAGTTGCCGACGAAGTATTGGTTCAGGTAGCTTACGCCATTGGTGTTGCACAGCCGGTAGGTTTGTATGTAAACACATACGGAACAGCCAATGTTGACATGAACGATGGAGCGATTGCCGCAAAAATCAATGAAATATTCGACATGCGACCCGCAGCTATTGTGAAGCGATTTGGATTAAAGAATCCTATATTCGAAGAAACCGCAGCTTACGGACATTTAGGTCGCGATTTTATGAAAGCTAAAGTGGATATTATTGAAAACGCAAACGGATCCGACGAAAAAACCATTCAAAAAGAAGTGGAATTCTTCGCCTGGGAAAAGTTAGATTACGCAGATAAGATAAAAGCAAGCTTTGGTATCTAGACTTTAGTATCAAGCCTGCCTGTCGGCAGACAGGTATAAAGATAAATTAATTAGGCCATGCTCTTCGGGGTGTGGCTTTTTTCTTTAAACCATTAATTTAGATTCCCATTCCCATAGCCTGCCTTGCCAACAGGCATTCTATCGGTACAAAGCAACACTTAGAGAAAAGGGAGCTAATTTCCAATCATCCATTGGATATTGGAACATTGCGCGTAAGCCCCCATTATCTGTCTGTCTTGTAGGCTGACCAGCATCCAGATTATTGGTTCTGATAAAAGACTGGATTTAATTTGGGACTGATAATTTAAAAATACTAAATTTGCCCTGAACACTGGGAAAGCACAACAAACATGACCAAAAAGTGGTATGCTTTATATACAAAATCGCGTTCGGAGAAGAAAGTAAGTCAATTACTTACCGATAAAGGGATTGAATGCTATTTACCCCTGGAAAAAAAACTGAAGATTTGGAGCGACCGTAAAAAGTGGGTCGAAGAACCCTTTATCCGGTCCTATATCTTTGTGCATATTGAAGAAGAAAATCTACAAAAAGCATTAAACACTCCCGGGGTAGTAACTGTTATACGTTTCGAGGGTAAACCTGCTTCCGTTAGAGAAGAACAGCTTAAAATGATCGAATCCATTTTATCAAGTGAAGAGGATTACGAACTAAGTACCGAGCAGTTTGAGCCGGGCGAACAGGTGGTAATTGAAAGAGGAAGCTTAAAAGGTTTTTATGGAGAGCTAATACATCATTTAAATAAATATAAAGTACTGATTAGAATAGAATCGATTCATCAAAATATTTTAGTGCGCTTGAATCCTTCGTTTTTAAAGAAGGTTTAGCTATATTTGATTGAGTATTATTATTGTCATGGTGGGATTAATAAAAAAATTACATTTGAAAATCAGCAATAGCCCCATCCCTAAAGGGAGTGCTGATTTTCAGTTGCTTCACCCTTTAGGGCTCGGGGTAAAAAGTAACTGAAAATTATTAATTACCATAGACGAACTTAAAACTAACACGCTTATTCAGACACTCCTAACACACATAAGGACTGTGACTGAGGAAGCGGAGCTGTGTCTAGGATCAATTAACAATTTTCAATAAATGATCAAAGAAAAACAAAGTTGAAAAAAGAATCAGTTAATATAAATGATTTATCATCCCATTTGTTTTGGGATGTTGATAGTACATCTCTGGATTTTAGTCAAAATGAAAGGCTCATTATTCAACGTGTTTTAGATTATGGTTTGTTCTCTGATTGGAAGATTCTTATTAATCAATATGGTATAGAAAAAATAGCGAGTGTTGCGACACAACTTAAAGATTTAGATAAAAAATCAATTTCGTTAATCTCCTTACTTTCCGGGATACCAAGAAAGAAATTTAAATGCTACACTATAAAGCAATCGACAAACCAACACTGGCACTTCTGAAAAAACTTCAGAGTTCCGAGGGGTTTTCAAACACACGTCTGGCTGGGGGAACCTCTTTAGCTTTACAAATAGGACACAGAAAATCTATTGATATTGATCTTTTTGGCCAAATTGACGAAGATGAGTACACCATAACAAAAAAATTGAGTTCCCTGGGTAAAGTAGTAACATTAAAAAACACTGAAAACATTCATATCTATTCAATTAATTCAATCAAAGTAGACCTTGTAAATTATCCATATCACTGGATAGAACAGGCTATTTCAGAAGATGAACTAATTTTAGCAGATAAGAAAGATATTGCAGCCATGAAATTAGCGGCAATTACAGGTAGAGGAACCAAAAAGGATTTTATTGACCTCTATTTTTTATTAAGTTATTATTCTCTTGAAGAAATGGTTAGTTTTTATAATCAAAAATATACTGATGGCTCTGAATTTTTGGTGTTAAAAAGTCTGGCTTATTTTGAAGATGCAGATCAAGATGAAAATCCTTTCATGTTTACAAAACTTGACTGGAACAAGGTCAAAAACAATATAAAAACCCATTTAAAGGATTATTTAGAAACAAACAAGTAGGCATTAATCCTAACTTTTTAACTTTCAAATTCACAAACAAGTAATTAACAAACAATTATTACCAGTTTACCTATTTACCAATAAACCAAACACCATGAAACCAAAATACCTCCAAATCTTACTATTTAGTTTCAGCATTGGAATACTATTATCCTCCTGCAACTCCTACGAAAAACTAACCTACCTGCAGGATCTGGAAGAAACCCGACAGGACGATATTTACGAAAAAAATAAGCCCGGATATAAAATACAGGCCGGCGATTTGCTCTATGTACAGATCATAACCGAAAACCAGGAGATCAATGAACTGTTTAACCCGATGCTATCGCAAACCTCATCACAAAACCTTCGTCCGGAAAGTATGTTTTATACCGGATACCTGGTAAGCGACTCGGGATTTATACAAATGCCCCTGCTGGAAAAAATCAGGGTTTCAGGATTAAATATCGACCAGGTGCAGGATACCATTAAACAAAAAGCCTATCGGTTCTTGAAAAATCCGCAGGTAATTGCCCGACTGGCCAATTTTAAATTTACGGTTTTAGGCGAAGTAGCCGCTCCGGGAGTAAAACAGGTTACAGCCAACCAGGTAAACATTATGGAGGCTCTGGCCTATGGTGGCGATATCACCTACAATGGGAATCGCAAGAAAATCCTTTTACTGCGGCAAACAGCCGAAGGCACACAATCGTATCGAATCAATCTGGCCCAGGGAAACATTGTTGATTCCGACATGTACTATATCATGCCCAACGATATTATTTATGTTGAACCTTTGAGATCGACCCTGTTCAGAGAGCAAGCCTCCGATTATGTGTTTGTGGTAAGTGCCATTTCATCTACGTTAACAGCCGTTGCGCTTATTCTGAATTTATTACAATAAGGTAAGAAAAATCTTGAATCCTGACTGCCGTCAGGCAGGCGTCCAATGGACATTCAAGCATTCGAGCGAAGGAAAAAAGTAAATAGTAAATAGTCCACGGTCAACAGCTTATAGTCCATAGTTTTAGAAAGCAGAAATACAGAAGTCAGAAGAAAAAGGAGTTAGCAAAACCTTGAATCGTCTGTAAGACATTCAAGCGTTTGCGCAAAGGAAAAGAAAGTAAGTAGAAAGTAGAAAGTATTCCACGGTCCACAGTTTATAGTCCATAGTTTTTTTGATTGATGAGAAGTGAGTAGTAATAGGAGAAGCCTAAAAAAGAATTAAACGTTTTTACACCGACAATTGGTCTTTGATTTTTGAAATTTGATAATTGAAAGTAGTCCACAACCTGCCTGCCGAATAGCAGGTCAACAGTTTATAGTCCATAGACAAACCCGAAACTAGCATGAAAAATCAAAACACAACATTAAAAAATCTATCTCCTCATCTGTTTTGGGATGTAGATATTGATCAGCTAGATTTGAAAAAACACAAATCATTGATACTGGAAAGGGTGTTCAATTATGGTCAGTTAAAAGACATTAAAATTGTTTTACGATTATATGGGACACAGGACTTACAGAGAGATATTATTCGATTAAAAAATCTATCCAATAAATCATTGCATTTTCTGTCTTTCTATTTTTCTATTCCTAAAGATCAATTTAAATGTTACACACAGAAGCAGTCGAAAAATCAACATTGGAATTACTAAGAGAAATTTGTTCTATTCCAGAACTCAATCAATTTGCTTTGATTGGTGGCACCAATTTAGCTCTTCGATTTGGGCATAGAAAATCAGTTGATTTGGATTTTTTTACCCCCAATACATTTAAAGAGTCACAGCTTGAACAAATTATCTTCCAATATTTTCAGAATGCTCAGTTATCACATGCGGATCGTCAAACAAGACAATATTTTATTCATAATATAAAGGTTGAATTTATCGGATTCAGATATCCGTTAATCAATGATTTTGAAAACGAAGAAGAAATACGACTGTTTTCGTTGCAAGATACTGTTGCAGCAAAACTTAATGCGGTCCTGGGAAGAGGATCTAAAAAAGATTTTTTTGATATCTATGAATTACTAAAGAATTATAGCTTAAAAGAACTTTTTAACAATTTTAAACTGAAGTTCAATCAACAAGATGTATTTCCTCTTTTAAAATCATTAAATTATTTTGAAGATGCCGAACAAGATCCAGACCCCATTTCATTAAATAATACGAACTGGAAACAAGTAAAAAATAAAATTGATAATGTATTAAGAGATTATTATAAGGATGTGTTATAAGTTAGTAATTAGTCAACAGCCTGACTGCTGAATGGCAGGTCCACAGTTTATAGTTTATAGTCCATAGTTTTAGTAAGGTAGCAAAACTTCCAATCGTCTCAAAGACATTGGAACGTTGTGTAAAGGAAAAGAAAGTAAGTAGAAAGTAGAAAGTAGTCCACGGTCAACAGTTTATAGTCCATAGTTTTAGTAAGATAGCAAAACTTCCAATCGTCTCAAAGACATTGGAACGTTGCGCAAAGTAAAAGAAAGTAAGTAGAAAGTAGAAAGTAGTCCACAGCCTGACTGCTGAATGGCAGGTCCACAGTTTATAGTCAATAGTTTTAGTAAGTAGAAATACAGAAGTCAGAAGAAAAAGGAGTTAGCAAAACCTAGCGTTTGCGCAAAGGAAAAGAAAGTAATTAGAAAGTAGTCCACGGTCAACAGTTTATAGTCCATAGTTTTAGTAAGGTAGCAAAACTTCCAATCGTCTC
>JAHLLG010000006.1 GCA_020444275.1 Bacteroidota bacterium | reverse complement strand
CGAGAGTCCTCGTCCCGACTAAAATTGTCGGGACGGGATCGGACAGCAGAAATCCTGACAGTAATTGTCAGGATTTTTTGTTTTAAGCCTTCCGGAATTATGGATACCACATAGCACTAAAATCAGATTCACTATATAGTTGTGAAAATTACTGTTACCCAATTTTCCACCTAACAGGCACAAAAAAAGAAGTTTTTATGTATTTTTGATATAACATCGATTTACAAAACATTTTTAGAAATGCCAAGTAATAAAATGAATTTTAATGCAACCTGGGCAATGGCTGTTGGTGGTATGGTTGGAGGTGGTATATTTTCAGTATTAGGAGTTATTATTCAATCTGCAGGACAATGGGCTTGGTTAAGTTTCGTTATCGCCGGTGTTATAGCATTAATATCTGCACATAGCTATAGCCAGCTCGCCGTAAAATATAGTGAAGGTGGTGGCGCTTTCACATTTTTGAGAAAAATTGATCATGCGGGGTTTGCCGGTAGTCTTTCTTGGATCTTGATTATCGGTTATATTCTTACCCTTTCAGTATATGCTTTTACCTTTGGGCACTATGTGGCACATGTATTTGATATAGGTGCTTGGTTACCTAGAGTTTTAGGATTTTCGATTATTGCCCTACTTACTTATATTAATCTCAAAGGAGTAACCAACGCCTCAACTTTCGAGATCATTACGGTTTACGGAAAATTATTGGTTTTATTGGGGCTTGCCATTTATGGAATGGTAGAATGGGCACCAGAACAGTTAACGAAAGGAATTAATCCAAAACCTTGGCATGCAGCGATTATCGGTGCAGGAACTATTTTTATGGCGTATGAGGGCTTTCAGCTTTTATCTTATGACTACAACGATTTAAAAAATCCAAATAATACGCTCCCCAAAGCAAGTATTTGGGCAGTTATTGCCGTAATCATCATTTATGTTTTAGTAACTTTCGGTACAACAATGCTTGTTGGCGCAGAAACTCTGATTGAAAAAAAAGAAGTCGCTCTCTCAATTGCAGGGAGAAAATCTATGGGCATGCTTGGGCTTGTAGTTGTAACCATTGCAGCGGCTTTTTCAACAGGCTCGGCCATTAATGCTACCCTATTTTCAACTGCTCGACTCATGGAAAGTGTAGCCGAAAAGAAAGATTTACCAAACCTATTTGTTAAAGAAAATAAAAAAAATATTCCTTATTATGCCTTGCTATCAATTGCAGCTTTGGCAGGGGCGCTTGCAGTAATTGGCAGTCTCGATAGTCTCGTGGATGCTGCGAGCATTATTTTCCTGTTTACATTCGGCACAGTAAATTTTATTGCCTTCCAACAAAAAGTAAAGTTTAAATGGGTTTCGTTAATTGGTTCAATTTTTTGCGGATTGGCAATTGTTGCTGATATCCTTGAAAAGATTGGGACAATACCTTACGCAATGATCGGATTAATAGTTATCTGTAATTCAATATTTATATTCAGACCCTACATTTTGAGAATAATAAAATAACGTTTTACAACTTCTAATCATAAGCTATTTGGGTTTTGTCCAAGATTTGAGAATTAACGAAAAATCTATTATTTATTGTTTCTATCATTCTTCTTATGGGCTATCAAAAATGGACAAAATAAGCAAATCGAAAGTATAAATTCTGTCCAAGAAACACTTTTGAATCAGGCGGAAAAGAGCAATGTAGAATTGACAAGAAATTTAGATCAATTATACAAGTACAATCCTAATCCTGATAATCTAAGCACAGAAATCTTGATAAATGATAATCACAAATTAAAGTCTGGAAAATTTCCAATAACATCTTTTTTTTGTACTTTTATTAATGTTAAGTAATACAAAATCAGCTTTCTAATTCATGCCAATATATAACATAGACTAAGTACAATAATAAACCTGAATGATTATGATAAACAAAAAAACTATTTCAGTATTTATTTTAGTTGCATTAATTTTTACATCCTGCACATTGTTGAGTAAAAAAGAACTGGAAAACAGTTTTACTGTGAAAGTTTCTGCAGATAAACTTCTTTTGTCTTTATCATCAAATAATAGTGATGAGAAATTTCATGAGGCTCTAAAAGTTGCTAATGAAATGCAAGGTAACAGCAGCGAAACTTACGTTACCCTTTTCGGTAAAGCATATAATACAATTAACCCCGATGCAAGTCTGGCAAAAATTTTCAGCACTGCATATTTACGTAACGATATCAATTTTAATTCAACCAATGAAGAAGTGCTTGGTGTATTACAAAAAGAAGTGGATCAAGGAATAAACCAAACAATAAATGTTTTGAAGGCTCGCATTAAACGTTATGGTATCCCTCATCAAAACGTTACCAGGATTGGTAATTCAGAGAATATTTTAATAGAACTTCCAGCAGTTAAAAACATAAACAGTGTGCGTCATTTGATTGAAACACAAGCTCAACTGGAGTTCTGGGAAACTTACCAGGTAAGCGAAATATTTAGTTACCTGGAAAAAGTCAATGCTAATTTAGCCGATGATAAAAAAATTGAGTCGGCCATTAAAATGAAGGTTGATAAAACGGATGAGGAATCCAGGGATTTTGTCAAAAAATATCCCCTGTTTGCCTTTTTGTATCCTGCTGTAGATGGAAGTGGTCAGCTAATCCAGGGCCCTGTTGCGGGTTATGCTGCTATCGGCGATACATCAACCGTAAATTATCTATTAAACTATAAAAGTGTTCAGGATATATTACCTCAGGATTTAAGGTTTTACTGGACTTATAAGCCTCACCCTCAGGATGAAACGATGTTGCAGCTTTTGGCAATAAAAGTAACAACCCGTAAGGGTGATGCTCCGCTGGATGGATCAGTAATTACGGATGTAACACTAAAACGCGATCAAAATGATAATACCACAATACATCTGTCAATGAATAGTGAAGGTGCCAAAATATGGCAGCGACTTACAAGAAATAATATTGGAAAAAGCATTGCTATTACTCTTGACGATTATGTCTATGCATTTCCCCGTGTTCAGTCAGAGATACAAGGTGGACAAACCTCTATTACCGGACAATTTACTGAAGAAGAAGCACAAGTTCTTGTTAGTATTTTACAAACAGGTCCATTGCCTGCACCTGTCAGGATAGTGGAAGAAAACTTGGGGAAAACTGGCCCTGCTAATTAAAAAATATGAAGAAACTATTTTGGGGATTATTTCTATTACTAATAACATCTTGCTCTTTAAACAAGATCGATGGTTTAATGAAATTGTCAAAAAATTGTTTGTGTAATGTTAACACGAATCTTGATACACTTGCCAGCAAAGAAAAAGGAGCCGTTAAAGAGTTTTCTTTCATAAATAGTGATTTGTTTGACTTTGGAATCAGTAAAGAAAACTTTGCATTAAGTTCTGCGATTCTGATAAACAAGTATTTCGAAATTGAATCAGGGCAAATAATAAAAGTAAATATTGTTGAAGAAAGTGAAGATAAGAATAAGAAAATCACAACTTATACATATGAACAAGATGAAATAGATGAGCTATCTCCAAATTATTTTAAAATTAAAACAATTATAAATGAATTTGCAAAGAATCTATATCAAGAAAATTTCTATAAATGTAAAATGTTGACTGATATCGCTGTAGGAACTGAAGAATTTAACTTGCTAATGACCAAAATTCATGGAAGTCTTGAAAAAGGATATATTGACACAAAAATATTGAGTTACAAAGTAAAAGAAGAAGCATATCATATCTATGGTGGAATTTATACTGAAAATAATACGCTAAAACTTTTTGACATGGCCTTTAAAGAAACAGCGAATGGTTTAAAGATAGTTGCATTTGAATTCTATTAATAAAACAACCACACAATAAAGTAAGTGTAACCTAAAGAATTGAGAGATTCATCAAATAAAAAAAAGATCATTATGAAAAAATTAAGTTATTTAATTATTGTAAGTATTATTGTAATAAATGTTTTAAATGTGTCAGCTCAGGAAAACAACGATGTCATTTCACTTTATAATGGAAGTAAATTAGTGTATGATGATGATATCGGGTTTGAAACTCATTATTATCTTACAAGCCCAAATTCTCATGAAGCGATTGACGGTAAAATTCGAAGACAATTCTGTAAAGCACCAGAAGGTGTTTCTGCTTACGAGATCATTAAAAATTATGAAAAAGCCATTCAATCAAAAGGTGGCACTATTATTCATTTATCCAGGAGCGCTAAAATCTATAAAGATGAAGAAACCGGAAAAACAGTCCGATTTATGAAAGATTTGTTTGCCAAAGGTAGATTAGACCATAGTGCGTCATATTCCTATCTTCAGCTTCCAAATTATGCGCAAGATTATGTTGTTGGAAAGATTTCAACAGCAGAAAATGACATTTATATAAGCGTGGCAGCTGCACAAATTGAAAAGAATGTATATTACACCGTAGTTACGCTTTTAGCAGAGCCAATGGATATGAACAATGTAACTCTAAATGTGCTAAATGATGGTATTGCACAAAACGGAAGGGTAGCAATTTATGATATCTATTTCGATACAGGAAAATCAGAAGTGAAAGAAGAATCCACAGATGCCCTTCAAATAATTGCCAATTATTTAAAAGATAACAGTGGCCAGAAATTCCTGATTGTAGGACATACCGATAATACTGGTGGTTTTGAATCCAATATTAAACTTTCAACAGCAAGGGCGAATGCTGTTCTTGAAAAACTCGTATCGGATTATGGGGTAGATGCTTCGCAACTTAAGCCTTATGGTGTTGGTTCCACTTCTCCACAAATGAGCAACGCAACAGAAGAGGGAAAAGAGCGAAACAGAAGAGTTGAGCTGGTTGAGTTTTAATTAAACATCCAACATATTAAATCAATAATGGCAGGTCTCATTTGTAGCCCGGAAACTTAGCCTGCCCTGTTCTATTTTGGGATCTAACAGCAAAAATCCTGACAGCAATCGTCAGGATTTTTTATTTCAACCCCCTTTAATCACTCTATTCCACCCTAACATGAGAAACTAGAACTAACATTAAGAAAGTTTCTCTCCCACATAATAACTTCTTAATTTTTTAAGACAAACCATTTTTTTAACTTTGGAATAGACAAACATTTTTAATGAAACTTTTCGAACTCTTTTCCAAACATATTAAACAAACAGGTATTCTTTCAGAAAAAGAAATAGAAGAAGTATATGCCTGTTTCGAATCAGAAATAATCCCCAAGAACCACTTCTTTTTGCAAGCCGGACAACGATGTGGTAAAATCGGATTTCTTTGCAGTGGAATACTATGCAGCTTTATTTATAACACCGAAGGTGATGAAGTAGTAAAACATTTTTTAGAACCTAATCAGTTTTTTACCGATCTCGAGAGTTATGAAAAAGCACAACCTGCCCAACTAAATATCATTGCTGTTACCGATGCCGTAATCTTGAGAATAAGTAAGCAAGAAAACACTAAACTTCAAAACAAATTACCACAATGGAAAAGTGCGCAAGGTATATTTGCTTCGCAAGCTTTAAACCGAATGATTCAGATGCAAAATTTTCTTCGCTTTGGCTCCGCTGCAGAGCAATACCAGTATTTTGTGAAGAATTATCCCAATCTTGCAAGACATGTACCTCTAAAATATATTGCTTCGTATTTGGGTATTACCCAAAGTTCCTTAAGCCGTCTGCGAAGAGAAAGCTTCTGATTTCAATATTATTTTTACCCTAAGTAATTATTTGTCATAGGACAAATTTTTTCTGCACTGTGGTCCATACTTTTGCTTTAAACATCAAAACAAAAGATTATGAACACGACTATTTTTTATTTTTCAGCCACAGGAAACTCATTGCATTTTGCAAAGCAATTAGCCAATAGAATCAACACACAAGATCTTGTTTCCATATCCGAAGTTTTCGAACAAGATGCTATTCAATGCTCATCAGAACGAATTGGAGTTATTTTCCCGGTATTTGCCTGGGGACCACCACGTATAGTAATAGAATTTATCAATAAATTGCAGGTTCGAGGCAATCCATACGTTTTTGCCATTGCTACGTGCGTGGGTATCCCTGCCAAAACATTAATTACCATAGAACAAGCACTGGAAAACAAGAGTATTAAACTCAGTGCAGGATTTGTAATCAAAGCTCCATGTTCCAGTTTAGCTAAAAAGAATGCACTGGATCATATTGTTATCGGGCTGGATCGAAAAAGAAGAAAACTAAAAACCGGAGAAGAACGATTAGAAGAAATTGCTTCTGTTGTGAATAAACAAATTGCACACAAACCGGAAAGCAGTTCATGGCTTGCTAATCGTTTAGGAACATTTTTCCATGCATACGGAGTAGATTTTTTCAAAACTGCTTCACAGGATTTTAAGGTAAGCGAAAAATGCACCGGATGCGGCACTTGTGTAAGAGTGTGTCCTCGAGCAAACATTACGCTTAGTTATGGTAATCCTCATTTTTATGATAATTGTGAATTCTGTCATGCCTGCATCCAGTGGTGTCCTGAGTTTGCCATTACACATCCTAATTTTGATACCGCCTTAAAGCAATATACAAATCCTAAGGTAAGGGTTAATGAATTAATAATAAATGCATAAACCCTAAAATAATACTCATGCATTAGTCTTTATTGTACAGACAAAAAACCCCAACGAAATTCGTTGGGGTTTTTTTGTTTATCCTCTATTCCTTTAAATATTTATCAAGCCAACCAAAAAAAGTTCGCTGCCATAAAATTCCATTCTGAGGTTTTAATACCCAGTGGTTTTCTTCGGGGAAGTATAAGAATCGTGCTTCAACACCTTGCAAACGAGCAGAATTAAATGCTGCCATTCCTTGGGTATAAGGTATTCGATAATCTCTTCCACCATGGATTACGAGAATCGGTGTATCCCAATTTTGAATAAAATTATCGGGTGAACCGGCATACGATTTCATTGCTACTTTATTATCCTTTTCCCACGGAGCTCCGCCTTTTTCCCAGTTATCAAAGAAAGATTCGTCCGTTGTCATATATTCCATCTCAGAATTAAAGACACCATCGTGAGCTATAAATGCTTTAAAGCGACCATCATGATTTCCAGCTAACCAGAAAACAGAAAAAGCTCCAAAGCTAGCACCAACAGCACCCAAATTTTCTTCATCTACATACGGTTCTTTTTTAACATCATCAATACCAGCCAATAAATCTTGCATAGCTTGCCCGGCATTGTCTTTACTGATTTCATCTGTCCACTGCTGACCTAAGGTTAATACTCCACGACGATTTGGAGCCACAATAACATAACCATGAGATGCCATAATGGAGAAATTCCAACGGTAACTCCAGAACTGACTTAATGGAGATTGAGGCCCTCCTTCGCAATATAATAAAGTAGGATACTTCTTATTAGCATCGAAATGTGGAGGTTTAATAACCCATGTAGGCATATCTTTTCCATCCGTAGTTTTTACCATTCGTTTTTCCACTGTTGGCATGGTTAACTGATCCAAAATATGCTTATTTTCAAAACTAAGTTCTTTTTCTTCGCCCGTTTCAGGATTGATCGAATAGATTTCAGCAGGTTTTACCATAGAAACCTTTGTTCCAACCAGTTGATCACCTGCAATAGCAACTGAGTGATAATCGTGCATTCCTTCGGTAACAGCTTTAAATTCTTTTGTTTCAACATTGATTTTGTAAACCTGAAAAGTAGCATTGATTCCTACCACACAATAGATAGACTTTCCATCTTCAGTCCACTCTAAACTTGAAGGACTGTAATCAAAATTCTCTGAATAATTAACTTTTTCGCCGGTAGTTAAATCAGCAATAAACAAACGCTCTTTATCAGCCTCGAAACCTGCGCGCTTCATACTTAGCCATGCCAATTTTGTTCCGTCAGGTGAATAAAGAGGAGTCCAGTCATAACCTGGCATTCCTTCGGTAAAGTTTGTTGTTTCTCCTGTTTCAATATTATATAAATAAACATCAGAGTTTGTGCTTAACGTGTAATCTTTACCTGTTTGCTTTTTGCATGTATAAGCAATCGTTTTACTATCCGGACTCCAGGTAACTTGCTCAATACCACCAAAAGGCATTAACGGAGTATCATAAGGTTCTCCCGGCATAATATCTTTCGCATTTGTAACTTTGCCATTTTCAAGATCAGCAATAAATACATGACTGTAATAACCATCTTCCCATACATCCCAGTGACGATACATCAAATCATCATAAATCATCGCATTAGCCATTGGTAAATCAGGGTTCATGTCGTTAACATTCTTTTCAACTTTTATCTCGCTGGTAAATAAAATTTGATTTCCGTTAGGTGCCACTTTGATATTAGTTACTCCATCAGGAATATCAGAGATTTGCATTTTAGCAGCACCATCTGGATTCATCGACCAGATTTGTAATCCATTATCCTTTTCCCCTGTTGCGAGATAAAAAATCTTTTCCCCATCAACAGACCAAATTGCGTTATACTCACCACCAGATGTTTTGGTTAATTGTGTTGGCGAGCCACCTTCGGCCGGTAATGTAAATAATTCGCGATTACTTTTATTTAACTCTTTTGAATAGTAAGAAACGCCATAAAGCAACGTTTTTCCATCCGGTGAAACCTGAACATCACCTAAACGGCCAAACGACCATAGAACTTCAGGGGTCATCAAATCCGACTCCAGTTTTATATCTGCTTTTCCTATAATTTTACCTTCATCTTGCTGAACAGATGAGCTTGTGCAGGAAAACATAGTTGCTGTAATTCCTGCCAATAAAAACATTGAAAACCCTTTAAATACAAAGGTTTTAATTTGATTTAATTTCATGGTGTTCGTTTTTTATTAGTATATTTTAGTATGAAAGAATAAACGAAATTAGGTAAAGAAGGATTAATTATCAACCGATTGATAAATTATTATTTGTGTTTTTCATTCTTCTTTTTCTTCTTAAGAAACTTTTTGTAGTTCTTATCCAGTTTTTTTGCCCAGTAACAATTTCCAGTATTCATAGAATTGTAAGGATTGCTCATTTTTTCTTCTTCTTCTTTGTTTTTGGGGCATCCGAATAAAAAACTAAATCCAAATCGCAAATTAAGGTTACGCGCATCTAATGGTTTAATAATTCCCAATACATTATCGCTAACCATATGGAATTGTAACCCTCTGCCATGCCAAGCCAATCCTAAACCAACATTTTTATATGTATTGTTTAAATACGACCAGCTTAAACTTCCCGAAAGTTTATTCCACAATGTTGTATTTGCAGATAAAGTTAGTGATGAGTGTAATTTATTCCTGTAAATGACATTTCTACTCACTGCACCAATTCCCAGTTTTGGTTTATATTGATACATACCACCCAAATAAATCTGCGTTGGCAACCATGAGTAATAGGCATCCTGAGAAACATTATGGTCAAAAGCATCGGCAACCGAGTCGGTTAATTCAGTGATATAATCAGTACTGTTAAAATTAGAACCCAATCCGGTTCCAGCATAATTAAACGAACCAACAATTTGAACATTGCTAACATCGCTTTTCCAACGAATAAACCCTAAATCGAGCACACTGGCCGATAAGGTTATCTTCTCTGAATACTTATGGATCCATCCCAGATCAAGGGCAAATCCTTTGTTTTTGCTATTCATTAAAACCCCCATAAGATCAATGTCTCCTGTTTCTGATCCATTGATTTTTCCATCACTATTTTGAGTGATAGTAATAGGTCCCGATATATTCACGTTGATATCAGCCTCAACATCTAAATTAAATGTATTAGGATCTGTATATAAACTCATTTCAGATTTTCCGGAATAGATATTGGCTTTTCCAAATAGAAGTTTTGCCCGAATACCTAGAATATTGTATGCATCCCAAACTTTAGACACACCCAGCGAATACTCCCGGTAATACACCGAGTGTGTACGTAAATTATTAAACTCGGCCGTTTCGCCTAAAAATTGAGTGTTTCCGTTCCAGGCCAACTCCATTAAACTACCGGGATATGTCAACGCCAGATTTATTTTCTCTGCAATATTAAAATTGATGTAATAATCATTAAATCGATAACCTACCGAAATAAGATCAAGATGAAGCTCCGAACTTATAAGATTTGTCTTCTTAATATTATCGTAAAAACTGCCAATATCTAACGAGGCTGAGCCATCTGATGTAGAAAAAATCTCGTTAAACGAAAAAGTTGAATTGCTGTAGTTAAGTTGTGTTGAACCTAAAACAGGAAACGCAACATACCACTTACAATTTATTTGCACTGCCGGATTCAAAAGATTTGTTTGAGGCACGTCATGCATTAAATAGAAGGTGTTGTTTTGTTGGGAAAAAGCAGAGATAAAAGCTAAACAAAAAATAAGAATGAGAGATTCCCGCTTCTGCGGAAATGACATTTTGTTTCTTGATTTTTGCTTACTAATCATTTCATTTTAGTAATTACTTTCTAAAGACTCATATTTAATTCAGCTTGAACACCCAGTTGAAGTTCTAGTGAGTAATTTGGGTAGTAATCAATTAATGTACTATCTAACGATATCTTAAGAATGGCACCTTCAATTAAAATATGACGGACATTAGCAAGTTCATCAATTTTATCTTGATTAAATACCACATCGTTTTGATCGTGCGTAGTATTTACTGTTTCTCCATCTCCAGCTACCGTACCTGCCTGCATCGTAAGAGGACCGTTTATAAAGAGTGAATCAACCTTTTGATAAGCAAAATCCAGAAAATAGATTTGCCCGGTAGCCTGATTTGGAAACCCGTTATAGGTATTTAAACGAAACATAATACTTAAGATTTCATCTGAAAAGTCACTCATTTCTTGTAAATCGAAAGGCATGGTATAGCTCATGGCCAGGTCAATTTCATCAACCCAATCAGGTAAGCCGGAACTATCCAAATCATTTAAAAGAGATGTATTAAACCCGCTTTCCGCATCCATTTTTAAAGAAGCATAACCAACCGGGAAAGAAAAATTAGGATTCCAGGTTGATTCAGGATTATCAAAATCACCGGGAGCATCTTTTAAACACGAAAATGCAAGTAGAATAATTGTTATAAATAGTAACCAGCGAATCGGTTTCATTTTAAATACGTTCTGTAAAGTAAACTCAAGTTATGAAAAATTGTTTAATCAAGAACGCAAGACAACTTATTTTTATTTCGATAGCGTCTTTTTGTATCTTTGACATTACGTAATCAGAATTAAAAATAAAAGAATATGAAATATATTGGAGCACATGTAAGTGCAGCAGGAGGAGTTGAAAATGCTCCTGTTAATGCACATAAAATTGGTGCAAAGGGATTTGCTTTATTCACTAAAAATCAACGGCAGTGGAATGCCAAGCCATTAACCGATGAAAACATCAAGAAGTTTAAAGAGAACTGCGAAAAATATGGTTACACAAAAGGAACTATATTACCGCACGATAGTTATTTAATTAATTTAGGGCATCCGGATAAAGCTAATCTGGAAAAATCAAGAAATGCGTTTTTAGACGAGATGCAACGATGTGAGCAACTGGGAATAGATCGATTGAATTTTCATCCCGGCAGCCATCTGAAAAAGATAAGCGAGGAAGAATGTATGAAAATCATTGCTGAATCGGTTAATATTGCTTTGGATAAAACCAAGGATGTAATTGCCGTTATTGAAAATACTGCAGGGCAAGGAAGTAATGTAGGGTACAGTTTTGAACACCTCAAGTTTATCATCGATCTTGTTGAAGATAAATCAAGAGTTGGGGTTTGCATCGATACAGCTCATGGTTTTGCTGCAGGTTATGATTTTAGTTCAGAAGAAGGATACAAAAAAGCCTGGAACGAATTTGAAAAAACTATAGGGTTTAACTACCTCAAAGGAATGCATATCAACGACTCTAAAAAAGAATTAGGCACCCGGGTTGATCGTCACAATAGTATAGGAAAAGGATTTATTGGTAAAAGTTCATTTAAATTATTAATGAATGATTCTCGTATTGATAATATTCCTTTAATTCTAGAAACACCCGAAACGGACATTTGGGCCGAGGAAATTAAGCTACTATATAGTTTTATAGATTGATCCTTTGGTTTGTTAAAGTACAATTTAACCCTGCTCTTGTTAGCAGGGTTTTTTAATTCATGTTAATCTTATTTAAAAAGAATCCAGACATTGTTTATCTCAAAATCCAGCGTTATGAAACCAACTGTACAAACCATAATATCAGAGAAAGGGGCAAACAATTGTTATCTAATTGAAACCATAAAAGGTTATCTGTTAATTATAACCGGCAAAAAAACAAACTACACCAAACTGCACGAGGTATTATCAACTAAAGGTTGCGTTTCCAGTCATATTAACCTAATCATTTTTACAAGCTATAGCTCATCGAATTATAAACGTTATATCTACCTGAAAGAAAAATACCAGGCAGATATTGCCATGCACATTTTAGACAGGGAATTATTAAACGAACCTAAATCAAAAGGTTTAGCAGAAAAAATAAAAAACATCTTTAGATCTAAATCGGCAATTAAATTCGAACCTGATTTAATTATCGATGAGGGTTTTAACTTGTCTGATTACGGATTAAACGCGCGCGTTTTGTATGTTCCGGGAATTTCAAAATCGGTTGGAATTTTAACCGAGAACGGAGAACTTTTCTGCGACGATCTAGAAGAGTTAAATGATCATAAAAAAGATGCTCAAAATGAAAATTCCGGATATCTTGAAAGATTAAAGAATCTTTTAGTAGCTACAGTTTACCCGGGCCATGGAGATCCGCTTTCTTTGCAGTCATCAAATATTTAACATACACTATTTATTATTCCTGCTCTAATTTCTTGTGTTTGGTTTAATTTTTGAGGTCAATACGGCCATAAAGCTTTATTAACCTTAAAGATTACACTTTATGAGAAAACTTAAATTATCTCTTGTGTTCATATTTTGCTCTTATTTCTCTTTTTCTCAAAATGTTACCGGAACCATAATCGACCAAAAAACAGGAGAACCCTTAACCGGAGTCAACATCTATCTAAGAACTACAAAAGAAGGAACTACCACAAATAGCAAAGGTCAATTCAATTTTAAAACTAAAATATCTTCTGGCCTTAATGACACGTTGCATATCTCTTTTGTAGGTTACATTACACAAAAAATAACCATAAATGAACTCGAACAGAGAAATCATAAAATATATCTTTCAGAAGATATTCAGAAACTTAAAGAAGTTACCATAACCACAAGTAAAATACTAAAACCTAAACTTAAATATACAAGGCTGGCATCCTTAAAAAAGGGTGTTCATTCATTCGGCTCTCTAGTTATTGACAACAAAATTTATGTTATAGGCGGTGATCTTTCTGTAGAAAAAGATTTGGCTAAAGAAACTTTATTCGAATCTGGTTATGGTGGCTCAACATCTTTAATTGAATCATTAGAAAGAAAATCTTCTGAATTTAATTGGCATGAATACAGTGAAAACCTATGGAAATATGATCTCGAGAGCAACATTTGGGAAAGATCGAATCTGGAATTCAGAAAAAGAGCATACCATAATATTCACCTCTACAATAACAAAATTTATGTGTTAGGTGGCAAACGTTTATCCAAAAACCAGGTATATGAATATCTCGATGATAAAATTGAAGTTTATGATATCATGAGTGATACCATTTTAATTGATCACACAAATCCTCATCAGGCTGTTAATTTTGCATCATGTATCTATAACGATAATATCATTGTACTAGGGGGATCAACTAAGATGAACTCAAATGGTGAGAAAGAATATTCCAATCAAACCCATTTATATGATTTAAAAACCGGAAATTGGTATGAACTTAATCAAATGCCTAATCCTAAAGAAACAAAGGGAATATTAGTTAATGATAAAATATACCTGTTCGGTGGATTTTATATTAAGCCTTTAAAAGAAATAGAGTCGTTTGATTTAACTACCGGTGAGTGGAAAAAGGAAGGTAATCTGTTTCATGAAACCAAAAGACCCGGTTTAACTTATCATAATAACTTTATTTACATTTTTGACAACAAACGACTTTATACATACAATTTGGAAACAAGAGAACTAAATGAATACTTTATTAGCCTTGATTTAATATACCCCGAGATACATTATGCCAATAATAAGCTCTATATTCTTGGAGGTTATTATGAAGATGAAGTTTCTATCATACCATCGCCTGATCTTTTTTGTGTTGACATTTCGGAATTTGAAAAAACCAAAGTGAGGAATTCTATCATACTATAACTTTTCATTTTTAGATTTTTGTAATTTTACGATGTTAACAAGCAAAGATGAATTTTAAAGAGTCTCTCATAAAACATTTTAAGTTTACTGAAGAAGAGTGGCAATTATCGCAGCCATTTTTTCATTCAGAAGAACTCACCGCAAAACAATACTTTTTAGAAGCTGGTAAGGTTTCGGATAAAATTGCTGTGGTTGAATCAGGATTATTAAGAACTTTCTTTTTTAATGAAAACGGCGATGAAATTACTACCCAGTTTTTTGTTCCGGGAACACTGGTTATATCAAGTGCAAGCTTTAATCGGCAAATCCCTGCAAAAGAAAACATCATAACCATTGAACCTTCAAAGCTTATCGTGTTTACCCACAAGAATATGCAGGAGCTAATAAAAGCTGTTCCTGTTTGGCAACAAATTCCACTCGCTGCATCCGAATTCAAAAACAGGCAAAAAGAAAAGCGAATTATTGAGTTACAAACACTCTCAGCTAAAGAAAGGTATGTAAAGTTTCTTGAGAAATACCCACAGGTGTGCAGAAGCGCTACGGTTGGTCAAATCGCTTCGTATTTAGGAATAGATATTGCAACATTAAGCAGAATTCGAAGTAAAATCTAATTTTTTTGACAATTGTCAAACAATCCATTAACTTAATCTTCTGATCTTTACAAAAAATTTAAACTGTAAAAATTATGAAAATATTAGTTATTGGTGCAAGTGGTATGCTTGCCAAACCTGTGGTAAAAAAGTTAGATGAATTTGGTTTTGATCTTCGTCTGTTTTCAAGAACTGTTAACTCATCTATGTATGAAAAAGATTATGAAATTGTAAATGGCGATCTGTTTGTACAAACCGATCTTGAAAGAGCGATGGAAGGTTGTGATGCAGTATACATTACATTATCCAAAGTTAACGAAGCTGATGCTGTTGAATCCATTGTAAACGTTGCTAAAAAGAAAGACATCAAATTAATTGGGTATGTTTCGGGCGCATCAGTTTCGGAACAAAACAGATGGTTTTGGATGACTGACAACAAATTCAGAGCTGAACAAACTATACTAAATAGTGGAATTCCGTATGTTATTTTTAGACCGACTTGGTTTATGGAATCTTTAAATCTTATGGTTCGTAACGGAAAAGCCATGCTTATTGGCAAACAGCCAAATCCTTCACACTGGCTTGCAGCTGAAGATTTTGGACGAATGGTAACAACAGCTTTTCAAAAAACCGAGGCCCACAACCATATCTTCTATTGTTATGGCCCTGAAAGACTCCTTATGAAAGATGCATTAGAAAAATACACAAAAGCAGTTTATCCGGAAATCAAAAATGTCTCTTCAATTCCAATTGGAATGATGAAATTCATTGCTTTTTTAACGGGCAAAAAAGAGATGAAAATGGCTGCATCCATGTTTGGTTATTTCGAAAAAGTTGGAGAATTCGGAAGTAATAAAGACACAAATAAAATCTTAGGTGCACCTGAAATTACATTGGATCAGTGGATTGAAAATCAAAAGAAAAAATCATGACAACAAAACTGATAATCAACAGCATTCTCTTCATTGCTATAATCATTTCAGGAGTTTGGCTGGCACAGCTTGGAAAGCCGTATAGTACAATGGCTTTTAATTCGCATAAATTTATCGCTCTGGCTTTCATGGTATATACAGTTGTTTTATCGAGAGGTTTAATCAAAACCATTGAAATGAGTTCAATTCATTGGATTTTTTTTGTTTTATCTGTCTTTTTTATATTGTTAATTCTAGTGTCAGGAGGAATCTTAAGCATTAAAGAGGAAGTACTAAAACCCATGATTTTAATGCATAAGCTCTCATCCGGTTTAGCCTTAATATCTGTAATAGGTTGGTTTTATGTAAGTTTAAAATAACATAATAATGTTTGTGCCAATTTCATATTTGTCCTGTTTTTTTGATTATTTTGCACAAAATTTGAGCAATGGACAACATCAAAAAATCATATCTATTCCTGATATTAGGAACCATACTTATTGCATTCTCTCCGGTACTTATTAAAGATTCCGGAGCTCCGGGTACAGTAACGGTTTTTTACCGTCTGGTTTTCGGAACTCTAACGTTAATTGTACCTTTTACTCTATCAAGAATAAAAAGTAAAGACCGGCTAAAAATAAAAGGTATTCAGGTTGCTGTATTAGCCGGTCTGTTTTTAGCAATCGATATGGCTTTTTGGGCTACAGGAATCATGTTGTCCAATGCAGCAATGCCCACGCTAGTTGGTAATTTGGCTCCGTTGTGGGTTGGCATTGGTGCATTTTTTCTATTTAAAGAGAGACAAAACAGCCGTTTTTGGATCGGGTTAGTTATTGCACTTATCGGTGTAACCTTTTTAATGATTCAGGATCTTTATCAGCCCGATGGCATATTTAAAGGTCTGTTTTTTGGTTTACTGGCCGGGATATTTTATGCAGGATTTATGCTTTTAACCCAAATTGGTCGAAGGCACTTAAATACTATATCTTTTCTGTTTTTCTGCTCCACAGCTACAACCATTTTCCTGGGTATTTTCACACTTTTTCTGGATATTGAATTTACGGGTTACAGCACCAAAGCTTGGACACTTTTCATTATAATGGGTGTTATGATACAAGCCGGAGCATGGTTCTTAATCAATTTTGCGCAAGGGCATTTGCCTGCATCGCTGGTAGCTCCGACACTACTAGCACAGCCTGTTTTAGCCGGTGTTATTGCATATATTATGCTTGGTGAAGAACTTACCATATGGCAGATTCTAGGAGGTATTATTGTAATCGCAGGAATTTACACCGTTCACTTTGCCAAGCAAAGAAAAAATAAAAACTTAATGAAAGAATAAGTAAATTTATAGCTGAATTAAATTTATCGATCATGAAAGCTTCACGAATTACAAATACTTTGCTTATTGGTTTTGCTGTTGTGGTAATCTTCATCTATGGTAAAAACCTGATCTTGCCATTTGTTGTTGCACTTATCTTCTGGTTTCTTATTAAAGAAATTCGCGATGTATTGAATAAAGTAAAATTTATTGATGAGAAGGTTCCGAATATCATCTTAAACATATTAGGATTTGCTGTTATATTTGCTATAATAGGTGGTATAGCTAAAATTCTTACGGTTAACATTCAGGAATTATCAAAAGATCTTCCTGTGTATCAGAAAAACATTACGGCATTAACCAAAAGCATAAATACAACTTTTAATATCGATATAGTAACATCTATAAAGGAATTTTTTGGGGAATTTCAATACACCAATCTTCTTTCCGGATTATTCAATTCAATTACTGATCTGTTTGGTGATGCCTTTTTAATTATCATTTACACGCTATTCCTATTGCTTGAAGAGCCATTTTTTTCGAAAAAGATCAATGCAATATATTCTCGGAAAGATGATCAGGACGATGTTGAAGAAATTCTTGCAAAAGTGGATAAATCCATCGGTAGATACATTTCAATTAAAACATTGGTAAGCATACTAACAGGCATTGCAAGCTATATAGCCTTACTATCTTTAGGTGTTGACGCTCCTATTTTTTGGGCTTTTTTAATCTTTATCTTAAATTATATCCCGACAATAGGATCTCTTATAGCAACAACTTTCCCTGCTATTTTTGCCATGCTTCAATTCGGCGAGCTAATGCCCGGTGTTTGGGTACTTATTATTGTGGGTGCTATTCAGTTGGTTGTAGGTAATTACATAGACCCAAAGTTAACTGGCGACTCACTAAACGTAAGTCCGTTAGTTGTGATTCTTGGACTTGCTTTTTGGGGTGCAATTTGGGGTATTATTGGTATGTTTTTAAGTGTACCAATTACCGTAATGTTAATCATCATTTTATCAGAAATACCCGGCACCAGAGCCTTTGCAATTTTGCTTACCAAAGACGGAAGCATCGCAAAAGATCATGATTAATTTCAAACATTCCAGCTCCCATATTGTTGTTTAACTAAACCATAAAGATGACAATAATATGGACGATAAAATTATACATTCAGAAGTTTTTGATTTTTCAAAAAAGGTAGATTACTCAGGTGATGGTATTGTTAGTAAAAAAATCATTCAAAAGCCTGTTGGTAATGTAACACTTTTTGCCTTTGATAAGGGACAGGAATTAAGTGAGCACTCAGCTCCATTCGATGCACTAATTCAAGTGCTTGAAGGATCAGCAGAAATAATTATTGATAAGAAACCTTATGAGGTAAAAGCCGGCAACTCCATAATAATGCCTGCCAATATTACACATGCTGTAAAAGCAACAGAAAAGTTTAAAATGCTTTTAACCATGATTAAAGAATAAAATAAGCTATGAAAACAATATATCACAGTGCAGATTCAAGAGGGCACGCAAACCACGGATGGCTAAATACGTATCATTCATTTAGTTTTGCTAACTATTATAATCCGGAACGAATCCAATTCGGAGCATTACGTGTTTTAAATGATGATACGATTGGCCCTGGAGAAGGATTTGGAACACATCCGCACGATAATATGGAAATTATTACCATTCCATTAAGTGGAGATTTGGAACACAAAGACAGCATGGGAAATTCGGGAGTTATCAGAAATGGTGAAATTCAGGTTATGAGTGCCGGAACCGGTATTCAACATAGTGAGTTCAATCATAACAAAAACGAAGAGCTAAAACTCTTACAAATTTGGGTGTTTCCAAAAATTAGAAATGTAGAACCCCGATACGATCAAATTTCTTTACCAAAGAAAGAAAATGATTTAATTCAAATTGTTTCACCAAACAAGGATGACGATGGAGTCTGGATTCATCAGGAAGCGTGGTTTCATTTGGGTAATTTAAAACAAGGATGGAATGGAGAATATCAACTAAAAGGAAACGACCATGGGGTTTATGCTTTTGTAATTGAAGGTAAAATTAAGATTGGCAGTCATGAATTACATAAACGCGATGCACTAGGAATATCAGAAACAGAAACGTTCAGTATTACAGCAGTTGAAGATTCAACCCTACTGTTAATGGAAGTTCCAATGAGTTACTAAAAATAAGTAAGGTGCAGAATCTATTTATAATGGTGGTGTTTTAGTCGAACGATTTTAAAAAATCAAAACCTGTGAAGGAGAAAAATCCTCTTCATTTTTTTGAAACTACACCCGATATTGTAAGTTTGTGTTTCTTAAAATTAGAAATACAATGAAATTTCGTTTTACCATAGTGTTTCTGCTTATATCTCTGTCGGCATATGCTCAACATTCCATTCTTGATGATCAGCAAACAATTCAAAAAGTAGAGTCGGAACTAGATAGTATTTACAACTATAATTTTGATACTTCAGAAGCTATTTATAAAGAACTAAAACTAACATATCCTAAGCATCCTTTACCTTCACTTTTTAATGCTGTTAGAATTTACTGGCAATATTTTCCGGTAACTCCGGCGGATACTTTAAGTAATTTGTACATTAAGTATAATACCGATGCGATTCAAAAAGCAGAAACCTTACTTGAAAATAATAAAGATAATCCAGAAGCTGTCTTTTTTAATTTAATGGCCCGGTTACTGATTATGCAATATTATGCCGACAACCATCAATCATCCAAAGTGGCTCCGCACATACGAACGGTATACAAAATGACCAAAAAGGGTTTTAAGTTAAGCGATCAAGTTCAGGATTTTCTTTTCTCTACCGGATTGTATAACTATTATCGCGAAGCGTATCCCGAAAAACACCCGGTATACAAACCTTTTGCATATTTTTTCCCCGACGGTGACAAGAAATTGGGAATTAAACAGCTTGAAAAAAACTGGCATGATGGAATTTTTCTAGATGCCGAATCACTTTCATTTCTGGTATATATTAGTCTTAATTTTGAGGGAAACTTTTCGAAAAGTTCACGTTATACCAAAGAGTTACATAAAGCATATCCTAATAATCCCCTTTATTTATCGTACAGGATTCGCACATTGTTATTACTTCATAAATACAAAAAAGCTCTTCCGCTCATAGATCAATTAAATACCTATTCGTCCAATGAATTTTTCCAGGTCATGGTATATATCTATCAAGGAATTTACGCTGAGAAAAAGGATAAAAACCTTGATGTTGCTGAAGAATTTTACCAGAAGGCCATTGAATTATCAGACAGATACAAACCATTTATTAATAGCCGCATTTCTTATGCATATTACGGACTCGCGCGCATTTGGAAAAACAAAAATAATCAGAAGTCAATAGTCTTTCGCAACAAAGCTGAAAGTTTAAGCAGTTATCCTCATATTAATTTCGATTAACATCTAAATACTTGAATTATCTTATTTATTACTGTAAATTTAGTGAATAAATAAAACTATGCACCGCCAACCTCATATACTCATTGTCGATGATGACGGATTTATCCGCGATTCAGTTGAACTTATTGCAAAACAGTTGGGCTATAAATCAACTAAAGCAAAAAACGGGAAAGAAGCATATAAACTAGCTCAGGACCAAATTTTCGACCTAATCATTTCGGATCTGTACATGCCTGAAATGGATGGGCATGAACTAATTGAGAATATTAAGGCCATGCCCGAATACAAAAACATTCCCTTCCTGTTTCTTTCAGGGTCGAACGAAAGAAGCACCTGGATTAAAAATTTAAATGCCGGTGCTGATGATTTTATTACAAAACCTTTCGATAAAAAAATACTTGCCTTAAAACTAAGAAGCTATATAAAGAGATACTTTTTGCGTAAAGAGCTGCTTAAGAGCAATATGGAGTATAACATAAACCTTAGTGAAGGTACAGTATTGTTCTGTACTAACAAAAAGAGTAATTATAAACTAAACTCTGAAATGCTTTATGCCAAGGCTAAAAGTATTTATAGCAGTAAAGAATTATTTGAATTAATCGATAGCTTAAAAATATGGCTGGTATTAATTGATGCCAATGCAATGGATGAATATGATGTTAGCAAAATAAAAATCTCTTCAAACCTTGAATTTTCTGTTGTCCTGTTAGCCAATAATTACGATGAAATTGATGATCTCATTTACAGCGGAATAGGAAATTTCATTTCCAAATCGCTTCCTGAAAAACTGTTTTATCATCAGTTAAATGCACTTATCTCCAGAGAAATCGAGCTCAAAAATAAATATATTAATGCCATAAAACTGGCAGCTGATAATTCACCCGTACGATTTGAAAGGAAAACAGAGCAAAGTTTTGCTGAGTATAAAATATCCGTTTTACATGAACCCTATGAGTATGTTCCGGGTGGAGATTTCTATGAAATTTTCTCCAATAAAGAAAGTAATCTTAAAATTATAGTGGTTGGTGATGTAATGGGTAAAAAGTGGGGTGCATGGTTTTTTGTTAATGCCTACCTGGCTTATATCCGAAGTACGATTCACTTTCTGCTTAACAACTCGCCTGCCGAAGAATTAACCGCTTCGGGAATCATAGAGCATTTAAACAAAGAAATATCCCACGATTTGCAGATTGCTGATGTTTTCACAACCTTTTCGGTAATTATAATTGACACCAACAACACCATAAACATTGCTGCTGCCGGCGCCATGAAACCTTTACTGTATAAAACTGAAGATAAAAGCATTAATCCACTCAATATTACAGGTATGTTACTGGGAATATCCGATGATACATCGTATCAACAACTGGAACTTAAATTGGAGAAACATGATAAATTGCTATTTTTCTCTGATGGTTATACAGAAACCATAAATTCAGAAACAAAGGAAATGCTTTCTGCTGAAGCAGTTTCCAAAGCACTAAAAAAACTGGGAAGCTATAGCGATTTGGATATTTCGTTACTTGAAAAAACGATAATAAAAGACAATAATATTACTTCTTTCGATGATGATCGAACCATGTTATTAATTTCAAGAAGTTAACTTATTAACATTCGTTTAACAACCCTGTTTATTCTAAACTATTAGGCTATTTTTGTCCTCTTATAAATAATATGCATTTATTAACCTTTTAATTTTATTTTATGAAAAAGTTATTCCTGGTGCTTAGTATTGCACTAATTAGTTTTATTGCCAATTCACAAGTAAACAAGGTTGCTGTTGTTGCTATCTCTGCAAATGACGGTTTAAGAACCGAAGGATTTGAAGATGTAGCAATCAACACGATGTCTGATCTATATATGGGTCAGGATTTTAATATTTCAGAAGAGTTGGAAGCGTTTAAAAACTATCTTTATAACGATTTGTCAAAAGAGTTTCCTTTTTCTTTTCTTGATGAAGAATCTGTAATAAATAACGAGAAATTTATTGCCTTCAAAAATGATTATGCGGAAAGTGCAACAGGAAAAATCTCAAAAAGATTACCATACGAAGGTTATTCTCATTACCTTGGACTTTATAAAAAGTTAACCAAACAATTAAGCGAAATTTTTCCCGAAGCAGATGCTTTTATGGTTGTTGATCTGAATTATTCTGTATCCCCAAAAACAATGATTGGTGGGAATGGTGCTGCCGGTGGTAAAGCAAAAGCTACGATTTCACTTTATCATAAATCAGGGAAAAGAATAATGAATATAAGTGCTATGGGAATGAGCGAATCGAGTATAAAAGTTGTTGCAGAACAAATCGTTTCAGACAGAAGCGAAATTCCGGGAGCGCTAAAAGAAGGTTCTGAAGAGCTTTATGTTGATATGAAAGAAAATCTTCCGAAGAAGATCAAGAAGATGGAAAAAAAGCTGGCAAAAATAAAATAAACTTATTCTAACCCCCGGTTAAACCTCCTTTCTTTAAGGAGGTTTTTTTGTTATTATAAAAAAATAGTTTTAAGCAACCGATAACACAAAACCTTTATCAGCTTTGTGGCAAAGTATATCTTGTTTATCCTGATTTAAAACGACTTACCTTCTTTAGAATCAAATAACCTACCAACGCGCCAGCAACATAATATGGAAAATCGCTCCAGGCAAAAGAGTTCCCTATGATGGTCTGACCAATGAAATTTGAACGAATAACTTCTAAGAATGCATTGTTAAGCAATTGCACAAACTCCAGCAATGAGGTTACAACAAGCACCCCAACAGCAACATGTATAGGTTTTGATTTAGTAAAAATGATGAAAAAGACAAGACACCAGAAAATTTCATAAAATACACCACCCAGTTTGTTATTAACCCAATCCGAACCAATTCCTGAATATAGCTTGGAATAAAAACCCAAAGGAATAATTAAGGCAAGTAGAATAATAGAAATAATTTGTTGCTTATTCGGTTTCATATTAATCAGTTTATATAGAAATCACTTCTAAAATAATTAAAAATACAATATGTTTAGTTATCGGTTATTTATAACCCAAAAACTTTACATGGTTTCTGATTTTTTGTAACTTATCTTTTTTTAAGATCTTTAATTATTAGCCATATAAAATCTACAGGTATGAAAAAATTATTTGTAACAGCCATCTTGATTTCTTTTCTAATTTCAGCACATGCTCAGTTCTTGATGAATAGTAATACCCATATTCTTCGTGTGGGCGACGAACACTATTTCAATATTGCCAACAATGTTGGCCCCGGGAGCGACGGTGAAAATATAACCTGGGATTTTAGTGCATTGCAGGACAAATCTACATTAACAAGCTACATGTATAGTGCATACACCACAGCCAACACTACCGATATTCCGGAGGCTAATGCAGTTTTAGAAGAGTTTGAAACCAAATTCTATTTTAAAACATCGGACAACATTATTGAACAGTACGGAACGGTAACAAAAAATAATACATTAACTATTTACAGCAAACCGTTTGTTAAGATGGTTTTTCCTTTCCACTACGGTGAAACCTATTCGGGCGATTTTGCCGGAACAGTTTATGGTAACAATAACTACGAGGCCAAATTTACAGGAAATTACGAGCTTAAAGCTGATGCTTTTGGAACGCTCATTTTACCGGGAAATATAACATACTCCAACGTATTCAGAATAAGAACAACCCGAGAACAATGCTACTCGAGCAATTCATCATGCAATTGCGCCACTATTTCGTATAAATGGTACACCAAAGATATTCGATATCCATTACTTACGATTATACAAACTAAAACTTCGAAAGGTGTAAAAACCATTCGAACAGCTTACTATGCAAGAGCAGAAAATCAGTCAGAAGTTGAAATAAAAAACGAATCAAAAAAACTCATAGCAGACAACCTGGAGGCTAAGATTTACCCTAATCCATTCATGGAAAGTTTTAAAATTGATTACACATTAACTAGAGATTCTGATTTGAAGATTGAGATTTATGATAACTCGGGAAGAAAAGTTAATTCTGTGCAAAAAAACAATCAAAAAGCCGGATATTATACTGAAACTATTCATTCCGATGATATCGGAAACCAACTGGGTATGTTTCATATCCGCATTGTAGCCGGCGACGATATTGTTTCTAAAACAATTATTCGAGGGGAGTAAACTATCCAATACCTTCATTGCAAACCAGCCTGCCAAAAGGCAGGCGCTGTGAAGCAATCTTACACTTTATAAAAGATTGCTTCGTTTTTCCGATATCAATCGGAATCTCTCGCAATGACCTTTAAAACCATTTTTTACGTTTCATATACCAAACCATAAGTGCAGTTAAAACCAGCATAATACCCCACACAATAAAATACCCATACTGATAGTCAAGTTCGGGCATGTTTTTAAAATTCATTCCGTAGATTCCGGCAATAAAGGTTAATGGTATAAAAATGGAAGCAACAACAGTAAGGGTTTTCATTACCTGGTTCATCCGATTACTCATGTTAGACATGTTCAGCTCCATTAAAGTTTTTTGATCTTCGCGGAATGTCTCAATAGAGTCGAAAACAAAATTCACATGGTCCTGCACATCTCTTAAATATTTGTAGTTGGATTCAAAAATTTGTTTGGGTTCCTCGTTAATTAAATTAAAGATCGATTCACGAAGTGCAACAATATATTTTCGAATAGTAAGAATTTGTTTTTTAATATGATGAATTTCATAAATATAATTTTCCGAGGAATTTTCAATTAGAGAATCCTCCATATCTTCAAGCAGTGTTCTTAGTTTCTCGATCAGCACAAAATAATTATCTACAATGGCATCAACTAACAAATAAAACAGGTAATCAGCTCGTTTTTTTCTTACTTTTCCAACATTATTTTCTATTCTTAATCGTATGGGTTTTAATAACTCTCCACGTTGCTCTTTAAAACTTATCAGGTAGTCGTCTCCCAGAATAAAGCTGGCATGCTCTTGCTCTAACTGATTTTGATTGTCGAGACTTAATATCTTCAGTGTTAAAAAAACATGATCTTCAGAAAACTCGACTTTTGGCAAATGCTCCACATTAAGCGTATCTTCGAGCATTAAACTGTGAATATCGAAGTGTTCACCTATTTTCTCAACAGCTTCAACCTGATCTAGTGTAAAAAAGTGTATCCAGTTTACTTTCTGCGGTTGAAGATTCTGCAAAATATCAGGGTATACCAACTCTTTATTGAGTAAAACCTCCTTTTCGTCGTACTGTAACAAACGAATACCGGGCTTTTCCTCTCTCTTTACTCCTGTATACTGCAAGCTCCCGGGAATTTGACCAACCTTTTGAGTTACACTTTTTGGTTTTCTCCTTAACATAGTTACCGATTTTTTGTGCTAGTTCAATTTATGAATTAAAATCCAATATTTAAAGATTTAATCCTTTTATATCTTTATAGAGATCAACGGCATACAAATCTGTCATTCCTGAGACAAAATCTACGACGGACATTGATTTTTTATAAAAACTATGCCCTTCGACATTAAATTGCGAAGGCAAAATAGAAAGGATTTTTTGAGAGTAATCGCTTTCCGGGCTAAAAATAGCAGTAATAAATTCATCCAAAAGCGTTCCAAGCACATTAAATCCGGTAAGTTCTATTTTTACTACTGAAGAGTGATTATAAATCTGACGTATAGCAAGCTTTTTACATGTTTCAAACGCTTCATGGCTCCTGCCCTGTAATCCTTTAATTAAGCTTTGACTGTATTCTCCTTCCAGAATTTGATCATGATTATCAATAAACACCTGTGCTGTTTCCTGAATTAATCTTCCAATAACCGAAGCTCGTAAATAAGCAACCTGCTCATTGGTATCTTGTACTTCCTTAAAAATTTGATCTTTCTTGTCGAGAAACTTTTTATCTTTTACAGGATCGAAAAAGTTTAGTAACAACTCAAATGTTTTATTTGTATCTAAAATCTTCAGTTTATGAGCATCTTCAATATCCATAATCTCATAACAGATATCATCGGCGGCTTCCACAAGAAAAACCAGCGGATGTCTTGCATATTGCTCCGGATTATTGTTCGTTTTCTTAAGACCAACCTCCTCAGCAATTTTTAAAAAAGTTTCCTTTTCCGATTGAAAATATCCAAACTTCTTTTTCCCCTGCAACATAGCTTCCGAACCGTAAGGATATTTTATAAGTGTTGCTAAAGTAGAATATGTAAGTGCAAAACCTCCTTTTCTTCGTCCTGAAAATTGATGTGTTAGCAAGCGCAGTGCATTGGCATTCCCTTCGAAATGAGTTAAATCTGTCCACTCCTGTTCGGTTACAGCACTTTTCAAACGCTGGCCATTTCCTGAGTTGAAATAGGTCGATATGGCTTCTTCTCCGGCGTGACCAAATGGTGGATTTCCCATGTCGTGTGCCAGGCATGCAGCAGAAACAATAGAACCCAACTCGTTTAATAACTCTTTATTTTCAATATCACTTTTTTGTTGTAAAAACTGCGCTACTATATTCGCCAACGATCGGCCAACGCTTGCAACCTCCAGGCTGTGTGTTAACCGGTTATGCACAAATACACTTCCAGGTAATGGAAAAACCTGCGTTTTGTTTTGTAGTCGCCGAAAAGGAGATGAAAATATTATACGATCATAATCACGTTGAAATTGCGAACGAATTTCTTCGGTGTTTTTTATTTCTCTGTCTTCTAATCCAAGTCTTTTGGCTGAAAGTAGTTTATCCCAGTTCATTATAATTCATCTTTTAAAACCAGTAAATATACAAAAACAGCCGGCAAGAATTACTCATTCGGTAAATTAGGGATTGAGAAATAGAATGTACTGCCTTTTTCCTTTTCACTTTCTACCCAAATTTTACCGTTGTGCATTTCAACAAAATCCTTACATAAAATTAATCCCAGTCCAGTTCCTGTTTCCCAATTTGTTCCTGATGTTGAATAACTATCTTCAATTTTAAAGAGTTTTGTAATATCCTCTTGATTTATTCCCGTACCATTATCTTTAACAGAAACAATTAGCTGATTATTCTTCACTTTGGCTTTAACTAAAATCTTACCGTTCGGATAAGTAAACTTAATTGCATTCGATAGTAAGTTTCTTAAAACAGAATTTATCATTTCTTTGTCGGCATAAACCGGGATTTCTTTAGGCAGTTCGTAGTCTATTGTTATGGATTTCTGATAAGCAGCATCGCCCAGTAAATCCATAGCTTCTTTAATTGATGCAACCAATTCAAAATACTCCGGATTAAATTCGAGCCTTCCGGTTTGAGCCTGAGACCAAATCAACAGGTTTGCAAGCAAATCCATTGCTTTTTGAGACGACTTTCTAATTATTTTGACGTACTTACTTACTGCCTGGTAATTGTCATCTTCAATCTCTTTTTGTAAAAGGTTACAAAACCCAACAATACTGTTAAATGGAGATTTTAAATCGTGCGCTATAATTGAGAAAAACCGATCTTTTGTAGCATTTAATTCTTTAAGTTGTTTTTCGCTCTCCAGCAAAGCAGTTTCTGCTTTTTTTCGCTCGGTAATATCGCGAACATTTAACACAACCGATCTGAGTTCAGGATTATCGAGCTGGTTTGTACCAAATGCTTCAAGATAAACCCAATTGCCATTCTTATGACGATGCCTGTACTGGGTTCCACCATAGGCTGTTTTATTCAGAATATCCTTAAAACCTTGTAATACTTTCTGCTGATCGTCAGGATGAAGCATCTCCTCAATAACAGAAATATTCATCAGCTCTTCCTGTTTAAATCCTAAGATCTTTTCGCATGATTCACTTACATATTTTTGTACACCATTGGCATCCAATAACACAATCATGTCGAACGAATTTTTAATAAGCTGCTTAAACTTTTCTTCTCCTGCACCAAATAACTTCTCCATAATCTATTAATTTTTTAAACATCCACACCTAAAAATACTCTAATTAGGTATCCAATACCAAATGTGAAGGCTGCTACCCCCATGCTAATGGTAAACATCTCCCAAAAACGCTTTTTGAAATTCAGATCTTTCGCAACTGAAATATAATAATTAAAGAACAGAATAATCAGGATAGCAAATGACATGGTTAAAGCCAAACACACTAAATAATTTGTAAACAGCGCATACGGAAGAATTAAAACGACAACGGTTACGATATAGGCCAACCCGGTATATACCGAAGAAGATAATGCATTTTCACCTCCCTCATGCTTTGTAGATAAATACTCTGATGCTGCCATAGAGAACGATGCTGCGATTCCAGTAATTAAACCTGCAATGGCAATAAGATGTGTATTCTGCAAGGCAAAAGTTAATCCGGCAAGTGTTCCTGTAAGCTCAACCAAAGCATCGTTTAAGCCTAATACAATAGACCCGACGTATTCCAGCTTCTTCTCCTGCAACATATCAATCAGCTGTTTTTCATGATCATCCTCATCCTCAACAATTTGTTTTGCCTCTGGTATAAATTCGCAAGCCTTTTTATACGCTTCCTGGGCACCCTCTTCACCTTTTTCCATCAGCTTTATTCCGAAGGTAATACCAAGAAACCTTGCTATCCAGTAAAACTTAAATACTTTCCATCGGTTTGGTTTTACATCGGCACCGCTATACTCTTTCCAAAACATGTAATGGCGCATTTCATCATCGCCAATTCTTTTTAATGTTTCAGCATTCTCTTCATTTTTTATTTTACGCGATAACCTTGAATAGATATAGTATTCAGTAATTTCGTTCTTCTGAAAACCTTTAATCAATTTAATTTGTTGCTGTGTTAGTTGTTTCTTTTGCATTGAGTATTAGGAATTGTGTTTATGCAAAGTTAGAAAAAGTGATGGTAAATACTGTTTTATTATTTTAATAAAATGTAACACATCCTAAAAGATTCCTGCTATCAACCGCACAATACAATCTATTTAAAAGTAACTGTTCCAGTTCATCTCATCTATTTTTTAATGGAGTATAATGCAATTAACAAGAAAGCCCGTAACATTTGCATTTACAGGCTTTCAATTAACGTTTTTTGTTTACTTGAGCAATTGGTATAGGTTCTCAGCAGCTTTTTCGGAGGAAGCAGGATTTTGGCCCGTAATTAAATTACCATCTCTAACCACATTTACAGTCCATTTAGGTGCTTTAGAATAAATTCCTCCATTTTCTTTGAGCATATCTTCCAATAAAAACGGGACCACATTTGTCAATTGCGCTGCTTCTTCCTCTGTATTTGAGAAACCAGTTACTTTTTTCCCTTTAATTAAAAGTTGGCTGTTTTCATCCTTTACGTTCTTAAGAACTGCTGGTGCATGACATACAAAAGCCATTGGTTTTTCCTGGTTATTGAAGGCTTCGATCAAAGCAACAGAAGTTTCATTTTCAACTAGATCCCAGAGTGGACCATGACCACCCGGATAAAATACAGCATCAAAATCTTCGGCTTTCACATCTTCCAGTTTAACTGTGTTATGAATGATTTCTTGTACTTCCTTATCTTTATTGAAACGCCTGGTAGCATCCGTTTGGCTTGCTTCTGCTTTACTTCTTGGATCTATAGGAGCTTTTCCTCCCCTTGGAGATGCCACAGTAATTTTTACTCCCTTGTCAAGTAGAGTGTAATAAGGAGCTGCAAATTCTTCCAACCAAAACCCGGTTTTTTCTCCAGTGTTTCCCATTTCATCATGAGAGGTTAATACAAATAAAACCTTTAATTGATCTGCATTTTGCTGGCTGCTAGTTTTTACAGACTGGCTATTAGCAGTTAAACTACTTAAACTTAAAACCAGTGCTAATACATAAGATAATTTCATTTTTTTCCTGTTTTAATTACAATTTTACTATCATTTTTCCTTTATTCTTTCCTTCAAAAAGATCTAAAAAAGCTTGTGGAATCATTTCGAATCCATCTCTTATAGTTTCTGTATATTTTAATTTGTCCTGACTTAACCATTCTGTTAATTGTTTCATTCCTTCAGGATGTTTATCTGTAAAATCGCTAATCACGAAACCCTGCATAGAAGAGCTTTTCTTTATCAGGAAAGGATGCACACTGATGCTTTTTGGAGGGGTGGTATTATTGTATACCGAAATCGCTCCACAGTTAACAGTTCGTGAGAACTTATTAATGTTAAATAATGCAGCATCAGAGATTTCACCTCCAACATTGTCAAAATAAATATCTACACCTTCGGGGCATGCGTTAGCAATGGATTCAGACATGTTTTCGGTAGTTTTGTAATTAATTGCCTGATCAAAACCGAACTCAGATTTAAGCATTTTCACTTTTTCATCTGTTCCTGCAATACCTACAACTTTCAATCCAAGTATTTTACCAATTTGTCCCACAACACTACCTACAGCTCCTGCTGCTCCGGTTACAAGTAAGGTTTCTCCTTTTTTAGGTTTTCCAATTTCAGTTAGTCCAAAATAGGCAGTAAGGCCTGTCATACCCAAAATTCCAAGGTAGGCAGAAAGTGGTGCTTTGTCAGGATCTACTTTAAGAAGTCCATCTGTTTTAGCTACTTGTTTTTCTTTCCATTGCAACATCCCAACCACGTATGTTCCTGCAGGAAAGTCACTGCTCTTTGATTCTAAAACTTCGGCAATAATTCCGGATGCCAATGGCTTATTCAGTTCAAATGGTGGAATATAAGATGGGGCATCACTCATTCTTCCTCTTAAATACGGGTCTACAGAAACATATTTAGTACTTAATAAAACTTCTCCTTCTTTTAATTCATTTATTTCTGAAGTGCTAAACTCAAAATCTGTTAACTCAGGTTTTCCTTTAGGTCTGCTTTTTAAAACTATCGTTCTTGTTTGTTTCATAATTTTCTCCTAATTAAATATTTATCGGCGTTAACCTATATTTCTAATTATTTTAGATATCGTTCATTTGGTACATCAATAAATGTAACACATCAGGTAGTAGAATGTTTTAATGAATTGATTTTTTAGTCTTTGCGAATATGCTTATTGATTTTTCTCTATGCCCAATAAATGGAAACTTACACCATAATCCCCCTTGGCTATCAGTAAGCTGATGTAAGATTGAGTAATCTCATTTTTATGAAATTGCATTAATCTTCATCTGTTTTAATGCAATTTTTGGAAAACGTGATGGGAAAAAGTATTATTATTTTATTAAAGTGAAATGCCTAATAAGATTTGAAAACTGTCTGCAACATCACCATGAGCTTTTAGGGTTACACCAGCAAGAATCTGATCGTAAAATGCATATGTTAATGAATATCTCTGGTAAAAATTTGCCGGTTTATCCTGAGCATACAAATACGTTCCCCAATATTGCGAAAAATCAAACTTCCCGAATAACAAATGATGACCAATAAGAGCTGACACTTTTTGAAAATCATCATCAGAGTTTATTCTTGATAATTCCTCTTTTGCACCTGCATCATAATAGTATTCGGCACCAGCACTAAATGCATTCAGCAAAGAAACCGTTCTACCAACTACTCCGTAAAAACCAAAGTTGAACGTGTTCTTTTCAGGGTACGTATCATCCTTTTCAATTTTTTTAATCATACCAAAAGAATACAAGTTGTAAAACAGTTCAGGTGAATATTCTTTTTTCTTACGATCCGGAAATACAATCTGTTTTGCAGGATAATAATTTAGCCCAATGCCGAACATCGGAAAGTTCATGCCATAGTTCGGTTTCTTTATGCCCCCGTTAGAAATATGATTATATTTTGCAAAAACAATTAAACTATACTGATCAGTTAATCTATAGTAAGTATTTAAATCGAGATGAATAATAAAACTCAGTGGAGTTGAAAAAAAGGTGTTGTCAGGATTTTCCTGCTCATCGTAAACATGATCTAAAAAGCTTGCACCTACGCCCATTCTTGTGGAAAGCAAGAATTTGTCTCTACGTATCAAAAAAGGCTCGGCAAATACAATCAGATTATACGAACTGCCTACAATTTCAGGATTGTCGTAGTTTACGTATAAAAAAGATATGCCGGTTTTGGAATAACAATTGCACTGACGCCAGTTTTTATCTTTTAACATCAACCAGGAATATTCCAGTTCAACACCAAACGGGTTGGTATGTGTGAGGTGCTCAACTTTGCTTGAGTGATTCAGAATTAACCCATAGTGTGGTTTAAGGGCAAGACTCACAGGGTTTTTTGTTTCATCTTGCCCTTGTATACTACCAATTGTAATAATGAAATACCATAAAACCAGAAAACAACTCCTGATCATTTAAATCGTTTTAAAATTTTTCCGCTATCTTTTTAGGAACAGCATCTTTATGCACAGCAATACTCATGGTTCTTAATTTAACATACGCTTCGGAAGCATAAAAATATCCTCCCAGCTCGTTACTCTCTTGTCCCCACGAATTCTTAACTTTATAATATGTTGTTCCGTTTTTGTCTTTTGCCAAGCCCACAATATGCATCAAATGATCATCTGTTGTTTCGTAATTAAGATATCCTTCCTGATGCATTTCCGGAGTTATTTCCTTTTGCTTAACAACCTGATTAAATACCTCTTGCTTTTCTGTTTCGTCCATATCATCCCAGTCTTTTTCAGGAACAATGGCAAGTCCTTTTTTATGATTAAACCCAGGATCGCTTACATCGCTTGACCAAACAACAGAGTAGCCGTTTTTCAATGCATGCGTAATTATTTCTGTCAAATCATTTAACGGAACATTTTTTAGTATTCCATTAGACCAGTTATCTGGCGATTCGAAAACATACTCCGAATAGTATGGGTGATGATTAAACGAAGTTAAAGCCCAGTAATCTGATGCATCAATCTCCAAATAGTTGCGAAAACTTTCTGATGTATATGTCTTTCCTTTGTATTGAAATTCGTTAGGATATTCTCCCAAATAACCATCAAGCAATCCATTATAGGCATCTTCCCACACAGGCGATAATTTATCTAACGCGACCAGTGTTTCAACCATTGATTTCAGTACCCGGTCCATTTCTATGTGGTTGTGCTGATTTGAATCAATTCGCAATCCGGGATAAGCCTCCTGAGGCACAATACCATAATCCCGAATGACATTAAACATATCCCAACCCTGTGCTCCTGCACTAAAGTTAATTTTACCATGATACTTAATGTACTGTTTTGCGTGATCAAAGTATGTACAACGGATCGTAAACATTTCCGATAAATCGAATTCGCCTTTACCCATGCGAATCAGCTCTGATTCAATAAACGAAGTTGTTCCAAAGCTCCAGCACGTTCCTGTTAAGGCTTGATCTTTAACTGAAGTTGCAGGAATTTCTTTAATCATTTTAATTTGATCTTGTAACGTTTGACCACAAAGACTGGCAGAAAAGAGTAATAGTGGCGCCAACCATAAAGCTTTCATTATCTGTTTTTTCATGTTCATTTTTTAAATGTTTATGTTTCTTTGTGCAAATTAATTATTAAATGTATAAAACAAAATTATTACATATTGATTTAACGTTTATGTTATTACTACAACAAAACAATGTTTTCTATTATCTACTGATTTTCTTTTGGTTAAGCATCGGCTAAAAAGTTTATTAACATCATGGATAAATATTTTTGACTAAACTCTTGAAAAAAAGATTACAAACCTATTAACCGTAATTTTTTAGTTCAAATATTTTTACTTTATTTGCAACTTTATTTTATGGACTCAGTGAGAGGGATTTGATGAATTTCGAAAGAAAACTTAAAAATAGAACAATACTTGCAGTAATGATGGTACTGCTATTACTAAGTGCCATTTATTTTACATTAAATCTCAGAAATCAAAAACAATATACCGATTGGAAAATTCAGAAGGAGAGTGAAATTGTAACCCAGGAAATTACAACCCTTTTTCGAACAACCAATAAGTTATACCGGGATAAAATCCAGTACTTTGTTAATAATCCAGAGATAAAAAAAGAGTTTCATTCTAAAAACTTTGATGGCCTTTACAGAAAGATTTTCCCTTTTTATACTATATTAAAATCAGAAGATCCTTACCACTTTGATATTAATTTCTTCTTAAAAGATAATTCACTTGCCTTGAGCATGGAAACCGGATCGAGCTTGACGAATTATAAAGCTCCCGTGAACTCAATTGTTTATACAACAAACCTGAACAAGAGAAAATCAGCCGGTTTTGAATATAACCATTCATCTCTTTGTTACAAAATTGCTGAGCCGGTAGTTTATAAAGGTGAATACATTGGATGCATTGAGTTCTCTATTCAGGAAAAAGAGGTAATTGATCATTTAACCAAAAATCACGATATTTTAATCGCATCAGTATTTGATGCAGAAAAACTGAGACCTGAAGTAACCGAAAATTTAACTTCAGGAGAACAATCTGAATCTTTCATTATACACTCCGTTAGTAATAATTCATTCTTTAATGAATTTTCATTGAATACAATCAACCCAGGAAAAATTAAATTCAAAGACAATTACTATTATATAAATATTTTGCCTGTTGATGTTGGCTTTCAGAAAGAAGGATTAGAAAAAATAATATTTACACAAGACATTACAAATCTGCAAAATCAATTTCAAGCGGTATTGTACAGATCTCTTTTCATTACTATTTTAATTCTTGCATCAGTATATCTTATTTTACATTTCTCGTTCAATAGTTTAATTCACAAATTCTTTAACCTGCAGGAAGCACTCGATAAAAAACTTACTAGTAAAACCAGGGAAATTGTTAAGAAAAACGCTGAGTTAAACCAAATCTTTAATACGACAGGTAACAGTATGAGACTTATTGACACAGATTTTAATATTCTACGTGTTAACAGGTCGTTTACTTCAATGTCCGGAATTAGCAAAGAAGATGCCGAAGGGAAAAAGTGCTTTAATGTATTTCCGGGTCCTTACTGCCATACATCAGAATGTCCGTTAAATCAGATAAAAAATGGCGAAGAGAGCGTTGAACAGGATATTAAGAAGAAAAACAAGCATGGGAAAATTATTCCCGGTATTCTTAACTGTGTAGCTTTTAAAGGAGAAAGCGGCGAAGTTCTTGGTATTATTGAAGATTTTAAGGATATTTCAAAAAGAGTCGATGCGGAAGAAGCACTGTTGCGAAGCGAACAACAATTCTCTGTTTTTATGGATAATTTACCACTGGGAGTATTTATTAAAGACGAGAAGTTTCGGTCTGTCTACTTAAATAAATATATGGACCAGGTGCATTCCAATGAAAACTGCGATCACAAAACGCCGGATGAAATATTCCCAACCGAATATGCAAAAAGAGTAATTGAAGAAGACACACGCGTTTTAAATGGCGAGCTTCTTGTTGTTGAAGACCGGCTACCTAATAAGTTGGGTGAAGAAAGGTTATACCAGACACATAAATTCAGATTCCGATCAGCAGATAACTCCTGGAAAATTGGAGGAGTATCCATGGATATAACCGACAAGAAAAAAACAGAATATAAACTAAAAGTACTTTCCAATGCCATTCAGCACTCTCCTGCATGTGTAATCATAACAAATCTTGAAGGACGCATTGAAATAGTAAATCCAAGTTTTACACAAATAACAGGATATACTCCCGAAGATGTTATTGGAAAAGACATCAGCTTACTTCATTCGGAGTCGATAGAAACATTCCAGGATATCATTAACACAGTTATCGACGGAAAGGATTGGCAGGGTGAGTTCCAGAATAAAAAGAAAAATGGCGAAAAATACTGGGAACTGGCATCTATTTCTGCGGTTAAGGATGATGAAAATAAAATTACCCATTTCGTTGTAATCTCAGAGGACATTACCTCACGCAAGAGAAGCGAAAAAGAGCTTATCGATGCTAAAGAAAAAGCAGAAGAATCCAATCGTCTTAAAACCGCATTCCTTGCGAATCTATCACACGAAATTCGCACACCAATGAATGCCATCATCGGGTTTTCTAATTTGCTGCTTGATGAGGATATGTCGTACGAAGAGAAAGAAAAGCTGAATAATTTAATTAACGATAACAGTCAAAATCTTCTTAAACTGATTGATGATGTAATTGATATATCAAAAATTCAGTCGGGCGATATCCAGCTTAATAATACCACCTGCTACTTAAATAAATTACTGTTAGATCTTTATGTAACGTTCAGCATTCAAATCGAGAACGATACCAGAAAAGATATTCATTTATCCATGAATAAGGGATCAAAAAACAAAGATCTTTCCATAATTACCGATCCGGTTAGATTAAAGCAAATACTTTATAATCTGATAGAGAATGCGGTTAAATTTACCACCAAAGGATTTGTTGAGTTTGGATATTCCATTATCGAAGAAGAGAATAAAGTTCAGTTCTACGTAATTGATTCCGGCATTGGAATTTCTGGTGAAAAATTTGATATGATTTATGATCTGTTCCGACAAGCCGATGAATCGTTTACACGCGAATATGGTGGAACAGGCATTGGATTAACTATCGCCAAAAAAATTGTGGATCATCTAGGTGGTGAAATCTGGGTTCAGTCAACACCAAAACAGGGAACCAATATCTACTTCTCACTCCCTTTGGAAAAGCCTGAAACAAAATTTGAACTGTCAAGCGTTGATGCTATTCAAAATACGTTTAACTGGCAAAATAAAGTAGTGCTGGTTGCCGACGACATCGATATTAACTATAAGCTCATTGAAGAAATTTTAATGCCAACCAAAGCGAAAATTATTTGGGCAAAAGACGGAAAAGAAGCTGTCGATTTTTGTCTAAAGAATGATGATATAGACTTAGTGCTGATGGACATCAAAATGCCTGTAATGAATGGTTTTGAAGCTACACAAAAAATAAAAGAGCATAAAAAACAGGTTAAAATAATTGGGCAAACAGCTTATGCTCACGATAACGACCGCCAAAAATGCCTTAATGCAGGTTTTGATAACTACATTGCAAAACCGATTAAAATAGAAACGTTGCTCTCCACCATCAACCAGGTTTTTTCTCAAAACTAACCTTTATGATCTCGATCATTGATCAAAATCTCTATTAACCTGTAATTGAATGTATTCAAATTTTATTACTTTTGTTACAATGTAGCTAAGCATATGAAATATCTTTCAATTTTGCAGTAATTTAGTTACATTTATGAACTTAAAGCTAACAATTAAAAATTGTCGTCATGATTGCAACGTATATTCAGGAATTATTAGCCACAAATAACAGAGTAATTGTTCCTAATTTTGGAGCGTTTCTGGTTAGAGCTACTTCAAAAAGCAAAGACGCAAACACACTGGAAGAAAAGCTAAAAGACATATATTTCAGTCCTTTTCTAAAATTTAACGATGAGCTTCTTGAAAAACACATTATCAAAAAGGAAGGTGTTTCAAAGGAGGAAGCAGCAAAAAAAATTACAGAGTTTATCGATAGTGTGAAAAAAGAGCTTGAAGCAGAAAAGCCTTTTATCATTAAGGATTTCGGACATTTTGAAGCCGACAAACAAGGAAAAGTGCAGTTTATTACAGTTGCAAAAGAAGAGAAATCCGAAGCTAAAACAGCTGCAAAACCTGCAGCAACAAAAAAAACAACAACGAAAGCAGCTGCATCAGCCAAAGCAAGTTCTGATACAACCAAAAAAACAGAAGCAAAAAAGGAAGAAACTAAGAAGCCTGATGCCTCGGTAGGAAAAGAAGAAACTAAAAAAGAGGAACCAAAAGCAGCTACCGAACCTACAAAACCAGAAGTAAAAGCAGAAGATTCAAAAACAAAGACTGACGCTTCCAAATTACAAGAATATAAATCCGATAAAAAAGAACCTGAAAAGCCAAGAGCAACAGTAGGTTCAACACAATCGAAACCTGTTTACAGTTATAAAAAGGAAAAGAAACCAATTAACAAAGGATTGGTTTGGTCTATTGCAATTGGAGTACCCGTTGCTGCATTATTTGTGTGGGCACTACTAAACTTTAATACCGTTCAGAAAGTTTTTAAAAAGGATAAAGCGAAGACAGAAAAAGTAGCACAAAAGAAAAAGGCTGCAACAACAAAAAAGGCCACAACGAAAAAAACAGAAGAGAAAAAACAAACTACCAAAACAACTGCAGATAAACCAAAGCAAGAAATTAAACAAAAACCTCAGGAAACTGCAACTAAAAAACAACCTGTTCAACCACAAAAGAAATATTACATTATTGCCGGTAGTTTTAAGAATGAGAAGTACGCCAATGCATACTTAAACAAGTTAAAGGCAGAAGGGTACAATGCAGAAAAACTGGAAGAACGAAACGGAATGCATGCTGTAAGTTATAATTCTTTTACAGATAAAAGAAAAGCCATTGCGGAATATAAATTTCTTGCACAAGAAAAAGGATTACAAGCCTGGATATTATATTATTAATTCACATTTAAAATATTCTAAAAGCCGCATTAAACGCGGCTTTTTTTTATGGCTTCAAAAAAAACATGCATGATTCTATCATTTTCAAGCTTTCATGTTTAAAATTTATTTAATTTGCATTTTTCTTAACCAATTTATATTTTATATGGATGAAAATTAAATACCTTGACTTAATTGAACAAACCTTTGACTTTCCGCAGCCAGAGTTTGAACTTGATGGTGATGAAAACCTGCTTTTTCATAAGATACCTTTGATGGATATAGTGGAGCAATATGGCACTCCGTTAAAATTTACCTACCTGCCGCAGATTTCTAATCAAATACAACGAGCAAAATCGTGGTTTACCAACGCTATGAAGAAGGTAAATTATAGAAGCAACTACCATTACTGCTATTGTACAAAAAGCTCGCATTTTAAGCATATATTGCACGAAGCACTGAAAAATGATATCCATATTGAAACATCATCGGCTTACGATATTAATATAGTTGAATCGCTTTATAGAGATAAAAAAATCACAAAATCAACCTACATTATTTGTAATGGATTTAAGCGGGATACGTATATCGAAAATATTGCCCGGTTAATCAATAATGGATTCAAAAATACCATACCCGTAATTGATAATTACAAAGAGATTGAAAAACTGGAAGAGCTTATAGAAGTTCCTTTTGAAGTGGGAATTCGTATTGCATCGGAAGAAGAACCAAAGTTCGAATTCTATACCTCGAGGTTAGGTATTGGTTATAAAAACATTGTCAATTTTTATTTAAAACAGATTAAAGATAATCCGAACATTAAACTAAAAATGCTGCATTTCTTTATCAATACAGGGATAAAAGACAATGCATATTACTGGAGTGAGTTAGTTAAATGTTTGAATGTTTATGGTGAACTTAAAAAAGTGTGTCCCGAGTTGGACTCTCTAAATATTGGAGGAGGTTTCCCTATAAAAAATACCCTTTCGTTCGATTATGACTACGAATACATGGCCGATGAAATTATATCACAAATCAAACTGTATTGCGAGGCAAATAATTTACGCGAACCCCATATTTTTACTGAGTTCGGTTCATTTACAGTTGGCGAGAGTGGAGGTACAATTTATTCGGTACTTGGACAGAAAAAACAGAACGATCGTGAGGCCTGGAACATGATTGACAGCTCTTTTATGACAACTCTTCCGGACAGTTGGGCCATTAACAAACGATTTATCATGTTACCCATAAATCGCTGGGGAAGTACATACGAGCGTGTTTTTTTGGGTGGCCTTACTTGCGACAGCGATGATTACTACAATTCAGAACAACATAGTAATGCCATTTATTTGCCCAAGTTTACAGTCTCAGATACACTCTATATTGGCTTTTTTAATACCGGAGCTTATCAAGATACATTAGGAGGTCATGGTGGGTTAAAACATTGTTTAATTCCTGGTCCGAAACACATTATTATTGATAAGGATAAGAATGGTAATTTTACAACAAAGGTATTCTCAAAAGAACAGGAACCTCAGGATTTTCTTAAAATTCTTGGCTACGAATAACTTAACTAAAAGATTTAGACCATGAATTACGCCGGAATACCAGATAAATACGCACAATTAGACACTGCGAAAATTGTCTTAATACCCGTTCCATATGATGGAACAAGCACCTGGGTTAAAGGTGCTGATAAAGGACCGGATGCTTTTTTAGAAGCTTCGGAAAATATGGAAATCTACGACATTGAAACCGATTCTGAAGTTTACAAACAAGGCGTGTTTTTAGCCAATCCGGTTACAGAAAAGAGTTCGCCCGAAAAAATGGTTGACAAAGTGCATAAAACCGCTTCAAATTATATTAAACAAGGAAAATTTGTAACCTTATTTGGAGGTGAACATTCTGTTAGTATCGGATCAATTCGTGCTTTTCAAGAGAATTTTGAAAATTTAACGGTGCTTCAGTTCGATGCGCATGCCGATTTACGACCTGAATACGAAGATTCAAAATGCAACCATGCTTGTGCAGTACACGAAGCGCAACATAGAACAAATTTAGTTCAGGTTGGTATAAGAAGTATGGATGCGGTAGAAAAACCTTTTTTGAAAAAGGAGAATTGCTTTTTTGCTCATCAAATATTCGCTGATCCGGATTGGATGAATAAAGCATTAGATAAAATCACAGAAAACGTTTTTATCACCATTGATTTGGATGTATTTGACTCATCCATCATGCCATCGACCGGAACTCCAGAACCCGGAGGATTAAACTGGTATCAGGTTATTGATTTCATAAAGTTAGCCGTAGAACACAAAAACGTAGTTGGCTTTGATATTATGGAATTGTGCCCGAATAAAAACAATAAAGGCCCCGATTTTTTAGCGGCTAAATTGTATTATAAGATTTTAAGTCACGTTTTTAAACAAAAAGGTTAACCACAAAGGCACAAAGAGTACTAGGAGACACAAAGAATTAGAATAGTTAAGCGTTCTTAGTGGTAATATTTACAGAAAAAATTATATATCATGAAAAGAAATACCATATCAAAATTTATTGAGGAGCATTTTTTACATTTTAATGCTGCTGCTCTAAAAGATGCTGCCGTTGGCTATGAAAAACACTTGGCAGAAAATGGAAAAATGATGATTACACTGGCCGGTGCCATGAGTACAGGCGAACTGGGTAAAAGTCTGGCCGAAATGATCCGTCAGGATAAAGTACACATTATTTCGTGCACCGGAGCAAACCTCGAAGAAGATTTGATGAATCTTGTGGCTCATTCGCATTACGAACGAGTGCCTCATTATCGTGATCTTACTCCCAAAGAAGAGTGGGGATTGTTGGAAAAAGGATTAAACCGCGTAACAGACACCTGCATTCCTGAAGAAGAAGCATTTCGACGACTGCAACAACATATCTTCGATATTTGGAAAGAAGCAGAAGAAAAAGGTGAGCGTTACTTTCCACACGAATACATGTATAAAATGATTCGTTCAGGCGTATTGGAGCAATATTACGAAATTGATCCGAAAAACTCCTGGATGGTTGCTGCCGCTGAAAAGAATCTGCCTATTGTTGTTCCCGGCTGGGAAGACAGTACCATGGGAAATATTTTTGCTTCATATTGTATTAAAAACGAATTAAAACCATCAACTATGAAGTCGGGTATTGAATACATGACATTCCTGGCTGACTGGTATGTGAAAAATTCAAAAGGTAAAGGAGTGGGATTTTTCCAGATTGGTGGTGGAATTGCCGGCGATTTCCCAATCTGTGTAGTTCCTATGTTGTATCAGGATTTAGAAATGGAAAACATTCCGTTCTGGAGTTATTTCTGCCAGATATCTGATTCAACCACAAGTTATGGATCCTATTCGGGAGCAGTGCCTAACGAAAAAATTACCTGGGGAAAACTCGATATTGACACGCCAAAATACATTGTAGAATCGGATGCAACCATTGTAGCTCCGTTGATTTTTGCCTGGTTGTTAAATTGGTAATAATTTTACTTAACATATAAACCCTGTCAGAGTTTCAAACTCTGGCAGGGTTTTTAATATAAGTAAGAAAAAAATGTTATGTTTGTTTTCTATCATTATAAATCAAAACATAATATTCATACAACGCATGCCCGACAAATTATTTTTACAAGAAAACCCAACCCTCAGAAATTTCCAGGAATACGTTCACAAATTAGAAATTGACCGCGGATTTATCGATCAGGATGCTCTCCAAAAATGCCTGCTTTTGGGTGAAGAAATAGGCGAACTATTTAAAGCGGTACGTAAAATGGAGTCGATTAGTATTGATAAGAAAAACTCTAAAATTACCAACGTAGAAGAAGAACTTGCCGATATCCTGATTTATATCTGTTCCATTGCGAACCGATACGATATTGATCTGGAAAGCGCTTTTCGGGCTAAAGAAGAAGTGAATAAAAAAAGGGTGTGGGAGAAATAAATATAAGAAGGAAGAGCGTGTTCCAAAAGAAAAAAGCAATGTCATTATGATGATCCCGATATTTATCAGAGAAGAAGTAATCTTTTTATCTGACTATGGGAACTTAGGGATTCCTTCACTTCGTTTGGAATGACTGCTTTTGGTCATCGGCTTTTATATCATCAATGAGGTTCTATTAGCTATAAAACTCAAACCCGATAATCGAAATGTCGTCGAAAATGGAAGCGTTATCTTCCAGTACTTTTTGTTGTTTTACTATGGTTCCGATATTATCGTCGATATCTCTCGAATTAGCGATATTTTCTTCGATCTGCTTTGTTCCGAACGTTACTCCTTCTTCATCTACCAGCTCAACCAATCCGTCGGTATAACAGAATAGTTTTGATTTATTCTGTATGGTAATTTTACCTTGCTTTAACGTGGGAATTTCATCGAGCATTCCCATTCCTACACAACCATCACGTAAAAATTGCAGTTCTTTCTTTTTTATATCATAAAAAATAGGTGGGTTATGCCCTGCGTTAATATATTCTAATGTGCGGGTTTTATAACTATACCTGCCTATGAACAGTGTAATAAATTTTTCTCCTTTTGCACTTAACATTACCCTGTCGTTAAGCTTCTCTATCATATCAGCTAATGGTACTTCGGCTGTAAAAAGTGCACGCAAGTTTGCCTGAAAATTTGACATTAACAGTGCCGCTGAAATTCCTTTCCCTGAAACATCGGCAATACAAAACCCTACCTCATCATCGCTAAGCTGAATAAAATCGTAGTAATCACCACCAACCTCCAGGTGAGGATGATAAAAGGTAGATACTAAGATTTTATCATTATGTGGTAGTATAGACCGGTCTGGAATGAGCATAGACTGCATTTTCGATGCCAGCTCTAACTCCTTTTTTAATGCTTCCTGCTTTAACGACTCGCGGTATAAGCGAATATTTTCAATGGCAACAATAATAATATTCGAAAGTGTTTGAATAAAGTGCAGGTGCTTAATGGTAGGGCTAACTCCCTCTTTTTCCTCATCAATATCGCCAATTAAAACAAACGCTATAGGTGTATTATTATTGATTACCGGAATAATATTATCAAATACTCTAAGTGTTGGATTTGGTGAAGCTGTTATAAACGATATCTCATCGTGATCTAACAGATCCTTTTCAACATCAATCCGTTTTATAATTTCTTTTGAGCAACCCGAACTAAGAATTAAAGACCAATCCTTATCGTATTTGTAGATTAAAATTTTACCAATATTCAAATCCTCGCGCAGAATCTTTTCATAGCGTTTAAGCAACTCATCGGTTGAAAGATTCGCGTTAATTGCATTTGTAATGGTAAGTAACGTGTTAAGCTTAAACGTTGAAAGCTTTAACCTGTTTATTGATGCTTTTCCGGCAATATCCATTTCTTCTGATTTTCAAATCTGAATAAATGTACAAAATTTAAGTGCAAAAAGAAAGTGTTACTCTTTTACTCGCTCTCCGTATGAGTGATCTCGGGTATCTACCTTTATTTTATCGCCGGTATTTACAAACAGTGGAACCATAATTTCTGCTCCGGTTTCAACTGTTGCCGGCTTCAATGATGTACTTGATGAGGTATCTCCTTTTAATCCTGGTTCGGTATATGTAACCTCCAAAATAACATACGCAGGAAGCTCGCAATACAAAGGAGTTTCTGTATCGGCGTGGTAAACAGCCTCAACGCCTTGTCCCTCTTTTAATAAATCAGGAGCGTTAATCAATTCCTCCTGAAATGCAACCTGTTCAAATGTCTCAGAGTGCATAAAATGATATCCCATATCATCTTTATACAAAAACTGATACGGACGTCGTTCAATGCGCTGTACATTAACCTTAACACCTGCATTAAACGTATTATCGATTACTTTTCCGGTTTTTAAATTTTTAAGCTTTGTGCGAACAAATGCTGCTCCTTTTCCCGGTTTAACATGCTGAAACTGCACAATTGTAAACAGTTCTCCATTGTATTCAATACATAATCCATTCTTAAAATCTGAAGTACTTGCCATCTTTATATGTTTTTATCTAATTTTTGCTGTAAAAATAGTGTAAATCATTTAAATATCTAATTCAAATTTTTAAATCTGTAGTTTCAAGTAAATTCAATCTATCTGATCCAATTCATATTGTAACCCGGAATATTCTATAAGATCGCATTTAATAGATCCAATAATCAGGTCGATTCGAATTTGCAAAGGTATAAAGTTTTTATCTTTCGAAAGCCAGATGGTTACATCATCTTCAGAATCGAAGATTCTTCCGGGCTCTACAACAGGCGAAAATTTCATGGTATTAAATGTACCCAGTTTAGTTTTTATCTTTTCATCACCCACATAGCGCATTTTTAAAGGAAAAATTTCATCTGCAAAATAGGTATCCATTATCAGTTCATCGCCTACTTCGGTTATTTCTTCAACCATCGACCCCCTAAAAAAATAAAAGGCGCCGAGCATATCCAGAATATTATCGGGCACTTCATGTTCACCAGATTTTTGACTTACCACTTTGTTTTCATCATAATAATATCGCACTTCGTTATAATATCTGTATTTGCCTTCACTAATGTTTCGGATAGCAAGATAGGTTTGATTATTCTCCGGATTAAAATAGCTTTCGTACACATCCCTTACCTCAAAAAGTTTGTCGGCCAAACCAATGGTGCTGGCCTCAGCCACTGCATGATATAAATGTTTTCCTTCAAACTCTTTTTCGTAAATTGTGAACGTTGCCTTACCAGCATTTAACCAGCCAAAGTGCGCAACGTATACTAATTTTTCTCCAGATATATAGGGTTTGATTTTCTCCTGAGATTTAACTACAGTTACCATGCAAGCAATCAAAACCAGTAATATCGCATGTAGTTTAATTAATCTCATATTATAATCTTTATCGGTATAATGCAAAAATTATGCATTTACTTAAAAATATTTTTCTTTGGTACTGTTGCTATAAAATCTTTTAAATAAAAAGGCTCAAAGTAAGCAACATCTTCGAAATTCTTTTCGTTGAATGCAGCTTCTGAGAGCTTTGCCATATATTTTGCCGACGGATAAATATCATCAATGAAAACCGCGTTTTCGTGTTTAACTACCTCCTTTATTTTATCTGAACCATCGCCAAAGAAAATCATTTTATGGTTAGGTAATAAATCCTGATAAGATTCTTCATCAATAATTTCAGCTTTTACCTCACGAATAAATTCTCCCTCGGAGCTAAAAAAAGCAGAGTACACTTCCATTCTTCGGGCATCAATCATAGGTACTATGAGTAGTTTATCGTTATGTTCCGGATATTTTTTTATCTCTTCCGAATGTATTAAACCATACGCCATAGACTGTAAAGTATTTACCGCTATTAGCGGCTTATCCTTAGCATAGCAAATACCTTTTGCAGTGGAAACGCCAATTCTTAATCCTGTATATGATCCCGGACCTTTACTAATAGCAACAGCATCTATAGCATCGAAAGTCATGTTTAGCTCATCCATGATTTCTTCGATAAAAAGGGTTAGTTTCTTTGCGTGCGATTTCTCTTCATTACTCTCCCGAACAGCTGCAGCTTCACCATCCTTCGAAACGCTCACTGAGCATATCATTGTCGATGTTTCAATATTTAAGATTCGTGCCATATATCTAATTTTCAATACACCTTTAAGGCCCCGAAATTAATCTTTTTCTTTAAATAACTCATCTTTACCTACAATTTCCACCTTGGTGCCTTGTTTCAATCTTCGTGAAATTGCACTAAATGGCGCTGTAACTATTCTGTCGTCCGGATTTATACCTTCAGCTATTTCAATATACTTACTATCCTGAATTCCTGTTTTAACATCTGTTACCACAACAGAATCGCTTGAAACAACAAACACCACCTCGTTTAATTCTTCGTCAATGTCCACTATTTTTTCTCCACTGTTATTAGTAGAATCTGCTCTTGTTGTAACACATTGTATCGGAATAGTTAGGATGTTTGATTTTGTATTGGTTTGCACATCAACAGAAGCCGACATGCCCGGACGAAAAGGATTTGGGTTATTTTCAGATACTAAGTGATAATATGAATCTTCCAATAGATATACCTTCACATCAAAACTGGTAACTTGATCGGCGCTCATCCCTGAAACATTTGCTGAATTGGCTATTTCTGTTACCACACCTTTGAATGTTTCACCAAGATATGCATCAATCTCAATTAAGGCTGTGTCATTTAACTTAACTTTAACAATATCATTTTCATTTACATCAACCTTAACCTCCATTCGGTTTAAATCTGCAATACGCAGCATTTCGGTTCCTGCCATTTGCATGGTTCCAACCACCCGTTCACCTTTTTCTACATTAAGCATTGAAATAGTACCGCTCATCGGTGCATAAATGATTGTTTTCTTTAAGTTTTCCTCTGCCTCGGATAGTGATGCCTGTGCGCTTTGTACAGAATACTTAGCTCCCTCAACTGATTTTTTCGCTGCCTCCATTTCAGCTTTCACCATCTCGTAAGATGACAGTGATGTTTCATATTCGGCATCAGAAATGGTTTTCTCTTCCCAAAGTACTTTGTTTCGCTCGAAAGCTTTATGAGTTTGTTTATGTTTTGCTTTTATCTGCTCAAGGAATGCTTCACTATTAGCAAGGTTTGCCCTGGCGGTATTAACCGATGCTCTTGCTCTGTCTACCGCTGATAAATAGATGTCAGGTTTTATTTTTAATAATAAGTCCCCCTTTTGAACATAATCCCCTTCTTTTATGTAAAGACCTACAATTTCCCCCGACACATCAGGTGAAATCTTTACTTCTGTTTCAGGTTGTATTTTACCGCTAGCGGTAACCACTTCAGTTATATCTCTATACTCAGGTTTTTCTATACTAACTTTAATGGTTACTGCACCACCAAACCAACCGGCTTTTTTACCAACAATAGCAAAGATGATTAAAACAACTGCTGCTACTAATAATATCTTAAGTAATTTATTGCTTTTCATAAGGCCTTTTCTAATAGTTCAATTTAAGGTATAACACATCAAATAACTACAAATAAAATATCAAATTTATGAAAACATATCATTATTAAAAGATTAATTTCGCGCTTTTTTAAAAGCCAATTATTTTATAACTTCGTTGCATACATTACAAGCAGCATCCCTTAACTTATGACAGAACAAAAAGGCCATTTTAATCTATTTGGTTTATTCAAAAAAAAAGAAATTCAACTTGTAAGAATCTTTCTATTACAGGTTATTGTTGCTGTATCTTTAATGTTCATAGTGGTTTTATTACTTTGGATTAAGCGCGAAAAAGACAATTTTGAGAGAGAGACTGCTCAATTGCAACAGGAGTATCTGAATACGCAAAAAGAAAACATCAAAAAGGAAACCGAAAGGGCAATTAACTACATTAATTATCAAATTAATCAAACAGATACCGCCATACGATTAAAGCTGAAAAAGCGTGTTGAACTGGCTCATAATATAGCTTCAAGCATCTACAATAGAAATAGAAATTCATCTTCAATAGAAACAATAAAATCACAGATTAAAGAAGCGTTACGACCTATTCGGTTTGATGATGGTAGAGGCTACTATTTTATTGGCAATTTAAATGGTTATGAAATTTTGTTTCCTGTAAAACCCGAATTTGAAGGCAAGTATGTGTATAATTTACAAGATGATTTGGGAAGCTATGTAGTGCAAAACGAGCTAAAGGTAGTTACTACCAAAGGAGAAGGATTTGTTACAAACTATTGGACCAGACCGGGGTTGGATAGCACCATGGCTTTTAAAAAGATATCCTATGTTAAATTGTTTGAACCACTGAACTGGTATATCGGAACAGGCGATTATTATCAGGATTTTACATCAGAGGTTCAGCAAGACGTTATTGATTGGCTATCCAATTATCGATTCGGAAACGAAGGATATATATTTGTAAATACATATGATGGAGTCCCTTTAATTACCGATGGTAAAAAGATAAAAGAAAAGAAAATTCTCTGGGAATTAGAAGATCCCAATGGAATTAAAGTAATTCAGGAGGAACGTAAAGCCATTAAAAATCCTGAAGGAGATTACATCTACTATTCCTGGAAGAAATTAACAAGCGATACCATAAGCCAAAAAATTTCATTTGTAAAAGGCGTGCCTGAATGGAAATGGATGGTTGGTGCCGGAGTTTATATCGAGGAAATTAATGAGGTTGTGCAAACAAAAAAATCTGCACTAAAAAGATCAATCCAAAAAGATATTCTGATAGTAATAATCTGGTTGAGCATACTGCTCATCTTTATCTATATTTTTGCACTCTTCCTTTCGCGTAAAACAAAAGCGACCATTAAATCGTTCGTGCAATTTTTTGAAAAAGCCTCACACGAAAATGTTCTTATTGATGAATCAAAAATAAACTTTTCTGAATTCAAGACGATTGGTAAATCAATTAATCAGGTAATTACTGAAATAAAAGAATCTAAGCTAAAAAGCCAGGAAAAAGATGCGCGCTACGAAAAACTATTTGAAGAGTCACCTGAAGCCATCGCTTTTTTAAACCAAAATGGTGTTATTCAGCGCACAAATGCTGCATTTACAAAGTTATTTGGTTTTCAAAGTACAGAATGCATTAATAAACAACTCGACGAACTCATTGTTCCCGAAGAACTAAAACAAGAAGCATCAACGTACAGTGAAAACTTCAAAGAAGGTTTGAATAAACAAATAGAGGCTATACGAATAACCAAAAATAAAGAGAAAGTTTTTGTTTCTATTATCGGAACACCAATTTATTTTAATGAGAAGCGAATCGGGTATTATGTGATCTATCGTAACATATCAGAACAAAAAACATTTGAACAGCAACTTTACGATTCCAAAATAAAGGCTGAAGAATCGGATCGTTTAAAAACATCCTTTTTAATGAACCTTTCGCACGAAATAAGAACTCCGTTAAATGCAATTATAGGATTTTCTACACTGTTAAATACCAAAGAGGTTTCTCGCGAAGATCAAAAAGAATACCTGCGTTTATTAAACAACAGTGGTAAGTTATTACTTGAAATAATTGATAACATCATCGATATTTCGAAAATTGAATCGGCCAATCTTTCGGTAAACAAAACCAATAGTAATATTAATACCATGCTCGACGAACTCTTAATTGATCTTAAAGATCATACGGAGAGTTCCAAACTGGAATCAATTGATTTAACTCTTCATAAAGATGTTCAAGACAAGGAGTTATATGTTGTAACTGATATAAAACGTTTACGACAAATTTTTACTAACTTGTTGGATAATGCACTTAAATTTACATCCAAAGGGAAAGTGGAATTCGGATATACATTAAAAGATCACGAAATTCTTTGCTTTGTAAAAGATACAGGTATCGGCATACAAGATAATGAAGTCGAGTTTATTTTTGATCGTTTTCGACAAGCCGATGAATCAACCACACGAAAATATGGTGGAACCGGTATCGGCCTAGCATTAACTAAAAGTTTAGTTGAATTATTAGGTGGGAAAATTTGGGTTGAATCGAAAAAAGGAGAAGGAGCCAAATTCTTTTTTACTATACCTTACGAGGTAAGTAAAAACAAAAAGAGTATTAGCTCAAAAAGCGAACTATTTAAAAAAGCAAACTGGGAAAACAAAACAATTGTTATAGCCGAAGATGTTGAAGCTAATTATAAATTGTTATACTCCTATTTAGCCAATACCAAAGCTAAGGTTAAATGGGCTAAAAATGGAAAGGAAGTTATTGAACTGGTTAAGGAAAAGCCCGAAGTAGATTTAATTTTAATGGATATAAACATGCCGGTTATGAATGGCCATGAGGCACTAAAAGAGTTAATTAAAAAAGGTTTTACAATCCCGGTAGTAGCTCAAACGGCCTATGCAACAGAAGATCAGCAAGATGAAATTTTGAACCTGGGATATAGCGACTATATATTAAAGCCAATTACTGTTCATCTTCTGATGCAAAAAATATCCCGATTTTTAAACTAAGAATATTCCTTATAAAAATACTAAATGCCCGATAAGATAATTCATGTAGATGGAATTGGAGAGGTGGTTTTTAAAAAGAATCATCGGTCAAAAAATGTAAGTATTGCACTTCGCCCTCTGAAAGGAGTCGTTGTAACCATGCCCAAGTATGTTACCTACAAACAAGCGTTTAAAATTGTCCAAAAAAGACGATCCTGGATACTTGAACATTTGCCTAAAATTGAGCAAATTGAAAATAAAGCTACCACATTTACAGAAGACACTAACTTTAATACAAAATTCAGAAAGTTAATTGTTCATAAAGACCAAACAGATAAAGTAATAGCGAATATCAGTTCAAGCACTGTTAAAATTGCTTATCCTGAAAACTATCCTGTAGAACACCCCGAAATACAACAACATATTAAAACAACATTAACCCGGGCTCTTCGTTTGGAAGCAAAGGAATACTTACCAAACAGAACATCTGAATTAGCCCGAAAACACCATTTCCAATTTAACAGGGTTTATATAAAAAATGCTAAAACACTATGGGGAAGTTGTTCTGGCAGAAATAATATTAACCTTAATTTACACCTTATGCGATTACCAGATCATTTAATCGATTATGTTATTATTCACGAACTTTGTCATACACGCGAAAAAAACCACGGGAAACCATTCTGGTCACTTATGGATTCAATACTTGGTGATGCAAAAAAATTAGCAAAAGAACTTCGAACATATTCTATTCAAATTTATTAGTTACGGCAATCCTAATATTTGCAACCTTTTATTTGATTTTTTCTTAATTTAATGTAAGTTTAGAAGTTATTTTCCAACAAAGACTGAGTATGAAGATTAACGCAAAAATGCTGGTTTATATCCTTACAACTTCCATGTTGATTTTTATTGCATCGGTAGGTTATATTACTTTTAAATCAAGACATATAGCATTAACAGAAGCTAGAAAAGTAGCGAATAAAAACGCACACGAATATGCCAATTTAATCAAAGCCGAATTATCTGCAGATTTTAACATAACCAAAACACTGGCGCAAGCGGGTCAGGCTTACCACAATTTGCCGTGGAAAGACTGGAATGCTATTTTCTTGCAACAACAACTACATGTAATTAACGAAAATCCGCATTATCTTGCCGTTGCAACCAGTTGGGAATTAAATCATATTGATCCTTCATGGGATAAACCTTTTGGTCGTTACTTGAATGGTTGGGTAAGAGATCAGGAAGGTAATATTACACAACTTGAAGCCAGATTAAATACTGATGGAGACGACATCACAGGAAATTATTATGCCATGAAGTCAACCGGTAAATCAATGATTGTTGATCCAAAGTTATATTCACCAACAGGCAGAGAAGAAGATTCATACATGAATACCAACATTTCTGTTCCTATTAAGTTGGGTAACACTTTTATCGGATTAGCCGGTGTTGATTTAGATTTAGACCGGTTCGAAGAAATCATTACGCAAATAAAACCTTTTGAAGATAGTTATGCCTTTTTGCTTGCGAATGATGGTACTTTTGTTGCCCACCCAAATACCAGTTTAATGGGAAAACTGATTCGTGAAGAACAACCGGAATTAAATAAACTATATCAGATAAGTGAACAGGTAAAAAAAGGGGTCAGCTTTTCGTTTACACACGAAAATGAATTGGGACAGAAAAGTTTTTATGTATTTGCTCCCATTCAGGTTGAAGATATCAACACTCCATGGTCTTTAGCTATAGTAGTTCCCAATAGAATAATTACTGCAGAGGCAAAAAGTATTCTATATAAATCTCTGTTGGTTAGTTTTATAGGATTGCTGCTATTAACTATTGTTGTGTGGCTTATTGCCAGAAATATTACAACTCCTATTATTAAAGTTACAGAGATCCTTAAAAGTATTGCAAAAGGAAAAATAGACAACTCACTAATTCTCAACATTAAATCAAACGACGAAGTGGGCGAAATGGCTTTAGCCCTTAATACATCGATTAAAGGTTTAAATCAAAGAGCCGAATTTGCCAATAAAATCGGATCGGGAAAAATTGATCATGAACTGGAATTATTAAGCGATGAAGACCGTTTAGGACAATCGTTACTTAACATGAGAAACAGCTTGTTAAAAGCCCGATCGGAAGAAGAAAAACGAAAAGAAGAAGATAAAAAACGACGCTGGGCAAACGAAGGATTGGCAAAATTTGCCGAACTACTCAGGAAAAATAACGATAATATTAAGGTGCTTGCAAATGATATTATCAAAAATATTGTTCATTATCTTGATGCCAACCAGGGAGGATTATTTATTGTAAACGAACAGGAATCCTCGGTGGTTATCTATGATCTATTAGCCGCATTTGCTTTCGACAGAGAAAAATATATTCAAAAGCAGGTTGAACTTGGAGAAGGCCTGGTAGGAACCTGTGCAGCAGAGCAGAGTACCATTTACCTAACAGAAATACCTGAAGACTATATTCAAATAACCTCAGGTTTAGGAGATGCTAACCCCAATAGTTTATTATTGGTGCCACTAAAAACAGAAAATGATGTGCTGGGTGTAATAGAAGTTGCTGCATTTCATCCTTTTAGAAAACATGAGATTGCATTTGCTGAAAAAGTTGCAGAAAGTATTGCATCTACCTTAAAAGCTGTTCAGATAAACACAAAAACATCAGAATTACTGGAAAAATCGCAGCAACAGGCAGAAGAGATGGCTGCACAAGAGGAAGAAATGCGACAAAATATGGAAGAACTTCAAGCTACACAAGAAGAATCTTCAAGGAAAAGCGAAGAGTTCAGTGCAATCATAAATAGTATAGATCAGTTTTTGTTAAAAGCTGAGTTTGATCTGAATGCTACGTTGATTTATGCAAATGAACTTTTCCTGGGTAAATTCAACTATAGCCTTAACGAAGCAAAAGGTATGCAGGCAGAAGATTTTGTTGCCCAAAAAGATATGGTTAAATTTCAAAAAATATTAAATACAGTTATGAGTGGTAAACCTCATAGCGAAACAACTTTCTTAAAAGACAAAAAAGATAGAGAGTTAAAACTGATAACCTCCTTTACTCCGGTCTATATCAATGAAAATATAGAAAAAATACTATTTTTAGCTGTAGATATTAATGATTATTAAATAACCCGAGTAAAACAGGAAAAATTAAATCTTGAATAAATAAGCAATAAAATATACCAGGCATGAAACTAAAACTTAGTTTAAAAAATAAAATGCAGTTGTTCTTAATTTCGCTTTCTGTTGCTATTTATGCAATTGCTATAGGTTATATAAGCGTAAATGCAAAAAAGACAACCTATAAAGATTCCGTTGAACTGGTTAAAGCCAATGCACAAAAGTTTGCTTATAAAATACAATCCAACCTGAACGAGTACATGGCTGTTGTGAGAACACTTGCCAATGCCTTTAAAGTATACCAGGATATGCCCAGAGAGCAGTGGGATCCGCTTTTTATAAAAATGTATGATCATGTATATCGGGATAACCCAGCCTTTTATAAACTTTGGGATAGTTGGGAGTTAAACAAGTTCGATCCTGAATGGATTAAACCAACCGGACGTATAGCAAATGTTTTTTCAAGAGTTAATGGAGATGTATATCAAAAACAAGATATCAGAAGTATAGATGGTGACCCTCCGGTTTATGCTAATATTAAAAACCAGGCCAGAGAAATGGTGTTACCTATCTATTTTGATGTTTTTACAGACGAAGGAGAAACTTCTAAATTAATGACAAGCCTCGTTACTCCAATCATCATAGATAATGAGTATCATGGAATGGTTGGTATAGATTTAATATTAACCCGCTTTCAAAAAATGGTTGAAAGAATTGACCTGCACCAGTACGAAGGAAGTTATGCATTTTTATTGACAGAGGAGGGCAAGTATGCCGGTCATCCGAATACAGACCTTTTAAATCAGGCAGCTACATTCAAACTTGAATCAGAAAAAGATTTTGATCTGCTTGAAACAATGGAGCATGGCGATAGTTTTGATATTATGGCATTAGACAGTTTAAACAAACGCCACTTTATTGCATTTGCACCCATAGAAATTGGCAGAACAAATACTCCATGGTTTTTAGGCGTTTCTGTTCCGGTTCCATCCATAATGGCTCAAGCGGACAGAAACTTTATGATTTCGTTAATTGTTGGTGTAATCGGCATATTTCTGTTAGGTTTTGCAATCTATATCATCACCAAAAATATCTCAGACCCAATTCAGAAAATTACCGATTTCTTAAAAGAACTAGCCAATGGTAAAACAGATAGCCAATTGGATTTATCAGTAAAATCGGGCGATGAAATAGAAGAGATGACCGTAGCTTTAAAAACATCGGTCGATGGTTTAAACCTTAAAACTGATTTTGCAAACCATATCGGTTCCGGAAACCTAGATTATGAATTTAAATTATTAAGCGATGAAGATAAGTTGGGGCAGGCATTGGTAAATATGCGAAACAGTCTTAAAAAAGCCCGCGAAGAGGAAGAAAAACGAAAAGTGGAAGACGAAAAACGTCGCTGGACAAATGAAGGCCTTGCACGATTTGCAGAAATATTACGACAAAACAATAATAATCTTCAGGAATTATCCGACGAAATTATTAAAAATCTTGTATACTATCTGGAGGCTAGTCAGGGTGGCCTCTTTATACTTAACGATGAAGATAAAAATAACATGTTTCTTGATCTAACTTCGGCTTTCGCCTTTGACAGAAAAAAGCACCTTGAAAAGAAAATTCCTTACGGAGATGGTATTGTTGGATCGGTTGCTATCGAAAAACAAACTACATATATTGAAGATTTACCAGATGAATATATTGCTATCACATCAGGTTTAGGAGGTGCTAATCCTCGATCTTTGTTAGTTGTTCCGCTTAAAATGGAAGAAAAAGTATATGGAGTAATTGAACTTGCTTCGTTTAAAAAGTTTGAAAAATACCATATTGACTTTGTTGAGAAAGTAGCTCAAAATATTGCTTCTACGCTTTCATCAGTGCAAATTAGTATCCAAACCAACGAACTGTTGGAAAAATTCCAGCAACAATCTGAAGAGATGGCTGCACAGGAAGAAGAAATGCGCCAGAATATGGAAGAACTGCAGGCAACACAGGAAGAAGCAGGCAGAAAAAATGCCGAAATGGAAAGTTTCTTGCATGCCCTGGAACAATCAAGTTGTATCGTTGAATATAGTCCTGAAGGCTTTATTACCAAAGTAAACGATAACTATTTAAATCTCTTAAGCTTATCCAGATCAGAAGTGTTAGGATCACATCATTCGGATAAAATGGAGTTAACCAATAAACAGCGAGCCGAATATGATAAATTCTGGAACGATTTAACTTCTGGGAAAACACGTAAAGAGAAAACAAAATATACCGTAAAAGGAACGATACTAAACTTTATAGAGGTATACACTCCTATCTTAGACGAAAACGGAGTAGTAAAAAAGATTCTGAAAATTGCAAATGAAATTACAGATTTTAACGAATAACAAATAATACCATGAAGATCAAACTTAAAATACAACAAAAGATTCAGTTGTTTATTATTTCTGCTTCTATTATTATTTACATAGCTGCTGTAGGATTTATCAGTTTTAATGCCCGTAAAATGGCATATAAAGATGCTACTGAAGTTACTCAACGATATGTTCATGAAGCAGCTAAGGATGTAAAAGCCAACTTAGATGCTAAACTTGCAGCAGTAAAAGCATTAAGTGACGCATTTCTGATTTATGATCAGTTCGATAAGGACGAATGGCAAGAAATTGTGCATCAGGTATATACCAAAGTTTTTAAAAACAACCCTAATATTTATGCTTTATGGGATAGCTGGGAATTAAATATGATTGATCCCACCTGGGACAAACCGTATGGAAGAATAAGTCATTCGTTCTGGAGAGAAGGTGGCATTGTAAAACAAAGTACAGAATTACGAAGTTTAGATGGCGATTCGGAGCTATATGCGGAAACAAAAGCTAATTTAAATCCCAACATAAATGAACCCTACTTTGATGTTTTAACAGCTGGTAAAACAGAGTCGTTGCTCATGACCAGTTTAAATGCTCCTGTAGTTGTAAATGGAAAATTTGTTGCTGTGGTTTCGTTTGATATCACCTTATTACAGTTCCAGGAAATGGTTGAAGAAATTCAACCTTTCGAAGGAAGCTATGCATTCCTGGTTTCTAATGGTGGCAGAATTGCCGGACATCCAAATAAAGATTATCTAAATGAACCTATTTCAAAATTATTCCCCGACGATAACGAAAAATATAACATCACAAAAAATATTCAAGAAGGAAATCCATTTAATTACATTTCAGAAGACGAAAATGGAGTAAAAAACTATATTTCGTATGCTCCAATATTTGTTGGAAAAACTACTACTCCATGGTCTATAGCAATATCTGTTCCGGTAAGTACTATTATGTCGGAAGCTAATCGTAACTTTAAAATTTCGATTTTGGTGGGTATTCTGGGCATCCTTCTTATGGCTCTTGTAATCGCTATTATAAGCAAAAACATAACAAATCCTTTAACAAAAATTACCGAGCTTTTAAAACGATTAGCAAGTGGACATATTGATGAAAATATGAAAATTAATATTGAAAGTGGTGATGAAATCCAGGAGATGAGCGAAGCACTGAACAGCTCTATTGAGGGACTTAATAAAAAAGTCGACTTTGCAAATCATATCGGACAGGGCGAGTTAGATTATGAGTTTGACTTATTAAGTGATGATGATGTTTTAGGGAAATCACTGATTGAGATGAGAAATAGTCTCGTAAAAGCTGATCAGGAAGAGGAAAAGCGAAAAATTGAAGACGAAAAAAGGCGATGGGCAAACGAAGGACTTGCTATATTTTCAGACATTTTACGCCAGAATAATGATAATATGGAAAATCTGGCGACTGAGATCATTATGAACCTGGTAAACTATTTAAAAGCCAATCAGGGCGGTTTATTTATTCTTAATGATGAGGACAAGGACAATATTCATTTTAGCCTTCTTTCTGCATTTGCTTACGACAGAAGAAAGTTTATGAAAAAACAGATCCAAATCGGCGAAGGTCTTGTAGGAACCTGTGCAATTGAAAAGAAAACAGTATTCATGACTGATGTTCCGCAAGATTATATGGAAATTACCTCTGGGTTAGGTGGTGCAAATCCGAGCAGTCTGCTTATTGTTCCGCTTAAATTAGAAGAAGATGTTTTAGGTGTGTTGGAAATAGCATCGTTTAACGTATTTGAAAAGCATGAAATAGAATTTGTTGAAAAACTAGCTGAAAGTATTGCTTCAACGTTATCGTCTGTTCGAATTAATTTACGAACATCCGAACTTCTTGAACGTTCGCAGCAACAGGCCGAAGAAATGGCTGCACAGGAGGAAGAAATGCGCCAGAACATGGAGGAGCTTCAGGCTACCCAGGAAGAATCGTCGCGTAAAAGTGCCGAAATGGAAGGCCTTGTTGAAGCATTAAATACTTCAAGCTATGTTATTGAGTACGATTTGGATGGAAATATTACCAATGTAAACGACAACTACCTCAATCTGCTCGAACTTAGCCGAGATGAAGTAATTGGTACACATCACTCAGGAAATATAGAGTTTACAGAAAAACAGAAAGCCGAATATGAAAAATTCTGGAGAGAGTTACGATCCGGTAAGGTTCAAAAGGAAACATCAAAAGTGAAAATTAAGAACAAAGAACTTGTGTTTGCTGAAACCTATACACCAATTAGAAATGCTGATGGCGAAGTATATAAGATTCTGAAAATATCCAATAATATTACCGATTTTCATCAGTAATTAGCATAAAAAAAGGTGATCAAATGATCACCTTTTCTTTTCTATATTATCTTAGAACTATTGACATTTTACTACGTGCTCCATTTGATATTTAGCAGCTTCGGCATAATCTCCTTTGTTTGCTTTTGAATAAGCATCACAAGCAGCAGCATTATCACCTTTTCCGTAATAAGAGTTACCCATTTCGAAATAGATTTTTGCATCTTTAGTTTCCACATCACCCATAAGTTCTAAAGCTTTATTGGCAGCTTCAACAGCTTCGTCCCACTTCGATTGCTTATTATAGATAACGGCTAGCTGATAATAAATATCTTCATCGGCTTCTTTATATTCCATTAAAGCTTTAAAATACTTTTCACCGTCAGCCCAATTCTCACCTTTTACAGCATTAGCACCTGCTACAAGATAGTAGTTGCTTGCCAGTTTTTCAGCGGTCTCTTTTGTTTTATTATCATTTTTCGTATTTGCTGCAGTAATTGCACCATCAATTGATTGTTTAAAATTTGCTTCATCATCACGCTCTTTATAAACTTGAGCTTTTCTTACGTATGACATTGGGTAATCAGGATCTAACTCAATAGCTTTGTCCAAAGCAGCTATAGCACCATCATAGTCTTCTGAACTAATTAAACCAGCACCTTTTGCATAATATAACTTTGGAATGATACCTTCTGCTTTTCTCTTCATTTTAGCATCATCGTATGTTTCAGCATAATCAACTAATGTATTAAATGCCTCGATTGATCCATCGTAATCCTTTTTCTTATACAAGCTCAATGCATATTTATATTGCATGCTTGGTATTTGCGATGCAGCAGTTGCTCTATTTTCGCTGGCAGATAAATCCAGCTCATCATAAATAGATACACACTTTTTAAATGATTCGATAGCACCCAAATAGTCTTTTGACTGCGATTTAGCAACACCGTCTTTTAAAGCATCAACAGCTTCTGTTTCTGTTTGTGCATTCAATGTAACTGCAAAACCCAATGCTATAATCATTGCAGTTATTCTACTCAAAATTTTGAATTTCATGGTATTAAATTTTTAGTTATCGGATTAAATTTATTTCTTCTTCGTTTTTTCGGCCCTAAAAATATAAAAACGTGCCTAATAATAAAATTATTTTGTTATTTAATTTTTTACATATATCCATTAATTACAATGTGTTACAATAAGTACGTTTACATTAGAACGTTCTACTGCTTTTTAACCAACTCATATGAGATCTGATTTTCAGAAAAATTAATTTTAATTAATTCTAAAACTACCATATTTACTAAGATTTTTTCTGCCTTATACCTATTCAATTTTGTTAGTTTACAAAATTTTGAAAATGTAATACTCTGATTCTTTTGTAAATATTCAAACAGGATTTTTTCCGGTTCGTCATATCGAATAAGTACACCTTTTCCAAACTTTTTCTTATTCCAGGCTTTTAAGAATATATTATTAACGATAAAGTTCTCGTCATTTACCCTAATATAAACTTTAAAATTGCCGTTCTTATCTGGTGCTGTAATCAGTTTATCCGCTGAAACTTTAGGAATCGTTATTTCCAGTACTGTTTTATCCTGTATTTCCCACACCTTTGTTTCAAACTTAAGTGACGGTTTACAATACATTTCAGCGGCAGCCTGAATCATATAAAATTCTTCATCGCTTCGCACACCGGCTATGCTTCCATTATCTCTTATCCCAACCAGCAATTTTCCACCATCTTTGTTGGCAAAAGCAGCTAATGATCGCGCTATTTTTTTTGAGTCGTTTATGGAGTGCTTAAAGTCTAGCTCTTGATGCTCACCCTGCCTTATTAAATCGAAAATATACTTGCTCATATCAAAAATGCACAATAATATACTTGCGAATATAACAAGTAGATGCTACTAAACCTAATATGATTTGGATGTAAAAAACAATTAAGCTACTTACTTAAAGCTTCAGCTCCTCCGACAATTTCCAGAATCTCATTGGTAATAGCAGCTTGTCGTGCTTTATTGTATTTCAGCTGTAGTTCTCTCAGAAGTGAGGTTGCGTTGTCTGTTGCTTTATGCATAGCCGTCATTCTTGCTCCATGCTCTGCTGCCAGTGACTCCAGAATTGCTTCGTAAAACTGTATTTTTAATGATTTTGGGATGAGTTCTTTTACAATATATTCTTTCGTAGGTTCAAAAATAAAATCAAAGCTTTCGTTGGGCTTAATATTTTCAGGTATTTCTATTGGTAAGTATGAATCAACAGATAAGACCTGAACTGCTGCGTTCTTAAATCTGTTATACACCAACATAACCTTGTCAAATTCCCTTTTTACATACCTATGCATAATATCTTCGATAAGCGGTAATGCTTTAGTGAAGCTTAGATCATCCAATATATCATTGTTATATCCTAAAAGATTAAATCCTTTTGATTTGTATGTTTCGGTTCCTTTTTTTCCAATTGAAAATATTTCAATATGGTCCTCATCATACTTTTTAATATATTCCTCATTAATTAAGGCACTTACACGTTTGGTTACATTAGCATTAAATGCGCCACAAAGGCCTTTATTTGATGTGATAGATACAATTAAAACTTTTTCAGGATCATCCTTGCGAGCATAAATATTTTCCTCATCCTGCTCAATACTTTGATTAATATTAAACAGGATATGATGAAGTTTACCTGCATATGGCCGCAGGTGAATAACAGTATCCTGCGTTTTTTTGAGTTTTGCCGCAGACACCATTTTCATTGCACTGGTAATTTGCCGGGTTGATTTAACCGAAGCAATTCGGGTGCGTATTTCTTTTAAATTTGCCATGTCTTAATCTGCTTTATACTTTAAAGCGACATCTTTTGCTACCAATTCAATTACTTTAATTGCTTCATCAGATAAGTTACCAGATTTCAATTCATGGAGTACCTTTTCATGTTGAGTTTCCATCATATCCAGAAAATCCTTCTCAAATTCTTTCACTTTATCAACAGGAACATCCTCGAGTAACCCTTTTGTTCCACAATAAATAATTGCAATCTGTTTTTCAACAGATACGGGTTTGTACTGTCCTTGTTTTAATATCTCTACATTTTTGGCTCCTTTATCCAAAACTGCCATGGTTGCTGGATCCAAATCGGATCCAAACTTCGCAAACGCTTCTAATTCCCGGTATTGGGCCTGATCGAGTTTTAAGGTTCCTGCAACTTTTTTCATGGATTTGATTTGCGCATGTCCACCAACTCTGGAAACCGAAATCCCCACATTAATAGCAGGTTTTACCCCAGCATTAAACAGATCTGTTTCTAAGAATATCTGCCCATCGGTAATCGAAATTACGTTGGTAGGAATATATGCAGAAACATCACCAGCTTGTGTTTCAATTATTGGTAGAGCAGTTAAGGAGCCTCCACCCTTAACTTTTCCTTTTAATGATTCAGGCAAGTCGTTCATTTGAGCTGCAATCTTATCGGATTGAATAATCTTGGCTGCTCTTTCCAGCAATCTTGAATGCAAATAAAATACATCGCCCGGATATGCTTCACGACCTGGTGGCCGACGAAGTAATAAAGATACCTCGCGATAGGCTACCGCTTGTTTCGATAAATCATCATATATTATTAGCGCTGGTCTACCTGTATCTCTAAAATATTCGCCTATACAGGCTCCGGCAAAAGGCGCATAAAACTGCAAGGCAGCCGGATCCGATGCAGTTGCGGTAACTATGGTTGTATATGCCATCGCTCCATGCTTTTCTAAAGTATCAGCAATATTCGCAACGGTTGAACCTTTCTGACCTATCGCAACATAAATACAATAAACCGGTTCGCCTTTATCATAAAATTCTTTCTGATTAATAATCGTATCGATAGCAATGGCTGTCTTTCCTGTTTGCCGGTCGCCTATAATTAACTCACGTTGACCCCGGCCAATAGGAATCATAGCATCGATAGGTTTTATTCCTGTTTGAATGGGTTCATTTACAGGTTGACGATAAATTACACCAGGAGCCTTTCTTTCCAAAGGCATTTCGTAAAGATCGCCGGTAACCGGACCTTTCCCGTCAATAGGTTCTCCAATAGTGTTTATAACTCTTCCTAACAAACCTTCCCCAACGTTAATAGAAGCTATTCGTTTAGTACGTTTAACCTTATCGCCCTCCTTAATTTCATCTGAAGATCCCAAAAGTACCACTCCGATATTATCTTCTTCAAGGTTTAAAACGATCGCCTTCATTCCGTTTTCAAACTCAATTAACTCGTTGGATTGTACATTAGATAATCCATAAATTCGAGCTATGCCGTCTCCAACTTGTAAAACACTACCTACTTCTTCTAGTTCGGAATTTGTTGTAAAGCCTTCTAATTCCTTTTTTAAAATTGAGGAGACTTCTCCTGGTTTAATTCCTGCCATAGCTATTGCTTTTAAACCCGCCACCCGAAAAATTATCGGGATGGCAGGCAGATTTTATTTATTCTTTTTATTATTAAAATCAATATTTAAGAACTGATTTTTTAGTTCCTGTATTTGTCTTGCCACACTTAAATCCAATAATTTGTCATCTATCTGAATAAGCATACCACCAATTATTGATTTATCAACTTTGGTATCGAGTTCAACCGGAGATTTAAAAGTTTCTTCGATTGATTTTTTTATTTTTTCTTTATGTGTTCTGGTTAAATCGAAAGATGTTGTTAGAACTGCTGTTTTAATACCCTTTTTGTCTTTATATAAACTTATGAAAACTCTACATATGTTTTTTAAGTGTTTTTCGCGTCTATTTTTAACAATTAGTTTTATAAAAGACTTTGTGTGTTCCGACAAGGTATCATTAAATATATCGTCTAATAACTGTGCTTTTTTTGATGATTTTATTACGGGATGCTCTAACAAAATCTCAATATCGTTGTTTTCTTCAATCCCTTTGAGAATTGACTCCATATCGCTCCTAACTAAATCCAGTAATTCTTTTTCTTCGGCTAGCAGATAAAGAGCTTTTGCATATCTTGTATTTATTTGGCTATTATGCATTTACTTTAATTCAAATCAATATCTTTAACCAATTCATCAATAAGCTGTTTCTGAGTTGATTCATCACCCAGGTTTTGCTTTAGTATTTTTTCTGCTATATCGACTGATAAAGAAGCTATTTGATTTTTTATATCGTTTATAACCAGATTCTTTTCATGTTCAACACTATTTCTAGCCTCTTCTATTATTTTCTTAGCTTCTATTTTAGCTGCTTCTTTAGCTTCTTCGATAATATTATTTTTTATCTCTTTTGCCTCTTTCAAGAGGTTTTCTTTTTCCAGTTTAGCAAGTTGTGTTATTTTTTCGTTTCCAAATTCAATTTTAGCCAGTTCATCTTTTGCTCTTTGTGCTGCTTCTAAACTTCTTTGAATTGATCGTTCCCTGTGTTTTAATGCAGCCAGAATTGGACGCCAAGCAAACTTTGCCAGAACAAACACTACAATACTAAAGGAAAATAGCATCCATATTAAAAGTCCCAGATCAGGTTTTATCAGTTCCATAACAACATGTTTTAAATTAAAAAAACTTTACAGACAGCCAACCGCTGCTCTGTAAAGTTTAAATGCTTAAATAAATAGAATGAGAAAACACACAACAATAGCAAAGAAAGCAACCCCTTCAATAAGTGCAGCTGCAACGATCATGTTTGATCGAATATCACCTGCAGCTTCTGGTTGGCGTGCAATAGATTCCATGGCACTACTACCAATTTTACCAATGCCAAACGCTGCTGCAATTGCTGCTACACTTGCTCCAATTGCTGCACCAATTTCTGCAAATGCAAAATTTGCTGCTGCTGCCTGTAAAATAATTCCTAATGTTAACATAATATCAATTTTAAGTGAATATTTAATGTTCAGATTCAGAAGCCATACCAAAATAAATAGCTGATAATATTGTAAAAACATATGCCTGAATGAATGCCACCAGCAATTCAAGCATCGACATAAATATTGTAAATGCAATGGAAACTGGAGAAACTACATATCCCAGCTTCGGGTCCATGTTTCCAAAAATAAAAATTAAACTAAAGAAACCTAATACAATGATATGTCCTGCTGAAATATTCGCAAACAAACGTATCATTAACACAAATGGTTTTATGATAACTCCTATTAATTCTATAAACGGAATTAATGGTAACGGCAACTTTAACCACCAGGGAACTCCAGGGGGATTAAAGATATGCTTCCAGTAGTTTTTATTTCCTGTAAACGTAGTAGTAATAAAAGTTGCTAATGCCAACGCCATAGTTACGGTAATGTTTCCGGTTACATTAGCTCCTCCCGGAAAAATAGGCACCAATCCTAATAAATTATTAAATAAAATAAAGAAAAATATAGTTAGTAAGAATGGTGTATACTTTTCATAACTATGCTCGCCAATACTGTTTTTAGCAATATCATCACGAATAAACAGGATTAATGGTTCAAGTAACGATTGCATTCCTTTGGGAGGCATACCTTCTCTTCTTTTATATGTTTTAGCCACCGAAATAAAAAGAATGATCATGAAAACTCCACATATAATTATAGCAGCCACATTCTTTGTTAATGAAATATCAAATGGTCGAGCCACAAACTCACCATGTTCATTTACTTCGATAATTTTATTTGCAAACTCACCTTCCGGTGCAATCGTGAAGTTTTTATAGCTATGACCATGTGCAATTTTTGAAGACCAAAATGAAACCAATCCCTGGTCTTTACTATATATAATTATCGGCAAAGGTATGGAATAATGGTGCCCTTTATATGTAAAAATATGCCAGCTATAACTATCCTGAATATGATCAAAAATAAATGATCCCGGATTAAACTTTTTATTTTCCTGCTGCTCGCTATGTTCTTCTTTATGCGTTGGATCCTCTGGGATTGCAAATCCTTGTACAGAAAGTAAAAGTAAGGTAACAACCGCAATATTAAAAAGGATTCTTTGCATATAAAAGGCTTTGAGTAATTACAAATTTAAGGAATAAAACATAAAATCGTTCACTTATATAAATAAAAAAAAGACAGTGCAGTCTGATTTGCACCGTCTCTTGTTACGAAAAAAAATATTATTTGTTTCTTTTTATGCAGTTAATCCATTTGCCATTAAGAAAGTAGCAGCAAAAGCAATAATAGCATATAATTCGGGGAATACAGCAAGAATAAGTGTATTACCAAATACGTCGTTACCACCACCAATAGCTGCAATACCGTTTGATGTAACTGAACCTTGTTTAACAGCAGAAAATAGTGCAACAAAACCTAAGAATAATCCCATAGATAAAATTGCAATACCATTAAACATCGACATTTCCGGATTAACTAATCCAAAAAGTTGATCAATCACGAAATATCCACCAAAACCGTAAAGACCCTGTGTTCCTGGTAAAGCCGCTAAAAGCATGTAGTTACCAAATTTTTCTGAATCCTTTTTTAACGCTCCAATAGATGCATTACCACCCATAGATACTCCGATTGCACTTCCTATTCCGGATAATGCGATCATAAACGCTAATCCTGCGTAAGCTAAATAAATTGCTGTGTTCATAATTTTTGTTCTCCTATAATTTTTATTTATTTCCTATTTTGAAAAAGGTTTATATTGTTTGCCACCTCCAGTGAAGCCGGCATTCTTATAAAATTCAACAAATGTTAAACGTAATGGATGAACAAAAGCTCCAAGACTAGCAAGGAAAATATTCAATCCATGTCCTATTAATAAAATAATGATAAATGGTATATAGCTTAAGAAACTTCCGCCTAAAAATTGAGCTGCAATCTGGTTAAATACTAATCCTAAAATAGCACTTGAAATTCCCAGTGCAAATAATCGGATGTAAGATAGTAGATCACCAAATACACCTGTAATCATATTATAAGCATCATACAGTCCTGAGCCAATACTTGCAAAAATATTAATATCCGGATTAGCAAAAATTAGGATTAATGCTCCGCTAATACCAAATAATATTTGAATCACAATTTTTGGTAAGCTAATGTTGATCATTGGAAAAACAACAGCTAGTGCACCGCTAATTATTAGTAAAATCCAACCAATCGTTGATAAACCATACTTTAATCCACCTTGCTTAATCTGATTGGCAGCTTTAATAAACATTCCATAGAATATTTGTAAACCACCTATACCTATTGATAACCAGAATAGTTTTAAAGGATCAAGGATAATATCTTTTAATGGATATGCCTCAACTTTTACAAGTTCAACACCGAAAAATGTTCCTGAAATGAACCCCATTAAAACTGTAGCAGCCCCAAGATAAGATGCTAATGTTAACAATGGCTTTAATTCTTTACTTGCTTTTCTTCTAAAGATTAGGGTTGCAATAAGAATAAACAATCCATATCCTGTATCTCCCACACAGAATCCGAAGAATAACATAAAGAACGGTGCAAAAAACGGTGTTAAATCTAACTCCTCATAATCAGGTAAAGAAAATAAATCCCCAATAGGTTCAAAAAGTCGATTAAACTTATTATTTCTGAGTTTTATTGGCACCTTATCGTCTGATTTTGGTTGGGACAAAACATAGTAAACATCCTGCTTATTAAGCATCTCCTCAAGATCTTCTTTTTTCTCTTCAGGAATCCATCCTTCTAAAAGCATAACCTTCTCTTCGGCTCGCTTTTCGGTATGATTGATTGCTAATTCAAAATCAGTTTTTTCCTGCAGCTTCCGACGAGTTTCTCTTAAAATATCCTGATATTTTATCGCATATTCATCAAACGTTTTTTCAATTTCTGCTAAACGTTCTTTATTCGCTCTGTCCTTAGTTAATAATTCCGATAATTTTTGTTCCGGAAGTTTTATTTCTTCAGCGTCAATGTCGATAGGATTTGAACCTCGCTGCAGCGCAAGGATATAGACATATCCGTCTTGAGTATTCACTATCTCAATAGGATATTTCTCTTTCCATTCAGGATTAAACTTTTTCTCACCGCATACGAAATACTTTAAATAAATCTGCTTTTGTGCAAATTTCTCTTCCATTTGAGGATCATAATCTCCCCAGGGTTGAGCTTTCTGTATATCTTTATTTAATGAAATTTGCTCCTGTTCAATAGCATTTATTTCTTCAGTAAGCTTTTTAATGGATTCTACTATTTCTAATCCATCCATTTCAGGTTTTGCCGGAGATTCTTCCAGATTTCGCTTACCTAAGAACTTTAATGCTTTGTTAATCTCACTAATCTGATGCAGTGAGATTTTTATATTTTCATCAACCTCATTCTTTTTTTCTATAATATGAAGCACACCTAATTCCTGCAATTTCTCAAGAAATGGAACATACTCCTTATGATAGATTAGGAAAGAATATTTCAACATTGGTACTATCATTACGCAGCCTCCATATTTTGTTGACGTTTCTTCACAATTTTTTGAGACGATTTAGAAAGATTTTCTTCATCTTCCAAGAATCGCTTCACTTTTGAAATCGCCTCTTCATATCCCGGAATCTGAACCTTTTCATAAAGATTCACCTTTTGAGTAGTTTTCTTTCTTGCAAAATCTAAAAGTTCCATCTTACGTAAAAAGAATTCACTTTCAATAGATATTTTTACAAGAGATTGGAGAATTTGAACACCATGTAAAAACCAACTCGGTTTATTGAAAAGGCTAAATTCCTTAATGTCGAAAATTACATCATCTAAAATGGGTGTTTTCACACCTGCAATTTTCTTCACGCTCATTTTAACATCGCTTACAGTTATCAAATCTTCTTCAAACTCACCCCATAACCTTACCATGGCCTCGTAGTCCTTCATGCGTTTTTCCAGCTTCTCAAGTAAGGCTTCTGACTGGTCTTTAGCTCGCTTAACTTCCATTCGAAGAGCTGCCTCTTTACTTTGCAGTGTTGGCAAAGCTCTTAAACGAATTTTAAGCTGCTTGTTTAATTGTTGTAAGGATGTTTTATTATATTGAAATTTTATTGCCATACTTTATAGTTTCAGGTTACAAGTTTCAGGTCTCAGGTTTTAAATTGCATACAACTTTTAACCTTAAACCTGAAACTTTTAACTAATCTTCTTTTGGCCAGTACTGATCAACAAACTCTTGTTTGATACCAACCTCTGCAGGTTTAAAATATTCACCAAATAAATTCCAACCTGTATCAAGCATTTGATCAACTTCAACATTTACATCAATAGCTAGCAGTTTTTCTGAATAATCTTTTGCGAAATTCAGTGCACGTTCGTCGTAATCAGTCAGGTCGAACCCGTTTTCCTGTTTTGTTTTAGCATTAGCTGCATCAGCATATAAACGAATAGCTGCATTCATCACTTGTGGATGATCCGCACGTGTTTTCTTACCAATAACCAACTGCTTTAAACGAGACAAACTACGGAATGGGTCTACAATAACTTTCCCGATGTCTGTATCTTTACGTAAGAATAGCTGTCCTTCGGTAATATAACCTGTATTATCAGGAATTGCGTGAGTAATATCTCCACCAGATAATGTGGTTACAGCAATAATGGTAATCGAACCACCATCAGGAAACTGAACCGCTTTCTCGTAAATTTTTGCTAAATCACTGTAAAGAGATCCTGGCATACTGTCTTTCGAAGGAATCTGGTCCATACGATTCGATACAATACTTAATGCATCGGCATAAAGGGTCATATCTGTTAAAAGAACAAGAACTTTTTGATGTTTATCCACTGCGAAATATTCTGCAGCTGTTAATGCCATATCTGGCACCAAAATACGCTCTACCGGTGGATTTTCAGTTGTATTAACGAAACTTATAATACGATCCAAAGCACCGGCGTTATCAAAAACATTCTTATAATATAAATAATCATCGTTGGTTAATCCCATACCTCCAAGTATAATCTTATCGGCATCGGCACGAAGTGCTACGTTTGCCATTACCTGGTTAAATGGTTGATCCGGATCGGCAAAGAAAGGAATCTTTTGACCCGTTACCAAAGCGTTGTTTAGGTCGATACCAGCAATCCCTGTAGGAATAAACTCTGATGGCTGTTTTCTACGAACAGGGTTCACAGAAGGTCCACCAATTTGTCGTTCTTCTCCTTCTACTGCTGGTCCACCATCAATTGGATCGCCATATGCGTTAAAGAATCTTCCTGATAGTTCCTCTCCAACTTTCAATACAGGAGGACGTCCTAAGAAAATTACTTCAGCATTTGTTGGAACGCCTTCGGTTCCTGAGAAGATCTGAAGCGTAACTTCATCGCCAATGATCTTAACAACCTGAGCCAGTCGCCCGTTCACAATAGCCATTTCTTCATAACCAATACCTGTCGCTTTTAAGGAACAAGTAGCTTTTGTGATCTGCGTGATCTTTGTATATATTTTTTGAAATGCTTGTGTTTCCATTATGCTGTCTTCCTTTCTTCGATTAACGTGTTAAGTTCTTTTTCATTTTCTTTGAACTTATCTGATTGGAATTCAGAGTAGTTCATTTGTTTCATCACATTGATCACTTTCTTAAAAAAAGCTCCAACGTCTTCGAAAGATTCGAAAGTGAAGTCTGTATGATATATGTCTAGCACCTTATCCAACATATATTTCTGACGGTCTAATGGAGTAGAGTTATCGATGTTATCAAAAGCATCTTGTTGAAGAATAATAAAGTCGACAACTTCACCTTTCCAGAATCTGTCATGATATTCGATAGGTACACCATCATCACCTAAGATGTTAATTTGCTCATCCACTTCTCTACTTCGAATCAAAATATCTCTTGCCAAAGCGATTTTCTCTGGCCATTCAGCATCGATATTTTCTCTAAAATATTTTTCCAATTCTGGATATTCTGCATATTTCGAGTAACTCTCCAGTGGATCAATAGCAGGATAACGTTTACTATCAGCTCGTTGCTGCGACAGTGCGTAGAAACATCGCGCTGCTTTTTTAGTTGATTCCGTTACCGGCTCTTTTAAGTTACCACCAGCAGGTGATACCGTTCCGATAAATGTAATTGACCCTGTCGCATCATTATTTAAATAAGTAAATCCTGCGCGCGAGTAGAAATTAGAAATAATTGCAGGCAGGTCCATTGGGAATGCATCCTGACCTGGTAGCTCCTCCATTCTATTTGACATCTCACGTAGCGCCTGTGCCCAACGAGATGTTGAATCGGCGAGTAATAAGATCTTTAATCCCATTGCACGGTAATATTCAGCAAGTGTCATAGCTGTATAAACAGAAGCTTCACGTGCAGCAACCGGCATGTTTGATGTATTTGCAATAATTGTTGTACGTTCCATTAGTTTACGGCCTGTGCGAGGGTCGTCTAATTCGGGGAATTCAGTAAAAATTTCCACCACCTCGTTTGCACGTTCACCACAAGCAGCAACAATAATCATGTCTGCTTCGGCTTGCTTTGATAACGCATGCTGCAGTACTGTTTTTCCAGTACCAAACGGACCTGGAATAAATCCTGTACCTCCTTCAGCGATTGGATTTAATGTATCGATTACACGAACACCTGTTTCCAATAATTTGAATGGTCGTGGCTTTTCTTTATATGCTTTAATAGCCACTTTAACAGGCCATTTCTGAACCATGGTTAAATCTATATCCTTTCCATCCTCGTCGGTAACAACAGCAATCGTATCTTTAATGGTATATTCACCAGCTTCAACTATGCTTTTAACTGTGTATTTACCTTTAAACTTAAATGGAATCATAATTTTATGAGGCATCCAGTTTTCTTTCACTTCACCTAACCATCCGGCAGCCTCTAAAACATCTCCAGGCTTTGCAATAGGTTTGAATTCCCATTTTTTATCATCCTCTAATGGATTGGTATGTTCTCCTCGTTGTAAGAAAACTCCGTGCATTTTATCCAGGTCGTTTTGCAGACCATCGAAGTTTTTTGAAAGAATACCAGGTCCTAAAGATACCTCTAGCATATGTCCTGTAAAATCAACGGTATCGTTCACTTTAAGTCCACGAGTACTTTCAAAAACCTGTACATATGCCTGGGTTCCCATTACCTTAATAACCTCGGCCATTAATTTGGTATCGCCCAAATTAATGTAGCATATCTCGTTTTGTTGAACAGGTCCGTCCACCTCAACAAAAACAAGGTTTGCGATAATTCCTGCTACTTTTCCTTTTGTCATTTTATTTGTTTTTTCTATTTATTGCAAATTCTTTAGGAAACTCGAATCCTGATTTTAAGCTCTCAATGATCTTACGGAACATTTCACGTCCTTTTTCTTCATCTAACTCTAACCATCGATAAGCCATATCGAGTTTTATTGTATAAGCTAATATAACTTCAATTGTAAAATAATCGAACAGTGTAATCTCTTCTACCTTATCCCACTTGATCTGATCTAGTCCCTTTTCTCTGGCCAAAAGATTTTCTTTCTCGGCTTGTGTAATGATATCATTTACATATGGTAAATCAACACCTAAACCAAAATCTTTTGCATTACTGGTACTAATTGCGCGGGTAATTTCATTGTCGCCAACCAGCTTTTTCTCCGGATCCAGGTCATACTGCCGGCAGTTTAACCCAATCAAAATATTATTCAGATTCTGGTTAAATTCGAACCACTGTTTCAAAAACTTATTTTTTGTTTTTAAAACATAATCATAATACATCTGGGTTAACAGATCTTCCCAACTTTTTGTAACATTTTTAGATAATTCCTCATCATTGAAAATCTCCACGAACTCATACATATAGGATGGAAGTATTCCTTTTCTTTCGTCAGAAAACTCTATTTCAAAATCTTCAAAAGAGTAGTTCCCTAATTTATTCTGATTTTCAAAATCCTCATCTAAAAACTGAAGAAGTTTCTGGTTATCATAAGGTAGAAATAGCAATTCAACCAATTTATAATCTTCGGACTTCAGGTTTTCCTTCAACTCGTGCTTAAAGTCAAGCATGTGAAATTGAACCTCTGTGTCGTCCAGAAAGATATCGGGCAAACCTGCTACAAAATAGTGATAATAATTACGAAACATAACTATTCTCCTGGATATAACATTTCAATGGTTTTCGGACGAAGGTAAGATTTAAAGAAGTTTTCGAAATCTTCCTCGCTAAAACTAATCTTGTATGAACCATCAGCCGGACCAACCTTAAAACCACCTTTAATAGAATCGCTAAAGCTCAATTCCAGATTAGCATTTAATTCTTTGCCTGATTTTGCTGTAAAATATTTAGAAAATTCTTTTTCTAAATCATCTGGTAAAAGCACAGATAAATCAATGGTTTCATTTTTCTGCGGATTCCAGTTTTTTACAACCGTTTCAATAATTTGTTTAACAAACTTTTCATCATCGAAGGACTTTTTTACAGGTTCTTCAATTACCTTACTCACAATCATGTCGGTAATTTTTTGTTTTGTTGTCCTTACGGTTTGTTTTGCTGCAAGACTTAATTCAGCATCAACATTCTTTTTGATTTCGGCTGATTTTTGTTCGGCTGAATCAACAATCTTTTTTGCTTCCTTTTCAGCTTCCTGCTTAATTTTCTCAGCTTCAGATTTTGCATCGGCAAGGATTTTCTCTGCTTCAGCATTTGCTTTTTCAACCCCCTCGTTATAAAGCTTCTGAGTTAATTCCTGAAGTTTGTTTTCCATATTTATAAGTTCTTATTGTTTAGGAATAAAAAATGAGTTACAAATCTAATAACAAATCTTAATTAATCAACAAATATTTAGATTATTAGATAATTAAATTACTAAACTGATTACTAAATTACTTGAACTATCATATTATTTGACTAAAAAACATATTACTTTTTGTAAGCAACAAATGTATACTACTAAAAATAATTTCCAAAAATTTCTTTGTTAGTTTTTTCACACTGTTATCTGTTTAACAACATGTGCACACAAAACACCATGTCAATGAATTATATCAATTTTCTTTTCTATTAGGCGGTTTAGAAAGTGGTGAGGAATTTCAAATATACAAAAAAGTGGAGGTATTATTATATCCTATTTACGTAAAACTATTTTTTTCTTAAGTTTTTAAAGTAACGAACAATTAATATAACCTCAAAAATGGTATATAGTAGATATAGAGTTAAAAATGAAATTAAAAATTTGGCTGCATTTTCAGTATACATAAAGGCATAGACCGTTATAAAGACCAAATAAACCATCATTTTTATTCCGGTAATCATCATAAAACGTGTTGAAAATCTGCCTGGTTGTTTTTCCTGTATCTGAACTATTGAATAATGGAATATAGCCGTAAGTGTAGCAATCAATCCAAGTAGTATCCAAAATACAGGCAAATAATATTCCGATAGAAGAGTTGAAAAAAGAACATATGCTGCTAATGAAAGTGTTGCAGTGAATACTATCTCACGAAAAAGGAATCTTTTAAATGCTTGCATTACTTATTGGTTTCAAAATAAACTATCCGATAATACGGTTATTGTTATTACAACTCCAGGCTATACTATCATAATAACAAACACCGGGAGTTTGCTCCCGGTATTCTTATCACACAACATTATGGTGAAATCTAAAAGATCTTTTGCCAAATTTAACTAAGCGCTTTTTTGATCTTTTTTCCCAAATTTAGATTCTTCGTTAACAACACTGCTAATAGATTCTTCGCCCATTTTGCAGTTTCCTGTAAATTTAGACCCTGGTTCAATTGCCAGTTTCTTTGTAATAATATCACCAAATATTTTTGAAGTAGCTTTCAGAGAAAGTAATTCCCCAACTTTAATTTTTCCTTCAATTTGTCCTAGGACTTCTGAATTCTTACAATCGATCTCTCCTTTTACTTTTCCGGTTTCACCAATAACTACTTTTCCTGCAGTCTTTAAGTTTCCACTTAATGTACCATCAATTCGAATATCTCCATTTGAATTCACATCACCTGTAATCTCGGTTCCAGCACCTATCAAATTTATTGCAGTGTTGGTTTCTGGTTCATTATATTTAGCCATCTCTTCAATATTTTATACAATTACACTATTAAATCTTCTATAATTTGACAAATATAAATTAAAAAAAATACTTGCTCGAATAATTAAAATCAAATATACACGGTTTATTCTGTTAAAACCACCAATACGTTAATTTATTGTGATGATCAATCTGTTTTTTAAAAACTATATAAATCAATGCCAAAGATCATCTCATAAAAAAGATCTTTTTTTGTAGGTAAATATCCTACCCTAACACCTGTACTTAATGGAAATATCGATCGCAAAAGATGATAATCAGCAATAAACTCAACACCAACACTAGTATAATCTGTATACTCCCATACAATAGCAGTTTGGTCTGAATTAACCGCTCGGTATGCATTAAAAGCCTGATCAACAAAAACATCTCCTCGCAACCGCTTTAAGTAAAATGCTGAACCCAGACTAAAATCAGGATATGCAATCGGGAAAACATAATCAGCATATAATGTTAGCATTTCTTCTGTTCGTTGTTGCACTATTCCTCTTGGAAAAGATAAATCGCTTGAAAACAGATACAAATCCGGATGTTGATGTTGAATTCCTGCATTTAACTGAAATCCAGAATTTCCCCAACCCGGAATAAAGAAAACCGCATTTACACTATGCAAAAATCCATACAGCTCCTGATCAAAAGGCGTTGAAATTAATCTTACTCTGAACATCCCTCCAAACTCAGGAATAATATCTCTAGCTGCTTTTCTTTGGTAGAAAGAATACAGTAAGCTGGTATTTACCATCTCCAAACCATTTACGTAATAGTCCTTTTCATAATTGTAATAGTAATTATCGAAATATTCAACCGATACAGACGGTTTGAAAACATTCACATACTTTCCCTTGTAAAAACTAAGTGGTACGGCTAAATCAATATCATAATTATATCCCTGTTTGGATATAGGTTGCCATGTAGACCCTTCAACAGATCTTATCAGCTGCTGCGATCCATAATTGGCAGTTAAACGCAAGGTCGGATATTGACCTTTTAACACCACAGATGATGTCACGAAGTGGTTGCCATCTTTATAAGCGTAGGCTGCAATTGCATCTACTGTGCTTAATTTGTTTTGAGAAAGAACAGTGAACCCAGGATGAATATTACTTGTGATTTCAGAAGGATCCTCAAAAACTTGATCCAAATTCATATTGTCATAATCGACATAAAAAGGGTTCCAGCTATGAAAATTAAAAAGATGTAATGATTTGTGATACGGTTTGATGTCATACTCTTTAGTTTGATCATCAAAAGGTTCTGGTTTATGTTCTTCCTGATTGGTTATTGTTTCTGCTAAATTGTAGTTGTAACTACTTATCTCATAGTCTCTTTTCCACAAAGCTCGTTCTATGGGAATTGTGGTTACTCTAAATCCTTGCGAAGTGTATTCGCTTGCAATTATTTTGCCTTTGTTCGCGCTAATGTTAAATTCCGATATACCAAAACGTGAGTTGGTTAGCTGAAAAATATTTTTTGATTTTACCTCGAACACGTAAATATTATCGGTACCATTGTACGTGGAGTGAAATAAAACCTTATTTTCTGAAGGAACTATTTTTTGTATGTCAGCGTTTTCTTGCTTAAACAAAAACTCCCAGGTTTCAGTCTGTAAATTGTATCTGGATATCTGCTTACCTTGATCTGTTAATTCAATGGTGTATATAAACTCTTCGTTATCTGACCAGCGTGGTTTCTGAAGAAAACTGCCCGATTGCGGTTGAATTGTTTTTAACACCCCACCTTCTCTGTTGAGTATTACAAGCGAGCTCTGGTTCAGCTGATCTACTTCAACAACTACTATCCGTTGTGTTTTTGTTGATATATCAGGACTAAAATAACGCTCTTTCTTAGCAATATACTTTGCTCGATTTGTTTCTAAATTAAGCAACTTAAGTTTTGTGTACTCCCTGTTTGTCCATCGTACATCCGGTTGATACTCTGCCCAAACCATAAAACCATTTGCATAAGAAAAATCATTATTAATTACATATCCGGGTTCATAAATACTTTTTTCAGACTGCTCGCTAATTAAAACAAATTGTGGAATATGAGACAACCCTTTCTTTAATGCTATAACCTGCTTTTCGTTTATAGGCAGCGGGTTCAAATAATCTTCATACTCATTGATGGAATATTTCTGTAAGAATTTTGCTTTCTGAAAATCCTGTGCAGCATGCTGCGATGTCCAGACACTATCCAGGTAGTTTAACGATTCATGGTACAATTCTTTTTGCGATAAGCCAGCATTCTTTTTTAATCCTCTGTAAAAAGCGAATGGCGTAGGCAGTATGGTATACGGATTGCGTGCCACATAATCCTGAACATCGCTCCAAACTTCCGACCCATATTTTTTTCTGGCATAAGCAGTTAAATGATATCCAAATTCATAATGATTCGGAACATAAGTTTTATACGATCCGAATAGACTTTGATCAAAAGAAAATGTTTTCTCGTCGCTCAATAAATTGGTTTTTATTCCTCGTTGAAATGAAGGACTCCTTCCACGGCCATAGTTTAAGAAGGCTGTTTCGGTGCTAACTGCATCACCTTCGTAATACCACATCGGTATTTGCCCTGCAACTAATGCAGTTGCCTGCTGCCCAAAAATCAGTGAAAATATTTTCGTTAAACCTTGGTTTAGTTTATCTAACTGAACAACATGTCGAAATTCATGAATACATAAATGCTCCAACCATGGATCGGGCAATGCATCTTGTGGTGGAGTAGTAAACAACTCAACTCTTTTCGGAGCCCATGCAACATAACCATTCGATAAAATAGTTTGGTTATGAAGAATTATAGAGATCTTTTTCGGAGAGTGGTTTAATGTTTTACCAGCATGTTGATAATAATAGTCCATAATGCCGGCTACTTTTTGAGCCTGCTCCTCAAACCCAACTTGAAAAATTATCTGGAAATTTTCTGTGTTTATTTGTTCCCATTTGGCTGAGGGCGGATCAACTCCTGTTGAATAGTACTGTGCAGACAAATTACCAGTTAGCAAAATTGCTAACAAAGCAACAAGAAAAAAGCTTTTTGCAGTATTGATCATCAATCTCCGTTTTGAATAACTACTTTTGATGAGTAGAATAACTTACTATGATCAGAAATATTTAAAACATACAAACCACTATTAAGATCTTCTATGTTTAAAGTAATATTTGTATGTCCAATATCTAAACCGAATTCCTTTTCAAAAACTTTTTCGCCTTTTACTGTATAAAGCTGAATAGATAGGTTACGTCGATCCATGCCCTCAATTGTCAGATTCATTTTATTAGATGCCGGATTTTGATAATGAATTCGAATATCTTCTTCGAGCAGTTCTGTTAAACCTAATGGTTCGCCCTGATTCTGATCAACCGCTAATTCAAGATATACCGGTAAATGATCACTCATATTGTATAGTGCTTGCGCGATATTATTGGGGACTGCTGAATTAGACGTTGTATTTAGTGAACCATTATAGTTGCTACCATCTTGTCCAATGGTTTGATATGAATCCGGAACGTAGGTAAAATGATCTGCTCCATCTATAATGTAATCCGATGCCAATATAAAATCAAAACGATCATCCATACCTCCACCCGAAAAGCATTCGCCATAAGCGTGTGTAGACTGCGTGTGATAATATCTGTAACTGTAATTCTTTGACCATTCGCCAATTTGATTTGCCGGATCATTAAAGTTAAAAATACTGTTATCGGGATTTATTAAGTTTTGAAATGCAGTTTCTGTTGGAGAGTAAACATTAAAATCGCCTAATATCAAATAGTTGCCTGCTTCACCAATCGATTCAAAGTAATCCATAATCAAACTGGTTTCATAGGCTCTTTGTGTTTCATTTTCGGAATAACTTCCGGCCTTTAAGTGCGCCACCAAACAATATACATAGGCAGTATCATTTGTTGCTTCCAGATCTTCTGCATTGTAATAAAACTTATACACGTTAAATATTTTGTCTAATCCCCCATAAGAAACGTCAAGCGGATAATGCTCTTTTACCCGAAGTTTATTGGAATTATAAAAAATAGTATTTACCAGATAAATACCCGGAAATTCGGCCTTTTTATAATAAGAAACTCCATCCACATTTAATGCATTATCTAACAAATATGTTGCGTCATCAGAAACAGGATAAGCGCCTTCTCCGTCCAGTTCATTTACAGAAAATATATCTGGTTTCACATATTGAATGATTTCTGCTAAATTTTCATTTTTTTCATCAATATTATTGTTGATATTATCACAATCATATACTTTTTTACCATAATACATTAAATTGTAATGCATTACTCTGATGGTATCATTAGCTTTTAAAAAAAACGAGTTTGTTATTAATAAAACAACTATACCTACTGTAACTTTCAACTTATTCATCTCTACAACTTTTTTGCCTTGTACCCTTCATTGGTTAAAATCTCTACAACTTTATCCCTGAAATCACCCTGAATTAAAATATCTCCATCTTTAACAGAACCACCAACTGCGCATTTTGTTTTCAGCAGTTTACCCAATTCTTTCAAATCATCCGTTGAGCCTACAAAACCACTTACTAATGTTGCTTGTTTACCCTTCTTCTTAGCTTTTGTGTCTAAATAAACTTTCAACTTTTGTTGCGAAGGCGCTAGTGTTTCCTGTTCTTCTTCCTGGTCGTACTCATAATTAAAATCGGGATTGGTAGAATATACAATATCAACACGGTTTTTTTTGCTCTTTTTAGACATAACAAATCTTTTAAATTTTCAGAATTTGGCTAATTTACGTATTTTCGAACCAATTTGAAGATTCTGTTTATTTTTTTTGGTTTTTACACAATAAATTGGGTGCAGAAAACATTAATTATCAGAATTTGAACTAGATTTGACACATAATTTTTGGGTTTAAACAAAATCATATTATTCGATGGAAAAATTTAAGATCGTAAATCGTATCACCGGATGGATTGTATTTTTAATTGCAGCCACTACCTATTTATTAACTATTGAACCAACCACCAGTTTTTGGGATTGTGGTGAATTTATTGCAACCGCATATAAACTTGAAGTGGGCCACCCACCGGGAGCTCCTTTTTTTATGATAATTGCAAGATTTTTTACGCTATTTGGTGGATCACCTGAAAATGCTGCCATGATGGTTAATGCCATGTCTGGTTTAGCAAGTGCTTTCACGATATTATTCCTTTTCTGGTCGATTACACACCTTGCAAAAAAGATGTTCCCAAAAGAAGAACTTACCACTGGTCAATTAATTGCTGTAATTGGAAGTGGCGTAGTTGGCGCTTTAGCATACACTTTTTCAGACACCTTTTGGTTTTCGGCAGTTGAAGGCGAAGTTTATGCCCTTTCATCGTTATTTACAGCATTAGTTTTTTGGGCGATCTTAAAATGGGAAAATATTGCACACGAAAAATATTCGAACCGTTGGTTAATTCTTATTGCTTATTTAATGGGGTTATCAATAGGAGTTCACTTGCTTAACTTATTGGCAATACCAGCTATTGTTTTTGTTTATTATTATAAAAAATATCCGGTAACTCGCAATGGAATTATCAAAGCATTGCTAGTTTCACTAGCTATTCTTGGAACTATCATGTATATCATAATTCCTGGCGTTGTAAAAGTAGCTACATGGTTTGAGTTACTATTTGTTAACGGATTTGGTTTGCCATTTAATACCGGAAACTTTTTCTATATTTTATTACTCATCGGATTCATCGTTTGGGGTCTGTATTATACACACAAAAAGAAAAAAGTTGTTTTAAACACCATTATGGTTGCTTTTACCGTAATTATGATTGGTTATAGCAGTTTTACCATGATCGTAATTCGTTCATTAGCTAATACTCCGATGGACGAGAACAATCCGGAAACAGTTTTTAATTTATTGCACTATTTAAACCGTGAACAATATGGAAATCGTCCACTTTTTAAAGGCCAGTATTTTAATGCACCAATTGTAGATAGTAAAGATCCTTATACCTACAGACAAAAAGATGGAAAGTATGTTAAAACGTACTCACTAAATGCCATTTATGAATATGATGAGCGATTTACAACCATTTTCCCAAGAATGTATAGTCAGTCGAATCCTGATCATGCGAAGGAGTACAAAGAGTGGGCTGATATAAAAGGAAAAAAAGTAACCATAACCGGATATAACGGCGAACCTGAGATCAAGTATATTCCGACATTTGGCGAAAACCTTAAATTTTTCTTCAAATACCAGTTGGGACATATGTACTGGCGTTATTTTATGTGGAATTTCTCGGGGCGACAAAACGATACCCAAAGTCATGGTGAATTGATGAATGGAAACTGGATTACCGGAATTAATTTTATTGATGAAGGATTGATCGGTCCACAAAACGATCTGCCTGATAGTATCAAGAATGAAAAATCGCGGAACGTTTATTACATGCTACCATTAATACTTGGGTTAATCGGATTTTTCTTTCATTTGCGGCGAAAGAAAAATGATTTTGTTGTTGTTCTTCTTCTGTTCGTACTTACAGGAATAGCCATTGTTGTTTACCTGAATCAATATCCGCTTCAACCGCGCGAACGTGATTATGCTTATGCAGGATCTTTCTATGCTTTTTCAATCTGGATAGGATTGGGCGTACTGAGTATTTATAATTTCTTCCATAAAAAAGTTAACCCCGTTGTTAGTGCCGGTTTAGCAACCACAATTTGCTTAATTGCAGTTCCAACGGTAATGGCGACCCAAAACTGGGATGATCACGACCGGTCGAATCGATATATTGCACGCGATTTTGCTTCAAATTATCTGAATTCATGTGCGCCAAATGCAATCCTTTTTACAAATGGCGATAATGACACATTCCCTCTTTGGTATGCACAGGAAGTAGAAGGAATCCGAACAGATGTTCGGGTTGTAAATCTTTCATTATTAAATACACACTGGTATATTGATCAAATGAAACGTAAAGCTTACGATTCTGAGCCGGTTCCATTTGGCCTGACACATGATCAATACCTGAACGGAACGCGCGATGTAATTTATATCAACGAAAGAATAAACGAATTTGTGGCAGTTGATCAGGCTATAGATTTTGTTGCATCAGACGATAAAAGAACCAAATTACAGGTAGGACAAAATGAGTTTATCGATTATTTACCTACCAATAAGTTTATTGTTCCGGTTGATTCTGCAACCGTTGTAAATAACGGAATCGTTAGTCCTGAAGATGCAGACAAAATAGTGCCTGAGCTAAGATTTACCATTAACAAAAGCAGAATTATGAAAAACGAGTTAATGATTATGGATCTGCTGGCAAACAACAACTGGGAACGACCAATTTATTTCGTTTCAACTGCCGGAGATGGTAATATCGGATTAACTGATTATCTGCAAGTAGATGGTTTTGCTTATCGTTTGGTTCCAATAAAAACGCCTTCGAAAGGATATTTGGAAACCGGACGCGTTGATTCTGATGTTTTATATAAAAAACTGATGGAAGAATTTAAGTGGGGTAATATGAACGATCCGGATATTTGGATAGATCATACCATTGACAGAACAACTTCCGTTATTCAAATCAGAAATAAATTTAACCGTCTTGCAAAACAACTGTTGATGGAAGGTAAGAAAGATTCAGCTGAATTGGTTCTGGACAGATGTATGGAAATTATGCCCAAACATAATTTCAAATACGATCTGTTTACATTAGACATTATTGAAACATATTATCGAATAGGGGCCACCGAAAAAGCAAATGAAATTGTTGCCGATTTTGCCGAAACATCTATGCATGAGTTAAATTACTATTTCTCAATGCCTCCTAAGTTTATTTCCAGCTTAGATTACGAAATGAGATTAACCATACATTACCTGCAACAACTCAATGGTTTTGCACAACGATATGGCGATCAGGAATTGGCAAAATCGATCGAGGAATCGTTAAGTAATGCATTTAAACTATCTCAATAAAATCCTTTTAAATTCTTAAACCTGCCAGAATTATCTGGCGGGTTTTTTTATCCAGTTCGGCGTTTTATATTCTAATTATAAAAACAAACATATATTAATTTTAAGTGTTTCTATTACATATTAAATAAAAACACATACCTTTGCACGCTTAAATTTTTAGGGTAAATGCAAAAAATCAAAAACATAGCTATTATAGCGCACGTCGATCATGGAAAGACTACCCTGGTTGATAAAATGCTACTCATCGGAAAACTTTTCCGAGAAAATGAAAATCCCGGAGATCTCATCCTAGATAATAATGATCTGGAAAGAGAACGTGGAATTACTATTTTATCTAAGAATGTATCAGTAATTTATAAAGATTATAAGATCAATATCATTGATACTCCTGGTCACGCCGATTTTGGAGGTGAAGTTGAACGTGTTCTAAACATGGCCGATGGTGTACTTTTATTAGTCGATGCATTTGAGGGTACTATGCCTCAAACACGTTTTGTGCTTCAGAAAGCACTTTCGTTAGGATTAAAACCTATTGTGGTAATCAACAAGGTTGATAAACCAAACTGCCGACCCGAAGAGGTTCAGGAACAGGTTTTTGATTTGATGTTTAACCTTGATGCCACGGAAGATCAGCTGGATTTTCCAACCATTTATGGTTCTGCCAAACAAGGTTGGATGTCGGACGAATGGCAAAAACCAACTAATAACATTACAGCCTTAATGGATTGTATTGTTGAGCACATCCCCGATTCAAAATCATACGAAGGAACACCTCAAATGCTAATCACTTCATTAGATTATTCACCCTATGTGGGAAGAATAGCTATTGGAAAACTTTTGCGAGGTAATTTAAAACAAGGTATGAATGTTTCTTTAGTAAAACGCGACGGCATTAAAAGAACCAAAATTAAAGAGCTGCTTACATACGAAGGTTTAGGAAAAAAGAAAGTAAACGAAGTACGATCAGGTGATATTTGTGCATTGGTAGGAATTGAAAATTTTTCAATCGGTGATACTATTGCAGATTATGAAAATCCTGAAGGATTGGATCCTATTGCTATCGATGAACCTACAATGAGTATGCTTTTTACCATTAACAATTCTCCATTTTTCGGTAAAGAAGGTAAATTTGTTACCTCACGTCACTTAAAAGAACGGTTGGATCGTGAATTGGAAAAAAACCTGGCGTTGCGTGTTGAACCAACCGATTCGGCCGAAGCATTTACGGTTTATGGTCGTGGAGTTTTACACTTATCGGTTTTAATAGAAACCATGCGCCGTGAAGGATACGAACTACAAGTTGGACAACCTCGGGTTATTATTAAAGAAATTGATGGTGAAAAGAATGAGCCTATCGAATTTCTTACAGTTGATTTACCTGAAGATTTTTCAGGAAAAGCCATTGAAATTATCCAACAACGAAAAGGTGAGATGATGAATATGGAACGTAAAAACGATCGTGTCTTACTTGAGTTTCATATTCCTTCTCGCGGAATTATCGGTTTAAAAAATATTATGATGACCGCCACTGCAGGCGAAGCTGTCATATCGCACCGTTTTAAAGGTTTTGAACCATACAAAGGCGATTTTGAAAAACGCCAGGTAGGTTCTCTGATTGCCATAGAAACAGGCCAAGCCATAGCTTATGCGCTGGATAAACTGCAAGACCGGGGTCGATTTTTTGTTTCTCCTATGGAAGAAATTTATGAAGGACAGGTTGTTGGTGAAAATACAAAAGAAGGTGATTTGGGTTTAAATGTTACCAAAACAAAGAAATTATCAAACGTGCGGGCTTCTGGTTCTGATGATAAAGTAAAATTGGCTCCTCCTGTGAAATTCTCGCTTGAAGAAGCTCTTGAGTATATTCAAGCCGACGAATATGTTGAAGTTACGCCTAAATCGATCCGGTTACGAAAAATATATTTAAAAGAGCACGAGCGAAAAAGAATGCAAAAATAATTTATAAAGATCCTTTTTATTTTAATTGATTATTATAAACCCTGTCGACTTTAAATCAGCGGCAGGGTTTTTATCAAAGCTTCAAATTATTTCACAATCTCAATTAACCTTGGATCATTATTATAGGTATTTTCATAGTTCCATTTCTCTATACCATTAAACCACACCGTAACCGTTCTCAAAATTGCTCCTGTTTCCTGGTACTGACATTGCAAGGTATCCATATCTGTTTCATTCCATTGAATATAAGCTATTGGCATATAGTCATCAAGATATCCTGTTTTATATGAAGGATCGGTTGCCAACAAACAGAACAAGTATTGCTCGTTAAAGCCTAATTCGTAAGGCTTGTATATTTTAAACCCTCTGGAAGCATCTAATAAGCCTTCCGAGAATACTTCTAATTCTCCATTAATTTTATGTAAAACTTTAATGTCATTCTCATCAAAATGATTTTGAATTTGTGGGTCTAACATATCTTCTCCTTGATCATTAACTATCGCTATTTTAACAGTAGTTGATATGACAGAATAAGATTTAGTGTCTTCTTCTTCTGAACATGAGATAACTGCTAGAAGTATTACTATAAAAAACATTTTTAATCTATTCATAATATCTAGTTTATGGAATTATATTTGTTATCATATATTTATCATCATTATAATTATCACCTCCGGGGGTCCAATCATCATAAGAATAAAAACCGTTGTAATCTCCATCTTCCCACCCCCAATTCATATTTAACGATAGATAACTTGCACCTGATTCGCAAAATGTTGACCTTAAATATCCATCACAAACCCAGGTGTGACCTTCTGTTCCTTTGCCTCTAAGTATTACAGGGCGTCCATGGTTTAATTCACCTATAACAACAGAACGATTAAAAGGAGCATAAACTGGAGTTGAATACCCAAAAAAGTGATCAAAAACTACTAGTAAATTTTCTGTTTCTGCTCCAGAGCTTTCACAAGAATACCACATTACAACTTTATTTCCAATTTCTGCTATTAATGCTGCAGTTTCTGCAGTAGCATAAGTGTTGGGCATATTTGACCAATTATACCGGTCAGGATACTCATGATAACGCATAACTTGAGCAGCAGCTACAGCTACACATCCAGCAGGGGCCTGTTCTCCGCCAGTACAAATAAGTGAAACTGCATCATTAAACCCTCCTAACTGCCACCACGTAGTTTCAAGTAAAGGACCTATATGAGTATGGACATCCTGACAAGGATCAACCTCCCCGTCATCGTCATCGTCTCCGGGTAATGGAGCCTTTTGTTTATCTAAATTGTCCCAGATTATCTCCGTTTCCTTTTTCTGTGGTAAATTTGATTTTCGGATTTCCTTAATTTTATTCTTCTTATTCTCCATCCAATTCGATAGTTCAAATGGAAATTTATCCAAATCTACATCAAAAAAACTAGTTTCAGAAAACGCTAAAATAGGATATGCTCTTTTATCTGCTGACAGAATAATGAACCCGCCATTTTCATAATTAATAACATAACAAGTTGTTTCACCTGTGTCATCTGTAATTTTATTAATCGATTCTATTTTCTTTTTTTGTGCCTGAGAACTCTTTAAATTAGAATTTTCAGAAGTAAAGGAAATGGGATATCTAAAATGGTTCCCAATATCCGAAGCTTCCTCCATAGATACAAAATTTTCTGGAATATCTAACGGTAAACCCGTTTCAATATCCTCATCTTTATTACAAGAATAATTAATAACTCCTATAACTACAAGGAATAAGAGTAATTTAAACAGTTTAATTTTTTGCATAATTTAATTTTAAAGTTAATAAATAAGTAATCTCTCTACCTATTTATTCCCGTTTTCTCCAAAAGGTGACCCCCTAAAAAACATGTTTTATAACATAATACCTTTCCTTGATATGGTCATGTTACTAATTTACTGTCGCTTACACGTTTATATTTTAAATCTTATAATCGAATTATTCGTAATGAAAACCCTATTTTTGTAGTTAATAATAAAAACGAATTAACAATACTAATTTCAGAAGTTAATAATATACTTCAATGTTATTAAATAGTTAATTAAAGTGAGAAACAAATTGAGCGTTTGAAAAAAGGACTCGTTATAAAATCGACCGGAAGTTGGTATTCGGTTAAGGATACCGAAACAAATCAGGTAATTCCTTGTACTATTCGTGGAAAACTGCGCATGCATGGAATTAAAAGTACAAACCCTATTGCTGTGGGCGATTATGTAGAATATACATTTGAAGAAAATGCAGAATCCGGAGTAATAAAAAATGTTCTGGATCGAAAAAATTATATCATACGTAAATCGACAAACCTATCAAAACAAACTCAAATCCTTGCAGCAAATATCGACCAGGCAGTATTAATGGTAACCATTGCTAATCCTGAAACTTATACCATTTTTATCGATCGGTTTTTAATTACCGCCGAAGCCTACAGAATAACAGCCAAGCTAATTTTTAATAAGATTGATTTGTATAATGAGAAGCAAAAAAACTACTTGCAGGAACTTATTGATATTTACCAGAATATTGGTTACGAGTGCATTACTACATCGGTAAAGGAAGAAATAAACGTTAACACAATAAAAAATCTTTTTAAAGATAAAATCTCACTTTTATCTGGTAACTCCGGAGTAGGTAAATCTTCACTGATCAACCTAATAGATTCTAATCTTGATCTGAAAACAGCCGAAATTTCAGATTATCATAAATCGGGTAAACACACCACAACCTTTGCCGAAATGTTTGAACTTGCAATGGGTGGATATATTATAGATACCCCTGGTATTCGCGGATTCGGTCTTTATAATATTAACGATGAAGAGCTGTTTCATTTTTTTCCTGAACTGTTTAAAGAATCAGCAGATTGCAAATATTATAACTGCACGCACGTACATGAACCCGGATGCGCTGTAAAAAAGGCTGTTGAAGAAGGTAAAATTAGCCAACTGCGATATGAAAACTACCTGAGCATTTTATTCGATCAGGAAACCAAGCATCGTTTATAAACAGTATTATTCCGTTTAAATCAGAATCGTCTCCATTTATCACAAATCTTTTAAACATCTTAATTTTTTTTATAACTTGTATGACTATTTATAACCTGGCAGGTAAAGCATGTTTAAATGAAAAACACAATTTATGTTATATCAATCCTCTTTTTACTACTCAGTTCTTGCAAAAAGAAACAAGAAGAGGATTTAAATTTAAAACACCTCAACCACATTGCCCGGTTAATTAATAACGATCTATCTTCAGTTACCAAAGACATAACAGAACTATCCAGGAACATTCAATACAAGGTATCGTTCGACAAGAAAACTCACTCCTTTTCATCAGATAAATATCATTATTATCCCGGGCAAATTCTTTTTTGCAGTTATAAGAAATCGGGTTCAGCGGTTTATTTCCCTGCGAACAAAAATATCGAGTCCATTAAAAACATTATTATCAATAGTGAACAAATAGACACGTTCTTTATTGAAACTATTAATAAAAACCCCTTATTAGCTCAGGTTTATTTTCTCGATACCAGCTCTTTTTTACGCATTTATCCATACATTAATGTGGCAAACTACTTAAAAAGCTCAATTGATCTAACAAAACTAAATAATTATCAATCCGCTTTGAATAAACCTTTTAATGAAAAACAAGCGTATTGGACAAGCACTCCCTTTGCTGATCCCTTTGGAAGAGGATGGGTAATATCTTGTGTTCAACCTGTATATTTTCATGATAAGTTTTTGGCTATTATCTCAGGCGATATCACCTTACACAGTTTTAGGACCAATTACCTAAACTCTGATAGTGAGAAGTTAATATTAATCGATCAGAACGGTAAACTTATTTGTTGTACCCGGGATGCTTCAAGAATTTTCAATATTCCGGCACCCAGAGAATACAGATATTATAAGCCGGTAACAGAAGATATTTTTATGAATAACAACCCGAGGTTAACAAAGCATGAAAACAAACATTTCAGAAAAGCTGTAGATGCATTGCTGGCAGGAAAAAACAGAGAAACATTTTATATTGATAATAAAAAATACACGATATATAAATCCATTATTACAGAAACAAATTGGTTATTGCTAAAAATTACGAATTGAAACAAATGTTATATATGAAAAAGTTCTATTACCTTATATCAGCTGTAATTGTTGTTATCATTGGAGTAAATGCCTACTATGGTTATCACATTTACAATCAACAGTTAAATTTCCATACCGACATGCTTTCCAACCAAGCTCAGATTTGTGGTTGGGAAATTGAGCAGTCAGGTTATGAGTTTGAAAATGAGATTAACTATATTGTATTCTCTTCAGATATTGCCAGCTTTTTCGAAAATCAGGAATCGCTCGAATTAAAAGTGAAAAAACTGGAGCTTTTTTATTTTAAATATCAAAACTTAATTCGAAACATTCGGATCATTGATAACAATAAAAATGTATATAGCCTTTTTAAAGATAAAACGAACCATTTTATCAGCGATTATTACATTTCGCAGCGCCAATTGCCTCTGCTTGAAAAAGAAAAAGTTTCTAAAAACTATGATGGAACATATACCTATGTGCTACCTGTATTTAAAGATAATAAAGCCGTTATCAATATCCTGGTGAAGGCTGATATTGATAATTACATCCTGTCAGTATTTGAAAACTATCACCTTGGGAATACGCTCTGGCAATGGTTAGTTAGTCTCGATGGTGAGATTATATCAAACAACTTAACTCGTGACAGCTTATCGGTACATAAAATTGAAAAAATAACAACCAACTTAAAGAACGGCTTTAAAGGATCAATTTTACATAAAGTTAACCATGAAAATACTCGCGATGAATATCTATCAGCATATTATCCGGTAAGAATTCTAACCAACGATATGGGAATTGTTTTCTCTCTTGAAACTAAAATAATTATTCGAACTGTAATCACAAACTCCATTATAGTAGGTGCCTCAACCGTGCTAATCTTAATTTTAATTATCATCTTGTTTGTAATTGTAATGCGCAAAAAGAACAGGGAAGAACGTAAAATTAAGGATTCATTGACAGCCATGGGAGAAATACTGGAATCATTACCTATTGGAATTATGGTTATGGGTGAAAACCGCATGGTAAAAAGTTTAAATAAAACGGCCGTGAATATTTTCGGATTAAGTAGTGAAAATGAGCTGGTAGGTAAAAATATTACAGATCAGTTTTTAATTTCTCGGAACTTTCAGGACAGCGATTCATTCTCCTATACAGATAATCTTAATCAATATGTATATTACGATGATAATGATAATGAGGTAATCATTTATAAAAAAGAAATTCCATATAGAATAGATAATGAAGATGTTTCTTTAGAAGCCTTTATTGACATTACACCAATAGAAATTGCACGTAAGCGCGAAGTCGCTGCCAATAAAGCCAAATCGGAGTTTTTAGCAAAAATGAGTCATGAAATTCGCACGCCACTAAATGGAATTATTGGAATGGCTAACACGCTTGAAACTCTTGATTTAGATGATAAGCAAAGCGATGCTGTTCAAATCATTCTAAAATCTGCCGATCTGTTGCTTTCAATTATTAACGATATCCTGGATTTCTCAAAGATTGAAGCAGGTAAAATGATTATCGAAGAAACACCGTACAAGCTTCGCGACGAGCTTGATGCAACAATTTCTCTTTTTAATCCGCGTGCACAGGAAAAAAACCTACAACTAACTTTTGAAGTACAGCCCGATGTTCCGAATGATATTATTGGCGATCCGTTTAGACTAAAACAGGTTATTTCTAATCTCATCGGGAATGCAATTAAGTTTACCTACGAAGGTAAAATCGTGCTTACAACAGAAAAAGTTAAAAAGCACAACGGATACCTTACTTTACTTTTTTCTATTGAAGATACTGGAATTGGAATACCAAAGGAGAAGCTAAGTGATATTTTTAGCTCATTCTCACAAGCCGATGGTTCAACAACCAGAAAGTTTGGTGGAACAGGTTTAGGTATTACTATTTCTAAGCAATTGGTAGAATTGATGGGAGGCGAAATGTGGGTTGAAAGTCCTTCTTCCATTTCAACCGACCCGCAGTATAAAGGTTCCAAATTTTCATTTACCATTCAGGTATATTCTAACGAAAAACTGGAAAAAAAGGTTGATGTTTCCAACATCGAAGATTACAATCAGATAAATGTGTTAATTATTAACGATAATCCAGATGAAGATAATACACTTTTGCATACGTTTTCAAGTTTTGAAACCAACAACGAACAAGTAAAACCTTCGGATAAATCATTTCAATTAATCGAAGAGAATCTTCAAAAGGGAGACAAAAAATACCACTTAATTCTTATTAATGACAATTCTAACTTTGATGGAATTGGGTTTGCCCGTAAACTAAGCGAAAAAGGACTTTCGGAAAAATTCCTGATAGCCGTTGTAAGCTCAAACGATCAGCCGGGTAATTATGTTAAATGTAAAATGAATGGAGTCGATTACTATCTGATTAAACCTTACGAAGCTTCAGAGGTATTTGAAATCATACAGAATAATTTTACCAACTTAAAAGTTAAAGAAAAGGAACTACCAGAATTAAATAAATTAAGAAAGAAAATTAACATTCTGTTGGCCGAAGATAATATCATAAACCAGCGCGTTGCACAAACTATTTTTAAAAATCTGGGGTATGAAATAACCATTGCTCATAACGGACAGAATTGCGTAGATAAGGTAAAAGAAAACAAATTTGATATCATCTTTATGGATATTATGATGCCGGAAAAAGATGGTTTGGAAGCTACAGCTGAGATCCGAAGCGCAGGTTACAAACTGCCTATCGTAGCTATGACAGCCAATGCACGCGAAGAGGATAAAACCAAAGCGTTTGACAGTGGCATGAACCATTACCTGGCTAAACCGGTGCGTATAGAAGAAATAAAAGAAGTGTTAATCCGTTATTTTTCAGAACAATCTAATACAAAATAAAAATGACATCACACGAAATAGATTATAAAATTTTAGGCGATGATATTCAGCTGGTAGAAGTTGAATTGGATCCGCAGGAAACCGTTATTGCAGAAGCAGGCGCCATGCTCTATATGGAAGAAGGTATAAGCTTTGAAACAAAGCTTGGCGACGGCTCTTCGCCGAATCAAAGTTTTATGAACAAAGTATTTTCTGCCGGCAGTAGACTATTAACCGGCGAATCTATCTTTATGACCCATTTTACAAACCAGGGTTTGAGAAAAAGAAAAGTGTCGTTTGCAGCACCATATCCCGGTAAAATTATACCTGTTGACCTTAAAGCAAGTGGAGGTAGAATTATCGTTCAAAAAGATGGCTTTTTATGTGCGGCAATGGGAACCAAAGTTTCCATTACATTAAATAAGCGGATCGGAGCTGGCTTGATTGGAGGTGAGGGATTTATTTTACAAAAACTCGAAGGCGACGGAAAAACATTTTTGCATGCCGGAGGAACCGTAATTGAAAAAACATTACAAAACGAAACATTGCGCATAGACACCGGATGCATTGTAGCTTATGAACCTCAAATCGATTTTAATATCGAATCATCGGGAGGTTTAAAATCGATGGTATTTGGTGGCGAAGGGATTTTCCTGGCAACCCTGCGGGGTACCGGAAAAGTGTGGTTACAATCCATGCCAATACGAAAGTTAATACAGCGTTTATCTCCCATGGGAGGGAACGTTAAAAAAGGAAGCCGTTCTATATTAGGCGATTTTCTCGAAGGATAATCTTACAAAATAAATTTTGTAATCCTGTCAGGGTTTGAAACCCTGACAGGATTTTTTATTAGTTATCTAAATTTTAATTACATTCGTGCAATAAAATCATTTTTATGTCGGAAAAAATAGGTGTTATAGAGTTTTATGAACGTTCTAAATCAATTCCTGTAATTGATGTACGTTCTCCCGGGGAGTTTGAAAAAGGACATATACCATGTGCTTACAACATACCTATTTTTACGAATGAAGAACGGGCAATTGTTGGAACAACGTATAAACAACAAGGAAAAGAACCTGCAGTACTAAAAGGACTGGAAATTGTGGGAACAAAACTCCGTCACTTTGCTGATACTGCGCGTAAACTGGCTGTTAATAATTCGATATTAGTACATTGCTGGAGAGGTGGAATGCGAAGCGAGAGTATGGCCTGGCTGTTTGAAACTGTGGGGATTAAAACCTATATCCTTGAAGGAGGATACAAAGCTTTTCGCCGATTTGGAAAACAGAAACTGGCTGAATCAAAAAATATAATTATCCTGGGAGGACTTACCGGAAGCGGTAAAACCGAAAAATTATTACGGTTAAAAGAGTATGGCGAACAAGTGGTCGATCTGGAAGGATTAGCTCATCACAAAGGTTCTGCATTTGGTTCTTTAGGTCAGGAGCCACAACCAACCAACGAACAATTTGAAAATAACCTCCTGTACGAATGGTTATCGTTGGATATTACTAAACCCATTTGGCTCGAAGACGAAAGCCATTCCATTGGCACAAACTGGATTCCTGATGAATTATTTAAAACCATGCGCAATGCAACGGTTATAAAAGTTGACCTGGATAAAAATGTTCGCATTGAACGTCTGCTATCTGAATATGCTAATTTTGATGAACAACACCTCGAAAATTGCATTTTACGCATTGGGAAAAGACTTGGTGGTCAGAATGTAAAAAGTGCCATAGAATCGCTTAAAAACGGCGATTTAAGAAATGTGGCTGATATTACCTTAGCCTATTACGATAAAAGCTACAGTTTTGGGCTAAATCAACGCGATAAAGATTCTGTGCACTCCATTCAGTTTGATTCGGATGATCCGGAAAAGAATGCAAAAAAATTGATTGAGTTTGCTAAAGAGCATATTTGAAAAACAAATATTCTATAAACGAAAAACCTCCAATGTTTTGGAAACATCGGAGGTTTTATCTATTTAAATATCTTATTAAATTTTATTTCTTTACATCTTTTCCATCATATCCCCACTTCACATACATTGACCCCCAGGTAAAACCTGCGCCGAATGTTGCAAGAATAATATTATCACCTTTCTTGAGTTGATCTTCCCATTCCCACAAACACAATGGTAAAGTAGCCGCAGTTGTATTTCCATACTTTTGAATATTAATCATTACCTGCTCTTTTTTTATTCCCATACGGTTTGCTGTAGCTTCTATAATTCGCATATTAGCCTGGTGTGGTACTAACCAATTTAAATCATCTGGCTCAATATTGTGGCGTTGCATCATTTCGACTGAAACATCGGCCATTTTTGAAACAGCCCATTTAAACACCGGTTGTCCTTCCTGGTAAATATAATGCTGACGTGCATCAATGGTTTCGTGAGATGCAGGAGCAACAGAACCTCCCGCCTTTTGATGCAAGTGAACTCTTCCTACACCATCGGATTGCAAAATAGAATCAACAATACCAATATCTTCAGTAGTTGGTTCTAAAAGAACAGCACCCGCGCCATCACCAAAAATAGGACAAGTAGCTCTGTCCTGATAATCAACAATCGACGACATTTTTTCAGCTCCAACAACAACAACCTTCTTATATGCTCCTCCTTCAACAAATTTAGATGCTGTGTTTAATGCATATAAAAATCCAGAACATCCAGCATTTAAATCAAAGCTGTGTGCATTTCTTATTCCAACTTTATCGGAAATAATATTGGCAGTTGCAGGGAACTGATGATCAGGAGTAACTGTTGCGCAAATTAATAAGTCAACTTCATCGGGCGAAGTATTGGTCTTTTCAAGCAATTCTTGTACTGCTTTTGTTCCAACAAACGAAGATCCTTCGCCTTTTTCTTTAATGATGTGTCTCTCTTTTATACCAATGCGAGTCATGATCCACTCATCCGAAGTGTCGACCATTTTACTTAATTCGTCATTGGTTAGGATATAATCAGGAACATAAGCCCCAATACCCGTGATAGTTGCTCTTAATTTTGTCATTTAAATGCCTCCTTGATTTTTTCAGAAAGGTTTGCTTCAGCCACTTCTTTCGTGTGGAGAATCATGTTTTTAATAGCCACATCGTTCGATATTCCGTGACCAATTACAATATTTTTATTCACCCCTAAGATAGGCGTGCCACCATAATTTTCGAAATTAAATTTATCGAAAAAATCATCTTTCAATTTCCTTTTCCGATACAATGCATAAAAAGCTTCTGCTTCTTTTAAAATTACGTTTCCTACAAAACCATCACAAACAATCACATCTGCCTTTCCTTCGTCAAAAAGTTCATTGGCCTCAACATTTCCAATAAAATTGAAGTCGCTTGAATCTTTCATCAACTCATGCGCCGATTTTGTAACCAAATTGCCCTTTTCTTCTTCGGATCCAATGTTCATTAACCCAATTTTCGGATTGTTAATGCCATATACATTTTCTGCATAAATTGATCCCAACAAACCATACTGATATAAAACATCTGGTTTGGTATCCGGATTTAATCCTACATCTAATAATATAGAATTAGAACCATCAGGCTTTGGTATCGGTCCTGTAATAACGGGACGAATAATTCCAGGAATTGATTTTACGGTATACATAGCGCCCACCATCATGGCTCCTGTGCTTCCAGCACTTGCAAAACCATCAATCTCTCCTTTTGCCAGGAGCATAAATCCTTTTGCAATGCTTGAATCAGGTTTTTTGGTAAATGCTTTTGCAGGATGATCATGCATTTCAATTACTTCGGTTGCATGCACCAAATCAAAAAAATCAGGATTAATGCCTTCCCTGTTAATAATTTCCAGTGCTTTATCCTGATCTCCAATAAGAACAATACGATCTTCGGATGACATTTCCTTATGAGCTAAAATTGCTCCTAAAACCGTAGCTTCAGGAGCAAAATCACCACCCATAATATCTATTCCAATTCTCATATGAGTTTGAATTTCTTAAACTATGCTTTTACTTCTTTATCAACAGCTAATTGTCCTTTGTAATATCCACACTCGGGACATACTCTGTGATATTCATGTGTAGCACCGCAATTTGAACATGAAGCAACAGTTGGTGCCGTTGCTTTGTAATGCGTTCTTCTCTTGTCTCTTCTCTGTTTCGATGTCTTTCTCTTTGGATGTGCCATTTCTACTAATTATTATTGTTTGCCATTAAATTTCTTAAATCATTCCACCGCGGATCGATATCCTCATCGGCAGATTTCTCTGTTTTATAATAATTCAACTTTTCTAACATTTCAGGATTACAGGTAACATCGCCGTTTTCATCTTCGGGATGTACCCGTTTTAATGGAATACTCAAATTTATACTTTCATAAATATAGTGAGCGATATCAATTTCATGTTCGGCAGGCGACAAATAAATAACATCTTCTGCAGAACTGTCTTCTTCTGAAAATTTAACAAAAAGCTTTCCTTCAAATTCTATGGGTTGCTCATACATTTCCAAACAGCGATCGCATGTTAAATCAACCGAACCTTGAATTTGAAAATCGAGCTCTAAAAACGTACTTTTTTTGTTCAGAATTACATTCACTTTCAGATCACCACTTTTTATATCTGAATATTCCATATTTTCAAAGAACATATTATCAACTTGAAAATCGAATTCGTGCTTTCCTTCTGCTAATCCCTGATAAACAATTCGATATTTCGACAACTGATTCATACCCTCCTAAAAATTACATCGTGCAAAAGTATAAATTTATATTTGAATAAAAAAAGAAAAAATGCATCAAAGCGTCTATGGATTTAAGCTCTAATTCATTTTAGCATTTAAAACGCCCGAATATTACTTTTTTAATACGATTCGCATATTAGTTCCTTTATCAATTTCGGAGTGATTGACAAAGATTTTTCCATCGTGATACAGTTCTATTATTCTTTTGGAAAGTGATAATCCCAGTCCCCATCCACGTTGTTTGGTTGTGTAACCCGGTTGAAAAATGGTTTTATATTTTGATTTAGCAAGGCCTTTCCCTTCGTCAATAATATCAATAAAAAGATACTGGATTCGATCATCAATATGAACCGTTATGGTTCCAATTCCTTCCATTGAATCGATAGCATTTTTAAATAGATTTTCAATTACCCACTCGAATAATGAAGGGTTGAACGGCACCAGTATTTTATCATTTTCGGAGAAATTTATGCTGAATTTTACTTTCTCTGATGACCTGGCCTTAATGTAATGAATGGCATGTATTAAGGTTTCAACAATATTCTGTTTTTCAAGTTTGGGTGCAGACCCTATTTTTGAAAAGCGTTCGGTGATTTTTTCCAGTCTATTTACATCTTTTTCAAATTCCGCAACTACTTTTTCGTCAACATTTTTCAACCGTAACAACTCAAGACTTGCCATTAACGATGATGTTGGTGTGCCCAACTGGTGTGCTGTTTCTTTTGCCATTCCGACCCAAACCTGGTTTTGTTCTGCTTTTCGCGATGCACTAAAAGCGATATAGGAAACCAGCAAAAACAACGTTATTACTCCGAACTGAATTATCGGAAAATAAAAGAGCCGGGTTAGTAAAATAGATTCTTTATAGTAGATAAAATTTTTATTTCCGTCGAGTAATGTTATCTCAATTGGCTTATTGTCACTTTTCATTTTTTCGAGCTGTTTGCTCAAATATTCCGGTTCATTTTCTTTATTTGGATCCAGGTTTCTTGATGAGATAATCTGCCCTTCTTTGTCGGTAAGTATTACAGGAACCGTTTCGTTGTTTTTTATTACCTCCAGAATAAAGGTGTAATCTTTATCTTCATTGTCTAAAGCAGATAGCTGTCTCATGCCAAGAGCCCAAAGCTCCACCTTTTTTCGTTCTTCAACAGCTAGTTTTTTTGCCAGATTATTGGTAATTAAGAAAGTTAAAATTCCAATAACAACTGCAACTGCAAGTAGCAAAAGCTTCCACTTTTGTTTTTTGGTATAAATGTTCAAAGCTTATCCGATTTTTTGAAACTATAAAAATAACATTACTATCGGTTTTAATAACAAAAATTCTTGCAATTTATTGTCTATGATTAACCGTGGTGTCTTCTTCCCACTCAATAGTAAATCTCTGTTCGTTATTTTCGTGTTTTTCTTTCTCTTGCTTTTTCCTGTTTTCTTCAAACTCTATTTCGAATTGATCCGATTCTTTTGTGGGTTGCGTATTTACAGTACTATCTTTTTTAAACCACCCAAACTCTTCGTTAAGAATTTGTTTGAGTTCTCTTTTCTCGTTTTGCATGTTTTCCTTGCGATCCGATTTGGCTGCTTTTCGATCGTACTTTACCTTACTTTTATCTTTATCACCCTTGAGTAATAAGTAAAGCATGATGCGTCCTTCCAGATCTTCCTCATATTCTTCTGACTGGTTCCGCCGTTTAGAATTTCTCATCTTCGATGAAAGCAGGTCTGAAAGTAACACTTGTACATGGTATTCGTATTCACTGCTAAATTGATGGACCCCTGAAGCTGTTAAATTTAACGCCGATGAATTTATATCCATTTGTGGAATACTTATTTGCTCATCTTTGATTGTAATTTTGTTTTCAAGCGTTGAAAATTGGATTTGTTCCAGTTCGTCCATATCAATAAACTTGGAAAGACCTTTCATGGGCTCAAAGTTATTCAGCTCTCCATTGCTAATTTTAATATCGCAATCTGCTACTACACTTTCTTTCTTAACTTTGATCTCATTCGACCATTCCGACGAGAAAAAAACATCACCAGTTAGATTACCTTCCAGATTCTGATTAGAAATAAAGGTTTGCCCAAAATTATTAAACGAGTAGAATAGTTTATTTATATTAATATTATCCAAACGACTTTGAGTTCGTAAGGTAAAATTGTTATCGTATTTCTGGATAATAACTCCTCCGGCTTTTACATGTCCGTTCATAGAGTTAAATGACAATTCGTGCAACGAAAACATTTTTGGCTTATAGTTAAGGTTACCATGAATATCTGTTGCATTAAATTTTCCTGCCTCGAAATTATCAATATTTAGTCTTAACTGTAAAGCAAGTTTTTCAGGGAACTGGAAGGATTCCTTGTTTTCAGCATTATCAGATTGAAACAAAACTGCAAGTTCATTTAAATTCAACCTGTTTGAGAAAACCCTTGCGTTGATATTGAAGATCTCTTTTTTATTAAAAAACTCAAATAACTTTGAAATTCTTCCTTTAATTAAAAAATCGTTGTTGTTTATTTTAAAATACAAGCTATCAGTATATAGTGTATTCATCAAGGAGATATTTCCGGATATGTTATCCAAAAAAACCGGGTTTTCTTGAATTTTTATGGCCCCATCAGTAATAGAAACTTCAACAGCATAATCTTTTGTAAATAAGTCTTTAAACTCGAACGATTTTAACTCCTGATATAAGCCCTGATATTTAATTTTGGTTGTTGCAACACCTTTCAATACTTCCATTGTATCGAGCTTAAAAATATTTTTGATTTCGTCAAAATAGAGTTCCGATTTTAAATCTAGAGCAATTTTAGGATCAGAAAAATTTGATAGTTCAAAACTGCCTTCAAAATAGTTGCGTTCGATATTTGCATTAAATGTTTTAAAAACAAGCTTTGATGTTTTCGCGCTGTTTAGATTTCCGTTTGTAAATTGACCTTCAATATTTACATTACTTAGTCGGAAATCTCTTTCCATATCGAATAGTTGTGTATTACTTAATAAAAAAAGCGCCTCGATATGCGGTTTTTTTCTGTTAATTTGATCTCCTGAAATACTTAACTTAAGTGTTGCTTCTCCTTTTTGACCAATAATATTTGGAAATTCCGCTCTAAACTTTTCCGGCAGATTATCTAAAAAGCTTTTTAAATTTAAATTGTTTCCCGAAATCAACAGATCAATATTTTTATGATCTCCCTTTTCAATTTTTCCATTAACAGAAAATGCCAGGTTTTGTAGGTTAAGATTTCCATTATTCAGATGGATTAAATCGTCAATAACATCCAGCTCCAGATTTGTTCTTGTATTTTTGTTTATAACATAATTTACATCTTCTACACTCAGCTGATATATAAGCTGGTTAGCTTTAATCTTTAATAAATAATTTTTTCGGGAAAGATTTCCTTCAAAATCTATCTTTTCAGCCCACGAATGATAAATAATATTTGTGGCATCGTTGCAGTAAAGAATATCAGCATTGGTAATTTTCACCTGGCTTAGCTCAATGCTAAAATCTTTGCGCGCGGAATCATTCGTGTGTTCTTTCCAAAAAATATAATTTGGATCTCCCAAATGATCAGTAAAAAGATTAATGTTTCCTTTATTAAAATGAATGCTGTGGATGGATATATCATCTTGAATTAAATCCAAAATATCAACTTTAACAAAAATGCTTTGTGCAAAAAAGAGCGTATCGGTATTATACCCTTTCACATCTTTATAAAATCCATCCTTTGAATGTGCCAGAACATTTTTAAACTCAACTGAAGCTTTTGGAAATTTCTTAATTAGCGAGAAATTAACATCTTCGGCTTCAATTTCTGTGAGTATATTTTCATTTAGCTCCTCAATTAAATATTGACTAACCTCATCCTCATAAATATAACTTACAACAGATAAGATTCCAATTAGAATTATAACCCCAAGGATTAATCCGATAAATATTGATTTAATATTTCGCATAGTATTTATTACGGCAATTATTCGCAGTAAAAGTAATAAAGTTACATATTACAATGTCAAAAATTAAACCATAAAAAACCTGACAACAAGTATTTATTGTCAGGTTACTTTGCTAATAAAATAATCCTCTTAATTAGCTATATTTTTTTTAATTAAATCGTCATATAGCTTTCGAATGGTTTTAATCTTTTCCATTTCGCCTTCGCAGATATATAATCGAATCACTTCAACAATACCTGATTTTCGATAGAAAACTCCCTCCGCAGCATCAAAGTTACTGTTGTCAACATTATTCTTAATATTCAATGTAAATTCCTTGAAAACATCCCAGGGCAAATCCTTTTCAATTTCAATATAAAATTTAGAGTCCTCTTCAAGATCATTATATATTCCCTCTTCCAGCTCATCAACATAAAACGTTTTATTGATAACGATTAAACCTTGTGTATCGATCATTTTTTGCTTGGCAAACTTAATTCCATGCTCTTTATATAGATTTTGGAGCTCTGGTAAAAAGGTAAAGCTTTTCAGGTATTTTATTCGTATACATGGATAACATGATGTTTTAAAATAGATGTGTCCTTCTGATGCATTAAAATCATGTTGAAATGCTTGCTTAATGCGTTTTGATATTCTGGCCACTTCTTCGAATGTATAATCTTTATCCAGTATTAGAAATAGTGAGCCCGGTTTTAATTTCTCCGGCAAATTTGCTCCGTGATACCCCGGAAACGGATGTTGGCTCTCCAGAACAAAAGAGTTGGGTAAGATGTTGTTCATGACAGTGGTAAGTTTCTGTTCTTTCTTAATATACCCTGCCGTTTCAATTACTTTGTGGTCCTGACACATAACGGTAAATTTTTAGGTTTAATATATTACTTATTTCAGTGAAAGTCAATTGTTTTAGTTTAAGATCAAAGTAACTATGTAACTTATTAGAACAAATTCTCGCTCCGAATGGTTCATTATAAATATTTAATTATAAAATTTACCTTTGCGCAAAATATAGTCTGATGAAAAGAGAAGATTTTGAAATAATGGCTCCCGTTGGTTCTTATGAATCTTTAATGGCAGCTATACAGGGAGGAGCAAACTCAGTTTATTTTGGTATTGAGAAGATGAATATGAGAGCTCACTCTTCAAACAATTTTACATTCGACGACCTGGAAAAGATCGTTTCTATTTGCAATGAACATACCATAAAAACATACTTAACTGTTAATACGGTTATATATAACAAAGAACTGGCATTGATGAAACAAATTATTGATGCTGCTAAAAAGAATAAAGTTACAGCTGTAATTGCTTCAGACATTTCGGTTATTCAATATGCGCGTGAGGTTGGCGTTGAAGTGCATATATCAACCCAACTAAACATAAGTAACATCGAAAGTTTAAAGTTTTACTCCAATTTTGCTGATGTAATTGTTTTAGCAAGAGAACTTAATATAAATCAAGTTTCTGAAATAAGTAAAGCAATAAAAGAGCAACAAATTAAAGGTCCTTCAGGTAACTTGGTTAAAATTGAAATGTTTGTGCATGGAGCTCTATGTATGGCAATATCGGGAAAGTGTTATTTAAGTCTGCACGAAAAAAACTATTCGGCCAATCGTGGTGCTTGTTTGCAAACCTGCAGAAAAGCATATACGGTAACTGAAAAGGAATCTGGCAATCAACTTGAGATAGATAATGAATACATTATGTCGCCCAAAGATTTAAGCACAATTAAGTTCTTAAATAAATTATTGGATGCAGGAGTAACCGTACTTAAAATTGAAGGCAGGGCGCGCCCACCAGAATATGTAAAAACTGTATCAGAATGCTATAGCGAAGCCGTGCAAGCATATGTAGATGGTGAATTTACCGAAGAAAAAATAGCAAACTGGACAGAACGACTTTCAACGGTATTTAACCGAGGGTTCTGGGATGGTTATTACCTGGGGCAGAAGCTGGGTGAGTGGAGTCATAAGTACGGATCGCGAGCCACCAAAAGAAAAATATATGTTGGTAAAACAACCAACTATTTCAGTAAAATTAAAGTCGCCGAATTTCTAATCGAAACAAATCGGCTAAAGGTTGGCGACGAAATTTTAATTACGGGACCAACAACCGGTGTTGTTCAAACCACCGTTAAAGAAATTCGTGTGGATTTAAAAAACACCCAAACAGCACAAAAAGGAGTACGTTGTTCTATTCCGATGAACACTTTAATAAGAAGATCAGATAAGCTGTATAAAATTGTTGATGCTGATAAGGTTAAACAACAATAATTAAAGTAACTACTCTTGAGATTTAAACCATTCTTTTGCCTCATCTTCGGAGCTAAACATTTTTAAAGGAAGCCCAAACTTATTGGACACCTTGATAATCATGTTAATGTAGTACTTCTTAAACACATTGCCATCAAACACAACTCCGGCTCTTTTTAGCCCGGCTTCTATTGCTTTGGGCAGCATCTCTTCTTCAAACCACTTTCTGTTTTCCGGTGAAACTACACTTTGGTTACGAATATCAGATAGAAAATTATCCGTTTGATGAGTTTTTGCATATTCCAATAAAGTAATAAATGCATACTGATATTCTTCTGTTGATGTTTTGCGTTTCCACACAATTTTACCAAGTTTAAATTCTGGGTTATGCGATATTTCAGCATAATCTGTGTCTAAAATAACTTTTTCCATAATGAAGTGGTTGGTTAATAAATGATCTGGTTTGCTCAAATGTATTAAAAAAAACGAAACGAGTAAAGACCTTATATCGTTACTATGGTCCGGAAATAAATTTATGTTCTAAGAATATTTTTTATAATTGTTTTCTTCAAATACCAAAAATTAGTTAACTTGCATAATGAATTAACCAAGCTTCTAAACGAACAGACATGTTATTACTGACATACCAAATTTCGTAAATAAACTACTTATATACTTATTAGATTAAGCATTTAAATTAACATTTATTTTATCGATGAAATCAAACAGAAATTTTCAAAAAACGAAAAAATCTAATTCTTTTGACGAAGAAAAAGAGTTGAAAGTTAAAAAAGTTGGAACAGGTAAAAAAAAGAAAAACTTTAAAAAAGAGATTTTTGCTGAACTAGACGAAGAGGAGGAAGAATTTGATCTATTTGGCAGAGATGAAGATTTTGAAATTGATGAAAATTCCAAAAACTAAAAATACCTGTTTTTATAACACAAAAGGATTGATAAATTGTCAATCCTTTTTTATTTGCTATTTAATTTACTTTTCTTATTCTTCATCCCATTTGGTAATATTTCCTCCCAAGGTAGTTTTTAAGCTTTCATCTTCAGGCTTACCAAAGAAGCTCAGCTTTGCACCGGTATTTACATTTGCCTCAATTTTCTTGTTGGCAATAATTTCAGCATTTCCTCCAGTGTTCATGCGAATAAAAACCTCGTCGCAAGCAAAATTAGAGGCTGCTAAAACTCCACCAGTATTAATAAATGACTCCTGTATTTTGCATTTTCCGGAAACATCAATATGTGCTCCTTGATATGATTTAAGCTCAATTGCATTAAGATCTACCTCCATAATGATTCTTCCACCGCTTGTAGCTTCTGCAAAAATCTTATCTCCCTCAATTTTGTCTTTGAAAACAATTTCAGCAGATGCATTCGAATTTATTTCCCTGATTTCGGTATACGTTACTTTGATTATTGCCTGAACTTCATCTTCAAATAAATTCGATTTCATTCTAATTTTTAATAATTTATCATCAACCTCTGTTACAACTTCCGATGGATCAACGTTTCTGGCTTTTATTTCCAGAGATTCTTTATTCCCCAGTTTCATTTCTACTTTAATGTTGCCGGTTACCTCTATTTTATCGAAAGAATCAATAGTTCGTTTTTCAATATTCTGTGCGAATATTGAAAATGAAACACAAAACATAAATGCTGTTAGTAGATATCTCATGACTTAATATTTTAATTGGTTAAAAAAAGGAACAAAAAATTGTTCCTTTATAAAACTTTCTGTTTTTGCTTTTATTACAAAATTTTCTTAATATTTTCTGTAACGATATGTCCGTCGAATAACTGAACAATTCTATGCGCATATTCAGCATCCGATGGTGAGTGTGTTACCATAACAATGGTTGTTCCTTCTTTGTTCAGCTCAGATAATAGTTTCATAACTTCCTCGCCATTTGCCGAATCGAGGTTACCAGTAGGCTCATCGGCCAAGATCAGTTTTGGATTAGCCACAACCGCTCTGGCAATAGCAACTCTTTGTTGCTGACCACCCGATAATTGCTGTGGAAAGTGTTTTCTACGATGTGCAATTTTCATTCGATCCAAAACCTCTTCAACTTTTTTCTTGCGTTCTGAAGCAGAAACTTTTAAGTAAAGTAAAGGTAATTCAACATTTTCAAAAACAGTAAGTTCATCGATCAGATTAAAGCTTTGGAAAACAAAGCCCACATTGGCTTTTCTTAAATCTGTACGTTGCTTTTCTTTGAATTTTGACACATCAGTACCATCAAAAAGTAACTCTCCTGATGTTGGATTATCTAATAATCCTAAAATATTTAACAAGGTAGATTTACCACATCCTGATGGTCCCATAACAGCAACAAACTCACCTTTTTGCACTTCTAAATCCACTTTGTTTAGTGCAGTTGTTTCAATTTCATCCGTTCTGAAAATTTTAACTAGTTCTTTCGTCTTAAGCATAATTGTATTTTTTAGTTCATATTATTCGTATCGTAAGGTTTCAGCAGGATTTTTCCTGGCTGCTTTAACCGTTTGATAAATGACAGTTAGTAAGGATAAGATTATAGTAAGTATTGGTATAACAATAAACATCACATAATTAATACCAACTCTGTATGAAAAATCTTGGAGCCAGTTGTCCATAACATAATATGTAATTGGCCATGAAATAATTGACGCAATTACGATTAATTTCAAAATATCTTTGCTAATTAATATCACAATATTTAACGAAGTAGAACCAAATGTTTTGCGCACTCCAATTTCTTTTTTCCGTTGCTCTGCAATAAATGATATTAACCCTAACAATCCCATAAACGCTATAAGAATAGATAAAGCAGAAAATAAAATAAAAATACTATTTGTTCTTTGTTCGGCTTTATAAAGATCTGCCAGATGATCATCAAAAAAGAAATACTCAAACGGATATCCGGTATTAAAGCTTTCCCAAACACTCTGAATCTGACTTATTGTGTTAGTCATATTTTCGGGTTTTAACTTAACACTAACTACACCCTCCCAATTACCCGGCATTATTGTGAACACTGCTGGTTCAATTTTAGTATGCAACGATTTAAAGTTAAAATCTTTTACAACTCCAATAATAGGCATTCTGGTTACTTCATTAGGTCCGCTTGGACGAAGCAAAGCTTTTCCAATTGGATCATTCAACCCTAAAGATTTAACAGCAGCTTCGTTTATTACAACTGCATTTGAGTCGGTAGGAAATTGACGCGAGAAAAACCTTCCTTCTACAAGTTCATAACCAAAGGTTTTTCCCAAATCGAAACTTACCCAGGATTGATGCAGCAAATAGGTATTGCTGGTTGATTCTCCTTCTTTAAAAAAAGCGTTATTTGAAAAATTCACTCCCGGATAGGAGTTGGAATTCGTAACGGCCTCTACAGCAGGAATCTTATTTAACTCTGATTTAAATGTTTCCATCTGATTATCTAGTGCATCAGATCTGCGAATCATCAAAATATTTTCTTTATCGAATCCTAGATCTTTATTAAGCATATAGTTTAACTGACTGGAAACTGTATATGTAGATAGTAATATAAAAACAGATACTACAAATTGCGTAATTACCAGAACTGATCTTAATGTTCCGCTCTTTGCTCCCAGTTTAAGCTTCCCTTTTAATACAGCTACGGGCCTGAAGGATGCCAGGAAAAATGCAGGATAACTTCCTGCCATTAAACTTACTAATAAAATAAGAAGTACTAATGATGGTACAATATACCAACAACTAAAATAATCAATACTTAATGGAATTTGTGTTAAGTTATTTAAAAAGGGCATGAACAGCTCCAGAATAACAACTGCAAAACCTAAAGAAAAAAGTGTGATAATAAAAGATTCTGTTAAAAACTGAAGAACCAACTGTTCTTTCATTGCACCTACAACTTTTCGAATTCCAACTTCCTTTGATCGATTAGAAGCTCTAGCAGTGGCCAAGTTAGTAAAATTAATACTTGCAATTACAAGAATAAAGATCGCTACGGATATAAAAATATAAACATACAGCATATTGCCGTTTGTTTCAATCTCATATTGTAAGTCCGAATGCAAATGAATGTCATACAGTGGTTGAATAAAATAGGAGAAAGAATTTCCCGATGTGGCAAATTCTTCCATATTAATTCCTAAAGCTTGCTCAATTTGTGGTCCCACATATTTTTCAACCATCAACTGCATTTTTTCGGTAAATGCTACAGGATCAGTACCTGGTTTTAGTTGAATATATGTATAAAAATTATGTGAAACCCAGAATGTGCTTCTGCTTTGTCCAATTCTTGCCATTGAACCTAACAAATCAAAGTGAAAGTGTGAATTTTCCGGTGGATCTTCCATTAATCCTACCACTTCGTATAATGTGGTATCATCCTCCACTTTTAATAATTTACCAATCGGTTCGTCGTCGCCAAAATATTTTTTAGCGCCGGTTTCAGTCATCACAATATTATTGGCATCTGTTAATACTGTTTTCGGATCGCCTTTTAGAAGTTTAAAAGAAAACATGTCGAAAAAAGTAGAATCAGCAAAAAGCCATTCTTTCTCATTAAATTTTGAATCTCCATAACGAATTAACCAGTCTCCCGCTTCTCTTAATCTGCAGGTATTAACAACTTCAGGATAATCATTCTTCATGGCACCTGCCATAGGTGCTGCTGTAACAGCCTGGTTGATTTCATTATTCATCATCATGCCATATACACCTACACGATAAATGTTTTCTCCCTTTTCGTGAAACTTGTCGTATCCCAATTCAAACTGTACAAATAAAAATATATAAATAACGGCTGCTAATCCGGTTGAAAGTCCTAAGATATTTATGAATGAGTAACTCCAGTTTTTAAATACATTGCGGAATGCGGTAAGAAAAAAGTTTTTAATCATCTTTTTGGTTTTATATTTTGAATATGACGCCCAATTGAACGCAAAAGTTACAATATTGAAATTTCATTTTCAATAAAAGACGATTAAAAATATTATTTGATGCATAAAAAAAAGCTGCTCAATTTTTCCGGAGCAGCTTTTCTTTTTTTAATAGTTGTTCTTTTATTCAAATAAAAAGTCAAAATCATCTTCCGGACCCAATTCTCTTGGCTCTTCACCATGCTTAAAGATTCTTGCTTTTCTTGGTCCAATTAGTTTGCATTCTGCATTATCAATTCTTAGCATTGTTCCTTCACGCAAACCTACCACATACGAATATGGATTAGCAACAATATATTCGCTTATTCTTTGTTCTCTGGTTTCCCCAGCATGTCCGTCAGGATTTGCATCTAAATAGTGAGGGTTAATCTGAAAACGAATTAAATTGATTGCATGAAAGCTGTCTGGTTCAACAATTGGCATATCGTTGGTAGTGCAAATGGTAGGACACGTTACATTGCTTCCTGCACTCCAGCCTACATATGGTTTACCTTTTAAACATTCGTATCGGATTGTTTCCAATAAATCCTGCTGCTGCATTAGTTTTAATAAATGAAATGTGTTTCCTCCACCCACTACTATAGCTTCTGCATTTTTTATAGCTTCTTTCTTTTTTACATGATCGTAATGATGAATAGAATCAACCTCATATCCAATTTCAGAAAAGCGCTCTTGTACTTTTTGCTGATACTCGTCGAATGAAAAAGTTATCGCAGCATAAGGAATAAACAACACTTTTTTAACTCCTTCGCCCAAAAACTTTTGTATTTCATGCTTTGGGTAATCTAAATAGGCTTCGCCTGCGTTTGTTGAATTACTAATTAAAAGTAGTCTCATTTTTATATCAGTTTTACTATTAATAAATCAGTTTAAGGTTTTCAAATATAATAAAATGAGTTATTATATCTTAATTCCCATGACTAAAACGTCGTCAATTTGGTCTCTTTCTCCTTTCCAGCTATTAAACTCGGATTCCAATATCTCCTTCTGTTCCTTCATTTCTTTATCTTTAATAGACACCAATTTATCTTTAAACGGACCTATTTTAAATTTACTGGCATTGGGGCCACCAAACTGATCAATATAACCATCGGTAAATATGTATATGATGTCATCTTTTTGTATGTCTATTTCGTGGTTTGTAAACGATTCTTTTTCAACAATATGAATACCTATTGGCATTCTGTCGGCTTTTAACGAGATAAATTCATCGTTTCGTATTAAATACAGAGGATTATAGGCTCCTGAGTATTGTAATTTTTTGTGCTCAGGATCAATTATACATAATGCGATATCCATTCCATCCTTTGCTTCGTTCTCCTTTCCGGTTTGGTGCAATGACTCTTTGACATAATTGCGCAAATGATTAAGGATATTACTTGCTTTAAGATCAGCTTCTTTATTTACAATTTCGTTTAGAAAAGCAAATCCTAACATGCTCATAAATGCCCCCGGAACACCATGCCCTGTGCAGTCTACTACGGCAACCACAACTTTTCCATCTTTATGTGTAATCCAGTAAAAATCGCCACTTACAATATCTCGTGGTTTGTATAATATAAAATGATCCGGAATTACACGAGAAATATAATCTCCCGGCGGTAAAATAGCAGTTTGGATTCTACTTGCATATTCAATGCTGTCGGTAATTTGCCTTTTTTGATACGCTAGCAATTTATTGGCTTTTCGTATTCTTTTATTTTGCCGGAAAAGAACCAGTAGAAATATGAAAATAGAGATAAATCCGGAAAGCAAAAAGAAAGTAAAGTGTCGCTGTTTTTTTATTTTTAATTCACGAATTTCTTTTTCGTTTTTTAAGTTGATAATTTCCTGCTCCTTCTTCTTGGTTTCGTATTGAGTTTCAAGCTCCTGAATTTGCTTTGCTTTTTCGGCATTATACAAAGAATCATTTAATGATATTAATAATTCGGAATATTCCAGTGCCTTTTTATAATTCGATTCCGATTTATAAATATTTGTTAGCAGCACATAAAAGTCAAGGGTTTCACTTTTTGCGCCAATTTTATTGGCCAGTTCAAGTCCTAGGTAACAGTATTTTTTTGCTGTTATAAAATGTTCCCGGGAATAGTAAATTTCTGCAATGGCAAAAAAGGTTCTTACCTGTTCTCCTTTTTGTCCAAGCTCTTTTTCAATTTCAAGAATTTCAAAATAGGTTTTCAGGGCTTTCTCTTTTTGCCCGATCATTTTATCAACTTCGGCAATGTTTGATAAAGCCATTAGTTGTCGTCTTAAATTGCCCGTTTTTACATACACCTTGTATGCTTTTTCAAAATAGTTTCGGACATTATCATAATCTTCGAGATAATAATTTACGATGGCAATGTTATTATACAGGAGTGCAATCCCTTCATCATCTTTTAATTTTCTCCTTATAGCCAATGATTTGTTGTAAAACTCCAGGCTTTTTTTGTAATCTTCTTGTCTGGAGTAAAGCAGTCCAATATTTAAGAGAGTTTTAGCCGTATTTATTGAATCGTTTAGACTTTCCGAGATGCTTAAGGACTTAATCAGGCAATCCATAGCCTCATCGTACCTGCCCATCTTTTCATATGTTGCTCCTAAGTTGTTGTATACCGTACCTAATCCTCGATGATTATTCCCTTTTTCGCAAATTTGTTTTGCCGCCAGGTTATTCTCCAGCGATTTTTCATAATCGCCGGTAATATTATAATAATTGCCTAATTTCATGCGTACACTGGTTATCAAAAAATTGTTTTTACTTTCATTAGCAGTTTCCAGCGCCTGATCTAAAAAGACTTTCCCTTCGTTTATCTTACCTTTTTGGTAAACCAGATAAGTTTCAAGAAGTACAGAAACCTTAATAGAATCATTATCGGTGTTCTGCAAAATTTGGTTTAAGCTGTCCAGTTTGCTTGACTGAGGAAATGAAATCAGGGGATAAAATAGTAGTAGAAGTAAAATTCTTTTCATTCGATTCGGTATAATTGTTTTACCTGCAATGTACGATATTTCGAAGTTATTTATAAACTTTTCATATTATAAATCCATTAATATCTAATTATTATTGATAAACGGTTTTTAAAAATAGAATAGTAATAAGAGTTTCTTTCTAATTCTGAAAATGATTATATTCGAAATCTAATTTATTAATCTAAAAAGTATTCTTATGAAAAAATTCAAAAAATTAACAATTGCTCAATTGCAGAAAATTAAAGGCGGAGATGACTCAGGTACTACTCCAAAGAAAGTAGTAAAATTTAAAGCAGGCAATGATTTAGCAGATGAAGTATCTTAAATACTATCATTAAAAAACCCGGTTTAAAACCGGGTTTCATTTTTTTATTCAAACGACAAGGCAATACCTACTGAAATAGGATACAACTCAGGACCTTTGTCTTTTTCAAAGAGTGGCGTTAAATAATACGTTCCGTATATTAACCAGTCGCCCACACCAATTCGGGCATGCAATCCATATCTGAATGGTGAAAGGTTGTAATCATCTTTTGATTTGTCTTTGTTTTTATCACCGTTTTCCTTATACACAATTTTTGTGTTTGATCCCAGCTTAACACCTCCTATAGCTCCTGCTGAAAAAACCAGACCTCTGCTTTGTGATGAAGATGTGTGGACTTCAAGTAGAACAGGTAATGTTGCATACGTAGTAGAAAGTTTCGATTTTTCAATATTCCACGTTGGATGTTCCACACTTAAATCTACCGGTTCTATGGTCCCATCAACAGGACTTTCCTGAATAGAGTAATCATCATCGAAACGATAATAGTTCCATTCTATTCCTAAACCAGTTACCAACCCAAACTTATCATTTACGAAATTGATCGAATACTGTGCAAAGTTAATGTTCATATTCCATGATTTACCAGTATTTAAATCCATATATGATGCTCCACCATCAGTTAGTTGAAAACTGTTGTCAACAAAATTGCTATAACCCATAGAAAATCCAGACCAAGAACCTTTAAAACGATCGTTATCATCCCAAAACCAGTCCCAATCCTCTTTTTTGTGTTTTTTTACAAAAATTTGCGTTTCGTCGCCATCTTCAACGATTTTTACTGTTTTTCTTTTAAACCGGATGTTTGTTGTATCATCCTTTTGTTTTTGTAGCTCTTCCTTCATTTCATCAATGTCCGGATCATTTTGTCCGAATACGCCTAATGTAATTATTAAGGTAACTAATACTAATGCTATTTTTTTCATGATTTTATCCCTTTTAAATTGTTTTTGTTAAACTTCATTTGTACTTATGACGTTTAACCCCATCTATTTGTTACAATTGATTTTTATTTTTTCTTAACCGGAGCTGAAAAAGCCACAAGGCGCGAGTTAAACTCAGTTTTGTCGAGGTTGCCATTTTGATCATATCTGCGCTCAAGTTTCATATTACTTCCGGTTAGTTTGTTTATTCCTTTGACACCGGCTTGAGCGATATCAAAAAATTCTATTTTATCTTTGTCTTCTTTATTCAACATCCGCTTGTTAAAAGCCGATGCCAGAAAAGTTTTTAAGGTATGATAATTCTCCATTTGTTCTGTTCTGTTTTCTATCTCTATTTCAGGCAAAGCTACATCAGCTAAATAAGGAACTCCTATTTCCGCGGTATGCGCATACTTTATTTTAACTGATTTGAGCTTTTTCGGAACCACTATCCTTTTCTCTTCAGGATTTTTCTTGTCATCTTTACTTTTAGTTAAAGCAACTATAAAATTTTCTTCAACTTTTACTTCAGGTAATAATTTATTTTCTATTGATTTCAAGCTTTTAATTGCGTTCTTATTTTCACCCTCCGCATAAGTAGAACTTTGTTTGATTTCCTTTGTTTTAACAGCATCATCGTCAACCTTAATCTGCTGTGAAATGTGCTGATTGTTTAAATACTCTGTTTTTTCAGGTAGTAAAAAGTACAAACTAACTAAAAGAACGACAGATGCGGCAGCAGAAATTATGGAAACAACCTTACGTGAAAATAACTTACTTTCATTCTTTTTGAGCTTGTATTTATCGGAGAATACAATCGCTTCATTCGCTTTAAGCTTTGTCTTTGTATAAACTACAAACTCTTGTTGCTTTTCAGCATTCTCTTTTAAATAGCGATCAAAATCAGCTTGTTGTTTTTCTGTTAAATCCCCTTCTATACTTGCAATGCAAAGTTCGTCAATGTGATTATCGGAATGAAGAATCTGTTCTCTTTTTAAACCTTGTTTACCCTCAAAATAAACCTCATCAGCCACCAAAGACTCTTCGTGGAACATTTCAAGTTCCTCTTTCAGGTCAGGATTTTGTTCCAGAAATAAGAATAAATGTTGTTTATCTGAACGAGATAAATTTCCATCCAGGTAATCAATAAAATATTCTTCGTAGTTATTTCTGTTAATATTAATCATTTAATCCTCCTGTTCTAAACTATCGCTTCAACACTTCCAATGTATTTCTTAAGAGCTAAACGTCCCCTGTATATATAAACTTTCACTTGCGATTCAGATAAATTGGTTATTTCAGCAATTTCGTTGTATGCATATCCTTCGTAATCCCGAAGTAAAATAACTGAACGTTGTACATCAGGCAATTGCTTTAATGCTTCATCCAACACTTCAGATAATCCGCTATAAACTCCTGTATATGTTCCGATATCATCATTATACTCGTTTAGCTGCGTAATTCGTTTGTTTTTTCTGATCTTATCGATCATCGTGTGATAAGCAGTTGAAAACAGGTACGATTTAACTTTTCCGTACGAAACATCACCTGCTCTAATCCACAACTTTTCAAACGTATCCTGCACAATATCCTTTGCATCGTCGTCATCCTTAATATTCTTAAGGATAAAGCGATACACGCCATCCGAATACATGTCAACACTCTTATTATATTCCTCTACAGTCATTCGTTTTACTCTATTTCGTTGGTATGACGATTAACTTATCAAAAAGTTACAGGCATTAATTAATTTATTCTCTCCGTTTTAATGATTAAATTTACAGCAAAATAAACTGTAAAAATTGAATTATGAAAAAGCTTTTAATCCTTTTCGTTGGTTTATCATTTATTTTAGAGTCGTGCAACACACAAAATGCTGACAATCAAAACACACAAGACCATTTAATTATGTCGGTTTTGTGGTATCAAAAGTCGGCAGAAATGAAAGCCATGTATTACCAGTGCTTTAATTGGGCTAAAATGAGGATTGATATGAAGTTAGATGATCAAATAGATTTACCGAAAGCGGTTGTTGTAGATATTGACGAAACCATGCTGGATAACAGTCCGTTTGAAACAAATTGCATTCGAACTGGTATTGGATATACAAAAGAAACATGGAGCGAGTGGACCTCAAAGATTTCGGCAACAGCATTGCCAGGCGCATTAGAATTTTCTAAATATGCGCAATCTAAAGGAGTTGAGGTTTTTTACATTTCAAACCGAAGTGTTGATGATTTTGATGTAACACTTAAAAATCTCCAGCAAGTAGGATTTGCATTTGCCGACAGCTCTCATTTACTGCTAAAAACAAATACAAGCAGTAAAAAAGCCAGAAGAGATCTTGTAAAAGAAAACTATGAGATTATTTTATTAATTGGAGATAACCTTGGTGACTTTTCTGAGATATTTGAAGACAGGTCAACAAATTATGGTTTTGAAACTGTTGAGGAAAACAAAGATAAATTTGGTGATCTTTTCATTATGTTGCCTAATCCCATGTACGGAAGCTGGGAAAATGCTGTATTTAATAATCAAAGGGGTTTAAGCGACCAGGAAAAATACCAGTTAAGGAAAGAAAATCTGATCGGATACTAAGGTTTACTTTTTAAATGCTTGTTTATTAATTCCAGGAGAGATTCTTTTTTTATGGGTTTGGCGATATAGTCGTCGCAGCCCTCACTAATACTGTGTTCTCTTTCTCCTGCCAGGGCGTAAGCTGTTTGCGCAATTACAGGTACATGCCTATTGTGCGCTTTAATTAGTTTAGTAGCCTCATATCCATTAATTCCAGGTAGCTGAATATCCATTAAAACGACATCAAAATTGCCTTCTGTTTTGAACAGATCCAGCGCTTCTCTGCCCGATTTCGCCCAATATATTTTAATGCCTGTAGCTTTCAAATAGTTTTCAATAAGATAATAGTTTGATGGTGTATCTTCTACAATTAAAATTGTTTTTCCTGTCCAATCAATTTTTGCCATTCGAACTGATTTTTCGTCAATTTCTGCGTCGGGTTCATCCAGAATTTGATAGGGTAACGAAAAATAGAATACTGATCCTATGCCTTCTTCTGAATCTACATCTAACTGACCACCCAATAAATCAACCAATTTTTTTGAAATAGATAGCCCCAATCCTGTTCCTTTATAGGATTTTTTTCGGTCATCTACTAACTGGTTAAAACGATTAAAAATTAGATCAATTCGTTCATCCGGAATACCAATACCGGTATCTTTTATATAAAACCGGAGTAATTTTCTTCCGCCCTGATTGATTTGGTTATAACCAATAACCACCTCACCGTTATCGGTAAATTTAATGGCATTACTTACCAGATTATTCAGAACTTGCTTGAAACGAAGCGAATCAGTAAAAACAGCAATTTTATCGCTGTTAGATTCTAACTCCAACTTTAACTTTACGTTCTCCTTTTGGATATAGGTAATATCATTTAAATAGGTTTTATAAATTCCTTGCAATAAGCCATTCACATAATTAAGAGACTTATTCACGACCAGCTCATCGGCTTCAATTTTAGAAATATCAATAATATCATTAATAATATTTAACAAATCGTTACTACTTGATTGTGCCAGCTCAATAATTTCATCTTTTTGATCTTGCGTAATATCCGGATCGCCAAGCAAATTAATAAACCCATTAATAGCATTCATTGGTGTCCGAATCTCATGAGACATATTAGCCAGAAAAGCAGATTTCAATTTGTCAGATTTTTCGGCTTTATCTTTGGCGTTTTTTAACTTTTCTTCAGAAATTTTTCTTTCGGTAATATTTCTGCTAAACACAAAATTAAACTCTTCACCTTCAAATTCTCTAAAATTGAAAGCTGCCTCAACAGGAATTTCATTTCCCATTCTGGTTTTATAATAGAGTTGTATAACATAAGAACCCTTGCGTTTAAGCTGATTCCAGTATTCCACCCACACATCCTGTGAAAACTCAGTAACCACATCAAAAATCGACATGTGTATGAGCTCATTTTTGGGGTATCCCAGCAAATTGCACGCAGCATTATTCACATAAATAAATCCACCGTGTTTATTCATCCAGAAAATTGCATCAGCAGCTATTTCAATTGAAAATTGAGCAACCCTTAATTCGGAGGTTTTCTCATTAACTCTGGAATCCAGCTCTTTGTTTATCTTTAATATTTTCCGGCTTTTTCTTCGTATTAGACGATTCTGTCGAATAAGTAGTATCAAGAAAATAATCACAGCGCTTAATACAATAAGTGTTAAGATGATCTGATATTTTTGAACGGTGATTTTTCTTTCCTGATCTACCAGCTCCTTCTCTGCCTTCATGTTTTCATACTTGGCAATGTACTCTTCAATACGCTGACTGGTTAATGCATTGTAAACAGAATCTTGCAAGTTGTTATATTCTTTAAAATTAGTATAAGCCGCTTTATAATTATCAACTTCAAAGTACGCTTCGGATAATAGTTGATAGTTTACCAGCAATCGTTGTTTAAAATTATTTTTTAACGAAATCTCCTGTCCTGTTAAGAGATTTTCTATAGCCTCTTCATATCTACCCATTTTAATGTAAACATCACCCAAATAATTGTATACTTCTGTTACTCCGTGCAGATAATTTAAGTTTATCCAAATTTCCAATGCTTCGTTAAAATACTCAATGGCTTTTTCATATTGCCCGGATCTTACATAAGCATCGCCAATATTACCTAATGTGTTGGCTATTCCATATGTGTTTTTTTGTTCTCTCTTTATATTTAAAGAACGATTCATATATTCCAGCGCCAGCTTATTATTCCCTTTGTCACGAAAAATCATCCCTATATTATTGTAGGATCTGGCAATACCATCGCTATCATTTAATTCTCGATAAATAAGTAATGCTTTTTGGTAATTATCTAATGCATTATTTTCATTTCCCAAATAGTAATAAACAGCTCCGATATCTTTAAGTGCACGTGCTATTTCATCTTTAATTCCTTCTCTTTCATAATATAATAATGCCTCCTGAATATAATTAATGGCTTTATCATAATTATTAAATCGAATATGATTTAATCCGAGTGTGTGTTTAATGTTGGCATATTGTTGTTCAGATAGTTCAGAACCAAATTCATTCAACAGGTTATTAAATACTTCTTCGACATTTTCAAAATATCCATTATCGAAGTATAGATGGCCTAGCAAGATTAAAGCGTTAATTTGATTGTCCGATTCTTCCAGACTATCGGCAAGCTGATTTGCTTTAAGAAGTATCGATTCGGCTGAATCGAAGCTATGTATTCTTTGATCCTTTACTGTTTGTACCAGCTCATAAACAGATGAAGAATTTGGGTTTAAAGTATCTGAGTATGTTTTATCAATATAATCTGCAAATAGATAATGGTTTACGATTAATAATAAGCTGAAAAATATGAAGATACGTTTAAACATACTATTAAGAATCAAAAAATAATCATCTGAAAATTAATGAATTATTTCTTTGAAAACTAAATTTATTAAAAAAAGTTCCAAAAAAATTTGCATGAAACATAAATAAGTTTTTATCTTTGACCAGCCGTTCAGTCATAAAACGGCTTTTAAAAGAAATAATTTTTGACTAACCGTTCAATCATAATATTATGTCGCCAAGAACAGCAGAACAATTTGAAGAAATAAGGGAAGAAAAGAAGAAGTTAATTACACAGGTTGCCCTTGAGCTTTTTGCTAATGATGGTTATCATAGTACTTCAATAAGTAAAATAGCAAAAAAAGCAGGAATATCTAAAGGATTAGTTTATAACTATTTTGACAGCAAAGAAGATTTGTTATCAAAAATCTTTAATGATATTATCAATAGAACAATGGATATGTTAGATCCGAACCATGATGATAATATTACGACAGAAGAAGCAGAAAATTTTTTCGATCGGTTTTTCGATGTTTTAACCAATAATCCACAAGAGTGGAGACTATTTTATCAGTTATCGGTACAACAAGATGTTATGGCTCTGCTCATGAAAGAGACTCATAATAACAAAGTGCAAAACAGCCAGCAATTAATTCTTAATTACTTTGCAAAGCAAAATTTTAAGGATCCTGAACTTACTGTTGTGCTTTTCTCATCAATTTTTAAAGGTTTTACATTAATGTATGCTTTTGCACCTGAAATGTTCTCCAACGAGTTAATTCAAAAGATGAAAGATAAAATGAAAGAACTGTTTGTTAATAAAGACTTTAAGACTACAGACAACCCCATTGAATTAGACGAAAAACTAGGATACTTTCTGTTATAATACGAACTATCTGCCAATATGCAGATTAAATAAAAATTAAAGTTATGAAAAAAAGTGTATTACTACTTGGACTGATTTTCTCTTTTGCATTTGCAAACGCGCAAAATGCAACGGAGATTATTAAAAAAGCGGATGAAAAATGGAATGGAGAAAAATCAAGTCGTGGAACAATGACCATGACTATTGTGCGACCGACCTGGGAGCGAACCATTCAGTTTAAAATATGGACTTTAGGAAGAGATTACTCCATGACATTAATTACTGCTCCGGCAAAAGAAAAAGGACAGGCATTTTTAAAACGTGAAACTGAAATGTGGAACTGGATTCCGAATATCAGCAGAATGATTAAGCTTCCTCCATCAATGATGTCGGAAGGTTGGATGGGTTCAGACTACACCAATGATGATATACTCAAAGAATCTTCCATGGTGGTAGACTTCAATCATAAGATAGTTGGTTCCGAAACAATTGATGGCTGGGATTGCTGGAAAATAGAAATGTTACCAAAACCAGAATCGGCTGTTGTGTGGGGAAAAGTAATCCGTTGGGTAAGTAAGGATGAGTATCTGATCATGAAATCGGAGTACTATGATGAAGATGAATACCTGGTAAAAACAGAACTGGGAAAGGAAGTTAAAACAATGGACGACAGAAAGATTCCTTCAAAGATTGAAATTATCCCAGCAGATAAAGAAGATCAAAAAACCATTGTTGAAATTAACGAGATGGAGTTTAATATAGATATTCAAAACTCTTTTTTCTCTCAACAAAACATGAAACGATTAAGATAACATAAAAAAGATAAAAGATATGAAACGATCATTTGTCATGGCCTGGAGGAATATTTGGCGCAATAAGCGAAGAACACTTATTACTATTGCATCTATTTTCTTTGCCGTGTTTTTCGCAGTTATTATGCGTTCATTTCAGCTAGGCACGTACGACCATATGATTCATCAGGCTATTGAATCTTTTTCAGGTTACATTCAGGTTCAGAATAAAGAATTTTTTTACAATCCTACGTTGGACCATAGTTTTGAATATAACGATGATTTAATATCATCTGTTGATCAGGTTGACAATATCAAAATTGCTGTTCCCCGTGTTGAATCATTTGCATTAGCATCAACAGGAACACAGTCTAAAGGAGTTTTAGTAACCGGAATCGACACAAAAAAGGAAAAAACTCTTTCTGATCCCGAAAACCGATTAGTAAAGTTTAGGTTCACTCCTAAAATTGTAGAATCGATCTTAAATGAAACTGATTTGCCAAAAAAACAGAGAGAACTGCTAAAAGCAAACGAAAACCAATCGTATAGTTCATTTTCAAGAATCTCCCTGGATTTAGATCTGAATAAAGACCTTGAAAAAACAATTTTGCCAGTTATTAAAGAAAAAGCTTCGTTTTCAGGTAACTATTTAGAACCTAACGATAACGGAATTTTAATTTCGGATCGTTTAGCAAAATATTTAAAAGCTAACGTTGGAGATACAGTAGTACTTATTGGATCTGGTTATCATGGTATGTCGGCTGCCAATATTTTTCCGGTACGTGGTATTGTAAAATTACTTTCACCTGAGTTGGATAATAAATTGGTATACATGTCATTAAGCACTGCACAGCAATTTTTTAGCTTAGGCAATAATATTACATCGCTTAATATTAACCTGCACGATACCGACGATATGTATGAAACCCAGGAAGATATAAAAGAAGCGATTAATTCAGATGAGTTTACTGTAAAAAACTGGGAAGAGTTTAACCCTACCCTGAAACAACAGATTGAAGGAGACAGTGTTGGTGGAGTTATTTTTATTGGTATTCTTTATTTCATTGTTTTGTTTGGAATCATTGGAACTGTACTTATGATGATTGCCGAACGAAAAAGAGAACTGGGCGTAATGGTAGCCATTGGTATGTCGAAAATCAAACTAAGCTTTGTGCTTATTATAGAGATGCTGTTCTTAGGTTTCATCGGAACGCTTAGTGGTCTTGTAGTTTCAGCACCAATCGTCATAATTGGAAATAGAAATCCAATAAAAATGTCTGGAGAACTAGCCAAAATGTACGAAGACATGGGGTTTGATCCTGTTATGCCTCTGGCCTGGTTTGATCAGTACTTTTTATGGCAGGCTTTAGTTATCATGATTATGGTACTGATAGCATGTTACCTGCCTTTAAGGAGAGTTCGCAGAATGAAAGTTGTTAATGCATTACGCGCATAAAAATATATAATTATGATTTGGAATATATCTTGGAAAAACGTGTGGCGAAACAGGTCCAGAAGCCTGGTTGTTATTATCGCAATTACACTTGGAACGATATCCGGTATTTTTGTAGCAGGATTAATGAAAGGTTGGGTAGATCAACGCACACACGCTGCAATCCATACTGAAGTATCGCATATAAAAATACAGAATCCACAATACCTGAATAATGAAGAGCTAAAACATACAGTTCCTGATTATGCGGAAATTGCTGAGTTTTTAAATCAGTCTGACGAAGTAAAAGCCTGGACAAAACACACAAAAATTGTTGCCATGGCCAGCACTTCCAGAGGAAATACCGCTCTTACATTAAAAGGTATAAACCCTGACGAAGAAAAAACGGTATCTGATCTGTATACATATATTGTAAAAGATGGTGGCAACTATTTTGAGTCAGGCTTCAAAAATCCGATAGTAATTAGTGAAAAAACTGCAGATCAATTGCGTTTGATCAATTATATCATTTCACAAGAATTACTGGACAGCTTAAAAACATTAGGAGCAAAAGAACAGCTACTTAACAATCTTGAACCATTAAAAGATCAGCGATTTATTACCGAAAAGAAATTTAAGGCAAAGCTGGAATCCATTCTAAAACCCGGTCAAATTAAAGAATTTGGAGCCGATATTATGAAACTGGCTAAAAACTACAAGTTAAGATCTAAAATTGTGTTTACTTTTTCAGGGATGAACGGTGAAATGTCTTATCAATCGTTCAGAGTTTGTGGTATTTTTAAGACAGCCAATACAATGTTCGACCAAATGAATGCTTTTGTAAAAGAAGAAAGCATTGCAGATGTAGCGGGATTTCAAGCCAATGATTATCACGAAGTAAATATCATTTTAGATGATTCGGATGAACAGGTAAACGCTTTTCGCGATAAATTAAAGTCTAAATTCCCGGATGCCAGCGTAATGACCTGGAAAGAAATAGCTCCGGATGCAGGAATGATGGCCGATTTTATGTCAATGTATTATTACATGATTATGGGTGTAATTTTCTTTGCCCTTGCATTTGGAATAATCAACACCATGTTAATGGCAGTTCTCGAGCGAATAAAAGAGCTTGGAATGCTTATGGCAGTTGGAATGAACAAAAAACGAGTGTTTAGTATGATTATGCTGGAAACCATCTTTTTAACATTAGTAGGCAGTATGGCCGGAATGATTATAGGTGGAGCATTAATCGGAATTTTTGGGCAGGTTGGTTTAAACTTTGCTTCCGTTCAGGAAGGTTTTGAAGCTTTCGGATGGTCTGCAATGGTTTATCCAAATATTGATATCAGTTTCTTTTTCGGAGTAACAGCAATGGTCATTGTTATTGCTATTTTATCATCGATCATTCCTGCTCGTAAAGCATTAAAACTAAATCCGGTTGAAGCCATTCGAACAGAGTAAACAATTAAACTATAGAAGAAAATATTAAAATATAAGATCATGAAAGTAATTGATATTAAAAATTTGACAAAGATATACAACGAGTCTGAAGTTAAAGTTAAAGCTGTAGATAACGTAAGTTTATCTTTTGAAGAAGGCGAATTTGCTGCTATTGTAGGACCTTCCGGATCAGGTAAAACTACCTTGTTAAACATGATTGGCGGACTGGATAATGCCACCGAAGGTGAAATAATTGTAAATGGAACCAACATGGGAACATTAAAATCTTCTGAACTCATCGATTTTAGATTAAGAAACATCGGCTTTGTTTTCCAGTCGTATAACTTAATTCCTGTGCTGACAGCTAAAGAAAATGTAGAATTTATCATGGATTTACAAGGTCGAGATAAAATAGAACGGGATAACAGAGCAATTGAATTATTAAAAGCTGTTGGTTTGGGTGAGCGCGTAAATGCTCGTCCGGCAAAACTATCAGGAGGACAGCAACAACGCGTTGCCGTTGCAAGAGCTTTAGCTTCAAAACCAAAATTTGTGTTGGCCGATGAACCTACTGCAAACCTCGATTCCAAATCAACAGAAACCTTACTGGATATCATGGAAGAATTAAATAAAAAAGAAAAAATTACTTTCATTTTTTCCACACACGATCAGCGTGTTGTAAATAAAGCTCACCGTGTGATAACTGTTGAAGATGGACACGTAAAATCAGATGAAAGAAGAAACTAGCATTTTATCTCGCCAAGACGCAAAGACACAAAACGTGTAATCCTTTGCGACTTGGCAAATTAGTGAGATTGTTAAATCATTATATAAACTTTTATCACGATTCTATGAAAAAATTATTCGTTATAACAGCTGCACTGATAATTTCATTAAGAGGAGTTGGACAAGAAAAACAATCTATCTTGTCCAACATGGAACTAAATGGTTATGTAAAATACATGAATACCGTAATGTTTAATTCTATAGATTCCGTTTGGTTAGTAGACAATCTCGTGCATAACAGACTAAATTATAATTGGTATATCTCTGATAATCTTACTCTTTCTGCGGGAATGAGAAACCGATTAGTTTATGGTGATTTATTAAAATTTATTCCTGGATATGCAGACTCCTTTGAAGATGATAATGGATTTTTAAATTTTTTAACCAATAATATTTCAGATGGAAATTCGTATGTATTAACCACTACATTTGACCGGGCTTACTTCGAATATAATTCAAGTAACTGGACTGTAACTTTAGGTAGACAAAGAATTAACTGGGGGCAGTCATTTGCCTGGAATCCAAACGATATATTTAATTCGTATTCATTTTTCGACTTTGACTACGAAGAACGACCGGGAAGTGATGCTTTGCGTGTTCAGTATTATCCTAATTTTACATCGGTTGCCGAAGCAGCTGTTAAGATCGATAAACACAATAACATTACGGCCGCTGGTTTATACCGGTTTAACAAATGGAGTTACGATATTCAGGTAATTGGAGGTATAATGGATACTACCGATTATGTTGTTGGTGCAGGCTGGTCAGGAAGTATTTGGGATTTCGGATTTAATGGAGAGGCAAGCTATTTCCATCCCCAGGAAAACTTTTCAGATTCAACTGGAATTGTAATCATTAATGTGGGGTTAAGTTACATGTTCAGCAACTCGCTCAACATTACTTTTGAAGGAAACTACAATGGTTATTTCGAAAAACTAAACTTAAATAGTTTTGATGATCTGTATTTTATGCCTTTATCAGTAAAGACTACTTCATATAGTAAGTTTTCCTGGTTCGGGCAAGTATCATATCCTATTCATCCTTTGTTGAATGCAACGGTAGCTGCAATGTATTTTCCTTCTTTAGGTGATGGATACTTTTTAATGCCTTCACTGGCATATTCGGTTAGCAATAATTTTGAATGTTCTCTTTATGGTCAGCGATTTGAAGGAAAGTTCGGAGGACAATACGATAAAATGACCATGTTGTTTTTACGATTCAGATACAGCTTTTAAGGTATCCTATGTAACCAGCTAAGAGCTGCTTCTTTTGTGGAAAATACATTAAACTTATAATTGTTTATTTTATTGAATTCGCGATAGAGCATACCTAAAGCCATTTCAAATGCATTGGAAACCACAAATGCATCATGAATGGCTTCTTTTTGAGATAAAGTAACCTTATTTTCTTCTAAAAAATTTAACAGCTCTTTTCGTCCAACTTTTTTGGCAAATTTGCCATTAGAAGCATCCGAAAGAATTTTTAGTTTGTTCGGAAGCTCAGTGTTTTCTCTTACCGAAACAATGTAATTATTCAGTTCATCGGCAGTAATTTCACCGACAAATTCAACAAATAAAATTCCTTCAGCTTTATCAAATTTACTATTTATCATTCTGCTTTTGTAATAAAAACATATCGTACAAAGTTAGTGATAACTTCTTTTACAAGTATTTAAAATCTGGAAAAGATTAAATAACTTAAAAATCAATATTTATATTAGATTCCAGGTTTTTAAAATTGTGATACGTTTTAAAATTATTTCTATCTCCAAACAATTCTATAACCTCATCTTTTCTAATTAATGTTTGTTTAGAACTTAAAATAGATTTTTATGACGGGTATTTCCACTCCTCTAATGAATCAACAAACTCATGTTTTACAGGATTTAAGTGAATATAAATAATGGCTTGTTTTAGGTATTGTTCTGTATTTATCCTTATTCTTCTAAAATTCTTTAAAAACAACGAACCATTTCTTTGATACATTTTATTATACGATTGTGTATAAGAACTAAACAAATTTGCAAATTGTTTACTAATAAAATAACTCTTTTTTACCTTTTCCAAAGTTTGAAACTTTGGAAAAGATTCTGATAAAAAATACTCTTCTTTTACTCTTACTAAAAAGTGAATGTGGTTTGTCATCAAACAATAAGCAAATGTGTCAGCTATTGGAGCAATATGTTTCTTATATCTGGAAAGAAAAAACCTATAATTCTCATTGGAGCAGAATAGATTCTCACTCCCATTAGCATGATTATAAATATGCTAAAAAAATTCAGGCTCTAATATTTCCATATTGATTTTATTATGGCTTTTCTCACCTTTCCCAAGGTTTGAAACTTTGGAAAAGGTCCCTTAGCAGATTAAAATCATCTATTTTAAAATAACTCCTTTATTCTTGCTGCAATATAAGCCTCATCCAAATCATTAATACATTTAAAATGCTTTTTAGGACATTCCGTAAAACCAATTTTTGAACAGGGACGACAGCTTAAGCCTTTTACTTCAACTATTTCCGAATTAGCATCAGGTAAATATGGATACATTCCAAACTCCGGAACAGTATTACCCCAAACGGAAATAATTTTCTTTTTAAATGCACTGGCAATATGCATCAAGCCTGTGTCGGGTGTTAAAATTACATTGGCCTGTTTTACCAATGATGCCGATTGATTAATGTTATATGCTCCACAGGCATTATAAATATCTTTATTTATAGCGTTCTTAACTTGTTCAGCTTCATCCTTATTACCTGGCCCACCAAGTAATACAATGGGTTTATCTATTTTTTTGCAGATAGAGATCAGCTTTTCTTTGGTCAGTTTTTTGGTGTTATGGTAAGCTCCCACAACAACTCCAACATACCCTGTTGCCAGATTACCAGATATCGTATTTATATCAACCTCATCTTCTTTCGGAATAAAATAATCCAGTCCCTGATTATCATTTTTAACATCAAAAGCTTTTAGTGTATCCAAATACCGGTCGACAATGTGAACATCAGGTAGTTTATTCTTCTTAAAATTGACCAGTAACCACTTTTCTCGATTTAATTTATTAAAAGAAAATGAGATGATTTTTAATCGGTTTTTAAATCGTGCAGTACGGATATTCTTATGTAAATCAATAATATAATCAAAGTGTTCATGCTTTAATTCATGTAACGTTTCTTTAAAAGATTTCTTCAAAATATGAACTTTATCGATATTTGGATTATGTTCTAAAATAGAAGCAAACTGTGGTTTTGTAAGGTAATGTATTTCTGCTCCTTCAACCTGATTTTTTAAATTTCGAATTACAGGAGTTGTAAGTACAATATCGCCAATAGAGCTGAATCGAAGTACTAAAAATTTTATCTTTTGCATAACTGATTTGAGTACACTTATTATTTAAGCTGCAAAGATAAAAAAAGCATTTAGGAAATTGTTGAGAATTAGGAAGTAAAGTTATCTCCTGTGCATTCTGTTTATTTTACTAAAAAACATGGTCAGCGACAACCAGTATTGCTGTGCATTTGGATTACTTTTCCACAATGATTTAGCACCATGTTCACCTCCTTCGCTTGGAGCATAGGTGGATTTATATTGATCGTCAACATAAGAAAGTAGCGTGTCAATATATGGACTTTCTCTGTGTGAAGAGGCTACAAATATTGGTTTTTCGAGGTTTTTAATAGAATTCTGAATGGTAAGTTCGGGAGTAAAAAACTCTCCCGGACTAAACGCAACAACCGCTTTTACATCCGGATTGTTTTTAGCAACAAGAAGACTTAAAGAAGCCGAAAACGAACTGCCAAAAAGAACAACAGGCTTCTCACTACGTTCTTTAACCCATTGAATAGCGGCCTCAATGTCCTTTGTAGAACTTAAATAATCCGACGAATATCCTTGCTCTATGGCCAGTAATGCTGTGTGATTTTGAATATAATTCGCTTCGCCACCCGATCGCAAGTCAACGGCTAAACAGTTGTATCCAAACTTTAATATTTTGTCGGCAATTGGCCGGTATTCTCCTCGGCTTGAACCTGCCTGATGAAGCAAAATTACGTATGGATCTTCGTTGTCAACCTCGTACAGATCGGCGGTAATTTCCAAGCCATCTTCAGCATGAAAAGTAACTTTCTCCTGAGCCTCAAGGAATAAAAAGATATGTATAAAAACGAATATCAGAAATAGCCTCATAAACATTATACTTGTACAGATTCTGCAAGAATTATCACATCATTATCTTTAACTTCAACGATGCCACCACTAATTGAAAAAAAAGACTCTGCTGATCCTTCAACAACCTTAACCCTTCCTTGTTCAAGTGTAGAAATAATTGGAGCGTGATACTCCAGAATCTCAAATAACCCCTTTGTTCCGGGTACCTGAACTGCATTTACTTTTCCTGAAAAAATCTTTTTATCCGGTGTAATGATTTCTAAATACATATAGAATCAACAGCTTATTATTTTGTAAGTTATTCTTTTTTCTTTGCTTGAGCAAGCATTTTTTCTCCTTTTTCAATGGCTTGTTCTATTGTACCTACCAATTGAAATGCTGCCTCGGGATATTGATCTACTTCACCATTTAAAATCATTTTAAACCCTTTAATGGTATCTTCAATATCCACAAATTCGCCTTTTAATCCGGTAAATGCTTCAGCCACATGGAATGGTTGCGATAAAAAGCGCTGCACACGTCTTGCTCTGTGAACAACCTGTTTATCATCTTCCGATAATTCGTCCATACCCAGAATAGCAATAATATCCTGCAATTCTTTATATCGTTGCAATATTTCTTTTACCTGCTGAGCTGTATTGTAATGTTCATCGCCAACCACTTCTGGTGTTAAAATTCGCGAAGTTGAATCCAGCGGATCAACTGCGGGATAAATTCCAAGTTCAGAAATTTTTCTGCTTAATACTGTTGTAGCATCTAAGTGAGAAAATGTGGTTGCCGGTGCCGGGTCTGTTAAATCGTCGGCAGGCACGTATACGGCCTGAACTGAGGTAATAGATCCTTTCTTTGTAGATGTAATACGCTCTTGCATTAACCCCATTTCGGTTGCCAGTGTTGGCTGATAACCCACAGCAGAAGGCATACGACCGAGAAGTGCAGAAACCTCTGATCCGGCTTGTGTAAAACGGAAAATATTATCAATAAAAAACAGAATGTCATTTCCTTTTCCTGAATCTTTATCACCATCTCTGAACGATTCGGCCAGTGTTAAACCAGTTAAAGCAACCGTAGCTCTCGCTCCGGGGGGTTCGTTCATTTGTCCAAACACCAAACTAGCTTGTGATTTTTTCAACTCTTCAGGATCGAGCTTAGTTAAATCCCAGCTGCCTTCTTCCATACTTTTTTCAAACTCCTTACCATACTTTATTACTCCTGATTCAATCATCTCCCGTAGCAAGTCATTTCCTTCGCGCGTTCTTTCTCCAACTCCTGCAAATACAGTTGTTCCTGCATAGGCTTTGGCAATATTATTGATCATTTCCTGAATAAGCACTGTTTTTCCAACACCTGCTCCACCAAACAGACCAATTTTTCCACCTTTTTGATAGGGTTCAATTAAATCAATAACTTTTATTCCGGTATAAAGTACTTCCTTTTCTGTTTTCAGATCAACATATTCAGGAGGTTTTTTATGTATCTGGTATCCTCCCTCTTTATCCAGTTCACCAATACCATCAATGGCATCTCCTATAACATTAATTAGCCGGCCACGAACCTGTTCACCTATTGGCACTCGGATTGATGCTCCTGTCATTTTTACTTCCATACCCCTATGCAATCCATCGGTTGAGTCCATTGCAATACAGCGTATCGTGTTTTCGCCAGTATGCTGCTGGCACTCAATCACCAACTTAGAACCATCGGCGCGTTCAATTTCCAGTGCATCATGAATATTTGGAAGTTCATCAGAAGTGTGTTCAAAGCTTACGTCAACTACCGGACCAATAACTTGAATGATTTTACCTGAATTGTTTGACATTCTATCGATTTTTGAAGTAAATAAAAGGCTTTTTTACAAATTTACGTTTTTTATACGATTTTATCATCTTTTAGATACATGCTTACGAACTTTTTCCTGTTTTGATTCGTTATTTTGTTGCATGATTTTTGATACATGCGTAAATGTTGAATATGTAAAACTAAAAAAGAAGAACGTATGAAAAATAGAGTATTTAAATTAATTGTAGCTACAGTTCTCATTAGTAGCTTGTTTTCGATAAAATCAAATGCACAGGAAATAAACCTTGGTGGTGGTTTGCTACTGGGAACAGACCGGCCTTCGTTTGGTCTTCAATTTAAAGGCACATACGGAATGGATATGGTTCTTGAAAATTTGTCAGGATCTCTTGAGTTTGGAATATTTTTCCCTTTAACTCAAAATAGTTATAAGTATAATCGGTGGTCAATAGATGTGGATGGAAACTACACATTTTGGAGTACTGCCGGATTTAATTTTTATGGAATTGGTGGTTTAAATATTACTCACTATAGCCGAGTTGACGACATTGCCATTCGAAACAATGACGAAATTGGAACTAAAGTTGGATTAAATGCCGGAGCCGGTGCTAATTACGAATTTAGTTCAAATTTAAGTGCTTTTAGTGAAATTAAGTATACATTAAGCAGGTATAATCAGACAACCATTAATTTTGGAGTTTTATTTGCACTGTAATGTCAAATCAAAAATAATTATACAGGGGATATTCTGACAGAATATCCCTTTTTAGTTATTTTATGTTTCTTTTATCAAAATTGTTTGTATGAAATAGAAAATTACCAGATATTTACCACCCGTTTTAAACTATTGATTACAAATGAAAAAGATTTTAATAACACTTATTGTACTTACTGCTATTATTGGATCTAAACCTGTAAGAGCACAATTTGAATCGTTCGGAGGAGGTATTGCATTAGCTACAGGAGGAAAATACGAATATGATGATGGTCTTGATTATTCTAATAAATCGTTTGGATTTGATTTAAGAGCCGTATATGACTTCAACAAAAAGCTGGATATTGTGCCTGATATTAAGTTCTATTTACCAAACAAAACAGAATATAACAACGGTAGCGATAAGGTAACAGCATTTGCATTTAATTTAAATTTACATTATATACTAAATCCACGGAGCAGAGATAACTATCGTGTTTATATTTTAGGAGGTGCACATGTTGGCATGTGGCAGATAAAAGATGATCATTATTCAGATGTGTACAATAGCTTTTATGATATAAACGAATTTAAATTTTTCCCCGGTGCTAATGTGGGAGCAGGCATGCAGCTTTCATTTAATGATCGCTTTATGTTTTTTGCAGAAGCAAAATATGTACTAGCCAAAACCAATCAACTGGTTTTTACTCCGGGATTTTTATTTTATCTTTAATTAACCCGTTGTATTAGTTTTACAGATAACGCTTTGAGTTCTTCTTTTTTCTGATCAGGAACCGACACCTTATCCAGGTAGTCATGTGCATTTTTGTTCAGTTTGGATATTTCAGCAACAACTAACTCTTTTATATTTAAATCATTATATACCTGTGTAACTTTTGAAACTTTCGTTTCTCTATCGAACTTCTCTAAATGAATTAGTTTTTCCAATTTGTTTTTGTTATTATTATCAGCTAGTTGTAAGGCCTTAATTAACATAAAAGTTTTTTTATTGGCCACAATATCACCGCCAATCTGCTTACCAAACACTTCGGTATCACCATAAACATCGAGATAATCATCCTGTAACTGAAAAGCCAGGCCAATATTTCGTCCAAACTCATATAAAAGATCTGCATCTTTACTTTTTGCACCACCTAATAATGCTCCAATTTTAAGAGCTGCAGCCAGTAATACCGATGTTTTAAGTTCGATCATTCGAAGATACTCCTGCTCGGTTACATTGGTGCGTTGTTCAAATTCCATATCATACTGCTGCCCTTCGCATACTTCAAGTGCTGTATTATTAAAGACTTTTAGAATCTCTCTAAAATTAGGAGAATCAATATCTAAAAAGTATTCGTAGGCTTTAATAAACATGGCATCGCCTGAAAGAATGGCAGTGTTTTCGTCCCACTTTTTATGTACGGTTGGTTTTCCGCGTCGGATATCTGCATGATCCATAATATCGTCGTGCAACAAAGTAAAATTATGAAAAATCTCCAATCCGATAGCTGGTTTTATGGCATGATCAACCTGTTCAGAAAACATATTACAAGCCATTAAAACAAGTACAGGTCGAATTCGCTTTCCTCCGGAATCTAATGTATATTTAATTGGATCGTAAAGCGCATAAGGCTCCCGGCCCAAATTTTCTTCTGATATTCTTTTATTTATGATTTCCTGAAGTTCAGTTAGTGCATACATTTCATATGATTTAAATTGATTCCCAAAATTAGGATTATATCTCCAAACGACCAATAAATCGTATTATGTTATTTTATTGTTAATTAAATATGATGGTAAAGCTATGATGATTTGACTTTTTTTTTAGTTTTGCATACCTAATTAATCATTTATACCAATGAACTACACTCTGTTAGATTTCTTAACCTTAGTTGGTTCGTTAGGCTTCTTTCTTTACGGAATGAAGTTAATGAGCGAAGCCTTGCAAAAGGTCGCCGGAGATAAGATGAGAAGTATTTTAGCTAAAATGACTTCCAATCCGGTTAAAGGCGTATTTACCGGTTTTTTAATTACAGCTATTATCCAATCATCATCGGCCACAACGGTAATGATGGTAAGTTTTGTAAATGCCGGACTGCTATCTCTTACAGAATCAATCGGCGTAATATTTGGTGCTAACATAGGTACCACAGTAACCGCATGGTTAATTTCTCTCCTGGGGTTTAAAGTCGATATTAGTGTTATTTCACTGCCCTTAATCGGACTTGGATTTCCGTTGTTGTTTTCAAAAACCAATAAACGAAAATCGTGGGGTGAATTTATCATTGGATTTGCCATGGTTTTTTTAGGATTGACATTCTTAAAAGATTCTGTTCCAAACATCAAAGAGAATCCCGAAATTCTATCTTTCCTTTCGGATTACACCTCGCACGGTGCTTTTTCGCATATATTATTCTTGCTTATTGGTACTATATTAACGATGGTTATTCAATCGTCGAGTGCCACGATGGCTTTAACTTTGGTAATGTGCAACAATGGATGGATTCCTTTTGATTTAGCTGCAGCTATGGTGCTTGGTGAAAATGTGGGTACCGCCGTTACAGCTAATATTGCAGCAGCAGTTGCCAATGTTTCGGCTAAACGGGCTGCACGAGCACATTTGATTTTCAATATCTTAGGTGTAATTTGGGTTTCGTTAATTTTTGGCTACTTTTTATCAGCAATTAACTGGTTTATAGTAAAATCGGGAGGAGTATCTCCATATGATTCACCACATGCTATTCCTGTAGCTCTATCCATTTTCCACACTACTTTTAATATTACCAACGTGCTTGTATTTATCTGGTTTACAAAACTAATCCAGCTTATTGTGACCAAAATGGTACCAATGACAGATGATACAGAAGAATTCCGATTAAAACACATCAACACAGGTTTGCTTTCAACATCAGAACTTTCTATTCACCAGGCTAAAAAGGAAATTATTGTTTATGCTCAGCGCATGGATAAAATGTTTCATTATGTTGAATCTATGTATTCAGAAAAGCAGGATAAAAAATTCTATAAACTATTTAATAAGGTTGAAAAATACGAAGGTATTAGTGACCGTATGGAAGAAGAGATCGCTAATTATTTAACTAAAATCTCGGAAGGAGAATTGAGTATTTTAGGTTCGAAGCGGATAAAAGCTATGTTAAACGTAGTTTCGGATATTGAAAGTATAGGTGATAGTTGTTATAACCTGGCTAAAACATTAGCGCGTAAAAGAGATAAAAAAATTAAATTCCCTTCCAGTTTGGATGAAAACATCATTCAAATAATGGAGTTGGTGAAAAAAGCTTTTGATGAGATGCATAAAAACCTAGACTCAGGATATAAAAACATAAATATTACCGTAGCAGAAGAGATTGAAGAAAAAATTAATCATTTCAGAACAAAACTTAAAAAATCTCACCTTAAAAGTGTTGAGAAAAAAGAGTATAGCTACCAGGTAGGCATTATTTATAACGATCTTTTTTGCGAAAATGAGAAGCTGGGAGATTATATCATTAATGTTTCAGAAGCTATCGAAGAGGTTAATCATTAAATAACAATATATCGCACAAAAAAAGACGCTAATAATTTAATTGTCAGCGTCTTTTTTTAAAGCATATGATTGCTGCTTATATTCTAATTCCCATGATCATCATATCGTCTAACTGTGAAAAATCGCCCTGCCATTCAAGCATTTTTGATGCTATTTTTTCCTGTTGTTCTGTTACTGATAGTCCTGCAATCTGGCTCAGAAGTTCTTTAAATGCACTCTGCTTAAACTTCATTCCTTTTTCGCCTCCAAACTGATCGGCATAACCATCAGAAAACAGATATAACATATCCTGTTTTTCGAGCTTAAATTCCTGATTGGAGAATGGTTTATCTACTTTGATAGCGTGAATCCCAATGGGCATTTTATCGGCTTTTAACTCATTAAACTCATTCCCACGGATAACAAAAGCTGAATTATATGCACCTGCAAATTGCATTTCCAGCGTTTTTTTATCAAGAATACACAACGCCATATCCATGCCATCCTTCGAACCTTTAACACCATATTCCTGGTGTAACGAATCGATAATATTTTCTCGAAGCTGATCTAAGATTTTACCTGCCTTCAATATTTTATTTTTATTTACTATTTCGTTAAGAAATGCAATACCCAACATGCTCATAAACGCACCCGGAACACCATGCCCTGTGCAATCAGAAACTGTAATAATTAACTTGTTCCCTTTTTCGGCCACCCAATAAAAATCACCACTTACAATATTTTTAGGTTTCATGTAAATAAAATACTCACCCAAAACTCTGTCTAAAAACTTTTTCTGTGGAAATAGTGCCGACTGAATTCGTTTTGCGTACTCAATGCTATCTGTAATTATTGTATTCTGATGTGCAATTTGGTCGCGTTGTTTTGTCACAAAATCACGCTGAGCTTCAATCTCATCTTTTTGTTCAGCAATTTCGTTTTTCTGTTTTGTTAATAAGATATTCGTTTTTTTCTTGCGCTGATAGCTATTAAAAATAACAAATGCTAAAACCAGCATGAGAAGAAATCCGGATGCAAATGCCCATTTAAATATCTTTTCACGTTGCAGCTTCGCTTCTTGTCTGATATCTTTTTGCATCTCCTCAAACTCTCGTTTTCGTTGTTCCTTATCGAATTCATATTGTAATGCCAGCTCGTTAATTTTTTGATTATTCAAACTATCTTTTAGAGCAATGTACTTCTTATAATATCTTAGTGCCTGGTCAGAATTATGCGTGTTTTCGTATAATTTCGACAAGTCGAGATATGCCTCTTTAATTTCCTGCTTTAAATTCTGATTTTTGGCAAAATCGAGGCTATTATTAAAATAATTTTTGGCTTTTAATGTTTCTCCTCTATTTAAATGTATTTTGCCTAAATATCTTAAAATAGCAGCATTTTCCGTATTATCATTTAATGAATCTTTTAAGTTTTTGGCTTGTATTAAATATTGCTCCGATTGATCATAATTTTTAACATCAAAATATATTTTACCCAAAGTGCTAAGCGAATTTGCCACACCCAGCATATTGTTGGTTCTCCTGTTTCTTTCCAGCACCCGCTCTCCATAAACAACAGCAAAATTCAAGTTGCCCATTTCATAATAAATACTCGCAAACTCCTTTAAACAAAGGGTTACACCGATACTTAAATCTTGTTTGTCTTCGATATTCTGATAAATCTCCAGCGACTGATTAACGTAATCTAAACTTTTAGGATAGTTTTTCATCATTTTAAATAAACGTGCAATATTTAAGGCCGACCACGCTATTCCTTCGTTATTTTTTAGCCCTTCGTATATCCCCAAAGCTTTAAGGTGTTGATTTATTGCGAGTTCATAGTTTCCATGAAGTCGGTATACGCTGCCCAAATTGGTTAACGTCCTGGCAATCTCCTGATCGTCTTCAAGCTCTTTATTTATAGTCATTGCCATGTTATAATAATCCAACGCCTTTCCATATTCGCCCATTAACTGAAATGTATTACCAATGCGGTTTAGAGAAGCTGCCTCTCCCGGTTTATTTTCTATGTTTCTGCTGATTTCCAATGAATTATCAAGGTGATGTAGCGCCTTTTCAAAATCATTCTGAATGTAGAATGCGAAGCCCGCTGTAAACTCTGCCATTTGCTGTAATTCGCTATTAGTAATTTCTTTACTAATACGGATTGCCTCAAGTCCATATTCTGCGGCCTTTTGAGGATCCATAGCTCGAATTTCCTCTGACAGTTCAATGAGTTTTTTTGCCTTTTGAACACCCTCATCAACAGAACTATACGTTGATAATGTGTCATTTATAGAAATAGAACCAATTACATTATGAATGCTCGCTAAGCTTATAAAAATTATTACACACCATTTTTTCATTACCGAAGAATTAAATTTCTTTATAAAAGTATAACACTTTTGATTAGTTATCAATCCAGGAAGGAAGTTTTCTTGATTTCGGCTTTCGTCCATAAAACAGATCGTCCATAAGTAGTGCAAACCTTCTGAAAATATACGAGTTATGAATTCCCCAACGAATAAAGTTATGCATAGTATTGTTTGAATGAGCATAAGGACAAACCGCCATACAGCGACCACAGTCGGTACCCACTGTGCACCAGTAGGTAAAACAACTTTCTGAATTTATTTTCCATCGCAGAACCCCTTCGATTTCCGCTCTTCTTTTTTCAAATGGAATAGACCGGGAAGGGCATATGTCGGCACATTTTTTACAGATCTCACAAAAATCGATAACAGAAGAGTGATTTTTTCTTTTTTCAATCTGTAAAGGAATATCTGTTGTTATAACAGCAATGCGAACTCGTGGTCCTAGCTTAGGAGTCATTAATAAACCCATACGGCCAATTTCACCTAAGCCGGCATCTCTTGCAACCAGCGGACAAATAACTTCGTAATTACCATCGATATGCGCTCTGGCTTCATAACCTAACTCCCTAATAAAAGAGGCTAGTTGTACAGCAACAGTTCCCGAGTTTAAATATTGCTGTGTCGACTCCATGATTACAGTACTCTTAGGCGCTGTCTGCATGATTTCATGGTCCATTTCAACCGTTATAGCAATTGCATAATTCTGTTTATTCTCAACTGGTTTACCATATAAATCTCCTCGTCCCTTATGAGAATACAAATGATAATTTTGGAGTTTTGTTACACCAAATGAATGAGCACCCAGTTTTTTACTCCATGTTTTTAGGTAATTGGTAATTTCAGATGCCTCTACTTCGGTTCTTTTTTCTTTAACCGGACCATTCACTTGTGTTTTTAGCCTTTCAATAACTTCTAAATTGGCATGAGCAGATGCAAATGCAAATGGATGATACAGAGAAGCATTCGGAGACAATAATCCGGGCTTTTGTCTGAATTTATCATCTAAATCTTTATGGTTAGGATAGCTTGTATAATAATTGTTATACTGCTCCGTACCTTCTTTCAGTTCGTTTCTCGAAAACATGATATTTCGCTCATCATGCTTTTCTGTGGGGATTTGATATGAATGTTTTCTCTTAGAATCAAAAGGAATAAACAATATAAGTAAGCTTAAACTAATGAATACCAATATGCTTATTTCAGCAACTTCTTTTAATGGAAAATCTATTAAATAAATTGCCAGAAATACAACCAAGATTAACATGGATAAAATCAAAGAAACCCTTACTGCCCGATATTCTCTTTCAAAAATTGATATAACTCCAACATAAATTAGCATTCCTGTAAAAGCGACTCCTGTTAATAGGAATAGAAAGCTGATCAAATCCTGATTTAAAACAAAAAAATTTATCATCTCAAATTTGTTTGAAACAAATATAAGATACTAATACGAAAATAGAGTTTAAATTTAGAATTCCTTTGTCATGATTAGAGCATCTGAGCCATCGGCGTAATAATAGGATCGATTACCCACCTTTTGATAACCCAGTTTTAGATATAGATTTATGGCAGCGATATTATTTTCACCTACTTCTAAAGATATTTTATGTGTACTGCTCTTGAGCGCAGTTTTCTCTGCAAATTCAAGTAACTTTATGGCAATTCCAAGTCCTCTTTCTTCGGGTAATATGGCGATCGAATAGATCCGGTAATGCCTGCTGTTTTTTCGTTTAAGCATAATTAAATAGGCGATGATTTTCCGGTTTCTTCTTACCAACACAAACACACCATTAGCCTTTGATACTAAATATTTAAATTGCCTTTTAGAAAAGGCATCTTCGTTAAAACATACCTGTTCCAAAGCAAAAATCTCATCAATATCTTCTATTTTTGCTTTCTCAATCTTTATATCATGGAGAGTTTTCATTGTGCATGTTTTTGTTCTAAACGAATCACAAATTCCCGTAGAATTTTTCCATATAACTCATCACCTAAAATCGCATCTTCTACTCCAAAATCAATATTTGGATTATCATTAATTTCAATGATAAATGCCTTGTCATTAACCAGCTTCATATCTACACCGTACAAACCTTTACCTATTAATGAAGTTGCCTTTAATGCCGTTCTTAAAACATTTTTGGGAACCTGATAAATAGGAACTGTTTCATGATTACCAGAACTTGCTTTACCTGATACTTTGTGATTGTAAATTTGCCAATGGCCCTTTGCCATGTAGTATTTGCAAGCATAAATCGGTTCTTTATTCAAAATACCTATTCTCCAATCATAATCGGTAGGAATATACTCTTGTGCTAATAAAATAGCCGATTGTTTAAACAGCGTATCTATAGTTTCAGTAAATTCTTCCTTCGTGTTAACTTTTTTAACACCATGAGAAAATGATCCATCCGGTATTTTTATTACTATAGGTAATCCCAACTGCTTGGAAATTTGCTCAAAAGTGTTTTCGTTTGAATTAAACAACAACATTGAATTGGGAGTTGTTATTTGCTCTTTATCAAGCAACTCCTTTAAGTAAACTTTATTGGTGCACCGGATAATTGATACGGGATCGTCAATAACCACCATATCTGCCTGAGCCGCTTTTTGTGCCAACTGATAGGTAACATGATTTAGTTCAGTTGTTTGACGAATAAAAAGCGCATCAAATTCCATTAATCTATTACTCTCTTCGCCTGTAATCAGCTCAGCGTTGATATTCATCTTTTTGGCAATATCAATAAATTTATTTAACGCTCGTTTGTCGCTCGGAGGAAATTGCTCTTCAGGATCATATAAAATAGCCAAATCGTAACGGTATGGTTTCTTTGCGCGTGGTTCGCGCCAAACTTTTTTGCTAAAATTATCGAGTGCTTCGGCAAAATCATCTTGCTGACGATCGCTTAACTCGGATATGGATAGCGCTTTGACTGACTCTATTTGATTACGCTCATTGGAATTAAACGTAACTCTTAAAACCGGACAATGAAACTGTTCAAAAATAAACCGGGCTACTTTTTCAAGGCCTTCTTCCTTACATGTACCAAAGTAAATATCAAGATTCCAGAATCCTTCCAGGTTATTCTTTTTTATGTGCTGATAACATGTTTTTTGCAACGATTTATCCAGGCGGTTTAACGCTTCGGAATTGAGTTTGTTTATTGTTTCAACACTTGGGATAATCTTATGTCCCCTTGCTTTTGCAAGCAATGAGCAATAATATCCTTCGGAATTATAAGATAAATTATTACTTAAATTAATGACTAAGTGCGACTGGTTGCTTAGATATTCATTTTGAAGATAATCTTTCGCAGTAATGATACTCTGTGTATCATAAAACGGATTCCACTCATCAAGCGAATCCAAAATAATCAATGAAGCGTGCATATTGATTTTTATATATGCACCAAAATTACATAATAATTACATTGATTATTCTACCTGACCAGAAATATTTTCTTTATGATAAACCTCTAGCGCAACGAGCATTGCAATAAATCCCCAAACAGGCACAGAAGCTTTGTCGGTATCCAGAAAGTTATTCAAAAAACCATGAATAAAATAGGTAGCTAATCCCAAAATGAGAAAAAGAGTGAAATGTTTTATCTGCCTGGAATTTGTTTGATGATATACTCGGTATCCAGTTCGAAAAGCCATAAACACAACCAATATTAACGATAACATTCCAATAATACCCGATTCGGAAAGAGCACCCAGGTATTCGCTATGTGCATTACCCACGTCGCCAAAGTTCGTGCTGATTTTGGTGCGATCGTATGAAAACTGAAAAGGCGCATACTGAAACTTATATGTGCCAGGCCCCCAACCGAAAATTGGTTTTTCTTTAAACATTCTAATTGCGCATTTCCACCGGTTTATTCTTTCGGTATTCGAAGGATCGGAAGTAATATTAGCCATCGATTCAATATGCTCAGAAAATTTACCTGATGATTCAGCCTCATTGCTTTCCAGCGAATCCAAAATTGTGTTTTGCAAAGCAAAAACCAGCAAAACAACACTTACCATTCCCACCAAAACAACCCAAATTTTTATTCTAAGTTTTATAAGTACTAATAAACCAACTGCAGCAAACAGGCTTAGCCAGGCAGCCCGGGTATACGAAAGAGCTATACCAAAACAAAAAATGACAAATGCTAAAGTGGTTAATACTTTAAAAAATAGATTTGTATCTTTTCGAATCATAAAATAGAAAAGCGGAAAAACGAACATCACCAACATGGCTCCATATGAAGTGTGATCGCTAAAAAAGGGCAATACAACCCAATTAGAGGCATTTTGGTTTGTTAATCCATAAGCGGATAACCTGATATTGGTATATAAAATAACAATAACCAATGCTGCAATGTATAACCACTGAAATTTTTCAATGTTTTGATACCTCTTAAAAACCTGCGTGGCCAGAAAGTACATGGCTACAACAAACCAGAGTCTCGATAATAAAAATTTAAATGATACCCCAACCATGGTACTGGTTATGCTTGTTAAAAATATCCAAAACAAGTTGATGTAAATCGCAATGGAAACCGGATGAAGCAGAATTTTTCTGTCGAACTTACCATCTAATAGTAATTTTGATAGAAAAAGGAACAACATTCCAAGAAGTAAAGGCTCTGTTGGTAAATAGAGATTAACGGGTATTTCAGGAATAATGTAATCTAACCGGATAGATAAAGGAGTAAAAAATGCAACTGCAAGTAAAACTTTGTCCAGGGAAACCAGGCTGGCAAAAACAAACAGCAGAATTACCGGCAAAAAGGCAACATAATAAGCATTGTAGGCTATAAAAGCGATATTGATAGCCACAAAAAGTAGTGAAACAGAATAAAAGAGAATTTTATTCTTATCCAATGTTCTACGATTTAAGTTTTAAAAGATCTTTATATCGTTCAATAAACAACATCATTAAAATGGCAAAAACAAAAGCCGAAAATGTTGATACAACGCAAATTAGCCAACGTATCGGATATGCCTTTTTTTCAGCAGGATAAGCTTTAGCAACCGTAAATTTTCGAGGTAAATCCTGATTGGCATTTACACGAGCCTCTACCAGTTTTGACTTAAGGTTGCTTAATCGTTTGTTCTCATTTAAAAGTTGCTCAGATAATGAGATATATTTCGGATCAGTTGTTTTGTTACCCAAACTTTTTAGATCTTTTTCCAGCTGATCAATTTCCTTTGTTAACGTTTGGTATTCGTTCTCTACAACTTTTAGTATCTCAACAGCCACTTCATTTTGCATTCTGTTTAAGGTTTTATCCAGAAGCGAAGCTATTTCGTTGGCAATATCGGCTGCCATTTGCGGATCTGTATCCATCACTTCGATCTGTACTGCCTGGTATTCTGTTTTCTTAAATCGTATGTTTTCAGAAAATTCCTCGTGTAGGGCAGTCATTGGATATTCTCCTTGGGCATTAATATCATAATGCTCGAAAAGATTAAATTTTTCAATAATGGTTAACCGAATATCTTCAGAATAAAGTGTTTGAATTAACTGCTCGGTAGCTTCTTCATCGCCAAAATTCATAATATGGTCATCCGGATCGATTAACTCTGCAGTGGTTAATGCATGTGAGACAGCAACCTGCGTTTTAGGATAAAGAATTACTGAAGATTTAAACTTTGGTGTTATCATATAAGAAACAATCACCGAAGCAATGGCCGCAATTAAAGTTACGATAATAATTGGCCATTTATGCTTAAACATAAATCGAATAAGGTCCATAGAGTTGAAGTTATAATCATTATTAGTTGGCATATCCAAATTTGTTGACATATAAATTTTGGCACCCTTCGACAAGCTCAGGATGACAACTGTTTTAATCGATCAAAAGGTAAGTTGTCATATTGTCCCGATATGTATCGGGATGTCGAAATACAGACAACTTGTTAAACTGTCCTAATCAAGAAATAATTCTTTTTCCCTTTCTGAACAAGAATATATTTATTATTCAATAAACGATCAGAACCTACAGTTATTTCTTCAGACTGAATCTTTTCCTTATTTATGCTTGCGCCACCACCTTTTATTGTTCTTCTCAACTCTCCTTTTGAAGGGAATATTTGTGTTTCTTCTGCCAATAAATCCAACACATTCATTCCTGTTTCAATTTTAGCTTTTTCCACATCGAACATTGGAACTCCTTCGAATACGGATAAAAATGTTTTTTCATCCAGATTTTTCAGTTCTTCGGTTGTGGCTTTTCCGAATAAAATTTTCGAAGCTGCAACTGCCGTATTATAGTCATCTTCTGAATGTACCATTACAGTCAGCTCTTTTGCTAATCGTTGTTGTAACGATCTCATATGTGGCTCTTCACGATGTTTCTCGATTAAAGAATCAACTTCATCTTTTGATAGCATGGTAAAAATCTTGATGTACTTTTCAGCATCCTCATCAGAAACATTTAACCAAAACTGGTAAAATTTATAGGGCGATGTTAGTTCCGGATCGAGCCATACATTTCCTTCCTCTGTTTTTCCGAATTTGTTACCATCAGCCTTCGTAATTAATGGACAGGTTAAAGCAAACGCTTCACCTCCTACTTTACGACGAATCAATTCTGTTCCGGTAGTAATATTTCCCCACTGATCGGAACCACCCATCTGCAGCTTACAATTCTTTTCTTTATAGAGATGATAAAAATCTGTTCCTTGCACCAATTGATAAGAAAACTCTGTAAACGACATTCCTGCTTTTGCTTCTTCGCCAATACGTTTTTTAACGGAATCTTTAGCCATCATGTAATTTACCGTAATGTGCTTGCCAATATCACGAATAAAATCCAGAAATGAGTATTCTTTCATCCAGTCGTAATTGTTTACCATTTCGGCACCATTCTCAATACTTGAATCAAAAGTTAACAACTTCTCCAGCTGTTTCTGTAAACAATCCTGGTTATATCTTAACGTTTCTTCGTCAAGTAAGTTTCTTTCCTGCGATTTCCCGGAAGGGTCACCAATCATACCTGTTGCACCACCAACCAAAACAAGGGGTTTATGCCCTGCAGCCTGAAAATGTTTTAACATCATTACACCAACTAAGTGCCCAATGTGCAACGAGTTAGCTGTTGGATCAATCCCAACATAAGCTGTTGTCATCTCTTTCTGCAATTGCTCTTCTGTTCCGGGCATGATATCATGCAGCATGCCTCTCCATTTTAGTTCCTCAACGAAATTCATTTTTATAATCTTCTTTTTGAATGTTTTATTGTTTATAATAGAGACACAATGCATTGTGTCTCTATTATAACGTAAAATCCTGATTTATTATATTTTTGCTAATGCCTGATCTAAATCAGCAATAATATCATCTACATTCTCGATACCTACTGCATAGCGCACTAATCCTTCTGTAATATGAGCTTCTTCTCTTGCTTCTTTAGGTACTCCAGCATGAGTCATTGATGCCGGATGCTGAATTAACGATTCAACACCACCCAATGAAACTGCCAGTAATGCTAAGTGAACGTTGTTCATTAAAGTTACACCAGCATCGTAACCTCCTTTTAATTCAAAACTAATCATGGCACCAGGACCTGCCATTTGTTCTTTGGCTAGTTCATACTGTGGAAATGATTTTAATCCGGGATATTTTACCCAAGCTACTTTTGGATGATTTTCAAGGAATTCAGCAACCTTCATGGCATTTTCCTGAGCACGATCAACACGTAAACTAAGGGTTTTAACGCCACGGATTACCATATAAGCCTGGTGCGGATCCATATTACCACCCATAAACACCATTGTCTTTCTAAGTTTTTGATAAACTTCAGGATCTTTTGCAACTAAAGCTCCTCCAACGATATCAGCATGCCCGTTAATAAATTTTGTTAAAGAATGTAACGCAACATCAGCACCTAAATCTAATGGTTTTTGTAAATATGGGCTACTAAAAGTATTGTCTACAACCACAAGAATTCCGTGCTTGTGTGCAATCTCTGATGCTTTCTTTATATCTGTCAAAGCGATTGTCGGATTAGCTGGTGTTTCAAGATATAAAAGTTTAGTATTTGGTTTAATAGCATTTTCGATTTCCTGTAGATTAGATGAATCAACAAAAGTAGATTCAACGCCAAATCTTGAAAAATGTGATTCCAGAACAGCTCTGCTTGGACCATAAACTGCACTTGTGCAAACAATATGTTCTCCCTGACCTAAAAATGCCATATACACCGTTGTTACTGCTGCCATGCCGGAAGCTAAAGCAATACCGCCAACTCCATTTTCAAGCTCAGCTAATTTGTTTTCTAAAGCCTCAATGGTTGGGTTACCAATTCTGGTATAGATAAATCCTTTTTCGCGTCCTGCAAACAGATCAGCCCCGTGTTTTGCATTTCTAAAAGCAAAAGTAGATGTTTGATATATTGGGGTTACCGCACTACCCATTGCATCTTCATAATCTCCTGCGTGAATTAATTTCGAATCGAATCCTAAATTTTTTGTGTCCATTTTATCTCTTTTTATTATCTGTTATTTTATATGTTAATGCCTTGCTTTTTCTGCTCTTCTTCAAATGATTCTTTAAGTTTATCAAAGTTTAGATAAGGAAAAATCATAGGAGCAAAATTCGATAAGGGTTTATATAATAATGATTTTTCTTTTGTTTCATCTGGAATGAAATTGTATTTATTATCAGCTTTATTAATTAAAACCAAAATAATACTCACAATAAACGCAATTTTTAATACTGAGAACAGAACACCTAATAAACGATTAATTATTCCCAGAGCAATTGCATCAATTAATTTATTTAAGGCTTTGGCTAAAATGTGAACTGCAATAACAATCGCAATAAAGGTTAGTGCAAATGATATTATGGGCAAATATTGACCCGATACCTCAAACTTTTTAATAATTAGACTTGACGTAAAATCAGAAAACATTACCGCGCCTAAAATACCCAAAAGCAGCGCAGCCAAGGTAGCCAACTGAACAATAAATCCTTTGGAATATCCTCTGTATGCTGCCCACAAAAGTAAAATTGCAAAAACCAAATCAATTGTATTCATACAAACGCTCTGTTAAAGAATTTGTAAAAATAATAAAAAGATTCGGCTTCGCAGTAAATTGGTTAAATGGTTTATAGCAAAAGAGAACTGTTTGTAGAATTAATTGTTGAAATCTCTTCTCTACATAAGTTTTGGAGAATTCGCAGACTCCCTAAGTGTTAAAAACTTCGGAAGTGCAAATTATATTAGTAGTTGCTACCCTCCGATTCTGATTTCATCACCATTACGACCTACGAAAGGTATTCCGATTTTTACTCCGGTGTATTCGTGCGATTGACCTTTGAAACCAGCAAAAACCTCAACATTAAACATTAAAAAAATCTGATTTAATCCATACCCTACCTCATAATATGGGTTATTGCCTTCTGACGAAAGATAATTAAAGTATAATGTTTCGTTCATTAATGTTTTATTTAACCCCGGCAGTCGTTTTAATAAAATAGGATCGTTTGTTAAACTTATATGAGCTTCCAGGTAGCTTTTATTCGTGCTATAATCGTAATAATCCATTAATCTGAATATTTCGCTGCTTTCGTTGGCACTGATAAAAAACGGAGTGTTTGCTCCAAAATGCTTATAATCTGCGAAATACATTTCTGAGGTGTTTAAAAATGCTCCTGCGGTTACATTGTAATGCAGCGTTCCTAATTTTCGAATGGATGTATTATCAAAAACAGAAAATTCCAGGAAATCAAAATCCACATCGCTTTCCGCTATATTTTGAATTCCTTTCTTGTAATACAACGAAAATGTTGGATAATTTGAATACTGATATCGTTTCACTCCATCATTAATTCTGTAATAATATCGTGGAGTATATTGTATTTTAATATCGGCAAGAACAGCAATATTATCATCAATGAGGTTTTCACTAACGTTTGGTGGAGTATTTGAGGTAAATTCATTATCAAAAGGATCATAAAAATAGAAATCATCATGATTAATGAGTTTTTTTCTTTCTGCGTATTCAACACCTGTATATAGAGAAAGACCGTTTGTAATATCGAATTTATGCCCCAATTTTGCATAATCCTTTTGATAAAGCTTTAACCAGTTCTCTTTTAAGAAAAGAGTAGTAATAAAATTTAAACTTTTTGTAATTCCTGTTTGTTGATCAAAATCGCTGGTTTTTCGTCCACCATCAATATAAAGATAGCCTCTTTTTAATCCATTATATCTATACAATAATCCAAAATCGTTGGTCATTCGTTCACGTCCAAAAGCGTAATCTATTTCATGATTCAATCGAAAGTATTTACCACTATCGTTACGATAAGAATAGGTAAATTCCATGCCGTATTTCCAACCCTCTACGGTATTATAATCGATGTGCTCAAAATCTAGCAAGCCACCATAACTAAAGCGATGTTTGCCATCACCGTAGCTTAAGGTTCCTCCCATAAAAAATTTACCCCACGTAAGTTTAGAATCTTTGCGTTCTATAGAATCTTTAAATGTTGAATCTGTTTCCATTCTAAGCTGAATAGAATCTTTAACCTCATAACTTTCCATTTCATCGACAGTAAGCGGGATAGGGCGTATAGAATCCCAATATGCAACAGAGCGCAATTCTGCACTGTCCTCAACATGATTCTGGTCTGTAATCTCCAATTCTTTTTCCGGAATGGATTTTTTTACATCTTCACGTACCAGCTTTTTAAGCTTTCTGGATTCTTTCTTGGTTAACTCATGTTTTTGAACCAACTCCTGAATCTTCTTTTGCTGTTCATTAATAACCTCGTTTACTTCCTGAACATATTCTTTGGAATCTGCCAACAAGTTTCGGTATAAGCTATGATCCAGATTAGAATTTAGCTCAACATCATAATTAGAAACCGATGCCACATATTTAAACGAAAACTCAATACCCATCATTTTTACGTCGATATCAAAATCGTGACTAATGGGCATCCACACATCCTTTTCGACCGGAGTATACACCTGGTTGATAGTTATATTAAACATTTTTTGTTCCAGCTTGAGCTCGGCACTGTGTAAATGCCAGAAACCTTCTACAATATAAATGTGACCGGAGTACAGGTCGAACCCCTCACGTCGGGGAATTACTCGTATTTTATGAACCAGATAATCCTGATCATAAAAAGATGCATCCAGTTGAAATTTGTAATAGGTAAATGCATCGCGACTTAATGGTGAGATTATACCATCAATATCATTGTATAGAGAAAGTGTAATATAACTCATTGGAGAAACATCGCCGGTTTCCATTGAACTCCGCATCGAGATGGTGTTTTCTTCAACAATATCGGGAAGCTTAAAATGAAGATCGGTAATGTTTTCAATTACTATGGGTTTGCCCTCTTCGATGCCCTCCTTTTTTAAGGTCTTTTTAAGCAATCGAGGAATTTCCAATGCTTTTCCCGAACCTTTCAGATAGATTCTGCAACGATATTCCTCAACTTGATTAAGATAGTAGTAACTCATCGCAATGGCTTTTCGCATTATGGGATAAGCGGGATCTTCTCCACTGGCAAGAATTCTTACTTCGGGAATTTTATAAAGTTGTTCTTCAAGAATAATATTCAGTTCATGACTACTCCCATCACAGGTAACTTCTATTTCTTTTGTTTTATAACCTAAATACCGAACTGCTAATTGGTGATTACCCTGAGGTAATTCCAACTTATAATCGCCTTCAATATTTGATGTAGTGCCTGAAGAAACATCGGCAGCATATATTGTTGCATAGGATATTGGATCGCCCGAAGGATCTGTTATTTTACCATAAATACACTGTGAATAAGAGTACAAAGATATTATTGTAAAAACAGCAGCTAAAAATATTTTTCTCATAATTTTAGGTTTAATAAATTCTGTTTAAATTATCTTTCAGACGATTAACTGATTATAAAGTTACAGCATAATTAGCAAATCTTGTGCAAAACAAACATAAAGGCTTCGAAAATCAATTTTGTATATGAAATTAATTTATCTAATTTTGACACTTGAAATTTTGGCCTCATAACCGCCACAGGCGGTCAGGGTTTAAGGGATATCGGCAGGCAGAGAATAGTAGTTGTCTAAACTTTCCTTTAACCATTAAAAAGCTAAAAAATAGTACATTTGCAAAATTGGCCCCATAGTTCAAGGGATAGAATAGCAGTTTCCTAAACTGTAGATCTGGGTTCGAGTCCCGGTGGGGCTACAAAAAAATCACTTTGAGTAACTTTAATTTCAAACAATAAAAGTTACTCATTTTGTTTTAAGAACTTACTTGCCAACCACACGCTCAAATTTCAACCACGACATCACATATTTTATTTCGGCGTACGAGTAGTTATCGCCCAAATACTCTTTTACCGGTTTTAGTAGCGATGTATCCTCCGTTTCTATTGCACGTAAAATTTCTTTTATTCTTTTTGAATCCATCAATTCGGAAATATCGATTTTTCCTTGTTCTATGCAATCGCTCAGGTGTTTTTCAATTGTAATTACACTTAACGATCTTTCTTTTGCAATGTTCTGAACCGAATATCCTTTTCTATACAGATCATAAGTAACCTCTGTTGTTTTAATCTTCGGTTTGCCTTTTTCTTTCTTTTTCTTCTCCTTTTTAGCACTCTTATCTTCTTCTGGTTTTTTTATCGATTCAGTAAAAGTGTTAAACGTTTCTTTGTTTATTTCCTCGTTGTTTAAAACAGCTATGCATAACGCCTCTGCTTTATGAATCAGAATAATTTGCCCGTAAAACAACCCCTGCAGAAACATCAATTCTTTAAGATATTTTTTAATTCCTTTTTCTTTTTGAACCACCTGCATATGCGATTCTATCAAATCTTGCTTTTCTTTCAATAAAGGAATAAAATAATCTTTTGCTGCTATTACTCTGCTTTTCAATTTTACAAGATGATTTTCGCTATCCGAAAGCATAATTGACTTAAGCTGATTTTGAAATTTACCTGAAACCTTTATAATTTCTTCTAAATCTTTCTTCAGATTAAGTGCCCATGTTAAATGCTTTTGCTTTGCTGATTTTACAGAATCTTTGTTGTAGGTGGCAATATGCTCGTTTAAATTTTGTATGAGTTCACTAAAATTAAAAGCATCAGATACCTGTTGATTAATGTATTGTTTCGATGCAATGCGGTATTTTTCATTTGCTCGCTCTTCGGTTATTTTTGATTTAGCAAAAGCAGCCAAATCATTATCAATTTCAGGGCCTGACCAATGCACAGGTGAAGCCAGCACCAGCCCTTCGAGCGATGTAAGCCTTGATAAAGCCACATATGTTTGACCGGCAGCAAATGCCTGAGAAATATCAATTACAGCCTTTTCAAACGTGAGCCCCTGGCTCTTATGTATTGTAATAGCCCATGCCAGTTTTAAAGGAAAATGACTATATGTACCCACAATGCGTTCTTCAACTTCCCTGGTTTCCTGATTTAATGCAAACTTCTTGTTTTCCCAGGTATAGCGTTCTACTTCTGCCGGTTCCGAACCATCCGGGAAAGATACCACAATGTGATCTTCAGAAACAGCATCGATTTTCCCTATTTTCCCATTAAAATAAGCTTGATTGCCGGAATAATCATTTTTAATAAACATTGCCTGAGCTCCCTCTTTCAGCTCCAAAACAGGATCAACAGGAAAAGAATATTCGCTAAACTCACCATCCAGATCAGCTTCAAAACGATATGTTTTCCCCGGTAATTGGTCAAGAGCTTCTTTGTTTATCTTATCAGCCTTGTGATTATGGGTTGTTAAATAAATATATCCCTCGTTATCCAATAAATTGAACTGTTTTTTATAACACTGATTTAACAAATCAATATCCGATTGATTGATAGTATTTAACCTAAAATGATTTAATAACTCGATAAATTTTGAGTCTGTTTGGCGAAATATCTTATCCAGTTCCAAATAAACCAGCTCTGTTTTTTTTAATGTTGTTGCATTAAAAAAGAAAATGTTGGAATAATAACTTTTTAAAACATTCCACTCCTCGTTTTTAACAACAGGAGGTAACTGCCAAAGGTCTCCAATAAACAAAATTTGCAATCCCCCAAACACTTTATTGTCTCTTCTCACGTAACGAAGAATCGTATCGATTGCATCCAGCAAATCGGCACGCAGCATACTTACCTCATCAATAATGAGCAATTCCATTTCGCGTATCAATGCCTTTTTCTGCGAATTCATTTTTAGATTACGAAGCAACATTTTCGGGTTTGTTACCTGAAAAGAGAGATTCTCTACCTGCGGTATTTCCTGATCGGGAATAAATGATCCAAAAGGCAAATGAAATAGAGAGTGCAAAGTTACTCCCCCGGCATTTATGGCTGCTATTCCGGTTGGTGCTGCAATAACAGTTTTTTTATGCGTGGTTTCAACGATTTCCTTCAATAATGTGGTTTTCCCGGTACCTGCTTTACCCGTTAAAAACAACGACTGGTTGGTGCCATTAATAAATTTGGATACATAATCGGAAATATTCATTTTGTTGCACTGTTTATTCAAAAATATCAATAAAGCTAACATAAATCTATAAAATGATTCTACTTTCATTCTAAAATAAATATGAGTAATTTTATGTTATACAAATTCGAATCAAAATGGAAATACTCGGAATAGATATAGGAGGTTCGGGAATTAAAGGAGCCATTGTGAATACAAAAACCGGCGAGTATGTTACCGAACGCCATCGCATTGAAACACCACAACCAGCTACTCCAGAAGTTATTGCTGAAACCTTGGCCAAAATTGTAAAGCATTTTAATTATAACGGTAAAATTGGTTGTGGTTTCCCGGCTGTTATTCAAAATGGAGTGATCAAAACCGCATCAAATATCGATAAATCATGCATAGGAGTAAATGCTAACAAATTGTTTAGTCAACACACCGGATGTGATGTAAAGGTTTATAACGATGCTGATGTAGCTGGTTTTGCCGAACTAAAATTTGGAAAAGTAAAAGCTTTTAAAGGATTAGCACTTTTTTTAACCATTGGAACCGGTATTGGTTCTGCACTATTCTACAATGGTAAACTCATTCCGAATAGTGAGTTCGGACATGTTTATATGCACAATAAACTAATTGCCGAACACTTTGCCTCCGATGCTGTTCGAAAAAAAGAAGACCTTAAGTGGAAAGTATGGGGAAAACGTTTTAATCAATATTTAAAACAGCTTGAAAAGATTCTATCACCCGAATTAATTATCCTGGGCGGTGGAACCAGTAAAAAATTCGATAAATTTTCTGAACAACTAACCATAAAAACTCCTGTTGAGCCGGCACAACTTTTAAACCACGCCGGAATTATTGGAGCAGCATTACTAGCATAATCCTCTAAAAAACACATATATTGTTCGTGTTTTTTCTTAATTCAAGATGAAAGAAACCTTCGTGCGCTATTTTACGTTAAATTTGCACCAAAACCATCTTATCATGAAAAATCTTATTGCAATTCTTCTAGTAGCATTTGCTATGGGTTCATTTGCCCAAATCCCTAACGGATATTACGATTCGGCCGAAGGATTAACCGGCGATGAGCTAAAAGCAGCACTGCATAATATTATTGATAATCATACCACCTATCCTTATACAGATTCTGGAACCGATGTCTGGGATATCTTAAAAGAATCTGATCGCGATCCAAATAATGCAAATAATGTCATTTTATTGTACACAGGTTGGTCGGTTAATGGCCCGTTAGAATATGATGGAGGTTCAGGTTGGAGCAGAGAACATGTGTGGGCCAAATCGCATGGTGATTTTGACAATGATCCTCCTGCCGGAACAGATGCTCATCACTTGCGCCCCTGCGATATCTCGGTAAATTCAGCACGCGGAAATAAAGATTTTGATAATGGTGGAACTCAACATGCAGAAGCAACAGAATGTTATACCGACGCTGACTCTTGGGAACCACGCCCAGCTGTAAAAGGTGATGTTGCTCGTATGATGTTTTACATGGCAACACGATACGAAGGGGATGTTTCGGGAGAACCCGACCTGGAACTGGTTGACTACACCGGTACCGATGGTCCATTTTTCGGAAAACTCTCTACGTTAATACAATGGAATACCGAAGATCCGGTGGATGAATTTGAACGAAATCGAAACGAAGTGGTCTACTCATACCAAGGAAACCGAAATCCATTTATTGATCATCCAGAGTATGTAAATACAATTTATAATCCTGAAAATAACGCTCCTGAAATAGATGATCAGGAATTTACCATTGCCGAAAACAGTGAAAACGGAACTGAGGTAGGAACTATTACTTCTTCTGATCCGGACAATGACGAAATCTCGTACAGCATTATTTCAGGAAATACAGATGATGCCTTTGTCTTAGGCACAACAACAGGGGTTTTAACTGTAAATAATTCCGATGCTCTAGTTTACGATACCAATCCAAGTTTTAGTTTAATTGTTGAAGCAAACGATGGTTGGGCAAGTGCCAGTGCAACTATTATGGTTAATGTTGACCAGACAAATGCAGTCGTTCCAATTGCTTCGAACGCAGAAATTAAAGTTTATCCAAATCCTACAAGCGATATAACTTATGCAAAAATTCCAAATAACTATTCTGTTGAAGTATATTCTATAATAGGGAGCAAAATAATGGAAACAACAACTCAGAAAATTGATTTGAGTTTTGCTGATCCGGGAGTCTATTTTGTTTTGATCAAAGATGATTTTGGAAATAGTGTGAAGAGTATAAAATTGCTTAAGAGATAAAAATGAAGCAGGCAAAATGAACTGCACCCCAAATATTGTGTCCAACATTTGGGGTGCAGTTCAAAGTTGTCGGCTTCCTAACAAAAAATAATTGTTTAAGCTATTATTCTATCCCTGTAAGAACAGTATATCCCATTAATTTCCCTCGCGAATATGTTTCGCTTTTAACGTTTCCAACTCCTTCGCTTATCCAATCTATGGCTTCAACACGTACACTAAACATAGTACTAACTGTCATAGTATAAGATATCTTATAACAATCGAAGGTTCCTGCTTCGGTTGTAACTTCTTCTTTTGCTTCTACTTTTCTTTCTGTCAGAGCAGTGCTCATTCCCATAATTCGAGTTCCGTTTGAATAAATTGAAATATTTAACCTTCCACTAGGTAATTCATCTCCTACATTTAAGTTAGCCGGAATTTCTAAATTATTACCACTTATTTCTATTTCATTGTCTTCATATGCTGCCATGGTTGCTGCATCCATATAACTTTTCATATCCACTTTAAAAACTCCGTTTTCGCAAATGACATTATACTCATTTGTTCCAAGATCTTTTCCTTTTTTGTCAAAGGATTGTGTTTCAATAAGTATAGATAACACCCCTTCATTCTCATATATGTCTTTAATAACCTGTGTACTACTGGCTGTTATTCTATCTTTTGCATCGTAGGTTGTATACTTTAGTTTTGTTCCGGTTTCTTCAGGATAATAAAGCGTACAATTTTGGGCACTTAATATGCCAATTTGTGTAAACACAAAAAATAAGATAAATACTTTTTTCATGATTTAATGGATATAAGAGTTAATACTAAACGTAAAACTTTACTACTATCAAGGAATAATAATTGTATTCGTACAAAATTTACTTTCGACGAATAAATACAATAATAAAACCTAAAATAGCTCCTACGCCACCAGAAATTAAAATGTTCTGTTTTATAGAATTTAAACCTGATATATTACGACCGAACTGTTCAATAGCGTTTGCAGACGAACTAAATATGGTGTTCAAACTAATGTATTCGCCTGCAAACTTGCCAAATATAAGATATCCAAAAAGAAGGCCAATAATGGCAAAAATCAAAATAAATGTAATGTACTTTTTCATAGTATTTTTTTAGTTAAACGCTGTAATTAAATATGCTTCAAAACTTACATTGAAATCTGCAGGATTTTCATAAAAGAAAATATGCCCTGCTTCTCGTATTACCTGGATAATAGTTCTCCATAAGGTAGGTATTTCAATAGAATTTAAATAATCAAAGTTTATAATCTGATCATTTTCTCCATAATAAACTGCAACAGGAATTTTTAAAGATTTTATAATACTGTGCTGATCATCATAGTCACCGTTTCGTATTGATTCAAAAAAGAATTCTCTGGTTTTTAAGTCGGCTTTACGTATAATTTCCGGAATGAAATCGGGGTATTTTGTGTTTTTTTCCACAAAATAGCTTGCTAACTGATGCACTTCACTGGAATCCAAACCTGCTTTTGAGAATAACTTAATTAATGCTGTGCTCTGAAAAGTCTGTTCATCCATAGGATTTGAAAGAGGGGCAGAGCCCAGCATCACAAACCCCTTGGGGTTATTTAACTCTTTAAACGATTCCAGTATTATATTTGCACCAATATTATGACCAACATACACGGCATTTTCCAGTTTAAGTTCATTGGTAAAATCAATCAGAAATTTACTTAACCCTTTTAATGTATACGCTTTTTCAGGGTTATCTGGATATTCCGAATTTCCGTGACCAATTAAGTCAACAGCAATAAACCTGAACTGATAAGATAAAACAGAGTCGATTAATTGCCGAATAAAAATTGCCGACGATGAAGAAAATCCATGAACCATAACAACCGGATGGCCATTATCCCGCGATTCATAATAGGATATTTCTTTCCCATGAATGGTTATTCTTTTTTGTCTCATCTTAGTGGTTTTAATTTATATAAATTTATGAAATCTTAACACCAGAGTCAAATATTGAGTGTTTTATTAGGGTATAATTAAGCTAATTAATCCTTTTATTACAATTATAGTCTATTATATTATTTAATTTTACCCAAAACTATTTACCAATGAAAAACACTCTAATTATTTTATTCATTTTTTTGTCTGTAATTAGTTATAGTCAAAAAACACACCCGGAATTAGCAAAAAGTTTAAGACAAACTGATTTTAAGGGAGATATTATCCTTTATTATGATCCAGTAATGGATAAGTATGATATCTATTTTGTTAATCTTGACCTTGCCATTTCTGATAAATCAACTTACATAGAAGGTAATGCAATATTACAATTAAAAGCTAAAGAATCACTGGACACTTTACTATTTGATTTTAGTGATTATATGACAACAGATTCAGTGTATATTAACAATAAGAAAGTAACGGCGGAACATTCTGAAAATACTCTACGTTATATTTTTAATCCTCCTGTTAACACGGGTGAAGAGATAAAAGTACAGGTATTCTATCATGGAACTCCGGATTATTACGGAGGTGGTGTTACGAATCGTAATTATTCTTATTGGAATAAAGATGTTACCTGGACATTGTCTGAATCGTTTCATGCTATGGAATGGTGGCCTTGTAAACAGGTTATGTCAGATAAAATTGATTCTGTTTATCTGAATTTTACTTGCGATAATGATTGTATGGTCGGCTCGAACGGATTGTTAAAAAATATTGTTGATTTACCGGATAATAAGCATCGGTTTGAATGGAAAAGTTACTATCCGATTAATTATTATCTAATAGCATTCTCTGTAGCTGAATACCAGGATTATTCCATTTATGCAAAACCAGAGGGTGTTGATTCTGTTCTAATCCAAAATTATGTGTTTGATAACTCCAATTATTTAACTGAAAATAAGGAAGCAATAGACGAAACTATTGACTTAATAGAGTTATACAGTGAGAAGTTTGGATTATATCCGTTTGCTGAAGAAAAATACGGCCATTGTGTTACCGATATCTGGGGAGGTATGGAACATCAAACCATGACAACTTTAAACACTTTTAATTATACACTGGTTGCCCACGAATTGGGTCATATGTGGTTTGGTGATTACGTTACATGTGCTACCTGGCAGGATATCTGGATAAATGAAGGGTTTGCTTCTTATACTGAATATATTGCTTTGGAAAACCTCAAATCGGAACAAGAAGCTCAAAACTGGATGAACAACACCATGGCTAGTGCACTGGATGAAACACACGGAAGTGTTTATATTCCATTTGACCAGGCATTTAATGAAGGAAGGATATTTAGTGGCAGCTTGTCGTATGATAAAGGTGCCATTTTGTTGCATATGTTGCGACATGAGATCAATGATGATGAACTATTCTTTAGCTCTCTACAAACTTATTTATCAGAATATGCCGACAGTGTAGCAACAGGAGAAGATTTTAAAAGCTCGATTGAACTTAGCACAGGTATAGATTTTGATCCTTTTTTTGAACAATGGTACTATGGTAAAGGATTTCCAAAATTTAGTATTGGGTATAACCAAATGAACGACACCTTGTTTATGACTGTAACCGAAACCACATCATCAAATGAACCTGAAATTTTTCAAATGTGTGTAGATTACAAAATTGTTCATGAAAATGGCGATACTACTATCCGGTTATATCAATCAGAAAATGTGGAAACATTTGAAATACCAATATCAGAGACCGTTTCAAACATTATTGTTGATCCGGATAACTGGATTCTAAATACAACTGGAACGATCGACTCGGTTGTTTCGCCTGGCAGCGATAAATCACTGTTTAGTATTTATCCAAATCCTGCCAAAGAAACACTTCATATTCGTTTTAATGATAAACTATACCGGTTTGATAAAAAGGTTGAAATTCTTGATTTAACAGGTAAAAGGATACTAACCTATACTGATCGAACAAATATAATTCGTATGAATGTTTCATATCTTTCAAAAGGCATCTATTTTATAAGAGGAACCTCGGATAACAAGACCTATACTTATAAATTTATAAAACAATAACACTCCTTTTGGTTTTAAAAGTGGTATTAATTGCTTAACTTGTAAACTATACTCATTCTGATACGTATAAAATATATAGAAAAGCATATTAACCAAATAAACCTTAACCCAATCTAACCTAAGGAGGTGTTATTATGAAACAAAGTTTTATATGTCCCCGTTGTAAAGGCTATTTAAATGTGGGTGAACACATTATTTTAGCCGCAGAAAGTAAAAATGGTGAGCCAGGATTAATTCTTTTTAATCCGGAGCTTGGAAACTATACCACAATGAAAAATCCTGAGTTTAAAACAACAGAAGGAGAAAAATACGAATTTTATTGTCCGTTATGCCAGCAAAAACTGGCAGCTGATATCCACGACAATTTATCACACATTATTATGATTGATGAAGATAAGAATGAATATCAGATACTTTTTAGTAAAATAGCCGGAGAAAAAAGTACGTATAAGATTGTAGGAGAATCAGCAGAAATTTATGGCGATCACCATTCTAATTACATTGACTTTATCAATTTAAGTCATACTAAATAAAAAAGAGAGGTTAAAGCCTCTCTTTTTGTTATATTATACTTCTCGTATGGGTTTAAAACCATTTCCGAGTACCTCATGTGCATCAATAACCGTCATAAAAGCATACGGATCAATCTCTTTAATAAAGTCTTGCAATATACCTTGCTCTCTTCGGTTTACATTCGTAAAAATAATCTTCTTATCCAAACCTTTGTACATTCCAACACCATTAATTAATGTTCCTCCCCGATTAAGATCTTTTATAATTTTATCTCTAATTTCTTCGTACTTATCAGAAATAATAAATAACGCTTTATCATAACTAACCCCTTGCATCGTAGCATCAATAACCTTACCGGTAATATAGATAACAATCCAGGAGTATAATGGAATTTTCCAATCTTTAAACACAATTAGCCCTAATAAAACAATGACTGAATCCACGGCAATTAACAACAAGCCCAACGACATTCTGGTATATTTCGCTGCGATCATGGCAATAATATCAGAACCTCCGGACGTAGCACGTGTTTTAAAAATTAATGCCAGGCCAAAACCAATTAAAACACCACCGAAAATACAAGATAATAGCACATCATCGACTAAAGCGCCATCAAATCTTTCATCTAAAAAATCGATAAATATGGATGAAAGAACAAAACCAACAACGGTTTTAACACCAAAACGCGGTCCTAATACTTTTATTCCAATAATTGTAAGTGGAATATTTAACATTAATCCCACAAAACCAATCCCAAGTCCATCATGAAAAATAGGGTCTTTTAAGAATGGTATCTTAATTCCTTCACCCATAATTTCAGAAGTGATATTCTTCACAACAATACCAATACCATAAACACCTCCGGGAACAATCTTATGCGGATCGATAAAGTAAACAAATCCTGCAGCTAAAATAAAAGAACCAATAGCTATCAGCGTGTAGCTATAAAACCACTCTTTCGAAAGAAATTTTTCCTTTTTAACAAATGTCATTGCGATAGTTTTAAATGATTAACCCCTTAATTTTTCGGCAAAAATATATCTTTTTTACCGAAAAATTAAGATTCACATAAATTATTCGCATAAAAAAACAAGGAGCTTAACTCCTTGTTCAATAGTATATTATTTTATTTTTGTCTTTAGTTTATCCACCAGTAGCACTAAATGAACCATACCTGCTTAAATCGGTACGAGGATTGACAACCATTACCGGTATTTTTTCGGTATTGGCAATAATATATTGTTCCTGAGCTCCCAACACATAATCTGTTAGACCAATTCCTTTGGTTGTCATTATTAAGATCATATCAGCATCGACCTTTTTTGCATATGCAATGGACTCTTCGGCAGAATTGCTTCCTTCAATCTTATGGAGTTCATATTCACAATCGTACTTGTCAAGAATTTTCTCAGCAAAATGAACATTTCCCATTAATTTTGCATTCAATGACTTATCTTTTATCGTTGGAACGATTATATTAATCTTAACATCGAAATATTTAACTAAAAACAGCGCCCACTGCAGTTTTTGTTTTGCTTCACTTCTGTAATCAAGAGGAAAGACCACATGTTTGAACATATCTTTCTTTGTTGGTGGGCCTTGAATAACAATAAACGGTATTTTAGAACCAACAATTACTTTCAACGCGTAACTGCCTGTAAATTTTTGCATCCCTTTTATGCCGTGCGTGCCCATAACAACCATGCTCACATTATTCTCTGAGGCATAATCAGAAATTACATGGAATAAGCTTCCTTCAAGAACAAGAGGCGATAACTCTACCCCATATTTCTCGTTTAATTTCTCGATATCCTTATTTAACTCTTCAAGGGCTTCCTCGCCTTTCTTTAGAGATTTTACCACATGTATAAGAGTAATGTTATTATTTAGCTTATTAGCAATTTTTATAGCATGTTGAAGTGCCGCTTCTGCAATTTCGGTAAAATCCCAGGGAACTAATAAGATGTCTTTTTCCATAATTTAATACTTTACAAGATGACTAACAATGCATTTTTTAGAATGGAAAAGTTAAACAAAACTTAAATGATTTGCAAAACTTTTTAATAAATTAATCTGATTTCCAGTTTCAATACAATTATGCCAATTGAGATCCTCATTTTTACAAACTCTCACAAACCAACATATAGTTTTGATTGACTGGTTATTACACATAAAAACCAACGGCTTTTGATTTTTAGTTTGTTGTTTTTCAATATTTTTTTATTCTTTTGTTATCACTCTAATTATAATCAAGATGCAAACACAAAAAATTAAAAACAAAAAAGTAATTCGATTAATCTACGGAATTCTAACTGTTTTACTTGGAGTCGGTGTTCTTTCCTTATTTTTCTCTGTGTTGTTTTTCTTTCTAACACTGTTTAATCCAAATTTTGAGCCCTTTTTCCCTGTAGTTGAGATCCCTTTGGAAATCTACGAAAATGCAACATTAGAATTAAATAATGGCAACATATTAAATGTTATTATTGATGAAGCTTTTATTTCTTTCAATGTAAATAACCAATATGGTTTTGCCGGAGTTGTCAATTACTTGTTTTTCATCGCTATTCTATGCATTGCATTTTATATCGTTGTTATGCTCTGGAAAATAATTAAGTCTATTAAAAACGAAAACCCATTTCATTACAAAAATATCTGGAGAATAAGGAAAATTGCTTTTGCTGTTATCTTTTCAGCACTGCTAAACATTCTATATCCCATTGTTCTAAAGTGTTTATGGATAGATAAAATTACGATATTAGAACACTCTTATCCAATTAGATTAAGTTTTCACTATGTTCAAGATATTTTTTGGGCTTTAATAATTTTTGTTGTTGCCGAAATATATCGTATTGGACTGGAAATGAAAAAAGAACAAGATTTAACCATATAATACTTTCAGATATGCCTATAATTACCAAACTTGACCTAATGCTTTCAAAGCGAAAAATGTCACTTACTGAGCTTTCTGAAAGAGTTGATATTACTATAGCAAACCTTTCTATCTTAAAAAGCGGAAAAGCAAAAGCTATTCGTTTTTCAACATTGGAAGCCATCTGTAAAGAATTAAACTGTAAACCCGGAGATATTTTAGATTTTAATAATAAACACGAATAAAAATGAAAAAGACACATTTGTTGACCTTGCTATTAATGTTTTTTGCAAATACACTATTTGCACAACCAGACAAAATTGATTTTAAGGAATACGATTTAGACAATGGGTTGCATGTTATCCTTCATCAGGATAAAAGTTTCCCGTTGGTTGTTGTAACCATAACCTACCACGTAGGTTCGAAAAACGAGAGGCCTGACAGAACGGGTTTTGCTCATTTCTTTGAACATTTAATGTTCGAAGGATCAGAGAATATCGAACGCGGTGAGTATTCTAAAATTGTTGATAAAGCCGGCGGAACATTAAATGCGAATACAACCTGGGACAGAACCTATTTTTACGAGGTATTATCTTCGAACCAGCTTGAATTAGGTTTATGGCTCGAATCAGAGCGAATGCTCCATTTAAAAGTAGATTCAATTGGTGTAGCAACACAAAAAAAGGTAGTTGCCGAAGAAATCAAAGAGCGAGAGGATAACCAGCCTTACATGAGTTTTCAACGCGAAATTTCCAAAAGAGCTTTTAAGGTTCATCCATACCAATGGACTGTTTTAGGTAAAGCTGAACATATTATGGCAGCAACAGAAGCAGATTATAAAGCATTTTATAATGAGTTTTATGTTCCTAATAATGCTGTTTTAACTATTGTTGGTGATATTAAATTTGATGAAGCGAAACAACTCATTGAAAAATACTTTGCTGATATTCCTGCAAGAAAAGAAGAGATATACAGACCACAAGCTGTTGAGCCTGTCAAAGAAAAAGAAGTGAGAGATACCATTTACGATAACATTCAGTTACCTGCAGTATTTCAGGCTTATCATACACCAAAAAACGGTACCAAAGATTTTTACGCAGTGGATATGCTTTCAACGCTGCTTTCCGGAGGTGAAAGCTCCAGACTGTATAAAACCCTTGTAGATGAAAAGCAATTAGCTATGCAAATCATGTCTTTTCCGTTTCCTTATGAAGATCCCGGATTAGCTTATGTTCTTGCTTTACCGAATATAGGTGTTGATCTGGCTGATTTGGAAAAAGCCATTGATGCTGAAATTGAAAAGTTACAAACTACACCAATTTCTGATCGTGAATTAGAAAAATTGAAAAACCAGTATGAAGCTAACTATGTAAATAGCAATGCAACTTTGGAAAGCAGAGCTTATAACCTGGCAATAAACTATACGTTTCATAAAGACGCTAACCTGATTAATACGGAGATTGATAACTATCTTGCCGTTACAAAAGAAGATTTAATGCGCGTTGCAAAAGCTTATTTTAGAAAAGATAATCGTGTAGTTTTATACTATTTACCTAAATCACAAAATTAATCCTTTGAAATAGAACGAATATGAAAAATATAAAATCATATATAGCACTTATCGTAATTTTAGTTGTGTCAAATTCACTTTTTGCGCAACTTGACAGAAGCGTTCAACCCAATCCAGGACCTGCTCCACAGTTCGAAATAGGAGAATATCAGCATTTCACACTTGATAATGGTTTACAGGTTATTGTAGTTGAAAACCACAAAGTACCAAGAATTTCATACCAGTTAACTGTTGATGTTGACCCAATCATGGAAAAAGAAGCCATCGGATATGTTTCATTGACAGGCAGTTTACTGAGATCAGGAACAACCAATAAATCAAAAGCAGAAATTGATGAGTTGGTTGATTTCATTGGAGCAGATTTAAATACGTATCAGAATGGCATGTATGGATTAACACTAACTAAACATAAAACAGCATTTTTAGATCTTTATACCGATGTTTTATTCAATCCAACATTTCCTGAAGATGAACTGGAAAAAGAAAAGAAACAACGAATTTCAGGCCTGGTGTCCTCAAAAACAAATCCCGGTTTTATTGCAAATCGGGTTGGGCAAAAGTTGCGAAATCAGGATCATCCCTACGGCGAGATATCAACAGAAGAAACCATTGAAAATATTTCAAGAGATTACCTGGTAAATTATTACAATACCTACTTTAAACCGAATGTTTCATATCTTGTAATTGTAGGGGATATTACTCTCAATCAAGCTAAAGAAGATGCTCAAAAATATTTTGGTAACTGGCAAAAAGCAGAAGTGCCAAAACATGAGTATCAATTCCCGAATAAAAATGTTGGAACACGGGTAGCTTTAATACATAAAGAAAATGCCGTTCAATCCTACATCAACATTACATACCCGGTAAATTTGAAAGTAGGCGATAAAAACTCTATTTCGGCTGCCCTGGCTAATGATATTTTAGGAAGTGGTGTTTTTTCGGCACGATTGATTGCCAATTTGCGCGAAGATAAAGGATACACCTATGGTGCTTATTCTGATTTACAAAAAGACGAATTAGTGGGTTATTTTAGTGCTTATGCCCAGGTAGGAACAGAAGTAACTGATGATGCTGTTCATCAGTTCATTTTTGAAATGAACCGAATGAAAAACGAGTTAGTTGATCAGGAAACACTGGATTTATTTAAAACCGTTCGGAACGGAAGTTTTGCGCGTTCTCTGGAAAAACCACAAACCATTGCTCGTTTAGCATATAATACATTAAAATACAATTTGCCTGAAAATTATTATCCAACGTATTTAGAAAAGGTTGAAGCTGTTACTAAAGAACAAATCCAATCGGTTTCTAAAAGGTATATTGATCCTAATCAGGCTATTGTTGTTGTGGTAGGTGATAAAACAAAACTTCTGGATTCGTTGAAAAAATATAGCGCCAAAGGTGTAGTAGAACTTTACGATATATATGGTAATCCGGTGAAAGAAAAAGCCAAAATATCTGTGCCGGAAGGTGTAACTGCTCAATCGGTTCTTAATCAATATATAGAATCAATAGGAGGTGAAGAAAACCTTCAAAATATTGAAGATCTAACTATTGTAGCTACAACCGAAATGAATGGTATGGAAATAACCCAGAAGACCTATCAAAAAGCACCAAATAAATATGCCATGATTACCTCCATGAACGGAAATACCATGATGCAACAAGTTTTCAATGGAGAGCGTGCAATCATGAAAGGTTTCCAGGGAGAAAAAGAAATTATTGGAGATGATCTGGAAAATCTTAAAATTGATGCAACATTGAATTCCGAATTAAAATATGATGAACTGGGAGTTTCCGTTGAGTTGGAAGGAATAGAAAAAATTAATGAAAAAGATGCCTATAAAGTGAAAATAGTAAACCCGACAGGTAAAACAACTTACAATTATTTTGATGCCGAAACTGGTTTAAAAATACAAACTAAACAATCTATTGAAACACCTCAAGGAGAATTAACTCAAAAGCAAAATTATTACGACTATCAAGAAGTTGAAGGGGTTAAGTTTCCTTTTTTAATTAAAATCTCAGGAATGCAAAATATGGAATTAAAAGTTGATTCAGTTAAAATAAATACTGAATTAAGTGATGATCTTTTTAAAAATTAAAAAATAAAAAAATAAAAAAGGGTTGAACTTGCTGTTCAACCCTTTTTTGTTACGATCAATTATTGCTACTATAATTTTGTATATGTTGAGTATTTCGGGAACATATAAGTTAATAGCATAAAAACAACCAGTGAAGCTGAAATACCAAAAATATTAGGATCTAAACCCAAGGGTAAATGAACATTTAGTTCAGTTAAGGCCAGGGTTGTAATACCACCAACAACCATTGAACCAATTGCTGCTACTGTGTTTTTTCGTTTGCCAAAAAATGCACCCAGCAGCGGAATAAACAGTCCTGATACCATAAATGCATACGAATAAAGCATTAGTTCAAGTACATTCTCCATTTTCAGCGCTAATAGCAAAGCCATTGCTCCAATAATAAATGTTAAAATCTGAGATAACTTTAAGGTTGATTTATCCGATCTTTTTATGGGTTTTATTCTGTCCATAATATCAGTAAGCACATTTCCAGATGCCGCCATTAAACAACTATCTGCAGTAGACATAATTGCAGAAAAATAGGCAGACATCATCAACCCCATTAAACCAACCGGTAATACGGTTCTGAGTAATAGTGGTAAACCCATTTCGGCATCCAATCCGGCAATGGTTTCAAATCCCATGGAGGCAAACATTCCATTATCGACAGCAACCCTTGAAAACAGACCCAAAATAACACCCATAAATGCCATAAATGGCCATTCAAATATCCCAGCAATAAACCAGGCTCTTTGTGCCTCTTTTTTCCCTTTGGTTGAATAAATTCGCTGATATAAGGTCATTCCGACAAACCAAATTGGAATAATCGTTACACCCCAATTTACCAGTTGTTGCCAGGTCACATTTCCTATGGAAAAGAATTCAGGATGAACAGAATTTCTTAACGCCTCCATTCCTCCAATTGCATAGTAACACAATGGAATACCAATAAAAATTAATCCTCCCATCAGGATAATCCACTGAATCGTATCGGTATAGATTACCGCTTTTAAGCCTCCCATTACGGTATAGATAACAGCAATAGCTCCCATTATAATCAGTGCGGTTTTCATATCAAGTCCAACGAACGAAGCAGATGCCAGTTTTGCTCCTGCTAAAATCTGCGAACTTGTAAATCCAATGTAACCAATAGCAGAGATTATACCTGCAATTAATGCCACCTTCCCATTATAAAAGTGTCCAAATATTTGTGGGAACGTGAAAAGCTTTAGATCACCTGCTAACTTACTTACTTTGGGAATAAGAATAACAGCAGTTAACCACGCCCCAATGAGTCCGGTAAACAACATCCACGATCCGGCAATACCCATAACAAAACCTAAACCTCCTAAACCAATTGAAAATCCACCACCAACATCTGTTGCAACTACCGATAGTCCTACATGAAAGCTGCTCATTTTCCTTCCTCCAACGTAATAATCATCTGCGTTTTTATTCTTTTTTAGAAAGAAAAATCCAACACCTAACATAACAATCATGTACACAATGAAAATAATTAAGTCAACAAAATGCATATCTCGCCTTTTTTAGTAGTTAATACGTCTTTTTATTGCAACAAAAAAATGTTCTGCCTAATGATATCACTAAACAGAACATTTTCTATGTGGTTATATGTATAATCTTTTTTCTTTTACCATTAAAGATCTAATGATCTTAGATAATTTTATTTAAAGTAACCATTTAATTTAATCTGAACTTATTTGTTATTTCTTAAGAAGTATTTTTTTGGTTACTAATGTTTTATCAATAGCAAAACTAATGAAATATAACCCAGATTCCAAATCCTCTATATAGATTTTATGTCGATCATTAAAGTCAACTTGTTCTCTATAAACCTGACTTCCAATTACATCATAAATAATTAATTCCAGTTGTTGGTTGTAATTATCGATTTGTACTGTAACAAATTCTTTGGCAGGATTTGGATAAACGCGTATGTTTTCTTCGCTCATATCTCCTATTCCATTAGCCTCTGAAACCTGATAACTACCTTCATAAGTGCCTTGTAATCCCTCATTATCCTCGGCAATAATTTTAAAATCAATGGTAGTTCCATTGCTTTGTGGCAGAATTTGGCCATAATATTTCCCTCCTGAAAGGTTCATATTTACATCTGTGTAAGCAGATGAACCCATTTTCCATTGTAATAGTACAGATGCTACTGAACCATCATTGTCTTCCGCGACACAAGAGACTACCACATTATCGGTTGGAGTTGGATTGGTAGGGTCATAAGTAACTTCTGAAATTACTGGTGCTTCATTAACCTGATCATCTATGATATAGCTTTGTTCGTTACTCGTAGTGGTCGCTGATTCATCATCTTCGGCCACAATTACAAAGAAAACCTCTGTTCCATCTGCCTGTGCAGGAATAGTTCCCAAATATGAATCGCCTGTACCCGACATACTGATGTTAGTTGTATAATTACCTGCAGATGTTCCCCACTTCAACGTTGCCGTTTCCACTCTTCCATCGGAATCGATAATTGTTGCAGATACTCTTACGTCTTCTGTACTTTCCGGATCTGCCGGATCAATAACAATATTGGTAATTTCGGGCAGTACGTTTGGATCATCTACCGTATAACTTTGCTCTGATGATTCAATTGCAGCTCCATTATTGTCTTCTGCATAAACCACAAAATATATCGTAGCATTATCGCTTTGTGCCGGAATTATTCCTGAATAAGAACCCTTGCTATTGGTCATTGTTTCTGTATTTGTATATGAGCCGGAAAATGTTCCCCATTTAATTTGTGCAACATCAATTGTTCCGTCATTATCTTCAATATTTGCAGAAACAGTAACATTTTCAGTGCTTTCAGGATTTGTTGGAGTAATATTAATATTACTGATTTCAGGAATAATATTAACAACATAACTTTGTTCTGTCGTCTGAGTTGAACCTCCATCATTATCTGTAGTATAAATCAAAAAATAAACATTAGTGCCTTCTGGTTGTGCAGGTATTAATCCTTGAAACAGATCGTTGTCTAATCTGGTCATTGGAGCTTTAATATAATCATCGGTTCCTGTTCTCCATTTAACAAATGCTGTGTCAACAGTGCCATCTGAATCGGTAATTGTTGCTGAAACAACAATTTCATCATCACTTTCAGGGTTTTCCGGCGTAAGAACAATATTTGTAATCTCCGGAACACTGTTTCCTGGCGTATTAAAAGAAAATTCTTTTTCCGAAGACCGAGTCGATGCATCATCATCATCTGTTGCTTCTATAACATAAAAAACAATGGTTCCACCAGATTGTGAAGGAATGATACCTGAATAATCATCTACGTTTTCTGTCATGGAAACTGTATTGGTGTAACTTCCGGCAGTTGTTCCCCATTTAATTTCGGCTGTTGCAATAGTTCCATCAGAATCGGTAATTTTAGCTGACACTGTTACATCATCTCCTTCAGTTGGAGATATAGGTAAGTTTTCTATTTCTGATATTTCCGGAGCAACATTCATTGTTTGAGTTCCGGTAATAACGATATCATCAATTTGCATGGTTGTGGTAAGCGAAGGATCACCACCACTATATTTATAAGCAATATACACCGTATTACCACAGTAACTTGTTAAATCAACATCGCCCGATTCAGTAAAACTGGCTGCATATCCTCCAATAGAACCAGTTGCTAAAGTTGGATTTAAATTAGTCCAGTTTGCCGCATTTGGATTGCCTGTTCCCACAAAATCTGTTGAAATGAAAACCTCAACCGGATCACCATTGTTGTAACCGTCTTTACTCATGAAATTTAACGTTGCTTCTGAAATGTTTGAAAGATCAATTTCCGGAGTAATTAACCAGGATATATTAGATATTTGTCCGGTGCCATATGCTGTCATTTGAGCATATTTATTGGAATTATAGTCTTTTCCTACCCAGGTATATGTGCCAGATTCTTCATAACGTGTCCAACCATTTATACTTATTGGTGATTCTGCTGTAGAAGTTTCAAAGTCTTCTTCAAAAATAGTTGTTGTTACATTATCACTTACCAAATAATCATACTCCGATGATGTTGCCGACTGAGCATTATCATCGCTTGCTTCAATCATATAATAAACTGTTGTGCCATCTGTTTGTGCAGGAATATTGCCAGTATAACTTCCTTTTGATGAACTCATCGTAACCGTATTGGGGTAATTTCCTGTTGATGTTCCCCATTTTAAATCAACATTAGTAATAATTCCTCCTGCAGATGTTATTGTTGCTGTTACAGTAACCACATCTGTAGATTTAGGACTCACCGGTGAATGTTGTACTTCACTGATAAAAACTCCAGATCCACCCCAGATTTGTGCTACATATTCCGGATGATCGATAAAAGGGTTTCGATTATATTGATAATTATTATATATTTCATTATTTCTATCAATTTCTTTTTGACTTACTGGATCATTACTGTGCCATTCTATTAGCATATTTAAAGCCCATTCTGTAAAACATTGATCACTTGATCCGTCTAACATATCAGACCCTGGCCAAGAGGAAATAACATCTTCATAGCAAGTTGCCATATAAAAATACGTTCTAGCAATATCACCTTTAAATTCGTCAATCGGTTCAAATACAGTTCCCGTATAGCCAGGATATGAACAAGGACCCTTTTTGGTACCATTAGCAGATGTCCAAATTGGAGAATCCACTTCGCCATATGGCCAATTAGATCTTTCATTATTTACCACCTTATCTGTTGGATATATATGGAAAATGTCAGTATTCATTGGTGCTACTTCGCCTCCAAACCAATTTCTCGGAAAGGAATGTTCTCTGTTATAATGAACTCCTTCTGAAACATTACTTCCATCATCCTGATCATCCCCTAATACAAAATTATAAGGATCTGCACCTGTTGGATTTTCGGAATAAATATCCAGTACACTCCCATCATTTTCATAATAAATATCAACATCAGTTGTATAATACGCATCCCATAAACCTGGCGTATAGGATAATTCTGTATGATCCTTAATAATATTATGCAACTGTGTTTTTAACGTATATCCTGTTCCTGTTGCACTATCATAATACCCATCCGGTATTTGCGAAAAAGTAAATTGAAAGCAAAATGTTATTGCTGCTAAAAGTAAAAATCTCTTCATAAATCTGATAAATTAGAATGTTTTTCCGTTTTTTGAAAAAAGGGTTTAATGTTACAAAAAATTCACCAAAACAACGATAAATTTGGTTCTATTTTATACATTCGTTAAATATTAGAAAAAGTTACTATTATTTAATGTAAAAAGCAGAAATTCAGCTAGAATGAAAGCAGTAATACAAAGAGTAAACCAGGCTTCGGTTGTCGTTAACGGAACTTTAAAATCGGAAATTCATAAAGGTCTGTTAATTCTTGTTGGCATTGAGGATGCGGACAACTCTGATGATATTAGCTGGTTAAGTAATAAAATTACCCAACTTCGTATTTTTGATGATGATGAAGGAGTTATGAACCTTTCGGTAAAAGATATTAACGGAGAAATTTTAACTATCAGTCAGTTTACACTGCATGCCAAAACCAAAAAGGGAAACAGACCTTCGTATCAACAAGCAGCAAAACCAGAGATTTCGGTTCCTCTTTATGAACAATTTGTTCAGCAATTAGGTTCTGACTTGGGAAGAGAAATAAAAACAGGCGAATTTGGAGCGTATATGAAGGTAGCTTTAGAGAACGACGGACCTGTGACTATTATTATCGATACTAAAAACAAAGCATAAAGCATGAAAAAAGAATCCGGTAAATCTTTAGAAAGAGTTACCTTAATTGTAACTTCTTTTGCTTCCTTTCTGACTCCATTCATGGGTTCTGCAATAAACATTGCATTACCGGCTATTGGAAAACAGTTTTCGGCCAATGCAGTAGCTTTAAGTTGGGTTGCCACATCAATTCTTTTGTCTGCAGCGGTATTTCTTGCTCCTGTTGGAAGATTAGCAGATATTATCGGTCGAAAAAAAATCTTTCATATCGGATTAATCATCTTTACAATTTCTTCGCTGTTATGTGCTTTTGCCCCTTCTATCGAAATATTAATATTGTGGCGTGTTTTGCAGGGAATGGGTGGTGCACTAATTTTTGGTGTTGCTATGGCAATAATCACCTCTGTTTTTCCACGTGAAACCAGAGGAAAAGCATTAGGTATTGTTGTAGCTGCAGTATATGCCGGATTAACATTAGGTCCGTTTATAGGCGGTTTCTTAACTAAAAACCTGGGTTGGGAAAGTGTATTTATATTCACTGTACCACTTGGTTTAACAGCTCTTATTCTAAGTGTTGTATATTTTAAAGGTTTGGAATGGGCCGATGCAAAAGGTGAAAAATTCGATTGGAAAGGCTCTATCATTTACGGTGTTTCGATTGTTTTATTGATATACGGTTTTGGGCAACTGCCAAATATTCAGGGAGCAATCTTTACATTATCAGGAATTGCAGGTATCGTTGTGTTTATCTATTTTGAAAAACGACAAGCGTTTCCGGTTATCAATATTCAACTCTTTCAAAAAAACAAGCTTTTTGCTTTTTCAAATTACTCCGCCTTAATTATTTATGGCGCAACGTTTGCCATTGGTTTTGTTTTAAGCCTGTACCTACAATACATTAAAGGACTTGATCCACAACAGGCAGGTCAAATTTTGGTTGTACAACCGGTACTAATGACCATCTTTTCTCCGGTAACAGGAAAGCTATCAGACAAAGTAAATCCGGGTAAACTGGCAACAGCCGGAATGATTATTATCTCTGCCGGTTTATTTATTCTTTACTTTTTAACCTCGGAATCAAATATCATATTTATTATGAGTGTTTTATTTGCTTTTGGTATTGGATATTCATTGTTTTCATCACCCAATTCAAATGCCATTATGAGCTCTGTTGAAAAGAAATTTTATGGAATTGCATCAGGTACTGTAGGAACCATGAGGCTTATCGGACAAATGTCAAGCATGGCTGTTGCCATGATGATTTTCTCAATTTTCATTGGAAAGGAAGAAATCAAACCTTCGAATTATAACGAATTCCTGATAAGTGTGAGAACTATCTTTCTAATTTTTGCTGTCCTTTGTTTTTTGGGAATTTTTATTTCACTTGCACGTATAAAATATATGCAAAATGACAATACAGGAAGCACAAAATAAAATAGATCAGTGGATAAAAAAATATGGTGTTCGTTATTTTAACGAACTAACCAACATGGCATTGCTTACAGAAGAAGTAGGTGAATTAGCCAGAATAATTGCCCGTAAATATGGTGAACAATCGTTTAAAGAAAGCGATAAAGAAAAGAGCCTTGAAGAAGAATTGGCCGATGTGCTTTTTGTATTAATTTGTATTGCCAATCAAACTGGTGTAAATTTGACCGATGCTTTAAAAAATAATCTTGATAAAAAAACAACCCGGGATTCAACCAGGCACATTAATAACGAAAAACTTAAGTAGATGAAAGAACTATTTGAAAAATACAATGCAGACTTTCTTAAGGAAGATATTGAGCAAAAAGTTGCCATCATTGCAAACAACAGTCATCAATATGCAAACACTGAAAATTTAAAGAAAACATTTAGCTTAATTGATCTAACCAGTTTAAACACAGAAGATAATGCAGAAAAGGTTGCAGGAATGGCTATCCAAGTGGACAGTTTAAAACAAAACTTTCCCGATATTCCTAATGTTGCGGCTATTTGCGTTTATCCGAGTATGGTTGAATACGTCAGAGATAATTTAAGAAGCAATACCATTGAAATTGCCTCTGTGGGAGGGGGATTTCCTTCTTCACAAACATTTCTAAATATTAAAGTTGAAGAGTGTAAACAAGCTATTAAGGCCGGAGCTACAGAAATCGATATTGTGCTTTCGGTTGGTAAGTTTTTCGAAGGCGACTTGGAATATTGTTTCAAGGAGATAAAAGACATTAAATCTGCTATTGATGATAATCATTTAAAAGTAATACTTGAATCGGGAGCACTTAAATCACATCAGCAAATTTGGGAAGCAAGCATCCTGGCTATGGAAGCTGGTGCTGATTTTATTAAAACTTCAACAGGAAAACAAGACCCTGCAGCAACAACCGATGCGGTTTATGTTATGACTAAAGCAATAAAAATGTTCCACGAAAAAACCGGTAAAAAAATAGGAATAAAACCTGCAGGAGGAATAGCAACCAAAGAAGATGCTTTAGCTTATTTTGCCATTGTCAAAGAAAATTTGGGAGATGAATGGTTAAATCCTGAGCTGTTTAGAATTGGAGCAAGTCGTTTGGCTAATAATTTATTGTCAGATATTTATCAAAAAGAGATTAAATATTTCTAAAGTAGACCTAACAGGTTGTAGAAACCTGTTAGGTCTACCATTCTTATTTTTTTCGTTCCACAACGTAATTCACCAACTCAATCATTGATTGCTTGGAGTCGCTATCCGGAATATCTCTAAGAAGTTCTAATGCTTTGTTTTGGTATTCATGCATTTTCTCCATGGTGTAATCCAATCCACCGTTTTGAATTACAAAGTCAATAACCTCTTGAACTTTTTTCTTATTCTTGTTGTGCTTTTTAACAATTCCAATAATACGTTTTTTATCACCATTAGAAGATTGGCTAAGCACATGAATGATCGGCAATGTTAACTTTTTCTCTTTAATATCATTCCCCGATGGTTTACCAATATTTCCATTGTTTTGATAGTCAAGCAGATCATCTTTTATTTGAAAGGCCATGCCAACATATTCGCCAAACAAACGCATTTTTTCAACCATTTCATCATCTGCTCCGGTTGATTTTGCACCACTGGCAGCACAAGCAGCTATTAACGCTGCGGTTTTTTTGCGAATAATATCAAAATAAATTTCTTCTGTAATGTTCAACTTTCTTGATTGCTGAATTTGTAACAGTTCACCTTCGCTCATTTCTTTTACTGCAACCGAAACAATTTTAAGCAATTCATATTCATTATTATCAACCGCCAATAAAAGCCCTTTTGATAAAAGATAATCACCAACTAAAACACTGATCTTTGATTTCCAAAGTGCATTGATAGAGAAAAATCCTCTTCGTTCATAAGCTTCATCAACCACATCATCATGGATTAAAGTAGCAGTGTGCAACAATTCAATTAAAGAAGCAGCAGAATATGTCGACTGTTTAACCTCATTCTGCAGCATTTTAGCAGTTAAAAAAACAAACATCGGCCGCATTTGTTTTCCTTTTCTTCGAAGAATATAATTCATAATAATATTCAACAAAGGAACTTTTGTTTGCATGGATGAACGGAAAAATGGTTCAAATTTTTCCATTTCTGTTTTTATGGGAGTCTTTATCTTATCTACTGTCGACATTGTTAGAATATTTTCTCAAATATAGTAATTAAAAAATGGTTCAAAACCATTTTAATGGTAAACAGTTTTCTTTCCATGCTGTTCACGAATATTGCCATTAATTAATCTTCCTAAATTCATTAGAATAATGGCTAATAAGCTCACATTCATATTAAAATATTCAAAATCCTGACTATTATCACAATTTTTATAATAATATATTTATATATTTGCATTTGTCTAATTAACCAAAATTTTTGAACAGAAAATGCAAATTAAGGACCTGACAATTGACCAGTTAGAAGAAGCAGCAAACATGCTAAAAGCAATAGCGCATCCTATGAGAATAGCTATTCTTAATTATTTAGAAGATGGTAAAAAATTAACTGTTACCGAAATTCACGAGCTACTTAAAATAGAACAATCTACAACCTCTCATCATTTAGGAATTCTAAAAGATAAAGGTGTATTAAGCTCAAAAAGAGAAGGTAAGAACACATATTACTTTCTTAAGCATGCCAATTTAAGTAACATCGTGAACTGTGTAAGCAAGTGTACAATGGGTTAGTAACTTCTTGATGATATTTTATAAAACCATTCAATATATCTGTTGAATGGTTTTCTTTTGCTTGCATTCAACAATTCTGTTGTATCTTTGTATAATAACTAAAATCATTGCCATGGCTAAGATAAGGGTTACCAAAGAATTTAATTTCGAAATTGCACACGCATTGTGGAACTACGATGGTCCCTGTGCAAACATACATGGACACTCGTATCGTATGTTTGTGACGGTAATTGGTGAACCTCTTAATGATGACAAGGATCCTAAAAATGGAATGGTAATAGATTTTGGGGATTTGAAAAAAATCGTAAATGAACAAATCGTGCATCCCATGGATCATGCCATAACATTAAATAAAAAAGCTACAGAAAATTTAGATTTTAGCAATCAGATGTTTAAAAAACAATACATTGTCGATTATCAGCCTACCTGCGAAAATATGGTGATTGACTTTGTGGAAAAGATTCAAAAGAACTTACCTCCTCACTTAAAATTATACAGCTTAAAACTCCATGAAACAGCTACTTCTTTTGCTGAGTGGTATGCCGAGGATAATTAACATTTAAGCATTTTATGTAAATTTGATTTAATCATTTTAGAACTAAAATGGAAAAAGACCTCATTTATCATCTCTACAATAGAGGAAATAACAGTCAAAAAATATTCTTTAATAGAGACAATTACATATTTTCCTGCGAAAAGTTCGCAAACATCTTTACCCTCACTGCGATATATTAGCATACTGCCTAATGCCTAACCATTTCCATTTTATGATTGCTGGAAATGCTAATTCAGAAAAAACAGTAAAGTATGGTAAAGCCAAAGCAAATATTTTCTCTGAAAACTTGCATATTATGTTAAGCAGTTATACGCAAGCAATTAATAAACAAGAAAAAAGAACAGGTTCGTTATTTCAACAAAACTCAAAAATAAAACCATTAAATGATATTTTTTATGGTAAAATATCAAAACCCGATGAAATAGGATACGATTATTACTGTTTTCATTATATTCATAATAATCCGGTGGTGTCAGGTTTAGTAAAAATCAAGGAAGATTGGGAATTCTCTTCATATCGTGATTACATGGGATTACGTAATGGAAGTTTGGTAAATAAAACGCTCGCTTTAAAAACTATTTCATTGGAAGATGATTTGTTTAACCAAACAAATGGTTTAGATACAGTTATTGAAGCTTAAGAATTGATTAAGTGCGCATTTCTCCGACTAAAGATGCTACAAATATTGGTTGTTGAATATAAACCCTGTCTTACGGCGAAAAGTCGTGATACAGGGATGTAAAATCCGTACTACGGCTAAATGCCGTGATACGGATATCAATTACTATTGTTGATCTAAAAACCGTTGAACCGTCTATAGCGGTTCTAGGGAGACTTCAGTACGGCTAAAAGCCGTGGTAAGGGTAAGTAAATAATTCCCAAATAACAATCCATTTAAGTTTTATAGTATGTTATTTTGTTTTTACTTAATTTAGACCTTCAGAAATTACTATAATTATTTTAGAAGTTTTTCTTCAATTTAAACTTTAGCTTATGTCTAAAAATCTTTATCTGTTAGATGCTTATGCGTTAATTTATCGTTCATATTATGCATTTATTAAGAATCCACGTTATAATTCAAAAGGGCAAAATACTTCGGCCATTTATGGATTTGCTAATACTTTAATTGATCTGATCGCGAAAGAAAACCCTACACACATTGCTGTGGTTTTCGACCCGCCCTATCCAACATTCCGTCATGAAATGTACAAAGAATATAAAGCGAATAGAGAGGCTACACCCGAAGATATTAAACTGGCTATTCCTTATATTAAACAAATGATTGAAGGTTTTAATATTCCGGTTATTGAAGTGGAACGATACGAAGCCGATGATGTGATTGGAACTTTGGCCAAGCAAGCAGAACAAGAAGGTTTTACAACGTATATGATGACACCGGATAAAGATTACGGACAACTGGTTTCGGACAACATTTACATGCTGAAACCTGCACGTGGTGGTAACGATATGGAGGTAATTGACAAACAGAAGATTTGCGAGAAATATAAAATTAATGATCCCTTACAGGTCATTGATATCCTGGGATTGATGGGCGACAGTTCAGATAATGTTCCCGGTGCACCGGGAATTGGCGAAAAAACAGCCATGAAACTGGTTGGTCAGTACGAGAGCATTGAAAATTTATATGAACATATTGAAGAAATTAAAGGTAAGCAAAAAGAGAAGCTGGAAGAAAATAAAGAACAGGTTTTACTTTCAAAAGAATTGGTAACCATTAAATTGGATGTGCCAATAAAGATAGATCCCAGAAGTTTGACGCTTGATGATCCTGATGAAGAAAAACTTACCCGGTTATTTGAAGAACTCGAATTTAAAACAATTGCCCGAAGATTATTCCAAAAAGAAATTATTTCCACACCGGCAACCGGAGTTATGCAAGGTTCGCTCTTTGGCGACACAGAAATTGAACACAAAGAATCAGAATTTCATGACATTAACAATGTTGAACATGATTATCAGTTAGTCGATACGGCAGAAAAGAGAAAATCTTTACTTGAAAAGTTACAGGAACAAGAAGAGTTCTGTTTCGATACAGAAACAACCGGTCTTAATCCGCATACTTCTGAAATTGTTGGATTAGCCATTTCATTTAAAGCACATCAGGCATTTTATATTCCTTTCCCACAAGATTACACTGATGCGAAGGTACTGTTTGTAGAATTTAAACGTGTTTTGGAAAATCCGAAAATCCGTAAAATCGGACAGAATATTAAATATGATATTTCTATTTTAAAGCAATATGATGTTGATGTGCACGGTGAAATTTTTGACACCATGATTGCACACTATCTATTGCAACCCGATTTGCGACATAATTTAAACTACTTATCTGAGCAATATCTGGGTTATAAGCCAATTAGCATTGAAGAGCTCATCGGGAAAAAAGGAGCAAAACAGGACTCCATGCGTAATGTTTCTGCCGAAAAAATAAAAGATTATGCCTGCGAAGATGCCGATTTAACATTTCAGCTGAAAGAGATTTTTGAACCTGAACTAGAAAAGACTTATTTAGATACCTTAGCTATAACCATTGAAATGCCTTTGATTCCGGTTTTAGCCGACATGGAAAAATCCGGAATAAAACTTGATATTAATGCTTTAAATGATTTTGCTAAAAAGCTTAATAAAGAATTAATTAACATAGAAGAAAAAATTTTAGAGCAAGCCGGCGTTCAATTTAACATTTCCTCTCCGAAACAATTGGGCGAAGTGCTTTTCGAACATATGAAACTTGATCCAAATGCTAAAAAGACAAAATCGAAGCAATATTCTACAAGTGAAGAAACCTTGCAGAAACTTTCTGACAAACATCCAATTATTAGTGATATCCTGGAGTTTCGTTCGCTAAAAAAACTACTTTCAACTTATGTGGAAGCATTGCCAAAATTGATTAATGAAAAAACTGGTAAAATTCATACTTCATACAATCAGGCCGTTGCTGCAACAGGTCGGTTGAGTTCACAAAACCCTAACTTGCAAAATATTCCTATTCGCGAAGAACGGGGTCGTGAAATCAGAAAAGCTTTTATACCTTCGGACAAGGATCATATTTTATTGGCTGCCGATTATTCTCAAATTGAATTGAGGCTTATGGCGCATATGAGTCAGGACACGAACATGATACAAGCTTTTAAAGATAATGTCGATATTCATACCTCTACGGCAGCTAAGATTTTCCACGTGGAAAACATTGACGACGTTACCAGCGACCAACGAAGAAAGGCTAAAACGGCCAATTTTGGCATTATTTACGGCATTTCTGCCTTTGGTCTGTCTCAACGGTTAAATGTTCCACGAACGGAAGCAAAACAGCTCATAGACGAGTATTTTAATGGGTTTCCAAAAGTAAAAGAGTACATGGATAAAAGTATTGCCACAGCTCGGGATAAAGGTTATGTGGAAACCATGCTGGGAAGAAAACGATTTTTAAAAGATATAAACTCGAGAAATGGCGTTGTTAGAGGGTTTGCCGAACGCAATGCAATCAATGCTCCGATTCAGGGATCTGCAGCCGATATCATAAAATTGGCTATGATTGATGTTTTTAATGAGATTAACAAAAGAAAGCTCAAAACAAAAATGTTACTTCAAGTGCATGATGAATTGATTTTTGATGTATACAAACCCGAACTGGAAGAAGTAAAATCTATTGTCAAGAATAAGATGGAAAATGCTGTAAAATTAAGCATACCATTAACCGTAGAAATTGGCACCGGAGAAAACTGGCTGGAAGCGCATTAAAAAAGACAAATTAGATTTAACTAAAAACCTGCGATATAAAGAAGTGGTTTCTTGTTTTTCCCATTTATTATTGGCATGCTGAGAATAATTCTTTAAAATAAACCAAAAATCGTTTTCTTTATTCTAAAAACGCAGGTTTTTGTTTTATACTTATACTGTACTGAAAAGCATAAGGAATGGTAGATAACTACACCAAACTGGGAAGCAAAAAAATCAGCAGACTCCTTTTTAGCCTGTCTCTTCCATCTATGGTAGCCATGTTTGCCAATGCCATTTACAATATTATTGATACCATATTTGTAGGTCGAGGAATTGGTTCTATTGGGATTGCTGCAGTGGCTATTGTTTTACCCATTATGGCAATAATATCTTCTTTTGCTCACATGATAGGTATTGGAACATCTACTCTAATATCCCGCAAATTAGGAAAAGGAGATGTTCAAGAAGTAAATGCCATTGCCGGAAACGGTTTTTTACTGATTATTCTTGTTGGTGTTTTTTTCAGTAGCATAGGAATTTTATTTACTGATCCTATTATGCAAGCCTTCGGTGCCACAAAAAACATTTTACCTTATGCTCATGATTATGGCCAAATTATTTTTGTCGGCATGTTATGGTTCCCTTTTTGTGTAGGTACCAACAACTATTTGCGTGCTGAGGGATTTGCACGCGAAGCCATGTTCGCTATGCTGCTAGGTATTATTATAAATACAATATTGGACTATATCTTTATTTTTCCATTGGATATGGGGATACGTGGAGCTGCTCTGGCAACCATTTTGGGCAAATTTGCAACTTTGCTTTATCTCATTCGATATTTTGCCGGTGCCAAGAGTATTATCACTATAAGACTAAGATACCTTAAGCTCCAAAAACACATCTTAAAACCTTCTCTTTCCGTAGGTTTATCGGGTTTCGGCATGCGTTCATCCAGCAGTTTTGCAAATATTGTGCTTAATCATACCTTGGGTGCATTAGGAGGAGAAACAGCCATAGCTATCTTTGGAATTATTTATAAAACAACGCTTTTCTTTGGAATGCCTCTTTTTGGTTTGAATCAAGGCATGCAGCCTATTGTTGGATACAACTACGGAGCAGATAATTATGAACGAGTTAAACATACTGTTCGGCTGGTAATAAAATATTCGTTACTTTATGGTTCATTAGCAGTTATTTTCTTTGAGGTTTTTGCACGTGAAGTTTTTACTCTTTTTACCAATGAATCGGCTCTACTGGAGCAGGGCCCACGTGCTTTGCGCATTGTAGTAATGATGATGTGGCTCATGGGTGTTACTACCATGGCCATGGGAATTCACCAGGCAATGGGCCAAGCTAAGCAGGCTTTTGTATTGGCTATACAGCGCTGGGTCTTACTAATTACACCATTGATTCTAATTCTTCCTAATATTAGAGGACTGGGTCTGGATGGTGTTTGGATTGCTTTTCCAACGTCAGATTTTGTTGCAGCTATTGTTTCTGTTATCATATTATATATGACATTTAGAAGAAAGAATTTGATATAAATTCTGCTTTGAAAGCATAAGAGCGGAAGTTGTAGTTTTTCTCTCCTTTTGATACTTATAGCATTTTTCACTCAGAAAAGAAGGACGATATATGTAATAAAAAAAGCTAAAGGCTTGAGGCCAATAGCTTTTTCATATTCTTTTTTTTCGTTTACCTCATGGCTGATTCATAAAAATAACCATTAACAGCAGAAGTTTTATCTTTTATTACTCGTTTATCGAGCATTGAAATTTTCATTCCCAGTTGTCGGTCATTTACGAAATCCGGCGAAAGAATCGAGTCATATTGTTCTTTGTTCTTTAAAACGTCCAGTGCCTTATGCAGTTGGGTATCATCTTTTAGGTTTGTTCTAATCTGACCTTCCTGGTAATAGTATCTACCCACAATTTCATCGCGTAAAAATTCTGTTACCTCTTCCCTAAATGCCTGTAAATCGGTTTCTTTATCATTAATCAGTTTATTTCTCAGGTTTTCAAGTTCTTCTTTCGCTCTGTCGTAATATTTCTCTCGCTTCACAATTTTTTCCAATTCTTTTAATTCCATTTCGCTCCTGGTTTCATACGTAAAGCTGTCGTTTAATGCAAATTGAACAAAATCATTGTAGATTTCATCGGTAATATTAAACTCTTCCACGCTTTCTATTTCAGGATTTTCGTAGGCAAATTTTGTAGCATAATCGAAGATTACATTCTGTGTTATTAAACTAATCGATAAAGGACTAACATCTTCTGATTCCACTTTTACATCGGGCATAATTCCACCGCCATCGAAAACAGTTCTTCCGTTGCGGGTTTTAAACTCCGTGATAAGCGAATCGGGAACATGTCCAACACTTCCATCCTCGTTTCTGTTGGTATAATCTAATGCCTGAACGCATCTGCCGCTTGGGATATAATACTTGGCTGTTGTAATTTTTACCTGTGCATTATAGTTTAACGGAACAGTTGTTTGAACCAATCCCTTTCCAAAAGTTCGCTGACCAATTATCACAGCTCTGTCCAGATCCTGTAAAGCACCAGCAACAATTTCCGAGGCCGAAGCAGAACCTCTGTTTACCATAACCACTAACGGAATTTCAGTATCAATTGGCGAATCAGTTGTTTTTAATGTCTGATTCCACTTTTGCATTTTCCCTTTGGTGCTTACAATTTCCTCTCCTTTGTTCACGAATAGATTACAAATTCGCGGAGCTTCAATTAATAAACCTCCTGGATTTCCTCTTAGATCAAGAACCAATGAGTTAATTTGATACTCTGTTTGCAGCTCACGAAAAGCTTTTTTCACCTCTTTGGAAACATCCGGTGTAAATTTTGAAACCCGGATATATCCTATTCCATCTTTTACCACACCATAATATGGTACACTCTTTATCTGAATCTCTTCCCGAACAATCTCCTTTTCAAATTTTTCCTCGCTATACGGACGTTCAATAAGCAATTTAACAGTCGTTTCGGGAATACCTTTCAGATGCTCACTTACCTCATCCAGTTCGTATTCATTGGTTGGTTTTCCATCAATTTCCAAAATACGGTCGCCAGCCTTTAAGCCCGCTTTATCAGCCGGAAATCCCTGGTAAGGTTGCGCTACAATGGGATATTCGCCATTATTTCGTATTAAAGCACCTATTCCGCCATATTGCCCCGTTGTCATAAAAGTAAATTCATCCTTATCTTTTTCAGGAATATAAACCGTGTACGGATCCAACTTATTCAACATAGCATGAATACTGTTTTCAACCATATCTTCCGGATTGGTTTCATCTACATAATACATGTTTACATCGCGAAAAAGGGAGTAATAAATATCCAGACTTTTGGCTATTTTAAAATCATCACCTTTTTTAAAACCCCACAATAGCACAATCACCAATAATCCTGTGATTGAATACTGAATGACTTTTTTTGTTTTTATCGTTGATTTCATATCCTAAATTTTTTCTTTACAACTCAATTATCTTACCAAAGTTCATAAAATTAACGATTATTAAATGATAGTGTAATTCTTTTATTATAATTAACCTTTTTTAACGTTCTGTTTGATTATGAATTCTTTGAATCGTTTAAATATTTCTGCTTTATTTTTCTGATCATATTTTTCATTTCGGTCTCAAAAACAGTGTATTCCACTTCATCTTTCGCAGTATATATAACAAATAAACAGAGCATTTGATCACTCATTTCAATTGCTGAATATAACGTATGTTTGTTTTTTCGATATGCTTCGCGTGCTTTTCGTTTAATACGATTTCTATCCACCGCATGCTTAAAGTTCTTCTTTGAAACACTAATCGCAAACTGAGCCGGAAATTTTGATTCGTTTTTTGGTTTGTAGATATATAATACCTTAAAAGGATAATGATGCACGATTTTACCCTTTTCGAATAGTTCTTGAATAACTTTACGACTTTTTAACCTCTCGTCCTTACAAAATGTATATCTCCAATTTTGCATATTCAAATTTAATCTATTCTCCTCAGAATTTTTTGCGAAAGATAAAAAAACGGGGAAAGCTTAAGCAATCCCCGCATAAATTATCTTTCTCAGAAACTACTTTTTTGCTTTACTATTTGCGTTTACAAACTGATCTATAGCCATTGTCATAGATGGGGCCTCTTTTGTTGGCGCCTTTACATTTACTTTTAATCCTGCATCTTTAACTGCTTTAGCAGTTTTAGGACCAAAAGTAGCTATTTGTGTATTATTTTGTTTAAACTCAGGGAAATTTTCAAATAATGATTTGATACCGGACGGACTATAAAATACAAGCATGTCATAATTCACATCAGCCAAATCGGAAAGATCAGCACTAACTGTTCTATACATGATCGCTTTTGTATATTTAATTTTAGCTTGCTCTAATTTTTTAGGAATTTCTTCCTTATGGGTATCTGATAACGGTACCAAAAATTTTTCATCCTTATGTTTTTTAATACTTTCCATAAGATTCGTAAATGTACCGTTTCCGTAAAAAATTTTACGCTTTCTGTATACGATATACTTCTGTAAATAAAAAGCAGTGGCTTCGGAAATACAGAAATATTTCATGGTATCTGGTATTGCTAATCTCAACTCCTCGGCGAGTCTAAAATAATTATCCACTGCAGTCCTACTCGTAAAAATAACTCCTGTATGAGCTAAAATATCAATTCTGGTTTGCCTAAACTCTTTTACAGGTATTCCCTCTACTTGAATAAATGGTCTGAAATCAATTTTCAGATTATTCTTTTCAGCCAGTTCTGAATAAGGAGATTTGTCATTTTTGGGTTCCGGTTGTGATACTAAAATCGTTTTAATTTTCATGTACTCTTTTTTGGATTTTTCCTTCAAAACCTATAAACTCTTCACTATGAATGTGATAACAATATTTTGTAAATAATCAAAAAGGGCGCAAATTCGAAAGCACAAAGATACAAAATCATATAAAATATAGAAACATTCTTACGAATAATTATTTGGAACGATCGAATGATCATTAAAACATATAACACGACAATAATGGAAAATCCGCTATAAACCATTACACTTAAAGAATCATAAGGTAAAAACTGCAATGCCACAACAATTGGGAACAAAAACAGTCCGGTAATTTTTGTAAAAATATTCATGTTATGGAAGAATTCAGAAAAGACTCTTTGCTTTAAAAAAACATATCCGATAAATGTCGTTGAAACTCCTCTGAAAATATAGAGTGCAAGTAACGAACCCAGTACCACAAAATAAAATATCCAATCGCTTATTCCTTCAATTTCGATATTCCACAAATGCTTTATTTGTATGACAAAAACAGAAACATTACTCAGAAACAGTAGATTAACCATAAAGGAGGCACGTTCTACTAACGAGTTTTTTTCCCGATACAAGGTATTCGATTCTTTATAACTGATTACCGATTTTACAAGTGATCCTAAATATTTTTTACTAAATAATCTTATCCATCCTAATAATAGAAAGGAACCAATTAAGAGAATAGTTATCCAATCAAATTGTAATCGTTCGGGTATATATTTTGGCGTAATTTCCTTTCTAATATCACTTTTCGTAGACTCAACCTGCTGTTGATGTGTATCTTCAAGAAATACAACATCTTTAACTGGTTTTTCTTCCGGCTTAACAACTGAAATATTATACAGAAAATTTTGTGCAAATTGATCTTCCTTTATTTTTTCCTTTATAGGAAATCCGGCAATTCCAAATTCTTTATAAAGAATTTCGGTAGTATCTACTTCACGCCGATACCATTTTTTAATGGCGACTTGCTGTTCTTTCTGCTCCTTAATCTGCTTTTCACGTTCTTCGTTTCTTTTAAAAATTGAATCAATAGCAGAAAAATCGATTTGTTGAATTGCATTTACATTATTCAACTTTTTTTGAACAGTGTCCTTTTCGGTTGAATCACTTTTTTGAATAACGAGCGAATCGGATATATTTTGAATCGTGTCCTGCTGAAAATTATAATTCCTTATTGCAGATAAATAATCAATAGTAGTATTCCAATTATGCATAACAGGCTCGATTTTATTCGCTGCAAAGATAGTAGTTTTAATAAAAACAAGATCTGTTTTATTCCCGAAAAGTTTTATGATTAAAAATACGTTACAGAATTAGTAAACAACACCATGGTATTACGCTATTCCAAATATGAAACTCTCGCGAAGATATAAATGCATTTTATATGATTTTACTATTTGTAATACAGTTTATTATAATAATTTATCTAATGTTTTACTTTACAATACTATCTATAGCTTTAATACAATGTCAAAAACACATTAATGCGCTGTATTACAAAGCATTAAAATATTCAAAAAGTAATTTAGCTTTTGTGCTGCCAATCTCACTGGAAATTTCATCCAAAGAAAGTTTCCTTATGGTTTTTATGGTTTTAAATTTAGAAAGTAATGTTTGAATAGTTTTAGGTCCGATTCCGGGAATATTCTCCAGTTCACTTTTTATGAAATTACCGCTTCTTTTATTTCTATGGAATTTTATTCCAAACCGATGCGCTTCGTTACGAATGTGCTGAATAACTTTTAACGACTCTGAATTTTTATCTAAATACAACGGTACCGGATCACCAGGATAAAAAATTTCTTCCAAACGTTTAGCGATTCCAATGACCGAAATATTATCTTTTAGGTTTAACTTTTTAAGACTCTTTACAGCAGAATTTAACTGTCCCTTTCCACCATCAATAACCACTAACTGTGGCAAACTTTTCTTCTCATCAACCAGGCGTTTATATCTTCTGTAGACAACTTCTTCCATGGATGCAAAATCATCTGGTCCTTCAACCGTTTTAATATTATAATGCCGATAATCTTTGGTGCTGGGTTTTCCGTTTTTAAACACAACGCATGCTGCTACAGGATTTGTACCCTGAATATTTGAATTGTCAAAACACTCAATATGCACGGGCAACTCTGGTAAGTTTAAATCCTTTTTTATAATTTCCAATAAACGTTTGCTGGAATGCTTTTCCTTTTTCTTTTCGGCTCTTTTTTGCTTCTCCAGGCGATAATATTTTAAGTTTCGTTCGGAAAGTTCCAGTAGGGACTTTTTTTCACCTCGAGTAGGCACATGGATTTTAACTCCCTCTAAATCTACTGGTAAGGGTAAAATTAACTCTTTAGCAGTACTTTGCAAGCGCTCTCTTATTTCTATGATAGAAAGTACTAGCAAATCGTCAATGCTTTCATTCAGCTTTTTCTTTAGTTCCAGAGTATGAGCCTGAACAATTCTTCCTTCTACAACTTTTAAAAAGTTAACATAAGCAAAATTATTATCATCCAGGATATTAAACACATCAACATTATTTAGACTTGCACTTACTACCGTTGATTTACTCTTATACTTTTCCAGTATCTCAATCTTATCTTTCACTAGTTGGGCCTCTTCAAACTTAAAATCTTCGGCATATTTCGCCATAAGCTGGTTTAAATATCGAATGACTTCCTGAATATTTCCTTTCAGAATTTTTTTGATGTGCGTTATAGACTCGTTATAGTTTTCTTCGGATTGCAATTCAATGCATGGAGCCAAACAATTTCCAATATGGTATTCTAAACACGGTTTATATTTTTTCTTTTGGATATTTTCGGGAGATAAATTCAAATTGCAATTGCGTAAAGGATATAATTGTCTTACCAGATCGAGTAATACCTTTACCATATGAACCGAAGTATACGGACCAAAATAGGTTGACCCGTCGTTGATCACATTTCGAGTATAAAAAACGCGTGGAAAATGTTCGTTCTTAATGCAGATCCACGGATACGTTTTATCATCCTTTAACATGACATTATATCGTGGATGATATTTTTTTATCAAATTATTTTCGAGCAGAAGCGCATCAGTTTCACTTTTAACCACAATATATTCTATGCGGTCTATTTTACCAACCAACACTTTTACCTTATTGTTCTCGTAGTGATCTTTTGTGAAATATGAAGAAACCCGGTTCTTTAAATTTTTCGCTTTGCCAACATAAATTATTTCATTGTTGGCATTATAAAACTGGTATACTCCCGGACTTTTCGGAAGTACCGCTAATATAGGTTTAAATTTTTCTTTTTGTTTTGTAAGCATTACTATTCTACAAACAACGAAGTAAATTCAAATTTTGAAACATCAAATAATCCTTTATCGCCAATTTTTAATTCCGGAATTACCAATAAAGCCATAAAAGCCATGGTCATAAATGGTGCTGTTAAATCAGATCCGAAATCTTTAGCCATTGCGTGCGCCTGATGATATTTATCTGCGACTTCATCTGCTTCCTGTGTTGACATTAAACCACCAACATTCAGTACTAACGATTTGCTATGATCACCTTCAACTGCAGTAATTCCACCCTTGTTTTCAATTATAGTATTTACTGCTTTAACAATATCTTGATCGTTTGTTCCAATGGCAATAATATTGTGGCTATCGTGCGCAATACTTCCGGCTATAGCACCCTTTTTCAAATTAAAATTTTTAATAAAACCAACCTGTGGTTTCTCGTCACGATAGCGATTTACAACCACTATTTTTAAAATATCACGGTTGATATCAGCAATAATTTTTCCATTCTGAACTGAAGGTGTAATCGTTTCCTTACCTGTTAACAAATCGCCATCCTTTGCAACGATTACCTGAATATGTTCTCCCTGATTTTTAACAAGTATATCCTCAGTTTTGATGGTTGAACAATTGAAATTGTTAATCGGTTTTTCTTTTGTTTTCTCAATTAAAACTTCGTTTTTATCATATACTAACTTACCATCAATATATGTTTGAATAGGATTAAATTCTTCCAAATTATCAACCAGAACGATATCGGCCGGATCTCCTTTTTGCAATAAGCCATTATTTAATTTGTAATGTTCTTTAGGAGTTTTAGTAGCTGCTGTAATCACATCAAAAACATCCGCACCTTTCTTGACGGCTCTGCTAATTATTTTATTAATATGTCCTTTTACCAGATCATCCGGATGGCAATCGTCGGTACAAAACATGATTTTATCCGGGTGACTCTTAATTAGCGGAAATAAATTTTCAAAATCCTTGGCTGCACTTCCTTCTCTTATTTGGATTATTATGCCTTTTTTTATTTTGTCTACCGCTTCATCAACCGTTGTGCATTCATGATCGGTAGAAATGTTTTGATCGGCATATTTCTGCAATCCTTCACCACTTAGTCCGGGAGCATGACCATCTATCGGTTTGTTAGCAGCGTGTGCATAGTTAATTTTTTTCAATACTTCTTCATCATTATAAATAACCCCGGGAAAATTCATCATTTCGGCTAAATAATAAATGTCCGGATTACTCATTAGTGTTTTAATTTGCTCAGCATTAATAACAGCACCTGAAGTTTCAAACGGTGTTGCAGGAACACATGAAGGCGCACCAAAATAGAATTTAAACGGACTTTTTTTACCATTTTCAATCATATACTCAACACCCTTTACACCCATTACATTGGCTATTTCGTGCGGATCGGAAACTGTTGCTACAGTTCCATTTTTTACTGCAGCCCTCGCAAAGCTTGTTGGTATAAGCATAGAACTTTCAATATGCACATGCGAATCGACCAAGCCTGGGATTATGTAGTTTTCCTGGCTTTGATCAACCTCTTCTATTTTTTTAATTTGTCCATCTGATATGGTAACTTCGGCATTATAAATTCTGCGCTGAACAATGTCAACCAACTTTCCCGAAATAACACGCCTGTTTTTCATGATAAATTTTTTAGAGTTCCACGTGGAACCAATTTATAAAACCATATTGCGTTCCACGTGGAACACTAGCGACCCATATATACTAAAAGCACACTAATGTCGGATGGCGAAACGCCGCTGATTCTGGCAGCTTGTCCGATACTTCTCGGAGCTACCTTTTTTAACTTTTGTCTTCCTTCTGTTGATAGCGATGAAATTTCATCATAATTGAAGTTTTCCGGTATTTTTATATATTCCAATCTCTTGAGTTTATCGGCCATTTGCTGTTCGCGATCTATGTATCCAGAATATTTTATGAGAACTTCGGCTGATTCTATAATTTCATCGGGTTTGTGTGTTATGCCTTCTACGATACCCTTAAACTCTTCGTTTATTTCAATAATGTCTGATAACTTCACCTGTGGTCTAAGCACCACGTCAAGTAATTTCCGTTTTTGCTTAAGCGGGGTGGTATTAACACTGACTAAATATTCATTAATGTCTTCAGGTGCAATACTGGTTTCCTTTATAAATTTGATGATTTCATCTCGAGCCGCTATCTTCTCTTTCAATAGTTCAAAACGTTCCTTTTTGGCCAATCCCATTTTATAAGAAAGCTCAGTTAATCTCAGGTCAGCGTTATCTTGTCGTAATAAAATTCTATACTCGGCTCTGGAGGTAAACATTCTGTAGGGTTCATCAACGCCTTTTGTAACTAGATCGTCAATAAGCACACCTATATAGGCCTGATCTCTGTTGAGTTTAAACTCTGGTTCACCTTTCACTTTTAGTGTAGCATTAATGCCTGCGATCATACCTTGGGCAGCCGCCTCTTCATATCCTGTAGTACCATTTATTTGACCTGCAAAATACAAATTGCATATGAATTTTGTTTCCAGTGTGTGGTTTAGTTGGGTTGGTGGATAATAATCGTATTCTATGGCATAACCTGGTCTGAAAATTTTAACATTTTCTAAACCGGGTATTTTTTTCAGGGCTTTTAACTGAACTTCCCAGGGTAACGATGAAGAAAAACCATTAATATAATACTCATTTGTAGTTACTCCTTCTGGTTCTAAAAACAACTGATGTTTATCCTTTTCGGCAAAAGTTACAATTTTATCCTCTATGCTTGGACAATATCTGGGTCCGACACCATTAATCGTTCCATTAAACAATGGTGATTCCTTAAATCCGGTTTCCAGTATACTGTGAACTTCTTTGTCTGTGTATGTAATATAACAACTGCGTTGATTCATTGGTTTAAAATCGTGTTCCAAAAAGGAGAACTGTCCACCTTCCTCATCACCTTCCTGCTCCTGAACCTTAGAAAAGTCAATCGTTCTTCCATCTATTCTTGCAGGTGTGCCTGTTTTCATTCTTCCTACTTCGAATCCATGTTCAGCTAACTGTTCAGATAAACCTTTTGATGCAGCTTCACCTGCTCTTCCTCCCTCAACTTGTTTTTTTCCAACATGCATGAGTCCATTCAAAAATGTTCCGTTGGTTAAAATTACTGTTTTTGATGTAAAGGTAATTCCGAGCTTTGTTTTTACTCCTTTAACAGTACTATCTTTTATAATTAGTTCTGTAACTAAATCCTGCCACAGATCCAGATTTTCTACATTTTCTAAAATATTTCTCCATTCAGCAGAAAAAATCATTCTATCACATTGTGCTCTTGGGCTCCACATTGCCGGTCCTTTTGATCTATTCAACATTCTGAACTGGATCATACTTTTATCCGTTACAATACCCGAATAACCGCCTAGCGCATCAATTTCCTTTACAATCTGCCCTTTGGCTATTCCACCCATTGCCGGGTTACATGACATTTGAGCATACTTGGTCATGTCCATTGTAATTAACAATGTTTTTGAACCCATATTGGCTGCTGCAGCTGCTGCTTCGCATCCTGAATGTCCACCACCTACCACAATAACATCATACTCTGGCAACATACATTTATCTATTTAAAATTTTCGGAAAATTAGAAAAGATTTTTCAATCTATCTAAATAATAATTCTCTTTTTCTCTCATCAACGCTTTTTGCGTGTCATTTTGATCGTCGAAACCAATCAAATGAAGAATTCCATGTATAATAACCCGATGTAATTCTTCAATCATGTTAACACCAAAACGCTTCGAATTGTTCTTAACGGTTTCAATACTTATAAAAATATCGCCGTTTATTGTGGAATTAATGCAATAGTTGAAGGTAACTATATCGGTATAATAATTATGATTAAGATATTTTTTATTAATGTCTAACAAATACTTATCTGAAGTAAATATAAAATTGATGTCACCTTGTTGGTAACCCTCTTCGTGGATAGCTTTATCTATCCATAATTTTAATATCTTTTTGCTTTTTAGTTGGTAAGAATAGTCTTCGTTAAAAAACTTTACTGGCATTTTATTTTAAGTTGAATTTTATTTCAACCCGATTTCCTTTCCCGTGGAAAATAACATCATCAGCGAGATGTTTCATTAAGTAAACTCCCCTTCCGTGTATGTTTTCTATATTTTCAGGAGTTGTTGGATCTGGAACATTGTAAAAGTTAAACCCTGGACCCTCATCTTCGATAAAAATACTAATGGTATCGTCGACAATTACAAATTCTACTTTTACTGTTTTAGAATCATCTTCTTTATTACCGTGTACAATGGAATTGTTAACCGCTTCAACGGTTGCTATTAACATTTTACCATAAACTTCAGAATTTATTTTAGCCTCTTCCGAAACCTCATCAATAATCTTTTCGATCTTATTAATGTTTTCGATTTTTGACTCTATTAAAATGCTTTTTTCCATTTTTATTACTGATGTTAGCACGTCAATTGTCTTTAAGTTATACAATTACCGTTGTATACTTATATATTTTCAATTTGTTACGTTTTGCTATATATTTTTCTCAAAGATAGCGTTTTTAATGATATTTACATTCCCGAGAGCCAGTTTTTTGGGTTTAACACCTTGGTTTCTTCATATACCCGTAAATGTAATACCGAACCTTCGTCATTATCTGTGTAATATACGTCACCAATATAATAACCTTTAGTAACTTTATCTCCTGGTTTTACTCTAACGTTTACAATGTTTGAATAGAGCGTAAGGTAATGCCCGTGCCGTATAATTACGGCCATATTTGCACCGGGAACCGCTATTACATTTTTTACCTCACCTTCGAATACAGCTTTTACTTTAGCATCTTTATTTGTGCCAATATCAATGCCGTCGTTTTTAATTTTTACACCTTTTATTACCGGATGTGGATGCTCACCAAACTCTCGTATGATTACTCCGTTATCGATCGGCCAAATGAGTCTGCCTCTGTTACTTTTGAATTGCTGAGAAATAAGTTCCTCTTCTGCTGATAATGTTTTATATGTTTTATTTTCTTTTGCCTCTCTTGCTATTAATTCAGCAATTGCATTTTCCAATTGCTTCATTACCCGCTGATTTTCGCGTATTTTATTTCTTAATTCCTGTTCTTTTCGTTTTAAACGCGCAACTTCCTGGTTTTCCTTAACCTTTTCGGAACTTAAATGTGCTTTCTCCCTCTCCTTACTTGATAACAACATGATTTTTTCATTTCTCTGCTCTTTTAATTGTTCCGTTTCATATTCCAAATTTTTCTGAGTGATAAGAATCTTCTCTGCCTGTTTTTTTCTATACTTCGTGTATTGTTGAAAATATTTCATTCTTCGATAGGCCTGATTAAAATCTTCCGAGGCTAAAATAAACATTAACCTATCGTAGTTATTTCTGTTTTTATAGGCAAAATAAATCATTTTAGCATACTCTTGTTTTAGTTGCTTTAGCTCATTTTCAAGCTTTATAATTCGTTCTGTATTTTGCTCAATTTCATTGTCAAGCATATTAATTTGCTGCGAAATTTCATTGATAAGCTTCTCACGTAAACTTATTCTTTTCTTAATGATAAGCAACTTATTTAATCCTGCTGATTTCGTTTTTTCAGTTTGTTGTAAAAGTTGATTGGTTAATCTAAGATCCTCTTCCGTTTTTTGCTTTTTCTTTTGCAGTTCATCTTTGGTTTGTGCTGTCGCTATTACAAAACTAAATAGCATGATAACAGACAGTAAAAGGATCTTAGTTGACGAATTCCTCATTTTTTAATGTAATATTTTATACTAATTAAGGGATTTTTTTTCAATTTTTTCTATTAACTGTTTACTTGCGTTTCCCAATTCTTTTGATAATTTCCACAGTTCCACTGCTGCATCAACATTTCCCACTTTATACATAATGTCACCATAATGTTCTACAATTACATTACTTTCTGCACCACCTCTCTCAAAAGCTCTTTTTATATAAAACAATGCATCCTGATATCGTTCCAGTTTAAACAATATCCAGGCATATGTGTCTAAATAGGTGCTATTATTAGGTTCTTTCTGTACGGTTACTTTACTTAGTGACTCAGCATATTCAAGTTTTTCTCCGCGCAAAGACAAATAGTATGCATAATTATTTCTAATATACAAATTATCAGGTTGCGCCTTTAATACTAAATCAAAGTAATAATCAGATTTTTCATATTCTCCATTATCATGATATGCTTCGCCAAGGTTCGCATAAAAGTCGATCTTAATTTCGTCTGTTTTAGTAAGATTTAAGCCCTTTACCAACGATTTGATAGCTTCCTTTGTTTTTCCTGTTTGGTTTGCTGAAATGCCATTAAAAAGGTAAAAAATGTCGTGGTCGGGAAAGCTATCGATAGCCGCTTTTGATTGTGTATATAGTGTGTCAAAATTGTTATTGTAACTATAGATATATAGTAATTGTTCCCATAACGCGATATTACCTTCAAAATTATTAAGAATAAATTCTATTTCAGTTTTAGCTTTTTCAAGCTCGTTCATCTTGATTAAATAGTCGGCGTACAATGTGTATGAATCTTTTTTGTCCGGATATTTTTCTTTTAAGTACGTCAATAATTCCTTTATCTGCTGATTATATATATTAAACTCACTTCTTGTATTAAGAATAGATACCAGAACAATTACTTTCTGATTATAATCAATTTGTTTATGGTCAATAACCTTTCGGACGGTTTTAAAGGCATTATCATAATCCATTTTTTTTCTATAGAAGTCAATTATAGATAACAATCCAAGTTGATTTGTACTATCGATAGTAAATAACTTATCGTAATTTTCTTGTGCTTTAATAAATAAATTATCATTCGTATACATTTCTGCCAATATTCCATAGTATCTAGGTTCTCCGGGATAGTGTTCAATAAGATTTTCTATCTCCTCGTATGCCTTAGTTTTTTGTCCTAAGTTATAATATAGCTGTTGTTTTGCCAATGAGAGACTTTCATGTATGCCTAATGAACTTTCTATTTCGTTGTATAGTTGAATAGCTCGCTCATAATTTTTAACATGAGTATACAGCGCGGCAAGTTTATAGGGTATTTCCAAATCTTTTTGATCTAACGCATAAGCCTTTTCATAAACCTTTATAGCTTCTTCATATTTTTTGGTAGCAATTAATAATTCGGCAAGATTTAATTGGTACCACTTATTTTCCTGATCATTATCTGTAGCCATCTTGGCATACTTTACAGCAGTATCGTAATTTTTTAAGATAGTATTAATATTCGATATTTCGTACATTGCTGCAGCTGCATCAGGTTTGATTTTTAAACATTCGTAGTATAATTCCAGTGCTCCGCTTAAATCTCCCAGTATTTTTTTTCGATTTGCCTCTATAAATACATAATAGTACTGTTGATCTTTGTTACTTTTGATCTGCTTTATTTCTTTGCCTTTTGCCCTATTAACTGACTTATAACTACTGCACGACACAGATACCAACAATACTAAGATTATAAGTATAACTTGTTTTACTCTCATACTTCTATATTTAATTCATTTTAACTACAACCTAACGCAAATTAAATACCTTAAGTTTAGATAATTTGAATTTTAACACTATTTAAGATTTCTATTTTACTCCAGTACTTCCAAAACCCCCTGCTCCTCTTTTAGTTTCATTTAGTACTTCAACGTTTATCAATTCCGCCTGTTCGTGTTTTGCAATCACCATTTGGCATATTCTTTCACCACTTTCAATTTTCACCTCCTGGTTAGATAAATTTATTAAGATCACTCCAATCTCACCTCTGTAATCAGCATCGATTGTTCCCGGAGTGTTTAGAACCGATATTCCTTTTTTTAATGCGAGTCCACTGCGTGGTCTCACCTGCGCTTCGTAACCAACGGGTAATTCGATATATAAGCCTGTCGGAATTAAAGCTCTTTCCAATGGTTTTAATATAACGGGTTCTTTTAAGTAGGCTCTTAAATCCATTCCGGCAGAATGATCCGTACTATAACCAGGTAAATCATTGTTTGATTTGTTTACAATATTAACTTTCATGTATAAAAGATTTTTTTTCGATCAAATAGGCAATTCCCATAAATCCTATTATCATCAGTGTGTTCATAATATATTGAATAATCTGTTTATCAATTTTAATTACTTTACTCACTACAAATAGTACAAACGCCATCATTACATAAAACAGTATTTTTTTAAAATTATAGTTTATTAGATAGTGTTTTCTGCTTAATAAATAAGAAACAACTAACATTACTGAATAACTTGCCAGGCTAGCATATGCTGATCCCAAATAACCGATTCTTGGTAATAAAACAATATTTAAAACAATTGTAATTACGGCTCCGGTCACAGCAACAATAATACCATATTTTGTTTTGTCTGTAATTTTATACCATATAGATAAACTAAATACTACTCCGTAAATTAATTTAGCAATAAGCAAAATCGGAACTATGAATAAGCCTTCTCTAAATTCTTCAGCAATAAAATATTTAAGAATATCAATATAAAACATTACACCTAAAAAAATGAGCAAACCAAATATGATAAAATAGTTCATAACATCGGCGTACAATTTTTTTGCATTTTTATTTTCTGCATTCTTAAAAAAGAATGGTTCCGCAGCATACCTGAACATTTGAATAAATAATACCATTAAAATAGAAAGCTTAAAATTGGCTCCGTAAATACCCAACTGTTCGACCGGATTTGGATCGTTAATTAATTCCGGAATTAAAATTTTATCGATGTTATCATTTAACATTCCTGCAAGGCCGATCATTAAAATTGGAAATGAATAGTTTAACAACCTTTTTAGTAATTTTATATCGAAAGAAGGATTAACCTTAATAATTTCCGGTAATAACGCGATGAACATTACGGCACTACTTATCAGATTTGCTATTAAAACATAATCGAGAACTAATTCTTCATTATAGATATTAGCTAAAAAACCTGTATCGCCAGCTTCAGAAAGTTTTCTGCAAAGTACCAGATAGAATAGATTTAACAGAATATTTATAAATATACCTAATAGCTTTATGAACATAAACTTTACAGGGCGTTCATCAATACGCAACTTTGCAAAAGGTATCGCATTGAGAACATCGAATGCCAGTATAAAAATAAAATAGAATACAATTTTTACCTGGTTGACTTCAAAATAGCCTTGCCAAACATTTTTAAGTAAAACAGAAATTAGGATAAAAAGCGATGTAGTTGTTAAAATTGAATACAAACTTGTACCTAAAACTTTATTGTAATCTTCATCTTTTTTACTGGCAAAACGAAAAAACCCCGTCTCTAATCCATACGTTAATATTACGAGAAGTATGGCTATGCTACTATAGATAAATGTTAATTTACCATAATAAAATTTACCAAGTACAAGTGTATGCAATGGTACCAGCAAATAATTCAGAAACCGACCCAACATGTTACTTAATCCGTAAATAACAGTTTGCCCCGCGAGTTTTTTTATTTGATTCAATTCTGTTTATTTAAAATTTAATCTTACAAAATAAAACTTCTTATTCATTTTATCATAATTATTGTATTTATATCTATTAACAATTGAACGAAATATTGTAGTATATGTAATTTAATTAGCCCTGTATTTTAATAAATTCGTATTTGTTTCTATTTTTGTTGTTTATTTAAAATCAACCTTATGAAAAAGATTCTATTCGTATCATTAGCATTAACTGTATTTTTACTTTCTTGTACAACGGAAAAGAAAGAGAAAAAAGAAGACCAGCTTTATAAAATTGAAACCATATATGGTGATATGATTTTTAAGCTTTACGATGCTACACCTTTGCACAAAGCAAACTTTGAAAAGTTAATAAACCAAGGTTATTTTGATGGACTACTTTTTCATCGGGTAATAGATAGTTTTATGATTCAGGGCGGTGATCCTGATTCTCGTAATGCTGCGCCAGGTGAAATGTTAGGAAATGGCGGACCTGGTTATACGATTCCTGCCGAATTTGTTGATACTATTTTTCATAAAAAAGGTGTAATTGCAGCAGCACGCGAAGGAGATAATGTTAATCCTGAAATGCGATCATCAGGCTCTCAATTTTATATTGTTCAGGGGAAAGTATTTACCGATGAAGATATAGAAAAAGTTGAAGACCGTATTAATGCTACTCGTTTAAATAATTTAATCACAAAACATATTGAAGAAGCAAAAGAAGAAGCTTTTAATACCGGAGGAATAGTTGATTATCAGGTTATTGTTCCTGATGCCAGAAAAAAAGCCGAAGAGGAATTTAAAAAACAAGGTTATTATAAAATTCCTGGTTTTAAACGAAAAGTATATCAAACCATTGGAGGAACTCCACATTTAGACAATGCGTATACAGTATTTGGCGAAGTAATAGAAGGTTTGGAGGTAATTGATAAAATTGCTGCAGTTGAAACTGACGAAAACGATCGACCAGTAAAAGATGTTAAAATGAAAATTAAAAAGTTATAACGATATCCATATGATTGAAAAGATTAATAAGTATTTAGAAGAAACCAAAGAGTTTGTAGCAACTACATTAGACGAAATAGAAGCATTTCGTATTAAATACATGGGAAAGAAGGGATTAGTAAATGATCTTTTCGCAGAGTTTAAAAACGTTCCACGTGAAAACAAAAAAGAAGTTGGACAAAAATTAAATGAGCTTAAAATTACTATTCAAGAGAAGGTGAACAAATTGAAAGAAAACCTTGAAAATGCTGTTGATTCATCTTCTAAGATTGATACCAGCTTACCAGGTGATCCAATACAATTAGGCACACGTCATCCTATTTCAGTAGTAAGAAATGAAATTATCGATATTTTTAAACGTTTAGGATTTACCATTTCCGAAGGACCAGAAATTGAAGACGACTGGCACGTATTCTCAGCTTTAAATTTTCCTGAAGAACATCCAGCGAGAGATATGCAGGACACGTTTTTTATTGAAAAAAATCCTGATATTTTATTACGAACTCACACCTCATCGGTACAAGTTCGCGTTATGGAAAATTCCCAACCTCCGATTCGTACAATTTCGCCCGGCAGAGTTTTTAGAAACGAAGCAATAAGTGCACGTGCACATTGTATTTTTCATCAGGTTGAAGGTTTATATATTGATGAAAATGTTTCATTTGCAGATCTAAAACAAACCTTGCTATATTTTGCCAAAGAGATGTTTGGAGAACAAACAGAAATTCGTTTGCGTCCGTCATTCTTTCCTTTTACCGAACCATCAGCCGAAATGGATGTAGCATGTAATATTTGTGGTGGTAAAGGTTGTAATGTTTGCAAATACACCGGATGGCTCGAAATATTAGGTTGTGGTATGGTCGATCCTAATGTTTTAGATTCCTGTGGTATTGATAGTAAAAAATATACCGGTTTTGCATTTGGTATGGGAATAGAGCGAATTACTATGCTTAAGTATGGAGTTAATGATCTTCGCCTTTATTTCGAGAACGATGTGCGGTTTTTAGACCAATTCAAATCTGCTCTTTAATTTTAAATATTTTTATACATATAAAAGGCTCACAATTGTGAGCCTTTCTTTTTTTACTTTTCAGGATTGATTTGAATTTCGTAACTCATTTTAACATATTTTTTATAGATATAGCTTACACCGCAATATCGTTCTTCAGATAAATTTACAGCCTTTTCTAATTTTTCCTTTGGTAAATCCTTGCCCCAGAACTTGTATATTATTTTCATTTCGTCGTAATGCTTTGGATGTTCTTCGGTATTATTTGCAACTACCTCGCAACCATAATCTTCCAGTTCAACACGCATTTTTTTAAGTATAGAAACCACATCCATACTCGTGCAACCTGCTAAGGCTAAAAGCATTAAAGGTTTTGGTCTTGGTCCTCTATCTTTACCTCCTACACTTTCTACAGCGTCTATGACAATTTTATGACCATTTACTTCACTTTCAAAAGCCATTCCGTCTATCCAATTCAAATTAAGTGATGTTTTCATAGTTCTATATATTTTTATATTTAGTTTTGTGCAAATATAATTTTAAAATCTGTAATCTAAATTCGTGTTTATACAACAAAAAAACTAATTTTGTGTTCTAAATATTTATATATATTATTTTTTATCTGATTTTTAGGTATTTAACGTTATTTGAGTCGAAATCATGATAAAGCACAGGGATCAAATACCTTCTTGCGACAATTGTTTACTTAGTGAAGATTCTATTTTTAAGCATCTTACACCAGAGGAGCATGCATTAGTTGAAAAAGAAAAAGTATGTAACTCGTATAAACGAGGTAATGTAATTTATCATGAAGGTAGCCGCACCAATGGTTTTTATTGCATAAACTCCGGTATCATTAAAATATTTAAAACCGGTATTGATGGTCGGGAACAAATTATTGCTTTTGCTAAAAAGGGAGGAATTATTGGTTACCGATCTATTCTAAGTAGTGAACTAGCTTGTTCTTCGGCTAAAGTTATTGAAGATGCCACCCTTTGCTTTATTCCTGGCGATACATTAATCCAACTTGTTAAAACCAATGGTAACTTTTCCATGGCTATTATGCAACAAACTTGTCGAGAGTTGGGTGAAGCCAATTCCTATATAACAGACATAGCACAAAAAACAGTCCGTGAGCGTTTGGCCGAAGTACTATTAAATTTAAAAGATACGTTTGATCTTGATCAGGATAATGTATTACAAATATCTTTAACACGTGAAGAACTTGCCAATATTGTTGGTACCGCAACAGAATCAGTTATACGTCTTCTTTCTGAGTTTAAACACGATAAGTTAATTGATTTAAACGGACGAAAAATAAAAATTCTTGATATTAAACGTTTGGAAAAAATTTCCAACGCATTCAATTAAAATAGTCTAGACTGATCTCCTAAATCTTTTATCCGATTCAAATGTTTATATGCAATCTCTGTTGCTTCTCTACCTCGTGGTGTTCTTTTTATATATCCTTCTTTAATTAAAAATGGTTCATACACTTCTTCGATTGTTCCTCCATCCTCTCCTATGGCAGTTGCTATAGTTGTAATACCTACCGGGCCACCTTTAAACTTATCAATAATGGTTAACAAAATTTTATTATCCATTTCGTCTAATCCGTGTTTATCAATATTTAGTGCCTGCAGTGAATATTTTGCAATTTCCAGATCTATACTTCCATTACCTTTAACCTGTGCAAAATCGCGCACTCGTCGTAAGAGCGCATTTGCAATACGTGGTGTACCTCTAGATCTGGACGCAATTTCCACTGCTGCGTTATCTTCAATAGCAACATTTAAAATTTTTGATGATCTTTTTATAATTGAAGTTAGTATTTTAAAATCGTAATATTCTAAATGTGAACTAATTCCAAACCGAGCTCTTAAGGGGCTGGTTAATAAACCTGATCTGGTTGTTGCGCCAATCAGGGTAAAGGGATTTAATTCAATTTGTACAGATCTTGCACTTGGTCCTTTATCGATCATAATATCAATTTTATAATCTTCCATTGCTGAATATAAATACTCTTCAACAACCGGACTTAATCGATGTATTTCATCAATAAAAAGAACATCACCCTCTTCTAAATTGGTTAATAACCCTGCTAAATCTCCAGGTTTATCTAAAACCGGACCTGAGGTTAGTTTTAAGTTTACCTCTAACTCATTGGCAATAATATTAGCAAGCGTAGTTTTTCCCAATCCTGGTGGTCCATGCAGTAAAACATGATCTAAGGATTCATTTCTCATTTTTGCGGCTTGAACAAAAATCTTAAGATTCTCTACTACCTTAAACTGACCTTTAAAATCATGAAAGTCTAATGGCCGTAACTTTTTCTCAAATTCCTGCTCTTTATCTGAAAAGTTAGCGGATTCGTCCGACGTTAAATCTCTAATATCAAAATCGTCCATTTAATCTGTTTTAACCGCAAATTTATAAAACTATTATTGCATTTGATCAAGTTGTACTTTTTCTCCGTTTATTTTATACAGAATACCATCTTTATATTTTACAACTAAAATTAATTCTCCGTTCTCATTGTATTTCGACCACGATCTTACTTTTTGTCCCTCTTCATAATATCTCTCTTCTTTTAATTCACCATTCGGATAAAAATAAAGATGTTTTCCATCCAGATTTCCTTGAATATAATCTCCTGTAAAACTTTTTTTATTTTCTTCAATGTAAAAACTTTTCCATGTTCCGTTTTTCTCTCCCATAACATACTTACCTATATGTTTTTGATCGCCAATAATATAAATCCATTCACCTTCCTTATAACCTTCAATATAACTTCCTTTAGTTATGATTTCACCGAGTACTGAATATTCGACACATTCGCCATCCAAATTTCCATAAATATAGTACTCTTCTTTAAGCAATTCACCTGTATCGTAATACCATCGCCAAATACCGGATAGTTTACCGTTAGTATACGATCCTTTTTGTTGTACTTTTCCATTTGGGTAATAGTACGTCCATTGTCTGGTTTTTTTTCCGTAGTTATAACTCCCTGTTGCCCTCTTATTTCCATTTTGATAATAATATGTCCAGTTACCATCCTCTAATCCATTAAGTAAAACAATACCCTCTGCAATTAACTTTCCGTTTACATTATACGTTTTACTTTCTGTTACTTTACCATCTTTATTAAAGTATCTATGCACGCCAATGGGTATTTCTTTTCGATAACTACCCTGAAAAATCAGATTATCGTTATCATCGTACTTCTCTTTAATCTCAATACCTGTTTCAAAATCATTTTCATCTAAATCAACAATTCCATAATTGTATTTAATTGCTGTAACCAATTTTCCGTCTTCATTATATCTTTTTACATATCCATCCAGTTTTCCTTCTGAATAATTTCTTTCTTCCTTAATATTTCCATTATCGTAAAACTCCTGCCATTTCCCCGTTTTTCTTCCTTCCTTATCCAAACGATTAATTTCTTCTCGAACTACAATCTCATTTTTTCTATATCTAGTTACAGTAATTATTTTTCCTTCTTTATTATATTCAAGAGCAATTCCATGTTTTGCATCATGTCTATATGGTATTTCATTTAAAATTGCACCGTTTTCATAATATTTTACCGCTTTACCATTTCTTTCATCATTTATATATAACTCTTTTGATCTAACGGTATTTTCATGATCAAATCCGGTATAGTATTTAAAATAGTACCCATTCTTTTTTCCTAAGAGATAATTAATTTTTTCCGTTGTATCTCCCATTTGATTTAAAAATATCCAAACACTATCCAGTTTATTATTTTTCCAAACTCCTTCAGACTTTTTAATACCTGTTACATAATACGATTTCCACAATCCTTCGGGTTTTTCATTTTTTAAAATTCCTTCGCTGGCAATTTTTCCATTGGGGTAATAAAAAATTTTATACTCTCCAGTGCCTAGAGTATCGGTTTGCGCTACACTGATATTAACAAGACATAAAATATGAAAGAGAAAGATTAGTTGTTTCAAAATCTTATTGTTTAATTGTTTTAAATATACAAAAAAAGCAGGGAGATTTTCCCTGCCTGTAAGTATATATTAATAATTTTACAAATTCAATTTTTTAGATATCTCTAACATTCTCTCTATTGATTTTCCTGCCTTTTTAATAATTTCATTATCCAGTGTAACCTCTGGTTTTTCATATTTTAGTGTATTGTAAATTTTATTTACAGTAATTAATTTCATGAAATTACAATCGTTACATCCACATGTTGAATCTTTTGATGGAGCAACAATATACGTTTTTTCAGGATTTTGCTTTTTCATTTGATGCAGTATACCCGATTCAGTTGCCACAATATACTCTTTTGAATTATCGTTTTCAGTAAACTTAAGTAAAGCAGCTGTAGATCCTACAAAATCGGATATTAATTGAACAGGTTTTTCACATTCCGGATGTGAGATGACTTTTGCATTTGGATATTCCTTTTTTAATTCCAGAATGGCTTCTACAGAAAATTCTTCATGAACATGACAAGCTCCATTCCATATTACCATATCATCTCTTCCAGTTATTCTCTTAATGTAATTTCCGAGATTTCTATCGGGAGCGAAAATTATTTTCTGATCCTTTGGTAACGATTCAACAATTTTTAATGCATTGGTTGATGTACAGCAAATATCAGTCATCGTTTTAATTTCTGCTGTCGTATTTACATATGAAATTACCAGATGATCAGGATGATCATCGACAAACTTTTTAAAATCATCAGGCGGACAAGAATCGGCTAAAGAACAACCAGCATTTAAATCAGGAATTAAAACTTTGCTGTTTGGTGCTAATATTTTTGCCGTTTCTGCCATAAAATGCACTCCAGCAAATAAAATAATATCGGCATTTGTTTCTGCGGCTTTTTGCGATAAAGCTAAACTATCTCCAACAAAATCCGCTAAATCCTGAATATCGGCTGTTTGGTAATAGTGTGCAAGGATTATTGCGTTCTTCTCTCTTTTTAACCGGTTTATTTCTTCAACGACATTAACTTTACTATCGATACTTTTATCAATAAATCCTTTTTCCAGTTCCTTGTTGTCAACACTTATATACATATATTATATATATTATTTAATTATTAATCCATTATAATAATAATGATATCCTGTTAATATTGTTACAAAATTGTTTGTTGTTTACTTGTATTTTACGTTTTCAAAAAGATTTCAAAGCTATTTTAACAATGCTAAACATACTCTTTTATCTGATAATTAACAGTATCCAAATTTTATTAACATGATGTTAATACTGGTGACTATTAATAAATACTGACGCACCTTATACACTTTTAATGTTAACATAATGTTCAATATTTGAGGGCTAAAACTAAAAAAATATTTTTGATATAATTGAAAAAAATATATATAGTACACCTTATGTAATAAACCAAGAACTTTTTTTTAGTTTTTATTGACTTTAATTAACAATAAACTAACAGAACATTATCAAATAATTAACAAAAAAACTACTTATTAACGAAATAGTATAAAACTCTGTTAATTAATTAAGTTATTACTTTTAAGTTAAATATTATATTAATCAACATATTGTTAACTATTAAATATCAGTATATAATAAATTACTAAAGATTTATAAGATAAAATCGTTAAATTTGATCAAACAAATAAATATATTTTTTATCTGATATGAAAAACATAACATTAGGCATTGCAAGCGATCATGCTGGATTTGAATTTAAAGAAAAGTTAAAAAAAGATTTAGAGAAAGAGGGTTACAATATTAAAGATTATGGTACCTATTCAAGTGAAAGTACCGATTATCCTGATTTTGCTCATCCGCTTGCAAATTCGATAGAAAATAAAGAACATACTTTTGGAATTACTTTATGTGGCAGTGGAAATGGTATTAACATGACAGCAAACAAACATCAGGGTGTAAGGGCAGCATTATGCTGGAATAAAGAGATATCAGAATTAGCGCGTTTACACAATAACGCTAATATTTGTTCTTTACCAGCCCGTTTCATAGACTATAATTTAGCTAAACAAATAGTGGATATATTTATAAATACCAGATTTGAAGGAGGAAGACACCAAAGAAGAATTGAAAAGATACCTGTTCATTAAACCAATAAAATATGTTATCAAATACATGTAAATATGCAATTCGGGGAGTAATTTATTTAGCACTGAATAGTAAGGATGAAAAAAAAATTGGATTGAAAGAAGTTTCAAAGGAACTTGATATCCCATCCCCGTTTTTAGGCAAAATATTACAAATTCTGGCTAAAAATAAATTACTTATATCTACCAAGGGTCCGAATGGAGGATTTGCCCTGGCTAAGTCACCACAAGAAATTACATTGTTAAATATTATTGAAATAATAGACGGTTTGGATCTTTTTAATAATTGTGTAATAGGTTTACGCAGTTGTTCGGCAAATGCTAAACCTGATTTACAATGCCCAATACATTATAAATATGTTCCTATTAATAAGCAAATTTATGATCTGTTTAATAATGAAACAATTTATAATTTAGCAAAAGAGATAGAAGCTTCCGAAGGAAAAATAGGTTTATAAATATTTATATAATCTACTTTTTTGAAGCGCTGGAAATAATAAAATTCCTACAACTGAACCTAATGTATTTGCTAACGCATCAAAAAATTCTGGTGAACGATACGTTGTAAATATGTACTGAAAACTCTCCATTAATAATCCATAAAAAATTGTAATTACAAGAATTGTAATAATTTTTACTATTTTCTTTAAAAATTTATGCTTTTCGATTGAAGCATAAAGCGTTAAAGAAAATATGAAATACATTAAAAAATGAATTAACTTATCTAAATGTTTAATATTAAACAAATTAACATTTGATATATTATCGGTAGGTGTAATGCTGGCATATAAAATTAATAGAGCTATTATAATTGGTTTCCAGTAAAATAAAATTTTCATGAAAAGAGTATCTTTAAGTAAACAGAAAGTTATTATGACATTATCATATTATCTTTTGTAAATTTTTCATAACTTATAAAACGTTAAAAAAAATAATTATGAAATCTACAGATACAAAGATCATAAAATTACTTGATAAATTAGAAAATGAGAATATTAAAACTTGGTTCGATTTAGGATTATTTCTAGATAGAATAAAGGAAAACAGAAAAGTACCGCAAAAAAAATTTATTGGTAACTACGACGATTTTAAATCATTGATGTGCAAAAGCAACATTGCCTTTATAACGTATCAATATTCGGTTGATGGAGTTAGTATTGAGGTTGAAAAGTATACCAAGATTTTTTCAAAAAAGTTTAAGGGCTCAAATATTCATTATATTTCGGGTAGATTTTTTCCTGAAGCAGATCAAATTGTTCCAGGTTACGTAAAAAAATACGAAGAGCCCTTAATGCGTGCCTTTGATGAGTGGGATTTGTACGAGGACTTTTTTTTTACAAAACTGGAAAGAGGAAGTGAAGAATATAATTCATTAATAGGTAAGTTTTGGAATCAGACCTTAAAGTTGGTTCAAAACTTAGGAAACTATATTATAAATGAAGATATAAAATTATTGTATCTTATTAATGTTTGTTCAAATCCGGGAAATGTATCCCTGAGTTTAGCGACAGTTATTTTATCTGAATATTTAAAAATACCGGTTATTAATAATAATCATGATTTTTATTGGGAAGGAGGGAATAGTGAAATAGATAAACTAAAAAATAATTTGCCCGACGGACCCAGAGATTTCTTTTTCAAAAATGCCCACATCGGAGAATTTTTTTCCATCATCGAAGTTTTGTTTCCCTGGGAATCTCGAATATGGTTAAATGTCAATATTAACAAACAACAATCCGAACATTTAATAAAAAGAAATGGTCACAATCCTGCCAATGTTTTAGAAATAGGTACAGCAGTTGATACAACAGTTTACAGAAATACTTCCAAAAGGAAAAAGATTAATACCTTTTATCAATTTGAAAAAGTCTTAAGTCGTTATTCCGATACATTAATTAGTTATTCTGCCAAAGATGTTATAGAGTCAGATTTGGTTTCTGAAACTAATCCAAGACCAATATTAATAGGAGCAAGAAAAACAACAGCCATAAAGAAATTTCTAACAGAGAATATTGTTTTTTTGCAACCAACCCGAATTATTTCCAGGAAAAGAATAGAAATTGGATTCGATTTAGTTAAAAAATTATTTGATGATGAAGGTTTCTACAAACGTTTCAAAGAAACAAAACACTTGAAACTTACAATACTCATTACAGGTCCAATTGCCGCAGGACATTACAAATATTTTAAAAATCTGGTAAAAACATTTAAAGAACTTTTAGATTATTTAGACGAAGAGGTAAAAAATAAAGTGTATCTGGCATTTTTATTTAGTGAACTGGATAAAGAAAAATTTAAAAAACATTTTGAAAATCCTGCAGGAATACCAGAGTTGTACAATATTGCTTCATTAATATTGTTGCCAAGTAAAACAGAGGGTAGAGGATTACCAATTATTGAAGCTACAGCCTGCGGCACACCAATTTTTTGTAGCAGGTATTATCCCGAAAATGTTTATTCCGAAGTTATTGGTGAACATTTACCTTATGAAAGCAGATTAAATGTTATTGAATTTAATGGCAAAACCATAACCAAAAAACATGTTACCAAAATCATTAACAGGGTTTTCTTTCCTCATAAGTTCGCACAGGAAATATTACATAACCAGAACGTAGTTGACATGCGTTATAGCTTAAATGCTTTAACAAATAATATTGATGAAATTTGTTATAGAATGTACAGGCAAATGAAATCGAACAGAAGAGCCCAAAATATAGTTAAAAAAGCCATTACAGAATACAAACAATTATGTAATTACACCGATGAAAATTTGCAGAATATTTTACACACTGAGAATCGAGAGTACTTGCCCGGTTACGGACGATTACATTTTATGCTAATGCTAAAATCGTTAATTGATCCTAGTTATTTTAGAGTGGAAGAGCAACTTATGAAAGGTATGGCATTTACGTATGCCAGAAAACTATTAGAAGGACGAAAAGATGAGTTTACAGAAAAAAGAATTATACGCTTTCTTCACGCTGTAGAAAACATATTTTTATATAAGCAAGAAGAAGTTAGAATAAGACATGATCATTCGTTACCTTATCGACACAGAAACAAAAATTATTATCCATACCAGGAGTTTACAATTCAGGAGTTGAGCGGATTAATTAATCAACTTTTTCATATGGTTTTATATCCGGAAGAAAAAAGCACCATAAAAGAAAATGCACATTTCTTTACGGATATGGATTTAGCATTATCACAATTAACCTCAAGCACATATCTGGCAATAGACGACAGAAAAAAACTGGTAAAAAAATTACAATCGAATGTACCCATTGCGTATTTTCCGGGAAGCTATATTAAGAACGAATTGGAATTTTTTGCGTTACAAGCTGTTCGATCGCGTCTGGAACTGGGAATAGAAAAGGAACTAACCGACGAAATGATTGAGAAAAATGCTGCCTATATTGCTCCGATATATATTATGGCCAGTAAAACTACCACTATTGAAAATTATAATAGTCAAAGCATTAAAGAGTACATCGTACAAGGAATTGATGATGAACTAAAAATATTGTTCAGAAACAATATACTTCAGGTTATAGAAATAGATCAGTTATGTATTGGAGTGCATTTTAATCAAATTGGGAGAGAAGGTTTGTCTATATTAAATAGAGTTAAGGAGCAACAGGGTTTTATAATTACCAACCGACAAGATGCAGCGGTGATGACTGATATTGTTGATATTGATCGTTTCCATATTGGCAAAGTAGAAAATAAATTTACTGAGGCAATTATGGGTATTCCTATGGATAGTGGATTTATACAATTTGTGCCAGCAGGAATAAGAACAACATTAGCCTTTCCAACACCAGTGCAAACTGCAAAAGATTTTAGCGATTATATAAAGAGCGACGAATTTAAGAATGCCATGGATAAATATGGCGAAGAAACAGTATTCGAGTTTTTAAAGAAGGATGCAGAAACAAAGATGTCACCAGTCAAAAAAGTTATTGACGATTTATTAGCTAAACCAAAAACTAAAAAGGCAGTTACATATGATTATGTAAGTGGTATATACTCCGACAGAATGCCCTGGAATGGTGTAATAGCCAGAGTAAATATGGAGCAGAATGACTGGAATTTTATTGCAGAATCAAGCCAGGTTACAAAACGTGTTACAGACTTTATTAACGAGTATAGCGAAAAATCTGGTAATACACCAAAAATTGCATGGAATGGCGGATATATTTTAAATCCGGAGCTGGTGGGAAAACTAGGATTACCCGAATCATATATTGGATCACCACTTGGTTTATTAATAACAAACCAAAAAATGGTCAGTGCTCCACTTTTTAATAAACCTGCTATTGTTTTTAAAGATAATCAGGTTAATATCTTACAAGTAAACTGTTCAAAGGGGGTTATTGTTTCACGTGGAACAGATAGAATCGAGCTTTCTGAGGATCAGTATAATAACGAAAATAGTTTGTCAGGACCAAAATACTATGATTTGATGCATAAAAGCGAACAGATTTTAGTTGAAAATTGTGTGGTTGTTCGATTGGCCGGAAATATAATTAAAGAAATTATACAAATACAAGATAAACAATATATTAGCATAATCCCGGTAGGATTAACTCTGGTTATTCCTAAAGAACAATTTCCTAAAAGTTGGGAAAAAGAGCAGGAAGTAGAATTAGAGATTGTAGGAATTGAAAAGTACGATTATGCAATAGAGGCCGGACCCATGCTTATTAACCATGGCGAAGTAGTATTGGATATGGAAATTGAAGGTTGGAAAACAAATAATTCAATAAAAACCCAGGCAGCACGTTTAGATTATACCGATATGCGCGGACCCAAAATAGCAGCAGGTATCGATAAAAATAATAACTTAGTGGTGTTAACAATAAACGGACGGATTAGAGAATCAGTAGGAGCGACACATTACGATATGGCTAATATCTTAAAAAAGTTTGATATACAAAAAGCCATGGGTTTCGATCCGGGTGGTAGCAGTACATTAGTGATTAACGGAAAAACATTAAATATTTCGCCTTATAATAGTAAGTACGAAGAAAATGTTTATGCATTACCACCCGAACCAAGAGCCGTTTCGAATGTTATTATGGGATACTTAAATGAGGAATAATTTGGCAGGAATTTATTTACATATACCATTTTGTAAAAGTAAATGCGCATACTGCGATTTTTATTCAGTGGCAACTGTTAAGAATAAGGAGCAGTTTGTTACGGCCATTTGTAAAGAAATAGAATTACGAAAGGATTATTTATTTCCCGATTCGGTTCAAACCATTTACTTTGGTGGAGGCACCCCATCAATGCTAGATCTTCAAGAAATTGATAAAATATTAAATGCATTAAATAAAAACTTTACGATTGAAGAACAAAACGAAATTACACTTGAAGCAAATCCAGACGATTTAAAGGAGAGTTATTTAAAAGGACTTAAATCTCTTGGAATTAATCGGTTAAGTATTGGAGTACAATCGTTTATACCAGATGACTTGTTGCTTATGCGACGGAGTCATACGGCAGAACAAGCTCTAAAATCTGTTCAAACAGCACAGGATCAGGGATTTGAAAATATAAGTGTAGATTTAATTTATGGTCTGCCAAATTTATCTATGCAAAGCTGGAAGCAAAATATAGAAAAAGTAATAGCATTAAATATTCAGCATATTTCAGCTTATCATTTAACCATTGAACCCAAAACGCTTTTTTTTAAATATTACCAAAATGGTAAAATAAATCTACCGTCCGAAAATGAAAGCTTAGATCAATTTAAAAAATTGAAGGAGTTAACAGCAAAAAATGGATTTGTGCACTATGAAATTTCAAATTTTGCTAAAGACGGTTCTATTTCGTTTCACAATACAAATTACTGGATGGATGTAAAATATTTAGGATTAGGACCTTCTGCACATTCGTATAATTTAACTTCTCGAGAATGGAATATTTCTGATATTCGTGCATATATGGATGGAATATTTCAAGGAAAATTGGTAAAGGAAACGGAAAATTTATCAAAAAATGAAAAATATAATGATTTTGTCATTACTTCATTAAGAACAATGTGGGGATTAAATACCGAAAAACTGAAAAAGAAATTTGGAGAAAAGTATTTGAGCGATTTTATAAAAAAGTCGAAAAAATATATAGATCAGAATTTAATGAAACAGGATAGACAAAATTATTTTTTAAGCGAAAAAGGAATTTTTATTTCTGATCATATTATGCAAAATTTTTTAATAGTATAAAACTTAATATTCGATAAACGAATTTTAACGAGAAAATATAGAAGCTATAAAAGATTATGAATACAAACAACGATTTTGGTAGTTTGATAAAAAAAGAATTTCCAAAAAGCAGTGAAAATATATTTAAGGGTTTTATAGGACAATCATCAGAGGGAATTGCCTTAATTAACGAGGAAGGATTAATTGTGGAGTGCAATGAGGCTATGCTACACATTTATGAAGTAGAAAAAGAGAATATTATTGGTAAACATATATGGGATTTTGAACCGCAGTTTTTCATACACGAAAAGCAAAAAAAAGAATTCATAAATAAGGTATATAAAATACAAAAAGAATATTTAAAAAACATTAAAGATCAAAAACCTGAAACATTAGAAACAGAGATCGTTACAAAAACAAAGGTAAAATATATTAATCTGCTAATTTTTCCCATATTAACTGAAAATGCATGTTTTGTTGGTAGAATTATTAATGATATAACTGAAAAGAAAGAAAAAGAAATTGAATTAAGAAATTATAAAAACCGACTAGAGCTTCTTGTAGAAGAGAGAACCGGAGAACTCAAATTAAGCGAAGAAAAATTCAGGCTACTTTTTGAAAAATCACATGATCCGATTCTTATTATAGATGGGTATAATTTTGTTGAGTGCAATGAATCGGCTGTTCATATGCTGGGCTTTAAATCAAAAGAAGATATTTTTAAGATTCATCCATCACAAATTTCACCACAACATCAACCCGACGGACGATTATCGTATGAAAAGGCCCAGGAACTAATGGATTTAACCTATAAAGAAGGCTTTAAACGTTTTGAGTGGATCCATATCAATACGAAAGGACATGAAATAGTAATGGATATTTCGCTCACTAAAATACCATATAAAGGCCGACAGATGATCTTTACGGTATGGCGAGACATTACCAAACAAAAACAGTACGAAAAATCGTTAAAAGCGAGTGAAAAACAATTTAGTACACTTTTTGAACAAGCTGCAGATGGTATATTGGTTGGAATAAAAGATGGAGAAATTGTAGAGGCCAATGAAAGTATTTGTAATCTAACAGGATATTCAAAAGACGAACTAATAGGTAAAAACATAAAAATACTGTTTACCAAAGATATTTTAACAAAAAAGCCTCTACGTTACGATCTGGTAAAGAAAGGTGAAACGGTTATATCTGATCGAGAACTCGTACGAAAGGATGGTTCTATTATTCATACCGAAATGAATACTAAAATACTTGACGATGGACGCATGCAGGCTTTGTTCAGAGATGTTACAAAAAGAAAGCATATTGAACGGGCACTTATAGAAAGTGAAGAAAAATATCGAAATATCTTTTACAGTTCACCATTAGGTATTTTTCATTACGATGTAAATGGAATAATAACCGATTGCAATGAAAATTTTGTAAAAATTATCGGGTCAAATAAAACGGCATTGGTTGGTTTAAATATGATAACTCAGCTAAAAGATAAAAAATTGGTTAAGTGTGTAAAGGATTCATTATCAAAAGGAGAAGCGTACTACGAAGATTTATACCAATCGGTTACTGCAAATAAAAGAAATTACGTAAGGGTACTATTTAATGGAATTCGTGATAAGCAAAATCAAATTATTTCAGGACTAGGAATTGTTGAGGATATTACGGAAAGAAAACATGCCGAAGAATTATTGAAAAGAAGTGAGGAAAAAATTAGTAATATCTATCATAGCAGTAAGGATATTATTATGATTATTAACTCCGACGCAAAAATAATTAATATTAATCAGGCCATTGAGAAGCAGCTGGGATATAGTGTTGATTCAGTGATTAATAAATCACCAAAAGTAATTATTGGCGAAAAAGATTGGAAAAGCATTGAAGAACGTATACAGCAATTATTAAATGGAAAAAAAATAGCACCCCGGGAATTTAAAATGATATCTAAGGATGGAAAAGAAATATTGTTTGAAGGTAACAGTAAATTAATAAATTACGAAGGCGAAAGGGCTATCTTATCTATTATTAGAAATATAACGGAACGTAAACAGTTAGAGCAGCGTATATTCGATGTTATGATCGAAACCGAAGAAAAAGAGAGACAAAGACTGGCAAGTGATATACATGATGAGGTTGGACCATTACTGTCCAGTTTAAAAATGTATATCGAAATGATTAACGAAAAATCGGGAAAAGAAGAATTTATAAAAGGAAAATTACAGGATTTAATTAAGGAAACTATTGTAAATATTCGTGAGGTATCCAACGATTTAAGTCCTAATTTGTTAACTAATTATGGATTAATTTCTGCTATAAAGTCATTTATCAAAACTCAAAAAGAAATCATTAAGATTGATTTAAACACAAACATAAATAATGAGCGATTTGGAATTAAGATTGAAACAGTATTTTATCGAATCTTAAAAGAGTTGATAAATAATACTATCAAACATGCAAATGCAAGTAAGGTTACTATTAAAATGGAGTATACTGATCAAAAATTGATCTTAGATTATCGCGATAATGGAATAGGTATGAATCCAAAGATATTAACAAGTTGTAAAACAAAAGGTTTAGGATTAAACAACATAGATAACAGGGTAAAAACCATTGATGGTAAGTATGAAATCATAACAGATAAAAACAAGGGTTTTCAGTTTATATTAACCAAGGAAATACAAAAAAAATAATAGTATGAATATATTAATTGTTGATGATAACAAAGAGTTCCGAGAGGCTTTTAAATTTATGTTTGAGGAAAATTTAGCCGATCAGTACGAACAATTATATGAAGCTGAGAATGGAGAGCAATGTTTAGAGGTAATCAGCAAAGAATCTGTTGATATCGTTTTTATGGATAAACAAATGCCCGTTATGGATGGTGTTGCTGCTACAAAGAAAATTGTAGATCAATACAGGCATATTAAAGTTATTGCCGTTTCATTCCATTCAGAACTTGACGACATAAAAGTTATGCTTGAGGCCGGAGCCCGCAACTATATTGTTAAAGAAGAAATATCGCCAAATGCGGTTCTTAAATGTCTATAAATTAGCTTTTTGCAAGTTTAATTAATTCGGTTAATTTTTCTTCTAAGGTATCATAGGAGAAAAACTTTTTACCTAAAGCGTAATTATATTCTGCAATTTCACGATTGAGCTGATCGTTATAAATAATCTCTTGCATATCTTTAAGTGCAGAGTCGGTTATATTGTTATCTTCAAGCATTACTGTTTTAAATCCTTTACTGCCAATATCAGGCCAATATACAGGTTTGTAGTTGTTTACAAATATAGGACGTTTTGCTAAAACTGCTTCTACAAATGCATTACCAAACCCTTCGTACGTGCTAAAATAGGTACATGCTTTGGCATGAGCATAGGCATCAGAAAGAGAATAATTTTTTGCTTTACCCGATGCTCCTTTATTGGTAAAACTGTGGTAAGCAAACTGCACTTGTTTACTCAGTTTTAAATCGTGAATTAAATCTACAAGTTCCATATAATACTCACTTCCGGCATCGTCGGCGTAGTTTCCGGTAATAATAAGCTTTACTTTACTGTCATGTAGTTTATCTATTAATTTAATGGCAGTTTCAATTCCTTTTCGACGCACTATACGGGTAATCTGGAATAACAGGATATCTTCTTTACTTAACCCCAGATCTTGTTTTAAATCCTTATTAAAATCAGTTATTTCTGCATATGGTTTACTAAAATCCATTACGTTGGGCACAACGATTGAATTACGATTAAACTTTTCCTTTAGCGTATTCTGCGCATGCAAATTAATAACTGCATGATAACTATTGGGTAAACGCAGCGGAAATTCATTCTCGACAAATTCATTAATTTTTGGATGTGGTGAAACATACCGATCACCACGTTCCCAGGCAAAATCATGATCATGCGTAATAATTGGTTTTCCGGTTTTGATAACTGCGTTTTTAATGGCTATCCCCATTGATATGTGCGAAGGAAGGCAGGATGCATTTTCAGAGAGCAGCAAATCAAGATCAAATTTTTGAATCCAATTAATGATTTTTACTTCAATAACTTTTGAGTAAAGTCGAATATGTTCCAGTAAATCGTCCTGATCATAATCCGGATGGAAAAAGGCCTTTTTTTGCTCCCAGTAACTTTCTGGCGAAAAAAATGACATTTCCGGAACACGTGTTTCGTGGGCACAATCTATTTTACGGCCTTCAAATTGTCCTGAAATGATAAATATTTCGTGACCCATTTTTTGGAGTACTTCAATCCACTTTTCGGTTTCAAGAGCTACACCGTCAACGCCACCAATTCTGCCAATAATGATTCCTATTTTCATAATGCATAAGGATTTATTATACATGTAAAATTACGAATACTCTCATTAAAATAGAATTAATAGTATACTTTTGTAGCAAGGTGCTTATGTATAAAGTTATGAAATATAACATTATTGGTATACTATTTTTGATCATATTTAGCAGTAATGTTTCTGCACAAAAAACAGAAAATCAATGTTATAGTGAAATAAACTGCAATGATTTGAGGTTGATTACTGAAACAAAAGATGTATTACTTATTGATGTTAGATTAAACAGGGAATATCGAAAGGAGAGAATTGAAAACGCTTTTTTAGCATCTGATAGCAGGGCATTAAAGGATTTATTACATCAAGTAGATAAAGAACAAATTATTGTCATATATTGTGAAGAGGGTACCCGAAGCAAAGTTGCTGCCCAGATTGTATGTAATGATTTAAAGTTCACTAATGTATTTAACCTGCAAGGAGGATTAATTTCCTGGAAAAAAAGAGGGTATTATGTAGAAACAAGACGACTCAAAGAATCGAAAGATTAATTTTTTTCTTTGGGTTCATCTTCCTTTTCTTCATCCTTAATTTTTTTTGTACCATACTCTTTTTTATACTCTTCAAGTACTCCGCTTAATTTTGCAATTTCTGTTTTATTATCGGATATGATATCTTTTAATTTTTTTACAGTTGGAAATGATAGTAGCAGTCCGACAAAAATACCAATGATAATAGTTACTAGTAATATTAGTGATAATGAACCTTGTACGGGTTTTCCAATAATAAAATCAAGTTCAACCGATGTACTGTTCTTAAGTGCGAATATTACCAGTATTAGTGCTGATAATAAGCCTATTATGAGTGATTTCTGCATAATGTTTCTTTTAATTGTAAATGTAATGATTTATTTTTTTAAATAAAATATCTTTATTCAAGGGTTTGGCCATGTAATCATCGCAACCGTTTTCAAGACATATTTCACGGTCGTTATACATGGCATAAGCGGTTTGAGCGATAACCGGCAGCTGTGGGTTAATTTCTTTTATTCGTTGGGTTGTCTCAAATCCATCGATGTCGGGTAAGCGGATATCCATTAAAACAAGTTTAATTTGATCATCGGTTTCAACTGCTTTAATGGCATCTTCGCCATTTTTAGCAATGACAACCTGAGCACCAAATTTAAGAATTAATCTACGCAAAAATTCCAGGTTGTCTGCGTCATCTTCAACAATCAAAATGCTAACATTCTTTAGATCTTTCATCTCTTTTTTGTCTGTGTTTTCCATTTTAGATGCACTATTAAAACTTTGTAGTTTATTAATTGGAACTGTAAAGTAAAAAGTAGAGTGTCCCGGTTTTTTATTTACCGGATCATATGTTTCGGACTCTACCCATATTTTACCTCCTAATAATTCAATTAATCCTTTAGAGATAGCTAATCCTAATCCTGTACCATGTTTGTTTTTATAACGCTGAGGTTGCACCTGTCCAAAACGCTCAAAAATGAAATGAATCATATTTTCCGGAATACCTATTCCGGAATCTGATACAAAGAACTGGTAGTAGGATTTTCCATTTTCGGAAAGAGGAATATAACCAAAATTAATGGTACCTGTTTCGGTAAATTTAAATGCATTGCTTAACAAATTTTGTAAAATTTGCTTTAAACGAAATACATCTGTGAAGATGATATTATTGTTTGTTTCGGGTAGTATTAGATTAAATTTTAGATGTTCTTTTTTATGTCGCTTTTGTTCTTCTTTAAACATCTGAAAAACTTCATGAAGCATGGGGTTGATTTCTGCCGTGGTTTTTTTAAGTGTTAACTGTCCGGCTTCAATTTTAGCCACATCAATAATATCATTAATAAGATTAAGAAGTTGTTTACTATTGGAGTCGATAATCCGCAAGTAATGCGATTTGTCTTCTTCGGTAAGGTCTTCGTCCTTTAAAAGCTCTGCAAACCCAATTATACCGTTCATGGGAGTTCTAATCTCGTGCGACATATTTGCCAGAAACGCCGATTTTAAATTATCACTTTCTTCGGCTTTTTCTTTAGCAACCAACAAGTCGTTCATTAAGTTTTTTTGCGCTGTAATATCACTTGCTATACCGGCTCTGCGGTAAAGTTTACCATTGGAGTTATAAACGGGAAATGTTCTTATCCAAAGCCAGCGAACTTCTTTATCCTGATTAATAATACGGTGTTCATAAAAATGAATTGTTTCCTGTTTAACCTGATTTTTTTTTCGTTTTTTAAGAATATCTTTTCGATCGTCAGGGTGGACCCATTGAATATATAAATCAAAATCTTCAAAAATTTCTTTGATATTAGTTCCTACTATTTTGTAACAAGCCGGATTAGCATAAATAATTTTTTCATCCAAAGTATGCAGCCAGAAGGCATCATCAATGTTTTCAGATAATTGTCGAAATATTTCCTCGCTTTCCCGCAATTTTAGAAAAACCTCTTTTTCATTCTGTATGTTTTTTAGCAAACCCACAAAACGCAGTGGCTCAGATCTTTTGTCGTACTCAATAATTTTACCGTTTGCGCTGAACCAGATCCATTGTCCTGCTTTGTTTTTTATTCTGAATTCGGTTATCAGGGAAGGTTTTAGATTTCTTGAATGTTTGGATATTAACATTCTTGCCTGCTTAAAATCTTCGGGATGAATTAAACTACCTGCTTTTTTTAATAACTCCACCGATTCGTTATGCGAATATCCTAGATGCAAATAAAGCTCTTTATCGGTTGTAATTTTATCTGTTTTAAAATTAATTTCGTATGCATAATATTTTGCCGCTTCCATTGCTATCTGGAGCTTTTCACGATGTTCGAAAAGCTCCACTTCCCTGGTTTTGTGTTCTGTCTCATCAACATAAATACTTACCAATAATAAATCGGTTAGTTTGTAAATATAATTTTGTTTCCATTCTATTATTTTGCCTGAAGAGAGCCTGATTGCCGGGAAATCTTCAGGCTTGTTATTTTTATAGACACTTTTTAAGGTTTTTAAAAAGCCGGTGCGTTTTACAGAAGGAAATGATTCGGTTAAATCTGTACCAATAATTTGATTTCTTTGTACAGACTCAACTTCTTCTGCTTTGAAATTCAAATATTTAATAATGAATTTACTACCATTATTTTTGGCTTCAAATACCGCAATAGCATTTTTTGAGTTTTCGCAAATTTCATAAAACAAGTGTGGTTCTAAATCAAATTTTGGAGAAAGGTTACTTGATTTTACTTTGGCAAGTTCATTTTCCAGGTATGATATCCTGTTCTGCAAATCTTCATATGAATGCAGTTTGCTCATTGAACGTTAAAATTTTGGTTACACCCTCCCGTTAATTCAACTAAAGATACGCATTGGCCACTTAAATGTCAATAATAAGCATCAATTTACGATATAGCAGATGGATTATGCGCATAAAAAAACCTGAGAATTTTAGAACTCTCAGGTTTTTTATAAAAGTATAGCTTTTATTTATTATTGTTCATTTCTGTAATACTCGTTTTAATATCATTTTTAAAACCGGTAACCCATTTTTGTGCAATTACCGTTAAACGATACATTACAGGCACCACAATGAGCGTTAGAAAGGTAGAAAATGTTAATCCAAATATTACTGTCCATGACATAGGTCCCCAATATGAAGACATATCTCCACCGAAATAAATATGTGGATCATAGTTACTAAGTAAACCTTCAAAATCGAAATTTAAACCAATGGCCATTGGTAAAAGACCTAAAATGGTTGTAATTGCTGTTAACAGCACCGGACGTAATCTTGTTTTTCCAGCTGCAATTATACACTCTGTAGCAGCATTTAATGGTAAAAATGCTCCATCAGGTAATCCAAGTTCTTTTCGTTTTCGTGCTTTTAAAAGCTCAATATAATCGACCAGTACAATGGCATTGTTTACCACAATTCCGGCCAGTGAGATAATACCAATCCCCGTCATGATAATCACGAAGTCCATTTTAAAAGTCCATAATCCGCCAAAAACACCGATAGTACTAAATAAAACACTGGTCAGGATGATTAATGTTCTAATGATGGAATTAAATTGCGTAACAAGTATTAACATGATAAGGGCAAGTGCAATTAACATAGCATTACCAAGAAATTCAGTAGATTCATTTTGTTCTTGTTGCTCGCCGGTAAATTCATAACGATAGCCAGCAGGCATTTCAAAATCTTCCATTAAACCAGCCAACTGTATGTTAATCGTGTTTGCATTATACCCTTCAATTACGTTTGAATATAAAGTAATTACACGGTCTAAATCTTTACGTCGGATAGAGCTGAAAGTGGTAGAGTATTCAAAATTTGCAACTGCAGATAGTGGAATATATGCCGGTGGCCCGTCACCGAAAACAGGTATTTTCAGGTTCATCATAGCAGGTAAATTATACCTGTATTTATCTTTCAATCGAACCATAATTGGGTATTCATCTTCTCCCACTTTAAAATCAGAAACCTCATCGCCAAATAAAGATTGACGGATAGTATAGGCGATCATTTGTGTGGATAGTCCGTATCGTTGAGCCTTATCGCGGTCGATATGGATTAATATTTCCGGCTTTTGTGTGCTAATATTCATTTTTAGCCCTTCAATACCATCAATATTTTGCATTTCGATATACGTTTTAATGGTATCAGTCAAATATACTAACTCATCAAAGTCCTGACCAATTATTTCCAGGTTAATAGGTTTTCCGGTAGGTGGCCCACCTTCATCTTTTGATATTTCCAGTTCAACACCTGGGTAGCGACCTATAATGTTGTCAGTTAATTTTTTCATGATATCAGAAGTACTTATATCACCTCTAAGATCAAAATCAATAAAACTAATAGTTATAATTGCTTCGTTAGGTTTGGCTCCGGCAGAAAAATCCATTGGATCACCTTTACCAACTGTTGTTAATACCGATTCGGTAATTGATTCACCGTTTTCATTTTTGTAGGGTTCTAAAAACGAAATGATATCATCTTCTAATTTATTGGTAAAGGCATTTGTTCCTGTAATATCTGTTCCTGTTGGCAGTTTTGCCACAATATTAATATAGTTAGGATCTGCATCGGGAAATAAGGTAATATCTGGCATTCTTGAGAAAAACAACATTACCGTAATAATCAGTAATGCAATGGTTCCGAAGAAGATATATAATAAATGCTTTCCTTTAAGAGCAAATGTAATTACTCGACTGTAAACTTTTTCCAGTTTAACCAGGAATATATCCTGAAACCACGATTCCATCCGACGCAAAAATAACACGTGCAAGATTCCAATAAATCCAAATAAAATCAAAAGATTGGCGATAACACGCACACCTGTTAAAAGAAGTAATCCACCTGCAACCATTAATCCTATAGCAACGAGTACAGCTCTTTTTTTGCGGTATACTTTTTTCCCATTGTTGTTTTCGTCTTGTTGTTTACTAAATGTAGCTGCGACAACAGGAATTATTACAAGAGCTACAAGCAGTGAAGATGTTAAAACGATGATGAGTGTAATGGGTAAGTATTTCATAAATTCACCCATAATGCCATGCCAAAGTGCCAATGGAAAAAACGCTGCTAATGTAGTTGCTGTTGAAGCGATAATAGGTACCGCAATTTCACCAACAGCTTCCTTCGCTGCAACCCACGGGGAATAACCATTATCCATAAACCGGTGAATATTTTCCACTACCACAATAGCATTATCTACCAGCATACCCAGTGCTAAAATAAGCGCAAAAAGAACAATCATATTGATACGAAAATCAATGGCACCAATTACAACGAATGAAATAAACATAGACATTGGAATAGCTAAACCAACAAACAATGCATCTCGTGTACCTAAAAAGAAAAATAGCACGGTGATAACCAAAATTACCCCCATGATCATGCTGTTTTCCAGGTTACTTAGCTGCATCTTAACCATTTCACTCTGATCGTTGGTAATTGATATATCAAGATTATCAGGCAAAGTATTATTATTTTTTGATTCGTCAAGTTTTGCATAAATCTGCTTTGTAGTAGAAAGTAGATTTTCACCGCCTTTTTTAACTACCTGTATAGAAACCACAGGTTCTTTGTTTAAACGAGCAAAACTCGTTGGTTCAGTATAACCATCAATAACTTCAGCTACATCTTTCAGGTATACATTTTTACCTTGGTCACTTTTAATGATAATATTTTCCAGTTCTTTCATATCCTTAAACTCACCAACTGTTCGAATACTACGTCTGGTGTGTCCTAAAAGAATTTCACCTCCCGACATCGAAACATTTTCATTTCGAATAGCATTTGTGATATCATAAAAGGATAGCTCCATTGCTTCAAGTTTCACTAGATCAACGTTTATCTTTATTTCGCGATCGTTAACACCCTCAATCAAAGCTTTGGAAACTTCGGAGATGCTTTCAAACTCATCCTGAAGCTGCTCTGCATAATATTTTAACTCCTCAACACTATAATCTCCCGAAAGGTTAATATTTATAATAGCAAATTCCGAAAAGTCAATATCAAAAGCATTCGGACCCGGAAAATCTGGACCTTCCGGAGGAAGTTCTGTTTTAGCATTATCTACCCCATCTTTAACTCTTCTTAAAGCATCTTCTATATCAACATCGGTATTGAATTCAACAAATATCATTGACGCATCCTGAGCCGAAATAGAAGTGATCTCTTTTAATCCACGAACATTTTCCAGCTCTTTCTCCAGCGGTCGGGTAACCAGGTTCTCAATATCTTCCGGTGAGTTACCCGGATAAATGGTTTGGACCATAATTTGTGGCCACACAATTTCAGGAAATAATTCCTTAGGCAAACTTCTGTACGAGTAGATTCCAAAAAAGAGAAGAATCAGGGTTAGAAGATATACCGTATTTTTATTTTTGAGCGCAAGAGTAGTTAATTTAAACTCTCTCACCACTTTATCTGATAATTCTTTAACTGTCATGTCAATACAATTTCAATTTATTTTACAACTTTTACCGGTACACCAGCACTTACCAAATGGTATCCTTTAACTATTACCCGATCTCCCTTTGCCAAACCTTTTGTAACCAGTGTGTTTTCTTCGTATGATAAATCGGTGGTTACATATTTTTTCCCGACAATCTGTTGGTTATTTTTGTTGTTAACAACATATACATAGTTTCCGGTAATATCTTTACGAATAGCTAACGAAGGAACCACAAATGCTTTATCAGATGAATAATCATTAATTTTAATGGTTGAAACTAAATTAGGTTTAATTTTTTCATCCGGATTGTTGATTTCCATTTCAATTTCGAACGTTCTGCTAGAAGAGGTAATTACCTTCGAAACTCTTGAGATAGGAGCTTTAACACTGTAATTTGGTAACGCATCAAAACTTAATTCAACAAGCTGACCGGTATTAATTTTACCAAGATATGCTTCGGAAATATCAGCCGTAATGGTTAATTTGCTTAAGTTCACAAATTCAATCACCGGCATTCCCGGACTGGCAATTTCACCCTCTTTTGAAAATTTCTTATCAACAATACCATCAAACGGAGCACGAATTTGGGCCATACGTTTTTGCGCTTGTAATCCTTCCAGTTGTGCTTCCAATGATTCTTTATTGTTTTTAGCCGAAAGATAATCTATCTCGGAACCAATATTTTGTTTCCATAGGGTATCTAATTTATTAAATGTTTTTGTGGCTAATTCTAAAGTGCTTTTTACACCTTGTATTTGTTTGTCAATGGCATCGGTATTTAAAGAAACAAGCAATTGTCCTTTTGTAACTCGTGAACCTTCCTGAACGTAGAATTTTTCTATTCGTCCATTCATCTCAGGGCTTATCATGGCATAATTCTTTGCTTCTACTTCGCCATATGTTATGATATAGTGATTAAATGTTTCTGGCTTGATATCTTTCACAGATACAGGAATCAATTCTTTTTCTTCCCGTGCTGTCATCTTATTTTCCAGTTTCCTGATTTTAGATTCAATCCCAACAATTTTATTTTTTTGCATAGCAATTTGCTTAATGATTTTCAAATCATCAGGATTAACAGTTGAATCGATCTCAGCAATTTCGATTTGTATGTTATTTAATTTTTTATCGATTTTTGCTTCTTCTTGTTGCAACGAATCTCTTGTAGCATACAATTCAGCTAATGTTTTATTTTCTGGTTTTGGGCTGCACGCAGCCATTGCTGCAATTACGGCTAATACGATTAACTTTCTCATTTTATAATTCGTTTAATATTTTTTCTAATTCTATTTTGGTTTGTATCAATTCAAACAGTGCCGATGTTTTATCCGACTCTGCCTGTAAATATGTTGTGTTCGATTGTGTTAAATCCATGCTCGAAACCATGCCTTCTTTATAACGTTTGGTTGTATTTTCAAAAACACGTTTCGACAAATCTACATTTTGCATGGTTACGCTATACTTATCCAGTGCATTTTGGAAATTGAACCGTAATTGCTGTGTTTGCGCTTTCAGGTTTCTTTCCAGCAATGTTTGGTTATTTTTTGATTTTTCAAGATCGATTTTGGCCTGCTGAACCTTTGCATTACGCTGAAAACTAGTAAATATTGGCATGCTTACATTTACACCAATAATGTGATTAATCGTAAAATCAAACGATGCTTTATTGGTTTTATCCTGGTAATTGTAAAAGGCCGAAACCGTTGGCAGATAGGTTGATTTTTCTCTTTTTAACGATAGCTCGGATATTCTCACCTGGTTATCCATCATTCTGTAATCGATATTACCTGTTACGTCAAATTCGGTGTTTACTGCTTTACCAATGATTTGTTCGTATACCGTATTCAGGTTTTCAGCTAACGCCAATTTTGCATCCAGATCAGTTCCCAGTACAATTTTAAAAAGCACATACGAAATTTCAATTTGGCGCTCAATGGTTTTCTGAGAGTTGATTAAAGTGTTCAGGTTAATTTGCAACTGATCCACATCCGTTGACTCCAAAAATCCTTGCTGCTGCATCTTTTGGGTTTCATCAACTAACGACTGCATATTGTCTATGGTTTCGTTGATGATCTGTAGATTGTTTTCAAGAATCAAGATGGAGATATAACTATTGATTACCTTTGATCGTAGTTCAAGCTCCTGCTTTTCGTGGCTTAACTTTGATATTTGCAGGTAGGTTTTTGAAGCCTGCAATCCAACAATATACTCACCGCTAAAAATAAGTTGCGATACGGTAGCACCATAGGTTGTACTGTTTTTTACACCCAAGGTAAAAGGTTCTGCCGGTGTTGATAATCGATCCATTAAGTCTTGTGATGGAGGATACCCCATATCACTAAGAGAACTTAAAATGTAATCGTAAAACATTGCTGTGGTGCTATCACTACCAAAACTGGCTGTTGGCAAATCGCCGGGTATATGCTGATAATCGAGCGTTGCATTAATCTGGGGCAAGCCAATGGCGGTTGTTTCCCAAACCTTTTTCTCTGCTGATTCAATATCCAGTTTTGCATTTTCCAACGTCAGGTTATTTTGTATGGCATACTCTTGTGCACTGTTTAACGTAAAATTAAGCGTGCTGTCGTTTTGTGCTAATGACAAAACGGGGAGTAGTGCAATTAAAATAAGTTGAATCCAAATTTTATGTTTCATTGTACTCTGATTATGTTTAATGTAAATATTCTTGTATATCTATTTTATCTAATGTTTTCTCCAAAACTTCGAGGCCTTTATTGTTTGCAATTCCCCGGATGTGATAAATAAACAGCTCCATCACATATTGAGGTTTTAGCATTTCATCCCGGTCAAAAAATTCGTCGGAACTCATATGAATAAACCGGCTGGTTTGAATTTTTGCTATAATGTCATTGTCCAGTTCTTTGCGATATAAACCCTGTTCTTTTCCTTTTTCAATGTTTTTCAGAATAGACTGATGCATACGTTCTTTTCTCACATCATGGAATTTAGTGTACAGTTCAGGGTAGTATTTCTTTAAGTCGTATTGTGTTGAAGGATTATAATCTTTAATAGATTTAATAATGTAAACACCAACTTCAAGAAGCTCTTCAATGGCATTCAGATCTTTAGATAATAACTCCTTGAACACGCAATTTTTTTGATTCAGGAGATAATCCAGGACTTTTGAAACCAAATCATTCTTGTTTACAACATACTGGTAGAGTGTTTTTTTCGATATTCCCAACTCACGAGCAACATCGTCCATGGTAACGCTTTTAATACCATATTTGTTATAGAGCTCACCCACTCTTCCCAAAATATTTTCTAGTTCCGGATTCAAATTTTCACTAATATCTTCTTCTAATCTAGTCATTTATGTTATCCTTCTTTTTAAGGTCGCAAATATATAACAAAAAACGTTGGAAACAAAAAATATAAAAAAAGTTTCCAGTGTTTATTTCAAACAAAGCTCTATGAATTATTGTTCACCATAATTAACAGAAGATTATTTTTTTGTTAAAAATGTTACACAAAGGAACCTCGGAAACAAATAGCATCCAAAACTTTTCCGACGAACTAGCAAATTATGTTTATGAACAGTTAAAATATTAGATGAACGTTATAAATAATATGCTCTGAACAATTCAGAATAACATTTGTTTAAAAAAATAAAGATAAAAATAAACAAGATGAATCAGTTACTCATAATAGCACATCCGAAAAAAGACAGTTTTACACAACAATTAAAAAGCGAACTGGTAGACCGATTTTATGAACAGGGCCATGAGGTCAAAGTCAGAGATTTGTATGATTTAAAGTTTAATCCGGTATTATCAGCACAGGAGTTAAAATTTAATAAAGAAGGGCAGTTTATGGCCGATGTGGTAGTAGAACAAAATTATATCCAGTGGGCTGATGAGATTACGATACTGTACCCACTGTGGTGGGATGCTTTTCCGGCGATTTTGAAAGGGTATATCGACCGGGTATTTACCAATGGTTTTGCATTTAGGATGAATGGTAAGGGACCGGAGGGAATGCTTACCGAAAAACGCGTACGCCTAATTACCTCGGCAGGAATGGATGAAAAATCATTACGGTTATCCAATGTGTATGAAGGACTAAAAACTACACAGGATAAGGGAGTATTCGAGTTTTGTGGCATGCAGGTGATCGATCACATGTATGTTACCCGGGTTACTTCACTGAATGAAGAGGAAAAAGAAAAAACGATGGAGAAACTTCTTAAGGAGATTTTTGAGAAAGAGAGGGTTGATAGATTATAGTCCACAGTTGATAGTCCATGGTCCACGGTTAATAGTCTATAGTTGATAGATTATAGTCCACAGTTGATAGTCCATGGTCCACGGTTAATAGTCTATAGTTGATAGATTATAGTCCACAGTCGATAGTCCATGGTCCACGGTTGATGGTCTATAGTCGATAGACTACAGTCCATAGTTGATAGTCCATAGTCCACGGTTGATAGTCGATAGTGTAGAGTATGTGATTAATAGTAAAAAAACTGTGGACTATTGACCGTTGACTGAATGCTGGTTTGGTTCTAAAATCCAAAGTTAGCCCCCAACGAAATGGTACTTTGTTTCCCGTGGAACACAGGGGCTGTGTACTTATCCAAATCACCGGAAATATCGCTGTGCACATAATTCAGAAAGATGTAACCGTCGTTAATTACCTGATAACTGGCACGAAAAGCGATGGTTTTATTTTCCCATTCAACCGAATCCATATACGGATTACCCAGTCGCGATCCGCCCAGTTCATCATAATCCTTTCCTTTTTGTGTATGCAGATACGACAATTTTAACGAAAGCGTTCGAAATGGTTTTACCAGTGCCGAAACATAAATTTCCTGCGAGTTATCCATTAAATAGTGTCCGAGGTTATACCCGTTACTCTCAAAAGTTGTAGTAGGTATATTGTGTTTATAGGTTAGTGGCATCGATTTGGTATATTCGGCTGTAATAAACGTATTGGGTATAAGATCTGAAATCCGCATGCTGGTTTTAAGGCTATAAAAGTTCCAAACAGTATCGTTGGTAAATCGACTGGTGCTCAATTCATCAACAAACAGGGTGGCCGAAAGGTGCACTTTTTTAATGTTTCTTGAGCTTACATCGAAAAACATCTGTGAATTTTGTCCCACGTTACGTCCCGATTTGTCAGTAGCATTATAGGTATGATCCACCGATTTGTAAAACATTACCGGAATCAGATATTCTAGCTGTGGTCCGTCGGCACTGTAAATCACCGAATTACCTGCTGAGATATAAAAGTTTTTAAAAGGTTTAAAGGTAAACAGGTTTGCGGCCAGGTATTTATCGAACATTTGTTCTCTGCGATCGGTACCATATGCATTCGTAAATACCATGGTGGAGGCACTATCGATTACTTCGGAAACCAACCAGCCATGAACCCAGTTAAACTCAAACCAATCGACCGGTTTTAAATTTAATTTGATGTGCGCAAACGAAGGTGTTCTGCCTGAAAAGATATTCGCACCGTTGTAGTTGTTTCCCCACTCAAAATGATCTTTTACAATTCCAAAACTACCCCAATCCCAGGCGTAGGTTAAACCACCACGCATTTCACTAAAATCGCCTCCTCCTTCATTGTTTTTATAATTAGCACCCATACGCGGGGTAAGGTAATCTTCGCGGGTTAAAATCTCACTCTCGTGATTATCGCGTAGGCTGGCATAAAATCCCCAATGATCACCTATATAAGCAAATGCTTCGGCACCATTCCAACGGTGGTAAAAATTTCCGCTGTCGTTCATGAAATATTCAGCACCCAGAATAGCATTTACCGAGAAGGTAAACAACGAATCTTTGTAATAGAGAATATCAAATCGTTTATCGAAATTTTTATTCTTCCGGTTATAGGTTGGTTGCAGTTCTTTATTAAAATCTTTTAAATAGAAATCGAGCTCTGCTTGCTGTCTTTTGTTAAGAGAATAATCGCTTTCCTGAATTTCTTGAAGCTTATCGGCAATGAAAACCCTCGAATAGGGCTTAACCGTAGCGTTAAGTTCAATTACACCTATATTGGCAAACTCATCGAGGAATTCGTAAATGTCCTGATTTGAAGTATGGTAGTAGACTTCTTGTGAGCTTACAGAACTGCAAATTGAAAGTAATATACTAATGATTAATATTTTATGGTTCATAGTTTATAGTTTATAGTCCATAGTCCACAGTCCATAGTCCATAGTTGATAGTCCATAGTCGATAGTTGATAGTTATCTCTTTCCATTAAGAGAATTACGCAATGCTTGTATCATTTTAATAATTTCTTCTGCTGTTGAATACTGTTTAGAAAACGTTATATGATTAATATAGTTTCGGTTTTTGGCAATATATAAACATGAAACAACTTCAATTGCTGATCTTAAAGCATAACCTAAAAATTTGTGAAATTCAGCATTTGATTGTCCTGTAGAACCTTCGGCTATATTTAAGACTATTGAATCAGCAGCTCTTTTCATTTGTGATGTTAAAATATATAGTTCTTCTTTAGGAAAATCTTTTACAAGATTATTAATTTCATTATCAAAATCAAGAGCTTTTTTCCAAACGTTCAATTTTTCAAATTTAAATGCCATATGATTGTATTTTATAATTAATATACCGTGGACTATCGACCGTTAACTGTTGACAAATATTTTAACTACTTCTCGCTTTTCTAAAAACAATATTCCACACGGCTTTCCAAAAATACTTCCAGTCGGTTCTAAAAGGATGTTTAAAATAGGCATCGAGATATTTGTGTTCTGAGGCTTGAATTTCGTCTAATGTTTTAGGCATATCAACATAAAACGGAGGGATGAGGCCTGGTTTGGTTTGAATACGCTTTTCCTGTAACTCTTTACTATATAAACTATAATAATGTTTACTTAGCGGCCGAACACCCACAATTTTCAGGTCGCCACGTAAAAAGTTGATGAGCATAGGTAATTCATCAATCCAGAATTTACGGAATAGTTTACCGGCAGTGGTAATTCGAAAATCGTCGGCAAACTTACCACCTTCCTGCAGGTTCGATTTTTCGTATACATACTCCTGCAAGTACTCAGCATAAGGGTGCATGGTTCGTAATTTAAATACCTGGATATTTTTCCCGTTCTTTCCTATCCGGTTAAGCTTTACCAGCGGTCCATACGTGGGCTCCATGTCGTAAAACGGATCACGATTTTTACGAGCCACAAAGTACAGATTACCTCTAATTTCTTGTTCGTTAATTACTTTAAAGCCGCAAGAGTACAACCGGCCAAAAGTTTCGGCCTTGGATATTACCCGGTTTTCGCCACGGGTCAGGAAAAAATATAGATGTTTGGTAAGATTAAACTTCGGAAAAACACGTTTAATGATAAAGTCGAACAGATAGTAGATGCGATTCAGTACCGGGGGATATTTTTTGAGTAATCGTTTTTTTCGCTGATCTTTGGTTTCAACACATCCGATGTAAAAGCCACCATCGACCAGTTTGCGGTTTACCGTTTCAAAAAACTTGTTAATAAAGCGGATATCATTAATTCGTTTCAGATTAACGATTTTTAAATACATTTTAGCCGGCAGCTTTTCCACATTGAACCGCGTGGTGGTAGAAAGCAACGAATAGTTCGGAATATTGAGGTCGATATTTTCCGACAGAAAGTTAAATACTTCCACATTCGACTCCTCAATAATGGTATCGCGAATATTTTCAGGCACCGGATCAACGGTATATTCTAAAGGGAATACTTCCGATTTAGGATACTCATCATCCAGGCCAACAATTTTCTTGTATTTTTCGAATACTTCCGACGAGTCGGTGCTTCTTTTAGCCTTATAGATGTAATACTCGCTAAAAGCAAAAACCATTTCAAACAATGTAGTCAGGGTAATGGTGCCAAAAACAATAAAACGAGAATAGTCTGCTGCCCGGAACAGGTACATCAGAATAGCAATAATTCCGGCAATAAAGGTGTTTACAACGACCTGGTAAACAACAGAATTGATTAAACTGGTTCTTTTAGGTGCTGTATATTTTTGCGAGGCAATGGAAATGATAATCCAGATAACCAAAAATACGGCTAATCCAATGGCATATTTCCTTACGTAGGGCTCGGCATCACCTGGTTTTATCCAAAGGATCATACTGTAAGCAATGAGCAGGATGATTACATCAAATAGCAGGTGAAAGAATAGAGAGCGCTTTGTCATTTATTGGGTATTGGTAAAATAGTTAATTAGTAAAATAGTACCTCCAAATTTATTACAAATATCGTTATTGGTTAAGTAAAGGTAGGTTTTTCAGGATAAATGGCAAAAAATTTTTGCATTTGATCATAGTTGATAGTCTACAGTCCATAGTCAACAGTCGATAGTCCACAGTCCATGGTCCGCGGTCCATAGTCCATGGTCCACAGTCCACGGTTCATAGATGATGGACCGGAAAACTTCCAATCGTCCGCAGGACATAGGAACGCTGCGGGAAGGAATAGTTTAATAGTCGATAGTCCATGGTTCACAGTCAACAGATCATCGTTTACAGCGTTCAGTAACCACTTACCTTCCAGCCGGCAGGCAGGGACTTGTTGTACACTAAGCTGCACTAGGAGGGAGGAAGTAAATTCCAGTCCTGTCTGTCGAACAGGCAGGCGTCCGCATGACCCTGCCTAATCGGCAGGCAAGCTTGAAACGTTGCAAGAAGGAATAGTTTTAACTACATAGTGGATAGTCGGGATTGGAATCTTTGTGCCATATAGAAAAAGGAAAAGAATGAACAGCTTTTAATACCTGCTCATTCTTTTTTATTCCTGCTTATTTCGTAAAAACGTAGTATAATCGTTTTCTGATGATTAATTTTGTGGCACTGTAAATATGAATCTGCTACCTTCGCCAATTTTGCTTTCTACATAAATAGAACCGGAGTGTTTTTGAATAAAATCATGGCATAGTTTAAGTCCCAATCCTGATCCATGTTCATTTTTTGTACCTTTGGAGCTATAAAGTTGGTATTTATCGAATATTTTAACTTTAGCTTCTTCACTGATGCCAACTCCGGTATCAGCTACAGCAATTTGAACTTTTTCTTCTTTTATCTCTCCAAGTATATCTACCTTTCCTCCTTCGGGAGTAAATTTGATTGCATTGTCGATAAGGTTGCGAATTACCAGGTGAATCATATTTTTATCGAATTTGACAATAAATTCATTTTGCAGGGAATGACTTAGATGAATGTTTTTTCTTTTGGCTGCAGGCTGTTTCAATTGCATGATCTCATCTACCAATTCGGTAAGGTTTGCTGATTTTGGTTCAAAGGTTATTTCGTTCTTTTGCTGTCGCGACCAGTTAAGCAAGTTTTCAAGTAATTCATAAGTAGAAGAGGCCGATTTTTTAACTGTTTCTAAAACGTCTTCATAGCCTTTTTGATCTTCTCTGGCACTATCGATATCAAGAAATTCGAGTAAGCCTTTTGTTGCACCCATAGGTCCTCTCAGATCGTGAGCAATAATAGAAAACATATTATCCTTTAACCGGTTGTTTTTTTCCAGTTCAATACGGTGTTCAGATATTACCCGGTTTTTCGAACGCAATTTCCTGTTCAACAAGATAAGAACAAATACGATAACACTTACCAGGATAAGAATAACGGCAACTACCCATAGTTTTGTTCTTTGTTGCTTTATTTCCAAATCATTAAGCGTATTTTCCTGTTTTAACTGCTGGTTTTCATATTCTTTAATGGTTATTTCAAAGTTATTTTTCAAATCTCTGATGGCTTTGCTATTTTGTTCTTGCAACAGGCTGTCTTTATACTGATGATGCAATTCATGATAAGCCAGAGCGTCATCTGTTTTTCCTAATGCTTTACTTGCCTCATATAGATTGTAACTGGCATCACGGATCATGTCTATTTCCCGGTTTTTTTCTGCTTCCTGCAGGGATTTTTTTGCCCATGAGAAAGCCGTTTGATAAGCACCCTTCTCCAGATAAATATTGCTGTTATTATTGTATATTTCCGAAAGAAAGCTGTTTATTCCTTTTTCTTTGCAGATAGTCAGAATTTCTTCGTTAGTTTGCAAGGCTTTATCCAATTGTCCTAACTGATGGTAGATAATACCAAGTGTTAACATGGATGATGCTTTGTTCCATACCATTTGCGGTTTTTTGAACCCTTCTACGGCTTTAAGGGCATATTTTAGTGCTTCCTGGTGGTTTTCCTGTTTAGATGCCAGGTTAGCCAGGTTATGATAACCCCCGGCTATGCCATCTTGAAAACCTATAGCTTTACATTTTTCAATGTATTGTAAGTTATATTCCCTCGATTTTTCAAAATCACCCTGGGTTTCATAAACAGAGGCTAACGTAACCAGGCACTGGGTATAATTATATTCGTCTTCCAGTGCTTTAAATTTTTTGGTCAGCTGCAATAATATGGGCAACGCTTCTGAATACCTGCCTTGTGTTTGCATAAGAAAAACCGTATTTAGACGGGTAGATGCCCAGGGCCATGAATCGGGATCGTAAAGAGCTAATGCCTGATGATAATATTCTTCTGCTTTTACTACGTTCCCTCTGTAAAACTGACTTGTTCCCAGGTTATTGTAGCAGTCAGCCAGCAGCTCGGTTTCGTTATGGTCCTCAAAAACCGGGATAATGGCATGTACAATAGAATCGAACTGTTCAAATTGATAGTTGGCCAGCAACAATTTACTGGTTTCTTTAATAACCAGTGATTCCTTTAGTTTATCGCCCATTTTTCGGGCTATTGCTAGCGCTTCTGATGCATAAGCGTCTGCCTGTTGAGGATGCTCATTTTTTGTCGATTTGTAGAGTTGAAGCAGAGCATTAAATTTGTGTGTGCTATCTTGTGTGGATTTTATTATTTTTTGCAAACTGTCGATGTTTGTTTGTTGGCTACCTGCGGTTAATTGCAGAAAGAACAGTAAGCAAATAATCGAAAAAAGACTTCTTTTCATGGTGAAAAAGTTTTAGATGTTTGAGTATATGGCTATGAAGATAATACGAGTAGTAGATCCTGACAATGACTTTCCATTAATTTTTTAAAATATTTGATAGAAGGTTTTATTTTATTGATTAGCTGAACTCCTGTGCCTTGATGATAAATATCCTGTTTTTATAATATTCTGCTTGTGATATCATGCCTATTGATCTGGTGAGCGGGCAGGAAGTAAGTAGAATTGTTCAACGATTAAATTGTTGAGGTATTTAATTTTATATACAAACGTCCAATCATCCGGAAGATATTGGAATGTTGAGGAAAGGAAGAGTTTAATTGTCCATAGTCGATGGTCCACAGTCCACAGATGATGGACCGGAAAACTTCCAATAATCCGCAGGATATTGGAATGTTGAGGAAAGGAAGAGTTTAATTGTCCATAGTCGATGGTCCACAGTCCACAGATGATGGACCGGAAAACTTCCAATAATCCGCAGGATATTGGAATGTTGAGGAAAGGAAGAGTTTAATTGTCCATAGTCGATGGTCCACGGTTCACAGATGATGGACCGGAAAACTTCCAATCGTCCGCAGGACATTGGAACGTTGCGGGAAGGAATAGTTTAATTGTCCATAGTCGATAGTTGACAGTCCACAGGCGATAATTAATTGGCAGGCAAGAAAGTAGAATTGCTGAACCGTCAGATAGTTATATTGATTATGGTGTATGAGTTTTGGAACGTTACACAATAACTATTTTTTAAAATGGTATTTATTAAGGTTTATTTTTTAACAACTCCTTACAAATTAACTCAGCAGTATTTCCTTTTCCGAATATCTTGGGGAATTCTGTTGGAGGAAGATTAATTAAATCACCATAACTCTGTACAATTTTATCGAACGAAGCATATGCAATAAGCGCTTTGCCGGTATCCAGAACTTCTACCCATTCGGTTTCCGAGCGAAGTATTATGCATGGTTTATTAAAAAAATACGCTTCCTTTTGTACTCCGCCTGAATCGGTTAGTATTAAACGGGCATATTTTTCCAGTAAGATCATATCTAAAAACGAAACCGGATCAATCTGATGAATCCGTGGATTGTTTAAAAAGCTGGAAATCTCTTGATGTTTGTCTAAAGCCTCAATCTTCTTTCTTGTGCGGGGATGAACAGGGAAAATCAAATCGATCTGGTTTTCCCGGGTTATATGATCTAATGCTTTAATGATGTTCAGTAAGTTTTCTTCGCTATCTGTATTATAATCGCGGTGAACGGTAGCTAATAAAAAATCCTTTTCATGAAGATCATGCTTTTGTATGATTGCCGACTTTTCTTCGGCCACATTGGAGAAATGCAGGGTGTTATCATACATGATATCGCCAAGATTTAGAATGGCAGGCTTATCGATCGAATACGGAGGCTGGTTTTTGGTAAACCCTTCGTTTTTTAAATTCTGATAACCCGTTTGTGTTGGCGGAAACAGATACGTTGAGCAATGGTCACAAACTATTCGGTTAATTTCTTCGGGCATTTTTTTGTTGAATGATCTTAATCCTGCTTCGATATGTACAATAGGAATGTGGATTTTAGATGATGCTATTGCTCCTGCTAATGTGGAGTTTGTATCACCATATAAAATAATAAAATCGGGCGTTTCTTTTAACAGGATTTCTTCAATACCACCAATCATTTTTGCGGTTTGTTCGCCATGCTTACCTGATCCTATATTCAGATTGTAATCGGGATGAGGAATACCCAACTCTTTAAAAAACACATCCGACATATTTTCATCGTAATGCTGCCCGGTATGTACAATGATCTCGTGTATCTGATCTGAATAGCTGTTTTTTATGGCACGACTTAAAGCGGCAGCTTTAATAATTTGTGGCCGAGCCCCGATGATAGTTAGTAGTTTTATCATTAAACGTTATTTTATCAATGTAATGCTTTATCAACTCTTTTTAGAATGGATAAATTTAGTAAGATTTATGTAGAAAGGAAAAAGTTAATAGTCTATAGTTGATGGTTCATAGTCCACAGTCCACAGTCCACAGTCCACGGTTCACAGATGATGGACCGGAAAACTTCCAATCGTCCGCAGGACATTGGAACGCTGCGGGAAGGAATAGTTTAATAGTCCATAGTCGATAGTTCACGGTCCATAGTCGATAGTTCACGGTCCACAGTCGATGGTCCACGGTCCACAGTCGATGGTCCACGGTCCACAGGCGACAGTTCATGGTCGATAGTGAATAACTTACAGTGGATGGTTGTAAAGGAAGGAGTCGTCATCTGTCATACTGAGCTTTTCGACATCCCGATAGCTATGCTATTTTACCACTAACTAAACAATTGCTGTTATCAGAAATTATGCGGGATGAGGAGCAATAAGGACATCATTAACCCTTAAAAAGTTATACATTTTTTTCTTTTTAAACCAAAAAAATCGACTTTTTTAAAACATCACAAACGGTATTTTTTCGAAAACATTTTTTATTAATTTTATGTTACCGCACTAAAAGAACGAAAATTTTTATCGCAAGGAGAGGAACACATGCTCAGGGAAAAGCAGGTTATAGCGTTATGGAAAAAATTCCCTGGCTGATCCAGATTAGAAATTAAAGAAATGAGAAATAGAGATCAATTATCGGGATCTGAAAAATTCAGGTCCTAGTTATTAACCCGTTAACAGTAATTATCTCTGAAATCCGTCTGGCCGATTTAAACGGCTCGACGGATTATTTAAAAGTAAGTAAAAAAGATCACCTCTCCGCCAGCTGTCGGATAGCGATGACGCATGACAAAAATTAAAGATTTAAACGAAACAACCGGTGTATTTAAACATTCGCTTTGACAATATCTTCGGGAGTAAATACCAGAACATTTGAAAGAATTTCTTTTTGTGGTTTTTCTTTTAGGAAAAGTGCTAAAATTACCTTTTTACCTTGAGTAAACGGAAGTTCTCCAGCTCTTTGTTCAAGCTGCTTTATCATTGCCGGTATATTTCTTTTCGATGACCATTTGGCTTCACCAATGAGAATCTTTTTTTTATCAAAAGATTGTGCTACAATATCAATTTCTATGGGCTGTTTGTTCATACCAGTACCCCACCATCTGGAACCCGGTTCAAAAATGTTTTTTTCAAACAAACCGGGAATAGCTCTTCTGCACATCTCTTCCCATGCTTCAGAAGAAAAGTCGGAAAACGTTTTTTGAAATACATTTCGATAAATTTGATCGATATATCCCAGTTCAAGTGAAGTTTTATGGGGAATAACATAGCGATAATAAAAATTTATAAAGGGGTCGTTAATTTTATATAGTGTTTTTTTGGTATTACGAATGGATAAATTCCATGGGATTTCCCTTTTAATATAACCCAGTTCAATTAATTTTTGTAATGGCCGGTTGAGTTGTGTGGCCGGTTTACCAATGCGTGAGGATATTTCGCTCAATCGATGAGCACCCGTGGCAATAACCGAAATAAGTGTATGCATTTGCACAGCATCCCGGGTATCATCAAGAAATAATCTCTGGGGTTCTTCGTGCAGTACACCGTGAATATTAAAAATCTGACGAGTAATAGCCTCTTTCAACGATGCGGCTTCATTTCTAATTTCCCAATATCTAGGTACACCCCCAAAAACGCTATACTCTTCAATGGCGTCTGCATAAGAACAATTTAATGCTTGTTTTAACCAATATACACTCATCGGTGCTATTTTTATAATTTCATCGGCCCGTCCATATAATGGCGAACTATGATCGATAACCATTTTTTGCATCATTTGTTGAGACGAACCACACAAAACCAAATGAAAGCCAAGAGATTCCCTGCTGTCTACTAACTTTTGTATAATACTGGGTAAGGCAGGAGCATTTTTTACGAGATAGGGAAATTCATCAATAAATACGGTAATACCTTTTTTAATTCTTTTACTAAGCGATATAAGAAGACTTTCCCAGTCGGGATAAGTAACTTTATCGAAGGCTTCGATTTTGGCAGCAATAAGGCGTGCAAAAGATTCAATCTGTATAGCACTTTCACGTTGGTCGGCAATAAAATAAATATCATCTTTTTTCAAAACCTGCTGCAATAAGCGCGTTTTACCCAGCCGGCGCCGGCCATATACAACTACTAATTTTGACTGATTAGTACCAAAAGTTCGATTTAACCTTACAATTTCATCTTTTCGATTTAAAAATTCCATCACCCAAATTATTATGCACTACAAACATAATGTTATTAAAGCATAATTACAAATTAAAAAGGGAGATTCGCGATAACACAAAAGAAAAAAGGCATTACTCCAGATGAAACCTTCGCTAAATATTGTTTAAATTTTACCCCTCTGCCTATCGGCATCTCCCCTAAGCAGGGGAGAAAGCTTTGTTTAGTCTAGATAGTTAAAGTAAGTGATGGTTCATTCTAAAAAAAACCTTGCTGGTAAAGTTTTGTAAGGAGTAAGTAAGTCTCGGTGTATCTCAAAGACACGCCGAGACTTATTGGGTACGCCGGGTATTATTACTAATTAAATCCCGAATCATAAATAGAACGCAGATTTACCGGATTCGCTGCGCGAAACGCGGATGAATACAGGTTTTAAGCAATGCATGCCATTCTAAATGCTCCTTTTAAAAATTATTGCAGTCATTCCGATCCGCCAGCTGGCGGAGAAGGAATCTATTCTTAACGGGAAAACAAAAGATTCCTTCGCTTTGCTCGGAATGACGCATGAATAATGAGGATCGCGATGACGCAGTAGTGTTGAGGAATAGGTTCGCGATGACACGGGAAAGAAAAAGATTGCATCGTACTGACATTCATCGTCAGTGCTAGCGATGAGGTAGAAGAGAAAAATGAGCCTATCCGTCTGGCCGTTCCGATCGGCCTGACGGGTAAGGGGATTTGTGGAAAGGAAAAACCTGAAAGAGTCTGAATGATCTTTCAGAGTTGCGCGACTATCCTAATCGGCGTTGTCATAAGGAACCATGAGGGATGGAGAGAAATAAGCAGTTTATTAACCCTAAAAAAGTTAGCCAATTTTTTCTAATTAAACCAAAAAAATCGACTTTTTTAAAACATCACAAACGGTATTTTTTCGAAATGCTTTTTTATTAATTTTATGTTACCGCACGAAAAGAACGAACATTTTTATCGCAAGGAGAGGAACACATGCTCAGGGAAAAGCAGGTTGTAGCGTTATGGAAAAAAATCCCTGGCTGATATAGATTAGAAATTAAAGAAATGAGATATAGAGATCAATTATCCGGATCTGAATAATTCAGGTCCTAGTTATTAACCCTTTAAATTTTTAATTAGTATGAGTACAACTCAGAATTATGAGGCCTTAAAACAAACGATTGAGGCCATGGAAGAAAAACAGGTATTAACTCCCGACATGCCTGTAGATGTGTTTAATCAGGAAGCCGAAGATCTGTACCAGGTAGCTTTAGTGGATAAAGAACAATTGATGGCTCGCGGACTCAGTGAGGAAACCATCGAATTGTTACCACAGGCTGCCGGAGCATGCCGGTATGCCGAGGCAGAGTGGAACAAAGAACGCAACGAAAAGCAAGAGGCAGAGCGCGAGTGGAAAGAAAAATCGCCCGATGCCTATGAGCTGCGAAGTGATCTAATCCACGAACTTGAATTTGCCTTTGTGGAAAACAGCGATCTGTTATCAGCTGTGGATCGTATTAAAGATGGTAACGGACATGCTGATATGATCCAGGATCTGGTTGATCTTTCGGTGCTGGGTAAAGAGCAAACCGAACTGCTGCAGCAAACCAATTTCGATGCAACACTATTAGATCAGGCAGAAACCACGGCCGATGAGATGTCGGAGTTACTGGCCCGGGCCAATGGCACCAAAGATGAGAACAACAAAGCCAAGGTATTGCGCGATAAGGCCTATACCTACTTAAAAGGTATTGTTGATGAGGTGCGTCGGTATGGTAAGTTTATCTTCCGAAAAGATGATGAGCATGCTGCCAAGTATGCCAGTGCGTATGGACGTACGCATTAACAGAGTCTGAAATCCGTCTGGCCGATTTTTACGGCCAGACGGATTATAATTATAGCAGTCATTCCGAATGCACCCTAAAAACATTAGTAGTCATTGTGAACCGTCAGTTGGCGGAGAAGCCTGTCTGCCGGACAGGCAGGCAATCTTAAATGAGCACCAGTAATAAGATTGCCGCGCTGCGCTCGCAATGATGCAGAACAAGAAGAAAGATCGCTTCGCGTTGCTCGCGATGACACATTAGTATTGAAGAAGGGGATCGCGATGATGCACAAGTATTGAGGAAGGGGATCGTGATGACGCAGAATAAAAAAAAGATCGCCGCGCTACGCTCGCGATAACGCATGAGGATTTTTATTATTTTTAAGTAAAATTACATGATATGCTAAAAATAAAAGGTGGCTATGTTTATATCTTAACGAATAAAAATAATACTGTTTTATATACTGGTGTAACCAACAATTTAAAACGAAGATTACAAGAACATACTCAACATATTAATCCCAAATCATTTACTGCAAGATATCATATCCATAAGCTTGTTTATTACGAATCGTTCTTTTTGATTGGTGATGCCATTGCCCGCGAAAAACAGATTAAAGCGGGATCAAGAGCGAAAAAAGAAGCTTTAATTCATTCTGTGAATCCGCTATGGAAGGATTTAGCCGATGAGCTCAAATAAATAACAAGAGTCTTTGCGAGGAGTCCCGATATCCCGAAAGCTTTCGGGACGGGACGACGAAGCAAACTTTAATCCAACACAAAACAAGAGATTGCTTCGCGTTGCTCGCAATGACGCAATAGTATTGAGGAAAAGGCTCGCAATGACGAACTAGTGTTGAATAAAGGGATCGTGATGACACAGTAATGTTAAGGAGTGGGCTTGTACTGACATTCATCGTCTGTACTCGCCTTGACATACTAAAAGCAAAAGATCGCGTCGTTCCACTCGCGATGACGCAAGAGTAAAGGGAAAATCAAAAACATGGCGGAACGAAAATCATAGGAGGCGGATCACTTTTTTCAATGGCGGAAAGTTTCCTTTTGGTGGCGGAACGAAAAAATGCAAAGGCGGACGCTATTTTTCGAAAGCGGAAAAGAATTATTGTGTGGCGGAGAGGTGATTGTTAGTGGCGGAAGAGAAAATATACCAGGCGGAAGTTCAATTTTAAGGGCGGAAAGTTTTATAAAAAGGGCGGATTGAATAATGAGGATATCGGATTGGCTGATTTAAACGTCCTGAAGGGTTATGCTAACATTGGCTACCTTAAATGGAACGCAGATTGAACAGATTCGCTGCACGAAACGCGGATGAATACTGATTTTAAGTAAGTGAGGAATACTACTAAGGCACTATCCCGATAGCTCCTAAAATGAGTAAGTTATACAGACTTATTTTTGTAACAAAAACTTCAGTTGTGCAAGTTTTTCGCAGCTATCAATGATTATATCTGCATTTATTGAAAGATTATCGGATATTAAAGTTTCAGAAATTATTAGTGAATTTGCATAAAGAAGTGATATAATACAAATTACATTCAATATCATCAGGTTAATGTATCGTTTTGTCATATATCACCTCGTTGTATAAGTATGATGAAGAGGTTTCCAGGAGTTACATCTTAAAGTACTGAATTCTTGATGTTAATATAATTTGAATATTTAATATTATAATGATTGTATCTTTTTAAAAAAGTTTATAACTTACAGTGTATTTGGATTTTATAACGTATTGTGTGCACTATAAGAATGTGAAATATCCGTAAGTATTAAAACTACACTAACCGAAATGAATACTTATCTGATTAATAAGTGAAAAACGTTAATATTAAGTCAGAGATCAGATTTAGAACGGATGTAAAAGTGATGTAAGGTTTTGATTTTGATAATGAACGATAAGAAATACAATTAGTAAAAGCAAAAATACTTTTAAGAGTTCTTTGAAAAGTTTGAGAGATTGGAGCAAAAAACAACTTACGCAGATTGCGATTATCCAATAGTTGAAGATATTAGTATTGGTTGGTGATGTATTTTAAGTAATGTTAAAGAAGTAGTTAGAGGATGATTGCAGGTTAAAAGGACATGAATTAAGACATGAAGATTTGTCTCTTAAACTTGGTTTAATAAATTGAATTTTAATTATTTATTAAATTATATAAACATGAAAAAAATACAAATTTTGATTGTCTTATTGCTTATTGCTGTAAGCTCTCATGGTCAAGAAGAAAAAAAATTATACCCGGAGCTTGAACTGATTAAAGACAAAGTTACGTTGAACGATGAACAGAAAAAGAATGTTTCGACTACTTTCGATCAAGAAGAAGATTACAAAAATCAGGTAATTGAAGAAACATATATAAACCATTATAAGAAAACGTTCTTATCTACACAGGATTTAAATAAGGAATTGTATACAACAGAACTGGAAGAAAGGGCAGAAGATCCTTTGATTAAGAAGGATACCCAAAGCTTTAATCTTCCGGCAGATATTTTGAAAACTTCAGAAACAAAAGGAGGAGATGGTACCTATGTTAACAAATCGGATTCTTTAGTTCTGGTTGCTTTATATGATTCTACGAATGGCCCTAATTGGACCGATAATACAAATTGGTTAACAGGGCCTGTTAACTCATGGACCGGAATTACTGTAAGCAGTGGAGTTATAACAGCAATTAATCTTGAGAATAATAATTTAAGTGGCACCATACCTTCGGAACTTGGTAATTTAACATCATTGCAAGAACTATGGTTAGGATATAACAACCTTAGTGGGCCTATCCCTCCTGAACTTGGTAATTTAACATCATTAACATATCTTGTTCTTTGGTATAATTATAACCTAAGTGGAACAATTCCTTCCGAGTTAGGTAATTTATCTTCCCTGCAATTTTTAATTTTAGATGGAAACCAACTATCAGGAACAATTCCATCTTCCTTAGGAAACTTAACTTCTTTAGTTTATTTATGGCTAGATCAAAATCAGTTAACAGGTTCAATTCCTGCCGAACTGGGTGATCTAACCAATTTGAACAATTTACATTTAGGTTATAATCAATTAACAGGAAGTATTCCTGCATCTATTGGTAATCTGACCAATTTAGTGAGTTTAGGATTATACAATAATCAATTAACTGAAATCCCCCCAGAAATTGGTAATTTGATTCAATTAAGTGATTTAAATATATGTGAGAATCAATTGACTGGAGATATCCCAACAACAATTGGTAATTTAAATAATTTATTATATTTAAATTTAAGCGATAATCAGTTGTCTGGAGATATTCCTTCAACAATTGGTAATATGAGCAGCTTACAACAGTTGTATATGTTTAATAATCAATTAACCGGTTCAATTCTTGATTACCTTGTTAATTTGACCAATTTAAATATTATACATTTAGGTAATAATCAATTAAGCGGAAGTATCCCTGCAGCAATTGATAATTTATATAATTTAACGGAATTAGCTTTATATGACAATCAATTAACCGGGAACATCCCAACTTCAATTGATAATCTGACCAATTTAACATCTTTAAATTTAGGGGATAATCAGTTAAGCGGAGAAATACCTTCGGAACTAGGTAATATGACAAATCTGCAGTCTTTATGGTTGTATGGAAATCAATTAACCGGAAACATTCCTACTTCAATTGTTAATTTAACCAATTTGATGCAGTTAGGATTGGGGGGCAATCAATTAACCGGGAATATCCCTACTTCAATTGGTAGTTTGATTAATTTAACTAATTTAGATTTACAATATAATCAATTGTCAGGAGAAATTCCTACAGGAATTGGCAATCTGACTAATTTAACCTATTTAGATTTGGGTTTAAATCAATTATCCGGAAGCATTCCCACAGAAATTGGCAATTTAACTAATTTAACAAGTTTAGATTTACAAAATAATCAATTAACCGGTAATATCCCTGCAGAAATTGGCGGCTTAGCTAATTTAACAGCTCTAAGATTAGACAATAATCAATTTACAGGTATGGGAGATTTAAGTTCTTTAAATTGTTCACCGGAAATTTATAATAATTACCTAACATTCGATGCCATAAAACCTAATATTGGGCTTTTTACTGTTCATGATCAGTACAGCCCTCAATACGTGCCGATCGATACAAATATATTTCTGGAGCCTGTCGGCACCAAAGTAACACTGAACATAGATACACTTGCCGAAGTCAATCTGGGTGGAGAAAACAACTATTACCAATGGTTTAAAGATGAGGGTAATGTAACGGAAATAACAACAAATCCTGAATATATAATAGACAGCCTTGACACCTCTACTGAAGGAATATATTATTGTGAAATAACAAATACCGAGGTTGACAGTTTGATCTTAATTTCAAAAAATGTTTATGTAAATATAAATGTAAGCTCTACAGACTTTGATGCGCTTGTTGCACTTTATAATGCTACGGACGGAGATAATTGGACAGATAATTCCGGATGGAATACCACAACAAATAATGTATCAAATGCCTGGCATGGTGTTACTGTTTCGGGAGGACATGTGACAGAACTAAACTTGACCAGTAATAATTTAACCGGTACCATACCTCCTGAAATTGGAGATTTACTGTATTTAACAAAATTGGAGTTATATTATAACAATTTAGAAGGAGAAATTCCTACAGAGATTGGTAATTTGACTAATTTAACACTAATGGATTTAGACGGTAATCAATTATCAGGAAGTATACCGCCAGAAATTGGTAATTTAACGAATTTAACAAATTTATTTATAGATGCAAATAATATAACTGGAAGTATACCTTCAGAAATTGGTAATTTAATCAATTTAACTTATCTGTGGTTACATTCAAATCAAATATCAGGAGAAATACCTTCAGAAATTGGAAGTTTGACTAATTTAACCTCTTTGGCCCTAGTCAACAATCAATTAACAGGAAGTATTCCTATTGAACTAGGTAATTTAGCCAATTTGCAAGAGCTGTGGTTATATAACAATCAATTATCGGGAGAATTACCTTCGGAATTAGGTAATTTATCAAATCTAAGAAGATTTAGATTAGAAAGAAATCAGTTTACAGGAAACATTCCTGTTGAATTAGGTAATTTAACTAATTTAACTGGCTTAGCATTAATCGACAATCAATTAACGGGAAGTATCCCAGCAGAAATTAGCAATTTAACTAATTTAACAGGCTTATGGTTATATAATAATCAATTCACAGGTATGGAAGTTTTAACTGCAGCAAGTTGTTCGCCGCAAGTTTATAATAATTATCTCACTTTTGCTGCATTAGAACCTAATATCGCCTTTTTTGCCAGTTCTGATTATTATAGTCCCCAATACGCTGTTCCGGTTAACACAAGTCAAATTGAAGAACCCGCCGGTGCAACAGTAATATTAAATATTGATACCCTTACGGATGTTAATCTCGGAGGAGCAAATAATCGTTACCAGTGGTTTAAAGACAGTGTCAGTGTAACGGAAATATCATCGAGTCCGGAATATGTTATTAGCAGTCTTGATGCGTCTGGTGAAGGAGATTATTATTGTGAAATAACAAATATCGCGGTTCCCGAGTTAACTTTAAGTACGGAAAAAGTATCCGTAAATATTCCAATAAGTTCTACTGAATTTGATGCTCTTGTAGCACTCTATAATGCTACCGATGGTGATAATTGGAACAATAATTCCGGTTGGAACACAACAACTAATAATGTTTCGAACGACTGGTACGGAGTTACTGTTTCGGGAGGGCATGTTGTTGAACTTATCTTAACAGATAATAATTTAGCCGGTACCATCCCTCCGGAAATTGGTAATCTAACACATTTAACCTATTTAGATTTAGGCAGAAATCAATTAACAGGAAGTATCCCTGCAGAAATCTACAATTTAACCAATGTGGTAACTTTATATATACATACGAATCCATTATCAGGGGAAATCCCCGCAGGAATTGATAATATGACCAGCTTAGAACGTTTGTCATTTAGCAATAATAAATTAACCGGAGAAATCCCTCCAGAAATTGGTAATTTAACTCATTTAACCTACTTAAGTATATACAATAATCAATTATCTGGAAGTATTCCAACAGAAATTGGTAATCTGACAAATTTAACGAATTTGTATTTACACATTAATCAATTAACTGGAAGTATCCCAGCAGAAATTGGTAATTTAATCAATTTAACAGCCTTAAGGTTAGATTATAACCAATTAACAGGAAATATCCCGACAGAAATTAGTAATTTGACTCATTTAACGCAATTAATCTTAAGATTTAATCAATTATCCGGAAATATCCCTGCAGGGATTGGTAATTTGACTAATTTAGAATACATATGGTTAATGAATAATCAATTATCCGGAATTATTCCTGCAGCAATTGCAAATTCGCCTAGTTTGATAAGTTTATATTTAAACGATAATCAATTTACCGGCATGGAAGATTTAACTGCTGCAAATAGTTCACCAAATGTTAACAATAACTACCTTACATTTGCTGCCATAGAGCCTAATATTGGACTATTTACAGATATTAACCAGTATAATCCGCAATACGCTGTACCTTTAAATAAAAAACAAATTGAAGAGCCCGCCGGTGCAACAGTAATATTAAATATTGATACCCTTACGGATGTTAATCTCGGAGGAACAAGCAATCGTTACCAATGGTTTCAAGATGGAAATCCTGTAACGGAAATAACAGCTAGTCCGGATTATGCAATAGACGCTCTGGATTTTGAAGACCAGGGATTATACTACTGCCAGATAACAAACACGGCAGTGGATGGCTTAACACTAGAAACTGAAAAAGTATTGGTTAAAATATCCTGCAATACCTGCCCTGAAACACCAGCATCCAATTTTCACGAAATAGCCACGAGTGCTCATGCACTGGAAGTTGGTTGGACAAGCGGTTCGGATAATGTGCTTGTTGTAATGAGACGCGATGAGGTAATTGAACAGGATCCGATCACAGGAATCACATATAATGCAGATCCAGTTTACGGGAATGGTGATGATATAGGTGATGCCTTTGTTGTTTTTAACGGAACAGGAGAAAGTGTTAACCTAACAGAATTGTGGCCGGGAACAACATATCATTTTGCGGTTTACAAATATAACGATGCGGATAAATGTTATAGTAGCGAAGCATTAACAGATAGTTTGCAAACGCAAGGATGTCGGCCTGAATATTCTACAGGCTCAATCCTGAGTGACTATATTGAATCTGTAGTACTCGGAGATATCCATAATGTAAGTGGGCCATCTGATGCTCCATTTTATGATTATTATTCAAATATGAGTACGGATATAACAAAAACTTCAACATACCAGATTCAAATTACCTGTGGAAATTACGGTGGTGATTACTATGCTGCCTGGATAGATTATAATCACGACAATAATTTTAGTGCCAGTGAAAAGCTTGGAGAGTTTAAAACAACAGAAGCATTCGAGACCAGAACTATTGAATTTAATGTACCTGCCGATGCTGTAACGGGAATTACAGACCTAAGAGTAAAAGCAGCCTATCAGGGTGAAAATATGGATGCATGTGCAGATTACGGTTTTGGTGAAACAGAGGATTATCCAATCCATGTGCTACCACCTCCGTCTTATGATGTAACTTTTAACGTAAGTGATGGAACAAATCCAATAGAAGGAGCAGCCGTTTCATATAATGAAACAGTGCAGAATACAGATGCAGCTGGAATAGCAGTTTTCACAGATGTTCTAGTAGGAACTTCAGCTTATACAATAACAAAAACAGGTTTCCATGATTCTAATGGAAGTATAGATGTTGTTGATGGAGATGTAATAGAGAATGTAGTGATTTTAGATCTAAGGGTTGCAATTGATGTATTAGTAACAAATATAACTGGAAATAGTGCGGATGTAAATTGGACGGGATCAGGAGCTGACAATTATCAAATACGTTATTATGAAACAGGGACTACAAATTATCAATACATTTATTCACTTAGTAGTCCAACGGCAATAAGCGTATCACCTTCAACGAGTTATGATGTTCAGGTAAGATCAAAGATAGGAGGAGAATGGTCTTCATATAGCACAGCAGCTACATTTACAAGTCTTGAAGAACAAATGGTAGTTAGTATTACTAACATTGGTTCAAACACAGCAGATGTAAATTGGACGGGATCAGGAGCTGACAATTATCAAATACGTTATTATGAAA
>JAHLLG010000005.1 GCA_020444275.1 Bacteroidota bacterium | reverse complement strand
TTGAAACTTTTTTTTCGCAGCGTTTCTTCAATATCTCCTTAGAACGTTTCCCCGAATAGGGAGTGCAAATATAATCACTGTTTTTAATTCTGCAACCCTTTTTATTTACTTTTTTTATCATTTTATTATAACATATTATTATCCAACAAAATAATTTTTTAATTTTATCGTTAAGCTGTTCGTAACCGCACTGATTTAAATAAAAGTTTTATCTTCGCCATACATTATATTATACATTATATCTATTATCAAATTAAGAAATGGGAACTGAAAAAAGACTTGTTATTATTCCAACATACAATGAAAAAGAGAATATTGAGAAAATGGTTAAAAAAGTATTCTCCTTAACATTACCTTTTGAGTTATTAATTATAGATGATAATTCGCCGGACGGGACAGCCGATATTATTAAGAATCTGCAAAAAGAATATCCATCTCAATTACATTTAATACAACGAGAAGGAAAACTAGGTCTGGGCACAGCTTATATTAAAGGTTTTAAATGGGCACTAGAAAATGAGTACGACTTTGTATGTGAAATGGATGCAGACTTCTCTCACAACCCGGAAGATCTGGTTAGATTGTACGATGCTTGTGAAAAAGATGGTGCAGATTTAGCTATTGGATCAAGGTATATCTCCGGCGTTAATGTGGTAAACTGGCCAATGGGAAGAATTCTTATGTCGTATTTTGCATCTAAATATGTTCGTTTTATTACCGGCATGAAAATCCATGATACCACAGCAGGTTTTAAGTGTTATAGAAAAAAAGTGCTGGAAACAATCAACTTAGACAAGATAAAACTTAAAGGTTACGCTTTTCAGATTGAAATGAAATTTACTACCTGGAAATACGGTTTTAAAATTGTAGAGGTACCTATTATTTTTACAGAAAGACAAGAAGGTGTTTCAAAAATGAGCGGAGGTATATTTAATGAAGCTGTTTGGGGAGTAATAAAAATGAAAATCAGAAGCTTTTTTAAAAAATATGAACTGGAAAAATAAATACCTATATATATAATGTATAGTTTACTCATAAAAAATGTAATTCTTGTTAATGAAGAAGATCAATTTACAGGAAGTGTAATTGTTCAAGATGGAAGAATCTTAAAAATCCTTAAGGAAGAAAACCCTTCCAAAGTTGAGGCTCACATTACAATTGACGGTACCGGCAAGTATCTTCTACCAGGAGTAATAGATGACCAAGTTCACTTTAGAGATCCCGGATTAACGCACAAAGCTGATATTTATACTGAAGCGAAGGCTGCTGTTGCCGGTGGAATAACTTCATTTATGGAAATGCCCAATACCATTCCTCAAGCAACGAATCATGATTTACTTGAAGAGAAATATTCAGCAGCTGCTCTCAAATCACTTGCAAACTATTCGTTTTATTTAGGTGCTACAAATGAAAATATAGAGGAGATAAAAAGGGTTGATCCCAACAAAGTATGTGGAATTAAAGTTTTTATGGGATCATCTACCGGAAATATGCTTGTTGATAATAAAGATTCTTTATCAAGGATATTTTCTGAATCGCCAGTATTGATAGCAACGCATTGTGAAGATGAAGAAACCATTCAAAAAAACACCATATTATATAAAGAAACATATGGTGAAGATGTTCCAATAAAATTTCACCCTAAAATTAGAAATGAGGAAGCTTGTTATAAATCTTCATCTCTGGCTGTTGAGTTAGCTAAGAAATATAACTCCAGATTACATATTTTACACCTAAGTACAGCTAAAGAGCTTGAGCTTTTTGACAATACGCTACCTTCCAAAGATAAAAACATAACAGCCGAGGTTTGTGTTCATCATGTATGGTTTTCGGAAGAAGATTATGATAAGTACGGAACACATATCAAATGGAATCCGGCGATTAAAACAATACATGATAGAGAAGCTTTGATTGCAGCAATAAAAAATAACAAAATTGATGTTGTAGCAACAGATCATGCACCGCATACGCTAGATGAAAAATCGAACACCTATTTTAAAGCTCCTTCAGGTGGACCGCTTGTTCAGCATTCGTTGGTTGCTATGCTTGAATTGTATCATACAAATAAAATTTCGTTACATGATGTTGTTAACAAAATGTGCCATACACCGGCTGACATTTTCCAGGTAAAAGATAGAGGCTACATTAGAGAAGGTTATTATGCTGACTTGGTTCTTGTAGATTTGAATTCACCCTGGGAAGTAGTTAAAGATAATATATTATATAAATGTGGTTGGTCGCCATTTGAAGGACAGCAATTCAAATCCAGAGTTACCCACACCATTGTTAATGGTAACGTGGTTTATGAAGAAGGCAAATTTAACGAAGCCATAAAGGGACAACGATTACTTTTCGACAGATAAAAAGCATATATCATCATGAAAAATATTATTCAAATCATTGGAGTTGCAATCATTTTCTTAAGTGCCTGCAATGTAAACCAAGAAGAACCTCCAAAAGTAAGCATTGGTGATAGCTCTGAATATTCGGTATTAGCTGACACTATTATTACCGATGTTGTTATACTTAACCAATCTGAAAATGAATGGACAGAATATACCATTCGAAAGCTGAACAATAAAGCTTTAGTTGATAAAATATTTAAAGCTGTTTACTCGGGAAAGCTACAACCATACGAATTTTTTAAGGATACTCCTCTTACTATAAAAGATATTAAAGCGCTAGAGAAAAAACCTGAATTTAATAGAGATAAAATTGGAAAGGTGCAATTTGAAGAAGCATGGTACTACGACACCAAAAATCAAATGATGATTAAAAAAGTGCATTCGATCATGCTCGCCTACGAATTCTATAACTCATCAGGAGAATTTAAGGGCTACAAACCAGCCTTTAAAATATACTTTAATCAGTAAAAATCAGATTGATGAATACGAAGTTAAACGTTCTGTTTGTAGATTCAACACATCAGAGTCTGCCTCAAAAACTAGAGTCCTCAGGGTTTAATGTCGATTATAAACCAGAAATTCAACCGGGTGAGATTATTAAAATAGTACCCGATTATAATGGTATTATTATAAGAAGTAAGATAAAAATTGACAAAGCAATTATTGATCGTGCGTTAAACTTAAAATTTATTGGAAGAGTTGGTGCCGGACTGGAAAATATCGATGTTGAATATGCTCAATCTAAAGGGATTCAGTGTTTTAATTCGCCTGAAGGAAACCGCGATGCCGTAGGAGAGCAAGCCCTGGGTATGCTACTTACTCTATTTAATAATATTATAAAGGCAGATTTTGAAGTTCGAAATGGCAAGTGGATTCGTGAAGGGAATCGTGGACTGGAAATCAAAGGTAAAACTGTCGGAATAATTGGTTACGGTAATATGGGAAGTGCTTTTGCGCAGCGTTTAAAAGGTTTTGAAGCAAATGTTATTGCCTATGATAAGTATAAATTCAATTACTCAAATGAATGTGTCCAGGAAAAAACATTAGAAGATCTGTTTCGCGAAACGGATATTTTGAGCCTGCATGTTCCATTAACCAAAGAAACCAAATTCATGATTGATGATGTCTTCATTAACAATTTCCAAAAAGACATATACCTTATTAATACAGCCCGGGGAAAGGTTTTAAAAACCGACGATCTGGTAAAAAATATGAAATCAGGTAAAGTGTTAGGTTGCGCGCTGGATGTATTGGAATACGAACAAACATCTTTCGAAAATCTTCACTCAGATGAAAAATTACCCGATGCTTTTCAGTATTTAATTCAATGTAACAAGGCTGTTTTGACACCTCATATTGCAGGATGGACACATGAATCTAATGTAAAGCTTTCTGAATTTTTGGCCGATAAGATCATTAAAGCATTTACTTCATAACAAAGTGTGCTGTATGACGGCTCCGCTGTTCAATGTAGATTTTGCGGTCTTTAGTAATTCTGTTAATTGCCTCTTCTGAGTAATGCCTTATAGTTAAAAGCTCTAGTTGGTCGTTATATAAAACTTTGTAATCTTCCTTAAGTTTTTCAATCAATTGCTTCGACTTATTATTGGCATTATCAATACAAAATGAAATACTAATTGCCGAGTTTTGAATAATATTTACCTTAATCCGGTGCTCTGATAAATACTTAAATATCTTACTAAGTTCATCTTCTAAAACAAATGAAAGATCCTTTGGTAATAAACTAATTAACATCTGATCCTTTTTTAAAATAAAGATAGGCAGTTCCTGATCATAATGTTTAAAGCAATCTATTTCGGTTCCTTTACCTTCAGGATTTATAAACGAGCGAACATACAACGGGATATTTTTATTATGTAAAGGCTTTAATGTTTTTTGATGAATAACTTTCGCTCCAAAATATGCCAGCTCTACTGCTTCCTGGTATGATATTTTGTCCAGCTTTTCTGTCGTATCAAAATATTGTGGATCGGCATTTAAAATACCTTCCACATCTTTCCAAACTACAACCTTTTCTGCATTTAAAAGATTTGCCAACACGGCTGCAGTGTAATCAGATCCCTCACGCCCCAAAGTTGTTACAAGTCCTTTTTTTGATCCACCAATAAATCCTTGAGTTATAAAAACTCTGTTATCTTTAAAATTAAAAGCTTTTGTACTTTCTTTTTCAGTATGATCAAAATCGATCTTTGCTTCTCGATACGTATCGTCGGTTCTAAACACTTTTCGAATATCTATCCAGCTATTCGACAGTTGTTCCTGGTTTAAAAAGGCACTTACAATTTTTGTCGAGAATATTTCGCCAAACGAAACAATCTGATCATATTTCTGATCATAGGAATCGTAATCGCTTTTGAGTTTTTTTGTTAAGGAACTAAACTCCTCTTCTATTTCTTCAAATATTTTAAGGTTTCTATCTGAGAAGAGATCATTTAATATAATGCTGTGGTAATTTTTTAAATCATCAAGTTTGTTTAAACTCATGGCCATATCCTGATACGATAATTTCAGAATCTCTTCCAAAGCATTTGTGGTTTTTCCCAATGCAGAAACCACAACGATAATATTTTCAGAATATGCACTAACAATATTCAACAGGTTTTTTACACCTTTTGAATCCTTAACAGATGCACCACCAAATTTGAAAACAAGCATATCTATTCATCTATTTTAAAAAACCAAAGCTTACAAATTTAGCATTTCTTATTTTCATAACCGTTACAGAAAAGGATAAAGTTCTGATAATGGTTATTTTTTCAATATTTTATGCTTATTCATAAAATTAAAATTATTTTTGTATAAATTAATTATGAAATTCAATCTGGTTAATTGAATTTCTTCATTTTTAACTCATTAATCGTTACTCAATGAAAGGCTATAATATTACCACACTAAACGAATTTATCATTCGTCGACAAGCCAATATACCATATGCCAAAGGAGAATTATCTAACCTGTTACACCACATCGGAATTGCAGCAAAAGTTGTTCACAAAAAAGTGAATAAAGCTGGTTTGGTTGATGTATTAGGTGAAGCCGGCGAAGTAAATATCCAGGGCGAGCACCAACAGAAGTTAGATGTATTTGCAGATATGCAATTCACGGCTGCTTTGCGCGATAGCGGAGAATGTTGCGGTATTGCTTCGGAAGAAGAACAAGAAATAATCACGTTCGACGATGAATTATCTCTTGATGGAAAATACATTGTTTGCATGGATCCTTTAGATGGTTCATCCAACATTGATGTAAATGTTTCTATTGGTACTATCTTTTCAATTTACAGAAGAATTTCTCCACGAGGCGAAAAAGCACAGTTGATTGATTTTCTGCAAGAAGGGAACAAACAAATTGCAGCAGGATACATTATTTATGGTTCGTCAACTATGTTAGTTTACACAACAGGAATGGGTGTTAATGGTTTTACTTTGGACACAGGAATTGGCGAGTTTTGTCTTTCGCATCAAAATATAAAAACCCCTGAAATGGGTAAAATATATTCGCTGAACGAAGGGAATTATAATAAATTCCCCGAAGGAGTAAAGAAATATATAAAATATTGCCAGGAAAAAGATTCTGAAACTAACCGCCCCTATTCTGCTCGTTATATTGGTTCATTAGTGGCCGATTTTCACAGAAACTTATTAAAAGGTGGCGTATTTATTTATCCTGAAACTGCTAGTGCTCCGCATGGAAAACTTCGTTTATTATACGAGTGCAATCCAATGGCATTCATTGCTGAACAAGCAGGAGGAAAAGCAACAGACGGACATCAGCGCATCTTAGATTTAAAGCCTGACACATTGCATCAACGTGTACCTTTATATACAGGCTCAAAAAGAATGGTTGAAACTGCCGAAAAATTTCTAGCTGATTACGGAAAATAGAAATAATCATAAAAATAGATACAAAAAGGTAGTTGACATTCCAACTACCTTTTTTATTTTTGTCAGGTTTTGGAAATAAAAGATGCACATAAAATTCTTAATGAACACTCTAAAATTATTGAGTGCAGAAAGTATATTGATCAATCGGAAAGTATATTTCTAAAACATTTAATAGGTTCAGCTAAAAGCCTTTATACAGCAACTTTAATTCAGAATAGCAATAACAATCATTTAATGATATTGCCCGACAAAGAAACCGCGGCATATTTTCAGAATGATTTGGAAATTGTATCTGATAAAAAAGTTCTGTTCTTCCCTACCTCATACAAACGTTCAATTATTTATGGGCAGGAAGACAGTGCTAACTTATTATTACGGGCAGAAACTTTACAGGCTCTTGCCAGCAACGAACAGTGTGTTGTTATAAGTTATCCCGAAGCGATTATTGAAAAAGTAATTCCAAAACAGGACTTAATTAGTTCTACCCTAAAACTGAAAGTTGGCGAAGAAGTATCGATCGATTTTATCCAGGAGGTTTTGGAAGAATATCAATTCCAGTATGTTGATTTTGTGTATGAGCCAGGGCAGTTTTCAATTCGTGGAAGTATTATCGATATCTTTTCTTTTGCTTCCGACGATCCCTTTAGAATTGATTTCTTTGGCGATGAAGTAGAATCTATTCGATCGTTCGATATTGAAAATCAGCTATCAAAAGAAAACTATGATAGTATAACCATAGTACCAAAGATTGTTAACCCTGATTCAGAAAATAAAGAGTTGCAACAATCAGAGTCTATTTTTCACTATTTTCAGAAAAATTCTCGAATATGGATTGAAGATCTGGGGTTTGTTCTCGATAGAGTTGATGAAGTTAATCAAAAACTTAACGAGCAAAATGATCATAATCTTGTAATCAGCAAAGATGAAACCCTGGAACACATCAAAAGCTATCCAATTTCCGAATTTGGACAAAAGAGCTATTTTAATCATCAAGAGGTAGTTTTTAACATTGCACATCAGCCTGCTTTTAACAAAAACTTTGAATTGCTGGGTAATAACATACTTGAAAACTATTCAAAAGACTACACCACATATATATTATCCGATAACGAAAAGCAGATTGAGCGACTCAAAGCTATTTTTGATGATATTAATCCGGAAATAAAATTTGAACCTGTACTCAAAACCATTCACGAAGGCTTTATTGATCATGATTTGAAAGTTTGTGTGTACACTGATCATCAGATTTTTGGCAGATACCATAAGTTTCGTATCAAGAATAGCTTAAAAAAGAAAGATCGGATTACCATGCGCGAGCTTACCGGGCTGCATCCCGGAGACTATGTAGTACACGTTGATCATGGTATTGGTAAGTTTGGCGGATTAGAAAAAATTGACATTAACGGGAAAACACAAGAAGCAATAAAGCTTGTGTACAAAGATCAGGATACGGTTTATATCAGCATTCATGCATTACATAAAATTTCAAAATATAAAGGCAAAGATTCCGAGCCACCAAAAATCTACAAGTTAGGTTCTGCTGCATGGCAAAAGCTAAAACAAAACACTAAATCGAAAGTTAAGGACATTGCCAAAGAGCTCATTCAGCTTTATGCAAAAAGAAAAGAGCAGGAAGGTTTTGCATTTTCACCCGACACATACTTACAACGCGAATTGGAATCGTCGTTTATATATGAAGATACTCCAGACCAGTTAGCTTCGACCAACTCAGTTAAATCGGATATGGAATCTGATACACCAATGGATCGACTAATTTGTGGCGATGTTGGATTCGGAAAAACAGAAATTGCAGTTCGTGCAGCTTTCAAAGCAGTTACAGACAGCAAACAAGTAGCAGTTTTAGTTCCAACCACAATCCTGGCACTACAACATTACCAGACTTTTCGTGAGAGGTTAGCCGATTTCCCTTGTAACATTGAATATTTAAGCAGACTGCGTACTCGAAAACAACAAACCGAAATCATTAAAAATCTGACCGAGGGTAAAACAGATATTGTTATTGGAACACATCGACTGGTTGGAAAAGAAATTCAGTTTAAAGATCTGGGACTCTTAATTATCGATGAAGAACAGAAGTTTGGTGTATCGGTAAAAGAAAAACTCAAACGATTAAAGGTAAATGTTGACACACTGACCTTAACCGCCACACCAATACCACGAACACTGCAGTTTTCGATGATGGGAGCCCGCGATTTATCTATTATTAATACTCCCCCACCAAACCGATATCCTATTATAACCGAGCTACACACATTTAACGAGGATATTATTAAAGAAGCCATCGATTATGAATTTCAGCGAAATGGACAGGTATTTTTCATTCACAATCGAGTACAAAATATTGCTGAAGTAGAAAAACTCATCAATAAACTTTGCCCCGATGTAAGAACTGTTATTGCACATGGACAAATGGAAGGTGCCAAACTGGAAAAAGTGATGCTCGATTTTATAAATTATGAGTATGATGTTTTAATAGCAACCACCATTATTGAATCGGGATTAGATATACCAAATGCTAATACGATCATCATAAATAATGCGCAAAATTTTGGTTTAAGTGATCTTCATCAGTTACGAGGAAGAGTGGGCCGATCGAACAAAAAAGCTTTTTGTTATTTGTTGGCTCCTCCATTAACTTCAGTAACTCAGGAAGCACGACGAAGACTAAAAGCTATTGAAGAATTTTCTGAGCTGGGCAGTGGATTTAATATTGCCATGCAGGATCTGGATATCAGAGGAGCCGGAAATCTGCTTGGAGCAGAACAAAGCGGATTTATAACCGATATTGGTTTCGAAACGTATCACCGAATATTAAACGAAGCCATTTTAGAATTAAAAGAATCATCGTTTAAAGATCTTTATGCCAGCGAGCAACAAAAAGAAGAAGAAAAACAGATAAAACAGCAGCGCTTTATTAACGATTGCCAAATTGATACCGATCTGGAGCTTCTTTTTCCGGATAGTTACATTAATAATATATCGGAAAGAATACGATTGTATCGCGAGTTAGATAACATTGAAACAGAAGAAAAGCTTTTGGAATTTGAACAACAGTTAAAAGATCGATTTGGAAAGATCCCGGAACAAACCATCGAGTTAATGAATGTGGTTCGATTACGATGGCTGGCTATTGATTTAGGTTTTGAAAAAATTATTCTTAAAAATGAACGAATGGTAGCTTATTTCATAAGCAATCAGGAGTCACCTTATTATAAATCAACAATATTTTCAAAAATACTTAGTTTTATTCAACATAATCCGAAAGGTGTTAAAATGAAAGAGACTGGTAACAAACTCACTCTTAGTTATATGAATGTAAAAAGCATACAAGATGCCATTCAAAAAGTTCAAAAAATATTAGAATAGGGTAAAACATGTTTTTTTAATCTTAGATTAAGAAATATTTTAATATCTTTACGCGTTGATTTTAAATCATTTACATGAATATCCTTATAGACGTAGGTAACACAAGATATAAATTTGCAATTACTGATCAGAGTTCCATTATGAATACAGTTGTTCATGATCAAATATCTGTTCAAATAATTAATGATTTACTTATTGAGTATCCAAAAGTCAACTCGGCAATTATTTCAACGGTTAAAAAAGTTGATTCAACGATTTTGTCATTTTTAAGAAAGAAATTAAGTTATTTTATCGAATTAAATGAGCATACGAACATACCTATAGAGAATTTGTATGAAACAAAATCTACTTTGGGTAAAGACAGACTAGCAGCAGTAATTGGAGCAAACAATATATTTCCTGATTCGAACGTTTTGGTTATTGATATGGGAACAGCCATTACGTATGATTTTATTAATAAGTCGAACCAGTTTATTGGGGGAACCATATCGCCAGGATTAGAAATGCGTTTTAAGGCATTAAATCATTATACAGATCAGTTACCTTTACTAAAGAAAAATGAACATTATCAAACCATTGGGAAAAATACATCAGAAGCAATCATTTCAGGTGTGCAAAACGGAATTCTGTTTGAAATTGATGGATATATAAATACACTTAAATCAAAACATAATGACATAAAAGTTATTTTAACAGGAGGAGATGCTATTTTTTTTGATAAAAAGTTAAAAAATACCATCTTTGTAAACTTAAATTTAAATTTTATAGGGTTAAACACAATTTTAGAACATAATAAATCGAATGATTAAGAGATACTTACTAATAATAGCAACCATATTATCAACCAATTTATACTTATATAGCCAAAGCGTTACAAACTCACCTTATACCAGATTTGGGATTGGAGAAATAGACCGAAATGGTTTTAATAACAGTAAAGCAATGGGTGGTTTAGCAACAGGGTTAAGAGCACAAAACCAAATTAACTATTTAAATCCTGCTGCAATAAGCGCACAAGATACGATGTCGTTTATCTTTGATATTGGTGTGAACGGAATCTTTAAAAATATGGAATCGAGCACCAATACAGCCACTTTTAAAGATTTTGCTTTTGATCATATTGCCTTATCATTCCCAATTAAAAGATGGTGGTTTGCGAGCCTCGGGGTTACTCCATATTCTAAAATAGGTTATAATATTCAACAAACATCAGCATATACTCCGATCGATTCTGTTAATATGCACTACGACTATTATGGCAATGGAGGAATTAATCAGCTTTTTATAACCAACTCTTTTAAGTTTTTAGATAAATTTGCAGTTGGGTTTAATTTAAATTACCTTTTCGGTTCGCTGGAACAATACAAACAGTCATATCTCGACAGGACAGATAGCTATGGTACATTAATAGCAGATGAAATATCATTAAATAAACTTACCTATGATATTGGAGTACAATATTTTGATGAATTCAATGAAAAATACTTTTATGTTGTTGGTGTTACCTATTCGAACAAAACAAAATTCAACAGTACAAAAGAAACCAATGTTTTTATGACCGAAAACTACAGTACTCAGGGTATTGGTGTTATTGATTATCTTGCCGATGTTACTAACCTGAAAGATACCATAACAAGTTCGGTTGATGATAACTATACGGTTGAAGTGCCACAAAGATTGAGTATTGGCTTTTCGGGAGGTATAAAAAATAAACTAACCGTTGGATTTGATTATTCTTACCAGGACTGGAGTACTGTTAATTCTTTAAATTTAGATAATAGTTTTGCTAAAGATGAAAGTTTTAACTTGGGAATAGAATATATTCCTGATATATTTTCGCTTAAAAACTATTATAAAAGAATATATTACAGAGCCGGTATGTTTCTAAACAACAGCTATTTAAACCTAAACGACGAGCAAATTCAAAATTATGGCATAACATTTGGATTAGGTTTACCAATAGTAAACGGAAGAACAACTTTAAATCTATCATATACATATGGTACAAGAGGAACAACCAGTAATGGATTAATTCAGGAAAATTATTCACTTTTTGGAATTAACTTAACACTATACGATTTCTGGTTTATAAAAAGAAAATATAATTAATCAAAAACTAATAAAAATGAAAACATTAGCAAAAGGGATTTTAACGACATTATTTTTAACACTGACCATAGGTTTTGTTTTTGGTCAAAAAGGTGTTGAAGATGGTTCTAGATTTGGACATGGGAAAGATAGTATTCGTTGTATAAAGAATTTATCGATTTATCGATCGAATGTTAAGAATGACGATTATAGCGCAATTACTAAGAACTCTTGGAGTATTGTTTACAACGAATGTCCAAAAGCAAGTAAATATATCTACATCGATGGAATCAAAATGATTGAAGAAGATATTGAGAAAGAACAAGATGCAGCAAAAAAAGTTGAGCTAATAGATAGTATGATGTCTATCTACGACCAAAGAATAGAGTATTACGGACAAAAAGGATATGTGCTTGGAAATAAAGGTATTGATTATATCAAATATGCAGACAATACGGTTGAGAACTTTCAAAAAGGTTATGATTGGTTAAAACAATCTATCGAATTGGAAAAAACAAAGAGTGGACCAGCAGAATTGGTGACGTTTATGTCTGCTTCTAAAGTTCTTTTCTCCTCAGGTGCAATTGAAGGTGGCCAGGTAGTATCCGATTACGGAATGGTTTCTGACATTGTCGACGCTTTGATTAAAAAAGGTGGTAGAGATGGTGCACAAATGGAAAGAGCAAAACCTTCTATCGATAAGTTATTTGAAGAAAGTGGAGCAGCAAGTTGCGAAGATTTAATTCCATTTTATGCTGAAAAATTCGAACAAACACCTGAAGATGTTGAATTTCTAAAGAAATCTACCAGTTTATTAAGATCAACAGGTTGTAACGAATCTGAGTTGTTTTTCACAATGGTTGATAAACTAAACTCTTTGGAACCAACAGCTAAATTAGCTTCAGAACTTGCAAAACTATCGAATCAAAACGAGAATCTTGAAGAAGCAGCTAAATATTACAAGCAAGCAATTGAATTGGAAGTTGAAGATGCTCAAAAAGCAAAGTTTTATCTTGAATTAGGAGATGTAACTCGCCGTTTAGGTAATTATTCTCAAGCAAGAACGTATGCGCTAAACTCAATTGAGCTGAACCCTGAGAGTGGTTATCCTTACTTATTAATTGGTAACATTTATGCAGCAGCAAGCAAATCTTGTGGCGAAGAAGATTTCGAGCAAAAAGCTGTTTATTGGGCAGCAGTAGATAAATTTATAAAAGCAAAAACAGTTGATCCTGAATTAACTGACGATGCAAACAAATTTATTGAAGCATACAGACCTCACTTCCCTGATAACGAAACAATTTTCTTCCAGGGATACAAAGAAGGTGATTCATACACAGTAGGATGTTGGATAAATGAGAGAACTACAGTTAGAGCACGATAATAGCTTTTTAGCAAAATATTTTAAGAACATAATAATTCCTGCAATTGCAGGAATTATTATGTTTTTTTCTTCGTGTGAACGCAACAATATTGAAAAAATAAACCAGATAACTGCAGAAATTGATGCTCCGGATATTGCAGTTACCAATACAGAAATTGTTTTTAGTAAAAACGGACGTATTGAAGTAAAGCTGATCTCAAATCAGATTAACCGATATTTTGATGAAGAAGAACCCTATACCGAGTTCCCTGAAGGTTTATATGTTGAATTCTACGATTCTACAAACAATGTTACTTCATTTATTAAAGCAAATTATTGTATTTACGATGAAAAAGAAGAGTTATGGACTGCAGAAAACGATGTAGTATCAGTAAGTGATGAAGGAGATACGCTAAATACAGATTTTCTTATTTGGGATCAAAAAAAGGAGAAAATTTACTCCGATCAGTATGTTCGTATTACAAACGAAGACGGGATTATTCATGGTAAAGGATTCGAGGCCAATCAAGATCTGTCCGATTGGGTAATCAAAAATTCATCGGGAACAATAAATGTCGAAAATGAAAAATAAATTTGCACGAGCATTAGAAATTCTATGGATTATTACATCGGTCTTATGCCTGATTGCTGGTGTTCATCAAACATACAATGAAGGTTTATCCAATAGTTATCTCTTTTTTATATTTTCGTTTGTAGCTTTTATTATGTATCTTTTGAGAAAAGAAATTAGAAAATCAAAAAAAGAAAATACCAATGGATGATCCGTTTTTATATGGGTTATTAATACTACTACTTCTACTCTTTCTTATTCTAAAATCAGCTTTTAGCGCAATAAATCCGCTTCAACTTGAAGTGGATAAAAAAAAGCATCGTTACCATTTTCGAATATTACATTTTATCAGCCAGAAGATCATAGAATTTTCTGTGGTTGTAAATATTTGTTATTTTATTACGCTAGCTCTTCTAATTTACTTTGCAAAAAACGATTTATATTTCATTTCAAATGTAAATACTATTCTATACCTTATAATATTTGTTGTTTCTATTGGTTTACTTGTATTTCCGGTTATTAGCATATTACCTAAAACCATCGGAGAGTACTTTTCAAACAATATTATCAATGCATTGGCAATTCCTTTAATTGTGATCTATATCCTATTTTTTCCTATTATTAAGATTATCCTGTTTTTATCCAATGCACCCTTTAAAATTCTTTATAATGAAGATATCACACTTGATCAAAAACTCCATTTTAATAAAGATGATTTAAATAAATTTGTATCTGACAGTGAAAAACATACTTCCAACAATGAAGATGTTGATGCAGAAGTTAAACTATTCAAAAATGCATTGGAGTTTTCTGAAATTAAAATAAGAGAATGCATGATTCCAAGAACAGAAATCGTTGCTGTTGAGTTAAATCAGGTAGAAACAGAAATAAGAGAAAAATTTGTTACTTCAGGACATTCAAAGGTATTAGTTTATCGCAATTCCATTGAAAACATCATTGGATATATAAAAAGTAAAAGCCTCTTTTATTACGACGATAATTTAAAGCAGAATATTAAGTCTATCAGTTATTTTCCTGAATCGATGCCGGCGAACAAGCTCTTGCGCTATTTTATTCGTTCGGGACACAATATAGCAGTTGTAGTTGACGAATTTGGAGGCACCTCAGGGATTATTACTATAGAAGATATCTTAGAAGAAATATTTGGTGAAATCCAAGACGAGCATGACAATGAAGATTTATACGAAAAAAAACTTACCGAACATGATTATATTTTCTCCGGACGTATAGAAATAGATTATCTGAACGAAAAATATAACCTTAAAATACCTGAGAGTGAAGAGTATGAAACGATTGCAGGTTTTATTTTATTTCATACCGAAAGCCTCCCCAATATCAATGATCAAATCACTATTGAAAACTTTAAAATAGGTATCTTAAAAGTTAGTAATACCCGCCTTGAACTTGTAAAACTTGAAATTTTAGCTGAGCATTCATAAATTATTACTTAATAGAAAATTATATGCTCTAAAATTTCGAAAACCAAAGAATAAAATACTAAATTTGCCAGTTAATATTTTTACCTTTTAGGGTAAAAAGAATTTTAATTAGTATATTCGAACCTTTAAAAATTTAGATAAAATCAACATTCAATGGCAACATTAGAGAAAATTAGAAAAAGAGGAGTTTTATTAACAGTGGCAATTGGGTTAGGTCTATTTGGTTTCATATTTATGGATTTCTTTAACTCAGGAGGATCAAGAAACTCTCAATTTGAAATAGCTGAAATTGCAGGAAAATCGATCCCATTGCAACAATACCAAAGAGAACTAAATGATATTATTGAAATTAACAAATTTAGTTCTGGAAAATCATCTTTAGACGAAGCTACAGTTCAGCGTATTAGAACTCAGACCTGGAATCAAATGGTTCGTAACTATGTTATGGTTGATGAGTATGATGAGCTTGGTATAGACGTTAGTAGCCAGGAATTATGGGATATGGTACAGGGAGAAAACATTCATCCAATTATTCAGAACTTATTTACGAATCCTGAAACAGGTGAGTTAAATACCATGGCAGTTATACGTTTCTTAAAAACGTACGATCAGGATCCAACCGGACAACAAAAAGCATATTGGCTATTTGTTGAAGATCAAATGATCAACGAACGATTGTATACTAAATATTCAAATTTAATTAGTAAAGGTTTATATACAACCACTGCTGAAGCAAAAGCCGAAGTAAATAATATTAATAAAAAGGTTGATTTCGATTTTGTGATTCAAAATATCAATACTATTCCCGATAGTTTAATCGCATATAACACCAGCGATTTGAAATCTTTTTATAACGAACATCAGAATGAATATAAGCAAGAAGCTTCAAGAAGTATTGAATATATAACATTTGATGTTGTTCCTTCAGAAGCAGACAAAAAAGCAACTCAAGAGTGGATTAATGATATAAAAGAAGATTTTGCAAACACAAAAGATGATGAAGATTTTGTAAGCCTAAACAGTGATTTTTCTTATGATGATTTCTATTTGAAAAAAGATGAACTGCCAGAAACCTTACAAGATGAAATGTTCAATGCAGAAGAAGGGTACATTTACGGTCCTTATTTTGAAAACGATGCATACCTTTTAGCAAAATTATCGGATGTAGCTTATGTTCCTGATTCTATTAAAGCTCGACATATTTTACTACAACCAACACAAAACCAAAATTCTAACCAAATTTTTGCATTAGCAGACAGCCTGGTAAATTTACTGGAAAAAGGAGCAAATTTCGCTGCACTTTCAGACCAATATTCGGCTGATAAAGCTGCCAACGAAAAAGGCGGAGACCTTGGATGGTTCAGAGCGAATGAAATGCCTAAATCGCTTAGCGATACAGCATTTTCAGCAAAAATTGGTGAATATAAAATGGCAGCATCTCAATATGGTTTGCATATTGTTCAAACTACGAAGAAATCGAACAAAGAGAAAAAAGTGAAAGTGGCTATTATTGGTCGTAAACTGGAACCAAGCTCAACCACATATCAAGAGACATATGCAAAGGCAAGTAAATTTGCTGGTAACAATCACACATATGAAGAGTTCTTGCAAGCTATAAACGAAGAAGGATATGCTAAAAAATTAGCTTCTGATATTAAAGAGTTCGATCAACAGCTTGCCGGATTAGAAAATCCAAGAGAGTTAATACGTTCTATTTATACTACTGATAAACATGAAATTATAAAAACCGAAAACAATCCGATTTTTGAACTGGGAAATCGTTTTGTTATTGGTTTCGTAACCGACATAAAAGAAGAGGGTATTGCTCCTTTCGAACAAGTTAAAACACAATTAGCTGTTCAGGTTAAGAAGCAAAAGAAAGCAGAATATTTAGCTTCAAAATTTAACGAGGCATTATCAGAAATAAATGATCTTGAATCGTTGGCTGACAAGTTAAATACAGAGGTATATGAAGCAACCGATATTACATTTAGATCTTATTCAGTTCCAAATGCAGGTGTTGAGCCAAAAATGGTTGCTGTAGCCACTTCAGTTAATGCAGATGAAATTGCAGGTCCTGTTCAGGGAGCAAACAACGTTTTTGTACTTAAAGTAACTTCAATTACAACTGATGAAGCTTTAAACGCAGAAATGCAACAAGCTCAAACGATGATGCAATATCAGAACAGAGCAAATTACGAAGCATTTGAAGCATTAAAAGAAGAAGCCAATATTGTTGATAAGAGAGCGAAATTTTATTAGAATAAATCATTAAGATTGAAATAAAAAACGGAGTGAAATTTCACTCCGTTTTTTTATTTATTATTCATATCTAAGTGCATTGACCGGATTTTCGTAAGCTGCTTTCAAAACTCTTATATTTACAGTAAGCATTGCAATTAGTAAAGCTAAAACTCCACTAAATAAGAATATTCCAATGCCTAGATCAATTCGGTACGAGAAGTTACTCAACCACTTTTCGGCAAGATAATATGCCACAGGCCAACTGATAATGTTCGAAATAGCAATCCATATCATAATTTCTTTGGATAGTAAAAATGCTATGCGAGGTATCGTTGCTCCCAAGGCTTTTCTTATACCAATTTCTTTGCGTCGTTTTTCTGCCATAAACGAAGCCAATCCGAATAATCCTAACGTTGATATAAATATAGTTATTAAGGTAAAATAGCGTGTTAGTTTTGCTAAATTACTTTCATTTCTGTACATCTCTTCAATTTCCTGATCGAGGAAATAATACTCAAAAGCACTGTTCGGTGCGAAATTTTTAAACTCAGACTTCAAAATTGAAATCGTAGATTCTGCAGCTCCTTCATTGATTCGAGCATACATGTAAAAACGCTCTCCGGGATAAGAGGTTACCACCATAGGCTGAATACGATTATACAAAGGTTGAAAATTAAAGTTCTTAACTACCCCAACAATATAACCATTTAACCTTCCTGTTGAAAATCTTTTACCAATTGGATTATCAAAACCTAATTGCTTTGCAGCCGACTCGTTTATAATATATTTAGCTACGCTATCTCCTTCATGCATTCTTTCAAAATCTTTACCCTCCAGTAGTTCCATATGCATGGTAGTAATAAAATCATGATCTACAAACATCAAATTCATAGGAACTTCTTCGTCGTTACTTTTACCTTCCCAGGTAACATTTGCCATGTGAACTACATCAGTTAGCTCATGTGAAAGCACTGTTACATCTGTTATCTCAGGATGTGTAAGTAATCTCTCTTTTAGTATTTCATATCTATCTCCGTTATTTTGCAGACCAAAATAAACCAGGTTTTCCTTATCAAATCCGAGATTCTTTTTATTCAAAAAATTCATTTGTTGCATAATAACCACAGCTGCAATAATCAAGACAATGGATATGGCAAACTGCATAATTACCAGAATACGACGTAAAACACCTCCGCCCGATTTACCGGATAATCCTTCTTTAAAAATACTTAACGGACTTAATTTGGATAAATGCAATGCAGGATAACTACCTGAGAAAAGACCTACAAAAACAACTACTATAACAATTAAGAGCAAAAATTCCGGATTAAAATAGCTCAATTCAAGCGATTTAGCAGTTAGATTATTAAAAACCGGCAATACTAATTCCACAAAGATTATCGCAAAAATATGGGCAATAAATGTCATAAGTACTGCTTCACCCAGGAACTGGAAGATCAAACTTTTTCGTTGCCCGCCTAAAACCTTTCTGATTCCAATTTCCTTTATACGTGATGATGCCTGAGCAGTGGTCAGGTTCATAAAGTTAAAACTGGCTATAATAATGATAAAGAATGAGATAATTGAAAATATATAAATATTCTTGTAATTACCTAACCGGGCATAATCTCCCGAGAAATCAGATTTTAAATACACTTCGGTAAGAGGTTGTAAAAATAGTGTCGCTTTTAAACTTGCATTGTGTTTTTTAAATAAGTCTTTAATTTTTTCATTAACCTCTCGTACATGTGCTGTTTTATCCAACAAAACATAGGCATAATGTGTATTATTATAGTTATCCCACATCTCACGTGGCAATCCAAAATCATATAAAGCACTATATGGAACAACAAAATCGAACTTTAAGTGTGAATTGTGAGGTAAATCTTTAAACACACCCTGAACAGTAAATGTTGTAGTTTGTCCTACACGCATGTCTTTACCTATTACATCTACCGAGTCGAAAATCTTTAACGCAAGTTTTTCACTGATTGCAATATTGAAATTTGATGTAAAAAGACGCGAAGAATCACCTTTTATCAACTCAACATTAAACATGTTAAATATATCCTGATCTACAAAAGCACCATCTTCTTCATACGTATCGAGATCTTTTATAAACTCAAGATCCATAAAAAAGAATCGTGTAGAAGAAATTATCTCAGGAAACTCATCTTTTAAAGCCCTGCCCACAGGAGGAGGAGTACGTGCTATCTTCTCCTTACTACCGTCGGTTTCCTTTTCCATGATTACACGATAGATCTGATCCGCCTTATCGTGAAATTGATCATAACTTAACTCATCCTGAACCCACAGGAAAATAAGAATGGAACATGCCATTCCAACTGATAAACCAAGAATATTAATTATTGAGAATAGTTTATTCCTGGATATAAATCTAAATGCTGTTTTTAAATAATTGGTAATCATATCTGTAAATTTATTAAAATTATCTACTATTTATTTCACTAATGCCAAAGTTTATACCAACCATTGTTATTTGTTGATTTACAGTTGTTTATTTGCAACCCCACTCTAATTAAAAACAATTATTTGTATACTTTGTAAACACTCCTGTTTACTTTCTAATCAATTATGATTAGTTTTGATACAAATAATACACAACTATGAAAAAAATAGCAGGAAGAATATTGGTTGTAGATGACAATGAAAATGTTTTAAAATCTTTAAAGCTGATTTTGGATAATGAATTTGAAGTGGTTGAAACCATTAAAAATCCGAATCAACTGCATTCGTTATTAACAGCCAAATCATTTGATGTTATTCTCCTGGATATGAACTTTACTGCTGGTATTAATACGGGTAATGAAGGATTGTACTGGTTATCTGAAACATTAAAAATAAACCCCGATTATGTAGTAATTATGCTCACTGCTTATGGTGATATTGAACTATCGGTAGAAGCAATGAAGAGAGGAGCTACCGATTTTATTGTGAAACCGTGGGATAATGAAAAATTAATCGCCACCATTAAAACAGGTTTAAAATTAAGCAGTTCTAAACAAGAGGTTAAATCGCTAAAGCAAAAGCAGGAATATTTAGGATCTAACGATCAGTCAACCTATCAAAAACCCATTGGTACTTCCCCTGCTTTTTTAAAAATTCTTGATACCGTAAGCAAAGTTGCCAGGACCGATGCCAATGTATTGATCCTCGGAGAAAACGGTACCGGAAAGGAGTTGATTGCAAAAGAAATTCACCGCCAATCGAACCGATCAAAAGAGGTGCTAATTAGCCTTGATTTAACTGCATTAAGTGAGTCGTTATTTGAGAGTGAATTGTTTGGCCACACAAAAGGAGCTTTTACAGATGCCAAAGAAGCGCGAATAGGACGAATTGAGTCGGCTTCGGGAGGAACCCTCTTCCTGGATGAAATTGGAAACCTTGGGATGAATTTACAATCGAAACTTCTTACGGTTTTGCAAAACAGGGAAGTAATTCCTATCGGATCGAACACACCTGTTCCGGTTGATGTAAGATTAATTTCAGCAACCAACAAAAATCTTACCGAGCTTATTCAAAATGATCTTTTCCGCGAAGATCTGTTATACAGAATAAACACAATCCAAATAGAGATTCCGCCTTTACGTGAGCGAAAGGAAGATATTCCAATTTTAGCAGAGTATTTCCTAAATCGTCTTATTAAAAAATACAATAAACCAAACCTAAAAATGAGTAAATCGGCACTGGATAAACTACAGGAGCATCGATGGCCGGGAAATATTCGAGAGTTGGAACATGCCATAGAAAAAGCCGTAATTCTGACCGAAGCAGATATAATTAAAGCAGATGATTTCTATTTTACCAGTCAGCCCGCCGATACAGCCTCAATTGATACGTTCAATCTTGAAGAAGTTGAGCAAAATACCATAAAAAGAGCATTACTAAAGTGTAATGGCAACATCAGCAAAACAGCTGAAATGCTTGGTGTAACAAGAAAAACGCTTTATAAGAAAATTGAGAAATATGGTTTATAAAAAATATTATATACAGATTATTATTCGAACAGTTCTTATCCTTTTAAACTGTTTGGTTTTTAGCTATGCCGCGTTAAAATCTGATTATTTATACACCATTACATTTCTGGCTGTATTAATTCTTTTCCAAATCATATTACTGATAAGATATATCAATAAGAGCAATGTTTTTCTTGAACGTTTTTTAATTTATATCAAGGAAAAAAACACCACCATAGATTTCACTGAATCGTTAGAAAATACACCTTTTAAGGATTTAACATATTATTTCACCGAAATAAACAATATCATTAAGAATGCCCAAATAGAAAAGGAAAACCAATATCTTTTTTTACAATATATTTTTGATCATGTTACGATTGGGTTAATCGCCTTTAAGAAAGACCATACGGTAAAATTAATTAACTCAGCCGCCAAACAAACACTAAATATTCAGAGCTTAGCCAACCTTAATAATCTAAAAAATATCAATACTGCTCTGTTTAAAACAATAACAGAACTTAAACCAGGAGAACAGAAGGTTTTACCTATGCAAATTGCCAATAAAAATATTCAATTATCTGTTAAATTATCACATTTCAAATTATTAAACGAAGAAACCTGGTTATTGTCTTTACAAGACATAAAAGCTGAATTAGATCATAAAGAGATAGAATCGTGGCAAAAATTAAATCGCGTATTGACTCATGAAATAATGAATTCGGTATCGCCAATTATTGCATTAACCAACAATGTTTCTAAACTTTTGAAAAAAGAGAATCGCATAAAAAATATACAGGAAATTGACGAAGAAAACATTGAACAAACCGTGCAATCGTTAAATATTATTGAAGAAAGAAGTATTGGATTAAACAACTTTGTAAAGAAATTCAGGAGCATAACCACCCAGATTAAACCCGAACCTGAGCATATTAACATACAGGAATTTTTTGAAGATTTAGCTATTTTCTTATATGAATCGTTTCGAGAAAAAGATATTCAGTTTGATCATTCGGTAGAATCAGATGATTTTTCCTTATTTGCTGATCGTAAACTTCTGGAACAGGTGATTATTAATCTTCTGAAAAATTCAATAGAGGCATTTAGTAACCAAGAAAACAAAACCATTCAGCTACGTGCAAGAACAAACGAAAGTAAACAGCGAATAATAGAGGTTATTGATAATGGCGATGGAATTGCCAAAGAGCAAATGGATATGATTTTCACACCTTTTTTCACCAGTAAAGATTCTGGTTCGGGAATAGGATTGAGTCTATCAAAAAATATTCTCAAACAGCAGGGCTATAATATTGATGTAAGCTCCGTACCTAAGAAAGAAACGATTTTTACTCTATATTTTTAGAGAATTCTGAACTCGCAGCAAAGTTCTGAACATGGGCTCCTGCACTTTATTTTTCATTCTGTATTGAATAGCTGCCTGCATTAATTCCGGTGTAGGCGTGGTATCAATAGAATTTAACACATTATTCCGTTTGCTGATTTCCCTTTCTAAAATTCCGGTTAGTCTCTCCTTACCCAATTTTGGATTAACATAAAACATAGGATCAATTACTCGGTCATTTTTAGAAATTACACCTTCTCGTACAGCAATATCATATAGTTCGGTATTCGGAATTATTCTGATACCTTCGGTAATATGCACCATATCTTCTTCGAAAATATGTTCATCGATAAATTCAAATGTTTCCAGAATAGTTTCCTCAGTTTCCCCAGGACCACCCAACATAAAGAACCACATGGTGGGCATATCATGTATACGAATAATTTGAGCACAATTTATCAATCGGTTTTTACTAAAATTTTTTCTGTAATTTTTGATCATTTGTTTAGATGCCGAATCAGGAGTACAATCAATTTGTGTAAAACCAGCTTTCTTCATCAATAGAATAAGCTCATCTGTTACCTCACCCGGATTAACTCCCATAGTGCGTAACCCGACCTTTAAATCTCTATGAATAATTTCCTTACAAATATCAATTGCATGTTTTAATGGAGAATTAAATGTTGAATCAACAAATTCAAATGTAATATCAGGTATTCTTCTTTGCACTTCTTGTATCTCGTCAACAATATCAGAAACCGGCCTTAACCTATATGTTTTGCCTTCGATGTTAGGATACGAGCAATAAATGCATTTATGTGTGCATCCTCTTTTGGTCTGTAACGGGTAACTACCTCTCTTTTTGTAAGGCTCAATATCTATAAAGAGATCGATATTAGCTTTTGGAAGATTTAAACTTTCATTGTCTCTATCTGCAATAATTACGTTGTTTTGTTCTTTTGATATTACATTGGGCATATTCACGGGAATACCCTCATTTAAATTATGAATTAAACCAGGTAATATATTTTCTGCCTCACCAATTACCCCGTAATCAGCTTGCAGGTAATTTAAAACAGGTTTGGGTGCAATGCTAAATCCACTGCCACCCACAATTATTGGAACTTTTGTGGTTTTTCTAATTGTTTCTATGATTCTATTTTTAACATCCTCTAAATACCATTTACAACTTCGCATGGTAACATTATCGATATTACGAAGTCCAACTCCTACAAAATCGGGATTATATTCTTGCAACAAAGCAACTAAATCATCAGAAGTTTTAAATGCTGCATCAAAAACTTTCACATCGAATTTTTCTTTTAAGGACGATGCAACAAGCGATATGCCCAATGGTGCCACAGGATATGGAAACACTTCCAAATTAGAATTAACTAATAATACCTTTATCATATTAAACGATTATAATCCAGATTATAAAGATAAAAAAAAGCTCGCATTACAGCGAGCTTAACTTAAACCCTTACAAACCTTTCATTAATTTGCATATAAATAGACACCGGCATCGTTTTTACCGTTTGCAATATCTCCATAAAAGTTTTCACTCATAAGCACTTCATAGGTATTTGCATCAACATACTCAGCTGTAATTTTTACCGTATTATCATCGTAAAGCTTAATCTTTACATAATTATAAACATATCCTTCTCCTTTAGGATACTGAATTAATTTAGCTGTTGAAGAAACCAAAAATGCTTTCTCATTATAAACAACCATCGGAGCAAAATATTCCCAAACATCCAGGTTCATGCCTCCAATTGCATTGGGCACATCGTCAACAATTTCATTGTCGCTAATTAATTCGCATTTTGCATAATGCAGAACAACACGCACTTCATTTCCTGTTTTTAAATACTCCATTAACTCTTCGAAGCTTTTTAAGTGCGTTGTGTTGCCTGCCCAGGCAAAAGCAGCAGTTAATAAGATTAAGGAGGTTGCAATTATTTTTTTCATCGTTATGAATTTAATATGGATTTTACTTTATCGGCAATGGCTTTCCCTTCAGCTTTTCCAGCCAATTCTTTTGATGCAATGCCCATAACTTTTCCCATATCGGCCATACTTTTTGCTCCAACCTGATCAACAATTTTCTGAATTATTGATGTTAACTCCTCATCGCTCATTTGCTCAGGAAGATATTCTTCGATAATGCTTGCTTCAAACCACTCTTTTTGTGCCAGTTCTTTTCTGTTTCGCTCTTCGAAAATAGTTGCAGATTCTTTGCGCTGCTTAACCAACCGCTGAAGAATTTTGATCTCAGCATCTTCGCTTATGGTTTCACTAGCTCCCTTTTCTGTTTTAGCCACTAAAAGGGCTGTTTTTACAGCACGTAAGGCTTCCAGCTTTTCTTTTTCGCGTGCCAGCATCGCCTTTTTTATATCTTCATTAATTTTACTTTCAAGACTCATAATGTGGTTTTTTATGGTGATTAATCTACATTATCGTGTAAATACGAATTATTCGGATTTAATGATGCTCCATTGCTATCTTCATCGTCTTTTAAAGAGTATCTCGAAACCTTTGAAGATTTTGTGTTTGTTGGCTGATCAATCTTTAAATTTTTACGTTTATAAGCCGGTTCGCTTTCAAACTCATCAATATTATCCTTAATTTTTGAAGAATCCATGCGGCGTTCTTTCATTCGCTCACGTGATTCATTCAGTTTTTTCAGAATCTCCGATTTCTTGGTTTCTACAGCAACCTCAGTTTCAGATTCGGGTTCCTGTAAAACCACAAACTTGTCGGGCTCAGGATTCCGATTCTTTTTAATATCAAAATCGATGGTACGTTGCTTAAAATCCAGACTTTCATCTTCAAGCTCCTTTTCATCTTTAAGAGTAATAACTGGCGGTTTCTTTTTTGGTGTTGTACTTTCTGTATCTGATAAGGTGATCGTTTTTTTAGTTGTCTTCTTAGCATAAAGCTCGGGAATACTATTGCTTTCGAACCCTGTGGCAATAACCGTAATACTTATACTTTCGCCAAGTTTTTCGTCCATTCCTGTACCCCAGATTATATTCGGACTCGATCCTACCTCGCTATTTACATAATCGGCAATTTCGCCAATTTCATCCATAGTAATTTCTTCAGTTCCGGATGTAATATTTAGTAAGATATTTTCTGTTCCTTGTATATCATTATCGTTTAACAATGGCGAAGTGAGTGCTTGCTGAACTGCTGCAACAGCACGATCTTCACCATTAGCTATTCCGGTTCCCATAAGCGCAACACCACTATCAGTAAGTACTGTTTCAACATCGGCAAAATCAACATTTATATACCCTGGCACGGTTATGATCTCTGCGATACCCTTTGCCGCAGTTGCCAGCACATTATCGGCATAATTAAACGCTTCAGAAAATCTGAGATTACCACAAACCTCCCGAAGTTTTTCGTTATTAATCACCAGTAATGAGTCAACGTATTTTTCAATTTCGTTGATTCCCTCAACTGCCTGACTAATTCGTCGCTCGCCTTCGAAACGAAAAGGAATGGTTACGATAGCTACCGTTAATAATCCCATTTCTTTAGCTGCCTTCGCTATAACAGGAGCTGCACCTGTTCCTGTACCACCGCCCATACCCGCAGTGATAAATACCATTTTGGTATTTCCCTCGAGTACTTCAACAACATCGTCGAGATTTTCAATAGCTGCCTGGCGTCCAATTTCAGGTTTATTTCCAGCACCGCGACCTTCGGTTAATGATTCGCCTAACTGAATTTTTACCGTAACAGGACTGTTTGCTAATGCCTGAGCATCGGTATTACAAACCACAAAGTTCACATCCTGAATACCTTGCTTAAACATATGATTGACTGCGTTACCTCCACCACCGCCTACTCCAATAACCTTAATTATGGATGAGCGGTCGACAGGTAAATCGAAATTCATTAATTCATCAGTCATAATATTTTTGTTTTAATGATTACTTTTTCAATAAATGAGTCGTTTTCAAATTCTAAATTTCAAATTTCAATTCATAATCAATCCTCAAAATTCCAATCAATAAATTAATTATTCAGATTTTGTATTTTGTTATTTTCCTATTTACATTTCAGCATCATCTTCATCGAAGATATCTGTAAAAACCTTTTTCAGATTATTCATGAAATTTGATTTGCTTTCTTTTTTATTCTCAATCTTTTCTTCTACTGTTTCTTCTTCTGGTTCAAATTCCGGTTCTTCTTCTTTTTTAGGTTTAACCGTTTTTTGATTTTGCTCAAATCCTTTGAGAACCAAACCCACACTTGTTGAAAACATCGGATGATTTACTTCATCCATGGCATCAGTTGCCAAATGCTCTGTTGGATAACCAATGCGAACATCCATTCCGGTTTTGAACTTAACTAAAGCGGGTAAATGCTTCAACAAAGCTCCACCACCGGTTAAAACAATACCGGCACTTAGTCTGTCGAAATATCCTGAATTTTCGATTTCGTAAATTACAGCATCAAAAATTTCCTCCATTCTGGATTGAATAATGTACGCTAAACTCTTAAATGATATCTCTTTAGGTTCGCGTCCACTGATTCCAGGAATTGAAACTACCTCCTCTTCTTTTGCTAGATCACCCAGTGCAGAACCGTATTGAATTTTCAATAGTTCAGCCTGACGCTGCAAGATTGAACAACCCTCTTTGATATCTTTAGTTACCACATCACCTCCAAATGGAATAACGGCCGTATGTCGGATAATATCATCGTAATAGACCGCAATATCGGTTGTACCACCTCCAATATCGACCAATGCAACACCGGCCTCTTTTTCATCGTCGGTTAGTACCGCCTCGGATGAAGCAAGTGGTTCAAGAACCAACTGGTTTAATTTTAAACCAGCCTTACTGATGCATTTACCAATATTTTTTGCCGATGATATTTGACCAATTACTATATGGAAATTGGCTTCAACTCTTTTACCCGACATCCCAACGGGATTCTTTACTCCGGTTTCATTATCGACAATATAGTTCTGTGGCAGAACATGTATAATTTCTTCTCCAACATCAATCGGAATTTTATACATATCCTGAATTAAAGCATTAATATCTTCTTTGGTTATTTCATCGTCGTACGAATCGCGATTAATGTAACCTCTGTTTTTAATGCTTTTAATGTGTTGTCCGGCAATACCTACATAAACATCTGAAATTTGTTTACCAACGGTAAACTGAACATCTTCAACAGTTTTCTGAATCGAATTTACTGCTTCCTCAATATTCAGCACTACGCCTCGTTTTACTCCTTTCGATGCTGTTTTACTAATTCCAAGAATTTCGATCTTGCCGTTCTCTTTTCTTTTACCGACAATGGCAACAATCTTGGTTGTTCCTATGTCTATTGCTGCAACAAAATCTTCTTTTTGACTCATTTTATTATCGTTTTGTACAAATTACTTGATTATCGAACTTTAAATTAATCTTCTCATATTCGTTCCAACCTACAGTATTTAATCCTTGCAGATAAAAAGCGCGCAGGTTTCTAAACTTCTTCTGATAGTTTTCTATAGTACCAAAAGTTATGATATGTGCTCCTACTCTTGGTATTAACTCAAATTCCCACTCATTATTCACATAAATCTGTTCTACTTGAGCTTTCCAGAATTCATCTTCATAAATAAATTTGCTTAATGTATACAAATCGCACATCAGATGATTTTTATCCCATTGTTCTTGTTCCAGTTGATCGCAATACAATTCGCGTGTTCGGTTTACTTCGTAATGCTCTACAATATTACCATTAGCAACTAACACATGCGATGAGTATTTACTGGATAGCGGCATTATGGTTCCTTCCTGATCGATATAATAACTCTGGCCGCGCTTATTAATTACACGTAGTATTGGATTTCGCTGATCGATTTGAACTCTTATATCTCCTTCTAATGTTACATATACCTCGGCATTTTTAACCGATGAATATCTTTTCAGTTTTCTTTCCAATTCTTTGGTGTTGATAGACTGAACAGGCGATCCAATTACATTCATATCGGTTTCGTGAAAGAAATCTTCAATATCAGTTTCGGTAATAAACCCATTATACATACTATCCAGTATCTCTACTTTAATATCATGACACAAGATTTTATCTCTTCGCTCTTTAACAAAGCTCATGGCCACTGCTAAATATGCAATGATAAAACTCCAAACCAATATGTTTTTAAAAATCTTCATCTAAAATATACTATACATATTTTTAATTGGTTCTATCAAATCGTCAATATCACCTGCACCCAAAGTCATTAAAACCTCGGGTTTTTTATTTTTCAGTATTTTTAATAATTCGTTCTTACTACAAAGCGTTTTATTTTTATTTTCTATTTTGTTAAATATTATTTCTGATGTTACACCAGCTATTGGTTCTTCCCTGGCTGGATAAATATCCAATAATATGATCTCATCTAACAAATCCAGGCTTTTTGCAAATTCATCTGCAAAATCTCTTGTGCGTGTATATAAATGCGGCTGAAAGATTCCTGTTATTTTTTTGTCCTTAAATAATTCTTTTGTTGAACGTATCGATGCTTTTAATTCCTCAGGATGATGCGCATAATCATCGATATAAACAAAATCATCACGATGAACCTGATAATCGAACCTACGTTTGATTCCTTTAAATTTACCCAATGCATTAAAAATCTCATCGTTATGCACTCCTGAAATCGTTGCCAGTGCTATTGCTCCAATTGCATTTTCAACATTCAATAAACCAGGCAATCCTAATGTTAGATTGTTAATCCTGCCTTTTACACCTACAAAATCAAAGACATATAATCCGTTTTCAATACGGATATTTTCCGCTTTGAAATCAGTTTCTCCATGGATTGAATAGGTGTAAACATCTATATCATCGCGCTGAGGAGTTACAAAATCCAGGTCAGCTTTAATCACTAATTTACCTCCCGGATTAATCTGGTTTATAAACTGTTTAAATGCATCTTTCAAATCATTCTGATCGGAATAAATATCTAAATGATCTGCATCAACAGCCGTAATTATTGCTTTTTGTGGATTAAGCTTTAAGAACGAACGATCGAACTCATCGGCCTCTACCACCACATACTTACTTTGTTTATCAACTAAATAATTTGTTTTATAATTTTTGGAAATTCCACCCAAAAAAGCATTACATCCCATTCGCGATTGCCGCATTAAATGTGCAATCATGGTTGTAATAGTTGTTTTGCCATGCGTTCCGGCAATCGCAATACATTTCTTTTGTTGTGAAAGCATTCCTAGCACTTCTGATCGTTTTTTAATTGCAAATCCATTGGCTCTGAAAAAATTTAACTCATTAAGATCATCCGGAACCGCAGGAGTGTATACCACTAGCGTATACACATTATCTCGATAATCGTAAGGTATTTTATCAATATTATCCTCAAAATGAATATCAATTCCTTCTTCAATTAGTTCTTTAGTTAAAGGTTTAGAGACTCTATCGTAACCAGCCACATTCTTACCCAAAGTCTTAAAATAGCGCGCTATGGCACTCATCCCTATTCCTCCGATGCCTAAAAAATAAACGTTATGTATTTCTTTAATATTCATTTTAATTTTATTCCTTATCAGATTTTTTATACCCAATCCGGTTTCTTCTTTTTTGTTCTAATTCTTGTTGCTTCGATTGTTCTAATTGTTTTATATATTCAAAAATTAACATGATTTTTTCATCTTGTTCAATTTCTTTCCGCTGTAACAGATCAATCTTCTGTAAAATCTCTTTATGTGTTTCGAGCATCTCACGCATTTTCGTAAAAACTCGTATTATTTGGATGTTTACAGCAATTGCTCGATCACTATTTAATACACTTGAGAGCATTGCAACACCTTGTTCTGTAAAAACCAATGGCATATAACGAGTACCACCCCAACTTGAGGTGTCAATTTGGCTCCTCAAATCATCAGGAAATCGTTCAATATTCCTTCTGACTGACCTCTTCAACTGCTTTGTTTCAACGTCATATAACTCAGCAAGATCTTTATCAATCATAACTTTCTTACCCCGAATTACATAAATTTTATTAATTATTTTTTCTTCTGTTAAAACTTGCATTTTATTTATTTTTAAAGACCTAACAGGTTTCTGAAACCTGTTAGGTCTCCTTCTGTTAGCTTAATTTTAAAACTTCTTCAGCAATTATTTTTGCAGAATCGCGCAAAGCCATTCCTTTTATATTTTCAGATAATGATTTTATTTGTTCCTCATTACTTATTAAATCAAGCGCTGTTCTTATTAAGTTCTCCTTTGCTTCAACATCTCTAATCATAATAGCAGCATTTCTGTTCACCAACGCCATAGCATTTTTGGTTTGATGATCTTCAGCTACATTAGGCGACGGAACCAATATAACAGGTTTACCTACTAAACATAGTTCCGATATTGTTCCTGCTCCTGCCCTTGAAATAATAACATCAGCAACAGAATATGCAAAATCCATTCGTTTAATAAAGTCAAGAACTTTTATATTTTTAAATCCAGATTGATCAGCTACCTTTTTGGCCTCCTCGTAATAGTATTTTCCAGTTTGCCACAAAAGCTGAAAATCAGAATTGCCAATTTTTTCAATATCTTCCATTACACTTTGATTTACTGTTCGAGCTCCTAAACTACCTCCAATAACCAAAATTGTCTTTTTATTTTCAGCTAAACTAAAATGTTTTATAGCTTCATTTTTACTTCCAATTTTATCTAACAAATCCTGTCGAACAGGATTTCCTGTTAACATAATTTTTTCTTTGGGAAAATATTTTTCCATGCCTTCATATGCAACACAGATTTTTTGCGCCTTTTTTGCCAATAGCTTATTGGTGATTCCGGCATATGAATTCTGTTCCTGAATTAAACTCGGAATCCCTCTTTGATTTGCTTTTCGTAAAACCGGTCCGCTTGCATATCCACCTACCCCAACCACAACATCTGGTTTAAAATCTTTTATTATCTGTTTCGATTTTCTGAGGCTCTTTATTAATTTAAATATGAAACTTATATTTTTTATCGTTAATTTTCGTTGCAGCCCGGCAACAGGTAAACCAATAATTTCATATCCAGCTGCAGGAACTTTTTCCATTTCAATTTTACCCAAAGCACCAACAAAAAGAATATTTGTTTCCGGTTCAATTTCTTTAATAGCATTTGCTATAGAAATTGCCGGGAACACGTGACCTCCTGTTCCTCCACCACTAATGATTATATTTTTACTCTTCGTCATCTTCTTTATTTTCTGCTGCTGGTGCTGCAATTAACTCTTCTGTTTTATCGATACTTCGGCTTACGCTTAAAATTATTCCAAACGCAACACCTGTAAATAAAATAGACGAACCTCCCATACTTACTAATGGAAGTGTTTGTCCTGTTACCGGAAAAAGGTGAACGGCAACTCCCATATTAATCAGCGCCTGAAAAACCAGACTTACTGTTAATCCGAATGCCAGGAATGCCGCAAATGTTCTTCGACTTTTTCGCACAATTACGCCTGCTCGGTATAATAAGAACAGATATAAAAACAATACAATAACTCCTCCAAAAAAGCCATACTCCTCTACAATTATAGAATAGATAAAATCGGAATATGGATGTGGCAAGAAGTTTCTTTGGGTGCTATTTCCTGGACCCTTACCAAAAATACCACCAGTTGCTATAGCAATTTTACTTTGTTCTACCTGATAATTATCTCCACTGTCTCCATCCACATAACTTTCAATACGATTTTGCCATGTTCCAATTCGACCTGTATTTTCGCCTTTTATAATGATTCCTGCAATAACTAATGCTACAATTAAAGCTCCCACACCACTAACCGCTACTAAGTATTTTATTTTCACACGCCCAACAAACATTAGAAGAAATGATGTTACAAATAATATAAGTGCTGTGGAAAGGTTAGCCGGCATAATGAGTCCACAAACCAAAAGAACCGGCAATATTAACGACACAAACACTCCGTTAAAATCGTTTAACTTATTGTTCGCCTGCTTTAACGATAACACCCGAGCTATATACATAATCAATGCTAATTTTGCAAAGTCGGATGTTTGTATTGTAAACCCTAATCCTGGTAAAGTTAACCAACGTGATGCCTGGTTTAAACTTGTACCCATTATCAACGTAATTGCTAATAAGAAAATCGACAGGTATAAGAAAAGTTGTGATAATCTTGAATAGTATTTATAAGGTATTAAATGTGTAATATAAATGATACTTAAGCCAACAACCAATAATACAAAATGCTTAATAATATAATATGCCGTATTGCCTTCCTGATATTTATATGCAAGTGTACCTGTCGAGCTATAAACAGCTAACAATGAGAATATTGAAAGTGTGAAAACCACTCCCCATATTACTCTGTCACCCTTAAAATATTTAGACAGTACCTCCTTTAATCTCATATTCGTATCAGATTTTTAACTTTTTACAGTTAATTTTACTATAGTTCTCTCACTGCTTGCTTAAACTGATCTCCTCGATCTTCATAATTATCGAACAAATCGAAGCTTGCACAAGCTGGCGACAATAAGACAGCATCACCTTTTTTTGCAAGATAATATGCTGTTTTTACTGCTTCTGATGCTGATTGTACATCAATCATAGTTTCAACATACGCACCAAAAGCTTTGTGAATTTTCTCATTGTCTTTGCCAAGACAAATGATTGCCTTCACTTTATTTCGCACTAAATTCTCAAGGATTGAATAATCGTTTCCTTTATCAATTCCACCTGCAATCCAGATTACATCATTTTTCATGCTTTCCAGAGCATACCAGGTAGAGTTCACATTAGTTGCTTTCGAATCGTTGATAAATTCAATACCATGAACCTTTAAAACCGGTTCAAGTCTATGCTCAACACCCTGGAAGTTACTCAGGCTTTCGCGAATATCTTCCTTTCGAATTTTAAGCACTTGTGCGGCAATTCCGGCAGCCATAGAATTGTATGTATTATGCTGCCCTTTTAAAGCTAGATCGTGTATAGACATAGTTAGCTCGTTTGATTTATATTTTATTATTAGGGTTTCTTCTTTTGTATATGCTCCCTCATCAAAATTTTGTTTTAATGAAAAAGGTAGTTTTTTTGCTTTTATTTCTCTTTTCTGAACTTCGTTTTTAGTTACCTCATCATCCGCCGAAAAAATGAAAAAATCATCGGCTGTTTGATTTTGTATGATCCTGAACTTAGAATTGGTATATCCTGTCATTCCTTCTTCGTAGCGATCCAAGTGATCTGGAGTAATATTCATTAAAATGGCAATATCCGCTTTGAAATCATACATGCCATCTAATTGAAAACTACTTAGCTCGATCACATAATAATCGTAATTCTTTTCAGCAACCTGTTGTGCCCAACTTTGGCCAACATTTCCTGCTAATCCAACATTCAATCCGGCATTTTTAAGGATATGATAAATCAACTTGGTTGTAGTTGTTTTGCCATTGCTGCCAGTGATACAAATTTTATAAGCATCGGTATACCTTGATGCATATTCAATTTCTGATATCACAGGAATTCCCTTTTCTATTGCCGATTTTACTATATCAACCTTTTCAGGGATTCCCGGGCTTTTTATTATCTCATCAGCATTAAGAATTAAATCTTTAGTATGCTTTTTTTCTTCCCAGCTAATACCCAGTTCATTAAGCCTTTCTTTGTATTTAGCTTTTATAGCTCCAAAATCAGACACGAAAACATCCGCACCATTCTTTTTAGCAAGAATAGCAGATCCAACTCCACTTTCACCAGCGCCTAATATGACAATTCGTTTACTCATTCGTTTTATCTGATTTTAAGCGTTACTATTGTAAATACTGCCAAAATAATCCCAACGATCATAAATCGCATCACGATTTTTGGTTCGGGATATCCTTTCATTTGATAATGATGATGCAGCGGCGACATTTTAAAGATTCGTCGACCTTCACCATATTTTCGTTTTGTATATTTAAAATAGCTTACCTGCATTAATACGGATACATTCTCCATCAGGAATATTCCGCATAAAATCGGTATCAATAATTCTTTTCTAATTATGATTGCAAAAACGGCTATAATTCCACCCAGTGCTAAACTTCCGGTATCTCCCATAAATACCTGGGCCGGGTATGAGTTATACCACAGAAAACCAATGGTAGCACCTATAAAAGCACTCATAAATACAACCAACTCTCCTGAGCTTGGGATATACATAATATTCAGGTAATCGGCGTAAATAACATTACCTCCTACATAAGCTAATATTCCCAGCGTGGCACCAATAATAGCTGATGTTCCGGTTGCCAGTCCATCTAAGCCATCGGTTAAATTTGCCCCATTTGAAACTGCCGTTACAATAAGAATCACGAATATTACAAATACAACCCATGCAGCTTTCTGACTGTGTTTTCCTAAAAATGAAACCAAATATTCATAATCAAACTCGTTATTTTTAAAGAATGGTATAGTTGTTTTGGTTGATTTCACATCGTTTGCTTTGGACTGTACATCGGCTCCAGTTACAATCTCTGTAGGAGTAGCATTCTTCTTTGCAACCGGTTTTTCGCGAATTACCACATCATCACTTAAATACAGAGTAAGTCCCACCATTAAGCCTAAACCAACCTGTCCGATGATTTTAAATTTACCTGCTAAACCTTCTTTATTCTTTTTAAACGTTTTAATATAATCATCTAAAAATCCAATTACACCTAACCATGCAGTAGTTATGAGCATTAACACAACATAAATATTTAAAATATCTGCAAATAACAATGTTGGAATAACGATAGATCCCAGAATAATAACTCCTCCCATGGTTGGAGTTCCCTTTTTGCTCATCTGACCTTCGAGACCCAAATCACGTATTTCTTCTCCTATTTGTTGTTTTCGTAAATAATTAATTATTCGTTTGCCAAACATGGTTGATATGATGAGAGAAGTAATGACAGTCATTGCCGAGCGGAACGAAATGTACTGAAACATTCCTGCTCCCGGGAAATCAAATTGATCTAAATATGCAAAAAGATAATAAAGCATAATGCTTGCTAATTATATAGTTCGTTAAAAATTTGATGTATTATTTCGCGATCATCAAAATGATGTTTTACTCCGTTTATTTCCTGGTATGTTTCGTGGCCTTTGCCAGCAACCAGTATAATATCTCCTTTCTTTGCCAACAGACAAGCTGTTCGAATACCCTCTTTACGATCAGTAATTGACAACACTTTCTTTTGATTCTCTGTAGCAATTCCCGTCTTCATATCATCAATAATTGCATTTGGATCCTCCGTTCTCGGATTATCCGATGTTAAAATCACTTTATCGCTATTGACTGTTGCAATTTTTGCCATTTCGGGTCGCTTACTTGTATCGCGATCACCACCAGCACCTACCACAGTAATTAATTCTTGATCATCATTTCGTATTTCATTAATGGCATTCAACACATTTAACAAAGCATCGGGAGTGTGTGCATAATCGACAATGGCCGTAATCCCATTCTGTGAACGAATAGTTTCAAAACGACCTTCGACAGGTTTCATTTCGCTTATGGCAGTTAAAACCTCTTGTTTGTTAAATCCAAGCATGATAGCTGCTGAATAAACAGCCAATACATTATATGCATTAAATTTCCCAACGAAGTAGGTCCACACATCTACATGATCGATATGTAGCATAGAACCTTCAAAATGACTTTCAATGATTTTGGCCTTAAAATCTGCTGCCGAGCGCACTGCATAATTTTTCACTTTCGCCTTGGTGTTTTGCACCATTACATTACCGTTTTTATCATCGGTATTAATCAATGCAAAACTTTCCGGTTTTAGATCATCAAAGAATTTCTTTTTCGCAGCAATATATTCGGCAAATGTTTTATGATAATCTAAGTGATCGTGTGTGATATTTGTAAACAAAGCACCCTCAAAATCTAGTCCGGCAATTCGATCCTGGTGAATAGCATGAGAACTTACTTCCATAAAGCAAAACTCGCACCCGTGATCAACCATTTGTTTTAATAAAAAGTTAATCTGAACAGCATCCGGCGTAGTATGTGTTGCTTCTACAATTTTGTCATCGATATAATTTCGCACAGTTGAAAGCAATCCGGTTTTATACCCCAGTTTTTTTAACAAATGGTATAACAAGGTTACTGTGGTTGTTTTTCCGTTTGTTCCGGTAACACCCACAAGCTTTAGTTTTGATGAAGGATAATCATAAAATGCCGAAGCCAATCGACCTAATGCATCTGATGTATTCTCAACCTGCACAAAAACAATCTGATCTGGATGATCTTCAGGAATCTCCTCGCAAATAATTGCTTGCGCTCCCTTTTCAATGGCCATATGTATAAAATCATGTCCATCGGCTTGTGTTCCTCTAACAGCAACAAACAAGCATCCGGAATTCACTTTGCGCGAATCAAAAACAATAGCGGTAACCGGCAATTCTGTATTGCCAGTTACACGAACTGTTTTAATAGATTTTAATATATCGCTTAATACTTTCATTTTAATTAACTAAATGACATTTCCAACACAACCAGGTCGCCTTTGGAAATTCTTGTGCCGGGTTTTATAGATTGATTTAATATTGTTCCTCTTCCTTTCAGTTCTACTGACAAGCCTAAATTTTCTAAAATAAACAGCGCATCTTTCGCTCCCATACCTTTTACATTAGGCATTAAATTTTCCTCAATCGATCTGTTTCTTAACTTAACACAGGAATCCAGTTTAGTTGTTAACACCCAATTGGTTACTACCTCATCGTCGTTTACGTCTATACCCAAATCTGTTAACGCATATTTAAGCTCCTCCTTATGACTATTCTTGGTATAAGGTATTTTTATTTCACTATCTGCATTAGCACGAGCCAGATTTAAGCTTTCGTGCATTTCAAAATTTGTAGCATACACTTTATCGGCAATCTCTTTAAAAACAGGACCTGCAACCAAATTCCCGTAATATACATTCCTTGAAGGTGCATTAACTACTACAATACAAGAATACTTAGGATTATCAGCCGGGAAATATCCAACAAACGATGCCTGGTAGCTAATTTTTGATTTATCAGAATAACCAGACTCTTTATTGGCAATTTGCGCTGTACCCGTTTTGCCTGCAATCTTATAATTACTATTTCTTATGTTTGTTGCTGTTCCCTGTTCCACAACTCCCTCGAGCATCACTTTAACTTTTCTCAATGTTGATCTGGAGCAAATTGATTGCTTTAACACTTCAGTATCAAACGTTTCAACCAAATCTCCATGATACATCAATCCTTTTACAAACTTAGGTTTCACCATTTTCCCGTCATTAGCAATGGCATTATAAAACGTTAGCATTTGCAGTGGTGTTAAACGTACTTCGTATCCAATAGACATTTGTGGCAAAGTAACTCCCGACCACAACTTATCGCCCGGATATTTGATTTCAGGTTCACCTTCTCCCTTAATTTCAATACCTAATCGATTATTTAAATTCATGCTATACAGGCGATTAATAAATTTTTCTTCCTTACCTGTATAATATCGTGTTATCAGTTTAGAAATACCCACATTGGAAGACACCTCAATGACTTCCTTAAAGGTTATTGTTCCGTGCCCACCTCGTTTGGTATCAGTAATTGGCTTATCGTAATAGACCACTTTTCCATCTCCAGTACTCACTGTATCTTCCAGGTCAACATAACCATCTTCGAGCAAAGCAATAGCTGATGCTAACTTAAATGTAGAACCCGGAGCTCTACTCTCCCCAATGGCATAATTGTATGATTCTTTGTATTCGCCTTTACTATTTCGTTCAAGGTTTGCAATAGCTTTAATCTCACCTGTAGAAACTTCCATTAGTACTGCTGTTCCATGGTGCGCCTCCTGCTTTAAAAGCTGTCTTAGTAATGCACTTTCTGCAACATCCTGCAGATCAACATCAATTGTGGTAACCACGTCCATACCATCCTTAGGTTCCACTTCATTTCCATCATGAACGGGCATCCAGATATTCCCGTTAATACGCTGCATTAACCGAACACCTTCAACACCTCTTAGTTTTTCATCATACGCCCCTTCAATTCCAACTACATTTCCACCCTCGCCTTTTGTGGTATAACCAATGGTTCTTGAAGCCAAACTAACATGTGGCTGTATCCTTAAATTAGTTTGCAATGCTATAAAACCTCCCTTATACTGACCTAAACGGAATATGGGAAAGTTCTTTAATTCCTTCAATTGATTATAATTTACCCGACGCTTTATTAAATGAAATCGCTCGCCATTTCTGCGAGCTGTCACTAATTCTTTCTTATATTCAGCTGCTGATTTATCTTTAAATAGCTCCGATAATTTCATGGACAGGGAATCGATATTTGAATTAAAGGTATGATCATCCATACCTGTACTTCGGGTATCCATTCTAATTTCGTAATATGGTACCGAACTTGCCAACAAGCGCCCATCGGCTGCTAAAATATCTCCACGGTTAGATTCTATTGTAATATCTTTCAAAGTTAAGGTCTGCGCTTTCTCCTTCCACTTTCCTCCTTCGATCATTTGCAGATAAAAGATTTTGCCAACAACCAAAATAGCAAATGCCAACATGATAATATATATCACGCCGACTCTCCATACTATTTCTTTTTTTAATGACATAATCTTAATTACTCTTCAATAACTATTTTTCTTGGTGGCTCTACAGATTCTTTTAATCCCAAACCTCGTTTCTCAACTAATTTTGAAACCTCTGATTGCTTGCTAATAAACATTAACTCTGAAGATGTTGTAATAGCCTCTGCTCTTAACTCATTTATTTCTTTCGTTAATTCAATACTTTCACGAACAACCTTTTCAGCGTTATATCGATTCGCGATATAGATAAATGCAAGAAATACAAGAAACACGATGTACGGTAATTGCCTAACAATAAAATCATTGGCAATTAAAGAACCATCAAGCAAATCCTTAATTGAACCCAGTTTAGATTCTTTTCGCTCTTGCTTCTCCTCAACAAATTCGACGTTATCTGTTTTATCACTTATCATATACGTTCTGCAATTCTTAGTTTTGCACTTCGTGCTCTGTTATTTATTTCTATTTCAGCTTCATCCGGGACAATCACTTTTCTGTTAACTGCTTTAAAAGGAACATTTTTATTTCCGTAAAAATCCTTTTCTACCTCTCCCTCAAACTGGCCATCGCGAATAAAGTTCTTTACAATGCGATCTTCCAACGAATGATACGTTATTACTACCAATCTACCTCCCGGTTTAATTGTATCGATTGTTTGCAACAACATATCTTTTAAAAACTCTATTTCGCGATTCACTTCAATTCGCAGTGCCTGAAAAACTTTTGCCAAAAACTTGTGCTCGGCATGTTTCGGTAAATACGGCATTAGAATATCAGTAAACTCCTTGATCGTTTCTATTTTCTTTGTTTTTCGTTGTTCAACAACTGCTCTTGCCAGTTTCCGGCTATTTTTCAGTTCACCATATTCCCAAAAAACCTTAGCCAGCTTTTCTTCCTCATAATTGTTCACCACTTCTTTTGCCGACATCGTTGCACTCTGATTCATACGCATATCCAATTCTCCTTCAAATCGAAAGGAAAAACCCCGATCAGGATTATCAAAGTGATGCGACGAAACACCTAAATCGGCTAACAATCCGTCAACTTTCTCAAGTTTATGATATTTCAAAAAGTTTTTTAAGAATCGAAAATTATGATTCACAAAAACAAATCGCTTATCATCAATTAAGTTGTCCTGAGCATCATCATCCTGATCAAATGCTACCAGTTTACCTTTATCTAAATATTTTATGATTTCTTTTGAGTGTCCTCCACCGCCGAAAGTTACATCGACATAAATTCCATCCGGCTTAATCTGCAGGCCCTCCACACTTTCCTTAAGTAAAACTGGCGTATGATACCCCATGTATTAATCATTTTCCAGATTTAAATTTCCTCCCATAATTTTTTCAGCTAGAGCTGCAAAATCATCATAACTCTCTTCAGCTACGTTGTATAAATCTTTCGACCATATTTCTATTTTGCCATCCTGACCAGCAAGTATGGCTTCTTTAGAGATATTGGCAAGATCCAATAAGCGTTTAGGAATAAGCATCCTGTTATTACTGTCTAATACAATTTCTGCCGATCCCCTGTAAAAGTTTCTCAGAAATTTATTGTGCTCCTTGTTGTAAGGATTAATTTTGCTTCGAATAATTGTGTTTTGACGCTCCCATTCCTCAATTGGAAAGAGCACAAGACACTGCTCGAAAATATCTTTTTTGACAACGAAACGCCCTTCGGAAGCAGCTTCCATCTGCTTCTTAAGTGTTGATGGGAAAGTTACCCTCCCCTTTTCATCAACCTTACAATTATAATCGCCTATAAACGTTGTCATTTTATACTACCTATTTAACTTGTAAAAATATACAAAAATTTACCACAATTTACCACTTTCCTCCATTTTTTACCACTTTGTTAATAACTTTTAATCAAATGTTTATATCCAAAATCAGCTTTAAAAATAATCTCGCTCTATATATCACTGATTAACTGCTCTTTATCGCTCTGGTTATAAATTGCGATATTTGGACTAGCAATTGTGAATCTGAATAAATCGGAAATTCATAAAATTTTGTTTTAATTTTGACTTTTAAACGGCATTGAAATTATGGAGAAAGTCAACGTACGAGAAGTTTTCAAACAAAAAAACCCAAAAGTAGCCAAACTCATTCCCGGATTTGTTTTCCGATATATTGAACGTATTATTCATCAGAAAGAGGTGAATGAGATAATGGAAAAAATTGACCATTTGCATGGGCTCGATTATGCTCAGGGAATTATTGACCATTTTGATCTGAATATTCGGGTTGTTGGAGAAGAAAATATCCCAACGGAGGGCAGACATATTTTTGTTGCCAATCATCCTTTGGGAGGTTTAGATGGAATTGTTTTTGCTCATGTTGTGGGACAAAAAAATCCGAACATTCAATTTTTGGTGAATGATATTTTGATGAATCTTAAGAATTTTGATTCCATATTTATACCTGTAAATAAGCATGGTAGACAATCAATTCAGTACGTTCGGCGAATTGAGGAAACTTATAAATCAGACCAACAAGTACTAAATTTTCCTGCAGGCTTGTGTTCAAGAAAAATAAAAGGAAAAATAGTTGATCTGGAATGGAAAAAAAGCTTTATCAGCAAAGCAACAGAACACAAGCGAGATATTGTACCTGCTCATATTTCAGGAAGAAATTCAAACTTCTTTTACAATTTATCGAATTTTAGAACTAAACTAGGTATCAAAACAAATCTAGAGATGTTTTATCTTGTGGATGAAGTTTTTAAGCAAAAAGACAAAAATATTGTAGTTACGTTTGGCAAACCAATTCCGTACACAACATTTGACAAATCGGTACCTGCAAAAACATGGGCCAAGAAAGTTAAAGATTATATTTACCAATTACCCAAAGACCATACTAAACCATTCTAATAAAAAATTGTAAATTTACATTTCCAAACCACTACATTTAAAACATGAAAGACGTAATTGAAGCTGTTGATAGAAATCTGCTTGAAAAAGAATTAACCAAAGAAAGATTTCTACGAAAAACCAATAATGGTGGAAATGAGTTGTATATCATCAATCACCATAATGCCCCAAATGTAATGCGAGAAGTAGGGCGTTTACGTGAACTAACCTTTCGAAATGCAGGCGGAGGAACCGGAAAAGATATCGATATAGATAAATTCGACACTCAGGAAGAACCTTACGAACAGCTTATTACGTGGGACCCTGAAGCAAAAGAAATAACCGGAGGATATCGTTTTCATGTATGTGAGCATGAAAGCGATCCTAAGAATTTGGCTACATCAAAACTGTTTTCGTTTTCCGAAGAGTTTACAAAAGAATATCTGCCTTATATGATTGAGTTGGGAAGATCTTTTGTTCAACCAAAATATCAATCCAGAGAAGCAGGTAAAAAAGCCTTGTTTGCGTTGGATAACCTTTGGGACGGACTAGGTGCCTTAGTTGTGGAAAATCCACAGATTCACCACTTCTTTGGGAAAGTTACCATGTATCCTCACTTTAATCAGGAAGCAAGAAACATGATTTTATACTTTCTACAAACCCAGTTTCCTGATGAAAAAAATATGGTTACACCAAGAAAACCATTGGATTTAGGAATGGACAAAGAAAAAATGGAAAAGCTTTTTTCCGGTAAAACATACAAAGAAAATTATAAAATACTTCAAAAAAACGTACGTAACTTAGGTTTAAACATTCCACCACTTATTAATGCTTACATGAACCTATCACCTTCCATGAAATTTTTTGGAACAACGATTAATGAAGCATTTGGTGGAGTTGAAGAGTCTGGAATCATGATTACAATCAACGATATTTTTCCTACTAAAGTTGAAAGACACATTGAAACGTATATCCGAAACAAACTACTCAAAGCATTTAAAAAAAGAAAATAACGCCCGGAAAAGAAAGGGGATGTCCAAAAAGAAAAAGTCGGAGTCATTACAATTAGGAACGAAGAAGTAATCTACTTACAATCAAATGTTTGAAATTTAAAGATTCCTTCACTTCCTGCCTGCCGGCAGGCATGGCGTTCGGAATAACCACTTTTTGGACAGCCTCTTTCTTTTTTATTGCTAATCAGGATCATACAAACTCGCCAATGGTTTAATCCACTTCTAACTTCTTGGTCATTAACTCTACTCCATTACTTTAAGAATAATTCTTATTGATGATAGTCTATTGTCTTTTTTTATCATGAAATTAAACCTTAATAAAAAAAATAAATCTTAATTAGGAAATCCAGAGATAAGAAGAAATAAAGCAAGCAAGAATGTATTCAATAAATTAGCACTATTTATTAATCTGAATAATCCTTGTACATAATTTTTACTAATTAATTTTTAAAGAACCAATAGCATGTTAAAAAGTTACATCATAACTGCAATCAGAAATATAAAAAGACAAAAACTATCATCTATTATCAATATTTTTGGATTAACTTTAGGTATAGCCTCTTTTCTTGTAATTTTTTTATATATCAAAAGTGAACTTCGGTATGATAAACACTGGAATGATTCCGATAAGATTTATAGAATATCTGAATCGGTAGATTACGGAAAACGTGCAGCCGATTATGCTTTATCTCCTTTCCCTCTTGCTCCTTCGTTACAGGATTACTTTCCGGAAGTAAATATGGCAACAAGAATAAGAAGATCAAGGGATTATACCACAATTAAGTACGAGGATAAAATCTTTAATATCAATAATGTACAATTTGCAGATACCAATTTCTTTAAAATATTTAATTACGATTTTATTGAAGGTAATCAGAACGTTGCTTTAAACGATCCAAATAATATTGTCCTTTCTTTAGAAACTGCAAAAAAATTCTTCGGAAATGAATCTGCCTTGGGAAAAGTTCTTAAAATCAATGATCAACCATATACAATTTCAGGAGTAATCAATTCTCATAAATATGAATCGCACCTTGAACCAAATATTTTAAGATCAACCCTGATGTTCCCAGAAGATTACCGGGAAAGGTTAAATGGCGACTGGACTTTGTTAGGATACTATACTTATCTTAAATTTAACAACGAAAAATCCTTTCAAAATTTTAAATCCAAATTAAAGGATTGGCACCATGAAACAATACAACCCTGGTTAGAGCATCATGAATTAACCTATATTATAGATTTTAAATTGGAGCCCTTAGAAGAAATTCATTTTCTAACACAATATGATTACGACATATCGAGCAATGCAGATAAAAAATATCTCTATATTTTCGGTTATGTAGCACTATTTATATTATTGATAGTAAGCATAAATTATATTAACCTGGCCACTGCAAAATCGTCTAAAAGAGCCAACGAGGTCGGCATTCGTAAGATTATGGGAGCGCAAAGAAAACAGCTCATCCTACAATTTAATGGAGAAGCAATTATTATAAGTATTATGGCGCTTATCATAGCATGTTTAATTACAGAATTATTCCTGCCTGTTTTTAATAATCTTACTGGTAAAAGCCTTTCCTTATTCAAGAATGCTTCTTCCTTATCAAATATTGGCATTGCACTTGCAGTTACCGTTTTAATTGGGATAATAAGCGGGTTGTTTCCTGCACTGGTACTTTCAAAACATGAAGCATTATCAATTTTAGGTCATAATTTCTTTTCAAAACAGGGAAAAACAAAATCGATAAATTACAGAAAAGTTTTAGTTATTTTTCAATTTATGGTAACCACCGCAATGATTATAGCAACGCTGGTTGTTTTTAAACAAATGCGTTTCATGCAGAAGCAAAATCTTGGTTTTGATAAAGACAGGCTTGCTATCATTGAAATACCACCAGGAACGGAATTGCAGCAACAACTGCAGGTTATTCAATCGGAGATGGAGAAAATACCTAATGTAATTGATGCCGCGATAAGTAACGACTTTCCCGGATTTAACCATGGAAGACTAACCTTTTACATTGATGAAAATGGAAAATATCGACAGGAAATGGTTAATTATTACCGTGTTGATGATAATTTTATGAATATTCTTGATATAAAGATGCAAGATGGCAGGTTCTTCTCCAAAGATTTTCCAAGTGATCCTGAATCAGCCTTTGTAATTAATGAGGCAGCAAAAAAGGTTTTTGGTCAAAATCCTATTGGTCAGAAACTTGCATGCGGCCTGGGTGTTGACGGACAAATTGTTGGAATAACCTCAAATTTTAATTATGCTTCTCTTCACAATTCAGTTGAACCCTTAGTCTTTTTATATACTCCTGAATCTGCACGTTATTTAGCAATAAAAATTAAAGGATCTGATATTTCGGGCACGTTAAAATCGATTGAAAAAACCTGGAAGCAATTTGATAGCAACCACCCCTATATTTACAGATTTTTAGATGAACAGTTTAACACTCAATATCAGAGAGAAGAAAAAATGCAGACCATTTTTGGCTACTTTTCCATATTGATCATTCTACTTGCTTGTCTGGGATTATACGGATTATCAGCATTTATGGCTGAACAAAAGAAAAAAGAGATTAGTATTAGAAAAGTGATGGGAAGCAGCTCTGTACTGGTTGTTAAAAATTTTGTTTCTCAGTACTTACTTTGGATTTTAATAGCCAACGCAATTGCATGGCCATTAGCATACGTTGCAATGAACAAATGGCTTCAGAATTTTGCTTACAGAACAAACCTTTCACCCTATATTTTTATTACTGCGGCATTTATTACACTTGTATTAGCCCTGGGAACAATCAGTTTTCATGCCTTTAGGGCAGCAAATACTAATCCGGCTGATGTACTGCGCGATGAATAAATACATGTAAAAAGAACTTATACTAGCTAATTTTAAAGACTAAACTTCCGAAGCTTCGAAAACTTCGGAAGTTTAGTATATGATCGAAAAACTTTTAGTAAGCTCTTTGATTTTTACCTTCGATAAAATTAATAAATGATTTATTAACGACCTTATTTCCCCCCGGAGTAGGATATTTCCCTGTAAAGTACCAGTCACCGGTATCGTTTGGACATGCTGCATGCAGATTTTCAATGGTTTGAAAAACAATTTCCACGTCGGCATTTACCTCTTTCGATTTTAGCAGTGTTGATATTTTTGCAGATATTTCCTCTGGAGTAAACTGTTTGTAAATCTCTTTTACATAATTTACGATCTGTTCTTTTGGTAAATTTTCCTGTGCTTTGGATTTTTTGTATACATCGTTAATAACAGACTCTTTGCCTTTGTCTTTTAATAGCTCTATTGCTGCTTTGAACGCTACAAAATCGCCCAGTTTAGCCATATCAATACCATAACAATCGGGATATCGAATCTGAGGTGATGAAGAAACCACAATAATCTTCTTCGGTTTTAATCGATCAAGAATTCTTAAAATACTCTCTTTTAATGTTGTACCTCGAACTATTGAATCGTCTATAATTACAAGATTATCAACACCTTCCTTTACCGTTCCATAGGTAATATCATAAACGTGGCCAACCATATCTTTTCGGCCTTTATCCTGAGCAATAAATGTTCTTAGTTTAATATCCTTAATAGCTATCTTCTCCACCCTGATTTTTTTAGCCATAATTTTATCAATAACCTTTGCATCAAGGTTTTGGCCAGCAGCTAATAATTCTTTCTTCTGCTCTTGGAGCAAATAATTCTTCAACTCATCAACCATTCCATAAAAGGCCGTTTCCGAAGTGTTTGGAATAAAAGAGAAAACCGTATTTTCAATGTCATGATCTATGGCTTTCATGATTTGCGGAACAAGCAATCGGCCTAACTGCTTTCTTTCCTGGTAAATATGTTTGTCGCTACCACGGGAAAAATAGATTCGTTCAAATGAACAAGATGTTCTTTTTTGTGGTATACGAATTTCCTCTGAATTTACCGTACCATCTTTTTTAATGATAAGTGCTTCGCCGGGTTTTACCTCCTGAACAGAGTCCGTTTCGACATTCATTACGGTTTGTATTACCGCTCTTTCTGATGCAACAACAACAATTTCGTCATCTTTATAATAAAATGCAGGACGTATTCCGTTCGGATCGCGAGTTACAAAAGCATCGCCATGACCAATTACACCAGCTATAGCGTATCCTCCATCCCAATCCTTACTTGCTTCGTGAAGAATTTTTCTGATATCTAAATCTTTGGCAATTAAATCTGAAATTTCTTTATTCGAAAAACCATCATTTTTATGCTGTCGGAAAAGCATTTGATTTTCCTCATCTAAAAAGTGCCCCAATTTTTCCAGAACTGTAACCGTATCGGAATATTCCTTTGGATGCTGCCCTAAATCGATCAATACTTTAAATAACTCATCAACGTTGGTCATATTAAAATTCCCGGCCAACATCAGGTTTCTCGATTTCCAGTTATTTTCGCGCATTAATGGCTGAACGTATTCAACATTATCTCCTCCAAATGTTCCATATCTTAAATGCCCCAGATAAATATCTGCTGCTGATGGCAAATTTTCTCTTGCCCAAATCGGATCATTTAGCAAATCAGGATTTTTCTCTTCAATGGCTGTATGGTACCCATTAACTTCCGCAAAGACCTCTTTAATAGGTGCCTCGCCATTTGACCTAAACCGATGAATATATTTATTACCTGGAGCTAAATCAAATTTTAGTGTCGCCAGACCCGCGCCATCCTGGCCACGGTTATGTTGTTTCTCCATTAATAAATATAGTTTATGCAAACCATACATCCATGATCCATACTTCGCCTGGTAATACTCTAATGGTTTTAATAATCGTATTAAAGCTATTCCACATTCATGTTTAATTTGATCGCTCATTCTTGTATAAATATAAGTTGTAAACTCTTGTTGTTAAACGCATTCAAGATAGCATTGTTAAAAATAACATGCCACTTTTTATACCAATTAAATTTAAATTCTGATTTGAACAGACTGCTTATGTATTTTGCCGAGGGTTGGATAACAGTATGTGTTACTTTTGATTTTTCTTTTAATAACTTACCAGTATCCTTTTTGCGTGGCATATTTTTTTATTCTTCCAGTTCGGGATAATCTATTTCATCTGGCACTATAAAAGCCGAAGGGAAATATTTCTTTATTTGATTAAAATCTTTAAGTGCATCGACTTTTGATCGGTAATCGCCAACCAAAACTCTATAGTATGGACTTACATACTCGCGGTGTATTTCAATATCCGGAAATAATTCATAGAATTTTGCTTTTGTTTCCTGTGATTGGCTGCGCGCGTTACTACCCAGGTTTGCATAAATCCTTATTCTGTAACCGGATACCCCTTTTCGTTTATTTTGCTCAACATGATTGTAAACTAGTTCATTTACTCTCATATCCTGAAATATCACAACGTTGCCCTGCCCTTGCTCTTCCTGTTGAAGTATAGAGAAAATATCATTCGTTGCAGACTTCTCGTTTTCTATCTGTGCAAGCACTGGATAGCTTAGAATTACAACCATTAATAAGCAAATGACAGATTTAAATTTTATCATGACTTTCGTATTGACGATGCAAAATTAATGTTTTTTTTAAAGAATCAACTACAGTTTACGTATTTATTAAACTACATTAATTTAAATTCTAACTTGTTGTTTTTCTTTAACTTGTATGATTTTTCCTCTTAAAAGAGCCTTAACTTTTATGGTGCCATCTATTTCCATTTCAAAACTACTGGCATTTCTGATTTTATATAAAGAGCTCATTCCTGCTAACACATTTTTTACATAAATATCAACGGGAAATACTTGAATTTCACTCGATTTTGCAGGAATTATAATTTGATTTGCAATTTTCATTTTTCCTATATAATTACCATTAATAGTGACGTCCAGATCCATCGATTTAATTTTGAGTTTATATCCATTGGGATTTGAAACCGGAACCTGCAATTCCAAACTGATTTTATTATTGACCATTCCTTTAAAATCCACCTTCTCCACATCACCGATATTAACCATTTTATAGGCACCACAACTACTCAGAATTATAGTAGATAGAATCAGTAGCAGTATATTTTTTATTTTCATCATCATTCTTATTTATTTCTTATAAACAACTCGTTTTCTTTGTTATTATTGCTGCCAGCCCTTTGCTTTTTCAACAGCCTTTATCCAACCGGAATATAATTTAAGACGTAAGTCCTTTTTCATTGAAGGTTTAAACGATCTTTCTATCTTACGTTTCTCTATGATTTCGCTCATGGTCCACATGTTAGCAGCTAAACCAGCCAAATATGCAGCACCCAGTGCTGTTGTTTCAATATTCTCCGGTCTATCAACTTTTACATCCAGAATATCTGCCTGAAACTGCATCAAAAAATTATTTGCACACGCTCCGCCATCAACATTTAATGTCTTTAATTCAATGCCCGAATCTTTTTCCATCACTTTCAAAACATCCATTGTTTGATATGCAAGTGATTCCAGGGTGGAACGCACAATATGCTTGTCAGTAACCCCTTGTGTCAGGCCAAGAATTGCACCCCGGGCATACATATCCCAATATGGAGCACCTAATCCTGAAAATGCAGGAACAACGTAAACCTCTTCTGTATCTTCTAAAGACTCTGCAATTTTTTCTGTTTCAGCAGCATTTTTAATTAATTTAAGCGCATCGCGAAGCCATTGTATAGCAGCACCTGCTATAAATACGCTTCCTTCTAATGCATAGTAAATTTTTCCGTTAATACCCCAGGCTATTGTTGTAACCAATCCGGATTTTGAATCGATTATTTTTTCGCCGGTATTCATCAGCATAAAGCAACCTGTACCATACGTGTTTTTGGCCATTCCTTTTTCAATACAAGCCTGGCCAAATAGTGCAGCCTGCTGATCTCCAGCTATTCCGGCAATAGGAATTTCAGTTCCAAATATTGATTTATCCGTATATCCATAAATTTCTGATGATGGTTTTACCTGAGGAAGAATATGTTCAGGTATATCGAAAAGTTCCAGCAACTTTTGATCCCACTGCAGATCGCGAATATTAAAAAGCATTGTTCTGGAGGCATTGGAATAGTCTGTAATATGCAGTTTACCACCAGACAATTTCCATATTAACCAGGTATCAATTGTTCCAACAAGGATTTCACCTTTTTTTGCCTGCTCCTTTATTCCTGGTACAACATTTAAAATCCAATGTATCTTTGTAGCAGAAAAGTATGAATCGATCACTAATCCTGTATTTTTCTTGATATACTCATTCCATCCGTCTTTCTGCAGCTTCTTACATAAATCTGCTGTTCTTTTATCTTGCCAAACAATTGCCCTGTAAACCGGTTCGCCTGTGGTTTTATCCCATACTACAATTGTTTCACGCTGATTAGCAATTCCTATTCCGGCAATTTCTCCAACATCAACCTTAGCTTTTTCAATAAGCTTTTTAGCAGTACTAATCTGCGAATCCCAAATTTCCATTGGTTCATGTTCAACCCAACCCGCTTTGGGGTAGTACTGATGAAACTCTTCCTGTTGCCAGTCAACAACTTCTGCTTTTGAATTAAACAGCAACGAGCGTGAGCTGGAAGTACCCTGATCTAATGCAAGAATATATTTTTTACTCATAATCAGAAATTTTACAAGATCATAAAAATACAAATTATTATGAGCACTGCCTGATAAAAATAAAAAACGGTCATTTCAAATTGAAATGACCGTTTTTCTAATTCGTTATTATTTTTATTCCATAGCTGCGGCAACTTCATCGGTTAGCTCCAGGCTATGATATACATTCTGAACATCATCATCATCTTCAAAAGCATCAATCATTTTTAATACTCTTAGTGCTGAATCAACGTCTAATGCTTTGGTGTCGTTTGGTATTCGCTGAAGACCAGCATTTTCCACCTCAACTTCCATAGCATCCAGTTTCTTTTGAACATTTCCAAAATCTTCTTTGGCTGTTGTTATGGTAATAATTCCTTCTTCAACCTCAATGTCTTCAGCTCCGGCATCAATCATTTCCAATTCGAATTCTTCTAAATCCATTCCCTCAGGAACAGGAAAAGTAAAAATACCTTTGGTATCAAACAGGAATGATAGCGAACCATTGGTCCCAAGATTTCCGTTATATTTTGTAAAAATTGCTCTAACATTACTAACCGTTCTGTTTTTATTGTCTGTTAAACAATCAACAAAAACAGCAATACCGTGTGGAGCATAACCCTCAAATGACATTGCTTCGAGATTATCACCTTCTTTATCAGCTTTACTAATTGCTCGTTCAACATTATCCTTAGGCATATTAACACCTTTAGCATTATTAATAGCTAAACGTAGTCTTGGATTAGCTTCCGGATCGGGGCCACCTTCCTTTACTGCAATTGAAATTTCTTTTACAATCTTTGAGAACATTTTAGATCGCTTTGCATCAGCTGCTCCCTTCTTCCTTTTAATGGTTGACCATTTACTGTGACCTGACATATTACAATGAGTTTTGTGTTTACATTTTGTTTTGCGGCGTAAAATTACGAAAATGCTTCATATTTTAAAAAACAACCGATTACAAAAATATATTTATATATTTCCTATTTTTATCCAATGGATTTTTTAACATCAGAATACGCCATATTATTCTTACTAACCTCGCTTGGATTAGTGCTTGGAAAAGTTAAAATCAGAGATATCTCGCTGGATACTTCTGCAGTTTTCTTTGTGGCCTTAATTTTTGGTTACTTTGGTTTTAGCATTCCACTTATCATACAACAACTAGGTTTATTGTTTTTTATGTTTAGCATTGGAATTCAGGCTGGCCCGGGATTCTTTGAGTCGTTTAAAAAACAGGGGAAAAAGTTATTATTACTTGCATTTATTTTAAGTCTGAGTGGTGGTTTAATCACTATTATCTTATCAGAATTATTTGATATAGATATTTTACTGGCAGTGGGGCTATTCACGGGTTCGTTAACCAGCGCATCAAGTCTGGCAATAACCATGGAAAATACACAATCGATGTTGCCTTCTGTTGGATTTGGTATTGCTTTTCCTTTTGGCGTAATTGGTGTGATCCTTATTACTCGTTTATCTCCTAAAATATTTGGAGTAAACATTAAAGAGGAAGAAGAAAAACATATTGAAGATATTAGTGCTGATTATCCCAGGATATATTCAAAAAATTACATTGTAGAAAACCCGGTAGTTTTTAATAAAACTATCGGTGAGCTGAATCTCAGATCCAGAACAAATACGAATATCTCCAAAGTTTATCAAAAATACTCTATTATTACCCCCAAGGCATCAACAGTATTACAAAGTGGAGATTATATAAGAGCTTCAGGAACGCTAAACGATTTAAAAAAGCTGGAATCCGCAATAGGTAAAGAAACACACAACCCACTTCCTGTTAGCAGAAAATATAGTACGCGCCATTTTATTGTTACCAATAATAAAATAATTAATAGACCCCTTGGGCAGCTTACGTTGATTCCAATGCTGAATATTACCATTACCAGTATCAGAAGAAGTGGTATAGAAATTACTCCTAACGTTAATAGCCGACTTAGATTTGGCGATAGAATAAATGTTGCCGGACCAGAAGAAAACATGAACAGAATAAAATCATTTTTCGGGAATGAAAAGAGCAAACTCGATGAGCTTGATTTCTTACCTATTGTTCTTGGCATACTGATAGGAATAATAATTGGGCAAATCAAAATTCCGGTAACTCCAAAAACCTCTTTTAGTTTGGGTTTGGCCGGTGGTGTACTTATATCGGCTCTACTTTTAAGTCGTATTGGGAAAACAGGTAAAATAATCTGGAATATTTCCGGACCGTCTAATCAATTTTTAAGAAAACTTGGGTTGATATTTTTCCTTTCAGGCGTAGGAATCGATGCCGGATCACAAATAATTTCAACCTTAAGCGCTAACGGATTAGGCTTATTTATTATGGCAGTTATCATTACAATAATCCCCATGTTTATTACTTTATTTGTAGGCAAGTATATACTCCAATTAAACTTTCTACGATTACTTGGAGGATTAACCGGAAGTATGACAAGCACTCCAGCACTTTCGTCTATTGAATCATTAACAAAAACAAATGCACCGCAAGTTGCTTATGCTACAGTATATCCCTTAGCATTAATATTAATCATAGTAATAAGTCAACTAATCATCCTATTTTAAAAACTTTTGTTCCACTTTATTGTATCTAAATAACACTTTGATTGCATATTTTTTTGATAAATTTGCACAAACTAAATCACAAAAATTAGCATGAGTAATTCTCAAAAATTATATATAGAAACCTATGGATGCCAGATGAATGTGGCAGATAGTGAGGTAGTGGCATCAGTACTCGAAGAAAAAGGTTATACGGTTACAGAAGATATAAACGATGCTGATGTAATTCTGGTTAATACATGTTCGATACGCGAAAATGCCGAGCAACGGGTTTGGGGGCGACTGGATGTATTTAAACAGGTTAAAAAGAAAAAGCCGGAACTTACAGTTGGTGTAATTGGTTGCATGGCTGAACGACTAAAGGAAAAACTTATTGAAGAAGATAAAACAGTAGATATTGTTGTGGGTCCGGATGCTTACCGAGAACTGCCCAACCTTTTGGAAAATGCCGAATCAGGGCAGAAAGGGGTTAATGTGATCTTATCAAAAGAAGAAACATATGCCGATATCAATCCGGTGCGATTAGATAAAAATAAGATTTCTGCTTTCGTATCCATCATGCGTGGATGCAATAACATGTGCTCGTATTGTATTGTGCCTTATGTAAGAGGAGGAGAAAGAAGCCGTGATCCGAAATCAATTGTTAGAGAAGTTGAAGACCTGTACAACAAAGGATATAAAGAAGTTACATTGCTCGGACAAAATGTTGATTCCTATTTTTGGGATGCTGAAAACGAAGAAGATCAAATCCGATTTGCACAGCTCCTGGAAATGACTGCTAAAATTAGTCCAAAATTAAGAATCCGTTTCTCAACATCGCACCCAAAGGACATGTCTGATGAAGTGTTATATACCATGGCTATGTACAATAATATTTGTAATCATATTCATTTACCTGCTCAATCGGGAAGCACAAAAGTACTGGAAGCGATGAATCGTGGTTATACTCGTGAATGGTATATGGACAGGATAAATGCCATAAAACGTATTTTACCCGATTGTTCTATTTCAACCGATATTATGACCGGTTTCCCAGCCGAAACAGAAGAAGATCATCAGGATACCTTAAGCTTAATGGAGTGGGTAAATTACGATTTTGCATATATGTTTAAGTATTCGGAAAGACCCAAAACGTATGCTGCAAGGCATTTAAAAGATGACATTTCGGAAGGAACCAAAACCAGAAGATTAACAGAAATTATAAATCTTCAGAACAAGTTATCGGAAAAAAGTAAAAAAGGCGATTTGGGAAAAGTATTTGAAGTATTGGTTGAAGGTGTCTCTAAAAAATCGTCAGAAGAGCTTTTCGGAAGAACATCACAAAATAAGGTTGTCGTTTTTCCCAAAAAAGATTTTAAAGTTGGCGATTACGTTTTTGTAGAAATTACAGATTGTACATCGGCCACTTTAATTGGCACTCCTACAAATTAAACATAAAAAAGGGTTGATAATCAACCCTTAAATATTTTTGTTCAACTCAAATACGTGGTCAAGCTCGACTAATTTAATTAACTCGGTTAACTCGTCGGTAACATTAATTAAACGCAGTGTTGCATTATTAATTTTTGCTGTTTTATATAAACTCAACAGCATTTCAAAACCTGAACTGTCAATAAACTTTATTCCATTTAAATTCAGTGTTAAAGTTGTTCCCTGCTGTTTAACCAAAGGAATTAACTGCGATTCTGTTTCTTTAGCATTTAACACATTTAATTTTGTGGTATTAAAAAACGAAACCAGGTATGTGTTCTCAATGTGATCAACTGTTATCATAAAACAATTTTAGTAATTAATAGCTTGTGTGAAATTAGCACCAATACATTAATTTGATGATTAAATAAAGCTTAAGTTTTCAACAAATAAAGTTGAAGTTTTCCACTCTAAAAAAAATTAACACATGTTCTTAAAAACAAATTACAAATTTGGTGCCTTTTCCTTGCTCAGAATCAACATCAATTTGACCTTTGTGCAAAAACATGATTTGTTTTGCCAAACTTAGTCCTATGCCCGATCCCTTTTCCCTGGTAGTATAAAACGGAATAAAAATATGATCTAAATCCTTTTCTGCTATTCCTTTCCCGTTGTCGTATATTTCAATTCTTATTCTGTTATCAGAAGAAAGATAAGCGTTAATACGTATTTGAGGTTTATCTGATTGATCGACTGCATCTATAGCATTTAATAATAAATTAATTAATACCTGCGATACTAAAGATTCATCAGCAAAAATTTCTAATCCTTCATCCTTAATTTCAGTAATTAATTCAATTGACTTTTCATCTAGTTTTCCTTTTAACAATGCAGAAGCGTGCTTTATCAAATAACTCACTTTGAGCAGCTCAAATTTAGGCTCGGGCATTTTTGTAAAATGACGAGTTGCTTCTACAAAACTCACTAAACCTTTACTTCTGCTGCCTATTGTTTGTAATCCTTCTTTGATATCTAGTTTGTCAGAATCTTCTATTTCATTGATCCAACGTTCATTTTCATCGAAAATTTTTTGATAAACCAATCCTGACAAATTAGATATGGGTATTACTGAATTCATTATTTCATGAGTCATAACCCGGGTAAGCTTTTGCCACGATTCCAGCTCATTCTGTTCCAGTTCGCTTTGAATATTTTGAAATGAGAAGATTTTGTATTGATCACCCTTTATTTTAAAATCCGCCAGTTGTATCGAGTAATTCTGCAGTTTCCCATCTTGTTTAAACTTAATTAATTTCTTTTCGTTCGCTTGCAGGTTCAGCATTAATTCGGGTAAATTACTTTTTCGCTCTTTTAAAGAATTTACATCTCTCAGCAAAGTCTTATTAAAAAGATTTTTTGCAGCACTGTTAGATAATACAATCTTATTTGAATCATTCATGCAAATAATGGCAATATTGATATTATTAATTACCGTTTGCAAATAATTTAAATTGATCTGTGCCTTTTCACGCAAGTTTACAATCACTTTAGATAAATGCTCAAATGCCTTGTTCATTTCTAAATCATGAAATTCTTTAGAAAGCGGAGGAGTAAAATCGTCCTGAGCGGTTGAATATAAAAAATGAGCCAATTTTTTATGTTCACGCTCAATAAATCTAATAAACACAACTATCAAAATAATGTCAATTACAAATAACCAAAAAGAGGTTAACCAAAAATACGTATTAAAAGCTACATAAACGCTTAGTCCGGTTATCACAAGAATAAGTGCCAGATAGAAAATGGCAATATATCGGAATCTTTTAAATATCATATTTTTTCATTTTTCTGTACAGTGTGCTTCGTCCCATTCCCAACTCTTCCGACGCTTTGGTTAAATTACCATTCGATTTAGTAATAGCATTCTGAATTGCCTGCTTCTCCAGCTCATCAATATTTAATGTATCTGATTTTGTATGAGCAGATTCTTTTTTTAAAGCAAAATCGTGTTCATTGATCATATCGTTTTCAGCCAAAATTACAGCCCGTTCAATAACATGTTGTAATTCTCTTATGTTACCAGGCCAATTATACGATTCGATCTGCTGAAGAGCCTTTGGTGTTAACCTTAAATTCTTCTTGTTGTATTTTATACCAAACATTTTTAAGAATTTCTTTGACAACAGAGCAGCATCACCCTTTCTATCTCTTAATGCTGGCAAATTAATTTCAACAGTATTTATTCTGTATAACAAATCCTGCCTGAACCCGCCATCCTGAACCATTTGATATAAATTCTTGTTGGTAGCACAAATCAAGCGCACATCTACATCGATACTTTTTGAGGCTCCCACTTTCGTAATTTTCCGGTTTTGAATAACGGACAATAATTTCGCTTGCAGATTTAAGGAAAGATTTCCAATCTCATCTAAAAAAAGAGTTCCTCCTGACGCAATTTCAAAACGGCCGGCTTTATCTTCTTTTGCATCGGTAAATGCGCCTTTAGTATGACCGAACATTTCTGATTCGAAAAGTGATTCGGATAGTGCACCCAAATCAACATTAATAAACGGATAATCAGCTCTTTCAGATTTTCTATGAATCTCTCTGGCCACCAACTCCTTTCCGGTACCATTCTCTCCCAAAACCAGCACAGTTGCATCCGTATTTGAAACTTTATTAATGATTGAAAAAACAGGTTTCATTTCTTCCGACCGGCTAAGTATTTCTTTATAACCTTTATCAATCTGTCCGGATAATACTTTTTGTGCATCGCGTAATTTTTTGATCTCTTTTTTCGATTCCACAACCTGGTAAACATTAAGCACGGTGGCCAGTAATTTTTCACTTTCCCAGGGTTTAACAATAAACTCAGAGGCTCCAACTTTCATAGCTTCTACCGCCAACTGAATATCACCATAAGCTGTATTCATTATTACTCCAATTCCTGAGTCCAGCTCCGTAATTTTTTTTAACCAAAACAGTCCTTCATTTCCATCTGTTGCTCCCGGCTTAAAATTCATATCCAGTATAACCACATCAACCGCTTCATTTTTTATATATTGAGGAATTCTCTGAGGATCTGTTTCAATGATTACATCTACAAAACGCTGTTTCAGAGCCATTCTGGCTGTGAACAAAACATCCTTGTCGTCATCGACAACTAATATTTTTCCATTAACTTTAGACATGACAATTCAAATGTAACAATTGTGTCAATATGAAACAAATAGTTGTGTCATAATGATACGATTTAGAAATATAAAGCAGGCGCTCAACTTATTATATATCTGATTTTATGTGATTTAACACAAGTGGCATAATTTTATCATAATTAACATAAACAAAAAAGAAATATTATGATAACGCATTATATAAAAACCGCATTTAGAAATATTGCGCGAAACTTTGGGTACTCATTGATTAACTTCATTGGTTTATCCATCGGGATAACCCTGTTTATTCTGATTATGCTATTTGTCGTGAACGAATACTCGTTTGACAAGTTCAATGAAAACTATGATAGAATTTATCGGTTCGAATTTGGCGATGCAGAAATGGTTCACTTACCCTCTGCCGCCGGATTAGATGCCCAGGATTGGTTTCCTGAAATTGAACATGTGGTTCGCTTTAAATCCATCGGCAGCCAGGTAATAAACTACAACGAATCGACGGTTAAGATTCCGCATGTGATGTTGGCAGATTCATCTTTTTTTAATGTGTTTACCACACAATTTATTCTTGGTGACCCCGCTACAGCTTTTGCCACGCCAAACTCCATGGTAATAACAGAAAAAATTGCACAAACATTGTTCGGAAATCAAAATCCGATAAACGAAATAGTTAAAACCCCCGACGGGCAAGAAGTTGTTATTACCGGAGTTATTAAAGAGTTTCCTAACTTTCACATTCAGGTTGATGCATTACTACCCTTTAATTTATTGGGTGTAATAAACAACAAAGAATATTTAAGAAGTTATGGTACATGGCAATTCCAAACATACTTTTTACTTCCTGAACTTTACGATGCAAAAAGCTTAGCAAACAATTTAGTTGATAAATTTAAGGAAAGATGGCCCGACTGGGAAGATCCACTGATTACACTGCGGCCACTGAAAGATGTATATTTTGCAAACCATAGTCGATACGATTTTGGTGTGATTCATGGGAATAAGAATAATGTACGACTTTTCCTGGCTATTGGAATTTTCATCATCTTTATTGCTTGTATTAACTTTATTAACTTAACTACAGCAAAAGCTGCATCGCGTGCAACTGAAGTGGGTATTCGAAAAGTACATGGAAGCACAAAACGACAGCTTATCGTTCAATTCTTATCCGAATCGGTTCTGATCACTTTTATTTCGTTTTTACTTGCTATAACTCTTGTTCAGCTTTTATTACCCACGTTTAACAATCTGGTGCAAAAAGAACTTGATCTGTTCGAATTTATCAACACACAATTTGTTGTATTATCGTTAGCAGGAATTCTTGTAGTCGGAACTATAGCAGGCATATACCCGGCTTTTTATTTAACAGCTTTTAATCCTGTATCGGTTCTTAAAGGAGAAAAAACAAAAGGAAAAAGTGCTGTAATTTTCAGAAAAATTCTTGTGATTATTCAGTTTACAATTTCAGTAGCACTCATTATTTCAACGCTGGTTGTACATAAACAGTTAAATTTCTTAAAAAATAAGGATACCGGATTTACTAAAGATAATATTATAACTCTGGGCTTAAATACAAACATTAAAAAGCAGAAAGAAGCCTTTAAGCAAAAATTACTTTCTCATCCGGAAATCTTAAAAGTATCTTTTAGTGGTGGAAAACTGACTTCGTTTAGCAATAGCGAAAGCTTTGACTTAAATTCAGATGGTGATCGCACCGCTCTGCAAGTGCACGTTATTGATCCTGCATTTTTGGATCTGTATGAAATTGAACTCATTGAAGGACGAAACTTCTCTTTTGACAACCAGTCTGATTATCAAAAGAAAATTATACTGAATGAAGAAGCAGTAAAAGAAGAAGGTTTAGAAATGGGTAAAGTTGCCGGCACCATTTTTCATCGCGATAGTTGGTACTTAACGGCTCTTCCGAGTAAAGAGTGTGAAATAATTGGCGTTTTTAAAAGTTATAATTACCGCTCATTAAGAGAAAACATAGGACCTCAAGCCTTGGTGTGGAACGATGACTGGATGGGCACAGTGAATATCAAGATCCAGGAAGGCCAAGATAAAAAGGCTCTTGAAATAATTGAGAACATTTATAAAGAGTTTTCAGAAAATATTCCATTTGGATATTCATATGTTGAAGAGGAGATTAATAACCTCTACTCATCAGAACAACGTCTCGGGAAATTCTTCCAGTATTTTGCACTAATTGCTATAATTATTGCAATGCTAGGTTTGTTCGGATTAGCAGCATTTATTGCGGCAAGCAGAACCAAAGAAATTGGTATACGAAAGGCACTAGGTTCTTCGGTTTCTCAAATCATTTTACTCATCTCCAGGGAGTTTATCAAATGGGTCATCATTGCAAATGTTATAGCTATTCCTATTGCTTACTATGGAATGAACAAATGGTTACAAGGTTTTGCATACAAAACAAAAATTTCGATAGACATCTATTTATATGCTTTCTTACTATCCATTGCAATTGCTATACTGACCATTCTTTACCAATCGATGAAAGCAGCCAGAAGTAATCCTGCCAATTCACTCAGATATGAATAAAAAGAGTATACAAAACTAAATTATTCTAAGAGTCGCATCGAACATGCGGCTCTTTTTTGTGTTGATTATTAATATGTTGGATTTTTACATAGGGTATTTTTATCCTTATGCATCTTAGCATTAGAAACACAATTTAAACATTGAATTAAAAACGTTAAATTAAAAACATAAACAAATGAAAACAATAGTTAAATTAATCGGAGTAATCGTGTTGTCAGCATTCATGGTAGTTAACGTAAATGCTCAACCAAAATCAGAAATACCTGATGATAGTAAGCCTAAAATGAATTGGTCGGGTGCAGATACATTGTACACGTTCCAATTTAATGCAAACACAAACAGCTGGATTTTTTATCAAAGAGAGATCAGACGCTTTGATGCAAAACAGAATCCAACTGAAAATTTTGTACAAACCTGGAAAAATAATAGTTGGTCGAACTATTTAAGAATCAACTATACTTATGATGAAAAAGGTTTAGAAGTTGAAGAAATAACACAAGAATGGGATGCTTCTACTAAAAATTGGGTAAACGCTCAACTTAAAACAACTTCTTATAAAGGAAGACAAAAAGAAGAAGTATTATTCCAACAGTGGAAAAAGCCAACAGAAGAGTGGTTTAATGTAATGAAATACTTAATAAAGTATAACAATAATGGAGATAAAAACACTGTAATTATTAGCCTTTACAATGGTGTAACAAAAAACTGGGACAACCATAAGAAATATGCCATGGAATTTGAGAATCCATACTCGCCACCATCTGTAGTAGTTGCTTCATCATGGTCTAATGGTTCATGGAACACCGAAGGTAAATATGAAATTGCATATAACTGGAGAGGTGATAAAACCGAAGAAATCAGATATACTTGGAATAAAGGTAAAAAGCAGTGGTTAGAAGGTGTATTGCACGAAATGATTTATGATAAATCAGGAAATCAGACTGCCTTTGTTGAAAAGAAATTTGATTATACTTCAAGTAAGTGGGTTAATTTTAACAAAATTGATGCTCAGTATAACGAAGATGGTTACATGACAGAAAAAACAGAATATGTTTGGAACAGATCTACTCAACAGTGGGATGTTGCAGGACAATTCAAATTCACTACAGATACTGAAATTTAAACCATCGTTTATAATAAAAGAAAGGCTGATGCAAAATTTGCATCAGCCTTTTTTATTTAATCAGTATAAATAAGTTCTTATTTCTTAATAACCTTTAGCGATAACTCATTTAATTGTTTTTCATCAATTTCAGATGGTGAATCGATCATTACATCCCGACCGGCATTGTTTTTCGGGAAAGCAATATAATCTCTAATAGAGCTGGAACCACCAAAAACCGAACACCAACGATCAAATCCAAAAGCAATACCACCATGTGGCGGTGCACCATATTTAAATGCACTTAATAGAAAACCAAATTTTTCATTAGCTTCTTCTTCTGAAATACCAAGTGCTCTGAACATTTTTTGTTGTAAATCGGCATTAAAAATACGAATTGAACCTCCTCCAATTTCCACACCATTAATTACAAAATCGTATGCATTAGCTCGCATTTTACCCGGATCAGTTTCAAACAATTCAATATCTTCTGTTTTTGGTGATGTAAACGGGTGATGTTTAGCAAAATAGCGCTGCTCCTCTTCGTCCCATTCTAATAACGGAAAATCAACAACCCAACAAGGGGCAAAGGAATCTTTATCTCTTAATCCTAATGTGTTGCCCATTTCTAAACGCAACTCATTAAGCGCATTAAGAGTATCTTCTCTTTTTCCTGCCAGTATTAATAATAAATCGCCTTCTTTGGCATTCATTGAATCGGCCCAGGTTTTTAAATCTTCCGGGGTGAAAAATTTATCAACTGATGACTTAAACGTACCATCGGCATTATATTTAACATACACTAAGCCTTTTGCACCAACCTGCGGCTTTTGCACAAATGCTGTAAGCTGATCTAGTTGTTTTCTTGAATAATCGGCACAATTTTCGGCAACAATTCCTCCTATATATTCAACACTATCGAATACTTTAAATCCTTTTCCCTGTGCAATATCTGTAATCTCGGTAAATTTCATTCCAAATCGCAGGTCAGGTTTATCAGAACCGTAATATTTCATGGCATCGTCGTACGATATGCGAGGAAAATCATCGTTAAATGATACTCCTTTGATCTCGTAAAACAGATACTTTGCCAATTTTTCAAAGGTATTAATTACATCCTCCTGATCGACAAACGACATTTCACAATCGATTTGGGTAAACTCCGGCTGTCGGTCGGCTCTTAAATCCTCGTCGCGGAAACACTTTACAATTTGAAAATACCGATCGAATCCCGACACCATTAATAACTGCTTAAATGTCTGTGGCGACTGAGGTAATGCGTAGAACTCACCCTGATTCATTCGTGATGGAACAATAAAATCGCGAGCGCCTTCCGGTGTTGATTTTATAAGATATGGAGTTTCTATTTCCATGAACTTTTCGTCATCAAGAAACTTACGAATCTCCTGTCCCATTCTGTGTCTCAGCTCAAGATTTTCTCGTACCGGATTTCTTCTTAAATCAAGGTATCGGTACTTCATTCGTAATTCATCGCCACCATCTGTTTCATTTTCTATGGTGAATGGAGGAATATCCGATTTATTTAATATCTCAACATCACTAACAACGATCTCGATTTCCCCAGTTGGCATTTTAGGATTTTTACTGCTTCGTTCAATTACCTTTCCGTTTACCTTTATCACATACTCTCGTCCTAACTCTTCTAATTTATTCTTCAGTTCCGCAGAAGCGTTTTCGTCGAAAACCAGCTGCGTTAAACCATATCTGTCGCGTAAGGTAATAAAAGTCATTCCGCCAAGCTTTCTGACAGCCTGGATCCAACCGCTTAGAGTTACTTCTTTATCAACATCATTAATTCTTAATTCTCCACAAGTATGTGTTCTATACATATCTATATTATTTAACCAAATTTATATTTTAATTGAACTGCGAAAATAGGATTTTATTTCATTTTTAAAAACCAGAATCTCGCAAATAATTTCACAAATGTACTTATAATGAGTTATATTTGGTTTCCTTAAAAGTAAAATATGGAAATATACAGTGATGAATATTTTATGAAAGAAGCTCTGAAAGAAGCTGCTTTTGCTTACAAAAAGGATGAAGTTCCGATTGGTGCTGTTATTGTTCAGAATAATCAGATTATTGCGCGAGCTCATAATCTTACAGAAACACTGAATGATGTAACCGCACATGCCGAAATGCAGGCTTTTACTGCTGCAGAAAATTATTTGGGGGGAAAGTATTTAAACGACTGTACTTTATATGTTACGTTAGAACCTTGTGTTATGTGTGCCGGAGCATCTTATTGGGCTCAAATCAGCAAAATAGTATTTGGAGCCTCTGATAAAAAGCGAGGTTTTTCAAACGTTGATAAAACCATTTTGCATCCAAAAACCAAGGTTATACATGGTGTTTTAGAAAACGAATGCAGTAATTTATTAATTGATTTTTTTAAGCATAAGCGATAAATAGATTATTTTTAGAATATTTTGTAACTTGAAACCCTAAACTGGTGATTTAAATCACCTAAATACAATATCATAAATCACCTAAAACCAATTGTCAATTTAATTTTTACGTGCAACTTTTGCATAACATTTAAAACTCAAAAATCTTAATCATGAAAAGAACTATTCTTTTATTTTTTCTGTTCGCTTTACTTGGTAAATTCAGTTACGGGCAAAACACCATGTCTAAGGCCCAAGCTAATTTTATATATAACTTTACTAAATTTTTTGATTGGCCTCAATCAGAAAAAACAGGCGATTTTGTAATTGGAGTATATGGATCGAGAGATTTAGCAAACGAACTGGAAAAAGTTACCAACGGGAAGAAAAATGTTACACAAGATATTGTTGTAAAAAACTTTTCCAGCTTTAACCAAATTACAAAATGTCATGTTCTGTTTGTAGATAACGTAAACACTTCCAAAATTAGTACCATCCACTCAAAATCGGGGGTTCACACTTTAATTATTGGCGACGGTAGCGCAGCAATACAAAATGGTGCTATCATTCAATTTATTGTTGAATCTAATCGATTGAAATATGCATTTAGTAAAGAGAATGCACTAAAGCACGGGCTAAAATTCCACTCGAAAGTTTCGGAAATGGCCAGTAAAAATTACTAAACCTCTAACCATATGAAATTGACACTTGGTAGAAAACTTGTGGTTGGGTTTGGTGTTATTCTGGTTGCATTAATCACGAATGCAATTATTGTATTAAACTCATCTGTTAAAAACAGTGATTTAAACGAAGAGATAACTCAAAACTACACCCCATCGCAGAATCATTTAGATGAACTGAAAAAGTTATTAGTCGATTCTAAAATGCTTATCAAAAACTGGGTGTATATTGATAAGCAAGAGAATACTCCAAACAAAATACGGCTTAGAAATATTCATGATGAAGAATTTCCAAACACGCTGAAGGCTTTAGATAACTTATCAGAAAATTGGGAAAAAGAATATAAAGAAACATTCCATCAGGTTGAAAAGCTTATTATTGATACCATAACTCCGTTACATAAAAATGTAATGAGTCAGCTGAATTCGTTTGAAAGCTATGATGATTTAATGGTAATTTTTGAAGTTACACCGCTGGTTGAAGAGCAAGGTGAGATTATGGTTCAAACAGATAAAGCCATTGCGATTCTTGATAATTTAATTGAACACCAGTCGAATTTAACATCAAATGCAATTGATAAAATGCAACGGTCATTTAATAATTTTCCAAAAATTGTTTTGATCACTACCTTAATTATCATTTTGATATTTGTATTTGTAATATTCTACATTAATAAAACCGTAACCATTCCAATTAAAAAAGGTGTTGATTTTGCAAAGTCGATCGAACAAGGCGATTTGACAGTAACAGTTGATATTAAGCAAAGTGATGAAATTGGTGAATTAGCTACCTCACTGAGTAATATGGCCAATAAATTAAACGAAATGGTCAATTCGCTTACCCAATCATCAAACTATATTAATAAAGCCAGCGAAGAAATTACACAAAAATCGAAAGAGCTTGCCAATGGTGCGAGCTCGCAAGCTTCTTCATCGGAAGAACTAGCATCATCCATGGAAGAGATGACGGCCAACATTCAGCAAAATTCTGATTACTCAACAGAAACAGAAAAAATATCTTTAAGTGCGGCTAAAAATAGTGAAGAGGTTGGTACAGCTGCCAAGAATAGCTTAACTTCAATTCATTCCATAGCAGAGAAAATTGGAATAATTAACGATATTGCGTTTCAAACCAATATTTTAGCATTAAATGCAGCCGTTGAAGCAGCGCGTGCAGGTGAACACGGAAAAGGGTTTGCAGTTGTTGCAGCTGAAGTTCGAAAACTTGCTGAAAGAAGTAAAGTTTCTGCTGAAGAAATTGAAGAGCTTTCTAAATCAAGCGTTTTGGCTACAGAAAAAGCACAGGAACTGGTTAGTAAAGTTATTCCTGAAATCGAGAAAACATCTAAACTTGTACAGGAAATATCGGCAGCAAGTAATGAGCAAAACTCAGGAGCAAACCAGGTAAATAGCGCATTACAATCGTTAAATCAGATTACGCAACAAAACGCGGCATTATTCCAGACACTAGCAGACGATGCACAAAATTTATCTAAGCAAGCCGATACCTTAAATGAAGTTATTGGTTATTTTAGAACAAAATAAATAATTGATCTTAAAACAAAAAGCTGTCATTTTAAAAATGACAGCTTTTTTTATATTGTTTTGTTCCTAAAATACTTCTTTACAATCCAATCGACTTTAAAAAGGCTTTTTCGTTGGGTTCACGATCTAAAAACTCTTTTACAATCTCCATTTCATCTACAGTTGAGCCACGCTCTAAAACAACCTGTTTTAATTTTAATCCCAGCTCCTGGTTCATAATTCCGTTTTGTTCAAAAACTGAGAACATATCTTCGGCGTATACCAATGCCCACAAATAACTATAATATCCGGCAGCATATCCGTTTAAGTGTCCAAAACCTGCCTCAAAATGTGTTCCTTCCTGGAAAGGATACAACGTTATTTCAGATTGCAATTGGCGAACCACTTCTGTAGTCGATTGCTCTCCCTCAGGATCATATTTGTCATGATAGGTCATGTCCAGAGTTCCATAAAAAATTTGCTGTAACACGTGTAGGCCAGAACCTACATTCTTAGCGGCCACCATTTTATCGTGCATTTTTTTTGGTAAAACTTCTCCAGTTTTATAGTGCTTTGCAAACAAAGAAAGTGATTCATAATCCCACGCCCAGTTTTCAAAAATTTGTGAAGGCATTTCCACAAAATCTCTGGCTACATTTGTTCCTGCTTGTGAAGCTAAATCTGCTTTTGTTAACAGATCGTGCATTAAATGCCCAAATTCATGAAAGAATGTTTCCACATCGTTATGAGGCATTAGTGCCGGCATATCTTCTGTGGCTTTTGGAAAGTTACAAACCAGACTAGCTGTAGGGATCTGATATTCGTTTTCCATCATCTTGCCGGGAATCATTCCAAACATTGCCGCATGATTGTACTTGTTATCACGTGGATATAAATCAAGATAGAAGCGTGCAATTAATTTACCCTCTTCTTTTACCTCGTAGAATTTTACATCTTCGTGCCACACAGAAGGATTTTTTACCTCTTCAAATTTAACTCCATACAGATGCTGGGCAATTTGAAATAATCCATCAATAACATTTCCCACTTCGAAATATTCCTTTAGTTTCTGATTATCGAGTTGGTATTTTTCTTTCAATAAAATGTTATTATAAAAAGCTGCTTCCCACGATTCTATTTTATCTGCCTTTTTTCCTGTATACTCTTCTTTTACTTCCAACAGCTCCTTATAATCTCTCTGGGCTTTGGGCAGCACCTTATCTTTTAAGTTGTTTTCAAAACTCCAAACATTCTCAGGGCTTTTCGCCATGCGATCTTCGGTGCGATATTCTGCATAGGTTTTATAACCTAAAAGCTCGGCCATTTTTTCTCGTTCAATCAGGATCTGTTTTAAAATATCAAGGTTCTTATCTGCCGCTGTATTTTTATATTTTCTGGCCAGCTCTTTTCGTGCTTCATCAGAAGTTGAATACTTCATAAACGGCACATACGAAGGATAATCTAATCCGATTTTATAGGTACCATCATCTTGTTTTCGTGCTTTTTTATAATCATCGGGTAAACCTTCCATTTGCTCTTCGGTTGCAATTAAAAAATCCTGGTAAGAGCTAATATTTGAATCGAAGCTTATCCCTAAATCAGATAATTTATCTTTTATGCCTTTCAATTCATCTCTTTTTTCTTTGGGTAGTGCAAATCCATTTCTTTCAAACTCTTCAACGGTTTCTTTCAGATACTTTTTACGAGCACCTTCCAGATTTTTCGTCTCATCGGTTAATGAATAATCTTTAACCGCAGCATAAAGTTCTTCACTTAATCCTAGTTCATTAAAGAATTTGCCAAATTCTGCAATCTTCTCTAAACAAGTATTTCTGATACTATCATCGGGATGAACATACGCCAGTAAAGAAATTACTTCGTTCACTTTAACCAACTCGTTATAAACATCATCTAAAGCCAGCATGGTGTTATCAAAAGATCTGCTCTCCTTCGGGTGATTATAAATTTGTTGCAAATCATCTTTTGCTTTTGCAATAGATTGGTCTGTTGCATCAATTACATTTTGAGCTGTTATGCTTTCAAAATCAATTACTTGATTTAAGTCGTTCATTAAAGGATTCTTCATATTATCATTCGTTTTTGTGCAAGAAGTTAGCATTACACCAACTAACAAACAAACTATAAAATAGTTTATCGCTTTTACTTTTCTCATGGTTTTGATTAAATTAGATACTTAAAAGAACACAAAAATAATATTTTATAACTTAGCCTTAACAAGAAATAATAAACAAAATAAAATCAGTAATTACTTATTACCTCTGCGTAATACACTAATTAGGTTTAGCTAATACATTTTTTCATATTATTCATGAATATATGAAAGCATTAAGAACGTTCATCGCAGATTTACAAAACGAATACCAATTAATTAAAATGGGATTTGTAAAAGATCAGAATGGCATCATCAGACGATTTATGAGAGAAAAACAGCATTGGGTTGATCATCTTACCCAATCGAAAAATTTTATCTTAAAATCGACTGAAAAAAAAGATAAAGGAACATGTGCTGTATTAGGCAGTGGTTGGCTACTTGATTTACCTCTTGATGAACTTTCCAACATGTTTTCAGAAGTTATTTTAATTGATTTGATCCACCCGAAAGCAGTTATGCATAAGATCCAAAAGCTATCCAATGTAAAATGCGTTCATGCTGATATTACCGGTGGACTAGTGGATTTGTTTTATAAATCGCTGCCTAAAAACAGGATATTGCCTCAAGCACTTAAAACATATCATTACAAATTATCCGTTCGCACAGATTTTGTTATTTCATTAAACATCTTATGTCAATTGCATATCCTGTTATTAGATTATGTAAAGCGGTTTAATGTATACAGCCAAAATGAGCTGGCACAAATGGAACGTATAATTCAAGAGTCACACCTGGAAATTCTGCCCAAAAACAAAACATGTTTGATTACCGATTTTGAAGAAGAAATTTTAGACGAAAAAGATAAAATTATAGGTATAAACCCTTTAATTCATGTAGATTTGCCTGAAGGAAATTTTTCACAACAATGGCAATGGAAGTTCGATTCCAGCATGACATACCGTGAAGAAGCAAAAACATTTTTTAACACCAAAGCAATTGATTTTTAATGATGAGCGATCAAAATTGGCAAATGATTATTACTGATTTAGATGGTACCCTTTTTAATAACCGGCAAGAAGTAAGCCTGGAAGATATGAAAACGCTATTTTGGCTGGGCGAAAACAATATTACACGAGTAATTGCCACAGGGCGGAACTTTTATTCAGTCAAAAGGGTTTTAAAAGATAATTTCCCAATTGATTACCTGATTTTCTCCTCGGGTGCCGGCATTTATGACTGGAAAAATAAAAAACTGCTACACTCTGAATACTTGCCGGACTTTGAAGTAAAGCAGATCTCCAAAATTCTGATAGATCATCAAGTTGATTTTATGATTCATGAAATGATACCGGATAATCACAAGTTTGTGTATCATCGATCGGGGAACAAGAATCCTGATTTTGAAAGCAGAATTAAAGTGTATAAAGATTTTGCATTGCTACTTGATGTAAATACTGAAGCATATGAGCATGCTTGCCAGATATTAGCCGTTTTTCCAAACGATATAGGCCTATTCAAAGAAATTCAAAGCAAGTTTAATGATATTAAAATTATACGTACCACATCGCCCTTAGATGGCGATTCCATTTGGATGGAGATTTTTCCTGAAAATGTATCCAAGGGCCATGGAGTAGATTGGTTGTGTAATTACCTGAAAGTTAATCGGGAGAAAACAATTAGTATTGGCAATGATTACAACGATATTGACATGCTTGAATATACCGCAAAGAAATATGTTGTATCGAATGCTCCGGAGGATTTAAAAGAACAATTCCCGGTTTGCAAAAGCAACCAGGAATCAGGTTTTTTTGATGTGGTAAGCCGTCATTTGGATATTTGGTAGACACCGCGCAAACCTTCCTTCGACTCCGCTCAGGGAGTTTTTCTATGTGATAATATTCCCCGAAAATTATTATAAATATTACGGTGCGCTGCACCTCTATCTTGCATACATACTAAATTTTGCTATAGAGGTTTCGGTGCTCTGCACCTTAAAATATATCCATACACGTTTCTTTTCAATTCACAATTAATTACCCTCTGCCTAATAGCTGAATAATAATAAACCAAAACTTTTATAGATTACCATTGACCAAAAAGTGAAAACTTACAGATACAAGAATTTCGTAACATAAAAGGTGCGTAGCACCGAAAGATTTATAGAATTAGAAGCAACGCTTACAACTAAGGTGCAGCGCACCGAGATATTCCTATAAACAATTAGAAGTTATCAAAGAAATCGAATAAATAATCATCATTATATTTTATATCGTTCTTCCTTAATATCTCTAAATATTCTTCTTTAAAAGTTTTTTTCTTGTGATGTTGTTCCTGGTTTAAGACATATTTTATTATGGCATCTAATTGAGAATGAGAATGCGTGAAAGCTCCATATCCCCTTTGCCATTCAAATTTGAATGTTGATAGTCTATTATCTTTTATCCACTTATTACTTGATGTTTTAATCTCTTCAACCAAATCACAAATACGATGATTTAAATTATACCCAATAAAAATATGCATGTGGTCAGGCATTGATCCAATTGCTAATAGTTTATGCTTATTGTTTTGAACAATCCCGGTTATATATTTTTCCAATTCGTTTTTCCAGGATTTTTGAATTAAGGCATGTCTGTTTTTAGGTGAGAAAATCAAATGAAAATAGGATTGGGAATAGGTATTTGCCATAATTTATATTTGATTGTTTATTTACAACCTAAAACTACGAAAATATTTCGGTGCGATGCAACTTGATTTTCAATTAATACATGCTATAAAGGTTTCGGTGCGCTGCACCTTTGTTTTAAATTATTACATATTGCTATATAGGTTTCGGTGCTCTACACCTTGATTCCTCTCTATATCATTTTTATATATAGCGTGTTAGTTAACAATATTTTCATCAAGGTCAGTCTGAGCGTAGCCAAAGACTACTCGTCATAAAACTTTTCAATACCCGGATAGTTGTATCTGCGTTTTGCGATTTCTTCGGGGAAGAGAAAATATTTTACCTCGGCTTCGGCACAGACTTTTTGTTCAGCATCCAAAATATCGGCATGAATGGTTGCAAATCGTTTGTTTTGATCTTTTAGTCGAGCTCTTACTGTAAGATTTCCTTTATCTGTAAATACTGTACTCTTGTATTTTACATTTAAAGTAGCGGTAACTCCTGCTGTTTTCACTTTTACATAAACTACCCAACTGGCAATTTCGTCCAATAAGGTAGATTGAATTCCACCATGTAAAATATTTCCATAACCGGCCAAATGCTCTTTTGGTTTCCAACTGGAAAGAATATATTCGCCATCTTCATAAAATTCCATTTGCAGACCTAACGTATTGTGTGGCGAACAACCAAAACAATTGTACCCTTCTAAAGGTGCATATGGATTATTTATTTTCTTCATTTTAACTTTTCCTTTCTCTATAAATATTCAAATGAACGACCTGTAATCGATTCAATAGGAATTTTTATGATTAAAATATTATCAACCGACGGTTTGGAATATTCAAACTCCCGATCGGAATAGTTTTTCATGAAAATATTTAGTCCTTTTACTTTTTCATCATAATCGTCAACAAACAAAGCATGACCATGAACCAAAACACCGCGGTATGCAAATCGCCATGAGCAGGCCACATGTTCGTGCCTTGCAAATAGTTTATGGTCTGTATCAAATTCGATACACACTTTATTGTTTCTTTTCAGCACATCCACTTTTTTCCCCTCTTTAGCGCAGTGCAGCCAAATGGTTTGATCATCATAACCAAAATTCATAGCCAGGACATATGGTGAATCTCCGTCGACCATTCCAACACGGCATATTTTACACGCTTTAATAATATCTTCAAGTTTATCAAAGTCTACAATATCTTTAATTGCATTATCACGTTTTGCCATAATAAGTTACGTTTAGATTTTCATGTTAATTGAATATAAAGATAAGAATTTGGATAGTGAATCTTAAAACCGTAAAGGACTTAATTTTTTTCGATATTGAACAGAGGCAAGGTAAACGTTATGGTTGTTCCTTTATTTTCGTGGCTTTCAAGGTAAATATCACCGTTATTCATATTTACAAATTCTTTGCAAAAGAATAATCCTAATCCTTTACCCACCTCGCCTTTGGTACCTTTCTCTTTTCCATTGGCAATCTCGAATACTTTTTCCTGCTTTGCTTCAGGTATTCCAACACCAGAGTCTTTAACCCAAACTTTAGCAAATTGTGCATTACTTTCGATACCTACCTCAATTTCGCCATTTTCGGGAGTAAACTTTATGGCATTGTTCAACAGGTTACGCATAATGGTAAACAGCATATTTCGATCGGCAAAAACTACCACACTTTTTGCATAGGAAAATTTTAAATTGATATTCTTAATTTCAGCAATAGGCTTGTATACCTCCACTGCTTCGCTAATATTTTCTTTCAGATTAAGATTTTCGGGTGAGTATGGGAATTTCCCCTGCTGGTTTAGTGCCCAATTTAACAAGTTGTCGATAAGTGATAATACATTTTGCAGTGAAAGTTCTAATGTGCTTGAAAGTTTCTTAAGCGATTCGTAGTCTTGTTCCTCCACCCAGTATGGAATAAGCTGCGTAATGCTATCCATGGAAACCAGCGGACTTCTTAAATCGTGGGCAATGATCTGAAACAGGCGATCTTTGGTTTTATTGGACTCAACCAACGCATCATTTTGCTTAACAATTTCGGTACGTTGCTCGGTAATTTTCTTATTCTGCTTAATTAAAAGCTGGTTTAATCTTTTGCGCTTTTTACTTGTTCTGATGTAATAGAACACTACCCCAAAAGTAAGCACCAATAATAAAACAAGCACATTACGCTGAAAACTTTTTTGTTTGCTTTCAGCCTCTGATTTGGCCAACTCCAGTTCCTGCACCTGCTGCTCTTTCTCTAAAAATGCAATCTGTTGTTCCCGCTTATCTGCCTCGTAGTGCTGTTCCAGGGCAGCTATCTCTTTCATTTTTTCAATATTTAGGATACTATCCTTTAACTCATTGTAAATTTCAAAGTAGGCCAAACTCTTTTGGTATTGCTGCTGGTCTCTGTATATCACCTGCAATTTTGAAGTAAGAGATCTTTGCATTGTTAAACTGCCAATTTCCTGTGCTAACGTATAACCTTCCAGCAAGCATTGTTCACCTTCCTTAAAATTACCTGTTTCGCATAAAACTTCTCCATGGCCTTTTAAAGAACGTGCTAACTGTTCTTTATTCCCAACCTCCCTGGCTAGAGTAACCGAATTAATGTAATATTGCTTAGCAATATCATATCGTTCCGTTTCCACGTAAACCTGTGCAATATTATATAATAGAAGAGACTTTTCATGTTTATTTTCGATGTCATCACTTAATTCCAATGCCTGGTTATAATAGTTCAGAGCCATGCTATAATTTTTCTTTGCCCTGTAGGTATTACCAATATTCATTAACGATACCGGAATTCTATGCTTAAAGTTCATTTGCCTCTTTAATTCCAGGTTTTGCATTTGATACTCTAACGCTTTATCATACTCCCCCATCATTCCATATAAACCAGCAATATTATTATACACAGCAGAAATTACTATTGTATCGGAAATCTCTTTAGAAATATTTAACGATTGAATATAGCTTTCTGTAGCTAAAGTGAGGTCTCCTTTACGCTTATACACATTGCCCAAAGAATTGAGTGCTCTTGCCTGGTATGGTTTATTATCCAATGTGTCAAAAAGAGCATAGGCTTTTTTAAGACTTTCAACAGCCTGTTTATATTCATTGCTATAATTATATACAATTCCTAAAATAAAATAACTATAAGCTTCTCCGTATAGGTAATCTAGCTCCTGCGCTAACCATAATGCTTTATTTCCTAATCGCACCGCAGTATCTACCTGGTTTTTTGAATACTCCTTGGATATTTTGGCAAGCTGAATCACTTTTAAGGTATCATCAGGCATTCTGAGTACAGACAAACGAAGACTGTCAATAGCACTATTTTGTGCATTAGCATTCAGGTTGGCTATTGCACAAAAGCAGCATACCACAAGTATTTCTATAGACAGTCTCATCGTTTTTAAGTGTTGTTCAATAACTTAACCAGGATTATCATCATCATCATCACCACCATCAGGGTCATCATCCGGAACAAACGTTAACAGGTCTTTTTCTAATTCTTCTAATTTCATAGTAGTTCATTTTTTGGTTAAACAAAATGGAGTTTTAAAGTTAATATAAATTTTTGTTCAACCAACATCAAAATTACAAAACCATACGATAATTTATTGATTATCAAAAAGTATAACAAACCCGGGAAGCGTTGTGAAATAGCTTACTGTTTTAATTAACTGATAGTCACGGCGTGAATTGTTAATTAAAAGTAAGATGCAGCTATTGCAATACATTGTATTGGATTATACACACTATGACTTGTAGAGCGGCAGTTTACTGTTTTTGAGTGATTTGTCGTTGCCATTCAAATAAGGCAACTGCCAGTGCATGTGAAACATTCATGGAGGTGTTTTTTCCAGCTAAAGGAATATGAACTATTTCATTGCATAGTTCAAGCATAGAAGTATGAACACCATGTATTTCGTTACCTACAATAAAAACTGCTTTTTTGGGTAGTTTGGTGTTAAAAATATTTTTAGAATCGCTGGCTGTTTCAACGGCTACCCAGCGGTAGTCTTTTGGAATATACTTTTTTAATTCATCCTGCGAGCAGAAACTCCAATCTACTTTATCAAAACTCGAGGCTGCTGTTTTCTTAATTTTTGAGGTTCTCAAATTTTCATTATCGATAACAAACAACACTTTTTTACATCCTGTATTATCTGCTAAACGAATAATGTTGCCCAGGTTTTCGGGTGTTCTCAAATGATAACCAACAATAATCGGTGTATTAGTTATTTTCTGATTACCGTTGTTAGAAAAAAGATATTTAGAGTGTATGGTTCGTTTTTGCATTAATCAGAAATTACCCGGTCCATTTTTATATCATGCTCATCAACCGGAACCGAATCTACTATCTGGAAATCGAAACAGATGCCAACTTTGCTTGCATTTACCGACTTCAAGAGCTTATCGTAATATGCTTTGCCTCGTCCCAATCGGTTATTCTGATGATCGAATGCCACACCCGGAACCAGGATTAAATCAATCGATTGAATATCAGTATAAGGTTTTCCTGTAGGCTCACCAATATTAAATGCTTTGCCTACAGACATATTTTCAATACCCGTAAACACTCTTAGCTCCAGTTCATCATCTTTAACAACAGGCAGGATAATGGTTTTTTTATTGTACCATTTTAAAATAAAATCGTGGGTATGCACTTCATCGGGCATTGACCAATAGACCATTACAATTTTGGATTGCAGGAAAACATCCAACTGTTCAATTTTTTTCAGAATGGTTTCTGATTTCGATATTTTCTCCTGAATGGAATATCTCTTTTTTACTTCACGAATCGTTTTACGTAACGCTTTCTTTTTATTATCTGCCATAAGCTAACAAATTATACAATAAGCTTGTATCCTTTACCATGAATATTCAGAATCTGAATGGACGGATCATCTTTTAAATATTTTCGAAGTTTGGTAATATACACATCCATGCTTCGTGCATTAAAATAACTATCTTCCTGCCAAATTGTTTTAAGTGCAAAATTTCGTTCCAACACATTATTCATGTTATTGCATAACAATTTTAGTAAATCGGATTCTTTTGTTGTAAGCTTTTGCTCACGATCTCCGTATTTCAGTATTTGCTTTTGGGTATCGAATTCGTAATCGCCAATAGTATATGTCTTTTCTGTTTCCGAAGAACTATTTTTGTTTGTTCGACGCAAAATGGCTTTGATCCTGTACAACAATTCTTCCATACTAAAAGGTTTTGTCATATAATCATCAGCACCCACGGAAAAACCTTCAATGATGTCATCTTTTAGCGATTTTGCTGTTAAAAATATAAATGGCACATCAGCATTTAATTTCCTGATTTCGCGAGCCACAGTGAAGCCATCCATCTTTGGCATCATAACATCCAGGATGCATAAATCGTATGTATCGTTTTTAAATCCATTAAGCGCTAACTCACCGTTAACAAACAAAGTCGTATTTAAACCTTTTGCCACAAGATATTCTCTAAGCAAAGCACCAAGATTTTCATCATCTTCGGCTAATAATATTTTAACATTTTTCTCATCCATGGTTTATATTGTTATTTGGAATAAATATTTCAAACGTAGTACCTTTTCGATATTCTGATTTTAATTTAATTTCTCCTTGATGTGCTTCAACAATCTTTTTTACATAGCTTAAACCTAACCCAAAGCCCTTTACATCGTGCACATTACCTGTCGAAACCCTGTAAAACTGATCAAATATTCTTTTCTGATCCTGCTTTTTAATTCCTATTCCCTGATCGGCCACAGCAATTAAAATTCCTTTTCCGTTTTGCTTTGTCGATACAGTAATGTTAGGTTCCTGATCGCTATATTTTACAGCATTATCGAGCAAGTTAAAAATAATATTGGTAAAATGAACTTCATCAACCGATAAAAATGGATTATCGGCTTTAAGATCCTTCACCAGTTTACCATCACGAGATTTAACTTGTATATCGAAGTTTTTCAATACATTATTAATGATTTTATGAATATCGAGCTCGCGACGCTTTAACTTGATCTGCCCCTGTTCAAACAGGGCTGTTTTCAGCACCTTTTCTACCTGATAACTCAACCGTTTACTCTCATCATCAATGATATTTGATATATATGCAAGGTTTTTTGATTCAACCGGAATTGAATCATCTTTCAACATTTGCGAAGCAAGTGATATGGTAGAAATCGGGGTTTTTAACTCGTGTGTCATATTATTTACAAAATCGTTCTTTATCTGCGAAAGACGTTTTTGTTTAAACATAATATGTATTGATAGTGAAAATCCCAGTAAAATTATAATAGTTAACAGGATTGATGAAAAAGCCATAAATCCTGTCGACTTTAAAATAAAGTTCCGTTGCTCAGGAAAATATACATACAAAAAATTGTTTTTGCCCTGAATATCGTTTGGGAAAAGCTTAGCCGAAAAATTCTTGTACTTTACCTTGGGATCATAATTTTTTGAGCTATATACGGTTTTAAAACGGTTTTTTGTTACCACATATTCGTAACCGATATCAATACCTAACTCAGCAAATGTATTCTTGATAATTGTTTCAATGGTTTCTTTATCAATTCGGTCTTCAATATCAACGTCTATCTGAATTAATTTATTAACTACATTCTCGACAAAAACCGTACGATTACTTAATTTTTCGTTTAAATCGACATTGGGTATGAATGAGTTAAATGTTGACTTATTTTTGTTATTATCAAATGTTAACGATGATTTTGTATTTAGTTGCATTACGCTATTACTTAGCATCTTAAGCTGCGAACCAATATTTAACGAATCGGTGTTGTGCAATACAAAAATTTCCTTTTCCTGATCGGTAACAGCCAAACCAAAGGTAGTCTCAGTTAATTTATTGGACCGGTAATTTATAGAAGGATGACCCGAAGGTGAAACATCCTGGAAGGGATCCATTTCCTGAACAACCTGAGAAACCATTTCCCGGTTTTCAATATCCTTAACAATATTATCCAACGCTTTATTTACCAATTGTTGAAACTGCTCTTCTTTAATGGTAATGGCATTATTTATCCAGTATAACTGAACAAATATAAGACAAATCAATGTTATAGATAAAATAACTGTTATAATCCAAAGCGTCTTTTTTTGCATAGCAGTACAAATATAACCGCTAGAAGTATTCTAAATGAATTATTTAACATTATTTAACATAGGTTTAATAAACTTAACCAAAGGTCACTATACTTTTGTACAAGACAATTACAACACAGGAGTGCAAGAAAAATTGTCACATAGGTTTAAATTTTAGGGTTAAGAAAAGAGAGGTTATCGCCTCTCTTTTTCTATTACAAAAATTAGAATATAAACATTTTATTATATCGGTCGGGAATTTCTTGAATAACAAAAGCAGTAATTACAATATCAATTTTCTTTAACTTTTGCACTAAGCTATCTAAACTATCCTGATCAATATCTCCAGAAATACGCAAAATAAAATCAATATTCTTTAAATCGGGAAGTAAAAATCCTTTCTCTGATTTGTTAGAGATCAGATTATACTTTAAGTGATTATGTTCATCATCGAACTTGCACATGGAGTAGTTTGTAACCAGTTTATGTTTTGGATGATTGCAGGTAAAATCATCTATTTTAATCAATTTAAGATTAAGGTTTTGATTCAGCGCCCAGGTTAATCTGTAATCATTTTCGTGTGATGCAATAGCAACTAAATAGAAATCAGCGACCTCATCGAGAACGAGCTTATGAACTTTCTTCTTTTTCATAAAAAAAATGTAAGAAGTAATTTTTAATTCAAGCTAAAGATAATGAAAATAGTTTACGATTAGTATTCAAAGTCATCGGTATGCGAAAGAGCCTCTTTTGAAGCATTTTGTTGTGCCTCTTTTTTCGATAACCCTTTACCGTTGCCCAAAATATGATCGTCAACTTTTATAGTTGAGGTAAAATATAAATTATTGTGGTCGGTACTTTCAATCTCCTCATCTTCGAAAATAATTTCGATTTTATTTTTTTGTGCCCACTCAATTACCTGGCTTTTATAGTCGGAATCGGTAAATGCAAGTTTTACCAAATCAATATTGTTATTAATAATCTTTTGAATAACAAAATCTTTGGTCTTTTTATATCCTTTATCGACATAGATAGCACCAATGAGGGCCTCTAAAGCATTACCATAGATATTTTTTGTTCCGTTTATGCGATTCTGGGCTACGATATGATATTGCAAGCCCATTTTCAAAGCAATATCATTTAATTGATCGCGACTCACAATACGAGCTCGAAGTTTGGTTAAAAAACCTTCTTTTTTAAACGGAAAATACGAATACAAAAAATCTGCCACAACAGAAGCTAAAATAGCATCGCCAAGAAATTCCAGTCTTTCATTATTGAGCCTTCTGGATTTTTCCAGGCTTCTGGAAGCTGATTTATGTGTAAATGCAATTTGAAATACTTGTAGATTAGAGGGATAAACACCTGTTAGCTGATAAATCAGCTTATAAAACTTTTTATTGCTTGAAAAATAATATTTTGCAGGTGGTAAAGCTAATAACACAAACCTTATTCTGTATATTTCTTTACAATAACGGATGCATTGTGTCCTCCAAATCCGAATGTATTACTCAGTGCTGCTTTTACTTCTCTTTTTTGTGCTTTGTCCAGAGTCAGGTTCCACTGAGGATCAATCTCAGGATCTTTTTCCTGAAGGTTTATTGTTGGAGGAATTACTCCATTATGGATTGCACATAAAGCCGCTAAAGTTTCAATAGCGCCAGCTGCACCTAATAAGTGACCAGTCATAGATTTGGTAGAACTAACGTTCATTTTGAATGCATGATCTTTAAATACCTCTTTAATTCCTAATAATTCGGCGATATCGCCACGAGGAGTTGCTGTACCATGCACATTGATATAATCAATATCCTCAGGTTTCATTCCAGCATCATTTAAAGCATTTTTCATAACATTCATTGCTCCAAGACCCTCAGGATGAGGAGCAGTTAAGTGATGTGCGTCGGCAGACAAACCTCCACCGGCAACTTCAGCATAAATTTTAGCACCACGCTTTTTCGCATGCTCTAATTCCTCAAAAATTAAAGCAGCACCACCTTCACCCATAACGAAACCATCGCGGGTTTTACAGAACGGACGTGAAGCTGTTTTATACTCATCATTTCTTGATGATATAGCCTGCATTGAACTAAAACCGCCCATACCAGCTTCATTAATAGAAGCTTCGGATCCACCGGTGATTATAATATTAGCTTTTCCTAAACGAATATAGTTTAATGCATCAATCATTGCATTTGTTGATGATGCACATGCAGAAACTGTAGTAAAGTTTGGACCACGGAAATTGTATTTCATAGAAATGTGTCCTGAAGCAATATCCGAGATCATTTTTGGAATAAAGAAAGGACTAAATCGTGGTGTTCCATCACCAGTGACATAATTCCTTACTTCTTCCAAAAAGGTATTGATTCCACCAATACCAGATCCCCAAATAACTCCTGCACTATCGTGATCGATAGCTTCCAGATCAAGTTTAGAATCCTGCATAGCTTGATCAGCAGCAACTAATGCAAACTGAGCAAAACGATCCAGTTTTCTTGCCTCTTTTCTGTCGAAGTGATCTTTAGGATCGAAGTTTTTCACTTCGCAAGCAAATCTTGTTTTAAATTTTGAAGCATCAAAGAGCGTTATATGGTCTGAACCACTTACTCCATCCATTAAGTTCTTCCAATATTCTTCAACATTGTTTCCCAGAGGCGTAATTGCTCCAAGGCCTGTTATAACAACACGTTTGAATTCCATAGCAATAAAATTTAAAACAAGATTTAATGATATTAAAAATTACTTAGCGTGCTCTTCAATATAATTAATAGCATCACCAACAGTGCCAATAGTCTCAGCTTGATCATCCGGAATAGAAATATTAAATTCCTTTTCGAATTCCATGATTAACTCAACAGTGTCAAGAGAGTCAGCACCTAAGTCGTTTGTAAAACTTGCTTCTGGTGTAACTTCATTTTCGTCTACTCCTAACTTATCAACGATAATCGCTTTTACTCTTGATGCAGTATCAGACATAACTTTTAGTTTTAATTAATAATTAAGTTTAATTTTTAACAGTGCAAAGAAATATAATTAACTGTGATAAATCAAAAATATTTCTCTATTTTTTTGTTGCAAAAATAGCTTTTTTTGATTTTTAAAAGCCATTTTTGTAATAATTTTTTAATTATAGCTCCGATATTGAGAGCATTGAAACTACTATAACATCATAAAAATGAACAAAATAGCAATATTTGCTTCGGGTTCTGGCACTAATGCCGAGAACATTATAAAGTTTTGCAAAGAAAATAAAAAAATTGAAACCTCATCAATTTTTTCGAACAATAAAAACGCCTATGTTATTCAAAGAGCTATAAATCATGATATTGACTACTATATTTTTTCTCGAACAGAATTTTACGAAACAGAAAAAATACTAGATATACTTAAACAACAACAAATTGATTTAATTGTTCTTGCTGGATTCTTATGGCTAATACCGGAGTATTTGATTGATGCTTACCCAAATCGTATTATTAACCTTCACCCTGCACTACTGCCTAAATATGGGGGGAAAGGGATGTATGGCATGAATGTTCACAAAGCAGTTGTTGAAAATAAAGAACAAGAAACCGGCATTACAATTCATTATGTAAACAAAGAATATGATAAAGGAAATATCATTTTTCAAGCAAAATGCCCTGTTTTACCTGACGATAAGCCTGAAGATATTGCAAAGAAAGTGCACGAATTAGAATACGTACACTTTCCAAAAATTATTAAGAAAATCCTTGATCATTATAAATCGTAATACTTTCTTCCAAAGTTAAAGTTAAAACCAAAATTGAAAATAAAGTGTTGGTGTTCGTAATTTAATTCCTCTTCTCCGATCTGAAATGAGGCTCCCATCTGAATAACAAATTTGACATACTTATAACCAATCTTTGAGGTAATAACCGGTTCGAAAAAGGTATTATAACTTCCGTTTTCAAAGGCAGGTCCGTTTGGATTCATTTGAACAAATACTATTCTGGGAGAAAAACTTCCATCATAAATTCCTGTGGAAATGCCTATACCAGGTTGAATAAATATCCTATTATAATTGGCATCAGTTATTTCAGAACCAACCCAAGCGCCATCAAAATAACCTTCTACCTTACCAGTTCCAAAACCTCCATATATTTCATATCTTCCTTTACTTCCAATTTTATCGTAGTAACCAAGTCCACCTTCAAAAAACAAGTGCTTATGAAAATCGTCTGTTGAGTCGTTGGTTTCGTTGCCATAGCTTCCGTTAACCATTATTCCGATATTATCGGTAATAGCAAATGCAGTTTGAGCATCGAAATTACTAGTACCGGTTGCAATAGTTGCCTGGAATTCACCCTGATTACTTAACATAGGAGAGTTAACCATATTGGGAATATACTCCGGTGAACACGAAGTTATAAAACCAAGGAGCACTAAAAGCACATATACAACATGCCTCTTCTTTGTGGTAGTTTTCTTTCTATTCATAATTCAAGGTTTTTAGTATGTATTCAAATTTAAGAATTTTTATCTTCTTTTGCCTCTTCCACTACCAGAACTTGTTGAACTATTTCTTCCTGCACCACTGCGATTATTTCCTGATCTTGAATTCGCACCTGATCTGTTTACACTCTTACCCGAACTCGATTTACCAGATCGAACATCTCCTGATCTTGAGGATGAATGTCCGCTTTTGTTGTAAGATCTTGAATTACTTGATCTGGTTACCTGTTCACTTGAAGCACTTGAGCGAGAATAAGATTTGCGACTGTTATATGTCCTGCCAGAAGAACTTCTGCTACTACCCGGATTGCTTGAGTAACTTGCATTACTTGATCTGGATTTTGCAGATCGTACAGAGCTACCCGGTTGCCTGCTTGAAACACTTGAACCTACTCCTCTTCGTGCATTTAAATCGCGTGTATTTCTTACGTCACTATTACGCGAACTAAATGATCGATTAGGATAAGCTCGTCCATAATCGTTTCTTCTGGTTTTATTATGCATATGAACAGCTGTTGAACTTCTTCTCGATCTTGGATAATAATAATTGTGATGTGTATTTATATGTACATGAACATTGCGGCGATAAACATTACATGAATGTGTATGCCATCTATGATAATGAGAAGGATAATATCCCCAGTAATAAGGCGAATGCCAGTGTCGATATGTTGGTCCCCATAAATAGACTAATACCGGAGGTGAATACACATAAACAGGCTCAATAATATAATCAGGGCCATACATATACACATCGCCAACCACCTGAACAGAAGATCTGCCATTACGATCTCTTTCTACATCAATGGTTGCAACATCCTGATAAAGGTCTTTACCTAATACCGCTTGTATTGTAATAAGAACTGTCTGGTTCTCTGAGTTTTCTACAACTCTGAGATAATCAACATAACCATCTCTGTTTAAATCTAGATTTGAGATTCTTAGTTCAGGATCATTTAATTTATATTCAAAGTCTTCTAAATCTTTTGAATCGCCAAAAACAGAAGCAACTGCTTCTAAATCCAGATTATCGCTAATGTCTTCATTTGCTCTAACCGTAGTTATATCTTGAGCAAAACCCGATGCATTTATTACTACACCCAATAATATAATTAATATATTCTTTTTCATCTTGTACTTCCTTTCTTCTTAATCTACATTAAATAATATTTCGGATAAGACAATACAAAATTCAAGCCAAACAAGACTGTATGAGCCATACATGCTGATTATCTGAACCATACAAAATTCTCGTAAATTAATAATCCAGTTAAGAGGAAGCTAATATGAATTCATTTATCCCTTAAAAAAAGACCTATTTATCTGCTCAACACGTATTGTAAAAATAAGATAGAAGAATATTAAAATACTATTTCTTAAGAATCAGCATTTAATAACTCGTTCTTTAAGGCGCTAATAGTATATTGATAATCGGGTAACTCTTCTTGCGGAATAGGTTTAACAGGCGGAGCTTTAACTCTAAGCGGATTAACAGCATATCCGTTTTTCCACATTCTAAAATCGAGGTGTGGGCCAGTAGCATATCCTGTGCTACCAACATAACCAATAATATCACCTTGCTTAACGCGTTGTCCTTTTTTTATTCCGCGAGGGTATCTCGATAAATGATTATATCCGGTAGTGTATACACTATTATGTTTTACTTTTATATAGTAACCCGCCGCTTTTGTGTATCCTTTTCCTACAATGGTGCCATCACCAATGCTATGTATTGGTGTTCCCGTTGGTGCAGCATAATCCACTCCACGATGGGGACGATATATTTTTAATATTGGATGGAACCTGCTGTTAGAATACCCAGAGCTAATTCTTGAAAATCTCAATGGTGCTTTCAGAAACTCTCTTCGCAAACTTTTTCCATTTTCGTCATAAAAACCTTTCGAACCATCCTGCTCAAATTCAAATGCCAACATCTCTTCACCACTATGCACAAAGCTTGCCGCATAAATATTACCTATACCAATTGGTATGCTATCAACTAATTGCTCATCATAAATAACTTTAAACTGATCGCCCTCTTCAAGACCAAAAAAGTCAACAGTCCAGGCATAAATTTCTGATAGGCGGATCGCCATCATAGGATCGATATGATTTTCGATCATGGTTTCCCAAAGCGAAGAAGAAACTTTTCCAGAGCACGTTTTTCTTACTAAAGTTATTTCTTTTTGCCCTTTTTCTGCAACGGGTTCATCTCTTAACGCTATCTTCAGATAATCAACCGGACTATGCTTATAAACAAAATATTTTAAGGTTTTAGAGCTATCTTTTGTAAAATATAGCTTGTAGTCATTTCCAGCTTTAATATTTCGTATGTTGAAAACTTCCGATGCTCTGAATGTAGCTTTGTTAACGATATCACTTTCCAATCCGGCTTCAGTTAGCAACCGCGCTAGGTTATAATTTCTATGTATTCTGTTTTGAACAACCTCAAAGGAATCGAGCGTAATGCCATACTCCTTTTGTATATCATGATAGATTATATTTTCGTCGATACCAACGGCATAGATATTCTTGTTTCGTGTGATTATACTACTTTCAGTAGACTTAAAAATACTAAGCAGTATTACAACCGCAATTCCAATTCCAAAAGCTGAGATTTTCTTAACTTGCATACAATTAAGTATTTGCGCCTAAATTATAAAATAAATTACTTAAATTCAATAAATTACACTTTTATTCTGTCGAAACCTAAACCATACACGCCCATAACACTGTTCAAAGAAATAAATGCATCTGGATCAATTTCTTTGATAATCCGTAGTAAATTGTTGGATTCCTGTTTCTTAACCAACACCATAATTATTTTAGATTCCTTTTTAGAATACCATCCCGTTCCATCAATAAGCGTAATTCCACGATTCATATCTTTTGCAATTGTCTCTGCTATTTTTTCATAGCTTTTTGAAAATATAAACAACTGGACTGTTCTCTTGGCACCCGTAAGCACCAGATCAATTGCATATGCCCCTATAGCCATAGTCACATAACCATAAACTATTTTTTCAATGGAACCAAAAATTAAAAACGAAGAAGAAATGATAATAACATCCGCATAAAGGATTATTTTTCCCGGGCTAATGTTACGATATTTATTAATCATCATGGCAATAATATCGGTACCACCTGTACTTCCTCCCTGACTAAATACAATCCCAACACCAACACCAGCCATAATACCACCCACCACAGCCGACATAAAGTTTTCATTCACAATTGGCTCGGTAATAATTCCCTGTAACACTGAGAAAAACAAGGTCAATACAGCGGTTGAATAGATCGTTTTAATCCCAAAATTTTTACCTAACACCTTAATACTAATCAAGATTAAAACTCCATTTATTAGAAGATATGGTATCCAAACAGGAATCTTGCTCGCATAAAATATAAGTGTAGCAACACCAGTAATTCCACCACCGGTGATTTCTGCAGGAATTAAAAATGCTGTCCATCCCAGGGCATTAATAAATAAACCTAGTGTTATAATTGAATAAGATCTAAAAGTTTTAAAATAATTATTCATGATAATTTATATATAAACTTATATGACAATATTAATGATCTTTTTCGGAACAAAGATTACTTTCCTTGGTGTTTTGCCTTCGATCCATTTTTGAGCTAATTCATGCCCTAACACCTGTTTTTCTGCATCTTTTGCTGAAATATCCATTGGTAGCTTTATTTTAAAACGCATTTTGCCATTGAATGAAACAGGATATTCGAATGAACTCTCCACCAAATATTTTTCCTCATATGTTGGGAAATCCGCCACAGTTATACTTCCTATATTTCCACAAAGCGACCAAATTTCTTCTGTAATATGCGGTGCAAAAGGAGACAATATTATTGCAAGTGGTTCTAAAACTGCTTTTTTATTGCACTTTAGATCAGTTAACTCATTTACACAAATCATAAAGGCGCTAACTGATGTGTTGAAAGAGAATCTTTCGATATCTTCAGTAACTTTTTTAATGGTTTTATGAAGTATCTTCAATTCGTCTTCCGTTGGCTCATCTTCTGAAACAGAGAAATTAAAATCATTATCGTGGAATAATCTCCAGAACTTACGCAAGAACTTGTGTACTCCATCAATTCCGTTAGTATCCCAAGGTTTGGACATCTCTAAAGGCCCCAGGAACATTTCATACATTCTTAACGTATCGGCTCCATATTGCTCAATGATATCATCCGGGTTTACCACATTATATAATGATTTTGACATTTTCTCCACTGCATACCCGCAAACATACTTATTGTCTTCAAGAATAAACTCAGCATCTTTATACTCCGGATTCCAATTTTTAAAAGCTTCTGTATCCAGGATATCATTATTTACAATATTTACATCTGCATGAATCGGCGTTACCTCATACTCATTTCGTAAATTATACGAAACAAATTTATTGGTACCTTTTACCCGATAAACAAAATTCGATCTACCTTGAATCATACCCTGATTTATCAATTTCTTGAATGGTTCATCCTTACAAACCCAGCCAATATCAAACAGAAACTTATTCCAGAATCTTGAATAGATCAGGTGACCGGTTGCATGCTCGGTTCCTCCGATATACAAATCAACATCTTGCCAATATTCATTTGCCTCTTTTGAAACTAACGCATTGTTGTTGTGTGGATCCATATATCGCAGATAATATGCAGATGATCCTGCAAAGCCAGGCATGGTACTTAATTCGTATGGATAGCCCTCTTCTGTGTGCCAATCTTTTGCTCTGCCTAATGGAGGTTCACCTTTATCGGTAGGTAAATAAGCATCTACTTCGGGCAATTCAAGAGGCAGGTTTTCCTTCTTAACCGGATATGGGATTCCATCTTTAAAATAAACCGGGAATGGTTCTCCCCAATAACGCTGTCGACTAAAAATAGCATCACGTAACCGGAAATTAACCTTCCTGTTTCCTATTCCTTCTTTTTCAATATGCTGAATGGTTTTTTCAATGGCTTCGTTTACATCAAGACCATTAATAAATCCTGAATGAATCATTTTACCCTCTTTTCCGTCATAAGAGTCATCCCAGGTTTGAGGATCAGTAGGCTCTTCTCCATCTTTCACAACAACCTGAATAATTGGCAAATTAAAATGACGTGCAAATTTAAAGTCGCGGCTATCGTGCCCTGGAACAGCCATAATTGCACCTGTTCCGTATCCCATTAATACATAATCACTAATGTAAATAGGAATCTCCTGATTTGTTAAAGGATTTATTGCATAACCTCCTGTAAACTGCCCACTAACTGTTTTAGCATCAGCTAATCGTTCGCGTTCTGAACGCTTTTTAGTTTCCTTAATATATTCATCGACCTTATCTTTATATTCGTCAGTTGTTACTTGTGGAACCAGTTCACTCTCCGGAGCTAATACCATAAATGTAACCCCCCAGCTAGTGTCAGGACGAGTAGTGAAGATTTCCATTTCTAAATCGGAATCTTTCAACTTAAATTTCATTTCGGCACCTTCAGATCGTCCTATCCAGTTTCTTTGAATCTCTTTTAAAGAATCTGTCCATTCAAGTTTTTCCAAATTGTTTAATAATCTTTCTGCATACGCAGATATTCGAAGCGACCACTGCTTCATTTTTTTCTGAACCACAGGATATCCGCCTCGAACGGAGAATCCCTCTTTTACTTCATCATTAGCTAACACTGTTCCTAACTCAGCACACCAGTTTACCATAGTATCTGCCAGGTAAGCAAGTCTATAATTTAATAGAATTTCCTGTTGTTGCTTTTCAGACTTCTTTTTCCATTCATCGGCAGTAAAAAGACTTGTTTCATCGCATGCTGCATCAACATCTTTATTCCCTTCACTCTCAAATGTCTTAATCAATTCAGCTATTGGTTCTGCTTTTTGCGTTTTTTTATTAAACCAATGCTCGAATAATTCAATAAACACCCACTGTGTCCACTTGTAGTAATCCGGATCACAGGTTCTTATTTCTCGATCCCAATCGTACGAAAAACCAATTTTTACTAACTGTTCTTTATATCGCTTAATATTTTTATCTGTAGTTATTGCCGGATGCTGACCGGTTTGAATGGCATATTGCTCTGCAGGTAATCCGAAAGCATCGTATCCCATTGGATGTAATACATTATAACCATTCAATCGCTTATACCTGGAATATATGTCGGAAGCTATATATCCTAAAGGATGTCCAACATGCAAACCCGCTCCGGATGGATAAGGAAACATATCTAACACGTAATATTTAGGTTTATCCTTATCAATTTCAGCTTTATATGTATCCTTTTCATCCCAAGTTTTTTGCCACTTTTGCTCTATGTTTCTGAAATTATATTCCATAGTATTATATCGTTATAAGAATTAATTTATCAATCTGCGAAATTAGAAAAAGTTTATGAATTAATGGTAATCAGTTTAGATTAATACTTTCATGAAAATAGTTTCGGGAGTAAATATTTTTTTTAAATTTGCACCACATAAGATGGCCCAATAGTTCAATTGGATAGAATATCAGATTTCGGCTCTGAGGGTTGGGGGTTCGAGTCCTCCTTGGGTCACTTTAAGTAATTTATTATTAGTATTTTAAATTTCGGGGGCTTTGGTTTGCCCCCGTTTTTGCCTTTTAAAAACATTCTTAACGTAATTTTTTAGACTGATTAAAAGCAAGTCTTATTATCTGCAAAAACGTAACGTGGATTTTTATAACTACAACTCAGATTAATTTGCAATTAATTGACTTTCCATGCAAGATTCTTTACCTTAGTTATAATACATAATAATCTATAATGAATACCAGCTTTTTACGATATAAGTCCAAGTAACCATAAGCCGGGTGTTCAAAATATAAAAAAAGGAAAATTTAATGATGAAAAAATATGTTTTACTAACTGTAGTTTTAAGTTTTGTGATTTTATTACCATCATGTTATGAAGGATATACTTCCAAAGACGGAGAACCATTAAAAAAATATTTACCTCCTGAGAAATTAAAAGAACTCACTATTAATCCTGATTCTTCAATATGGATAATAGATGTAAGGCCGAAAGATAAATATAAAGCAGGACACATACCAACGGCAAAATCTTATCCATCATCGGTAATTATGGATAAATTAGATGAACTTCCGAAAGAACAATATCTGATTTTGTATTGTGAAACGGGAGGAAGAGCACAGTCTGTTATTAAAAAGTTGGAAGAACAAGGGTACACAAAAATGATGAATTGGGGTGGTTATAAAAGATGGCCTTATAAATTGGTTGAAGATTAAGCGATTTGCACTAACAACCAAAGACATCCCAAACACATTAAAATAAAAAGGAGGTTTTCGCAATAGAAAACCTCCTTTTTTAGAGCATGATATTTATTACCATGTATATCGTATACCTAATGATGCTCCCCAACCTAATCCGGGATTATCGCCTACAAAATCCCACATTGGTCGTCCATCAATACTCACTAAAAGAGGAACATCAAGCACATTAAAATCATACTCAAATCCAAATTGTCCTCCTACGGCAACATTTACATAATTATCTTCATTATCGTAGGCATAAAAACCAACCGCTCCACCAGGTCCAATAAACCAATTAAATCCGCTTACGATATTGAAATCCCAGTGAAAAACTGTAGCCATATAGGTTCTGGTATGGTTTGGGCTAGCTCCAAAGCCAAAGTCCATTTCGAGCCTGTTTATACTATTTAAACCGTGCTGATAAGAAAGCTCAGCTCCATTTACACTACCATCACCACCTAAACGTAAACCTATTGCGTGTGGATTTACCTGGGCGTTAGCAAAATACCCAAGACTAAAAATGACTAATATTAAACTTATAAGCTTTTTCATACTCTTACCATTTTTTAATCTTACTCGTTTGGCTTTTCAGTTCCGCCTCGTTTTTTTAAGTGGGTTCTGATTTCCACTAAAAATTATTTCTTGGTATCTTTATTTATCTCTTTTTTTATCCTTTTTCGAAAAAACGTTTAGGATCCAGCTATTATCTATAGTTGACGCAGCTTGTTTTGCCTCATCAATACCCTGGTTCAATTTTACCATGGTTGTATCCAACTTGTATGATAAAACTGTATCATAAATTAATTTATTAATTACTCCGTTACCTTCGTTTATTTCAACAGATGTTTTATGCAGGTTATTCATTGTTTGCTGACCTATAAAAGCAATACTATCCAGTTTGCTTATAGCTTCATTCGCTTGCCGTGTAATACCGTCTTCGTTTAATAACCTTCCTATATCTCCGTGTCCATTATTTATTTTATAAGAAATTTTTCTTAAATCTGAACTCAAACCAACCATTTCTCCGCTTACCTTTTTCAAATTGCTTGTTATCTCATCTTCATTCAGCAATTTTGAAAAATCGCCATTCCCATTATTCAGCTTCTCGGTAATTTCCTTTAAATTTCCTGCGACAGTTTTAGTTGTCATAATAATATTTTTGGTTTCTTCCAACAATTCATCAGAAGTTATTTTGTTTTTTGATAACAATTCATCTCCTTCTGATATCCCCAATGTACTTCTATTTCCGGGATTAATTGTGATCAATTTATTGCCCATCAAACCATCGTTAGATATCTCTACTTTCGAATCCTTCTTTATAAACTTGGTAACTTCTTTTTCTATAGCCATTTCAACCTCAATTACAGAATCGTTTAATATATGTATATCTGTTACTGTTCCAATGTTAATTCCTGAAAACCTGACATTATTGCCAACCTGTAGTCCTTTTATGTTCGTAAAATGAGCTTTTACTTTTATGTCCGAGCTAAACATATTTTGTTGTTTGCCCAGCAAATACACAGAAACAACAAAAAACAAGAGTCCGGCTGTTATCAAGATTCCAAGTTTAAGCTGGTGATTATTATTATTTTTCATACCATTTGTTCTTTTTAAAATGTAGCTATCATTAATTAAAATATTGTTTTACAACCTCATCCTCACTATTTTCCAATTCGTTATAGGTTCCTTCAGCATAAAAATTACCATTCCTCAATAGTTTAATATTGTTTGCAGTGGTTTTTGCGCATTTTAAATCATGCGTTATTATAAGTGATGACGTTTTATATTTGTTCTGCACTCTTACCATCAATTGGCTAATTTCTTTAGATGTTACCGGATCGAGCCCTGTTGTTGGCTCATCATAAAAAATTATTTCGGGTTGTAGAATTAGCGTTCTGGCCAGTCCAACCCGTTTTTTCATTCCTCCGGATAACTCGGCCGGCATTTTATGTTGAGCATCTAATAGTCCCACATTTTCGAGCACTTCTTCGACACGAGTATTTGTATCAATGTTATCTGCCTCTGCAAAACGACTCCGTTGCAATGGAAACTCCAGGTTTTCCCGTACCGTTTTGGAATCATACAAAGCACCACCCTGAAAAAGATATCCCATTTTCTTTCTTATCCCATCGAGCTCATCAGAACTTAAGGATGAAATATCCTGATTAAAGATTTCTATACTACCTTTATCAAACTGTAATAAACCAACAATGCATTTAGCTAAAACAGATTTTCCAATTCCCGATCTTCCCAGAATTACAATATTTTCACCTTTATTTAGTGTAAGATTTATATTTTTCAGTACTTCGTTGGTACCAAACGATTTATAAAGATTTCGTATTTTAATGACTGCTTCCATAACTTTTTATTCTTAAAATAACTCTGTTACTTGCACTACAACCAGATCTATCACAAAAATTGCCAATGATGATGTTACCACCGCTGAATTAGCTGCAGCTCCAACTGCCTCTGTTCCTCTTTTTGAATAATATCCTTTGTAACTACCGATTAAGCCGATCATAAATCCGAAGATTATCGTTTTAAAAGTGGCTGGAATTAAATCTTTAAATGACAGGGTATTATAAGCCTGATTATAAAACAACTGAAAATTAACATCGCTGTACATATTTACTGCAACATAAGAACCGTATATGGCAATAGCATCGGCAAGTAAAACTAAAATCGGGACCATGATTGTTGTAGCCATTATTCTGGAGGCTACTATATAACTTACAGGATTTATTCCTGAAACTTCCATAGCATCAATCTGCTCGGTTACTCTCATAGATCCTATCTCTGCACCGTATCCGGAACCAATTTTACCTGCACATAACAATGCTGTTATTACAGGACCAATTTCTCTTATAATAGAAACTGAAATCATTCCGGGTAATAAAGACTCTGCTCCAAATTCAACCAAAACAGGCCTGGATTGAAGTGTTAACACCAACCCCATTATAAAACCTGTAATAGCGATCAACGGAAACGTTTTATTACCGGCATAATATGCTTGTTTTATCATTTCTTTATGCTCTCTTGGTTTTTTAAAGAATTGCTTAAATACAAGCACTGTGAAATCTATTATTCCACCTACTTCAATTAAAAAGTTTTTAACTGAACTTACCAGAGCATTTGTTCTTATTTGCATAAGCCTTTTATATAAAATTTAAAAATAACAGCACGTTAAAGCTTTTATCCGACTCATTATTCGTTGTACTGTTTTTTTAATTGGTGCTGCAAAGAGTATTCACTTTTAAGAATATATTCTCTTATTTAGCCAGAGATTTGTTATTACAATCTGCCAAAAGGACACATCTATCTAATTAATAGACATTTAATGATTAAATAATTATAATAAAGGATTAATCCATTACATAAGGATATTTTAATAAAGGAGTGTGATTTGGGTAAAAAGTCCACAATAATTATGTAGACTTTTGCTTCATATTACTTTTAAAATGGATATCCAATGGCAATATTTAAAACAAGGTTATTTCTTCTCCACGCGGCACTTCCAAGATTGAAATCATCAATTACCCATCTATCATTTGCAGCTAACCAGGGCTTTCGAAGCGGCACTCCTAAATCTAAACGTAAAACTAAAACGGATGCATCCAATCTCAAACCAAAGCCACCACCGATAGCCAATTGGTCAAATACGGAATTAATATTAAACTCGCCTCCTGGTTTCTGCGGGTTTGGTTCTAACAGCCAAATATTTCCGGCATCAATAAAAACAGCACCTTTCAAAAAACTTATTATATCAAACCGGTATTCGATATTACTTTCCAGTTTGATTTCGCCAACCTGATCGAAATAATTATTTTCAATACTGTCTGGTGGATAATAGCTACCCGGTCCAACTGTATGTGAAAAAAAAGCTCTTATATCACTGGCTCCGCCAATATAAAATTGTTTTATATACGGCAAGACATCCGAGTTTCCATATGCTGAACCAACACCGGCAAAAAACCTTGTTGCAAGCATACTGCCCTCACGAAGGGTTTTATTCCACCTAAAATCAGCAGATATTCTTGCAAATTGAGAATATTTTATACCCAGTATTTTTGAAGGATTTTCAGAACTTGGGAAGTAGCCTCGCACAAAATAATTATACAAACTAAGCAGCTGGCCTGCTATTTCGGGATTAACTGTTAGGAATATACCATCGCCCAAATCAGAGCTAAGGGAAGTATTTATTTTATAGGTATAAGATAAGCTTAGCATCAGCTTTTCTTCAAAGCTCTGACGTAATAGTTCATTTTCTGATAATATTTCTTCAAATGCATTGGTACGATCGGTTAGTCTGGAATAACTCAGATTAATTGTTTTTAAATCGTGACTTTTCGTTAATGTTTCGTTCCAGTTGTATCCATAAAGCAAGTTGAAGGTATTCATTTTAAAATACTTTGTTCGAAAGTGATAGCTGTATCCTACTCTCAAATTGGTTTTAGGAGTATATTTCTCAGACAAGTACTTATTCAGATCAATAATGGGAAAGATAAACCTTGGGACAGATAAGTTTGCATCGAAACCCACCTCGTAAGAGTTTCCTCCTTCATTTTCGTTTCCAAACTGTGTTTCAAAAGATGAATTCAGATTAAGTGTAAATAATTCTGCTCCGTTCAATAAATTCCTGTCACGATAGCTGAGTGTAATCTCAGGTCCTAAATAATCATTCGATTTGGTAACGGCCCTAACTACTGTTCGAACCGACCTTGGAACTGATTTTGTAAGATATATATTTGCATTGAGTAACGTTGAATCGGATTGTGTTTGTTTATACCTGATGTTGGTAAATTTATAGATCCCTAAACCCGAAAACTTATTTAATGTTTGTGTATAGGCATTGTAGTTATAAAGATCACCCGTATTAAACATAATAGAATTTTGTATTATTTTGGGCTTTAAAACCTTATCGGTATAAAGTAACATAAGGTTATCAACCATTAATGTATCCTTGTTTTCTTTAAGTTTATTCAATGAATAATCGCTATCCACAGTAATTTTATTAATGTAATACTGTTGGCTTGCATTTTGCGGAATATTGGTCTTAACCTTTAAATCTATTGCTACTGAGGCTTTGTAATCGTTAGAATCAACTTCAAAAATCAAAAAGTTTGGATCAAAAAAATAAAACCCTTTGTTCTTTAAAAACGCATTAATGCGAATTCTTTCATCTTCGAGCTCTTTTAATTTATATGCTTTACCGCTTTTTAATAAAGATTCACTCTTTGATTCATTGATATATCTTGTTAGTGAATCTTTAACTTTTGGAAACACAATGGTATCATATGTAAATTGTCTGTTTAATTGCAGACTGTACAAAACGGTTATCTTTTTTCCCTTGTTATTCACGCTTGAATTTGCAGAGGCATTAAAGTATCCATTATTAAATAAATATTCCTGAATGGCATTTTTGTTTTGCTGGGCATAAAATGATTTATAAATAACCGGAGCTTGTCCAAATTTTCTTCGAATCCAGCTTCTTACTCCTTTTTCCGGTATGCTGTCGCCCACCAAATTATAAATCCAAAGTTTTACAGGTGCTACACCAAAAAAACGATCGTTAGGTTCTGGCTTAACTTGCTTTTTCAAATTTCTTTTTAATCCCAATTCCTGAAATTTACCTCTATCTTTTATCTCCAATTTATTCGCTTGATAAAGAAATTCATTATTCTTTAACGTTTTTGTAGATGAACATGAAGAGATTAGCAGCATTAAGAAACTTAGCAGCAACATATAATCCATAAACCTTATGGCTGATCTATAATATTTTATTTTCAACTTCATCTATTGATCTTCTTTTTTACTCTTGGTTGTATCAGACTTAAATAGTTGATTTAGTTTATAAAAATCTTTATTAAAAATAAATGCCGCACCGGTTTTATTTACTTCACCATCAAAAAAATCATCATATTCTGTTTTATTAAATCCTTGAATTCGGTATGTTCCATCATCATCAATTCGGTACTCAATGATCACATCTCCTGCAATGTTACTTAAGTTCTGATTTTGCCTTTCACTGCTTCTATTCTCTACATTAAAATCCCCACCCAGTTTAACAGTCAAATGATCATTCAATAAACGTTTAGACACATCGAGTGATACTTCTGTTTGTCCACTTGCCTGATCTCCTACTCTGTTGTAATACGAGTTTACGCCAACATCCAAATCAACATATTTGATGTATCGATCTGCAAAACTGCTAATTTGCCTTGTAAGTAATTTACTTACACTGGTACGTGCAGTTGCATTTAATTCATAAGTCGATGTTTTATTGGATGCAGATGTGCTTTCGATAAAACTATTAAACAACAACAAAGAAAACACCTGCTTATGTAATTGAGATTCATTTTGGTTTAACTGGACTAATTTAGCCTGAACTATAGCATCCGCCTGTCCTGCGGGTGTACTCAAATTAAAGTTAAGATTAGGCTTTAACATGTTGCCTTCAATATTAAGGTTTACTAAGAATGGTGTATTATTTGAATATTTTGATGTGTTTTCTGCACTGAAACCGGCTGTTTCATTTGAAATTAATGGAACTGGCGATGTACGAACCTGGTAAGTAGTTGTTATATTAGTTACCGGATTCTGAATATTTCCATTCCACATAAGGTAACTGCCCTCTTGAATAGTAAAAGTTCGTCTGATAAGTTCATATAATGTTAATGTATAGGTTCCATCAGCTATCTCAAACCTTCCATTTAGTGTTGGAGTTTCTGCTCTTCTTTTTCTAAAACTCAGGTTTGCGTTACCATTTATAAATAATTCCTCATTGGATGCCGGATCAATTTCTATGTAAATATCCATTCCGGATTCGATCTCTATATTTGCGGATAAATTAATTCCTTTCCCCCGCAAGGTTTTCAGACTATCCTGAACTTCGGTTGTTCGATCAAAAATACCGGTCCACAATGTATCTTTTTTATCTACAAAACGAACAATTCCTTCCTCTTCAACCGATGCATTATTTAACTCGGGAATTACAAAATGAAATTCAGAATCATCCCCCAGGTTAACTGTTAAGTCAACATTTGGTTGAGCTGGATTACCCGTAATATCGGCTTGCAAGTTTGCATTAACTTTACCATAATATAAACGTCCGTCCTGATAATCTGTATTTAAAAACCTAAAGTTCTTTGAATCCACTGAAAGGTCAAACTCCGGCTTTCCTATATCTTTAAAATCTACTGCTCCATTAATGTATGTTACATTATTCTGATAATCCTTTAAAGCAAATCGACTGAATAGAACCGTGTTATTGTTTACGTTTATCTTCTCATCATCAATATAAAAGGTTGTATTCAAATAATCGGGTTTAATCTTAACATCATCAACAGAAACCTCTGCTTGAAGTTGCGGAGACTTAAGATTTCCTTGCAGTTTAATATCTCCATGAACAAATCCACTTAATGTATCGAATAATTCTGAAGTAAAATCCCGGAAATAATCCAGGTTGAGTTGTTTAATTTGCATATCAAAATCCAGATGACTTTCATCCTTCTCCCTGCTCAGAAATCCGTTTAGCTCTAATTCATCGTTATCACCCAAGAATTTAGTATAAACTTCTATTCGGTTTTCTTGCACATTATTTGCTTTCAAGCTTATTGTATTAAACACTCTGTATTTGCTGATGAACACATCGTGCATAATTAAATCTGCATTAAACAATTTATTCTCTTCTTGGTTTCCTACAGATACTTTACCATTTAAGATTCCTTCGATTAATTCCGATTCGGTTTCTATGATTTCGGTTAAATTATTGATAGAGAAATTAGACAACTCAAACAGGTATTCTTCTTTTTGTACCGTATCGTTTTTTATTTGTAACGATTGATCTTCTGAGTAAAACCTGACATTATTGAGCTCCAGTTGTTCCGGTTTAAAGATCACATAACTTTTCTCAGGAGAGTAATACTTTGTGTAATTTAAAATGAACCCGCCAGGTATAAATTCCATTTTAGGGCACTTATTAGCTTCTGTAAGAAATACTCCTAATGAGTACTTTGTTTTATTACTTTCTCCGGGGATTTTAAGTTCAAGTTTTATTGAGTCGTCGTTTGCATTCCCGTAAAATTCTGTTTTACCAATTACCAATGGATCTGCACTGATTCTTGCAAAATTCAGGTTATAAATAAGCTGCGTTGAATCACTTTCATTTAAATTAAATATAAAATCTTCGATACTAAAATTATTGTACTCCATGGCAGGCATATCAATTAACACCTCAAATGCATTACGTTTTGAATCATAACTTGCCTTAGCACTAACCGGAAGCATCGACTTAAGTCCAGGAATTAGTGCCTCTGTTAGCATATCAGACTGAGTAAGTTCTAAAGAAAAATCAAATTGTCCTTTATCCTGAATGTTTATTGTTGTATCTGCACTCCAGGGAACATACTTTCTGAAATACTGCTTAACAATAGGATAAACTTGCTGTGGTTTTATGGTTCCGAAGTAATTTACTTTAAGAAATGGTGATTCCAAACTGATCTTACTAGCATGTTTTGTATTCGTTAATGATGCATGAACTGAATCGACATCAAAAATTTGATCATCTTTAAACAGAATTAAATCTGAAAGGACTATTTCGCCGTTAGAATTATTGATAGTACTACCTGAAATCTTAGCCTTGAACTTACCTCTGGTTCTTAAGTTTGTATTGGTTAGCTTTAAGGCTTGCAGATCTGCCCCTTTCAGGTTTAAATTCAGATCATAGGCTGGAACTGAATCCTTTCTATTCATTAATCCACTTAAGGAAAATATTAAATTTGAATCGGAGTAATTGATATTTGTATTTATTTCTTCACGTGTTAAAGCTCCGGTTAGAGAAATATTCTTGTACTCATAATCGAGAAGTGAAATATTACTTACGTTGATGTTAATATCTGCTATAACATCAGTATACTCCTTTAATGGAATAGTTCCGCTTACTTCTGTTCGTTGTGTAATATGCCCCAATGTATTGTTAGAAATTAATTGCCCCAAATCAAAATCTTTCAGGCTTACTTCACTATTAAATGATCTTCTGTTTCCTTTACTCTTATTTGTTTGGACCTTAACTAACATTTCACCATAATTAGAACGAATCTGAGTACTGGTGTTAAAGATATTTTTTGTACCCTTAAAGCGTGTAACCAGATTAATTTTAGATGGTAAGACCATTTTATCAGGCAACATACTATCTGGAAGGAATGCATTAATATCCTTGCGAGTTGTTTTAAAATCTTTTACTTCAATTTCTGCAAAAGTATTATCTGAAAACTGCTTATAATTATTAACATAGCCGCTCAAACTCATAAACGTGCTATCATAATTAGCTTTCAGCAGATTAATTCTTAATGTATCCTGTTGAGCTGCTATATGTGAGGCTATATAAATTCGGTGTTTGATAGCCGATATATAACGAATCGTATCCATCTCCCGAGGTAAGAAATAATGTAAATCAGGCACTCCTATCCATGAGGAATCCATCCTTAGCTTAAAACTAACGTGGCTAATATCTTTTTGCAGTTTCTCAACCGAGTTATATTGTAATAATACGTTCTGTGAGATTTTCGAGTATGGTGTTTCCAACAGAAGATTTTGTATAACTGTACCATTAGAATTAAAGTCTAAAGTTGCTGCCAATTGATTTAACTGAAATCCTGACTTTTCTGACAAGCTAAAATCTTTCAAACGGAACGATAAATGGTATTTGTAGAGTTCAAGGCTTTCAAAAAGTCCACTTACTCGGTTGAATTGTAAATCAGCAAAATTAATTTGACCTACCCTTTCAGTCTGGTTTTCCTTATTAAAGCCAAATGAGTTGTTTTTTAATTTCACCTTACGGGCTCGAATTGTCCAATCAAATTGATTCTTAGCTTGAAGTACTTTTAGCGCTTCAACTCTTGCTGAATCTTCTGAAGACATTAAATTTTTTTGAACATAAAATCTTGAGTTAAGCAGCTCTAAATCACCTAGTTGAATGTTATTATTCTTTAAATCGAGCTTTCGTGCAGTTACATTCAGGTTAATATTCTTAAATTCGAGTTTCTGTGCACTGAAATTATCTTTTAATTTAAAATTAACATGAGTTAAGCTTAGATCCCTTTCAAGTGTAACATCCCAAGAAAATGGACTCGCTTCATTTGTATATTTTTTATTATTTACCAGCATGTCTATTACAGTTTCATTAAAAGACATGCTTTTAATATCAATTATTTTCTTATCCAGATCTGTACGATTCAGTTTAACATCAAAATCGCCTGTATTTACACGAATACTGTTTTGATCTGGAATGCTTTTATAGAAAAATCGCACATTCTTCAGCTGAACCTTTTTAAGTACGACAGCGAATTTATCTTTCTTCCCTTTGGGACTTTTAACTTTTGAATCTTTTGGTTTCTTAAATGCTTTAAGATAAGGAGAAAAGTTCATGGTAGAATCTTCATCTTGCATTACAAGGCGTATTTGAGCATTTTCTAAACGAACCTTATTTACCTGAATTGTTTTGTTCAAAATTTTTAAAAGACTCACTTTAACCTTTAAACTTTCGGCAAATAAGAGGGTGTCCTCCTTGTTATCCTGAGCAAAAAAACCTTTTATATTAACTCTCCCGTAAAGCGACACAGCAATCTTATCTACAGTTACATGCACACCGGTTTTTTCTTCTATTTTATGAACTGCCGCATTTGCAACATAGTTCTGAACATTTGGAAACTGAAATACCAAGGTTCCAATAAGCAGTATCAGAATGAGTGTTAAGATAGTTACTAACACTATTTTTAGAGTAAGTTTTATGTATGTAATTATTCCTTTACGCATTACAATTTATGATACAAAAAAACTACCGGCCACAGTGCTAAACAAAAGCTTTGCTCGGTAGTTCTAGCATATTTTTACAAATGCACTATTTTATTCTCATTCTTGATTGTACAACCTTGGTTAATAACTTTATGGCCAATCCCTGCAAGTAAATTTTTGCAGCAGATTTTGCTGCATCAGCAAAAGTATTTCGCATTCTTTCAATTCCAAATCCAATAACTTCTTCTTCCAACCGTACGTTTGAACGCAACTGTTGCTTTAAGAGCTTTAGTTCAGTTATATTTTTAGGTCTGTATGATGATTTACTCATATTCATTCAATTTAGTGTAAGTCATGTTTATCTGGCATCTTAATACTTTATAATTCACCCTCTGATTCCTTATCGAACAGAACTTTACCAAGATTTTGGATAATACTGTTAGAAAACAGTGGTTTTCTAAATACAAATAATATAATGCCAACCAACACGTAGAAACCTGCAGATATCAAGAAACCAACATGAACACTTCCATGTGTATTACCATACCAATAACTAAAGGCAAATGCCAGCAATAAAAGAAAACTGGCAATTACAATTACAAAGGACATAATGGTTAAAAAAAAGGTTCCTATTTTACTCATTTTCTCAAGTAAGACAGCTTTCCCCAAATCTAACCTTGCTTCAAGATAGCTCATTAAAACAGATTTCAGTTCTGTGACTTGTTTTTCGAGCGATGTATTCTTCATTGTGCTTGTATTTAATAATCGATATACTATTTACTCAACAGTACACCTGAAATCTTTAATAAGTTAAAAAATTAATTATAAATTTAGCTTTGCTTACTTCTTTGTTTCTGGCTCTTTGCCTTAGAAGCAGCACCTTTTGCAGCAGAAGTTCCTTTTCTTTCAGCTTCTTTTGCCTGTTCTCTTACTTCATTTTCTAAAGAACTAAATCGTTCGGTCACTTCCTCAACAAATTCAGATATATAATCTTTTAAATCATTCATTTGATGATTAACACCTTCCGACACATCAGAACCTAACTTTTCTGTTTTATCTTTAATTTTTTCTCTTGTTGTGCTACCTTTATCGGGTGCAAACAAAACTCCAACAACAGCTCCTGCTGCTGCTCCTGCTAAAAATCCTAATACTGTATCTGACTTTCCCATCACGTAAATTTTTTAATTTAACAATTTATAAGTTACTATATTAATCCTTAAAAACCTTGCCAAAATCTATTATAAGCTTATACACACTTATTTTTACAATAAAAAGTAGAATTAATAACCAGAATTATGTAAAAGTGTGGAATTTTTACACAACTTTTACAGATAATTGTTTTATAAGACATCATGTTGCATGTGGTTTGAATTTTGCGAGTAAATAAGAAAACCATATTTTATGACCAAGTCAGAAACTCAAAAATATGATATAAGTAAATCCCTCTTTATTCTGGTAGTAATCGTTACGGTTATGTATTTTGCCAAAACTATATTGGTACCCATCTTTTATGGTTTTTTTCTGGCTTTACTGCTTAATCCTGCTTGTTCTTTCTTTAATAGGAAATTACCCAATATCATATCTATATCATTAACTTTTATATTGATGATAAGCCTGTTAAGTAGCATATTCTATTTTTTTGGGACTCAGTTTTATCAGCTTTTTCAAGAAGTAAGGAATTTTGGAGATATTATTGAATCATCCATAAATAAATTAACTCAGCAAATTGATAAATTTATAATGCCCGAGGGTATTGAATTAAAGGAAATTGTGCAAGAAGAATCCAGTTCATTTCTAAAGTCCAATCATCTTATTGAAAATACGATTACTTCATCCACAACATTTCTGGTTAATGCGGGATTAGTAATGGTTTATGCTTTTCTTTTTTTACTTTACAGAAATTCATTTAAAACTTTTGTACTTAACCATTTTGCAAGAGATAGAAAAGAATATGCATCTGATATAATGAAGAACATTCAAAATGTTGCTCAGAATTATTTTTATGGATTAATTATTGTCATTCTAATATTAGGAACTTTAAACGGTATAGGTCTCTATTTTATTGGTTTAGATTATCCGTTTCTATTCGGATATTTTGCGGCCATCCTGGCAATTATTCCATATATAGGTACATTTATAGGAGGTTTGCTTCCTACTATATATGCACTTATTAATAATGATAATATTTGGACTGCAGTATTTGTAGTCTTATGGTATATATTCATACAGGCAATAGAGGGTAACATTTTAACACCAAAAATTGTGGGATCAAAAGTAAGTTTAAATCCTTTAGTTGCCATTATCGGATTAATTACAGGAGCAGTATTTTGGGGAATATCCGGCATGATATTATTCATTCCGCTTATAGCAATTATTAAAGTGTTATTTGACAGTGTAGATTCACTAAAAACCTATAGTATACTTTTAAGCAGTGATTTTGGAAATACTACAACAGGAACTTCCTTATTTAATAAGGCTAAGAAGAAACTTTTTAGAAAGAAATAAAAAGTTAATTTCTTAATTATTACTACTTTCTCTCTTTTTACTAAACCGAAGTTTTGCTCTTATTTTTTTTAAGCTCCAGGCATGTTTCCTGGTACCACCCGGTCCGAGTAAGAAGGCATATGGTTGTAATGTTGGAATACTATTCAATATTATTCTTAATATTGCCAAAAATGGAATTATTACCAACATACCAGGTATGCCCCATACAGTGCTTCCAAAAACTAATCCGATGATTATAAAAAATGGATTAATCTTAACATTACCTCCTACAATATTTGGTGTTAGTATATTATTTTCGGTAAACTGAATTATTATGAAAAGAATACCTACCTGAATGGCATTTTCGATCGGTGTTTGTGTAGTAAGTAACACAAATAAGAAAGGTACAGAGCCTCCTATTAGAGTTCCAAAATATGGTATATAGTTAAAAAAAGCAGATATAATGCCGAGAATAATAGCATACTTAATACCAATTATTATAAGTCCCACTGAATTTAAAACACATAGAATAAACACAACAAGTGTGACACCACCCATATATCGGGCAGCTACTGAAGAAATATCTCTTAGAATTTTGATAGCTGTTTTCTTGTTTTCTTCGCGGGTAATTTTAAGTATAAAGTAGGCGAACTTTGTACGGTAATAAAGAAATAAGAAAATATAAATGGGTAAAATTACAATTCGTATCACTGTGCCTGTTGTAGCAGAAAATATTATACCTATTCCACCTCCTCCGGTTTCAAAAAAATCATTAATATGATCTTTTAAAAAATCCTCTATGCGGTTATTTTTTAACCCCAGATAGTTTTGTAAATTATATTGTAACTGTTCTATATTGTTGTTCGCAGTATTTTTCAACGTGTCAAAATCATCCAACATATTGCTAACCTGTGTGTAAAAAAGACTAAACACACCAAATACGACAACAATTGCTAAAAGTAAAGCAGTTAGAATGGCCAGAACCCTGGGGAAACTATTTTTTTCCAGAAAATTTACAACAGGATATAATAAATAGGCAAATAATGCTGCAAAGGCTAAAGGGTAAAGAAAATCTTTAGCTACAATTATTCCATACAGAAAAAGAATTGGAATTAATAAAAATAGTAAAAATTTAACCAGTGGCGATTTAATAACCATCTTGTTCTATTTAAATCCTCGTATAAGTCCAAAAATTAAACTAATAATAAATAACACTAGAAATATAAAAAACAAAATTTTAGCAATATATGCTGCCCCGACAGCAATTCCAGTAAATCCGAATAGTGCAGCAACTAATGCTATTATCAAAAAAATTAGAATCCAACGTAACATAATTGAAATTTTTTGGTTAATAAATATTTTATTTTAAGTATACTCCAATATATAATTGTAAAGCATGATTTTTAGCATTACCCAATATTTCGTTTGTAGCCTCTTCACTATTTGCGACTTGTTGCAATCCCATGCTATAATCAACACCTAAAAAAAGAGGGTCAAAAACAAAGGTTATACCTCCGGAAAATCCATAATCTATCTTATTAAAATAATCGTTATCAATTTGATCTGCATCATCCACATTTGCAAACTCTAATATCTCCGCATCGGTTTCAACTTTAGTATTCATTAAAAAACCAACATACGGGCCCACATGCACATTAAAACCCTGACTTAAGTAGTACGAAAGGTACATAGGTACTTCAATATAACTCAAAGCTAGTCTTGTTTCTCCATCTATGATATTAAGTCCCAGAAAATTTTCGTCGTACATGCTTTTACCACCTTTAATGGAATAAATAATTTCTGACTGAACACCCACACTTTTGTTAATCATAAATTCACCTACAACACCTCCGTTAAAACCAAGTTTCCATAAGTTGTTCTGAACATTATCGGTATTAAGAACAGAAAAATTTACCCCTCCCTTTAATCCAAAATTACTCTCCTGAGCCTGCGACATAATTGTAAATCCAAAGAATATAATTATGGTAAGTAATTTGAATTGTCTTATTATAATCATTTTAATTTTATTTATATTTATTTAATAAGGTACTAAAGAAATATCATGCCATAAGATGCCCCGGCTTTCCAAAAGACAGACTCAATAAGAAGTTAAAAAGCAATATAACCTACAATTCCATGTGCGGCCTTTTGTGGAAAAACATCTCATTAATGAATACAATGTGCATGTTGTTCTACAAATATTAAAGTTATTCATCTACTCCCATTTCGAACAAGTACATTAAAAACTGGCATTTATGCTCCGATGGTAAAATCTGGAAAACTATTTGTAAATATTTAATCAAAAATAATGACTAGTGTAATTTAATTTAGTTATCGATGAAAAAGCGATTCAAGCAAAGCGTTAAGCTACTAAGCAAAGCAGCCAAAAAATTTAAAAAAGATGATCCGGTAAGATTGGCCGGAACTACTGCTTATTTTGCCATTTTTGCCATGGCGCCTATTATTATAATAATTGTATCGGCTACGGGACTGCTTCTTGGACAAGAAGAAATACAGCAGAAAATTTTTATTGAAATAGATCAGTTGATTGGTAATCAAGGTACAGAATACATTGAAGAGTTAGTAAAAAATTATCAGGGAACGACTAAGAATTTAGTAGGAACAATAGTGGGATTTATTATTTTCATATTTACATCTACCACTTTTTTTACTGTACTTCAAAAATCATTAAATCATATATGGAGGATACGTGTAAAACCATCGAGTGGGTTATTAAAACTGCTGTACGACCGTTTATTATCGTTAGGTTTAATTCTTAGTTTAGGCTTTATCCTCTTAGTATCTTTATTAATTGATACAGCATTAGCTATTCTCAAAGATTATATTAACAGCGTATTACCTGATATTACGGTAAGTTTATTAGAAATAGGGAATGTTATTATTTCGTTTGGAGTTATTTTACTCATCTTTGCATTAATTTACAAATTTCTGCCCGATGTAAAAATAAAATGGAAAGTAACGTGGATGGGATCTTTGATTACTACAATTTTATTCTTTCTGGGTAAATGGCTAATAGGTATAGCCATAGCAAATAGTAATATTGGTGTAATGTACGGTGCGGCAGGTTCGCTTGTGGTAATTCTGCTTTGGATTTTTTATTCTTCGCTTATATTCTTTTTTGGAGCTGAGATTACACAGCAATATGCAGAAATGTTTTCGCACACTATTGAACCTCAAGAAAATGCAGTAAAAATAGAAATAAATGAGGTAAAAGATAAATAATGAAACATTCTAAATTCTGTTTCATTCAAGGTAATTGATATTTAACGTTTTATGCTGCCATTAGAATGATGCAAACCAATTTCGTTTGTTAATAAACCTAATGATTTCCTACGTTCTGTCAGAATGCGTGTAAACACGGGGTATTCTATTATTGCACCAGAAACAGTTTAATTAAAGATGAACCTAGTTTGTTATCCTGGTAATGAATTAGAATGTCGTAAAAACCTGTTTTGGTGCATTTAAACATAAATTTCTCGTAATACTTCCCATTAATATAATTTGTAGCAACCACTTTATCATTCTCCAGAATTTCCACTACAGCTACTCCCGGGAAATCACCGATATGATTAAGAACTGTAAATTTATATAACGAGTTTTTATTTAAGGTAATGGTTAAAAAATATTCATTCTCATATTGGTTGGCACTAAGTTTCTTTAATTCGAACTGAAACTCTTTAATAAAAATGTCTTTTTGAGCTAAGGACTCTTTTGGTACCAATTGAACTACTAACACAATAAAGATTACATATACAATCTTTCTCATAGTATTTTAATTTGTCAACTAAACCTATATAATTTCTGCTTAGTTATAAATTATCTGTTAATATACTAAGATAATTAATACAAATATAAGTTTTATTCAATAAAACCATAAACTTTTCTTGGATCTAAAGAGAAAATAATAAAAAAGGAGATGAAAACTTCATCTCCCTTTTTAATATATTTAAGATTTTATTTTACTAATCTTCAATAGTCTCAAGGTTTCGTGCAGAGTAATTAATTTTTAAAGCACTAGCTTTTCTAAGCTCCTGCTTTACATCAACTACAATACCCATTTTGGTTTCTTTATCAACTTTTAGAGATACAGTCATTAAAGGACGTTCTTTTTCATCCATCTTTTCTCTTTCAGCTGTAATAAAGTCTCTAATGTTTGCAACCTTTGCAAATGCATCATTCAACTGAATTCTTGGCTCACTACCGTAAATTGCCTTATAACCAAGTGCTGGTTCACCAATATTGATTGTAGTTACCAAAGATTTTCGTTCCATCTTCTTTACCTCAGTTGCACCAGGCAGGCTTTGCTCCACCATCATTGTGCTTTCTCTAAGTACTGTACTAACCATAAAGAAGAACAGTAGCATAAATACGATATCGGGTAACGAAGCTGTTGAAACTTGAGGCATTCCGCCTTTTCCTTTACGTTCGAATTTAGCCATATTATTTACCTCCTCCGATATTTTTAGGTTCAGCTTCAGATATAATTTGAGGAATAAATTCCTTTATTGCATCTCGTTTATCCTCTGTTAAATCTTCATAGTTTCTACCAAACCTGCTCATTGCTTCTTCATCTCTTACTTCATTATATGCAGCAATCAACTCATTCTGCACTTTGATGTACATATCATATGAAGTACCTCTATCGTTCTGTAAAGAGATGATACCTTTCGAAACCATAACTTCTCCAAGTAAGTCAATCTCCACAGGTCGTTTTTCTGGTAGATTATCCTTGTTTTGAGGGTTCATAATGAACTCTTTTGCTTTTTCTCTAAGCTGATGTACGTTCATTTGTTGCCCTTCAACTAATAACTGGTCGTTTGAGTTAATTAAAACCACATAAACGTTACGCTCCTTAATCTGATCATCACTTTGTTCAGCATCAGGGTTATATGGAGGCATCTGTCTTTGCAGACCAGTATCAATATCCATTGTAGTTGCTACAAGGAAGAAGATCAATAAAAGGAAGGCTATATCCGCCATTGAACCACCGTTAATTTCGGGAGTTTCTTTTGATCTTGCCATAAATATTTTTTATTTAGTTCAAGTAAGTTTATAAAGCTTACTTAAAAAGTTTACTTAAATGCTTTAGAAACTTCAGTATATACCATTGACAAAATAGCTACACCTGCCAATACGTATATTGAATTAATCATGGTTCCTGCATACTTTAATGTTGAAGGAACGTCATACTTAATTAAATCAGCGTTTGTAATTCCCAACTGTTCTGTTGATGACATTATATAAGCAATACCTAAGACAACAACTAAAGCGATTATTCCTAATAATCCTTTTTTAGCGTTTCTAGGATTAGTTATCATTTGAATAATTGGAAATATAACTGCGAATCCTGCAGCAATTCCAGCTAATATTGCACCCCATATTAGAAATATGTTTGTGTAAGCTGGAGCACCGCTCATATCCTCACCTCCTGCATAAAATAGCACAGCTAAAATTGCAGAGATAGCAAGTAGGACAATTAAAAGTATCCTTAATATTTTAGTCATAATTTATTTTATTTTTTAAGGTTGTATTTTACTAGTATATCAATTAAAGCGATAGATGCATCTTCCATATCATTAACGATACCATCAATCTTTGAAATAATATAGTTATAAAATACTTGTAAAATAACAGCAACGATCAAACCAGATACGGTTGTAATCAAGGCAACTTTAATACCTCCAGCAACTAACGATGGAGAGATATCACCAGCAGCTTCGATTGAGTCAAATGCTCCAATCATACCAATTACTGTACCCATGAAACCTAACATAGGAGCTGTAGCAATAAATAATGAAATCCAGGTAATACCTTTTTCTAATAATCCCATTTGAACAGAACCATAAGAAACTACTGATTTCTCAACAACTTCGATTCCTTCGTCCATTCTATCAAGACCTTGATAAAAGATACTAGCAACAGGACCTTTTGTATTTCTACAAACTTCTTTTGCTGCTTCAATACCACCTTGGTTTAATGCTTCTTCAACAGCTAATAAAAGCTTGTTTGTATTTGTAGAAGCTAAGTTAAGGTAGATAATTCTTTCGATAGCGATTGCTAAACCAAGAATTAAACAAAGAAGAACAACACCCATAAATCCAGGGCCTCCTTCGATAAACTTCATTTTAATTTGTTTGTGCAAAGACTTAGTTTCTTCTGCTGGTTCAGCAACATCTTCTGCTACCTCAGCACTAGCTTCTGCAACAACAGCTGTGTCTTCCATTGCTTCTTCCATCTCCATTGAATCAGCTTGTTCAACAGCCATTTCATCAGTTGTTTCTTCTTGAGCAACTGTGTAGAATGACGCTCCTAATAAAAGCATCCCAAAAACTGCTATAAATGCAAATAATTTTTTCATGGTTTGTTTTCTGTTTAAATTATTAACGATTTTTATGTTTGTAAAATTATTAAAAAATTCACTAATTAAAAATTATTGCGGAGAAAGAGGGATTCGAACCCCCGATACCCTTGTGAGGTATACACACTTTCCAGGCGTGCGCCTTCGACCACTCGGCCATTTCTCCAATACACATCGCCCCAATTTAGGGGCACAAAATACAAAAAATTAAGCAAAATCAAATAATTTATTTCGTTATTTCACCACTTATAGATTGATTTAACGCTATTTTGATTTTGTCTATATTTAAATTTTGTCCTAATATCAACATTAATTTAGCAACTGCAGCTTCTGTTGTAATATCGTAACCACTTACAACACCAGTTTTCAACAGTTCATTTCCTGTTTCATACTTGGTCATATCAACACTTCCTGCAACACACTGCGTTACATTCAAAATAATCTTTCCGTTTTTAATAGCATTTTTTATTGCATCTAAAAACCATTTTTCGGTCGGGGCATTTCCTGCTCCATACGTTTCTAATATGATTGCTTTACTGCTATTTATATTTAATATTGCATGCACTGTTTCCTTGCTTATTCCTGGAAACAATTTCAGTATGGCTATATTTGAATCCAGTTGCGTATGAATTTTCAGCTCTTTAATATTCGTAGCATAATGAATGGCACCATAATTAAATTTGAGATTTATGCCCGCTTCAGCCAAATTTGGATAATTCGGTGATTCGAATGCATTAAAATGATCAGAACTGTACTTTGTTGTTCTGTTACCCCTCATCAGTTTATTCTCAAAATAGACGCAAACCTCCGGTGCCAAAGGCTGTCCATTCTTTTCGGTTGCTGCAATTTCAATAGCTGAAATAAGATTCTCTTTACCATCGGTACGTAATGTTCCGATAGGCAGTTGAGAGCCGGTAAATATAACAGGCTTGCTCAAATTTTCCAGCATAAAACTAAGTGCAGATGCTGAATAAGCCATGGTATCTGTTCCATGCAACACTACAAATCCATCGTAGTTAGCATAATTATCTTTTATTATTTCTGCCATTTTAACCCAAATACCAGGGTTTAGATTCGATGAATCAATAATTGGCGAAAACGAAATAGTTGAAAGTTTAAACCCAAATCTTTTTAGCTCGGGCACTTCTTCCATAATATGATCAAAATCGAATGGTGCAAGAACTCCAGTTTCGGAATCCTTGATCATACCAATTGTACCACCAGTATAAATTATTAATATCGATTTTGACTTTATATCTTTCATATTCTAGTTCTATAACCTAAATAATTGCTGCGCATTATTTGTAGTTATCCGTGCAACTTCTTCAATTGCGATATTTTTTATTTCAGCTATTTTTTGAGCTATGTATATTATGTATGCACTTTCGTTTCGTTTCCCCCGTTTAGGAACAGGTGCCAAATATGGTGAATCTGTTTCTAAAACGATATGATTAATATCAATATTACTTACAACCTTATCTAAACCAGCATTTTTAAATGTAACAATACCGCCAATACCAATTTTAAATCCCCAGTCAACTATCTGGTCAGCTTGCTTTTCATTACCTGTAAAAGCATGAAAAACTCCGGTAAGATTATCGTCCATTTCTTTTTCAACAATTTTAAAGATTTCGTCGAACGATTCTCTGGCATGAATTACGATAGGTAAGTTGTATTTTTTTGCTAAATTAATTTGATGTAAAAAAGCATCTTCTTGCTGCGACTTATAGGTTTTATCCCAATAGAGATCAATACCAATTTCTCCAATGGCGTAGAATTTTCGTTTTGCTAACCAGTCCTCAACTTTCTTTAATTCCTTTTGGTAATTTTCATCAACCGATGTTGGATGCAGGCCCATCATGGGCAAACAAAAATCAGGATACTTATCAGCTAGTTTTAACAAACTTGTTGTAGTTGTATGATCAACATTGGGTAGTAAAATCTGACTAATACCATTTTCCTGAGCATTTTTAATAACCTGGTCGCGATCATCATCAAACTCCGGTAAAAAAATATGGGTATGTGTATCTATTAATTGCATAAATTTTAAACGCTGCAAACATAAAAAAATTCTGATGTAATATTTAACTCCTTATGTTAATTCTATATGTCGTAAAACATTAATCATTTATTTAAGATGAACAAGTCATGATAAACCCTAATAAAAAAAGGGAGACAAAAATATCTCCCTTTCTTATATTTTAAATAAATTGTTTTATACAGCTCCCTGAGCAAGCATTGCTTCTGCAACCTTTACAAATCCACCAATGTTAGCTCCATTTACGTAGTTAATAAAGCCTTCAGAATCTTTACCATACTTTTCGCAAGTAGCATGGATATCTTTCATAATTTGGTGTAATCTTTGATCAACTTCTTCTCTTGTCCAGCTTAATCGCAGGCTATTTTGAGACATTTCTAAACCTGATACTGCAACACCACCAGCATTAGCAGCTTTTCCAGGACCATAAAGTATTTTGTTTTCGATATATACTTCAACTGCCTCTGGAGTTGATGGCATATTAGCTCCTTCAGAAACTACGAAACAGCCATTAGATATTAATGTTTTTGCTTCTTCTTCGTTAATTTCATTCTGAGTAGCACATGGTAAAGCAACATCGCACTTAATGCCCCAAGGGCGCTTACCTTCATAATATTCGCATCCGTACTTATCAGCATACTCTTTTATTCGTCCACGCTTGATATTCTTAAGCTCCATAACGTATGCTAATTTTTCAGCATCGATTCCGTTTGGATCATGAATAAATCCTGATGAATCGGATAATGTAACAACCTTACCACCTAACTGGTTAACTTTTTCTGTAGCGAATTGTGCAACATTACCTGATCCGGAAACGGTTACCACTTTACCTTTAAAACTTTCACCTCTGGTTTTCATCATTTCCTCAGCGAAATAAACAGCTCCATAACCAGTTGCTTCAGGTCGGATTAAACTACCACCATACATGATACCTTTACCTGTAAGTACACCTACAAATTCGTTACGTATACGTTTGTACTGACCAAACATGTACCCTATTTCACGTCCACCAACACCAATATCACCCGCAGGCACGTCAGTATTATGTCCAATATGTTTACAAAGCTCTGTCATAAAACTTTGGCAAAAACGCATCACTTCATTATCTGATTTCCCTTTAGGATCAAAATCAGAACCACCCTTACCACCACCCATAGGTAGCGTTGTTAAACTATTTTTAAAGACTTGTTCGAATGCTAAGAACTTCAGAATACTTAAATTAACCGTTGGGTGAAAACGTAAACCACCTTTGTATGGCCCTATCGCACTGTTCATTTCAATACGATATCCTTTGTTTATTTGAATTTCTCCTTTATCATCTAACCAAGGAATTCTGAATAAGATTACTCTTTCTGGTTCGGCAATGCGTTCCAATACTTTTGCATGCTTATACTTTGGGTTTTCCTCGATAAATGGGATTAGAGATTCGGCTACTTCCTGAACTGCCTGATGAAATTCATTTTCATTTGGATTTTTGGCAATGATTTGAGCCATGAATTGTTCTACACGTGGATCCATAATTTTTATTCGTTTTTTAGTTTGTAATTTATGGTTTAATACAAACAAACTTATGTAAAAAAATTTTTAAAGAAAATACAGAACTGTGCTATAGCTCAAAATGAGGGTATGTTATAAAACTACTTATATCCCTGCATGTTAGAATTAACGGGTGATTTAACCACTCAAAAAATGCAATATGTTTAAGAACATTTCTGACTTTTGTCATAGATAAATTGTAGAAATCAACTTGTATGTTTTACCCGGTAAGGCTTTCAGCACACCCATGAATTCTAAATCAAGAAGAATGGGTGACACCTTACTTGTTGGCATATTGCATCTTATGCATATATTATCAATGGAAAGTTCAGGCTCTTTTTCGAGTATACCAACAATATTTTTTTGTTCTTTGGTAAGATTTACAAACAGATTTTTTTGAACAGCATCGGTTTTATTTTCCCCTACTTCCCATCCCATTAGATATTCCAGATCTTCGACTGATGTTAACATAGCTGCTTTATTTGTTTTAATTAAGTTATTACACCCTAGTGAATAATTATCAGTTACCCGACCTGGCACAGCAAACACGTCTCGGTTATATGAGTTAGCAATATCAGCTGTTACCAAAGCTCCTCCTTTTTCTCCGGATTCAATAACAATTGTAGCATCGGACAAACCGGCAATTATCCGGTTCCGTTTTACAAAATTATTCTTATCACGTATTGATTTACTCGGAAAGTCTGTTACCAGCATTCCCTGTGTCAAAATATCTCTTGCCATTTTTTTATGCGAAGCCGGATAAATAATATCTAAGCCATGTCCGAGCACTGCTATCGTAAGCAATCCGTTCTTAAGTGCTGCATTATGTGCTGTTGCATCAATTCCATAAGCCAGACCACTTACTATAATTGGATTATGTTCTCTATTCTTTAAATCCTTTACTAATTTTTCGCAAAACGACATCCCTTCAACGGTAGCTTTTCTTGTTCCTACGATACTAATTACTTTTTGAACATTTAAATCGACTTTACCTAAAGTATACAGAAGTATAGGTGCGTCATCACAATTTTTTAGGCGTTCAGGATAATGCTTATCTAAATAAAACAGTACATTGATGTTGTTTTTGTTTATAAACTTAATCTCTTCTTCGGCTTTTGTTAATACATCTGCTTTGGCAATAAGATCTGATAACTTTGCTCCAATTCCTGGAATTTTTTGTAGAGTACATTTCTTCTCTTTAAAAACACCCTCGAAGCTACCAACATACGCCACCAGTTTTTTAGCGGTAATATGACCAACTTTTGGAATTAAGCTTAATGCGATTTTATACTTTAAGTCTTTATCGTTCATTATTTTGTGCAAATTTTACATGAAATTAATGATTTTATTCTAGATTATTGATATCATTGAACAAGTAGTTTGCACCTAAAATAAAAATGAGGTGCCTGAATCAGACACCTCATTTTCTCTCTTAATAATGTTCCTGTTTTATCAGGATATATTTTAATTAAATTACACCTTGATCTAGCATTGCGTTGGCAACTTTCAAGAAACCAGCAATGTTAGCGCCTTTTACATAGTCAACATGACCATCGGCATCTTTTCCATACTTAACACATGCTTCGTGGATGTTACACATAATTCCGTGTAATTTCTCATCAACTTCTTCTCTACTCCAGCTTAACTTCATAGAGTTTTGTGACATTTCTAATCCTGAAGTTGCAACACCACCTGCGTTAGCAGCTTTACCAGGACCGTAAAGTAACTTATTATCCTGAATTACTTCAATTGCCTCTGGCGTACATGGCATGTTAGCACCTTCTGAAATACAAATACATCCGTTAGCTACTAATTTCTTAGCATCTTCTTCGTTTAATTCGTTCTGAATTGCACATGGAAGAGCGATATCAACTTTTTGTTCCCAAGGTTTTTTACCTGCATAGAATGTTGCATTAGGGAATCTTTCAGCGTAAGGAGCAACAACATCATTGTTCGAAGCTCTTAACTCTAACATATAATTAAATTTCTCTTCGTTATTGATTCCGTCTGGATCGTAGATATACCCATCAGGACCTGAAATACATACAACTTTTGCTCCTAACTCAGTAGCTTTCATTGTTGCACCCCAAGATACGTTACCAAAACCAGAAATAGCAACTGTTTTACCTTCGAATGATTCTCCTTTAGTTGCTAACATCTCTTTGGCAAAGTATACATTACCGAAACCTGTTGCCTCAGGACGAATTAAACTTCCTCCCCAGTTACCACCTTTTCCGGTTAATACTCCTGTATTTTCTCTTGCTAATTTTCTGTACATTCCATATAAGAAACCAATCTCACGGCCACCTACTCCGATGTCTCCTGCTGGTACATCTGTCTCTGGTCCGATCAGTTTCCATAATTCCATCATGAATGACTGGCAAAAACGCATTACTTCCGCATCTGATTTTCCTTTTGGATTGAAATCAGATCCTCCTTTACCACCACCCATTGGTAGGGTTGTTAATGAATTCTTGAAGATTTGCTCGAATCCTAAGAATTTTAATCCGCTTAAAGTTACACTTGGGTGAAAACGTAAGCCACCTTTGTATGGTCCAATAGCGTTATTAAATTGTACACGGTAACCTAAGTTAACGTTTACTTTTCCATCGTCGCCTACCCAAGGCACCTTAAAGGTTAAAATACGATCTGGCTCAACGATGCGCTCGATGATACCTGCTGCTTCGAATTGAGGGTTTTGATTGTAAACTTCCTCGATTGATTCTAATACTTCGCGTACGGCCTGAAGATATTCAGATTCTCCCGGATGTTTTTGCTCCAATTGAAGCATTAATTTATCTACATTCATTTTGTATATAATTTATTGATGAATACTATAAATAATACATTATAAAATTGTTTGGCAAATGTATATTTTAAAAATTAATTTATGCAAGAAAATCATCATCTTAAAATATGATATTAAACACATTTTTTGCTTATAGAAATCTGTGACTTTGCTTTTAGATTATTGGTAATTTTAACATGACCATCTATCTATCAAACAAATTGATTAAGAGAGTTTAGAAGCATATCTTTATGCTTTGCCGAAAGAGCTGTTAAACTAATTGGCGGATAATTAGCTAATCCTTTTTTGGTTGATACTTTTAATATTAAATCTTCCCTAAAATTCATAAAAGATTTCTTTATAATGAAACCTTTAAAATCCTTCTTGCGAATATCTATAGCTTGTTTTCTGCTATCGAAAGGACGTAACGAAGCAAATCGGAACATCAACTTATCCTTATTTTCGTTATAGGAAAAATAACTGTTATTTAACTGATAAATAAATACATTATACACAATATATAAAAGACTTATGGCGATTGCCAATCCAATTATAAGTCTTTCATCAAAAAGTCCTGAAAAGATAACAACAGACATTGTTGTTATATAAACCAAAATAAGAATATATCTTCTTTTGTTAAGCTTAAAAACTATTTCTCTATTATCAAAAACCATATTTCTAAAAAAAGGATTGTAAAGATAAGCAACTTTCTCTGCTATACATAATTATTAACCCTGAGAATTCGGATTTATTGATTTTGTGCTAACCATTTATTTAGTACTTTTAAGGTTTTAAAAGTATAGTATCAAATGAAAGTTAAAACCCCTTTTTCCACTCTGGTTATTTCCCTGGAAACTGATAAAGTACTTAGTAAAATATTGGAAACGTATCTTACTCAAAATCTTTTTATTTTGGTTGATGAGAACACCAAAAAGTTTTGCTTACCCAAAATTGAAAATGCGATTCGAAAATTTGATAGTGTAATTATTGAAATTGAGAGTGGTGAAAAAAACAAATCGATAAAAACAGTAGAAAAAGTTTGGCAAATACTTACTCAAAAAGGAGCAGACAGACATTCCGTATTACTTAATTTAGGAGGAGGAATAATTGGTGATTTAGGTGGTTTTGCAGCATCGACTTTTAAACGAGGAATGGATTTTATGAATATTCCCACAACGCTACTATCGCAGGTTGATGCATCTATTGGAGGTAAAACTGGAGTGAACTTTCTTGGGCTCAAAAATGAAATTGGCGTTTTCAATCATCCAAAATATGTGATCATTGATAGCTCTTTTAACCAAACACTCGATAAACGAAATATCATGTCTGGTTGGGCTGAAATGTTAAAGCACACGCTTATTTCTGATGAAAAAGACTGGGATTTTCTGATTAAACATGATATCAAAAAGACAGGTTACAAAGAACTTAATCACCTTATTGACAGATCAATAAAAATAAAGAATCGTTTTGTTGAAGAGGATCCTAACGAAAAAGGTATTCGAAAGGCACTAAATTTTGGTCATACATTTGGGCATGCATTTGAAAGCTTATTTATGAACACACCGAAAGAGTTATTGCATGGAGAAGCGGTGGCACAGGGAATGATTTGCGAACTGTACCTTTCGCATAAGCTTACTGGTTTCCCTATTGAAAAAATGAATCCTATAGTTCACTATTTGACTGAAACATTCTCTAAGCCAAAAATTTCAAAATCTGACTTTAAGAAATTGAGTGAATTCATAAAACATGACAAGAAAAATGAGGGCGGAACAATTAACCTTACTTTACTTGAAGATTTTGGAAAGATTAAAATCAACTCTCATTGCACAGAGGAAGATATTTTAGATACGTTAATCTGGCATACATCAATCTAATATGAAAATAAAAGTCGTTGCACCCCTAAACGAAATAAAAAGTTTTATGTCGTTACCGGCATCAAAAAGTATTTCTAACAGAGCTTTAATTATTGGTGCACTTTGTGCGGAAAGATGCAAAATCAAGAATTTATCAGAAAGCAAAGACACACAAGTATTAATAAATGCATTGAAAAATGTAAATGATCCAACTATTGATATTGGTGCCGCTGGAACTGCTATGCGTTTTTTAACTGCATTTTTATCAATACAAGATGGCGAAAGAATATTGACTGGTAGCAACAGAATGAAACAACGTCCAATTTATGCTTTAGTACAGATTCTGCAAGAACTTGGTGCAACAATTCAATACACAGAAAATGAAGGCTTTCCACCGATAAAAATATCAGGATCGGAGCTAAGTTCAAAACCCATATCAATACCCGGAAATATAAGCAGCCAATATATTAGTGCATTATTAATGATAGCACCATGCCTGGATAATGATTTTGAATTAAGTATTGAAGGAAAAATTCTATCGAGAGATTATATATGGATGACCATAAAATTGATGCGCCATTTTGGAGCAGAAGTTGAATGGATCGAAAATGTTATAAAAGTAAAAAAAGGTAGTTATAAGACTAATGAGTTAATTGTTGAAGCAGATTGGTCTTCTGCATCTTATTGGTTTGAGCTTGTTTCTTTATCGGAGAACTCTATGATTGAACTTACTGGATTAAAGAAAAACAGTTTGCAAGGAGATTCTGTGCTTACAGAATTATACAAAACTCTCGGGGTTGATTCAGCATTTACCAACTATGGTATTCGAATAAAAAATGCCCCTACCACTTGTACATATTTCGAGCACAACTTTTCTGATTGTCCAGATTTAGCTCAGACTCTTGCTGTTACCTTGGTGGCCAAAAATATCCCTTTTAAATTAACCGGATTAGATAATCTTTCGATTAAAGAAACAGATCGAATTAAAGCATTAGTCACCGAATTTGAAAAGCTGGGAATAAACTTGCAATCAAATTTAACCGAAATAAGTTGGCAAGGAGATGAGATTATAAAAGTTCCAGAAAATCATTTTGTAAAAACTTACGAAGATCATCGAATGGCACTGGCTTTTGCACCATTATCGATTATAATAAAAGAATTGGTAATTGATGATCCGGAAGTGGTTACCAAAAGTTATCCAAAATATTGGAAAAACTTGGAAGAGGTAGGATTTATCACAAGTTTTTTTTAACCACAGAGTTCACAGAGAAGACACGAAGAAAACACAGTATTTTATTAAGTAAAAAATGCTTTAATTCTTTCAATTCCTTCGTCGACTTCTGATTTTTCGCGCGCTATATTAAACCGAATATAATTTGTAGCATTTTCAGAAAAATGTTCTCCCGGAATTACCGCCACCTTTTTCTCTTCATAAAGGTCAATAGCGAATTTGAATCCATCTGGAAATTCTTTGGGTAACTTTGCCCAAACGAAATATCCTCCTTTGGTTTCCGGAATTTCAAAACCAAGTTTTTTTAATTCATTTGCCAGGTGATTATATGAACGGCTTAATTTTTTTCGTAATGCTGAAACGTATTCATTTCCAAAATTATATTGCTTTAAAAATTGCACTATAGCTTGTTGCAACACAGATGGTGCGCATAATCCTGTATAATCGTGAATAGATTTAATGTTATCCATATGCTCCTGATGTGCCATTAAATATCCAATACGCCATCCTGTAATAGAGAATAATTTAGAAAAACTATTGGTATAAAAAAGGTACGGACTAAACTGATCTAAAGGAATGTATGGAGCTTTATCAAAATAAAGTTCACGGTAAACAGCATCAAGCACAATAAAGATTTTCTGTTTCTGGCTTAATTGAATTAGTAAATCCATTTCATTCTTTGTCCAGATTTTTCCGTATGGATTTCCCGGAGAACCTAAGAAAATGACTTTAACGTGATGTTTAACGCACGTGTTTTCAAGTTTCTCAAAATCTATAGAAGAATCCTTTCCAAATGCAAATGGAACAAAAGCTGTATTGAAAATTCCGGGTAAATATTTGTAACTCTCGTAAACCGGATCGAAAGCCAACGCAGAAAATGGTTTTGTCAGTATTTTATTAAAATAGGTATATAAAAGAGATAAAGCTTCCGTTCCTCCCTGTGTTACTAAGATATCATCTTTTGTAAAACGATACTCTTTCTGATATTTTTCAACTAACAAATCAAGCAATTCATTATTGCCATTACCCGGAGCATATTGGTGGATTTTATGGTTTGAAACTTCACTTAGAATCTGTGTAAGCTCCTTTGGTGGATTGAAACCTGGAATACCTTGTGCTAAATTAATACCACCATGCTCTTTTACTTTATTGCTCATAAAACTGATGTATGAGCCAGTAGGCTTTTGATATTTATTTTGCATTTCGTTTCTTTTTCTTACCACATTCATCATCAATATTTCCACGCGATAGGCCAAATTTTTCTTTTTCCTCATTTCCTTTTGGCTCCACGTGTACTAGCACATCATAAACATTTTCAAGTTTTTCTTTAATTATATTTTCCACTTTCTTTGCCATCTGATGTCCCTGTTCAATCGAGAGTTTTCCATCCATCTCGATATCTAATGCAACAGTATACATATTAGAATGTTTACGAATTCGAACTCTATGTGGATTCACTGCTCCTACTTGCTCAACCAAATCAAAAATCTTGTAATATAACTCCGGATTATCAGTTCCATCCATCAATTCCCTGCTAGTTTCCATGAAAATTTCGAATCCAGCTTTCATTATCCATAAACTAACTGCTAATGCTGTTATGGAATCTAAAATAGGTAAATGCAATACATGAGTAAATATCAATCCGACTAGAACAGAGGCTGAAATCAGAATATCATTACGCATATTTTTGGCATTGGCAATTACCATATTACTTTCAATTTTTTTACCGATCTTAAATTGATAAAGAGCCAATCCTGCTTTAGATAAAATTGAAAAAACGGTCACATAGATGGCCAACAAAGCAGGAATTTCTGTAGTTTCGTTATTAATTAACCTTAACAAAGATGTATAAAACAGCTGAGCACCTGCAAAAAATATAACAAAGCTTAATGCCTTTGTTGCAACAGCTTCGGCTCGGTTATAACCATATGGAAACTTAAAATTGGGTGGTTTATTCATTATCTTGGCAGCAAAGAGCGTAATAAAATAAGTGAGAATATCGGTTGCTGTGTCAATTCCATCGCCAATTACAGCTAAACTGCCCGAAATAAATCCAACTAAAATTTTTGCTATTGCCAAAATTGTATTGCCAACTATTCCAACCCAGGAGGCTTTTTTAATCAATCGATTTCTATGTTTCTGATCTAAGTAAGACATAAAACAAAATTAGGATAAATTGTAATGAATTAAAAAACACTATCAAATTTGTCATTCCGGGTTTGACTCGAAATCTATGTTTCTCAAAAAAAGATTCCGGCGCAAAGGCCGGAATGATATATAATAATTAATCTAATTTTAAAACTGCCAGAAACGCTTGTTGTGGCACTTCTACGTTACCAACCTGGCGCATTCGTTTTTTACCTTTTTTCTGTTTTTCCAGGAGCTTTCTTTTACGCGTGATATCACCTCCGTAGCATTTTGCTGTAACATCTTTACGAACTGCTTTCACTGTTTCACGAGCAATAATTTTTGCACCAATCGCTGCCTGAATGGCAATATCAAATTGCTGACGAGGAATTAATTCCTTTAATTTTTCACACATTCTGCGACCAAAAGAATATGCATTATCTCTGTGGATTAAGGTGGATAAAGCATCAACCATCTCACCATTTAATAAAATATCTAATCGTGCAAGATTTGCTCTTTTATAACCTGTTTGGTGATAATCGAATGATGCATATCCTCTAGATATACTTTTCAGCTTATCATAGAAGTCAAACACGATTTCGGCCAATGGCATTTCAAAAGATAGCTCTACTCTTTCGTTAGGCAGATAAATCTGATTTTTCAACTCACCTCGTTTATCGATACAGAGTTTCATAACCTGACCAACATAATCGGTTTTCGAAATAATTTGTGCTCGTATATAAGGTTCTTCTATATAATCCAGCTCAGTTACAGAAGGTAACCCCGAAGGATTGTGCACTTCGGTCATTGCACCTTTCGTTGTGTATGCCTTATACGAAACGTTTGGAACTGTAGTAATCACATCCATATCGAACTCACGATCTAAGCGTTCCTGAACAATTTCCATGTGTAATAACCCTAAGAAGCCACAACGAAATCCAAAACCTAACGCAGCTGAAGATTCCGGTTCGAAAGTTAAGGATGCATCATTTAATTGCAACTTCTCCATTGCTTCTCTCAGATCTTCATAATCGTCAGCATCCACCGGATAAATACCTGCAAATACCATCGGTTTTACAAGCTCAAATCCTTCAATGGCTTTTTCACACGGACGTTCAACATGAGTTAGCGTATCACCAACCTTAACTTCTTTCGCTGTTTTTATACCCGAAATGATATATCCAACATCACCGGCTTTTAGTTCTTTTCTTGCCTCTTGCTTGTATTTTAATACACCTATTTCGTCGGCTTCATATTCCTTGCCTGTAGCAACAAACTTCACCAGATCACCTTTTCTTAAGGTTCCATGCTGAATTTTAAAGAAAGCTTCAATTCCGCGATATTGATTAAAAACAGAATCAAAAATTAGCGCTTGTAGTGGTGCATTTGGATTTCCCAACGGAGGTGGAACTTTATTTACAATAGCACTTAAAATCTCATCTACTCCAGTACCTGTTTTCCCGCTAGCAGCTATAATATCACCCCGATCACATCCTATTAATTCCTCAATCTGATCCTTCACTTCTTCTGGCATTGCTGCATCCAAATCCATTTTATTTAAAACCGGAATTATTTCCAGATCGTGCTCCATCGCCAGAAACACATTAGAAATTGTTTGCGCCTGCACTCCTTGCGTAGCATCCACAATTAACAAAGCGCCCTCGCACGCTTTAATAGAACGTGACACTTCATAAGAAAAATCTACGTGTCCGGGAGTGTCAATCAGGTTAAGTATATAATCTTTACCTTCATGCTTATAATTCATTTGTATTGCATGGCTTTTAATAGTAATTCCACGCTCTCTCTCCAAATCCATATCATCCAAAAGCTGATCCTGATACTCCCGATCAGTCACTGAACCGGTCGATTGTAATAATCGATCTGCTAATGTACTCTTCCCATGATCAATATGCGCTATGATGCAAAAATTTCTTATGTTATCCATACAGGTATAAAATATTATCTTTCACTAATTTACAATCATAAAACCAAAAGGTTTCCGAACTTGCAAATATAGTTAATAACTTGAAATGTTCTAGTATGTTACATAAATTGTTAGTTACTAATTGCTGGTTTCTTGTTCCAATTGTTCTCTACATATTTTATAAACATATTGATTCTTTTTCCAAGTATATCATAATCATTTATAAGTTGATTTAATGGATTTTCTTGAAAATGAATATCACTGATCATATCAATGTTAATTTCACTAGCAACAAGTACCTATTAACTTGTTTCCATTTTTTCATTATAATTATCATAAATTTAATAAAGAAATCCGATTCGTAATAATACTTAAAACACTGCTTGCGCTATTTTTTCAATATTATCTGATTGGTCCAGAGTGTAATAATGTATACCTGGAACTCCATTCTGCACTAGCTCTTTAGACTGCATAATCGCCCATTCAACACCAAGTTGTCTGACTTCATTATGCGTTTTACATTTTTTAATTTCACAAATTAACTCGTTCGGAAGATCAATATTAAATGTTTGAGGCAACAAAGAACTGTCATTTAATGTTGAGACCGGTTTAAGTCCTGGTATTATCGGAACAATAATTCCTTTGCTTCTACATTTTTCTACAAAATCAAAAAACTTTTGATTATCAAAAAACATTTGGGTTACGATATATTCTGCACCTTTATCAATTTTCATTTTTAAATATTCCAAATCGGTTTCCATATTGGGAGCCTCAATATGTTTTTCGGGATAACCCGCAACACCAACGGAGAAATCTGTTGGCATGGCATCCTCCATATCATCATGTAAATACTTTCCCTGGTTTAGCTTCATAATTTGCTCAATTAATTCACTAGAATAGGTATGTCCTCCCTTTACAGGAATAAATTTTCTTTTACCTCGTTCAGGATCACCGCGTAAAACCAATAAGTTATTAATTCCCAAAAAATGCAGATCGATGAGTGCATCCTCGGTTTCTTCTTTGGTAAATCCACCGCAAATAACATGAGGAACTACCGTAATTTTATATTTGTTTTGGATTGCTGCAGCTATTGCAACGGTTCCCGGTCGTTTACGAATTACTCGTTGCTCCATTAGTCCATCTGGTCTTTTTTTATATTGAACCTCCTGCTGATGGTATGTGATATTAATATACGCTGGATCAAACTGAATTAAAGGATCAATGGCATCATAGATTTCTTCTATGGTATGACCTTTTAATGGAGGTAAAAGCTCAAATGTGAATAGCGTCTTTTTAGCTTTTTTTATTTTGTCGATTACTTTCATATTTTATTTTTTCTTAGTGATTCATTGTGACTTATTTATGGTCTGTTTTTCAACTAACCACTAAGAACACAAAGAAGGCACTAAGTTTCACAAAGTTTTCTTTTATTTATAGTTTAAGTTCTGACTTAGTCGTTTTTCTGCTTCATCAATACTTATTTCACAGCGCACTGAATAATCCTGCACCTGATCTTTGGAAATTTTTTGCACATTAAAATATTGTGATTCGGGATGTGCAAAATAAAAACCACTTACCGAAGCCTGAGGAATCATCATATTACTTTCGGTAAGTTCAATGCCAGATTTATTTTCAGGATCAATCAGTTTAAAAAGAGTTTTTTTTAGCGTATGATCGGGTAGCGATGGATATCCAATGGCCGGGCGTATGCCACGATAACGCTCATGTAAAATTTCATCCTGCGTTAGTTTTTCTTCAGTCGAATAGCCCCAATATTCTTTGCGTACTTTTTCGTGCAACATTTCAGCAAAAGCTTCGGCTAAGCGATCTGCCAAAATTTTTAGCATGATGGCATCATAATCATTTCCAGCCTCCTTGAATTCTTCAACCCATTTTTCAGCACCCAATCCCGCTGTAACCGCAAAAAGTCCTATATAATCTTTTTTGTTTTCCGTTTCCGGGATTACATAATCAGATAAACACAAATTGGGTTCGTTTTCATTTTTTATTCGCTGATTTCTGATAAAATGAAAATCGGTGATCACTTCCTTACCATTCACCTCAAATAGCTTAATATCTTCTTTGTTGGCAATGGCAGGGTAAAATCCAAAAACACCATTTGCCTGTAACATATTTTTAGCAACAATCTTTTCTAACATCAGCTGCGCATCATCGAATACTTTTTTTGCTTCGCTACCTTTTACAGGATCATCAAATATTTTTGGATAACGTCCCGGAATATCCCACTGGTGAAAAAAGAATGTCCAATCGATATATTTAATCAATTGTTTAATCGGATAATTCTCTAATAATTTATTCCCCAAGAATGCAGGTCGTTTTGGCTCATAATTTTCCCAGTCTATTGCTATCTTGTTATTACGAGCCTCTTCCAAACTCAAATATTTTGCTCCAGATGTGTTTTTCTCATATCTATCAATTGCTTGATCATAATCTATTTTCAATTCTTTTAAGAAGTTATTCTTTAAACTCTCCGATAATAAATTATTAACCACATTTACACTTCTAGATGCATCTTTTACATAAACAACCGGAGCAGAATATTCAGGTGCAATTCTAAGTGCCGTATGAATTTTAGATGTTGTTGCACCACCAATTAGTAAAGGTATCTTCAGACTATTTCTTTCCAATTCTTTCGCAACCTGAATCATTTCATCGAGCGATGGGGTAATTAATCCGCTTAATCCAATAATATCGACTTTCTCATTAATTGCCGTTTCAATAATTTTTTCAGTTGGCACCATTACACCCAAATCGATAATCTCATAATTATTGCACGAAAGAACTACACTAACAATGTTTTTACCAATATCATGAACATCGCCTTTTACGGTTGCAATTAGAATCTTACCCTTTGAAGAAATATCACCACTAAGTTTTTTCTCCTCTTCGATATAAGGCAGTAAATAAGCTACTGCTTTTTTCATTACACGCGCACTTTTCACTACTTGTGGCAAAAACATTTTACCAGACCCAAATCGTTCTCCTACAATTCCCATTCCTTCCATTAAAGGACCTTCAATCACTTGCAAGGTAGCCTCAAAATTCTTTCGTATTTCTTCTACATCCTGCTCAATAAAATCTAAATTGCCTTTTATAAGCGCATAGTTTATCCTTTCCTGCACAGGCCTTTTTCGCCACTCATCAAAGTTTTCTTCTTGTTTTCCCTGAGAGCTATTTTGATCAGCAAAAGCAAGCAATCGTTGTGTAGCATCAGCTCTTCTGTTTAAGACCAAATCTTCAGTAAGTTGTAATAGATCTTTGGGGATATCGTCATAAATTTCCAGCATTGCCGGATTTACAATTCCCATATCTAAACCTGCGTTTATTGCATGATACAAGAACACCGAATGAATAGCTTCCCGAACCCTATTATTACCGCGAAAAGCAAATGATAAATTACTTATACCACCACTTGTTTTTACCAACGGAAGATTCTCTTTTATCCATTTTACTGCTTTAATAAAATCGACAGCATAATTGTTGTGTTCCTGCAATCCGGTACCAATGGCTAAAACGTTCGAATCGAAAATAATATCCTCGGCTGGAAAATTCGCCTTTCCCGTAAGTATTTTGTAAGATCTTTCGGCTATTTCAATTTTACGCTCGAAAGTATCTGCCTGTCCCTTCTCATCAAATAACATAACAATAGCAGCAGCTCCATACGCATGAATCTTTTTCGCTTTTTCAAGAAAGTCTTCTTCTCCTTCTTTTAAGCTTATAGAATTTACGATTGATTTTCCTTGTACACATTTTAAGCCGGCTTCAATAACTGCCCATTTTGATGAATCGATCATCACAGGTACTTTGGCAATATCAGGTTCTGATGCAATAAGTTGCAAAAATTCCGGTAGCACCTTTTCAGCATCTATCATTGCATCATCCATGGAAACATCAATAATCTGTGCTCCATTTATAACCTGATGTCGGGCCACTTTTAAGGCAGCATCATAGTTTTCATCTCGAATTAACTGGGCAAATTTCTTTGAACCTGAAACATTAGTACGTTCCCCAATATTCACAAAATTCCGTCCTTCGCAAACAGCTACCAACTCCAACCCCGACAATTGGGTTCTGCAAGGAATTTCAGGCAATTTTCTTGGTTCATATTTAGCTGCTACTTTGGCAATTTGCCGGATGTGCTCACAAGTTGTACCACAACATCCGCCCACAATATTGACAAAACCATTCTGCAGGAATTCGTCAATCAGCTCGGCCATTTCCTTGGCTTTCTGGGTGTAGTTACCAAACAAATCGGGCAAGCCCGCATTTGGATGAACACTTACATTAAACTTCGATTTGGCTGATAACTCTTTAATAAATGGCCGTAAGCGTTTTGCTCCGAAAGCACAGTTTAAACCAATGCTTAACAACTCAACATGCGACACAGAATTATAAAAAGCATCAATTACCTGACCTGAAAGCAGCCTACCACTTTTATCAACCGTCCCGGAAACCATGATTGGCACTACAATTTCTCTGCTTTCCGCAATTTCGTTAATTGCAAACAATGCAGCCTTTGCATTTAAAGTATCAAAAATGGTCTCAACCATTAGAATATCTGCTCCGCCATCCAACAATCCTTTAGCTTGTGTTGAATACGCATCTTTCAGTTCATCGAAAGTTATGTTTCGAAATCCCGGGCGATTCACATCTGGTGATAAAGAAGCAGTCCTGTTCGTTGGACCCATTGAACCTACAACATAATGGGGATGACTATCTTTTCTACCAAATTTTTCAATAGCTCTTTTAGCTAATTTTGCCGACTCAACATTTAATTCATAGACTAAGTCCTGCATGCCAAAGTCGGACAAAGAAATTGCATTAGCATTAAAAGTATTCGTTTCAATTAAATCGGCACCGGCTTCCAGATAACATTGATGTATTTCACATATTACTTTAGGTTGAGTTATGGAAAGAATATCATGATTCCCTTTAATTGGTTTTTTAATGTCTTTGAATCGTAGACCACGATAATCTTCTTCAGTTAATTTATATGATTGAATCATTGTGCCCATTGCACCATCGAGCACAAAGATTCGTTCTTTTAGTTCTTGTTTTAATTTTTCTAGCAAACTCATTCTTTTTCTTTTTGTGATTCTTAGTGTTTTTGTGTCTTAGTGGCTATTTTTTCTTGCCACAAAGGCACCAAGTCACAAAATTCCACTAAATAATACGGATGATTTATAAATTTACAAAATACTGTATATCAAAGTCAAATTAATTACGAATATATGCTAAAAAGACATCTAACCTCGGCAACACAGTTCTTAGTTTTAGCAGGTTCGATAATTTGATCTTACCAACCACATAATTGTTTTCTAATCCAGAATGTTTCTCAGAAATACTATCAAATTCGAAATAACTGAAATCAACAATATCCTTGTATCGTAAATAAATCTCGATTTCGTGATCGGTTCTATATTCTAATCTTTTAAAGTACTTCTGTTTTTTGTATTCGTATTTATAATTGTGCGATCGGGCAGTAATATCCGACAAAACTGCTGATCCCGTGGGATATCCACCAGCTCCTTTACCAAACATAAATTGCTTATCGTAATATTCACCCTGAATAACAACTCCGTTATACTCATCTTCAACATTATAAATATACTTACCGGGTCGAACCAGGCGTGGAATTACAAACATGGTAAAGCTTTCATCATCTAATTTTATTAACTGAGCGACTAGTTTGATCTTATAGTTTTTTTCCTTTGCAAACTGAATATCTGCTTCTTGCAAATTCGATATGCCATAGTTTAAAACTTTATCGGGTGGAACAAATGTTCCCAGTGCATGCGTGGCAATAATGATTAATTTATATAAAGAGTCAAATCCATCAACGTCTAAGCTTGGGTTACTCTCAGCAAATCCTAAATCTTGCGCCTGCTTTAAGGCTGTTTGATAATCCAATCCTTCATTAAAAATTTTAGACAGGATATAATTTGAAGATCCATTTAAAATTCCAGTTACTGATTTTAACAAATCATTATCATAATATTCTTCAATATTTCTGATAATTGGAATACTTCCACAAGCTGAAGCATCATAAAGTAAGGATGTATTGGTTTCTTTCTGCAATTGAATTAATTCTTCCAGATGATGAGCGAGCATCTTTTTATTTCCCGATACAACACTCTTTTTATTTTGCAAACAACGCTTTACAATATCGTATGCTTCATCAGCATCATCTATAAGTTCTACAACCAGGTTAATATCCCGATCGTTGATAATATCCTCCTTGTTAAAAGTAAATTCGTTTGGAGCTAAAGATCTCTTTTTATCTTTCTGTTTTACACAGATTTTGCTAACACCAGCATCTACTGTTTTGCTGTGTTTAAGCACATGATGAAGACTTTCGCCTACAACCCCGTAGCCGAAAAGTCCAATATTTATTTTTTGATTCATTCTACTAATTAGCTTTAATAGAACGCAGAAAAAACGGATCCGTTTTCAACGGATCACTGATTAATACTAATCTAATTTATACTTTATCAGCGTTCTGGTTTTTTAAAAAATTTCTGATGACAGCTGTTAGCTGTTCTGTTTCAATTAAAAAACCATCATGACCAAAAAGCGAATCAATTTCTATGTATTGTGAATTTGGAATGTGTTTGTGAACTTCCTTGATTTCATCAGGGAAAAACAACATATCTGAAGATATTGCAATCAATAAAGATTTTGCTTGAATTTTTGCTAATGCTTTTTCAATTCCACCACGATCTCGACCTACATTATGCGAATCGAAAGATCTTGTTATTGAATTATATGAATAGGCATTAAATCTTTTTATTAGCTTGTCTCCCTGATATTGCTGATATGAAATAGCTTTAAAATCGCCCAGTTTTTCTTCCGGGTCGTGCTGTGTTTTATTATAGGTTGCTGCATTACGATAACTTAGCAAAGCAATTGATCGTGCAGCTTTTAATCCTTGTAACCCAGCCGAATCGTGCTTGTTTTTAAAACTAGAATCAGCGTGAATTGCCAACCGCTGCGATTCGTTAAAAGCAATATTCCATGGAGAAGCAAAAGCTCCGCTTACAATAAAAACCAAATTATCAATCAAAGAAGGATACATAATACTATATTCCAATGCCTGAAAGCTGCCAATAGATCCCCCAGTTACCATAAATATTTTAGGAATACCCAACTGCTGACGCAAAAGTTCATGTGCATTCACCATATCCCTAATGGTAATTAATGGAAAATCGTGATAATATTTCTGCTTGGTTTTTGGATTTATTGATAAGGGTCCAGCAGTACCATAACATGAACCCAAATAGTTTGCACAAATAATAAAATATTTACTTGTATCAAATAACAATCCATCTCCAACCATATTTGGCCACCAGTCAGCAACATCAGAATTAGCAGTCATAGCATGACAAACCCAAATCACATTATCTTTTGCTGCATTTAATTCGCCAGCAGTATGATACGCAATTTGAATATTGTGCAATGATTGCCCGTTTTCAAGCTTAAATTCTCCTTTGTGTTGAAATTGATGTTCTGTCATAATAGTTTTTATTAAGCGGATGCCGAAATATAATAGAATTTTTAATCCAAATTCGTCAATCATTTAATTCTTGCCGAATCGACGAATAAAATCTAAAATTTTAATTCTTAAAATTAAAGATTTTCTAAGTCGGGATGTCTTAAATCTTATTCATTAGCTTACACTTCGTTTTCTAATGAATGATTTTAGATCATTCTTTAGAGGATAATTAACTTCGTACAAACCCTATTTTAGACTCGGCATCCTGCTTATAGTTAAATTTTTCTATTCATTTTTTTACTTTTTTTTTAATTTATTATTTCGTGATCTTTGTGAATTCCTTTGAGTCCCGATAATTACCTGGATGTGGCAAAAACTTAGCATTTTTATTAACCACTAAGAACACTAAGAAGCACAAAGTTTCACAAAGCATTCTTAATTATTTTAAAATTAAGTGGCCATAGGCAAGGAATATTCATGTTTTTCAGTTTTTACTTGATTAATAAATTCAAAAGCCTGCTCAAAATCGCTGATAATATCATCGATATGTTCCAAACCCACTGAGACTCGCAATAAGCCGGGAGTTACTCCGGCTTTTAATTGCTCGTCGGGGGTTAGTTGCTGATGCGTAGTTGCAGCAGGCAAAATAATTAGAGTTTTAGCATCGCCAACATTAGCCAAATGGCTAACTAATTTTAGATTATCAACAAGTTTTGTGGCTTTTTCAAGACCTCCTTTAATCTCAAATGATAATACACCGCCATATCCATGTTTTAAATATTTTGATGCATTTTTATGATTTTGATCTTTATGTAATCCGGGATAACTTACCTTTATAACATTTGGATTTCTTTGCAACCAATCAGCTAAAAGCAAAGCATTATCGACATGCTTTTGGACGCGTAGTGAAAGTGTCTCTAACCCTTGTATTAATAAAAATGAGTTAAACGGGCTAATAGCAGGACCAAAATCACGTAAGCCTTCTACCCTGGCTCGAATAATAAATGCCAACTCGTGAAATGTTTCAGAATAAACTAATCCGTGATATCCTTCAGAAGGTTCAGAGAACTGTGGAAATTTTCCATTCCCCCAATTATAATTTCCAGCATCTACAATTACGCCGCCCATACTTGTACCATGGCCTCCAATCCATTTTGTTGCCGATTCAACTACAATATTAGCACCGTAATCTATAGGTTTACATAAATAACCGCAAGCACCAAACGTATTATCAACAATTAATGGAATATCATAGTGCTTAGCCAGATTGGAAAAAGCTTCAAAATCAGGAACAGAAAATCCTGGATTCCCTATTGTTTCTAAATAAATTGCTCTTGTATCTTCATCAATTAAAGGTTCAAAATCTTCTACCTTATCAGATTTAGCAAAACGCACATCAATTCCTAAATTCTTGAATGAAACCTTGAACTGAATGTGTGAACCTCCATACAAATAGGGTGATGACACAAAATTATCGCCTTGCTTTAAAATATTGTTTAAAGCTATGAATTGCGCCGCATGGCCAGAAGCTACAACTAAAGAAGCTTTACCTCCTTCCAACTCCGCAATTCTTTTTTCCAGCACATCTGTCGTTGGATTTTGAATTCGGGTATAAATATTTCCGAATTCCTTTAATGCAAATAGATCTGCACCGTGCTTTGAATTCCTAAAATTATAAGATGTAGTTTGATAAATTGGAACCGCTCGGGCTCCTGTTAACGGATCTGGTTCTTGTCCGGCATGAATTTGTAATGTTTCGTATTTTAAGTTTTTCATTTTTACAATTTTTATTCACCTATGTAATCTATTCTCTAAATCTTAGAGCTTTCTTTGTGTCTTTGAGACTTTGTGGCTATTCATTTTTACCACTAAGGCACTAAGAACACGAAGTTTACACTAAGAATACACAATGTGTCGAAAACTATTCGGAAAGACATTAATCCACTCTCCGACTAGCGCATGCACATAGGCAATAATGGCATTGTAAAATTGTTAAACCAAAAATGGTTAGCAATAACAAAACCCAATACGGAACAACGTTGACAAAAAAATTCTCTTTTCATGATTTTTTGCGTTTAGTTTATAATTTCCCTTAATCGGGTTAGGTATTGGCACCAACGTTCTTTTGAACTGGTTGCCAGAGGTTCACAGAGCCTAATCTCTCCCCTCTTCTTTATAAATCAAACGCCCTTTGTGAAGGATGTTTGAAATGATGCAACAAAGATAAATACAAATTTTTTAGAAATCCAAATTCTATTTTTTGATGTACGTTTTTATCTAAAATAATACAAAAAAGATTCCCGCCCTGTCTGCCGACAGGCAGGTTACGCGGGAATGACTATAGAAAATATTTTATTGTGGAATCATTTATTCTTGTTCATCTAATCCTATTTCCAACAGGCTAACTTTCTGGTAATCAGCTGGGGCTTTAAATACTGTAGGATCAAGGTTTTCTTTTTCAAGGTTGGTAACTTCGCTTATGGATTCGTAACCTCCAAAATAACTTATTGATTTTAAAGGAAATCCTTTTTTTGAAAATTCTATATATTTTTCATCGGTTTGATAGAAAGCACTTGAATTTGCCTGACTGGTAAAATCACCAAAAAGATCATAAAACTTACCAATATCAAATTCTTCGTGTGGTTTATCCGATTCCGACAACCAGGCTTCTTCTTTTACCGAACCGTTTACTTTTATAGCATATTTATGCGCTAATTTTCCGGCAACACGATCTTTATCTCCTTTCTGTTCTATTTCCAGTTCATACTCTTCGGGTTCCTCGCCAGCGAATTTCGATGGATTGTCAATACTTTCCATCATGCCCTTATACATTTTACGAATCATCTCCTTCTGTTCTTCTGGTGCATTTTTAAGTTGCTCTTCCATTGCAGAGCGCATAGCATCTTTGATCTCTTTCTTATAATCTGCTACTTTGCCTGTCCAGTAAACCTTTTTAACCGGACTCATAATGGTAATTGTTTCATTATTTAAATTGAACATGGTTACCATTTCGGGTTGAACCACTTTCATTATATTATCCTGTAAATAGATCGTTTCAACCAAAGCAGTTTCAACACCTTCATCAGAATCGTAACTTTGTTGTGTTATAACCCAACCAGCCATAGCTTGTAGGTTTATAAAAAGCACAACAATTATTAAAAGGGATATTTGTTTTTTCATCTTAAGTTAGTTTTCAATTCTACCTCTAAAAACATACCAAAGTTTTGAATATTGTATGTTTCTGTATCAAAATTAGTAATAAATATTTTAATATTAGATATTGAATTGAAATTCATTTAATAGCATCAATGTTGTTCACATCTTTGAAAGAGCTATTCAAAAAGTCTTTGTGTAACTTTGTGAAACCTTTATGTTCCTTCTTGGAACAATTACAAACCATTGTGACACAAAGTTTCACGAAGAAGACACAGAGTTTCCGAAAGTAATCTGAATTCTTTGTATAACTAACAATTTAATTTAACTATTATTCCTTAAATTCTCAAATCATGACTCTATCAAGATAAAAGCCCTTTGTGCACGAGGCAACAAAGGGCTGAAAATATATTTGGGGTCCTTGCCTTTGTTAAAACTCCGGCAAGCAAGGATGATTGATTTTACATCATACCTGGCATTCCGCCACCCATTCCACCGGCTGGCATTGGAGGCATTTCTTCTTCTTCCTCAACAATTACACATTCGGTAGTTAAGAACATACCTGCAATAGATGCTGCATTTTCGATAGCTATACGAGCAACTTTTGTAGGATCAATAACTCCTGATTCGTATAAGTTCTCGAACTGGTTTGTACGAGCATTGTAACCATAATCGTCTTTTCCTTCTTTTACTTTCTGAACGATTACAGATCCCTCAATACCAGCATTCTCTACAATCTGACGCAATGGCTCTTCAATTGCTCTCTTGATAATCTGAATACCAGTAGTTTCGTCTTCATTATCGCCTTTCATACCTTCCAATTCGGCAATAGCTCTAATGTAAGCTACTCCACCACCAGGAATAATTCCTTCTTCAACAGCAGCGCGCGTTGCACTTAATGCATCATCCACACGGTCTTTCTTTTCTTTTAGCTCAACCTCACTGGCAGCACCTACATAAATAACGGCAACACCACCAGCTAATTTAGCCAAACGTTCCTGAAGTTTTTCTTTATCATAATCAGAAGTTGAAGCTTCAATTTGAGATTTTATTTGCTTAACTCTTGCTTCGATGTTTTCTTTTGCTCCATCACCATTAACAATCGTAGTATTTTCCTTATCAATTGTGATTTTTTCGCAAGTTCCTAGCATATCTAAAGAAGCACCTTCTAATGTTAAACCTTTCTCTTCAGTTATAACAGTACCACCAGTAAGAACTGCGATATCTTCTAACATCTCTTTTCTTCTGTCGCCAAAACCAGGAGCTTTAACTGCAGCAACTTTTAATGAACCACGGATTTTATTTACTACCAATGTAGCTAACGCTTCACCTTCAATATCTTCAGCGATGATCATTAAACCTTTACCATTCTGAACTGCTGATTCAAGAATTGGCATAAGATCTTTCATGGTAGAAATTTTCTTGTCAGTTAATAAGATGTATGGATGTTCCATTACAGCTTCCATCTTATCGGTATCTGTTACGAAATATGGAGAAATATATCCACGATCGAACTGCATACCTTCAACAGTTTTTAACTCATCTTCTGTTCCTTTTGCTTCTTCAACTGTAATAACACCTTCTCTACCAGCTGCTTTCATTGCATCAGCAATTAATTTACCAATAGCAGAATCGTTATTTGCTGAAATGGTAGCTACCTGCTCAATTTTATCGTTAGACTCTCCTACATCGTGAGATTGTTTTTTGATACTTTCAGTAACTTTTGCAACTGCTTTATCGATACCACGTTTTAAATCCATTGGGTTTGCACCAGCAGTTACGTTCTTAATACCTACATTAATTATAGATTGAGCTAATACAGTAGCAGTAGTTGTTCCATCTCCTGCATCATCGTTTGTTTTAGAAGCAACTTCTTTTACCATTTGAGCACCTAAGTTCTCAAATTTATCTTCTAATTCAATTTCTTTAGCTACGGTAACACCATCTTTTGTTACTTGAGGTGCTCCAAATTTTTTCTCAATCACTACGTTACGTCCTTTAGGACCTAAAGTAACTTTTACAGCACTTGCTAACTGATCAATACCTTTTTTTAACTGATCTCTAGCATCAATATCAAATTTTAATTCTCTAGCTGCCATGTTTTTCTATTTTTTAAATTTTTAATTACTATTACTCAACTAATAAAATGTCATCTTCGCGCATGATTAAATAATCTTTTCCATCGATATGGATTTCAGTTCCACCATATTTTCCGTAGATTACTACATCACCCGCTTTCAAAGACATAGGCTCATCTTTTTTTCCTTCGCCTACGGCTACAACTGTACCTTTTTGAGGTTTTTCCTGAGCTGAATCAGGAATGATAATTCCACTAGCAGTTTTCTCTTCAGCCTTATGCGGCTCAACTAAAACTCTATCTTTTAAAGGTCTGTACTTAAATTCTGACATTGTTTCTAATATTTAACTGTTAAACTTATTTTTATTGCACGCTTACGGTTTTTACATAATTTATGCCAAATGGTAATGTATAAAAAAAGTGTCAGCCTTTATGACAGACTGACACTTTTATATCTTGTATAACCTTATTTCTTAGTTTTCTTCACCACCCTCGGCTGGTTGTTCTGTTTCCGGAACAGAAGTTGGGAATTGAGGCATTTGTGTTGGATCAACTGCATTATTTACCTGCTGTTCGATTTTTGATTTTTCTTCAATCGTACCTCTTGGTATTGTCATAGATGCCGCAATGCTTAAAACTACTAAGCTAATAGCTAATGTCCATGTTGCCTTTTCTAAAAAATCAGCTGTTTTTCTTACACCCATAACCTGGTTTGATGAAGAAAAGTTTGATGCTAATCCTCCTCCCTTCGAGTTCTGAACTAATACGATTAAGATTAGTAATATACTCGCAATAATGATTAATACAGAAACTAATGTATACATATCTTATTTATTATTAATTTAATTTGTCTTCTAAAATTTTAATTTGACTCGCAAAGTAAGCACTTTTTTCTGGATATTTCAAACTTAATTTCTTATAAGATTCTATCGCCTTTTCAAATAAGCCTTGTTCAATATATACTTTAATTAATGTTTCGGATAAAAGATTTGAATCTTCTTTAACACTATCTTCGGAAATATCGATGGCTTCTTCCTCTTTGATTTCTTTTGTTTCGATACGTGGGTTTTTTTCGATAAAGCGGGTTATAAGATCATCTTGTAGTTCTAATTCATCTTCATCAGCATAGTTATTAATATTAAAATACTCACTCTTTCTCTGTTTATTCTTTTCGATGCTATCTTTTTCAACTTCCTCAGAGTCTATTAATTCAAATGCCTCCTGCGTTTCAGATTCATTATCAACAACTGATTGTTCCGTGTCAGATTGATTCTCATCTAAATCCAAAATATCTTTGTCTTTTTTCAACTTTTTAAGATGATCTGGTTTGGCATCAATAGTTACAACTTGATTTTTACCATCTCTTTCTTCTTCGATAAAATAAATTTCAGATGAATATTCCAGTTTATCTTTATCCTTTAAGGTAGAGAATACGATTTGACTGGAAATAGTTTCAGATATATTTGCTCCCATTCCCTCAGCACTATCAACTATCTTTCGTCTTACTTTTTTATTTTTTAGTTGATTTGTATCCTTCTTTTCTTCTTTCTGATCTTCCTTGTTTACTACTTCAGTAACTTCTTCGACTTGTTTATTTTCAATTTTAAACTCCTGGTTTAAAAATTTAAACAATAAATCTCGATCAGAAATATATATTGACGATTTCCCTAATTGAGGCTGAAAATCGTCGGATCCATTATCTTTTAAAGCCTTTAACAGTAAAATGTGAGCTGTCTGAAAATACGGATAGAATTCCACTAACTCCGAAAGTTGTTCAATGTTAGCATTTTTTAACATACCCGGGTTTTCAATCAAAACTGATATATCTGCGTTATTTATCATACCTACCAGTTTACCACTGACTTATTAAAAATATCTTCGATTAGTTTTTCTACAATTTCTTCAACCAACTCCTGTTCAACAGCCGATAAATCAAAATCGCTACTATAATCGGCATATTGAGAAAACTTTGTATCAAAGTTATATTCCGGTTCCACTTCGTTTGTGAACTTAACGCGTACTTCAATAGTTAAACGGTTTTGTGCTGCCGTTTCATCGCCGGTAATAGCCATTGGCTTAGTAAAATACCTGGTGATTTCTCCCTCAAAGTCCAGATCTCCTACATCGTTAACTACAGTTAAGCTTGTTTGTGACTTAAATTTATCTTTTAACTCATCCGTAAAGTACTGTTCCAAATTAGCTAATCCTAAAGGTGCCCTGTTTACAAAGTGCTGAACCGAGACTGTTTTTACCTCAGGCGCTATAGAAGCTCCAGACAGTGTATAACTCACTGTGCAGGCCTGACTTGCAAATAAAAATATCGCTAGTATAAATAATAATCTTCTCATCTGTTAATCAATATCGTATTCTTTAATTTTACGGTATAATGTTCGTTCTGAAATACCCAGATCTTGTGCTGCATACTTACGTTTACCGTTGTGCTTATCTAATGCTTTTTTTATAAGTTCAATCTCCTTTTCTTCCAATGATAATGATTCTTCAACAAATTCTTCCGTATCCTCTATATCAGAATCATCTACCGGATGGTTAATTTGAGCAGATGGCCTGGACTCCGAAGTTGGAGTATTTAAAATAGATGAGGATGATTGATTTATATTTCTAATTAATTGTTCGGCATTTTTCAAGTCACCCACATGTTCTCCACTATCTATGATTCCATGCACCAGTTTTTTCAGATTGTTTAAATCTGATTTCATATCAAATAATATTTTATACAAGATTTCCCGCTCAGAGGCAAATGTTTTCTCATCTACCATATCGTTCCTGTAAAGCGCCGGTAATTTATTTGGATAATAATCGGGTAAATATTTTTGTAACACCTCAGCTGTTACTATCCTTTGCTCTTCAATAACCGATAGCTGCTCTGTTATATTTTTTAGCTGACGTACGTTACCCGGCCACTCATAATTATCGAGTATTCTACGCGCTTCCTCGTCTAAACTTATTGGTGGCATACGATACCGTTCAGCAAAATCGGTAGCAAACTTTCTAAATAGTAAATAAATGTCGCTACCTCGCTCCTTTAAAGGTGGAATGATAATAGGTACCGTATTTAATCTATAGTAAAGATCTTCTCTGAATTTACCTTCTTCTATTGCTTTTACCAAATCAACATTTGTTGCAGCTATTAACCGCACATCTGTTTTCTGAACCTTGGAAGAACCTACCCTTAAAAACTCTCCAGATTCAAGAACTCTTAACAAGCGAACCTGAGTTGCCAATGGTAATTCGGCTACTTCATCCAGAAAAATGGTTCCTTCATTGGCTACCTCAAAATATCCCTGACGACTATCGTGGGCTCCGGTAAATGATCCCTTTTCGTGTCCGAATAATTCTGAATCTATTGTTCCATCAGGAATAGCCCCGCAGTTTACCGGAATATATTTACCATGTTTGCGTGCACTGAAATGATGAATTATTTGAGGAAAAGCTTCTTTTCCTGTACCACTTTCACCTGTTATTAAAACCGAAAGATCAGTTGGTGCAACCTGCGCTGCCACATCAATGGCACGGTTTAATCCGTGTGAATTTCCAATTATTCCAAATCGTTGTTTTATTTTCTGAATATCCATTTAATTCAGTTTATTTTGTTGCCATGACAAAATTACAATTTTATATTGGTTATCTCGTTGTTTTTAACAAGATTTAAGAAAATTTTACTGTCATTAAGGCAGAAGTAATATTTCAGATTCCAGGTTTCAGATTTCAAGTTTCAAATTGTACTGATTAATTGTATTTTTGCATATGACTAAATTTACTACTATGAAACTTATAGGGATTATTCCTGCACGATATGCTTCGACTCGTTTTCCCGGTAAACCGTTGGTTGATATTAATGGTAAATCGATGATTGAACGTGTTTATGAACAGGCAAAAAAATCATTGAAAACAGTTTATGTAGCTACCGACGATGATCGAATTGTCAATGAAGTAAAACGTTTTGGAGGTGATGTTGTGATTACATCAGAAAGCCATAAAAGCGGAACGGACCGGCTTGCTGAAGCAGTGCAAATAATTCAAAAAGATACAAACCAACAATTTGATATTGTTATTAATATACAAGGTGATGAACCTTTTATTCAGCCTGAACAAATTGAGGAGATCAAATCGTGTTTTAATGAACAGGGTACCGAAATAGGAACTTTGGTTAAAGCAATTGACAAGAATGAGGATATTTTTGATCCCAACAAACCTAAAGTAATGTTGGATAAAGATATGAACGCGATTTGTTTTAGCCGGTCGGCCATACCTTACTTAAGAAACATTGAAAAAAAACAATGGCATTTAAAACACACGTTTTACAGGCACATTGGAATGTATGCCTACAAAACAGAAACTTTGCTTAGACTTACACTATTAGAACAAACTCCCCTGGAATTGGCCGAATCGCTTGAGCAAATGCGGTGGATAGAAAATGGTTATCAAATTAAAGTTGCCAAAACTAATTTTGATTCTGTTGGAATAGATACTCCTGAGGATTTAACTAACATTCTAAGGAGCAAATAATAATCTATGACCGACCTTCCCATAAAAAAGATTATTCATATTGACATGGATGCTTTTTATGCGTCGGTTGAACAGATGGATAATCCCGAATTAAGAAATAAACCAGTTGCAGTTGGCGGAGGATCAGAGCGCGGGGTTGTTGCTGCAGCCAGTTACGAAGCTCGCAAATTCGGGGTGAAATCTGCCATGTCCGGAATTATTGCAAAACGACTATGTCCTGATTTAATTTTCGTTAAACCCCGATTCGAAAGATATAAAGAGTTATCTTATCGGATTCGTGAGATATTTTTTGAATATACCGATTTAGTTGAACCGTTATCGCTTGATGAAGCGTATTTAGATGTAACTGAAAACAAAAAGAATATCAGTTCAGCTACTCGATTAGCTAAAGAAATTAGAATCCGAATTTTAAATGAAGTTGGCTTAAAAGCTTCAGCAGGAATATCAATAAATAAGTTTACCGCTAAAATTGCCTCGGACATTAACAAGCCAAACGGACAAAAAACGATTTTGCCTGAAGATGTAATTCCTTTTCTGGAGGAATTACCTATCGAAAAGTTTTTTGGTATTGGAAAAGTAACAGCCAAAAAAATGATTGGTTTAGGAATATATAATGGTAAAGATTTAAAAAACCAAACTCTTGATTTTTTAACCCGGAATTTTGGGAAAGCAGGAAGTCATTTTTACGAAATTGTACGCGGAATACAATATAGCGAAGTAAAACCCAATAGAATAAGAAAATCGATTGCGGCAGAACGCACTTTTTCCAACAATTTGCGTAATTTGAAAGAGATAAAAGTGAAACTAAATTCGATATCTGAAGAATTAGAGCGAAGAATAGAACGAAACAATGTAAAAGGAAAAACCATTACACTTAAAATAAAATATGACGATTTTTCTATCCAAACTCGATCTAAAACAGTTTTCGATTGGTTAGCAAAAAAAACAGAAATTGATAAAATTATTGATGAATTATTAACTCAGAAAGAAATTAACAGACCTGTTCGTTTGCTTGGAATTTCATTAAGCAGCCTTTACACCGAAGAAAAATTTCCTGACATTGCCGTTCAGTTAAAAATAGATTTTAATAAAAAAATTGAATGAACGATTACAGTAAGTAGTTATATCCGCTGAATTAAAAAGAGTGTGTTCAAGAAGCATTAAAAAGAGATGAAATTACTTACTTTTTACTTAGTGAAATTTGAGTCATCTTCGTGTAACAATATGTCAAAATTATACCACAAAGTTACCCTAAGGAAGCACAAAGTTCCACAAAGGTTTTTGGACATCTTATGTTGACTTTCAATTATTTGAAAGGAAAAGACTTGTGAAAAATTTTAAACAGGATTTTAAAAAATCATATTGGTTATTACGATAACAGACAAGAATGTCCGTTTACTAAAAAACCTCCGACGTTTTAAAAACATCGGAGGTCTAATTTTGATCTTACTTTTTTAAGTAAAAAGACCTGTCAGATTATAGAAATCTGACAGGTCTAATAAAATATATAAGCTTTACTTTCTTACAAATCTATTACTTTAACATTATCTAATTGGAATGTTGTTGTATTTGATGAATTGTCACCAGTATATTTGAACATAACGTAGATTGTTCCGGAATATGCTGATAAATCAATATCTCCGGAATTAACCCATGTACCATAACTATCGCTTGGCCCTTCTGCGATTGTTGCCGATGATGTAATATCGGTCCAGGTTGCAGAAAACAAATTACTGTTGTTACCATCAAAGTCTGTAGAAACATAAACAGTTAAACCAGCATGCTTATAATATCCGGTATTTGTATCAAATGAAAGTTTTTTAGGTGTACTTAAATCAACACCCGGAGTTACTACCCATGATTCGATATTATCGGCAGTAGCATTATAAGCAGTTGCCTGTATATATTTATTAGAGTCGAATTCCTTACCTTGCCAGTATCTTTCTCCCTGAACGTTAGCATTTAACCAACCTGTACCTTCAAAATCCTGATCTGCTGTTACTCCGGAGAAATCCTCATTAAGAGAACTTACCACTGTTGAGGTTCCAATTACAACAACATCTACAGGATCTTCAGGATTTATACCATCTCCATCTAACCAATAACCATTCACATTTTTTAATCCGTCTTCACCGAAATATGTTAATCTATCTCCTTTGAATTTTATTATCTTACCTAAGTTACCAGGATTATCAACCATATTAACAGCTGTTCTAATATCTCCGGAAGGGACTTGAATTACTATGCAATTTGAGATATCTGTTTCAGAGTCTGAATCTGCAATAATCACATTAGAACTTGTATAGAAAGGAGAGGTGAACGAAGGTGTAAAATCTGACAATGTATTGCCTGATGCATCAACCGTTTCGTATACACCAACCAAATAACCTTCAACCCAAACCTCGGTATCAGTAGAATTACTAATTGCATTGGCAACATTATACGGATCGTCGAACGTACCTGTGCCCTCGCCGGTTCCTCCTCCGCCTCCAACATCGAATCTTGCATTATCCATTTCAACTTCGCCAAGTTTTCGGATATATAACTGCATATCGCTGTTATACTGACCAACAATAGCAATTATAGAACCACTTCCGTCTGGGACATTTGCACCTGCAAAATTTGCGTATCCGCTGGTTCTTACAAAAATTTGATTATCTAAATTATCTTGTAATAATCTATTTTCAGTTTCCAGATCGTCTGGATTTGCAAAAGTTTTGGATGTATCTGTATCAACAAATTGAACATCAGAAATTTTAACCAATCTGCCCTGGTAATATTCCTTATTACTTAAAATTTGATCGATAGTTGCAGCTTCAGGATTTCTTTCAACATTAAATCCCATTTTAACAATATTTGAATCCACATTTACCCCATCGCCTATTTTAGAATTTAACTGAAATAAACCTGAATATTGCATAACAACAAGATCTCTCAAATATATTCGTACTGAATCACCAATATAAATGCCACCAGAAACATCCTGATACACTGCTATAGCACCTGTATTATCCTGGATGTAAAACGTACGATAACTGTTATCGGTTTCGTTATCCATGGTTACCGTTCCATAAATGGATGCATCGTAATCGAATAAATATGCATCTTCAGTACCTGTATTTAAAAATTCTGCCTCTTCATTAAACAAGGTCTTTATATTTTCAATAGTTATAACATCACCTGTTGGTATTTGTCGAATGGGAGGTGTATCGAAATCGTCGTCAACACATGCAAACAGAACAATTGCCAAAGCAATTATTACTGTCATTATTTTTGAATATTGTTTCATCTTTTTCATGATCTATATTTTTTATTTTTTTTAATCTAAAGCTAAGGTTAATATTAACATGTATGTTCTGCCATACATATAGAAATAGTTTGCAGGATACTTGTTTACATCTTTATTTTCATAATCGAAACGCAGCTGCTCATAACCTCCGGTAATAATTTCCTGGTTATCTAACACATTATTTACTACAGCGAAAAGGCTCACATAATACCGGTCAAATCTCCACGATTTTCCTGCTTTTAAATTAACAGTGTAGGAACTAGGTAATCTTTCCTGACTTAAAATCTGATCAGCAAGATCGGAATCTAAATCCAGTCCCTGCACGGCTTGTGTAGTTCTTCGTGCCGGATTAAAGCTCAGGTACGTATTATCGAAATAGTTAATATCACCCGCTACAAACCAGTATTTAGGAGCTCTGTACTCTAATCCAAAATTTAATGCAGTTTGTGGAGTTCCATCAACACGATAGTCCTTTACATAAACTACTTCGTTGGTAGCCAACGATTCTGAATCGTTATCGCGAGTAATACTTACCTTAGGACGAGAATCCCAGGTATACTGACCCAACGAAACTGCACCAGTTGCTGTAATGGTTGAAGTAATTTCTCCTTCCAATCCAAGTTCAATACCGAAATGCTTTTTATCAATACCGGTCATTGCATAGTTTACAAAACTTTTATAGTCATCATGATAAAAGCTCATTACGTCGATTTGATCCTGGAATGTAGTGTAAAAAGCAGAGAATCTTCCGGTTATACGAGGAAGTCGCATCATATAGTTCACATCAAAACTCATAATGGTTTCGTCTGTTAATCCATCCACCACATGATCTCTTGTACGAGGCGAAACATATGCATCTTCGAAATAAGGTGCTCTTGTTAAATATGCAGCATTAGCATATACAATATGTCGACCTGTAATTTTATACGTTAAACCTCCGGTAGCATTATAATTTAAGAACGTTTGCTTTTCGGAATCACCAAATGATTGATCAGGATATTTACCTACTTGCATATTTCCGGTTCGATAAAATGAAGTATTTACCAAGCCTAAACCTAAATACAAATCGAGGTTTCCAAGGGTATAATCACCTTTAACAAATCCACTAATTTTCTGGATGTTTGCATCATAATCGTAACCAAAAACATCTCCTTCTTTTGCTAATCGGTTCGGGTTATTTAAATCAATTTGTACATAATCAGGAAATTGCTGTTCGCCTTCAGATTGGTTAACATCTCCTTCGGCAAACTTATCAATATCAAGCCAGTACTCACCGCCCAAAAGATCTGATACTTCTTTATAATGACGACCTACGTAATTGGTATAGTTTACATCTGCCATTAAATTAAGATCTTTAGTTAGCTCATAGTTTAATTTTACATTGGCAGAAATCTGATTATGATCAATTCTCCTATTCTCAACCATATACTTAGAACGTATGCCTCCGATATCATTTCCGTCAATACCGTCAACGTCTTCAACAACAAAATATTCATCGCTATTAGCGAAATACAATCCATCCCAGTCTACCTGCTGTTGATTCCAACCGTCATAGAATGGATCATCTCTATTATAGTATGGTAAATTTCTGTAATAATTCGGTCTTGGATCAGGAGCATCACCCCAGTTTAGAGCTGTGTTTCCGTCTCTACCAAATGAGTAAGACACTGTTGTTGCCAGATCCATTTTACTATTGATATCCCACTCATAGTTTAACATGATATAAGGCTTGAAATCATCGGCCACTCTGGCATTTCTTACTTCGCCAGCTTGATATCCCCAGTTTGCGTTATAATAATTTGATCCGGCCAAATCATATGCTTCCTGAGTAGAACCAATTAATTTTCCTCGCTTATTTGGTGTAGCAAAAGCTGTTAAATTCAGTGTATGTGCACCAATTCTTTTTTCAGCAGCGAAGAAATAAGCCCATGCATCGTAATCTGTACCTTCAACATATCCTTCCTCGGCCCAGCGATGCGATCCGGAAACGGTAAAGGCCCAGCCATTATCCATTAATCCGGTTGAAGCAGTTGCCATTACACGATTCTTGTAATTAGCCAATCGATTCATGTATGAAACCTTAACACCTGGTCGATAAGCGGATGCTTTCGTTAAGATGTTAGCTCCACCTCCTAAAAACGAAAGGGTTAAATCATTGTTCTCCTGGCCAAAGAAAATTTCCTTATTTCGTAATACATCATTAATTCCACCCCAGTTACCATAGTTAGGCCTACCGGTTTCGATATCGTTCATTTCAATACCATTAAAATAGATTGCAGTATTTTCTGAATCGTATCCTCGTGCACGATATCTTACTGCACCAAAAGTATACGCCGTAATCTCAGAAAAAACATCATCGGAAGAGTGCAGCAAACCGCTAACCGGCTGTGTTTCATCGTCGTCAAGATCAGATTCTTCGAGTGTTACCATTGGCAGTTCTTCGTTCATATAGTCACGCCCACGTGTAGTAACAATTTCAGTAGTACCTAACTGAAGGGTTTCTCCTGCACTTAGCTTAAACTCAAGAATTTTCTGTTCATAATTTTTACTTGTAAAAATCAGTTTACCTGTTCCTACAGGCACTTCATTTAAAACATATTCTCCTTCATTATTTGAGTACGCTTCAACAGCAACCCCATCTACCCGGACATAAACTCCCTCAATAGGTTTTGCACTTTCACTGTCGACAATTTTACCCTCAATAGACCCTGTTTGAGCCCATAAAGTAAAAAACGAAAACAAAGTGAGAACAAATAATAGTGTAAGATGTCTCATGTTTTATTTGTAAAGGTTAGTTAATAATTCGATTCATAAAAGATTATCAATCTCCAAAGAAAATTTGTAACAAATTTTATTTGAAGGGACGTAAAAATACACACTAAGTTTTTAACTTCCGAAAATTTTTCATACAATTACCAACAATTTATAAATCAATACTATGAAACAGAATATTTTTACAACCAGGGTAGCTATTTTAGTGTTTTTTTCTTTTTTATTACACATTTCGCATTTAAGTGCTCAGGAGAAACAATACAAAGTAGCAACAATCGCATTTTATAATTTAGAAAATTTATTTGACACTTTAGACACTCCCGATAAACATGACTTTGAATATACTCCTGAAGGAAATAAAGATTGGAATACAAAAAAGTATTATTCCAAGCAGGAAAATATGGCAAAAGTTATTTCACAAATAGGTGCAGATCTTACCAAAACAGCACCTGCTGTAATTGGAGTTTCAGAAATAGAGAACAGAAGCGTTTTGGAAGACCTGGTTAAGATGCCGGCACTTAAGCCTTATAATTACAAAATAGTACATTACGAATCGCCTGACCGGAGAGGAATTGATGTGGCGTTATTATATCAGGAATCAATTTTCACAGTAACTAACTCACTTGCAGCAAAGTTAACTGTTGAGGATAAAGAAGATTTTTTTACACGAGATCAGTTAGTTGTTTCGGGATTACTAGATGGAGAAAAAATTCACTTTATTGTTAACCATTGGCCATCGAGATATGGTGGAGAGAAAAAAAGCAGACCATTACGAAATGCGGCTGCCGATTTATGCAGATCTTTGGCCGATTCGATTATGAATGAAGATCCGAATGCCAAGATTATTATTATGGGCGATTTAAATGATGATCCAAATAATGAAAGTTTGCTAAAACATTTAAATGCAAAAAGAGACGAAAGAACTACTAAAGAAGGTGACTTGTTTAATACCACTTATCCATTATTCAAAAAAGGTATTGGTACCCTGGCATACAGAGATAATTGGAATCTTTTTGATCAGATGATTGTTTCATACCCACTGCTTGGTGAAGACAGATCTACTTTTAAGTTTTATAAAACGTTAATTTTTAACAAAGATTTTTTAACACAACAAGAAGGTCGATACAGAGGGTATCCTTTAAGAACGCATGCTGGCGGAGTGTATAAAAATGGTTACAGTGATCACTTTCCGGTATATCTTTATCTGATTAAAGAAATATAACAAAAGTGCAAGAACATTATATTGCAAAAAGAGGATAAAAATTATCCTCTTTTTCTTTTATCAACAAAATTTGGCTACTCGTAAAAAACTATTGACTGGTTACAAAAGAAATTGTAATTTCATGAGAAATTTTATTAACCCGTAAATCGCGCCAAATGGAAGTAAAAGGTACTGCTGTAAAGTCGATAAAAGAATATGTTGAAAACAGATATCGCACACAATTTAATGATTGGGTTCAATTATTACCAGAATCATCGCAAAAATTAATGAATGGTGGAGTTTTTGCTAATAATTGGTATCCAATGAAAGATGGTGCTGTGGAACCAACCAAAGCACTGGCAAAAATGTTCTATAATAATAACGTTGAGAAAGCAGCCAGAGAATCGGGCAGATATAGCGCAGAATCCGGACTAAAGGGGGTTTATAAGATCTTTGTCCGCGTTGCATCACCGAATTATATTATGCAACGAGCCGGAAGAGTATTTACTTCATATTACAGTCCATCGGATATAGCGGTAGTTAGCAGTCATGAAAAGGGGTTAACCTTACATATTACCAAATTTCCGGAACCGGAAGAAGTTATTGAACATAGAATAGCAGGCTGGTGTGAGCGGGCTCTTGAATTTACGAATTGTAAAAATGTAAAAGCAAATATTACAAAATCCCTTGCGAAAGGTGATAACTTAACTGAAATAGTTATTACCTGGAATTAGTTTGATTAATCGTTTAGGATTCTTTTCAATAAAAAAGTAAGGCACTTGAGCCTTACTTTTTTATATTTATCAGAATCTTATCAACTATTTCTTTAGCTGTTGTAATTGTACTTAAATCAGTATATAGTTTTCCATCCTTACCAGAATAGTGGCTATGTCCGATAAGTTGAAGTACATAACTTTGCTTTTTCGAATCCAAATCAACATCAACAGAATAAACTAATGCTGGCTGTGAAGATGTTTTATAATCTTCATCATCAGGAAACCTATCATTGGTCCAGTATTCGTTCCAGTCCCAGGACTGATTAATTTCCATTAAAATCTTAAACTTTTTTGGTAACTTCTCATCCGCTTTTGTTTTTAATATAAAGTTATCTTGCGGAGTAGGTCCTGTGTATGCATCAGCTATTGGTGTATCGGGTGTTGGAATATACAAACCATCCTTTGCCTTAATTCCCCGTTTATGCGCCCAGTAAGGCAAAGCAGCCGGACGGCGCTTACTATCTTTTATCCAACGATTATCTTTTACCTGACCATAATTAAAAACACCTTTTGCAATAGATTGGGAAACATATAACGTTTGTATATAATTTCCATTCTCATCTTCAATCCAAAATGCCATTATCGGATAGTAAAACTCAGGTCCCTTTTGAAATTCGATTTCAAACGATACCCCATTGCCTTTTGTATTCGTTTCGAACTCCACTATTTCTTCTTTAGCACGCTCCTGTGCCATTAAAACATTAACAGCAAAAAAGAGCATCACAAATGTTTGTAAATATTTCATGGTTTATATTTTTAAAATTGCACAATGATACCGAGGGTTGGTAATATAGTTCCCGAACCATCGTTTGCTATAGTTTGCATAAGATACCTGTCCGGATTCTGCGGATCAACAATATTATTGCCATTAGCATCTTTTTGAGGGATAAAAATATCGCGTTCTTCAGACTTAAAGTTATATAGATTCTGAATATCCAGATAGAGCATAAGTGACCATTTTTTATAATAGTATTGTTTATCGATGCGAATATCTAACTGATGAAAAGGATCAAGCCTTAAAGTATTAAATTGTGTAAAATCCAGATACTCCTGTCCTCTGGCATCCCAGGCAGCAATAATACTTGTTTTATTTTTGTCGATTGGCGTGTATGGAGCTCCACCTACAAACCTCCATTTAAACCCAAATTGCCAATTACGTTTTAAATCACGTGTTGCGGTTATATTTAATAGATGAATATTATCCCATGAACTGGCAATATAATCGGAAGTGAAATTGAGGTTATCATCAAACTCTTTAAACTCACTACGAACCAACGTGTATGATAACACCATATTGAAACCCAATAAATCTTTATGTCGTGCAAGAAACTCAACTCCATATGACCGACCTTCTGCAATTGACAAAACCTGTTCATCGCCGAATGTTCCAAAATCTGCTCCTTTATTGGCTAAAGCAATGGAATCGTTCACAGAAAAAGGATAATCACGATAGTATTTATAAAATCCTTCGATAGATAAAAACGATTGTTGTGTTGGCAAATATTCAAATCCCGCCACCAAATGATCAACTGAAATATATTTTATTCCATTTTGTTTATTTAAGAATTCACCTGTGCCATTACTAAATCCTAAGGTAGTATATGCAGGCAACTGATAGTAACGACCCGTATTAAAATTTACTGAAACATCAGGCAGTAGTTTATACGAAGCAGAAAATCTTGGAGATATTTGATCTGCTAAATTTGACATACTGGATGAATAGTTATTTGCATCGGACCTGAGACCTAAAGAGAGTACCAATCGCTTTTGATAAAAATCTTTGCTTACCTGACCAAATATTGACCATTTCCATAAATCAAGGTTAACATCATAATCAGTTATAACAGGATTTAATCCAACGAAATCTTTTCTAAATGTATTATTCGAATACTGTGCGTATTCTAATCCTGCCCCAACATTGAATTTAAATCCATTGTCGGTTCTGGTTGTATTTTCGTATCGGAATTTGTTTTCCGCTTCAGTAGACAAATAGTCAAAAGTTAACAGAGAATCTACCTCTTTATTATCCTGATATTTGTATGAGTAGTTATTTAGATAACTTCTACTTAATACCCAGGTTCCATAACTTTTTTCCCTATAATGTTTATAAACAGCACCAACAGTATATCCCCATTGCTCGTTTACCGGTAAAAATCCCAGAATATATTTTTGCAAATCGGTTTCATTGGCATTTAAATTTAATTCCGAAACATCGTAAGCTCCCAGTCCGATCAATGTTAATTCATTTTTTTTATTAAAACGGGTTTTTACTTTAAACTGAGCATCGTTAAAAGTAGGTAAAAATGGCAGATCTAATACAGAAAATAAAAGCTGTAAATACGATCTTCGTGCAGAAAAAATGAAAGATGTTTTTTCACCCAATGGACCATCAAACGTTAGTGCCACTTCTGATGACCCCAAGCTTCCTTGAACTTCCAGCTTTTCACTGTTTCCATCTTTCTGTTTAAATTCAATTACTGAACTCAGCGCGTCTCCTCTATTTGCAGGAAATGCTCCCGAATATAAATTTACTTCGCGAACAAAATCTACATTTATAATACCAACCGGCCCACCAGATGCACCTTGTGTTGCAAAGTGGTTAATATTGGGTATTTCTACATCATCTAAAAAAAATGAATTCTCGCTTGGCCCACCACCCCGAACAATAACATCGTTTCGTTGAGCTGGAGTTGATGCTACCCCGGGAAATGATTGAATAACTTTGGATATATCCCGATTTGCTCCCGGAATCTTTTCAATTTCCTGAACACCAATTACTCTCAATGAAACCGGACTTTCCTCCGTTTTTCTAAATGCGGATGGTTTAACAACCACTTCGTCCAACTGAATGTTTGCTTCAACTAAAGGGATTTCAATGTTTACAGTTCTCGCATTTGAAACCATTAGCTCAGGTGAAATATAGGTTTGGAAACCTACAGCAGAAACTTGTATTTTAACAAAGCCAGGTTTTACACCCGTAAATTTAAATTCACCATCGAAATTGGAAGCTGACCCAATATTAGTTTGAAAAATAACTACATTGGCGAAAGGTACAGGCTCATTATTTTTACTATTAAAGATTCGCCCCTCAATTGTTCCATTATAAGTTTGGCCAAATGCCTCACCCAAAAAAACAAATGCAAGGGCAGATAAGTATATTTTTAACTTCATGATCCAATTTCAGTTTGTTTAATTCCGTAAACATATAATTAAACAAAATGTTCGCAGAATAGGTAAAATTTCTAAAAATGTAAAAAAGGATATTTGTTAGTTAGCTTTTCTTTCTGATCTTTTAAACTTAACAAAAACTTTTTATGTTTTTCAGTATTTGGATTTAACGGGCGGTGATTTTCGGCAAGTATAATTTTTTGAACTTCTTTACTAATTTCATTCGTTTCTTTCTCCAGGTAAGTATCCTTAAAAAACTGCCAAATATACTCGACAGCTACACTAGAAGGATGCAACATATCATCTGCATAGAAACGATAATCGCGCAAATCATCCATCATAATTTCATACGCCGGAAAATATTCCACATTATCGAAGATCTTTTTTAACTGATGAATAGCAAGGATTAATGTCGACTTACTTAATTGATTTTGAACAGCACCATCCTTCCAATGTCTTACCGGACTAACTGTAAAAATAACCTTTAAATCAGGATTATAATCCTCAATTCTATTTAATAGTTTAGCCCACTGAACAAAAATATCTTCAACACCTAATTTATACCTTGTAAATTCCTTAGCCGGGATTTTATGACAATTGGAAACCACCTTCTCTGTTTTCAAATACTCATAAACCCAGGCTGTACCGAAGGTTATAATTAAATAATTCGCATTTTCAAATTGACCTCTGGCCGCATTTAGCCTCGTATTAATATTATTTAAACACTCTTGCTTGTCGGTATTTGAAAATTCTGTGTCGTGATAAAAGCTAAACCACTGCTCATTGAAAAAACCTAAATCGTTCTCATTAAAATTTCGTTTGTCTAAAATGATTTCTAAACTTTGTCGCACAGAAACCGGATTGTAAAGTACTCCAAACGGATTAACCAATACCGGAAACTTTAGATCTTGCATTTTGTTTCCAATATTTTCGGTAAAGCACGATCCTAAAAACAAAGCAGGTGTGTGGTAACTTAGTTTGTTCTTTGATTGTTGTGGTTGTATGGTTGTTCGGAATTCTTTCATTATCAATTTAGCTTTGAGATATGAGCTTCGAGATTATTTTTCTAATTTTCTCATGAATGTAATTAGCATTTTTTGTTCTTTGTCAATTTCTTGCAATATATTTTCAATTCTTTCTTTATTTCCAAAATCTAGTTCATATGCAATTAAAAACTGACTTTCCAGTTCAAAGCAAGAACCAAGAGCTATTTCAGTAAATCGAAAATAATCTTTCTCACTTCTTCGACTACTGCCTTCAGCTATATTTGAACTTATTGAAACAGCTGAGCGATTTATCTGACTGGTTAATCCATATTTTTCTTCTGGAGGAAATTCCTTGGTTATTTTATATGTTTCAATAGCAATTATAAACCCTTTTTCCCAAATCTTAAGTTTTTTGAAATTCTTCATAATAAAATTTAATGTATTTACAATCAATTTACTAGCAGCTCATGGCTCGTAGCTCAAAGCTTCTTATTGATCCAATTGTTAACATACGCAAAAATTTCATCTCGTTCTACTTCGTTATGCAACTCATGGTATAACCCTTCCCATTCTTTGTATTCTATATCTTTATCCAGGCTTTTTGCTTTATCAAAAAACTCCTTACTTGCCTTATATGATGTAATAGAATCGCCTGTACCATGTTGAAGTAAAACTGGAAGATTTAGCTTATCAGGATTGTTTAAAACCCACTGCCCAGCATTGTAAATTTCGAAAAACATACGAACAGATATTTTTTCATGCACTAAAGGATCTGTTAAATATTTATTCACAAGATCCTGCTCATGCGATAAACTTTTAACATCCAATTTTGCATTTTGCGTAAATTTTGGAAATACTCTTTTAATAACTCTTGCCAATAACAAGCTTAATGCCGATGGATCAAACGCCAACTGATACCAGGGTGAAGAAATTACTGCACCAACAAAATTGTTCTTTCTTTTTAAGATATAATTGGTAACAATGTTTCCTCCCAAACTATGTCCGTAAATAAATTGCGGTAATTCCGGATATAACTTTTTTGATTCTTTTATTAAAATATCAACATCATTCAAATAATGATCGAAACTACTCACATAACCTCTTCTACCGTCAGATTTTCCATGGCCCCGATAGTCTATAGCATGAACAACAAATCCTTTTTCGGTAAATTTCATTGCCCAGTGATCATAGCGATCACAATATTCGCCAAATCCATGAATCAGGTTAATTAATGCTTTAGGTTTATCCTCTGGCTCCCACAGGTAACCTGAAAGTTTCATTCCATCGAATGAAGCATATGCTGTTGACTTATAGTTCATATTTATTTAGCTTAGTAAATAATTCAAATCAAATTTACTGATTAAATGCAACAAATCATACAAATATCTACTGATAAGATGAACGGGTTATACGATATTACGAACCAGGTTGAGAATATTGTTCAAGCAAGTAAAATTCTACAGGGTATCGTTAATATTTATGCGCAAGGAGCCACATCTGCCATTATGATACAAGAGAATTGGGATGACTCGGTTCAAAATGATGTTATTACATTATTTAAAAAACTTATTCCTTCCGGAATTTGGAAACACGATGCACAAGATAATAATGGTGATGCACACTTAAAGGCAGGAATTGTAGGACCAAGTGAAACCATTCCAATTATCGATGGAAAAATGGGTCTATCAACCTGGCAAAATATTTTCTTTTGCGAATTTGATGGCCCAAGAAAACATAGAAATATTGCAATAACCATTTTATCTGATTAACTTTATACATATGCAACGAACAAATTATTAACTGATTTGTACTACAACATTATTTATAAAAATTTAAGAATATGATTAGAAAGCTCGCTTTAACCTTTTTTGTTTTCATTAGCTTAACAGTACTTTTATATGCTCAAGAAGCTACAGACTCAATTAAACCCTGGAAATTTAACGGGTTAACCTCAATTAATTTTTCTCAGGTATCGTTGACCAATTGGGCAGCGGGAGGTGAAAATTCATATGCTTTTAATGGTTTATTGAATTTATCAGCTAATTATTCCAAAGATAAAAATGATTGGTCAAACACATTAGAATTAGGATATGGAATACAAAAACAGGGAGATCAGGATGTTCGGAAAACTGATGACCAAATTGACTTTGTATCGAAATATGGCCGGAAAATTTCAAAATCGTTCTTTATAAGTGCCATGTTAAATTTTAAATCTCAAATGGACGAAGGTAAAAAATATGAAACCGATCCTGATACCAGTTATGTAATATCAAAATTTCTTGCTCCCGGTTATATCCAAGGTGCACTAGGTATGGAATACAAACCCAGCGAAGCCTTTTATGCAGTGCTATCGCCTGCTGCAGGTAAATTAACCATAGTATTGGACGATACACTTTCTGCACGTGGTTCGTTTGGAGTTGACCCTGGAGATAAAACACGACTTGAGCTGGGTGGTTCAGCAACGATTGGAGTTAAAAAAGAGATTATGAAAAATGTTGGTATCAGTTCAACACTAGGCCTCTTTTCAAACTATATTAAAAACCCGCAAAACATTGATGTAGACTGGAAAGTATTGATTAACATGAAAATTAACGACTACCTTTCAGCCAATCTAAATACACATCTTATTTATGATGATGATATAAAAACAAGTGATGATGAAGGAAATCCGGAAGGTGCCAAAGTTCAGTTTAAGGAAGTGTTTGGTGTGGGATTAACCTATAAATTTTAACTCTCTCTGAACTAATCATTTATTGATCAAACATTATCAAGTAGTTAATCAAATCACATTATAAGAATTAAGAAAATAAAACCCGTCTTCAGTTTTTTTTGAAACGGGTTTACTTTATGTTCTTTTAGTATTTTAACTAAATTATATTACTACTTTTTAAACTTTGGAAAAACACCTGTTTCTTCTTTTCCAATAGTGATTTTTATATAAAGATTATTGTGACTTAATTCGGGTCCGGCAGTAAGTTTTTCTCCGTTAACTACCCAATCTCTATCAAAGGGATCAAATATATACCCTGCACTAAATCCAAATACCATATTCCCTATTCCTTCTTTGTTCTTCATAAAATCAACAGAATAATGTAAATTAATACCTATATCGGCAATAAAACCGGTTCTGTATAAATTTACTCCATCATCAGGATCTAACATCACATCGTCAAATGAAGCCTGGCTCATATCCCGGTCGATATTTAACATCAAAGAAGATACACCAAAACCAATGTGTGGAAATACATCTAAGTTTCCAGGTTCAAATATCATATAACCGAAGTCCAGTTTACCAGAAATCCCTGTCAACGAAACCTCATTATTTGTTCCTTCAGCTCTGTCTCCCACAATTGCATGGACTTCAGCACCATGAACAAGCTTTTTTATTATTTTATACCCGGAGGCACCGATTAGGAATGTGTTTTCTGATAATTCAGGATATCCAAACTGACTTAGACTGGAGTTTAAATCTCCAAAATCGGCGAATGATGTACCAACAGTTAAAAATTTACGTTGAGTTAACTCCTTATCTTTTTTATCCATACCTTCCTGGGCATTTAGCTGCAAACCCACCAAAAGTATTAAAACGGTTGTAATCGAAATGTACTTAAAGATTTTCATGATATGATTGTTTTAATTAATAACTCTACACAGTAACACAGTGTATTAAAAAACCGCGCCAGTGTTTAAGAACTATAACCAAAAAATGAACAATATGTTCACAACACACAGGTAAATAAAAAGATGTGGTTGATCATTCTGATTTTAATGTTAATTAAGCGTTGGATAAAACGCAAAAAAAATATGCCCTATATGTGGATTATTTACTCAGAGGCGATTCCATTCAACACGCTCTTTAATTCAAGACTTTGATATTTAGCCTGGTAATGACTAAACCAATCTTTAATCTTAATGGGCTTGCTTTTACAAGCATTTGTTATTTCAAGAATTCAATATTTCGTTTTAAACCCTCAAACTGGGTCCGTGTGATAGGAGAATTCTTAAAAAGATTTTTACAAGATGGTTTGTCTAAATTCTCCCATGCAGTTTTGTCCATATCTTTTAGGGTTTCTGAAATCTTAAAAGATTCTTGGTTATGTGGTTTTAGCTTTTGGTTCCACGGACATACATCCTGGCAAATATCACAACCGAAAATCCAATCGTTCCATTTGCCTTTAAATTCTGAAGGTATTTCCCCTTTCTTTTCAATGGTTAGATAAGAAATACATTTTCTGGCATCCAGTTGGTAAGGTCTTAATGCATTTGTTGGGCAGGCTTCTATACACTTGGTACAACTCCCACAATAATCCTTAACAAAAGTTTCATTGTACTCCAGTTCTAAGTCAATAATTAATTCTCCAATAAAAAAAAACGAACCAAGCTCTCGCGATAAAAGATTTGTATTTTTTCCTATCCAACCCAAGCCTGCTTTGGCTGCCCAAACTTTATCCATTACAGGTGCAGAATCGACAAAAGCTCTTCCAGAAATTGGCGTAATTTCATCATTAATATAGTTAAAAAGTTGATGCAGCTTATCTTTTAAAACGTAATGATAATCTGCTCCATACGCATATTTGGAAATTTTATAGGTGCCATCAGCTTGTTGCTCTTTGGGAAAATAATTATACAAAACAGAAATTACCGATTTTGCTCCATCCACTAATTTTCGGGGATCGACACGTTTATCGAAATGATTTTCCATGTATTGCATTTCGCCATGATAACCTTTGTTAAGCCATACTTTTAATTGTTTGGATTCGTTTTCCAAGAAGTCAGCTTTTGAGATTCCTATGGCAGAGAAGCCTAATTCGAGCACCTTTTGCTTTATTTTCTTTGTATTTTCCTGTGCTATGTTCAAACTGTTAAATTCAGAGTTTTACAAATGTATTAAATTCGTTATAAATTAACCACAGAGAACACGAAGTAGACACAGAGTTTCACAAAGGATCCTTGTAACATGGAACTTGTAACATGAAACTTATTTCAAGGTGAGACAATTGCTAATGTCTTTAAGCAACTTATTTACAGCAAGCAAGTTAAAGCAATCCCAAATCAAGCATTGCCTCTTCGCTCATAAGACTTTTATCCCAAGGCGGATCAAAAACCAAATTTATTTCTGCTGATTTAACTCCTTCAACAGAATTTACTTTAATATGTACTTCATTTAATAAGTCATCAGCCATAGGACAATTCGGAGCAGTAAGAGTCATTTTTATCTCAACTCTTCTTTCATCATCAATATCTACAGCATAGATTAATCCTAAATCGTATATATTTACCGGTATTTCCGGATCGAAGATAGTTTTTAGTGTTTTTACTATTTCTGCTTCTAAAGCCATCATTTCATTTGGATCCATCACTATTCCTCCTTCTTTAGCTTAGCATTATAAGCCATTGCATATAGTTTCATTTGTTTTACCATGGCTAATAATCCATTCGAACGTGTTGGTGATAAATTCTGCTGTAAGCCAATATCATCCAAAAAATAAAGTTCATTATTTAATATATCCTCAGGTTTCTGATTATCCAGCACACGAATCAATAAAGCTGCGATTCCTTTAGTAATAATTGCATCGCTATCGGCAGAATATCTAACTTTATCTCCTTCCAAGTCGGCGTATAACCAGACCTTAGACTGGCAACCCTCAATTAAGTATTGCTGTGTTTTATATTTAGGATCAATTTCCGGCAAATCTTTGCTTAACTCAATGAGGTAATTGTACTTATCCATCCAGTCGTCAAAAATGGAAAACTCTTCTATAATTTCGTCTTGTCGTTCGTTTAAAGTCATAGTATAGATTTTATACAAATTTAACCAAACATTTGTTTAACTGTAGAAATTGCATCGCACAATTTATCTACTTCCTCTTTGGTATTGTAAAATGAAAACGATGCTCGTATAGTTCCTTCTATATTAAAACGCTGCATCAAGGGTTCTGCACAATGATGCCCTGTACGAACAGCTATTCCCATTTTATCGATAACCATTCCTGCATCGTAATGATGTATATTTTCTAAATTAAATGAAATCACACTCACTTTTTCTTTTGCGGTGCCAACAATTTTAAGCCCTTCAATGGCTTCCAATTTTTGGGTTGCATAATCTAGCAATTCCTTTTCGTATGTTGAAATATTTTCTAAACCAACATTTTGGATGTAATCAATTGCCTTAGCTAAACCAATGGCAGCAACATAGTTAGGTGTTCCGGCTTCGAATTTAAACGGTAGTTCGTTAAACGTAGTTTTTTCAAACGTAACTTTCTTAATCATTTCACCACCTGTCATAAATGGTGGCATTTGATTCAACCATTTTTCTTTACCATACAAAACACCAATACCATTGGGTCCATATATCTTATGTCCAGAAAAAACAAAAAAATCGCAATCTAATTCTTGAACATCAACCTTACCGTGCTGAACACTTTGTGCACCATCAATGAGCACAGGAATATCATACTGGTGTGCAATCTCTATAATTCTTTTAACGTCATTAACTGTTCCTAATGCATTTGAAACATGGTTTACTGCTACAATTTTTGTTTTGGTAGAAATCAATTTTTCATATTCGCCTACTAAAAGTTCTCCCTTTTCATTTACAGGAATAACTTTTAAAACAGCATTTTTGCGTTCACACAACATCTGCCAAGGAACAATATTCGCATGATGCTCTAAAGTTGAAATGATAATTTCATCTCCTTCATGTATATATTTCTCGCCAAACGAAAAAGCTATGGTATTAATCGACTCTGTTGTTCCACTCGTAAATATTACTTCGTGATCGTGAGGTGCATTAATAAACTTTTGAACAACTTTTCTCGCATCTTCGTAACGCTGAGTAAGCTGTTCGCTTAAATAGTGTACACCACGATGTATATTACTATTTTCGTGAGTATAAATCTTCAACTCTTCATCGATAACAACCTGCGGTTTTTGTGTAGTTGCACCATTATCAAAATATACCAGTGGCTTTTTATACACTTGTTGACTTAAAATTGGAAAGTCGTTACGAATTTTTTGGATGTTTAGGTTCGACATTTTCTTTTATTTAATAAAGATCCTTCGACTGCGCTCAGGATTAGTTCAACTTTATGATTTTGAAATCAAAATCATTGTTTCACTAACAGCAATGCATTTGACAAGAATTACAACGTGATAACTCGCCACGTAAACGTTTATCTACCAAATCCTGAATTCTTTCTTGCAATGCAGGTATTTTTATTGCCTTAATAACATCATTAGCAAAGGCATACATTAACAACAGTTTTGCTTCTTTCTTTTTTATTCCACGTGCACGCAGATAAAAAAGAGCATCTTCATCTAACTGACCTACTGTTGCACCATGACTACATTTTACATCATCAGCATAAATTTCCAGCTGAGGTTTTGTATTCATATCAGTATCATCAGTAAGTAAAATATTATTGTTCGCCTGAAAAGCTTGTGTTTTTTGTGCATCCTTTCGAACAAGCACCTTACCATTAAAAGCTCCTGTAGCAAAATCGTCTAACACCCCTTTGAACAACTGATTGCTTGTACAGTTTGGATAAGCATGATCCATATGTACATAATTATCAATATGTTGACCTTTATCAGTTAAATATAATCCATACGTATTATTCTCGCATCCCTCACCATTTAAAAGTACATTTATATTACTTCTGATAAGTCCTCCGTGCAAAGTTATTGTATTTGTATTGACTTTACTATCTCTTTCCTGTTGGAAATAAAGATGCGAAACTTGTTTTGATCCATTATGCTCATTTTGCATTCTGGAAAAATCGAATCTGGCATTCTTATCGATAAAAAACTCAGAAACCGAATTGGTTAAAAAGTTCGGGGTTGATAACGTATGATCGCAAACTACAATCGAAGCTTCACTATTTTCTTCCAAAATAAAAAGATTTCGATGTTGTGTTAAACCACTTTCCTCGTCCATTAAAATGTTAATAATCTGAATTGGTTTTTCAATGGTTACTCCCTTAGGAACATATAAAAACAAACCATCTTTTACGAAAGCTGTATTTAATGCAACCATCCCGTCCTTTTCAGATTTTGCATATTGTGCAAAATGTTTTTTTATCAAATCGGGATATACTTGTGCTGCTTTCTGAAAGCTTCCGATAACTGCTCCACCAGGTAATTCTTCAAGTAGATTTTCCCGATCGTAATACCAACCATTTAATAATAGTACCACCTTGGTATTTAACTCAGGCACATCGCACTTAAAAATATCTTCAATCTGAAATTTTATATTCTTAGGTGATATATAGGTTTTATAATCGTTATTAAATTCCTGATCCAGGTTGGTATATTTATATTGTTCGTTCTTTTTAGTTGGAATTCCAAGTTTCTGAAAATGATTAAAAGCTTCCTCACGAATTGAATTTATATATTCCGGAGAATCACTTTTCAGTAAATCCTGGTTTTCATGATATAATTCAATGAACTTATCTTTTGTTTCTATTTTAACTGTCTCCAAACTCATATGTTTGCTTTTTAAAATCCGACAATAGCGCTAAAACTTTTATACAGTTTCGCCCTTCTTTAGCCAATCATATCCCTTTTCTTCCAATTCAAGAGCCAGATCTTTACCGCCAGATTTAATTATTTTACCATTATAAAGTACATGAACATAATCAGGAACGATATAGTCAAGTAATCTCTGATAGTGTGTAATAACTATTGTAGCATTATCGGCCGATTTTAATTTATTCACACCATTAGCCACAATACGTAAGGCATCAATATCTAATCCTGAGTCGGTTTCATCCAAAATCGAGAGTTTAGGTTCTAACATAGCCATCTGAAATATTTCATTTCTCTTTTTCTCGCCACCAGAAAATCCTTCATTTACAGAGCGATTTGCTAAAGCAGCATCCAACTCAACCAACTCCTTCTTTTCACGCATTAACTTTAGAAAATCTGACGAAGACATAGGCTCTAACCCTTTATGCTTACGCTGTTCGTTAACAGCAGTTTTCATAAAATTAACCATACTTACACCCGGAATCTCAATTGGATACTGAAATCCTAAGAAAATACCTTCGCTTGCGCGTTCTTCTGGTGACAAATCAAAAAGATCCTTCCCGAAATACTTCACCTTGCCTTCCGTCACTTCAAACAGCTCTCTTCCTGCAAGAACAGATGCCAACGTACTTTTACCCGAACCATTTGGCCCCATAATGGCATGAACTTCACCCGGTTTAACTTCTAAATCGATCCCTTTAAGGATTTCTTTACCTTCTATACTTGCATGTAAATTTTTAATACTTAGCATGATCTTATCTAATAAATATTTTTAATTAACATTATGTTCTATCCTACACTGCCTTCCAAACTAATTTGCAATAACTTCTGAGCTTCAACTGCAAATTCCATTGGTAATTTATTTAATACTTCTTTTGCATAACCATTCACAATAAGCCCAATTGCATCTTCGGTTTTAATACCTCGCTGATTACAATAAAAAATCTGATCTTCACCAATTTTAGAGGTAGTTGCTTCGTGTTCAACAACAGAATCTTTATTATCAACTTCAATATAAGGAAATGTATGCGCTCCGCATTTATCGCCTAAAAGTAAGCTATCGCATTGCGAAAAATTTCGTGCATTTTTGGCATTCTTTACCACCTTCACTAATCCACGATAACTGTTTTCGCTAAATCCTGCTGAGATTCCTTTTGATACGATAACACTCTTTGTATTCTTACCAATATGAATCATCTTTGTACCGGTATCGGCCTGCTGATGATTATTGGTTACAGCAACCGAGTAGAACTCGCCCGAAGAATTATCGCCTAATAGAATACAACTTGGATATTTCCAGGTAACAGCCGATCCGGTCTCTACCTGAGTCCAAGAAATTTTTGAGTTTTCACCTGCACATTTGCCACGCTTTGTTACAAAGTTATAAATGCCTCCCTTTCCGTTTTTGTCTCCAGGATACCAATTCTGTACTGTTGAATATTTTACCTCTGAATTTCGCATTGCAACGATTTCTACAATTGCAGCGTGTAGCTGGTTTTCATCGCGCTGCGGAGCAGTACAACCTTCCAGGTAACTTACATACGAATCGTCGTCGGCAACAATCAATGTGCGCTCAAACTGTCCTGTATTTGCTGCGTTAATTCTAAAATACGTTGATAATTCCATTGGGCATCGAACACCTTTTGGAATATAGCAGAATGATCCATCACTAAACACAGCTGAATTCAAGGCGGCGAAATAATTATCGGTATAAGGAACAACTGATCCCATATATTTTTTTACTAAATCGGGATGTTCCTGAACCGCTTCGCTGAATGAACAAAATATAATACCTAGTTCAGCCAGGTTTTCTTTGAATGTAGTTTTAACAGAAACACTATCCATTACGGCATCAACAGCAACCCCCGCTAGTCTTTTTTGTTCGTCAAGTGGAATTCCCAGTTTGTCGAATGTTTCTTTCAATTCTGGATCCACATCGTCCATACTTTCCAGCTTTGGCTTCTGCTTTGGAGCTGAATAATAAATAATATCCTGGTAATCAATTTCAGGTATTTTCAAATGAGCCCACTCTGGCATTTTCAATGTCTGCCAATGTCGAAAAGCTTTTAACCTGAACTCTAACATAAATTCCGGTTCGTTTTTCTTTTGCGATATCATGCGAACCACATCTTCGTTCAAACCTTTAGGAATCGATTCTGCTTCAATATCTGTAACAAACCCGTATTTATATTCTCCCTGCGTTACTTCATTTAATATTTTATCTTGATCTTTTTCCATAACTTTGCAAAAATTCTAACCAAAAAAGTTAATCTAATTTTAAATAGATTAATTCTAAATTGGGTACAAATATATTTAAAATCTAACAACTAATAAAGCATCATTGTTTAATCTTTTTTATTAATGATAAATATCAATTTTTAAGATGAGTGAAAAAAAGCAAAAGTTAACGGAAATATCGGAATTAGGGGAGTTTGGATTAATAGATCACATAACCAAAGACATCAAAATTAAACATTCAAGTACACTTAAAGGAGTTGGTGATGATGCCGCTGTAATAGATCATGGAAAAACCTGTTCGGTTGTAACTACCGATTTACTGGTTGAAGGCATTCACTTTAACTTGATATACATGCCATTAAAACATTTAGGTTACAAAGCTGTCGTTGTTAATTTATCGGATGTTTATGCGATGAATGCAACGCCAAAACAAATTACGGTTTCTATAGCCATATCCGGTAAATTTGCCGTTGAACATGTTGAACAAATTTATGAAGGTATTAAACTGGCATGCGACACGTATAACGTTGATTTAATTGGAGGTGATACAAGCTCATCGTTCACCGGATTAGCTATTAGCGTTACAGCCATTGGTGAAGCAAAAAAAGAAGAAATAGCCTACAGAAATACAGCTAAACCAAACGATATTGTTTGTGTTACCGGAAACCTTGGAAGCGCTTATATGGGCTTACAACTTTTGGAGCGAGAAAAAGAAATTTTCAGCTCTAATCCTTCTGCTCAACCCAGCCTGGAAGGATACGACTATATTTTACAACGCCAGTTAAAACCCGAAGCAAGAAAAGATATTATTGAGTTTTTTGCAACAAATAAGATAAAACCAACCTCTATGATTGATATTTCAGATGGTTTGTCATCTGAAGTATTACACATTTGCAATAAATCAAATGTAGGATGTAAGATCTTTCAGGACAAAATTCCAATAGATGGAGAAACTTCGCAAATGGCCGAAGAATTTAAAATTGAACCATTGATTGCTGCACTTAATGGTGGAGAAGACTACGAACTGCTGTTTACAATAGATATGAATGATTTGGATAAAGTAAAAGATCATGAACTCATTCATCCGATAGGTCATATTGCAGATAAAAAGCATGGTGCTGTTCTTATAACTACAGCGGGGCAAAGCATTCCGCTGCAAGCACAGGGATGGAATCAAATGAAATCTAAATAATAGAAAAATGCCGTCTCAATACTCCAGAGACGGCATTACTTTTATATAATTTATCAAACTACGGTTTAATCACTCGAAACTTCTATTAAATGTAAATCAAAATGCAAAACGGTATTACCGGGAATAGCTCCATCGCCATAAACTCCATAACCCATTGACGAAGGAATAAAAAGATGCCCTGTTGCGCCTTCTTTAAATTTTGGCAAACCCTTTCTCCAACCTAGAATTGTGCTTCCCAGAACCATTTCAATTGAATCTCCCGCATCAAATGTATCTTCATTTAAAAATAACCCTGCATAACTTACCATTATAGTTGAGTCTTCTGTTGGATAATCTCCTGTACCTTGTTCTTCAATAATATAATGTAATCCGGACTCTAACGACTCAGCAGTTAGATTATTGGCTTCAAGGTAATCTTCAATTTTTTGAATATCAACGGCAAGTTGCTCTTCATAACTTAACGAGTCGGTATCGTCGTTACATGCGGCAAAAAGCATTATTAAAAATGTAATAAGAAATAGTATTTTTTTCATTTTATCTTTTTAAACTCAATTAATATTTTCTATTTAACGCAGTTTTACTGAAACTATTATGCATTAATCAACAATTTCATTTTTAACATCAATTAATTTAATTTCATAGATAAGAACAGAATTGGCAGGTATGGAATAATAATCCATTGCACCATATCCTAGTCCTGAGGGTATAAATAAAGTGCCAGAACCACCTTCTTTAAACAAAGTAATACCTTCTCTCCATCCATAAATAAAACCTCTTAAAGGATAATATTCGGTTGTACCGCTATCAAAAACTTCTTCAGTTTCTAAAAATTTACCCACATACTGAACAGAAACCAGTGAATCTACTGTTGGTGTACTTCCGGTTCCCTCCTCATCAATGATATAAAATAATCCTGATCCTGTAGAATCTGCTGTAAGACCTTTCTGATCTAAATAATTTTCGATCTTTTCGATATCGACCTTTAACTGTTCTTCATAAGTTAATCTAACCGTTTCGTCATCATCACATGATGCTAAAATAGCAATCGAAAAAACAACCAATAATAATTTCTTCATTTTTATAAACTTGAATTTAATGTTGCAAACATAGTAAAATAAATTCCTCACAGAAACAGAGTTTGTCATTTATTTTGGTAATAAACCAAATATCTTATTAATGGTTCGATGGAACTTATGAATACCACCAACCGGATCGGCAAACATATAGATACATTCTTTTTCGATTAAATCGATGTTGTTTTCTTCGGCTATCGCAGCAGATTCCTTAGTATTTGCTGTTTGCTGTATCCAAACATGGTTAATTCCCTTTTGAACGGCTTCTTTCAACACCTGATCAGTAGCCTCTTTTGGCGTAACAATAAATAGTTTTTTATACTCTTCGGGCACTTCGCTAACTGAGGAGTAACATTTTATACCATCAATTTCGTCTACTTTCAGATTGATCGGACAAATATCGAATCCTTTTTTACGAAGATCATTAAATATGGTATAGCCAAACTTTTTAGGGTTTGCTGACACTCCGGCTATAGCTATTTTCTTTGGTTCAAGAAACCGCTGAATACTTTCTTTTTTACTCATGGTAATAAACGATTGGTTGTTTTACCTAACAAAAATAAACTTTAAAGCAATTAAAATAAAAAGGTTGCTCAAAAAATTCTCATTTTGAATTCAATGAACAACCACTCTTTTATCACTTTAAGGTTTCTACTTTTTTGCTAACAATCTGTCTGTAACAACAATCATTCCTATTAGTAATACAGTAATTAGTATGGATCCTTCAAACCCGAAATTCCCTCCTGTTATTAAATCGCTACCGACTACTTCCTGATGAATTACAGAATTAAAATTAAGGCCACTAACTTCGAATCCAAAAATTGGCCCCTGAAAGTAGTTCCAGCTTAAATGTAAAAATATTGGAAACCAAAGGTTTTTTGTGTGAATATAAGTTATACCTAATGCTAATCCGGCAACTACAAGATTAATAAATCCCACTAAACTCAAATTTGGATTTAATCCATGGAAAATAGCAAATAACAACGAAGATAAGAACAGTGCTAAGTATTTGTTTTTAAACGAATCCATGAAATTGGTAAGCACATATCCTCTGAATATAATTTCTTCGGCAATGGCCACTAAAATAAAAAAGAAGAAACCACCAAACACTACTTTCGAGCTATACTGAATATCAGTAACTTCAAGATGATTTGTAAATTTAAGTGCTAAAAATCCAATGAGCATTAATCCGAATCCAACTACCATTCCCATAATCATATCCATGGTTTTATTTTTTACTTCAAAACCCAGGGAAAAAATAGTTTTACGATCAATAAATTTTCGGTAAATATAGATTACACCGAAGGCAATTAATAAACCAACAAACTGCATGCTAAACATTATACCCAAATTATTAGGATCTTGTAATACACTTTGCAGTTCCATCATGTTTGTTTTAGTTACCACAGCAATGATAACTCCTGCTATACCTTGAATAATTATACTTGCCACTAAATAGGATAAAATCATTAAGATTGCCCTTGCCCATCCGCTTTTAATTGCAGGCTCTCGGTTCTTCTTTTCTTCCATACTTTTATAATTTAATTTGTACTTATGTTAATGTTCTATTTCTTGAAATTCTTGTAAACACTGCTTTAGTTCATCTAAATGCTGTTTATACATCTTCTTTGTCAAATATTGTGAGAAAGGGATAAAAATCCCGGACATAATAACCAATGCAATAGCCAGTTTAATAACTTCATTCAAGGCAAAAATATTTCTTAAAGGTTCATCCCCAGCGCCGATCAGCAGTCCTATAATCATTCCAAAACTAATTGCAAATGGCATGAGCAAATATTTTGTGAAATTACTTCGATTAAAATCAACGTATTTTTCAATATCATGAATAGTTTGTACTAATGCAGATTTTAATTGATCGGATGATATTACCGTATGCTTTATTCGTTTATAATTACGCCTGGTAAATGAAATTAGCACTCCAAAAAATATAACTGTAGCTAAAATCAGTAAATACTTATAATTTTTGGGGATACTCATATAGATCCAGGCCATAAACAATATAGCTAAAATACTACTCACGTATAACTCAATTTTATAATTGCGTTTGACTTTATTGAGTGCAGTATTAGAATCAGATTTTATTTTTAACCTGGTCTCAATATCATGCTTATTGAGGTGTTGATCTGATTGTATTGTATTTTTCCAGGTTCTTTTTATATCATTAAAGTCCATATTCTAGCTCCCTTAATATTTTCTGTAATTTGGTCTTAATCCGATTGATCTTTACTCCCACATTTGAAATGGTCATTCCTGTTATTTCTGCTATCTCTTCGTATGGATAATCATCCATATAAAGAATAATAACAGCCTTTTCGGCTTTGTTTAGTTTACTGATAGCTTTTTGAACTATCACTCTTCGTTCTTCCTGATCCTGGTATGTTTGCTCTTCGGGAATATTTACAGGAATTTCCGATTTGCAATCTTCTGTACTATTTTTATCTTTTCTAAACTGAGCAATTGCTGTATTCAGCGCCACACGATACATCCAGGTTGAAAATTTCGATTTCCTGTTAAACGATGGGTATGATTTCCACAATTGTAAAAGAATATCCTGGAAAAGATCACTACGACACTCCTCCTGATCGCAATACATTCTGGAAACCTTATAAATAATTCCTTGGTGTTGTTCGATTAATGAAACAAACTCTTCTTTTAAACTTCTATTACTCAAGACTAATATAATTCGTTTTGAAAAGTTAGTAGGTAATCACTAAAAATTATTACATATCTTTTATTTTTTATTCTAAAATCTTAATAGATAAAATTTTAACCGGATCAATCAGCATCTGACCTTCATCTGGTTGTATTTGTATTTTTTTAACAATATCCATTCCTTTGGTCACTTTTCCGAACGCTGCAAAGCCTTGTCCATCGGGATTTCTTTTGCCACCAAAATCTAATTCCGGTTGATCTCCAATACAAATAAAAAATTCGGAACTGGCGGTTCCGGGTTCTGCCCTGGCCATGGATAACGTTCCATCTTCGTGTAACACTCCCGTTTCTTTGGTAGTTTCATGTTGTATAGGAGGATAAGGAGATTCCTCCACCTCAAATCCTAAGCCACCCTGTATTACTTCAATTTTCACATCGTTCTTTGGCTGATTATCCATTCGAACCACACGATAAAATTTTGATCCTTCCAGTTTATTGTTTCGAATATACTTTAAGAAATTCTCACATGTTACCGGAGCTTTATCAGGATATAATTCTGCCACAATTGACCCTGACTCGGTTTTTATTTCAATTTCTGTTTTAGGACTTCTAGAATTGCAAGCAAATGAAAAGATACACAGAGCCGTATAAAAGAATAAGTTGAATTTCATGTGAATTTGTTTTACTTTAACATGTAAATATAGGAAATCGCTTAGGAAATTTAATTAACAGAACCTTTAATTAAAAAACATGAAAAAAATAATTCTTCTTATTTTTTCTATTATTGCATACCATAGTTACTCAAATACTATTGATACAGCATACTACAAAACCAGAATCGATCAAATTAAAATTACATTTTTAACAGATCAAGATTCTGCCCTGCAGGAACTCCAGATATTAGCCAACGAATGTGAAGAAATTAATTATCCAAGAGGATATGCTGATTGCATTGGTCAAATGGGTATTTTTCAGAAACAAATTGGAAACTTTACTGAGGCTTTAGAATATTATAATAGATCATTAAACCTATATAAGGAATTAAATTTTGAATACGGTGTCGCCGCTCTTAAGTTATCAATTGGTGCCGTTTATACGCACCTAAGCGCTTACTCTTTAGCACTTGAATATATTCATGAATCGTTAGAGTATTTTGAAAAGCATAATAAGATATTGGCACTGGGCGGAGCATACATGAGTTTATCCGGAATTTATATTAACATTAAAGAATATGAACTCGGCTATGAATATATTGATAAAGCTATTGAGCAGTATGAAAAGTTAGGTATAAAAGAAGGAATTTGTGGTTGTAAATTAAATAAAGCGATCATTCTTCATGAACAAAAAAAATATGAGGAATGTATTGCTGAATTTGAAGAAGTAATAGCACTAGCTAAAGAAATAAACGCATCCAGTTACCTGGCTGACTCTTATGTATATGTGGGCTCATCTTACATAAAACTTGGGAAACTTGACAAAGCTGAAGAATATTTACTGCAGGTACCCCATCTAGGATTAGTTAACTCACAGGTTCTTTTAGAAGCTTATTTATATACCGGAGAACTTTATAAACAAAAGAAGGACTATGACCAAGCCATTAAATATATTCAAAAATTAGTTGATGAATCTATAAAGTTAGAACTCGTAGGGAATACAATGAAAGGTTATCATCAATTAGCATTCTATTATTCAGAGAAGAACAATAATAAGAAAGCGTATGAGTATCAAACACTAGCCTATGAACTTAAAGATAGCATTTTCGATTCTGAAAAAACTTCTCAGATGCAAAAGCTTGAAACCATATACCAAACAGAAAAGAAACAACAAAAAATAGAGAATCTTGAAAATGAAAACAAAATACAACAGTTAAAACTTCAAAAAGCGAACATTATTTACGCTGGCATCATAGTTATATTATTTGTAATCTCCGGTGGATTAATTTTAGCAATCAGAAACAGCAGACTTCAGGTTAAAAATGAAAATATTAAATTAGAGCAAAAGCTTTTGCGATCGCAAATGAACCCACACTTTATTTTTAATGCTATTTCGGCTATTCAGCATTACATTGTAAAAAACCGTTCGCTTGAAGCAAGTTCATACTTGTCGAGTTTTGCAAAACTAATGCGTTCTATATTGCAAAATTCAAGAGAAGAACTTGTTCCGCTGGAAACCGAATTTCAGACACTCGAAGATTATCTTAATTTGCAGAAATTGAGATTAGATGGAAAATTAGTTTACAACATTCAAGGTAAAGAAGATTTTGATACAGAAGATTTAGCAATTCCTCCAATGCTTTTGCAACCATTTATTGAAAATGCCATTGAGCACGGAATTATGAAAAAAGAAGAACAAAAAGGAACCATCGATATTAAATTTAGAGAAGAGAGAAACAACTTATACATTGAAATAGTTGATGATGGCATTGGCAGAGAAAGTGCATTAAAAAAGACCACAAAAGATCATAAATCGTTTGCAACAGAAATTACGAATCAACGAATAAAATCAATAAAAAAAACTTACAAACGCGAAATATTATTTGATATCATTGATTTAAAAAACAATAATAACAATCCTGTTGGCACAAAAGTAATTTTTAAACTACCTTTATTGTCAGCTTAATCTTGCAGATATGATTAAAATAGTTGTGCTTGAAGATGAAAAACCCACACTGGAAACTATTACTGAAATAGTAGAAAACCACTGCGATGAAACGAAACTCATTGGTGTTGCTAGAACTATTCGTACTGCAAAGGAACTCATTCAAAAGACAAATCCGGATTTAGTGCTGCTGGATATCAACCTACCCGATGGCACCAGTTTTGATCTTCTTGAGCAATTAAAAACGATCGATTTTAAAATCATTTTTATTACAGCTTTCGAAGAATTTGCCATAAAAGCAATAAAACTCAGTGCTATAGATTACCTGGTAAAACCCATTGATCCGCTGGAATTAATAGAAGCCATTAAAAAAGCCAGGGAAGCACTAGATCGATCGAACAATAACTTAAAGTTAAGCGCATTATTATCAAACATCAAAGGGTTAGCCGATAAACCTAAAAAGATCATTTTAAAAACTGCTGAAAACATCTATCTTATTGATGTTGCTGATATTATCCGATGTGAATCTGATGGTGCTTATACACGTTTCTATTTGAACGATGGTAAGAAGATCATGATCTCCAAAGTAATTAAAGATTACGAAGAGATGCTTCATGATTATGGTTTCTTAAGGGTACATAAATCGCATATCATTAACCTTAACTTTATTGACCGTTTCGAAAAAACCGATGGACTAATTGTTCTTAAAGATCAGTCATCTATTCCTGTATCGGTTCGTAAAAAAGAATCATTGCTTAAAATTTTTGAAGACCTTTCAAAATAAAAGACATTACAGTCCCTTAATACGTTAATTAAACAGTTCACAACGTTCATTAACTCATTGCACTCGTTTGCCAATTTAAGTGGCATATCTTGTTGATATTCACTAAATTTACTTCAGTTAATTACCATTTATTCATAAAAGCCAACTAACATGAAAACGAACCTAAAAACTTTGCTAAGTATAGCACTATTTAGTTTTGCTTTAAACTTTACCGTTTTGGCAACTGAACCCAACAAATCTTTATCTCTTGAAGATTCACCGCTCGAATTAAATTCTTATTCAACTACCAATTCTGATGTAAACTTGAAACTTATGAATCTTCAGTTCGATCCGTTAGGATTAATATTTTTTGGACCACAACTCAATCTTGATTTCCAGATTGCTGATATTATAGCAGTTGGACCATATTTTCGATGGAATTATGCCGGTGTACTCTATCATGCCGTTATTACCGATTGGTTTTCCGAGGATGGAGGACCAACTATCGGTTCGTATGGAGTAGGTATTGCAGGAAAAGTATTACCTCCAATTGGATCAGGGCGCCATCGTCCGTATATTGAAATAGGCTATGAAAAATTTAAAGGAAAAGAAGCTTACGATCCGGGAGGTACGTATGGCAAGCACTACTACGAGTATAAAGCTAATGTATTCCATTTCGGAGCAGGTTATAGAATGATTACTGATGAATCTTTTAACCTGTCAATTGGGATTTTTATAGCCATTTCAAAGGAAACCGAAAATTATGATTACTATGAATTTGAAAGCACCATTGATTATAATTCTCTGGCTGATCCACAAGTATACCCGGGAATTCAACTATTACTAGGTTGGCAGTTTGGTGGAAATTAAAAATCCAACGTAAAAATTAGAATCATGAAAAAAATCAATTTAATATGCATAATACTCTTTGCTTTCACATTATTTATTTCATGTGACGAAAGCGAAGATATTATTGAAGAAGCAACTATTGGTACTATTCGAGACAAAGATGATGCTCATTTAGTTGCTGTTGAACTGAACGATATTCTTGAAAGTATTCGAAATGATCTGGATTATGGATATATTTATACGAATTATTCTCCCGATGGCACCTACACTGTTAATGGAAGTGCATATAGCGGGCCTATATTTTCCGGATCATATACCACTGAATATATCAAGAAATTTACAGTTTCGTTTAACAATTACACTTCTACCGATGGAATGGTAATAGAATCCGGATCGATACATTATGAGTTTACCGACTATAGTTCTTCGGGTTATCACCTTATTATTGAGGTGAATAGCACTTCCGGAATTTATATTTCATATCCAATTGATGACTATACCATTGAAGATATTATTACTAATCTTATCATGGGCGATATAGATGATAATCAATATATGATAGGCGCAAATTTTAGAAGCTCAAATGGAAATAATTATGCAGTAAATGCATATTAAATCTTTGTATTTTATACGAATAATCAACTAATTAAAACCATAACCACCATGAAAAAAATAATTTTAATTTCTTGTATTCTGGCAATCTTTTTCTCGTGTAGTGATGATGAAGAAGACGATGACGTAAATCCTGATATGGACTTTAAGCAAGAAATGAGAGATTTTGTATCTGAAATTAGTGAATATGCTAAAGCCAAAAATCCAAATTTTGTTATTATACCACAAAATGGACATGAGCTAGTCTCTGATAATGGCGACACGGATGGATCTCCGGATATAAATTATAACAATGCCATAGATGCATGCGGACAAGAAGATTTATTTTATGGATACGATGATGATGATATTCCTACAGGAACTGAAGATAATGAATATCTTACATCATTGTTAGATCTATCTAAATCGACAGGAAATGTTATTTTGGTTACCGACTATTGCTATAGTCACTCGAAAATGGATGATTCATATGCAAAAAACAATGCGAAAAACTATATTTCTTTTGCTGCTGATGACAGGGAATTGAGTCAAATCCCAGATTATCCCTTAACAGTTTACAATGAAAATAGTGAAGTGATCACAAGTATTCATGATGTGAAAAATTTCTTATATTTAATTAATCCATCCAATTTTTCTTCCAAAACAGAATTTGTAAATGCAATAAAAGCAACAAATTATGATTTGTTAATCATGGATTTTTTCTTCGGCGACGACAACCAGGAATTTAATGCAACCGAAGTTGAGCAATTAAAACAAAAAGCGAATGGTGGATCCCGACTGATTGTTTCGTACATGAGTATCGGAGAAGCCGAAGACTACCGATATTATTGGGATGAATCGTGGACCGTGGGATCTCCGTCATGGCTTAAGGAAGAAAATCCCGAATGGGAAGGAAATTATAAAGTTGAATATTGGGATACCAATTGGCAAGCTATTATCCTGGGTAGTGAAAATGCTTATCTTGATAAAATTATTGATGCCGGGTTTGATGGAGTATATCTTGATATCATCGAAGCTTTTGAATATTTTGAATAAGCCAGGGCTTATAAATGGTTGGTTTTTATATGATGCGGAAATGAGAGAGGACTTTAGTTTTTAAGTCCTCTTTTTTATATACATTCACTTGGAACTTTCATTTCAGAAAATTCGCTATTTATCTATCTTTGCATGTAAACTTTAAAAATGAAAAATAAAGCGCAAGATTATATCATTATAGAGAAAGCAAAAGAAAACAACCTTAAGGATGTCAGCTTAAAAATTCCACATCATAAAATTAATTGTTTTACCGGTGTTTCCGGTTCAGGGAAGTCTTCTCTTGTATATGATATTATCTGCAAAGAAAGTCAACGTAGATATTTTGAATCCTTTTCATCGTATGCCAGGCAGTTTCTTGGCAAAATGTCGCGCCCGGAAGTAGAAAAAATTGAAGGGTTGATGCCGGCTATTTCTGTTGATCAAAAAACGGTAAGCCGCAATCCGCGATCTACTGTGGGAACTATTAGTGAAATATACGATTACCTTCGACTGCTTTTTGCTCGCACTGGGAAAAAATCATCTGCTTTCTCTGATGTAAAATTAACCCGAAGCCTTTTTTCATTTAATAATCCGGAAGGTGCTTGTCCGCATTGCAAAGGATTAGGAGTTGAAGATCAGATTGATCCTGAATTGCTCATTAAAGATCCTGCAAAAAGTTTACGTGAGGGTGCATTAAAAATAACAACACCCTCTGGCTATACCATTTACTCACAAGTTACCATTGATGTGCTGAATCAGGTATGCAAGTCAGAAGGTTTTCATGTGGATATTCCCTGGCAAGATTTAACTGAAGCACAAAAAGATATCATCTTTAACGGTAGCAATAAAATAAAAATTCCGTTTGGGAAACACACCCTCGAATCGCGCATGAAATGGAGTGGAATAACAGCCAAGCCACGCGAAGAAGGTTACTACAAAGGCATTTTGCCGATTATGGAAAATATTCTTCGTGTAGATCGAAATCCTAATATTTTGCGATTTGCCAAAACGGTTAAGTGTAGCAGCTGTCAGGGGAAAAGACTTAACGATGAAGCATTATCTGTAACCATCAATCATAAAAATATTATTGAATATTCCTCCCTATCAATCGCAAATCTCAAAAAAGAGTTGTTAGTTTTTGATTACTCTGATATACAGCAAGAAGTTGCCCAGCCTATTATTGAAAAGATTATTGATCGATGTATAATTCTTGAAAACCTGGGATTAGGATATTTAACGTTAATGCGCGAATCTACATCACTATCGGGTGGAGAAGCACAGCGTATTCGTCTGGCAACACAGGTTGGTAATAAATTGCGTGGCATGCTCTACATTTTAGATGAACCGTCCATTGGGCTGCATCCACGTGATAATAAACGTATGCTTGAAATTATTGAGCAACTTCGGAACCAGGGGAATACCGTTTTAGTTGTTGAACACGATAAGGAAACGATGCTACATGCCGATCAGATAATTGATATTGGACCCTATGCAGGCAAAGACGGAGGACAAATTCTTTTCAATGCAGCGAACTCAGCTATTCTACAGTTAAAAAATATAAACAGTCAAACTTTAAAGTATTTACAGAAAGAAACTACAGATTCATATTATCAAGGGGAATTACAGAATAAGTGGTTAACCATAAAAGGTGCTCACCTTCATAATTTGAAAAACATTGATGTTCAGTTTCGTTTACATGCCTTAAATGTTGTTACAGGAGTTTCAGGAGCAGGAAAATCAACCTTGGTTTTTGATACATTAGGAAAATACTATTCGGATAAACTTTCCAATAACACGCATAAAAACGCTTCTTTTGACGAAATCTCTGCAGACACAAAAGTTCAGAAGATAATCGAAATTGATCAAACGCCTATTGGAAAAACATCCAGAAGCAATCCGGCCACATACACTAAATTATTTGATCAGATCAGAAAACTATTTGCCAGCTTGCCAGAATCAAAGCAAAGAAAATGGAATCAGAGTCACTATTCATTTAACACCAAAGGCGGACGCTGCGAAACTTGCGAAGGTGCAGGCTACACCCAAACAGGAATGCATTTTTTATCGAATGTCGAAACCATTTGCGAAACATGCGATGGCAAACGATATGATGAAGAAACGTTAGAAGTAAAATATAAAGGAAAAAACATCTCCGAAATCTTAGAAATGGAAATTTCAGATGCGTGTGATTTTTTTAAAGATGAACCAAAGATTTCTCACTATCTGGAAGTGATGCAGGAATTAGGTTTAGGATACTTATCACTGGGTCAGTCATCAACAACTCTATCGGGTGGCGAAGCACAGCGGTTAAAACTGGCTACACAATTGGTAAAACCTTCAAAGAATCATACACTTTATATTTTCGATGAGCCCACTACCGGACTGCACCCTTATGATGTTTCGATCTTATTAAGCGCATTGAGAAACCTCACCAAAAATGGTCATACGGTAATTGTAATTGAACACGATTTTGGTATCATTAAAAATGCAGATCATATTGTCGATTTAGGACCGGAAGGTGGAGATCAGGGTGGTAAGGTTATATTTTCAGGAACGTATAAAAATCTTCTAAACTGCAAAACATCGCATACAACAAAGGCATTACTTGAAGAAAAATCTCATGTAACTACCCATCCTAAGGAGGATATTGAAGAAATAATTAATGCTCCGATCAAGCTAAAAGGTATTAAAACCCACAACTTAAAAAATATTGATGTTGAGATTCCAAGAAATCAGCTTACTGTAATTACAGGTGTTAGTGGTAGTGGAAAATCGTCGTTAGCTTTTGATACCTTATTTGCAGAAGGGCAATATCGCTATACAGAGAGTTTTTCGACCTATGCACGCAGTATGATACAACAAAAAGTAAGACCAGATATTGCAGAAAACCTTGGTTTAACGCCAACTATTGCCATCAACAATCAATCCATTACCAAAAATCCGAGAGCTACAGTTGGCACAGTTTCCGGATTATATGATTTGTATCGACTAATCTATTCCAGAATTTCAAAAGACCAGCATAATGAACCTTGTACTATTCTATCCAATCACTTCTCGTTTAATCATGAAGCAGGGGCATGCCCCGTATGCAATGGTTTAGGTTTTGAGCTCACGTGCGATCCGGATAAACTTATTACAAATCCTGAATTACCCATTCATCAAGGAGCTATGAAAGGATCAAAACCCGGACAATTTTATGGCGATCCATACGGACAATATATGGCCATACTAAATGCTGTGGGGAAAAAACTTAACATAAACCTTTCTATACCATGGATTGATCTGGACAAAGAAACGAAAGATATTATTTTACAAGGCACAGGAGACCGTGAGTATGATGTGCAATGGAAATACAAGCGTAAAAACAGAGAAGGTGTTCATCAATTTAAATCAACCTGGCCAGGCCTCATCTATTATATTAACGACGAATATATAAGAAAGCATGATAAGCAGGGAGGAAAGAATGTTGCGGCTTTAATGAAAGAAGTTAGGTGCACTACTTGCCAGGGTTCCAGATTAAATACTAACATCCTGGAGTACACAATTGATGGTAAAAACATTGCTGAACTGTCCAATTTAGAATCAACAGAATCCCTCCTATTTTTTGAAAATCTGAAAAACAAATTATCAGAAAAAGAGCATAAAATAGCTCAGGAAATAATACGTTCCTGCCAGGATAAATTAAATGCCTTGATTGAAATTGGATTAGGCTACTTAAAACCCAACAGAACAACCCTATCGCTTTCCGGAGGTGAAGGAAGAAGACTTAGATTGGTTTCGCAATTAGGAGGCGAATTAAAAGGAATCACCTATGTTCTGGATGAACCCACAGTAGGATTGCATTCAAAAGATACGCAAAATCTCATTCATCTTATTAAAGAATTAGCACAAGAAAATACCGTGGTAGTAGTTGAACATGATAAAGAGGTCATTCAATCTGCTGATTATGTTATTGAACTAGGGCCTGGCGCAGGAACTGAAGGAGGAGAAGTTGTTTATGCAAATCAGTATAATGATTTCATCAAGCATACAAACTCTGTAACGGCTAAATATCTACAGACCAATTTTTCGTTTGATTGTCCTAAAACTGATCTCGATATCTCTTTTGGGTTATTCATAAAAGCAGCTTATGCCAATAATCTGAAAAATGTTGATTTAGATTTACCAACTAATGGTATTACAGCATTTTCCGGAGTTTCCGGTAGTGGAAAATCAAGCCTCTTATTTGATGTAATTGCAGAATCAGCGCAAACTGGAAGAGCAATACATTGTAATGAAATCTCCGGGTTGGATCAATTTGAATCTGTGATAAAAATGGATCAGTCTCCTATAGGAAGAAATCCGTCGAGCACGCCATTAACGTTCCTTGGTTTATATGATATTATTCGTGATTTGTTTGCCTCTACTGAGAAAGCGAAGAAACTAAATTTTAAGAAATCGCATTTTTCGTATAATACAAAAGGTGGCCGATGTGAAACCTGCAAAGGCCAGGGAAAAATTAAAATCTCTATGGATTTTCTTTCCGATGTTTGGATTACCTGTTCGGATTGTAATGGTCATCGATTTAAAGAAGAAATACTGGAAGTGACCTGGAATAATTATTCTATTGCAAATATCCTGGAATTAACCATAAATCAAGCCAGCGATATATTTAAAGAAGAAACCAAACTACACGAAGCATTCATGCTTTTAAACGACTTAGGTTTGGGGCATTTAAAACTGGGGCAATCGGCAACTGCTCTTTCCGGCGGCGAAGCGCAACGATTAAAACTGGCCAAAGAACTGATCAAAAAACCAAAAGGGCAATGCTTGTATCTATTGGATGAACCTACTACAGGATTACATTTTTACGATATAGAAAAACTCCTGAATATTCTATTTAAACTTCGGGATCAGGGACACGCACTTTACATTATAGAGCATCATCCATGGTTGATAAAAGTTGCGGATCATGTTGTTGAACTGGGACCAGAAGGAGGAGAAAAAGGTGGATATATAATGGACTAAAAAAAGCTATTTATTTAGAAAAAACACCTTTCCAACACGATTGATGTGATCAATCAAATCGGGATTATCAATTTGATTGTAAATGGATAAATCAAAAGTATAAGGCAACAAAAGATCATCCAGTTCAAGATCTATCTTTCCAAGAACTGTAAGATTCAGATCATCTCCTTTTAATGTAAGATCAATATCTGATCCGTTTCGGAAATTACCCATAGCACGCGAACCGTAAATAACAACCTCAGTAACTTGAGGATAATGCGAAAAAACCTCTCTTATCTGATTTACAACACGCTCTTTTAAACCAAAAACTAAATTCATTTTACATCATAGTATTCATTTTACTTTCAAATGCTAAAAACAATGGATAATAACTTTGCACCACTGCATTAACGACTTCTTCAGCAGTATCTCTGTTATAAGTATGTGTAGTAAGATTTCTTTTCTTTAGCATATCCATCCAGGCTTCACCATCTTCAATCAAATCTAACTGAAAAGCCTTTCTGACCGCATCTCTGGATCCATATATTTCAGTTTGTCCTTTAAATAATAAAAAATCTTTCATGGTGTTCCAGGCAAGTTCATAGGTGTATTCAAATGCCTTAATTAGTCCTTGCTCCTCCAGCTCTGACAGTTCTCCCTTTTCAATAAATTTTTTTAGCTGGGATAAAGCTTTCTTAAAATTACTAAATCTCTGTTGCCAACGAATATCTTGTTCCACAATAAAAGTTTTATGATTCAATTTTTAAAAATACGAAATAATTAGCTTATTAAAAAAAGGGACTACGATTGTCCCTTTTCCTTAAAATATGTTCTAATTAATACTTTCTTAAGTTCCCGTTCCAGTATTTTGTGAGTTACCAGTTCGGGCACGGTTTCGAACTGTACATTCGGATCATTTTTTGCCAACTCTTTTTCGCTTAAATCAATCTGGTATAAAAGCGACATTAGTTTATCAGAATCTGAACTCAACAAATCTTCGATATACACTTTTAACTGATTAAATAACTCTTCGTAAGCAAAGGTTACATCGCCTGAAAACCTCACTTCCATTCCGAACATGGCAAAATCTTTGCGAACTTGTTCGGCTGTTAGCAAAACAAACTTTTCCTCTTTCTTAGAGCGTTCAATATCACTTTTGCTAATCAGCTGGCTCATTCGATGGCATTTGAATGGTATTTAAAATTGCTTCTAACTGACGTATATAATCTCTTTTATCGAATTGTGGTGCATAAACAAATGCATCGACTGTAATTACTTTATTTTTATCTTCATCAACCAGAGTTAAACTAATAAATGGCCCTCCCATATAATCGTTCTCTAGTTTCCAGAGTCCGCGAATTTCTATCACGTTAATGCCGTTCACCTCAATTTCACGTCTAAAAGGAGCATAATCTCGCTCAACTGCCATATATGATCCTCTGGTTGGCCCAGGAACAAAGCGTTTTGTAAACTGCGTGCGCTTGGAAAACAAAAATGGTGTTGTTAACTCTACATCCGGTTTTTCATATGAATAAACTAAAATACCCTGTACCGCATCTCCACGTCCGCGACTTTCAATCCACACAAAATCGGTAGTATCCAAATCCAGTGTATATCCTTTAGGAACAGTTAATCGAATTCCGAATTTATCTTCCAATGCATCTGCTATTCCAATCTCCTCATATTTCTTATAATTGGAAGCATAACGTTCCATCTCTTTTTTCATAATTCGATCTACCATTACATCACCCTTTTCATCTACTAAAGAAGCTAAACTCTCTTCATCAGGAGCAATAACATTAATTACCAGTTGAGGTTTGGCCCAAACATCTTTCTGAACAATCATTTTAGGCTCATGCATATCCTTATCAATCTTGGCAAAGATTACGTTTCTGTGTGTTTTAAAAATACTAGAAAAAGCATCATAAGGAATATGAACTAAATCGAACACGGGCTCTTTTTGAGGTAAAGCAGGATATGTCTGACTTAGCTTTTTCTTAAACGCTGTGCCAGCATCTGCAGCCCAATGGTCAGGATCTATAACTAAAATTACCTCCCCTGATTTTCCCGTTACATTCGGAAGATAACTTTTACTATCCTTATCCTTGCACGACGATAAGAATATACTTACTGTAATAATAAGATAGATAAGTTTTCTCATAGTAAACTATTTATTAAGGTAAATTTTCAATTTCTTACCTGGTTTCAGATCATTTTCATTTTCAATATTATTCTCCTCTTTCAACTCTGAAATTGATCTGCAGTTAAATTTTTCAGCAATACTCCAAACTGTATCGCCTGTTTGGACTGTATAGTAAATAAAACGATCGGTACTATCTCTTTGTTGTTTTGGTCTTGTCCTTTCTTCCTCGATTATCTTTGCTGTCATAGGATCAACCCAGATATCGAGCTTTTGGCCAACGTTTAAATCATTTGTCGGCAAGCTGTTCCAAATTTTAATATCTTCTATTGTGCAATTATATTTAATAGCGATCTTATGGAAGTATTCTCCTTTTGTAACCTCATGTACAATTTTTATTTTCCCATTGGTTTTCCCCACTTCAGCAACCTGCGTAAAATTTTCCTCTTGAACAGACTCATCGTACAATGCCTTTTCGTTCCGTATAAATGTTCTGATTTTATTTGCAGGTAAAATAACCGTTGCCTGCTCTTTCATTTTTGGAATATAATTCAACTTATACGATGGATTTAGAAACTCCAATGTTTCTATTGGTATTTTGGTTACTTCGTTAATTCTTTTAAACGAAACAGCTTTGCTCACTTTCACCGTATCAACATCTAAATAAATAAATTTTGATTTAATAGGTTTTATATTGTGATCTTCGTAATGATTCATGACATAATTAACAGCAATAAAAGCCGGAACATATCCATTGGTTTGATCTGGAAGATAGGGTTCAATTTCCCAGAAATCGGTTTTCCCTCCCGATCGGGCAATTGCGTTTCGAACAACTCCAGGTCCTCCATTGTAAGCTGCCAAAGCTAACTGCCAATCATTATATATTCGGTATAGATATTGTAAATAACTGCAAGCTGCTTCGGTAGATTTGTAAGGATCGGAACGTTCATCAACATATGAGTTAACTTCCAAATCGAACATCCTACTGGTATTTATTTTAAATTGCCATAAACCAACAGCTGCTGAACTTGAGACTGCACGTGGATCTAAAGCCGATTCCACAATGGCCAGGTATTTCAATTCCAATGGCAACTGATATTTGTCAAGCATATCCTCAAATAATGGAAAGTACAGTTCTGATAATCCTATAATTTTTGCTAAGTGCTCTCTGCGCTCAATGGTATACACATCAATATATCGGCGAACACGTTCGTTATATTCTAGTTCAATTGGAGTAAGATTATTTAGCTCGGCAATTTTGTATTCGTAAACTAAATCGGGGTAAATAGGTATAGAATCTTTCTTTTCTCTTTCTGTAGGATCTATAGCACTTGAAGTCTCTAGCGCAGCAAATGATTTTGTTACGGACAATAAACTGATTACAATAATCAGCACTAATGAATAATAATTTCTTCCCATTTTATCTTAAATTATCTATCCTCGATCGGTAAAAATAACATTTATCTAAAACTATTTCATGAAATCACTTTAAAAAGCCATATGGTTTTTATCAACAAATAAAAACCTGCTTAAACATGACCATGTAAAAGCAGGTTAACTATATACTTAACACGAGATATTATTTTTCAGTGCTTTCTTCTTCCTCGTTACCATCCTTAGTGGCTTTTTTAAATTCTTTCATCCCTTTACCTAGCCCTTTCATGAGTTCAGGAATCTTTTTGCCACCAAAAATTATTAATACAACCAGAACAATAAGAGCAATTTCCCATCCTCCTAACATTCCTAATAATATAAATAGTGTACTCATAACTTACATGGTATTAGTTTATACAAATGTAGATAAATTATCCATTATTAAAAAGCCTAAATATATCATTCCCATTTGCATATAACAATAAAGCCAACAACAGGATCATTCCAGTTATTTGGGCATATTCCAGGAATTTATCACTTGGTTTTCGACCTGTTATCATTTCGTATAGCAAGAACATTACATGTCCTCCATCTAGAGCAGGAATAGGTAAAACATTCATTATGGCCAGGATAATGGAAAGAAAAGCAGTTAAATTCCAGAATGCCTGCCAGTTCCAGGTTCCTGGGAAAATCTTACCAATTGTGATAAATCCACCTAATGATTTATACGCCTCTGTTTTAGGAGAAAATATCAGTTTTAGTTGCTTAAGATAACTGCCAAATGTTTCTAAACCTTTATCAATTCCTGCTGGAATTGAAGCCATAAAACTATATTCTACAGTTTCCAGCTCAAAAATCCGGAATGGGCTATCGGCATAAACCCCTATAAATCCTTCTGGTGATACATTTACCTGATACTTCAACGAATCATTATTTCGTAATACGGTGAGCTGTATTAATGAATCTTTATAATTGGATATTTCATCTCTAAATTGATCATAATATTCCGTTGAAACCGAGTTAATTCCAATTATTCTATCATTCAGTTCTAATCCGGCTTTCTCTGCGGGTGATTCTTTCCAAAATCCAGCCACATAAAAAGGAACCCGTGGTTCAATAAAACCTTGCGCTTTGAGTAAGTGTGGAATAATACTATCCGGAACAGCTACATCTACTTGTTTCCCGTTGCGCTCCACCTGAATTTTCTGCACATCTTCCAATACAATATCGGCATGTATCGAATAAAAACCATCTACTTCATGTCCATCTAACGAAACGATTTTATCTCCGTTTCTTAATCCTATATCATATGCCAACGAATCAACCATTACACCGTGTGTAACATTTTTATTTGGCAAATAGGAATCGCCCCAGACATATAGTACAGCCGAATAAATTACCAGTGCGGTAATAAAATTCACAATTACACCACCCAACATGATAAGTAACCTTTTCCATGATTTTTTTGCACGAAACTCGTAGGGTTGCGGAGGTTTTTTCATTTGTTCCTTATCCATCGATTCGTCGATCATTCCTGATATTTTAACATATCCTCCCAACGGGATCCATCCCATTCCATATTCTGTTTCTCCCTTTCTAAATTTGAATAGCGAAAACCATGGATTAAAAAACAGGTAAAACTTCTCTACCCTGGTTTTAAATATTTTAGCAAAAATAAAGTGTCCAAATTCGTGTAATACCACCAATATGGATATACTTAATAAAAATTGTCCTGCCTTAACTAATACTTCCATTTAAACTTTGTTTATATTATTTTATTAATGATTTTGAAAATTCTCTTGTCTCCTGATCTGTTTTAATCAAATCATCCAATTCCGGATGCCTTATATAATTCATTTTTTGCATACTTTGTTCAATAACATCTGTCATTTCACAAAATCCAATTTTGTCACGTAAAAATGCCTCAACAGCAATTTCGTTTGCAGCATTTAATATACATGGCATATTGCCGCATTTATCCATGGCTTCAAACGCTAAACCTAAGTTTTTGAAACTCTTCAAATCAGGCTTCTCAAAAGTCAACTCCGGATAATCCCAAAAACTAAATCTGGGAAAATCTGTTTTGATTCGTTCCGGAAAACTTAATGCGTACAAAATTGGTAATTTCATATCGGGTAATCCCATTTGCGCCTTCATAGAGCCATCTTCGAACTGAACTGCCGAATGAATAATCGATTGCGGATGGACTACCACCTCAATCTGATTCGGATTTAGCCCAAACAACCAGCGCGCTTCAATAGCTTCTAACCCTTTGTTCATTAAGGTTGCTGAATCGATGGTAATTTTTGCCCCCATTTCCCAGTTAGGATGTTTGAGTGCATTTTCTTTGGTTGCAGTTTTTAAAAAATCAATTTCTTTTCCTCTAAACGGCCCGCCCGATGCTGTTAAAATGATTTTTTCAATGGCATTTTGTCCTTCGCCAACCAAACATTGAAATATGGCTGAGTGCTCCGAATCGACCGGATAAATACTAACCTTATGATGAAATGCCAATTTTTGAACCAGCTCTCCTGCAACAACCAACGTTTCTTTATTTGCCAATGCAATATTTTTACCTGATTTTATTGCATTAATTGTAGGTATTAAACCTGAATAACCTACCATTGCCGTTAACACAATATCGATAGTATCCATCTCCACAATCTGAGCAATGGCGTCGTTGCCTGCATAAATCTTAATAGCAGAATCATTCAATAAAGCACTTAATTCATCGTACTTATCTTCATTTGCAATAACTACCGTGTTTGGTTGAAATTCGTTCGCTTGTTTTGCCAACAACTCAATATTGTTGTAGGCTGTTAAAACCTCAATTTCAAAATAATCAGGATTTTCTTTTATAACTTCCAATGCTTGTGTTCCGATAGAACCTGTAGATCCTAGTATTGCAACTCTTTTTTTCATTTAAAATTCCTGTCTTCTTTCCTTCATTCTAAAATGCAACATAATCTTCGGGATCGATAGCAGTTCCGTTATGCCATAACTCAAAATGTAAGTGCGGTCCACTTGTTAGTTCGCCCGAATTTCCGATTATAGCAATAGCTTCTCCGGCAGTCACATGATTTCCAACTTTTTTAAGTATCTCTGAATTGTGTTTATATACTGATATAAGATTATTCTCGTGCTGAATTTGAATTACATACCCTGTTTCCAATGTCCAGGTGGCCATAGTTACTGTTCCGTCCAGAGTCGCAACAACCACTTTATTCGCGGCAGCAACAATGTCGGTGCCAAAATGATTCTCATTCGGATTGAATGAGTTGGTAACCAATCCTTTTACCGGAGGATAAAAATGGATGCTTGAAAAATCCATTTTACTTCCTGAGTTAGTTAAAATGGCAAGATTAAATAGCTCCTCCTTCTCTATTTGTTGTCGTAAAATTGAGTCGTGCTCCGATTTAGCAAAGGTAATATCTTCGTAGGTTACAGTTGTGTCCTGAGCGTTTTCATAACTTGTGGGAGTTCCTCCTCTGATAATCGTATTTATACTTTGAAAATACCGATCTCTTACCTCCAGTTCATGCTCTAACGAATCCAGTTTATACACATTTTCAACTATATTTCTTCGCATATTGCCATCGGGATAACCCGGTATAAATTCTCTCAGAGGGGTAAAAGCAATTAAAACTATAATTGCTATAGTAAAAAGTAGCACACTTGTACCAACTATTGAAAAAACATTTAACCTTGATAACCGAAGAAACCAAACCTCTTCAAAAGTATCATCATTATATATACTTAACCGATACTTGTGCTTTAGCTTGTTAACAATATTTTTCTTTTTTTCTTTAATCATTAACTTTGAATTTGAATGCAAAGATATAAGTTTTCGATAAAGAAAACAGATTTATTTAAGCTTACTAAAATAGCCCAAACAAACCAATTAACCGAAAAGTTTTTGTTATTTCTGATTTAAAATAACATAAATTAACAATTGATATAGAAGAGCATACATGTGCTGTTCAAAAATAATATTGCATTAAACAAAATATTAATAGAAAAAATTTTGATATTTCCTGAATCATTACTTACATTTGCATCCGCAATTGAGAACAAAACGTACTTAAAATATATTGCGGGGTGGAGCAGTTGGTAGCTCGTTGGGCTCATAACCCAAAGGTCGTAAGTTCGAGTCTTACCCCCGCTACTAGAGAAAAGCCGGAAATATAGTTTCCGGCTTTTTTATGTCCAGAGCTTATATTTCTTAAAGCAAATAATGTAGTTTTTACAACTATTATTCTTTCAAGAACAACAGAAATAATTGAAACGTTGTATGGTGATAAATGCATCCTGATTACTAAAACAATAAAGCAGAGATATTAAAAAGAAGTAAAAATGCCTTTAACAAGAAACATTACGTACATTATAGTTTCAATAAGGAATCGATATACTTAGAAATATTTTTGTAATTTGTAATTCAAAACAATAAATCGAAAATATAATTATATGAATTATAAGTTTATTAGGCCACTTCAAGAAAGAGCAAAAGAACTTAAGTGTTTGTATGATATTGAAAATGTATTAAAGGGTGGAGAAACTAATTTTTATCCGTTATTTAAAAAGATTGTTAATATTATACCTAATGGTTGGCAATTTCCTCCATTTTGTCATGCGATTATTGAGCTAGAAGATAAATTATTCTCTCTGCAAGAAGCAGTTAGTTTGGAGTTTTCCCAAACAGCTGAATTAATAGTAGATAATAATATTGTTGGAAAGATATTAGTTTATTATAAAGACTTACCGATAACTGAAAATGTATTTCTACCAGAAGAACAGAAATTGTTGAATACCATTGCTGATCGTTTAAGCCTATTTATTTTTAATAGCAGGCTAAAGAAAACCATAGATTTATTATCTAAGAAAAAAGAATTAACGAACGACCAGTACTATCTTGGAGTGCATAAAGATGAATATTGGAAGTGGAGATTTAGAATGGCACAAAATATAGTTAACCGAACTGATTTTAAATATTACGGAATTAATGCCATTTACCTTATAGGAAGCACAAAAGAAGCAACTGCAGGACCCGCTAGTGATATTGATCTTCTTGTTCATTTCACCGGAACAGAATTTCAAAGACAGCTTTTTATATCATGGATAAATGGTTGGAGCTATTCTTTAGATGAGATTAATAGTCAGAACACTGGTTACAAAACAGAAAGTGGACTAATCGACTTACATATAATTACAAATGAGGATATTAAAAACAAAACTAGTTTTGCAATAATGATTGGAAATATCAATAATCCTGCAAGATTGTTAAAAAAGAAAGAATAAAATGAAATGCTTTTTTGTCTCTGATTTACATGGAAAGATAGATAGATACGAAAAATTAATTGATAAGATAAAGAAAGAACTTCCTGATATACTTTTTATTGGAGGTGATATCTTGCCCAATTTTAGTTCCTATGTAACAGCAGAGTTTGATGACTTTATTAAAGATTATTTAATTCCAAAATTTAAAGTACTTAAATCTGAACTAAAAAACCAATATCCAAAAGTATATATCATATTAGGCAATGACGATCCTAAGGTCGAGGAAAACAAAATTATTACAGGGCAAGAGTTGAAGCTTTGGGAATATCTTCATAATAAAAAGGTAATTTTTAAGGGTTATACAATTTATGGTTATGCAAATATTCCGCCAACACCTTTTTTATTAAAAGATTGGGAACGATATGATGTTTCAAGGTACGTTGATCCTGGATGTGTGCATCCAACAGAAGGAAAAAGATCTATTAAAGAAAATGAGGATATAGAATATGCTACTATTTATAAAGATCTTAACCTTTTAACTAATCAGGATAACCTGGAAAAAGCAATATTTTTATTTCATTCACCTCCTTATAAATCAAACCTGGATCGAGCTGACCTAGATGATGTAATAATAGACCACGTAGCACCAGATGTTCATGTAGGAAGCATTGCAATTCAACGTTTTATACAAGAAAAACAACCTTTGTTAACCTTACATGGTCATATTCATGAATCATCAAGAATAACGGGTTCCTGGAAAGATAAAATTGATGAAACATTTATGTTTTCTGCAGCTTATGAATTACCAGAATTGGCAATCATTAGTTTTGATCTAAATCATCTCGATGAAGCAAATCGAATTCTAATATAATTAGATTCCTCCATAAAAAAAGAAGGGAGCATAAACTCCCTTCCTACCATTAATTACAAACTAGTGTAATGTGAGTTATTATGGCTAATTAACTCCTTGATCCAACATTGCATTAGCAACTTTTAAGAAACCTGCAATGTTTGCACCTTTCACATAATCAACAAACCCATCGGCATCTTTTCCGTGTTTTACGCATGCTTCGTGAATGTTACACATAATTGAGTGTAATTTTTCATCAACTTCTTCAGCAGACCAATTGTACTTCATTGAATTCTGAGACATCTCTAATCCTGAAGTTGAAACACCTCCGGCATTAGCAGCTTTCCCCGGACCAAACAGTATTTTTGCATCAAGGAAAGTTTTTATGGCCTCTGGAGTACAGCCCATATTAGACCCTTCTGAAACTGCTATTACTCCATTTTTTACTAAAGCTTCTGCATCTTCTTTGTTTAACTCATTTTGAATTGCACATGGAAGTGCGATATCCACTTTTTGCTCCCAGGGTCTTTTGTTCTCAAAGAACTGAGCATTTTCATATTTATATGAATATGGTTTTACAATATCATTATTAGATGCACGTAACTCTAACATATAGTCAAACTTATCTTGAGTATTAATTCCGTCCGGATCATAGATATATCCATCCGGACCTGAAATTGTAACTACTTTGGCTCCTAACTCTGTAGCTTTTTGTACTGCTCCCCATGATACGTTTCCAAATCCAGAAACAGCAACTGTTTTACCTTCGAAAGATTCGCCCTTTGTTGCTAACATTTCTTTAGCGAAATATACATTCCCAAAACCTGTGGCCTCCGGGCGAACTAAGCTTCCTCCCCAGTTTATTCCTTTACCTGTAAATACACCCGTATTTTCTCTGGCTAATTTTCTGTATATTCCATATAAATATCCGATTTCTCGTCCGCCTACTCCAATATCTCCAGCAGGAACATCAGTTTCAGGACCGATAAATCTCCAAAGTTCCATCATGAAACTCTGACAAAATCGCATAACTTCAGCATCTGACTTCCCTTTCGGGTTAAAGTCAGATCCTCCTTTGCCTCCTCCCATAGGTAACGTTGTTAGTGAGTTTTTAAAGATTTGCTCAAATCCTAAAAATTTCAATCCACTTAAGGTTACACTTGGGTGAAAACGTAATCCTCCTTTGTAAGGTCCAATTGCGTTATTGAACTGCACCCTATAACCAATGTTTACATATACTTTCCCATCATCTCCAACCCAGGGTACTTTAAAAGTTAATATACGATCAGGTTCCACGATTCTTTCTATTATTCCCGCGGCTTCAAATTGAGGGTTTTGGTTATATACTTCCTCAATTGATTCTAATACTTCTCTTACTGCCTGAAGATATTCAGATTCACCAGGATGTTTTTTCTCTAGCTCTAGCATTAATTTATCTACATTCATAATAATAATGTTTTAATGATTAAATGTATATTATGGAATACTAACTACGGTAGTTTGTATTATATTCATATTATCACATTAAATAATCTCCATTAGATTCGGGTTGGTACTTTATATCTAAAATACTTATTTTCACCTTTCCCTTTGGAGCATTAAATAGCACTTGATCTCCTTTTTCATATCCAAGCAAAGCAGTTCCTAAAGGCGAAAGAATTGAAACAAATCCTTTTTTAAAATCGGCTTCTTCCGGATATACTATTTTGATTATAATTTGGCTCTTTGTTTCTTCGTTTAACAATTTAACAACTGAATTCATGGTTATAACATTGTGAGATATCTTTTTAGAATCTATCTTCTCTGCTCTATTTATTTCAATAGCCAATTCATCAAGGTTTTTTATATCGGTATCATTCTTACCTCGGGCCAAGTGTAATATCTTACTCAACCGGATGTAATCAAGTTCTGTTATTTTTATTTTTTTCATGTTTCTTAATAATAAATACATCATTGTAATTAATAATAATAATGACAATAATGAGTAATATTAGAAAAGCCATTGTAATCGTTATTTTAGTTTATAAATACAGTAACTTTTCCTTTTCTGGCTGAAAAACTATTTTCTCAATGAAAAGTCTTTGTGTTGCATTTTTAAATTTAATATTAACAAAATCCTTTTCTTTAGCGCCAAGACAAGCCAATCCAATTGGACTATAAACTGAAACATCATTTCTGTTTTTAATATCTCCCGGAAGCACAATCGTCACAAAATGTTTATGTTTATTTTCAGTAGATAGAATTATTTTAGAATTTATAGTAACAATATTTTTAGGGACATTTAGAGATTGATATATTTTACTTTTTTTAAGCAATAAGTACAAAGAGTGCAGCCCACTTGGAGGCACGTGTGATCTTCCAATATCCTCGGTAATTTGACCAATCAGTCTACCGAAATCGTTATTAGTTATCGCTTTGTTTTCCCAAAACATCATGGTTTTCTGTTTGCGTGCTGTATTAATCATAGTTTTAGGTTTTTGTTAATTAAATCGCAACCGAATTACTTTGCATCGGTTACGATACAAATGTATGGTATTCCAATCTAACATTCAAAGTTTTATCATATAAAAGCTGTTTAGACGGTTATGTTTCTAAACACAATCTCTCGCAAACAGTTATCTCATCATACAATCAGTTCTGAGATGATTATTTTCATGTTATTTTTAATTATGTCGCATGCGATATTCTTGTTATTATTTATATTTGTACTTAAACACTAAAACTATGAAAGGTAAGTACGAGATTATAAAACAGATTATTGATTTGTGGGAAGCTTTCGAAGAGGAGGTGGTAGAAGAACATAACATCTTAAATTTTTCAAGATGGGTAACAGAGCAGATAAATGAAGAATCAATAGAAAATACGAAACTAGAACCAAAAGTAGAAAAAAATGCAATCTCGGAATCATCTCAATATATTGAGAAACTGGATCTTAAAACTCGTTTTCAGGAATATATTTTTAAAATTGCGCGCTTTGAAGAATTTTATATAAGAAAATACCTTGTTGACTTACCCATAAACTCAAGATTGGAATATACTTTCTTGTATACTATTAACCGATATGAGGAGGCAAGAAAAACAGAATTAATAAACATTCATTTAGTTGAATATACCACAGGAATGGACACTATAGGAAGATTAATCAAGAATGGTTTGTTATATGAATTACAAGATAAGAAAGATAAGCGCGCTAAACTGCTTAAATTAACGAAATATGGACAAGAAATCCTTAATAAAGCAAATAGTAGAATTGAGGAAAGCAGAAATATGTTTTTGTCTTGTGTTAGTCCTAACAAGTGGAAAAAAACACTTCCTGTATTAAGAGAAATTGAAGAGTTTCATACAGATATTTATATAAACCATTACGATAAACCTTATCCGGAATTATCCAACCTGATGGATTCATTAAAACACATATATACATAGAAAGCTCCAAACATAAGCTATACTAAACTGATTCTATACAATACGAATAAATAACACAATTAATAGGAATATGATTTCTGTTGTCTTGCCGATTTAATTAAAATATCTTCTGCCATAAGTTAATAACTTCTTCATAAGTACCTTTCTTAAAATTTGACAACAGGGTACTCCATTTAATAACTTGTATATCAAAATAAAACATCAACAAATGGACAAGAATTTGATATATAAAATGTATGATTTTTTCAATCATATGATTCATCAATCCGATCTGAAACCTACTCAAGTTCAAAAAGTTAAACGATGCCCGGTTACAGGTTTGGATATTTCCATACAACCAAAACACACCAAATTCATTAGTGGATCAGGGATTAAATGGTACTACAGATATGAACGGGAAATTTATTATCAGTTTTTATCGGTACGGTTAAGCCCCGGATCACTGAATAAAGATTTAAAAACGCAATTTAAATTAATTGCTCATAGCGTAAGAAATGCCGAAAGCAATCCAAGGAATAATGCCAAACGTGCAATTCAAAAGTTGCTAAACGATAAAAACAGTCTATTTAACAATATGCAGTTAATTGATAAAAACAAACTGCACGAAGCAGGATTATAGTTCAATAACAAATAAATTCTTAATATTATATAGTATAGCAAGCAACCCTTTTTTTAAATAGCTCATCTTCTCTAATAACAAACCCCGGTTATTAACCTTTTTTTTGCAAAAATGATTAAATCAGTAAGATTCTTTTCAATCGTTGTATTAATCTTTTTCTATAAATTTATTATAGCACAAGATTATAGTGTAAACCTCGATAGGTCTAAATTTATAAGTTTTGAAACAGGAATTGATTTTCTGAATAGTGATATTCCTGAATTTGATTTCATCCGTGGCGATATAGATGCTTACGGAACAGGCTCATCAACAAATCATCTTACAGCCTACTTTCAAAAGTTTTATTTTGGAATTGCCTGTGAGATTCGTACAAAAAATAATTTGTTTGGTTTAAGCAGTGGTTTGCGATTCTCAAGGATTAATAATTCGTTAGGAGAAGAATCATACTGGTATGAGAGAGGAGAACATTACTATGTTCTTTTAAGTCAAGAAGAAACTACCACTCATTATTTACGAGTTGAGGAAGTAAATGGCTCGTCAAACTATTTAGGAATTCCTGTTGAACTTAGAATCCTTCCTTTTCAACCAAGAAAGTTTAATTTATATTTTAAACTCGGATTAGAGTGCAGCTTCTTATTAAATTATTCATCCAATGTTATATTTATTAAAGAATCGATGAATATTTATGAAGAAGAAATAATAGATAAGTTTGATTCTCCTGATCGTGTATTTTTAGCAGGGCATGCTGCAATTGGATTTAATATCTCTTTAAGGCATAAAGCATATTTAAATTTTGAACTTGATTTACCAACAGCAATCTTGTCCGAATATTCGTCTGGTTTGGTTGAGCCAGACATAGGTGCAGGATTCCGGTTATTTGTTCAAGTACCTTTTTAAACTTTTTAATTATGAGAAAAATAGTATTATACCTACTCACCTTGAGCCTATTTGCTTCGTGTAGCAGCGATTACGATCTGGAAAAATCAATACTTATTTACGATGCTGAATATCCTAATTTACCCATTTATTCAGAATGGGGTTATAATACATTTGGTGCATATTATGATAGGCAGGTATTCATATCAAACGATTACACCACACCTCTTAAAGTAGTATCCTCAAATAATATAACCTCGTTTACATTTAGCGGTCAATTAAACAATGCTGGCGATAGCCATTACTCTCGTGGTTTTTATGAAACCAATATGGCTATGACACTAACATTAAACAACTTAAATATTTCAGAATACACAGACCTCATTCTCTTGAATGATTCAATAATTGATTTAACCAATGACGATTGCAGCATGGTTTTTATCTTAGGTAAAGACACGATTAAGCCTTCAATTCCAATGGGGGAGTTTCACTTTAAAAAAGCGCAACACCTTTTCATAGATGAAGAACCAACAGAGGTAATTTTATCCGGCATATTCAACTTTCAGCTACTAATTAACAATGAACCAAAATCTATTTCTCATGGACGTTTTGATGTAACTATTAGAGAATATGACATATTCAATTATTAATTCCACAGTAAATGGTTCAAATAATCATTAGCGTTATAACCAAAATTAACTATTATTTGATCCCTTTCAGAGAATAGTTAACGTAAAATCAAGTAGTAAATAGTTGTTAAATTTTATTTGTTTGTACTTTTATACCATTATTTTATTATTAATATGGACTACACTAAAATTCTTTCTGAAATTACAAGCGAATTAACTGAAGTTATTGGAAAAGGAAAAGTAGCTGACTATATCCCGGCACTGGCCGAAATTGATTCCAGTAAATTTGGCATGTCGGTTTCTACAATAAATGGCGAATCATTTTCAGTAGGTGATGTGGATGAAAAATTTTCGATTCAAAGTATCTCTAAAGTTTTTAGTTTAACCCTGGCTTTTTCAAAATTAGGTGAAAACATCTGGAAACGGGTAGGTCGGGAACCCTCAGGTAATGCTTTTAACTCTTTGGTTCAATTGGAATATGAAAATGGAATCCCAAGAAATCCGTTTATTAATGCCGGAGCTCTGGTAATTACTGATATGTTAATTACTACTTTAAAAGAACCATATACCGAGTTACTAAACTTTGTTCGATCTCTTAGTGACTCACGGAATATCAATTACGATAAACGAGTTGCACAATCGGAACGAGAAAATGGTTTTACCAATGCCGCCTTGGTTAATTTTTTGCGAAGCCAAAACAACATTCAAAATGATGTGGAAAAAGTTTTGGATGTATATTTTCATTACTGCTCTATTACCATGACAACAAAAGAACTTGCCAAATCGTTTTTGTTTTTAAGTAATCATGGTTTAATTCCCGACAAGAAACAAAGAGTACTTACAAAAAGCCAGGCCAAAAGAATCAATGCGCTATTGTTAACCTGTGGAACCTATGATGAAGCAGGTGATTTTTCATATCTTGTGGGAATGCCAGGCAAGAGTGGTGTTGGTGGAGGTATTGCAGCAATTATTCCTAATGAACTAAGTGTTGCCGTTTGGAGTCCGGCACTAAATAAAAAGGGAAACTCATTAGCTGGTATAAAAGCATTAGAACTTTTTACCACAAAAACCGGAATGTCAATATTTTAAACTGTATGCAGGAGCTCATCAAATTTATAAATCAATACTCAAATCTTAGTGAAAGCTCAGTTGTAGCTCTCGAACAAAGAGTTGTATTTGAATCGTACGAGAAAAATGAGATCGTTCTTCGCCAGGGAGACAGAGCTAACAAGGTATGGTTTATCAAAAAAGGATTATTAAGAAAGTTTTATTACAATAATGGGAAAGAAATAACTACATGGATTCATGCAGAAAATGAAATGTTTACTTCAATGCACAGTTATTTTCAGCAGAAACCATCACAGGAAACTATTCAAGCTATTGAAGATTCTGAATTAATTAGTCTTAGTTATGAAAAAAGCGTGGAGTTAAATCAGTACCCCGAATTCAATTCATTCAGTCAGGAATTGCTTACCAAACAATTTTCTGCTATTGATGAATTCTCAAAAAGATTCAGTTTAATGAGTGCTTCAGAAAAATATAACGCATTGATAGAAATTGCTCCCGAAATCATAAAAAGAGCCAAGCTGGGATATATTGCTTCTATTTTAGGTATTTCACAGGAAACATTAAGCCGGATCAGATCAAAGAAATAATCCAATCGTTTTTTTGATTTAAGTCAAAAGAAATTAACAATATGATTCTGAATTTTGCAATGAATACAAAATAAAAGAATCATGACTTTACTAAAACCAATATTACTACTAGCAGATGTTGCCCAAAGAGTGAACCAAGGCCGCGCCACAGATGTTGACTATTTTATGTCATATCTGACGAAAGAGTCATCAACACAAATTATTAAAATGGTCGATTTTGCTATTAGCCAGATTAAATCTAGAAATGGCATTGAACGTATTAAGCATTATTTATTTAATGGAACAACAATCCAAAGAAATTATGCAGCACTTTATTTTAAAAGACATAACCAATTAGGCATACTTAAAAAAGCAGTGTTACAAAAATGTATTGATCATGAAACTGCATTTTCAAGATAATTAAAGAAATGGTTTAATAAGGAAGCGTTTCGTTTTTAGTATAAGAATTTTAACCGATTCTTGATTAATTTGACTATTTCATCAAAACACACTAACTTAATGAGGTCAAAAACGTTATTATAAAATAACTAAAACGAACTAGAATCCTAATGTATAAGAACGTATTACTTTTTATAATCTGCTTACTTTTTATCCAAGACATTTTTGCACAAGACTGGAATGAAATTTATTATCTTGAAGGAGAAGCTCAGTATTTAATTGAAGAAAGAAAATACGATAAAGCTATTGATATTTATCAACGAATGGTACGTGAAATTCCTGACAACTCTTATGCTAAATATAAAATCGGAGTTTTATACCTCAAAACCGATGATCAAAAGGAAAAGGCAGTGGAGTATCTGGAAGAAGCCTCTCAGGATATTGCGCTGGATTTTGATGAAAAATCTCTTCGCGAAATAAGAACTCCTGTTGATGTTTTGTTATATCTTGGCGAAGCATACCAAATACAAAACCGTATTGATGAAGCCATTGTAGTTTATAATAATCTTAAAGATCTGGTCAAACCAGAAAGTGAACTTTTTACAACTGCAAATCATCGCATAGAGACCTGTGAGAATGCCAAAACAGCTCTCCAAAATCCGTTAAGGGTAAACAAACAAAACCTTGGAGATCCGATTAATGATGACGAACCCAATGTTTCGGCTGTTTTCTCCGGCGATGGAAACACAGTAATATTTACATCATACACAAAAAATTATATTGACAACTATTATTCAGTTAAAGAGAATGGAGTTTGGGATACTCCCAAGAGAATCAGCGAAAAGTTAAGTAACAAATACTATCTTAAAACATCTAGTTTATCATACGATGGGTCACAACTTTATTTAGTTACTGATGATCCGGAAGAAAACGACATATTTGTTTGTTTTAGAGAAGGCAGAAACTGGACAGAAGCTGATAAACTAGATAAGACTATTAATGGACGAAAGAGCAACGAAACACATGCTTGTATTTCAAAAGATGGAAATACACTTTATTTCACCAGTGATCGCGATGGAGGATTTGGAGGAATGGATATTTACAAATCAACCTTAAATGAAAAAGGAAAATGGAACGATCCGGAAAATTTAGGACCTGCAGTAAACACTCCATTTGATGAAGCAACACCATTTTTAACTCTGGACGATAAATATTTATTCTTTAGTTCGCAGGGCCATAATAGTATTGGTGGTTTCGATGTGTTTTACATAGATCTTGATTCGAAATCAATGGCCTTAAACTTAGGTTACCCGGCTAATACAACAGGCGATGATCTGTTTTTTGTGCCGGATAATTCATTAACATCAGGCTATACCTCAATGTATGATTCCACATCAATTGGGAAAAGAGATATTTATTATGTTTCCATTCTTCCAAAAATCTACCTTGCGGGAAAAATTACCAATCCGAAGGGAAACCAGATTACAGAATCTGATCTTCAGGTTTCTTTAATTGAATCAGGTTCTGAAAATAATCCGGAAGAATTGAGTGCCATCGATGGTCAATTTAAAGTTGAAATTAATCCGGGGAAATACACGGTTTCCATAACAGGCGAAAATTTCGAATCTTTTACTGATCAAATTGAGATTCCTGAGGACTACAGTCAGAGTTCATTCATATACAATGCAACCCTTAATCCAATAGAAGTTGAACAAGAGGAATTAGTTTCTGAAGTGGTTGAAAATCCTGTTTCGGAACCAGAAATTGAGGTAACAGAGTCTGTTGAAGAAGTTCAGGAAGTGGTAAAAGAAGAAAAACCTGAAACCTTTGAAGAAACTAAAGAAGAACAACCAGAGCCTACACCAGAAGAAGTGGTTCAATATGTACCTAAAACAACTGCTGTAGCAACAGGTAAAAAAACGTACTCTGTGCAGTTAATGGCATTAAAAGTACCCGTAAAGGTTGATTATTTTGAAGATGTTGATCACGTTATATTAACCCAATATCCTGATGGTTTTTACAGATACACAGTTGGCAACACCGAGTCTTACCAAGAAGCTTTAGCATTAAAAGAAGAAATACACAAGAAAGGTTACACCGATGCATTTATCAGAATAAATGATGAAACCAAATCGACTTATACGATTCAGATCATGGCGTTGATTATTCCTGTAAAGCCTGACTATTTTAAAGACCTTTCGGCAGTGGTTGTAACGAAAGGAGCTGATGACTATTTCCGTTATACTATTGGCGATTATGCCTCGTATGAAGAAGCCAAAGAGGAATTGAAAAATATTCAGAACATAGGTTACACCTCGGCATTTGTTAAAAAGACTAATAATTAAAAAAAGAAGTTGCTAAAAGCAACTTCTTTTTTAATGTCATCCATATGAAAGTTCTATACTTTACATATACTTATCGCCGAGTTTTAATTTTACGTCGTTAACATATTGTTTAATTTCCTGCTCATCCTCTTTTCTACAAACAAGCAGGATACCATCAGAATCTACCACAATATAATTTTCCAATCCCTGCAAAACCACCAGCTTATCTTCTGGCATATTTACAATGCAATTTTTTAAATCATACGCGAAAACCTTATCACCAATAATAGAATTTTCTTGCTCATCTTTCGAAATATTTTCATGCAATGATCCCCAGGTTCCTAAATCGGCCCAACCAAAATTACTACAATATACATATACATTGTCGGCCTTTTCCATTACGCCATAATCGATCGATATATTTTTGCAGTCACTATAGGTTTCAGCAATAAAATCATTCTCTTTATCAGTATTGTAATAATCAATTCCTTCTTTAAACAGGCTATCTATTTCAGGCAAATGTGCTTCAAAGGCTTTCATGATCGATTTTAACGACCAAATAAAAATACCTGCATTCCAGAAAAACTCTCCACTTTCGTAAAAAACTTTTGCCAATTCCTTATTAGGTTTCTCTGTAAACGTTTTTACTTTATTAATATTCTTGTTCTCAGGCTCGTGCTTATTCCCGTTAACTTGTATATAGCCGTATCCTGTTTCGGGCCTGCTTGGCTTTATTCCCAAAGTAAGCATGGCATCTTTATCGGAAACAAAGCTTAACCCCTCCTGAATTACTTTTATAAATTCATCTTCTCTTAAAATAAGATGATCGGAGGGTGCTGTAACAATATTTGCCTTCGGATTTTTCTTTAAAATTTTATAGTTAGCATACGCAATACATGGTGCTGTATTTCGTCGTGCAGGTTCTAATAAAACCTGCTCTTCTTTAAGCTCTGGTAACTGTTCGTGTATTGTTTCCTTATAAATCTGGCTTGTAACAATATATATATTTTCAACTGGACAAACCTGAATAAAACGATCAAAAGTCATTTGAAGTAAACTTCGACCTGTGCCCAGAATATCTAAAAACTGTTTCGGTTTATGTGTTCTGCTTAATGGCCAGAACCTACTTCCAACCCCACCTGCCATTATTACGCAATAGTTATTTTCCATTTTTTTAGTTTTTGATTAATGGTTTACTAAATTACAAAATGCAAAAAGAATAAAAAGATTTTAAATAAAAAACTTTAATTAAATACACATTAAATAAGTTTTCATTATGCATTGTATTTCCTAAGCAACTCTTCAATTCTTAAGTAAAAATTAGTTCAAGAAAATCAACAGTAATGAACTCACAAAGTAAATTTTTATGAAGTTCGATTATTGTTTTCATAAAAAACATTATGTACGTTTGTAAACTTAAACGGTAAGTTTCATGGGACTTTTTTATCACATTGGTAAATATTTTTTATTGCTTTTCAGAGTGTTCTCTAAGCCCGAAAAACTGAAAATCTATTACAGAGAAACCATCAAAGAAATAGATAAGCTCGGATTAAACTCCATTGGTATTGTAGCCATTATTTCTGTTTTTATGGGGGCTGTTATTACGATACAAACAGCTTACAATACTGAAAATCCTATATATCCGAAATACTTAATTGGTTTAACCGCTCGTGATACATTACTACTGGAGTTTTCTTCAACCATAGTAGCATTAATATTAGCTGGTAAAATTGGTTCGAACATTGCTTCAGAAATTGGAACAATGCGAGTAACAGAGCAAATTGATGCACTGGAGATCATGGGAGTTAACTCAGCCAGTTATCTTGTCTTACCAAAAATTATCGCCTCAGTATTTTTTGCTCCATTTCTTACCTTAATGAGCATGTTTATTGGAATTTTCGGAGGATGGATTGCCGGAGTATCAACCGGAGTAATGACAACACAAGATTATGTTTACGGTATTCAATATGCCTTTATCCCCTATTATATTGTTTATGCATTAATTAAGATTATAATCTTTGCATTTCTTATCACAACAATTTCGTCGTATCATGGTTATTACTCATACGGAGGCTCTTTAGAAGTTGGCAAATCGAGTACGAAAGCTGTTGTTCACAGTAGTATTTTCATACTTCTTTTTAATGTTATTCTAACCCAATTATTGCTTTCATGATTGAAGTTAAAAACATCTATAAATCATTTAGCGGAGTAAGCGTATTAAAAGATATTAATACGGTTTTTGAACAGGGCAAAACCAACCTAATTATAGGTCAGAGCGGATCAGGGAAAACAGTACTTTTAAAGTCTATTGTGGGATTACATGAGGTTGATCGTGGAAAAATCTGTTTTGGCGATACCATATTTAATGAGTTAAATTTTAAAGATAAAAAACAGATGCGAACCCAAATGGGTATGCTTTTTCAGGGAGGTGCACTATTTGATTCTGCAACGGTTGAAGAAAATGTTATGTTTCCACTCGATATGTTCACAGAAATGTCGCAAGATGAAAAAAGAGATCGAGCGAATGAATGCTTAAAGCGGGTGAATATTATCAATGCAAATAATTTATATCCTGCCGAAATTAGCGGAGGAATGCAAAAAAGAGTTGCCATTGCGCGGGCTATAGCTTTAAATCCAAAATATCTGTTTTGTGATGAACCTAACTCAGGTTTAGATCCTAAAACAGCCATTTTGATTGATAATCTAATTCAAGAAATTACACAGGAGTTTAACATGACAACCATTGTGAATACTCATGACATGAACTCTGTAATGGAAATTGGCGATAAAGTGATGTTTATTTACAAGGGAGAAAAATGGTGGGAAGGAACCAATAACGACATTTTTGACTCAACCAACAAAGAATTAAACGATTTTATTTTTGCTTCAAAACTGTCTCAAAAAATACGAGACTTAAAAAATAGCAATCAACCCAGCTCATAAAACTTCTCTAACTTTTCCAAATCTAAAATTTCAATACTTTTTCCCTCTATTTGAATTAACTTATCTTTTCTAAACTCCGACAGCACGCGTATAACATTTTCAGTGCTCATATCAATAAGTTCTGCTATCTCTTTTCTGCTAATAGGCAGGCTAAACTTTGTTGAATTATAAATGTGTTTAGAAAAAAGTAGTAAAATATATGCAATCCGGCCTCTTAACTGCCTGGTGTTAATATCAACACGAGTTTTAATAACATTATCGGATACAGCACTAATCTTTTCAAAGAAATCAATGGCAAATATCCCATTTGATTTTATAAATGATTTTATTAATTCCAGATCAACAAAGCAAACAACAGAATCTTCAATGGCAGTAATGGAGTAAATATGAGCTTTATTCGAAAAAACGCTTAACAGCCCTATAAAATCTTTAGGTTTAGCAATGCTAATAATATGTTCTCTTGTATTCGTTTCAGTTTTATACAGTTTCACTAAACCATTTTGCAAGTACATAAAATCTTTTATTTCATCTCCCTCAACACAAATATGTTCACCCTTACGATAAAATTTTTCAACCTTTTTAGTATTGATTAGCTTCAGTTCTTCGTCTGACAAATTTTTAAACGCCCAGGAACGATAAACACAATCCTTACAATTATGCACTTTGTGGTTTATTTCCATTTTTTAATTTCGTTTTAGATGACATATATCATAAATGATATATATCATAATATATAGTTATATAAATATGTAAAGTGTTGTTATTTTTGTAACAGTAAATTTTAATAATTATATAAAAATAATATAAAAAACACTACAATGAAAAAGATTCTAATATTGGGAGCTGGAACCGGCGGAACAATAATGGCAAATAAATTAAGAAAAAGCCTCGACAGAGAAGAATGGGATATCACAGTAGTTGATAAGCATAAAACACATTATTATCAGCCTGGATTTTTATTTATTCCGTTTGGTATTTATAACAAGCAAGATGTTATTAAACCGAAAGCAAATTTTATCCCTGCAGGTGTTAACTTGATTTACAATGACATAGATAAGATTGTTCCTGAAGAAAATAAAGTTTTACTTGAAGGTGGTAAAGTATTAAATTACGATTTCTTGATTGTTGCTACAGGAACACGCGTTGATCCTGAAGAAACACCAGGATTAAAAGGCGAATTGTGGCATAAAGAAATTTTCGATTTCTATACGATCGAAGGTGCACTTGCTTTGCAAGAATTTTTTGAAACATGGAAAGGTGGTAAATTAGTAATGAATATTGCCGAGTTACCATTTAAGTGCCCGGTTGCTCCGCTTGAATTTGTATTTCTTGCCGATGAATACTTTACAAAAGTCGGTATTCGAGATAAAGTAGATATTACCTATGTTACTCCTCTACCTGGAGCATTTACCAAACCCAAAGCTACAAAAATGCTTAGTGGTTTGTTAGAAGAGAAAAACATTAAAGTAATCCCTGACTTTTACCTGGAAAGTGTAGATAACAAAGAGAAAAAAATCAAATCGTACGACGGACAGGAAATTCCTTTTGATGTATTAACCATAGTACCTGTTAATAAAGGTGATGAAATGATCGAACGAAGCGGTATGGGCGATGATTTAAATTTCATCCCAACCGATAAACACACGTTACGTTCAGAAAAATACGAAAATGTTTTTGTATTAGGTGATGCTTCTAACCTTCCTACGTCAAAAGCCGGATCAGTTGTACACTTTGCAGCTGAAGTATTGTATGATAATCTGCTTTGTGCAATTAAAGGACGTGATTTAAGAGCTAAATTCGACGGTCATGCAAACTGCTACATTGAAACAGGATTTGGTAAAGGTTCGTTAATCGATTTTAATTATGAAACCGAACCACTACCCGGAACTTATCCATTACCAGGCATAGGTCCATTCGGGTTATTGCAGAATACCAAGATGAATCATTATGGTAAAGTTATTTTTCGTTGGATTTACTGGCATATGTTATTAAAAGGAAAAGAACTTCCTATTGAAAATCATATGTCGATGGCCGGAAAGAAAAAATCATAATTCAAAAGTACTGAAAGATGGAAGTTAAAACAGATAATGTTCAGCAACAAATAAACGAAATCAATCAAAAGCTTGATCTGCTGCTTGGTTATATGAACGAGCAACGATTAAAAAGCGAAACGATTGAAGATTTAGTGTCTGACGTTTCAATTATAAGCAAAGATGCCTTTACCAGTGTGGTGTATGAGCTCGACAAGCAAGGCATGGAGCTTAATGTAGATGATATAAAAACGCTGGTTTACAAACTTATCAGAAATGTAAACAACTTTTCACAGGTAATGGACATGTTCGAAAGCATCACTGATTTATTAAAGGATGCAGGACCTATGGTTACCGAAGTGGGAATTGATTTTACTAACAAATTACATGAGTTTGAGCAGAAAGGATACTTTGAGTTCTTTAAAGAGCTAACAGCAATAATGGATAATATTGTTACCAGCTACTCTCCTGAAGAAGTGCGAGCTTTAGCTGACAATATTGTAACAATCTTAGACACGGTTAAGAACCTTACTCAACCCGATATGCTTCATGCAATTAACAATGCAGTTAGCATATTTAAAAATCTGGACACCAACGAAATTAAGGAATATTCGTTATGGAAAGCATTCCGCGAAATGAATACACCTGAAATGAAACGTGGTTTAGGATTTATCATGACATTTTTAAAAAATTTATCAAAAGAATCAATTTCAAATAAATAAAAAGTAATAAACATTAAAAAAATAAAATTATGGCACAAAAAACAATCGCAGGTGTAAACCTAGAAGTAACAGAAGATGGATATTTAGAAGATGCATCACAATGGAATGAAGAAATTGCTAAAGAAATTGCTAAAGAAGAAGGTATTGAACTTACAGATAAGCATTTTGAAGTAATTAAGTTCATTCGCGAAAATGCTGATTCAGGATTAACAATCCGTAAAGTGGGTAAATCAGGTATTGTTGATATTAAAGGATTTTACGAATTATTCCCTGGTGGACCATTAAAAATATCAACAAAGATTGCTGGTATTAAAAAACCTGCAAGCTGTGTTTAATTAAAGGAGGCAATAATTATGGCTGAAAAAAAAGATACACAAGTAAAAAAGGTTGCTATCATTTGCTCTAAAGCAAATTTAGAAGATGTATATGCAGCATTAGTGATGGCAAATGGAGCTGTTATGGAAGGTATGGAAGCAAAAGTTTTCTTTACTTTCTTCGGATTAGATGCAATTACTAAAAAGCGCATGAACAAGTTGCATACAGCAACCGTAGGTAATCCCGGAATGCGCATGCCTGGCGGATTACCATTTCCAACCCTATTGGGAACTATTCCTGGCGTTGAAGCTGGCGTTTCTGCTATGATGCGCAGCCAAATGGATAAATTGGATATTCCACCAGTAGACGAATTTTTAGATATGATTACAGCAGGAGGCGGTGAAATTTATGCTTGCAAATTAGCAATGGATATGTTTAAGTTAACAAAAGAGGACTTAAGCGACCATGTACAAGATGTGCTAACTGTTGGCGATTTTTACGCAATGGCTGGTGGTGAAGGATCACAAATTATATTTACATAATTGACTCAGCTAATAAAGAAAAAGGATCATGATTTTCATGATCCTTTTTTTATACCATATTTTTCAAGTTCCTTTATAACTGTAGTCCTCTCTTTCAAATTCGAGTTAAGCAACTGCTGATACCAACTGTTCATGTTATCCACATCTCCTATCTCATTATAAATCAGAATTATATAATAATACGCTAATCCATAAATATGAGAATCGATCAGATGATCTCCGCTAAGCACTTTTTTGAATGATGGAATAGCCTCTTGATATTGTTGGTTCTGATATAGTTCATAGCCTTGCTCGAATGAACGTATTTTTGCATTATGTTCATTATCTAAGATAATACCATGAAAAGCGAAACATGCATTGGAACAATCTTCAATCAAATCAAGAAATTTAATTTTTTCAGATATAGGTGGAAAATATAACAGGAAATGCAGCTCTTGTCCAACATATGAGAATTTAAACTGCTCGGGACACGTAGGAATATTTTCCGAGCGAATTAACTCATATACTTCTGAACCTTTTGAGTTTTTTAAATAGATATGTTCGTCGGCACAAAACCACCCACCCTGGTCTCGTTTATTGGTTACTGTTAGAGAAACGATTGTGTTACTCTCAGTTATTTCAATGCTTACTATTTTTAGTTCAGGATGAGTAACTTTTCCGGCAATGGGGTTATCATATTTCTGTGCAAAAAGTACACTATAAGTTAATAATATGATCAGTAAGGTGAACGCGTATTTTTTCATTTTGACATGATATATTAAGTGCCCTTCAATGAACATGAAGAGCACTTAAAAGTAATGAATTAATTATTTTATTCAGCTTTCTTACCCCAGAAATTGAAGTCTAATCCAAACGAAACGAATAGATTATCTTTATCATATTCTTCTGTAGTAGTTAAGGCCTGTCCTAAACTGTTATACTGTGTATATATCTTTCGAGCATCATTATACATGGTATATCCTACCCCAACGTTAAGATCTATAGCAGGAGAAACAGCATATCTTCCTCCTAATCCAATAGTATTTGAGTGCTGACTATAGCTTAAATCGGTTTGGTAATCTTCGGTTACACCTGTTTGCGTATTCAAATAACCAATACTTAATAATAATTTATCGGTAAACATATATTCTATACCTAACGCAAATTCAGTAGAATTTCTGTCAATAACTTCATCATTGTCAACGTGCACGCTTTCACCTGCTACAGGATCGAATAATTTTCTTCCATAATCTGCATTTTTATCAAAATACATATGGAACCCGGAAGCAACAGACAATTTATCAGAAATTTTATAGTCAAATCCTAAAGAGAATAATGCTGGCATATCGTTTCTTGTCTTCGCTTTATCTGGGAATAATCCCGAACCATCCACGGTAGTATTATTTTCTAATTCTAATTCAGCAGCAAATTCATATTTTAATGCAACACTAAGATTTTCTGTTGGAGTAATATGTAAACCTAATATTGGAGCATAAGCACTTCCTGTTTGTTCTACATCTACTTCTATATCTGCTGCATTAGCATCAAGTGCATCAGCAAGAGGTGCTAATGCTGCATTACCAGTGGCCGCCTGAACTACTCTTACATAGTCACCAGGGGCTTGTGTTCCTCCATAAATTTCTGGTGCATCTATGGTAACATCGCGTAAGTAACCTTCATATGTATTTTTTGCAGAAACAAATCGTATTCCGATTGCAGCAGATATCATATCATTAATTTCATACGAACCATTCAACTGATATCCGTAAAAAACAGAAGTCCCTTCAAAATATATATCTGAATTGTAACCAGTTACATTTCTAAAACCAGGATCATTACCAGTAGCCAGAATAACAGCCTGATCTACCTGTCCAAGCTGAGATTGAAGCAATGGCACTAAATCTGACACCATCATTTCAAATGAAGGTAAGCCATCTTCGAACGTGGCTCCGCCACCTCCACCTACAGGGTTCCATCCAAATGAAAACACCCATTTGCCCGTTTTATAAGCAGCATAAACACTTGGGAAAATTGGAACATTTATTTCACCTTCAAAATCAGCAGGAGCTCCCTCTAAATACATGTAGTCTGAAGTTACAACTTTGTTTTGTTTAATGTACTGATAATTTAGTCCTAAATGAAAACCATCTTCAAGTTTGGTTAAACCTGCGGGGTTAAAAAATACCGCATCAACATCGGTGCTTGCATCTCTTGCAAACATACGAATATAGGCAGCACTTTGATTCTGGTTGGTGACAATACCGCCCGAGTAAGAAAAAAATGGCAGGCTTAATAAACCTACTAGTAGTAAAGTTATTCTTTTCATAGTGAGTTAGTTTTAATTACTGGATTAAAGATAAATTTTCTGGTAAGAAAAACGAAGAAATGTTCGACTAAAGTTCATTTATTTTTCGACCAAACAACCTAACATTCAGTTAATAGGTTAACATATAGGTATTTATAAAATTATATAAGTTCGTACGATTTTTTATAAAATTCGACCGTACGATTTTAGTGTTCGAAAAAATAGTGTAATTCACAAATATCCTGCAAAGCAGCTATTCGCTTAAAAAACAGATTTTAGCAGAGGAGTATCATTCTTTTTCGCCTTATGTTTGCATCCGAATGCTACATTTAAACCAAATCGAAAGTTAAACGAAGTTGTTTTATGCCCCCAGAAGGCTGCAGAAGCGTTATCGGATATAACATAAATTTGTAGTGGTGCTCCTCCTAACACTAATCCAAAACCAATATTATTGTAAGCACCATTCATAATAGAATAGCTTAAACTGGCCGATATTCCGTTTATTGGCCTCACATTAGCCGATAAAGTAAATGCCTGGTTTAAATTGCTATTGAAGAAATATGACCGGGATAAAAAGCCAACATCAAACTTCTTTGATACGGTATAATTAGCACCGATATATACTTTAGCTCCTAAATAAGTGGTATAGGATTCGGCAATATTCGATACTGTAAAGCTATTTAACAGGGAGTCTGTCATTTCTTCAAAGGGGTCTGTATCTTCATCCGATTGACCAATTTCGTTACTTACATCAACACCCTTGAACGCGTAATTTCCTTTTAATTCAAGTTTAGTAACATCTTCCACATCCCACTTAATATACCCAAAATCAATTACACTTAACGATAATGAAAGCTTGTCCATTGGTTTATAATAAACCCCCAAATCAAGACCTAACCCCATATTAGTATGTGCAAAGGCAAGGTCCATTAATGAATCTGATTCGGAGTTTTCTATATATCCAGGTAGTTCAAAACTTTCAAAGTTACCATCCGAATCAGTTGTTGGAATTAGTGGTGAAGAGGTATATACCGTTGCATCGGCATTTAGGTATAATGAGTCACTACTCGAGTACAAGGATAGGTTGTTATTAGCGTAATTAGATGTAACATTGGCATGACCAAAAAGCACTTTTGCCCGAATTCCTACCGAAAGGTTCTGGCTTAATTCTTTTGCAACCCCAACTCCATATTCTCTGTAAAAGGTCGAGTTAATACCAAGATAACTCAAATCCAGATTATTATTAATATAATTACGATTGCCATCAAGAGCGAGTACCATTAAATCTTTAGGGTAATTTATTGAAGCAGTAAACTTTTCCGATAAATTAAATGAAAAATACCATGAGTTTACTCTAAATCCAAAAGATAACAGATCCGTTCTAAAATCTTCATAAAAAAAGTTATTTTCCTTAAGCTTTCCTAAAAAATCGGTTTCGTTAAATTCAGCATCAGGATGTAAAAAAGTAATTAATGAATCTTCTGTAGGGTGTTGCATGATAACATCATTTAATGATAACCTGTTATTCCCGGCATCTATTTGGAAACTGGAAACTACGGGCAACCCTAAGTAAAAATTGCATGTAGGTTGCATGGCAGGATTCATTAATGTGGATTGCGGAACCCTATTCATGTAATACAACGTTTGACTATCCTGTGCCAATACAGGTGCAATAAAAAACAAGAACGATATGATAGTAAAAAATAACTTTTTTTGCTTGCTAAAATTCATAAGTGGTAATTTTAAAAATCGTTAGAGTTTGCCCTTACATCAATCCCCATACTTAAATTAAATTCGACTTTATCATCAGTAAAAAACTTTACTGCCATTAAATCATTGTTACTGTCGGAAGGTGTTTTTAATCCTGCCCGAATTCGTCCATATTTAACCGTATTTAGTTTATTTAAATCATCATTTGTATATATGACATTAACAGGTGGTTTTATGCCGCGAGCAATCACCTTACCCGTGGTTGGATCTACTTGTCCGGCACTAATAATTGGCCTGTCATCTTCAGAAAACAATGTATCTACCGGGTTATAATTTTCATCTAAAAAGTATAGCTGAAAATCAATATCTAAAGGTAATCCATTAAACACTTCCAAAGCAATAGTAACTCGCTCAATAAAGTCAGCATCTTCTTCAATATCTGTTAAATCCAAATCAATAGTATCTTCCAAAGCAAAACTATCGGCTGCAAAATACAATGGTAACACAAATTCAAAATCAACATCAATTCTACTATCGTCAGAAATAAAATTAGAAGAATCCACATCAAAGCCTGGCAAATCAGGATTCGAATTTGCCGAAATATTATATTCTAACCGGGAAGGTAAAAACGCCAGAAAATCGGAAATGTTTGAATTATTATTATCAATCGTAACAGTTCTTTCTTTATAGATATCACCACTAATATAATCTTCTAAGGTTGGGAATGCGTATCCAAAAGGATTAAAGTCCGGATGAAATTCCATTGCAACAGAATCTGAACTACTATTAAATCCTGTAAATCTTGAGATATCAACTGCTGCAGGCACACCAAACGAATTTGTTATGTTAAATCTAATTTCAGGCTCTTCGAAACGAATATAACCATCGAGTGAATTTTCAAAAAAACCCAAATCCAAGTCTCCTGGTTCACTCAATAGCTCATAATTTCCTATGTAACCAAAAATGACATCAAAATCCATATTGTCCAGAGTGGCTGTAACATTTATGGAGTCTGCAGGTGAAATTCCTGCTCCTGAATTAACAAGTTCAACATAAAAATCAACCGGAATAAATTTTTCATCGGTTCCGACAGAGTCATTCAAATATATAGTATAACCATCCAATGCAAAGGGCGTATTATAAGTAAAATTACCACTTGCATCGTCAATTACTATTGTTTGCTCGAATGGAACATTGTTTAATCGAATATTTGGACAAGTAATCACGATTTCACCCTCATGTTGAAACTGTGATGTAATATCAAAAATCATATCTCCCTCATCTAAAATCATACTATCTAATTGTTCACCTTGAGAAAACGAAAAGGGAAATTTTTTGGTTCTGTTTAGTTTAATTGTATCTCCTGTTCCAAAACCAGGCGGTATAGTAAAGTCTGACTGAATAAAAAATTCAATGAAGTCTTGTGACGGGATTTCTAGCACATCATCTGCAAGGAAGGAGATTAATGAATCTTCATAGGTTATCATTAATAAACCATCAGCATCGCTGCTAATAAAAGATGAACTGTCAAATTCGCTAACAATATCTTCAAATGATAATGAACCATATGCTATAGGAGATAACACTCCGGCAGTAATTTCTATTTCGTCGTCTAACTTACTAAAGTCGTATTCGTCGTGCATACAACGGCTAAATAAAAGTATAAAAGTAAGCAAGATAAAAACTGCTAATATTCCGGTAGATCTTAATTTATTCATGATCAGGGGTTTTTATAATTAACTAATTTACGGAATAATTATATAAAAAGTTATACTTCGTACCAACAATTAAATTAAACTGATTGTGTGAACTTTCTAAATATCCAATGGTAAAAGCAGTGTTTCCTTTTAATGGAAATCCCTCATAAATACTTCCGTTACTGTTAAACAAATATATTTCGTTGGTTGTTCTTGAGACAACACCTATTTTCCGATCATCGTACGAAAAATAATAATAAACAGGTGAAGATTCAATTTTTTGATCAAATTTATAATCAAATATCTTCGATCCGTTCTGTTTTATTACTTCTAACTTGTCATTATCCAAAAAGATATAATCGTTGAATCCATCAGCATCAATATCCTGGTAATCAAAATAATGATTTACTGAGTAAGTTCCTACCTGCTTTGACACAACCTCGCCATTCAGTGCAATTTTTCTTACTAAGCCGGAACTGTCAGTAGTTACAAATCGAGTATCAGCTTCTGATTCACCAGATTCTAGCATAAACGGATTATGAACTGATTTTGAAAACTGATCTTTAACCTGAATTCTCTCTTCTCCCCTACGATTTAAAATATATACCCGTACATCGTCGGCAAAAACCAGGTAATCTTTTGTTTTAACTCTAAAATATTGTACAGAAGTTGTAACATGCCCGTCGGTTTGCCCAAACTTCCAACCATTTACTAAGCTTCCTTCAATATTATACAAATAAACGTTTTTATTCTTACACGGAACTAAAATCCTATAATTCATGTTTTTATCGTAGTCGAACAGGGCCATTCCTGTAGAAGCTTCCGATCGTAATTTAACAGGATAACGCTCCACATAATTTCCATTACGATCGATACAGTGCAACTTACCTTTTGTACTAAACAGCAACTGAAGTTTGCCGTTTTTATAATAATCAACCTGGTAAATTTCACTATTAATCTCTTCGTTCAGCTGTAATTTCCATAATATTCGTCCAACCTTGTTTATGAGATAAATCTTATTATTTAAATCCTGAACAAATATTTCATTCTCCTTTGTATAGTGATTAGTAACCAAAACCGGCTTAAAATTAATAGATGTATCTAAATGACTTTCCCAAACGGTTACAGCTTCTTCTTTTATCTCAGGGACATACTGTAAAAACAAGTTATTATAGATCATATCGTTATTCTGCTGAAACTGCACAGCAAATGCCTGAAACTTTTTAAATGTTTCGATATTACTTAACAAATCTTTTTTTAGCGATGGCTTTAAGAACTCAGCAATAAATCCAGGCGACCTGAACATATTTGTGTAAAAGTAAAAATTGGATTTGGAAGATAAATAATTCGTAAACTGCTCAAATTTCATGTCATTTTCCAACGTTTTTTGTAATACATTGGAATGAATAAAGTTTGCGACCGATTTTTTTGAACTTCCAATAATTAGGAAATTATCAATAAACGTGGCATATTGATAATCGAATGCTGGGAATACATGCCCAAAGAAGGTTTTAAAAACACTCTGAAATGGAATTGAATATACCTTGTATGTTGTTTCTTTATCTATTCGTAAACTGCTAATATAATTCTCTTTACTTACACCTTTAATCTGAGCAACTTTTGTTAGTATATCGTTCAATGCATCTTCGGTAAGACTTTTACCTCTTGTTCGCATAGCAATAAAACTATTAGCACTCATGTTATTATTGGGCTCATCGGTAATTATTATTCCAAGCTCCTCATCCAGATTGCTTTTAAAGAAAGATTCGAGATCTATGGCATACTTGTTTTTATATCTGTCAATGGTTAACTGGTAATTATTTATTTTGCCTTGTTTCTCCAAGTACGATTTGTAATCTTTAATATATCGTTCTGTATTACTTACACCTAAAGATAAAAACAACGAAGTATTGGTAGGCAAAATCGTTTTCAACTCATGATCGACAGGTTCTTGCCTTAAAAAGATATTCAGATAGTTATTCAAAGAATCGGCACTGAAGGTAAAACCATTTAACAAAACAGCATCATCTTTCAAGTTAATATCAAGCTCTGCCCAATTCGCAAAATTTTTAAAAGCAGAAACCCGCGCTTTCTCTTGATCATTTAGTGTGAAAGATATTATTTCATTGAGTTTTGAAAAGTTCAGATATACATTTGCATCGACATTTTTACCTGCAGTTTTTTGTACTTTATTAAAACCTTTGTCGTTAAGAATAGAAATTTCTGCTTCCGACTGTCTTATGGCATTTTCAACAAGCAACGACTTTGAGCTGTAAATAAAAACACCTTTAAAAAATGAGAAGTAAATCTCTTTCTCAATATTCTGTACATTGTAAATATTTACACCATTATAATCTCGTTTCTGAATTGCTCCCTGAGCTGACAACGCACCTGTAACCGTCTCTAGCAAAAGCTTTTTATCACGTGTATTTCTCAATTTCACAAATATTAAAAACCCAATATCTTCTTTCCCCAACTGGTGCGCTGATGCTATCACATGATTATCTTCAATGATAGATTGCACGATCTCATTCTTTAGCGTAAGATCGCTAATATATTCCAGATCCTTATCGAACTGTTCAACTGCAGGAAAAGACAATAGCTCCTGCCAAATTTTATTCTCCTTTCTTATCTCCTCAATTTTATCGATAAAATCTTCACTTTCTACGATTAAAGCAGCATCCAACGGAATTAGCCTGAACACATCATAATCAGGAACTTGTTGATTCTTTAAATACCGATATCCGAAAAATATCGATAAGATAACCAGAATAGAAGAAATAATGAGAACAATTCTTTTAAGCATGTGAATCTTAAAATTTTAAGGTTTTTCCAAAAATATTAAATATATGTCAGATGTAAAACAGATATGAAAGCAAACATAACGAAAAAATGGCTAAACCTGATACATTAAAAGTAATCAAATACTAAATTTGCAGGATATAAATTATTTAAATGATATGAAAAAAATTATATACACTTTTATTGGTTTGCTCTTAACAGGTTATGCTTTTGCACAAACCATTCAGTTCAAGGATATTGAAACAAAAGAACCCATTGAAGATTTGGCTATCTACAATGAAGACAAATCAAAATCGGTTTTAACCAACTCTGATGGAGCGGCAGATATTTCAATATTTTCTTCCGATGAGTTTTTGTTTATTCAGCACCCATCATACCAAACCATAACATTTAAAAAATCATTGTTCTCCGAAAAGATCATGTTCCTGGAAAAAAAGGTTATTGAATTGGAAGAGTTTGTAATATCTGCCTATCGATGGGAACAAAACAAAAATGAAATCCCGAATAAAATTATCCGCTTATCGCATGCTGAAATCAAATTTAAAAACCCACAAACCACAGCCGATTTGATTGAAAATACCGATGAAGTATTTATTCAAAAGAGCCAACTGGGCGGTGGAAGCCCAATGATAAGAGGTTTTTCAACAAACACTGTTTTGCTTGTTATTGATGGTGTTCGAATGAATAATGCCATTTTTCGCGAAGGAAACCTGCAAAATGTAATTTCATTAGATGCCAATGCAATTGAAAACAGCGAGGTAATTTTTGGTCCGGGGTCGGTTACCTATGGAAGTGATGCCCTGGGCGGTGTAATGGATTTTCATACATTACAGCCAAAACTATCAACAAGTGAAGAAACATACTTTTCTGCCAATGCACTGGCTCGTTTTTCTTCTGCCAATATTGAAAAAACAGCGCATCTTGATTTCAACATTGGAACGCAAAAATGGGCTTTCCTGTCAAGTATAAGTTATAGTAACTACGACGATTTACGCATGGGAGATCATAATCACGATGAGTATCAACGACCCGAATATGTTGATCAGATCGATGGCAGAGATTCTATTTTTACAAATGAATATCCTAACGTTCAGGTTGAATCGGGATATAGTCAACTTAATTTAATGCAGAAGATTCGGTACCGACCCAACCAGAAAACAGATTTAACCTACGCTTTTCATTATTCCGAACTTTCAGATGTGCCACGTTACGACAGGCTTATACAATATAGCGGTAATCAACTAAAGTATGGCGAATGGTATTACGGCCCACAAAAATGGATGATGCATCAGTTAGTTTACAATTACTCCAAATCAACAGCACTGTTCGATCATTTAAAGTTGAATACAGCTTATCAACATTATGAAGAAAGCCGACATGACAGAAGGTTTCAAAGTAACCTATTATCAGAATCGTTTGAAAAGGTAGATGCTTACAGCTTAAACCTTGACTTTGATAAAAATTTAAAAAGAGATAATCAATTGTATTACGGAGTAGAAGCTGTATATAACAATGTCAACTCAACAGCACACGAAAAAGATATTGAAACAGGAGCAACAGAAGCCATTCAGAGCCGATACCCCGATGGAGAGAACAGATACACTACATTGGCTGCTTACGTAAGTTACAAAGAAAACTTTAGCGATAAGCTGACTGGTATTGGTGGAATAAGAGCAAATTACGTAAGTCTCTATTCTGCTTTAGAAGACACAGCTTTTTTCGATTTCCCATTCGATGAAATATCTGTAAACAGCAGCGCACTGAATGGATCACTGGGCATGGTTTATAAACCAACAAAGAAATGGCAGTTTAATTTGAATCTTTCATCCGGATTTCACGCTCCGAACATAGATGATATGGCTAAAATTTTCGATCCCGAACCTCAAACCATCGTTGTACCGAATAGTAATCTGAAACCTGAATACGCATACAATATCGATCTTGGAATTCAAAAGGTGTTTTGGAAAAAACTAACCTTTAATATTACCGGATTTTACACCTACTTAACGAATGCTTTTGTGCGAAGAGAATCTACATTTAATGGACAGGATTCCATTCTATATAAAGGAGAACTTAGCCAGGTACTTTCGATTGTTAATGCCGACAAGGCTTATATTTATGGTTTTAGCTCATCCATTCAAATCGATTTTACAGATAATTTTTTGTTCAAATCGGTAATTAATTACACACACGGCGAAGATCAAGATGGAGTAGCTCTCCGACATGCAGCGCCACTATTTGGCAGTACCGAACTAGCGTATTCTAAAAACCGGCTAAAGGCATCTGTTTATGCTAAATATAATGGTAAAATTGAATATGAAAATTTAGCACCCAGCGAACAAGGGAAACCTTATTTATATGCCACTGATGAAAATGGAAATCCTTATTCGCCTGCATGGTGGACATTAAATATCATGACATCGTACATGATAAACAACTGGGCAGATCTGCATATCGGAATGGAAAACATTTTAGACAAGCGGTATCGTCCATATTCATCTGGCATAGTCGCTCCGGGAAGAAATTTCAAAGCCAGTTTACGATTGCATTTTTAAAAAGAATTAACGAATTAATTTTTTGGTTCAAAGATTGTAATGGTATTTATTAAATTGGTATTTTTAGTTTTTCATTGCTAATCTAATTCTGTATATAAAATGAAGTTTCTTGTTGTATTGTTGACAACCATAATAATTGGATCATATTCTAACGCCCAGGAAGATAACACAAAATTAATCGATTACGATAAGGAGAATTACGAGGAAAACGTTTTTAACAAAGAGTTTGATGAAGAAGAAGATACAACCGATGCAATAAGAAGACTCTACGACCGAATACCTGAAAAACTGCCAGACTGGGTTTTTCATCCGGTTGAATTAGGTGAATCCTCTCGAATAGTGGGCTATTCAGACCCAAACATGGAAAAAGAAGAAGCATATAAGCAAGCTATATTACGAGCAAAAGCGATGTATGCACTCTTAAAGACTTGCAATGTAAGTAACATTACCGACGATTATACTAATCTGAAAGAATCTGGCAAATATTCATTGTATACAACCAAATTTCAGGATTTTTCTTTATCAAAAACTGTTCTACCATACACTGATTCACTCATAACAGTGCTTGACACTTTATACACTAAATACCAGGAAGGTATTGTACTAATCGAATTTCAAAATCAAGCCGACTCACTTCAGCATAAAGATACACTAACCATAAAAGGAGAACACCTGCAAGTCTTTATAGAAAGAAATTTTAAAAAAGAGAAAATTGAATTTTTCAATTTCACTGTTCAGGATAATCTTTTTTCTAACGATTCTTCTGATCTGTTTGCTCAATACAATTATAAAGTTATTAACCGCGGATACGACATTTATTCGCTATACAACAACAAACCAATTGATTTTGTAGAACGAACATACAATTACAGATGCAATGCAGACTATCAAAGTGACAGCGCCGATCTGGAATTTAATTATTTCCGCTTAAACAGAGGTTTGTGGAATGCTTATATTTCAGGTGTATTAAGTAATTTTACAAACATCTCAAAACAGCTTTCGAGTCAGGTTAAAAACTCCAACGACTTTTATACACTTAAAACAGAAGGTTTAATTCGAACTGTTGCGCGCAACAAAATTACTTTCCGGTTTAATAATTTTAAAATGGTCGATAACCAATTTTATATTGATCTAAATGGTATAATCATTCAATAGCTGTTATATTTGTATTTATAAAGCCAGCTAAGATTATGCACAAATCTTTTTTATATTCGATTGCTTTTATTTTAATCTTTCTGGGGCAAATTGCATATGCTCAAAACGATACCACAATTAAGCCAACGTATAAATTAGTAAAACCTGTATCCAAAAAGATTCCTAACTATTCTGGCGATTTACAAACACAAACAGCACATTTAAAATCTGACAAACCTATTAGAGTATTAGTTTTAAATGCAAATAATCAACCTGTCAGAAATATTCCGGTTAAGCTACAAATGATTTCAGCTCCCGAAGGCGATCATAAATTCAAAATTCTTGATACCTTAATTTATACTGACACACTTGGAATAGCGGAAAGTTATATCATATTAGGATCAAAAGAAGGGATGTACGAAATATCAGCTCAAATCCCTAATCACCCAGAATCCAACTTCTTGATTTATAAAGTTTTTGCCCGAAAAACCAATTGGGTATTTCTTTTAATTGCCGGACTAATTGGTGGATTAGGTTTGTTCTTGCTGGGCATGAATATGATGAGTGACGGGATGCAAAATGCGGCTGGTGATAAGATGAGAACTATCTTAAGTCAGATAACACATAATAGGTTTATTGCCGTAAGTATGGGTACATTTATTACCATGGCACTGCAAAGCAGCAGTGCAACAACTGTTATGCTGGTTAGTTTTGTGCACTCCAAACTTATGAAATTCCGACAAACCATTGGAGTTATTTTAGGAGCCGGAATCGGAACTACAATTACCGTGCAGTTAATCGCATTTAAAATTACAGATTACGCACTGCTAATGATCGGTGTAGGATTTATGATAAACTTTCTTTTCCAGTCAAATAAAATACGAAACATAGGCAAATCAGTACTTGGATTTGGTATTCTGTTTTTTGGAATGCATATCATGTCAGAGTCTATGTTCCCTTTACGATCATATTCACCCTTTATTGATGCCATTATCAAACTAGAAAATCCAATGCTTGGTATTTTGGCAGGAACCATTTTTACTGCATTGATACAAAGTAGTGCAGCGTTTATCGGAATCATGATTGTGTTGGCAACTCAGGGTTTAATCAGTTTAGAAGCATCCATAGCATTATTATTAGGAGCAAATATTGGCACGGCAATCACGGCTATATTAGCCAGTTTAAAAACAGATCGCGAAGCAAAGCAAGTTGCAGTTGCACATACATTGCTGAAAGTAGTTGGAGTATTAATATTTCTGTTCTGGATACCCCAATTTGCTGAACTAATTGAAAAAATATCTCCGAAAAGTGTATTCCCAAAAGGAGATTTTAACACTCTGGCAGAAACAGTACCCCGGCAGATAGCAAATGCTCATACTGTATTCAATATTGTGTTAACCTGTCTGATACTTCCGTTTACCAACTTATTTGCAAGATTTGTAGAAAAAATACTTCCTGTTAAAATAGTTGAAAAGCCTGTATTAAAAACCGTCTATCTCGATTATGGGATGGTAAAAAACTCATCCTTAGCACTGAGCTTGGCAAAAAAAGAAACCATACGCATGGGACGCCTGGTTCAGGATATGACCGGCGATATTATCATCCCATACCTGGTTAAAAAAAGTGAAGTTTTAGATGATATCAAAAAAAAGGAAGAAGAAGTTAACTTTTTGCGGGATGAGATCAATCATTATATTTTAAAAATAACCCGTGAAAACCTTAACGAAGAGCGAGTAAACGAATCTTTTCAATTGCTGTACACAGTAAAAGAGTTTGAACAAATCGCCGATCTGGTATCGACCAATATGATAGGCAAGGCGTATAAGTGGAGCACTTCAAACCTGGAGTTCTCAGAAGAAGGAAAAAATGAAATTGTTGATTATCATACCAGAACACAAAAACAATTGAGCAGAGCTTTAGCGGTATTCGAGAGTGTTAACCTTGAAAAAGCGAAAGCTATGAAAGAAAAGTATAAGCAATATCGCAATCTGGAAATTGAACTGGAAAAACAACATTTTGAACGATTACGCGATGAAGTTACAGAAACCATTTCGAGTAGCAAATCACATGTAGAATTGATGACATTTTTAAGAGCAATAAATGGTCACGCAACAAATATTGCCAGAATACTATTAAAATGGAGTAGTAAAAAAGATAAAGTATGAGTAAGTACAAAATAATTGAAGTTAATACACCTCAAACTAAAAAGGAATTTTTACAATTTCCTGTACGTTTATATAAAAATGAAAAAAACTGGATTCGTCCTTTGGATCAGGATATTGAATCTGTGTTTGATCCTAATAAAAATAAACTTTTCCGCCATGGCGATGCCATCCGCTGGATATTAAAAGATGAAAAGAACAATACCGTTGGACGAATAGCTGCTTTCTACGATAAAAAAAGCGCTGCAAAAAATGATCAACCGACAGGTGGGGTTGGTTTTTTTGATTGTATTAATAATCAGGAAGCTGCAAATATACTTTTTGAAGCAAGTAAAGAATGGTTGCAAGCAAAAGGAATGGAAGCCATGGATGGCCCGATAAATTTTGGTGATCGTGATCGTTGGTGGGGTTGTCTTATTGATGGTTTTGATTATCCACCAAACTATTGCATGCCCTACAATTTTCCATATTACAAAGATCTGTTCGAAACGTATGGTTTTCAAAACTATTTTAATCAGTTTACTTACTACCGAAAAGTTGTTTTCGAAGGAGTCAGTAAAGTAATGCAAGAAAAGGCAGAACGATTAAATCAAAATCCCAACTACGAATTTAAACACCTCGAAAAGAAAGAACTGGAAAAATATACCGAAGATTTCAGAACAGTATTTAATAAAGCCTGGGCCAGATTCCCGGGAGTTGCTGAAATGACCAAAGTGCATGCCAGAGGTTTAATGAAAAGTCTTAAACCCATTCTCGATGAGCGAATTATGTGGTTTGCATATTATGAAAATGAACCTATCGCCTTTTTCTTGCAGGTACCGGAAATAAATCAAATTGTAAGACATCTTAATGGAAAAATGAATCTTTGGGGAAAACTGAAATTTATGTTTTATAAACTTACAGGGGCGTGCGATACAGCACTGGGATTAATTTTTGGAGTTGTCCCCGAATTCCAGGCAAAAGGAATTGAAGGTGGTATAGTAATGGCTTTTGCACATGAAGCTCTGAAAAAAGATTTCCCTTACAAACATCTGCAATTTAACTGGATTGGAGATTTTAATCCTACCATGCTAAAAGTGCTCGATCAGGTTGGTGGCCACGTACTAAAAACACATACTACTTATAGGTATTTATTTGATAGAAACAAACCATTTAAGAGAGCCAAAAAGGTTAACATCTAAAAAAATAACCTTAATTTATAACAAGCCATAAGTTAACAAAACCTTTTTTATTAGCTTTGTCTGAAATATTTATACCCATGCAATCAATACGCGAATTATATAAAATTGGCTACGGGCCCTCGAGCAGTCATACCATAGGACCGGTTCGTGCTGCCAAGTTCTTCATAGACAAAAATCCAACCATAAAAGAATTTAAAGTAACACTATATGGTAGCTTAGCTGCTACAGGTAAAGGTCATCACACCGATGTTGCCTTAGAAAAAGTTTTTGCTCCCAATCAGGTTGATATTATCTGGAATGAAAAGGAAGAATTACCACTTCATCCTAATGGAATGATACTGGAAGCGAAAAACAAGGACAATATAGTTGATACATGGACTGTGTATAGTATTGGCGGTGGTGATTTAAAAGATTCAACAGGCATTATAAATGATAAAATCGTTTATAAGCATAAAAACTTGAGCGATATTCTGGACTGGTGTAATCGAGAAGGACAGACCTTCTGGGGATATGTTGAAACTTGCGAAGGACCGGAAGTATGGGATTTCCTGAAAGAGGTTTGGCATATCATGAAAGATACGATCGAAGCGGGTTTAAATAATGAAGGTGTTTTGCCCGGTAACATAAAGCTGGCACGAAAAGCAAGCACCTATTTTATGAAATCGAAAAACTCGAAAGGTGCCATTCAAAACCAGGGATTGCTTTTTTCATATGCGTTAGCTGTATCAGAAGAGAATGCAGCGGGAGGGAAAATAGTAACCGCACCAACATGTGGCTCCTCGGGAGTTTTACCAGCAATTTTATATTATCTTGAAAGAGAAGAATATATTAATGAAACAAAAATAGTTCGCGCTTTAGCTACTGCCGGATTAATTGGCAATATTGTAAAACGGAATGCATCCATTTCGGGAGCAGAAGTGGGATGCCAGGGAGAAATTGGCACTGCCTGTGCCATGGCGGCTGGTGCTGCAGCGCAAATTATGGGAGGTTCGTTACGGCAAATTGAATACGCTGCCGAAATGGGATTTGAGCACAACCTGGGCTTAACGTGCGATCCTATTGGTGGTTATGTTCAGATTCCATGTATAGAACGAAATGCGATAGCAGCAGGTAAGGCAATGGAATGTGCTGTTTATGCGCTATTTTCCGATGGAGGACATAAAATCTCATTTGATAGTGCCGTGGAAACTATGGCTGAAACAGGTCGCGACATTCAAAGTGCATATCGTGAAACAGGGGTCGGCGGATTAGCCAAAAACTGGAAACCTTTTCATGATTAAAGAAAACAATCGATTCGTAGATTACTGATATAGTAATATTTTAAAATGATTCGTACATTTATCTTTTCAACTAAAATTAGATGCCATGATTAATGAAACCGTTTTGTTTGCTTTTGGATTAACGCTATTTGCAGGCTTATCAACGGGTATAGGCAGTGTTCTTGCATTTTTCACCAAAACAACGAACACCAAATTTTTATCTCTGGCACTTGGTTTTTCTGCGGGAGTAATGATTTATGTCTCTATGATTGAAATCTTTTTTAAAGCTAAAGATTCTCTAGTTGCCGAGTTAGGTGAAAAAATGGGATCATGGATTACTGTTGCTTCTTTTTTTGGTGGCATATTTTTCATTGCACTTATCGATAAATTGATCCCTTCTGTTGAGAACCCTCATGAAATTAGAATGGTTGAAGAAATGGACGAAGCAGCTAAAACAGCTCACAAAAATAAAAAACTTATGAAAATGGGTATGTTCACTGCATTAGCCATTGCAATTCACAACTTTCCTGAAGGACTGGCTACCTTTACGGCTGCTCTTACCGACCCAAGTTTAGGTATAGCCATTGCTGTGGCCATCTCCATTCATAATATTCCTGAAGGAATTGCAGTTTCGGTTCCAATTTACTATGCAACAGGAAGCAGGAAAAAAGCATTCTGGAACTCCTTCTTATCCGGACTGGCAGAACCTGTTGGAGCACTGATAGGTTACCTCATCTTAATGCCATTTATGAGCGATACGATATTCGGTATTTTATTTGCCGGTGTTGCAGGCATCATGGTATTTATCTCAATTGATGAGCTTTTACCAGCTGCACGAGAATATGGCGAACATCACCTTTCAATTTATGGCCTGGTACTGGGAATGATGGTAATGGCTGTAAGTTTGTTACTTTTTATTTAAGCAAAGAATCTATAAAAAGAAACATCCAAAGTATTTGAAACTTCGGATGTATTTATATTAAATTGTTGAAGAAATTTAGAACGGCTTAAACCCAATAATCTCTCGAACCTCTTTTACAGTTTTTATTGCACTTTCGCGAGCTTTCTCTGCACCCTCTTTAGCTACTTTTCGAAGATAATCATCGTTGGCTTTAATATCATTAATTTTCTCTCTTATTGGAGCTACAAACATATTAATGTCTTCTGCCAGCTGTTTCTTTAAATCGCCGTATCGGATTTCACATTTAGCATATTTTTCTTTAAAGAAATCAATAGTGCTTTGTTCAGAAACCACATTCATTAAAGTAAACAAATTCTGAATGGGCTCAGGCATTTCAGCGTTCATTTCTGTTGGTCCGCTATCTGTAACCGCACGCATCACCTTTTTCTTAATTTGTTTTTCGTTATCGACTAAGAAAATACCGTTACCTTCCGATTTCCCCATTTTGCCGGTACCATCAAGTCCTGGAATTTTAATTAAAGCCTCCCCAAAGTTGTATGGTTGCGGCTCTCTAAAATAATCAACCTTGTAAATATTATTAAAACGACGTGCAAACTTTCGGGCCATTTCAAGATTTTGCTCCTGATCTTTTCCTACCGGAACCTTTGCTGCATTATGAATAATAATATCGGCAGCCATTAAAACAGGATACGTTAACAATCCGGCATTTACATTTTCGGGTTGCTTTCTTACTTTATCTTTAAAGGATGTAGTACGCTCAAGCTCTCCGATGTATGCATTCATATTTAACAGTAAGTAAAGTTCGGTAACTTCCGGTACATCACTTTGCAAATAAATCGTAGCAATTTCAGGGTCCAGTCCACATGCCAGGTATTCTGCTAAAACCTGTTTAACGCTACCGTGCAAATCGGCAGGTGTAGGATGAGTTGTTAATGAATGATAATCTGCAATAAAAAAATAGCAATTATTTTCTTGTTGCATTTTTAAAAAATTCTTCATTGCTCCAAAGTAATTTCCCAAATGAAGATTCCCTGTAGGCCTTATTCCACTAACAACCGTTTCCATAGTTTTATTTTGTTGATTGATTATAGTATTTTTGCAAAAGTAAAAAATGTTTATTAATAATTAGGCTTCTTGATTTGCTTTTATACACATACCGATTAAATAAAAGTAAACCCTTTAACAGAAGTAAAAAAAATACAATGGTTTTGGTTAGATTTCTTTTAATATTACTGGTAATATATTTCATTATTCGTGTAGTTACACGCTTTCTGTTTCGTTCATATGCCAGCAAGATGCGAAATAACTTCGAAAATCAACAACAAAATTACAATCAAAAGAGAGAAGGTGATGTTACCATAAAAACGAAGCATCCCGACAGGAAAAAAATAGATAAGGATGAAGGTGATTATGTGGATTTTGAAGAGGTAGATTAGAAAAGTGGGCAGAGATCAGTTAACGTAACAGTTTTCTATTATTGTTGTTTAATATCGCAACAAGATTTGTATAAAAACTGATTTACGAATACTCAGAATAATTTATTTTTTTAATTAAAAACTAAGAAATCTAAAAGTACAACGAATAAACTATTCTCTACCAACCTCCTCCGCTAATAAAGAACCCGGTAGAATAACCTGCATCCTCTAACTGAAATGGAATTGCAATGTAGGGCTCGAGAATGGCAAAACCAAATAAGTTAATTCGCAACGAAGCTCCTAAACTATAAATAGGGGTATAATATTCAGGGTCAGGGTTCCAGTAGAATCGAACATCACTGGATTCGCGCCAGGGGAACCGATCTTTTTTCCACGAAACACCTGCATCGAAAAAGAGTACAATATCGGAATAGAAATACCCGGATTTAATTAAAGAGAATCGTTTTACTCCTGTAAATGGAAATCTTAACTCTGAATTAAACACCACAATTTTGCTCCCCGCAATATTGCTTGAACTGAGGTACTCTCCTCCGGTATATGAATCCTCTGCCCTATAAAAGGCATTAAAATTATAACCATGTATTAAATATTCACTTCCGAGATAGATTGGATACAGCTTGTTGGCATCTTTGCCATAACGACCATAATGCATTGCCCTGAAGGCCAAACTCACGGGCTTTAAAAAGAAATATTTTCGAACATCCAACGAAAGATTATAGATATCATACTCATCAAACATTTTACCAACCTGAAATCGATAGCGATATCCCATCATAGGGGATGTTATTCCAAAACTTGAGTTGTCGCCCACAAATGCCAGGTAGGCACTTCCTACATTAAATGCCGGAGGTTCTACATTTGCACGTTCCTTATTTTGACCAGCATAACCATACGGATATTGGTTAGGATAATAGTAGTAATTTAAACTATCGATACGGTAACTGTATCGCGAATATGAAAAACCACCTTCGAATCGAAGTTTTGTCGACAATGGATATTGTGAAAACAAGGAAAGACTCTCTTCAAATATTCTGATTAAGCTATAATTTACAACATCGTAACCTGATGCTGTATCTTTAAAAAAGTTAAGGTACATTGTTCTGTAAGGAAAATGCGAAAATGATCCACCCCAGGTAATGCGTTTTTTAGAATTAATGTATGCCAACTGTCCGCCAAAATCGTAAACTTCACCATTAATATTTAACATGGTATATACCTGATGATACTTAAGCATATCGCTAAAAAGCATACTAACTCCACCCGATGCAAAGGTTCCATACGTACTTTGTGCTACTCCAAAACCACCGGATCCAATATATTCCAGTTCAAACTTCGGATCATACTCTTGCGTTCTGAACGAATCTTCGGGCCAAGTTCTTACAAAATCCAGGTTATGATCAACAACATTTACTATACGTGTTTCGCCAGGAGGTAATTTTTCAGCTTTAAGATCAACTATATCCGGATCTACCGGTATCTGTAAAAAATCATCGGGTTTGGCTTTATAAATTTCGTATTTATCATCGCGAAATAGTGTGTATGCAACATCGCCTGTTTCACGAGCTACACTATATGCCGGTGCAAGATCTGTTATTCCGCTTATTCCGGTAGCGAATTTAGTAAGCTTAAAAACTTCTCCTGTATGCAAATGATATCGATACAAATTTCTGAAACCATCGGCATTAGATAAAAAGTATAGAGATGAATCACTAGGCGAATATTGAGGACTAAAAATATTTGCACCAGGGAAAAGATTGTACACTAAAAGCTGTTTGGTATCTCTTTTCAATACACAAAGTTTATAAGTGCCATAAACCTCTTTTTCCAGGTTAGAATCTGATCCTCGATCGGAAATAAAAGCAATTTCGCTACCATCGCTCGACCACGATGGTTGCAAGTCAGAATGCAAATCATCGGTTAATTGTTCTATTTTTCCTGTTTCGAGATGATATAAATACAAATCGCTTTTACCACGAACCAATCCGTTAAATAATATGGTTTTCCCGTCGGGCGACCATTCCGGATTCATCAACAAATCAATCCCTTCAACCTTAATTTCCTCTGATGATTTTACTTTATTTTTCTCAAGATTAACTATCAGGAATTTATTGGTTCCCTTAGTAAACGTGGTCATAATGTACCGTGTCCCATCGGGCGACCAGGATCCGGCATCTTCAACATAATTAAAATCATCGATATGCGATTTTCTTAATGATGATGTAAGCTTAGAAATAATTTCTCCTGATTTTGTATCGGCCAATAACAAATCTACATTAATAACATCCTTATTTGAAAGAAAGGTAACATATTGCCCATCATTACTTAATACCGGAGACAGATTAATTTCACCACCGTTCTCAACATTAAATAACACTTCGCCAACCGGAGCAATGGTATCTTTTAAAAACTGTTGATAGTGTTTTTTAACCGAATTTTGCCATAAAACAGACAAGGAATCAGAATCGAAACCTAATACTCTTCTGAAAGCGGGATCAAATCCATATCGCAGTGATTCGTAAAACAATGGTTGTAGTACATTATCGCCCCAGACACCAGTAATGTAAGACCAAAAAGCATGACCATAACGGTAAGGAAAATATTCGCCTGGTCTTCGGGTCATATCTTTAATCGACGGAACATCATCATGAATAACTGCATCGCGCATCCACATGGATGTTCTGTTATCAGACGAACCTATGGAAAGAAACTCTGCCATGCCTTCTATCATCCATAATGGCGTATTTGCCAGCGACTGAAAAGACAAACTGTCACTTTCGCGAACCAAATTGTACTGAAAAACATGCACCATTTCATGGCCCAATACATGATCTGTTTCCTTATTCGAAACCATGACGGGAATAACCACCCTGCTTCTTAATCCTTCGGTGACACCACCGGTTCCTACACCAATAATGCCTGAAATAACAGTAGTTTGCTTGAAATCAGTTGTATTATTATACAGGATTATCGGACTGTCTTGTAATGAATCGCCAAACATGGCAAAGTGCCTTAAGTACCATCTTTCAGCCAATTGCCCAAGATTTGCAATTACGGTATCGTTTTTTAAATAATTATGAATTTCAAATCGCGGTGTGTTGTAAACTTCAAAGTCAAAACGCTCGTACATAACTTTGTTTTGACCAAATTGCGAAAAAACTTGTAAAGAAATTAAAACCAGATAAAGTGTAATAAAATTCCTTTTCATGGTAGTAAATGTAAAAAAAGAATCCTAAAAATGATATCAAAAATTATGCAAATATGCCATATGCAAAATTTTTATTTTGGTATGCTAAACGAAAAGGAACTGCCTTTTCCGTGTTCACTCTCTACCCAAATTCTTCCTCCCCATTTATTCACAAACTCTTTGCAGATTTTTAATCCTAAACCTGTTCCTCGTTCATTTGCTGTTCCCGACTCCGATGTATTAAATTCAGGCGAAAATATTTGATGTAAAACATCTTCTTTAATTCCAATGCCCGTATCTATAACATGAATAATATATTGTAGTTTTTCATTGAGTACTTCTACAACAACATCGCTATTCTTAAAAGAAAATTTGATAGCATTGTTTATTAAGTTCCGTAGAACGGTTTTAATCATGTTTTCATCAATAGATGCAATATAATCATCCTGAATATAAGATTTTAATGTAATATTTTTAGCTAAAGCATTAGTGCTTGCACTTGTTAATATAAAACCAATGAGTTTTTTAAGATTTACCTCTTCTGGTCGATACGAGATATTACCAGACTCTGCTTTTGACCAGTCTAATATATTATTTAGCAGATTATATGCATTATTTGAAGAAACATTTATGGCTTGTATATGTTTTTCAAATTTTTCTGGTGAATAATCTTCTAATTGTTCCAATATTAAATCGGAGTAGCCAATCAGGATATTAAAAGGATCTCGCAAATCATGTGCTATTATGGAAAGAAATTTATCTTTCATTCTCACCATCTCTTCTAATTCGTGCTTTTTATTTTTTAACTCATCCTGTGCCTTACGACGCTCGGTAATATCTCTTGCAATACCCAGTGAAGCAATTACTTCCCCTTTGTCATTAAAGATTGGATTTGCAGATATTTCCAGGTATACAATTTTACCATTTGGAGTTTCAAAACCATGTTCAAACAGAGAACTTTTGCCATTTAACCTGTCTTCGTGAAGTTTTCTTGCAAATTCCTTATCCTTAGGAAGCATCATTTCGGTATAGTGATTCCGTTCAATTTCCTCAATAGAAGTTTCAAAGATCTTTTCAATGGCTTTATTATAGAATTTAATCGTAGAATCTAATTCAACAGTATACACAATATCTGTTGTATTTTGTGTAATAAACTTATAAATGTCCTCTTTCTTAATTTCCATAATCACCCGGTTGCTAAAAAGCCCTTTTAATATAATACTTTTCTTACTTCTAAAAAAATTATTTTTGGTTAAAATTAAAACAGTGATTCGTCAGAACTTTCGTATGCCTTATCGATAAGAAGGTTTGTTTTTTGAGATGCTAATACTGCCAATTGATCGCATCGTTCGTTTTCCGGAATATTAGCATGGCCCTTTACCCAGTGAAATTTCACCTGATGTTTTCTGTATACCTTTAAAAATCGGATCCAAAGATCAGGGTTCTTCTTTTTTTTAAACTGCTTTTTCTCCCAGTCAAAAACCCAACCTTTTTCGACAGCATCGGCTACATATTTCGAATCGGTATATATTTCAACCTCACTATTCGCAAACTTAAGTTGCTCCAAAGCTACAATCACAGCCAGAAGCTCCATTCGGTTATTGGTTGTTTTACGAAATCCCTCGGATAATTCCTTTCTATGCTGACCCGATTTCATAACAATACCATACCCCCCGGGACCCGGGTTTCCTCTTGCTGCGCCATCGGTATAAATAATAATCTTTGTTGCCATCTGCTATTAAAATTAAACCTTAAAGTTAAGCAAAAAAAAAGACCTGGCAGTCTTTAGAATTTTAAAGACTATCAGGTCTGATGTAACTTAAATTTTTGTTATTCTACAATAGTCATCTCGTCGATCAGATGAGTTGCTCCTGCAAATTTATCAATAATAAATAATGTATACCGGGCATCCACATTGATACATCTTTGTAGTTCATCTTCAAAAACAATATCGCCGCTCATAGCTTCCCAGTTACCGTCAAATGCAGTACCAATTAGTTCTCCTTTACCGTTAATTACAGGACTTCCTGAATTACCACCCGTAATATCGTTGGTAGTAATAAATGCAACCGGCATCTCTCCTGTTTTCATTGCATATCGTCCGTAGTCTTTATTTCTGAATAACTCTTTCAGCTTTTCAGGTACAACAAACTCCCAGTTATCCGGATCTTCTTTTTCCATAACACCTTTCAATGTTGTGATATACTCGTAATGTACGGCATCAGCAGGATAATAATCTAGCACTTCACCATATGTTAACCGCATCGTAAAGTTGGCATCGGGATACATAGCTTTTCCTTCGTTCATTTCCATTATTCCTGCCACATATAATCTATGCCCTTTATCAAAATCAGCATAAATTGGATCCAATTTTCCATACAACTCTTTGTACTTGCCATAAATTGATTGAGAAGCTATATAAATCGGATCTTTCTGAAGCTTCTTAGCAGACGGATTTTCTAAGAACGCCCATAATTTAACAGAATCGGTAAATATCGACTTTTCAAAAGCCTTATCAATATACTTTGAGTAATCATTTTTATATTTTGACTCAATCATTTCAAAAACATCTGGTTGATATTTCTTATCAACATTTTCGGCAAAGATTTCGAACATTACCTTCGATGTTTTTTGATCTGTAGGAGCATTATAATCTTTATAAAATTCTCTTGCTTTTTCTTTAATTTCAGCTACCGCCTCTTTAATCTTTTCTTCATCTCCCGATTCAAAGATTTCTTCATATTTTTTTGTTTTGGCAGCAAAATACATGATTTCCGAACCGCGCAGTAAAGCTTCCCCAATATACTGTGTTACATGACTATATTCTTTCTTATCATGTTCAGCCTTTTCGATTAATGCTAAAGCTTCTCCATATTTTGCTTTACGATCGGCGTTTTCGTTTACCCATACCATAAAGGCTTTTTCTTCTTCTTTCTTCTTATCATAAATTTTCAACCGCTTTAATGCTTTGTTCATACCAATTGAATTTTTCCAATAATTGGTAGATCCTGAATATTTTGAAGAATACTTGATACGAACCGCGTCATCTTCCAACATATCTTCTAACCACAACTCTTGCTTAACGCCTCTGATGTAAATTCGGTTTTTATTCTCAAGGTTTATCATGTTATCAACTTCAAAAGATGTCATATATCTTTCGGTTCCACCAGGATAACCAAGAATCATCGAAAAATCGTTCTTTTCAACACCTTTTAATGATATTGGTAAGTGATGTTTTGGTTTATAAGGTACGTTATCAGGTGAATAATCTGCAGGTTTGTTATCTTTATTTGCATATACTCTAAATAGTGAGAAATCGCCCGTATGACGAGGCCACATCCAGTTATCGGTATCAGCACCAAACTTACCTATTGATGATGGTGGAGCTCCTACCATTCTTACGTCGGTAAACTTTTCATATACCATTAGGTAATATTTATTTCCTCCATAAAAATCTTGCACTCTTGCTTCGTAATGAGTTCCTTCAGTTGCTTTGTCAGCAATTCTTTTCCCAACAGAACGAGCTGAATCCTCGCGTGCTGATTCCTTCATATCTTCAGTAAATGCAGTTTTTACCTGATCTGTAACATCTTCTATTCGCACTAAGAATGTTACAGTTAATCCCGGGGTAGGTATTTCTTCATCCTTAGACATGGCCCAGAACCCATCTTTCAGATAATCATTTTCTGTGGTACTATGTTGCTGAATTGCTCCATATCCGCAGTGGTGATTGGTTAAAATTAATCCTTGATCGGAAATAACCTCGCCTGTACAACCTCTTCCAAAAATGACGATGGCATCTTTTAGGCTGGTTTGATTGATACTGTAAATTTCTTCAGCAGAAAGTTCGCAACCCATTTGTTGCATTTTTTCAATATTTAATTGCTGAATTAGTGGCAGTAACCACATCCCCTCATCCGCTTTTAACGATACATTTAAAAGCAGAATAACACTAAAAATAGTTAATAGCTTTTTCATTTGCTTATTGATTTTAATTGTATAATAATTTGACTTTGAGTATATCCGGTTATTAGATACTATTTTATTCTACAAGTTTAATTTGTTGTTAAAAAAATCATATTTAATATACCTTTGCAGAATCATTTTGTTCACATTTAACAACACCTAAAAGATTATGCAACACAAAATTAATATTCTCTCTCATTCATTAAACGAAATAAGCTCATTTTTAAAAGAACATGGCGAAAAACCTTTTAGGGCTAAGCAAATATACGAATGGTTGTGGAAAAAACATGCTAAAAGTTTCGACGATATGACCAATCTCTCCAAATCGCTAAGACAATTAATGCATGAAAAATTCACAATTAATTACATAAATATAAAAGATTTACAGATTAGTTCTGATAAAACCATAAAAGTTGCATTTGAGTTGTCTGATGGTTATCTCATTGAAGGTGTTTTAATTCCAACAGAAAACAGAGCCACAGCTTGCATTTCATCGCAAGTTGGATGTAATTTAGGATGTGAATTTTGTGCTACAGGAAAATTAGGTCTGAAAAGAAACCTAACGGCTGATGAAATCTACCAACAGGTAGTAGAAATCATGAATCTGGCAGATGAAAAATACGGATTATCACTGACCAATATTGTACTTATGGGCATGGGCGAACCACTACTTAATTACGACAATGTTCTGCAAGCTATGGAAATGGTATCGTCGGAAAATGGACTAGGAATGTCGCCACAACGAATTACGCTTTCTACGGTTGGTTTACCCAGAATGATTAAAAAACTGGCTGATGATCAGGTTAAGTTTAACCTGGCTGTTTCATTGCACTCTGCAAACAACAAAAAGCGTAATGAGTTTATGCCCGTTAACAGAAAAAACGATTTAGATGCTCTGCGAGATTCATTAATATATTTTAACCAGAAAACCGGGCAAAGAATCACTTTTGAATATTTATTGATGGATGGCATTAATGATTCTCTAAAGGATGCCGAAGAATTTGCTGAGTACTGCAAAAGTTTTCCTGTAAAAATTAATATCATTGAATATAACAGTACAAGCGATAAGCAATTCAAAAAATCGTCCAATGAAAATTTTGATGCTTTTGTTACTTTTCTAAAAAGCAGAAATCTGGTTGTAAATGTACGTCGTAGTCGAGGACAGGATATTGATGCCGCTTGCGGGCAATTGGCCGGTAAAAAGAAAAAATAGAATTAAAAATTTAAGCTTAATTGTTCGTCTACTAATCGAAACGACATACGATGATATGGCGTTGGTCCAAATTCTTTAATTGCCTGACGATGCTGTTTGGTAGGATATCCTTTGTTTTTCTTCCAGTTATATTCGGGATGCTTTTCGTGTAATTCGTTCATGATATCATCACGATATGTTTTGGCTAAGATAGATGCTGCTGCGATGGAATAATATTTTGAATCACCTTTCACAATGCACTGATGCGGGATTTTTCTATAGTTAATAAATTTGTTCCCATCAATAATGATGTGCTCAGGAATTGTTTTTAAGGCATCAATAGCTTTATGCATTGCTAAAATTGATGCTTTCAGAATATTAACTTCATCTATTTTTTTATTATCGAGTATTCCTATGCCAAAGGCCAAAGCTGATTGCTCTATTTCGGTCCGAAGCAAATACCTGTTTTTTTCACTAATCGTTTTTGAGTCGTTTAACAAAGGATGCGTAAAATCTGCCGGTAATATTACAGCCGCAGCCACAACTGGTCCTGCAAGGCAACCTCGTCCGGCCTCGTCGCAACCAACTTCAACAACACCTTTTTTGAAATAACTTTGTAAAGACTCTTTTTTACTCATGCAACACTTTTTCAATCGAATTCCAGAATTTTTCTGCGGTTTTATCCCAGCTAAATTTTTGCCTTTGTACCTTTCCTCTTTCAATCAAACTTTTCCTTACATGTGAATTTTCGGCAACCTCAATCATAGCATCAGAAATAGAGTTTACAGAAAAGGGATCTACAAGCAGCGCAGCATTTCCTGCCACCTCGGGCATTGATGTAACATTAGAGGTTATTACTGCTGTTTCACAATTCATCGCCTCAACTATAGGAATACCAAATCCTTCAAAATAGGGAACAAACGTTAAGGCATAAGCCGACCCGTAAAATTTCCTTAATTCCTCAGGCTTTAATCTGCCTGCAAAAACCACATCATCTTTATATTTCATCTGATTAAATGATGATTTAATATCTTTTGTTTTAAACATTTTCTCGCCCACAATAACCAACTTAAATTTACTTTTGGTCTTTTGTTTAAAATGATCAAATGCTTTGAGAAGGTTTGCTACATTTTTTCTAGGACTTAAAGCACCTACAAAAAGAAAAAAATCTCTTCCTTCGGAATGTTTATCTTTCGTTTGATTTATTTCTTCGATAGATAGCGGCTTATAAACCGATTTAGAACCATTAAAAACCACATCAATATTATCTGGCGGAATACTAAAAGTTTCTGAAATATCGTTCCTTGAAAACTCTGAAACAGTAACAATTCTGTCGGCTTTCTTAGCAAACCGCGGGAAAAAATAGTGGTAATAATTACGTATACCAAAAGGAAAATCTTTTGGATTATGCATAAAACTTATATCATGAATAACCGGAATTGATTTTACATTGGTAGTAAGCGATAAATATCCGTCGGGAGAAATAAACAGATCTGCATGTATTCGTTGTAAAACACCAGGAATCTTCTTTTCAAACCAATAGTAAAAAAGTACCGGATGACGTGCCGGAGGCCCTATCACAATTGGTTTTACATTATCTGCAAAAATAAAATCATGATGATACGGACGATCGAATATAAAATAAAAGGTATGCTCTGGATGGGCTCGCGTAATGCGCCTCATGGTTTCGTAAGTAAACCAACCAATACCTTCCAGTTTGTTATTTAGTAAAATCCGTGTGTTAACAGCTATATTCAAAAAGGAAACAGATTTAATGGATTATCATATCTTTGTAGCAAAGATGCTAAAAAATTGAAAAACTTTATAAAATACTTTCTCCAAAAAATTCTCGGGCTGCGCAATTACTTATATCTATTTGCGCATTTTGTGATTCTTAAATTGCCTTATTCGAAAAACGAAAGAGACTTTTTACGATTTATTGAATTGATTGAAGATGGACATCATATTCTGGATATTGGTGCCAATATTGGTGTAATGACATACTATTTCTCGAAAAAGTTACCTCATTCCTTTATTCATTCCTTTGAGCCTATACCCGAAAATCACAATGTACTATTAAGAGTAAAACAAAATTTTAAACTATATAATGTAAGCACCTATGCTTTTGCTTTGGGCAATGAAAACGGCAAAGTAAACATGATTATGCCTGAAACTAACAAAGTATATTTTCACGGCTTAAGTCATGTAAAAAAAGAAAATTATGAAAACAAAGGAAACACATATTCTGTAGAAATTAAGAAATTAGATGACCTGGATGAATTTAAAGACACCAGAATTAATGCCATAAAAATTGATGTGGAAGAACATGAATACCAGGTTTTATGTGGAGCCGAGAACCTTATACAAAATAACAGGCCAATGATCTATTGTGAGCTTTGGGATAGTGAAAACAGAACTCAAAGTTTAAACTTCGTTAGCAAATTAAACTATAAAGTATTTATAAATCAGAGGAAAAGCCTAAAAATATTTAATGATCAAAAGGGATTTCAGAATTTTTTCTTTATTCCTGCTGAACGTTGCGATAACCTGAAACTTTAGTAACTTTACAATACCATTAATTGATCGAATTTTGAGAAGGAAATTTTTCACAAATCTTTCGTTACTTGTACTACTAAACTTGTTGTTTAAACCATTCTGGATTTTTGGTATAGACCGCACAGTGCAGAATGTTGTTGGTGCCGAAGAGTATGGTTTGTACTTTTCGCTTTTTAACTTCTCGCTTTTGTTAAATATGCTGCTGGATTTAGGCATTACCAATTATAACAACAAGAATATTGCCCAAAATGAGCAGATCTTAAGTAAATCGTTATCAAACATTATTGGTCTAAAAATCCTGTTAGCTTTTGTATATGCGATAGTTACTATTGCAGCAGGCTTTATTGTAGGATACGACTGGCGACAATTTTACATCTTGTTTTTTCTGATTATTAATCAGTTTATGAGTTCGTTTATTTTGTATCTCCGATCAAATTTGAGTGGCCTGCATCTTTTTAAAACCGATAGTATTGTCTCTGTTTTAGACCGTACTCTCATGATCATTATTTGTAGTATCCTACTTTGGGGCGGAGTTACCGAAACAACATTTCAGATTGAATGGTTTGTTTACGCGCAAACATTCGCTTACACATTGACCTTGCTCATTACGTTAATATTGGTATATAGCAATGCGGAATCGCTAAAATTACAATTCGACAGATCCTATTTTATTGTAACCCTGAAAAAAAGTTATCCATATGCATTGTTGGCCTTGCTCATGGTATTTTATTATCGCGTTGATTCAGTAATGCTGGAGAGAATGCTTCCCAACGGAAAAGAACAAGCAGGTATTTATGCTCAGGGCTTTAGAATACTGGATGCTGCTGCCATGTTTGCTTTCTTGTTTGCCGTTCTCTTATTACCGATTTACTCTAAAATGATTAAGCAAAAACAACCTGTTAATCAGCTTACTGTATTTTCATTTTTATTGTTAATTGTTCCCGTTTTGGCGGTTACCTTTGCTGCTTTTTTTTACCGTGTTGAGATCATGGATTTACTGTATCATCATCATGTTGAATCATCGTCGATGGTATTTGGGGTACTCATATTATGTTTTATCGGAATAGCAACAAGCTACATTTTTGGCACACTGCTTACGGCTAATGATAATTTAAAGGCGCTGAATCTTATAGCTGCCGGTGGTGTACTAATTAATGTTTTATTAAATCTGATCTTAATTCCTAAATACTATGCCTTAGGTTCGGCAATTGCCAGCCTGGTTACACAATCAGCTACAGCCATTATTCAAATTTTAATTGCTAAAAAGATATTTCATTTTGGAATTAGTATAAGAAGAATATCAGCTCTAATATTATTTGCTTCAGGGGTTTTTGCTATTTCAAAATGGTCCCTTCCCTTAGATATTATTTGGATATATAAGTTTGTTGGAATCTTGGTGATTTCTTTGCTATTTGCCTTTATTTTAAGATTAATCAATTTACGGGTTCTGTTTGATTTATTAAAAAATGGAGATTAAGAAACAGGCCCGAAAGCCTGTTCTTTATTTAAATTTCTTTAGAATCGTATTTACCTCTTTAACTTTTTTATCCAAAATCTCCTGCGTATTGGCTTCTGCCAAAAATCTCAAATAAGGTTCAGTGTTTGAAGGCCGCACATTAAACCACCAATCTTTAAATTCAAGGCGATAGCCATCAAAATCAAGAATTTCCATAGGTTCCTCCTCTGTTACAAAATAATCCTTTAAGGCTTCCATTGCTTCTTTCTTCTGTTCAATTTTAAAATTGATTTCGCCTGAATTTGCATATTTACCAATTTCAGAAATCAATTCCGACAACGACTTACCCTCTTTTTTAAATTTAGACAGAAGATTTAAAACGATAAGCGAGGCAAGGATTCCTGAATCAGAATAGAAGAAATCACGGAAATAATAATGCCCTGCTAATTCGCCACCATAAATCCCTTTAATCTCTCTCAACTTTGGCGAAGCATATGCTCTTCCAACTCGCCAGGTATGCATTTTGCCACCTAAATTTTCAACGTACTCTTTTACAGCTTTTGATGTTCGAATATCTTCTAATACTGATCCCTTCTCATTCTCAAGAAAATAGTGAGCCATAAATCCAATCATCAAATCAGGAGAAATAAACTTACCTTTTTCATCCACAAACATTACCCTGTCGGCGTCACCATCGAAAATGATTCCGATATCACATTTTTCTTCAACTACAGTCTTTTTAAGATCTTTAACATTTTCTTCAATTAGAGGATTTGGTTCATGATTCGGGAAGCTACCATCAATCTCTTCATATAAATAAACCGGCTTTTTACCCAGGAGTTTTTTAATTAACAATCCGGCCATTCCATTGGAGCAATCAACGGCCATTTTAATATTAGAGTAATCTTGAACATATGTTTTAAGGAACTCCAGATACTCATCCTTTACTTTGTAATCAACAATTTTACCCTTTTTATCGGCAATATAAATCTCCCGTGTTTCCATCATCTCTTTAAGTTTATTCAAACCGGTATCGAATCCTACGGGTAATGCATTAAACTTAGAGATTTTCATTCCATTATATTCGCGTGAGTTATGTGATGCTGTAATCTGCACAGATGCTGCAAATTTATGCTTTGCAGTTATGTAATAAACCATTGGTGTTGTAGATAATCCAATATTATAAACGTTTGCACCACTATCAATAATTCCCTGCGCCAAATGTTCAAAAATTTCATCGGATGAGATTCGGGCGTCTCTTCCCACTAATACATTATCGGCTTGCAACAATTCCGGAAGAAAGTATCCAATCTTGTATGCATCTTCTTTAGTAAAATCTTCGTTATAAACACCTCGAATGTCATATGCCTTAAATGCTTTCATAATGTATATTTCGTTTTAATGTCAGATAATATTAGAAAGAAAAGAAGCCAGAATTTCTAACTGACTTCCTTATTGTTTATATCTGCAAAAATGCAACTTTTTTTTATTTTGTTAAAGCTTTTACGGGTTCAATTCCTAAAGTCGTTCCTTCCTGAATTGCCTTTAAAACCGCTCCACCTCCTGTAAATATGTAATATTTAGGGCTATCTAAGGCAACAATATATAATCCCGGCAGCAGTCTTTTTAACTCCTGCATGGTATCTCCTCCACCATATAATTTTACTGCTTCAACATTTTCATCTATTAATTCATCTAAAGCAATAGTTCCTTCGTTAAAATGCGGAGTAAATCCCATAACAGCATTTACGAAAATTGTGCGTGCCGTAGAGAAAATTTTATGAATTTTATCTTCATAGAATGATTCTTTTGCTACATCCAGAACATAATTCAACTTTGTTCCGGGTTTTAACTCATGAATATTATGCACACGGTTTTTACCTTTAATTTTACCATCCATGGTATCTGATTCAACAATAAATGGCAATTCGATTAATTTTCCAGGATATTGCTTGCTAAACTCAACAAATTCTTTAGCATGCGTCATATCATCTTCGGAAATTCCTTTTATTTCTATTCCGTATTTTGCACATAAATAGGCATTATAAATAACACCACCCAGTACCAAGTAATCGGCTTTTTTGATTAAAGCATACAGTGAATCAATTTTTGTATCGAATTTTGATCCGGCTACAACAGCAATAAACGGTGATTGCGGACTATAAATTCGCTCAAGATTTTCGATTTCCTTCTGCATTAAGAAACCAGCATATGCCGGTAAATATTTATTCACTCCCACTGTAGATGCATGTGGCTGCCACGATCCAAAAGCATCGTTAACAAAGATATCGGCCAATCCTGCCAACTGATTTGCAAAGCGGTCCTGATCAGCACCTTTTGCTTCTTCACCCTGGAACCAGCGAGTGTTAGGTAAATAAATACCATCAATTTTTCCTTCTTTCAATTCACGGATATGGTGATTTATGGAAGTTTCAATTCCAATATATCCTTTGTTCTCGTGTGGATAAAAATCCGGCACCTTCATGTTAATGTGAAGCTTATTTCTTAAATACTCAACAATAGGTTCAACCGATGTGTCTTTACTAATTTTAATATCTCCGGTTTTTTTATCTTTCGGACGACCCACATGTGTCATTAGAATAATCTTACCACCCTTAGCATTAATGTGGTATAATGTACCTATCGTTGCATCAATTCGGTACGGATCATGAATTATTCCTTTTTTAACCACATTATGGTCAACACGAACCAATACTACTTTCCCGTTTAAGTCTGCATCCTGTATGGATGGAATGTTATATTTATCGAGCATAAAACCTCCTGTTTTTTTTGAATTAGCATATAAGAATGGAAACACAATTTAATCCAAAATTGTTTCTTTAGCAAAAGAATTTAGTAGAGATATCTTAATAGTCTCGTGTAATGAATTAATAAATCTTTAATAAAGGTCTGATTGAAAACGTTTGTGACAAAAATTTAGGATAAGATAAATCCTAATATGTTAAGTTCTGAAAAACATGATGTTATTGTTGATATACATGTAATAAATCATTAACTTGCATAAAACTCAGATATTAGAACTGCAATGAAAGAGCTTAGGTTCTTGCATATTATTTTCTTTTTTCTTTTTTCATATTGTGTATTTGGGCAAGGAAATATAAAAATTGATAAGCCAAATTTAATCGTTAATAATGGTCAACTGTTTATAACCTATGATCTTAATAATAGTGATTATGATTATACCATAGATATTGAAATTATTAATTCTTCGGGTGTAAAAATTAACGCAAGTGCGTTAAGTGGGGATCTAGGGCCAAGTGTAAAGGCTGGAGATGATAAGACCATCATTTGGAATTTAACTCAAGACAATATCTTTTTAGACGAAGATATATCTGTCAGAATTGTTGGTAATGTAACAGCTAAAAAATACAATAAAGGAATATTACTGATGCAGTCAACGGTTTGGCCCGGATGGGGTCAAACAAAACTCACAAAAGGGAAGCCTTACTGGATCGTTGGATTTGCCGGAGTAGCTTGCATTGCTGGATCCTATGTGTATAATCAGAAATCGCTGGAAAGTTATGATAAATATGTAACTGCAATGTCATTTGCAGATAGTGAAAAATATTATGATGAATCAGTGAGCCTTGATAATACCTCAAGAATACTTGCCTATTCCGCAATTGGGATTTGGGCTATCAATTTAGTTTGGGTTGCAGTAATGCCCAATCGTGCAAAAGTTAACTCTTACTCGCAGAAATATAGTCTGCAGTTATCTCCTGTAAACTTAGGAGATAAAAATTCTTCAGTTGCTTTCGGAATTCGGTTAAATTTATAATTATGAATAAAAGAATATTGCATATAGTATTTTTTATACTTATTATGACAATGCCCTTCCAACTGCAATCACAAGTTGTTGAAAGCGAATGGTCAAAAATACATATTAACAATAAAAAGGTTGAAACCAAAGTATTACTTGATACGATCTCCCCTACAATTCATTTAATTTCTCCCCATGTTAAAGAAGGAAATGTGTTTAAAACGGATCAAGAAAAATTTACTCTAATTGGAAAAACTTCTGATAATTCAGGAGGATTAACTCTTTTAGTTAATTCAAAGAATGTTATTCCAAGTTCTAGTGGACTTTTTAAGCAAGAGATTGACTTAAAGAAAGGCATTAATAAAGTAAATATTATTGCCATCGATTTAGAAGAAAATATTTCAGAAAAAACAGTCAATATTGAATATTCACCAACTTATGAATATACTGAAAACATTGATGTAAAAGGCGATTATTATGCATTACTAATTGCCGTTGAAGAATACCAACATCCAAAGCTGTTTAACCTGCAAAATCCGGTGTATGATGCAACCGCATTAAAGGAAGTACTTACAACCAAATACTTGTTTGATTCAGATAACATCAATCTTTTAACAAATCCAACCAGAGATGAAGTTATCAATTCTTTTGACAAACTTTCGCAAGAATTAACGGAGAATGATAATTTGTTGGTTTTTTATGCCGGACATGGTTGGTGGGACAAAGATGCAAACATTGGTTATTGGTTGCCTGCAGACGCAGATAAGACAAGTAAAGTACGTTGGGTAAGAAATAGCACAGTACAGGACTATTTAAAAGAGATAAAAGCAAAACACATGTTATTAGTAACTGATGCTTGTTTTAGTGGTAGCATTTTTAATGCACGTAGTATTAGCACAGGAACTTCAGTTGCCATTAAAAAATTATATGAGCTACCTAGCAGAAAAGCTATGACTAGCGGTTCACTAACTGAAGTGCCTGATGAAAGTATTTTTGTCAAATATTTTATTGACAGATTGGACAAAAACGAAAAACAGTTTCTTTCGGCAGAACAACTTTTTAGTAGTTTTAGAATAGCCGTAATTAATAATAGCGAAGCTTTGCCCCAGTATGGTGTAATTAAGAATGTGGGTGACGAAGGAGGTGATTTTATATTTATTTTACGTAATCCATAAAACTCCTACAATGCAAACTAAAACAAAATACAATAAGCTTTTTCCTGTAATTATACTTTTAGTTTGTATTGTTGTCTTGTATATCATAGGATGTGAGAAAAATGAATTGTTAAAAAAACCTTCAGTAAAAACAGTGCAGGTTGAAAGTGCTACGGCTACAACAGCAAATGTAATAGGAGAATTTATTAAAATTAATGATTATGAAGTAACCGAGTTTGGTTTTTGCTGGTCAAATACCAGTAATCCAACAATATCAGATAACAAACAAATTATAGATTTACAAGCAACCAATAGTAATTTTGGCACGCAAATTACTGACCTTTATCCAGATAAAAAGTATTATTTTAAAGCATTTGCAAGCAATAGTGTTGGAATAGGTTATGGTGAAGAGTTAACATTTACAACTGAAAATGGAAACATAACATTATCAACATCGGAACCCTCAAACATAACTGCTAAAACTGCTTCTGTCGGAGTAACTATAAGTGATGATGGAGGCAGTGAAATTGTAGAAAGAGGGATTTGCTACGATGTTTCTCAAAATCCTACAATCAATGATAGCAAAGTTCAGGATAATGATGGTGGTACTGGAACATATAGTTGTTCATTAAATAATCTTACCCCAGATACAACCTATTATATCAGAGCATATGCAACAAATGAAGTGGGTACATCTTATAGTAATGAGGTTAATTTCAACACAGAAGATGGATTGCCTGAATTAACTACAGCAGAAATTACGGATATAACAACCTCTACTGCTATAAGTGGTGGCAATATAACAGATGACGGTGGGTTTTCTATTTTAGCAAGAGGAGTATGTTATAGTACAGAGGCTATCCCAACTATAGATGATAGTCACACCACTAATGGTTCTGGAACAGGTAGCTTCCAAAGTAATATTGAAGGGATAGTTATAGGAACAAAATATTATTTACGCGCCTATGCAAGCAATGAAATTGGAACAGCTTATGGTGAAGAATTAAAATTCTTTACTGATATAGTGGATTATGATAACAATGAATATGATGTGGTTATTGTAGGAGATCAAATTTGGATGGCCGAAAATTTAAAAACAACTCATTATTCAAGTGGAGAACCCATGGTTGATGGAACTGGGGTTGGCGCAATTTGGGGTGATACAACTACGCAATATTATTTTTCATATAATGATAATGATTCTTATGTAGAAACTTTTGGCCGTTTATATACTTGGGCAGCTGCAATGAATACTCCAGCGCAGGATGTTGAATATGCTTTTAAAATCCAGGGAGCTTGCCCAACTCATTGGCGCATGCCATCTGATGAAGATTGGTTAGAGCTTGAGATGGAGTTAGGAATGAGCGAAGCAGAAGCCAATGATTTTGGGATGAGAGGAACAGATGAAGGAAGCAAATTAAAATCGACCAGTGAGTGGGCATCGGGAGGGAATGGAACAGATGAAATAGGTTTCTCTATTTATCCGGCAGGTTGGAGAAATGGTGAAATTTTTGAAGATATTTATAATTACACCCATTTTTGGGCAGGAATTGAACCCTATGATTTGCAATGTGTAGATCGATGGTTAAAATTTGATAAAGGAAAAATTGGAAGAGATGGTGTTGGTGCTGATAGAGGATATAGTATACGTTGTATTTATGGACCTGCTGCGCCTACCGTTGCAACAATAGAAGTTACTGATATAGGTGTTTCTTCAGCTACAGTTGGTAGTTATGTTAGTTCTAATGGTGGCAGAGCTGTGTCAGAGTTAGGTATTTACTATGGCACCTCAAAAAATCCAGAATCTACAGGTACAAAGGTTCATATTGGAGCGGGACAAGGAACATATACAACTAACCTTAACGGTCTTTCCCCTTCAACTACTTATTACGTAAAAGCTTATGCAATAAATAGTATGGGAACTTCATATGGTTATGAGACTAGTTTTAAAACGTATAATTCAACAGTAAATGATTATGATGGAAATGTATATTACACGGTATTAATTGGTGACCAGGAGTGGATGGCCGAGAATTTAAAAACTACACATTATGCTGACGGAACAGAAATTCTACTTGAAGAAAACTCATGGGGAACTCTTACAACTTCTGATAAAGCTTATTGTTATTATGATAATTCAGATGCTAATGGAGATACATATGGAGCTCTTTACAACTGGGCTGCAGCAATGAATGGTACGGCGAGTAGTATTTCCAATCCAAGTGGAGTGCAAGGAGTATGTCCAGATGGTTGGCATTTACCAAGTGATGCCGAATGGAAAGAACTGGAAATGGCACTTGGAATGAGCCAGGCTGATGCTGATGCAGAAGAATGGCGTGGAACCAATCAGGGATTACAATTAAAATCAACCTTTGGATGGGATAATAATGGAAATGGAACGAATAGTAGCGGCCTTTCCTTCCTTCCTGGCGCTTATAGAGATCAAGATGGGCCATTTTATGATTTACTGCATAGCTGTGTAATATGGAGTTCAACGGAGTATAATATCGATCGTGCTATATTCCGCAGTCTGGATTCAGGAAATGATCAAGTGTTCAGGAAAAATAATAATAAATTAGATGGTAATTCTGTGCGTTGCATTAAAGATTAAACATCTTCTGTTATCGCTTTTAATGCTGGCAATTGTTTCCCTTCGATATATTCCAGTAGTGCTCCACCGGCGGTTGAGATATAACTTATTTTATGTGCTAAACTAAATTTATTAACGGCCGAGATTGAATCGCCACCACCTATTAAGGAGAATGCTCCCTTGTCTGTTGCACGAGCAATAGACATCGCAATCTTAAGTGTTCCCATAGAATAGTTCGACATTTCAAAAACTCCAATGGGTCCATTCCATAAAATCGTTTCCGATTTTTCAATAACCTCTGTAAACTCATTGGCCGATTTTATTCCGATATCTAGCCCCATCCAGCCATCCTTGATATTATCAATTTCACTGTGCTCAATATTGGCATCATTTTTAAAATCATCGGCAATAATACAATCGGTTGGTAAATATAAATTTACTCCTCTTTCCTCTGCCTTTTTCATGATTTGTTTAGCAACATCAATAAAATCATCTTCTACCAGAGAGTTTCCAATTTTACCACCTTTCGCTTTGGAGAAAGTATATGCAATTCCTCCGCCAATTATCAGATTATCAACCTTTTCAAGCAAAGCCTCTATAATATGTATTTTAGTAGATACTTTTGATCCTCCCAAAACAGCAGTAAAAGGCTTCTTTCCACGCTTAACCACTTTATCGATATTATTGATCTCGTTCTCAACCAAATATCCAAACATCTTATCTTCCGGGAAAAATTTCGTAATGGTATAGGTAGATGCATGTGCCCTGTGTGCTGTTCCAAACGCATTGAAAACATAGGCATCACCAAGCTCTGAAAGTTGTTTCGCAAAATTTTCATCCGCATCTGTTTCTTCTTTATGAAATCGCAAATTTTCAAGTAACAAACATTCACCTGGTTTTAAAACTGTTGCAGCAATAATAGCTTTCTCTCCAACGCAATCATCAATAAATTTTACTTTTCCATCGAGCGATTTGGATAAAAAAGGTAAGATATGCTTTAGTGAATATTTTTCATCATATTTCCCTTTTGGTCTGCCCAAATGCGTTAAAAATATTACAGAACCTCCTTCTGCTAAAATTTTTCGAACAGTTGGTAATGCCGTTACAATTCTTGTATTATCGGTTATTTCATTTTCATCATTGAGCGGAACATTAAAATCAACACGCATTAACACTTTTTTACCTTCAAAATTGTATCGATCAATTGTAAGGTTTTGTTTTATTGCTTTTATACTTGGCAATTCTTTACCTTCTAAATATTCAAGCAATGCTCCTCCTGCAGTAGAAATATAACTTATTTTATGCGCAAGATTATATTTGTTAACTGCAGCAATTGAATCGCCACCTCCTATTAAAGAATATGCTCCTTTATCTGTAGCACGAGCAACAGACATAGCCACTTTTAGTGTTCCCATAGCAAAGCTGGGCATCTCAAAAACACCAATTGGGCCATTCCATAAAATTTTCTTCGAATTTTCTATTACTTCAGCAAATCGATTGGCCGACTTAATTCCAATATCCAACCCCATATATCCATCAGGAATTTCCATAATATTGCAATGGTCAATATTGGCATCATTTTTAAATTCATCGGCTACAACACAGTCGGTTGGTAAATATAGTTTTACCTTATTCTTTTCGGCCTTAGCAATTATACTTTTTGCAAAATCTAAAAATTCATCTTCAACCAATGAATTACCTATCTTACCACCCATTGCTTTAGCAAAAGTAAATCCAATACCTCCTGCAATAATTAAATTATCGACCTTTTCAATTAATGACTCAATAATATGAATCTTTGTTGAAACTTTTGATCCTCCCAAAACAGCAGTAAATGGATGTATGGGTTGATGCAGAATTTTATCAATGTTTTTTATTTCACTTTCCACCAGGTATCCAAACATACTTTTGGCAGGAAAATGCTTTGCTATATTAAATGTTGAAGCATGCGCTCTGTGGGCTGTTCCAAATGCATTGTTCACATAAACATCACCAAGTTGGGCTAACTGCTTTGCAAAATGATCATCGCCATCGGTTTCTTCCTTGTGAAATCTTAGGTTTTCGAGCAGAAGAATTTCGCCTGCCTTTAAGTTATTTGCCATCTCCTGAGCTTCCTCTCCTATACAATCTGGAGCAAACTTTACATCTCGATCTAATACTTTTTTAAGATAAGGCAAAATAATTTTTAGAGACATTTTTTTGTTGAACTTCCCTTTGGGTCTGCCTAAATGCGTTAAAAGAATGATTGATCCTCCTTCGGCAATTATTTTTTGAATGGTTGGAATAGCGGTAATAATTCTCGTATCGTCTGTAATCTCCAAATCATCATTGAGCGGAACATTAAAGTCAACCCGCATGAGCACTTTCTTATTGGTAAAATTATAGTTGTCGATTGAATACATTTTGGATAATTTTTTTAGATCAAGTGTTAAAGATAGAAATATATTTTCTATTAAAAATAAGATCAAATGTAAACCAAATAGTTATTCCCTATTTTTCAATTTGTTAGGAAAACATTTTTTTCAGTACTTTGGAAATTGTGATTTCTATTTGGTTTATTCTTATTTTTGTTATTTAACTAAGAAGCAAGACAAACTGAAATTATAGGGTAAATATGCAATTTAAGGAAGTTGTTGGTCATCATGACATAAAGCAGAAATTAGTTCATACCACGAAAGAAAACAGGGTTAGTCATGCCCAGCTTTTTTTAGGACCTGAAGGATCAGGCAATTTGGCTTTGGCTATAGCATATGCACAATATATTTCATGCGAAAATAAACAAGATGGCGATTCATGCGGAGTCTGTAAATCATGTGTAAAATTTAAAAAACTAGCTCATCCCGACCTGCATTTTATCTATCCGGTTTCGACATCGAAAACTGTAAAAAAAGATCCGGTAAGCGATGATTATATTGAATCCTGGAGAGAGACAATCATTGAAAATCCATACATCAATCAAAACAAATGGTATCAGATCATTGATGTTGAAAACAAGCAAGGTATTATAAGTAAAAACGAAAGTTATGAGATTATAAAAAAGTTAAATCTTAAAACTTTTGAGTCGGAATATAAAATTATGATTATTTGGTTACCTGAAAAAATGAATGCTTTTGCAGCAAATAAACTATTAAAATTAATAGAAGAACCTCCTGCAAAAACACTTTTTTTAATGGTTTCTGAAAATTCTGAACAAATGCTGCCCACCATCCTTTCACGGACCCAATTAATTAAGATACCAAGAATTGACAACGAAAGTATGCGCAATGCGCTTTGTGACAGATTTGGTTTATCGCCCGAAAATGCTGAAGACATAGTACATTTGGCCAATGGCAATTATTTTAAAGCTCAAAATCTTTTAGATTCAACTGAAGATGACTTCTTTAATTTTGAGCAATTCACATTACTTATGCGATTAGCCTATCAGCGAAAAGTAATTGAAGTAATAAACTGGGTAGATGAAATTGCACGTATTGGCCGCGAAAAGCAGAAAAGCTTCCTGGCTTATGCAATTCGATTAATTAGAGAAAACTTCATGCTGAACATAAAACGTAAGGAAATTGTGTATTTAACTCATAAAGAGATGGAGTTTTCCGAAAAATTTTCTCAGTTTATTAACCAGGAAAATGTTTACCAGCTATATGAAGCATTAAACAAGGCTCATTCCGACATTGAAATGAACGCATATAATAAATTAGTCTTTTTAGATTTAGGACTAAAAATTATTAAATTGATAAGAAAGTAAAAATCATTACTTTTGCATACTGGAAATTATACTATGTATATTTCCCTGAGAGTGATTTTGTAGTGAATAACAATTGAGTTATGGAGAATACGGAAAAAGAAAAATCAGGCATACAGCCTGAAACAAATATAAATACTTGCGATAATTGTAAACGAACTGAAGCATGCAGCAAATTACAAACATTCGATTGGTTAAATAACATACCCAGTTCAACACAAAAGTATGATATTGTTGAGGTAAGATTTAAAAACACCCGCAAAGAGTTTTTTGTTAATGCTAACTCACTGCGTTTAAACAAAGGTGATATAGTTGCAGTAGAAGCATCACCGGGTCATGATATTGGCATTGTTTCTCTTACCGGCGAATTGGTTAATTTTCAGTTGAAAAAGCAAGATATAAATCCTGAGGAGTACGAGTTTAAAAAAATTTACCGAAAGGCCAAACCTGCAGACCTGGAAAAATGGCACGAAGCCATCTCATTGGAAGAATCAACCATGCTAGAAACCCGAAAAATAGCAGCTGATTTAAACCTGGATATGAAAATTGGTGATGTTGAATATCAAGGTGATAAAACCAAAGCCATATTCTATTATATTGCCGACGAACGAGTTGACTTTAGAGAGTTAATTAAGATACTTGCTGAAAAGTTTAAAATTCGTATTGAGATGCGCCAGATAGGTGCAAGACAAGAAGCAGGACGAATTGGTGGAATAGGATCATGTGGAAGAGAGCTTTGCTGCTCAACGTGGATAACGAACTTCGTTTCGGTCACTACTAATTCAGCACGGCACCAGGAAATTTCATTAAACCCACAAAAACTTGCCGGGCAGTGTGGTAAACTGAAATGTTGCTTGAATTATGAGTTAGACTGTTACATAGATGCCCAAAAAGATTTTCCTTCAAAGGACATTATTCTTGAAACAAAAACCGGACAAGCGCATCATACCAAAACGGATATCTTTAGAGGTATTATGTGGTATACATTCGATCCGGTGAATATGGTAAATTTTACCGCAGTTCCGGTAGAGCGTGTTAACGAAATAATAGAACTTAACAAAAAAGGCAAAAAAGTTGATGTTTTAGTTGATACTACAAATGTGGTTGTAAATAGCTCACTTGATTTTAAAAATGAAGTTGGACAAGATAGTTTAACCCGCTTCGATAAACAAAAGAACAAACGAAAGAAAAAACGAAATCCTAAACGAAGAAAACCAAGAAATGAAAATAAGAAGAAACCATAGCATCTGGTTAATTGTAGCATTCATTTTTTTAATTGTTTCATGTGACTTTAATCAGGTATATGAAAAAAACAAAGAAATTTCTGATTACTCATGGCATAAAGATTCTGTAGTTCGTTTTACTGTTAACATTCAAGACACGGTTAGTCCGCATAATATATATGTAAATGTCCGGAATACATCGCAATACAAAATGCAAAATCTTTTTCTGTTCATAACAACCACTTCTCCTAACGGATCAGCTTTGGTAGATACTTTTGAATGCTATTTGGCCGACGACAGAGGGAAATGGACGGGAAGTGGATGGGGCGATATTTACGACAATCAATTTTTATATAAACAAAATATTCGATTCCCGATTTCAGGAAATTATCAGTTTGAATATGTGCAAGCCATGCGCACAGAAAAACTGGAATATATATCAGATATTGGACTAAGAATAGAGAAAGTTGAAATTCGCTAAGATCAAAATAATCATTTAACCGTGGGAAAGAAGAAATTACAAAGGTTTGCCGAAATGGAAACCTTTCATCATGTTATACAACCTTCGTTCGATGAGGTCTTTAAAAAAGATTATAAACTGAAAGGTAATTGGAGTAAAGATTTTTTTAAAAATGAAAATCCTATCGTACTTGAGCTGGGGTGTGGTAAAGGCGAATACACAATTGGTCTGGCCAGACAATATCCTAACAGAAATTTTATCGGGATTGATATTAAAGGGGCACGAATGTGGCGAGGTGCAAAAACAGCTGTTACCGAAAATATTCATAATGTTGGTTTTTTAAGAACAAGAGTTGATTTAATAAATTCTTTCTTTGCCAGTGAAGAGGTTGCCGAAATCTGGGTTACATTTCCTGATCCTCAACCCAAAAAATATTATAAACGACTAACTTCGAGCCGCTTTTTAGGTTATTATCAAAAAATTATTTCAGAAAATGGCGTGGTTAACTTAAAAACCGACAATGCTGATCTTTTCCAATATACGAGAGATCTTGTAAAATTAAATGATCTTGAAATTTTAACCGATACCGATAATTTATACCACTCGGGTATAGTTGATGAAATACTTTCTATTAAAACGTTTTACGAGCAGCAATTTTTAGAGCAAGGTAAACCAATACATTATATCAGATTTAAATTAGATAAACTGAAACAACTTGGAGAACCAGAAGAAAAATAGTGGCTTTTTCAAACAAGTGTATGAGGTTGCTCAACATATACCATTTGGGCGAGTAACGAGCTATGGTGCTATAGCCAAATACCTGGGTTCGGTGCAATCTGCAAGAGTAGTGGGTTGGGCTATGAACGATTCGCATCAACATACAGAATATATTCCTGCACATAGAGTAGTAAACCGAAACGGTGTTTTAACCGGAAAGCATCATTTTGGAAACTCAAATACTATGAAACAGTTACTTGAAAACGAAGGAATAAAAGTTGAAAATGATAAGATTGTAGATTTTCAAAAGTACTTTTGGGATCCTTCCCAAGAATTATAGATTTTGCATATATTTCCTTACAGCTATATGCTAAAAAAAGAGGCTTGTTGCAAGCCTCCTTTAGGTTTCTTACTGACAACTTTTTTAAACAAATCAGTTCAATAAGTTGCAGCTATTGTTACTTAAATTTCTTTTCAATTAGAATGCTAGCTATAAACCACAACAACAATGAAAAAAGATAAATAAACAATCCATAAATGGTTACAATCATTGTAACTTTTATCCCTCCATAAACCAGTTCTGGGATAACTTCCTCACCTCTTTGTATTGCTTCTTCAATTGAAGAAAACATGCAGAAGAAGCCTGACATTTGACCCGTAATTCCAACTATCATGGTAAATAAACCCATTGATTTACCATAACCAATCTTACGTAATAATTTTTCCGGTTTTGTCTCCTTAGACTTATATGCAACAATAAAATGATATATAATCCAGGCAGTTGTAATAATAAATAATACTGTTAGGATAGCCATATACTTTGGACCTCCCATAAAAAATAAATCTTTCATAATAATTTTGTTTTAGATTAATACTTCTGCCAAATTAGTTGAGTTAACCAAATTCATCAAGGTCAAATCCACTTCTAAGTATGTTGTTTGTCGACACTAAATTGTAAATTTGATATTTTTATCGAAATTAGCCTGAAAATATTGAAAAAATGCATATAAAATCAAAAAACCCATATTACCATATCGCATATTGGATTTTTGTTATAATCGTTTTAACATTAGTTTTCGGATCTTCATGGGGAAATAATACGGCAGCATTTTACTTTGTTTGTATGCTCCTTCCTATTGTTTTAGGAACATCCTATTTTTTTAATTACGTACTTGTACCTAAATATTACCTCACTAAAAGGTATGGGAAATTTGCATTTTACAGTTTTTGCACTGCTGTTGTTTCATTATATCTTGAGATGATTGTTTTGGTTTTTTCCTTTGTTTACCTGGTCAATTTAGATTTTGATAAACTGAGTCCGAATGCTACACAAGTGATTTTATTGGCTGTAATATTGTATCTATTGGTATTTATAGGTTCGTTTTTATTAATGATGCGTCAAATAGTTGAAAATCGACAAGTAATTCAAAACCTTTTAGACGAAAAAGAGAAAATGAAAAAATCGTTTCTTGAAATTATGTCTAACCGAAAAATTGCCAAAATACCATACGACGATATTATTTACATTGAAAGTTTATCGGATTATATTAAAATTATTACTGTAAAAGATCAAATTATTAGTAAGGAAAAAATTAGCAATCTGGCATCGAGACTACCGGAGATTTTTTTACGGATTCATCGATCGTTTATTATAAATACCGAAAGAATAAAAAACATTTCATACGATGAAGTTACAGTAGATGACGTGCCTCTAACTATAGGTCGCAGTTACAGAAAAGCAGTTAAAGAGTATTTAAAAAATTAACTCACTTTTCGAATTGCAGTCAAAAAAAACTTTCAACTTTGAACACAGAACTATACGACTAAATTATTATCTTTGTCGCGTTAATTTAAATTAAATAAAAATAAGAATATAGATATGTCTTACTCAAAAAAACACATATTAGAAGCATTACGAAAGGTTAAGCACCCGGAAACTGCCCAAGACATAGTTTCTATGGGAATGGTTGACGACATTTGGATCGAAGGAAATAAAGCGGGTTTTACTTTAAGCTTTAAAAAACCTAACGATCCATTTATGAACTCTATGCAAAAAGTTTGCATGCAGATCCTGGAGCAGGAATTAGGTAAAGACGTTGATTTTACCGGAAATATAAAAGTTAAAGTTCCTGAACGAAAAGCTCCTGCCGAAAAGCAGAATGCAGAAACGCTAAAAGATGTAAAGAATATTATCGCAGTTGCCTCTGGTAAAGGCGGAGTTGGAAAATCGACTGTAGCTACAAACCTTGCTATTTCGTTAGCAAAAACAGGAGCTAAAGTTGGTTTAATCGATGCCGATATTTATGGCCCGTCTATTCCTAAGATGTTTAACGTTGAAGGACAACGTCCTTACGTTAAAAAAGTGGGCGATGTGGATATGATCACTCCGGTTGAAAATTATGGAGTGAAAATACTTTCCATTGGTTTTTTCATTAATCCCGAAGATGCTTTAGTATGGCGTGGCGCAATGGCTACAAGTGCACTAAAACAATTAATACACCAGGCAGAGTGGGGCGAACTGGATTATTTGGTTATTGATCTTCCTCCGGGAACAAGCGATATTCACTTAACTTTAGTTCAGGAAACATCCGTTACGGGAGCAATAATTGTTAGTACTCCGCAAGATGTAGCTCTTGCCGATGCAATTAAAGGTATTAAAATGTTTACAGGAAAACATATCAATGTTCCTGTACTTGGTTTAATTGAGAATATGTCGTGGTTTACTCCGGAAGAATTGCCTGATAACAAATATTATATCTTTGGCAAAGATGGTTGCAAAACATTGGCCGAAAAAGAGAATATTCCTTTGTTAGGACAAATCCCTATTGTTCAAAGCATTCGTGAAGGTGGTGATTATGGTAACCCAGCTTCTTTAAACGAAGGATCAATAGTTGAGAAATCGTTTAAAGAGCTATCGGCAGCAGTTATCAAAGCTGTTGAAGAACGAAATAATAATTTAGAACCAACCAAAAGAGTTGAAATAAAAACAAAATAATCAATTAACTAAAGAAATTAAAAATGGACGAAGCGAAAAGAAAAGATCTTGAGAAAAGAGTAGCTGACACTATCGAAATGGTAAGACCTTATCTGGTTGCTGATGGTGGTGATATTCAGTTTGTTGAATTAACCGACGATATGGTAGTTAAAGTACAATTATTAGGAGCATGTGGATCATGCCCATATAGTTTACAAACACTAAAAAATGGTGTTGAACAAGCTGTTAAAAAACAAATACCGGAAATTAAAGAGGTAGTTTCAGCATAATTTTAAAATCAAAATCGATTTTGTGGGTAACAATTAAAATGTAATTTTATACCTAAAATCTTAAGGTTATTCACATGAGAAAAATCCTGTCTTATTCAATATTGGTGTTACTTTTTATATTCAGTAATACCAATATTGGATACGGACAGGACACTTATAACTTCAGTAAACAGCTAACTTTCTTCCAAAGTAAGGGTTTAAAACCAGCCGACTTTAATCAGATTAATCATAAAATTGAAACAGCATCAATAAGGAAAGATACTGTTGAAATTATTAAAGGCTTGTTAGATAAAGGCATAATCAGTCAATTACTAAGCAAATATGATAAATCTATTAATGCATATTATGAAGCAATTATCCTGTCAAGTAAGATCAACAACCCCGGGTTTAAAGGAAACGGTTCTCTCGGCTTATCCAATTCGTTTTATAGGCTAGCTAACAATACGAAATCTTTAGAATATTGCATCCAGGCAGAGAAGATTTTTACAGAAATTAATGATACTGCGAACTTAATTACCGCTTCTCTCTTAATGGGCCAGGTATTAACTGATTTAGGAGATTTTGATCAGGCAAATACAATATATAAAAAAATATTAACACAGGCTCAACATAGAAATGACAGTATAACCTTAGCTGAAATCTTTAATCAGAAAGGTGCCATGTCTTTTTTTCAAAACAATTATGAAAAAGCGATATCATATTATAATAAATCCCTTCAGATTAATAAAAAACTAAAAAACAATATTAATATAGGTATCAACCTTGCAAATATTGGCGAAGCCCATATGTATCAGGGAAATACTGAAAAAGCATTAACATGTCTATTGGAAGCTTTAGAAGTAGAAAAAAAGACAAAATACCAATCTGCTTTCCCTTTTATATATTACTCATTAGCACAAACATATAGTTTAACAAATCAAGATAAAAAGGCAATAGAATATTTTGATAAAAGCATTTCGGTTGCTAACCAGATTGGTGAAATGAAAGAAAAGCCAATCATTTATTTGCTTCTTTCGGAACATTATATTAAAAACCGAAAGTACCAAAACGCGCTAATGGCTTATAAAAATTATGTTTTAGAAAAGGATAAACTAAATGATTTATCAAATCGACTTTATATTAATGAACTAAAAATAAAGTATGATGCTGATAAAAAAGAGAAAGAGCTACTTGTAATGAAAACTGAAAAAAAATTACAAGAAGAAAAAATCAGATTAAATGCAAAAAGAATTAGGCTGCAGAACATCATCATTGCGCTCGTTGTAATTATTTTGTTTTTTTCTATTGGTTTTATTGTCTTTTTTATACTTAATCAAAAAAAATTGCGTGAGGCCAATCAAACAAAAGATATGCTATTCTCTATCATAGCACATGATCTGCGTGGACCGATGGGAACAATTAAACAAATTGTCCATACATTGAATGATTGCAATGAATCCCAAAAAGACAAATTCATTAATATATTGAAACGCCCAACAGAAAAAACCTATGATTTGTTGGAAGATTTATTAACCTGGTCGAATAGCATAAATAAAAAGCTTGTAAATAAACCCGAAGTAATTCATATTTCGAGTTTAATAACAGAAATAATGGAACTTACTGCTCCCCTGGCTAATGAAAAAAACATTCAATGTATAAATTCTATCCCTCAAGATTTGACCGTTAAAGCAGATAGAAATCAACTTTCAACAATCATTCGAAATTTAGTTGTAAATGCTATTAAATATAACCATATAGGTGGAAAAGTGGAAATTTTTCATTCAATAGTACAAGATCGGGTTAAGATCAACATAAAAGATAATGGTGTTGGAATAGATCCACAAAACATTAAAAAGATTCTTTCAACAAATCATTTTTTTACTACCTATGGTACAAAAGAAGAAAAAGGTACCGGTCTGGGATTAATATTAGCGCAAAACTTTATAAAAAACCATGGAGGCAAACTCGAGATAAGCAGTGAATTAGACAAAGGCAGTACATTTAGCTTTACAATACCTCTTGAAAAATAACGATTATTAACCGATCTGGTTACATTGATTATATTTAGAATTAAAATTATATTTTTACAACAGGTTATAAAACGCTTATAAACTTGAGATTTTTACCTTATAAAGTGCAGAAGAATCGTAATTTTAGATTTAAAATATGACAGAACTTATATAATATTTCTGTGAAAATTTGGTTAAATGAAAGAAAGATTATTTATAAATATTGGAAGTGTGAGTCGGAAAAACACAATACATTTAATTTTAATTTTATTCTTGCTATTAAGTTTTTCGTGTTCTACTAAGAAAAACACTGCATTAACAAGATTTTATCATGGTTTAACTACCAAATACAATATCCTGTTTAATGGTTCTGAAAGTTTCAAAGAAGGTAAAACAAAGTACGAGGACGCTTATGAAGACGACTACTCACAAGTTTTACCTGTATTTGTTTATGGAGAAGAAGAGATTGCAGCAGGAATTAAACCTCAAATGGACCGAACCATTGATAAATCAACCAAATCCATTCGTTTACATTCAATTACCAAAAAGCCACAAGAAAAGGATAACATGTCTGAAAAAGACAAGCAGTTCTATAACAAAAATGAGTACAATATATTTATCGACGATGCATATCTCTTAATGGGAAAAGCTTTTTTTTATCAATCAGACTATGCTAGTGCTATTCGTATTTTTAATTTTATTATCAAACAATATGATGATGAAAAGACAAAATATATGGCTTATAATTGGCTGGTAAGATCAAATGTTGAAATTAAAGATTTCCGTGAAGCTCAAAACCTCATCGATTTTTTAGTAAGCGACATGGACTATCCTGAAAAATTGAATTACGAGCTGAACCGAACAATTGCCGATTTTTATTTAAAACAACAACAGTTTACACAAGCCGAACCTTATGTGGCAGAAGCACTGGAACTAGTTAGGAAGAAAAAACAAAAAATCCGATTAACTTTTATTTATGCTCAATTAAACGAAGAACTAGGAAATTACAATGTTGCATCCGATTTGTACGAAAGCGTAATAAAAATGAATCCTTCGTACGAAATGGCGTTTAATGCCAAAATAAAAAGAGCTACCCTGTTTACCGGAGGAAAATCAATAAAATCGATAGAGGTTGAGTTACTCAAAATGCTTAAAGATGATAAAAATATCGATTATCAGGATCAGATCTATTATGCATTGGGTGAGCTCGAAATGAAAAATATGAATATTAATCAGGCCATTGCTTATTATCAGCTATCAGCAAGTACAAATATCTCAAATACCAACCAAAAAGGACTAACCTATCTTGCACTGGCAAATATATTTTTCGATAGAACTGAATATACTGAATCGCAAGCCTATTTCGATAGTGCTGTGGTTTCGTTAGATCCTGATTTCCCGGGATATATTGAACTAGCCAGGAAAAACCGGTATCTGTCTAAGTTAGTTAAAAACCTGAGAATTGTTGAAACACAGGATAGCTTACAAATGGTAGCTCAAATGCCCGAAAAAGAAAGAGATCTGTTTATTCAGCAGATTATTCAAAATATCAGAGAAAAGGAAGCTGAAGAAAGAGAGCGTCAAAGAAACGAAGAGACTAGAGACCTGAACGATTTGGGAAGGTCTACTCGTCCATCCACATCCATAGATCAAGGAGGCAAATGGTATTTTTATAATCCCTCTGCCAAAAGTTTCGGACAACCCGAGTTTAGAAGACGTTGGGGTAACCGTAAGCTGGAAGATAACTGGCGACGAAAAAATAAGCAAATGATGGGGGTTGAGCAGATCGCAGAATCTGACTTTTCTGATGAAGTAATTGATAACAAAGCAGGATTGGATAATAAATCACCTGATTATTATATGGTTGACCTCCCACTCACCGATTCGGCAATGGTAAAATCTCACGAAAAAATACAGACTGCTTTATTTAATGTTGGTGAAGTTTACAAGAATGACCTAAAAGAGTACTCAATGGCCATCGATGCCTATAAAGATTTGATTGAAAGATATCCTGAAAGCGAATACAAAGTTCCGGCATATTATAATTTATACAAAGTGTATAGAGACAAAGGCGACCTGGCTCAATCCGAGGTATACCGAAATATGATAATTCGCAATTATCCTGAAACAAAATATGCCAAAGTTTTACTTGACCCCAACTACTTTAAACAATTTGAGGAAGAAGAAAAAGAACGTAAAGAATATTATGCTCAAACCCTGGAATTATACAAGCAGAAAAAATTTAGTAATGTTATACGTAGATGCAATGTAGGATTAAACAAATATAATGAACCTGAGTATTTGCCAAAATATAGTTATTTAAGAGCACTGGCTATGGGTGAAGTTTATGGTGTTACGGTATTAAAATCTGAATTAGAGAAGGTTATTGAAAACTATAAAACAGATCCGGTATCGAACGAGGCAGAAAACCTGTTAGCATCGATCAAACAAAATGAGCTAAAATCGTTAAAAGATATCAATATTGCCGAAAAAACGGATACAACAACCGGAGCTGCAACTCCTTCAGATGAAGTTGTTCAGAAAACCATGGCAGAAATTGAAAAAATGTACAGCTATATGCCAGAAACTAAGCATTACGTGGCTATTGTAATTGATAAAAATGCAAATATTAACCAGCTGAAATTTAATATCATAAACTTCAACTTAGACTTTTTTATTGAAAAGAGTTACGACATTGAAAACAAAGAGCTAAACGAGTTCTTTACCATTGTAACTATTAAACAATTCAAAAATGCTAAAGAATCGCTGGCCTATTCGGATAAGTTTAAAAGCGAGCTTCAACGGATTTTTAATGATGTAGAAACCAGTGATTATCAAACATTTGTTATTTCAGAAAAAAACCTGGAAACCTTAATGGATGAAAAAATGGTTCGTGATTATCTTTTATTTTATAACAAGAATTATCAGGAATAATTTTTGTGTCTTCTTTTTTTAATTTTAAATCTGCGAGAGAATGAGAAAAGTTAGGATTTTGTGGACTGATGATGAAATAGATTTATTAAAACCACATATATTATTTTTAGAAGAAAAAGGTTTTGAGCTTTCAACAGCCAGTAATGGCGACGATGCCATTGAAATGGTTAGAAAACAAGATTTTGATCTTGTTTTTCTTGATGAAAACATGCCCGGATTAAGTGGATTGCAAACGTTAACTTATATAAAAGAATTAAAACCTGATGTTCCGGTAATAATGATTACCAAGAGCGAAGAAGAAGATATCATGGACGAAGCAATCGGTTCCAAGATTGCCGATTATTTAATCAAACCTGTTAATCCAAAACAAATTCTGCTAAGCATAAAAAAAAATATCGATACCAAAAGATTAGTATCTGAAAAAACGTTATCTGATTATCAGTCGGAGTTTGGAAAAATTGGAATTAAAATTTCCGAAGCAAGATCGTTTAACGACTGGGTTGATCTGTACAAAAAACTGGTTTACTGGGAACTTGAGCTGGAACAAAATCAAGATACCGGAATGCACGAAGTATTCCACATGCAAAAATCTGATGCTAATAAAGGATTTGCCCGTTTTATAAAAAGCAATTACGAAAGCTGGTTTTCCGATTCGGATAGTAAACCTTTACTATCGCCTAACTTATTTAAGGAACGAATCTTTCCATTGTTAGACCAAGGTGAAAAAGTGTTTGTTTTAGTTATCGATAATTTCCGTTATGATCAATGGAAATTAGTGCAGCCGTTAATCGCCGAATATTTTACAGTAGAATCAGAAGAGCTGTACAGCAGCATTCTCCCAACAGCAACACAATATGCTCGTAATGCAATATTTGCCGGTTTAATGCCTTACGATATAGATAAATTATACCCACAACTATGGCTCAACGATGATGATGAGGGCGGCAAGAATATGAACGAAGAAGAGTTGCTAAAAACACAACTAACAAGAAACAGTAAAAAATACAAGTTGTTTTACGAAAAAGTAAGTCAGTTAAAAACTGGTGAAAAGCTAGTAGAAAATATTCAGGACTTGCTTAACAATCAACTTAACGTGCTAGTTTATAACTATATTGATATGCTTTCGCATGCACGTACCGAAATTGAAATGATACGTGAATTAGCCAACGATGAACCGGCATATCGATCGTTAACCCTTTCGTGGTTTAAACATTCTCCGCTGTTTTCTTTGATTAAAGAATTACAACAAGAAAATATTAAGTTAATAATTACAACAGACCATGGTACCGTAAGGGTTCAAAATCCGGTTAAAGTGGTTGGCGACAGAAATACATCTACCAACTTACGCTATAAATGTGGAAGAAACTTAAATTATAATCCTAAAGAAGTATATGAAGTTCGTGATCCACAAAAAGTACATTTACCAAAATCAAATATCAGCACAAGTTATATTTTTGCCTATAATGATGATTTTTTGGCTTACCCTAACAATTATAATTACTACGTAAACTATTACAAAAACACTTTCCAACATGGCGGAATCTCAATGGAAGAAATGATTATACCTTTCATCAAATTAAAACCAAATTTTTAATAAAAAATGCTTAAATTGCATATATGGATACATTGAGTCTTAAATCTCTTTCAGATTTAAATGTTATTGCAGATAAATTCCTGCATCTTACCCGGGATAAAAAGATATTCGCTTTTTTTGGCCCAATGGGAGTTGGTAAAACAACTTTTATTAAAGCTTTATGTAATGAGTTGGGCGTTGTAGAAATAGTAACAAGTCCAACATTTGCACTAGTAAATGAATATCAGACAAGCAGTGGTGAAGCAATTTATCATTTTGATTTTTACAGAATTGAAAAAATTGAAGAGGTTTTTGACTTTGGATATGAAGATTATTTTTTCTCCGGCAACTACTGTTTTATTGAATGGCCCGATAAAGTTGCAGAAATTCTTCCCGAAAATATTGTTTTTGTGCAGATGATAGAAAACGAAGATGGATCAAGAACAATTAATATTCGATAATTTATAAAATTAAAGAACAGAATAAAATACTTGAAAATACCAAGTATTTGTATTATTTTGTATGCCCTCTTTGTGTTATTAGACCCTAAGCAGAGTAAATTATGACAGATAAAAAGGAAAAATCAGGATACGCATTTGGAAGCACAGGCTTTTTGCCTCAGGAAGAGATGCTTGAGATTGGTAAAAAAGCACAAAAACTTGTAATTGGCATACCAAAGGAAAATAAGAAATACGAAAGCAGGGTTGGACTAACTCCGGAAGCAGTTGAGATACTGGTAAACAATGGACACGAGGTGTTAATTGAGAAAGATGCCGGTAAAGCTGCAAACTATACGGATACAAATTATAGTGAAAACGGAGCTCAAATCATGAGTAATAAATCAGACGTTTTTCAGTGTGATATAATTTTAAAAATTGCCCCTCCTACAATTGAAGAAATTGAACTTTTTAAAAACAACCTGGTACTTTTATCATCATTGCATTTCCCTTCGCAGTCGGAAGAATATATTCGCAAACTGATGCAAAAAAGAATTACTGCTATTTCATTCGAAGGGTTAAAAGATAAAGAAAATTGTTATCCTGTTGTTCGCTCAATGAGCGAAATTGCAGGAATAACTTCTATCTTAATTGCTTCGGAATATTTAAGTAATGTAAACGACGGTAAAGGTGTGCTATTAGGCGGAGTAAGCGGAATAACACCTACCGAAGTTGTTATTCTGGGAGCCGGAACAGCAGCCGAGCATGCCGCAAGAGCGGCTATCGGTTTAGGAGCATTTATTAAGGTTTTCGATTTCTCGGTAAGCAAATTAAAACGAATACAGACCAATTTATCTTCGCGTTTGTTTACATCTGTATTTCATCCGAGAGTAATGGAAAAGCACTTGAAGTCGGCTGATGTGGTTATTGGAGCAATGCATTTAGGCGATAAAGGACCACAGTTTTTGATTACCGAAGAGATGATAAAAAAGATGAAAAAAGGTTCAGTCATTATTGATCTGAGCATTGACCAGGGAGGATGCATTGAAACTTCAGAATGTCGAACTCATCTTGATCCGGTTTATACAAAACACGGCGTACTTCATTATGGAGTTCCAAATATTGCATCTCGTGTAGCCAGAACTGCATCCATAGCATTAAGTAATGTTTTTAATCCAATTTTGTTAAGTATAGCCGAAACTGGCGGAGTACAAAAGCAGCTAAAACAAGATGTGGGACTTCGACACGGAGTATACATTTACAATGGCATTCTTACAAACGATCGTATTGGGAATCATTTCGGAATTCCTTCAAAAGATATTGATTTATTGATGGCTGCTTTCTAGAAAATAATCATGATTAGAACCATCATTTTCTTTGTTTACTTCTGGACATTTTTAATACTGTCTCTGTTTATTTATGGTTTTTTTGAGTTGATTTCATTGGTTTTCCCTAAGCGCAAAAAGAAAATACTATTAATGCTTGTACAATGGTGGGCCAGAAATATCCTCAGAATTGGAGGTGTTAAAATAAACATAACGGGCGCTGATAATATTCCACAACATGAAAAAGTATGTTTTGTAAGTAATCACCAAAGTAATTATGACATAGCGTGCGTTATTGTTTCCATACCGATGATTATTGGTTTTATTGCAAAAATGGAACTTCAAAAATATTTACCACTTCGAGTGTGGATGGACAAAATCGGGTGTGTGTTTATAAACCGGAAAAAACCAAAGGAATCTATCAAAAAAGTTGAGCAAAGAATACTAAATATTCAAAACAATAATCCATTGCTTATTTTTCCGGAAGGTACCAGAAGTAAAAGCCGCACAATGCAACAATTCAAAACCGGCGGTTTAAAATTGCTGGTTGAACATCAAATTGAGATTGTACCTGTAACCATTCAAAACTCCTATTTACGTTACGAACAAAACAAGCGTATATCTCCTGGAGTAATCCATATAATTATTCACCCACCAGTTAATCCAAAAAATGAAGACACGCAGGCTAATGCTTTTTCAGATAAACTATATAAGATAATTGAAACCGGATTATAATCTAAAAAAAAGCTCTTAGTTGAATACTCCCCATGTGAATTGTTGAATAACCCTCAGACCAACGACCATTATATATTAGATTCATTTCAACAAATCCGGCAAGTTTTCTCTGAAAAGTTAAATTCCATGTTGCATTGTTCCCGGGCTTAAGTCCTTGCAACATTTCGTAAGCAATAGAAGTGTTCGAATCTGCATTGTACTTTATATTAAGATAATTCGCTTGTGCTAATACATTTCCTTTATTGGTTAAACTGTAATTTATTTCTAATCCCAGATCATTTGAGAAGCTTTCCTCACTGGCCAATTGATTCGATTTTTCTTTGTATGTATAATTCAGTTCCACCTTTGCCTGAAAACCTGGCTCATATTGTAGCTTAACCTCATTCATCCGTTGTAAAAGATCATAGTTTTTTACACTAAAATATTCAGAAATGTACTCCTTATTTCCCCATTCAAAATAGTTCTGAATAATAAAATCAGAAATAAAATTCCATCGTAGCCTAATTCCGCTAAGCTGTTTTTCACGATTATCAAAACCATTAGAAAGCAGCACCTTACTCGAGCTCTGTTGAAAAATATAATCAACCCCGAATTTTGAACTTGTACGATTAAACGACAACGTATTTCTTACGTTTTGATTTAAGTTAATTACGGTTGTATCTGCATTTGAAGAGTAAAAAGGATTCAGACTATGTTCCAACATATCGTCGGTTGATTTTTGATTAACCTGGTATGCCAGGTTATTCGAAAATCTTGACATAACTTTTCTTATTCCTGATTTTGATCTCCAGATGGTTTCCGGCCGGATGTTAATTACCTGACTAAATTCATTGGTATAGGTTTTTAAATATTCACTTCCCGGGGTGTAAACTCTTATATATGAAGCCTGATCCTGGAATTGAGCAATTTCAAACTCATCAAGTTCGGCAATACCATTATTATTATAATCTTCCCAATTGTAAATACCCTGACCATTAGCTACTTTTAAATAGGAATACTCTCGCTTAGGTTCCAGTCCCGATCCTGCCTCGTAGAATGTTGATGAACTTATGGCTCCTTTAAATATTCGTAACGTATAGTCTAATCTTCCTGTTATGGTATTTTCCTCTTTATCAGAAATTAAGGTTGTGTCTAAAACCTCAAGTCTGCGATAAGTCGCTTTTGTTCGTAACACGCTCGATGGATTTTTTAATAAATCAAACCCAAGTTGAAAATCTTCTGCATGTGTAGCCTGTTTTAAACTATTCTGCATCGGCAAATAATCGTTTCGAAGCTTGTAACTTAACGTATACCTGTTCACTGTAGAATCAGAGTTTTGCAAGTAAAACCGGTAAGAATTAAACCTGAAGCTATTATTCAAAAGACTATCAGATGTTTTATCATTCCACAGATTCTGTTCCAGTTCGTTCTCAATTCCTATCTCCATTTGCCTGATGGACTTAGAGAAGTTCGCCAGATAACGAATAAATTGCGTGCTATTTAGCTCCGAATCAGTATTCAGTAAACTGGAATTAAAACTAAAAGCATATCCCTGTTTATCAATTCTTGTATTCAACAAATGCCTGTACCCTTCGTAAGTATTTTCATCTCGTAAAAGGGCAAAAGTATAATTACTATGCAACTTGTTTTTATGTCTATAGTATAAGCCAATATTAGCATTATGTTCATCAGTTGCAAAAGGCATTTGTAAATTCCAGTCTCGTTCGAACTCAACACTTCGAAACCTTTCAATAGCAGTAAAATGCTTATTTATGAGTTGATATGCTATTTTTGTTTTCAGTACATTCCGTATTGTATCAGATTTTAAGATATGCGTACTGACATTAAACTTGGCTGCATATCCAACATTATCAGCAGCATCCTTTGACGAAAATGTATTTACATCATAATTGCTTAGTGCAACTTCGAAATATGTTTTTGTAAAATCTCCCAAATTATATTCACTACCCAACGAAACCATCTGTTGTTTTTTCGGACTTATAAGTAATCGCACCGGTTCGTAATTACCCTGGGGCACTCCTGATTCCGGAGCTACCCACTCATAAACTTTTCCGTTGGCTGCACTTTGAATTTTGATATAGTTTCCTTTATTAACGCCCACCAGGTTAAATCCAACCTGATAAATGGCCCTGGTTGGATCAGTAGAATATTTATAAATAGTATAATTAGTACCATTAAATATGGTATCGAGCTTTTCGTAAAGCACATAATCACTTCTGAAATTTACACTATCGGCATTTTCGATATAAGCATTTGCAATACTATCTCCTGCTTCGGATAAAAGTTGTTTTTGTTCTGATGTTAAATCCTGATTTATGGGTTGGTTCTTGCTATCCTGCTCTGAAAAAATATTTAACCAAAACTTTCCTTTATTGGTAGTAAACTCATTGGTTGAATAAACAGCAAAACGAGCATAACTTCTTTCGGTATACTCAAACTCAACAGCAATTCTTGAATCTTTGGTAATTGGACGATTTGCTGTAAAAGTAAGCTCACCGGTATTATAATCAATAACATAATCGTTATCCTTACCTCGCATTATCTGTTTGCCATCAATAAATACATTTTCAGTTCCAGCTAAAACAATAATATACTGCTCGTTTTCACAACCTGTTAACTTATATGGCCCCTGATTTCCTTCCTGACCCTGAAATGTTTTTCTGCAATATTTACCTTTCGATACCGCTCCGCTAATTGTAGTTTCGAAATTTCGAGCACTATCCTTTTTACTTCTCAAATTTGTATTTAACAACCCTCCCTGGGCTTTTTTATTTACATTCATAAAATAACCTGTGGGTTTAGTAATCTCAAAATCGCCTGCTATAAGTTTAGTGTTATCATTGTAAATTTGAATGAATACTTTATCGAAATCCTGGATTTGCTGTGAGTTTCCATCAGGTTGAATGGGAATATTTTCATCGGAAATGGCTGCCATTATTTGCATTTCGTTGCTGATTTTTCCTGATACTTGTAGATTTAAGTTAGAATTAATTACAGCATCCTGATTATTACCCACTGTAATACCTCGAGCTATACTCCCTCGCTTATCCAGTTGATTATCATTAAAAAAGTTATTTTTATTACCAAAAGTTGTTGATGCTTTAGTCATAACCGGCCCTGCAATTACGATATTTTCCTTTTTTCTGCTATATGCTGATTTAGAAAAATCTGAGGGGAAAACCCGATAAATAATTTTAACAGGCGATTTCACATCAGTAATATCTTTATCAAGAATAAGAAATGATTCAGAATAATTTATGTAATATAGGGTGTCTGGGATTATAGTACCCATACCACTTGTTAAAATCTCAGAACCAGGAACTATCAATAAACTATCAAGTTTTAAAGTATCAGAAATCAGATCAATGTTTTTTGATCGAACATTATTCAGATTTTGCGATTTTACAGCAAACCAAATCAGTATAAATAGTATGAAGAATAATATTTTCCGCAAATCCGTATATTTTGGTAGTCTAAATATAAGCAATTAAAGAACGGAAAATATTTGTAAATGTTGAAAAATGGAAGGTAAAATAAAAAAGAAAGGCCTTCTTTGAACGAAGACCTTTGGGTTTAAATTTTAGGGTTAGGGTATCAAGAAATCCATATTGATGGCTAAAAATATAAAAAATCTTTAAAAAACAAGAAAAATGATGATATTTATTAGTTTTTTATTCATATTCTACCATATACTCACACTAAATAATAGTGCATAAAAAATTAACCTACTGCATATTACCATTTGCGTAAAATAAAAACACTGAAAAAAGATAAAAAAACGAAATCAGACCATTAAATTTGTATTGTTGATACAACCATAAACAGAATGACCATTTTATATTTATTAGGAATACGAATTTTTCAGATATTAGTGCTACTTGCTTCGCCTTTTAACTCAAAAGCCAAATTATGGCTAAAAGGACGCAAAACAATTTTCAAGTCGTTAAAACAAAATGTAGACTCTAACGAAAAAATATACTGGATTCATTGTGCTTCGTTAGGCGAATTTGAACAAGGCAGGCCATTAATAGAAGCCTTAAAAAATGCATATCCTCAATACAAAATTCTGTTAACCTTTTACTCACCATCAGGATATGAAATCAGGAAAAACTATGAGCATGCAGATTATGTTTATTATTTACCATTAGACACACCTTTAAATGCAAAACATTTTGTAGAAATGGTTAAACCTCAGGCTGTATTTTTTGTAAAATATGAGTTCTGGTATTTCTTTTTACGGGAAATCAATAAACGTAACATTCCACTATATCTGGTTTCAGGAATATTTAGAAAAAATCAGCGTTTTTTTAAACCGAATGGAATTAAGTCAAGAAAAATGCTAAAATGGTTTACCCACTTCTTTGTGCAAAACGAAGAGTCCAAGGAACTTTTGCAATCAATTAACATTACGAATGTATCTGTTGCAGGTGACACACGTTTTGACAGGGTTTACGACATTACACAAAAAGCAAAATCGTTACCTTTGATCGAATCGTTTACAAAGGATGAAATCGTTTTAATAGCAGGAAGTTCCTGGAAAGCCGATGAAGAATTATTACTTAAATATTTTAACGAAAGTACACATCAATTTAAACTGATTATTGCGCCCCACGAAATTCATAAAGAAAATATCACCAGAATTGAAAAAACTATTTCTGACTCAAAAAAGATTCTTAAGTTTTCAGAAGCTAACAAAACGAATATTCATAAGGCCGATGTATTAATTATAGATTCTATTGGGATTTTATCTTCTGTTTACAAATATGGAAACATAGCTTATATTGGAGGTGGGTTTGGTAAAGGCATTCATAACATATTAGAAGCAGCCACATTTGGATTACCTATACTTTTCGGCCCCAACTATCTAAAATTTAAAGAAGCTATCGAACTAATAAAATTAAAAGGTGCTTTTACAATTAAAAATTATGATGAATTAAAATCAAAGTTAGATTCCTTTCTAAGCAACCAGGAAAGAATTAAAGAATCAGGTAAAATATCTTCAAAATATGTTGAGCAAAACAGAGGCGCAACAGCGCATATATTAAATGCAATAAAAATGGATTAATCATACTATTCAAGTTTCATTTTTAACAAGCAAGTTATTAACAATTGTGAATTACCATATTATTCTTATGATGAAACCCCCATTAATACGGCTATTAAAAAAAATAGAAATGTTAAAAGATGTTAATATGTTACATATGATAATTTAACTATAACTTAATATTTTCGATATATTTGATATTCCAATATTATTTAGTTTTGCAATCTTGTTAATTTTTAATATTAATAATTATAAACCCAAACCTTAAAACAATTCTATGATGAAAATCTTAAAAATTAAATTTCTAATGTTGGCTTTGATGCTTGTTTCGTTTGCATCGATTAGTCAAACTTTGGTAAAGGGTACCCTCCTTGATGCGCAAACAGGCGAGGTACTTATTGGTGCTTCTGTAGTTGTTGATGGCACAACTATTGGTACAGCTACCGGACTTGATGGATCGTTTAAAATTACTGTTCCATCAGGAGAACAAAAACTTCTTTTAACCTATGTTGGTTATCTTGAAAAACTAGTAGATGTTAATGCTACAGGTGAAGAGCTTAATATAGGAAAAATTGAGTTAGAATCGGATGCTGTGAATATTAACGAAGTAAAAGTTGTTGCTTCAGTAGCAATTCAGAGAGAAACACCTGTTGCAGTTTCAACTATTCCACCAATGCAAATTGCTGAAAAACTGGGAACACAGGAATATCCTGAGATATTAAAATCAACTCCTGGTGTTTATGCAACAAAGCAAGGTGGTGCATTCGGTGATTCAAGAATTAACATTCGTGGTTTCGATCAAAGAAACACAGCAACCATGATTAACGGTGTACCTGTTAACGATATGGAAAATGGCTGGGTATATTGGTCGAACTGGGCTGGTTTAGCCGATGTTACTCGTTCAATGCAGGTTCAGCGTGGTCTTGGAGCATCTAAAGTTGCTGTACCTTCGTTAGGTGGTACTGTAAATATTCTTACTAAAACAACAGATGCTGAACGCGGTGGTTCTGCTTTCACTACAGTTGGACAAGATGGTTACAAAAAATACGGGTTCACATTATCTACTGGTTTATCAGAAAATAATTGGGCAGCAACAATCTCTCTTGCCAAATCAGAAGGTGACGGTTATGTTGACGGAACACAATTTGAGTCGTATTCATATTTTGCTAATATCTCAAAACGAATTAATGATAAACACACATTAGCATTCTCTATCTTTGGTGCTCCACAGTGGCACGGTCAACGTTCTTCGGATCATCCTATTAAAACTTTCAAAGAAGAAGGAATCCGCTACAACTCAGACTGGGGTTACAAAAATGGCGAAATTTATTACCTGAGAAAAAACTTCTATCATAAGCCTCAGGCCATCTTAAACCACTTTTATACCATTAACGAAAGTATGTTTATGAGCACTGCAATCTACGCTTCTATAGGTACAGGTGGCGGAACAGGCCCTTATGGCGAAACTTCTAAATTTTACTCATATTTAAGAGAAGGACAAGTTGACTTTGACAGAATCGTAGATGAAAACATTGCCAGGGATGCTGCTTTAGGATCTGAATCAATCATGCGATCATCTAACAACAACCATAATTGGTATGGAATTATATCCACAGTTACCAAGGAATTAGGCGATTTAGAAATTTTAGCTGGTATTGATGGAAGATATTATAAAGGAGAACACTATCGCGATGTTGTTGATCTATTAGGTGGTGAATTCTTTGTAGACCAAGGCGTAGATGTTAATGACCTTAACAAAGTTGCTAAAAATGGCGATGTAATTGATTATTATAACGATGGTCTTGTAGCATGGGCAGGATTATTCGGACAAGCTGAATACAAAATTGGTGATTTATCATCGTTTGTTTCTTTATCTATTTCAGATAAATCATACAAAAGAGTTGATTATTTCAACTACTTCACAGATGATAAAATTGCGGCAATCAATGCTGATCCATCATTACAACAATATTATATCAATGAATTAGGTCAAAGTACTTTTAACGAAGCAATGAAAGGCCAGGAAACAGATTGGGCTAATTTCTTTGGTTATATGATTAAAGGTGGTGCTAACTACAACTTAACAGATAATCATAATGTATTCTTCAATACTGGTTATTTCGAACGTCAACCTGATTTTGATGCGGTTTATCTAAACTACATCAACCTTCTAAACAAAGATGCAGTAAATGAAAAAGTATTTAGTTTCGAATTAGGTTATGGATATCGTTCAAGCATTATCTCTGCAAATTTAAATGCATATTATACCAAGTGGGGAGACAAAACATTTACTCAATCATTCTCAGAAGTTAATCAGGATACTGGTGACAGACAATATTTCATAGCAAATATCCTAGGTGTTGATGCTCAACACATGGGAGTTGAATTGGATTTTGTTGCTAAACCAATTAGCAAATTAGAAATTTCTGGTTTTGTTTCTCTAGGCGACTGGAGATGGTTAAATGATATTGAAGATGTTGGAGTATTTGATGAAAACCAAAATCAGGTAGGTACTGTAGATCTTTATGTAAAAGATATTAAAGTTGGTGATGCTGCACAAACTACTGCTGCTTTAGGCCTTGACTATGAATTATTGAAGGGTTTAAAATTTGGTGCTGACTGGAACTACTATGATAATATTTATGCTGACTTTGACATTCTTGGCAGAGGAACAAAAGAAGGTGATACCAATCCAGATTCCTGGGAATTACCAGCTTACAACTTAGTAGATCTTAATTTACGTTATAACTTTGAAGTATCAGATTTAGATGCAAGTCTATACCTTAATGTAAATAACCTACTGGATACTGAATATATTTCTGACGCAAACGATGGCGGAGACCACTCATGGCAGACTGCTACTGTTTACTATGGCTGGGGACGCTCATGGTCAGTTGGTTTAAAAATTAGATTTTAATGAAGAAAAATATATCAATTATGAAAAAAATATTTTCAATATTTATTTTACTGGGATTCATCATTTTAAATGCATGTGATCCTGTTGGAGACATCTACGACGAAATAGATGATGCAGAAATACCTGCAGTTGCTGATGTAGAATATACACTAACATCTGACGATTATGCTACTATTCTTGATGCTATAATGGCTACAAATCCATCAGACTCAATTAATGGACAATTTATTGCAGCCAACGAATTCTTTACTGATGAAATATCAATCCAAGATTACGTTCCTTATTTCTTAAATGAAGAATATCCTTGGTTAGGCCCTGGTTCTACAGCTAAAATCACCTATAATTATAATGGTGATATGCCAGCGGATTTAGCAATGTATGCAGAAGCATCAAAATATGAACTTGATGCAGCTGATTACACTATGGTAGGTGCATTAGTTGGTGAAGTTAGTTACTTTTTTGAAGGATATAGTCCTGATGCTTTCTTACCAGAAATACTTCCTGATTTGATTACTGATGCAGAAAATGGAGACCTATATAGAATTAATTACATGTATTCAGATATAGTTCCTGTTGTGCCAGAAACACCACCTGTTGAAGTTTATTCAGAAGAATTTACAGCGGATCTTAGTGCTGTTGATACATTTAGTATTGTCGGAGATGATCAAAAATGGGAATTTGACTCTTATGGATCAGACACTTATGCTAAAATGTCAGGCTATAGTGGAGGTGCTCAGGAAAATGAAGATTGGCTTGTTACTCCTGATATTACTCTAGGTACAGGAGTAAATATATTTTTAAATATTACTCAAGCAATCAATTATCTTAATGATGAAACTGAACAAATCGACATTTTAATTTCGACTGATTACGCTGGAGATGTTACTACTGCTAACTGGACTTCAATTAAAGCAGATATTAATATGCCAACCGGGGATTCTTGGACATTTGTAGAATCTGGAGATGTAAGTTTAAATGACTATGAAGGCGAAACAATCAATATTGCATTTAAATATTTATCTAGTTCAACTAATGCTGCAACTTGGGAAATCTCTGAGATACAAGTAACAGAAGGAGAAAAAATTATTGAAGGAGAACCTTATGAATTAAATGACATTTATGAATTTAGCAATGGTATGTGGGAAAAAGCTTCTAATGTGCATTATTTAAATCCTAAAGATTACAATGCAATGGGAGCTCCAGGATCTTATGATAATTTCTCTGATTCAGAATTACCTCAAGATTATATACCTAAGTATTTGGATAATATGTATCCAACTGCAGGTGATGGTCAAAGTGCTATTGTTATTTATAAATATTATGCAGGAACTACTATGACTTTAGCAGATGAATATACCTTAACTGCAGGTGAATGGGTTTCTTCATATAGTTATGTTCAACAACAAACAGGACAATTTGCAGTTTCTGCAAATACAGAACTATGGGTGTTCGATCCAACTGAAACTTATACAATGACCTCAGAAGACTATCAAGCGGTAGTTGAATATGTTAAAGCAAACTTTGCTGATAAAGATGAAAGCACTTATGATGATTCAGAATACTATTATGGTGCAAGTTATTACTATGATAATTTTGATTTAAGAAACTTTAACTCAGAAGAATTTGATGATTGGGAAGAAGCTGTTGCCGATGCTATTAGTACAATAGTATTGCCAGATAATTATCCTAATGCAACTGTTCTAGTTAACGGTGTACAAATGTATTATAAGGTTGTATTTGCTACATATAGCGGTGCTGCTGGTACTTATTCGATGAAATTTAAAGTTGAAGAAGGTCCAACATTCACATTTGTTGAAGAATCTACTACATTATTATAATAAAATCTCAATTATAGAAGGGGGCTGTCTAAAAAGGCAGCCCTTTTTATTTATATTAATAATTTCTTATTTTGTATTTAGATTTAAAATATAAGACATGGCTAAGTCTAAATTACTTTTCTTCTTACTTATAGTAGTTGTTGGTTGTAATAATCAACCTTCCCAGAAAAACAGTTTAGCAGATAAACCATATGTTGTAATGCTATCAATGGATGGTTTTCGTTGGGATTATCCTGAAAAAGCAAATACTCCGAACCTGGATTCTATTGAAAAAATTGGAGTTCGTGCTGATGCAAGCATTCCTTGTTTTCCAACAAAAACGTTTCCTAATCACTACTCTATTGCCACTGGTTTATATCCTGACAATCATGGTATAATTTTTAATCGGTTTTTTGCAACTGATTTAGCAAAAAAATATGCTGTAGGCAACCGAGTGTCAGTTAGAGATTCATCTTTCTATTTTGGTGAACCAATTTGGGTAACAGCTGAAAAACAGGGAGTAAAGAGCGCTTCTTACTTTTGGGTTGGTTCTGAAGCTTCTCACGAAAATATTTTTCCAACCTATAACTATGCTTACGATGAATCTGTTTCATTCGAAAGAAGATTGGATGGTGTTATTAATTTGCTAAAACTACCAGAAAAAGAAAGACCACATCTCATTATGTGGTATATACAGGAGCCCGATGGTATTGGTCATAATGTTGGCCCAAATGGTCAAGAAACATTGCATATGATTTCCTATTTAGATAGTTTAGTTGGTGTGTTTTACAACAAAATAAATGAACTACCATTTCATCATAAAATCAATGTAATTATTACCTCTGATCATGGAATGGGAGAAATAAGTAAAGAGAAAACACTATTTCTGGATGAAATTATTGATACCAGTTGGGTGCAATATATTGATGGAGCAAACCCGGTCTATTCAATAGAAGCAAAAAACGAGTTTTATGACACTCTATTTAAAAAACTTACCCATACAGCTCATGTGCAAACCTGGAGAAAAAAAGACGTTCCGGAGAGATTACATTTTGGGAAAAGTAAAAGAGTAAAAGATTTTGTTGTGGTAGCTGATAGTAGTTGGAGCCTTTTAGTTAGTTCTGGAAAAAAAGCATATAGTGGAGGCACTCATGGATACGACAATAGTAACAAGGATATGCATGCTATATTTTATGCCTATGGTCCAGCATTTAAGAAAAATTATAAAAATAAAGCAATAAACAACATTGATATCTATCCATTAATATGTAAGATATTAGACATAAAACCAGCAAAAGTAGATGGAACGCCAGAGAAAACCTCTCATATGTTAAAGTAAAAATAATTAATAGGACTCCTTATACAAAACACTAATATAAAACAACTTAACACCCATTCGGTGCATGGTTAATATCTATGTTAATAAATAATACCCCCGTTGCAATCCTTATTCGTTTCAAGGTTTTTGACGTTATTAACAATCCATGTGAAAATATAATCTGAACAAAATTTTTAAATCTTCTTTTTTTTAGTTATGGCGCTACATTCCTTTAATATCAAGGAATACAACACATTAGAAGCCGAAGTTAATAACTATTAAATAATGTTGAAAAATACGATTGATTACCTCTTGTTCCCAAAAGTAACTATGAGTAATTTAGCATTACCTTTTCTAAAAAGTGTTACAAAACATACTCAGTTAAACATAAACTCATTATAAATCTGCTTAAAAAATGGATGTAAAAGGAATGGCTACAGATGGAAAAATAAGCGAGGTTTCGCAAGAAAAAGTAAAACAACGAACATATACGTTCGATGAAGCATTTAAAAGTTCAAAAGAATATTTTGGAGGTGATGAATTAGCTGCACGTGTTTGGGCTAATAAATATGCATTAAAAGATTCGTATGGGAATTTATTCGAAAAAAATCCTGATGAAATGCATAGGAGACTTGCTAAAGAAGTGGCAAGAATCGAAAAAAGGTACCCAAATCCATTAAAAGAAGACGCAATATATAAGCTTTTCCAAGGATTTAGATATATTATCCCACAAGGCGGACCAATGTCCGGAATTGGCAATAAATACCAAATAGCTTCATTATCGAACTGCTTTGTTATTGGGCATAAAAATCCTGCCGACTCATATGGAGGAATCATGAAAATTGACCAGGAGCAGGTTCAGCTAATGAAACGCCGTGGTGGTGTAGGTCATGACTTATCGCATATACGACCACAAGGAAGTCCTGTATTAAATAGCGCACTAACATCAACAGGTGTTGTACCGTTTATGGAACGATATTCAAACTCTACACGTGAGGTAGCACAAGATGGACGTAGAGGAGCTTTAATGCTTAGTATATCGAGCAAACATCCTGATGCAGAAAAATTTATTGATGCAAAACTAGAAGCGGGTAAAGTTACCGGAGCGAATGTTTCCGTTCGTATCGACGATGAGTTTATGAGGTCAATTGTTAGTAATAAACCATATACGCAGCAATACCCTGTAGAAGCTAAAGAACCAGCCTTTAAGCAAGAGGTTGATGCAGGTAAAATATGGAAAAAAATTGTTCATAATGCATGGAAATCGGCAGAACCCGGCATTCTATTTTGGGATACCATAACCCGGGAGTCAGTTGCCGATAGTTATGCCGATTTAGGATATAAAACCGTTTCAACAAATCCTTGTGGCGAGATACCATTATGTCCTTACGATAGCTGTCGTTTATTAGCTATTAATTTATTTAGCTATGTGGAGAACCCATTTACACCTGATGCAAAATTTGATTTCGACCTGTTTAAAAAACATGTTGGATACGCACAAAGAATAATGGATGATATCATCGACCTAGAACTAGAAAAAATAGATGCAATTTTAGCAAAAATAGAAAATGACCCTGAAGACTACGAAGTTAAAATGGTTGAAGATAAATTATGGAGAAATATCCGTAAAAAAGCCGTAGAAGGACGTAGAACAGGTGTTGGTATAACTGCTGAAGGCGATATGTTAGCTGCTTTAGGATTACGATATGGTAGTGAAATTGCTGTCGACTTTTCTGAGGAGGTACATAAAACAGTTGCTCTATCTGCATATCGTTCTTCTGTTGATATGGCAAAAGAGAGAGGTGCTTTTGATATTTATGATGCACAAAAGGAAAAAGATAATCCTTTTATATTACGATTAAAAGAAAATGATGAACAACTGTATGCTGATATGGTTCAGTACGGCAGAAGAAATATTGCATTATTAACCATTGCTCCTACCGGCACCACCAGTTTAATGACTCAAACCACATCTGGTATCGAACCAGTATTTATGCCAGTATATAAGAGACGAAGAAAAGTAAACCCTAATGATCCGGACACTACAGTCTCATTTATCGATGAGGTTGGTGATTCGTGGGAAGAGTATAATGTATTTCATCACAAATTTATAGACTGGTTGAAAATTAATGGATATAATCCTGAAGAAGTTAAAACTATATCGGATGATGAAATTAATACTATTATTGAGAAAACTCCTTACTATAAAGCTACATCGAATGATGTAGACTGGGTAAGCAAAGTAAAAATGCAGGGAAGAATTCAAAAATGGGTTGATCATTCCATCAGCGTTACCATAAATTTACCGGCAGATGCTACGGAAGAACTAGTAGGCGAATTATATGTTACAGCCTGGGAAAGTGGGTGCAAAGGAGTAACTGTATATCGCGAAGGTTCACGATCAGGGGTCTTAGTTTCAAATAAAAAAGAGAAAAAAGAAGAAGAACAAACAAGCAACAAGCGCCCGAAAGTATTGAATGCTGAAATTATTCGTTTTAACAACAACGATGAAAAGTGGATTGCTTTTGTTGGCATTAAGGACGATAGACCTTATGAGATATTTACAGGTATTGCTGATGAAGAGATGTTCCCAATTCCTAAATCAATAAAAAGAGGTAAGATTCTTAAAGTTAAGGATAGAGAAGGCAAAAGCCGATACGATTTTCAATATATCGATAAGTATGGTTACGAAAATACATTGGGAGGATTATCTCATATGTTCCAAAAAGAATTCTGGAACTATGCTAAATTAATCTCAGGTGTTTTACGCCATGGAATGCCAATACCAGATGTTGTTCATTTAGTTCAGTCGTTACGATTAGATAGCGAAACAATTAATACCTGGAAAAATGGTGTTGAACGTGCATTAAAGAGATATATACCTGACGGAACAAAACCAAAAGCAGGAACAAAATGTGCTGAATGCGGCTCGGAAAGTGTAGTTTATCAGGAAGGCTGCTTAATCTGTCAGGATTGCGGACACTCCAAATGCGGATAAAAAGCTCACTAGTTTTATTTTAAATATTGCAAAATGACAGAACACACGGTAGTGTTCAGAAAACCCGGCTCACACCGGGTTTTCTTTTATTTATTAAGTTTTTTTCGAATGTTCTCAATCATCACTTTAGTCATCTTTTCCAAATCATATTCATGCTTCCAACCCCAATCATCAAAAGCAGCTTTATCGCTAATGCTTCTTGGCCAGGATTCTGCAATCTCCTGTCGGAAATCAGGTTTGTAAGCAACTTCTAATTCAGGAATATACTTTCGAATTTCCTGTGCAATTTGTTCAGGAGTAAAACTAATCCCACCTAAATTATAGCTTGATCTAACTTTTATATTATTTGAATCTGCCTCCATTAGTTGAATTGTGGCGTTAACAGCATCATCCATATACATCATCGGCAAAGCTATATCATTTGACAAAAAGCATTCATACTTTCCATTTTCCAGAGCAGCATAAAATATTTCCACAGCATAATCAGTTGTTCCACCTCCTGCTTCAGTCTTCCAGCTAATTAAACCAGGATAACGCAAACTTCTTATATCTAAGCCATACTTGTTATAATAATATTCACACCAACGTTCACCTGCCAATTTACTAATTCCGTAAACTGTTGTTGGTTCCATTATAGTTAGTTGCGGTGTATTTTGATCAGGAGTGGTTGGTCCGAACGCTCCCATTGAGCTTGGCCAGAAAATCTTCTTAATTTTCTTATCTCTGCTAACATCCAAGACATTAAAAAGACTATTCATATTAATATCCCATCCCATCTTCGGCTTTTTCTCAGCATTACCAGAAAGAATAGCTGCCAGGTGATAAATAGTATCAATCTGATATTTATCTGCTATTTCAGCTATACGGTTTTTATCCATTACATCCAGTATTTCAAAAGGACCTCCGTCCATTACTTCCTGTGTAGCATTTTTAATGTCAGTTGCAAGAACATTTTCTGAACCATACTTTTTTCTAAGTTCAACCGTTAAATCCGAACCTATTTGCCCCGATGCACCAATAATCAATATTTTAGACATAATAATTTATTTTTTAAATACTTTTGAAAGTTACAAAACTTTTATTTCTACATCTCAAAACCTCTTTTGTTTTAAAACATCTAATAGTTATATCAATAAAACTATTTACGCATTTTAATATCATGTAAGAATGCCTTATTTTTGCTAAAAAATAAAAACAATTTAAAGATCTAATTATATGGCAAATAAAATGAAAGCCCTCGTTAAATCAAAACCTGAAAAAGGTTTATGGATGGAAGAAGTTGATATACCTGAAATTGGTGTTAACGATATACTTATCAAGGTTAAAAAATCAGCTATCTGTGGAACCGATCTACATATTTATCGTTGGGACGAATGGTCACAAAATACAATTAAACCAGGCATGACCATAGGACACGAATATGTAGGAACAGTTGCTAAAATGGGCGAAGGTGTTACAGGTTTCGAAATTGGCGACAGAGTTACAGGTGAAGGTCATATCGCCTGTGGACATTGCAGAAACTGCAGAAGAGGTCGCAAACATATCTGTGAAAATACCGTTGGAATCGGAGTTAATATAAATGGCTCATTTGCGGAATATGTAAAAGTTCCTGTACAAAATGTAATGAAAATGAATCCTGCTATCCCTGATGATATGCTGGCGATTATGGATCCATTTGGTAATGCAGCACACACTGCTCTTTCGTGGCCACTTCTTGGCGAAGATGTGTTGGTTACCGGAGCCGGCCTGATTGGCAGTATGTGCGTAGCCATAGCTAAATTTGCAGGAGCTCGTTATGTTGTTGCAACAGAAACGAATGAATATAGAATAGAGTTAGCTAAAAAGATGGGAGCAACAAGGGTAGTAAATCCACTAAAAGAAAACCTAAATGATGTTATGAAAGAGTTGGGAATGATAGGTTTTGATATCGGATTAGAGTGTTCGGGTTCTCCACATGCTTTCAACGATATGTTAGATACTATGTACAATTCCGGAAAAATATCCTTATTAGGAATCTTACCTCCAAAAACAGGAATTAACTGGGATAAAGTAATATTTAAAGGCTTAACATTAAAAGGAATTTATGGCAGAGAGATGTTCGAAACCTGGTATCAGATGGAACAAATGTTACATTCTGGCCTTGACTTATCTCCAATGATAACGCATCAATTCCCAATTGATGAGTTTGAAAAAGGATTCCAAATTATGGATGAAGGAAACTGTGGTAAAGTGATTTTAAACTGGGAATAAAAACAAATAAAATGAACAACAGAGAAGTAAGAGTGCGTTTCGCACCAAGTCCGACCGGACCATTGCATATGGGAGGTGTTCGAACAGCATTATTTAATTACCTTTTTGCACGGAAAAACCATGGAAAGTTTATCCTTCGTATAGAAGATACGGATCAAACAAGATATGTGGATGGTGCTGAAGATTATATTCTTGCATCATTAAAATGGTGTGGAATTGAATTGGATGAAGGTATTGAAGAGGGAGGCCCCTATGGTCCGTACAGACAATCTGATCGTAAAGAGATTTACAAAGAATTTGCGGAAAGATTAATTGAAGCTGGACATGCTTATTATGCTTTCGATACTCCTGAAGATCTGGAAGCCATGCGCGAAAGATTGAAAGAACAAAAGAGTAGCGTTCAGCAATATAATGCACTTACAAGAAGCGAGATGAAAAATTCTCTTACTTTATCTGAAGATGAAACCAATAAATTATTGGAAGAATCACCTTTTGTTGTTCGTTTTAAAATGCCTGAAGACCAAGAGGTTGTTGTAGAGGATATTGTTCGAGGTACTGTTAAGGTAAACACCAATCAGCTGGACGACAAGGTTTTATTTAAGTCAGACGGTATGCCAACGTATCATTTAGCCAACGTAGTTGATGATCATTTAATGAAAATTTCGCATGTGATTCGTGGCGAAGAGTGGTTACCTTCACTACCATTGCATGTAATGCTTTACAGAGCATTTGGTTGGGAAGAAACTATGCCCGAGTTTGCACACTTACCATTATTATTAAAACCAAGTGGTAAAGGAAAGCTAAGTAAACGAGATGGTGATGCATTAGGATTTCCGTTATTTCCTTTAGAATGGACCGATCCAAAAACCGGTGAAGTTTCCAGAGGATATCGCGAAGATGGTTATTTCCCCGAAGCTTTTGTTAACATGCTTGCACTGTTAGGCTGGAATCCGGGTACCGAAAAAGAAATTTTATCCATGCGTGATCTAATCTCATCATTTGATATTGAGAAAGTGCATAAATCTGGAGCAAAATTTGATCACGAAAAGGCTAAATGGTTTAATCATAAATATTTATCGAGCAGATCAGATGAGAAACTGGCGAGATTGTATCAGGAAATTTTAAGAGACAAAGGAATAAAAGTTGAAGACAGTTATGCAATAAGTGTAGTTAAGTTAATTAAAGAAAGAGTAACCTTTGTTTCTGAATTCTGGGATCAATCCTATTTCTTTTTCCAGGCACCCACAGAATACGATGCCAAGGTGGTAAAAAAGCGTTGGAAAGAACAAACTCCCGAAATATTGTCGGAATTAAAAGAGCAATTTGAAAAGCTGGAAAACTTTGATCACACAACTTTGGAGAAAGCTGTTCAGGATTTTCTGGAAGGAAAAGAGTTTGGCATGGGACAGGTTATGAATCCGCTTCGATTAACACTGGTTGGAGCCGGAATTGGTCCTGGCGTTTTAGACATTGCCGAGCTTTTAGGAAAAGAGGAAACATTAAAACGAATCCAGGCAGGAATCGATAACATCAAGAAATAATAAACTAAGATGAATAATGAATATCTCAGAAAATTTGTATTTAAATTTTCATGCGCATAAGCAAGAACCTGCTGATGACGAGATTGTTATTCAAAGTCTGTTTTTACATGATAATCTTATCACTCCCAAAAGTGATAAGATTTTTTTTACTTCCGGACTACACCCCTGGCATGCGAATCAATTGTCAGTAAAAGAAATAGAATATAAGTTAACGAAGTTAATTGAAACAAAATCTATTATTGCAGTTGGCGAAGCCGGACTCGATAAATTGAAAGGACCAGATTTAGAAACACAGGAAAGAGTTTTTAAAGCTCATATTAAAGTAGCCGAAAAGTATAGTCTTCCGGTTATTGTACATTCAGTAAAAACACACAACGAAATATTAAAATTGAAGATCGATCTAAATTCCAACGTGCCTTGGGTATTACATCATTTTAACGGAAGTAAGCAACAGGCATTGGATTTAATTGATCATGGGTTTTATTTATCGCTAAGTTATCATATCGATAATGGTAATTCAAGATTAAGTCAATATTTAGGAGAATTACCCATTGACAAGATATTCTTAGAAACCGATGATTTTAATGTAGATATAAAGAATTTATATAAAGTTGCAAGCAAAAAATTTAATATACCAGATCAAGAATTAAGAAAACAGCTGATAAAAAATTTAAAGAAGTTGATCAATGAGTAGTGAAAACTGGCAGGAAAGAACGGAATTGTTGATAGGTAAAAAAAAGGTTAATAAACTTGCTCAATCGCACGTATTAGTTGTGGGATTGGGAGGTGTTGGAGGATATGCTGCCGAAAATCTTTGTCGTGCAGGAATCGGAGAACTAACCATTGTTGATGGAGATCTTTTGCACATTTCGAATAAGAACAGGCAAATTGCTGCATTGGATAGCACTATGGACAAACCTAAGGCAGAAATAATCGGGCAACGTTTAAAGGATATCAACCCAAATTTGAAACTCAATATTATTCAGGAGTACATCAAAGACGATCGAATGATTGAGATTTTAGACAAACCATTCGATTATGTAGTGGATGCCATTGATACGCTTTCTCCCAAAGTTTATCTAATCTATCATAGTATTCAAAAAGGCTTAAAAATTGTTAGTTCTCTTGGGTCAGGAGCCAGACTTGATCCTACAAAAGTTACCATTAAAGATATATCCAAATCGTACAATTGCCGATTGGGTTTTTTATTAAGAAAACGATTACGAAAACTGGGAATTAACAAGGGTTTTAAAGTGGTATTCTCAGAAGATAAAGCAGATGAAACAGCGGTTGTTGTTGACGAACCGGGAGAAAACAAAAAATCTACCGTGGGAACCATTTCATACATGCCTCCTATTTATGGCTGTTTCTGCGCCTCGGTGGTTATTCGAGATTTAATTGATGAAGAATAAATAAGTTAAAATTATTTGAACTACTTTTACCAAGATTTGTTACAAACAGTATGAGAAACTTTAAATTATATAAGAACTGTTGTTGTTGTGATTTTTTCACTGCAGGAGAGGTTTTTATATAGTTGAGATATAATTTAAACGAAAAATATATTGAAGCCTTTCCTTTATGGAGAGGCTTTTTTTATGAATAATATTTAGATATGGCTATGAAAGAATTTTTAAAAAGGTTGTACGATAACAACACTCAAATGTCCAGAAATTATCCTACCAAGATAATGACTCAGGATTTTTTGAAGCAGTTATCTAATTTTCTTTTCCCGGTTAGAAAAGAGGTTACTATAAATCCGGGAAAAATTGATGTTGAATGGGAACATCTAAAGCTGCAACTTATAGAACTATTGATGCCTTTAAAACCATTTTTAAAACAAGACGAAGATGAAATAGTGAATGACTATTTTAACTTAATTCCGGATATCTATGATCAATTATTGTTGGATGCAAAAGCAATCTATGAGTTTGATCCGGCAGCTCACTCCATTGAAGAGATAGTTTTGGCTTATCCCGGCTTTCAGGCCATTATGATCTATCGTTTAGCACATCCTTTGTACAATTTTGGTATTCCGATTTTACCACGATTATTCACGGAGTATGCACATACCAATACCGGAATAGACATTAATCCGGGTGCACAGATTGGTAAATCCTTTTTTATTGATCACGGAACTGGAATTGTAATTGGAGAAACCACCATAATTGGCGATCATGTTAAAATTTACCAGGGAGTAACACTGGGAGCATTAAACGTACGAAAGGAAGAAGCAAAGACCAAAAGACATCCTACTATAGAAGACCATGTGATTATTTATTCGGGAACTACAATTCTGGGTGGTAATACAACCATAGGGCATGATAGCGTGGTTGGAGGAAACGTGTGGCTAACACAAAGCCTGGAACCATATTCAACAGTTTATAATAAAAGTGAAATACGTGTAAAAAATGGAATTGAGAGAAGTTCCGAACCGATTAATTTTACGATTTAAATTTTTATAAAGCATATGAAAGCAGAAAATATTTTACAAACCATAGGAAATACAACACATTTAAGATTAGGCAATTTGTTTCCTGATCATGAAGTATGGATCAAGTTAGAAAAAAACAACCCCGGAGCTAGCATAAAAGACCGAATTGCCCTTTCAATGATAGAAGATGCTGAAAAGAACGGAATAATAAAATCTGGCAGCACTATTATTGAACCTACATCAGGGAATACGGGTATTGGATTGGCTATTGTGGCAGCCGTAAAAAATTACCGGTTAATACTTGTTATGCCCGAATCGATGTCAAAAGAGCGCAGACAAATCATGGCAGCTTACGGAGCAGAATTTGTATTGACACCCAAAGAACTGGGAATGAAAGGTGCTATTCAAAAATCAGAAGAGCTTTTAAATGAGATTCCGAACTCATGGATGCCTTTGCAGTTTGAAAATAAGGCAAATCCCGATATTCACCGAAAGACAACAGCCAAAGAAATCTTAAATGATTTTCCCGAAGGATTTGATTATATGATAACGGGTGTTGGTTCTGGCGGACATATCACCGGAGTGGGTGAAATACTGAAATCCAAATTTAATAAATTGAAAGTATTTGCTGTAGAACCAACAAATTCGCCCGTTATAAATGGAGGTGATCCTGGACCACACAAAATTCAGGGAATCGGAGCCGGTTTTATTCCCGGGAATTTAAATATAGATATTTTGAACGGAACGATTCAGGTAAATCATAAAGATGCATTTTCTTTTGCGCAGCAAGTAGCAAAGGAAGAAGGATTATTTGTTGGAATTTCAACAGGAGCATCGTTAGCTGCAATTTATCAGAAATTAGATGAAATACCTCAAGGATCAAAAATTTTAACTTTTGCATATGATACTGGTGAAAGATATTTATCTGTAGAAGGATTGTATAATTTTTAAATTAGAAATCCGTCAAGCCGATTCTTAACGGTTAGACGGATTTTCAATGCAAATCAATAATACTTTTATTATTTATTTTTCTTACTCCAGGAATCTTTTAACGGAACTGTCCTATTAAAAACCAAATGCCCTGGCTTTGAATCGCGCCTGTCGGTACAGAAATAACCTAAACGTTGGAACTGGTATTTAGATTCTGGTTCAGCATCTTTTAAACTTGGTTCGAGTTTACAGTTGGTAAGAATCTGCAACGATTCAGGGTTTATGAATTCCTTAAAATCCTTATCCTTATGTCCTGCCGGATCCTCATCATTAAATAAACGATCATATAAACGCACCTCTGCATCAATAGCATGCTTTGCTGATACCCAATGTAATGTTCCTTTTACCTTACGCTTGCTGGCCTCTGTCCCACTGCCACTTTTCGAATCGGGATCGTATGTACAACGCAATTCTGTAATATTACCATCACTATCTTTAATAACTTCCTCACATTTGATAATATATGCCGCTTTTAATCGAACCTCTTTATCCGGAGCAAGTCGGAAAAATTTCTTTGGAGCATCTTCCATAAAATCATCTTGCTCAATATAAATTTCACGCGAGAATGGCATTTCACGAGTTCCCATAGATTCATCTTCCGGATTATTATCGATGCTTACCCATTCCTCCTTATCTTCTGGATAATTCGTAATTACAATTTTTAGCGGATTTAAGACTGCCATTACGCGAGGAGATTTTTTATTTAAATCATCACGCAAACTGTGTTCAAGCAACGCTACATCAATCACATTATCGCGCTTTGCAACACCTATCGTATCCGCAAATTTCCTGATTGATGCAGGCGTATAACCTCTTCTTCGTAATCCGGTAATTGTTGGCATACGAGGATCGTCCCAACCATTGACAATATTTTTTTGCACCAACTCAAGAAGTTTACGCTTACTCATTATGGTATAACTCAGGTTTAAACGAGCAAATTCAATCTGTCTTGGCTTAACGGTACCTTCAGTGTACACATTTTCCAGGAACCATTCGTACAATGGTCTGTGCACTTCAAACTCTAAAGTACAAACCGAATGCGTTATTCCTTCGATATAATCCGATTGTCCGTGTGCAAAGTCATACATTGGATAAATGCACCATTTATCTCCAGTTCTATGATGTGCCTTACGTAATACACGATACATAATTGGATCGCGCATATGCATGTTAGGCGAAGCCATATCTATTTTAGCACGAAGAACTCTTTCACCTTCCTCAAACTCTCCATTTTTCATTCGCTCGAACAAATCCAGGTTTTCCTCAACCGAACGATTTCTGTATGGACTTTCGGTTCCCGGATTTGTTGGTGTACCACGCTGCTGACTTATAAGGTCAGGTGCTTGGTCATCAACATAAGCTTTCCCGTTTTTAATGATTTTTATTGCCCACTCGTACAACTGATCGAAATAGTCTGATGCAAAATGTGGTTCGCCTTCCCACTCAAATCCTAACCAACGTACATCTTCTTTAATAGAATCTACATATTCAACCTCTTCTTTACTTGGGTTTGTATCATCGAAACGCAAATTTGTTTTTCCGTTGTATTTCTGGGCAAGACCGAAATTTAAACAGATCGACTTGGCATGGCCTATATGCAAATATCCATTGGGTTCTGGCGGGAAACGGGTATATACAATGCCATTGTTTTTGTTATTTTTTAAATCTTCTTCAATAATACTTTCAATGAAATTTAAAGATTTCTTTCCTTCGTTTTCGTTGTTTTCTGTCATAACAAACAAATAATTTTATTTTCGGTCTTTACTAATTGAACATACAAAAGTACAGGATTTTATCCAATGCTGTATAAATTGAGCCTAAAAATGTGTAAAACTGATTTTATAAATTTAAATTTGAAAATAATTTCAAAGATATTACTCGTATGGGACTGATTCAGATTGAAAATATGGAGTTTTATGCCTATCATGGGCATTTTAAAGAAGAGCAAATTGTTGGCAATCGCTTTTTGGTAGATTTAACCATAGAAACGGATATGCAGGTTCCGGCAAAATCGGATGATTTAAATGACGCATTAAATTACCAGGTGGCCTATAATGTGGTAAAAGAAGAAATGCAATCGAAATCGCATTTATTAGAACACATTGCCGGGCGAATACTTGACTCTTTATACGATAATTTCACCACCATAAAAAAGGCAACGGTAAAAGTTTCGAAAATGAATCCGCCTATGGGAGGAAAAATGGAACGCGTAAGTGTAACGCTATGTCGTTAAATAAAAGCGAAATTTCAATAAAAGATTTGAGTATTGTCAAAATAATTTCTATTTTTGCTGTCCGAATAAAAACGGTCGCGTGGCCGAGTGGCTAGGCAGC
>JAHLLG010000008.1 GCA_020444275.1 Bacteroidota bacterium | reverse complement strand
ATGGAAACAACAAGTGTGCCGGCAATACCTTCGATGTGGATATCTGGGTGGAACCCACTCCTACAGTTGTATTAATCCCACAAGTAGATACTATATGTGATAATGATCAAGTAAATATTGAAATAACATCAACAACAAATTCTACATTACCAGTTGAATTTAGATATATAATAGAACCTGAAAATCCTAGCAATATTATTATAACTTATAACGGTCCAGTTACAGGTTTAAGCAATGGAGATATAATTACTGATAATTTGGATAACACATCTGATGTTGCTCAAAAAGTTCTCTTTATCTTTAATCCATATACAATCGATGGAAATGGAAATGATCGCTGTGATGGAATAGCAGATACTACAGTTGTATATGTAAATCCTACGCCTCGTGTAATTGTTAGTATTGCACGTGATACTATTTGTAATAATACCCGAACAAGTATTACACTTACTACGCCAAGTGTACTTACCGATGGACAAGTAACATTTGACTATACTTCTGATCCTGATCCGTTCTTGACAGGAAATACAACTGGAAACAATTTAACAGATCCATATATAATAGAAGATCTCCTAAACAACTCAACCTCCGGTCCAGCTTATCCACAGGTTGTTCGATACACTGTCACTCCATATGCAGCATCTATTAGTTGTCCTTCCGGACCAGTAATAACAGATTCAATTACTGTGCATCCAACCGCCGACACGTATATGTCGACCGATAGTGTACGATGTTATTTAGAGTCAAATGGCACAGCAACTGTTCTTGCCGAAAACGGAGTAAATATATTTACGTATGAGTGGGATGATCCACTAAGTCAAACAACTGCAACAGCAACCGGACTGGTTGAAAATGGATATACAGTTACCGTAACCGATAACCAGGGTTGTACAAAAACTGATTTTATTAATGTTTGGCAACCTGATCTGTTGGTTCCATTTATTGATACGGTAAAGAATGTTTCATGTAATGGTAAATTTGATGGGTATATTATATCGAATCCATATGGTGGAAATGGTCAATACGATTATTTATGGTCAACAGGCGAAACCACAGATTCTATTGGCGGTTTAAATGGTAACTATTACTACCTAACGGTAACCGACTGGAAAGGCTGTTATAAAGATACTACGCTACTGGTTGATGAACCTCCACAAACCAGCATGGATATTCTTGCAAAACATATTAGTTGTTATGGTGCTAATGATGGAGAACTAGAGGTTGATGCGATTGGATTAACAAATTATGAATGGTCAACAGGTGCTACTTCAGCAAAAATTACAAACTTGCATGCAGGATTTTATTCAGTTACTGCATATAACGCAGAAGGGTGTAGATCATCACAATCTCAACAAGTTCATGAACCAGATCCGCTGGTTATTGATAGTATTGTTCCTGGTCCGATCTCATGTGCAGGCGATGCAGATGGAACAATTGATCTATATATTTCTGGAGGAAATACAATTAACTATTATCAAGATATTCCATTTGAAGAACCTTATGATTATAGCTGGTCAACAACTGATGGTACAGGGCTAACTGCAGATATTCAGAATCAAACTGGACTATCAGGCGGCACATATTATGTAACCGTTTCAGACTGGAGGAATTGTATGGCAAATGATTCAGCTACAGTTAACGAGCCTCCTATCTTTGAGTCAAACATTATTTCAACGGATGTAACCTGTTTCGGCGACAATAATGGTGAAATTGATCTTCAGGTAACTGGTGGTAACACCGAGGATCCATATACCTTCGTTTGGACCACACCGAATGGTAGTGGACTAAATGAAAGTAGTGAAGATCAATCCGGACTTACACAAGGAAACTATTATGTTACTATTTATGATGCCAAAGATTGTGAATTGCAAAATAGTGCCATAATAAATGAGCCACCTCTTTTAGAAGCCACTCTAAGCGAGAACGACCTGAAGTGTTTTGGAATAAATAACGGAACTGCTGTTGTAGACATAACCGGAGGAACAGGAGCCTATTCTATTGAATGGTCGACCGGTTCAACCGAAGATTCCATTTATAACCTGACTGCAGGAAACTATTCGGTAACTGTTATAGACGCTAATGGTTGCGATACAATAAATAACTTCCAGTTATCAGAGCCTGATGAAATTGAATCTTCAATTGAATCAGAAAACATTACCTGCTTTGGGTACAGTAATGGTAAAATTATAATTACACCAACAGGAGGTACTATTCCTTATAATTATGTTTGGAGCGATGCTTCCATAGCTAATGACAGCATAGCAGAAAACCTTGGTCCTGGTGAATATACCATATCTGTAATAGACAATAATAACTGTGAGCATACCAGAGATATTGAGCTAACACAACCCGATCCGCTAACCGCAGATGTTGAAAAGAGTGATATTAGCTGCTACGGAGAAATTGACGGTTACATCGTATTAAATATGTTTGGCGGAACTCCGGAATATACCTATTCATGGTCGAATGGCTTGTCAGAACCCTCAGCAAACATGCTGTCAGAAGGTGATTATTCAATAACAGTTACAGATATTCACGATTGCTTAATCGATACAACAGTGCATATTGAAGAACCTGATGAATTAATTATAAACCCAGTAGTAATCAGACCAACTTGCCCAGATATAGAAAACGGCTCAATTAATCTGAATATAAGCGGAGGTCGGACTCCATATATCGTATATTGGGATAATGGTAGTTTCGACGAAAATCTAAGTGAAATTCGTTCCGGAATTTATGACGTGTTAATTACTGATTCCAGCTTATGCGAAATGGACACCTCATTTACCGTAAGAAGCGCCCACGATTTCTGTATAGATGTTCCTACTGCATTTAGTCCAAATGATGATAATATAAATGATAGATGGGAAATAGATATGCAGGGATTATATCCTTATGCAGAAATTGAAATATTTGACCGATGGGGTAATCGCGTTTTCTACTCGAAAGGATACGAAGAATCGCAGTATTGGGATGGAACATTTAACGGTAAAAAACTTCCTATGGATAATTATTTTTATATTATCTATTTAAGAAATGGATCAAGGAGAATATCAGGTACGGTTACTTTATTAAGGTAGAAGAGCAACTTTATTCTAAAATTAATTGCAATAACCGAGTTTTATTTTAAATTTATATAACCTTTTTTAGTAATCACGTATAAGTAAATTATTATATTCTCTATATAAACCTAAAAGTTATGAGATCATTCAAATTAACCGTTCTAATTACTCTTATATCATTAACATTGCTGTCTTCATTAAAATCTCAGGAACCATTACAACATCAGAAAAAAATATATCGGGCAGAAGATGGTAAATTATATGCTAATAAAGATTTACCACTATATTTTAGAATATCAACATCGGCAGATAATGAAGCCGAATCTTATTTATTAATGCCCTCAGAAGATTCAAAGAAATATGCCAACCCAATGTATCTGGATACAGAAGGATACAATACCTTTAGATCACCCTCAAAAGTAGATACTGTTACCAAAAAGGTAGTTTACCCTATTGAAGATATTATCTATGAAATATATGCAGACAGCAAACCTCCTGTAACTAAATTTTCGTTCGATAATAAAAATTACTACAAAGCTGACTCGGTTTACTATTTTGGAGAAAAGATACAGGTTAAATTCGATACGTATGATGCAACGTCTGGTATAGAGAATACGTATGTTTCTGTTAACAATAAAACTTATACTAAGTTAACAGCCCCAATTGATCTTAACGAAGAAATTTTATATACCATTCAATATTACTCTGTTGATAATGTGGGAAATGTAGAAACTCCTAAACGGATTTATATAAAACTGGATTTGACAAAACCTACTACAGAGTTAACCGTAGAACCTGATCTATATAACCATATTGTTTCGCCCCGATCAAAGATAAAATTAGACGCTAACGATGACAATTCGAAAATTAATAAAACGGTTTTTTCAATAAATGGTGGAACTTTTTACAACTACCACAAACCAATTGTAATATCAGGACTTAGCGAAGGAGAACACACGATCGAATACTATTCTATTGACAATGTTAACAATGAGGAAGCTAAAAAACAGTATACGTTTTATCTGGATAAAACAGCCCCTATTATTGTTGATGAACTTTTAGGAAATACATTTATTGCTAATGGCAAAGAGTATTCATCGGGAAGAAGTAAAGTGAAATTAACGGCAATGGATAATAAAGCCGGAGTTAAAGAAATCCGATACTCAATTAATAATGGTGAATTTGTAGAATATACCAAACCTTTTTATCTATCTAAATCAGGTAAACTTAGAATTCAAACATTTGTTACAGATAACGTAAATAATCAATCTATTAACACCATTATGACCAATAAATCAAACATCTCGTATGTTGATTTATCAGGGCCATCATTAGGGCATTCTTTCGATGGCGCTAACTTTATATCGAAAGATACAGCCTACATCACTGCAAACACCAAAATTAGATTGGCAGCAAATGATGATGCATCAGGCTCAAAAAGAATTGAATATAGCATTGATAATAGTGAACTAAAAGAGTATAAAGAATCGTTCTCCATAAATAATGAAGGAACACATGCCATAACTTATACCGGTTATGATAATGTTGATAATTCGAGCACAAATACTTTTATTTGTGTTGAAGATAATACAGGGCCCGAAATCTTTTTTCGGTTTAGTATCATCTCTGATAAACAAAAAAATATTGACGGAAAAGAATATGAAGTATACCCTGGTCATGTAGTGTTATTTCTTTCATCAACAGACACTGCCGTTGGATTTGATAATATGCTCTATTCTGTTAATGGCTCTGAAAACAGAACCTATTCAAGCCTAATTAAAGGATTCGCATCAGATAAATTATATACTATTCATGTTACATCAATAGATAAATTAGGGAATAAGAGCAAAAAAGTAATAGAATTCTATGTTGAATAGTAATCTGTAGTCTTAATATAAATATTACATGGTTTATAAACTAAAAGATCTTGTTTTCTTTATATTCGTTTTTTTTATTGGTTTAAGTAGCTTTGGCCAAAATCCGGATAATGCTACTCAAAACAAAATTGATAAATATAAAGCACAGGCCGAACAATATAAATCTTCAAATAACACCATACAACAAGCCGAATTCCTCAATAAAATAGCATATCTGTATTGGGAAAACGAAATCTACACCAAAGCGATCGATTATTTTAACCAGTCGCTTGAAATAAATAGTGCGAACAATAACCAAAATGGAGTAAAAGCATTACATTATAATATTGGTTTGATATATTCCGATATGGGAAACTACGAAAATGCGTTAATGAACTTTAACAAGGGATTACAAATTGCACGTGGGTTAAAACAAAAAGAAGGAATTTATGCTGGTTTAATGAATAAAGCAACTGTATTAAAAAATCTTGGCAAATACCAGGATGCTGTTAATAATATCAAAGAGGCTTTAATTTATGCTCAGGAATTTAATAATCTGAAGTTGGTAAGAACCTGTTATGGAATGCTAGCTGAAAATTATGAACTTCTGGGTGACTCCGAAAATACCATGAAATATTTTGAGTTGTTTGCTTCCATCGATAAACATCTTAAATCGGAACAAATAAAAAAAATAGAAGAAGAATCAAAAGAGCAGGTTCAGAAAGCTCATCATGAAAAACAAGAGACAGAAAAAACCTTGTCAAAAACCTCTGAAGAACTTCAAAAAACGCAAAAAACATTAGCTGAAATAGAAGCCATAAAAAAACAACAGCAGTTAGAGCTTGAGGTTAAAGAACTAGAGTTAAAGAAACAAGAAGCCGAAATACGAAATAAACAAATTGTCCTGATCGGAGCTTCATTTACTGGTTTTGTTATCTTAGTTTTTTCTCTGTTGGTTTTGCGACAATTCAGGGCTAAGAAAAAGGCGAATAAGCTTTTACAGCAGCAAAATGAACAAATTAATCAACAAAAATCAGAAATTGAGGCTCAGCGTGATTTAGCACACAAGCAAAAAAAAGATATTACGGATAGTATTGAGTATGCAAAACGTATTCAAAATGCCTTACTACCTCCGGAATCATTCATAAAAAGAAATCTTCCCGAACATTTTATTCTTTTTAAACCGCGCGATATTGTCAGTGGCGATTTTTACTGGATGATGAACAAAGACGGCAAGATTATTATTACTGCAGCAGATTGTACCGGACATGGAGTGCCCGGAGCATTTATGAGTATGCTCGGAACAGCATTTTTAAATGAGATTGTAACTAAAATTGTTGAAAATAAACACATATACTCCCTTCAGGCCAATGAAATATTAAATCAGTTGCGAAACTATATTATTGATTCCCTTCATCAATCGGGTGAAAACACACAATCGAAAGATGGAATTGATATGTCGTTGTGCATTATCGATTCTGAAAAGCAGAAAATTCAGTTTGCCGGAGCACACAACCCGTTATACATTATAAAAGACGGTAACCTGGAAGTTATAAAAGGCGACCGAATGCCGGTTAGTATTCATCGAAATGCACACAAACCGTTTACAAATCACGAAGTAGATTTTAAAGAAAAAGATACGATTTATATGTTTTCCGATGGATATTATGATCAAATTGGAGGACCTAAAAAAAGAAAATTCTTGTCGAGAAACTTCCAGCAGTTACTCCTTGAAATACATAAAAAACCAATGAGCGAGCAAAAGGAAATTCTGGATAGGAATTTTGAAGAATGGCGCGATGACTACCTTCAGTTAGATGATATCTTGGTTATTGGTATCAGACTTGAGGTAGAAAAAGCTAAATCAAAAACCAAAGATGAATATGACTGGAGCAGTAAAACAATTCTAATTGCCGAAGATACCGAAATGAACTACCTTTTCCTTGTTGAAGCCTTAAAACCATCTAATGTAAAATTGTTGCGGGCCAAAGACGGAGAAGAAGCCATTGAAATTTTTAAAAATAATCCCGAAATTGATCTTATTTTAATGGATATCAACATGCCTAAGCTTGACGGTTTTGAAACAACACGAGAAATTAAGAAGATAAACAAAGACATTCCAATTATTGCGCAAACGGCACTTAATATTGAGGATGCAAGAGAAAAATCAAACGAGGTTGGATGTGACGATTTTATCTTAAAACCCATTAAACTTAATCTGTTTTTATCAAAATTGAATTCTTATCTTGGTTAAAACTATACCTAAATTGATTATAAAATAATAACTTTAAAAGCAGCATATGGAACCCTTAATTATAAAAGCAACAGACGAATCGCCCGGTATTAATTTCGATAAAAATTTAGGGAAATTTATGATTTTTGGGAAATCTTACCCCGAAGAAGTCAGGCGTTTTTTTGATCCCGTGCTGCTATGGCTTGAGCAATATGCTCAGGAGCCCAATGATGAAACCAAGTTTGAATTTCGACTGGAATATTACAATTCTGCTACAGCAACCATGCTGCTGGAAATAATTTATATTTTAGAGCGAATTGTAAATGATATGGGAAAAAAGGTAACTGTTATATGGAATTATCTGGAAGGCGATGATGATATGCTCGATACAGGAAAAGAGTATTCTGAAATGGTGAACATACCCTTCGAATTTAAAATAATTGAAGATTATTAAAGAAAAAGAGGCGGTCTGAAAAGGTTAAATAATTACTCTTATTAGTATACTTTTCTTTGAGTAACCCTGTCTGCCGACAGGCAGGTCTGAGTCTTCTTTGTGACCCTTTGTGTAACAGCTTTATATAATTATACCGCAAAGTTTCACTAAGAAAGCACAAAGGACCAATAAAACTTTTCAGACCGCCTCTTTATATTTTATTTAAAATATTCCGGATGCTGATCATCAAACTCTGTTGCATCCTGATACTTTTTTGCAAAAGCCAGCAAAGTGGCCTCATCATATAAATTACCTATAAAACTAATGCTCGTAGGATGATTATCCTCATCAAAACCATTAGGAACCACAACACACGGATTTCCTGTTAAATTGGTCATTAACAACTGACTCCCACCAAATGACGGACAAACAACCACATCATATTCTTGTATAAATTGGTTAAATTCTTCAATTAATATACTCCTTATTCTACTGGCCTGGATATATTCCACTGCGGGAATAAATCTTGATTTCCTAAAAATATTGGGCCATGCATTCTTATGTTGGGCAACCAGTTCATCATCCTTGTTACTTCGGGTAAGCTCATCAAAAGCTGCGCCAGCTTCTGCTTCCAGTATTATCGCTAAAGAATAAACTTCAATAGTATCTGGCAAACTAACCGCTTCGAACTTAATTCCCATCGCTTGTAACGTTTCAATAGTCAGAGAATCATTTTGCTTTCCTCTATAATCCTCACCATAAAACAAATCCTTCAAATAGCCTACTTTGAGATTTTTCACATCTAAATCCTGATCATAATTAAAAGGATAATCCACAGTAGCCTGATCTTTGGGATCTTTTCCGCGAATAGCATTAAAAACAATAGCACAATCATTTGCACTTCTGCAAATAGGTCCTACCTTATCCATGGTCCAACTTAACGCCATAGCACCATCTCTGCTTACCCGGCCAAAAGTAGGTCGCAAACCGGTTACTCCGCATCTTGTTGAGGGTGAAACAATCGATCCCCACGTTTCGGTTCCAATAGCAAAGGGAACCAATCCGGCAGCTGTCGCCGAAGCTGATCCTGCCGAAGAACCGCTTGATCCCTGGCTTAAATCCCATGGGTTTTTTGTCACACCATCGTACCATACATCTCCCATTGCCAAAGCACCAAGCGTAAGTTTTGCAATTAAAACACCACCTGCTTTCTCCAATCTTTGAACAACTTCTGCTGTTTGCTCAATTTGTTGATCTTTATATGGAGCTGCTCCCCAAGTTGTTTTATAGCCGGCAACAGAAAATAGATCTTTTACACCAAATGGAATTCCATGCAATGGACCATGATAGATTCCTTGTTTTAAATCTTCATCCGCCTTTTTTGCTTGTTTCAGAGCCAACTCTTCAGTTAGTGTGACCAAACACTCCAGTGTGTCGCTATGTTTTTTTAATCTATCAATAAAAAAATTTGTGAGCTCCGTTGATGTTATTTTCTTTTGCTTTATGAGTGAAGCTAATTCAGGAATTGAGTAAAAAGCGAGTTCATTTTTATTTTTAGGTAGTTCAACATCCGATGTAATGTTCCATTTAACCTCTATCTGTTTTGCCTTATTCTCATAACCGATTGGTCTGGGATCAAACAATAATCTTGGTGCAACACTGTTTTCTACACTGATTTTCCGGTTTATTTCATAATCTTCTAACGCTACCTCTAAACCTTCAATCAAAGAATCTCTTTCCATTTCGGTAAAGTTAAGCCCTGTAATTTTTTCGAATGCTTTCAGGTCAGCATTTTTTATCTCGTCAGAATTGTTACAACTGATTATGCAAACGGCAATACATAAACCAAAAATTGCTATTTTTTTCATTGTACGATTTTTTTAATGATTTTGAAAGATAGCTAAATTGCTTAGAATTAGCAATAAGAGGAAGAAAAAAGGTTTAGCAAAAAACTAAACTAGATTTTTACAACAAATACAGAGAGACACCAAGAATCATAATAACCGAGGCATTTAAAAAATATATATACTAATTTTCAGGCATACCATAACAAAAAAGCCAGCTAAATGGCCGGCTTTTTGCTCCTCAGGTAGGACTTGAACCTACGACTCCCTGATTAACAGTCAGGTGCTCTAACCAACTGAGCTACTGAGGAATTTTTTACACTCAATTGTGATTTGCGTGGCAAAAATAAAAGCTTTTTATGAATAAACAAATAGTTCGTAAAAAAAAATACTATTTTTTTTACTTTTTATATTTATCCTGCTTTTAACAGTGCTTTATTTGTTCAGATTAACTACGATAAATACTGTGATAATTGCTTTAATCTGATTAAATTGCATACCAAATCTAACTAATTGCACCCTAATGAAAATCAATATTACCAAAGATCTGAAATTATCGCGTATTATTCATGGCCATTGGAGATTAGCCGACTGGGATTTATCGGCCCAGGAGCTATTGAAACTTACCGAACAACTCATTGAGCTAGGAATTACAACTTTTGATCACGCCGATATTTATGGCAACCATACGTGCGAAAGTTTATTTGGTGAAGCACTTAAATTGAAAAAAGGCCTTAGAGAAAAAATACAGATTATTACAAAATGCGGCATTAAATTAAATACAGATAAATTTCCGAACCGGGATATTAAGTATTATGATTACAGCTACGATCATATTATAAATTCTGTTAATACTTCATTACAAAATTTAAACACCGACTACATAGACATTTTATTACTTCATCGGCCTGCACCGTTTTTTAATCCTGAAGAGGTTGCTCTCGTATTTTCACACTTAGAATTAAGCGGTAAGGTTTTATATTGCGGCGTTTCTAATTTCACTCCATCACAGTACGAAATGTTAAATGCATATACAGACGAAAGATTAGTAACAAATCAGGTTGAAATCTCACCACTTTGCCTGGAAAATTTTGAGAATGGTAATATTGACTTCTTCTTAAAAGAAAAGATTAAACCTATGGCATGGTCGCCAATGGCAGGAGGCAAGCTATTTAATCCTACTAACGAACACGAAATTAACGTTTTCGAAATATTATCTGAAATTGCACAAGAACACAATACAGAATCCATTGCTAAAATTGCATATGCATGGCTTCTGAATCATCCAGTTGGAATTTTACCTATTGTAGGATCTCAAAAACTGAATAGAATAAAAGAGGCTGTTGAAGCATTAGAAATTAAATTAACCACAGAACAGTGGTACAAGATTTATAGTTCAGCTATAGGCAGTGAAGTTCCTTAAACGTAATTCCCTAATTTTTTAATTAACTGAAATTTATCATTTGTAGTTATCAAAATTATTTATATTTTCATCCTCTATTTTACTATACTCTAATTTATTTAACTCAAATGAAGCATGTACGCTCAATAACCATACTGGTTATCATCTTATCATTTGCCTGCAAAACAAATAAAGACATTAGTTCTCAAAATCAGAAAGCTGATATAATTTCTTCGATCAATCTGGAAATGCCAGAACTTATAGAAGATAACAAGCAACTTAACATCGCGATTACAACGGATTTAAGAGAGGGTATCATCCTTTTTGACCCGATGTTGGTAAGAATTGAAAAACAACATGAAAACAGCTGGCAGAAAGTAAGAATATTGCATTGTCCTTGTGGTGCTCACTGTGAGCCGCCAAAAAAATGGATAAAGCTCTTACCAGAAGATCATTGGAAGATGAAATGGAATCTGAACGAGTCGTGGTGTGAAAATATCGTTAAGGGAGAAATACCTGAAACAATTGAAAAAAAAGCTGACCCGGGTAAATATAGGGTCGTAATTTTTTATGGTTATAACGAACAAGATAGACTAAAGCTAACAAAAGAATTCAAAATTATTAATTACCGATAAATACCAAAGCATGAAAAAAGTAGTACTATTTATTGTATTTATTACAATAGTTTTTGGGGCAATGGCAGCTCCTTTCAAATTTTTGCCACATAAGGTTACGCAACCCGATGGCACTGTGATAGAATGTTATCTTTCAGGTGATGAGTTCTTCAACTGGATACATGATAAAGATGGTTATTCTATAATTAAAGGCAAAGATGGTTATTACTATTATGCCTTTAAAGAAAAAGAAAAAATTGTTGCCTCAAATTATCGCGTTAATTCTATTAATCCAGAGAAAGCCGGGTTAAAAAAATGGGTAACCATTTCAAAAGAGGAATATACAAAACGAAGAGAGGTGTTTAATATACCTGCTAAAAATGGAATTGTTAACGCTCCGCATACCGGAAATTTTAACAATATCGTTATCTACATACGATTTAGCGGAGAAAGTGAACTATTAACCACCAGAAATGCATATGATGACAAGTTAAATCCTGAAACTGGCAATACCTTAAAGTCATATTTTAAAGAGGTTTCTTATGATCAATTAACCATTAACAGCACTCATTATCCCGATTGTGCCAGTCCTGCAACAACTAATGCTTCATACGAAGATTCGCATACCAGAGATTATTTTCAACCTTACGATGCCACCACAAATCCAAATGGATACAATGGCGATAGCGAAAGAACAGAACGTGAGCATCAACTGCTTGTTGATGCTGTAACATGGGTTAATACTAACTACCCGGTTGATGCTTCATTAGATATTGATGGTGATGATGATGGTTATGTAGATAATGTTTGTTTTATGATTCGGGGAAATTCTGACGGTTGGGCAGAATTATTGTGGGCACACCGTTGGTCGTTATATTCAAAAACAGTTAATATTAATGGTAAAAGAGTATACGACTATACCTTTCAACCAGAAAACCAGGTAAGTGTTCGCACATTATGTCATGAAATGTTTCATGCATTGGGTGCGCCAGATTTATATCATTATTATAATGGAACCAACTTAGCTCCTGTTTCTTCATGGGATTTAATGGAAAGCGGAAGTGGGCACATGGGAGCTTACATGAAATATGAGTATGCTAACCAAAATTGGATTTCAACTATCCCGGAAATTACCACTAATGGTACTTACAGCCTTAATCCTTTAACATCATCAACGAATAATTGCTATAAAATAGCCTCTCCAAATTCAACAACTGAATATTTTATCGTTGAATATCGAAAAAGAGGTGGAACATTTGAATCAAGTTTACCCGGTGATGGACTATTGGTATATAGGATTAACTCCAACTTTAACGGGAACGCTCAATATGATGGCACTTCGGTATTTGATGAAGTATATATTTACAGACCCGGAGGAACAACTTCGGCAAACGGAAGTACAGGTAGCGCCCATTTCTCTTCTGATGTAAGCAGAACGGAAATTAACAACGATACTGATCCAGGTAGCTTTTTAAGCGATGGTTCCAATGGTGACTTAAACATATCAAACATTACTTCTGCCGGCTCAACAATCAGTTTTGATGTAACTTTTAGATCTATTAATAATCCATCTAGCTTTGAAGCCAGTGCATCTGCATTAGATCAGATAGACCTATCGTGGATCCTGAATAATGAAAATAATAATGTAATTCTTGCATATAACACTGAAAACACATTTGGCAATCCTGAAGATGGTACTAGCTACAATTCAGGTGATATGCTTTCCGGTGGTGGAGAAATTTTATATGCAGGCAACAATACAAGTTATGCCCATCAGTCACTAACATCCGGAGAAACGTACTACTATAAAATTTGGTCAGTTAATTCCGAAACCGAATATTCTAATGGTGTAACCGATCACGCGAGTACTCCTTGTGTTGAGTCATTATTACCTATTAATGAAGATTTTTCTGATGCAGCGACTCCTTCTTGCTGGCAAAATATAGATAATGTAGGAGCTGGTCAATCCTGGGTTTTTGATAATCCTAACGGATATACATTTGGATCAACAACTGGCGACAATGGATTTGCATTGCTTGATAGTGATGAATACGGAAGTGGAAATAACCAAAATGCCGAATTAATAAGCCCATTACTGGATTTATCTATTTATACATCAGTTAATTTAAGTTTTGAGCATTATTATGAAGACTACCAGTCAGAGTTAGCAGAACTGGCTTATAGTTTAGATGCAGGACAAACATGGACGGTAATTGATTCCTGGAGTGCCGACGAAGGAACTCTATCAACACCTGCTGTTTATAATAACGACATCTCTGCTCTTGTTGCTGGAGAATCTTCAGTACAAATTCGTTGGAGGTACGAAGGTAGTTATGGATATTACTGGCTTATTGATGATGTTTCAATAACAGGTGTTTCATCAGGAGAACCTGTGGCTTTAACAAAAAATGCAAGCAATATAGAAATGTATTCGGCTACTTTAAACGGAACGGTAAATGCTAATACCAACTCAATTACCCAAATTCAGTTTGAGTACGGATTGTCTTCTGGTGCTTATACGCAAACTTTAGATGCTACTCCCGGTTCTGCAAGCGGAAGCACCAACACATCGGTAAGCGTTGATCTAACAGGACTTAGTCAATCAACAACCTATTTTTACAGGGTAAAATGCATGAACGATGCAACTGCAGTGTATGGCGAAGAAAAAAGTTTTACAACCAGCAGTCCAACTCCTGTTGTAACCACGAATGATGCCGATGGAATAAACGTTAATGGAGCCACGTTGCATGCTACAATTAATGCCATGGATAATTCAATCACAAATATTGAGTTTGAATATGGCACACAATCGGGAACTTATTCAAGTTCAATAAATGCAACTCCATCAACAGCTACAGGAACTTCCGATGTGCAGGTTCAAGCTGAAATAACAAGTTTAAATTCTAACACCGAGTATTTCTATCGCATTACATGTTTTAATGGTGCAACTGAATATACAGGAGACGAAAAATCATTTACCACTGAAGAACGCCCATCTGTAGCTATTTCTTGCGCTGAAAATGATGTTACCAATACGAATCCTATTACCATTCTGTTTAGTTTTAGTGAAGAAATTGCATCTTTTACAGGTGATGATATCACAATTACAAATGCAATGGTTAGCTCGCTAGGTCACGTCGAAAATAATGATTATAACGTTCAAATAATACCAAATCAAGATGGCGAAATTACGTTAAAACTGCTTGAGAATGCTATTGAAGATTTGGCTGGTTATGGAAACATAGCATCTGATATCTTTAGTATCGATTATGATGCAACCCTCCCAGAAGTTACAATATCATCTTCTGAATCGGGCAGCACAAGTGAAAATCCTATTCCTGTAACATTTACATTTACCGAGGATGTTTCAGATTTCACTTCCACTGATATCATTGTAACCAATGGATCAAAAAGTAATTTTAGTTCTACAAATGATAAAGTATACACCCTTGATATCACTCCAGCAGATGCAGGAGAAGTAATCGTTCAAATAATGGCAGATGCGGTATATGATGTTGCTGAAAATGCAAATCTGGCTTCAGATGAATGGACTATTAATTACAGTTTCCCAACAGGAATAGCTGATCTTAAAAACGAGGGAATTAACATTTTCCCAAATCCAACTAAAGGCTTACTATATATTGATTTTACCAAGAGCTTTAAATCAGGAGAAATTAAGGTTTTCGATTATAGCGGACGCATAATTTATAATCAAAAGATACATCAGTCAATGCGGGAAAAGGTTGATCTTACCAATCAACCGAAAGGTTTATATATTATAACTATTATTCTGGATAATAAACCAACCAGTACACAACTTATAATTCAGTAATAAATTAAGGGCTGTTTTTATTGAAACAGCCCTTGTTTTTTTATTCGCATCGTAAAATTAATGCTGGATTTGTTCGTGCCGATTTAATGATTTGAAAGTTAATAACCAACGTTGCAAATACCATCATAATTAGTGCCGGCAAAGCAAAAAACCACCATTCTATTTCAATTCTGTTAGCATAATTCATTAGCCAGTTATTTATTAAGAAATAACTTAACGGAATAGCAATTACTATGGATATAAAGATAAGTTTCATAAAATCCATGGTAAAGATTCCTAAAATTGACTTTGTTGTAGCTCCTAATACTTTTCTTATTCCGATTTCTTTTCTGCGTTGTAACACCGTGTATAAAGTCAATCCCAATAATCCCAAATAAGAAATTACGATGGCAAAAACCGACGAAATATTAAATAACTTACCAAACTGCCTGTCTTCTTTGTACTGTTCATCGAAAAAATCTTCTAAAAAGAAATACTCCATAGGGTTGTTTCCAAAATACGCTCTCCATTTATCCTGGAGAAAAGCTATTAACTGTTCTGTATCTTCCTCATTAATTTTTAATGAATAATAACTTAACGATGGCGACAACATGAATATAACCGGCTTGGTTTCGTTCTTTAACGACTCCTGATGATAATCTGCAATTACCCCGATTATTGGACTTCCATTTTCAGCATAAAAGGTTTCCATACGCTCTGACACCGCAGTTTCTGGATCTTTTAATCCAAATTGTTTAACTGCTGTTTCGTTTAATATGCAAGCTTCGTTATCTGTAGAATAATCTCGCGAAAAATTTCTTCCTGCCAACAATTTCAGACCATATGAATCTAAATAGTCGTAATCGATCTGATTAATATAACAAAACTGATACTCATCGTCGGAAGCACCGTATTTTTTAAACCAGGTTTGACCCAGCCATTTACTTCCGGGAACAAGTGCCGAGGCTGTCATACTCTTTACGGCATCATAACTTTCCACATCTTCTTTGAACGATTCCAACTGATTTACATAGGTTGAGTCAACCGAAACGGGAGCTTTTAATACCAGCGTTTTAGAAATATCTACATTCAGATCCTGGTTTTGCATAAACTGAATCTGCTTATATACGGTAAAAGTTCCTGTCATTATAGCTAATAAAGCAGCAAACTGCCCAACAACAAGCGCTTTTCGTAAAAACACACCTGATTTGCTGTTGCTAAATTTACCCTTAATTACCGATAAGGGTTTAAATGATGATAATACAAAAGCAGGATATAAACCCGATAAGAAAATACTTACTGCAAGCAGGATTATACTTCCAATAATAAATATCTGATCGTTAAAAAAGGATAATGAGGTCGGAATTCCCGTTAGCTGATTGTAAACTGGTCTAACGAGTGCTATAATAACACCGGCAATAAGAACTGCCAGAATATTAACCAAAGCCGATTCGGTTATAAATTGAAAAATTAACTGACTGCGTTGTCCTCCAATTACTTTTCTCATCCCAACTTCTCGTGCTCGTTCCAGCGACCTGGATGTTGAAAGATTAATATAGTTAACCAGGGCTATAACTAAAATAATCACTGCAATAAGCATAAAGAAGTAAACAGTCCTTGAATTTCCGTTCGTTTCGGCTTCATTATCTTTGTGAGAGTTGAGATGAATATCTCCTATTTTCTGTACCTCAAACTCCAAAATCGTATTGATCTTTCTTAACTCTTCTCCACCAACATACTTGTCTACGAAACCCTGGAATTTCGATCTTAGATTATCCAAATTAGTTTCCGGTAACAACTTAAAGTATGCATAAGAATGATACATACGAAAGTCATTCTCTGCTCTGTCTACTCCCATTAAGGTTCGCATAGTAGAATGCGACAAAATAAAATCAAACTTTATATGTGAATTCTTAGGAATATCTTTAACCACACCGGTTACGGTATAATCCTGGTCCATACCTCTTCTAAATGATTTCCCTATAGGATCCTCATTCCCAAAATATTTTTCGGCAATAGATTCGGATATAACCGCAGTAAACGGTTCGTTTAATACTTTTTTAGGGTCTCCTTGAATTAAATCAAATGAGAAAATTGTAAATAGTGTTGAATCCGCAAATACAATTCCGTCCTCTTTAAAATAGATATCTTTATAATTGATCAGAGACTCGTTAAAGGTGGGTGCTATTCGCACATAATCGATAATCTCCGGGAATTCTTCTTTCATTCGGGCAGGAACCCCCGAGTAGGTTAATACCGAATTAAATGCTCTTTTGCCATCTTTAAGTTTAGAGTAGCTAAGTCTTACGATATTTTCATGATCTTTGTGAAACGTATCATAATTTAACTCAAAACGAACATATTGAAAAATTAACAGAAACAAGGCCATTCCTAAGGCCAATCCACCAATATTTATAAAGCTGAACAAGGGTGTTTTAACAATATTTCGGTAAGCTGTTTTTAAATAGTTGAATAACATAGGGTAATGTTTAATTTAATAATCTAAGGTTTAGAATATGATCTTTAGATATATTTTCTTCAATTTGGTTTAAAAGTTATAAATCAGCACGCTAGCATTTAAACCAATAGAATTAAGAAGGAATCATTATTAAACACCTTTAATTATTGTATATTAGTAATTCATTAACACCCAATATTTATGATGAAGACCTTATCATTTTTTTTACTTTTTATACTTTCGCTGGCAATTCCAAATTCAGCAATTTACGGTCAGAAATTACAACGAGATACAACAACTTTTAAAGAACACCAGGTTTTGTTTGAAAAAATGGAATTTATTCCTTCTCACCGACCTGTAAAATTGATCCGTATTCTAAATAATGATACCGCAGGAATTGAGGTGCTCTCTGATCCTTACTGGATAAGTTGCCTGGTTTCTAATAAAGAATACAAGGAGTATTTAAAAGCAATTAAATCAAGGCCAATACAGTATCAAACAGCGCTGCCTCCTCAAGAAATATATTCAGAAAATATTGAAGCATTAGATGTTATTTACCAGGAATATTTCGAAAACACAAAATTTGAACATTTTCCGGTTCTCGGCATAAGCTGGGAGCAAGCACGACTTTTCTGCGCATGGAAAACTCAGCAGGTTAATAAAGAACTTGACGAGGCTGGTTTGCCGCATGAAAAAAAATACCGTTTACCTCTGGCTTCGGAAATTGAAGGAGCAAAACATTTTACAAGTATTAATATGCCCCGGGTATTTAAAGAAAACCCTTCGGTGAACACCTCAGAGATTATTCGTTTTAATAACAGCCTGGATGAATGGACGCTGGAATCATTTTATGAATCTACCTATTTAAAAAAACTATCCTTTGATCAGAACTCGTCCAGAGCGGTGATCTATCAAAAAATGTCGCAAGATCAAAAACCATATCAGAAAAAAGATGCGCATGATTTAAATGTTGGATTCAGATATGCTCAAACGTACAGAAAAGTTAAAGTACCTGATAATTATTAAACTGATGATTTATGAAATATTTATGTGTTGTTTTAATATTCTTTAGTTCAATGTCTTTATGTTCAAAAAAAGTGGAATCACAAATTAAAAATGAATTAATTGGTAAGTGGAAATGGGTTGAATCATCCGGAGGATTCGCAGGAAGAATTCAGACACCGGAAACTACTCAAAAAGAAATTATACTTGAGTTTACTTCTGAAAAATGCATTAAGTATGTGAACGGAAAGGTAGAAAGTAATCTGAATTATATGATTGAAAAGGGCCCTTCCATAAGAACCACAGAAGATACATACTTAATTATTTACGAAAATGATAAAAAGCAATCGGTTGATTTTATTGATAATAAACTGATTTTATATGACGAATGCCACGATTGCTTTCAGAATGAATATATAAAAACAGACAATTAGTGAAGAAAAAAGACGCTACTCTCTTCTTCTGTTTAAGCTTCTAATCCCAAAACTTCTGCTGTTTTTTTTCGTGTCTTTCTACAAAGCTCGGCATCGTTTATCAATGATTTTTCATAGGTAGGAATCATTTCTTTTATTTTTTCCTTCCAATCATCAGACTCCAGCTGATCAGCAAAGCACTTTTCAAGAATTTCGAATGTTGTTGTAACAGCTGTTGAAGCTCCTGGCGAAGCCCCTAATAATGCAGCCAAACTTCCGTCTTCGCTATGAATTATTTCTGTTCCCAGTTTAAGCACTCCTCCTTTTTCTTTATCTTTCTTCATTATTTGTACACGCTGCCCTGCAGTATACAGTTCCCAATCTTCCTCTTTAGCTTCAGGGAAATATAATTTTAGGAATTTAAATCGATCTTTTTTAGATTGCATTACCTGACCTACCAGATATTTAATTAATCCAAACTCGTTTTTAGCTACAGCCAACATGGGCATAATGTTATTCCATCGTAACGATTTAATTAAATCAAGGGTAGAACCTGTTTTTAGAAATTTCATCGACATACCTGCGTACGGACCAAACAATAATCCATCTTCACCATCAATTCTGCGGTCATCAAGATGTGGCATCGACATTGGAGGCGATCCTTCTGCCGCTTTACCATAAACTTTCGCATTGTGTTCCTTTATCACATCAGGATTTGTACACTTCATAAATTTTCCACTCACAGGAAAACCTCCATAGCCTTTACCTTCTTTAATTCCGGATTTTTGTAATAAAGGTAATGACCCTCCACCGCCACTGATATATACAAATTTACTATTGGTTGTTTCTGTTTTCCCGGTAACTAAATTCTTTACCTTGATATTCCAACTACCATCTTTCTGCTTTTTTAAATCTTTTACTTTATGGTTTAGCATTATTTCAGCAAGATCGTTTTTGTCCAGATAATCAATAATCCCCCTGGTAATTACATCGAAATTTACATCCGTTCCTGCCTGCATTCGGGTTACACCCATTTTTTCATTACGGTCCCGGTTTTTCATCATCATAGGAACCCAGGAAGTAATCTCATCAAAATTTTCCGAATACTTCATGTCTTCAAAAAGCGCAAATTTTATCATGGCTGCGTGACGCTTTTTAAGAAAACGAATATTATGATCTCCCCACACAAAACTCATATGCGGAACCGTTTTAATAAACGGAGTATTTAATATCTTTTGATCTTTTAAATATGCCCAAAATTGCCTTGAAACCTCAAATGATGAAGCTATGGTTAATGCTTTATCAATTTTTATCGAACCATCGTTCTGTTCCGGTGTATAGTTTAATTCACAGAAAGCTGAATGTCCGGTACCTGCATTATTCCATGAATAACTGCTTTCTGAAGCTACTTTATTCAATCGTTCATAAATAGTAATTTTTGAATCCGGCATTACTTTTTTAAAGATCATAGCCATAGTAGCCCCCATTATACCGGCTCCAATAATCGTAATATCATTCTGGGTTTTCATAAGCAAAAATTTAATGTGCTAATATAATAAATTTAACTATTTACATATGTAGATTTAGAAAATAATAAATGATCTATCAATTTTTCCAACCTATAATACAATTCAGAACCTTAAATGTTTGTGAGACAAAACGAGGTTGAATCATCATGATGAATAACATGAAAAATATTCTCTTTTATTGCTGTTTTTTACACTAAATTTGTACATTGTTAAAAATGCCTTAAACTGATAATAAACAAAACAAATACAACTATGTACGGAAAAATTAAAGATCACTTACAAGCAGAATTAGAAGCTATCGAACAAGCTGGACTATACAAAAAAGAGAGAATTATTACCAGCGCACAAAAAGCCGACATACAAGTAAATACAGGCCAGAATGTATTGAATTTCTGTGCAAATAATTACCTTGGTTTATCCAATCATCCAAGATTAATTGAATCTGCAAAAACAGCATTAGACACCCATGGATATGGAATGTCTTCAGTAAGATTTATCTGTGGAACACAAGATCTGCATAAAGAACTGGAAAAAAAGATTGCCGACTATTTTGGAACAGAAGATACTATTTTATATGCTGCTTGTTTCGATGCTAATGGTGGACTTTTCGAGCCTATTTTAACCAATGAAGATGCGATTATTTCAGATGCCTTAAATCATGCTTCTATTATCGATGGTGTAAGACTATGTAAAGCAAACCGATTCCGCTACAAAACGGCCGATATGGAAGATTTGGAAGAGCAGTTAAAATTAGCTCAGGCTCATCGTTTTCGTTTAATTGTTACCGATGGTGTTTTCTCCATGGATGGACACGTAGCGCCAATGGATAAAATTTGTGAACTTGCTGAAAAATATGATGCTTTGGTAATGGTTGACGAGTGCCACTCGGCAGGTGTTGTTGGAGAAACAGGAAAAGGAGTATCCGAATTATTCAATTTAAGAGGTAAAATTGATATTATTACCGGTACATTAGGAAAAGCATTTGGTGGTGCAATCGGTGGATTTACTACCGGTCGTAAAGAAATTATCGACATGTTGCGTCAGCGTTCTCGTCCATATTTATTTTCAAACTCAATTCCACCGGCAGTAGCTGCTGCAGGAATTGAGGCGTTTGATATGTTAGAAGAATCAACTGAACTGCACGACAAATTAGTTGAAAATACAAAATATTTTAAAGAAAAGATGGTTACTGCTGGCTTCGACATTAAACCAAGCGATTCGGCAATTTTAGCAGTAATGTTATATGATGCAAAATTATCACAGGATTTTGCTGCAAAACTATTGGATGAAGGTATTTATGTTATCGGATTTTATTATCCTGTAGTTCCCAAAGAGCAAGCACGAATCAGAGTTCAGATTTCTGCAGACCACGATAAAGATCAACTGGACAAAGCTGTTGATTCATTTATTAAGATTGGAAAAGAATTAAACGTATTAAAATAGGGTTTTCTTAACTCCGATTAGTATTACCCGGGAATATTCTCCCGGGTTTTCTTTTTTCTAAAGTTCCCAAGGATTGTACTTACTGACAAATAAACGATAATCCCAATAAAAATTATTGAGCTTAAATAAAAAGCAAACATTACCTTCTGTGGCTTATATTCAAATTGTATGTTGTTTTCGCCTGCTTCCAGCCAAACAGACATAAACGTATAGTTCGACCTGATAATCTTTTTTTCTGTTCCATTTACATAAACCTTCCAACCGGGATAATAGTTTTGAATAAAAGTAAGAAGCTGTTTTTTATCCGTGTATACCTTTAACTTAACCTCTGTGGGGATAAATCGTTTAATGGCGATTTTATGGGCCGATAACGTGTCTATACTTAAAGAATCAATTATATGTTTTGAAGAAATACAATCGGCCAGGTAAAAGAGCGGATTTTTAATTACAGCGTGCATAACTCCTTCCTTTTCTGCTTTAAGCGTAGAAGAAAAATAATAAGGTGAATATCCTGAAAATGTTGTTCGTTTATGAAAAATATTCAGGTTTCTCCATAAAAAAGGAATTGAAGGTGCTGTTTGGTCAGATCTATCGATCACCTTTTCATTCATATCCGGTACAGGAAATCCCTTTGGTAAATTTTGAATAGCCTTTTGCGTAGGTTTTGGGTTAGCAAAGTCAACTATGGTATGATACATATTTAACTGTGTTGCAATAATCAAATCAACAGCCACCAATACAATAACTAGAATTTTGCGAGTACTATTCTTAAACCTAATCAAAACGAAATAGAAACTAACTAAAATGGCAAGTATAATTATTGCCTGAAGGAAAATGCGATCATGAATGGAAGCTGCATCCAGAAACACCTTAAAATCAAACAACAACAAACTCTTAAAAACCCATTTCTGAATAAAAAAAGCATTATAAACTAGAACCATCAATACTACAGATGAAAAAACAAGTACAACAACTTTTAAACGCTTTTGATGATGTTCCTTTTTAAAGAACTGGCTTATTCCCATTCCGGCAAGCAGTATAAAAAACACCATGGCAAAAAACCTGAAAATTGTGGAGAACCTGAAAATATTCATAAAGGGCAAATAATATAGCCATTTGCGAAAAGGAAAAACATGAGCCAAAGCCAGAGTTAGAAATCCAATTCCAATAATTAGGAATAATCGAGAATAACTATTTTTGTTTGTTATTGCACCAAAAACTAAAAATAGTAAAGGAATTACTCCAATATAACAATTCAATAAGGTTAAATCTGTACCCCAGAATTCTGCATTTTTGGTTGCTGCAAACGGAAACACAAATGAAATTAATGCTTTCAAAGGTAATGCTCCTTCGGTAACATATTCAATCCCTAACTGATCATATCGTGTTAATAGTGTGCTTACCTTGAGCGACGAAATCAGAACTACTGAACTTAATAAGATGAATAGAAGAGCATGAAAAGCACTTAATGCGATATACTTCTTAAGTCTTTGATCTTTCCAATAACGAATAAGAAAAAACAGAAATAGTCCCACTAAAATATATCCAGTAATAATAAAAAAACCAGCATATCCTCCGGTTAACTGAAAAAAGAAAAAGAGAATAAATAAAACACCATTCTGTAATTTCAGGGTTTTACAAAAAACAATATAGTGATATAGGATAAACGGGAACCATGCTGCACTTACGATCCATCCCAGATGCTGAGCATTGCTAACAAATAAACCGGAAAACATAAAACTAATGCTAAGAATTAGCTTTGTTTGCCGGTCGAAATTAAAAAGAGACCCCAACTGAAAAATTCCTAAAGAGCCAATAAAAATATGGAATAAATATTCGTACTGTAATGTAATCAGATTGTTTCCTACAATAAAACCAATTAACCAGCTTATCGGATACCATGTCATTGGATCGGCCGATTGAGGAAATCCACAGTTAATATAAGGATTCCATAGTGGAAGAATTCCATTTTGTAAACATTCGGAAACAAAATATCTCCACGGCAGATTAATATCCAGAATATCCCATTTCATGATATTCTGAAATAAGGTTAATTGCCAAAACCCCACGCAGCAAATCATAAATAGAACCAAATAATCTTTATTACTTAGTCTATCTATAACTTTTTTAAGCATTCAATTTTGAGAATATAAGTTAAAAGCGACTAAAACAATCCATGAATCTGAGCATCAATTTTACTGATGATGTTGCTCAAATCTTCTTTTACTTCCGTAAAGTTTAGGTTGTCCACATCAATAATCAATAAATTACCCAAGTTATATGTTCCGATCCAGGCCTCGTATCTTTCATTTAATCGCTTCAAATAATCTAAACGAATGGAGTTTTCGTAATCTCTTCCTCTTTGCTGAATTTGATTAACCAGTGTTGGCACAGTAGCTCGTAAATAGATTAGTAAATCGGGTGGTTGAATTAATGATGTCATTAAGTTGAAAAGCGTAAAGTAGTTTTCAAAATCGCGTGTCGACATTAAACCCATAGAGTGCAGGTTGGGTGCAAATATATATGCATCTTCGTATATGGTTCGGTCCTGAATGACCGTTTTTCCTGATTTCCGGATATTCAAAATCTGGTTTAACCTGCTATTTAAAAAATATACCTGCAAGTTAAACGACCATCGCTGCATATCTTCATAAAAATCATTTAAATATGGATTATCATCTACATCTTCGTAATGCGCTTCCCAATTGTAATGTTTCGATAATAATCCGGCAAGTGTTGTTTTTCCTGATCCGATATTACCTGCAATAGCTATATGCATTGCTCCGTTTGGCTTTTCTTTTGTCATATGCTAAATTTTTCTTTTCACGTTCTGGTTAAATAAAGTAGGCTTTTTCTCAAATAACGAAGGATAATCTTCATCAAATTTTTTCAAGATTGATGAGATAATCATTTCACGCATAAATTTCGATTTATTTCTTATTTTATATTTTTTGCAATAGTGATTAATTGCCTGGATTTCACGCTTGTTAAATAATATCGACTTACGATATACTCTTTTTAAGCTTTCATCTTTTTTCTCTTTACGCTTTTTCACAAATAACTTTACAAATTATTCAGTTGATAAATAGATATTTTCTTTTCGCTCAAAATAAATAATCGGTTGTTTTCTATGACAACCTGTTTAATCGTTTCTTTGGGTAGTTCCAATATATCTTCACTATAATTACTTGTATTATAGAAGTGTTGATTCTCTTTTTTCAAATATGTAATCGTTTCGTTATTCACCTGAAAGCTACCTATATTCTTTATTGGGAATGTTTTAATATACGTTCCATAATTGTCAAATAACAATATGCCTTCTGTTGCAATACCAAGATAAATATAGTCATTTTTTTCAAGCATGAAAACCTGTTCTTGATCACCATTTTGATTGACCATTTCGGAAAGCCTGGCGCTTTTCTTAGCAGGCTTTAGATCCTGGTTAATATATACCAATTGATTTAAGGTTTGATCAAATAACCAAAATCCTCCATTAACGGAAGTGCAAACTGCTGCAACATTATAATATCCCACATCATCTAATTGAATAGCGCTGGTTAGTAATGTTAAATTTCTATCTAAAAACTCAACCCTGTTAAAATCTTTATAAAATACCAACGTTCTAAATGGATCGGATGCATCAACAGACCAGATATTTCCCGAAGTTGGATTGCTATAATCAATCGTTTGGTTTGTTTTTAAATGAGCTTTTTGTATTGAACTTCCCCGAACAGAATAAATAAAACCTAACGGATCTACAGTAAAATAATCCGCCTGAACGGTTAAATCCTTTACTAACTTATAATCCTGTTGCGGAACAGAAAAGATGATGCTTGTTAATATGGTAATAAACAGAGAGATTACCATGTTACTTATAATTTTTGGTTAAGCTCCAATAGCTCGTCCATGTATTTTCTATTATTTGCCAATCGGGGCACCTTATTTTGTCCACCGACTTTTCCTTTTGCTTTTAACCATTTATAAAACAAATCGGTTTTTGCAATGGTAATTTTCGGCTTGTCTAAGGTGATGTTTTTATATCGCTTGGCCTCATAATCCGAATTTACTTTTTGTAGGGTTTCATCGAGTATGTGCGTAAACTTCTCCATGTCGGAAGGTTGCTTTTCAAACTCTATTAACCACTGATGACCTCCTTTTTTGCCTTCGTCCATAAAAATTGGAGCAGCAGTGTAATCTTTGATTAATGCATTTGTTTTTGAAGTAGCTTCGGTCAATGCTTTTTCAGCATTATCAATAATAACCTCTTCGCCAAATGCATTTATAAAGTGTTTGGTTCGTCCGCTTATTTTTATTTTATGCGGATACAACGATGTAAATGTAACCGTATCGCCAATCAGGTATCGCCATAATCCTGAGTTGGTTGTTATTACAATGGCATAATTCTTATGCAGCTCCACATCATCAATATGAAGAACCTTAGGGTTTGGCTTATCTATCTCCTCAACTGGAATAAACTCGTAAAATATACCGTAATCGAGCATCAGAAGCATATCATGTTCTTCGGGTCTGTCCTGAATAGCAAAAAACCCTTCGGAGGCATTATATGTTTCCATATAGTTCATCTTTTCTGATGGAATTAATTTTTTATACTGCTCGCGGTAAGGCTCAAAACTCACACCTCCGTGTGTAAATAACTCCAGGTTTGGCCACACTTCCAACAGGTTACTTTTACCTGTTTTTTCAAGGATATAATGAATTAAAACCAACATCCACGACGGAACACCAGCTAAATTGGTTACATTTTCTTTAATTGTGGCATTTGCAATTTTTTCCATCTTCTCTTCCCACTCGCTGAGAAGCGCAATTTCCTGGCTGGGTGTTTTAATAAAATAAGTCCAGAAAGGAAGATTCTCTATTAAGATTGCAGATAAATCGCCATAAAACGATTCGTTATTAATCCTGTTTATTTCATGACTCCCACCCAGCGTAAGGCCTTTGCCTTTAAACACCCCAGTTTCGGGATAATTATTGGTATATAAAGCTAAAATATCTTTACCTCCTCTAAAGTGTGCATCTTCGAGTGTTTCGCTCGAAACCGGAATAAACTTACTTTTATCGCTGGTTGTACCGGATGATTTCGCAAACCATTTTATTTCAGTTGGCCACAAAACATTTTGCTCGCCTTTGAGTAATCTGTCTATATAAGGTTTTAACTTTTCGTATGGCTGAACCGGTACTCTCTCCTGAAATTTCTCTATACTATCAATAGTTTTGAAATCGTATTTCTCTCCAAATTCTGTTCTTCGGGCTTTATCAATAAGACTGAATAACACTTCTCTTTGAGCATCATAAGGAAACTTTTTGAACAGATCAATTTGATATAATCGTTTAAAGTTTAGCCAGGTAACAATAGAGTTTATAATTTGCATGAGATAATAATCAACATTTAATGTAAAAAAGATAAAACCAAATATAATCAATATTTGGTTTTTATTTTAATTCAACGTTATTAACCGAAATAAATTTTAAGAGGTCTTTTAAATCTTTTGGAGTCTCTTTGCTGCTTTTGCCAAACTTTCTTCATCGCGGGCAAAGCTAAATCCAAGCATTTTATGATCTACCGAGTCGTGATAAAATACCGATAAAGGGAATAGTGCCACACCATGCTCATCCATTATTCTTTGTGCAAAATCCGTGTCCTTTTCTTCAGATATATTGCTGTAATCCAGTAATTGATAAAATGTCCCTTTTGTTGGAACAACTTCAAACCGCGAACTTTTTAAGAGATTTACAATGATGTCTCTTTTCTTCTCAAATTCGTTTTTTATAGCCAAATAATCAACCTCATTACTGATGTAATCGGCTAAAGCATATTGCAGCGGAGTGTTCACCGTATTTACCTGGAAACGATGTTTTTTACGTATTTGAGCCATTACCTTTTCTGAACTTACACAATATCCAATTTTCCAACCCGCAACATTAAATGTAATACCAAACGACGAAATTACGATACTTCTTTCGGCAAGCTGTTCATTCGATAATACACTCATATGTTTTGTGCCATCAAAAACAAGGTGCTCAAAAACCTCATCACTAATAACATTTATTTTTGTTCCATTGGTTATCTTCCTTAGTTGAGCAATGTCTTCTTCATTAAAAACGGCGCCGGTAGGGTTGTGTGGAGTATTAACTATAATTAGTTTGGTTCTTGTATTAATAACTTTCTGAGCAGCTTCCCAGTCAATACGATACTCCGGATGTTTGCGCTGAACAAATACGGGTCGGCCACCATTACTTTCAATGGCAGGGACGTAACTGTTAAATGCCGGTTCGAACAGAACAACCTCATCACCTTCATTTACAAAACTGCTAATAGCAGTATACATAGCCTGCGTAGCACCTGCAGTAATAGTTACTTCACTTTCCGGATTAAAAGTAACTCCATGCTTTTGCTGAATGTTATCAGTAATGGCTTCGCGAAGTTTCATTAACCCGTCGGGATGTGTGTATTCTGTTGACTTTTCTTTGATATAACGCGAAGCTAACTCAAGTAATTTGTCCGAACAAGGTATGTCCGGCGATACTTTGGCCAGATTAATTATATCGGTATCCTGAACCAGTTCAGATATCACGGTATATATATCTTTTCCACTATTTCCCAGTTTCGCTTTTATCATAAAGTCTTTCTCAAAATTTAGGAACGCAAATGTATAAAAATATCTTAAGTAAAAAAGTGTCGTGAAACAGTAAACGCGCTTTTTTTGCTTCTATTGCTACTGTTTTTATTCTATGATTTCAATGGCTAAAATTAACTTGATTACCTTAATATTAGCTATGATTTATAACGGATTTTGGTTAATAAACTAAAAGTACCGATAAAACATCTTAAACAGTTGATTAATGAAAAACTTCTTTTAAGATTTCCAATGATTTAACCGAAGATAATCCTTCGTTATGGAGTGCATAATATTCCAACACTTTTTCAAGTATTTGAATTCTTTCTTTATAATGAATATGCAAATTCTCATGTTGATTATCTGAAAAAGTTAGCATCTGATTTAAAAATGCGCTAGGCTCTTTATCTAAAAATGAAAAATGCATCGGTTTAATCTGAACAAAGTTTCCCGCTTTTAAATCAAAGTAAGAGTACTTCTCCGAATAATTATTATCGGGAAAGAACCCCAAATATTTAGTTAAATGAAGTAAAAAATAGATATGGAAATTAGCAATCCCCTTCTCCTTAAAATCAAGTAGTTGAATTGAGTTAAAGAGATAATTGAATAAATCGGCATTTGGTTCATGTTCTTGTATGGTTTTGTACAGTATCTCGGCAATAAAAATAGCTATGGTACTTTTTTTTAGATCATAAGGAATGGTATAAAATATAGATGCATTTTGTATTTCCTTTGCTCTTTGTAAATCTCGCTTGGGTTTATGGTAAACTTCCATATCGAGAAGAAACAAAGGTTGAAAAAGATTTGCCTTTATTTTCGATTTTTTACCCCGAACACCATTTATAATATATGCCTGCCTTCCAAACATTTCAGTATAAATAGTAACAATTATACTTGTCTCGGAGTATTTAATGTGATTTAATACAATTCCTCTTGTTTTATGCAACATAATCCAGTGATCAAAGCTATTCGTTATTTGAAATAATAGAGTGCTAACGATTCGTTAAATTCATATCGCTCAGCCAGGTTAAAATTAGTATTTAACGAATCAAGCATACCATTATTGGGATACAAAAATGTTGAATTAGCATCAACAAAAATAACTGATGATTCGGAATAGTCAAGAATTTTATTCAGCTCTTTTGATCCATACACACCAAATATATTGTATTCGTTAAGCTTGGCATCTAAATTATCATAATCGCTAAATAAATTCCTGTTGTAATGATATAAAAATGTAGTTGTATAAAAGTCGGGACAAATTATAATCTTGGTAGAATCTTGTTTTAATGTTTGTGCTAACTCTGCGGTTTTATCCACACCCACATTGTCCTCTCTTCTAAAATCTGTATTCCAAATCATGATAAACAGAAAAATAGCCGAAACAATGTAAAACCAATAGCTTTTGGAATATTTGTTGATAATAAGTGCTATCCCAATGTAAAAAGCAGAACTTATAAAAACCAGATACCTGTCGTGAAAAAGAGGAATAAAAAATGAGATGCTAAACAATACCAACAAAGGCACCATAAACCAAACGAATACAGTTACTTCAAAAGAATTATCTTTTTTCCTTTTTAAAAGTATATATAAAGACCATGCCAAGACAGAAACGATAAATATCCAATGAAAAAACGTAAACGAAGTGATCTTCCAAACAAAAGGAATATTAAAATAAATTGAAAACGAAACCAGAAAAAAGAATGGAATAATAGCAAATAATATAGCCCCTTTAACGAACATATTCATTTTTGTGGTTTTAAATGCTTTCCAACCAGCAAACCAAAACAAAGCCGTAACAACCAAATAAAGGTACCTGCTATTATTCGAAAAAAGATAAATCATATGATGCAAGTTCCCCAGGTTTTCAACTGGTTTTAACCAGCCACCATTCCCTGCATAATTCACCATGCGATAATAAAATTCCGGAATGTAAAATGAGAAAGAGACTAACAATGCAGCCAACACGAGAAAATAATTACTTGCTTGTCTTAGTGTTTTCAATTTTAAAAAGGTAACTAAAACAACCTGCAATAGCACAACCACAACACCCAGGTAATGCGAATAAATTAATGCTGCATACACGAGAAATATTGATATTAGTAATTTCAAGTCAGCTTTGTCATAAATAATCCGTAAGATCAAATAGAATGATACCGCTGTTAATAAAGAAAATAATGCATATACTCTGGCTTCATGCGCAAAATAAATATGATAACTGGAGAAAATCGTAATCAATGATGCCAGTACTGCAGTTTTTAAATTAACATGTCGCTTTGTAATAAGGAAAACAACCCAAACATTTAAAACACTAAAAACTAGCGAAGGAATTCGAACAGCTGCAGCACCAATTCCGAATAGTCTGATCCAGTAATGTAAAAAGAGTTCATAAAGTGGTGGGTTATTACCTCCCTTCAACGTTTTGACAATCTCCGAAGGGTTCATTTGAGCATGGAAGATGGAAAACGGCTCATCGTGCCCCACCGGATTGTATGTTAAATAAATCAGTCTTGAAATGAATGCAATAAGTAATAAACCAAACAAGATTACATTTGGCTTTTGAGCAATCTGTTGACTCACCTGATAAAATTTCTTAAACATTGGTAATTACCTAATGAATAGCAGTTTAGTAATATAGGTTTTGCTTCCGTCTTCGTTTGAGCAAAATACCAGGTAAACTCCGGTACTTACTCTTTGTCCATTAAAATTTTTACCGTTCCAGGTTGCCTGTCCTCCTTCTGCCGTGGTCTCATATACAATATTCCCGCTTATATCTGTAATTTTAACATTTACATCAGAAACCAGACCGCGAATGGTAACATCTCCACTATAATCTTCGCGCACCGGATTTGGATAAACATAAACATCTCTAAACTCATCGCTGCCCATGGTTGCAGAACCCCGGTACGAAACCAATCCCTGATCGGTAGCGAAAAATATCTCACCGGTATCGTGATTAATTCCAATATCGTTAATTCTGTTGGAAGGCAAAGGACTGTTTTCTGTAGTAAAATGATTGATCTCTTCTGAACCATCTTCCGATACCAGATATGCACCAGAACTTTGTGTGCCGATCCATTTTCTGTTGGCTCCATCTATCTCTATGGTCGTAACAATTTCTGTTCCCAATAAATATTGTGTTACTTCGCCAATGGTAAGGATAACACGTTGTGCGTAAAAACCTGATTCTTCGAAAACACTTCCCGGGTTATAGTAAACCACAATTCCCTGATCGGTTCCTACCCAAATATTTCCATCAAGATCCTCGGCAAAAGAATATACATTATTCGAAATAACTTTACCGTTTTCATCCAGAATGCTTAGTTTTTTTGTTAAATCGTCATTTTCATTGCCAATAGTCTGATTATCGTCAAACACGAATAAACCGTTCCCATTAGGAAGGAGCAGCCACTTATGATCTAATTCTGTAATAATAATATCACTAATGAGCAGATTACTTATTCGCTCATCGAAACTGAAACTTTCCCATCCTCCGCCATTAATCTTAACCGAAACGGGGTTCTCCACACCAGAATTGGTTACCCAAAGATTATTTTCGCTATCGAATGCCATACCTTTTACCCAACAAAAATCCTGACCAGTAACATTTTGTAATGTGCTATTTGTTTCCCGGTAATTCTCCTGTTGTTCCTTTCCATTGTATTCATACAGACCTCCACCCCAGCTTCCTGTAAAATAATGATCATCATTATAGGGATCTATTTTTACGGAAACATAATCGGATGTTGAAAAATTAAATACCGAACTCCACCGTTCGTTCTCTAAAATATAAACTGCACCGTTTAAAAAGAAATTAGCCCAGGTAGGTGTTAATGCTCCTGCAGTAACAAATACTTTATTATTATCAATAGCAATAGCAAAAGAGTTTTTCAGGTAAGGAGCATTTGGTGCAACAGACTCCGCATTGCCCGACTGATATTTTATGAGTCCTCTCCCTTTATCGGCAATCCAAAATGTATTATTAGTAACTGAAACATCAAAAGGGTTAAACCCCGACACATCATTGCTGGTAATCGAATCCTGAAATATAAAACCGTCCGAATAGGTTATGATATTTTTATTTGTTATCAACTGTACTGTATTTTCGGTTTCGACAATTTCGCGCACAGAACTATAATCATTATTTAATACGGACCAAACTCCATCTTTGTAGGCATATACCTGATCGTTAAATGATTCGTTAACCTGATTCGCTAAAATATTTCCGTTTTGAACATAAATTGTATTAAAATTCGAGGTATACGACGGAACGGTAGTTATTAACTGCCAGTTGGAGTAATCAACCAAATTGGAATTAGCATAATCTGCAATGTAGATCCCTTCATTGGTTGCAGCATATAAAAAGTTGTTATCAAAAGCTAACTGGTTAACTATTAAGCTTGTTCCAAGGTTGCCAATGTAATACGTATCTTTTACTTCGCGTTTTTCAAGATTAACCACTACAATACCAAAACCGCATGCCAGATAAGCATATTCGTTAATAAATAAGATATGATTGATTGACTTACTGCCGCTAATAGCCTCTCGTTTAATGTCAGAAAGGTTAAACTTTTCCGTTTCATATATCAGATCAACATTTCCATTAGCGTATCCCACCACCAACACATTGTTTTCATCAGAATATGCAATTTCTGAAATGCCAACATCAGATAGCATATTTACTTTGGTTAGTTTTTCAATATTCTTACTGTTCTTATCATATGAAAACACTCCACTTTCCGATGCAACAAATACTTTATCGGGCGACTCGGTAATAGCTAAAGTGTAAAAAAAAGGGAAATGATCGCGCCATTCTCCTACTCCAATCTGAGCCTGTGTACTCAGGCTTCCTGTAATGATAAACAGTACAATGTAAAATATTTTCTTTGCCATGTTAATCTTTATGTATGATAACAGAACATTGTAAATATTATTGCATATTTACAACGTATTCAGGAAATTAACCAGCTTTTTTGCTGCCAGTCCTCTGTGACTAATTTCATTTTTTTTATGCATTTCCATTTCGGCAAACGATTCGTTAAAACCAATTGGTTTAAAAATTGGGTCATAACCGAAACCACCATTCCCTGTTCTTTCTCGTAATATCTCTCCTTCCACAACTCCTTCAAAAAAATATTCTTTCTGGTCGATTATAAGTGCAATAACAGTTCTAAAACGAGCAGCTCTGTTATTTGTGTTTCCCATTTCTTCTAACACTTTATTCACATTATCGTCAAAAGAGCAATTTTCTCCGGCATATCGGGCAGAATAAACACCCGGAGATCCGTTTAAAAAATCTATTTCCAAACCGGTATCATCAGCAAAACAGTTTAATGTATATCGGTCGTAAATATAGCGGGCTTTTTGTAATGCATTTTCCTTCAATGTTTCATAATCTTCCGGTATCTCTTCTTGAAAAGAGATATCTTGCAGGCTCAAAAGTTTTATTTTATCGCTTAACAGTTTTTGTATCTCTTCGAGCTTATGCTTGTTGTTTGTTGCAAAAATTAACTCCATAAAAATCAAAAAAATAGGATGACACCTATCGTCGTCATCCATAATTAGGCTATCTATTCATTAAAATATTAATAAAATCCTTCGTATCTAGTTAGGTCATCGCGAGGGTTCACAACCATTACAGGAATCTTTGAGCTGTTGGCAATAATGTATTGTTCCTGGGCACCTAACACATAATCCGCTAAACCGATATTTTTGGTTGATAAAATCATAATAAGGTCAGCATTAATGTTTTTCCCAAACTCCATAATTTCCAAAGCAAAACTCTTCTTGCCATCGGCTGTGTGAATTTCATAATCTACACCTTTACCATCCATAAATTTTCTGGCAAAAGCAATATTAGCTTTAATTTTCTTAATAAAGCCCACATCAGTGGTGTTGGGTTTAATAATATGAATTTTAGGATTAAAATATTGATATAAGTAGCTTACCCAATTTAGTTTTTCTTTGTTTTCCCATTTAAAATCAATAGGCATAACAATATCTTTTAAATCTGTTTCATTTGGCGGCTCTTGCACAACCACAAAAGGAACTTTCGAACTAACGATAACCTTTAAAGCCCAACTCCCGGTTAATTTTTGCATCCCGCGCAATCCGTGTGTACCCATTACCACCAGTTCAGCATCAACTTCAGATGCTACTTCGCCAATGGTTGTAAATATACTTCCTTTTCTAACCAGAGGCTCAATCTCTAATCCGTTCTTTCCCTGATTATCTTTAGCAATCTGATTTAATTTTTCAAAAGCACTTTCGTATTCCTTCTCATTTTTAATGATATGCACCAACACAATCTTTTTACTTTTTGCTTTTTCGGCAAATTTAAAGCCATGTTGTAATGCATATCCGGCAACAGGTGTAAAGTCCCACGGTATTACAATAATATGATTCTCATTTTTCATAAACCAATAGATTTATTACAAATCGTCGTTCTTAAATAAAAAAATTCTTATATTACAAGTTCTTTTAGGGCAATCAGCTTCCAAAAACCAAGTTATGTATTTTAAAATAAAATTCATTAAAAATACAACTTTTTTTTCCTTATTCACGGCATTTTTTGTGCTCTTTTTTTACTTATCAGGTTTTTGCAAGCAAAAAGGAAGCCCATATATACAACGTATAACACTCAACAATTATGGTTTCAGAAACAATAATTTTTCTGTAATTCAGGATTACAATGGTATTATTTATATAAGCAATAACAATGGATTACTTCAATACGACGGAACCTACTGGGAGATCATAAAAATATCGGGAACACCCAAAATGGATGTGAATTCAGAAGGAATTTTATATGTTGGCGGAAATAATGATTTTGGCTTAGTAAAGAATGATCGTTCCGGGAAACCTCAATTTTATTCATTAAAGGACTCTCTGGGCTCTTCACTTCAGTTTCATCAAATTAATCAACTGTATTCAAACAACAATCAAATTTATTTCTGTACAAAAAACAAATTGTTTCGTTGGGATGAGAACCAACTAGAGTTGATTGATTCAAGTGAATTTGGGTTAGAACTATTCAAAGTTGATCGGCAAATATTCTTGGAAAAAAAAGAAACCGGGCTGTTAAAGCTTATCCAAAATGAATTCCGTTTATTGCCCGGCACCAAGTTTTTTAATGAAAAAGATGTAATTGATATTTTACCATTTAATAAACAGTTTCTTATAAAAACAAAAAATAAAGAGGGGTTTTATCTTTTCGACAATTACTCGTTAGAGCCGTTCCATACAGAAGCTGACCAATTTATTCTGGAAAATATATATACCAAAGGGTGCATGCTAAAAAATGGTGATTATGCAATAGGAACTGCTCTGAACGGTATTGTTGTAATCAATAAAAAGGGCCATATAAATTCGCATATTAACGAAAATAGCGGCCTTTTGAATTTATCTGTGAATGATTTGTATGCCGATTCGAATAATAACCTTTGGGCTCTGCATAACCAGGGTATGAGCAGAATTGAAATTCCTTCGCCCTATTCATATTTTAATAAAACCCATGGATTAAAAGGGAATGTTACCTCTGTAATAAAGTTTAAAGAAAACCTGTATGTTGCAACATCGCTCGGTGTTTTTAAGTTACAAAACAATACCAGCTCTGACGAATGCTTTCTTTGCTCGCATTTTGAACAGATTAAAGAAATAAAATCTGCCTGTTACGATTTTCATCAAATCAACAATAGGCTTTTTGTTTCTACTTTAAAAGGCATATACGAAATAATCGAAAATAAAGCTGTCCTGTTTTATAATCGGGAAGCAGATGAAATTACCAGTGTTTTGCACTCAACCAGAAATCCATCCTACATTTACTTAGGATATAACGATGGTTTTTCTGCCATTCAAATTGCAGGCGAATTGCTCATTGTGAAAAAAAAGGTTGAAGGCATAGATACAAAAATTGCCAGCATTGCCGAAGAACAGGATGGTACGATTTGGTTGTCGAGTAACGAAAGCGGAGTTTACAAGATAGAACCTTTCGAAAGTTTTCATAGTAAAATACCGTTTAAAAAATATACAGAGCAAAATAAACTTCCTGAAAATGCGGACTGGATAAACCTGTATGCACTTTCTGATGGTGTGCTGTTTTCAACAGCCCGGGGACTATTTCGTTTTGATTCGGATCACGAGAAATTCTACACAGATACTTTAATTGGTTTAGATTTTGCGCATGAAACACACTGGGTTTATCCCATTGTTGAAGATAAACAAGGTAACTTATGGTTAAACATTATCGGAAAAGGAGAAAATCAAAGTAAAACGCTTGTTAAAAACCTGAGAAATGATTCACTAAAAACACTACGCCCCCTTCCTTTTAACCGATTAAAAGATTTTTTAATTACATCTATTCAGCCCGATGAAAAAGGAGTTGTTTGGTTTGGTGGTTACGAAGGATTAATACAATTAGATTTAAATCAGTATTATAGTTCTGCATCGCCTTTTTTGGCTATTATTCATAAAATTCAAATTGGTAAAGATTCGATTATCTATCAGCTTCCTTTTGGAAAAAATAGCCATCTGTATAACGATGTAAAAGCAATATCATATAAAAATAATGATATATCATTTGAATTTTCATCTAATCATTACGAAAGCGAAGATCAGGTCTTATATCAATACAAACTGGAAGGATTTGATCAAAAATGGTCGAACTGGACTTCTATGCCGGTTAAAGAATATACCAACCTATTTGAAGGAAACTATATTTTTAAGCTAAAAGCCAAAAACATCTTCGATAATATATCCAATGAAGTTACTTACTCGTTTGCAATTAAACCTCCCATATACAGAACCAAAGTTGCTTTTGCCATTTATACTATTTTTGTTATTTTACTTTTTGTTCTAATAAGCAAATGGAGAGCCTATTATTTTGCCAGAGAGCGTTTCCGACTTGAAAACATTATACACGAAAGAACCGAAGAGGTTGTCATTCAAAAAGAAAAAGCAGATAACCTACTTGAAAGAGTTTTACCAAAAACCACTGCTAAGGAATTAAAATCGGGGAAAAAAGCCGGTCCGTATCACTACAATATGGTTACTGTATTATTTTCAGATATCCAGGGATTTACCAAAATTGCCGAGCAGATGGATTCAGACCTCTTGATTGATGAACTGGATCGCTTTTTTCTACAGTTCGATACGGTAGTTGAAAAATATAACATCGAAAAAATTAAAACCATCGGTGATGCATACATGTGCGCCGGCGGAATCCCTATAAAAAACAGAACTAATCCTGTTGAAGTAGTGCTTGCAGCCATGGAGATGCAAAACTTCATGAAAGAGCTTAAAAGAAAATCTGATAAGAGCACAAGCCATATATGGGATTTGCGAATTGGAATTGATACCGGACCTGTTGTGGCAGGAGTGCTCGGAAGGAGTAAAATTTCATACGACATTTGGGGAGGAACAGTAAATACAGCAAGCAGAATGGAAGCATCGGGTGAACCCGGTAAAATTAATATTACTGAAAACACATACATGCTTATCAAAGACTTTTTTATTTGTCAGTACAGAGGAAAAATGCCTGTTAAATATAAAGGTGAAATTGATATGTATTTTGTTGAAGGATTTATGCCTCATCTTTCATCGGATATAAAGGGATTAGTTCCTAATCAAATGTTTTTCACCCAAATACAGACATTACGAATAAACGACGTTGAAGAGTTTGTTTTAAGCAAGCTCGAAGATGGGTTGCCCGATAACCTGTACTATCATAATGTAAAACATACCATTGATGTGGTTACGCAAGCAGAGCTCATTGGGCGATCAGAAGGAATCTCAGATGAGGAGATGCTTATTTTAAAAACAGCAGCCCTGTTTCACGATATGGGTCATTTAATTAATTACGATACCCACGAAGAAGAAAGTGTGAAGCTGGCTAAAAAAATCTTACCTGAATATCATTACAATGAAGAACAAATTGATCGAATATGTGAATTGATACTGGTGACCAAAATGCCTCCACAACCCAAAAGTTTGTTAGAAGAGATTATGTGCGACGCAGATTTGGATTACTTAGGGCGAACAGATTTCGTTCCTGTCTCAATTAGTTTATACAAAGAACTTGCCGAGCGAAAGAAAATTGATTCGATCCTGGAGTGGAATCAAATACAGCACTCTTTTATTAAAAGACATCAGTATTTTACCAAAACAGCACAGAAACTCCGAGAGGTAAATAAGAAAAAACAGTTAGAAAATATTAAAGCGGAAATTAATCGCGAATTGCATCAGCAAGATGAATAGCCAATTTTAAGTCAAAGCTATAACAATCCTATTTCATCGCTATTTCCACTTCAAAACCATTATGGCGGCGAACGTTAAAGACAACTCCGTTTTCAAAAATCAGATATTGCCCTTTAATACCCATAAGCTTCCCGGAAACTTCGCTTTCTTTCTCGAAATTTATTGATTTTACTTTTTCTGGATATGCTATAACAGGATAATTTATCTCAACAATTTCATCATCATCGGTAAAATAATCTGTGAATTCTTTTTTTACTTTTTGTTTGGCTTGGGCTTTCTGATCTATCAATCGTATCTCTTTATCGATCTTATTGGCCAGCATACTTCGCCAGTTCGTCTTGTCGGCAAAATGCTTTTTTAAATCTACTTCGATTAATCCGGCTGTATACCTGTTTGGTGCCAGCGCAATTTTTATGGCATAACTTGCACCCTGATCAATCCATCGTGTGGGAACCTGAGCAATTCGGGTTACACCAACTTTTAAGCCACTCGAAATAGCCAAATACACGACATGATCCTGTAAGCAATGTTCTTTCGACCATTCCATGTCTCGCGAAATCCCTTCATGAGCCCTACATAGTTCAGGTTTTAATATACACGCATCGGTTTCAGGTGCCGTTCTATAACACGGATAACAATATCCCTGATGAAACGACTTGCTTGTTTTACGTCCACAGCGGATACAGTGAATCTCGTTTAAATATTTTATAGAAACCACCTTATCAATAAATTCGTTCACATGAAGTTTTTCATCACCGATATGTAAAAAGTAATCAACCGGATCGTTTAATTCCGACTGCATTTTGAGTAAGGAACCTTGGATTTTCTTCATTAATCAAATTTTTTCTAAAATTAATAAATTTTTTTGACGTTGATTTACAACATCTTAAATAGTGTACTTTAAAATATTTACTACTATGTGTTGCATAGTACTAATATTTTTTTATATCTTTGTATTGTAATTTTATGTGTATAGTATAGTACTGTAAAAATAATAATAATGAAAACAACCATTACAATAAACCTGGGAGGAATAGTATTTCATATCGATAATGATGCATATGAAATGCTACATGCATATCTGCTTGCAGTTGAAAAACAGTTTGTTAATGAAAACGAACGTAAGGAGATTATGACAGATGTAGAAACACGACTCTCTGAATTATTTAAAGAAACACTTGCTGGTAAACGAGATGTTATTATGACAGAAGATGTTTCGAAAGTAATTGAGATTATGGGCGAACCGGAAGATTTTGTTGAAGAAACAGAACAAGAATCAACAAATTTTAAGGCAAACTCGAAACGAAAAAGAACCGAGTACAAAACCACAAGAAGACTCTATCGCGATCCGGACAGCAGAGTCCTTGGCGGTGTTTGTGGCGGATTAGGTGCCTATTTCAATACCGATCCTATTCTATTTCGGATCATATTTATCTTAATATTTTTTGGTATGGGATCAGGTCTCATCATCTATATTATTTTATGGATTGCCATTCCTGAAGCATCCACCACAGCGCAAAAACTTGAAATGCGTGGAGAAGCCATAACCATTGAAAATATTAAAAAAGCAGTGCGTGAAGAATTCGAAAATGTAAGAAAAAACATGAAGTTCTAACCTGCTTATATAAAAGTATAAACATGAAGTTCTACTTAAATTAAAAACAATGAATCTCGAAAATACAAAAGCTCAGATGAAAAAAGGCGTACTGGAATTCTGCATCCTTTCTATCCTTTCAAAACAGGATTATTACGCCTCCGATATCATAAAAGCTTTGAAAGAAGCTAAAATGATTGTAGTTGAAGGAACTCTTTATCCTCTGTTAACAAGGCAAAAAAATGCCGGTTTGTTAAGCTATCGTTGGGAAGAATCAACACAAGGACCTCCAAGAAAATACTACACGTTAACCAAAAAAGGAAAAGAATATTTAGAAGAACTAAAAAAATCGTGGGTTGAACTGGTTAACGCCGTAAATTCAATACAACAAAATAAATAAGTGATCATGAAAAAAACAGTAAAAATAAATATAGGTGGTGTTATTTTTCATCTGGATGATGATGCTTATGCACTGTTGCAAAATTACTTAACTGCAATTAATCAACGGTTTGCTTCTTCGGATGAAGGAAAAGAAATTATTTCAGATATAGAACATCGTATAGCAGAAATCTTACAAAGTAAGCTTTCTGAAGAGAAGCAAGTGATAAGCAAAGAAGATATTGAAGAAGTTATCGATATTATGGGGCATCCTGAAGATTTTGAAGATGTGGATGGGGAAAAAGAAAAAACATATACACACTACGAGCGTGCTTCAAAGAGACTATATCGCGATCCGGATAACAGGGTGCTTGGTGGTGTGTGTTCAGGTATTGCTAATTATTTAAATATCGATCCGTTAATTATAAGAATATTATTCCTTGTTCTGCTATTTGCATACGGAATAACGCTAATCATATATATTGTTCTATGGGCATTATTGCCAGCAGCATTTACAACTGCACAAAAACTCGAAATGCGTGGAGAGCGATTTAACATCTCTGATATTGAAAAAAATGTGCGTAAGGAGTACGAAAACGTAAAGGACAACCTGAAGAATATTAAAGATTCGAAGGATTACGAACGTGCTCAAGGTTTCTTTGATAACCTCTTTAGCGCAATTGGTGCTATTTTCAGATTTTTGTTCAAATTTATTGGCGCTGTTATCGGGTTAGCATTAATTGTTGCCGGCGTTGGTTTCCTTATTGGCCTTACCGGAACGTTGATCATTGGGGAACCATTTATGCCCTGGAACAATTTTATTATAAACGATCATTTTATGATTCCGGAAATGTTTAACTCGTTGGCCGATCCTAACACACTCTGGATTATAGCCGTTTGTGCATTTCTTGTGGTTGTTATTCCATTATTTGCCATCATTTATGGTGGATTTAAACTTTTGCTTGGCATAAGACCTCACGACAGATCTATTGCAGGATTCGGATTTCTGATCTGGTTGGTAAGTTTTATCACATTAATTATTCTCATTGGTTTGCAGGTTAGAAATTTCTCTTATTCGGTTGAAGATGAAGAGAGAATTAAAATCGATGATGCTGTGGGAAAAACCTATTACTTAAAGGCAACCGAAGTAAAATCCATTGAAAGGTCTGAGTTCTACATTTTTGATGAAGAGTTCCATGTAATGTACGATGAAGAAAACGAAGACAAATTGTATGCCTATCCGGAAGTAGATATTGTACATGGACATTTTGATGATTTAGTAATTGAAATCATAAAAGAAGGTCGCGGATCGGGGCGTGTTGAAGCATTAAATCATGCCGAAGCCATAGATTACAGCGTTGTACAAAACGATTCTATTATTCTGTTCGATGCTGTATACACCTTACTGGAAAAAAACAACTGGAAATTTCCTGAAGTAGATGTTAACATAAAAGTTCCAGAGGGTTGTGTTTTGTATATCGACGAAAGCATGGAAGAATTACTGGACTATATCTCCCGTAATGAGTATTATCGAAAAGATGAAATGGTTGATAAATACTGGATTATGACTGAGGATGGATTAGAGCAATTAGTAAAAGCGAATGCCAAATAAAAAATCTTTGTACAATCTTTTCTCCGTGGTAAATTAATTTTTACTGCGGAGTTTTTATGAAATCTCTATTTTTTCTAAAAAAACTTTTAAAAATATTTGTGAAAAACAATTTTTTATTAAATTTGCACACTCATTCAATTGTCCGATGGTGTAATTGGCAACACATCTGATTTTGGTTCAGAAGAGTCTAGGTTCGAGCCCTAGTCGGACAGCTTGAAAAACAAAAACTAACCTGTTAATCAAACGATTGGCAGGTTTTTTGTTTTTCGGGGGACGGCACAGGGGGCGCTTGCTTATTATTTCTTATATCCGTTTAATGCAAAATCCTCAAATTCAGGTTGCTTTCTCAAAAAATCTAAGCCGGGAGAACTGTTAATATTCTCAAATTTATTATACCCTAGTTCAACTGCTCTTTGTAAGTGTTTAAAAGAGTGTTCTTTATTTTCAAGTTTAGAATAAATACAAGCTATATTAAAATGATCGTAACTGTGCCCAGGATCAATCTTTATAGCTTCTTTCATATTTTCAAGAGCCACCTGATAATCTTTTGCCTTATAACTAGACGTTGCCTGATCTTTTAATTCTTGTGCTTTCTTGTTTATTGGTTGTACAGGTTGTTTAGGAGGTAAGGGATCAGAAACCATAACAACTATAAAACCAATAAGCGGGCTTAATAAAAAAGAAATAAAAAACGCTCCTGCAGCTCCAATTTTACGTTTGCTTCCTGCATTAGCTAAAATGATGCATAATACAATCCAGATAATAATTCCAATAATCATAATCATAAATTTTTAATGAACTTAAAGTTAATAAAATTATCAATATGAATTTTCCTAAGTGTTAATAATGCTGTTAATAAATTTTTCAATATTTTTTTAATCAAACTCAAATCATAGATTTTGTTCTAGAAGTTATTCAACAAAAATCATCTATCTATGATCTGTCCTAAAATGGCTCTAAAAAACTATAAACCAGAAATATACTAAATAGTATATTATTCAAATTAAAAAATATACTAAATAGTATATTTATCTGATTTTCAGGTTTTTATATTTTGTTTTGAGTTTAAAAAAATTATAGGTTTGTCTTATAAAAAAATATCAAACAAGATGAAAAATTATAACATTCCTTTAAGAGAAGCCGCAAAATTTCTTGGCATTACAGCTGAAACATTGCGCAACTATAATGTAAAGAAGAAAATTTCATATAAAATTATAGGTAATAAAGCTTTTTATAACAAAGAAGATCTTGATGAATACTTGCAAACAACATCTAAAATTATAGAAAGGGCTTAAATATGGCACAAACTCTCGAAATAAAACTAATACTAGATGAAGAAACAAAGCAGGAACTAAGGGAGCTAAACAGAGAAATTCTCAGGGAAGAATTATCAAGTGCTTTTGGTGACTTTCAGAATAAACAAAGCCACGATTATTCATTTACAATTAAAGATGTAGCTAAAAAACTCAATGTTTCTGAGATAACCGTTCGCAGGTGGTATAAAAACAAGGATCTAAAAGGTAAAAAGATGGGTGGTGTAATTCGATTTAAACCCTCTGAAATAGAAAAAGCCCTGGATTCTATGGATAAACTTTTATACAGAAAAAATAATAACTCTTAAAATAGATAGACATGAAAAATAACTTAAATGATTTCACAAGTGAAGACCTATTAAGCTTCAAAAAAGGCTTAACCGATATGCTTACCGGATATGTAACAGCACTGGAAGATATAAACAAAGAAGAAAAGGAGAATGTACTTTACACCTTTGTAAAGCTAAATCGACAGATTGACGAAGCTTTAAAGTTATAATACAGCTAAAAAATGAATTTTGGGAGTTCTAGGCAAACAAAACATATTTAAAACCCCTAAAAATCATTAAGATGAAAAATTTCACTTATAATATTAATATCAATCAAAAAGCAGCATATGAAATATTTGGAGAATCTCTGGATCATACCGATCATTTTATTTTAAGCTATTGTATTCAATATATTAGCTTATATCAGAACAAAAAAATTAAAAGAGATAACCAAGGCAGAGAATTTGCTTTTATCAATGCAAAATATATCCTAAAGCAAAACCCTATACTTAAACTATCCCCTAACACAGTTCTGAACAGATTAAACAAACTTGTAAAACATCGAGCTCTTGAAAGAATAAAAGATAATAATAATAACTGCTTTTATAAACTTACTAACAGAATTGAGGGATTCTACTTTTATAATGAAGCTTCACAAAAAACAGGAGACCTTCACAAAAAAGATGAAACCACCTACACAAAAAAAGAACAACCCCCTTCACAAAATTCAGATAAGTATTATAATACTAAGAATAATAATACTCATATAAGTATGCCGGATGATAATTCTTATCCAAATCACCCTGAGTTAAAAAATAAGATCCTAAAGTTTTTCGGTTTTAGTGCTGAATCTGATAAACACCACAGGCAAACAGTCTTAGTTCAGCAATGTATTAATATTCAAAAATTCAACAAACAATTAGACTACTTTGAAGAACAGGTTAATTCCTATATAAAGTTCAAAAAACTTTCAGAACAGACAGTACATTCATTTCATAAATGGATAGGTAGTCTATCCGAACATTTCGAAAATGGAGCATGGAACCAAGAAAATTGGACCGCAAAATTAAAGAAGCATTCTGAAAAGTCGGAAAATAAAGCAGTTTATAAAAAAGCTGAACCATTAAAACCACACGATTATTTATCTAAATAAAATACTATAAAAATACTATGCCATTTAAACCAAACGATAAGAAAATAAACAGGAGAGGACGTCCAAAAGGCTCTAAAAACAAGGTAAACAAGGAGCTTAAAGCAATTATAAAAGACTTCTTAGAAAGCAATTGGAAAAATATTGAAAAAGATTTTAAGGAGCTATCACCACGTGATAAGATGAAGTTTTACACCGATTTAATGCCATACGTAGTGCCTAAGCTCTCAAATCAAAAAAATGAACTAGATACCAGTAATCTAACACCGGATCAGTTAGAAATAATTGCAAACAAAATTATAAACGAGATAAATTATGAAAACCAGTAAAGAACTAGAAAATTTTATTGGAAATATAGCTGAAAGATTTTTTATCAAGAATCCAAATATTGATAAAGATACAAGTTTTTTCAATACACAATTTACAAAAGCACTGAAAGCCGAATTAGTGAAGTTATCAGTTGATTCTAAAAATAAACAGTTGATTGAGGAGTTAGCAAGATTTCTTAAATCTGAGCCTTATTTTATTCCTTACAATGATCCTATGACATCAATGGCCAATGTTACAATGTTAAAAGAAACGGGAGCAATTAAAGACAACTACGTTTTTATTTATACCGAAAAAGGTAAGCATTGTAGTAAAGCATGGTCTGAATTAGCAAAAAAACACTTTAAATCAAAAAATCAATAAATATGGAAAAGAAATTAATTTATGAAGATGCAAAAGCAATTGAGAAAGCGATTAAAAATCGAAAACGGTTAAATGACTTAATTATTGAGTTTAACTCTTACCTATCAAACAAAGGAATTGAGTCTAAAAAAGAACACATTGTAAACTTTGTTAGCATTGGAATACCCTATATTCATTCACTGTTAAGAAAAGATGCAAAAGCAGAGATTGAAAAACTAGGAATCAAATCTGTAAGCATTCAGGACAATATGTTAGCAGGAATTGAAAAACAAGCATCCGATTTTAACGCTATCTTAAGTAAAATAAGGAATCAAGTAAATCAATGCGATGGAATAAGAATTGAAGATCTATCTTTTGAGAATAACAATCCTGTATTAACCGAAAGTGATATTGATAAAATTAAAGAATATCATTCTATTTATGTTTCAAATGAACACCAGGAGAATTTATTTAAGCTTCAAACTGATTTAGCCAAAGCGATTAATAAATTCGAAAAAGGAATAGAAAAACTAGGTTTTAAATCGATCTTTACATATGGTGAGTTTAAAAGACTTGAAGATTATATTCAACCAGAACCCAGCAAAGGAATTAAACCGGATATGAAAAGCAACGTATTTACATCAAATTTTACAAGATTTGGAGGTGTAACCGTTAAACCTAATCCATATATCCATAAATGACAAGATCATTTATTTAAGCAGAAAAACCACCTTTAAAAGGGTGGTTTTTTTATGATATGATACCGGGGTGTTACCGTAATTAATTTTACATATCCTAAACTATATTAAATCAGTTATTTAAGATTTTTCGTTCGAGTCTTGTTAAGACTGTAACTGTAAATTAAAGATGCTTCATTTTCTGTTTTAATGATTTATAATTAACTTTAAAATAAAAAGGTTATGAGAAAAGTAGTATTAATTATTGTATGTACAGTATTGTCCAATATTTTATTTGCCCAGATTTCAATAACAAAATTTAATGGAGGTTCCGTAACAACAAAACTTGGAATGGGAATCAGTGTAAATTCAGACTCGCATCTAGAACGTGACTGGTTTATAATTAATGATGAAGAATGCCCAATAAAGTTGAATAATAATGTTGGGATAAAGACTAGTTATTACAATTCACGTTATAGCTTAAAGCAAAGCGGGAATATTACAACAAAACAACCTATTTCTGCTTATGAAATTCATTATGTATTATATGATGTTTTTGGTGAACATCTAAAAACATTAAGAAGTGTAGAAGTAGCATATACTAATGGATTTACAGAGATCAGTAAATATGGTAGCTGGTATGCAAATGAAAACCAAATAAGTGAATATTTAACTTGTATTGCTTATGTTGCAAAAGTTAGAACTGCAAGTGGAGAGATTTGGCATTTTAACGTCCAAAGTATTAAAGAAGAACTAAATAAAATTGAAATAGAATACAATGAAAGTTATAAACCAAACATCGATGAAGATGAAAATGATTCAGGCCAAGAATAAAACGTCCCCTATTTAGTCCCCTTAGAACAAAATCAGGCTTTATACCTCTAATATTGTGTTGTTTATTAAATTATAAACTGTCCTAAGTAGACAGAAACATTACAATTAAATTTTAGTTAAGGATAACATATCACATTATTATTGAACACTTTGCATTTATAAAATATTAATTTTCAATATTTAAAAAAGTTTATTTTTTTTAGTAACTTCATTTATCAATATTGGGCACCAAGAGTACTCATATTCACCCAAATTGTGTGCATATGAGTAATATAAAGTACTTATAAGAACAAGTTATAAAACATGCAATAGCTACATAAGAATCTGATAAAAGACAAAAGAATTAAGATATGGCTAAAAAAACATCATGGCAACCTACAGGAAATAGATTTGTTACATTTATAGATATTATGGGTTTTAAAGATTTAGTTTTAAGGAGTTCCCATAAGGATATATATGATTTGTTGACAGAAATATCTAATATAAGAAACTATATTGAGAAAACAGTTGATAAACTTGATGATCGATACGAAGATGCAGAGATTTATTCTGTAAGTTTTTCCGATTCAATTATTTTATTTTCAAAAAATGATTCTCCAGAAAGTTTTGATTTACAGGTTTATTCAACAAGTTATTTGTTTGCAAGGGCTATTGAAAAGAATATACCAATGAAAGGTGGCATAGCTTATGGCAAAATAAGTTTGAATAAATCAAGTCAAATTTATTTTGGTCAACCTTTAATTGATGCCTATTTATTAGAAGAAGAAATGCATTATTATGGTGTAGCATGTCATCATTCAATTTTAGATTATATATATAAAAATGAAAGTGAAATTAGAACGAAAAAGCTACACTTATTTGAATGTCCAACACCTTTAAAAAGTGGATTGATAACACATACTAATATTAATTGGTTCATTGACTTGGATAGGAAAATAAATAATGACAAGAATAATAAGAGAAGGTTGGAAGATGTTTTTTATGAAAAAATCAGAATATTATCTACAAAGACATCGGGTAAACCTAGAAAGTATATAGATAATACGGTAAATGTATTTAATTCTAATTTTAATAATATCAAGAATAAATAAGATATAAAATATCTGTAAATTGTTTATCACATTATATTCGCACGTTTTATAACACGCCATCATAAGCCATACGGTGGTTTAGTCGTTTTTACCTTAGTGAAGATGTTCAACGGTGGATAAAAAAACACGGCGCAAACCCCCACTATTGTTAACGCGGAACCGTTAAACACAATGCGCCTTTTTCAGAAAAGGTACCCTGCCTTCCATTTTTTCAAGTTTGTAAATCAAATGAAAATTCTTATCCGTTTTATAGAAATAAATTTGTTTCCTACCAGCTTTTTGCATCTTTCTGATGCATTTGTGGTTTACTAAAGCACATTTGTTACGCTGCGCTTCACAAAAGAGCTTTAGGCTAATATAACCATCTAGCAATTTATAGTTAATAACTATTTTATATTGTAATCTAATTTTGTTTAAATTTTTTGCTAATTTCATGAATAAAAAAGATCTTACATATAGCTTTATATGACATACATTAAAGAAATAGAGAACGACTTACAGCAAAATTCTGATTTAGATAAAAACCTCACCTTACTTGTAGATATAAGTATCAAAAACAAGACATTAAAGTTTGAGAACCTTGATGACTTGAATATAAAAATTCTCGAAAAAGCTAAAGTTGTTACATTAAGTTCAAATACGTATCGAATCAATCAATATTCTCATTTTGGTTACAAATTCTATAAAGCATATAAAAAAATATTCAAAGTTAGATTAACTAAGAAATTTGAAAAAATAGCGAAATTCTTGGAAGAAGTTGATACAGAATTTAATGCAGGTAAATTTAAGCAAGGTTTTTCACGCCTTAAAAATGAATTATGGATTTTTGCAATTCTTGAAACTCATAAGAAATTTAAAATAGATTTCTCAGACTATATAGCTTCACAGGAGCTTAATGTAGATAATAGAGAAATATATTCTTTCAGTGAAGCATACAGCACAGCGTTACCCTATTTAAATATAAATCCTAAAACGTTTTATTTAAATTCAAAACAATTAATTAAATGGACTAAGAGCGATGCTAATATTAATATTTCATTAGGTATTGTATTAAATGGAATAAAAGCTAAAACAATTAGCGATAGTAAATTTGGTTTAGAATGTTTTGAATATGCCATAAATGAAAAAGAAATTGAAATTGATTTATTGATTCCGTTAATTTCAGGTTTATATAGTAAAAAAGGAATTAGTTTTTTTGAGAATTATTTAGAAAAACTTATCAATAAAGAAGAATATTCTGTATCAATAATATGTGGTCTTTCTAATGTAGATTCTATCGAAAAAGAAGAAGCAGAATTATTTCTAAAGTTGTATGAAGAAATTGATAAAAAAAATCCAAATATATTAATTCAATTACCCAAGCTACTTTTTGCTATTTTAGGATCAAATAAACTTCGAAAAAACTCTAAATATTTTAAAATATGCTTTTCACATCTTAATGAATTAATTTCTACAGATAATCAAAACATAATTTATTTTATTCTTCGAACGCAAGAATATAAAAGTGACCATATAGAAGAGAGAGTGAAATTAACTTTAAACTTAATTGAAAAACCACATTTTACTATTAAAAAACACTTGCGGTTAATAGATCAATTCTTATGGGATTTAAAGGATATTAGGTTTTTTGAAAAAGTTGTTAATGCATTAGCTGTTAATTGCTCATTTCAACCTGTATCAGAATATTTAAATACATCTATTTATGAATTCATGAAGAATAATAAAGTAGATTTTGATAAATGTTTAATAAAACTATTAACTAATGATAAAGCAAGCCGGCGTTTTCTCGGATTAAATATTTTTAATGAAATTTCACAGCATAATTATACTTTTGAATTTGATATTCTATCATTAAACCATCTTGATCAATATAAGTTGTGGGTTTCAGTTTGTCAAAGCTATCGTGAGCCTAAATATGTTATTCCTTGTTTAATTCCATTATTTAAAAGTAGTTCTTCTCTTGTGAAAGAAGCATTTATTTGTAAAATGGAAGAGTATTCTGAAAATTATGGTGGATTTGTAACTGATGAGATAAAGTCAAATTTAGATCTAAATGACCAAGATTCAAAAGATATACTTGAAAGAATTGAAACACATAGAGATCAGTTTTATTCAAATAATATTCTTGTAAAGCAAAATATTAAAGAGTTAAATCCATTTTACACTCAATTTAAAGGCATTAAACAGTATGATAGATTATTTCAAAAGCAAATTAATCAATCGTTTAAAGAAGCTGAAAAAAACAGCATATTTGGTATGATTGGTGGAAGTAATGTAATATTAGCCAAAGGTGGTGGATGGAAACTTGGGAATAGGAAAGGAATTTCTAAATTAGGAACTGTTGGAGCTAGTTTTTCTTTACCAAGAGATTATTTTATAAATCCTACAGAATTTGATTTACATAATAATTATGAATTGCACCGAGATTGGACAGATTCGGATTTTAAATTAATTAAAGAATATCTAAAAAATGAATAGTAGTTTCTTCGTTCAAGAATATTTATCATCCTTAAAAGAAGATAAAGAATTGGATTATCTTTTTCCTTTATTACTTAAGAGTATGGGATTTAGAATTATACGCACTCCAAATGAAGCAAAAGGGCAAAGTCAATACGGAAAGGATGTAATTGCGATAGGTAAAGATGAAAATAATATAAATCATAAATGGTATTTTGAATTAAAAGGATATACTGATAAAGATATAAACGAAAATAATTTCCATAAAAAAGATGGAATCCTTGAATCTCTTCGAGAAGCTAAATTTGTTAATTTCGAAGACTACTCTATACCAGAATTACAAGAATTGCCAACCAAAATAGTCCTTGTTCATAATGGTATTTTAAAACCTAATTTCCTAGCAACTTTTAATGGATTTATTAAGCAAGAATTGGCAGGATTTAATTTTGAAAGATGGGATATTTATAAATTGAGTGATTTATTCTCAACATATTTATTTGGAGAATATTTTTTAATTGATGTAGAAAGTAATTCATTATTAAAAAAGACATTTGCTTTTTGGGATATTGAAGATTATGATTTTAAAGAATTCAAAGAATTAGTTCAGTTACAGTTTGAAATGACTGAAGAGTTAAAGGGAAGAGCATTTAGTAAACTATTTGCTACGTTAGGACTTTTAAATACTTTAGTATTGCATTATAGTACTGAAAATGATAATCTTGTGCCTGCAAAAGAGTGCTCCAAGTTTTTAATTCTTCATACATGGAGTTGGATTTTAAAAAATAATCTTGCAAGTAAAAAAGCCGTAATAAAAGAGTTTAAGAAACTTTTAACTGGTCAGTTTGAGATTTTTAATAATTATTTCAAAAAGACATTTAGCATTGCTAGAATACCAGATGGACTTTTCGCGGAAAATGGATCGTTATTTGAAAAAATTGGATACCCTCTAAGATGTTTTGAATATATTGATGATTTAATTTATTATTGTCGACTTAGAAATTGTGTTTTTGAATCTAAAGATCCAGTCAAATTAAAAAATATCCAAAAGGACTACATAATTGATTTAATTGAGAATAATAATGGTTGTTTTAGACCAATTTTTGACAATCATTCAATTCCAATTATTCAGTTATTTCTTTTTTTTAGCGATGAAAAAGGCAGACGACAAAAGGATATTAATTTTATAGCTAATTATGTATTTAGGGTTATTTCTAATTTAAAAGTTCAAAAAATTAGAATGAATATTCTACCAGAATTAAATAATAATTTGGAATTGGTCATTGAAGCTTCAGCCAATGAAATAAAGCCAAAAAGCTATTGTGATAGCACTTCAGTTCTTATAGCTATATTACTTGAATTGTGTGTTGTCTTTGATTCTGAACAATTCTTTAAAGAAATCTTATCATTTATTGATGAGAAGTTAAGTTTGCAAATAGCTTCTATAGATTTTGAAAGTTATGATGTTGAACAGCTACTTTTTGAAAGAAGCTTAGGCGATTTATATCATGTTGAAAGTATTGAAAGGGTTCAAGATGGTTCCAAACTATTGAAAGTTGAAGCTAATTTTGAAGAATTTAAAAACTTAGTAAAAGAGAAGATAGAAGAATTGCCAAATTTTATTACTGATAACATTGGTCTTGATAGTATTCGATATCTTGCTCACAGTTATTTTAAAAATGAAATTTTACCATTTGAATGGAGAAAATACATAAATCATAGTTAGTCGTAGTATCACCTTTAAATGATTTATTTCCGAAATTGTTGTGCACTAAAACTTATTCGTTGCAAATTAGCTTTAAAATGGAGAGGTAGTAAGATCTACAAATATTTAAATCAAATGCTTGCAATATCAAGAAGTTAAGTCTAAACGCACCCTAAATCGTCCCCTTAAATGAATACACTTTGTTATGTGGCTGATATACTATTTGTTACTTTGTAATAAGATTGTCCTACACAGACTTTAACTACATTCATGATCTAGATGTCTAGTAAAAGATGATTAGTTATAACTAATCATCTTGTCTTCTAACATCGTCCATCCCATTTGAATCAATAATATGTAGAAGTGAGCTAAAAGTAGCTTCTGCTGTTACATCAAAATACCTACTACGTGTTCTAAGCATGGCAAAGCATCTAACTTCTGCATCAGGATATGCTTGTGCAAGTTTCTGAGCACAGGCAAAAGAAGTTCTTCCAATAGTTAATATGTCATCAATTAGGGTAAATTTCGGAGAAGATAAAAGTTCTATTTTAACATTTAAGCTGTTAAAATGTTTTTCTAAAGAAGGTCGAGTACTAGCACTATAAAATTGTGATGATCTAGGAATAGAAGTAGTTCTTTCTACTAATGGCAATACTATCTTACCAAATCCTTCTTGCACTAACAATTCTGCTATGACTTTTGAAGGCCATAAAGTATCAGGAGACATTAAAGAACTTTTAGGTACAGGGACAAGTATTGAATCATTGCCAAAAAAAGAATCAACTTTGGAATTATCAATACTTTTTAGAAATTGAATTGCGGCTAGAATTGCTTGTTCTCTTCCTCCTTTAAAAGCATGTGTAAATTTTTGTGATTTTTTCGCTTCGTCAGAAACACCTCTTGGAGAATAACTGCCTATGGTAAAAAACTCTATTTCAGAACGTGAAATCTGCATTAACAATCGAAGTAACGTTTGGAATTTCATCAAGAAGCTCTGGCATGTCTTTTCGGGTTAATGCTTGAGCACCATATTTTATCATCTCCTTAGCCCATGTAATAGACTTATCATCAATAATATTTTGCAGTATAAATAAATGCCGTCCGAGTCGTAAAGCTTCCCACCCTTGGTGTTTCGTCCCACTTTTCTCCGATGCCTCAACAATTATAGTTGCATCGCTTATCAGAGCCATAGTCCTATTCCTCATAGGAAAATTCTTCTTTTGCATAGGATATCCCTCTGGAAACTGAGAAATAGCTAGATGACTTTTTTTTATCTCTTCAAAAAGTTCTTTATTTTTAGATGGATATACTTTGCTTAAATCTGTTCCTACAACAGCAATTGTCTTTCCATGCAATTCTATAGCCGTTTGATGAGCTATTGTGTCTATCCCATCTGCCAAACCACTCACTACTGTTATGTTTTTTGAAACTAGCTCCTTAACAACAATTTTTGCCCTCTGTATTCCAAATTTACTTGGCTTTCTTGACCCGACTACAGACACCCTCACTCCTTCAGTTAATAGAGAAGTATCTCCTTCAGTAAACAACTGCTTAGGAGCATTTTTCCTTTCAAAATCGTTAAGATTCTTTAAATATTCTGAGTACTTAAAACTGTTCATAATATAATTAATAATAAAAAGCACAAAGTAAGTAAATTTAATTATAATCCTTCAAAAACAAATCCAAATTACATTTAAGATATTAACAATTTTAATATATCTGAAGTTCAAATTAATCATATTAAGACATTTTGTTAGTTAAATTAATAAAACTTTAATGTAACCCTTCTATATCGGAGTAAAAAAAATTTAAAAGTAATTCGAATATGATAAAACAACTGTTTTATAAGCTCTTTGGGTTTTGTATTCTTATTATTACTAAAAGTTATATTTATCATGCTTGCTTTTTTTCATAAAATTCTCTAATTGAATCTTAATAAAATCAATTAACTTTAGTTTATCCGACATTTTTAATCACTTTTCTATTGAAGAATGGATGAGTTTTCATTTTTTCTGCATGCTGCTGTGTCGTGACATTTATATACCTTAAAAATGCCTTTTCCGTTCTATGCCCTGTAATTGCCATAATAGATAATGTTGGGACATCGTTAAGATATGCGTTAGTTGCAAAGGTTCTTCTTGCACAATGAGAAGAAATTTTTTCGTGTTTCTTAATAAACTTTTCCCTGGTTAATCCTTTTTCTCTAATTGGATAAGGAATCTTTGTGTTAATTTTTGCTTCTTCTGCTGCTAATTTTAGAAAGTCATTAAACTTTTGGTTGCTTATTTGTCTTGGTAAGTTGTAATTATACTTTTCTAAAATTTGCTTTACAAGTGGCATGATAGGAATAGTTACATATTCCTTTGTTTTTTGAGTAAGAATTTTAAAATAGTTTCCGTTAATATGCTCTTTCTTAATTCTTGAAAAATCACTGTAACGCAATCCGGTGCAGCAACCAATTATAAACATATCCCGAACCTTTTCATATTTGGGATTATTCGAAAAATCATGATTATAAAATTTATCAATCTCATCCTCACTTAATACAATTCTTTGTATTTGTTTAGGTTCCGGCCTTTCAAATGACCTATCCTCAAAAATTCTGTTATTGTGATATTTTTCATTCCAAGAGTTTCTTAAAAATAGCTTTATATGCTTTATATCTTTTGAAATTGTATTATCTGATAAGTCTTCTTTAAACAAATAGTTTTTGTAATCATGATAAAAATTCATGGTAATATCATCATAATTTAACTTAATCTTCTTTTTTTTACAGTAGTTTTCTAAATGCTTAAGTGTTGCATTATAATTATCAATGGTGGCCTGTGAATACAGTTCATTACTCTTTGTTTTAATTTCTCCCTTTTCTCTTTGCTCAATAAAATATTCAATGTACTCAAAAAAACTCATTGATCTATTTTTAAGATTCGAATTGGGATTCAGAAATGATTTCATTTCTTCTTTTAAATAATTAATCGATAATGTTGTTTGATCATAGTCTGCTTTGCTTATAATTTTATTAAAATGATTTAAGCAGTTGTTTATCCTATCATTAATAAGTTTATTATGATCTATTTCAACTTTGTCAAGTTTAATCTTTGCCTCTTTTAACTGTTTGTGTGAGTTTTTAACAATTGCTCTTTGAAATTCCTTATCCCAGAGAATAGGATTAATCATGTAGTTTTTTCCTATAGACAATTTAGCTCTTTCATTCTCCTTTCGAATAACAGCATAAATAATTGATTCCTTATCCCCTTTTGAGTCTTTTAATAAAAATGTAATACTTGCCATATAATTGATTTTTTACATAAATCAAATATACAAATTTTATCTTTAGGGGACGGCATAGGGGACGTTTTTTTGATAAAAATTGATAATTTTACTTTTTCAATTTTACTCTAAATTTTGAATTTATGCTTATTTTATTAGCATCTTAGAACAATATGTATATAATATGATTTTCTAGAATTTTCTTATGTTACTGTCCTAGTCGGACAGCAGAAATCCCGGCATTAATTGTCGGGATTTTTTGTTATTTTTAGATATGTATTACGTTTACTTGCTCGAATCTATCTCAACTGGAAAATACTACATTGGTCAAACCGAAAAGCTTGAGTCAAGACTGCAGAAGCATAATAAAGGTTATGTAAGATCTACCAAACCCTATATCCCCTGGAAAATTATTGCCTATAAGATTGTAGAAACAAGAAAAGAGGCTGTTTACTTAGAAAACAAACTAAAGAAATTAAAGAAGAGAGAACTACAATTGAGGTATTTCGAAGAAAACCCTAGCTCCGAAAAATAGAAATCATTCCGATTTCGTAATTTTTCGAGAGTCCTCGTCCCGACTAAAATTGTCGGGACGGGATCGGACAGCAGAAATCCCGGCATTAATTGTCGGGATTTTTTGTTATTTTTAGATA
>JAHLLG010000004.1 GCA_020444275.1 Bacteroidota bacterium | reverse complement strand
TTTCTATTTTTGCTGTCCGAATAAAAACGGTCGCGTGGCCGAGTGGCTAGGCAGCGGTCTGCAAAACCGTGTACGGCGGTTCGAATCCGCCCGTGACCTCAACAAAAAAGACCTGCATAAACTTATGCAGGTCTTTTGTTTTTTATTCATATCTAATCGATTCCACAGGATTCTTTTTGGCTGCGAAAACAGCTTTCATATTAATAACCATAAGAGCAATGATTAAAATAATTATTGGTGAAAGGATAAACACACTCCATTGCACCTGGGTTTTATACGAAAAGTTCTGCAACCATTTATTAATAAAGAGCCAGGCGATGGGTACGGAAATTAAAGAAGAAATTAATATTGGAATAAGGTAGTCTTTTGAAATTAATAGTAATATTTTACCCGTGTCTGCTCCTAAAACCTTTCTAATTCCAATCTCTTTAGTCCGCTTTTCTGTTGTATACGCAGTTAATCCAAAAACCCCTAGTGATGCTATAAATATGGCCAACAAGGTAAAAACAAAAAACACTTTGCCATTGTTAACATCCGATTTATATAGATTTTCATAGGTTTCATCAAGGAAGAAATACTCGAATGGATAATCAGGATAAATTTCTTTCCACTTTTCGGATAGTAACTCAAGTGTCTTTTTTTGATTGGTAGAATTTAATTTCACAGATAAATATCTGCGCATAGAAGCGTCTTTCCAAATAATTAATGGTTTCACTTCGTTATGGAGAGATGCATAGTGAAAATCGTTACATACTCCTATAATCTCTAATTTCGGATCGTCTGTTTCTGTTTCTCCTGTTGGTAATCGGAATGAAGTTCCAATTGGGTGTGTTAGCCCAAATTCCTTTACCAAGGCACGGTTAACAATAATTTTATTCTGATCCGTATTTTCTTCAGGCAGAAAGCCTCGTCCTTCCTCAAGCTTAACATTCATGGTTTGAAGAAAATTATCTTCGCACTGCAAATTCAGGATCATCATCATATCCTTTCGGGAATAACCATCGAGATAAAAACCGCGTCGTTGATTAAAACTACCGATATATGCAGATGAAGCACTTACACCACGAACACCTGATATTTTTACAAGCTCGTTTTTTAAGGTTGGATATGAATTGATCATTTCTGAATTCCGGAGAGCCAGAACCACTATATTGTCTTTTTGAAATCCGAGATCTTTCTTGTTTATATAATTAATTTGCTTTTGAATTAACCATGTGCCTGACAGTAGGAAAATTGAAATTATGAACTGCACAATGATCATACTATTCCTGAAAAGCTGTTTTTGTTTTCCGCTATTTATTTTTCCCTTTAATATTTTTATTGGCTTTAGTGATGATAGATAAAAAGCAGGATATGCACCTGCCAAAACTCCAACTACCGGAACGAAAATCAACCATAATATCCAGTTTATATTTTGCTTTAAAATGGCATGAAAGGGCTGATTAGCAATAGAATTAAATAGCGGTCTGATAACCTGCAGTACTGATACAGCCAAAACAAAACTAATTAAAACTAATAAAATGGACTCTCCGAGAAAATAAGTGAAAAGAGATTTTTTATTTGCTCCATAAACTTTCCGAACTCCTACCTCTAATAATCGAGTTGACGAGTTCGCAATGGATAGATTGATATAATTAATGGATGATATAACAATAATCAAAATAGCTATTGCTATAAAAATACGAACCGTATTGATATTGCCATTCTCTTTTATCTCATGAATAATATTTGATTTCAGATGAATATCAGTAATTGGCTGCAATTCAATTTTGAGGCTGGCACCTGATTCTTTCATGCTTTCACCTGCGTGCTTTTGAAAAATTGCATTGGTTTTTGTATTAAGTACTTCCAAATTCTGATAGGTACACTTCATGTAGTGTAAATTAGTAAAGGCATTCAAATTATTATAAATTGTATTGTACCGAGGGTCAGTATATAAACTTGACCTACTTACAAGCACCTCAAATTCGATATGTGAATTTTTGATTGGCTCATGAATTATTGCTTTAACCGTATAATCGACTGTGTTATTCCATTTTATGGTCTTACCAATTGGATTTTCTCTCCCAAAATATTTTTTCGCTGTACTTTCTAATAAAACCAAGGAATATGGTTCATTTAAAGCATTTTTTATATCACCATCTACATCATACCTAAACATTTCAAAAAAGGTAGAATCAGCATACATGATTCCATCCTGGTAAAATTTCTTGTTGTCATAATCAAATAGAACTGTTCGTGGTAGCTGAATTAAACGAGTAAATAAGGTTACTTCGGGAAGTTCATCAATTAAAAACTCACTAACAGGAGCACCTGCGACTGCAGCTTCAAATGCTGTTCCCGACATTTCGCCTTTTAGTTTAATTCTAAATATATTCTCTGCACTATCGTGGTGTGTGTCATAATTTAACTCGTTGCTTGTATATGCATAAATTCCAATGAAACAAGCCAATCCTACTGATAATCCAAGAATATTAATGATTGTGTAGATTCTGTTTTTCCAGAAATTACGGAGAGTTAGCAGTATATAATTTTTGATCATGATTCAGTAAGCCTAAATTCTGTTTAGTTTTTAAAGGTTAGACTATTAGGTTTTATAAAAAGTTTATTATTAAAATAATCGAATGTTAAATTAAATTGCCTTAGCAACGGTAATCCAATGGTTAAATTCGTATTATTTTCATCTGCCTGATTTTCAATAAAAACTGCTTCGGGTTTTTCAACATAGTAATTACCGATCTTTACTTTATCTACAAATCCTTTGTACCCGTAAATTGGGCCAGAAGCTCCATATCCCAATAATACTTTTTCCATAGAATCGTCGAGAGGAAAATCAGAATTGATTACAAGTGATAATGGATAAATACCTCCAAGGTCGATAAAAATCTCCTTTTCAATTTCTTTATCACCATTAAATATGGTAACCGGAATTGCATATGAACCTATGGTATCAGGAGACATTGGAAGCGAGAATCCATTTCCAACAAATTCAAAATCATTCGGGTTATGAAGTTTAATAAGCATTTCATTGAAATTAAATTCAACTATGAAATTTTTGAAAAATGTTCCGCAAAGCTGACCTGCAATGCCAGGAAATAATTTGGCAAACCCTTGCTCTTTAGGACTCACAACAGCAGATTGATCTTTAAATGTAATGTTCTCAAACTTCATTTCAACACTTGTTGCCGTTTTCGACTGCACCCCTTCTCCTTCGCCTGCTCCATCAATTAGTATATCTTCTAAATATGTTAATCCTAGCGAATCAACCTGATTATTACCATAAAACCAAAGTTCATCCCACATTACACCATTGTCGATAAGCATGTTTACTTTTACTCCGTTGATTTCGGTTTTTACCATGATATTCATCCCATAGAATTCAAAAGGAATTTCTGTTTTTTGGCTTGAATCAACCATTTCGTATGTTCCACACTGTTGACTAAATGCTGCAAAAGACAGGAAGTACCAAACGACTGCAGAAGCTAAAAAAATTTTCATTTTTTTGTTTATTAAAGTTGATTACGTAATTTTTCAATCATATCCTTTCCATGCGTATTATTAGCATTAAGCTGAACGGATTTTTCATAGTTCTGAATAGATTTCTCTATATCTCCATTTCTGGCTAAAGCTTCAGCATAGCTATCATAAGTATTCCACGATTCTGGAAAGACTTCTATCGCTGTTTTGAAAACAAGCAGGCTTTTCTCAATTGCACCTTGCTGCAAATACTTGTATCCAAGGTTTACTAATATATTTTCTAGTTGTGTGTTATTCTCAATATATAAACTGGGCGATGTTTTAATCAGCTCCAATCCTCTTTCCAATTCATTATATTTAAACGCCTCAAAAGCAGAAATTAATGATGAATCTTTTTTTGCCACAACTTTCTGTTCGTTATAAAATAACTGAACCGTTTGATCATCAATTAATTCAATCCTAAAAAGATTATTTTGATCTCTAAACACCTTGCTTTCCTTATCATAAATCAAATTCTTTTCTACCTGATATAAACTGCCATCAACAAAATCATCAATAATCATTCTTAATCCATCTTGTTGAGATATAACATTTAGCACATGAAAATCCGAAAGTCTATATCGGCCTGTAATTGTATTGATTAACATTGTATCTGCAAGATTTTCATCTAAAGTTTTTTGCTTATAGCTTTTTGCATATTGTATTAACGGATCTGTATGATACATAAAATCATGCACGGAAAGTTCTATCTCCTGATCGGGATAAATAGAATTTTCAGTTTTAAAAATCCATTTAGGTTGCGAACGATCGGTCGAAGTTTTGGATAGGGTAAATACCATTTTAGAATTTGGAAGTTGAACAAATTGTGGATTTGCATTGAATGATACACTTTGTCCTGTTGGCTCTCCAACAAATATTGCTTCGGTTTGCATCTGCAATTTCCAGGCAAACAGTGCTGCCGATGAAAATGTATGAGGCCCGATTAAAACAAATAGCTTACCATACTTATTAATGGAGCTAGTCTTTATTAAATTGAAAAGCGGTGTTAAGTATGAATCATCTCCACCGTCATTAATTCTTAAATCCAGGATAAATTTATTTATTTCGTTTCCCGATACAACAGATTTTAATTGTTCAGAAAATTCGGCAATAGTTTCCTTGCCGTTTTGATTTTCAACTTTATTAAACTGTACGTATAAGTTACCTGTGTTTTTATTGTATTTGTACCAGTAATAATCTTTGCGTGCATTTTCAAAAACTAACGAACTATTCTGTTCCAGCTTATTTAAATAGGTCCAGTAGATCATGTTCAAACCTCGTATTGTAGATATAGATTTTGATATTTTTTTTACCATCAGCGGTTCTAAAAGTAAAAATGGCATGATCTAATTCAGAGATATAATCTTTAAAATACAGCCATTCAGCCATAAGCCCCCACATCTTAAATCGTTCAGTTTTTCCTGCATCACTTTCATAAGAAAAAGCACCCCGGTAATTGTCAAAAATCGTATCAATTGGCACATTATTTATAGCTATCAACTTATTTCCAATACAGTCTTTCTGATTTCTTCCTGCATCGGTTACAAACCACCCCTCGTTAAAAGGATAAATTCGAATGGGGAAAAAATGCAGATCATATGCAGGATTAAAAAACAAAGGAATACTATGCGCATCATTTAATGAAGCATGCATTTCGAATATGCTCATTCGAATCTGATTTTCAGTTCCTGATTCAATATATTTACGAACACGATCGATCTTATGCACTAATTCTATAGAATCGATTTGACCGAAAATATCCGGGTAATCAGATGCATACTTTCCTATTAAAAAATTCAGGTCTTCTTCCCATAACTGCTTATTCATATTACAAGCAGGTCCTTTATGGGCAATAAACTCAAAACTTTTTACAAAAGAAAGGCCAATAACAAGAAGCACAATTGTCAAAATCAAAGGGAAAATAAGGGTGAGTTTTATCCATTTCTTTTGATTTCTATAGAGTCTAAAACTAATTGAGATTAAAAATCCAATAATGGATATTAAAACTATTACTATGGAGAAATTAAATTGCCATCCGAAAGGTATGTCAGATAATTTTATTGCTATAAATGCAAATACTAAGCTTAATGCAATAAATATCAAAATAGGATTTTTAATATGTTTACTTATTTGATTCATGATTTGATCTGTTGGTTAATTTTCATAGGATAAATCAATAATATTTAATAATCCTTTACAAAAAGAATCAGTTAAACTGAGTTATTTAATTATGAGCTTTTCATATTTCATTGACTGATTTATTATGAAAGATTACTGATTAAAAACAGCTCTTGACTTATTAAATATACCAATCGATCATATAGTTTTTACATTTAATTTTTGGTTTACAAACTTTTGTAATTCGTAAAACATAAATTATGAGTATTAACTGCGTAATAATTGACGATGAATATCCAGCTATAGAATTGCTGGAAACGTACGTTGATCGCGTACCATACTTAAAAACAAAAGGCACCTTTGATAATGCATCTTTAGCAATTAACTTTTTGAACTCCAATACTGTTGATTTAGCGTTTATTGATATTGAGATGCCTAATATGAGCGGATTCAATCTCATCGATCATCTTATTCAAAAACCCTATATTGTACTAACATCAGCATTCGATAAATATGCTCTGAAAGCTTATGATCTGGCTGTTAATGATTATATACTTAAACCCATTTCATTTGATCGATTCTTTGAATCTGTAAAAAGAGCTAAAAAGCAGATAGAGAGAAATAATTTTTATTTTAATAATAAGAGTCACAGCATTAATATAAGGACCGGTTGGAAAATTGAAAGAATAGATATAGATGATATTCTTTATGTACAAGGTATGAGCGATTATCTTTCAATTAATACCAAAACCAAACGAATATTAACATTAATGACCTTTCAAGAGTTGATGGAAAAGCTACCTCATGAAAAGTTCTCTCGAGTGCACAGATCATATTTGGTAGCAACTGACAAAATTGATCAAATTAACTCTAACAAAATAATCATAGGCAATACAGACATCCCCATTGGAAGAACCTATAAAAATGATTTTTTTTATAAGTTAGAAAAAATTGCATAAATAGATTAAATTTATACGCATATTACCGCATGAAAGAAATGAACTTTAACAAATTACGTCGATTAGCTCCATTCGTATTTTGGGTATTCCAAATCATAATAAACTTTACAAGAAACTTTTATGTAATTGCCACAAAATCTTTTTTAAAGGTCTTACAACCCATGTTGATTACCTATCCATTAGATTTTATAACATTTAGTTTATTTTACTTTCTGTTTACTCCCCGGTTTTATAAAAAGAAAGACCTAAAATTTTTGATTTTAATAAGTATTATTTATCCATTTATTTATGGGTTTGTATGGATAACGATCTATTATTTATCGGGATTACACGATCTAGAATTACTAAAACTATATTATTTTTCAAGTTTTGGTCATACACTTTCGTATGCATTTTATGGTATCGTTTTTAGATTAGCTATTGATTGGTTTGAAAATAGAGAAAAAAGAAAAGAGCTGGAAAAGCAAAATATCAAAACAGAGTTGGCACTACTAAGATCACAAATTAATCCACATTTTTTATTTAACATCTTAAATAATATTAATTCATTTGCCCAAAATAGCTCTGAAAAAACCTCATTTGCTATTATTAAGTTATCGGAACTAATGCGATATATGCTTTACGAAGCAAAAGAAGATAAGGTTTTTATTGAAAAGGAAATTAAACATATTGAAAATTATATTGAACTTCAAAAAATGCGATTTAAGATTCCTGGATTAATTGAGTTTGATTCCAGCTGCAGTAATTCAAATATCAAAATACCTCCAATGCTCTTTATTCCGTTTATCGAAAATGCTTTCAAACATGGCAAAAAATCAACTGGCAGTAAAATAAAAATACAATTAGAAGCTAGTGATACGGAAATTAAGTTTAGTTGCACCAACCAAATCAGGATATTAAACGAAACAGAAAGAAATGAACCTGGAGGAATTGGAATAGAAAACATTAAACGAAGATTACAAATTATTTATCCTGAAAAGCATACACTTAATATTAAAAAAGAAGACGATTCATTTAACGTTAGTTTAAAAATTTTACGAGATGAAAATTAACTGTATAGTTATAGATGATGAATTTCCTGCCATTGAGCAAATAGAGGAGTATATTTCAAGAATTCCATTTCTCAATTTATTAAAAAGCTTTGATAATGCTATCGATCCAATTAATTATCTTAAATCGAACCAGGTTGATTTGATTTTTCTCGACATTGAAATGGAAGGTTTTACCGGTTTACAGTTAATTAAAACGCTTCAGCACAAACCCAAGATAATTTTAACAACTGCATATGATAAGTATGCTATCGAAGCTTTTGACTTGAATGTTACCGATTATTTATTAAAGCCAATTTCTTTTGAACGATTTATAAAAGCAATCGATAAAGTTTATGATTCTTTCGAAATTTCAGGTAATAATAGTGGAAACGAACCTGTTTATAAGCGCGATTATTTCTTTGTAAAAACCGAATTTAGAATGCAAAGAGTTGATTTTGATGACATTTTATTTATCGAAGGAATGAATGAATACCTGAGAATAAATACTACTAAAGAAAAAATAATGACCTTGCAAAATTTTAAAAGCCTGCAAGAATCTTTGCCAAAAGATAACTTTATTCGTGTACATAAATCATATATGGTAGCTATTAATAAAATAGAAAGTATCGAAAAGAACCGAATTAAAATAGGAGAAAAACTGATTCCTATTAGTAGTACCTACAAAGAAGCCTTTTTTTTAATGCTTAATAAAAATTAGTGCAATAATCTAACATCCATTTATAAACATAAAAAAAGCAGCACCATTGAGCGCTGCTTTTCTTTCTTTATAAAGTATTTTTTAAGCTTCTAATAACTTCTTGTATGCTGCTGCATCTAGCAAATCATCTAATTCTGAAGTTTCAGTTAATTTAATTTTAATTAACCAACCATCTCCATAAGGATCTTTGTTTACAACCTCAGGAGTTTCTTCAAGTTTTTCATTTACTTCAAGAACTTCACCACTAACTGGCATAAACATATCCGAAACAGTTTTTACTGCTTCGATAGTTCCAAAAACTTCTTCTTTTGCTAATTCTTCGCCTTCTGTTTCAATTTCCAAGAATACGATATCACCAAGTTCGCCTTGTGCGTAATCGGTAATTCCTACGTATGCTTCTTCTCCTTCTACTCGGATCCATTCGTGATCTTTAGTGTACTTTAAATTTTCAGGAATGTTCATAATATTTTGTTTTAATGAGATTAAGATTGACTGTAATTTAAATTTCAAGCCAAAAGTAATCAAAATTTATGAAATAACTATTCTGTTAGGGTAAATCTTAAGCTAAATCCTACATCGGTATTTGATATCCGGTAAGGGTTGGTACCTACTAAAGGATCAGTTATATTCTGATCGTAAAACAATCGAAGAGTTAGTCTGTTACTCAATAGATAATCAGCAGATACTCCAATAATTGTAGCTTTTTGATCAGCTGAAGGAATCTCATCATCTTCGATTATTTTTCGAAGTATCGTTTTATTATCTCTTATTTTAACATTGGCACGAATATTCAGATCGCTTTTGAAATTCCCCTGACCATCTCCAAAATTAAATATCAGGTCGAAATCATCGAAACGGTAACCCAAACTAAATCCTAATTCATCGGTAAATACCTCCGTAATTTGCGAGTTTGAAAAGCTTAAGGTTACGGTTCGGCTTTTCTTTATTTCAAATCTGGTCGTTAAATTGTTAATCCAGGTAAGATCAACATTAATCAACGGACTAAATTGCTCGTTAATGGAAACGCTGTTAAATGCGTACTCCGGGATAAAGTTTCCTGCTTCGTCAAGCACCATGGAGTTATCCTCACCAAACGAATAATCTACATTATTAATAAACGACCCGATATTATATGATGATCGGTACACATGACTTAAATTAACCGATTTAAATATCTTTTTCATAAAAGGAATATCCTTTAAACCATCATATCGTATGCTCCAGTTAGGTAATGGAATTTTCTGGAACATATCCAATGGAATATCACCTTCATCGTAATACCAACCGTATGCGGCTAAAAACGCAGGACCTAATACATCCTGAGATAAGCTTCCGTATCCTTCCATATAGCCCTCATCGTTTGCATGCTGATCAGTAATTGATTTTTCATTTGCCAATCGCTGTGAAATATCCTGTCGGTAAGCCTTAAATTTTTCAAATGCTTCGGAGTAATACCCATTTTCATTCGATGCTCCTTCAAAGGCCGAACCAATAGTTATAAATGTCATGGAGAAATTTCCGGTTACCTGTTCTGAGTAAGGATCCGTAGAATCGAAATAGTAATATCGGTTATTATTTTCTGATTGCGTTCTATTGGCTGTTAAGTCGATTTTTAATCCTTTTACAGGCTCTAAAGTAACTCTGAAATTCAAACTCTCATTTTTGGTCATTAAGAATGGGGTGTTCAGAGTTGTATCCTGAGTATACCAACCATTTTCAATTACGTTGGATGCGAAATTCTCATCTTGCCAACCCAAAACAAATGGCCAACCGGGAGCACTGAAATTTTGATTCATACCCAAAATATTGGTACTCTCTTTGTAACCAGCAAGACTGGAACCTTGTGTAATAGTATACGATGCAGAGATATTCTTAATTGACATAAGTAATAATCCGGTATTTTCGGCTACCCAAATAAACGGATTTTCTTTTTTCTCAATACGCCCTTCAACTGTTATTTTGGCTCCGTCAACATCTTCAGTTGACCGGAAACGAATTTTACGTTTGGTTGAAACTTCCCAATCTCCTTTTATGTCATTCCCATCAGGTCCAACAACACTCACGCGGGTAATATCTTCAGTATTTAAATCGTGGTAAACCGAGCGAGCCCGTCCTTCTCTAAACCAAATATCATTATCTTGATAAGAAACTTTCTCGTATTCAATCTCTTTTTTACGTGATCTTCCCCGTCCGTATTTCTGATTTATACTCTTTAAAAATCCAACTTTATTATACAAATTAACCATATTGGCCTGGCCATTCAGCTGGAAAGTATTTGAGTTTTGAATATCATTACCCAGATCAAAGCTACTGCTTTCTTGTAAGATTGGTCCTGCATTCCAATTATAGGTAGCATTGTATCTTGATGATAAATTGGTCCAATCTAATAGTGGGATTTTATTTATAGGAACTCTATACGTTACATTAATGTTGTGATTATACTGCGTATTACGACCAAAATCAGCAATATTATTCCAAACCTCTTGTTTCCACTCATCGTAACTATCACTGTTTTTGTCAACCTCTCCATAGGGCTCATCAATTCGTGCAATATTTGTAGCAGAAAAATCAATTTTTAACGATCGTGTTAAATCCCATTTTACATCATAATATCTGTTCCAGTTAAAATCTTTATTATACGTTGGCTCAATAATATTATTTGGCTCGTAAATGTTTCTGGTTTTGTTTGCCTGGTATTTTCTAAAAATATCCGTTCTGAACGAAATACTTGTTGGTTGATAATAAAAATTAAAATCTTTAATTAATGCAAATGCTTTTTTGCTTAGCAATCCCCGACTCCTTCTAAACGGAGCAACTATTTTTGGCCGCTTATTGAAGATATAATTAAAAGAACCTCTATAATTCTTTAATATATCATATTCGGTATTGATATCACGAGCAAACGTTTCATTATATGAGTAGCTTATTGAAAAATTTGAAATATCGTAAAAGTGGGGTTTCTCGCCTGATTTATTAATTCGTACGTTGGTAAAGTTAATACTTTTACGTTGTGTATAATCCTGTACCAGATTTTTGATAGAATCTTTCTCAGCCTTACTGTCTGCCTCATCTAATGCATCTTTTAAAAGTATATCAGGATCTAATGGGTTATATTCGGGATTAATAAACGATTCTGAATATCCGGCATAAACAGGAATACTTACTTTAGCTTTTTCAGGAAAGAATTTACCCAAATCCAAATTTGTAGAAACATCATATTCTATAACCTCTTCTTTGCTTCGCTCATTCACTTTCTTTTCAATGCTCCCAAAACCCGGAGTACTAATACTACCCGCAAGATTTAACGTACCTAAATCTGCTAATCGGGTTGAAACTCTTGCTCTGGCAGCCCAACCCCCATCTTCTTTAAAATCGGTAAGTCGAAGTTCGTTAACCCAAACCTCACCATATTTTGGCATGCCATCGTCATAGGATAACGTATTGCTCGGTTTACTCGGATTTCGCACACCAATCATTATGGTAACTACATTACTCAAGTTTGGGTTACCTCGAACAGAAATTCTTTTATTATCTTTATAAACGGAGTATATGGAATTATACGTGTAAATAGAATTTGGATTTCTTAACTCTTCGTTTCTGGCTTTTTTAACATCAACCAAATCATCCAATACTATTTCGATATTATTTTCCAAAGGCCAAACAATATCCCGATCTCCATCACCATAATCTCCGGCAGGGGTAATTTTTAACGGCATCTCATATTCGTAATAGTTGCCTTTATAGTCAGTTCCCAAACGTATAAAAACTCGTAAATCTTCATCTTCCAATCTGTGTCCGGTAATTTCTTCTGCATGAACATACATTTTGAGTTTTTCGTACTGTCGAATATCTAAATTGATCGTTTTATATGCCGCTCGAGCATCACCATCGTCAAGATTTTTTACTTTTAATACCATCGACTGTTCATTCAGCTGACGAAGTTGTGGGTTAGTAGGATCTATTACCCGGTCTACTCCCGGAGGCAAAACATAATTATCGTTCTCTTCAATGTTAACCGATGATATTTCTAAACTTCCATTGGTTTGTTCCGGTGTTGATAAGCCTTCATGACCTTCCATTAAAGACAGTTCATATTTTCTCCACTCGCTGCGCACCAGCTCCAGTTTTGCAAAACGAAGAATCAGGCTATCTTCAAATCCTTTCATAAACATTCGCATAAACCGTATTGATTTGAAATCCTGAATAGCACCAATAATATCGTCAGGCTGACGAATCGGAATTCTAAACTGGTACCAGTAAATTTCTGCATCGTTTTCACCGTTGGGCAAATCAACATTATACCCTCTAACTTTATCCACAATGTAATTCTGCCCCACTTCCATTCTATCAGGACTAAGATTTACCTGATATTGAAAATAACTTTCCGTTTCATTCAACGTTTTATCACCGTTAATATCCTCTGAATCTGGTCGCTTTGTAGAAATATTATTGGAACCTGCAGAAGAGTTTCCTTCCTGACCATTAAACTTTTTATACCTCTGTAAGATACTTAATTCCAATGCATCATAATCGGCTCCTTGTGAATAATGATAATCATCATTTGAAGGGTCTGCACTTATCAAAGTATATGCTTGCTCCTGAACAAGTGTGTTAACCTGTTCCAGATACTGCTGGAAAAACAACTCTTCATCTTCATTGCTTAATCCGTCAAATCCAACATCTTGTCTTTCAAACGGATTATCGAAAGATTCTGTAGTATAATCATTGCTGGGAACACGCCCCCATTGTGTACTATCAACATCTTCGATAACTTCGGTATTGGGTAAGCCATCCTCGAAAGCTTTTCTGGAGTCTTTTAATATATCTTCAGATATTTCACCTAAGTTAAAATATAGATTACCACCTGCCCGTATGGAATCATACACAAAAGGATCCATTAACCAAAACTCTATATATTCAACATTTGCCGCTTCAAAGTCGCTCGTAGGAATTTCTCGCATAATTCCACCCCAACGTGTTTCAGGTGCTTCAAGTGTACCATCTGTATTAAGTCCTTCGGCTATACCTTCTACGCCACTTGTTACGTAGTTGTACGGACCTCTCTCGTTTGGATAATAAGCTACATTCAGCACTTGCAAGGCAGTTGGAACAGTTGTCTCAGATTCTTTATTCGGAAAGATTTCCTTTTCGTAAATCTCTCTCACAAAGTGGTTGGATTGCTGTTCAGCATCGTTTTTAATATGATTTGGTGTAAGTGAATTATTTCTTAAAAACAATGGATCGATTCTATACCAGGCAATTTTAGCACGGTTATAACCATATGCTAAACTATCATTTGTTGAACTTGTTTCCGGGAATAAATAAGGCTGTCCTTGTGGTGTACTGGCAAGAACCCACGATGTTTGGGTTTTCATATCCATCGATGTTTCACTTCCTTCAAAATCATCAATATATGCATTTCCTTCTTCCTCGATTGCTTTTGAATGCCCTGGAATTAAATGAGCAAATTCCGCATCAATTAATACAGATGATTTTTCCTTGGTTTCGATAAATGGCAACTTATCGACCATAGAAGTTATAAACTGCGACTCGGTACGATAAGATGTATTTAAGCCCCAAATGGTATTGGAAATTGGTTCTTCGCCAATAGCTACTTTTTGTGTTAACGGTCGCTCGGTTAAATTCATTACCGTGGCTCCTATGTTGAAATTATCTGAAAACTGATAATTCAGGTGAGTACCCAACAATGTTTTGGTTTGTATACTATATAGTGCCTGGCTTTCCAGAGAAATCTGCAATGGTGTTCCTGATTCAAGCAGCCCCTGATCAATAATTTTTACGCGGCCCAAGTTATAATCGACTGTATAATGAACATTTTCTTCGAGCTGCCGACCTCCGGCCATAACTTTTACCGAACCCTGAGGTATGTTTATTGCATTTAGCATAATTTCCGAACTCGATGCAGATTTATACTCCCCTTTTAGTTTAAATTTATTCTTTTCGGCAACTAAGCGAGCATATGTTAAGCTTGTATCGTACAATTCCTGGAAAACATATTTATTAGCAATGGTACTATCTGCAAACTGCTTTTTAAGATAACTACCAAAGGGCTCCAACATTGGAAAAATAATTCGACCATTTGAAGCATTTACCGTAACTCCGTTTATAAAGTCGAAACGTCCGTCAGGTAAAGCATCCAGTTGCGAATTTAAGTTATCAAGGTTTAATACCTTAATCAGAATTTGCTTATTAATACTGCCTTCTGGAATATAGTTTAAGGCATTCCCTGTTTTATCGTCCTGGTATAATACATTTAGAATAAAATCATCGCGATTTACCTGGTAGGCTCCAATGGCATACACGTTTTTCATCATCAAATCCCATGTAGGAATTCGAGGTGTTTGACTCGTTCCCTTTAAAAGTTTTGCAACCAGGAAAGGACTTTTATCTTCGGTAACTGTTATTCCATCTGTAGAAAAATCACCAACTTGATATCTTCTGCCACTAATATCGAGTTCATATGCAACAGCAAGTACTTCGTCTGCATTTAATGCCGTGTTTAATGAAATATATCCTAACTTTTCATTTAATTGATACTCATTTTCTTTAAGTTTTCGAGCACTTCCGATTTTTTCAAAATCCTGACCTGCTTTGTAATTCAAACTTCCCCAGTTTGCTTCAATGGTATTTCCAATCGTATTAAAATTACGATCGGGACTAAAACCCAAAATATTTTGATAAAGATTATTGGCATTATTATCAGGATAAGGTTCTGCTGATAATGGTCCTACAACGTCGTCGGCATAAATGTTATTTCCCTGTTCACCTAAGTCAAGCAAAGCAATAATATTCCTGTTTTCCTCGTTATTGTTAACTTTATTGGTAACCCAAACCTCAATTTTTGTTACAGTAACCGGCGATTTAATTACTGGCAACTCTTCAAGTGCTTCATTGTAATGGTCCCTAAAATACTGGGATAAGAAGAAGTGGCGATTAGCATCATACTCGTCAGCTTTAATTTCAAACTGTTGGGTTTGAGCTCCTCCTTTAACCTCAATTGTTTTTGTTTCACCTTTCTGCTGTGAAAAAACACTACTAACCGTTAGTTTCCCAAACTGCAATTCTGTTTTTATACCAAACAAACTTTGGCTACCTGTTATTAATGAGCCAGGTAAAGGTAAGGTAACATTACCAGCCTCTATTCGCTTAATAATTTCATCTTCTTTACCAATGTATTCCAATTTTGTTTGATTTTCGAAATCGAATGTGGCCTCAGTATTATAATTGACTCCTAGTTTTATTTTGTCACCAATATTTCCGGTAACATTCATCATAATTTTTTCTTCGAAATCAAACGTGGTAGTTTTTCTTAAATTTTCAGATATGGTTGGATTTTCATTATTGTTTACATTGATTTTGAAGATTAGCTCGGCAGATCCCATAGGCACAATGTTTATTGCATTGTCGCCAAAAATTTTATCAAAAGCTTCTCCTCCCAATCGAAGATTTGGGAACAATCCGCTTTGCGCTTCCAGACTTTCACCACGTGCACGTTGTCGCCAATAATTCCTCATCGCCTGTTCAAACTGATATTCCTGGTACTCTTCTAATGTCATTCGTTTAGATGGCCGGTAATCGTATTCACCAACTTTCTTTGAAATGATATATTCGTTAGTTGTGGGATCGTATTGAACGGTATCTTTTATATTTGAAGGGCTTTCTAAGAATAATGGAGATTCTGCAGGACTATCATACTCGAAATTTTCCTGATCTTCAAAATCAAATTGTAAAGTATCTGTCTGTTGAAATAAAAATTTAGCTTGAGCTGAACCAGCCCAAACTAATACAAAGAAAACTAAAAATAATCTATTTATTATCTTATTCTTCAATGGCTAAAAATTAATCATTAAATTCTCTTAAGAGCCTCTTTGATAAGCCCTTCAACAGAATAATCACTCTTCTGTTTTAAGATACTGTTTAAAACTTTTTCGACTTTTGATTTAGGAAAACCTAACATTACTAAAGCAGATAACGCTTCGTCTTTAATAGTATTGTCCATAGGAGCAACTATTTGATCTCCTTCAGCAATTTTTGCTACTTTATCTCGTAAATCAACAATTATCCGCTCTGCAGTTTTTGCTCCGATACCTTTTATGCTCTTTAATAAATTAATATCGTTATGACTAATTGCACTTACAATTTCGGAAGGAGATAAAGAGGACAACATAACTCTGGCAGTATTAGCACCTACACCATTAACCGATATTAAATGTAAAAAAATACTTCTCTCATCCTTATCTGAAAATCCATATAATTGATGTGCATCCTCGCGAATTACTTCATGGATATATAGCAAAGACGATTCCTTTCCGGAAAGATTCGAATATGTATTTATCGAAATGTTAACAAAATAACCTATTCCGTTGTTATCTAACACAACATGAGTTGGAGAAATATCTACAATTGTTCCCTTGATATAATCAAGCATAATGTATCGTTTTAAAATAAACGTTAAAAATACACAAAATTAGACTTTAGTGAAATTTGTTTAAATTTTTCTTTGAAGTAAAACGTAAAATTTGATTTTGAAATAACTTAAAACATAATACAGTATTTAAATTATTTTGGTATTTTTGATATAAATCGGTTAGGGAAAATGAATAAAGTTTGGGTACTACTTGTTATTATACTTACCACACCTATTTACGGTTCAGGGCAAATTATTCAAAAAGGAGCTCCTGATCTGGCATTAGAAAAACAAATAGAAATCCCTACCACTATACTGCCAAAAATAGATATCAAAAAACTTGAACGGGAAGACCGGCAAAGTAACCGATCTCGATTAAAAATCTTACGTTACGCAGAAATTATTGATGTTGATTTAAGTCCTGAAACAGATGGAATTTGGGTTGATGGTAAGAATGGAGAAAAAATCTGGTATTTAAAAATTATCTCTTCAGATGCCTATTCGCTGGGAATTCTATTTGATCAATTTCGTCTGCCAGTTGGGTCAAAACTTTTTGTTTATAGTAGCGACCATAAGTATGTGCGAGGAGCTTTTACCTATAAGAATAATAAAGCATCAAACATTTTACCAATAGCACCGGTAAAAGGCGATGAAATTATTATAGAGTATCACGAACCAGCAAAAGTTGAATTTAATGGTGAATTGCATATTTCTTCTGTTGCTCATGATTATAAAAATATATTTAATTATTTGAGCAAAAGTGAAAAAGGTTATGGTGATTCGGGAAGCTGTAATGTCAATATCAACTGTGACAACACTGAAATGTGGCAGTTATTAAAACATTCGGTTTGTAAAATATTGGTTGGCGGACAACTGTGTTCAGGAGCTCTAATTAATAATACAGCAAACAACGGAAAACCATATTTATTAACAGCCAATCATTGTTTAATTTATCCGGATGTTGAACAAGATGCAATTTTCTATTTTAATTACGAAAGCCCCGGATGTGAGAACCAGAATATAATTGATGATCAGACGATTTCGGGAGCTACACTCATCGCAACACCTCCCGAACGAACAATTGATTTTAGTTTGTTAGAATTGAGTACTGCACCTCCACCAGAATATAAACCGTATTATGCAGGATGGAATCGTGATATTAAAGATCCTGAAAGTGTGACATCTATACACCACCCACGTGGAGATATTAAAAAAATAACCAAATCATATGATGGTGCAACAACCGGATTTTACGATTATAACGAAGGTTACGATGAATACAAACATTGGTATATTGATGCCTGGGACGAAGGGACAACAGAGGGTGGATCTTCAGGTTCGCCGCTATTAGATCAAAATGGCAAAATTATTGGTGATTTAACCGGAGGCGATGCAAGTTGTAATTATAACTTTAACGATTACTACCAGCAACTTTATCACTCGTGGCAAGACTTTGATACTCCTGAAGAACAATTAAAACCCTGGCTTGATCCTATAAACTCAGAGCTTGTTGAATTAGATGGCTTTTTACCATTTGACACCATACCAACACATTTACAAGCTCATTTAGTAGACACATTGGCTTATCTGGACTGGAATGAAGTAATAGATACAGCGAACATTGATTTTTACTATATATATAGAAATGATTCTATAATTGACTCGTTAAAAGCTTCGAGTTACATCGATACTTTAACAAACATCCCCAAAACCTATAGATACTTTATTACAGCTAAATATAATACGCCCCAGACATTCGAATCTTTACCTTCGAACAATGCATATGTAAGAACATTTAATATTTCAACACTACCCTTTTTTGAAACTTTTGAAAACCCTGTTGATATTTATGATTACTGGTATGAGGAAAGATCAAATGATACCGTAGGATGGGAGATTAAAACAGGAGGCTTCCCATCTGAATTAGATACTGCATTTGAAGGTAGTTTAAATGGCTATTTTTTTAATAACAATGGCGAAACCTCCAAATGGGTTATGCCCGTATTTGATTTATCTGCCTATGAGCATGTAAACTTATCCTTTTACTTGCATATTCAGGAGTTGAATAACGATTTTCATCACTTAAACATTTTATACAAAGAAGCAGACACTCTGAACTGGAAAATAGCAAGAGCATTTACCAACAATACAACAGGGTGGACAAAGAAAACAGTATCTCTGCCCAATTTAAGTTCAAATTACCAAATAGCCTTTGAAGGTATTGGGTTAAGAGGTTTTGGAATAAGCGTTGACAGTATTCTAATTCAAGAGGATGATAAATTTATTCAACCCGAATTCTCAATTAATAAAGATACCATATGTTTAAACGATAGTATCTTATTCTCTGCTGCTATCAGCAAATCAAATTCTGTTTACTGGAATTTTGGAATTTCGGCAATCCCCCGGGAAGCTTATGGAGCTGGACCTCACTGGGTCAAATATTTCACCCCGGGTATAAAATCATTAGAATTAATACTTAATGACACATATAGAGCATATTATCCTGATGTTGCTGTTGCATATAAATTTCCAGATAAACCCTCTATTGTTGTCTCTGGAAATACACTAATATCTAGCATCAACATAGGCAACCAATGGTATTTGAATGGAAATCCTATTGAAGGTGAAACAAATAAAACTTATACAATAGAAGATGACGGAAATTATTTTGTTGAAGTAAGTAATGGTTTCGGATGCAGTCAAACTTCAGAAAGTTTAAATTTAATTGTTAGTGGAACAGAAGAATGGACTGAAATAAATTCAGAAAAACCTAATATTCAAATATTTCCAAATCCTAACACGGGACGGTTTAATGTACAGATTAATAATGAAGAAAAAGATCGCTATTATTACAAGATAATAAATATCACTGGTCATGAAATAATGTCTGGAACGATTAAAAATAGTAACCAGAATCAAGAAATCAATATTGAAAACGCTACTGAAGGCGTCTATTTGATCCAAATTTTTAATGCGAAAGAAAATTATACAGCAAAACTTCTAATAAAAAAATAGAGCCAAAAAATTTAGCTCTATTTTTTCTTCTATATTTAATCAAACTTATTTAACAGCATCAATAGCTACTTTTAGTGCTTTCTCTAGCATCTCTTCCTGCGGCTTTTCTATAAAGTTATTTTGCATCATCATATCAATCGTTGCCCTTGTTTGCTTAATATCTTCCATAGTACGATTAAATACTTCATCCCAGGTTAATTCAATCCTTGCCACTCCATTTTTAATTGCTTCCATAGCTACATCCGCAGCCTCATAGGCAAACATTTCTGTTTCGTCCATTTTAGGCATGATATAATCCGGACTAAGTCCTTTCTTCTCAGCATAATTAGCCATGGAATAAGCAGCCTTAATAGCCATTTCATCAGTAATCTTTCTTGCTCGTACAAGCAGTGCTCCTTTTAGAATTCCCGGAAATCCTAACGAATTATTTACCTGATTTGGGAAATCTCCCCTACCTGTTGCCACGATATATGCACCAGCATCTTTGGCTGCATACGGATAAATCTCAGGAACTGGATTAGCGCAAGCAAAAACAATTGGCTTTGTGCCCATATTCTTAATCCATTCAGGTTTAACAACATCAGGTCCCGGCTTACTTAACGCTATAAGCACATCAGCACCTTTACAAGCTTCCATTACATCATTTACTTTGTTAGGATTTGTTTTCTGGCAAAGTTCCCACTTTCTGTAAAATCTGGCATCTGACTTGATATCTTCGCGATCTTTATGCAATCCTCCTTTGGAATCAAACATGATAACATTTTCAGGATTGGCTCCTGCTTGAAGAATTAATCGTGCTATAGTTGCATTAGATGCTCCAGCACCATACATTACAATCTTAACATCCTTTATCTCTTTTTTAACAATTCGAAGAGCATTGATTAAACCAGCAACAGTAACAGATCCTGTTCCTTGTGCATCGTCGTGCCAAACAGGAATATCGCATTCCTCTCGTAATGTATCTAAAACTTTATAGCAATTGGGTTGAGAAATATCTTCAAGATTTACAGCTCCAAAACTAGGCTGTAGCATTTTAACAAACTCAATAATTTTATCAGGATCATGCTCACCTTTTTTGTTGTAGCTGTCAACACATAATGCTACCGCATCGACACCGGCTAAATATTTCATTAAATAGGCTTTTCCTTCCATAACACCCATTCCACCCGGTGGTGTGCAATCTCCATCACCTAAAACACGTGTTGAATCGGAAACTACAGCAACCATATTACCCCGATTCGAAATTTCGAAAGATGTATCGTTATTATCTCGAATGGTTGTTGATATTTTGGATACTCCTGGAGTGTAATACACATTAAACCAGTTAAAACCATATACTCCGGCTTTAGGCAATGTTTGCATTTTACCACCATAAAATTTATGACTGAGCAATGCAAGCTCTTTTAAAAAAACTGTTTTGGCTTTTGCAATTTGCTCCTGAGAAAAGTTATCAGGGAAAAGTTCATCCAGGTTTTTTAAGGATAGATCAATTTTAGACATAAGAAACCTCCGTTAAGTTTTAGTTATTTAGTTTTTTGTAATTCAGGTTACCTAACAAATTTACAAAATAATTATCCTTAATAACATAGCCTACGGCTTGTTAAATGCTTGATTATTATGTTTTATAACATTAAAAAAAGAGCGATCTTACAATCGCTCTTAAATTATCTTCATTTTATTCTGAATCTTTATCGGATATTTCTTGATGTTGCAGAGGATCTGCACTAATCTCTTTATATTCTGATCTGTTCCGGAAAATATCGCATGCTAAATAGATTGCATTTCGGAATGAAATTTCTGAAGCTTTGCCTAAACCTGTAATTTCGTAAGCAGTTCCATGTCCAGGAGAAGTTCTTATAAAATCAAGTCCTGCAGTATAGTTAACACCAGAATTAAACGCAAGCGCCTTAAATGGCGTTAAACCTTGATCATGATACATTGCCAGTACAGCATCGAATTTATTAAAATTGTCGCTTCCAAAAAATCCGTCGGCAGGATAAGGTCCAAGAGCAAGTATTCCTTCATCTTTTGCCTTTTTTATTGCCGGAATAATTACATCAACCTCTTCGGTTCCTAAAAGCCCGTTGTCGCCAGCATGAGGATTTAAGCCTAGTACTGCGATTTTAGGTTTTCGTATTCTAAAATCCTGAATCAGACTTTTGTTCATTATCCTTAACTTGTCCAGGATAAGCTCCAGGGTTATCGATTCAGAAACCTTACTTAAAGGAAGGTGTGTTGTTACTACTCCGACCTTCAAGTTTTCACTTACCATAAGCATTAATGAATCCTTCGATTCTGATTCTTTAGTAAGGTATTCGGTATGCCCCGGAAAATTAAATTTTTCCGATTGTACATTATCTTTATTGATAGGAGCTGTAATAAGCACATCTATTTTCCCATCTTTTAAATCTTTCACTGCATTCTCCAATGAGATTAACGATGACTCTCCTGCAATATCAGTTGATTTACCCAGCTCGACACGTACATTATCATCCAGACAGTTAATGATATTTGCTCGTTTAATGTTAGCATCATCGGCCGATTTGATATTATTAAAACTAAAATTGGCGATATTTAATGCTTTACGATGATAAGCGGCAACTTTTGCAGAACCATAAACAACCGGAATGCAAAAATCGAATATTCTGTTATCCATTAAGGATTTTATAATTACTTCGTAACTAATTCCATTAATATCTCCATGAGATATTCCTACTACAATTTTATTTTGAATCATATGTTGGGTTTTATCTTATCTGAATAAAAATAATTTAACACAAAATTAACGATTATATTTGAATTGCTTACAATTGGTTATTGAAGAAATCGAAAAGCAATCGAACACCAACAGCTGTAGCACCTACACCTCTGTAATTATCTTTTTTTGTTAAGAATGCACTACCGGCTATATCTAAATGTATCCAGGGATAATCGGTAAAATGCTCTAAAAATTTTCCTGCTGTAATAGCTCCAGCCTCAGTGCCTCCAAGGTTTTTAATATCAGCAACATCTGATTTTAGCATTTCTCCATACTCCTCCCACAACGGAAACTCAACAATTCTCTCATACATATTATTTCCTGAAACTTTGAGCTGTTCAAACTGATCATCATTAACCTTTCCCATAGCCACAATTCCTAAATCACCAATTGCTGCATGTGCCGATCCGGTTAAGGTAGCCAAATCAATTACTAATTCGGGATTATATTTTTTGGCAAAACTCAACGCATCTGCGAGTATCAATCTGCCTTCGGCATCAGTATTCTTAACTTCTACTGTTGAACCACTATGCATTGTTATGATATCGTCGGGAACATAAGCATTCGCATTTGGTCGGTTATCTGTGGCTGGGATTAAACCAATTATATGCACAGGAATATCCGCTTTCGCTATTGCATATATTGTTCCAACAACAGCAGCTGCTCCTGCCATATCAGACTTCATTGTATCCAGGTAGTTCCCTGTTTTAATATTCATCCCACCGGTATCATACACTACTCCTTTACCAACCAGAACGAATGGTTTTTGATTCACCGCTTCTTTAGGCTGCCATGTTAACACAGAAAACGTAGGAGGATCGATACTTCCTTTATTAACGGTTAACAGACCATTCATCTTTAACGCCTCAATTTTCTTTTTATTAAATACCTCAACATTAAATCCAGCCTGATCACCAAGTGATTGAATTTCTTGTGATAGCTGCTCAGCATTTAAATATGAAACCGGCTCGTTAACCAAATCTCTTGTTTTATAGACCGAATCGATTAAGATATTCAATTCCGAAATCTGCTCATCCGTAATTTTTGAGCTATTTACAAAAATCTCTTTTAAATGATTTTCTTTCTCTTTAGGTTTGCTAAAGTATTTAATGAACTGGTAGTTAGTTAACGAGAGCCCTTCGATAAAAGCAAGTGCATACTCCGGATTATTGCACAAATCAACCAGTAATACTTTGTCATGTTTATTTTCTTTAATCGTTAAAAATAATTTCCCTGCTGCCCGGCGAAGTTTTTCTTTGATAATGTGCTCTTCCTTATTACTTTCTACTCTTTGAACATACAACCACTTTGGATACGCATTAAGAATAACACTACTTTTTTTATCGGCAAACTGCTTTTTGATATACGCTAATTGCTCAGCTACAAAATAATTCTGATCTAAATCATCTTCAGATTTAACCAAAAATATTACAGGCAACTTTTGGTCTACTTTATTTGTTATGGATATATTGGTTTGCATAATGTAAACTTATTATGTTTCAAAATTGTAAAGTTAATAAAATTGTACAGCCACTTTATGCTGATGGATTATAAAAGGCATAAAATAATTCGTTAGTTTTGCAATCTCTATATTATGAAATTTAATCAAATCTATAAAAAGGCGTTAGCACTTGATTCATTAACAGTTGATGAAGGGCTTTTGTTGTATGAGCAAGCTCCTTTAGAAGAACTCATATATACTGCAGATCAATTAAGGAAAATACATAAACCTGATTCTCTAGTTACCTGGCAAATTGATCGAAATGTTAATATTACCAATGCCTGCATATCGCAATGTAAGTTTTGCAATTTCTACAAAAAACCTAAAGATGAAGGTGTTTATATTACTACAATTGATGAGTACAAAAGAAAAATTGAGGAACTTCTAAAGTTAGGTGGAGAACAATTGTTATTGCAAGGCGGATTGCATCCCAAATTAAAACTTGATTTTTATACCAATCTATTCAGCGAATTAAAATCGCTTTACCCAAATCTTAAACTTCATGCATTAGGACCACCTGAAATTGTGCATTTGGCAAGGTTAGAAAAGAAATCTTATAAAGAAATCCTAGAAGCACTCATCGAGTCCGGATTAGATAGTCTGCCGGGAGCAGGTGCTGAAATCTTATGCGATCGAGTACGAAAAAGTATTTCGCCGGGTAAAGCCAATACGCAACAATGGCTTGATGTTATGCGAGAAGCACACCAATTAAATATGGTAACCTCGGCTACCATGATGTTTGGACATATAGAAACTAAGAGAGAACGAATTGAGCATCTTGTTGCAATACGAGATGTGCAATCGGAGAAACCTGCTGGTTCACCCGGATTTTTAGCATTTATTCCCTGGCCTTTTCAGGATGAGAATACCTTTTTGCAAAAGGAATTTAACATTAGAAATGAAGTTCGATCAGAAGAATACATTCGAACCATTGCCATAAGCAGAATTATGCTACCCAATATTAAAAACATTCAGGCATCATGGTTAACGGTTGGTAAAGATGTTGCCCAAATCTGTTTACATGCGGGAGCCAACGATTTTGGTTCCATAATGATTGAAGAGAATGTTGTTTCATCTGCCGGAGCAAACTTTAAATTCGATGCAGAAGGAATTCAAAATGCCATTCGTGAAGCCGGATTTGAACCTCAACTGCGAAATCAGAAATATGAATTATTAGATTATAAATTATAGTGCATCGAGTATTAATTGAATAAACTCATCGGGGTTCCAGTTTAAATCACTTCCGACTCTAACAATGATGATATTTTCAGAAGGAATTACAATGATATACTGACCAAACGCACCAATAGCCATGTAGATATCTTCTGGTAAATTCGCACTACTATCAATCGCTTCACCAGAAAGCCACCACAAATACCCATAATATGGAATAGATTCGTTAAAAGAAGTGGTAGATTGATTTATCCAGTTTTCAGAAATAAGTTGTGCTCCATCCCAATTTCCTTTGTTCAGAAATAGGTAACCAAACTTTGCATAATCATGTGTTGTGGCGCTTATTCCCCAACCTGCAACCGTATGGTTTTCGTTATCAGAAATCCATTCCAAATCGTTAATTCCTATGGTGTTTAAAAAATTCTCATTTGCAAATTCAAGCATGCTTTTACCCGTTGTAATATTAACAATGCCAGATAAAAGCATAGATTCACCACTATTATAAGACCATCTGGTTCCCGGTTCAACTTCTATAGACTTATTTAAGACATAATCGACATAGTTTGAACTTAATGAAATTTGAAAGATATCATTGGTACCAATACCAGATTCCGACCAATTAATACCTGAAGTCATGGTAAGCAAATTTTCAATGGTAATATCTTTTTTCCATTGCTGAATAGTGTCATGATTTAAGGCAGGATAATATGCTGAAATTTTATCCTCAACACCCGTTATATAGTTTTGATCTATAGCAATTCCAATAACAGCAGAAGTAAAACTCTTGGCAATGGAAAAACTGCTGTGTTTCTGACCTTTTTCAAATCCTCTTAAATAATCTTCGGCAATAATGTAGCCATCTTTAATTACCAAATAACCTTGCGTTGTATATTTCTCGTTAGAAATATTTTCAATGGCTTCAACCAATCCTGCTGAACTCATACCAACTTCTTCCGGACTGCAATAACGCCACTGCGATGTTGGGAAATAATCTCCATCATAAATTCCTTCCTGAATAAAATCGGGATAAGTAACTTCATCATCTGAACATGATAATAGAAAAACAGAGATGATACTAATTAAAACTATATTTATATAGTATTTCATAATTTAAAAGGCAATTCTTTTATTAATTCTATTTTCTGAGGTGTTACTTTCGCTTGCATTGGAATAACCTCTACTCCTTTTTTTACTGCTTTTTTTAACGTTTTCGCATATTCGGGATCGATATCGAAAGCAGGAGCAAATGTATGAACATCCATTCGTTGAATAATATATAACATAACTGCTCGCATTCCTTCTTCTTTTACTTTAATCAAAGTTTCCAAATGCTTTTTACCACGAGTTGTAACTGCATCAGGGAAAAGCGCATAGTCGCCTTCTTTGAGTGTTACATTTTTAACTTCAATAAAACAGGTTTCTTCTTCGTTTTTAGCCATTACATCAAAACGGCTATCACCAAATTTCACTTCGCGTTTTACTTCGGTATACCCTTTTAATTTATCGATCTTATTATTTGAAACAGCTTCGAAAGCCAATTTGTTTGGATTGCCTGTATTAATTCCAACCCAATCGCTATTAATTTTTATCATCTCCCAGGTAAATTTGGTTTTACGTTTGGGATCATTTACCGGAAAAAGATAAACCTCTGCATTCTCTTCCAGGCAACTTTTCATAGAACCGGAATTGGTGCAATGCGCAGTTACAACATCTCCATTATCTAAAGTTACATCCGCCAAAAATCGCTTATAGCGTTTAATTAAACGCCCGTGAATTAACTTTTCATTAAAAACCATAAACTCTTATCGATTTTATTCTGTACTCTGTAAAGGTAATGTAAAACAAAAAGTTGAACCTGATCCAACCTTACTTTTTACGCTAATTTCTCCATGATGTGCTTCAACAATTCTTTTAGCAATATACAAACCTAAGCCGGTACTTTTCTCTCCTTGTGTTCCTACCGTGCTTGTTTTCTGAAACGGCTTAAACAATAAAGGTATTTCATTGTGTTTAATTCCCAATCCTTGATCTTTAACCTCAATAATAATTTGATCTGTCTTCTTTTTTAAACTCACTTGAATTTTAGTTCCGGAATTCGAATATTTAATGGCATTGGTTAAGAGGTTATTCATAACCTGATCAACCTTATTTTTATCGATAAATAGCTGGGTTGATTCATTATCTGTATTAAATTTAATTTCTATATTCTTCTTTTCGGCAAGTTCACGATTCAGGTCAATGTTAGATTGAATCAGTTGATTAATATCTTCCTTCGATTTTTTTAACTGAACTTTTCCAGATTCTATTACAGAAACATCTAATAGATCATTAAGGAGGTTCAGTAAAAATGAACTTTGCTTTTTAATATTGCTAACAAACTTTTTTTGTGTGTTATTCAAATTTTCATTTCGTAATACCAGATATTCAGAAATGGAAAAAATATTACCCAAAGGACTTCGTAAATCGTGAGCTGCCATTCCGATAAACTGATTTTTAATTTCATTTAATCGTTCAAGCTCTGCATTTTTTTTGCTTAATTCTCGTTGTAAATTTATTAGTTCATTGTTAACCCTGCTAAGCTCTTCCAATAATGTTTCTGTTTCTTCATTTTGATTTGCAATCTTCTCTTTTTGAGCTTTTAATAATTGCCTGATTTGATTCGTCTGCTCATTATTAATTTGCTGTAATTTGTCAGTAAACTCTAAAGCCTCTTTATGATTATCGGCTCCAATAATTAATAATTGATTTCCTAAATTCACCCCCATAAAATAAAGAGACTTTTGATCATCATCAAGATACACATCTAAATGATAATCGAGAACAATATTCTTCGCTTTGGTTTCAAGAATTAAACTCAACGATTTATCGTGAGATGTTGAATCGAAAAACGAAGCAAACAATCTTCCTTTACATTCATCATTACAAAAACCAAAGTCGTTTCTAAGAACCTGCTCAACAATGCCTTTTTCATCGCACAAAAATGCACATCCACGTATTTTTCCCATAATGAACTAACTTACCATTAAATTATTAGCCTTAACAACAGCCTTTTGAGCATCTTCGGCATATCCGTCGGCTTTAAAATCCTTCCAGGTATGACCAATTCCTTGTAAAGCGTAACCTCCAATTAAAATTTTTATTTTTTCGTTGTATTTTTCACGTATCTGCTCAATTGTTTTCTTTAACAACCCTATCTGGTAAGGAATTGCAACAGATAACCCAACAACATCGGCCTTATTTTCTTCGATAGCATAAAGGATAGAATCCGTTGGTGTATTTGCACCTAAATAGTAAGTGTCCCAGCCATTCATTTCGAAAAAGTCCGCAACCATTCTTATGCCAATTTCGTGTAACTCACCCCCCACACTTGCGGCCACTAATTTGCGGCCAACACGTTCTGTTGAAAAAATATAAGGATACAGCTGACTCATAATTTGTTGTGTAGCTGCGGAACAGAAGTGTTCTTTGGCCACTGTTATTTTATTGTCGAGCCATAAGCGACCCACTTCGTATTGTGATTTTTGGAAAACATGCATGTAGATATCTTGCACGGGTGTTCCTTTTTCAACAGCATTTATAATTAATTGGCCTGCCGTTAGCCGATCACCTTGCAGTAATAGTTTATTAAATCTTAAAGCAAGTTCTCCTAGTGGATCTGAAGCTTTAATGTATGGTTTTACATCCTCAACCGGTTTTTTCATCTGTTCTAATCCAGCTGCAATATAGTTGGCAATTATACCGGATTGTTCTTTTGAAAACTCTTTTTCAATAATTATCTGAGTACACTTGAGTGTTTCAATCATAGCCTCATCTGGAAATTTCAAGCTTTGAAAAAGTTTTTTAACCCACTTCACATAATTGGTAAAAATGGCTTTATCACCAGTTTCTATAGCTTCGGCCAAAAAAGGCAAATGATATGCAGCATCGCGTACACTAAGCTTTTTGCCTCTTTCTCCATATTTATTCCAAATCTCTGGTTGTTTTTCATATTGAAGTTGAACGATTTGTTCTGCCAGTTCCGAGGCATTGGAAATGAGCTTTTTTTTAATCGACATACCTGATTTTTTCATTTGCTGCAGTATTCTTGTTTTTTGAGATTAGACAAGATACAAAATCATCATAATAATTCAAACGAAAAGGTTTTTAAGATTCACAATTCTTTTTTTATCATTGCAAAAAAATTGAATTATGGAATGTCGTCCAGGATGTGGTGCATGTTGTATTTACCCTTCAATTTCTTCTCCGATTCCCGGAATGCCTGAAGGCAAACCGGCAGGTGTTCGCTGTGTTCAGTTAGCCGATGATTTTAGTTGCAAGATTTTTAATTCGCCCGGAAGACCAAAAGTTTGTGGCGGGTTTAAGGCGGAAAAAATTATTTGTGGCAATTCAGCAGAAGAAGCTTATAAGATTATTGCTGATCTGGAAGGAATAAGAATTTAAACGGCTTAACTTTATCCTAAACCAATTTTTACTTTATCAGAATTTAATTCCACATATTTTTTAAAATAACTAAAACTACAATCTCCTATTAAGGTTACATAATTTTCTCTGTTTTAAAACACCCCACTCTTACTAACTAATACAAAGATTATTAGTTATTAGAGCAAAAAGCATTGATCAAAAAATTCTTTACACGACTATGAATATATTCTAAAACTTGTATTTTAGGCACAGTGAATTAATTTCTTCATATTCACAAGGACGTATTATTCGTTTTATCAAAAATTAAGGACTATGGAAAGTATTTTTCTTGTATGCATAGGTATGCTGGTATTTATACTGGGCTCGTTACTACTAAAGACTAATAAAACCAAATCGGATCATCTTATTTTAGTTTGGGTAATATTGGCCATATTATCTCAAATAGGATTTTATTATGTAGCTACAGGCGAATATCAGAAACATATTCGTTTTGCCCAGTTTACATTTGGAACTTTAATGCTGCATGCTCCTCTGCTATACTTTTATGTAAGAGTGCAGCTTGAACCCAACTTTATTTTTACATATAAAGATTTATTTCATTTAACGCCGATTGCAATTTTTTATTTATTGCATATTCCTGAGTTTTCTCAAAATGTTGGATTAAGTATTTGTTCAAAACATTTTGGATGTTATCTTAGCAATAAGCCTTGTAGTATTGTTTATAACTTTTCGAAATTATTTATTAATTCATTCTATATAATGTTAGCCTTTTTCACTTATAAGGATTTGTATAAACCACTTCATAAAAGAAGTATAAATGAAAAAGTGAGTTATTTATGGGTTAAGATATTATTATATATAGCTCTTTCTTTAAATATATTTATTATTATTTATCGTTTGTTAGAAGTGGGGCAAATACATATCGTTCCACAACATCTATTTTTAATTAATATTGTATCGTCTTTATATATTCTGATTTTTAGTTTTATTGGCAGCAACTTTACTGGTATACTGGATTTCTTAAAGTTAATGCGGAGAATTGTTCTGTTTGTTAATTTAAAGTTGTCATATAATTTTGGGAAAGAAACAACAGATGAAGATTTAACAACTGATTTGATGGATGAACAGAACGCATTTGGTTTATCACAGCAAACAATTATGATGTATGTTGCCAAGTTGAACCAGGTCATGGAAAATGAACAACCGTTTCTTGATCATCGCTTAACACGAGCAAAACTATCGGAGATAACTAACATACCTTCACATCATTTAGCCTATGTAATAAAAGAAGAATACTTTCAAACATTTACTGATTTCATTAATTCATGGAGATTAGAATTGTTACTTAAAAAGTTAGATGAACCAAAATATCAAAATTTCACCTTGTTAGCTTTAGCATTTGAGTGTGGTTTTAATTCGAAGTCAACTTTTAATCGATATTTTAAGTCGCATTTAGGCACTACACCTACCGAATTTTTAAAATTGAAACCTAAAAGTGTTGAAGTGGATATAGCGAGCTAAATTGTTTATTGTTAACACTTAAAAAGTATCAATTTTAAAATTGAAACCTACAACTGCCCCATTTTTTTTTATGGGGCGATTTTATTTTTAAGAGTTTCTTAATTAGTTCCGAATTTACTTTTAAATTAAAAAAACAGCTTATGAAAAAATTTACTCTATTCCTTTTTTTGCTTTTAATAGTTCCCGGACTATTAATGGCACAATGGAAAACTCTTGATTTAGGAACTGGCGAAACATCAAACAAGCTATTTGCTCTCGATAATGAGAATGCTATCCTTGTTGGTAATGACACCATTATTATTAAAACAACAGATGGTGGAGAAACCTGGAATTCGATGAATTTTGTTTTACCAAACAATGTTGAATATCACTTTACTGATGTTGATTTTGCAGATGCTCAAAATGGATTTATTATTTCAACCAAAGTGGATCCTTATAATGGAATAATGTTAAAATCATTAGATGCTGGTGAAAACTGGACCGAAGTAGCTCTTACAAATTTTTCTGATGGTTCAGGAAATGATGTTACAGATCCAACTGCTGGTAAAAAAATAAATTTCCGTGCACTACAAGTTTCGGGTGATATTGGTTATGCTGCTTTACAATGGGAGGAAGCTGCAACAACAACAAAGCATGGATATATTTTTAAAACAACTGATAAAGGCGCAAACTGGACCATTTCAAGTGCCGATTTAGGTTCAGTAATCATTAATTCTATTGAATTTATCAATGAGGTTGTTTATATAGGCGGATCTGCAAGTACATTTATGAAATCAGCCGATGGAGGAGCTAATTGGACAGATTACACCAATGCAGCCTTTTTATCTGTAAATGATTTAAGGTTAGTTGATGCTAATAAGGTTTATTTAGCCACTACCAAAGGTACTTTCTACACAGAAGATGCTGGTGTTAATATTACTGCATTAAATGACATAACAGCTTTTGATGTACTATTTTTTGAAGAGGATAATATTATTTTTTCAGGATTTACCTCAACAAAAACTGTAAGAAGTATTGATGGAGGAACTAACTGGGAACCTGCTGCTAATGGACAAACTACCTTTTTCTGGGATTTAACATTATTTAATGGTTCCATTTGGGCCCTTGGTAATACAGGCGTTGTCAATGTTTTAAACCCAAAAGAATTATTAGATCCAGTAGCTGACTATTCATATATACTAAAAGGTGCAGAAGCTGAATTTACGAATGAAAGTTTGAACTGTGGAAGCTACACATGGAATTTTACGGCAGATAGTAGTTCATCAGTTACAGATCCAGTTTATCGTTTTACCGATTATAACGCACATACAATTGAATTAGTTGGAAGTAACGCAGTTGCCAATGACACAATTAATTATGAAATAACAGTACAACAACCATCAGCGGATTTTACTTATTATACCGAAGATGGAAATTATGTGTTCTTTACAAATACAAGCCAAAATTGTGCAACATTTGAGTGGAACTTCGGAGAACTTTCAACATCGAATGACGAAGTAACTACATCACATGTTTACTCTAAATTTGGAACATATACTGTAAAATTAACAGCTAGCAATTATATTGAAGAAGTTAGCTCCGAACAAGAAATTACGATTGATTCTATAGGTGCATATTGGTCAGCTAATCAATTAGATATTGATCAGAATTTACAAAAAATGCATGTGTTTGACGACAATACTGCTATTGCAATTGGCAATGGAACTACTATTATTAAAACTGTTGATGGCGGGGAAACATGGACAGAACCAATATTCCCATTGGAAAAAGACGGACATATTACGAATGACATTATTTTCTTTGACAATAATACAGGTTTAATTACAGCATCTGCGTTTGGTGCTACCAATGGTTTTATGTTAAAATCTACAGATGCCGGTGATAACTGGACTGAAGTACCATTATCTGCATTTTCAGATGGTTCTGGAGATGAAACAATAGATCCTGTAGCAGGTGCTAAGGTATATTTCTACTTCATGGAACAAATCGACGAAAACACAGGATTTGTAACTGTTCGTTGGCAAGATGCAGCAAATATAAAGCATGGTTTTATATATAAAACAGTTGATAAAGGTGAAACGTGGACTAAATCGAGTAATGACATTTATGCAGATAATTCATACTCATCTGTTATCAATGATATCTGTTTTGATCCTTCAGGTCAAATAGGATTTGTTGCCGGATTGAATTTTTTACTAAAAACCGAAGACGGTGGAAGTACATGGACAAACATTTCTGATGCTTCATTTGGCTATATTACTGATATGTTAGTGCTTAATAGCGATACTATATTAGCATCATCTGGTAATGGGGTATTAAAAACTACAGATCAATTCGCTAACTATGAATTTGTAACTTCTGATTACTCATTTGATATTATTCAGTTGGGAGAAGATAAATTCATGGCAGGTAAAGATGATGTTACTTTAGGTGTAACAGAAGATTTAGGAGCTAACTGGACCAATATGGGTAATGGGTTATCGGCAACTTTCTTTGAAATAACTGTATTCAATAATAAAATCTGGGCCTTCTCATCTAAAGGGTTAACTTCAATAAGTTATTTAGATAATTATGAGGTTCCCGTTGCAGATTTCGAATATACTATTGATGATCTTCAAGTAACTTTTACTAATAAATCTGAAAACTCAAAAGAGTTTAGTTGGGAATTTGGTGATACAGAAACCAGCACAGATGAAAATCCATTGCATACATATGCTGATTACGGTAAATACACAGTAGTATTACATGTCAATAACTTATGTAAGAAAGCGACAGTTAATCAAGAAATTGAATTAACAGAAACCACAACAGGTATTGACTTTTTAACAGAAGGATCAGTTCATATTTATCCTAATCCTGTTACAAATAATAAACTATTCATTAATGTAGATGATTACACAACTGGAGAAGTTTATGTTGAGGTGTATAATACCTCAGGTTCCAGAATAATGTCGGAAAAACACAATATAACGGAGTTAATTGAATTAGATATTAATTTAAATAAGGGGTTATACTTTGTTCGCTTATATAATGAGCAATTAGACAATACAACAAAGTTTATTGTTAAGTAAATAGTTTAGCTACCGATATAATTTCAGGTTATATCGGTAGTTTTTTTAGTAAAAAATAAGGGTATGAGAAAGCATTTAGTTCGGTTGATTTTAATAATATTTGGCCTTTATAGTGCAGTTACAACGCAGGCACAAGAAGATTTGTGTACTATTAAAGGTAAAATATACGATGCAAAAACTAAGGAAAACCTGTTTGGTGTTGTAGCTACAATACCAGATATTAATGTTTGGTTTGTTTCTGGTGATGGGGGAACCTATAAATTGGAAAAAATTCCTGCCGGAGAATATACTATTTGTTATGCAAGAATTGGTATTCAAGAAAAAAAAATAAAGGTTAAATTAGAACCCGGCCAAATAATTGAACTTAATGTGCCAATGAATTATCTCTCTTTGGCAATTGATGAAATTGTGGTTACTGCAAAAGAGAATCCGAATCAATTATCAACTTCTTCGCTTATCGAAACTCAGGCTATTGAACATATTCAAGCAAGTAGTCTGGGAGATGTAATGCAACTACTACCTGGTCAGGTGAGCAAAAATCCCGATCTAAACACAAGCAATCAAGCAAACCTTCGCAGCACAACTTCCGATCCGGATAACAATAAAATTGATGCTTTTGGAACTGCGGTTATCATGGATGGTGCCCCAATATCGAATAATGCTAATTTACAAGCAACCAATACAGCACAAATAGGCGCTGAAGGATATTTTTCCACAGTAAGTGGAGGCGGAGTAGATTTAAGACAAATTCCGACAGATAATATTGAATCGGTAGAAATAATAAGAGGAATACCTTCTGTTAAACATGGAGATTTAACTTCAGGAGCAATTATTGTAAATACGAAGGCCGGTGTTACTCCTTTTGTTGGAAAAGTAAAGTTTAATCCGAATACTAAGCAGGCTTACCTGGGAAAGGGTTTGAAACTAAAAGACGATAGAGGTAGCATTAATGTCGATTTCGATTATGCATATTCACAATCAGATGTGAGGTTATCCAGTCCCAGTTATAATCGTTTAACAGGAAAATTAACATATAGTAATACATTTTTTGATCAGAAATTGTATTCCACCACTAAACTTTCGGGGTTTAGAACATACGATGAAGATCGCGATAAAGATGGCACCTCTCTTGAGAAGAGATACTCAAAAGACCTCGGGTTTAGACTTACAACTTCAGGAAAATTAAGGCTGAAAAAGAAATTTTCAAATTGTATAAACTATAATATAACCGTTGATTATAAAGATCAGGAATCATATAACAGATCATTAAATTCGGGAAGTATTACACCTTTAGCATCTTCATTAGTTAATGAAACTTATCAAGCAATTTATTTACCTTCTGAATATTATACTGGATATTATATTGATGGAAATCCTTTTAACCTGTTTGCAAGTATTGATAATAATTTTCATATAAAGCTTGGCGGTTTCCACAACAAAATAATGATTGGCTTAAACTATACTATTGATGCAAACTGGGGTGATGGTAAGTATTTTGATGAAAATTACTATCCATCCTCATCACTACGGCCTGTATCATTTAAAGATTATCCGGCATTGCACCATCTTTCCTATTACATTGAAGATATGGTGCGAACCAAATTATTTAACAAAACATTAAAAGTTCAGGCAGGACTGCGATTCGATAATATACAACCGGAAAACCCGGTAAAAGGTGAATTCGGACAGGTTCTACTTCCAAGGATCAATTTAACTTACCACATATCAAATAATTTAACATTACGAGGAGGTTACGGTAAAACTTCAAAATCTCCAAGTTTAGTTTATTTATATCCCGACCCTGCTTATTTTGATGCTTTAAGTTTTAACATGTATTCAAGCAAATATCCGGATGAAAGTTTAGCTATTATAACCACTAATGTATATCATCCAGACAATTCTAATATGAAGCCATCGGAAATGACAAAAATTGAAGGTGGAATCTGTTACAAAATAAAGAATAATGTAATAAACATTACAGCTTATACCGAAACACTGGAAGGAGGATATAGCTTCAAAGATGTAATGGCTTTAACAGCATATCCTCAATATGAGATATTCAGTTACATACCTGGTTCAGGAGAACAACCAACACTTGATTTGGTGAATGTTGATACTGCTTTATTGCGCGATACTTATAAAATACCGGTTAACACAAAAGAAATCAATAGAAAAGGAATAGAATTATCGGTTAATACACAAAAAATTAAAAGTATTGGTACATCGTTTAACTTAACTGGTGCCTGGTCACTGGCTGAAACTTCTGACGAAATGAATGATATTTTTATTAATAGCCAGTATTTTACGGGAAATGAAGATAAGCACATCGGAATATACGAATCGAATGGTTTTAGATCTGAAAACCTGACAAGCACTTTAAGAATAATACAGCATATCCCACGGTTAAAATTTGTGGCTTCTCTGGCGATTCAAACCCAATGGATACAAAAGCAAAAAACAATTGTAAATAACCAATATCCAATTGGATATATCGATATAAATGGTAACGAACATTATTTAACTCCGGAGGAAACATATTCTGATCAGTACTCATATTTAGTAAAAAGTTATGATGATACTTATTTTATGGAAACTGATCAACCAGTGGTTTGGCACATGAGTTTAAAACTTACTAAAGAATTAAAAAACGACATGAGTTTTTCTTTCTACGCTAATAATATGTTTATGAATCATCCAAAATATAAAAATTATAAAACAGGCAAAATTGAAAAACTGAACTCGTCTTTATTTTTTGGAGCAGAAATAAATTTTAAATTATAAAAATATGAAAGTTAACATAAAGCTTATATATCTGGCCTTTGTATTATCTCTGATGATATCCTGTGAAGATAGCATCTACGAGAATGATGCAGAATTATTCACTGTTGAAGTTCAGGTGAATTATCCAACACATTATAATGTGGACAAAGCAGGAGATGTAAATGTTCGTCTAATTAATCTTGAAAATGGGTTAAGTGTTACTAAACAATCTTCAGATGACGGAAAAGTATATTTCGATAATGTAAAAAAAGGAGGATATAGACTTTCATTTGGGAAAAAGATACCTTCACTGGAAGCATCGGGATATGGCGAAAACATTATTGATCAGGAAGATATTAACGATGGGAGATTAGTAAACTTAAATGTTACAATGGAAGACCTATTTCTTTTTGAAGATGTTGACCTTGGAAAAGTAAATCTGAAATCGTCGTTACCCGGAGATTATTTAATAAAAGAAGTTTATTATACTGGTTCAACTACACCTAACGACAGAGCCTACTACGCAGATCACTTTGTAGAGATCTATAATAATACCAATAAAGTGTTATTTGCTGATAGCTTGTGTATAGCAACTGTTTATGGGGCAAATGGAGCAACAGAATCCAGTCCTACAGAATTTAGTGTTGATCCTGATCATGTATACTTAACTTATGCATGGATGGTTCCCGGAACCGGCAAACAACATCCAATAATGCCTGGAGAGAGCATTGTAATAGCTCAGGATGGCATTAATCACCGCGATGACTCAAATGGAAACCCTAATAGTATAGATTTATCTGATGCCAGTTGGGAAACATTTTTATTAAGAGATGTTCAACGTGATATCGACGTTGTTGAAGTACCAAACATGATCGAAATATTTGCCAACAGACCAAACACACACGACTGGATTTTACATAGTTATGGACCCGCAATAGTATTATTTAAATCCAATGAACTTGATAACCTCGATGTTATTCCTGAACCTAACAATACCCAGGGATATACAATAATGAGAATAAATTCTAGTGATGTGTTGGATGGTTTTGAGTCATTGGCATATGCAAATTCCGGAGGTTACAAAAGATTACCAGAATCGATTGATGCAGGTTTTACTTATTGCAATGGCATTTTCAATTTAGAAAGTTGCAGAAGAAAAGTAGAAGATAACATTAATGGAAGAATTATTTTACAAGATACTAATAATTCGAGTGAAGACTTTGAAGTCGTTTCTTTTCCAACACCTTACAGATTTGAATAGTTAAAGAATCAGAGATATGAAAATGATAGGAAAAAATATTAGCCGGAGTTTGATTTTGATATATATTATGAGTTGTACTTGTTTTACTATATCCGCTCAAAATGAGAAAGACTCGATACAATTATTATCAAATAAAATAACTGAAAATAGCAGACTAAGAAATAATCTTTGGTTAAATAGTCAAAATGCAACAGGTTTAGGTGTAAATCCGGTACAAAACTACGGACACGTTGTTTTTGAGGGTATTTATAATGAATCGGATTATAAAGCTACCTTTTACCCATCGGAAAAATTAGCATATGGTATGGATGCCTACGGCTATAAGGCATTAGATAACATTTATCTCCAAGGAGGTTTTTCTTTTCACCGATCAGATGAAGATAATATTGAATGGTCTTCAATGATGGATACCGAAAGGGATTGCCCCTTTATTCTGGCTGATTCGGTTGGCGGTGACTGGAAAAAAGATCATTATAAACTTAATATGCTGGCAGCATCTACCCCTATATGGAATGTTTTAAGATTAGGATTAGGCGTTGATTACAACGTATCAACCGGAGGTAGAGATAATGATCCAAGACCAAAATCTACAATTAAGGATCTGCGACTTAGACCATCCGTAATTTTTGAGATATCAGGTAAATCAAACATTGGATTAACGTATATCTATGAAGATTATCGTCAGGACATTGCTATTATGAACAAATATGGTGTTGGTGGATCATTAATGTACAAGATTATGGGACTCGCCCTGAAAGAAAAACCTGTTACAAAATCAAGTATAGAATATAGAATAGATCAGTGGAACAATGGTTTGGCTTTGCAGTATGGTTACACCGGAAATAAAGTAAACTATATTTCAGAGCTTACTTATAAATTAAACACTGAAAAGGGTATTTTATATCCCTATAAAAGTTATGAGGATCCGGTTAACGGAATCTTATATTCTGTGGCTGAAGAAGATTATAAATATTCTCGCGAAGAATACCAATTCTATAGCGCTATTAGCCTGAAAAAAACAAATACGCTGCATTATGCTAAGTTAAATGCCAGATACGACGATGGAAAGATGTACAATTTAAGTACTGCACAAGTTGAAATGAAAACTACCAAAATGTATGTTGATGCTGTTTATGAGTTATATACTAATATGCTAAATCAATCGCGAGCCGGAAAATTTCTAATCAATGCAAAATATCAAAATACAGAATACGCGAATATATTTTATGCAATACAAACCATTGAAAAAATCAACTTTGCGACTGAATACGATAAGGCATTTTTAATGTTTGACAAGAAGTTTTCAGCTAATATCCGAATTAATTATTCACAGAATCTTAATTCAGAATTAAACATTGAGCCTGAATCGGAATTTATTGAAATCGAAACAGATATAACGCAGCCGTTCGTGGTACATAATTATGAATATTTGGTTGCTGATTATCTTGCCAGTAATGTGGGAGTCACTTATTATGGTTTCTTAAATGATTGTACAAACTATTATATTACTTGTTATGCAGGTAGACTAGAAGTTTTAAATTCAGATTATTTTAAAGATGCTAGTCAAACATCTGTTATGCTTAAAATTGGATTATTATTTTAGTTAACTAAATCAATTATATATGAAAAAACTTTTACTTATACTATTAACTATTATATCGTTTGATATATCAGCACAAACTTTCGAGTGGGTTAAAACATTCGGGAGTAGTGGCGATGACGAAGGCCACAAATGTGCTGTGGATGCTAATGGAAACTTCCTATTCACAGGATCATTTAGTGAGAAAATCGATTGGGGAGAAAACAGCCTTGAATGTACTGGTAGTAGGGATATGTACTTAATTAAAACTGATAAAAACGGAGATGTGTTGTGGGCTACCAACGCTGGAGGAGATAAAAACCATTCTGCCTTTGGGAAAGCCGTGGCTACTGATAAAAATAATAATGTTTATGCAGGCGGAACATTTAATGACACCATTTTCTTCGGAGATCAGATGTTTGTTGCAGAAAACGAAGCAAATGAAAATGTGACTGATATTTATATTGCCAAATATAACGCTGAAGGCACTTTACAATGGGTAAAGGTTTTTGCAGGATTAGGTGGTGATGTTATCGAAGAAATGAATATTCACAATAATCAGTTAGTAATTGTGGGTTCTTATAAAATAAGTTTGGATATCTTAGGTAACACCTTTACACCTGATGATGCAAATACACAAGCAAATTATAATCCTATAATTGCTAGTTTAACTTTAGATGGAGAACTAAATTGGCTTAACAAGGTAAATTGCACTAGTGGAACCTGCCGGGCTTTTGATATTGATAGTGAGGGAAATGTAAATGCAATATTAGAAGCAAAAGGAAGTGTAATTATAAAGAATGTTGAGAACAGTACTATTTATCCTTTAAAACAATCTAACACATCACAAGATAACTATCTGGTTAAACTCAACGGTAACGATGGCAGCTTAGTTTGGGGAAACAGACAGGGAAGTGCCTCTTTTATGATGGGATATGCTGTTGAAACTGATAATGAGAATAATGTTTATTGTGGCGGGCTGTTTCAAGGTGAACTAAAACTGGAAAGTTTAGATGGTAACTATGAAAAGGTAACTGCAGTGAATAAATTTGACTATTACGTTTGTAAATATTCAGCCGATGGTAATTTACTCTGGTTTGATGCACAAGGCGGAAATTCGAATGAAGGTGCATATGATATGGTAGTTAACTCTAGTGGAAGCATATATGTTGCAGCATACTTTACCGATCCGCAAACCACATTTAATGGTGAAACATTTACTTGTGAAGATGGAAATGAGGCTTTGCTTATTAAGTATAATAACGAAGGAGCATTTGAATGGATAAAACAAACATCAACTACTGCTTTTTCCGGATATATCTATTCAATGGAAGTAACTTCAAATGATAGCATTGTTCTGTTAGGACATTATAAAGGTGATGGTACGTTTTTTAATAATGAAACATATAGTAATGTTGATGATAAGAAAAATATATGGATTGCTTTAATGGCAGATCCTGAAGATAATGAAACTACAGGAATAAGCGATGCCATAAAAAGCAACTCACATATTAATATATATCCGGTCCCAGCTAATCAATATCTTTGTGTAGAGAGTAACGACTATGCCGATCCAATCGAAAATATTTGCATTTATAATATTATTGGCGGAATAGTATATAGATCGGACACACCTGAAAACAAAATAAATTTGAGTAACATACCTTCAGGAGTTTATCTGGTACAAATTAATTCTAAATATAATCATAAAACAAGACAGATCATAATACAACACTAAACTAAAATAATCCAATAATCTTATATTCAACACTTTAAGGCAAATTCAATGTTTTGCCTCTGGGGAAATAACACCCAAATTAAAAAGAAATTATAAATAAACAATAAATAAGGTATCATGAAAAAAACTAAAATCAAAAACCGTTTACGGTTTACTTTACAAGGAATTATTCTTCTATTACTAGGCTACATGCTGGTGCGCTGGGGAATAGACGAAGCGTATACTCCCGATTTCGAGGCATATTGTCCTTTTGGTGGTTTACAGGCATTATCAAGTCTTTTTGTGCGAGGATCTCTTGCTTGCTCAATGACCAGTGCACAAATTGTTATGGGTGTAGTATTGTTAGTTGGCGTTGTGCTGTTTAGCAAATTATTCTGTGGTTATATTTGTCCTTTGGGTACATTTTCTGAGTGGTTAGGAAAAATTGGAACTAAGTTTAAAATACGAAGAGAAATAACAGGAACAACAGATAAAGTATTACGTTTGTTGAAGTATGTTCTTTTGTTTGTAACCTTTTACTTTACATTAGGTTCTAGTGAATTATTCTGTAAAAACTATGATCCGTTCTTTGCAACATTTACATTATTTAATGTCGATGTTACTGTATGGATGGCAATTTTATCAATTATTATTTTGGTAGGTGGTTCAGTATTATTTCGCTTGTTTTGGTGTAAATATTTGTGCCCACTAGGAGCTATATCTAATATTTTTAGATTTTTTATTCTTTTTGCGGGAGTAATGGGTATCTATATCTTGTTAATTTTAGGATTCTCATTGGAAATTTCTTATGTATGGCCATTGGCGATTATTACCGGCTTGGCATACATTCTTGAAATAACCAGAATGGAAAGTAAAATATTCCCATTCTTAAAAATAACACGTAACGATGATATTTGTAATAATTGTACTATTTGCACAAAATCATGTCCTCAAGGTATTCCGGTTGCCGAATTAGAAAAAGTTCATCATATTGACTGTAACTTGTGTGGTGAATGTATAAATTCTTGCTCAAAAGAAGGTGCTATCACTATTAATAATAAATCAAACATTAAATGGTTACCTGCTACATTAGTTGTTATTCTTGTTGTTGTTGGTATTTATATCGGCTCTACGTTCAGAGTTGCTACTATCGATCTGCGTTGGGTAGATGAAGCAAAACTTGAAAACACTAAAGTTTATAAGCGTGCCGGTATTAAAAATATTAAATGCTACGGCAGTGCAATGGCTTTTGCCCGCCAAATGCGAGAAGTGAAAGGAATTTATGGAATAGAGGCATATGCCGACGATCATTCTATCAAATTATTTTATGATCCAAAAATCATTAATCACGATAAGATAACGGAAAAGTTATTCTCTACATCAAAAGTAACCATCGTAAATCCTGATACCAATGAGCAAATTCAGGTAATAAAAGTTGGATTATTAGGTTTCTTCGATCAGTTTGATGCATATTATCTAAAACAACTATTAATGCAATATGGTGATGTTTATGGTTTTGATACGAAATGGGGCGAACCTGTTGAAACACATATCTATTTCAGTGCTACGAAAAATGTTAATCTCGAAGAGTTAAAAGAGCACATTGAAAGCGAGACATTAACTTACTCAATAAGCGATATTGAGAAGACGGTTCCGCTAAATTTTGAGGTTCGGGGAATAGAAAAAATGGATCAGATTATAAATACTACTGAGTTTAAAAAGATAATGTATGCAGAATATTTCAAAATATTCAACAACAGAGATCGTTATTTGAATGATGAAATTGGCATCTATACAGTTGAATTCGAATTTATGGATAAATCTACTTCTTGGGTAGCATATATGCAAAATCATTTATCAATGCAAGATACAGGTGTTGTGGCAATACATTCTAATTTGGTTAATGAAAATCCGTACTTACAAATTGATTATGTTAAGAGTGTAACCAATGAAGATAAGATTGTGGAAATGATGAATGCTGATTCATTAGAAATTCATTTCCGAACGGGTAAAGTTCAAAATTTTGCAAATCCATTTAAATATATCCAAACTAAAAACCCCGCTAATTAAATTATACAAGTACCTGCAGTAATGCTGCAGGTACTTACAAAATTAACATTATGAAAAGAACTCTTAAAATAATTAGTTTATCATTTTTAGTAACTATTGTACTATTTACAAGAGTTGTAGCAGATGAGGGAATGTGGCTGGTATCTCTTTTAAATGAAATAAACTATAAAAGCATTAAGGATAAAGGAATTGAACTTGAACTTGAAGAACTCTTTAGTTTAGATCAACTGAGTTTAAAAGATGCTATTGTAGCCTTAGATGGTGGTTCTTGCACAGGAACAGTAGTTTCTTCTAATGGGTTGTTATTAACCAATCATCATTGTGGGTATTCTGAAATCCAGGAGCATAGCTCTGTTGAACACGATTATTTAAGAGATGGTTTCTGGGCAAAAAACTATAATGAAGAGTTACCTAATCCCGGTAAATCTGTTTCATTCCTTATTGACGTAAAAGATGTTACTGACGAGGTAAATAAATTAAAAACAAAACAGTTAAAAAATGGGGCAAAACACCCTAATATGATGCGTATAAGAAGACTTATGGCCCGAGAAGCTGTTAAAGGTACACATTATAATGCCGAAGTTCATTCAGTATATAATGGCAATGGTTATTATCTTTTTATTTACGAAACATATAAAGATGTTAGGTTAGTCGCTGCACCTCCTTCCGATATAGGAAATTTTGGCGGCGAAACTGATAATTGGGAATGGCCGCGTCATACTGCCGACTTTACATTCTTTAGAGTATATACTGCTCCGGATGGATCTCCTGCTGAATACTCAGAAGAAAATGTACCCTTAAAATCCAAAAAACATTTAAAGATTAACGCCTCAGGAATTAGTGAAGGCGATTTTAGCTTTATTATGGGGTTTCCTGGTAAAACAAAAAGATACATTACTTCGTATGCCATTGACGAAATTATAAACATCAGTACACCTATAAGTATTGAAATGCGTAACAAAAAACTTGATGTTATGCGCAAGGCAATGGCTGAAAGTAACCAAATTAAAATTAAATATGCTTCAAAATTTTCAGGTCTTAGCAATTATTGGAAATATGATATGGGTCAGAGAGAGTGCCTAATAAGGTACAATACGATTGACGATAAAAGAGAACTTGAAAAGGAATTCCAAACATGGGCAAATTCTGATAATAATCTGAATGAAACATATGGCAATGTTTTAAATATAATTCAAGAGGCATATAAAAACAAAGCCAAATTAACTCAGACGGTAAAATATTACAACGAAGCTGTACTGATGGGACCTGAAATTATTAAGTTCTCTATGCGAATGAAACGACTAAAAAAGGCATTAGAAGATAATAAATTAGATAAAAACAAGCTTGAAAAAAATATTGATCAGCTTATTGCTACTTATGAATCTTTATATAAAGATTATGACGTACATGTCGATAAACAAATTTTTATTGTATTGTTACAACATTTTGTTAATCATGTTGATCGAAGTACTTTGCCTGAAGAATTTACTTCAATAGCCAAAGATTATAACTGGGACATGAAGCAGCTTGCTGATGATGTATATTCTCAAACTATCTTTTCCGATTTATCAAAAGTAAAATCATATCTAAAAAATCTTACGATTGATTCAGACATTAGCGACGTTTCAATAAACATAGCATATCCACTAATGTCCAAGGCTATTTCTTTAAACCAGGAAGAGAGTAAATATGAAAAAGTTATACATACAGCAAATAAGACTTTTGTGAAAGGATTACTAGAAATGAATCCTGACAAATTATATTACCCCGATGCAAACTCAACGATGAGGTTAACTTATGGTAACGTAGGTGGATATATAGCAAAAGATGCTGTTAAGTATAACTATCAAACCACCTTCGAAGGTGTTATTGAGAAAAACAATTCTGATAGTGTGATATATCATATTCCTAAAAAATTAAAATCATTATATCAATCAAAGGATTATGGTGATTATGATGCGTCGGGTGTATTAAACACTTGCTTTCTTACCAATCATGATATTACAGGAGGTAATTCTGGCAGCTCAGTATTAAATGCTAAAGGAGAAATAATTGGATTAGCGTTCGATGGAAACTGGGAAGCTATGAGTGGCGATATTGCTTTTATTCCCGAGAAGCAAAAGTGTATAAATGTTGATATAAGGTATGTACTATTTATTATTGATAAATTTGCAAACGCTCAAAATATTATAAATGAATTAACAATTATAAATAAATAAACATCAGTATGAAAAAACATATTTCAATTGTACTAATTAATATCCTTCTGATTGGTTTTACAGCCAGAGCAGATGAAGGAATGTGGCTGATAAATATGCTTGGCCAGATGAATATAGAAAAGCTTTATGAAAAAGGCTTGGAATTAACCCCTGAACAGATCTATGATGTAAATAATTCAAGCCTGAAAGATGCTGTGGTAGCAATAAATTATGGAATGTGTACCGGAGAATTTGTTTCTAATAAGGGTTTAATCCTAACAAATCATCATTGTGCACACGATGATGTGCAGGAAATAAGTTCACTTGAACAGGATTATTTGAACAATGGTTTCTGGGCAAAAAGTATGGAAGAAGAAATTCCAATTAAAGGGAAAACCATTTCTGTGCTTTATAAAGTAGAGGACATAACTAAAAAAGTGCAAAAACTAATAAAAGAAGAAACAAAGGCAGGACGCGATAACTCTTTCATGATGAGACGAATTTATCACGATATTGAAAGAGAAATGAATAAAGAAAGCGGTTACGAAACATCGGTTGCATCAATGTATGGAGGAAACCAATATTTCTTATTTTATTATACAATTTACAAAGATGTTCGATTAGTTGGAGTACCACCATTATCTATTGGTTATTTTGGAGGGGAAACAGATAATTGGATGTGGCCGCAACACAAAGGTGATTTTGCTTTTTATCGGGCATATGCTTCAAAAGATGGTAAACCAGCAGAGTATTCAGAAGATAATGTTCCATTAGAACCTAAAAATTTCTTAAAAATATCCTTAAAAGGTGTTAACGATGGCGATTATGCCATGACATTAGGCTATCCCTATTCTATCGATCGTTATTTAAGTTCATATGGTTTAGAAGAATTAATTAATATCTTAAATCCTGCTCAAATTGCTGTTCGCGAGAAAAAATTAGGTATTATGAAAGAGGCTATGAATAAGGATCATAAAGTACAAATTCAATATTCATCTAAATATTTTAATAGTGCAAACTATTACAAATATGCCATTGGTGAAAATAAGTATGTAAAAGCCTACGATGTTCTTAACTTAAAAAGAAAAACCGAAAATGATTTCAAAGAGTGGTATTCAAATAAAAATTCGAGAGAAAAAAAATATGGCTCAGTATTAGAACAACTTAAAACATTATATGCAAAGAAAGCTAACTACGAAAAAACGGAAAAGTATTACCAGGAGGGTTTTGTAAAAGGTTCAGATATGTTACAATTTTCTTTACGTGGCAAAGGTTGGGAATCAACCTTAGAAAAGAATCCTTCCAAAAAGAGTCTTGAGAAAAAAATCAAATTGAATCGAAAAGCAGCTAAAGATTTCTTTAAGGATTACCATTTTGAAACGGATAAAAAGCTATTTGCTGCAGGTATAAAGCTTTATATTGAAAATGTAGATCCAGCTCATGTATCGGAAACTCTTCGAAACGAATTAAAGCGGTTTAACAACGATTATGAAAAGTATGCTGATTATGTATATGCAAATTCAATGTTTTCTACAGCAGATAATTTCGAAAAGTTTTTATCCGATCCTTCAATTGAAAAGTTACAGAACGATCCGGCATATAAGGTTGTACAACCTACATTAGAAATCATATTTAAATTAAGAGAAGAACACAGACCATATCAGGCTGAAATAAGAAAGCAACAAAAATTATTTATTGAAGGATTACTGGAAATGAATAAAGGTAAAGGTATGTATCCTGATGCAAATTCGACTATGCGATTATCTTACGGTACGGTTGGAGGTTATTCTCCAAGAGATGCCGTTGATTATGATTACTATACCACTATAGATGGTTATCTTGAGAAAGAAAACATAGAAGATCCCGAGTTTATTATCGACAACGATTTTAAAGATTTAGTTAAATCTAACGATTTCGGGCAATATTCTGATGAAAACGGCAACCTGGTGGTTGATTTCCTCACCAACAATGATATTACAGGTGGAAGCTCCGGAAGCCCTGTATTAAATGGAAAAGGAGAACTTATTGGCGTAGCATTTGATGGCAATTGGGAATCAATGGCTGGAGGTGTTTATTTTCATCCCTACTTTAATAAAACGGTTTGTGTAGATATCCGATTTGTCCTTTTTGTGGTCGACAAATTTGCCAATGCTCAAAACATTATGAGTGAGTTGGAACTGGCAAAATAGTTTATTATTGAAAACCATTTATAGGTATTAGTTAAATCCAGCAGTATGCGCTGTTATACAAATTTTAAAATAGTGCCTGAAAAAAAACTAATAATAGAATATTTTTCAGGTACTATTAATCTTGATGAAATTATTAAGCTTAAGTATTTAGAAAGCAAAGATCCTCATTTTTGTCCTGATTTTAATATTATTGACGATTCGCGAGATGCTGAATTTTTACTTAATGAGAAAGATATTAAACTGTATATTAAAATCTTAAGCAATAATGAGTTATTTGTTGGAAAAAGAAATGCAGCCTATTTAACTAAAACTCCTCATCAGGTAGTAATTGCAACTTTATTTGATTTGCTCAACAAAAAACTACCTCTGGATATCAAAATTGTTAGCACCCTTGATGCTGCCCTACAATGGTTAGGAATGCTAAAAGAAAAAGAACTTGTAGAATTCTATTTGAGTTTATTAAAAGTTCAAGAATAAATTTTATAAAAAACAGAATAATGCATAGATATAAATTATTACTCATATTACTCATAAACGTTACCATACTTTTTGGACAGGAGTCAGATCAAAAAGTACCACTGAACAGTGCTATTCGCACCGGTGTTTTAGAAAATGGACTTACCTATTACATATTACATAATGAAGAACCAAAAGACCGCGCCAGCTTTTATATTGTGCATAATGTTGGAGCAATTCAAGAAGAAGATAATCAAAATGGTTTAGCTCATTTTTTAGAGCATATGGCTTTTAACGGTACCAAAAACTTTCCTGAAAAGGGAATTATTAATTACCTTGAAAAAAATGGTGTTAAGTTTGGAAGAAACATTAATGCATATACCAGTCGAAATGAAACCGTATATAATATTAGTAATGTTCCAACACATAATTCTAACTTAATAGATTCTTGTTTATTAATTTTAAACGACTGGTCTCAAAACCTTTTACTAACTAAAGAAGAAATTGATGCAGAGAGAGGTGTTATTATTGAAGAATGGCGTACTCGAAGAAATTCACGCTTTCGCATCTCAGAGAAAAAAAGTGCATTATATTATGATAGTAAGTTTGCTGAACGTGATGTAATAGGTGATTTAGATATTATTAAAAATTTCGACTATAAAACACTTCGTAAATTTTATAAAAAGTGGTACCGCCCCGACCTACAGGCAATTATAATTGTTGGAGACATTAATGTCGATAAAATTGAAAATGAAGTGCATAAATTGTTTTCACAATTAAAGGCAACAAAAAGACCTGCAAAAAAAGAATTCTATGATATCCCTGACAATGATAAACCAAGATATGTTTTAGCTACAGATAAAGAAGCTACTGCTAATCTTATTAATATACAGTTTAAGTACGATAAAATTGATGATTCTAAAAAAGATCTTAATTATTTGAGAGATACATATTCAAAATCAATCTACGAGACTATTGTAAAAGAAAGAATAGAAGAAAGATTACAACAAAAGAACCCAAATTTCATTATGGCCCGGGCATGGATGTCATCACTCTACCGTGTTAAAAATAAGGCGTCTATTATTGTCAGCTATAAAGACAATAACTGGGAAAAAGCTTTGGAGGATGTTTGTGAAATAATTGAGAATACAAGAGACTTTGGAGTAACTGAAACAGAAATTAACAGAGCAAAAGAAAATCTGTTAAGATCTTATGAAAATAGTTACAAAAAAAGGGATAAAATAAGAAATGATCAGTATGCTGCAAGAATACAGTATCATTTTTTAACGAATGAACCTGCACCCGGAATTGAATTTAAATACAATAATGTAAAACAGGTTGTTCCTGATATTACAGTTGAGGAGGTAAATAAATGGGCTCAGCATTTCTTTACAGAAAAGAATATTTTAATTGCGGTTACCGGGCCTGAATCAGATGATATAAAATATCCTGGAAAAGAAGATATCTTAAATGTTATTGATAATGTAAAGACAAAAAAACTTGAACCATATCAAGATACATATACAGAAAAAGCTTTAATTCCGCACGATATTACAAATGGTAGTATTAGCTCTGTTAAATTCATTCACGATATAGGGGCAACAGAGTATACATTAAGTAACGGTATTAAAGTGTATGCACTTAAAACAGATATCGAGAAAGAGAAGATACTATTTACAGCTCAGAGTTGGGGCGGTGCATCAAAACTACCAGAGGATCAGATTCCGAATTATATGCTGTTTAAAGGATTTATGCAAGCATATGGAGTTGGCGAATTTTCAACCATGGAATTAAAAAAAGCATTATCAGGAAAAATAGTTTCCATGAGACCCGAATTAGGCAGATTAATAGAGCGTTTGTCTGGTTCTGCCTCTCCTCAAGATCTCGAAACCATGTTTCAATTAGCATACTTATACTTTACTAATCCACGTTTTGATCAACAAGCTTTTGATGCCTTAAAAAAGCGTTACAAGGCATTTGTAGCGAATATCTCGAATGATATTGACAGATCGTTTGATGATTCGGTAAGTATGGCTATGAACAGTTATCATCCAAGAATTAAACTCTTTAGCGAGTCAATTGTAGATCAAATTGATTATGAGGAAATTAAAAATATTTATTTACAACGTTTTCAGAATCCTGGAGATTTTGTATTTATAATTGCAGGCGATTATAACGAAGAAAGCCTTTATCAGTACATTGAAAAGTATATCGCATCATTAAAAACAACCGATATTAAAGAATCATATACTGATCATGGAATTAGAACACCTAATGAAGATTTTGTAAACCATTTTGAGGTGGATATGACTACACCTAAAGCTACTGTGTATGTTAACTATCATAAAAGAATACCATACTCCGAAGAAAACAGAATCTCACTATATATTATTGGGCAGATTTTAAATAAACGTTATATGGAAGAAATACGCGAAAAAGAAGGAGGAACTTACGGAGTTAGTGTAAAAACAAGTTTAAAAGAGAATCCATATCAGGAATCCCGATTAACACTTAGGTTCGACTGTGATGATGAGAAAGCTGATAAACTGAAAAGCATAGCGTTAAATGAAATTCAACAATTGATTGCAGGTAACATCTCTGATGATATTTTAAGTGACGTAAAAAAGAATTTAATAAAAGAAAGAACAGAAAGTGCAGAAAAACTGAATTACTGGTATGATAAGGTATACGATTATGCCGTAAAAAACGAAGTTCTGATGACCAAAGACGAATTCATACAATATACTGAAAACGTAAACAAACAAGATATTATTAATAAAGCGCATGAGCTTTTAGAAGATGCTTCAAAGGTTGAGATTATCATGAAGCCTAAAAACAAATAAAGTTGGTTTGTTTTATTCATTTTGCAAAGAGGGTAAATTTAAGTATTTACCCTCTTTTCTTAGTTCATTTTCTAGATGTACCCTATAAAATATCGAACTAATTGTTCTGATAAATCAGAAGAAGCCTGTAAAATTATTTCTGCTCTGGAAGGAATAAAAATGTAAACCTGCAAACCTTTTTGTTTAGTTTTTTGTTATAAAAATGAAACGATAGGGAGGTTTATCATGACAAAAGAAGATTTTAATGCACTAACACTTGCTGAGCAGGGTTTAGAGTTAATTAATAACGGAAAACATTTAACACAAATAAAACAAGGAAATCAGCTATTAAATCTTTATAGTTTAAACGATTTTTTTGTTGAAGTTTATTACTCTTTTTTAAACGATAAAATTGACAAAATTGAAATTGTTGATGATCTTTCAAGGATTGATCATTATATTGATAAACAGCAAGAAAAAGAAAAGCCACACTTAAATTAAGGTGGCTTTCATATTTATATTAAATCACAAGCATCTGCAGGCATCCAATGTTTATCCTTTCCGTCCCATTTTACATTGCATCCAATTGGATTCGTAACCGGAACATTAATATCTTTACCTGCTAAATGTTCATCCAAAGCATTTTCAAGATCGTTAACCGTTGCCGTTGATGTATCCTTTGGATTATCTACAGCTCTTCCTGTATAAATTAATTCTCTCGATTTGTTAAATACATAAAAATGTGGTGTACGTAAAGCTCCATAAGCTTTAGCTACGTTTTGGTTTTCGTCATATAAATACAACCAGGGGAAATTGTGTTCATCCATTCTTTTCACCATATGTTCAAAGCTATCTTCAATATAGGTGTTTTTACTATTTGAATTTATTGCCACAAATCGAACTCCTTGTGGAGTGTATTTTTCCACTGTTTTTCTGGTTTGTTCATCGGACCCAATAACATACGGACAGTGATTGCATGTAAAAAATACAACTAAAATATCTTCGTTAAAGTCAGAAAGTTTATACGTTTTTCCATCGGTTGCAGGTAGATTAAAACCGGGCGCTTTTTCTCCTATTTGTAATGTAAATGCCATAATTCAAAAGTTTTTATTACTAACATTTACAACAAGAAAAAGTTTAAGAATATAGGGTAGATATTATGAAGTTAATCATACTAACAAGAGCAATATATAAGGCGGAGGAGTAATTCAAAATTAGGTTTTTAATTATATGCCTCTAGAATTAAGCCGAGATTTAAATGTGATGAACCTGATTTTCGAATGTATTCTTCCGCCTCTTTTTTAAACGATTCTTTTTATAGAATGTAAACCCGTGCAAGAAATAATTTAGGGTTATTTGTATGCTATCAACAAGTAAATTTTCACAATTGCAAAAGGGTTAGCCCTCGACTTTCGAGGGTTTTTATTTTTTTAGTGGAATAGTAAAAATAAACTTCGACCCAAATCCGACTTTACTTTCCACCCGAATTTTGCCTCCATGTTTTTCAACAAACTCTTGACAAAGTATTAAACCCAGACCGGTTCCTGTTTCATCCTCTGTTCCTTCGGAGGTATAGTTTTCATCAAGTTTGAATAGTTTATTAATCGTATCAGGTGCTATCCCTATACCTGTGTCTCTTACTGTTATTTCCTTAAAATCATCTTTATTAATTTCGGTAATTTCAATTGCACCCCCTCGCTCAGTAAACTTAAGCGCATTTGAAACCAGGTTTCTTAAAATAGTCTTTAACATATTCTGATCGGCTACCACAAAAGATTTCTCATCAACAGAATTTGTGAGATTAATCTCCTTCTGGGAAGCCTTCCCGTTATATAATGAAAAAGTCTCTTCTACTAAAGCAGCTAAACTTATCTCAACGGGTTTAAACTGGATAGTTCCCATTTGTGATCTTGACCATTCGAGTAAGTTAATCAATAACTCATAACCATTTTTAGATATTTGATATAGGTTACTATGAAAGTACTTTACCTTTTCAGGTGTTAATCGGTCGTATCCATATACCAAAAGTTGAGCTAATCCCATGAGCGAATTAAAAGGATTTTTTAAATCATGTGCTATAATTGAAAAGAATTTATCTTTCGTAACCAATAGTTGCTTTAACTCTTTCTCAACTTTTTTAAGTTGAGTAATATCAGAATCGATAGCAATGATCCGAATAACCTCATTTTGGTTGTTTAAGATAGGTGTTAGTGTGGTGTGGATATGATATGCTTTTCCATCTTTTGAAGTAAATTCGGCTTCATACATTTGCGACTTTTTTTCTGATATTGCATGTTGAAACACCTCTTTAATATCAGCATAAGAGCTAGTCTTTAATATATTTGTTCCTTTTTCCTTTTTAAACTCTTCCCAGGTATATCCGTACAACCTGGTATATCCTTCGTTTAGCCACTCTACTTCACCTTTTGAATTTGCAATCAAAATAGCATTATCTGTTTGACTTGCAGCAATAGACAGTTTTTCCAACTCCTTATTTACCTGACTCAAATATTCTGTTTTTTGTTTTATTTCAATATTCTGTTTTTGAATCTGATCGTTCTGTTTTTTAAGTATCCGGTTAGCTTTTTTCTTATTCCTAAAATTAATGATTTGAAAAATAAGTAGAATAAGAATTATTGAAGAGCCAGCAATTAAAATATTTCGAAAAACTTTTTGCTTTTGAATTTTTTCCTTTTGTAAAGTGCTACTTTCTAATAACAAATTAATTTTATCCTGCTGTTTTGTTATTTCATAAGATGACTTTAATTCTGATAGCATAATAGCTCGTTTAGCACTATTTATCGAATCCTTTAAAACAGAATATTTAATGTGATAAGTGAGTGCTTTTGGAGCATCGTTCTCTTTCTGACTTATTTTTGACAGTAATAAATAGATTTTGTACTCATCTTTATAAGGATTTTTTTCAACCAAATCCATTGCTTCAAGTAAATATTTCTCAGCTGTTATAAAATCTCCTTTATCTATATATATCTCACCTATTGCAATCTGATTATCTATCGTTAAGATGATATCATTTAGTTCTGTGCTTGCTTTTAAAGATTGGTTGAAATATTCTAAAGCTTCATTATACTTATTTTTGTTCATATAAACTTTTCCAACATAATAATTGGTAGTTTCTAAATCAATCTTAACATGCTTAATTCGATGCAGCTCTAACGCTTCCAGAAAATAATATTCAGCGCTATCCAACTTACTCATCTTAAGATAAATATTACCAATATTATTATGGGCTGTAATGATACCTTCCCAATCTTTAAGTTTTCTATCAATATTCAGTGCTATTTTTTGATATTTTAAAGCATTATCGTAATCATCAATAAAGGAATAGATATTACCTAAATTTGTAAACGCATTCGATTTAGTATATAAATCATTGGTTTCCTCGGCCAATTGCAAAGCTTCATAATTGTAGTTCATGGCTTTTAATAACTCGCCCCGGTTAAAATATAAACTAGCCAGGTTAATTAATGCCAACCCCTTGCTAACATTAGTATTAAACTCATTACTTATTTCTAATGAGTTTTCTAACGCTTCTATGGCTAAATCTGTTTGTCCAGTTTTTTTATATACTGCTCCAAGATTATTATAAAGACTAACTAATGATTTATTTTCGTCTAAATCCAACTTGACACGAATCGCTTTCTCATAATACATTGCTGCTGAATCGTACGATGCATTAAAAAAACAGATATTTCCTAAATCCAGATAAGATTCAGATAATCCTTCAAAATAGTCTTGCTCTTTATATATTTCAAATGCCTGGCGATAATATATCTCAGCAGTATCTAACGTTCCAAGCAATAACTTTCCGTCGCCCGCCTGTGCAAGAGCAGAAGCAATTTGTAATTCATTGTTTGTTACTTTGGCAAGCTTTAATGCTTCGAGTGCATATGTAACAGTCTTTTCCGGTGATACTCTTTTATGTGCTTTCGAAAGATCAATTAGAATTGGAAGCCGGTCTGCTCCCTTTGTCTTATTAAGTAAATTTTGAAGACTATCAATGTTTGTCTGAGACAAAGACATCAGAGGAATCAAAAACAGAAGTGATAACAGTTTACGTTTTAAGATTCGTAATTTCATTATATAAATATATAATTTATTCTGCATATACGAAAAAAAGAGGTTAAAGTGACACTTTAACCTCTTTTTATTTAAGTTTTTAAGCTTACAGTAAGATCGAATTAAATAATAATTTATAAGTTGCAGGGGTAGATGCCCTGAACTGTGGACTAAAGCTAAACAACACAATTTGTCCTTTACCTTTTTGCAACCATACAATGGACGATTTATTTCCAATTATTTCTTCGTTTTCTGCATATCCACTCATTAATATGTTCTTTTCCGGGAAGGTAGCAATCACTCTGCGATCTACATCAAAATAAGGTTGCCACGTTCTGAAAACGGGTCCTTCTCTGTGAAAAACACCAATTTCTGCCGGCATTCCATAAGTTATCGGATGATTTTCTTTAAGTTCAATTTTTAACAACGAGCCAGGACAAGCAAAACCTTTTTTCACTAGTTGGTCTGAAATATCTTTTACAGGCAGCTCAAACTCTTCGTTTATTTTATCATTACTAGCATATTTCTGAATCCCTGTAAAAAGCTCTGTAGCTTCGCGCCATGCGATAGCAATACCTCCGTTATTTACAAACTTAAGAATGTTTTCGTGTCCTTCCTTTTCCATGCCCTTCATATATTCCGGAGGATATTTCATAAAATACTGCTGATTTTCAGATTTATAAATTCCCTCAATCAATACTGATTTTGATTCATCAGGAATAATAAGAACATCAAAATTCTTATTAAGATCTGTTTCTTTTATCTCTTCGGGACGCAATAATGTAAATGGAATATTGTATGAATCCAACACGTATCGAGTCCAACCTGCATCCATAGCATGAAAGTACGATTCAATTAAGCCAATCCTTGGTAGTTCAAGCTTCCTTTTTTTTATAGTCACTTCTTCGTTAATATACAATGGAGAGAAATTTAACTGATCTTTCACTTTCTCAAATCCTTTCGATTTATAAATAATAAAGCTTCCTGCTGGTATTTCTTTCCCTTTAACACGATAAAGTTCTTCAATTTGCTCTACTTTTACTCCTTCAACCAATGCCTTAAATACAACTTTATAGCTGTTATTATTTTGAACTGTTAATACAACTGCATGGTAATCCTCTTCCGCTTCTGAAAATAAATTAAATGGCTTAGCTACCTCTGTATATTTGCCATCAAAGTTTTGTTGATTTTCGTTAATCTCATAAACGGTAACTCCTTTATGTAAAGGTAACGACCACGATGTTATATCGTAAGGCTCAATAAGCTTTCCGCCTGGAGTGTAATGCCTGGCCGGAAAAACCTGTGATTCTAATATTTCTTTAATAAAAGCCCTGTATGCTTGTGCTAATGGAACAATAATATCACCTTTATGAAATTGCGTATTGTTGTAATTTATATCATCATTGAGCGAAAAAACGGCAATACCATGTTTATCCAATAAATTCACTAATTCAACCAGCTCACTCTGATCATGCTGCTTCAAAGGAAACACATAATAATAAGGTGGTTGATTCAAGCCTTTTTGAACCTCTTTTTTACAAATGTCATTTCTAAAGGTTAAAATCTCTTCTTTATAAATCGATGCTGTTTCTAAATAAGCTTTGGTAGATGTTATTTCATACTGCATGAGGTCGCTCAATCGCCACCAACCGCCATCCCATGGTTCAGGCATATTTATGCTCTTTTTATATTCGCTCATACCTTTTCCATATGCTCCAAGTTCGTTAGGCTCAATATATATTGGAGTTGCATACTTAACACTTGCTCCTTCAGTAAGCATCCCGATAACATTTTTCCAAATACAGGTTTCTGTCGCTCCCGGCCAGTAATCATCAAACAGATAATTCTGTGTAATCCCTTTTAGACCAGCATCGGTCATTTTAGTAATGGTATTCGATCCAAAAATTTTCATCCAGTTCCAGATTCCAGCATCAATATTTTCAGCAATAGGATCATGAGGTGGCGAAATAAAATAGCGAGGGCCTCCGAATCCCATCTGGTGTTTTTCAACCATTATTTGCGGAAACCACTCCGTTGTATACAAATCAGAAATAGCTCTTGTATCACTCTGTGTAAGGGCTACAAAATCTCTGTTGTTATCATGTCCGACATATTTATGATATAATCCAGGTAACGAGGAACCTTCATATTTTGTTCCTTTGTATTTATTATAGTGATCAACCACCATATCCATTCCGTCGGGATTATGATTCGGCACTACCATATAAACCACATTATCAAACCAAGATTTTATTTCCTTATTCTCTGTAGTTAAGAACTCATATGCTATTAAAGGCAATGCCTGTGAAGGTGCTACCTCGTTTGAGTGCATCGATAACGTAAAAAGAAAAAAAGCCTTACCTTCACGAATATATTCCTCTCTTTTTTCTTTTGTAAGATTATTATTCAGTGCTAGTTCTTTATTAATTGCCTTTAATTTATCGAGATTTTTGATATTATCTTCGGACGAAATGAATGCCACATAAAGAGGCTTTCCATGCGGGGAAGTTCCAATCTCTTTTAGTTTTATTTTTGGAGATACTTTTTCTACTTTCTGCAAGTATGAAATCAAATCATCATATTTGAATAACATACGATCTGTTCCCGGAGTAAATCCAAAATGACTTTCAGGTGCAGGTATAACCTGTGCAAAATTTTTAGAGCTAATCAATAAGAATAAAATCAGCAATAAAGCGCTCATGGCTTTAAACCAAATCTCTTTTTTATTCATAATAAGTGTATTTATGAGTTAGACTATTCTTAGACTATTCTGTTTTTTGAAAAGTTTAATGATCTTCAGACTCATCAAAACATTTTCGGTATAAATATGTTTATTAACAAAGTGAAAGTTATGAAAATCAAATTACTTTTCCTCTTTGTGCTAATTAACTTTTCTGCTATTCATGCGCAGGATTTTCCCGTTTATACATTTAATGAGTTTGAACCATTATTAAACCAACAGAATGATACGGTTTATGTTGTAAATTTCTGGGCAACGTGGTGCCGTCCGTGTGTTAAGGAAATGCCTGCTTTTAACCAGCTATTTGAAAAATATTCAAATGAGAAGGTTAAAATAATACTGGTTAGTCTTGATTTTGGGGAAAATATACAGTCGAGAATTTCCTCCTTTAAACATAATCATAACCTTAAACCAGATATTGTTATTTTGGATGATCCCGATAGTAATTCCTGGATTAATAAAGTTAATAAAGATTGGTCGGGAGCTATTCCAGCAACATTAATATACAATAAAAGAAACCGCAAATTCTACGAACAATCTTTTGATTTTGAAGATCTGGATAAAGAACTTAACAAATTTCTATAAATCCCATAAAATGTAAAACTAAAAAATAATACTATGAAAAAATCAGTTTTAACTATTGTTATAGCTTTACTAGCTGTAACAGGAATAAAAGCTCAGGGGTATACTATTGGTGATGCTGTTGATGACTTCACTTTAGAAAACATCGATCAGAAAATGATATCGCTGTATAGTTATGAAGACGCAACCAACGGTGCGATAGTGATCTTTACTTGCAATCATTGTCCATATGCCAAAGCATACGAAGATAGAATAATAGCAATCGATAACATGTTTAGAGAAAAAGGTTATCCGGTAATTGCCATTAACCCAAACGATCCTGCTTTGCAACCCGAAGATTCATTTGATAAAATGATAGAACGCGCTAAAGAAAAAGGATTTCCCTTCCCTTATTTGTTCGATGAAACACAGGAAATATATAAAAATTTTGGAGCAAAAAGAACTCCACATGTTTATTTACTCAATAAAGAAGACGATACGTTTGTTGTTTCGTATATCGGAACAATCGACAATAATTACAAAGACGAATCAGAAGTTGACGAAAAATATCTCGCTAATGCAGTAAATGCTTTATTGGACGGTGAAAAACCAGACCCTGATTTTACGAAAGCTATAGGATGTACCATTAAAGATAAAAATTACAAAAAATAAATATTTTACACATCAAATAAATTAAAGAGGAATAGTTTAACACTATTCCTCTTTTGTTTATATAACACGATTATTTTATATTTTTGCCATTGTTATTTAACTTCGTAAAGATGCAGGATTTTTTTTCTACATATCTATTACCATTATCGTTAGCAATTATAATGATGGGAATGGGTTTGTCGCTAGAAAAAAGAGACTTTACGAATGTTATCAGATATCCTAAACCCATAATTACAGGGATAATTAGCCAGGTTTTTATTCTTCCATCAGTTGCATTTATACTGTTCAGCTTTATTGATCTTAATCCGTTTATAAAAGTTGGTTTTATATTAATTACAGCATGTGCCGGAGGATCTGCAACAAATGTTATTACACTCATTTTAAAAGGAAATCTGGCCCTTTCCATTTCGTTAACTGCAATTAACAGCCTAATTATCCTGGTTACCTTACCTCTTATTGTCAACCTCGGATTGGTTATATTTATTGGCGAAGAAAAAAGTATTCAACTTGATGTGATGAATACGATCATAAATATCTTCTTTACTATTATTATCCCGACCTTTATCGGCATGTCTGTTCGACATTACTTTTATCAGTTTGCTTTAAAAGCACAGAGGTATTTGCGAATACTTTTGCCAACAATATTGCTATCTGTTTTTATAGTTATTCTTTTCTTTGATGAAAATAATTCCGGGAATAACATAAACAACTTCATTAATATTGCTCCCTGGGCATTGCTTTTAAATTTTGTATCAATGCTAGTAGTTTATCTTTTAGCAAAAAACTTACGCCTTGGAGGTAAAAACAATTTTACCATTAGTATTGAGGTTGGATTAAAAAATAGCATTGTTGGTATTTTTGTGGCCGAAACTTTATTGAACAATTATGAAATGGCAATGGTTTCTGTTGTATATGGTTCCATTACCTTCTTTTCAACTCTGTTTTTTGGATATTTAGCAAAAAGAATCGAGCTTTGGGGTTTTGGTTACCGAAAATTATTCTAATTTTGAAATTGAAAATAACTAAAAAAACTGTAAATTACACCGGTAAAATAACCGCTTTAATTTGGGGAATATTTAAAAATCAAAGAATTAAAAAATAATTATCAATGAAAACATTAAAAACTTTCATCAGAAAAGCAACAACTGTTTTATTATCAGGAATGTTAATTGTATCACTTGTGAATTGCTCAGGTGGTAAAAAAGGAGGACCAACTGATGAAAAATCATCAGATGGTAAGTTGAATAAAGAAGAGTTACAAAAGAAAGTAGAAGAAGTTGTATATCCATTACCTACAGCGTTTGAGGTTACCGAAATGATTAATGATATTGAAGCAAGCTATATTATCGGTTTAGCAAACGAAACCAGTAATGTTGACAAGTATTTTACAGAAAAAGATCAGGCAATTAATTTAGGTGTTTATAGTGCCGATTTAAGTTATGCAAGTACGTACAACATGAAACAAGAAGTAATGAATTACATGGATGCATCGGAAAATTTAGTTGTTGAACTTGGCATAACCGGGGCATTTTCAGTAAACTTTGTTGATCAGGTTGAAGCAAACATTGATAATAAAGATAAACTTGTAGAACTTATTACTCAATCGTTCTATGACACTTATGAATATCTTGTAAAAAATAATAAAGAAGATTTATCGTTACTTGTTCTTGCAGGTACATGGGTTGAAGCAATGTACATATCATGCAACATTTCCGAAACTGTTTATCATAATCCTGAACTGGTTAAAGTTATTATGCATCAGAAAACTTCGTTGAACGAATTAGTTGAACTTTTGAAACCACATAAAGAACATGAAAGTATACAGTCTATTTTAACTGACTTAAAACCTATCAAAGAAGTTTACGACAATGTTTCTGAAACAGGTATTACTCAAGCACAACTAATGGCTATCATTGAACAAACAAACAAGGTTAGAAATAAGATTATTTTATAATTTTTTATACCAATTGTACAATAGCTCATGTGGAATTTTCGCATGAGCTTTTTTATTGTTTAAATAATTTCTTAAATTTTGTTCCAAATAAATATAAATGAGCGAGTCGATATTAAATGCCTTAATTCACCTTTTTGCAATAGTTGCAAATGTTAACCCCGAAGGAGTTACTGCCAAAGGACGAAAAATTGTTGAAGCATATCTTTACCGATATTTAACGCCGGAATTTATTGAGGAATATCTAAAATTATTCGATAACTACCTTGAATTTTATAAAAGAGAACTTGATCAGGATGACGTAAAAGATTTAAAAGATAGCCAGTCGTTAATATCCTTCCAGATTTCGAATGTTTGCAGCCAAATTAAAAAAGGCCTGTTACGAGACGAACGTGTTATCGTTTTTCTTGAGTTGCTAGAATTTGTTTATGAAGATCATGTGGTAACCGAACAGGAGTTTGAATTTATTAAAGCGGTTTCCAAATCATTTAGTCTGTCGGAAAGTGAATTTAACAATTTCAGATCATTCATTTTCGAAAGCAACCCAGAAAAACTAGATAGCGATAAAGTTCTTGTTATCGATAATCAGCGAAGAGAGTGGTCTGATAATCTGGCCTGGATCATGAAAAAGAAAAAGGGACAGGTTAATATTCCGTACAAACACTTGTATAAAGAAAACCTCTATGGACAAATTATCGTTTTTTATATTCAGTCGATACAATCATTTATATTTAGATATTCTGGTGAACTAAATTTATATATTGAAGGCCAAAAAATTAAATCCCGTCGGACCTATTTTCTTAACAAAGGTTCAATAATTAAAGGCCCTAATATTGATTCCATTTATTACTACGACATTTCATCAAAATTTATTCTTGAAGAAGAAGAAAACAGACTTACATTCAGTGGTAAAGATGTTGAATTTCATTTTAAAAACAGTAAAAACGGTATTCAAAAATTTAATTTCTCGGAGCAGTCAGGACAAATGATCGCCATAATGGGAGGAAGCGGTGTAGGTAAATCAACATTGCTAAACTTGTTATGTGGCAAATTAAGCCCAACATCGGGAAAAATTACTATTAACGAACACTCGGTTCACTCAAGAAGCAGCTCATTAACAGGTTTAATTGGTGTTGTTCCACAAGACGATTTACTTTTTGAAGAACTTACCGTTTTTCAAAATCTATATTACAATGCCAAACTCTGTTTCAGCGATTTTACCGAACCTCAAATCATTGAAAAAGTTAATACCGTATTAATCGATCTTGATTTATACGATGCCCGAAACCTGCAGGTAGGAAACCCATTAAATAAATTCATTAGTGGAGGACAACGTAAAAGATTAAACATTGGTTTGGAGCTCATGCGCGAACCTAAGCTTCTTTTTGTTGATGAACCAACTTCAGGACTATCATCAATGGATTCGGAAAAGGTTATGAACCTGCTAAAACAGCAGGCCCACAAAGGAAAATTGGTTATTGCAAATATTCACCAACCATCATCTGATATATTTAAACTGTTCGATAAACTATGGATTTTAGATAAAGGAGGATATCCAATTTACCAGGGCAACCCCGTTGATGCGATTGTATATTTTAAAACCATAACATCACTTGTAAATGCAGCTGAAAGTGAATGCGCCTGCTGCGGTACTATCCATCCAGATCAAATACTTCGTATTGTTGAGGAAAAAGAAATTAATGAGTACGGAAAAGAAAAGCAAATCCGGAAAACATCTCCGGAAACATGGTATTACAGGTATTTAGAAAATATTGAAAAGAAAGTTGAACCCAAGCATAGCGATAACATTTTACCCGATTCAGATTTTAAGATTCCTGATTTTCTTCGGCAATTTAAGGTGTTTAGCATGCGGAACATTCTTTCTAAATTAACCAACACCCAATATTTACTTATTAATTTATTGGAAGCTCCTTTACTAGCACTTATTTTGGGTTTTTTTACCAAATACATTACTCCTACAGGATACGTTTTTGGCGAAAATAAAAATTTGCCGGTATTCTTATTTATGGCTGTTGTTGTAGCTCTATTTTTAGGACTAACCGTAAGTGCAGAAGAGATTATAAAAGACCGAAGAATTCTTGAACGCGAGTCGTTCTTAAAATTAAGTTGGTTTAGTTACATCAACTCAAAAATTGTTATTTTATTTACAATTTCGGCAATACAGACTTTCCTGTATACATTAATTGGCAATAGTATTCTGGAAATTCAGGGTATGCTAATCCCTTACTGGCTTATACTATTTTCTGCTGCCTGTATGGGAAATATTATTGGTTTAAATATCTCTTCAGGATTAGATTCGGTTATTGCGATATATATTTTAATACCACTTATATTGGTTCCTCAACTCTTGTTGGGAGGAGCTATGATTCATTACGACGATTTAAATGAAAGTTTTACGAATCACACATATGTTCCGCTTATTGGCAACTTAATGACAACTCGCTGGGCTTACGAAGCCTTAACTGTTGAACAATTTAAGGAAAACGAATTTGAAGAAATTTTTTATAATGATGAAAAAATCATCAGTAATGCCGATTATAAAACTTCATTCCTGATTCCTGAACTGCAAACCAAACTTAACCTTTGTATGCGAAGAAAAGACAGCGGTATGGATTCGCTGGCTTTAATAAGAGATTTACGAATTGTAGCTAACGAACTTGAAGTGATTTCGATTACCGAAGATGAAATGCCTCCATTCCAATATATACACCTACTTAATTCCAGAGATTTTAGCGAAAGTGTTATGGAAAGAACCTTTCAATATCTCGTACGATTAGACAACCTTTTATCTGAAGAAAAAGATAAAGCTACAGAAAGAAGAGAACAAACCTATCAGGAAATGGTGAGTGAAATGGGTCAGGATGGCTTTGTTAACTTCAAACAAACACATTACAATAAAAGTTTGGCTGATATTGTCCTTAACCGAAACGAAATAAGTAAAGTGTACGAAAGCAACAGGAGGTTAGTGCAAAAAAAAGATCCCATTTTTATGGAACCTACTTCGAATTTTGGGCGAGCTCATTTTTATGCACCTTTAAAAATTGTAAATCATGTGAAAATCGATACGTTATGGTACAACATTTTAATGATGTGGGTGCTTTCCGGAATATTATATTTAGCACTACTTACAGACCTATTACGAAGAATAATAAAGTACCTTGAATCGCTAAATGTTAAGGAACGATTTCTCAATAAGAAATAAAAATAATTTTGAAGGATCAGTTAAGTAACTTATTTAAATACATTACGTAATAAAAAAATAACTTGAATCATTTTAGTTTATTTGTATGAGTCTGGTCATTGAAAAATCTTTAGACACACCTTATATTCAGCTAGAAGAAGGCTTTATAAAAATGGAAGGGCAATTAATGCCCGAAAATATTATTTTATTTTTTAAACCCATTGAAGAATGGATCAATAATTACCTGAAGAAACCTGCCAAGTATACTAAAATAGAGTTAGATTTATCCTATCTGAATAGCTGTTCAACAAAACGTTTATGTGATATGCTCAGGTCGTTTAATGAACAATACATAAAAGGTTTTGATATGAAAGTTTTATGGACTTACGAAGAAGGTGATGATACAGTCCAGGAAATCGGTGACGACCTGAGATCAATGGTCGATATTCCATTTGAATATATTGTTAAAGAAGTGGAATTAAAGCAAAAAAAACGCCTGAAAGTAAAAAATAAACTAACAGGCAAAGTCGGTGAAATATCAGTAAGATATTGGGAAACCATTAAACGAAATGGTCATGAGCGCGATTTTGAGCTACTCGAAACCATTCGTCAATCTTAAGCCCCATTATATCCTCTTATAATTCCTCTTTGAGAATTCTTAACAAAATCTAAAATATAATCTCTTTCCTTTGTTTGCTCTATCTCAGACTCAATATTTTTAAGTGCCTGAGTAACATTTTGTTCTTTAACAAATATTTCCCTATAAATATCCTGAATATGACCAATGGTTTCATTTGAAAAACCTCTTCTACGCAATCCAATTGAGTTAACTCCAACATACGAAACCGGTTCATGAGCTACAGTAACATACGGTGGAACATCCTTTCGCACTAGAGATCCTCCCGAAATCATAACATGACCACCAATATGCACAAACTGATGAATCTGAACATCACCGCTTATCACAGCAAAATCATCAATTTCAATCTCCCCGGCAACGTTCGTACTATTGGAAATTATAATATTATTATGTAAAATACTATCGTGACCTACATGAACATAAGCCATTAATAAACAATTGTTTCCAATTACAGTCTTCCCTTTTGAAGCGGTACCCCTGTTTACGGTAACACATTCACGTAATGTTGTATTGTCGCCAATTTCGGCAGTAGTTTCTTCTCCTTTAAATTTCAAATCCTGTGGTATAGCCGATACCACTGCGCCAGGAAAAATCTTGCAATTCTTTCCAATTCTCGCCCCTTCCATTATCGTTGCATTAGGCCCTATCCAAGTGTGTTCACCAATTTCAACATTTTTGTCAATCCACGCAAATGCATCTATTTTTACATTTTTACCTAGTTTTGCTTCGGGGTGTATATGTGCTAATTCACTAATCATGGGTATTAACTATTTAATTTTTGCAATTTGTGCCATTAATTCACCTTCCATCACCAATTCGTCTCCAACGAAAGCTTGTCCGAACATATTAACCAAACCTCGCCGAATTGGGGCAAGTAATTCTAACCTGAATATCAGCGTATCACCTGGTCCAACCTTTCTTTTAAATCGAACTTTATCTATTTTTAAAAATAGTGTTCCATAATTTTCAGGATCATCAACCTGACTAAGTGCTAGAATACCACCAACCTGCGCCATCGCTTCTATCTGAAGAACTCCAGGCATAATCGGTTCATGTGGAAAATGCCCCAAAAAGAAATTCTCGTTATTGGTAACGTTTTTTATTCCGATTACCGATTTTTCATCCATATCAATAATCTTGTCAACTAACAAGAACGGATAACGATGCGGCAACATCTGCTTTATTTGATTAATATCATATAAAGGCTCTTTATTTGGATCGTACTTTGGTATGGCTATTCTCGATAATTCTTTTCGTATAGTTTCTTTAATAACCTTCGCTAACTGAGTATTTGCATAGTGTCCTGGTCGTGAAGCTACAATCTTACCTTTTATCGGTTGTCCAATTAAAGCTAAATCTCCTAGAACATCTAACAGTTTGTGTCGTGCAGGTTCATTGCTATAACGCAAATCAACATTATTTAAAATCCCTTCTTTAACTTTAACATGAGGTTTATTAAATAAGTCAGCCATGCGATCTAATTCATCTTGCGAAACTTCATTTTCCATGATCACAATCGCATTTTGTAAATCGCCACCCTTAATTAGGTTATGCTTTAACAACTGCTCCAGTTCGTGGAAAAATACAAAAGTTCTTGAAGGAGCAATTTCCTTTTCAAAATCGTGCGATGGATGATACGATGCATATTGATGACCAAGAACCTTGGAGTTATAGTCGACCATAACATCAACAGAGAATTCTGTATCAGGATAAGCAACTAATTCAACGTTATTTTTTTCATCACGAAAAACTGTTCTTTCTTTAATCTCATAGAAGTTTCTCTCTATGCTTTGTTCCTCTATACCAACCGATTTTATCGCTTCGACATATTTTATGGCGCTTCCATCCAGTATAGGTGCTTCTGGACCTTCCATCTCAATCAAAACATTATCAACCTCAAATCCAACCAATGAAGCCAACATATGTTCTATTGTATGTATTCTAACTCCATTTTCTTCCAAAACAGTACCTCTTGATGTCTCCACCACATTATCAGCATTGGCTTCAATAATTGGTTCTCCATCTAAATCAATACGTTTAAACTTATATCCGTGATTTTCTGGTGCAGGCTTAAAAGTAACTGAAACTTCATACCCGGTGTGTAAACCTTTTCCTTTTATGGAAACAGGAGCACGAAGTGTTTTTTGCATTTGCGACATATGTATAATCTTTAAAATATATTCAATGATAAAAAAATCGTCGCAAGTTACAAAAAACTTATTAATTTACTTTATAAGATTTTCGAATATGATAATATGTTATCAGAAAATTAGTTATCTACTCCCCTTTTAGCTTAGCTAATTCGTTTTCTAATTGTTTGACCCGCTTAAATAAATCAGGTAATTGTTTATATACAATAAATGATTTCTGGAATTCGCGAATATTGAAGGCAGGTGTTCCCATAACAATACTTCCGGGCTCTTTAATGGTATTTGGAATCCCTGCTTGTGGTGTTACCTTAACGCCATCGGCAATCTGAATATGTGGTGCAATACCTGATTGCCCTCCAAACTGACAATTCTTTCCAACTTTTGTTGATCCGGCAACACCACTTTGTGCTGCAATTACTGTATTCTCACCAATTTGAACATTGTGTCCAATCTGATTTAAATTATCAAGTTTAGCACCTTGTTTAATAATTGTCGAACCCATTGTAGCCCTATCTATAGTTGTGTTGGAACCAATTTCAACATTATCTTCAACTATTACATTACCCAACTGTGGAATTTTCCGGTATACATTATTTTCATCGGGAGCAAACCCAAATCCATCTGAACCAATTACTGCGCCGGCATGTATTATACAGTTCTCTCCAATAACACACTCATGATATACTTTTACTCCAGAATTAAGTGTTGAGTTCTTTTTAACAGTTACATTATCATCAACAAAAACATGTGGATACAGCTTAACATCATTCTCGATTACGACATTCTCGCCGACATAAACAAATGGAGCAATATATACACCGTCTCCAATTTTTGCCGATTCTTCAATAAAAGCGAGGTCGCTTATACCTTGTTTTACCGGTCGTGCTTGTTCCGCCAACTCCAATAATTTAGCAAAACTTTCATAGGCATTTTCAACTTTAATTAAAGTTGCTGAAACCTCATTTTCAATTTCAAACTCTTTATTAATTAAAACAATTGATGCCTCTGTTGTATATAAGTATTTGTTGTATTTTGGATTAGCTAAAAAAGCTAGCGTTCCTGGTGTTGCTTCTTCTATTTTAGCTACATTATTCACTTTTGTATCCGGATTACCAATAACTTCTCCTTGTAAAAATTCGGCAATTGTTTTCGCTGTAAATTCCATGTGTCTATACGTTTTAGTAATGAACTAACGCAAAATTAGTATTTATATTCCGATTTATCTCAGTTCTTTAGGATAACATAAAAAATATTTATGTACCATTTTCGATAAAACCGAAGTATTTAACATATCCGATGCTTCGGCAACATCTTTAAGAATATCATCCTTAAATAATATCTGTATCTTATCATCTAATGCACTATACGCATTTTTACTAATATGATTTGTAAAAACGAAATAGTCCAGTTCATTGTTCTTCAAGTCCATATTCTTAGAAGCCATCTGCTTTAAATTATTAATTCTCCCTGATTCAAAAGGTTGGTCCTGAATTTCAATCTTGAATAAATTTCTGTTTAACAAACGATTTGCAAGTTCTGATAACACTTTATCTGAACTATTTACCCAAATCTTTGCCATACTAAAAATATCAGCATCGTCAATGACAGAAAAATAATCCAGTATGGCATTTATATCAGAGGTCTCAACTTTTTCACTAAAAAAATACTTTAGCTCGGGATTAAGATAAACTGGGCTATTTTGTTTCATTAAATCACCTACCCGATCAAATATCTTAATGAGAAGCTGCTCGGCAGAAACCACCGTTTTATGCAAATAAACCTGCCAATACATTAACCAGCGAGCAATTAAAAACTTTTCAATAGAATGAATCCCCTTGGCTTCAACAACTAATTGATCATTATGTACGTGCAACATTTTAATTATTCTATCCGAACTAATTACTCCTTCAGAAACACCAGTATAAAAACTGTCTCGTCTCAAATAATCAAGGCGATCTACATCTAATTGACTAGATACCAACTGATGTAAGAACTTTTTATCATACTCGTTCTTAAATATTTTTATAGCCAGCGATAATTTACCACCAAATTCCTTATTTAAACTTTCCATATAAAGTAAAGAAAGTTCTTCGTGATTGTATTCACATATAATTCTTTTTTCCAATGTATGAGAAAACGGGCCGTGTCCAATATCATGCAATAGTATAGCCAAAGTAACTGCTTCTTCCTCTTCATCAGTAATTTCTACACCTTTCGATTTTAGCACAGTTATAGCCAACGAAATTAAGTGAACTGCTCCCAGTGTATGTTGAAATCGGGTATGAACCGCGCCCGGGTAAACATAATCAGTCAAACCAAGTTGTTTAATTCTTCGTAAACGTTGAAAATATCGGTGTTCAATAATATCATAAACAATTTCAGATGGAATACTTATTAATCCATACACCGGATCATTAACAATTTTCTTTTTATTTTGCCAACTTTTACTCATTATGTAAACTCCAATTTCTAACAAAAATACAAGAAAAAGAACAATTAAAACCAAATTATATTGTAAATACTGCTATCCTTCATCTTACAACCTTGTCTTTTATATTATCATTGGTTACAAAACGTTAACCTTACTTCTAACTAAAAACCCTAATTTTCAGGACAATAATTTTGCTATTTCCAAGATTATTTATACATTTGCGCCAATTATACTTGATTTGTGTTAGGGGACCGTAGTCCCCTTTATTATTATCTTATGAAATAGATGATTACAAAAGAAAGAATAAAAGATATAATTAATGATTCAATAAAAGAAAAAAATGCTTTTATTGTTGATATCAAGGTAAGTTCGTCGAATAAGATTAATGTTGAAATTGACAGTATTGATGGATTTACTATTGATGATTGTGTTGAAGTAAGCCGATTAATTGAAAGTAATTTAAATCGAGATGAAGAAGATTTTGAATTGGAGGTAGCATCGGCAGGATTGTCAGAACCATTTAAGGTAATTCAACAATATCAAAAAAACTTAAATAAAGAAGTTGAAACATTAACAAAATCGGGAATCAAAATTAAAGGAACTTTGTCTAAAGTTACCGATGATGGTTTTGAAATAGAAGAACCCAAAATGGTAAAGGTGGAAGGAAAAAAGAAAAAACAACCGGTAATTGAAAAACATTGGTTTGATTTTGACCAAGTTAAAGCAACCAAAGTGGTAATAAAGTTTAAGTAAAAAAGAAAATATATAAGATAAAATGGAAAATTTGAATTTGATCGACACTTTTTCTGAGTTTAAAGAATTAAAGAATATTGATCGTGCAACAATGATGACGGTTCTGGAAGATGTTTTCCGTAATATGTTACTAAAAAAATTCGGAACCGACGAAAATTTTGATATTATCATTAATATCGATAAAGGTGATTTTGAAATTTGGAGAAACCGTGAGGTTGTTGAAGAAAAAGATTTTGAAGATCCTAACCTTCAGATTACATTAAAAGAAGCAAAAAAGATCGATGAAGATTATGAGGTGGGTGAAGAAGTAACCGACGAGGTTAAATTGCTTGATTTTGGTAGAAGAGCAATATTGGCATTACGACAAAATTTAACAAACCGAATTCTTGATCTTGAAAAAAATAATATTTTTATTAAATATAAAGACAAAATTGGTGATATCGTAACAGGTGAAGTATATCAGGTGTGGAAAAAGGAAATTCTTACACTAGATGATGAAGGCAACGAACTAATATTACCAAAAACAGAACAAATACCATCTGATTATTTCAGAAAAGGAGATACAATTCGTGCAGTTGTTGTTCGTGTCGAAATGAAAAACAATAATCCATTAATTATTTTATCAAGAACCAGCCCGGTTTTCCTTGAAAGACTTTTCGAATTAGAAGTTCCTGAGATCTTTGATGGTTTGATTACAATTAAGAAGATTGTAAGAATTCCCGGAGAAAGAGCTAAAGTAGCTGTTGAATCATACGATGAAAGAATTGATCCGGTTGGAGCATGTGTAGGTATGAAAGGTTCAAGAATTCATGGAATTGTTCGCGAATTAAGAAACGAAAATATAGATGTAATTAATTTTACGGGTAACACTCAACTTTTTATCCAAAGAGCTTTAAGCCCGGCCAAAATAATCTCAATAAAGTTAAACGAAGAGGAAAAACGTGCCGATGTTTATTTACTTCCTGAAGAAGTTTCATTAGCAATTGGTAAAGGTGGTTTAAACATTAAATTGGCTAGCCAGCTAACAGGCTATGAGATTGATGTTTATCGTGAAACAGACGAAGAAGACGATGAGGATGTAAGTATTGACGAATTTGCTGATGAAATAGAAGGATGGATTTTAGATGCACTTAAAGCAGTTGGTTGTGATACAGCAAAAAGTGTTCTCGAACTATCGCGCGAAGATTTAATTAAAAGAACTGATTTAGAAGAAGAAACAGTTGATGATATAATTCAGATTTTTAAATCAGAATTTGAATAATTTCATACTTTAATTATAAATTAGCAGATATTCGGTTTTTTGGTATATTAAAAATTGGTTTAGAAAGATAATATGGTAACAGGTAAAGCAACACGATTAAGTAAAGCAGCAAGAGAATTTAATGTTGGAATATCAACAATTGTTGAGTTTCTTCATAAAAAGGGGTTTAGTATAGATTCTAATCCTAACACTAAGATTTCTCCTGAACAATATAATTTATTAGTTCAGGAATACAGTTCAGATATTGATGTTAAAAAAGAATCCGAGAAACTAAGTTTAAATCAGCTTAGAACAAATAAAGAATCTGTATCAATATCTGACATTCAGGAAGAAGATGAAAGTGTAGAAGAAGATGATGATGAAGATGAGTCATTTTCTTCTGATAAAGAAATAATAATAAAAGATGTAAGCTCTACGAAATCAGTTAAACAAGAACCTGCTAAAGAAAAAGAAGAACCAAAGTCGCAAACAGAATCGAATGAATCAAAGGACACGGAAGAGGAAAAAGAGGAAAATGCACCAAAAGATCCAGTAAAAGTTGTTGGAAAAATAGACTTAGATTCTCTAAACCAAAAAACAAGACCCGATAAAAGGTCTAAAAAGCAAAAAGAAGAAGAGAAAACAGAAGCGAAAATAGAAGAAAAAACAGAGAAAAGCTCTAAAACTAGTACTTCAGAAAATAAGACGACTAAAGAGAAGCCTGAGAAAAAACAGGAAACTGATAAGCCAGAATCTAAGCCTGAAGAACAAACTTCAGAGCCAGAGGTTTACAAGTCATCTGTTGAAAGATTATCTGGTCCAACCGTGGTAGGCAAAATTGATTTACCAAAACAAGCTCCAAAAGAAAAGAAAAAAGAGCCTGTAGCATCATCTGATGATCAGAAAAACAAAAAGAAAAAACGCAAACGCATACATAAAGAAAAAGTTGATGTCCAAAATAACAAACAAAGTGGAGGGCAGCAACACGACAAAAAAGGAGATAAAGAACATTTTAAATCCAGAAAGAAAAAGAAAAAACAATTACGACCCGAGGTAAGCGAAGAAGACGTACAAAAACAAATTAAAGATACGCTGGCAAGGTTAACAACTAAAGGAAAATCTAAAGGAGCTAAGCATAGACGAGAAAAGCGGGAAGCAATTAGTCAGAAACAACAACAAGAACTAGAAAAAAAGGCAGCTGATAAAAAAGTTTTAAAAGTAACCGAGTTTGTTTCGGTTAATGAACTTGCTGCAATGATGGAAGTTCCTGCAACTGATGTAATTTCAGTTTGTATGAACTTAGGATTATTGGTTTCAATAAACCAACGTCTTGATGCTGAAACAATGGCTCTGGTTGCAGATGAATTTAACTATAAAGTAGAATTTATTAGTGTTGATGTTCAGGAAGCAATTAGAGAGGAAGAAGATGCAGATGAAGATCTATTGCCAAGACCTCCAATTGTAACTGTAATGGGACACGTGGACCATGGTAAAACATCTCTACTTGACTATGTTCGTAACGCCAATGTAATTGCCGGTGAGGCCGGAGGAATAACACAGCACATCGGAGCATACAGTGTAGAACTTGATAATGGTAAAACAATCACATTTCTTGATACCCCAGGTCACGAAGCGTTTACTGCTATGCGTGCCAGAGGTGCTCAGGTTACAGATGTTGCCATAATTGTTGTATCTGCCGATGATAATGTTATGCCGCAAACTGTTGAGGCAATTAATCACGCAAGTGCGGCTGGTGTACCAATAGTTTTTGCCATAAATAAAATAGATAAACCTGGTGCTAATCCTGAAAAAATAAAAGAAGAATTAGCCAATATGAACTACCTGGTTGAAGAATGGGGAGGTAAATATCAATCGCAGGATATTTCGGCAAAACAAGGCACAAATATTGGTGATTTACTAGAAAAAGTACTGCTTGAAGCTGAACTTTTAGACCTTAAAGCAAATCCAAATAAAAAGGCCTTAGGTACAGTAATTGAATCAGAGCTTGACAAAGGTAGAGGCTATATTTCAACCATTCTGGTTGAGGCCGGTACATTGAGAATTGGAGATGTTGTATTAGCAGGAAGCTATTTTGGTCACGCTAAAGCTATGTATAATGAACGAGGAAAAAGAATTGAAGAAGCGGGACCAGCAACACCTGTGCAAATTCTTGGATTAAACGGAGCTCCGCAAGCTGGTGATAAGTTTAATATCATGGATAGTGATAAGGAAGCTCGTGAAATTGCTAACAAGAGAGAGCAACTTCAAAGAGAACAAAGTATGCGAACTCAAAAGCATATCACTCTCGATGAAATTGGTCGACGTATTGCAATTGGTAACTTCCAGGAAATCAATATTGTTGTTAAGGGTGATGTAGATGGATCAATTGAAGCATTATCTGATTCGTTAATTAAATTAAGTACCGAAGAAATTCAGGTTAACATCATTCATAAAGGTGTTGGACAGATCTCAGAATCGGATGTATTATTGGCTGCTGCTTCTAATGCAATTATTATCGGATTCCAGGTACGTCCGTCAATGAACGCTCGTAAACTGGCAGAAAAGGAAGAAATCGATATTAGATTATACTCTGTAATTTACGATGCCATAAACGAAGTTAAAGATGCAATGGAAGGTATGCTTTCACCTGATATCAAAGAGGAGATTGTTGCCACTGTAGAAGTTAGAGAAACCTTTAAAATTAAGAAAGTGGGCACCGTTGCAGGATGTATGGTAAAAGAGGGCAAAATAACCAGAAACACCAAGATTAGAGTTATTAGAGATGGTATTGTAATTTATACTGGAGAACTTGGATCTCTTAAGCGATTTAAAGATGATGTAAAAGAAGTCGCATCAGGATATGAATGTGGTCTTAACGTTGAGAACTTTAATGATATTAAAGTTGGAGATATTATAGAAGGCTACCAGGAAGTAGAAGTTAAAAAGAAACTATAACAAATTTCATATAATACATATAAAAAAGAAGAGAACGAAATCGTTCTCTTCTTTTTTATATCATATTTATAATTAATTGGAAACTCTAATATTCCCAAAGATCATGTTCCAACTCGAACAATTCCTGTTTGATTTTTTCCGCTTCATGTAACACATTTAATCCCTGCATATAAGTTCTAACTTCCCTGTTGTCGTATACGTTGGTTTCTCTTACAATATAGCTATTAAATCTTCTTTGGAAGAAAATATCATCGAAACTTATTCGCTGTGCATCATTATGCCTGTTAAAAACCTCCTGATTTGCTAACAATGGTCTGATTTCAGGGAAATAAACCCAAAATGTTCTCTGCTTTCTTTCCTGACCTGTTTCAAGGTCGAGATATTTTCTAACAGGACAAATTGCTAACGTTCTTACAAACATTTTTGAATATTTCTTATCGAAAAACCACTGTTCTTTTATTTCATACTGATAAACCTCATCATATTTTATTTCTCCTTCAATCACTGTTTCAACAAGTTCTCCCGTATTTGGATCCGGCACAAATTGAGTGTCAGGTAAAGCATCAAATGCTCGATACACGTCATCTCTTGTCATCAGTTCTTTAAACTCATCATCCTTATATGCAGTTATACCCTCGTTATTTATACCATAAATCAATAAACTGATTAAGCTTTTTCGATCATCCATATCCTGAATTGGATAATAAAATGCATGATTAATTTTTTCTCTACAGTCAATAATTTGCCAAATCTTCTTGGTCCACATAACATCTGCTTCTCTTAGATCTGGATATGGTACAGGTCTTTTCCCTGGTATATTCTCTTTTACATATACACCATCAACTACATTTTGGGCATAGCTTTGTTGTTCTGTAAAAAAAGTCCCAATAATTCCCAAAACAATTAAAACAACAAAAAATCTTTTCATAGCTATATTTTTTATTTTAAATTAATTCAAACACTATTGGAGCCAAAGGTCTCACACTTCCGTCAGGACCAATAGCTTTAACATCTTCAATATTTAATCTTTGACCCCTTCTTAAGTTCTTAATTAATCCCTTTTGTGAAGGAGTAAAAATATTTCCCTTTGTACTTTCGCTAATATAATAACCACCTCGATCGGTTGTCGAGACAGTAAACTCAATAATTTTAAACTCTAAATCAAAATCAAAATCCTCCATAACAGCAAAAACACCGGTCTGAGCTGCTAGTACATTACGTTCAATTTTGCCACCTTTCTTCCCTGCAACTTGCACTACTGGATCAGGTAATCCTTTTACTCTAAATGGTGCTGTTCCCATATTTTTTTGAACACCATCAATTTCTGCAAATACTGTTACCAAACTGTTTCCCGGACGTTTGGGATTAACGATATATTTTCCTGCCGAAACGGGTTTGATTCTTCCGTTGGTAATGCTTGGTGAAATTTTGTCACCGTCAACCCCTGCAATAGATATACTAACCGGATTATCAACTCCAACGTAAAATACATTCATTTTATCCGGAGACACAACTACATTTGCTTTGGCAACATTGTAAGTGCGTTCAAACGTTTTTGTTATATAATTACCGTCAGGATCTTTTAATCTTATAATTCCACCCCATTTTTGCGTTCCTAACGACTGACCCATTCTTGAAAACTTACCTCTACCATTAACAACATCTAAAGAGTCATATCTTCCAACCATATCATATTCATATGATCCGGTCTCTTCGTTATATGTAGAGTCGTATTCTCCTATTAATACGATTGGGGCAGCTGTTGTATCAAAAGCAGCTATAAACACATCTGCTTTGTATTCATTTCCTTGCAATACATAGCTGGTATTTGGAATAACTGTTGCTTCCAACTTATTAAACGGAATAGATCCGGCTGAAATCTGATTAAACAAATATTGAACAACCTCTGCCTCTGAATTTCTAATATCCAGTTGCATTTTGGTTAGTATTGGAAATACAGCTGCCAATGGCAATCCATAAAAGTTCTTTGTTTCCCAGTCTTTCTTTTCACCGTCGTCTGTTTTTGGCGGATCACTTGTATCCAGGTTTGTTGTTATGGAATGAATAAGTGATTGATTATCTTCGTCAACCAGACCAAGCATAAACTCTCTGTATTCCTCTATTTTCTTTCTTAATTCGAAAGCTTTTCCATCATGTTCACCAATCATTATATTTGTGGCCACATCCGATTTGTCTTTACCTTTAATGTGATCTCCATGAATTTTTCCCTCTTCACCAATAACACCTTCCTCAGGATCTCCTTGCCCGTTGGCGGTAATAATTTCAATTTTTATATCCTGAATATAATTAATTAATTCATCAGAACGTCTTTTTACCTCATCCGCCTTTTCTTTCCAAGGGCCTACCTTCTGTTGATTCTGGGCATATTGTTGATTAAACTCCTGGTACAGTCCCTCGTTTTTCTGTGTATAAATTTCTGTCGTTTTAACCAGACCTTTATCTACAGTATCAAAGGCATCTAGAACTTCGGCAGAAACATTTAATGCTAACATAGCTGTTAACACCAAATACATCATACCAATCATTTTTTGCCTGGGGGTTTCTTTACCGTGACCCATAACTGCTAGATTTCGTTAAATTATTTATTTAAATTCATGGCAGATAACATATTGCCATAAACATTATTTAAAGCTGCAAGATTAGAATTTAACTTTGTAATCTCTTCTCTGTAAACATTTGTTTCTTCAACAGACCCTTTTAGGTTGTTTAATATGCCGTCTAACTCTCCAAATAATGTTTTTGAGTTATTCAAATGCTCATTTGTACTTTGCATTTGCAACTCATACACTGAATTTAAAGCAGAAATATTTTTATTTAAAGATTCAAGTTTTTCACCATATGTTTGGTTTCCACTTGAGATCATTTCAATATTCGCCTGAATTTTCTCTTCAATATTTTTGTAATTACTTAAAAAACCTTCACTTGCCTGTGCAAATTGCTCTGCTGCACTTTTACTGGATTCATCAATAATTTCAGATGATTGCTTATATGTGTTTACCAAACCTTCTACCGAACTACTTAACTTACTTGCGGACTCTCCATAGGTTTCAGTCATCGAAGATACAGATTCAGAAGCAGCCTGAATATTATCGACAAACTGGTTTGTGGCCTGCGCCGCATCTGCAACTTCAACTATGTTTTTGGTTGTTTGATTTAGATTTTTAAGTCCTTTTCCTAATTCTTGAAGTACTTTTGGATCTATATCGGCACTTTGTAACATTTCATCTAATGCACCTGTACCTCCTCCTCTTGATGTTGAGGTTCTTGAGTCCGGCATATAATCTTCATCTTCACTAATGCCTGCTAACTCCGGGTATACCAAAGTCCAATCTACCTCTTCGTGCATTGGTTCAAATGCAGAAAAGAAGAATATTATTACCTCTGTTAACATACCTACAACTAACATTGCCGTAGCACCTTTCCAGTGATTAATTTTAAACAGAGCACCAAGAATTACGAGAGCAGCTCCCCATCCGTAGAGCTTGGCCATGAAGTTCTTCCAACCTGAGCTTTGAACTATTTCTGAAATATTAAGCATAACCCGAAACTTTTAAGTTATTAATTTAATTAGTTAACTCCAAGATATGAACGAACACATCTAAAGCCAATATATGATTTTGCTGAATCTTGAAATTCGTATGTTCTTGTACCATTTTGTAGATAGTATCCAATATCTTTCCATGACCCCCCTCGAACTACTTTTCTTTTCATTGCTGGAGGATCGTCCGGTAATGCCTCATATCTGTAATCTGGATTCATATCGTGCATAAAACTGTATGCGGATTCATCAAAAGCATTTCCTGTCCACTCTGAAACATTTCCCGCCATATCGAATAAACCGTACTCATTAGGAGAGTAACTACCCACTGCTACAGGAATCATACCACCATCATCTACATAATTTCCTCGTAATGGTTTAAAGTTAGCTAAGAAACATCCTTGTTTATTTCTGGTATACATACCGCCCCAAGGATACATAGATAAATCAAGGTTTCCTCTCGCTGCATACTCCCACTCTGATTCGTTAGGCAATCTAAAATCCTGAACAAATCCTTCACCACTGCTCATTAATGCATTATTTAAATATTGTGTTCTCCATATAGCAAAAGCTCTTGCTTGTTTCCAAGTAACACCTATTACGGGATAGTTATCGTAAGAAGGGTGCCAGAAATACATATTAGTGTAAGGCTCATTAAACGAATAAGTAAAATCGCTAATCCAACATAATGTATCAGGATATACGTTAATTACATCTCTTAATACGAATGCAGAACGATCTTCTACATCCATCCTTTCTCCTTGTGCATTTATTGCTGAGCCCGTATATTCTTTTGTGTCAAAATTATACCTGTTTGATTTGGCTGCCGCCTGTTGCATATCAACTCTATAATACTCAAACATCAGTTTTCTGGTATCAATTTCTTTACGACGATAAAACCTTTCATGTTCTGCTAAATAAAGTTCATCCAGAATTTCTGCCTGTTCTTCATCCATCATATCGATTTCAACATCCCAGTTTATAATAGGTGGTTCTATAGGATTTCCAAACTCATCTTCAGCAATAAGAAAATCTTCAATTTGCTCCCCAAGTTTTCTTCGCATTATTGAATCGCGAACATAGTATACAAATTGACGATACTCATTATTAGTTATCTCTGTTTCATCCATCCAGAATGCATCTACAGAAACTGTTTTCTGGTAAGCTGTCATTGCCCAGGCTACATCCTGGTCGCTGGGTCCCATATTAAAACTTCCCATAGGAACGAACACCATCCCATAGGGTTGTGACTCAAACCATCCTTTTCTTCCCTGAACTCCAGTTAGTTCTCCAGCATTGTACTTACTACAACTAAAAGAGATTGCCAATAGTATACTAACAACAAGTAATTTTTTCATGATATTTTAAATATTTAGTATGCAAAATAACAATAATTCTTTAAATTAGATCAATATCTTTATAAAAATCTTATACTCTTATACTTTTCTGGTGTTTTTTCTTTCTTAACATCTAAACAAAACCCCATCATTAATTCGTGCGTTCCGTTGTTATTTCCCATAAGCTCTGAAACAACAAAATCGTAAGAATAACTTACTTTAACCCACTTAAATAATTCTACACCTAGAATACCTGAAATTGCATTATCCGTTCTTAAAGAAACGCCTCCCCATATCTTTTTATTGTATGCGAGAAGTGCATTTATTCCCAGCTGCGAATTTACACCATCTGATTGTACCATAACTCCTGGTTTAAATTCTAATAACGGATTTGCAAACGGAAGGTTATAACCAGCAATTATATAATAATGTCTTTTCAATACAGGTGCGCCCTTTTCAAAATCATATTCGGGCTCATTAAGGTGTGTTGATGAAATACCCAGGTATAAATCTTCTGTTTTGTAATATAGTCCAAACCCGAAATCGAGATAAGTCATTGCTTCGCTTCCATCTTCAGGTATAGCTGGGTCTGCTGTGTAAGGTTCAGAAGGTGTGATCCATTCGGCACCACCCAAATCAATAGCAGAATTAGCTACTCCCCATTTTATACCTATACCTAACTTTCCGTTTCCAATGGGTTGTTTATAAGCTATTGAGATATTTACTCTAAAATCTTTATTGAATCCAAACTCGTCGTTTACTAAAGAAAGCCCTAATCCGAATCGCTTTTTTATTGCTGCATCAACATTAAAGGTAGTTATTGATGGGGCTCCATCAAATCCTTCCCATTGAATTCGTTGTATGGCGTATGCACATATTTTATCCTCACTTCCGGCATATCCAGGGTTTATAAGCAACTGAGTATACATATTTTGTGTAAATTGAGGATCCTGTTGTGCTTTTGATAACAATGAAGCAAATAAAAATATAGAAAGAATTAGTATTGACTTTTTCATTTTAAATTCTGTATTCCTCAATTATAATAAAGATTGCAAAAGTAAAATAAACAAAAATAATATTTCTATACAAGTTTTATAAACAATTAAATGTTCATAACCTTATAAAGATACTTCTTTTATACTAATGAAAAACAATAAAGTTACTAATGAGTGATTTTTTTATCAAAATAATTTATCGAGTATTCTTAGTTAATCTTCTGGAAGGATTTTATCCAGCGCTCAGGAACATCACCATTTGTAGCATCGATATAATCTTCTTCGGTACATGATACTAGGATTTGCTTGTTTAATACAGGATTTACGTACGGTACTTCCAACCACCACCGGTTTGTTCTTCTACTGCTATAAAAAACCAGCTCGTTCTCAAAATCATCTAACTTAACAATGTGTTTTTTATAATTTTTTGTGTTTTCTAATGGATATTCCTCTACCTTATGTGTGTATCCATCAATAAAATACCACACAATTTGTGCTATTAAATGAGCCGTTTGGAAATTCTTATCGTTTTCTACACAGTAGTTATATACACCAAATGATGATAACTTAGTACTCATACCAGCATAACGCGAGAGCTGACAAATTTCTTCACCATAATATCCATTGGGAGAACCATTTTGCTGACCAAAGGCATCTGATTGTCGTACAGCTTCGATATTTAAGCCAATTACATCCGCATCACGAAATATGGGTTCAACCTCTTTTATATTCGATCTAATATATCCCAGTCGATAAGCAAAATGCAACTTATCATCAAGATATTTTAGCACTTTGGGCCCTACAAAGTGTTTCTGATATCCAATATTGGTAAAAAAGAACAACGAATCGCTGTTTTCTACTAATATTTTCCATAATGCAGATTTATACTCCGTTTCGCGGTTTTCTATGATACGAAGTTTACTATCAATATTTACCAGATTGGCCTTTTTATCCAGTGTTTGATAAGCCGTGTAGTTAGGATACAAGATATTATCAACATCACCTATGATAACAGGCATAACGTTCAGCATTAACAACTCTAAGATTACATCTCGAAGTCCGGCATTATGGTCCTTAATCGTTTTGCATTGTTTAAAATTACCCAAATCATAAATATTGATTTGTTTATTAAAACCAGACAAGCTGTAGAAATACTCTCTAATTTTTACTAATCCTTGTTCTGAGTATTTTTTCTGATTTTCATTTTCACTAACAATTCCAAAGATGGCTACATTTGCACTTTCGACTTTCTCAATTTTGTGTTCAAATGTATGAACTGAAATGAAATTCAAAATCTGTTCGTTAGCATCAATGTATGAGCTCGTTTCTAAATTTATATTTATCGGATCAAAGTAATCATTTAAGTCCATCTATAGAATATTAGCTTTTCTTTTTACTTTTTGTTTTTGCTTTTTTTGTTGTAGTTTTTTTTGCTTTGGTTTTCTTTTCAGATTTACTATTACCTTCAATAATATCTCTACATTGTTCTAGGGTCAGTTTCTCAGCATCTGTTCCTTTAGGGATTCGAAAGTTCTTTTTCTTATACGAGATATATGGTCCCCAACGACCATTTAAAATTTGTAATTCAGGTTCTTCATCAAAAACCTTTATCGTTTTTTTTCGATCTTTCTCGCGTTTCTCTTCAATTAATTCAATGGCCCTGTCTAATTCAATTTTATACGGATTATCCTCTTTTTTCAAAGAGACAAATTTTGAGTCGTGCCTTACATAAGGCCCAAATCTTCCAATAGAAACTACTACCTTTTTATCTTCATAAGTACCTAATTCTCTTGGGAGCTTAAATAGTTCCAGCGCTTCTTCAAGAGTTATGGTTTCTAAAAGTTGTCCTCTTTGCAATGATGCGAAACGTGGTTTTTCCTCATCATCTTTAGATCCGATTTGTACCATTGGTCCATATGGGCCAATTTTGGCCGTAACCGGCTTTCCCGTTTTCGGGTCATCGCCCAAAACACGCTCACCCACACTTCTGCTTGAGGTTTCCAGGGTATCTTCTACATTTTTATGAAATGGTTTATAAAACTTATCAATCATTTTTGACCAACCCGTTTTACCATTTGCAATCTGGTCAAACTCTTCCTCTACTGATGCAGTAAAATTATAGTTTAGAATATCCTCAAAATTATCAGTTAAAAAGTCGTTCACAACCATTCCAATATCATTTGGGAATAGCTTGTTTTTTTCGGCGCCTGTGGTTTCAGTTTTGGTTGTTTCGTTTATTTGATTTCCCTTTAACAGCAATAACGAATACTTTCTTTCTCTTCCCGGCCTGTCTTCTTTAACCACATAACCTCTATTCTGAATCGTAGATATTGTTGGAGCATATGTTGAAGGACGTCCAATACCCAGCTCTTCAAGCTTTTTAACCAAACTTGCTTCAGTATATCTTGGTGGATAGTGCGTAAACCGCTCCACTGCCTGTATTGATTTATAATCTAATTTTTCACCAACCTTTACGGCAGGTAATAATCCTTTGGTTTCTTCTTCATTTTCCTCATCTGTTGACTCAATATAAACTTTTAAGAAACCGTCAAACTTGAGTACTTCACCATTGGCAACAAATTTATTTTCATCATTGGATATATCGATCGTAATCGTAGTTTTTTCGAGCTGCGCATCGCTCATTTGTGAAGCAATAGTTCTTTTCCATATCAGATCGTACAATCTTTTTTCTCTATCAGTTCCAGAAACGGTTTGATTTTCGATAAAGGTTGGACGAATCGCTTCGTGTGCTTCTTGAGCTCCCTTGGATTTTGTTTTAAAGTTTCTTGTTTGCAGATACTTTTCTCCAAACTCATTAAGAATAACGTTCTTTGCTGATCCAATCGCCATTGTTGATAGATTAACCGAATCGGTTCTCATGTATGTAATTTTTCCTGATTCGTACAACTTTTGAGCAATAGCCATGGTTTGTGCAACAGAAAAACCAAGCTTTCGACTTGCTTCCTGCTGTAATGTTGAAGTTGTAAATGGTGCTGCAGGCGATTTTTTCCCTGGCTTTTTAACTACATTGCTTACTTTAAAGTCAGCTGTTTTACATTTTTCAAGTAGTTCTTTAGCTGCATCAGGCGATTTTATTTTCTTTGCTATATCTGCCTTTAGTTCAGATTTCTCTTTGGTATTAAAAAAGCCCGTAAACTTAAAAAACGATTCGCTTTTAAAGTTTAATACTTCTCGTTCTCTTTCTACAAGTAATTTTACAGCAACAGACTGAACCCTTCCTGCAGATAGTGATGGTTTAACCTTTTTCCACAACACCGGCGACAATTCAAAACCCACCAGACGGTCTAAAACTCTCCTAGCCTGCTGAGCATTTACAAGATTTTCATCAATAGATCGCGGATTTTTAATAGCTTTTTGAATTGCTTCTTTGGTAATCTCATGAAAAACAATTCGTTTAGTCTTTTTAGGATCTAAATCTAACTCTTTCATAAGATGCCAGGCTATAGCTTCTCCTTCTCGGTCTTCATCGGAAGCTAACCAAACCAACTTGGCTTCTTTTGCTAACTTTTTTAAATCTTTTACAACTGCTTTCTTATCGTCAGGAACAATATATTTTGGTTGATAATCATTTTCAATTTCAATCCCCAGGTTCTTCTTGGCTAAATCTCTTATATGTCCAAAGCTTGATTTTACCTGAAAATCTTTTCCTAAAAACTTCTCAATTGTCTTTGCTTTTGCTGGCGACTCAACGATTACTAAATTTTCAATCATGAATTATTTGGTTTTGAAGAATATCTAAAACGTGACAAAATTAATATAAATAGTATTTTAACTTCAAAATTTTCAATTAAATATTATTTATTAATTTTACCACCGGTCGAAAAATGGCATTATGAACAAAATCAAATTTACAACAAAATTTTACATCAGATTGTTTTGGGCACTGGTTACAATACCAATAGCAACAATCGTTTTATTGTTTACATTAATCTCTTTTGAAAAGATGGGAAAAATGCCAACTTTCGAAGAGTTGGAAAACCCGGAAAATAATTTAGCTTCCGAAATTTATTCGCAAGATAGTGTTTTAATTGGAACAATATTTTGGGATAACAGGTCATATGCTGAATATGAAGAATTGCCTCAAAACATTATTGATGCGCTTGTAGCAACAGAAGATGTTCGCTTTCACAAACACTCAGGAATAGATGCTAGAGGTTTAGGTCGTGTTTTAGTATATTCTATTTTAATGAATAACAGATCATCAGGAGGAGGTAGTACCATAACCCAGCAACTGGCTAAAAATCTTTTCCCAAGAGATACAACAACCTACAAAACATCGTTGGGAAGAAATATTCACCTGGGAATTTCAAAATTCAAAGAATGGGTTACCGCTGTAAAACTTGAACGAAACTACACGAAAGAAGAAATTCTTGGAATGTACCTAAACACAGTGCCATTTGGTGGAATTACCTATGGCATAAAGTCTGCTGCAAAAACATATTTCAACAAGGTTCCAGATTCGTTAAAAGTTGAAGAATCGGCGTTATTGGTTGGGTTATTAAAAGCCCCAAGTTATTATAGCCCGGTTCGACATCCGGAAAGATCCAAGTTAAGAAGAAATGTTGTGCTTAGTCAGATGAATAAGTATGGTTATTTAAGCAATGAAGAATTTGACTCATTAAGCATTCTCCCAATTGATCTGAATTATAAGGTTCAGGATCATAATCAGGGATTAGCAACTTACTTTAGAGAATATCTTCGTACAACATTAAATAAATCCAAACCAAACAAAAAAAATTACTTCTCCTGGCGGGATTATCGAAACGACTCTATAGAGTGGATTAACAACCCATTATATGGATGGTGTAAAAAGAATAAAAAGCCGGATGGATCAGATTACGATCTGTATCGTGATGGACTAAAAATTTATACTACGATTGATTCCCGGATGCAAAAATATGCAGAGGAAGCCGTAGTTGAGCATCTGGCCGGAGAGTTGCAAAATGATTTTAATATAGAACAAGAAAACAATCCAAATGCACCATATTATAGAGAGCTTAGCGAAGAAGAGCTGCAAGATATCATAGACCTTGCCATTCGTCGAACAGAAAGATATCGCTCATTAAGACGAAGAGGTGTGGAAATGGATTCTATTAAAGCTGTTTTTAACACTCCAACTGAAATGACTGTTTTCTCATGGGAAGGAGAGCGAGATACCATAATGACTCCACTAGATTCGTTACTCTATTACAAAAATTTCCTACGTGCAGGTTTTTTATCCATGAATCCGCATAATGGTCATGTGAAAGCCTATGTTGGCGGACCTAATTTCAAACATTTTAAATACGATCATATAACGCAAGGGAAACGACAGGTTGGTTCAACCATTAAACCTTTCTTGTACACTTTGGCTATGCAAGAAGGATATTCGCCTTGCCATATGGTTCCTAACGTGCCTAGCACATTTATGGTCAACGATACTACGTGGACTCCTAAAAACTCAGGGCCATCGAGTAAAGACGGCCAAATGGTTACCTTAAAATGGGGATTAGCCCACTCTGTAAATTATATCTCAGCGTGGTTAATTAAGCAGTTCAATCCTGTTTCAGTAATCGATGTTATGCGCAAAATGGGAATAACAAGCAGAATTGCTGCAGTACCTTCAATTTTCCTTGGAACTTCAGATATTTCTTTGGAAGAGATGGTTGGTGCCTATTCAACCTTCTCCAATAAAGGAGTTCATACAGAACCTATTTATGTAACAAGAATAGAAGATAAAAACGGCAATGTTTTAGCGCGGTTTACAGCAACCAGGAATGAAGCTATCAGTGAACAAACTGCATACTTAATGACAAATTTATTACAAAGTGTAGTTAAAGAAGGTTCTGGAGGAAGAGTTCGGTGGAGATATAATATGTATAATGAGATTGGAGGAAAAACAGGTACAACTCAAAATAATTCTGATGGATGGTTTATGGGTGTTACTCCTAATCTTGTTTCAGGAACATGGGTTGGTGGTGAAGACCGAAGCATACACTTTGAAGCAACAACTATAGGAGGTGGGCACAATATGGCCTTACCGATATTCGCATTATATATGCAAAAAGTATATAGCGACTCAACCATTGTATCGGTTACTCAAGAAGATGAATTTGAAAAACCACTGAATTTTTCTGTTGAAATAGATTGTGATAAATACCAGGAAAATAATACAGAAGAGGTTAATTACGATGATGAGTTCTTTTAGTTAATCGTTGGAATCGAATCGATAAGATTTTTAGTATATATTGAAGCAGGTGATTGATATAAATCATCTGCTTTATTTATTTCAACCAGTGCGCCATCTTTCATCACCATAATTCGATCCGACATATATTTCACAACCGATAAATCATGCGAGATAAAAATATAGGTTAAATTAAACTCATCTTTTAAATCATTCAATAGATTCAGAATTTCGGCTTGCACCGAAACATCTAGTGCAGAAACCGACTCATCACAAATTATAAACTCTGGTTCTAACATTAAAGCCCGGGCAATAACAATGCGCTGTCTTTGTCCGCCCGAGAATTGATGCGGATATTTTGAATAACTGTCTTCGCTTAATCTCACTTTCTGAAGCATTTGTACGACTTTAGCCCTACGTTTTTCTTTCGATTTAACGAGATTATGAACCACAAGAGGTTCTGTTAACATTTCACCAACCGTTAATTTCGGATTTAATGATGAATATGGATCCTGAAAAATAATTTGTACACTTTTTCTAAAATTTTTTAGATCCTTTATAGTCAAACGGTTCAGTGACTTTCCTTTAAACTCAATCTCACCGGAAGTTTTTTCAATTAACTGGGTTATGACCCTGCCCAATGTTGTTTTGCCACATCCGGATTCACCTACTAACCCCAGCGTTTCCCCCTTATAAACAGAAAAGCTAAACTGCTGAACTGCTGTATTGCTTTCTTTTGATTTACCCCAAAAACCGGGCTTATCAAAATAAATCTTGTTTAAATTTTTAACCCTTAAAATCTCCTCCTCAAATTCAGTTATTTTCTGCATAGAACCTATAGGCTTACTTTTCTTAGTTTTTCCCTCAGAATCTAAAAAATCAGAAATAATTGGTAAACGCCTGTTTTTTTCGCTGAGCTCCGGTCTGCAATTCAGTAGACCTTTTGTATAAGGATGATTAGGATTATGAAGCACACTTCTATTATCTCCATGCTCTACAACCTCTCCTTTATACATTACGAGTATTTTATCAGCAATTTGAGATATAACACCCAAATCGTGCGAAATAAAAATAATGCTCATATGATATTTTTTCTGCACTTCTTTAAGCAATTCAAGAATAGTTTTTTGTACTGTTACATCCAGTGCAGTGGTCGGCTCATCGGCAATTAATACCGAAGGATTAAGCGCTATAGCCATGGCAATCATAACCCGTTGCTTTTGCCCTCCGGATATTTCGTGCGGATAACTCCTGAAAATCCGCTCAGGATTTGGAAGTTTAACTTCATGAAATAGTTCCATTACCTTCTTACGGGCATTCTTTTGCGAAATTTTTTCATGTAACAAAAGCACTTCAGCAACCTGGTATCCACAGGTTAATGATGGATTGAGCGAAGTCATTGGTTCCTGAAAAATCATGGAAATATGTTTTCCTCTCCATTTCAATATATCGTTAGGCGATAATTCGAGCAGATTTATAGCTTTATCCTTCTCATAATATAAAATCTCGCCACTTTCCATGATTGCATTTACAGGTAAAAGATTTATGATAGATAAAGCAGTTAGTGATTTACCCGAACCAGATTCACCAACAATACCTATCGTTTGTGATTTATTTAATGTGAACGACACATTCTTAAGAACCACATTTTTCTCATGGCCATTTTTAAACGATAACGATATGTTTTTTACTTCAAGAAGTTTCACAAATTAGTTTCTTTTAAACAGTGATCTAAAAAGTTCTTCGACCCTGGAAACTTTAACAATCTGAATCTTAAACTTGGATTCATCCAAAGCTTTGGCATTATATTTTGAGATGTAAATTTTCGTAAATCCCAGTTTGTTTGCTTCACTTATTCGCTGATCGATCCGCGTTACCGGGCGAATTTCGCCTGTTAAACCAACCTCTCCGGCAAAACAAATATTCTTATCTATAGGGAGATCTAAATTCGACGATAAAACAGAAGCAATAACAGCCAGGTCAGTTGCCGGATCATCGACTTTAATTCCGCCTGCTATATTTAAAAAAACATCCTTTTGAGCCAATCGGAATCCGGCTCTTTTTTCCAAAACAGCCAATAACATGCCTAATCGTCGGTTGTCAAAACCTGTTGATGATCGTTGTGGTGTACCATAAGCTGCCGAACTTACCAGAGCCTGAATTTCAATTAACAAAGGTCTTGCTCCGTTAATGGTCGATGCTATGGAAGTTCCGCTTAAATTATCATCAGAGTTATTTATAAGGATTTCGGATGGATTGGGAACTTCCCGCAATCCCTTATTATTCATTTCAAAAATCCCGAGTTCTGAAGTAGATCCAAACCTATTTTTAGTGGTTCTTAAAATCCGGTACATATGATTATGGTCTCCCTCAAACTGCAGCACCGTATCAACAATATGCTCTAAAACCTTGGGACCGGCTAAATTACCCTCTTTGGTAATGTGTCCTATCAGGAAAACAGGAATATTCTTTTCTTTGGCAAATTTTAGCAATGAAGCCGCCGTTTCGCGAATTTGAGAAACCGTGCCTGCTGACGATTCTAACTTTTCAGAATATAAGGTTTGAATGGAATCAATGATTAAGAGGTCAGGAGAAATATTTAAAGTTTGAGTAAAAATACTTTCAAGAAGAGTTTCACTTAAAATGTAACAATTATCATTATTTAGGCTAAGTCTTTCAGCTCTCATTTTGATCTGCTGAGGACTCTCCTCACCTGAAATATATAGCACCTTAAAATGGTCCAGTTTCAGAGCTACTTGTAAAGAGAGTGTAGATTTTCCAATTCCGGGTTCACCACCAATTAAGATCATTGATCCGGGCACAAGACCACCACCCAAAATTCTGTCCAGCTCTTTGATTTGGGTTGATATACGCCCCTCTTTTTTGCTTTTTATTTCGTTAATTTTTTGAGGGACTTGCTTTTCAGATGTATAGGATGGCTCGGTGTTTTTATTTCCTTTGGAAACTTTCTGTTCTATATAGGTATTCCATTCGCCACAAGCAGGACATCTTCCTATCCATTTGGCTGATTCTGCACCACAATTTTGACAAAAATAAACTGATTTTGCTTTTGCCATATTAGTCCTTTTTCAGTTTCTCAATGATTGAAGTGGTTGAATATCCATCGATAAAATCAATAGTAACCACCTCGCCTCCTTTGGCTTTTACAATGTCGTACCCCACAATATCTTCTGCTTTATAATCGCTGCCTTTCACTAAAATATCCGGTTGCACCCTTTTAATAAGGTTGTATGGAGTGTCTTCGTCAAAATAAATTACCGCCGAAACAAAACTTAACGAAGCTAGCAACATTGCTCTTGCATATTCATCCTGAACCGGCCGACTAGGACCTTTAATTCTGCGTACAGAACTATCAGTATTTAGACCAATTACCAGGACATCGCCCTGACTGGCAGCCTGAGCAAGATACTCAACATGCCCGCGATGTAAAATATCAAAACATCCGTTTGTAAAAACAATCTTCTGATTTTTTAAATTCCAGTAGGTCAATAAAGGCTCAACATGATCTATATCAATAATTTTAGATTGAATAATCTCTAATTTATTCATACTATACATTTTTATAAAACAGTAAATTTAACGAATATTTTTTCTTTTACGGCGAGAATTAATAAATAACATCAGGATAGAAAATGCTCCTAAAAAAATCGCTAAAATCGCTTGCGACTCGTGCTGTATAGTTGCAAAAACAAGGCCATCTGATTTGGAAATACCATAAAGTGATAATGCCATAGTTACAATCCAGTGAAAAGCACCTATGCCACCCTGAACAGGAGCAGCCATTCCTAAGCCTCCGATAACCAGTAAAAATAATCCATCGATGGGTTGTAATGATTGAGTAGCTGGAATTGAAAAAACAACAACATAGGTCATAAGAAAGTACATCAGCCAAATAATGAGCGTATGCATTAAAAATGCAGATCGGCTTCGCATTTTTGTTACCGTTTTAACTCCTGATATTACCCCTCTGATAATCTTGCGTATTTTGATAACAATCTTTACACGTTTGAATTTTCTCCTGAAATAATAAAACAGACCTATACCCGCCCCGATCACAATAATAATGATTAACCAGTAAAAAATAGAGAAATCAACGGTACTTAATAGTTTTTTGGATATGGGAATTAGAACATTCTCTTTAATAAACAATCCGAAGGATTCTATCTTAGCAAAGAAGATCACAATCAGTAATAAGAGCAATACAACCATATCAATTGCACGCTCTATTAGCACGGTTCCAATTAACGAATCCATCGGAATTTTATCCGATTTGGTTAATGAACCACACCGACTAATTTCTCCAATTCTAGGAAATGCAAAATTGGCCAGATAGCCAAACATGAGTGCATAAAACACATTTTTTACGGGTGGATTATAATTTAGCGGTTCAATAAGCAATTTCCAGCGATAAGCTCTGCTAATATACCCTATGAAAGCAAATAATAATGATAAACCAACCCAGTAGTAGTTTGCACTTTTAAGATCATCAACCAGGGTATTAAAATCAACCCCTTTAAATGCAAGAAAAAGCAGAATAACACCAATGGTTAAGAAAACAAAAAAATTAAGTGCTCGTATAATTTTTCGTTTCAAGGATTATACTAATTTATTAGTTGCTGTATCGGGAAATATTAAAACAGGTTTAAAACTCTTTGCCTCTTCAAACTCCAGCGAAGCATAAGATATGATAATAATTACATCACCCACAGTGGCTTTTCTGGCAGCAGGACCATTTAAGCAAATTTCTCCTGATCCCTTTTCTCCCTTAATAACATATGTTTCTAAACGCTCGCCGTTATTTATATTGACAACCTGTACCTTTTCGTTCTCAATAATATTGGAAGCCTCCATTAAATCCTCATCAATAGTAATACTACCAACATATTGCAAGTTAGCTTCAGTTACTGTTACTTTATGTATTTTCGACTTAACAACTTCAATATTCATAACTACACCCTAATTTAAATACAAATTTAAGAATAAAATCTAACATTGTCTATGAGACGAATATTTCCAACATGAACTGCGATGCATCCAACTTTATCAACATTCTGACTCCACTCCTTTATTGTTTCAAGAGTTTCTGTATCAACTATATCAAAGTATTCTACCTTTAAGAACGGATTATCGTTAATTGTACGAATGACCCAATCCTTTGTTTCCGATACCGAACTGTTTTTTGCAATTTTTTTGGCCTCAAATAAAGTTTCGGATATTAACGAAACGTTTTCACGCTGTGCTTTGGTTAACAACATATTTCGTGAACTCATAGCCAGTCCGTCTTCTTCTCTAATTATTGGACAGGAAACAATTTCTACATCAAACTTCAATTGCTTTGTTATATGTTTAATAATAGCTACTTGTTGAAAATCCTTTTCTCCGAAATATGCTCTGTCTGGCTTCACCATTTCAAAAAGTTTACTTACAATTAAAGCAACTCCTCTGAAATGTCCTGGTCGATGTTTGCCTTCCATTACTTTATCCAAATTCCCGAAATCAAACTGACGTTTATCTTCCTCCGGATACATGTCTGATTCTTCAGGCGTAAAAACTATATCACATTTAACTTTATTTAACTTTTCAATATCGCTTTCTAAAATTCGAGGATACTTTGCATAGTCGCTCTTGTCGTTAAACTGTGTTGGATTAACAAAAATGCTTACTACAACAATATCGTTTTCTTTATCGGCATACTCCATTAACGACAAATGTCCCTGATGCAATGCCCCCATAGTTGGCACAAAACCAATCGACCTGTTTTGGACTTTTAATTGGCCAACAACCCTTTCTAACTCCTTACTATTCTTAACAATTTTCATTTTAGTAAGTAAAATTTAACCGAACAAAGTAAAAAATAATATTTCAATTAATAACAATATATTGTAAGTATAAGTTTATGAAAACAGTAATTTATTGATGATTCATAAATTTTTACTAATTTTGCGGTGGTTTAAATTAATTGAATTTCCAGATGGATAATACAAAGGTTTTATTTATTTCACAAGAAATTACACCATATCTTCCGGAAAGTAAGATGTCTTTAATTGGTCGACATTTACCGCAGGGTATACAGGAGAAGGGAAGAGAGATAAGAACATTCATGCCAAAATTTGGATGTATTAACGAGCGACGTAATCAATTACACGAGGTAATACGTCTTTCTGGTATGAACTTAATAATTAATGACACGGATCATCCATTAATTATAAAAGTTGCATCGATCCAGGCTGCACGAATGCAGGTTTATTTTATTGATAACGAGGATTATTTCCAGCGAAAACACACACTGCAGGATGAAAATGGCAATTATTTTGAAGACAACGATGAAAGAGCCATTTTCTTTGCCAGAGGAGTTTTGGAAACGGTAAAAAAATTGCGTTGGACTCCGGACATTATTCATTGTCATGGTTGGTTCACAGGGCTTGTTCCGTTATACATAAAGAAAGCATATAATGAGGATCCTCTTTTTGCCAATTCTAAAATTGTATATTCAGCATATAACGATGAGTTTAATGCACCTTTAAACAAAGAGTTCAAAGACAAGCTTTTATACGAAAACATAACTAAAAACGACGTAAAAATTCTAAACGATCCTACATATGTTAATCTGAGTAAGCTGGCTGTTGATATGTCGGATGCTACAATAATTGGAAGCGAAACAATAAATCCCGAATTATCAAGTTATATTAAGAACTCTGATAAGCCTTATCTGGATTACCAATCAGAAGAAGAGTATATTGAAGCTTACTCAAATTTTTATGATAAAATACTGTAATACTTTATGAACAAAATAGATATACTAAAAACTAAAAATTTACTTCGACAATTTTTAGCAATATTTTTATTCTCAATTATTTTACTTTTTAATTATTCCTGTGAAGAGGACCCGAGTGCGCTTGGTTCGGAAATATTGCCCGATAGTGATAAACTCACATATCATTTCGACTCAACGTTTACATTTAAAGGAAGTGTGTACGAAGATGAACCCATAAATACTTCAAATATGTCCTATTATTCGTTAGGAATAATTAAGGACAATGAGCATTTTGGTGAATTTAAAGGTTCATATGTTGGACAATACCTACCCGACATTTACAATGCTTACTTTAATGGATTTTTTATTGATTCTGCATTTGTTTTTATACAGATCGATTCATTATATGGAGATGCGCTTAACAATATTGACTTCAGACTATATGAAATAAGCGAGAAAATTGAAGAAGATGGCTCATATATGTCGAATACAGACATAACTACTTTTAATCCTGAATTTATCGGTAGTCTTAATAAATACCTTGGTGATACAGCGATTAAAATGAACCTAAACTACAGTTTCATAAGCAAATTAACTTCGGCTGACTCTGCTACCTATAGTTCATCAGTTAATTTTAAAGACGAATTTAATGGCATAGCCCTGATGCCTGATCTTATTAATGAACCGGGAGGATTGGTAACAACGAATTTTGCATCGGCCAATTCAAAAATGGTTCTCTATTTCAACGATACAACTTTTACGTATTCTTTCTCAGGTGGCCACGGATTTGCTGCTTACTCAAATGATTTTACAGGCACCCAGGCAGAGAATTATTTAAATAACCCCGAAGAAGATAATGATGAGTTGCTATATGTTCAAGGCATTCCGGGAGAAACAGTTTTGAAATCAAAGATTTCACTTACAAACTTTGATTCATGGTTAGACACCGATTCAGCATATTCTGTGCTTAGTGCAGAGCTTTTTATTCCTGTTTACAAGGATAATAATTTTGACCAGTTTTATCCTCCTAACCTCTTATTCTTATCGTATGATAATACCGACAGCTCCTTTGTTTATGTTAAAGATTGCGAAGATTATGTGCGCAGAGGAGTAAAAATATTTGATGGGAGATACGATGAGGAAAATAACTACTACCATTTTTATATTCCAAGACATCTGGTAAAAGTATTTAACCAGGATATTGAAAGCACAAACTTTTATATAAGTGCAGAAAAACCAAGTTATAATGCGACAACCTATAGCTACGATTATAATTATTACCCACAAAGGGTAATCTTAAAATCAGGGAATAATATAAAACTTGAGGTTACATATACAAAACATTAATTTTATGTGTGGAATTGTTGGTTACATTGGAAACAAACAAGCTTATCCGATTTTAATAAACGGATTAAAAAGACTTGAATATAGAGGATATGATTCGGCCGGTATATCTTTACTAGATAAAGATGTGAAAATATTTAAGAAAAAAGGTAAGGTTTCTGATTTAGAAAAACATGTTCTCAACGAAGATATCACAGGAAATATTGGCATAGGCCATACCAGATGGGCAACGCATGGCGAACCCAACGATATCAATGCTCACCCGCACATCTCCATGAATGGTCATTTTACCTTAATTCATAATGGTATTATTGAAAATTATGGCCGTCTTAAAGAGCGATTAATGGACCGGGGATATGAGTTTAAAACCGACACCGATACAGAAGTATTGGCAAACCTTATCGAGTACATTTATATTAAAGGACAGGTTAGTGCAGAAATAGCTGTTCGATTAGCCTTATCAAAAGTTGTTGGGGCCTATGGATTAGCCATTATTTGTAAAGATGAACCCGATAAATTGATTGCAGCCCGAAAAGGTAGTCCGTTGGTAATTGGAGTGGGCGAAGGCGAATATTACATAGCATCTGACGCTACTCCTATTGTAGAACACACCAAAAGCGTTATTTATCTTAACGATGATGATGTTGCTATTTTAGGTCATGATGGAATGACCTTAAAAACCATCAAAAATGATAAATTAGAACCTAAGGTACAACAAGTTGATCTTGACATAGGAGAAATTGAAAAGAACGGGTTCGACCACTTTATGTTGAAAGAGATCTTTGAACAGCCCAGATCGATTTTAGATACATTTAGAGGAAGAGTCTCTTTAGATAAAGAAGAAATACATTTGGGTGGCTTACACCATGTATTGGATAAGTTAATTCATGCGAAACGTATTATCATTATTGGTTGTGGAACATCGTGGCATGCCGGTTTAGTTGGGGAATACCTGATAGAAGATTTGGCAAGAATCCCTGTTGAAGTTGAGTATGCATCGGAATTCAGATACCGAAACCCGATTATTAACGAAGATGATGTGGTAATTGCAATTAGTCAGAGTGGTGAAACTGCAGATACCTTGGCTGCAATTAAACTGGCAAAACAGGCTGGCGCAACCGTTTTAGGTATCTGTAACGTAGTGGGATCAAGCATACCACGAGAAACAGATGCAGGAGTTTACACCCATGCAGGACCAGAAATTGGCGTAGCATCAACCAAGGCATTTACGGCTCAGGTTACTGTTTTAGCCATGATTGCCATGACATTGGGTAAAGAACGCAAACAAATATCCAAAAAAGACTTTGCAGAGCTTATTCATGAACTGAATGATGTGCCTGCAAAAATTGAAAAGATCTTAACCCATAACAATGATTATTTAGAAGTTAGTAAGCTTTACAAAGATGTGACAAACTTCCTATATTTAGGCAGAGGATACTTATTCCCTGTGGCATTGGAAGGCGCACTTAAGCTAAAAGAGATCAGTTATATCCACGCGGAAGGTTATCCGGCAGCAGAGATGAAACACGGACCCATTGCATTAATCGATGAAAAAATGCCTGTTGTGGTTATAGCAACCAAAGACAAATCGTACGAAAAGATTGTAAATAATATACAAGAGGTTAAAGCAAGAAAAGGTATTGTAATTGCCATTGTTAACGAAGGAGACAAAATTATCAGAAATATGGCTGATCATGTGCTGGAAATTCCGGAAGCAAAAGAGGAACTTTCCGCTCTGCTAACCGTGATTCCTTTACAACTATTATCGTATCATATTGCAGTATTGCGGAGCTGCAACGTTGATCAACCAAGAAATCTTGCAAAATCAGTAACAGTAGAATAAATTTTCAAAAAAATAGAAACAAAAAACGGAGAGCAATACACTCTCCGTTTTTTTATTTAATATCAAGAATTATGCTTTCTTTCGAATATTCTTTTCCCAGTTCCAGGCAGAAAGTAATGTTTCCTCCAGACCAGTTTCTGCTTTCCAACCTAACTCATTATTAGCATATTTTGTATCGGCATAAACCGATTCCACATCACCCGTTCTTCGCCCAACAATTTTATAATTTATCTTCACTCCTGTCGATTTTTCAAAGGCTTTGACAATTTCCATTACGGATGATCCCTTACCTGTGCCCAGGTTAAATATTTCCAAACGGTCTTTGCTTTTATGCTCTATCATTCGTTTAATCGACACAACATGAGCTTTAGCCAGATCAACCACATTGATATAGTCGCGTATAGCTGTTCCGTCGGGTGTATTATAATCATCACCAAACACTTTTAACTCTTCTCTAAGTCCTATTGCTGTTTGGGTAATAAATGGAACCAAATTATTTGGCACACCTCTGGGCAGTTCACCAATTAATGCCGACGGATGTGCTCCGATAGGATTAAAATATCGTAAGGATATTGCCTGAAGGCCAGGACTGGCATTTACTGTATCGCGAATCATCTCTTCGGCAATTTGTTTGGTATTTCCATACGGAGAATCTGCCGGTTTAAAAGGAGCCGTTTCGGTTACCGGAAGCTCATCGGGTTGTCCGTAAACTGTAGCCGATGATGAAAACACAAAGTGAGGTACTTCATGTTTTACCATTCCCTCCAATAAATTCATGAGGGTATTTAAATTATTCTGATAGTACTTCAAAGGCTTTTCAACCGATTCACCAACCGCTTTATATGCTGCAAAATGAATGATTGCATCCAGTTTTTTATATACTCTGAAAAAGTTTTCCAGCTTTTTTTTGTCACAGATATCAAACTGCTCAAAGTACGGGTTCCGGCCTGTAATTTCAGCAATACCATTCAATACAGATTTTTCTGAGTTCGACAGGTTATCAATAATAACCACATCATAACCTTCATTCATTAACTCTACCGCAGTATGCGAACCAATATAGCCTGCGCCTCCTGTAACTAAAACCAATTTATTTTTCAAACCTATACATTTTTTAATGAAGTGCTAATTTATACATATAATTTTAAATATTTTAAATGGTTGATGAATTGTTTATTTTATGTGCCAGTTCAACTATTGCAAAACCATTATTTTCTATATATTTGTTTCAGTCAATTCGCAGCATGAATATTAAAGAGCACATCAAAGAGTTATTGTTTACAAGCCAGGGAGTGATCATCCCCGGGTTAGGCGGTTTTGTGTCTGAGTATGAGCCTGCTGCTTTTGATGTGAACGAAAATAAATTCTTGCCTCCTTCAAAAAAAATTACATTCAATCCGGAATACTCTTATCGCGACACTCAGTTGATTGAATTTATCGCAAAAAAAGAGAGCGCAGAAAAAGCACATGTAGAAAAAGCGCTGGCAGATTTTGTAAAAGACACCCAATACAAACTAAAACAGGGCAAAACAATTCTTTTTCCCGAAATAGGTATTTTATCTCAAAAACGCGGTAAAATTTCGTTTGCACAAAGTAAAGAAACCAACCTGCTAACCGACTCGTTCGGATTAAAGAGCATTACAACAAAACAACCGGCTCAACTGGTTATCCAAAAGCCTGCAAAAAAACCGAAATCGCGTAAAAAATTAATCCTTATTAGTGCTACTGCAATGGTCTTTATTGCTATTGGTATATTCGGCTGGTACTACACAGATGGTTTCTCAAACTTTGATTTTTTGGCTACTACAGATACCCACGAAAATAAAACAACTGAGAAAAGTCTGAAAGAAATAACAGAGAAAAACCTGGATAGTATTGCTAAAGCCGATAGCTTAAAAGCATTAATTGTACATTCGATTGATGATAACACAGATAAAAAAGATGCACTGTTTTATCAGGAACCTCAAAAGCAAGAGTCAAAATCTCCATACTCCGAATTCCATATTATTGCAGGTAGTTTTAAAAGAATTGAAAATGCTGAGAAATTCTCAGATCAACTTAGAACAAAAGGCTATGATCCACAGATTATAAAATCGGGTGAAAACCTGATCCGTATATCCATTTATAGTTATACCAACGAAACTGAGGCGTTAAAAAAACTCTACAAGCTCAGAGAAACTTCTGAAATAAAATCTGTGTGGATCCTAAAATCCATGTAAGGTCGTTACGATATCATTGCCATTTTCCGGATTAATCCATTGGGTTTGTATTCCGGTTTTTTCTGCTTCCTGTAGATTTACCTGCAAATCATCAACGAACAACGACTCCTGCGGATTAATTCCACTATCGCGTATAAGATATTCATAAATTTCCGGCTCCGGTTTGCGCATTCCAACCTGATGCGAATAGTAGGTCTTCTTAAATAAACTGTTAAACTCAAAGCCAAAAGTTTGTTTAAAATCACGTATATACTGCCTATAGTGTATTTCATTGGTATTGCTCAACAAATAGAGCGTATATTTTTTGCCTAACTCCTGTATAAAATCTATTCGCGACTTCGGAAAATCGAGCAACATGGCACTCCAGGCCCTATCTATATTTTCATCACTCACATGATTTGGCAACTGCTCGCGAAGCTTACTTCGAAATTCATCCGGCGTTATTTGTCCTTTTTCCAGTTTATCGAACAGGTCGACCTGCTTAAAAAGTGTATAGCTCTTCTCAAAATTTTCGAACCCCAGATTTTTCATGGCCTGCACCGTTCTGTCCGAATCAATATTAATAATTACAACACCCAGGTCTAAGATGATATTTTTGATGTATTTGCTTTGCATAACATAATTTTAGAGTACAAAAATAAAAATCCTGTGAAGATTTCTTGATCTTTTGTTACTTTTATCAAAAATCATGATGCATGAAAATTAACGGCAAACATTATCATACCATCTGGGTTAAAGAGGGTGATCCAAAAACCATACAAATCATTGATCAGCGGTTTTTACCTTTCGATTTTAAAACCCAGGATTTAAGAACGCTCGAAGATGCGTATATTTCCATTCAAGAGATGTGGGTGCGCGGTGCTCCTTTAATTGGGGTTACGGCTGCGTATGGCATGTATTTGGGGCTGGTAAACCTAACCGATCCATCCGAAGACACAATACAAAATATGGCCGGTTATTTGGCTTCGTCGAGGCCTACGGCTGTTAATTTACGATTTGCCATCGATCTCATCCTGGATCAAATCAAAAAGGGCAACAGCTTACAGGAAAAAATTCAGATCGCATTAGATACCGCAAATCAACTCAAGGCAGATGAAATTGAAAATTGCAGATTGATAGGTGAACATGGCCTTCCGTTTATTGAAGCAATTGCCAAAGCAAAAAAAGGAGATACGGTAAATATCTTAACACACTGTAATGCAGGCTGGCTGGCATGTGTCGATTATGGAACAGCCACTGCTCCTATTTACCTGGCCCACGAAAAAGGAATTAAACTGCATGTTTGGGTTGATGAAACCCGGCCACGAAACCAGGGAGCACGCTTAACAGCCTATGAACTGGAACAACACGGTGTACCGCATACCGTAATTGCCGATAATACCGGAGGTTTACTGATGCAAAAAGGCATGGTAGATTTGGTTATCGTAGGTAGCGACCGAACCAGCGCCAATGGCGATGTGGCCAATAAAATCGGAACGTACTTAAAAGCATTGGCAGCGCATGATAATCATATTCCGTTTTATGTTGCCCTGCCTTTATCGACCATTGATTTTACCATGGATGATGGCATCAAAAATATTCCCATTGAACAACGCAGCGAAGATGAAGTAAAATATATAGAAGGTTGGCATAATGATGAAATTACCCGGGTACGATTAACCCCGGAAAACAGCCCTGCTTTGAATTATGGTTTTGATGTTACACCGGCAAAGTATGTAACGGCTTTGATTACTGAAAAAGGGGTTTGTAAAGCGAATAAAGATGAAATTGGGAAATTGAAATAATTTAGAGGCTGTCCAAAAAGGAAAAAGCAGTGTCATTACGATGATCCCGATATTTATCGGGAGAAGAAGCCTGCCTGCAGCAGGCAGGTAATCTATTTATTATCAGACCAATGAAACTTAAAGATTCCTTCACTTCGTTTGGAATGACTGCTTTTTGGACAGTCTCCTTAATTAAAAATAAAAAGACCAAGAAAATGAAATATAAATTAGGAGAAAAATGATTTCTCCTTCGCTAAAGCTTCGGAGAATGAAAGAAGGATACATAAAATTTAATTTAAACTGGAATCAAAAACCTTTCGATTTCAGTGATGACGACTACATGGCGCTGAATTCGTACAGAAAAAAGCTTTTCGACCTGGGATTCATCGGACAGTATCCCGACGGAATAGGATTTGGAAATATCAGTATCCGGTATCAGCAAAACCAGTTTATTATTTCGGGAAGTGCCACGGGAGGACTCAAAGATCTCAAAAAAGAACATTATGCGCTGGTAACCGGTTTCGATATTCAACATAATCACGTAACATGCAAGGGATTAACCAAAGCTTCTTCGGAATCGCTAAGCCATGCCATTATTTATGATGCTAATCCTAAGGTGAATACCGTTATACATGTCCACCATAAAGATATGTGGAACTGTTACTTAATGGATTTACCCACAACCAACAGAAAAGCTGAATTCGGAACTCCGGAAATGGCCCTGGAAATAAAAAAATATGCCCATCAAAGTTCAGGAATTATTATTATGGGAGGGCATCCGGAAGGGATTATTACCTATGGAAAATCATTAGTTGAAGCGAACACCATTTTAGTAAACTATTATAACAAAATATAACATGGCAAAAGTTGCAATCATTGGAGGATCGGGACTGGAAGATCCCAACATTTTAAAATCACCACAAATTATAAAAGTAGAAACGCCCTATGGTGAGCCTACTTCGGAATTAACCTGCGGAAAAATTGGTAATGTGGATGTTGTTATTTTATCTCGACACGGGAAAAAACATACCATTCCACCCACACAGGTAAATAACCGGGCTAATATCTGGGCTTTAAAAGAACAAGGATGTGATGTTATTTTAGCCACCACAGCATGCGGCAGCTTGCGCGAAAAAATTGACCGGGGGCACCTGGTTATTTTAGACCAGTTTATAGATTTTACCAAACACCGAAAAACCACTTTTTTTGAAGCGTTTGAGCCGGGAGAAATGAAACATACCGTAATGGCCGATCCTTTCGATAGCAACCTAAGAAAGTTGCTTATCGATTCAGCCCATGAATTAAAACTTACTTATCACAAGAAAGGAACCGTAGTGAGTATAGAAGGACCCCGATTCTCGACCCGTGCCGAATCCAACATGTTTCGCATGTGGGGTGCCGATGTAATTAACATGTCGACAGCTCCGGAAGTTATTTTAGCTAACGAACTTGAGATTCCGTATGCTGCTGTGGCCATGAGCACCGATTTCGATTGTTGGAAAACCGATGAAGAACCTGTTTCGTGGCGGGAGATTATCGAGATATTTAACCAGAATGTGCATCATGTGATCGATTTGTTGTTAGCGACATTGAAGAAAATCGAGTCATAATATCACTAAAAAATAAAAAGGAGACACTTTACAGTATCTCCTTTAAGCCTGTGGGCCCACCTGGGCTCGAACCAGGGACCCCCTGATTATGAGTAATCTGATTGTAATTTTGATATTTTTTGATATTTTTGTACATAGTTTGTTAATCAAGCCATTAGGATTATTTCCAATATGATATAGTTGCGCAATTTTCCAAATTTATTTCAAAAAGTATGTAAATTGTATGAAAAATATGAAACCAGCGGCAACCACTGCTATAATTCTTGATACACGTTACAAAAAGAAAAATGAGAAACACCCCGTTAAACTTCGAGTAACACATAAGAGAAAACAAAAATATTTTGTAACAGAATTTGACCTTACACAAGAAGATTTTGACAAAGTATTTTCACCTAAACCTCGTGGAGAGTTAAAACAAATAAAGCTAAAACTGGAGGCTATAGAAGCTAAGGCAAATGAAATTATTCAAAGCCTTCAGTTCTTTTCTTTAGAGCAGTTTGAGAAATATCTAAAGATTCAATTTAGTTCTGCGGGTTTAGTTAAAGAAGTCTATAATCAATATATTAGAAAACTTGAAGCAGAAGGGCGTTACAGCTATGCCCAAACTTTTGTTTGTAGCAAAAACTCAATATTTGAATTTTGCAATAATGAAAATGTTGAATTTATTGATATTACAGAACATTTTCTGAAAGCTTATGAAAAGTGGATGATTAAATGCGGGAAATCAATATCAACTGTTGGTATTTATCTACGTCCATTAAGGGTTATTTTTAATTATGCACACAAAGAGGGTGTTATAAATAATAAAATATATCCATTTGGCAAATCAAAGTATAATATCCCATCTAGTAGAAATAAAAAGAGAGCGATATCAATAGATGATATTGAGAAAATATTCAACTACCAGACTATCCCATTTTCATCAGAAGATAAAGCAAAAGATCTTTGGATTTTCTCATATTTATGTAATGGTATCAATGTGAAAGATATGGCACTATTGAAATACAAAAACATTACTAACCAAGCTATAGTTTATATTCGTTCAAAAACAGCAAACTCTAGAAAAAAGGATTTAGAGCCAATAGAGGCTGCTTTAACAGATGATCTAAGGTCTATCATAGAAAAGTGGGGGAATAAACCTATACTGAAAGATAAGTATGTTTTTCCAATACTTAGAGAAGGTTTATCAGACAAACAAATTTATGAAAGGATTCATCAATCAACCAAATCAATCAATAAGTATATGAAGGAAATAGGAGACAAGCTTAATATTCCAGTTAAACTAACAACCTATGTAGCTCGCCATACTTATTCAACTGTTATGATGCAATCAGGAATGACCGCAGAATTTATTAAGGAACAACTGGGTCATAGTTCGACACAGACTACTGAGAAATATCTTGGTAGTTTTGGGTTCGATGTTAAAAAGAAATCTTCAAATCACCTTACTAAGTTTAGGAAGAAGACTTAGTAATAAATCTGGAATGCCAAGAAATACAATAGATTTAGTTTTAGCCTGTAAAATCTACAAAGCCATCATTTCTTAAACTATCTCGAATTAATTCAAATTGTTCAGTATTCTCTGAATCAGGAAAGTTATATATCATACTTTCAGCAAACTTAATTGCTCTATCAATATCATATTGTTGAAATTCATTTATCAAAATAACACCTGCCCATGTCCTCGAATTATCATCTGTGGATTTATCAAGTATGACATTTTTGAGAAAATCAATCTTCTCTGTTACTAGATCAATGATAGGATAAATATTTTGTCCCATACTTCCTCTAGTGATACCTCCCTCATCAATATGCCTAACTAGTTTTGCAATTTCTTTTTTTGAGAATTTGTCTTTAATTAATCCTCTTGCAAAACTTCGAACAGAATCATTAACAAAATTACCTTTATGCCAGAAGATATCTCCATGACTAATTACGTGCCTTAATGTAAATATAATTACATTTTCAACATCAAAATCATCTTCAATCATGAATTGATTTATAATGTAGTACCAACTTTCAATATCATTTCTATGAAAGTAAAAGAGTGATTTTATTGATTCAATTCTAGTATCTCTATCTTTTATAGGAAGTAATCCTTTTAATGCTTTACCAAAATTCCAATCTGTATTATATTTATTCTTATAAGCAATAAAATTTTTATAAAACTCTGAAAAGGTCTCATGTGTAAAAATACTCTTTTTTGAAATTCTAATCGTGTAAGGTCCTTTTAAATCATTGTCTTTTAAGAAGGTTGATAGGTCAATCCAATATGCTATATCATCTTCTGGAATATAGACTACACCTGCAATAGGTAAAATGTGACTTTTCCAGAATTCAAAATGATCTACATCTGCTGTAATTACAGCAAATTCTTTATTTGCTGATTGATAAGAATTACCTGACTTTATCTGAATTCCAACACATAACCCTGTTGCAGATTCATTTTCTATAAATTCAATATAACCATCTAATCCAATATCATTGGAACCATCAACCTTATTAAATATTGAATTTGATTTATTTATTACTTGAGCAACATAATCAACACCTAGAAATTCAGTCTTTTTATTTTGTGTCCATTTAGTAGTCATGTTATTCTCTGTGTTTATTACCAACTGTAATTATAAATCTTTCATTCTCTGATTAAGCATTTCCATCAACTCAAGAAGTTGCTCTGTTTCTAAATATGTTTTATCATATACATTCCCAGTTGAAAAATATACCAAGTGCATTACAATATCTTTTAATAAAACATAATCTGTAATTTCTTTTTTTTGAGAATAAATTAAATATACTGCCAATATAGCTTCCCAAACTTGAATTTCTCTACTTGGATATAAATCCCGTTTAAAACCATCTAGGGTTTCTTCTAAGTCCTTGTGTCCAAAAAAAGGTTTAAAAATTAGCTCATATAATATTTCACTTCTATTGACTAAGGACTTATTTAATTTTTCATGTCTTATTTCTGATGGTTTAAATTCACCGCTTTTTGCAGTAGAAGGTTCAGCTTCACTAATAAGTTTCTTATAATATAAATACCTACTAATATTTTTATAAATGTTTGGTTCAATAACTTCAAGTAGTTTAAGAGCAACTTGATTGATATTATTTTCAGTTGCAATTATTGCAAACTTATCAACAAGGTAAAGTGAGTATTTTGAGATTTCTTCTTTTGTAATATTATACCAAATTGGTAAAATGACTTTTTCTCCATTAATTTCTCTAGTCAATAGAGAACGATATTCATAGTCCGTCCAATTCTTTTCTAAAAAAGCTTTGCTTATAATAACAATTCCATATTCGGAATCTTTCAAACCAATGTCAATACTTTTTGATAAGCTATCACCTACCTTTAAAGTGAATTCATCATACCATATCTTTAGTCCTAGCTTTGTTAAATAATGATATAGCTTTCTAACAAATTGCTCTTTGTCTTCAGAAGCATGAGATATAAAAGCCTTCCAATCTTTCATTTTTGAGTCTTATATTTTTGGTATTAAAATGTTTTACTTCTTTTTTCTAGAATCTAATTCACGCTTAATTTCTTTTAAGCTCTTTAAAATTTCATCATATGTAATAAGCTCAATGTTTTTAAAACTATGACGCTGTAACAGAAAGTCCTGATGTCTTGATTTCTTTTTTGTTATAGGTTCTAATTTTCCAATAATTAATTTAGCTTTTGGTTTTGTTGTTAAGAGATTGATATCTTTTTGTCTAAGCCCATATTTTTTTGAAATCTTTCTTTTAACCAGCTTTTCAACTTCTTCGTGATTTCGTTCAAAACATAATAAGTACTTTTCAAGTTGAGTACATGCTTTAGTGCAATTGTGAACTAAATAGTAATTGTTTCTGTCTTTATTAGAAGATATTACTGGGGCACTTGGAGTTTTTATCTCAATTAACTCAATACTATTATATATATCAACAACAATAAAATCTATTGGTCTTTTATCTGCTTCTATGTCAAGATCATTAAAAATTGTATCAACTTCCCTTATTACATATTTATAACTAGGATTAATGATGCTGAAATTTTCTTCAAAAAATAATTGCCACGTAGTTTCATCACTAGAGTGTTCTTTTAAATTCTTCTCATATTCATTAATGATATAATCCAATTTGTATGTATCCGTTTCTTTAAATAATTCTATTTTAGAATCAATTACATCATAATATTGGTCATAAAGTTGAAATAATAAATCTTTGACTTGTTTCTTGTTTAGATCATTTAATACTTCATGGAAGATTAAATTTTTAAAATCCTTGGAAACAATTTCTTTACTTTTCTTTTGCTCGACTTCAATATCTGGAATTCTTTGTTGAAGGTATTTTATTATTTCAACCTTTGAATTATCAGAGCTAAGCTTTTTCTCAGTTTGAAACAGTCCGTGCATATAGTTGTAGTCCTTCTCACTAATAGTTAAGAAACGATTTTTACGGTACTTTCTGATAGTTGTTTCTGCATCTTTTGTATAGTCAATATTTAATTCTTTTAGGTTAGAAATACTTTCTGCTATTTCCTGAATTATATCACCAAATCCTTTATAAAAAGCTCCTGTGTTAGAATATGTTCCCTTTACCCTCGATAATGAAGTAGTTCCAATGATTTTAAAATGAGGCAATGGAAAGTTGTTTGGTGTAAATACAATAATAGTTTTGTCCTTTTTATCTATTTTACAATTTAGTTTTTCACCTTTTACTTGTTTTGTAGAAACATTCTTTTCATAAGCTTGGGCATTTCTCAAACCCTTTTCGGTAACATTGAATGATTTAGAGTATACAATAATTGTATCTCCTCTCGTAACTTTTCTTGTGTATTGAGCTGGTTTTTGCATTATATTTTAGATAATTAACAACATCTATTTTCTCAGTTGTAACTTTATTAATGTCTGTTTTAGGAAATGAGTTAATATTTTTCTTGTTTCTTGATGATTAAAAATATCAAATAATTTTTCATCAAGATTATTAAGATCACCTTTACTTATTTTGACTTCAAAATGTTCAGGGCTTGAATCTAATGGCCATAAAATCACTTTTAAAGTAGCGATATCTTCATAATCAATCGAAATCAGTTTATGCTGTCTGTCTATTTCTGGAGCTACTAGATAAAAAGAAAAAGAACGAATCTCGTCGGTATTAATGCCTGTTCCTGTAGCCCATATGTAAGTAATATAATGATTCGTTTTATTTGAAATTTGTCCGCCATATCCTTTCAGCAGTTCTATAACTGGATGTTCTTCAGGAATGTTTAAATATGATAAATCAAGAGTTTTCATGAAATTTGAAGTTTAATAGGTAAATGATCAAAATTATGGTTTATGTATTTGTTGGTATTTTCATTGCTGTTTATTAACTCATAGTTTTCGGATGAAGTTAAAATATCAATAGAAGTAGTATTATCGCCCCAATTTTTAACAAGGATATAATCTAATATTGCCCAGCCATATTTTTTATTCCCATAATATGTTCCACCTAGATTAAGCTGGTTTTTCTTGTTGATCACTTCAATTATAGGATTAAAAAAATCAATACCTGAGTTTTCTTTTACTCTTAACTCATACTGGCGATAGATAACACTAGTACGAATATATCCTGATTTTTCAGAGAAATACTTTTCGTCCCATATACTTAAATTAAAATCTCCAATTATATAAACATTTTTAATCCTATCTTTTTGTCGACTTGTTACCCATCTCTTTATTTGTCTCATATATTGATCTTGATCATAGTTTTCAGCACTCCTATTTCTATGTAAAAAGACAAATAAATAATTGTTAATCTCTAATTTTAATAATCGTCCTTTAAATAAAACAGTACTTGGGTCAAGGTTTGGGATTCCAAAATTAGAAGTATTATTTATAAATATTTTTATACCATAAGTATCATAGTCATTCCAATCAAATTCATCATTTCTTTTCTTTGGTATAGAAGGATCATAATAACAAGTATAATTCTCGAGTTTAAATAAATACTTCAATAATCTATTATGTTTCTGAGATTGAGTTCCTTCAATTATACAGAAAACATCAGCATTCTCAGTTCTAATCAAGTCACGAAGAACTCTAAATTTTATTGGGAAAGTGTTACATCTTTTTCCGTATTCACCTATGTTCCATGAGACAATTTTCATTGTGTTTTTTATGTGTAAGGCTCTCTTTTAAAAGTTTGACAACTAACTTTGTTGTAGTAAATATCCTTGAACAGCACAAACTTTGGTGCAAAACAGATAAATAATTTCTTTATATATAAAAGTAATCAAATTTTACATAATATTTGAAGCAATCTTCTTGGTTTTAAAATAGAACTTAAAACCTGTGGATGTTGAATAATTCAATTCTAATAATGCACATGACCTAAATTATTCAGGTGTAATAGGTGAGAAGTTACCCTATTGCAAAAAGGCTAGTATTATAAACTTAGAATGTGTTTCACTTCTTGAGTATTTTTAGCTTTTTTTAATTGCTTTTCTGATTCTTTATCAAGATTCTCTAATGCGTTTTTTACTTTGAGTATAAAACTGTCAATTCTTACTAATTCATTAAATGTATCTTCATTTTGAATCCTGCTATTAATATTAATTCCTTTTTCTTTCAATTTACCTTCAATACATTGGGATAATTCATATCCTTCACCATCACATTTGAAAAAATCCTGCAAAAGAATTTCATATGCTTTATTTTTACTTTTGGATTCATATTCACTTCGAGTAAAGGTGTAAGCACTACCATACTTTAAAAGCAAGTCTGCATGTCTTTGATTTCTTTCCTGTTTTTCCTTTTTTATTTCGAGTTCCTGTTGTTCTTTTTGTTTTTCTTCAAGAATCCTTTGTTGATTAATGTTCTCTTGTGCAAGTATCAAACTGTCAATAAGTTTATCCGATTTATTGGATTTATTGTATAAAGCTATTAATTCATCTTTGGATATTTCCTTAATAATATTCTCGAAAGAATATGATTTATTTTCATCTCTGCCATTAATCCAGTAAAACGGTTCTGGCAACCAATTTATAAGAATACTTAATAAGTTGTGTACATAATCTTCCTCAGGGTTTAAATAGCTATTCTGAGTAAAATTGACCTCTTCAAGAGTGTAGAATTTACCATTAATGTGAGAATAGTTTAGTTCTTGATTGTAATTTGAATAAAAGTCATTCACAAGAGCAGTTATATCATATCTGTCTGTTATTTCACCTGTTTCAAATTCTCTTGTGATACATTTTAAAACAATTCCGTTGTTAAATTCATATACCCGCTCCATTTTTTCATCCTGATTATTCCAGTAAACACCTCTCCATTTTCCATCAAATTTCCCATTATCATTGAAACTACCATCAATCTTATCAGCTTGAAATTCTTTTAAATTTCCATCATTTGAATATTTAATTTTACTATTAGTCGTATCACCAGTATTAGTATTTATATAAACTATCTGCCAGACACCTGTTGGTTTTCCATTAATGTATTTACCATCGACTTTTGTGTTTTTAAGTACATTGTCGTTATCGTCTAACACATTAGTATTTAATGACCATCGACCTGTTTTTTCTCCTTTTTCAAAATTGCCATTAACTTTTGTTGATGAGGTGTAAACAATTCCTTTTATTAACGCTGGCGATTTACTTGTATACTCGAAGCTTCCATGAAAAACTCTTTCATAGTCTTCATTGTCATAATAAGTATATGATGCTTTACCATTTCCAAAATCACCTTTATAGTTTTTTATTGTCTGACTTATACAAAGCTTTGATGCAATAATCAATAAAATAATTAATCCAGTATGTTTCATAATTTCAAATTTTATTTAAAAAAAGAGGCGCATCCCTGAAACTGTATCAGACTGAAGGCTCGCCAGAACCTAGCACCAGATACGATCAAGGTGCGCCCATACTGGACGCCACTTAGATCATTTTCTCTGGTGCATAAAAATTGGCGATTTTTCAGTCTAAGAAAATGTCAGCGACTAATATGTTATATATCTTCCTCTTTTACTTGTTTATGTCATTTAAAACTGTTTTGATCTGTATTCCAAAATTAATTTAATATTCTGCTATCTACAAAATTTTTAACTGTTATTCTATGTACTCCATAAATTCTACTAATAGCACTTAAAGATACTTTTTTATCTAGTAATTCTTTAATTTCAATTTCCTTACCAGACAATTTCGTTTCTTTAGAAAGACTTCCTTTAGGTCTGCCAAGAGTTTTACCTTCACTTTTCTTTCTGGCTAATGCTTCTTTAGTTCTCTGTGAAATAAGGTCTCTTTCTATCTCAGCAGACAGACTAAATGCAAAAGCAAGAACTTTTGATTCAATATTATTACCTAATTTATAATTCTCTTTTATAGAGTACACCTTTACATCTTTTTCCATGCACTCTTTGAGCAGATTCATAACTTCCATTATGTTACGACCTAATCTTGAAATTTCAGAAACCAATAGTATATCATCTGCATTAAGTTTTTGGATGAGGTTAAATAACTCCCTTTCTTCAATCTTTTTTCTTGAACTAATGGTTTCCTTTACCCACTTTTGGATTTTCAGTTTATTATTATCCGCATATTTATATATTTCGTACTCCTGATTTTCCAGAGATTGTTTGTCGGATGAAACCCTTACATATGCATACACCATATTTACAAATGTTAATTTAAACGTCTTTTCTTACATAAAGATAGTAAAAATTGTTTAAATTAATTGTGTGTTTTTATAGTCAATATTTGTCTATTTAAAAAGACCATATAATATGTATATTATTTTAGCAAGTCTTCTAACTTAGTTTTCCACCTTTCCCAATTAGGCATTTCTTTAGTTTGCAGGTCTATAAATCTCTTTGTGTGATCATGATGTACTAAATGACATAATTCGTGTATAATAACGTATTCTATGCAACCTCTGGGTGCTTTTATAAGTTCTGGATTTAAAATTATTTTTCCTTTTGGTGTGCAACTTCCCCAACGAGTTGGCATATCACGAATTACTAATGATTCAGGTTCAACATTGTATTTCCTGAACTGCTCAATTAAGGGTTCAGTATATTCATGAAACTTTGTTTTAGCATTTTTTAAATACCACCCTTTTACTAATTTTTCTGTTTTCCCTTTGTCAGGAGTCTTAACAATTAGATATTTACCTTTCAGCTTTACCGATGTCTCTTTACTTTTTTCAATCTTTAAACGATACTGTCTACCCAAATAGAGGTGTGTTTCACCACTAACATATTTTTTGGGAAGTGATTTAGGGAAGAATGACAAAAAGAAGCTTTGTTGCTTTATAATCCATGACGCCTTATTTAAAAGTTTTTCTTCGATCTTTTGTATTGGAGTATTTAAAGGAGCTTTAATTAAAACCGATAGGTCAGGATTAACTGTTATTCCTAATGTTTTTCGTTCAGAATACTTTAACTGATACTCTATCTGCTTTGAACCGAACTGAATATATGAACTCATTATTTATACCTTATTTTAGCAACTGATATACATTTTTCTGATAACCTATCCATATCATCAAAAGATAACTCTATATTATATTTATCCCTTACCTCATCAATTAGGTAATCACCAATATCAATTAATAATTTACCAGTAATATTGGATTTTAACTGCCAGTCAACAATAGGTTTTCCATTATCTAAAACTGTACTTTGCACTATATCGTCAATACTTATTGCAGAGGCTACAGATATACTATTTAATATTGTCTTATCATTTACTTTTTCAGATAACATTTCAAGGTTTAACCCATAGAATGCCTGAGCCACTTCTCGGTCTATCAACTCTTTTGGCATCTCCTTGTCTGTATGAGATAGCACAGCATTCATGATTTCCCTAACTCTGTTCAAATAAACTGTTTCTGATATTCTATGTTCTTCATATTCCTTGATGGCTTCTTTTAACATCTGTGAGAACTTCTTATAAAAAGCAGGGTCTTCCTCCATCTTTTCAGTAATATGTTTTGCTGTTCTGGAAGCAATCTTATCTGCTTTTGCAGCTTCTCCCATAGTTTTTTCAACTTCCTCCTGAAACTTTTCTTTATCAAAAATATTCACAAGTTCAGTTATTGATTTTACTTCATCAGTCTGTACATGCGTATCAATCAATTTTTGAATTTGACCTTCATATTGCTTATAGTCTACCTTATCAGAATATCTTTGAATAACTGAAACTCTTAATTTTAAGAAAAATGCTAAATCATCTTTGTATCGATCAATTGTTTTAGGGTCTGTTTCATTATGAAACTGAATAGAAGATAATGCCAATTTTAGTATTCTAGCAAACTTTGCTAATTTATCATAGAATATAACTCGGACAGCATCATCCCGCAACAATTGTGAATAAGCTTCGGCATCTCTCTTATTTGATATTGACTTAAATATATCCCAAACCTCGGAATGTTTTTGTGGTAGTTTCTTTATTTCTTCATTGATATTAGTTAGTGTTCCTATCAAATCGCTTTCTTCAAAATCTTCTAATGAAGAATATAATTCAAGAGCTGAATCCAATTCCCCAAGTACACCATAATAATCAATAATGTAACCATATTCTTTATCAGGACTAACTCTATTAACTCTTGCTATTGCTTGCAATAAGGTATGACCTTTAAGGCTTCTAGTAAGATATAAAACCGTATTTTTAGGCTCATCAAAACCTGTGAGTAGTTTATCTACTACTATTATTATCTCTGGACGATCATTGTTTTTAAATCTATTAATAATGTTTTTCTCATACTTTTTAGAATTACCATGTTCATCTATCATTTTTTCCCAGAATTGTTTCACCAGATCACTTGTTTTACCAAATGCAGAATCTTCACCTTCTCGAACATCAGGAGGTGAAATAAGCACATCACTTGAAACAATTCCAATATTATCTAAATAGTTTTTATAACGTATTGCTGCATCTTTATTTTGGCAAACTATTTGACCCTTAAAAGGTGTAGTACCTTGCCAGTTGTCCCTATAATGAAGACTAATATCCCAACAAATTGCATATATCTTTTGGTCTGCAATGTTTAATTGGTCGGCTCTGCTAAATTTCTTTTTCAAATCTGCTTTCTCATAATCGGAAAGAGGTTCTGAAATCATATTAAAGAAATTATCTATTGGGTTTGCATTAACTTTTTGCATTGCATGCCTTCCTTCATAAAGTAATGGAACAACTGCTCCATCCTTAACAGCCTGATCTACTGTATAAGCATCAATAATTCCACCGAATTTTACTGCTGTATTTTTTTCTTTTTTCATTAATGGTGTACCAGTCATTGCAATAAAACAAGCATTGGGCAGGGTACGTTGCATTTGAATATTAAAACTACCATATTGAGTACGATGTCCTTCATCAACTAAAACAAAAATATCATGTGAATCTAATGGATTCTTTATCTTTTTAACTGCTGCCTCAAATTTATTAATTACCGTAGTAACTACTGCATCACTTTTACTTTGAAGTAAATCAACTAATCTTTGACCTGTTGTTGCATTCTCTACAAATAATCCACACTTTCTAAATGTACCTGTTATTTGGTCGTCCAAGTCTACTCGATCAGTAACGAGTATTATTTTAGGATTAAGGATAGATTTCTCCAATGCAATGGCTTGTGCTAACATTACCATTGTAAGCGACTTTCCACTTCCTTGTGTGTGCCAAATAACACCTCCTTTACGCTTTCCTCCATCGAGAGTCGTTATTCTTCGCATTGTTTTTTTTATTGCAAAGTATTGTTGGTATCGAGTTACTTTTTTTTGGTCTGCATCGTAGAGTATGAAATTATAGATTAAATCCATTAATCTATCTGGTTTACATAGACAATACAAATATTCATCTTGAACAGTCGGAAGTATGTTTTCTTTTTCTAAAAGGTCAAAGTATTTGCGTATGTAGCGAAAACGATCACCAAATAAGCGTTTCTTTTTGTCTTCAAGTAATGAACTGTTTTTTAATCTTAATATCTCATCTTTAAATGATCTCTCATCATCTTTTGAAGTAAACTTTTCCTTCCACTGTCCCCAAAACTTTTCAGGTGTTCCATTTGTAGCATAAGATGCTGAATCCGTGGCAATACTTAATAATAATTGACTATAAACATATAATGAACGGATTCCATCTTCATGTTGATTTCTTAAATGTTGTGAAATAGCTTGTTGAATAGGCTCCTTCATATCAGGACGTTTACATTCAATAATGCAAACAGGAATACCATTAATAAATAGTACAATATCAGGTCGATAATGATCTTTACTCGTACTTCGCATTACGTTGTATTCCTCTGTAACATGAAAAACATTGTTCTCAGGTTTTTTCCAATCAATGTATTGAAGTGTAAAACTTTTCTTATCTCCATCAATACTTTGTTCAAGCGATTTTCCTAGTGTCAATAAGTTATATAGGGTTTCACTTGCAGAAATATACCCTTCATTCATTGGTAATTCTTTAAGTGCAACAATACCTGTCTCAATATTTGAATCGCTGAATACCGTTGTCTTTGTAGAACTGACTTTAATAGAATTAATTTCTTTTAGCTGAGTTCTAAGAATATCTTCAAGCAATATATTGGTTGTTTTACCTTTTCTGTATTGCATTGCTTCTTCCTGAGAAAGATATGTATAGCCAATATTTTGCAAAAACTGCAAAGCAGGTATTTGGCTAATGTGATCTTCTTTGAATGATGGAGTATTCATAGTTATTTTAATTTCAAGTTATTTAAAAAGTCTCCTGTATCATTGATTATAGGTCGTTCATAATTATTTACATATTCATTTAATAACTTTACCGGGAACGGAAGTACTGTTGGGGCATTTATTCTTACAAAAGCTACATTTAATGTCTTCATTAATAATTTTAAGGAAAATTCTTCACCTTGAACAACTTCGATCTTTCTAATTATATTTGATTTTAAGAATTTCCCTTGAGTATCTTTCATCGCTTTATTTGCCCAATAAAAGACTCCTTCATGAGTTTTGGCAATTGAAATATCAACTAAAGCACTGTAGTATTTTTCTGTAACTTCTTTATTCTTAACTGCATGTCTTAGCCAAACATTAAATATGTCTTTGAAGTATTTATTAAACTCAAATATGATTTTTGACTTACCAAGTTTTTTATATTCGTTAACAAGAAATTCACCATCAATGTTATCAGACGGATTTGAGATAATTATTTTCTTAAATTCTTTTATAGGATTAATTTTCTCTTCGTCATTTTCATTTATGAAAGTCTCAATCTTTTTTAAAAGGTTTTCTTTACTAATATTAAAATCTTTGACATCAACTCCTTCCATAACATATCCATTAACTCCTTTTAAGTCTGGATAGGTTTGGAAATTCGTTCTCAATATTAAGTTAACATCTCCATTATCTGTAATAATTACTGCTTCAATTTTATCTTTACAATAATTATAGCTTTTATAAATTTCTAATAACTTCCAGTGTAGTTCACTTGAAAAAAGATTAGGAGTAAGTGCATTATATTCAAGATAACCATCAGGATAAATTGTAAGAAAGAAAAATGTTTCTTGCTTTTCATCTTTTATATAATCTACTTTTTTATAACCAAGGTGTATTTTATAAGGCATCCCTAGGCTTTCCCAATCAAATAATGTTATTCTTTTTTTACAAATATTATTTTTGATACTTAACTCATTTAAAATCTTAAATAGCAATGGTTCTGTGGTTTTCGATGTCTTTTTATAATTAATGAATTGCTGCAATGTTAAATTTTGAATAGGAGTGTCGCTTGTAGATTTCTGATATAAATCCTTTGAATAATATTTTTGGTAGTATTCTTTATCATGGATTAGCTGTATATTAGGTTGTGTTGATTTAATCTTTGAAGATTTTTTTAATTGGATATTTAATGACTTTAATTTGTTAAAAATTTCTTCAAATATTTCACTGTCATTAGTTTTATTAACAAGAAATATGTTATCCTGTAAATTTTGTAAAACTATTTCTTGATTAGCTTTAAAAGATTCATTAATAACATCTTCTGAACTATAAAATTTTTGATTTACAGATAAATAATCACCAAATTGATTATGTAGGTTAATAAGAACATTATTTAATATTCCAATCTTAGTTAATTCATAAGCTTTAGGATTTAATGAAAAGAAATCAATACTGCTTTTTTTATTATCAATTGCAGGTTTCAATATTACATATTGTTCGTCTAATTTAACCTTTTCATTGTTAAACACTCTTTTGAAGCAACCTGTAGCCTTTATAATTTCATATTTTGGTATTTTTTTAAGTTGTTCTTTTTTTCTTTTAACTTCTTTTTGAGATATTCCTTTAAGAAAATCATTATATCGTTTTAATGATGTTAATGTTCTTACATCAAGATTAATGGAATTATCATAATTAACTTTTATTTCAAGTGCCTTTCTTTGTTTTTTAAATGAATTTGCCATTAAGTGACTGGAAACGAGAAGTCTTCCTGTAATATTATTAAAGGAAAACCTATCTGATTGACTGTTGGAACATGCGTTAAGAAACAATTGAAATAGCTTATACTTTTTTTTATTGTCAAAATTTAAGATGTCAAGTTGCTCAACAATAATATCAGGCTTGGATTCACTTAGTAAGGTTTTTCTTATTTCATTGACTAAGTTTACAGAAGATGATTTTTCATATAATGCAAAAGCTTCATTTCCTGATGAGAAGCAAACAGAAACAGCTTTTAAATTTTTTTCTAGAAGTGTATCAAAAATCATTTCATAATAAGAAAGATATCCTTCGGATTTTCTGAACACTAGAATTTCAAAATCTCTATGAATCAACTCTTTATTGTACTGAAAGTCGAACTGATTTATATAATGTTTATTTGAATTCATCTAATATCTGATTTATCTTATTAATGGCATTATTATTTACTCTATTTTTTGAAAAGTTCCACAGATAAGGAATCTGAATAATTCCATCCTTTTCTTGAATTTCATAACTACTTATTTTTGCAAGAATATTTATCACAATAACGTTTTGAGCATTAACCCTTTGCATTTTATCCTTTATTCTTTCGTTTTCACGGAAATTATCAATAATGGTAGTTTCTTTCCAGTATTTAAAGTCAACATATATAGCATCATTAACTTTAAAGTCAAACAACTCATAAATAGCTAATGGCAGATCGTATAGTTTTATGTCTGGGATGTAAGTTTCTAAAATATGTTTACCTACAACTTCACCTAATGCGCCAAGATAAATATTCCTATATAATGGTGGTGATATAATATATTCTTTAGGTATAAATTGAGTAGCATATTCATTTTTTATAAAAAGATCTTTTACACCTGGTATTTTAAATATTTTATCTAATCTAGCAGATTCCTTTGAAACATGATTCTCACCTTTATCATTGTAGAATATTTGTAAATCTGTTTTAAAATCATCTTTGGTTGAATATGTGTACTGGGAAATAGGTTCTGAATTATAAGTTTTCAGATAATATTCAGAAATTCCTTTTATTTGAGATAGTTCTTTATTTGATGCTGTAGGGAATTTTAATACATGCTCTCTCATGTTTTTCCACACTTCTATTATTCGTTCATTCCAGCTTCCAATATTACTCACTAAACTTTCTAAACGTTGAGCCAATAGAAGACTATTGACAACAGAAATATTTTGGCTCTCATTATATTCAGGAGTTGCAGTAGTTACACAATGGTCATAAAGAGCTTTAAATTCTTCAATTAGTAAGAATTGATCTTTTTTAAAATTCTTCAGGTAATCTTTTATACCAATATCATAAAGAATATGAGTTGTAGGGGATTTGTAATTCGCTCTTGAAAGTCTACCAACGGCTTGAATTATAGTTCGAGCTGCGTGTTGAGCTACTTTAGGATGCTCCAAAAGGTGTTTGTTATAAGGTGTTCGGATACCGAATTGATGATATCTTTTAAAGGCAAACTTAATTCTTTCTTTTTTGTCGTAATAATCAATAATACCACTATGATATAAATATTCTAGCTCAAAAACATACTTAAGTAAATCTTTGTGTGTTAAGAGCGTGTCATCAGAAAACCATGAAAACAGATAGGTAGGTTTTTCTATATATATTGCATCATAATCTTTTTCATCACCTTCATAATCTAAATTATTGATCTTTACTATATCAATACCTTTGGGTTTTTTATACTGCAAGTTTTGACCAGCTCCGAGTGTTCTAAAAGATGATATCAAGAATACATTTTCACCCTTTTCTAACTTCAGCTTAATGTTTTCGTGATATTGCTTTTTGAATTCATCAGAATTTAATCTATATACTTCATTCTCTACTTGTTTTCTAGATAATTCAATTGATTCACCTCTTACTTTTGATCGAACTTCTGAAAGTAACTCTTTAAGCTTATCAAAATTGAAATCATCATTCAAATAATCTTTAGGTAGTCTATTTGACAATACAAGCATTGATTTAATGTTGTTCTCAATGTAGTATTTATAGACCTCTGCCAGTTTAAGGTATCTGTTCTGAGCAAAGTTCTTTTCTTCAATACCATTAAAAACGAGTTCGTTTATGTGAGAACAAATCTCTTTATCTGAGATTAGTCGTTCTAAATTCTTGACTGGTTCATGTAAATCCGAATCAATACATTTAACTTTGATTTTATTCTTATGCCGTAAGCTATTTAAATCTTCAAATTTCTTATGCAGTATCAGTTCTTCATTAGAGTTAAGTGAGTGGAAATCGTTACCTAAATGATGTTTAATATAAGATAAATAGTAGTTTGAGAGGGGAGAATCAAACCCTGCTGTTGCCGAAATTCCTATTACCATAGCTTTGCTGCATAAATTTATTAACCAAGCTTCTGGAGTAGTAACTGTATCATTATACATTAACCTACACGTTTCATTATGAACTGGCTGATTCAACAGGTCATAATATCTAAAACCATTTGCTAAAGGAGAATTATCAAAATCAAGTGATTTTGACTCATTTCTCACTTTTTGAAAAATGACTGTTAGGATATAGTTCTGAATATTAATTTCTCTGACATCAAACAAGTCAAGTATTGTTCTTACAGCATTATCAGGACTAAGCTTAGACACTTCGCTTTCTTGTTCTTCGCTTTGTTTTGAAGATATTTCAGTATATGTTTTAGCAATAGCGTTTATAAGAAATGCAAAAGTGTTTAAGCATCCTCTGACATAATTAATTAGATATAGTAAATTATTCTTTTCGTTTGTTGGAATTTTATTATCTAGATAAATTTGGTTTTTAGTTCCAGAATAATCTATTGATAGAATTTTCCCAATTGATTCATCATCTTTGCAGGAAACAGTGTGGTATGTTGAGTCATTAAATAGGAAAACTCTTTCTTCTGGGTCAACAGTATAGAAAAAGTGTTTGTTAAATTGATATTCTGAATATACAGATTGAAACATTTTAACACACTTATTAAAACGTTCTTTTAAACCTTTGTATTCCTTTGTCTCTTTATCATTAAATAAATAAGAAGGAAATCCTCTGGATTGTAAACCATTGTTAATAACCGTAAACATTCCCAGAATATCTTGATTAATGGAAATAGAATTATCAATGATCAAATCAATTAAGTCTGACTTTGTTGCATCAAATTCATCAATGAAAACAATATTCCCCTTGATGTTCTCATCATCAGTAATTGTGATATTGTTATCAATGATTGTATCAATATTGTGATAAAACTTTTTAACTGAACAGAAATAGATGTTTGTTTCAAAATAACGGACAGATGGATACATTTCAATAATCCACTGTAAATCTTTATCTGTGCGCAGTTTATTAAGCTTTAAAGTATATCCTCTTTCTCCTTTTAGTTTATCAGATAAGAACTTTCTAAGTTGTTTTCGAAATTCTTGTTCATACCTACATAAATTTTCATAGGCATATCTTTCAAATTCTTTATCACCATTTTCTTGTGCATTTGCATGAGCTTTTGCCCAACGTTTCAAAGGTGGCCATGAAACCCAATTCCTAAAAGGTTTAGGTAAATCATCACTATTATTATGAATATAACTTTTTACACTTTCCGTGTAGGCATCAAGAAACAAACAATGTTGATAAAACTTTTCTTTACCAATTTTATTTTTAAGTTTCTTCCATGGAAGATTATTCTTTATGTCTGTGATAAACCAAATCTTTTTACTACTATTTGATTTAATGCTATCAGCAAGATATTCTATTACATAGTGCGTTTTTCCAAAACCTGTTGGCAAGTTTAGTAATAATAGACCCTGATTATGATCACTCCTGACCAGTCGGGTTTTTAATATATCTTTCAAATCTTTCATGGAAGAAACATAGAATTTTAATTAATGATTAATTCTTATCCTTTGGAGGACAAGGGTCGTTACCATGACTATCTGATCTTTGAATTTTACCATCTTTGCCATGAATAATTAGTTCAGAACCTTCTTTTCTACTAAGGTCACGAGAGTATTTTTCAGCTTCCTTTTTTGTTTCAAAATTTTTAGAAGCTCTATCTGCTCCTCCTTTTTTTGAGCTCCATCCTCCATCAGGATTTGAAACTACATGTCTTGTTTTTCTTTTTGTCATAATCTTATTTAGTTAAAAGTAATTCAATTTCATAATTTGAAGCAACAGGAGATTCGCTTTGCCATTTATTGATTCTTGCTTCAATATCTTTTAACACTCCTGTTTCAATATTACTTCTGAATTCATTTAATGTATTAAATGAATCAATAGCATCTTTGTCAGATAAGCTTTTATTGCATTTAATTGCATGAATTTTTGAAATACGTTGTAATAGTTCTAATCTTGTCATAATCTCTTTTTATAATAAATACTATTTCTTTATTAAATCTTTCATTCGTCTTGTTTTTAGTGCAATCTTTTTTTACCCGTAAGAAGTTGTTGCATTAATCCCTTTTTCTGACTGATTAAGCTATCTAATTTTACTTGAAGCAATTCAGTTTCTTTATCAGCAAGTTGAAGTACTTTAGCTATTTGTTCTTGTTCAGCAAGATTTGGCAAATAAAAATCCCACTCTTGTAGAATTTCATTGTCAAGATTTCTCCTTACAATACTTGCTCCTTGAACAGAAGAGCCAATTAATGCTTTTTTCATTATTTCACTTCTTGTGAAAAATTTCATAAAATCTATTGATATGTCTTGATTGTAGATTTTAAAGACTTTATAAGCAGGGGAAACAATTCCTTCTTCATATTTTGATAAAACATCTATTGATCCCATCCAAAAATTCAACCCACTCATTACCATATTCCCTTTTCGAACAACTAAATATTTTGAAGTATCTTCACTTGCAATTTCTTTTTTAAAATAATCTGATTGGGAAATTATACCTTCTTTTGTAACAGATAGTATTTTAAATATTCGACCGTTTGCTTTTTCTTTTATAGGACTAAAAATTTCTTTGAATCGTATAAAGCTCCAATCATTATTACAACCATTCAATCTTTGTTTGCCTGTCAAAAGCACTTTAATTAGCCACTTTTTTTGTAGCTCTTTTTGAATGATCAATTTTCTATTTAGTTCAATTGCTTTATCCCAACTACTAATTAATTGAATAATTTTCTTCTGCTCATTAACTTTAGGTATAGCGCAAGGGATTGATTTTAATGAATCTTTTGTAAGTTTATACCTACCTGCACCTTGTCTAGTTAAATATGGAGTTAAAGGCTTGTGATTAAAGTAATAAAAAAACCATTCAGTAAGATTCTCAACACCTTTTATAACATGAGCATGATTGTTTACGTTGAATTTACCACTGACTAATAGAGTCATAGGTTGCTCTTTCCACTTTAAGAAATGATCTCCATCCTCCCCAAGTAAAGCATAAGTCCCATTCAATCTATATTCATTAATATAGTCTTGAATTTTTGTTGGTCCATAATATGGATAATCCCCCTGTATTTTACTTCTTTCTTCTTGACTAATTGGATATCGTAAGTGATTGCAAATTTGAAATGCTTCTGATATTGTTTTCACCTCCCAATCAACAGGTATCCAACCAACTTTTGTTTCTTTATATCCTTTTCTATTTTTATTTAATGTTTGCATTACGTTTGTTAGTTAAGATAGAATTTCTTGAATTGTGCTATTGACTTCACGTTTATAAAGTTTGGTTTTCGAATTGTTTAAAAGGCTATTGCCCCAAATAAAGTTGCTAGCTCGCATTAATAAACCTTCCAACCTACCTATTGGAACACTATTATTTTGCACTTCAATTAAAATTAAAGAATAGTCCTCAAGCACTTCAAGACTTTCTTTTAAATCATTATCCGTTAGATTATCATATTCTTTTCCATGAACATTCATTGCAATTTTTTGAAGAATTGTGTTCCAGCCCCAATGTTTTTTAAAACGTGTGTTTTTTTGTCCCATTAGTCTATCGTAAAATCCATTTTTTGATTTTCCGACATAGGCAACTTCTTGATTTTGATTAAAGAATAAATAAACACCATAAGTAAATATCTCAGTATAATTTATATCTATAAAAGATTTTGATAAATTCTCTTTTTCAATAAAATCGTTAACAGTAATCTCCTTAAACTTCTTCTTACTTTCTTTACTTAGTTTCAGAATAAATTCCTGCGGATGTATATCCTTTATATCTTCATATTTAACCGTTATCATATTCCCAAATCTTTTAGATATTTAGCCATTTCATTTTGTACATCTACTAATTCCTTTTCAAGAGTTGTTATTTCGGATTGTACATCTTTTATATCAACTTCTGGTTCTTCTTCGAATGTATCAACATATCGAGGAATGTTCAGGTTAAAATCATTCTCCTTTAGTTCTTCAAGAGTAGCGGAATAACTGAAACGTTCCTCTATTACACCTGAACCAAGTTTCCCATTAGTAAACTTCTGATAAGTTTCGACTATTTTTTCAATATCCTTAGTCCGTAAATTGTTTTTGTTTCTGCCTGATTCAAAACCTTTACTACCATCAATAAATAATACATTTGTGTTTTTATCTTTGCCTTTATTAAAAATAAGTATGGTTGCAGGAATACCGGTACCAAAGAATAAGTTTGCTGGTAAGCCAATAACAGCTTCCAAAATGTTTTCTTCAATAGTTTTTTGACGTATTTTACCCTCTGATGCACCACGAAATAAAACACCGTGAGGGGCAACAACTCCTACCTTCCCATGTCCTTCATAGGCTGATTCAATCATGTGAGTAATAAATGCCCAGTCTCCTTTGCTTTTTGGAGGAACACCACGCCAGAATCGATTGTATTTATCTTTCTCTGGATCAAAACTTGTGCTAGCTTTTTCCTTATCTTCTTTATCTTCAACTTTACCCCATTTATCAAGACTAAATGGAGGGTTTGCAACTACAGTGTCAAATTTCATAAGGGCATCATCTTCCTTATGTTTTGGATTCCTTATAGTATCACCCCATCGTATATTAGCATTGTCAAAACCATGCAAAAACATATTCATTACAGCTAATGCCCATGTACTACCATTTGCTTCTTGACCATATAGTGAGAAATTCTCTGAGCCTACTTCTTTACCAGCTTTTATTAGCAATGAACCAGAGCCACAAGTTGGGTCGTATATTCTTGCGCCGGGTTTCGATTTCGTTAATTTCGCTAATAGGGTAGAAATTTCAGCAGGAGTAAAGAATTCACCAGCCTTTTTACCTGCATCACTGGCAAAATTTGAAATAAGAAATTCGTATGCATCTCCAATTATGTCTGCGCCTTCAAGATATGAAGGACTTAAATTGAGTTTGTCATCATTGAAATCTATAAGTAGGTTTTTTAATCTTGAGTTTTTATCTTTAATATCACCAAGATTGCTACTATTGAAATCAATATTTCTAAAAATACCAGAACCATCTTCGCTACTTAGCTTTTCTCGATTTGCTTCTTCTAAATCATTTAGAGCAATATTAATAAGTTCACCTATATTAGCTTCATTACGATTTTGATATAAGTAATAAAATGAACAATGGCTAGGAACTACAAAACGTTCATGTTTCATAGCTCGCTCTGCACGATCTGTATCTCCATTATATTTATCTAAATAGTTCTTAAACTTATCTTTATGTACATCGCTAACGTATTTTAGAAATAACATTGTTAAAATGTAATCTTTATATTGACTAGGGTCAATAACACCCCTAAAAGTATCACAAGCTTTCCAAACAATATTATTAATTTCCTTTTGTGAAATTTTATTTTTCATATTTTAATCTTTTTTAGCAGCTATCTTTAGTTTATACTGAATTTCTTTTTCTTTTAATTCTTCAATTTGTTGTTTAATGTCTTTTTCTTTTTCCCTTAACTTATGTACTTCCAAAATGATTTCCTGAGTATGCATAGATGGAATATCTATCTTTAAATCTTCAATAAAGACTTTAGATATCGAAGGAATACCGGTACCTTTTGCACCACTTTGTAAAAAACGCAGACAATCTGGACGATTCAGAAACCATTTTAAATATTCAGGTGAAATTATTTTTTGATAATTAGGCTTTACTCGAATTACAAGAAAGGTAGATGAAGCGACAGCTCGACCAAACCTATCTCTATAAATTATGGCAAAATTTTTAGCTCCTTTTGCTGCAAACAGCAAATCACCATCTTTCAATAAATGGTTTTTGATTTTTCCATCCATTCTTAAATCAGGATGAAGCAAAGGTTTTACTGTTCCTTTTTCATCAAAATGCTTTGCCTGTAAATATATTACATCACCATACTTGTCTGTTTTGGCATACATTCCAGATTGAACAATCGCTATGTCTTTAATTCTATTTTCCAATTTATTTCTTAGTATAATTTCTACAAAGATAAACAAATATTTTAAAATTGCAAATATTTATCTTAGTATAAGTTCTACTAAATATGAAATAAGTTTGTTTAGTTGTTGAATTCTACAAAAAAAGCCCTGTTCTTTCAATTTAAAACAGAGCTTCAGTATATAATCATAATTGCGAAGCGAACTTTAACTAGTGAACCTTTAAGTCGGGTTGTCACCATTGTTTTCATTTGTAGTTATTGAATGATTTAATTATCTGTTGCTATTTTCTTTGGAACACTTCTCTTGCCTCTAGCTGCAACATAAACAAATATCTCACCAAGTAACTTTTAAAATAATGATTCCTACTTTATACTTTCTGGAAGGATGACATTAAATAATGTCCTACATATAGCAACTATTACCTAACAATAAAGGTACTTGTTAAAAGGTAAATAATTCTTTATGTTGCAGCTATTGCCAAAAGAAATCTTCATTTTACGATTATCTTATCTATTGCTATTCAATTGTATATTCTAGATTAGTAAATTATAATTTCTGTGAATAGATTAGAATAATTATTAAATTAGGAATCAACCTCCCACTATTCCTATTAATAACTGGTGCTAATAAGATACGTAAGAATGTAGTCAAAAATGAAATAAGAATTGTAAAAAAATGATTCAATTATTGTAAGTATAAGAAATTCTATGAGTTATAAAATGCGTTTGTTGAGTGTAGTGATTAATTTTAATAGTTTATTATCATAAATGTAAGGAAAGGGTTCATCATGATCAAGTTTAAGAGATAAATTCATGCTTTTTAGTTGATTAACTCCTCTTTCAAAGAGAATACTAATATACTTAGGGGTTACCTTGAAAAACCTAGAAATCGTTTTGAAATTATATCCAGCAAGATACAAATGAATAACAATATATTCTGATAGCATAACTTTTTGGGTTTTGCTTATTTGAACAAATTTAGGCTTAGTGCGGAATTTAATCTGTCCAGCAAGTTCTGGACAGATATTTTCTAACATGAAAAGAATCATTTTTCTATCTAAATTAATATATGGATCAGAATCGTTATCTAATAATTTTAATACTAATTCAGAATCCCTTAGAAAATATTTTTCCTTCTTATATTTCCTTTCTAAATCAATTAAGTAGTTTTTAACACCAAATGCAACCCAAGTCCATTTTGATGATTTTTTTTTGTCATATTTTGCGAAGAAACCTTTCAAATAGAGATAGGTGAAACAATCCCAGCTAATATCTTCTACAGACAAACTATGGTTTGGATGAAATCTTTTCAAGAGATGTTCAGTAAAAATACTGATTACTATATAAACATCATTCCATTTGGGTCCATTTATAGATTCGATTCCTTTTTCAAAATCTGTTTCAGCTTTTATTTTCTTAATCATAGAATAGGTAAATAATCCTCCTGATTTCAGATTTTTTTTTGGTTCTTCTACCTTGTTAACTTTATCCCGTATTGATGGTTTTTGTTCAAAAATTCTCCTATTCATCCATGATATATAGTCATTCCAATTTGAATATTTTAAATCATCACTCGGATTATTATACCATTCCTGTATGTTATTTAAACTTTTCTTTTCCATTATTAAATGATATTTTGTGCTTAATATTTAAAAATTATTTTTGCTTTTAAGCTTTGAATTAGATATAAGGGAGTAACTTATTTTCTTTTTTAGATCCCTAAGAAAATCTCTTGCATCTTGTTCATTCATATGCTTTAATAAAAAAGGTCTAACAGCATCAAAAACTCTATACCTTCTTTCAGATTCATATCTTGAGTGCCAACCACGATAATATTCAACGATAAGTAGATTGTCTGATTCACAGATTACAAAAAATGATCTTCCTGAGAGTCCTTTATGGTAACCATAATAAAACGTTTCATTGTTAAACTCATATAATTTCTCTAACCCACTTATGTAGCTCTTCCTGCCCTTATTAATGCCACGTAGAGCAAAAGCAGCATTGACATTTTCTTTTTTATTTCGTTCAATATATAACTGTGCAGGTAAGCCTACTGTAGAGTTATCTGTTTGCTCATTCATAATGAATGATTTCTCTGACTTATTATAAGTCAATCTAATATGTTCTTTCATTTTAAATAGGTATCTAAGTTATTATTAATTTCTTGTTTTGTTTCTTGTCTTCCCCCTATTATCCAGTCTTGGAGGGTGCTCCTAGAAAAATAAAGTGCTCCATGCTTTTTCATAAAAGGTATCTCATTCTTGGATACTTTAGAATAGATTGTTGATTTGGTAAGCCCTGTTACTTCAACAGCAAGATCAATTCTGCCAATGTCTGGTTTCTCATGCGTTAATGTATTGTTGTGTTGCCAAGACACAGATAGATGCTCAGCAAATTTTATTAAATCATCTAATGTAACTTCTAACCGTATTTGGGATCTATACTCGGTCGGAATATCTAATAATGATTTTATGTCTAAACTTTTCTTTTGCATGAAGTCAGCCTCTAACTACATTTTAATTTTGATACTTCATACAATAGTTATACGTTTTTTTTGAAGCAAAATTAATAGACAGCAAGTTTTAAAATTTATAAAAACACCTATAACATGCGAGGGACTAAGGGTAAAAAGAATTAAAAAAATTGAAAAAAATTCAATTTACATGTGGTTTGAGATAATTTTCGTTAGTTTTTAGTACAAAAAAAATGGTTTTATTTCAGGGTTAAAACTTAATGATTGGACAATGCTTTTTTAATAATTTGAAAGGGATTTGATGTAAAATATAAACGTAGAAGTATGAAAATTGTATGTAAATGCATAAAAAAACGGATACAACTAAAATCGTTGAATCCGTTATTTTTATTGCCTGTGGGCCCACCTGGGCTCGAACCAGGGACCCCCTGATTATGAGTCAGGTGCTCTAACCAGCTGAGCTATGGGCCCGAAATTTATCTTTACTTTTTAGGCCTTCATCAGTCAGGTGCTCTAATTCCGAAACAATCAAAATCTTTGATTTTGCTCTTGTTTCGTGAATGCTCGAAAAATTATGAAATCATAGATTTCTAATTTCTTCGGCACCAGCTGAGCTATGGGCCCGATTTGTTTTATCAACAAATTTCGGATTGCAATATTAACGAAATGTTCTTAATTACGCAATACTTTTTAAAAAAAACCAGTGTTTTTATTTGATTTCTTTTAAACCCTAATACGAAGTGGAAGAACTAAGCAAAAAACGAAGACCTATTTTAAGCTTCTTAATCTCTGACAACACCTTAATTGTTAGGCAGACAGGTCATCGTAAGCAGGATTTAGTCACTAATATTAAATATTCCTTTAAAATTGTTTTCTATTTCTTTTACCTCTTTCTCAGTTAACCTGCTGAACTCTTTTTCCAGTGCTCTTTTTGAAAATTTTCCCTTATTTTGATTTAAAAATCGTACAATTAAGTCAACCGCTTTATCCGGTAAGTCGAATTCGTTTTCCAGGTATCTTTTAAATTGATCATACTTCGTTAAATAATCTATCTCTTCAGGGATAATTCTTTCGATGGTATCTTTTACACAATCGTATAAGAATTCAGCAAGTTTGGTAGCATCAAAATAACGATAATAATCGATGGTTTCGTTTAATACCTCAACGTTGTGATCCTTTGTTTCTTTCCATTCTATAAAATCCAATAATGGATGTGAATAGGATTCCAAAGCCTTTCTGTAGTCGTTAATATGGTCCAAAATAGAGGCAGATACCGGGAAAATAATACCTTGTTTAGAAAATTCTTTTTGTGCTAATACATGATGAATTAGATACCTGTGAATTCTACCATTACCATCTTCAAAGGGGTGAATAAAAACAAAACCAAAAGCAACCATTGCAGCTGCAATAACAGCATCCATATCAGATTCCTGTAGTAATTTTGAAGTGGCAATAAAACCATCCATTAATTGGTCCAGATCTTTCCAACGTGCTGAAATATGGTCCGGTATGGGTTCGCCCGTGGTCCGGTCGTGCTCACCAACAAAGCCTCCTTTTTCACGAAATCCCATATCAACAAAGCGACTATCGGCAATAACAATTTGCTGCAAACGTAAAAGCTCCTGTTTACTTAAATCATGTGCACCTGCTTGTCCAATTGCTTTTCCCCACCTTGCTGCTCTCTGACTTTTAGGAGTTTCACCTTCGATATGAAACGATGCCTTAGAATCTTTTAATAATAAAAATGCCGAAGCCCGTTGTAAAATATCTTTGTGTATATCTTTCAAGATGTTACTTTGTTGTTTTGCCAGGTTTTCAGCAATATATTGGTCCAGTTTGGGTGTTTTTCTTATTAATGGACAAAAATCAGGAGTTCCCGGTAAATTATTTATAATTAAATGACGAGGTGATTTAACACCTGCAACTCCAAACTGAACCTTATCATCCAGCAATGGCACATAGCTTTTTTTCGACAAATCTTCTTTTCCCGGCAAAGGAGATTTAGTTAGCCATTCTATTAAAAACCAAATTCTTCTGGAATATTGCCCCGTTGGTTCAATTTGAACCAACTGAGTTAATTCCATTTGATTGTAATGTTGTATTAGTAATTTAAAGAATAAAAGATTAACACCTTCATATTTTAAAGCAAATGTTAAATGCTTATAAAGAGCTACTATTTCAGTGTCTTTAATATTATCTTCTGGCAAATAGGTATTGGGCAATACCTGCCAATCGTTGTTTTGGTATTTTTTATTATACTTACAAACTAAGGAAATTGGTTTAGGAATTGGCATCTGCAAATCTAAACTTTGAATAATTGCTGCATAACCAACAATGAATCCCTCTTCTGGTGTTTTTAATCCATTAAAAACAGGTGCATGTTGAGAAAAGTGAGTGCCTTTTGCCATGATTTAAAATATTTAAGTGCAATTTACACTAAAAACAGATGCAATACAATAAAAACAGGCGCAAAAACAATGATTATATTAAAAACAGGCGCACAAATACGCGGACAGCATGTCCGTGCGAGCTGGGGAATACGGATGAGGATTGTCTATAAGTAGGTAAAACAAAAGCGCAGTTACAAACTAAGCTTAGCGGGGGAACTCAATGTTGTTAGTTATTAAAACTAATTAATAGATTTATCAATTTTTGATTTTATTGCATAAAAATTACTTTCATAACAGATTCTTCCTAAAACTATAGCTGGATTTATTTTGTGCTTTTTCCCAAAAGAAATTAAGCTTTGATCATCTAAATTAATAGTTTGCAGTTCTTCCCACTTTTCATTTGATATTAAATTTTCTTGAGCAAATGAATCTGCTTCCTTTTCTTCAATTGAATTAGATGTCTTTTTCTTTTCCAGGTCGATAAACTGCTTTGCCTTATTATTTTGTAAATGCATAAATATATGCCCTAATTCATGGAATATTGTAAATGCAAAATTGTCTATTCTTTTATGCCTCAGCGTTAACCCAATTGCCGGATTATCCTTACTCCAAAACGAATAACCATCAATAGGAGTTTTTTCAAATTTTTCTTGAAATATCAATTTAATTCCATGATTAGCTAAAAGCTTTTTAGTTTCCTCTCTTACATTTGAGTTTTTATAAAAGATAGAATGTAATTTGTTTTTAAGCTCTGGTAATTTATCTGGATTAAACCTTTTTACATTTTCATTATTTGCTCGATACATTAATAATTTACTCCACCCTAATAAATTAACTTCATCTACTTGTAATTTCTCGGATTTTCTGTAAAATGCGGGTACTTCCGATTTACATTTTGCAACTGACTCAATCAAATGATCAATAGTATCAATATTGTATATATCTTTAACTGCTTTAATATCATACTCCAGTTCATTTTTAAGATACCCAAGCTTTTTATAATGTTTTACAGGTACAAGTTGTTTTATGATATGCCACTTTTCGATTCGCTGAACCTTTAGAATATTTTTTTCTTTTATTCGTGCTTTATCTAACTCATATTGAGCTTGTAAATTCATCCAGTAATCTGCCGGAATATCCAATGCTTTATCGAGTAAAATGGCAATATCGGCAGTAATGGCTCTTTTGCCTTTAATTATCTCATTAAGCATAGTTGGTTGCATACTTATTTCAGCAGCAAAATCTCTTTGTTTAATTTTTCTTTCGTCAAGCTCATCTTTTAATAGTTCGCCTGGATGTGTTGCTATGTGGGGAGTTAATGTAGTGCTCATGTTTTTTAACTTACTTTTTGTAATGATTACTTAAATCTAACAAAGAACAAATAGTAATAGTGTGTGGCTCTTCGCCTTCGATGCGAGTCTTGAATTCTAAACGATATTGATCGTTTAACCAGACTGCTTCTATTTCTTTTAAATCACCTGATTTTTTTTCATAATGTAAACTATGAATTTTATAAAGAAATTCTGTGTTAGGTGCACTTCTTAATAAGTTAACAGTTTTAATGTATTTTTTGATTATTTGAGGTTGAAATCTATACTTCTTATTTTTTGCTTTTCCTTCAGTATATAGCTCCTGCAAATAATCATGTTCAAACTCAATTTCCATAGATTGTACGTTACAAATATAAAAAAGTTTATGTTTTTATTCACTATTTTAGTGAATTATTTTAAACGGACGCATTCTATTCTAAAACCTGACACCTTGTGTAAGCTCTATTGCTTCATGTTTGATTCAATATATTTTAATGCTGTTTCTTCGTTTTCTTCAATGGCAATTTCGACTGCTCTTTTTGCAAGTTCTAAAAAGTGTTCAGAATTCTTTTTAAGCATGTAGCTTTTATCAACTAAGAACGAATGAAAAAATTCAACTAATATGCATATGCATCTTTAAAATTTTATATTAAGGAATATTATCAACTCTTGATTTTACAAAAGATGTTTGCTTTCTATAAGCGAACATAAATATTATAAAAAGTATTGTGAATAGAACTATTAAGGACCATTCATGTTTAATTTGATATTTTAGAGCTATTAACTCATACAGCTTAAGAATGCCTAAAAGGAAAAACATACTACAAATAGTTCTATACATGTTATTGATTTCTGAAAATAGTTCTATTTTTTCGTCCTTCTTTGATGCATCGGTATAATTTTTATAATTTGAAAATTTCAGAAATCTTAACTCTCTTAATATAGGCTCAATAATTAAAGAACCTATTCTGCTCACCACTAATCCTATGAAGTAATAAAGAAATAACCCTATAAGAATATCGTCCTGGATAAAGTTATATGCTGTTATTTTACTTAAAATGAAGGTAAATAAAATACCAGGGAAAAGATAATTAAAGATATTATAAGTTGACAATTTTTCTATTATCTCTTTCATAATTTAAAATTTAATGAATTAATATTTTTGGACCAAAGATGTAAGGATTCAATCTTGTTGGTGTTACAATTATTATAAAGGTTGGATAAGGAATTTTATCTAATATACTTCTTAATTCTTTTACTGCGGTAAAATCAGTTTGACTAGGTTTCGAACTACCAGTAGGATGAGTATGCCATTCTCCTACATAATCAATTAATCCACCTGTTTTTTCTCTATAGCTATTTATAATTTCTGGCACATCCTTTTTCCCCCTTTCAAAGAGATAAGGCTTTTTTATACTATCGCTTGGAGCTTTAGTAAATCTGGTTACATAGATAATTTTTCTTTTAACATCAACTTTCCCAATTAACAATCCCCCAGTTTCATTTGGTTTATTATTCTTAAGCTCTTTAAACAGTGATTTTGATATTTCATCTCCAATCCTTAATCTCCAATCCGAATCGTTTTTAAAACGCAAATCATTTACTTCATTAATTTGAATTCTTTTTGAAGTAAGTGGTTCTATAGATTTTTCTGACAACATAGTTAAATGAATCTCTCCCTTTTTACTATTAGAGGATCTTTTTATGCCAAAAGAAAAATATGATGTATGTAAGGATATAATGTCATCTGAAAGTTTTAATGTATTTGAATTACAACTTACTCCAATGTTTATTTCTTCGAATTCAAATCCACCTTTCTCTCTTTTATTCCTAAAATCACGCAACCACGAAGAAACAAACTCATTATCTATAGCTTGATCAATCAAATACATATTTAAGTCATCAAGTCTTGGAGTACGATTTTCACCTTCAATTTTTAATATTCCTAACTTTCCATTGAAGGCTATTTCACATCGAATACATTTAATAGTATTTGGTAAATTGTAATCTGATAAGAACATTTGAAAACTATTAGAGGCAGTCGTATCAATAATTGTTGATATTTTATTAGCCCTAGTTTTAGTTAAAGAATTTAGATAATTCTCTCCTTTACTTTTACTATATGATATATTCAAATTGGTTTCATCAGTATAAAATATCTTTTGAATTTCTTTAGTTAAGCTTTCTGCTTTATTTTTCCCAGAACTATTAGCAAACAGAGCGTGTCTTACTAAATTATGTGGTGAAAGAGTGTCACTATCTATAATTTCATAGTTATTTAAGCCTGATTTAGACATATGAAGAATTAGTTTTGATCCCACGGCACCACAACCTATAAAAATGGAATTCCTTTTAAAAATATCTTTACGTTGGCTTGATATTTCCTTTGCAAAATTTAAATCGACGGGTTTACGATTTTCAAGTATTAAAACTTTTGAGTCTTTATGAATCTTACTGTCAGTAGGCCAATAATCGCCACCTGCATTAATTACAAAATTTAATATTTCTATATTAGAATTTGAATTTATAATTCCTTGTGGTCGCCTTATTGCAATAGAAATTGGTATTCCCCCCAATAAATGATATCCACTTTCTAAATATATCTTTACAACTTCTTTAATATCTAGGTGTAAGTTTATGCACCATTCTTCAAATTCTTCATATTTACTTGGAAAGTTTGTAAAATATCTTTCCGAAATTTTAGATTCTGGAGGATATAAAAATATCCCTATAGCCCTTTTATTGAACTCCTTACTAGATTGTTTATGATCATTTATTTCCTTGCTTAATTCTATTACCTTATCTACGTTTTCACTATTAATTTTGAAAACATATTTTATTGAATAATGACTTTTTTCAGTATTGATTAAAAGATCGTCCTGTATAATTTCATACCATAAAAAAGCGTAATTAGCATTATGATTATAATCTATTAAATCAATTAACTTTTGTGGATTATATATATTATATCCATATGATTCATTTATTCTCGTAATTTCAAATTCATCCAATTGATCCTTTTTAATTAATCTATTTCTGGCGGCATCTCTAAGCCAATCTTTAATTCTTAAAATATATTCTTCTAAAGTATGTTCAACAAACCATTCATCTGTATTACCACGATGTAAACACAAATTAGCTGGATAACCCTTAGGCCATGGATTTAAATGAGGCAATTTTTCTGAAGGAAAATCCATTCTATCACTAAAAACTAAAGGAGCTTTATAAGGATATATATCAGCATCAACAAGTAAAAAAAGTGGTTCTATTTCTCTTATATCAATATTATTTACAGTTCCCCTTGACGGTAAGTCAATACTCAATTTAAAAGAGATACCAATAATATTCTTTTTAAAAGAGAATAACTCAACGGAATCACGAACAGCAATACTTGATATTGCAAAAATGGCAGATTTAATATCCGGTGAACCTTGTTCGTAATTTAGTCTTTTAAATTTATTACTATAAAGTTCGGCCATATGTTTTTGGTTGACTTGCAGCTTTTGTAATTAGGCTTGTCTTTAAAGCCTTATTTGAACTGCTTCTTGAACTCTTACTTGGTCCATTACTTGATATTTCAAATTCGATTGGTTCTGGGGGTGTTTTGCCAGAATCTGTGGATGTTACGTGAAAATTCTTTTCCTTCACCCTATTTACATACTGATTACGGGCTTTATAACTTGGGGGATTAACATCATCATTTTTTATTTCTTTACTAGAAACAATTACTTTAGGAAATTCTCCTATTTTCTTATCAAGAACATCCAAAGACGATTGTTTAGGTTCTTTCTTACCTTCATCAGTGTTTTCATTAAAAAATCCCCACGAACAATGATGTGGTGCTAAAAATAGATCCCAATTTAAATCTTCATCTTTACTTTTATCAAGAATGTCTTCCCAAACTCTCCAACAAGCATCACCACCCCAAAATGCTAAACATGCATTTTTCTCATTATCTACGTCAAATTTTGCTTGAAAAACTATACTTGAATCATTTTTATCTTCATCATCACTTCGCTTTTTTAATGGAGCATGAATAAATAACTTAAAATCATCTTTCTCAATATCATTGAAAACGTTGATAGTTTCTCCTGGAACAACCAACCTATCATGAAGTCCTTTTAAGTCATCATTATCAGTATAACCAACTATTCTAATCCTATTACCATCATTATCAGCTTCATTAGGATCAGATTTATATAGCTCCATTCTTCTTTTTGCTTCCTTTTTAAAAACTTTTGCGTCTTGAGATAAATCATTTGAATATCTTGAAAATACCTTAGGTGTATACCATAACTCTTTTATCAATATCTGATTATCTTTTTTATCATCTTCATCATAATCATTTGGGTTTCCGTGATAAAAACACTTTTCGAAACCACGACAATGATCAACATCTGGGTGAGTTAATATAAAAACATCAGTATAAGGTATTCCATTATCCTTTTTGAGTTCATTATTCAATAGATCATCAAAAACATCAAATCTATCCTTATTTTCTTCGTCTTGTGAATCTTCTGTAATATTAATATCAATTAATATTTTTGTTTCATCCGATAATGTTATTAAGGATGTGTCACCATTATCTACAGGATAATACTTAATTCTTGGATCAATCATAATCTTTAACTTTAATTTGGGTTATTAATAAAAATAATAATTTTCATATATAATCTCATATTAACAATGTGAGTTTTTAACAACACAAAATCATAAACATGCCTAATTAAACATGCTCCTTTTCGAAGTCCAAATGTTACGTTCAAAGCCCTGTTTAGGATCACGGGCGAAAAGTGTTCTCCTCCGCCTTTGCTTTCGGCGGACAAGTAATTGTGAAATTAAAAATAAAAAACGAAAATACAATACCTTATGTGTCAATATAAAAAGACGTTATGGTCCTATTTTAAGATTTTACTTAAATAAATAGCGCAATTTGTCATTTGAAAACAGGTGAAAAATAAAATGTGGGTTAAGGAAGTACTCTAACCCACATGATTTGAAAGTTTAAATGCATTTTACAGCAAAACAGATAAAAACTTAGACTTCATCAACTGAAATCCAGGTGAACCCTCCACCTCCAGTACCATGTCCAACTTTATGGCATTTAGTATCTTCACCCCACATCTCAACACGAAAATTCATTTGAACTGTTATCTTATCAGTAGCTTCTGTTTGCTTAACAATAATTTCTTTTGCCATTTCTAACGCTTGGTAAACAACGGATCTGCCAAACGAATCGTAGTTATGTATACCTAATTGATGATTAAATATACCATCTTTTGAAAACATTTGTTCTTTCATAATCATAATTTTTAATTTTACATATAAACTAAGCCCTTATTAAATAGTTTTTAGATTAAAATCTATCAGAACAATCCCAAAAACAACCTGTACAGGTTACTATTTCTGTAATTTTTTGATTGTATTAATCTAAAAAGTCATGAATAATCCAGCTCCCAAAACATATCCTTTGTTAAAATTTGGAGGTAATGTTCCTTCAATGTATTTGATTGAAATATACTTATTGCTTTTATCTTTATTTTTATCAATTGGAATATCAAGTCTTAACTGCAAAAAATAGTTTTCATCTTTACTAATCCGTTTAATTGATTCTGGTGCATCCAATAAAAAATATGATTCAACATTACATACAAATCTTATATTGCTAAACACTTCTGTTTCAAAAAAACCTCCTATAGTTGCTCGATTAATTGAAGATATCGAAGTTGTATCAGACAATAATTGAGTGTTTTCCAATCCCCAAACATAATCAAAGGCAGCATTTACTTCAAGCTTATTAAATCCTTGAAAATTATTAGTCCTTAACAATTGAAACGGAATATCAATAATCCGACCAATTATTGGAGCATCAACTACCATTGATGCTCCAGCTGCGTAATTATAGTCTTTGAAATCTTGAGATGTCTCATGGTTAGCATGTAAATCGAGCCAAACATACAATGGTCGAGTTTCCTTGGCACTTACGTCCTGTCCATCAACAATTGAAGTACCAACATCTCTAGTTCTTGTTGTAGTTGCCTTTTGAGATTCTGAAAACCTAGGTTCTATTGTATAATTTAAAATGTTTTTAATCGTATTAAGACTATTGCTGTTCGTATTTGAAACAGTTATAAAACCTCTACTTTTAAAATTAAAACTAGAACTATGGTTATTTTCCTTTTTAGTAGAAAGAACAAGATCATAGTCTATCCCAAACTGACCCTTTTCTGGGTCAATATACTTTAAGTCTATGTTTAAATTCTCAGACTTGACTATAGGAATATTTATTAAGGGAGTTTTTGAAGAATCAATCTCTTCATTATCCTGAGCTTTTAACAAAGGAAAAATTTGTAGTAAAACCAATGTTATTAGTATCACTTTTTTCATGACCAATTAGCTTTGGAGTACCAGTAATCAACGATATCTTGGTTTGTAAGACTTTCACTAGCTGCTAGAAGCGAATCATAGATATCATATGGAGCTAAACCAACCCCATAATGAGCTACCGATTTGGAAAAAATATCAGCAAAAATAAATTTGGAGCGCTTAATACTTTCGGCAGTATCACCCCATCTTAAACTATTAACAGGCGCAACTAAAAAATCTTGTAAGTTGTTGTAAGGGTCAATATCCCTTTTAGGATTATTACAGCTTCCAAAATAAAACCTTGCAAGCCATTTGTAATCATTACTGTTTCGGTCAATCATAATTATGGTTTTAAATTAATGTTTTAAAAAATAAAAATTATATACTGCATATTCCGTTGGAATAGAATCCAAAATCTTTGAACAGCAAAACTCTCCGAGAAAATTTCCTGGAAACGGGCGAATAACGTGTTGTTTTGTTGAACCATTACAATACTACTTTTTGGCTCCCTTTCGTATTCGTAATTGTTCCGGTAAGTGTAAATCAGGATTAAAATTACGTAACTATTTTATTAATGTCAAGGCAGTTACATTTTTTTAATGTCTGTTGCTTTGTAACGAGTAAAACGTGAGGGTATTCAAGAAGAAAACACATCGTTATTACGATGATCCCTATAGCAATCAGGAGAAGAAGATCGTCTGCACCAGTTAGGTAATCTTTTGTTAGCAGAGTATTGAAGGCTGAAGATTCCTTCATGCTGACGATAACTGTCAGTATTCGGAATGACTGCTCTTTGGAAGGTTTTATTACCCGTTCTTTACAACTCCTCCAGTCGTTGAATCAGTTTATCCAGTCGGCTGCGTATGGCCGGGTAACTCATATGCATGATGTTGGATAGTTGTTTTAAACTTCCGTTGTTTTTTACAAATTCGAGCATTAAAAAGGTCTCCTCTTTACTTAAACTCATAAGCGAGGGAATGGTATAGGCTCCTTCAATTTTCGTTTCGCAGTTGGGGCACTGCATATGGGTAACCTGCAATTGCTTTTCGCAGCTGGGACAGCTGAGTGGTAATTCTCTCTTTTTCATTATTCTTTTGTTGGGTTAACAGTTACTCAAATGTACTAAAAAAATAAATTCTGTGTAAGCCATATTTCATCCGCCATTACTTTTTATTAATCCGGGATATATTTAACCCTGGTCAGCTTAATCTGCATATCAATCCGCCGTACTTTTTTATTAATTCGTCTTACTCTTTTGATTTTCCGGCTTAACCTGGTATAAATTCTTTCCGTTTTTATATTAATCCTGTTTATCTCTTTATTGTTTCTGATCATATATTTATACATCCTGTTCCTATTTATATAAATTTCTCTTCGGATTTAGTTTTCCCGCTTAAGTAAATTGCGCTTTTGGTGTGGCTAAAGCAACCTCACACCTAATACATACCATATAAACCCGGCAGCACAAAACTTCTGGCTTTCTATGTTGTGAAGATTTCTAAAAAATATGCGCTAAAATAAATTCTTTCTTTACATTTGCACCATCATGAGCAGGAATAAGCATATTGTATGGACATTCATTTTTTCAATAGTCACCGCAGTACTATTGATTCATAACACATGCCATTCGTTTACCATGGAAAGTATACGCATTGAAATAAACTGCTCGGCAAACGAAACGCACGAGAGCAACGAAAACACAGTTGAAGACCAGCTGTTTTGCGATCATGTTGTGAGCGTTCTTAAACCATTGCAGTTAATCCATAGCATGCACGTGAATTATACGTATGTATTGATACCGCAATACGATTTTTCCATCTGGACACCTCCGAAAATTTCATAACAATCTTTCGTTAATCTTGTTAACCTATTATAGTAATCTGATGTAAAGCACAAAACCGGGTTGCTCAAAAGGTATCATACAATTCATCATACAATACACATACAATCTGTTAAACAACAAATATAAAAGGAGGTTGTGATGCGCAAAATATCTCTGGGTAAAACCAATTCATACTATACCATGTATAAGCAATCGAGCAAAATGAAATGGTTGTTTATTATGAAACATCTGAAAAAAAATAAAAAGCTAAGGCATGCTTCTATGCTGGGAGTAGTATTCTTCCTGATCGTTACGGCACTGATCGTGATTACGCTTTTACCCGTTGCCGAAAGCTTTTTCTACACCATGTTTGAAGGATAATATTTTAAACTGAACCAGCAGACAACGAATCGATATGAATAGTACAGAAATAAAATATGCCGCAGAACTAATCGTAAAAGGAGAGCTTGTTGCCTTTCCAACCGAAACGGTATACGGATTGGGAGCCAATGCGTTTAATCCCCTGGCGGTTGCTAAAATATTTGCGGTTAAAGAACGTCCTTCATTTGATCCGCTTATTGTACATATTGCCGATCTGAATGATATATCAAACGTATATGCCGGAAATGATGACCGGGTATATCAGCTTGCCGAAAAGTTCTGGCCCGGACCCTTAACCATGGTTTTGCCAAAAACCAGTTCAGTTCCAGATATTGTTACATCGGGTCTGCAAACGGCGGGCGTTCGCATGCCGGCAAACGACATGGCCCTGGCATTCATACGAGCGGCAAAAACACCCATTGCTGCACCAAGTGCCAATAAATTTGGAATGATTAGTCCTACCGAAGCATTACATGTAAAAAAACAGTTTCCGGATATCTATACGTTGGATGGAGGGAAAACAAATGTAGGAATTGAATCTACCGTAATATCCATAAACGACGATGGCTTTGAAATTTTAAGACCCGGTGCAATTACGTCGCAAGACTTGCAACACGTTCTTCCTATTTCTAAAACTGCAGGTCGGAAAACACAACTAAAATCTCCGGGTCTTTTAAAAAGCCATTACAGTCCGAAAAAACCACTGTATATTGTCGAAAACCCTTGTGTAAATTATAAAAGCCAGACCGAAGCCGGACTTATTTCGTTTGGAGAACCGGATAGTTCGTGCAGATTTTCACACGTGGAGATTTTGTCCAAAACCAGAAATCCGGTGGAAGCGGCAGCAAATCTGTTTAGTGCCATGCACCGGTTAGATGAGTCGGATGTAACACACATTGTGGCCGAACCTGTTCCGGAAACGGGGATCGGCATTGCCATTATGGACAGATTACAAAAAGCAGCATATCAAAGTAAAAAAACGAAATAGATGAAAAACGAAAATAATATTTTAATCGTACCCGTAGATTTTGAGGAGCATTCGAATTTATCAGTTCAGTATGCGGATAAATTAAGCAAACAAATTGATGGAAAAATACACCTGGTGCATGTGGTAACCAGCGAATCGTGGTGGAAAGGTGCATTTAACTCCAATATGTTTAAAGAACTTGCAGCTAAAAAGCTGGAAAGTATTGTGGAAGAATTTAATCTATCGCCCGATACTGAAATGCACGTTCTGGAAGGAACAAGGCATAAGGCCATTCTTGAATACGCTGACAGGATTCAACCACGTTATCTGATCCTGGCCGATAATTATCCATCGACAAAAGGAATAAAGAAAATAGGATCTACGTTATCGCAAATCATTATTTCATCGAAATTTCCGGTTATAACTGCTAAATCGGTTCCGGAAACCATTTTCAAAAACGTGCTGCTGCCTCTGGACTTAACACGTAACTGCAGTTTAAAACTTGAAAAATCGGTAAAACTTGCAAAAAGTTATCACTCAACCATTAAAATTGCCTCGGTATTATTTGGCACTACTGATCATGCCAGAATCAATGAAAAGCTGAGCCGGTATAAAAAGATGTACGACGAAAACCAAATCAACTATTCGATTCAGTTAATTAAAAAGAAAAAACGGATGGCCTTTCAGGAGATTCTCAATACCGCCGACAAGAATAATTGCGATGCGATACTCATCATGACACATAAAGAAACAGGCATTGATAATTACCTGGGAGCATTTGCCCATCATATTATAAACGAAGCAACCATACCTGTTATAAGCATAACCAAAGGTGCCGCAAAGGAAAAAGGGAATTCGTATTTAACACCTTTTGTTGATCCCTTTGGAATTATAAAACCATAACTCAACTCTTTTTCTTTTAAACTGTTAATGTAATACGAAATAAATTATAGGCAATGAACATGCATCAGATTAAGACAACCAACACGCTTTTACTTTTTATAGTAGTTCCCGTAATACTATATACTTTAAAGATTTTGTCGTTTATTTTTATTCCTTTAGTGCTGTCTATGTTTATTGCACTCATGTTTTTACCTATAAAACGATGGCTTTTAAAAAAAGGCATTCCAAATTTAATTAGCGTATCCATCATTATCCTGATTATTGCTGTTCTTTTGAAAACAGGAATTGAGCTAATTCAACTTTCGAGCAAAGAGATACTAGCCGATGACACGTTGTTTTATGAAATTAAAATCAAGCTCGTTCAATTGATCCTGGCCATAGAAAATATTTTTGGTATACCGCACACTGAAAGCGAAAATGAAATTTTACACTATATTCAGAAAAGCAACATATTTAAAAATGTGGGCTCTACCATAGAATTTATTGGAAATACCCTCACGTTAACCTTAATGACCGTTTTTTTTACCATACTTTGGCTTTCAGAGTCGATTAATTTCCAGAAACTGTTAAATCACACCATCATCAAACAAAAGAATTTGTCGATCAAGGTTTTTAGGCGAATAGAGAAAGATCTGATCAAATTTGTGATCGTAAAATTCTTTATCAGTCTGCTTACAGGTATCGGTTTTACACTTACATGCCTGATTTTTGATGTTAGCTGGCCAATTTTTTGGGGGTTGTTTGCTTTCCTGTTCAATTTTATTCAGATGATCGGTTCATTTGTTTCCGTGTCGTTCCTCGGGTTGTTCGCTCTGGTTGAACTCGACACAACCGGAAGTCTTATACTTTTTATCGGCATTTTAACCGGAATTGAAATACTAATGGGAGGTGTTTTAGAACCAATATTTATGGGTAAATCGTTTTCAATTAATGTAATTACGGTATTAATAATGCTCATGTTATGGGGATATTTATGGGGTGTACCCGGTTTAATTCTGTCTATTCCGATCACCGTGTTTCTTAAAATTATTTTCGAGCAGTTTCCAAAAACAAAAATGATTTCCTATTTAATTTCCGGGAAAGATTATCAGTTAATTTTACCAAACATTTAGGGTTAATTTTACAGTACAAAATATCTATAACTATAATCCTTTGGTACCTATTGATAAGTTATATAATAAAGTTACTTGTAGCATAAATATTTCTTTTTAACAACGCTAGCGACTAATTTTTTGCCGTCGTTTTAAGCGTTTTATTTCGAAATCAAATAAGTATTTCGTAAATTTCTGCTTACCCGTTACATCTAATACAGGTCATTATGGATCAGGTCATAAAAATCTTAATATCATTAACAGGATCGGCAGCTGTAATCGTGCTCTTGTTTGTATTTCTATTTCTTAACAAATGGTTATTCAACCGCATTAAAAAAGATCAGGAATCGTTCAGAGTTACAAAACAATCGATTGCTGCACTAATTATTTTGGCAGGCGGTATTACATTTATTTTATCGCTGCCCATAGACCAAAGCTTAAAGGGACAAATTCTTAGTTTCCTGGGAATAATTATTAGTGCAGCCATTGCTCTAAGTTCCACAACACTATTGGGCAACTTAATTGCCGGCATAATGAACAACAGCATGAATCGGTTCAAACTGGGCGACCTGATCAAAGTAGGCGATCTCATGGGGCGCGTTACGCGAAAAAATATCTTACATACCGAAATACAGCTCGAAGACAGCAACTTTGTTACGATTCCGAATCTGCATATCGCTTCGAATCCGGTAAAGTTAACCCGCAAGAATAACACGGTAATATCAACAACGGTATCCTTAGGTTATGATGTTTCGCAACGAAAAATTATGGAAAGCTTAAAAAATGCAGCTGCCGAAACCGGTTTAAACGATCCGTATGTTTATATCACCAACCTGGGCGATTTTTCCGTAACCTATAAAATTCATGGTTTTTTAGAAGACAGCACAAAATATTTTAGCACGAGCTCACTACTTAACAGCAATGTTATAAGTGCATTACACGACAGTAACATTGAAATCGTTTCGCCAACTTTTATGAACCAGCGCCAGGTTAACGATACCGTGTTTATTCCTAAACAAGAAATTGTTATACGCGAAGAAGAGCCAGATAAATCTCCCGAAGATTTAATTTTTGATAAAGCAACCGAGGCCGGGGCTATAGAAAAAAAGAAAGAGTATTTAAACGAGATTACTGAAAAAATTGAAGATATTCAGGACCAGATTAAAGACCTTAAGGATAAAATCGAAATCGAAAACCTGAAGAAAAAGATGGAACGACTCAAAAATATCCAGAAAAAAATTTTAGACCACATTGACGAAAAAACCGAACAACTTGATGAGAAAGACTAGGTTCAACGATCTTTTTTGTTTTTAACGATGATATTACTACAAATTCTCAGGCAAATACAATCGGTCCAGTGCTCTGTATTCTCTCGAAAAATATTCCTTTAGTATCGCTACATAATAATTATAGGGTTTGTGTTGAAAGAATGAAGGTTCTTTTTTATAGTATTTACCATCTTCTCCTATTACTAATGCCTCTAACTCTTGCTCGCCCATGCCCGTGGTATCCACCTCAATTTTAGGATAAGGGAACGGTTCTAATTTTCGAATAGCTCCTGTTTGATAATACTTAATATCGTTAACATAATCGGGTAAGTCGATAGAAACATAGGCGAACGATATAAACTTTTCGATGATCTGATTGCTGGAATAGATATAGTTTTTTAGGGCAGGTTCCATTTTTTTAATGGCTAGTCCCAATAAATCATTGGCGTCGAAGGTTTCGCGGCCAAAAATCCAGTCTACGATAAAATCCTGATCGATGGTAAGGGCTTCCTCTTTAAAAGGCATCGGCATTTGGGGTACTAAATCGGTAGGATTAATAATGGTATAGCTCATATTGGTTTCTTTGTACCTGTAATTGTATTCTATGGCAAATGTTTTATTGCCACACATCGGACTGGCAAAGGCATAGGTTTTAAATACATTTTTAGATGAAATAGTGCCTTCGGGCAGGTTTTCCAGGTATGCCCGAACCATTTGAGCTAAAGCCCCACCCTGGCTATGACCTGTAATAATAATATTATAAATTCCTTTTGCATTCAAGTTATTTATTTGCTCAATAATTGAATAGCTTAGCAAAACTGTTGCCAATGCATATCCTGAATGCACTGCAGCAGCAGTATCTTTTGCAAATACATAGGGGCGAAAATTATCATTAATAGCCATGCTTCCTTCGGCCGGTATCATTGCTGAGTAAAAATTCTCAATCCAGCTGGAAGTGTTTGCTGTAGAGCCTCTAAAACAGATAACTCCTGTTAAACCGTTTTCATAAACCTGAAACTTGTTATCCATACCAATTACTTCGGAAGTAAATACTTTATGGTAATCTTTAGGAATGATCGAAGTATCGGAACCATACAGGTCCAGAAAAGTGTAACTGTTACAGATGGCAATTAACGATTTGGCTTCGTTGGGATCGAAACCCTCGCGCAATTGTGCAAAAGAAAGGTTATTCACGATTAAAGAAACCAGTATAAGGAGTATTCTCATGATCTATCTATTTTATAGTTATAACAAAGGTACAATTTCTATGCCCGAATCGAAACATATCTAAGCATGGAGATGATTTTGTTGGATTGTAAGGCATGTAAGACCGCGCACATAAGAAAAGATTTCCAGAAAATCAGGAGCCTTTTAAAATGAATAAAGAAATGTTATAAGGAATATTTACCTTTTTACATATCGGGCATTAATCTGTTCTAAATAACGTTTTTTGGCCTTTATCGGATCGGCTCCAAGCGGTATATAAATCGTTGTTTTAAAATCTACTTTCACACTCTGCATTTTATTTAAATCTGGCGATTTAAAAACGGGTTGCTTTTTTTCGGCCATATATTTATCCTTTCTATTAAATTGCTACTATCGATTATGCTCTTTTCGTAATTAAAACCTTGCAGAGAAGTAAAACCATACACATGTAACTATTGAAACGTGCACTGTCATTCATCATCATACGTTTGTTGAAAAGAAAGAAACGCAAAGATACTCTAAATTGCTGACATTCAATAATTTTTATATGGAATCCCTTTTAAGGAAGAAATTTCTTATGTATAAAAGTTAACATCCTACACTTCGCTTCATAGCGAACAACAAGTAACTAAACTTCCCGCATTAATGCTTCACGAGGTGTTTCTTCACTGTTTTTTACGGCAACTAAATCGGTATAAATAATTAACACATTGTTACTAAGACCCAGGCTTATTTCAATCATGGTATTTCCATCAACCCACACATATACTTCGGCATTGTTATAAATGCTTTCTCTGGTAATATAGTTCTCGCCATATTTTAAAATATATTCTTCTTTTAGCTTCGACTTAACGATTTGAATATTGTCTTCGTTTTTCGATTCAACAGAAATTCGCAGTTTATAGAGTTTATTTGCCAGGTAATATGCTTTAAAAGTTCCTGTTATATTTTGTAATGTAGTATCCTCATCGCCAAAGTCAAACGTATACATGTAGATTTTGCCTTTATCGGAAAGATATTCGTGTGGCAACAACATGAGTTTTCCTTTGCTTACTAAATCTTTAAAATAGCTATGGACTTCTTCACCTTCCATACCAAACTTAAGTCCTAAAAATATGGTTTCATTTTCAATATTTCTTGATAGCTCGGTTTTTATTTGATCTTCGACAGTTTGTTCGGGTCTCTTCGATTTTTGATTCTGGCAACTTATAAAAATAAATACCAACGACAGACTTAAAATGATATGTTTCATGATGTTTTAGTTTATTTCAAATATATTGATTTTGATAACCAAATTCAACATACCATTCTTTATAACAGTCTACAAGCTAGTGAGAATGTAACTTTTATGCATCAATTAAAACTGTTTAATAGAAAAAGCCTGTTAACAAGAAACAAATAGGAACGACCTCTTTAGTAAACTCCTAACGCACTGTATATATGTATATTATATTATGTTTTACAGCATTTTAAACCTGTTTTAACTAAACCTCATTTAAAAGCTCAAGTCTAAATTTCCAAAACAACAAAGTACTAATTATGATTTTAGAACATTTAAAAGTAGGCTTCAGACATTTAGTTAAAGATAAATTTTATACGCTATTAAATTTTACCGGATTATGCACCGGAATAGTTATCGCTCTGTTTATTGCAACATGGGTTATCGAAGAGTCGGGGTACGATAAACACTTTACCGATTCGGAAAAGATTTTCAGGATAGAACGGGATTTTAACTATAACGGCATGGCACGCGAAATGCCCGTAACTAGTTTTAATTATGCCGAAGCACTGGTTAATACCTATCCCGAAATTGAAACCGCAACGAAACTATATCCGAGCGAAATTTATATACAGAATAAAAACCAGGTATTTCATCAGAACAAGGTATATTTTGCCGACAGCAATTTTTTCGGAATTTTTGATTTTAACCTGTTAGCCGGTAATCCCGGTGAATTGCTGCGCGATCCAAATTCGGTGGTTTTAACTAAAAAATCGGCCGTAAAGCTTTTCGGAAGCGAAAATGTGTTGGGCAAAACACTGTTGGTCAGAATCGAAAACCTGCAATATGCGTTAAAAGTTACAGGAATAATCGACCATATCCCGGATAACACGCACTTTCATCCCGAAATTATTATTTCACTGCCACTGCTCAAAGAGTATCTGGTCAGAGTTTATCACGAATGGAGAGTAAATGTGGGATATACGTACATTAAACTTAAAGATGCCAGACAGGCCGCATCGTTGCAATCGCAATTCCCGCAGTTTCTGTTGAAATATGTTGATCCGGCGTATCGCACCATGCTGCAGGACAACGATGATATAACAGATGCCATTGAGATGAAACTTAAAAATATTGAAGATATCCATTTAACCTCGCATCTGGAATATGAACTGGAAAATAATGGAGACCTTAAAAACCTGTTCCTCCTTTCTGGTGTAGCTATACTAACGCTGTTTCTGGCAGTAATCAATTATGTTAATCTGACCAATGCGCGCAGCGAGATGCGCTCACTGGAAACAGGCATGAGAAAAGTTTTTGGCAGTCACAAACTACAACTTGCTCTTCACTATTTTATCGAATCGTTTGTAATGATCCTACTGGCATTTCTTTTTTCCATCGTCCTTTTGTTTTTGTTGTCGCCGGTATATCAAAATATCAGCGGAAAAGCATTTCATTGGGTATTCTTCGATTCGCCAAACTACGTTGCCATTTTACTGGCTACATTCATTTTTATTTCGCTGTTAGCAGGAATTTATCCGGCCATTTTTATATCCAGATTTAAGATCCTTAAATCACTGAAAGGGAAAAAACAGGTACAACACAAGAAATTCGACACAAAGGTTTACCTGGTTATCTTCCAGTTTTTTATTTCTATCGGATTAATCACTTTTGCCCTGTTAATGACCATGCAGGTTGAACTCATTCGCTCAAAAGATATCGGATTTAATCCGAATAACCTGTTGTATATAGAAGTTGATCATCCCAAAGTGCGCGAAGAGTACAATTCCTTTAAAGAGGAGCTGGAAAAGATTAGTCAGGTTGATCAGGTTACCAGTGCCGGAACGGTTCCCATTAATCAAATTTATCCAAGCTTAACCGTGCGAAAACAAAATGCAAACGAAGATCTGTTTTTTGCTTACATCGGTGTAAACTACGACTATTTTATAACGATGAACATTGAGTTGCTGGCCGGTCGTTACTTTTCCCATGAGTTTGCAGATACCTCAGAAATACGCTATATCATCAATGAACGTGCAAGCAAGCTGCTTGGCTACCGAAATCCTGAAGAGGCCATTGGGCAACTTATTGAAACAAAAAGCCATTTGGTTTCGGAATACAACAAAGGCGAAATTGTTGGGGTAGTAAAAGATTTTCATATCAAATCGTTACACAATAAAATTGAACCTGTTGGAATAAAAATGTTTCCCGAATATCTGAACGCAATTTTTGTACGAATACAACAAGAAAATATAAATGAAACTATACAAAAGATTCAATCGATTTGGCAAACGCGTTATCCGGAATGCGAATTTAACTATTCGTTTTTATCAGATATTATTCAGGAACAATACCAATCGGAAAAAGCTTTTCAAGTTAAGTTGATATTATCGACTATATTAGCTGTTGTTATTGGTTGTATGGGTTTACTCGGACTATCCATTTACATTTTACAGCAGCGCACCAAAGAAATTGGCGTTCGAAAAGTGAATGGAGCCAGTTCACGATCACTGGTAATTTTATTTGCAAAACAATATTTGCGATGGATAACCATTTCGGCGCTGTTTGCCTGTCCTATTAGTTATTTCTTTTTTAAAAACTGGCTTAATAATTTTGCCGTAAAAATAGATTTTAACTATTTCTGGATTGTTTTTATACTGGCCTGGTTATTAATCAGTCTTATTTCTTTGTTAACCGTAATCGGTCAAACCATAAAATATGCAAACCTAAACCCTGTTGATGTATTAAAATATGAATAAACTATTATACTATACACAATAATTAGCACCAGAAATTACGGTTATTGCTGGCTCCATAAACAATAATTGCATATATTTGTTTATAAACCTAACCAATTCTTTAAACACGATGCTGGCATTTATAAAGTATATAGAAAAGCTAATTATCTGGGGAATACTTATCGTTATGCTAACCATAATTGTTTTGGCTTTTATTGATATTGTTTACGAAATCGCTAAAGAGATCATAAAAGCACCTCTGTTTATTATTGATGCCAACGGATTAATGAATTTATTCAGCATCTTTTTGGTACTTCTTATTGGGCTGGAGCTGCTTGAAACAGTAAAGGCATATTTGAAAGAAGATATCGTTCATGTTGAGTTTATTATTTTGGTAGCCATTATTGCTATTGCAAGAAAAGCTATTGTTTGGGATTTTAAAAAATACACCACCGAACAGCTCATTGGGTTAGCTGTAATGATTTTTACATTGGGTGTTACCTATTTCTTAATTAAGAAATCAGATTTTAAGATAAAAATTCCCAAGAATCAGTAGAAAAAAACCGGCAAATCATATTATTTAAAAATAGCAAACGGATCAACCATTGCACTCAGCAAAGTTTGTGAATCAACACTACATGAAGTTAAGCTAAGCACCGAAACATCCGATTCGTTTATAATATGATGTGCAAATGCTCCAATATAATTGTCGTATGTATACCCCTCCTGGTGAGTCATTACCAAAATCATATCGGCATTAATTTCGTGGGTAAAATCCAGCACTCTTTGGTATGGAGCTACATCTGATCTCTTAAACAGCTGAATTTCACAATTCACATTATTCTCCTCAAGCGTTCGTTTGGCCTTTTTTAATTTTTTATAGATTCTGCTCTCCTTCAGCTTTACACCTCCAATAATTGAAGAAACCAAGTAAATTTTTGACTTATAATTTATACCATAAGCTATAGCACTTAAAATTTGCTTTTTCGATTGCTTGGTTAAATCCAACGGAACAACAATCTTGTCGATCACCTCATCACGTGTTCCTTTATACGTAATTACAGGAGCCGACGATTTGAGTGTAACATGATAAACAGTGCTCCCCAGATCTTTTGTTTTCTGATCTCCTGTATGGTTTTCACCGATGATAATTAATCTAGCATCAATTTCTTCTGCTATTTCAAGGATTTTCTGATAAGGCTTACCTCTTTCAACTCTGCTTGATACTTCTATATCCTGATCTGTTTCTTTTAAATCTTGTATAATCTTGTGTAGGTTGTCTTTTGCTTTTTCGGTAACTTTAACCAACTGATCGGCTGAAGAAAAAAAGTCTAATAATATTCCTGAAATTTCGATAACATTTAATAAGACGATCTTAGCATACGTTTTTTTTGCTATTTGATATGCATACCTGGCAGCTTTTACCGACGATTCATTAAAGTCTACCGGAACCAATATGTTTTCAATTTCTTTTTCCATAATTCCCATTGTGTATAAAAACTAAATTTAACGATTTAATGTTTATTCTCGTTAATTTTTGTTGTTAAAGTAGTCAAAAAATCTACAAATATCCACTAACCTGCATTATTCATAAATTTCATAAACAATATTGCGGCCGTACGATTTAACTATCGTAACCCTTGATTTTCCGCAGTCAGGGTTGAATTAAATATTAAAAATATATCGCAACCTGATCCACACATTTTGTTTGTTTGAGCTATCGGTAGCTTTAACCCGGTATTCGGCTCCAAACTGCAATTTATTGTTATTTCCAAAAAAATATCCACTTAAGAAAGCTAAACGATATTCATATTCCTGCTTGCTATCCTGCAAAGCATATAGCAATTCATTGGTTGAAACAAAATAAAACTCATTATAATCAACCGATTGCCCTTGTAAAGGCAACTCAAACGAAAATCGATATCTGAACCGGAATTTCATCGGATCATCCTGATAGAACGTCTGATCTGCCCTTATTCTGTGAGCCCACTTAATAGCACCAGGCGTAATGGCGTAAGCATATTGTTGAATAATCCGATGTGTGTTTTTATCACCGGACCCAATTCCGTATTGATAACCCAGGGCCAGCGAACTGAACGGATTCAAACTTCTGCCAACAAACAACTGTACATCGGTTTGCTCGTAAGCATAGTTCCAGGTTTCATTACTATTTATTTTTTCATAAAAGCTCTGAAACGACTCTATCTTAGAGCTTAATTTATAGTATCCAAAATTATAACTCAGACTAAGTTCCGGAACCACACCTAAACCGGTTTCCGAATCTTTCGCCCATAGAAAATCCGATACACAAAGCAATATGATAAGAAAGAGTGCTCTCATTAAAATTCTAAATTCGTTTTCGGCTTCTGTTGTATTCTTCTAAGCTGCAGTAATTCTCCCTTTTCGTTAAAAAGTCCTTCCCACAACTCATTTTCTGTTTCGGTTTTCCCATGGAATTCGATTTCGTAATTTACTTCAACTCCTGTTTGATCATCGTTTAACATTAAAGCACTTAACTCTTGAGAATCTCCAACAAACTGTTTTTGAATTTTAATAACCTGGTGCTTCTTGTAAGTTGTTGTAAAATACTTTTCAATCGTTATTCGTGTTAAGTTATCTATCTTTTTCCAATCATATCGTTGCTCAATATCTTCTATTATACCGAGTGTATCAAACTCAATACTAAATTGTGTTTTGCTCTTTCTCAACTTTGCTTCATAGCTCGATTTTCCGGTTGATTGCTCATAAAACCATTTTATTTTGCTTACATCCTTCAAGTTATGATTAATCCACTGCACAGCTTTAATAGGCACCTCTTTCTGATCTACACGGTACTCTCGCTCTGTTTTTTCCTGGGCAAACAGGTTACTACCAAACAAAAGACCCAAACTAAGGATTAACACTCTGCTCATAATAAAGATTTTCTTTAATATACATTTAAAATGCACCAATGTTTAATCAAAAGTATCATTATTTGCACAAAACAAAACCAAATATGACCAAAATACAAATTACCGGTTTAAGCATCATAACAGTGATTTAAGCAAAGTAAATCGCAACATCGTTAAGATACTTGTATAGATTAATTCCAAATTATCTGGCATTTTTTTATAAAATTGACTATTTTGCCAAACTATTTATCTGCATATTTGTCTAAATAAAGTGGATAAATTTTACGTTATTTAGGTATAATACAAATTTATTTAAAGGGGAGAAAGATTGATGGCTTGGTATACAAACACTACAGCGGAAAAAAAGAAATCAAAAAAACAACTTTGGGTAAAATGTAAAAAGTGCCATTCGCATGTTTACACAGAAGAATGGAAAGAGAACCTAAATGTTTGTCCAATTTGCAACTATCACGGTGCAATAAGTTCGCACGAACGAATAAAACTACTGTTCGATAAAGGCTCTTTCGAAGAACTATTTGATCATATTAGTCCGAAAGATTCACTTCAATTTAATGACTTAAAAGGTAGCTACAAAGATAAGTACGAGGCGAATATTAAAAAGACAGGAATTAACGAAGCCGTAGTAACAGGCAAAGGAAAAATGAATGGAACTCCTGTTGTGATGGCCATTATGGATTTTCGTTTTTTAGGAGGAAGCCTCGGAAGCGGAACCGGAGAAAAGATCCTACAAGCTGCCAACTATGCTTTTGATCACAATTTACCATACATTGTAATATCTGCATCAGGAGGTGCCAGAATGCAGGAAGGAGCCTTATCGCTTATGCAAATGGCTAAAACATGTGCAGGTGTTGCCCGATTAAATAAGAAAAACATACCTTACATTTCTGTTTTAACAAATCCAACAACCGGAGGTGTATCTGCAAGTTATGCCATGATGGGTGACATTAACGTATCGGAACCCGGAGCACTCATTGGCTTTGCCGGACGTAGAGTTATAGAACAAACCATTGGAGAAAAACTACCCGACGATTTTCAGACGGCAGAATACCTGCTCGATCATGGTTTTGTAGATTCAATCGTAAACAGAAAAGATTTAAAAGATTACTTAAGCAATGTCTTAAGTTATTATAACCGATAATCATCTTATCCCAAATCATATAAAAAGAATACTATGGGACAAAAATCAGATCATGCTGTTATGGATAAACCAAAGGTGAAAAAGAATTTAACGCCCTGGGATATTGTGCAAATTAGCAGACATCCCAAACGACCAATATTACAAGATTATTTATCGTTTATGGCCAAAAATTTTATTGAGCTGCATGGCGATCGCTACTTTTCAGATGATAAAGCCATGATTGGTGGATTTACTGAAATTGGCGGCCAGAAGGTAATGCTCATTGGCCATAACAAGGGGAAAAAGACACACGAAAATATTGAACGAAACTTCGGAATGGCAAAACCCGACGGATACAGAAAGGCTTTGCGTTTAATGAAGCTCGCACAACGATTTAATGTTCCTATTGTGACCTTTATTGATACTCCCGGAGCATTCCCCGGATTAGAAGCCGAAGAACGAGGCCAGGCCGAAGCCATTGCCAAAAACTTAACCGAAATGGCATCTCTGGAAGTTCCAGTTGTTTGTGTAGTAATAGGCGAAGGCGGAAGTGGCGGAGCATTAGGTATTGGTGTTGGAGATAGAATTTTAATGTTGTCGAATGCCATCTATTCGGTAATCTCACCTGAAGGATGTGCTTCTATTTTGTGGCGCGATGCCAAATATGCACCCGACGCTGCCGAAGCACTCAATTTAACAGCAAAAGCATTACACAATCATGGTATTATTGATGAAATAATTGAAGAGCCGGGCGAAGGAGCGCACACTGATGCCAAAAAAGTTGCTGACTTAATCGAAAAAGCTATCCTCAAAAATATAAAAGCATTACAAAAATTATCTGTTGACGAATTACTTCAGAAAAGATTTGAAAAATTCTCTGCCATGGGTAAATTCACAGTTAATAAATAATGAATTATGAAGAAAAATACATTAAGAATAACAGACACTACGCTTAGAGACGGACACCAGTCGCTTTGGGCTACCCGTATGCGTACTAAAGATATTATTGATATTATTGATGTTGTTGACCAGGTAGGATACTACTCGCTGGAAGTTTGGGGAGGCGCCACATTCGATGTATGCCTTCGTTTCTTGCGTGAAAATCCCTGGGAACGGTTGCGTTTAATCAAATCGAAAGCAAAAAACACTCCCCTGCAAATGTTACTGCGCGGTCAGAATATTGTTGGATATAAAAATTATCCGGATGATTTGGTTGATCGGTTTGTAGAAACAGCTCACGAAAATGGCGTGGATATTTTCAGAATATTCGATGCATTAAATGATTCCCGAAACCTGGAAGCAGCTATTAAGGCCGTTAAAAAGCATGGTGCTCATGCACAGGGAACGCTTTCGTATACCATTAGTCCGGTGCATACCATTGACAAGTATGTTAGCGATGCAAAAGAACAGGTACAAATGGGTATCGATTCGCTATGTATTAAAGATATGGCAGGATTACTATCTCCAACCATGTCGCGCGACCTGGTTACAGCATTAAAGAAAGAATTTGATATTCCTATTCAGGTACACTGCCATGCAACAAGTGGTATGGCCGAAACAGCTTACTTTGAAGCAGCAAAAGCCGGAGCCGGAGCTGTGGATTGTGCCATTTCTTCTATGGCAGGATACTCATCGCAACCACCGGTAGAAACTATTCATGCCATTTTTGATGAAACAGAATTTAATGTTGATCTGGATTTGGATGCTTTACGTAAAGTAAATAAATATTTTACTGCTTTAACACCACAACGATCCAAAGGAAGAGGTTACGAACCTATTATCGATTCAGAAATATTGGTTCACCAAATACCGGGTGGCATGATTTCGAATTTCCGTTCACAACTAGAACAACAAGGTGCAAGTGAAAAGCTGGGAGAAGCTTTGGAAGAAGTTACCCGCGTGCGTAAAGATCTGGGTTATCCTCCGTTGGTAACGCCTACAAGTCAGATCGTGGGAACACAAGCCGTAATGAACGTGCTTACAGGAGAACGATACAAAGTGGTTCCTCAGGAAGTAAAAAACTATGTAAAAGGAATGTACGGACGCTCACCTGCTCCAATCGATCAAAAGTTTATCAAGAAAATTTTAGGTAAAGAAAAACCGATTGATCATCGCCCTGCTGATGATTTAAAACCCATTTTACCTACCGCAACCAAGAACATTTCCGATCCTAAACTGATCGAAAACGAAGAGGATATTTTATCATATTGCTTATTCCCTGAAGTTTCGATGGAATATTTCAAGTGGAGAGCATTACCAGAAGGAAGCAGACCTAAAACTCCTGCCGATTTAGAAGTTGCAGAGCTACTGAAAAAACCTGAAGAAGAAAAGGCAAAAGTTAAATCTGAGGTATCAGGAAATGCAAAGCCGATATTACATCCGGAAGATTATGACGGAATGAATACCATTTTAGAAAAAGCCGCCAGCATGCAATTGAGCGAGTTGGTTATCCGTAAAGGTGATTTCAACTTGTCGATGCGATCTGGTAATGGTAGTGCCAAAGGTCATATAATTGCAGAACCACTTATTGAGTCGGTTCATCCGGAAGTACATGATGAAGTAAGACCACAGCTACAAGAAAAAGAGAAAGCTAAAGAATCAGCTCCACAAACAGATACTAAAGAATACAGCGAAACAATAGATGCTGTAATGGCCGGAACCTTTTACAGATCGCCAGGAGCTGATAAACCTGCGTTTGTTGAAGAAGGTACAGTTGTAAATGAGGGTGATCCTATTTGCATTTTAGAAGCCATGAAATTATTTAACGAAATTGAGGCTCCTTTTAAATGTAAAATTGTAAAGATTCTTGTAGAAGACGCAACGCTTATAACCAAAGGAAAACCTTTAATGGCCGTTGAAAAGCTTTAAAGATTAAATACTTCAATACTTCTAAAAGACCTAACAGGTTTCAAAAACCTGTTAGGTCTTTCTTTTAATAAGCATAAATACTTACGCATTAACTCTCATATCATTTTACCGTTTTTAGCTGTTTAGATTGATTGTTCAAGTATCTACTTTTGACTTGTTAACCTAAAACAGTTATTATGAAAAAAAATCTAATTCCTATCTTAATTAGCATAGTGCTTATAGCACTTTCATGTAACCGCACGAAAAACGACCGCATAAATTCTGATTATAATAGAAACACGAACAAGCTGAAAGGAACCATTACTATTTCAGGAGCTTTTGCGTTATACCCCATGACCGCCAAATGGGCTGAAGAATTTCGCAAAATACATCCTGATGTTAGAATAGACATTTCAGCAGGTGGCGCAGGTAAAGGAATGACAGATGCTTTGTCGGGTATTGTTGATTTGGGAATGTTCTCACGAGAAATCTCAGATGTGGAAAAAGCCAAAGGTGTTTGGTGGGTCTCTGTTACCAAAGATGCCGTTTTGCCAACCATAAACAGCAACTCGCCTGTTATTGATCAAATACTAAACAGAGGAATAACAAAAGAAGAGTTTATAAAACTATTTATTACACGTGAAATAAAAACGTGGGCCGAATTGCTCGAAAACAGCACCTACAAAAATAATATTAATGTTTACACACGATCTGATGCCTGCGGTGCAGCACAAATGTGGGGTTCGTTTTTGGATAAAGATCAGGAAAGTTTAATCGGTATTGGTATTTATGGCGATCCGGGAATGGCCGATGCTGTAAAATCTGATATGAATGGAATTGGATACAACAATATTATCTATATATACGATATTACTACTCGGGAAAAACATCCGGGACTGGAAGTAATTCCTATCGACCTTAATGCAAATGGTAACATCGATGATGATGAACGCTTTTATGATTCATTAGACCATATTATGAATGCCATAAAAAACGAAAGATATCCTGCTCCGCCAGCCAGAGAGTTATATTTTGTTGCCAAAGCAAAACCTGATCGAACTGAGGTTTCGGAGTTTCTTCAATGGATAATAACACAGGGGCAAGAATTTGTAAATGAAGGTGGTTATGTTCGTTTAACGGACGAAAAACTACAAAATGGGCTTCAAAAACTAACTACCCCTTAACGAACTCGTGGAATAACAATCCGGCAGATGTTCGGGATTCTGGTCAGACATCAAACACATCTGCCTTTTTAAAATTATAACTCTGTAAAACACATTTTGTAATGAAAGCAATAGCATTACCAAACTTTAAAACCCGGAGAGTTTTACGTGAATCAGGCAGCGAATTCTGGATGAAGTGCTGTTATATCCTAATCTGGACCATGCCAATTATATTGTTAACAGGATTAATCATTAAATCGGCCACACTGTTCCAGGAAAAATCAGTGTTAGAGTTGCTTTTTTCAAGTAAGTGGAAACCTTTATCGGGTCAGTTTGGTTTTTTACCCTTTATCTTAAGTTCATTATGGATCACTTTTCTTTCCATTCTGATTGCAGCTCCAATTTGTTTATTGACTGCCATTTATATTACTCAATATACCAAGAGAATTGTACTAAAAATAATGCACCCGGTAATTGATATCCTGGCGGGCATACCATCTGTAATTTATGGTGTTTGGGGAATCCTAATCATCGTGCCATTTGTTGCCAAAATGGCCTCCTGGTTTAATATTCAGTCCTCGGGATACAGCATTTTATCGGGTGCTATTGTTTTATCGGTAATGATTATTCCATTCGTACTGAATATACTTATAGAAATTTACCGAAGCATTCCCTTGGAGCTTTCCGAAGCATCTTTATCGCTTGGTGCTACGAAATGGGAAACCATAAAAAAGGTACTCACCCAAAAAGCATTCCCGGGCATCATATCCTCTTTTGGATTAGGCGTTTCAAGAGCTTTCGGAGAAACCATTGCTGTTCTGATGGTTGTAGGTAATGTGGTTCAAATACCCCGAGGCATATTTCAGGCTGGTTATCCATTGCCGGCTCTTATTGCTAACAATTATGGTGAGATGCTATCTATTCCTATGTACGACCGGGCGTTAATGCTGGCTGCTCTGATACTGTTTGTTGTTGTAACGATTTTTAACCTGGGATCGAGATATTTAATCAATTATTATGAAAAGAAAATTTAGAGTTAATCGAAAGCTGCTAAAAAAATCAGAAGAACTACTATTCAGAGTTTTTATGATTTTATCAACCACTATAATTATAATGGCATTACTGGCCATAATCGCTAGTATACTTATAAAAGGAGTTCCTTCTTTATCGTGGAGTATGATCAGTGAAACACCCAAAGGCGGCTATTATTTCGGAAAAGAAGGTGGAATACTAAATGCTATCATCGGATCATTATACTTATCAACCGGAGCAACGCTTTTGGCTCTGGTGGTTAGTCTACCACTGGCTCTTTATATCAATATCCACAAAATGAAACAAAAAAGAGCCGTTAATTCCATTCGTTTTATTCTGGACCTTTTATGGGGAATCCCATCTATTGTTTATGGGGCATTTGGCTTTATGCTGATGGTTTATTTAGGATTACGAACCTCTCTTTTAGCCGGTATTTTAACCGTAGCACTTTTCATCATTCCTATTATGGTCCGCTCTATGGACGAAGTTTTAAAAACGGTCCCTAAAGGATTAATTGAATCGGCCTTTTCGTTGGGTTCAACAAAATCGGAAACAGCTTTTAGAATTGTATTACGACAATGTATTCCGGGGTTAATAACCGCAGTATTACTCTCATTTGGAAGAGCAATTGGTGATGCTGCGGCTGTTCTATTTACAGCAGGATATACAGATTATATTCCCACCTCATTGTCACAACCCACGGCAACCCTTCCTTTATCTGTATTTTTTCAGTTAAGCTCTCCTATTCCCGAAGTACAAAACAGAGCGTATGCATCAGCGGTAATACTAACCATTATAGTACTTATCATTAGTATTACATCGCGTGCATTTTCAATGAAATATCAAAAAAATAAAATAAAATAAATTGCCATGATTAACGGATCGAAAATAAATATTGAGCATCTTAACCTGCATATTGGTAATAAACACATATTGAAAGATATTCATGTTAAGATTCCTGAAAAAAAACTTACCGTAATTCTCGGTCCTTCGGGGTGCGGAAAAACTACACTTTTAAAAAGTCTAAACCGACTTACAGATTTGTATCCAGAAGTAAAAACCCAGGGTAAGATTTTTAACGATAATGAAGATATTCTTCATCCTAAAATTGAAATTACCGAACTAAGAAAGAAAATGGGCCTATTAGCACAAAGTCCTTATCCATTACCAATGAGTATTTACGATAATATCACTTACGGATTAAGAATTAGTGGCCGCAGAAAAAAGAAATATCTTAACAAACGTGTTGAATACTATTTGCGTCAGGTAAGTTTGTGGGAAGAAGTTAAAGATCGATTAAAAGACCCGGCTTCGGCACTTTCTATTGGTCAGCAACAACGACTTTGTTTAGCCAGAGGGCTTTCTGTAGATCCGGATATAATTTTGGCTGATGAACCAACTTCAGCACTTGATCCGGTTTCAAGTCGTGAAATTGAGGAACTCTTTCTTAAACTAAAGCAGCGCTACACTATTGTAATGGTAACTCATATTTTACGCCAGGCTCGTCGTGTAGCCGATTATGTAATATTTATGTACCTGGGAGAAATTATTGAACATGGCCCGGCTAAGCAAATCTTTGAGAATCCTAAAAATCCTATTACAAAATCTTATATCAAAGGAATATATAGTTAACATGTAATAATGCGAAGTTTTTGGTGTCAACCATATAAACCATATTATTAAATTATTTACATATGAACAGATTTGCATTTTTAATTTTAGTATCGCTATTGTACAGCTTTAGTCTTCGGGCACAACTTAGTATTAACACAGAATTACGACCTCGAGGTGAAATTCGTAACGGATACAAATCGTTGTTTGCCGAAGATGATAAAACAGCTTATTTCGTATCTCAGCGAACCCGACTGGGATTAAGTTATACGCACGAAGAATATGCGTTGAAAATAACCGGACAAGATGTTAGAGTCTGGGGTGACGAATCGCTTTATAACGCAACAGGAGTTAAAGGTGATCATGCCAGTGTAGAGTTATACGAAGCGTGGTTTTCGGTAAACTTCGGGAATTATTATACTTTTAAAATAGGGCGTCAGGAGTGGTCATATGATGATCAAAGACTATTATCAGCAAGAAACTGGGCACAATCCGGATTAGCTTATGATGGTATTCTGGTTAAATATGATAATAACCATTTTAGAGCTGACATTGGTTTATCCTTAAACAATGATGCCGAAAATAAAGCAGGTAACGAATACACACCTGATAAAATGAAATTTTTAGATTTTGTATATCTCAGTCAAAAGATAGGAAAACAGTCTGAATTAACATTTACGGGAATCATCTCCGGATATCAAAAAGAGGAAGAAAGTGAAACGGTTTATGTATCGGCTACGTACGGACCCTATTTTAAAACCAAAACTAAAAAAGTGGAGTTTGAGAGTTCGCTCTTTCATCAGACAGGAACTAATAGAACCGGGCAAAACATTAATGCCTATTTAATATCAGCTAAAGGTTTTTATGCGTTTACAGATAAATTGAGAATAGGTTCTGGATTCGATATCATCAGTGGCAATAGTATTTCCGGAAATACTAATACTGATCGGTCGTTTGATTTATTGTATGGTGGCCGACATCGGTTTTCAGGAGACATGGATTATTTCAGTGACCTCACTAAAAGTGTTTCCGATGCTGGTATTGTTGATCTATACGCTAAATCTGATATTAAATTTAGTAAGAAAAATAGTCTGAGTTTAACGTATCATCACTTTTTAACCCATAAAAGTGTTCCTGATCCAGTTTCCGCGGATAAAAATCTTGAAAAATCGCTCGGAGATGAAATTGACATAATGTATAAGTACAAAGCAGATATTCCATTAGAAATTCGGATTGGAATGGCATTATTCCAGCCAACAAAAAGTATGGAAATATTGCAGGGAGTAAGTGGAGTCTCTGATAACTTGCAGTATTTTACTTATGTTCAGTTGACATTTACACCTCAAATATTAAACTCAACGCATTAGCTTATTCTTGCAGAACTTTTCTAAAATTAATGTCATATTGAGCCTGTCGAAATATGATTGTTTCTTGAGAACATTCGTTTACATCCTTCGACAAGCTCAGGATGACATTCGCTTCTCTTGGTCAGGCAGCTTGTCGAAGCCTGTTTAAATTAAAAAGCAGATTAAATTCTTATTTAGTGCCATTGGTTGTCAGGCAAACTCAGGATAGCCGTACTTTAGCCTTTAATTAGTCTTAAATTTTAATAATTCCTTGCTTTATGGAATACATAACTAAACTGGCTGTATTATTTGTGCCTGTTTTATCTAAGATATTTGATCGGTGCTTATCCACAGTTCGTTTGCTAATAAAAAGCTTCTCGGCAATCTCATGATTAGACAACCCTTCGCAAATAAGTTGTAATATTTCCACTTCACGGTCGGAAAGATTAGGATCGGTATAATCTGTCTTTTTGGTTTGAGACAAATTACGAACAATATGGTAGAGCAGCTCTTTCGAAAAACAGTTTTCGCCACCAGCAACCAGCTCAATAGCTTCCATCACTTCGTCCATGTTAGTATCTTTAAGTAAAAATCCCTTTACACCGGCTTCAATCATTTGATAATAATATTCATCCTCACCAAACATGGTTAATGCAATGATCTTTAATTCAGGATATACACTTAATACCTCTTTAGTTGCTTCAATTCCATTCATTTCAGGCATTTGGATATCCATAAAAACTATTGCATCAGTAAAATTTTCAATAATTTCTAATAGTTCTTTTCCATTGGAAGCTTCTGCTACAACTTCGGTTTTTCCTGTTTTATTCAGCAGTAGTTTTAAACCATCGCGAAATAATTTATGATCATCTACTAATACTATTTTATGCATCGTTGTTTGTCTTTTCTGTTCTAATACTTACATAAGCGTGAAAACCCTTTCCTACTTCACTGTCAATCTCAAGAAACCCATTGATAGAAGATATTCGCGATATCATATTCTGTAATCCCATTCCTTCTGTTTCTCCATTTAAAATATGATCGATATTACATCCAACTCCATCGTCATCATATAACAGATCTATTATATTATGCTTCAAATTAAGGTTTATGTTAATTTTACTTGCTTTTGCATGTTTTATGGTATTATTAACCAGTTCACAGAATGTTCTGTATAGAATAATTTCTACTTCGCTTTCCAGTCGTTTCCCAAACATATTCGATTTAAAATCGATCTCTATAATTTTTGAATCTTTAATTTTATCGGTAAACTTCTGAATAGCACTTGTTAAACCATAATTAACTAATACATGCGGACTCAAATTCGTGGAAATTTCCTTGATACTAACAAGAGCTTCTTCAGTAACCTTTTCTGCATTTTTTATGATTTCAATTTGCGTAGGATCTTTTTCTGCTTTAACCAAAGCACTTAACGACATTTTTATGGTAGATAATAATGGTCCCAAACCATCGTGCAGGTCATTGGCAAATCGTTTTCTCTCTTTTTCCTCAGTTCTTAAAACAGCTCCCAGCACCTTCCTTTCTGCGGCTTTTCTGGTTTGTTCCTCTTTGTTGATGTAATTAAAAATTTCAGGAATAATGATAACACCCAGGGAAATTAGAATAGATATAATAACTGCAATCCAATCGTTTAGCAAATTTAAATCGTCAATGGGTTTTCGTTGCATAAACTGAAAAAGATCAATAAACCTGCGAATAGCCATAAAAACAAAACCCAGCGAGATTAATATCCAGGAAATTTTATACTTGGTAATTTTGGTAAGACGCAAAGCAATAGCTACAGCAATAAGCTGCAAAACGATGGAGATTATAAGAGCTATTAACCGAAACATAAGGCATTAAAAAACCAAATGTATCTATAAAATCGACAATAATCAATGTTTTAAAATAGTATACACTATTATTTAATATAAAAAAGAGACTGCATTAAATAATACAGTCTCTTAATTTGACAATAAACTTATTAACCTTTACATTTTTTGATTTCTAATATCACTTTTTCATTATTTTTCCTGTACTTATTCCTGCTTCAGTTGAAATTTGATATAAATAAATTCCAGTATCTAAATACTCAACATCAATCTTAATAAGGTTATTTCCTTGCATAATTTCAACTTGCTTATTGATAATTTGTTTACCAGTAATATCAAATAAACTGATCGTTGCTATAGAAGCAAAATCATGTTCAATAATGAAGTTTACTTCTGATGCACAAGGATTCGGATAAGTTGTTGCTTCTATTGTTGGCATATAAGCAAACGAAGAATATGTTTCTGAAACTTCACTATTTGCAGTATCCCAATAATATCCGGCAGCTGTAATATTATCAATGGTAACTGTTAAATCGGTTCCCGTAACAGTAACAGTTGTAACTAGGTTACCAGATGCATCAGTATAACCAGTACTTGTACCATTATATGCACCAGACCATGTTATTTCAACGTAAGCATTACTTACAGGATTTCCTTCCGAGCTAACATTAATGGTTGAGCGACCGTAATATCTTCTGCCTTGTCTGGTTACGGTAAGAGTTATGGAACTAACCATTGGCAAGTCACCTGTTGCTTCATCTGTTGTAACATTTAAGGTGTTGCTGGCTCCTGAAATATTTCCTGCAGCATCTTTCGCTTTTACATAGAAACTATACGCAGTAGATGCACTTAATCCTGAAACACCATAACTTGTAGAAGTTGTTGAGGCCAAATATGCATCATCTTGATATACATCATAACCGGTAACACCGATATTATCAGTCGCTGCTGTCCAGGTCAGATCAACAGACGAACTGGTTATATTACTTGCGGTTAAATTTGCTGGCGCAGTTGGAGCTTCGGTATCGACAACAGCCTCAGAAGTAGTTACATTAACTGTGTTACTTGCTGTTGAAATATTACCGGCTGCATCTTTTGCTTTAACATAAAAATTATAAGAGGTAGATGCGCTTAGTCCCGACACACTATAACTAGTTGATGTTGATGATGCTAAATATGCGTTATCCTTATAAATATCGTATCCGTTAACGCCGATATTATCAGTTGATGCTGTCCAGGTTAAATCAACAGACGAACTGGTTATATTACTTGCGGTTAAATTTGCTGGCGCAGTTGGTGCTTCGGTATCAGTTGTTCCTCCGCTATACTCATCACCAACACCAATGGCATACATGGCATTGGTAACCTGGATTACCTCATATGATCCTACTCCATACAAATCTTCAGCAGCTTGTATGGTCAGAACACGAGCGTCTGCGTATTGAGAACTTGCTGTCATATAAACACTTTCGGTTCTATAAGCAATCTGTTCTGCCTTTTCAATGCCGATTGGACTTACTGAATAGGCATCACCATTATCGTTTACACCAGAACCACCTTCAGAAATTAAATAAAACCAGTAGCAAAACGGACCATTATTTGTATGAACGCCACCATTATCTGTTCCACGTGTTACCCAGTACTCTCCCAAATAAGTATCGGGTAAACCTTCGGATTTTGGATCAGATAATGAACGTAAACCGAGGTGACCATCTCTTCTTTCAATATCTTCACCCATGATCCATATCATTTTTTCCGGTGCTGCATAAGCTTCTAAACACGCTCCCCAAATATCTGAAAATGCCTCATTTAACGCACCAGACTCTTTAGAATAAACCAGATCGGCTGTATAAGAACACACTCCATGACCATGTTCATGCGCTGAAACATCTAACGAAGCCAAGGCATCAAAATAGGTGTCGCTTCCATCGCCAAAGGTAAAAACGGAACCGTTCCAGTAAGCATTATCATAAGCAACATCATAGTGAACATATGCATTCATTATGCTACCCTGATTATCGTAACTATCTCTTCCGTGAACATTCATCCAGTAATCATAAATATTAGCAAATGCCCAGGATGCTTCCATAGCAATATCATCTTTTTCTGCATTATCAAACTCCGCTGCAGACCACGTATTATCATTATCGATAAAATCTACAGCAGAAGCATAATCAGTTCCCTGGTTCATATCCCAAATAATAATACCATCACCTCTTGTATAATCACGTAGTCTATAATTACCATCATAATTATCTGTATAAATGGTTCTTAAACCGCTGTAGCGAGTATCTGCCTGTCCTGTAGCTGCTACCTTTTTTATAATGTCATCCTTCATTAAAATTTTGCCAGTAATCGCATCTACATATATATAGGCTCGACTTACCGGATCAGCAGCATAAATATTAAACTTATAAGCTAAATGTAATTGTGTATTTTCTTCTTTAACGTCAGAGAGATCATTTTCAACAATAACCTTTTCACCTTGTGGATAAAAGGTTTTAGATGGCTCGGTTAATTTTGCAAACGCCTCATTGTTTTCCCACATATACTCTTTTGCATTTACATAATTTAAAGCTTTTTGCAATGCCTGCGCTTCTGTTAGCTTTGGTTCTGTAACTAAATTCGCGGGTATCAGTTTATAATCTCCGTTTAAGGATGTAGCCTTCTCGCCACTGGTGTGCACAATATATCTTCCGTGCTCCACTTTTATACCCCTATAATATTGCTGATACCTATAGTGAACCTGACCCAATTTATCTTTCTCCGAACGTTTCAGCGCATATGAGTCTTCCTGATTAAGATCAAGATATTCAGTTAATAAATTTGTCGATTTTGAATCAAAATTAACGGCTTCTTTTAACTGAATAAATTTAGGATTTCCATTATCATCAATTACCTGATGTTTAATATTTTCCTGTGAGAATACATTACCAATAAGCAATCCACTAAAAACCAGCAGAAATGCTAATTTTCGTAAAAATTTTGTCATAATTTAAATTTTAGATTAATAAATAGTTTTAGGTTAATTTGGCTAATAAATTTTCAAATCAACTACAAATACTTAAAACTTTTTTAAAAATCCAAAATATTACAAGGAGCTCATTTTCAGCATTATCGATAAACGATAAAAGTGTTTTTTAGCTTCCTAAGAAATATCAGATAAAACATGTCTATGTTTATAATCATTCTAAATTATAAAATTAATCGCGGTGGTAATTCTTCTTTTTTTAATGTACTCTTTATTTTAAATTACTGTACTTTGAAGTGCTTTATCGTATTGTTTTTTTGTGAGTTATAATTTTATTCTATTTAATTCTCTGTTAGCAAACCACCCGTTAACCGGGTTAATGAAGTATTTGAATAGATCAGATTATAAATAGATTGTAACTGGTTTAATGCCGAATTCAGGTAATTTAACTGTATATCTCTGTAATTAAACGAATTAATAGCTCCTGACTCAAATTTTTCTTTGGCTATTTGCAGATTAAGTTCTGCTGCAGCTACACTTTCATTGGCTACATTCAATAAAGCTTTGCGCACGTTATAGGTTTCGTATTCATTGTATAACTGATTGGTTAAGCTATGCTTCATTTCTTCCAACTGTACAGTACTTATTTCTTCATTTATTCGGGCTACGTTAATTGCTCTTCTTCGACTACCGGCAGTATAAATATCGTACGACAGTGTTACCGTTCCATTGGGCGTAAGTGTTTCAACGGGATTTGTATTCGTTGGAATTTCCGGATCGTTCCATAAATATGAATTGCTTACTCCGGCATTTAAACTTACCCGAGGATATACCGAACTTTGTTGCAGTTTAATTTCTTCCTGTTTCAACATTAAATTAATGTACTGATTCTTTAACGTTCGGTTACTAGCCATCATCTTATCCATTAAATCACCTAATTTAAATTGGGCTGTATCCGATGTGAACTCCTCATTAAATTTCCACTGTTGGGTTAACTGTGCACCCATTAAAAAATTCAAATTTCGTATGGCATTTTTAACTACAACCTCCTGATTTAAAAACGAAGCTTTATCTTCCAGATAGATATTTTTAGCTAAAAGCACATCATATGTAACCGATCCGCCAATTTCATATTTCGTTTGCTCATAATCATACCGATCTTTAGACAGAAGCATTAATTTATTTAACACATTGAGACGTTCCTTTTGCAACAAAATATTATAGTATGCCAGGATAATATCCTGAATAGTATTTTCGATGATCACTCCGGATTGTCCTTTGGCAAGTTCTTCAAACTTCTCCAGTTTATCTTTTGTAATAGCTACACGAAACCCATTAAAAAGTGTCCAGTTTAAACTTAAGTTCCCCGACAATGTTGTTGCAGCATTACCTTCTACCAACTCGTTTCTATAACCCGGCGAAGCTGTAAAACCAATGGTAGGAAATCTGCCTGCAGCTTCCCAGGTATTATTTAACTCGGCAATTTTTACATCCGATTTTGAGATGATAATACCGTAATTACTTTCCAACGCCTTTTCAATGGCTAGTGAAAGCGACAGTTCTGATTCCTGAGAAAACGCATGTAACGAACCAAAGATCAAAAAAACGGATACTATATATTTTATTTTTGTAATCATAATTTCAATAACTTATTCATTTTCTTTAACTTCTTCAATGGGTGCATAACCATTTTTTTCATACTGCACTTTTCTATTATGCAAAATAATGGCCACTTCTACTTCTTCTCTTTCGGGTTTAACGCCTGTCCACAAATATTTCATGTACACTCTGACATCATTCAGTAACATGATTAATACCGGGAAGAATATCAATATAAATACGGTACCGATAGCCACACCATATGCTAAACTAATAGCCATAGGAATTAAGAATTGAGCCTGGATACTTTTTTCCAATATCATCGGGAATAATCCGGCTGAAGTAGTCACTGTAGTTAAAATAATTGGTCTAAGCCTTAGTTTTCCGGCTTCTACAATGGCATCTTTAACTTTCATTCCCTCCAATAAACTACCATCATATTTTGATAAGAATACAATTGCATCGTTAATAATTACACCAGTTAAAGCAACCATTCCCCACAAACTCATTAACGAAACTGGTTTTCCATGAATTCCGTGTCCCCAGAAAACACCTAAGATAGATAATGGAATCATAAAAAGAATAATAAGCGTTTGGTTTAAACTCTTAAAATGCATAATCATGATAAAAATAATTACAATGAATGACACCAGGAAGTAAGGCCATATTTTATTCACTGCCTCGTTACCAAATTTTTGTTGTCCTTGATATTCGTATCGAATTCCTGCAAACTGCGCCTCAACATCGGGCATAATTTCTGTTGAGATCTGAGTTAAAATTTCAGGAACCGGAGCCATTGGATCAACCAGTTCGGCTTCAACCCGTATTTCACGAGATCCCTGATAACGTTTAATTGCAACGGGTCCACGCTCCATGTGATAATCTGCAAGTTCTGTTAATGGATATTCACCTTGCGGTGTTTTTATTTTCATATTTTCCATTTGTCCAAGGGTCATTCGATCCGATTTTGGGTAACGAACCCAAACACGAAGCTCGTCGCGACCTTCTTGCAAACGTTGTGCTTGGCCTCCATAAAACCCTTGACGAACCTGTTGAGCAATTGTAGTCTCATCTAAACCTAAAAAATATGCTTTGGGTTTTAATTTCAAACGTACTTCCTGCTTTCCTAAAGCTACATTTTCGTTAATATCTTTTAACTGCGGAAGTTCTGTTAACCTACTCATTAGATACTCTTTTGCCTCGTCGAGCTCTTGTAGATTTTTCGACATTAAACTAATGGAAACCGGAGCTCCCCATCTGTTTCGACCTGCAACCGTAAATTTTCTTGCTTCGGGAATTTTCCCTATTTTCTCGCGCACTCTATTTGCTATTTCGTGTCCGCTAATTGCAATACCTTCTAAATTTATCGGATAAACATTTAAATTACCTGCATGCGATCCAATCTCCTGTCCACTAAATGATCCTCCAATTGATTTCGATACAATATCAATAATATCAGTATCGAGGTTTAATTCTTCGACCAACTCATCGTTAACTTCCCAAACGGCATTCTCAAATCTATCCAGGTATTCCTTAGTTTGCTTTTCACCATCTCCCGGTGTAAATGCGATATTAACCTCGAAATTATCAAAATCGACCATAGGGAAGAAGGTAGTTTTAATAAACCCGCCATTTAATAACCCAAACGTAATAAGGAAAAAAGCGATTGGAATACCAATCACTGCATGTCTCCAACGTAACAACCAATTTAAGGCATGGTGGTAAATATCATCGCGCAACCACACCATAAATCGTTCGAAATATTTTTTGATACCACGCTTTTGGTTTTCGATACTCTGCTTTCTTAATATAAACCGACTGCTTAAATGTGCCGGCAGTACAAAAAATGCTTCAAATAATGAAAAGAATAAGCTCACCACTACCACAATGGCCATGTGATACATCATTTCCATTCGTGTTCCTGAGAGCAACAATAGAGGAATAAATGCTACAATAGTTGTTGTAACGGATGTTAAAACTGCAGGATACACTTCGAGTGTTCCATCAACAGCTGCCCGCATAGGTGTTTTCCCTTTCTCAAAATGCAGGTAGATATTCTCGGCGATTACAATTCCATCATCCACCAGAATACCGATTACTAATATCATTCCGAATAAAGAAATCATATTAATGGTTATACCGGCAAGACTAGCATACACAAACATGGCCAAAAAGCTGAATGGTATACCTATAGCAACCCAGAATGATATTCTTATATTAAGAAACATCGATATAACGAGGATTACTAAAAACAATCCGATTTTTCCATTTGAAACCAGCAAATCGAGACGACTATCCAGTATCTCAAGAAAGGAAAACGATACATCGAGCTCAACACCGGGGTTTTCTTCATTAAACTCTTTTACATATTGCTCTGCATATTCAGTAATTTCTTCTAAATCTTCTTCGGGAAGTTTATCAACACTAAGGAATACTGCGTTTTTACCATTAATCCATGATTTGTCAGAAGTATCTGCAAATTTCTTTTTAACCTCTGCAATATCGCGTATTCGTATAAATCCACCATTACCTGTACCACGAACAATAATATTTCCTATTTCGTTTGGATTTGTGCTTCTTGATCGCAAACGGATTAAAAGTTCTTCCTCGTCGGATTTTATCTGACCACCAGAAACATCCTGATTGTTGGCTTGAATTGCTCGTATAATCTCATTTATCGTGATATTATATCGCAACAACGCTTCTTCTTTCACCTCCACAGAAATTTCCGGAGCAGGATAACCCGATAAGTTAACCTGGCTCATTACTCCTGAGCGCATCAAATCCTCTTCAACTCGCTGTCCATATTCTTTCAAGGTCATCAGATCAACATCAGCACCATCTTTAGCAACCAGAGTCATATATAACGCCCCTGATCGTGATCTGCGTTTTGCTACAATAGGTCGTTCGGCAGCTGAAGGTAAAGATGAGATTCCGTCGACCGCATTTTTAACTTCCATTAAAACTTCATCGATTGGATATTCGCCTGTAGTTTCTATAGTAACCACAGAACTGTTTTCTACCGATGTGGAATTAATTTCTTTAATACCGACAATGCCCCTGACAGCTTCTTCAATACGTGAAGTAACCCCTTCTTCCATTTCTACGGGAGAAGCACCCGGATAAAAAACAGAAACATTAATAATTCTACTTTCCGACTCAGGAAAAAACGCTTTTTTCATGCTTAAAAGACCAGCAACTCCGGCAATAACAACAAAAGCAATGATTAGATTAGCATATATGGGGTATTCTACAAATCGTTCTACAATTTTTCTCATACTTACAATGATTTACATTTACTCCTTATTCCCTGCGTTCGGTTTATCCTGCTTTTTCGTAGTTTTTTTACCAGTGTTTGAATCTTGTCCCAAAACATCAACTAATGTTCCTTCCTGAACATTTATAAGTGGTTGAACTACTATTGTTTTCCCCTCGTCAACTCCATCGAAAATAAGTGTTTTCTCATTCACCTTGATGATATTGATCATCTCATTATGAATTTTGCCATCTTCAACAATAAAAACTTCGTTGGTATTAAAAACGGCATTTCGCGGAATCTCCATAGCATCTTGAATAGGATGCCCCGGAAATTGTGCTTTGATATATTCTCCAACAAGTAATGGTTTTTTACCCAGATTCTTTACCCTGATAAAGACTCCTTGCGATTGGGTATTTTCATCAACAAACTGACTTTTTCGTACAATGTTTCCTCTCCATTTTAACTCTCGCGATTCTGAATATAGATCTACGTTATCGCCAATTTTAACCCACTCGGCATCAAATTTATCTAAGGGAACTTCAATTTCCAGTATATCGGTTTGAATGGCATGAGCAACTCTTCCTCCCATGTTGGTGTACGCACCAGCTTCCAAATAAACTTCGGAATAGGTACCATCGAATGGTGCTATTATGGTATGTCGACTCAATTGTAATTCATCTTTTAAGATGCTATAATAGTTACTCAATACATTTCTGCTTGCCAGGAATATTTCCAGTTTTTCATTTTTGATTGTAGGAAATTCGGGTAACTTTTTATTTACATCAATAGCATTAAAAAACGTTCTGAATTCGTCTTCATATTCCGGATAATCGATCTTAATATCGGGTAATAAATTCGCCAAAGTTGTTAAATACTGACTCTTTCTTGATTTTAAAGCGAGTATGGCCTCATCGGGATAAATAGTAAATAATACATCTCCTTTTGTGAATTTTGCTCCTTTTTTCAAAGGAATATTGTTCACAAGAATTTTACCTGATGCCTCGGCAATGATATCTACTTGCGATATGGATGCAACCCTTCCTGGTGCAGACACTGGCGATTTTATTGTGGTATACTTTATTTCTTCTGCTTTTACCATTCGTTTAGCAACAACAGCAGGTCTTCTTGGTGGTTCTGGTTTTTGTGCACTTAAAAATTTCATCAAACCAAAAGCAAGCCCTACAATAAAAATCAAAGCTGCTACAATGACTATTCTTCTGTCAATTTGTTTCATTTTTTTATAATTTGCATTAAAAGGTAGACCCCGAATTTCTAAATTTATTACATCTAAGACAAAAAAAGTTAAACAAAGTTTAATTACTCCTATTGAAACTACAATAACCCATTAAGCTCATTTTGCCGACATGATTACCTCAACTCTTTTTGTCCTCTTTAATAATTTGTTTGCCTTTTTTGTAACGGCCTTTGGAGTCATTTGTTTAACAAGGCCTTCTATTTCATCACGAAGAATTGGCATTTCACCTTCGATTGCATAATCTGAAAGCTTGCCATGCCAATAGCCTAAATTGTTTAAGCGTTCTTCCCCACTTTTATTAATATTTTGTTTTATTTCCTCCAGATCTTCCTCGTTAATAATACCATCCAACAATTTATCAATCTCAGCCAGGGCTATTGTTTTTAGTTTTTCTGCTTTTTCAGGATCACAATCGAACGCAAAACGTAATCTTAACTCGTCGTAAGGATAATCTTTAAACGATGAACTAACTCCTACACCATATGTTCCACCTTCTTTTTCGCGTATTTCATCCAAATATCGTTTAGAAAGCAGTCTTGAAATTACATACAAGTAAATTTCATCTTCTACAGAATATGTATATTCCTTGTGCAAATTAACATATACCGTAGATTTTTTTGTGTCCATTGGCAACTCAAAATGATTGACAACATCCTTTTTTGGAGGCTTAATTTTATGATCAATATACTTCTCCTTTCCCTCCTTAACAGGTAAGGATGCAATATACGTTTCTAATAAACTATCCAATTGCTTTTGCTCAAAGTCACCAGAGATAACAAAGGTAAAATCACCCGGATTTCCGAATCGCTCTTGGTATATTTGTTTTATTCCATCAAAACTTAGTTCATCTAAAAGTTCTTTTTTCATGATATGTACTCTTGGATGATAATTATTCATGATTAATTTAACTGAATCTTTAAACACACGATCAACATCGTTGCCATAGCTTTGTGCGTAGGATTCTAACCTTGAATAAACAGAATTATACATTTTCTTATCGAACCGAGGTGCTGTAAACTTAAGATATATCAACTGAAACATTGTTTCCAGATCCTTTGTTGAAGCATGACCAGAAATGGTTTCAGTTAAATCGCCAATACTAAAATTAGCCGAAGCATTTTTCCCGGTTAATAGTTTTTGTAAATCCATAGATGAAAAATCGGCTACACCATACGAACCAATAAAATCGCCAAAAAACTTTGCATTGATCAATTGTTTTTGCGGAAGAACCGATCTCCCACCCCAGGAATGTGCATTAATAATCACACTTTCTTTATCGAGGTCTGATTCTTTAACAAATACTTTTATACCATTACTTAACGTAATTTCTTCTGCTCCTAATTTTTCAATGGGTTTTCTTTCAAGAATTTTCCCCTTCGTCGGTAATTCAGATATTAAAGATGAACCACTGAATGAATCGTCGTATGGTTCTATCTCAGAATTCTTATTGTTGTTTATAACAGCTAATATTTCCTCCTTTGTTGGATGAATTAATCCTTCCTTTTCCGGACCAGAAACTGCTATTAACATATTGGTATCGGTTAAATATTTTTGAGCTACGGCATTTATTTCTTCAAGTGTAAGTTGAGACAAAATTTCCTTAAGATATTTAAATTCGTATTCAATACCTGGAGCTGGTTCTCCTGTTAAATAATGATTTCTATATTCTTTTGCATACGAATCGTTGTCAATTTCTTCTCTTTTTTTGTATGCATCATCGAACTGGTTTAAGAGATTTGTTTTTGCCCTTTCAAATTCTGTTTCGGTAAAACCGAATCGTTTCGCCTGCTCCACAATTTGAACTGCAGCTTCTGTTGCTTTCAAGGCTTTCCCCTCAGCATGAACAATATATAACGTATAATCTTCCTTGGAACGATATTTCTGAAAAATGTATGCCATAGCTCCCATGTAAGGAGGATTTTCTGTATGCAAAGGTTCATTTAACCGGTTGCCAAGCATATTTGTAAATACGTTTCGAACATACATCTCTCTTAAAAACTTATTACCCATATTTTCCGCACAAACTGGATCATGCTTAAAGACAAGCTTCACATTGCTGAATGTTGCTTCTTTATCAGTAATCAAAGCATAACGTGGATCTTTATTATCGGGTATTTCATATGTTTTTCTTTCCTTAGGATTTTCAATAGCTTTTATTTTTGAGAATCTCTCTTTTATAATCGTTTCTATCGTATCTACATCAATATCACCCACAACAATTACTGCTTGTAGATCTGTGCGGTACCAATCGTGATAAAAATCTTTTATTGTTTGATAATTAAATTTTTTAATTACCTCTAAATCGCCAATTACATCGCGTTTTGAATACTTACTATCAAAATACAGACTATTTAACTCTTTATTATTCATTCGAAACCTTGCATTTCTTCTTGTTCTCCATTCTTCAGCTATAACACCTCTTTCCGCATCAATTTCTGAGTTTTCCAATAACAGGTTATCACACCAGTCATACAAAACCATTAACGTTGAATCAATTAAATGAGGATTAGATACCGGCACATTACTTATATTATAAACGGTTTCGTCGGTAGTAGTATAGGCATTTATGTCTCGTCCAAAAGAAACACCGTTTTTTTCAAGATATTCCAGCATAGCTTTGCCTTTAAAGTGCTCCAATCCGTTAAATGCCATGTGCTCTAAAAAATGAGCTAAGCCATTCTGATTATCATTTTCAAGAATAGCTCCAACATTCTGAACCAGATAAAAGCTAACTCGTTCTTTTGGCTCTTCGTTATGACGAATATAATAAGTTAGGCCGTTTTCTAATACTCCATATCTAATTGCCGGATCCAGTGGTATTGTATCTGTTGTATTACTGGCATAGGTATTACAAATAAAAATTAATGCCAATATGATATATGTGGAAATTTTTTTCATCATTTATATAGATTTATAAATCCTCTTAAATAACCAAATAACAAATAATTATTTATTCGGGGTATGAATTTCAAAATTAGTTTGTTTTGTTGAATAGTTCGAGTATAAACTCACATACTCGTTCATAATTTCTAAACATTGATTCGCAATTGCAGTATTAATCTCTTTGCTAAAAGAATCTTTCTTATTTGTATTTACACTTTCAATTTCAGATTCCGTTCGTTTCTCTTTGATCCTTTTTACTTTTACAGAACCTACATTATTTGATCTATACAAGATATTAACTTTCCCCTCAATATCATTAAATATGTTATCCAGAATTAAGCTTGATAAAAGTTTTATTAATAACCTTTTATCACCTTGGATTGTAGTATTAAATAATTCTGAATTGTAGTTTACTTCAATAACAAAATTATCTTGACCACTAAGGTTCTCATTAATAGATGTTATTAGATCATGAAGAAATAACCTAAATTCTATTTTTGAAGAAGTTACACAATAGAGTTTGTCTTTTAATTCGAGGATCAAAATTAGATTTTCTAAATAGAATTTCAATCTGTTTCCTGAATTATTAATGTTTTGCGAAAGTTCTTTAACTTTTTCTATATCATAATTTCTGTCTAGCAGTAATGCTGAAAAACCCAGAATAGAATTTAACGGAGTTCTAATCTCATGATTTACACTATTTAAAAAAGACATCTTCGTTTCGAGCATAACACATAAATTTAAAAAAAGGAAGATCATGTATTGATCTTCCCTTAACCCTAAAATTTTAACCTATTCTTCGAATATTAACTCGTTTCCGTCTTCATCTAAATAAGTTACTTCTCCAAATTTTTCCAATGTACCGTGCAATTCACTTGCTTTACCTGTAATCACGAGTACATTCTTAAATGGTTTAACATACCTTTCTGCCATTTCACGAATATCTTTCGTATTTACTTCGTAATATTTAGACACTTTAGTCTGTAAATAATCGTCAGGTAAATTGTATGTTTCTTTAATCATAGCAAAAGAAATATATGGTACCGGAGCAATACCACTCAACGAACGTGTAAACTCGCCGATTAAACTACTTTTGGCAACTTTCAAATCATGATCAGACACATCGAAGTTTCTGATTCGTAGCATTTCTAAAAGTATATTTTCAATAGCATATGCTGTTTGATCAGTGCGAACACTCATCCATATGGATGCTCTTCCGCCATTATCGTCCGGAACAATACTTGAGCCAACAAAATAGCACAGACCTTTGTCTTCTCTTAAGTTTTTATATAAATATGAAAGCTGACTCTCACCTAATATTTCGTTTAATACTTCAATTTTAACTGCATGCTCTCCATAAGCGTAAGCATCGCCTAAAATCCATTGAAATCGTATTTTTGATTGTACTGCATTCGGTTTATCCAGAACAACTATCCTTCTTTTTTCTATTGCCGATTTGGAAGATTTAAGTTCTATTTCTTTTTCAATAGGCTCTCCCTGTTGCCATTTCCCGAAATATTTCTTCATTAATTTCGCCGTATTCTTTTCAGAGAAATCTCCAATAAGAACAATAACCGAGTTATTCGCAACAATCCTTTTCTGTATAAAATCTTCTATAACTTCAATGGTAATATTGTCGTAATTTTGAATTATTTCTTTCTTTTTTTCCTCTTCCTTAGCCTCACCATGAAGTAAAGAGTCAACCAATCTTTCTAAAACAAACTGCTTATCACTAAATACAGAACTTTGCTCAGTTTTATTTTCCTGAGATTTCTTATATTGTTCTTTCTTATCCTCAATGTATTCTTCCTTAATTAGCGGATTGAATAATAAATCAGTATATAGATCAAGTAAAACATCAATATCGCGATTCATTCCCTTAATAGTTCCTCCACGAGTAGTTGCCGAAAGCATTGCTCCTTTTAATCTTACCAGAGAATCTATTTGCCCGTTCGGATATTTCTCTGATAATTTTTTATAATATGCTTTTGTTAAAATGCCACTTTCCTCTTGTCTTTCGTCATCGTAAATATTTGGTTGTTCAATATTAACCGAAAGCGTAAATTTTGGATAGTTTTTAATAGGAGCCAAATAAACTTGCAGTCCGTTATCCATTTCGATTGGAATCAAAACCCCAACATCTAATTTTTTAGGGCTGTCAGGATTTGGTGCATGTGTCCTGTCTATCTGTGCTTTTACTGAAAAAGCAGTGAATAATATAACGAATGTTATTAATATATTTCTCATGACAATTTATTTTTCAGGATGATAAATAATCGATACCCGATTATCTTTATTAAAGTATTTTTTGGCAACTCTCTGAATGTCTTTAGCTGTTATACTAGTATATTTTTCAATCACGTTATTAAATTCGTTTGCATCGCCCCAGAAATGGTGGTAATTTGTAATCATATCTGCCAGCGATTCGGCATGAAAGTAAAAATCGGTATAACCTACTTCGAAACTATTAATTACCTGCTGTAAAACGTAGTCGTCAACCGGTTCATTTTTTAGTCTCTCGAGTTGCTCTTCAACTTTTGATATTAAATGTTGCTCCTGACCTTCTACTTTTAGTTTCCCTTTTATTCTGAAAACACCAACTTTTTCCCAAAGCTCTGTTGTTGCCGATACGTGCTGAATTATTGTATCACTATCCACTAATATATCCTTATCAAAGTATGAGTACGTATTATCGCCCGATAAAATCGCCGCAATTACGTTCATTATCGGTGCATCGCTATGTGTTTCAGGCACAGCATAATAATTTAACGACACAGCTGTCTTTTTGAGCCCTTTTTCTGTTTTTTCAATAATTTTTTCTTTCCCTGAAGGACCACCAAAATCTTTAGGTCTTTTCACCTCTTTCCCTTTAGGAATATCCTTAAAGTAATATTCAATCCACTTTTTTGTTTCCAATATATCTACATTACCCGCTACTACGAGGCAAGCGTTATTCGGAACATAATATTTTTCAAAAAAGCCTTTAAAGTCTTTTATCGATGATGCATCAAGGTCATCCATTGAGCCTATCATATTGTGACCGTAGGTTTCGTAGGTAAACATTGCGCCCATCATATCGTAGTATGAATTTCCCAGAGGTTTCCCTTCATAACGCATACGTTTTTCTTCTTTTACGATCTCTCGTTCACGATTAATTCCTTCTTCTGTAATTATTGGGTGCAGCATTCTTTCTGACTCGACCCATAACCCAAGTTTATATTCGTGAGCAGGCAGTAGTTGATAATAATAGGTTACATCGTAACTAGTATATGCATTACAATAACCACCTGCATTCATAACTGTATTTTCAAATTCTCCTTGAGGAATATTTTTTGTTCCATGAAAAAGTAAGTGTTCAAAGAAGTGTGCGAAACCCGTTCTGTCTGCCTCTTCATTTTTTGCTCCCACATGATATTTGGTTCCCACAACCACGTTTGGCTCATTAACATCGTGATAAATAATCACATGTAAGCCATTCTCTAAATCATACTCTAAAAATTCTGCCATAGGTTGCTTTTTAGCAAAAAGAACAGATGGAAGTATTAATAGTGCAATTACAATTATTTTCTTCATATTTTATTTTTTTTAAAGCTATCGCCAGTTTAAGTAATTTTTTTACTTAAATTTTATTTGTTAACTTAAGATTATCAGTTTATTATAACTCTACTGATCGTATGTTTTGGGCATCGAGTTTGGAATCATAATATTAAAATCTGCGGCGTTTTCCTGTTCCGGTAACTGCATATTGTTTTCTATTCTCCAGGTATGAATAGTTACAATATTAACTTCAGGATTATAATATTTTAAATAGTAGTAAATACTATCGTAAAATTTTGAGTGATATGTTCCATTATAATGCAAAAAATATTGCCCTTTTTCCCAATTTTCAAGAATTCTATATGCCATAGTTGCATCTTTAATGGCTTGTGCTTTTACCAAGTTTGCCCCTTTATAAGCCATCATAGCTTGAGGTGCTCCGGCTGATGCTTTTTGATGATTATCATCAGGACCAAATACGCTCATCATATTTGCATAGGCTGGTTGCGTTAAATCAAAATGTATTGGCATTGGAGGTAAATACTGATATGCCTGTTCCGGAAGGCTATCTAAATATTCTATTCCTTTTTTATAAACTACTTTTGCATAACGACGTGGAATATTTGTGCACACAAATTTAAGGTCGTTTCGTAATGCAATACCTAACAAAGGTTTATAATCTCTGAAGTTAGGCCAGTTTTTAGCACTTTCTACATACCCTTTTTTATCAACCAGGTCGTGAATCATAAATTCATCCATTAATAACTGTTGATCGGCTTCCCACATTTCACCACCTAAAACAAGGTTCTTTCCTTTTTCCTGCACCATTGCCTCGGTTACCATTTTTTCCAACCAATGTGTAATAGGATCATCATGCATTTCTCCAAATAAGCAGATGTCGTGCTTATAAAGCTCCTGCATCATTTCAGAAAAAGTTACCTTTTCTCCTTCTGAATTATATATTACATAAGCTGGTAAATCTGACGTGTATGTTTTTTCTGTGTTTTTATCTTTATCCTTTTTAGCAAAAGATGTATTTAGTAATACTATGGATATTAATATAATACTTGTTAATTTTTTCATTGTATATAATTTTTAAAAGTAAAAGTTTAGACTTGCTTCCCAGAAGTATCTGTACTTCTTATCAGTTATCAGTGAATATTCATTTGAAAATTTCACATCTGTTGGAGTTAAGTAATAGTATTTAACCAAAAACTCTGTTCCAAGTTTTGGCATTTGTTTAAACCATTTTACCTGCCCTCCAATTGTATAGTAATTTGCAGAATGATATGCAATTTCGTTATATGCTAAGTTTAAGGTGTACATTTTAGATCCTGCCGATACCACATCATGAGTATAAGATAAATTGTACTTGTAGCTTCCTTCAATATCAAAAGCTATTCTGTTTTTTGTGTTTACTTGTAATAAATAACCTGTTTTAATATTTGTATTCACATTAGTATAAGCTATTTGCTGTGCATAAACCATATCTTTTTTACTTATATTTTCGAAATCGACAGATATAACGCTTAAATAAAAAAGATTTGATTTAGGTTGTATCAATTTTGAAGTTCCCTTCAGGTTTAGCCCACTATAAGTGAATGTTTTTTGAAAAATTCCTCTGTTCTTAAAACCTGTACCATCAATATACTTTGCCTCTATCAGGTTAAAGTTTTTATAATTTTCTTTATTTACTAAATAAGAAGTAATTAATTCGTTACTAAAATATTCGTATTTATATAATTCCTGGTCTGTTTCGGTAAGAGTTGATGTAATTTTATAATCCCAATGTTCATTTCCTATATAAGCAGAATATGCGATAGAAAATTTATTCTTTTCACCTGAAAAATAACTAAGATAGTATTTAGGATTTTGATTTTTCTTATACATATTCTCACTCATCTCAACCTGATTAAAATCTCCTAACCCTTCGTTAATGTATAAATAGTATTCGGGCCCGTTCGTTTTATACTGATTTATATATTGCGGCGACGCCTTACGATAATAATATGAAACACCTAACGAAATATACTTATTTTCTTTCATCAGATAATTTACAGCTCCGGTTACCTCCATGGTTAGATTATAAAATTCGTTACGTGTATCGCTTAATCTAAAATACAGATCTCCATGATATTTAATTCCAAAGCCCACTGAAAATTTATCACCTAAGTTCTTATTCATAATACCCTGCAAACCGTAATGTTTCACATTAAAATCTCCATTTCGCTGAGTAATCAAACGGTACGGATTGCCAATTTCTGATTTCTCATATCCCAGGTTCCAGTCTGCATTATCATGGTTAGATAAGTTCAACGTAAAGTTTCCATAAAATCGCCATCCGGTTTTGTTAAATGATTGAACCGATTCGCTTTTAAAAGAGAACTGCTCGTTTTTATCAAAATCATCAACAGTTTTAAAGTTACCTTCATCAAGTAATCCTTTAAAAGATATTGAGGAGAAATCTCCATTATCCCATAACCACAAGTTAGAAGGTAAATATTTATATACCTCAAGTTGTTCATCTAAATAAAATCTTCGATTTGTATTTGAGATCAAATTATTTTCAACCTGAGTAGTATCAGCTGCCATAAGAGCTGTACCAAAAAACTGAATGAATAAAATGAGCAATAATTTTTTCATATTAAGAAATTTGAATTAAGGTTGTCCCTTTTACAGGACAACCTTTAATATTATTAATTTCCGAAGCTACCTGGTGTAGCTAAATCGATTACTTCAAAATCGTTCGTACTGTTGTTTGTATCTTGTAGAATTTTACGGCCATCAACTTCTTTAGCCACTTTTCTTCTTACACTCTGACTTGTATAAGCAGTTCCTTCAACATAGTTAAATCCGGCGTCAACACTTGAAGGTAATCGTTTGAAATCACCTGTTTCCGCATTAACCATCATATCAATACCGTCAATAATATCATCAACAGCAATTTTTACCATATAATTGGAATAAACCGGAGTTTCAACCCTTGGATCTACTACTGTTTCAACAGTAAAGTTATCGTTTCTGAAAATTGCCACACTAGCACCTTCTGTAGTAAAGTTGAACCAGCCATAGTTCTCAATATTTAGATAAATACATTCCATATTAGGAACATCAACGTTGTCAAGATCGAAATAAGCATTTCCTGTTCTTCCTAAAGACTCTAACCAATCAACTGCATAAGTTTCAAAATCCGCATCGCTTAAATCAACAGAGATATCAGCGTTTGCGCCTCCGTTTGTATAATCAACAGCATTTAAACAGATTACAATACTTTCCCCTGGTTGAATTGGATTTTCTGTTCCGCTTCCAGGTACTCTTAATATTTTTTGTGCATACACATACTCTGTTAAGTCTAATCCTAAAGGCACATCATTAGCATCGCTGCCTGAAGTAGAAGGAGCTAAATTTGCTATATATAGACCATCAGCATAAACAACTTCGTCGGAATTATTGTAAATTTCAACAAACTGATCTTTAAATAAGATTGAATATGTTGGATCGTTTGCTCCACTGTAATAAAACTCTTTAATTACCAGGCTACTTGAAGCTTCACCGTCAAGCGTAATTGTTGTTTCTTGCTCAAAACCTCCTAACAATTCAACATTGTTTTCAACAGCATTTAATGTCATTTCTTCGTAGTATCCAGACGCTGCACCTGCTTCTTCTGCAGTTAATTCCATTGTAGCAGAAACATTGTAGGTGCCCGGTGCCATATCAAGAAAAGTAGCAATACCCGAAGCATCAGTTAAAGCCGAATCAACACCTCCATCAACTGTATTGGTTACGTAAACATACATGTCAGATACTGATAGTCCTGAGAACGAATCTGCCACATCTACTGTTACATAAAGACTTGCTAATTCTACTTCATCGTCGTCGCAAGCCACAAAAGCCAGTGCGATAATTGACATCAATGTTGCACTTAATAATACTTTTAATTTGTTTTTCATAGTAATTAGGTTTAGTTAAAAAATTATTTAATTGATTTATATTTTAAAATTGAAACCTATTCCGAATGTTACTCTAGAGTTAAGTTCAACTATAGAATTGTTTAAATCATCCTCATAGGTGGGATTATACCATAAAAAGTTGTTTGCGTAGAACGAAAAACTATGTCCTTGTTTAGTTTCTTTTCTTACCTGAATATGAAAATTAAAATACGTTGGTGTTGGAGTTCTTTCAAGAAATTCTCTTGAGTAATACAAATCCGCATACGCTTCATTTGTTCTTTCACTTTCAGGAATATCGTTATATGAACCATCAATACTATAATATCCTACCGGATAAGGACTCGGATAATCCTCAACTTCTCTTTTATATAACCAGTTAACTTCTGTTATAAGCGTAATCATTAATTTTATTTGCGGAATATGTTGAGCAATGGTTAAATTCGATCTACATGTATAGGTTGTATAAGCAGCCTGCTCATATACGCCATACCTGTTTTCTGATGCACCAGTTAAAGATGCAGATGAACGCAATTTTAGGTCATCATTCTCGGATGTTGTTTTCAAATAACTTCCTGAAAAATTGATGGTTGTATTTGTGGCCTTAATTTTGGGGAAATTGGCAGAAAGCTCTAAACCTCTTGTTCTTGTGGTAATTGTATTGGCAAACGTATTGAAGTTAGAAGATACTCTTACAATACTATCTGTTGGTTGCACCACAGGAACAGTTCCCGGAGTTTCATCAACAGCTTCCCATACTACTTTATCAAACGTTAACAATTGATCGTTCGTTGCTATACCATCTTTAATTTCCTTATAAAATCCAGTTAATCGAACACTTAATCCATTATTCTCAAAATCGAACCCACCTTCTAATGTGGTACCTTTTGATGGTTTTAAATTTTCGTAAGTAGGTTGATAAATATAGGTGGTTACTACAGCTAATGAACGTATATCTTCTTCTGAGTAATGATTTAAATTAATTACATCAAAATATTTTGGACCCGGATATAACTGAAGCATCGATGGTGTTCGATACGAAATACCATAAGCCAATCGAACCCGGTATTTTTCAAAATATCGTCCTGAAAAAGACAAACGAGGAGATAATAAATTATACTTCTCCAACATGTTGTCGTAACGCAATCCAACTTTTATCAGGTGGTTTGAATTTTCTTTATCCAGACAAATATCATCTTGAAAATATGCAGAGTAAACAACCGATGCCGGAACATTATAAAAATTCATATCACGTGCACCTGCCATTGCAGTTGCTGCATTATTTTCATCGTCCATTACACGACCTTTTCCGAAATTTTTATTGTAAGTATACGAAAGACCTATACTTGTATTATGTCTGAAACCATATGTTTTAAAAGTTTGATTTGCATCGATATTACCATTGATGTTCACTGGTTCACCATAAGTTTCTGTTCTTTGCTGAAAAGTAATTGGCGAAAAGTTTGTTACATATGTACCTTCTTCCAATGACTCAATAATAGGAATCGGACCTGCCTCTGTTGACATTCTGTATGAATACTGGTTAGAATAATTAGCATTTACTGAATAACTTGTAGTACCAAAAAGATTTAAACTACCATTGGTTGAAAAAGTAAAGTTGTGACTTTCGTTCTCCATTTCGGTATTTACAACTATTTCATCGGGATCTTTTCGTTGTCCGTCAAAACTTAATCCATATCTAACGTAAACATTATTATTCCACTCCAAATCTTCCGAAAGTTCTTTAGTCCATCGAAGCCCCGCGTTAATTCGTTGATAATATCTTTTTCTCGAAGTTGCCTGACTATTAGAATAGGTATAGTCTCCATCAGCATTTAAGAATCCGCCATTTTTAAGTTTGAATCCTTTGTTTACGCCTAACTGATAAGAATTCGGTGTGCTGTTAAAGCTAAAATGATAAGGTGTATACCCTGCTTTTCGTTTTATAATAATGGCACCAGATGTAATATTACCATATTTTGCACTAGGTACACCAGAAACTACCTCTACCGATTCGATATTGGCCGCAGAAATTTCACGTAAATCAATCCCCTTATTTGCGGTTTCAACAAACCCTTCGGTTTGCATATTGCCATCGTTACTAAGTTGATTCCCATCAACAATAACAGCTGTTCCAAATGAATTTATATCTGTATAATCTCCGGCATTTCTCAAGTCAGCTTGCGCCATTCCGTTCAAGTTAGAAGAACTCACCTGGTTACCTGGCACTAACTGGAGTATATCGCTTACACTTATTGGTTGTATTTGTTGAATAGCATCTGTACCTATTTTATATGTAGTACTACCTTCTTTACTTTGTGATACTTTAGCGGTAACAACAACCTCATCTAAGGCTAAGGTAGATTCTTGTAAATAAAAATTTTGCTCTACATAATCCTTGGTAATCTCAATTTCCTTTTCAATGTTTTGGTATCCAAGAATTGTTACATATAAGGTATACTTTCCGGGAACGATATCTTTTAAAGTATACTGACCATCCTCGTCTGTTAAATCATAAATGGCTGTACCTTTCAAATTAACTGCAGCATAATATAAAGGGTTTTTATTTGAATCAAATATCTTTCCACTATATTTATATTTCTGCGCATATGAATTACCAAATATGATAATTGCTAGAAATAATAAGAGTAAATATTTGTAACTTTTCATCTGTTTATTTTTTGTTTTTTTAAGTTCAGATGCCTGCCTGTCTGCAGACAGGGAACCGCATAATTAAAATAATCATTATCGTGTGTGTTTAATAATTATTTTAATCATGCTTGTTTCATTTTCATTAATTTTCTGTCAAATCTATAGTACTAACCAAACTTTCACAATAGCTGTTGAATTCGTCTTGATGTATTTTTTTATTCCTCAATTTTTGTTTTGTATTCATTTTCTGTTGTTTACATATTTTTATTTGAGAAAGTGTTTTTTTTATATGCTGTAATCATGCTGTATTTTAATTTACCCTCATCAGTTAGCATGAAAAATGATATTTTCTAACAAATTATCATTTCTCTGTGTTCGCAATTACATAAATACTACATCTTGATTTAAAAATTATTTTCTCAATATTTCGTTCACTTTTCTCTGTATATTAACCTGTTGTAACAAAGAACAAACCATTCATTACATCATTAAGTAAAATATCATCTTGTTGCTTATACGACACTGTTTTAGCTTTGATATGATAATTTACATTAATATTTATGTTATGAAACAAAAATTATTTTTATCTCTTTTTCTGATATGTGCTATGGTCATTAACTCCTTTGCACAATCAAAATTTAATCATCACAACTTATTTGTTGATTTAGATATTGCCGCATCGCAAATAAACATTACAGATACTATTACACTTTCTAAGCAAGAAGCAGATACTTTTTACTTAAATCCTAATCTGAATATTTACGAATCAAGCTGCGAAGTTACTAAAATTGAGTCCGGAAAAAATTATACCAAATACAAACTGATTAGATCGGATAAAACCAACAAGGTTGTGTTAAAATACAGCGGCATAATTGCAAATAATAAAGAAGGTATAGAGCATATTACGCATCAAACCATGTTTGAAAGTACTACCGGAATTATTTTTGAAAAAGGGATTTATTTATCAGGAGAAACATACTGGGTTGCTGATTTTACAAATGCTAATCTTAAAACATTCTCAATTCATGTTAACATTCATAATGACTGGATGTTAACATCACAAGGAAAAATAATAGCTGAACAGCAAACCGATAGTATTAAAAGTTATATTTTTGATATGACCCAGCCAACAAACCAGGTGTGTTTAATTGGTAATAAGTGGACAAAATACACAAAAACAATTGATCATGTCGACATTAATGTATATTTAATAAATCCTGATGAAACCCTGGCCGCAAAATATTTAAACGCTACCAGCGACTATATCAGACTGTATTATAACTTAATTGGCGAATTTCCATATCCTAAGTTCGACGTTATAGAGAATTTCTGGGAAACCGGATATGGTATGCCATCGTTCACTTTATTAGGCAAAAGAGTTATGCGTTTTCCATGGATTTTAAACACATCATATCCGCATGAACTGCTGCATAATTATTGGGGCAACAGTGTTTATGTCGACTACGAAAAAGGTAATTGGTGCGAAGGAATAACAACCTATATGGCCGATCATCTCTTAAAAGAAAAAGATGGTGATGGTGATGTATTTCGCAGATCACAGCTCAAGAAATATACCGATTATGTTCATACCGAAAATGATTTCCCGGTGAGTGAATTTACTTCAAAACATGATGCCACAAGCGAAGCAATTGGTTATAGTAAAGTTTTAATGATAAATCATATGTTGCGCATTAAATACGGAACAGAAGTTTTCTTGAAAGCATATGCAGATTTTTATCGTACCCATCAATTTAAAATGTCATCGTTCGATGATATTCAGCAAAGTTTTGAAAAAATTACTGGCGATCAGCTGGATGTATTTTTTAAACAATGGGTTTATTCTACCGGAGCACCTTCTATTACACTCGAAAAAGTTAAAGTAAAAAAGAAAAAAGGTGCGTACAATTTACGGCTTGATTTATCACAATCCGGAACATCCAATCCATTTCAGTTAAACATTCCGGTTTTTATATATTTAAATAATAGCAAAACGGTTGTGCGTAAAGTTTTAAATTTAAACAATCGTAAACAATCGTATACACTTAATTTTTCAGAAGAGCCGGTTAGAATTGATATTGACCCAATGTTTGATGTCATGCGAAGGTTAAATGTACAAGAAGTTCCACCAACATTATCACAAATTATGGGCTCTGATCAATGGACTATTATTTTACCAAAATCAAGTAAGGATTATTTTTACTATAAAAACCTGGCCATATCGTGGAAAAGAATGTATTCTGAAAGAGGTATTAATATAGAAATGGTAAACGACAGTAAACTCAATGAGCTGCCAACAAATGGCTCTGTATGGATATTAGGTGCCGAAAATAAATTTGCAAATCGTATGAATCTGCGCAATACATATAATGAAACATTATCTGCCGAAACATTAGATAAAATTGATCATACGGATAAAAATGAGCTCCTTGTTTTTACCATGTACAATCCTGATAATAAGTCGGAAACCATCGGATATATAAATGGAAACAAGCCCTCTGTTTTAGGAAGGTTAAATATGAAATTAATGCACTATAGCAACTTCAGCTATTTTGGGTTTGAAAGTGATGGCTTTACGAATATTTTAAAGGGAAGCTTCCCGGTATTAAAATCTCCACTAAATTATATTATTAACGATAAGAAAACGATAGATTGGAGTAAGTTTAGCTTTCCCAAAACAGATATCATGTACAAATAGTATTAGTTTTAGGTTATCTATAAAAGGCTGTTTCCAATGGAGACGGCCTTTTAAAATTTCAATAAGAAATCATTTAAGTTATCATTTCTGTCCAGTTCCAGTTTTCGTCGCAAACGATAACGGCTAATTTCTACCCCTCGAACACTGATATTCATTAACGGTGCAATCTCTTTTGTAGTTAAGTTCATTCTTAAATAGGCACCTAGCCTTAAATCCTTAGCCGTTAAAATCGGATATTTTGTTTTTAACCTATTTAAAAACTTTTCGTGCACCCGATCAAAATAATCTTCGAAAACTTTCCAGTTTTCTTCATTGTCAATATCTCTGTTAATCTTGCGAATTACATTTTTAATATCACCTGAAACCAATTTATTATTATCTGCATAAGTTTTAATGGTTTGCAGTTCTTCTTTCAACTCAGTCAGAAATTGATTTTTTTTGATCACGCTCATGGTAGAGTTTGCCAACTCTTTTGATTTATACAAATTGTCTATTCGAAGCTTTTCATTTCTAAGTTTTATAATTTCCTGTTGTTTTTTTAGATTTTCCTGTATTTGAGCTTGTTGCTTTCTAAAAGAAATTTCTTCTTGTTCTTTCTGAATTTTGCTTTTGAATTTTTGAGTACGTTTAGTAACTGTAATTTTTACAATAACTATTACGATGATGATCAAAATACCATAAGCAACTTTCGCAATCCACGTAAAATACCATGGAGGAGAAACTTCAAATTCATAGATTGCAAGTGTACTCTCTTCGTTTGATTTATTAATAGATCGAACAATAAATTTATATTTCCCCTGCGGCAAATTGGTATACTCTTTAATCGTTTCATTATTCCATTCGGGCCATTTTTCATCAAAACCGAATAAAAAAGTAGCATATTTTACCAAATTATAATTACTACAACCTGCAGAGTAATAAAATTTAATGGAGCTGCCATACGGTAATTTCTTTGTTATTTTACCATACTGGGTCCAGTTTACAATTTTCTCCTCACCTTTTACTCTTGTTACTTTTCCTTTTCTTGTGGTAAGTATAATTTTGCGCACTCTATTTGCCGAGTAAGTTCCATGAAAATCCTGAATTAGCTTATACCCCAGAAAACCTTCCTCCTGACCAATAATTACATAATTACTATCGAGACTGAATACATTTTCAAAATCAATCGGATATGTTTCACTTCCATAATCAGATAAACTAAGGTGTAACTTTTTAAGCTGATTATCGGCAAAAGCATAACACGAAAGGTCTCCATTACTAAATGTCCACCATCTGTTAAAATCGTCTATTATAATATTAGAAGGGATTACATTCGTGTTGTTAATTGATTTAAAGGCTACAGTATCCTTATAAAATCCCTTTTCATTATGGTGTAAATATATACCACTGTCGGCCAGAAAGTAGATTTGGTCTTCATATTTAATAATCCTCTTCAATTTATTGTTAGCTTCAATTCTATCGAAACTTCTTAAATTCTCAACCTCTTGCAATTCTTGATCCAGATTGAATCGATACAAACCATTATCAAACTCTGCCCAAAGTGTATTCTCGTTATCAATTTCAATATTTCTAATATTAGTTTCTAAACCTTTTATGATTCGCACATGCTGTAGAATTTTATTCTTACCTTTTTTTAATAAAACCACACCGACAGGTGATCCGGTAACATAAAAATCTTTGTTCGATGCCAATTGGGTTATATTCCACCCTCCCGGATAATAACTCGATCTGTTAATTTGTTTTCCATTCCAAGCGTAAATTCCTGCAGGACTGCCAAAATAAAGTATATCGTCGATAATAAACAGCCCCCAAACGTGCCCGTCAAATAACTTTTTAAATATTAAGTGATTCTGATCATCTCTTTCTGAATAATACAACCCCTGGCTTGTTGCAAAATAGAGATCATTTTTATATAAAACAGACGCATAACCGGTTCCTATTCCATGATGATTATTGTACTTGTAAAAAGGAAAATTTAATCGTATTGCTGAAATTCCGGATGCAGTTCCAATCCAAAGGTTCTCCCAGTAATCTTTAAACACACTAAAAACGGTATTATTCACCAAGCCCTCATCATAATGATATTTTTTAATCACCTGTCCTTTTGAATTGAATAAGATAACACCATTATAAAAGGTTTTTAAGGCATACGTGCTGTCATCAATTTGATCTACTCCCTGAATTTTATTGACATTAATTTCAGACATCAGATTTTTTAACTCTCCAACCTCATTTTTGTTAAGATTATACAATCCAAAATTGGCAATTAGAGCATGAACTTGTTTCTTGTAGTTTAAGAAACCAACTACTCGCTTATGTTTTATGTTATCGCTATTGTTAAGCAATCTGAGCTTATTTCCTACCAGCTGGTAAAATCCTTCTTCTTCTGAATAAAAATATAATTCATTATCAAGGCTTTGATAATAGGTAAAGTGATATGGCGATTCAATAATACGTATACTTTCGGCGGTATTAATCACAATCTCATTTCCTAAAACATAAATAATGCGCTGGTTAATGTTAAAAACTTTAGAGTTTCTGAATTTCCTTAAGCTTTTTTCACTGCCAATAAGATGATTCATTGATACATAGTTGGTGTTGAAAGTTGAATCCGACTCTAATCTTCCTATACCTCTGCTTCCCGCTACGTACACCACATTATTTGAATCAACAGCCAGTGAGTTTACGGTAAACCCACATTCTATTTTTGTCCAGTTTTCACCATCAAATTCAAGCACTCCGGTCTTATCTCCGGCATATAATAGTCCATCGCTGGTTGTAACAACGGAATAAATTCTGCTGCCGCCTTTATAATCAACGGCTTTAAAATTTTTTATAATTGGCATTCCTTCGTTATTGGCTAGTGCACAATTTAGGAACGAAACAAAACCTAATAAAGTAATTAGTATGCGCATACTTCGTGAAATATTAAAGGTTGTAAATTTATGGAACCTTTTTTAATCCAAATCTTACAAACTGAATATTATTCTCTGTTTCAACAAACGTACGAATTATTGTAATAAAAAACCATTCATTTTTTAGTGCCCCAAAATATCGTGAAGAGATGCCGGGATATCTCAGCTTTTCATAATTTGTGATACTTTCTCTCTGTAATTCCGTCCAATGGTTAGTTGTGTACCTTCAATCTCGAGGTAAGCAGTTGTAAAAACATCTACTTTTTTTATGTTTACAATATATGATCGATGAATTCTTATAAAATCATTTGATAGCTCTTCTAATATGTGTGACAAACTTTCGTAACATATAATTGCGTTATCGGAAGTATGCACCTTAATATAATTATCGAGGCTTTCAATATATAAAATATCTGCAAACCTCATTTTATAGTTCTTTTTATCTGACTTTAAAATGATGTAATCTTTAACCATTTCTTTTGGTTGATTCGCAGAGTCTTTTGCCGTTACAGCAGATAAAAATTTATTGGTCGATTTCAGGAATCGTTCAAACGATATCGGTTTAACCAGGTAATCGATAGCATCCAGCTCAAAAGCATCGACAGCAAAATTGCGGTAGGCCGTTGTAAAAATAACTTTCGGAGGATTGGGTAATGATTTTAAAAATTCAATTCCGGAAATCCCCGGCATATTAATATCCAAAAAGATTAAATCAACAGTTTCTTTATTTAGTAGTTCAATTGCTTGTAAAGCTTTGGTAAAACTGTCTACACATTGCAAGCCGTCGATTTTTTCGAGATGTTCTTTTATTACTTTAATGGCAATGGGTTCATCGTCGATAATAATACAAGAATATTTATTTTGCCGATTCATGTAATTTCAAATTCAATGTTACTTTATATTGTTCGCTGCTTTCAGCAATCTTTAAATCACATCTTTCTTTATAGATTAAATTTAATCTTTCGTTTATGTTTTTTAACCCAATTCCTTTGCCTTCCTGTTTCAGATATTTATCGTTCTTTTGCTCCGAAACACTGTTGGTGACTTCGAATGTAAGGTTATCTCCCGACAAGTTAACTTTGATATCAATATAATTGTTTACCGGATCGTTAAATCCGTGTTTAAACGCATTTTCCACAATAGGGAAGAGTATCAAAGGGGCAATTGTAACTTCCTGATCAATTTCGGGATAACTCAAGCGAACATTAAAATTTTCGTCGTGGCGTATGCGCTCCAGCTCAATATAATTTTCAATAAATTGGATTTCGCGCAGCAAACTAACATCGGGCTTATCGCATTCATATAACATGTAATCCAATAAGTCGGATAACTTCACAATTACTTCTCTTGAGGTATTCACATCATCATTTACTAATCCATACAAATTGTTCAACATATTAAATAGAAAATGCGGATGAATTTGCCCTTGCAATAATTTAAGGTTTGCTTCTTTTAATTTAACCTCCGTTAATTGCTTTTGTTTTTCTATGGAATTTTTTTCAATCAATCTGCGGTATGATTCTCTCACAAAATGAATTACGGCAGCCATAATAATCACCAAATAATTACCTGTAAGTAAAATAATAATATCATTTTGATTAGGAATAATTAGATTCGGAAGATAGTAGGCACTATATGTAACAATTAGCATAATGGAAAACATAATTAACCAGAGGGTAATTATAAACAAAGCAAACGAAGCATAGAGAAAGATAAACAGCCTTCCGGTAAACAAATATTTGGGTATTAAATAACTATTTATAAAACGTGTAACCAATACACTCACTGCAATTAAAAAACATACTAAAACAATTCTTATTTGAAGATCGTAACTTCTGTTGCTAAAAACGAAAAACATGAGTGCTGTAGCAAACAACCAGTAAAGCACATGCAGATACCATTTGCTTTTTATCGAAAAGATATGTTGTACCTTAAGGTTATCCATAGTTCAAAGATAGTATTATTAACGTATTGAGATCGTTACACAACTATATTTTATGTGAACAACATGTTTTAAACCCTGAATAACCATTTCCTGTTAAGAGATTTTATCTTGCTGTTTAGCATATAAAAGTTTACCTTGGCATAATTACTTTTTTTGTTTGCGATGGCTTCCTTAATATTGAATCAGTATTCATCAAAAACGTAAAAATTATGATCTTTAAACATTTCATCGAAGGCGGACCTTTATTTATGTCTGTGATTTATATGATGTGGATTGCAGTAATCGTTTTAACCATTCGGTTTCTTATCCTCTATTTTAACGACAACCAAAGTATAAAACTAAAAAGAACAAACGATGCTATTTTGTTTTTCGGTAGTTTAACTTTTCTAATAGGTATTTTTGGTCAGACCATAGGCATTTTTATGGCTTTATCAGCTATTGAAGCTGCCGGTGGTGTTGCTCCAGCTTTAATTGCCGGTGGATTAAAAGTATCTATGATAACTGCTTTGTATGGATTTGGATTACTTCTTAGTTCGGCCGTTATTTGGTTTATATTTAAAAACCTGCTTGCGAATAAAAAGTAAATAATACCTTTAGAATGAGCTGTCCAAAGGATTAAGTAATCATTAGGTATTTTGTATGGAGAGTATGAATGTGAATAAGCGAATCTTTAAAAATAATTTCACAAAAAACAATCCACTATGCTTACGTACTGAAATGATAAATTTTACCGGACAGCTTTTTTTTACTTCATAAACTCACCCTATAATTCGATACCTTTCCGTGCTTGAACTCCTTGCTGATAATAGTGTTTAATCTCTTTCATTTCTGTAACCAGATCAGCAATATCAATTATTGGCTCTGGGGCATATCTTCCGGTAATTACAATTTCAACATGAGCAGGTTTTCTCTTCAAAATATCCAACACTTCTTTAACATCAAATAATTTATAATACAACGCTATATTTAACTCATCCATAATAATTACATCGAATTTTCCGGATAAAATAATGTTTTTCATTTCATCCAAACCTTTTTTTGCTGCAATGATATCTTTTTCTTCAGGTTTGTTTACAATAAAACAATCCAAGCCATATTGTTTGATTTCGATATTGTTTAAATGAGTTTTTATCGCATCTAACTCGCTATAATGCATTCCCTTAACAAACTGACCAATAAAAGCCTTTTTGCCTGCTCCAATGGCTCTAATTGCAAGTCCCAGGGCAGCCGTCGTTTTTCCTTTACCATTTCCGGTATACACTTGAATATAACCTTTGCTCATCGAATTAATTGTATTCTATTCGCACTTCTTCTGTTGCTAATGTTGGTTCGATAATTTCTTTCCACTCATTTGAATCCCAGGTTCCCAACGATGAATGGGTTTTATAATATTTTTCAGGAATTGGATGTGTTCCAACCACTACTTTGGTATCGTATTTTTTCTGAATAAAACGCCTGAAATGATCAATATAAGGACAAGGTGGATATCCAACCACAAATCCTGTTGCTAAGTGAATAACATCTACTCCATTTTTCACCATTTCTTCGGGCACATACTCAATATTTCCACCCGGACATCCACGGCACGTTGTATAACCCACAATTTCCAGGTGTTCATCCTTATCGTAAATACTGAATGCACCATCACGGTTTTTCATGGCTCTGAAACATTTCCCGCCAGCGCAATCTCGATAGCGATCGCAGATAATAATTCCAATCTTTGTTGTTTTCTTCATGGCTATTGGTTTTTATAATTGTGTATTATCAATTCTATGTCGCTCATAGTAAAACCATACTGCTTTCTTAAATGGCCTAACTTTAATGAACCCGAGGTTGATTCCGGAATGTTAAGTTTTTCTGTAATCACAATAACTGGTATATTATACAACTGGCTTACTTCATTTAATGTATTATATCCTTTTACTTCAATTGCCGGATCTATTTCTTGATGTTCATCGTTATGTTCTTCTTTAACATTTTCTTGTTTTTCTTTTATTGTACTTTGAATATTTGTTTGCTCAGACATCTTTACATTATTATCAGAAATTGCATGATGAGAATCATTTTCAATAAATCTTTGTTTTTCATGTTTGTCAATTGATCCAAATCGTTCTCGTCCGGGAGCAATTTCAGCCATATCAACTTTAATAAAAAAAGGAAAAACAACAAATAATAATGTAATTACGGATAGAGCGCTTCCACAAATAACTCTACCTGTTTTATTTCCTATTAACTTCTTATACAGACAAATAATCATATTCCAGTGAAGAATGATATGCAAAATAAGCATTACAACCAAAGCAATTGCAACCCATAAATGGATGGTTCCCCATTCATGACGGTCTAATCCCCAAAAATTCAAATCAACATTACGACCATATTTTATCCAGCGATTTTCTCCTGAAAGCAGTATATATTTAATTAATAGGCCAATACCTGCAAGCAATGCCATTAGTACAAACATGATCACATCAATAATAAAGTTGATTTTGCCTTTCATAGATTATGAATTTTAGTATTAAACGTTTATTCCTTTAAGTACAATATCATTTTCTTGCACTTCCAAGTCGTTTGCAATCACTTTGCACTTTGCTTTAAGCATAAAGAATACAGACCGGTTTACTTCAGATAATCCTTCGTAATTTCCCTGTCCTTTGCTAATAACCAAATCAGCATTTTTAAATCGGTCCAGAAATTCCTTGTTACATAAACTCAGAATTGTTGCAGGAGCCGTGCTTCCTGATGAAATGATTTCGGCTACCTCTTGTAAACCTGACGCTACAGCATCGTCAATAATACAATCGTTTATAACTGGAATTTCTCGTACAACATAGGTTGCAGGTCTATTCATTTGCTCTATTAAAATACGATCGAAAACACTCTCTCCGGCATTATCGCCAATGTATAAAATCGTTTTTGCTTTATTCAGTTGATCTTTAAAAGCTTCATAATCAAAAACAGCAAATTCCTGTTTTAAAATGGTTTGAATATCATCTTTAATATTAAACTTTTTATTTACTCCAAGATCAATTACATTACCGGCAATAGCTATACGGATAGCGGTTAATAAAGGATCATCAGAGTTTCTAACTGTTTCTTTCAAATCAGGATATAAATGCAGGGCTTCATTTATGTTTTTGCGTTTTATTTCCTTATAAGGATCATCGTTTTTTGTTACTTCTCTTATTTTGTGGTAAATAAGATTCCCGGTTGCAGGGGGTGTATTTTCCATCGAAACTGTCTTAATCATATCCCCAACCGAATCGAGAACAGTTTTTATTTTATGCTGATCATTTGTAGCTAACTTAGCTGTTCGGTAAGCCTGTTGCATAAAACAGGGTATACATTGTAAATAGGTTTTCATATATTAAAAACTTAATACCATTCCCGCTTTTAGTTGTTTTGTATTGAACTCGCTATGAAAAGCAGCAAGAGCAGGTAATTCGGTACAGTGTGAAGGATATATTTCTTGAATATCTTGCGCCTTTAGATAGTTTATGGTTTCTTGTGTTTGTTTATTATTCTGTTTTAGATGAAATCCTCCAATTACAGCGCGGATTTTTGAAATTCCAGTCATTTTCTTAGCATACTCAATTATATTGCAAATTCCGGAATGGGCGCAGCCTGAAATAACAATAATTTCATTTTCCAACTTCACAACCAAGCCAGAATCATCGAGTAAATAATCCTCTTTCCCATCAGAGAATTCAAAAGTCGTGGTTTGAGCTTCGAATGAATTGATTCGAGGAATTTCACCTAAAAAAATAATCTTACTGCTAACGGGAAAAGGTATTCTGGTATAGGTAATATCAAATTTTTCGTTTAGCTCACTAAACGATAGCTCCAGACCAATGTTATCTTTTCCGTTTTTGCTATATCTTTTTTGAAAAACATCCGGATGACATACTAACTCTTTATCGTTTAAAAATTTTAACCCGTTGCCGTGGTCCCAATGCCCATGACTTAAAACCACAGTTTTTATATCATCGAGATTAAGATTCAGTTTTTTTGCATTTTGCGCAAAAACAGAAGAGTGGCCTGTATCAAATAAAATATGGCTATCGTATTCGATATAGTACGACAGGCCATGTTCTGCAAAGAATTTACCTGAAGCTGTATTTTCTGTTAAAACATAAAGCTTCATATTTAATTTATTTTTTAGCAATCTGATTTATAATCATCTCAGCTGCTTTAATTATAATCGTTTTCGTTGGAGCACTTGTAAGTAATGGGTGTGAACCTATTTGAAATGAAACCAGTTCATACACTGTTACACCTTTCTGAATGGCTAAACTAATGGTATTGATCATTTCACCCGCTGATTTTCCTCCCCAAACTTCACCACCTAAAATAGCGCCATCTAATGGAGATGCGTAAAGTTTAACCGATAAAGGTTTGGTTTCTTCAAAAGTGCCAGGATGTGTGTCCACATCGCTAAAAGTAGCTGAAACATATTCAATATTGGCTTCAATAGCATTGGTATCGTTAACGCCTGCCGATGCCATAGACACACCATTTATTTCTGTTGAGAAAACAGCCAGAGTTCCATTGAAATTTTTCTTTATTCGTATTCCAAACAAATTATGTCCAAGCACTCGAGCTTCTGCAGTTGCAGTTGAAGCTAACATAATATTGTCAGTGCGTCCGGTCAAGAAACCAATGGTTTGAGAGCAGTCTCCCACTGCACATACATCTTTTATTTTTGTGCGTTCGTAATTATCTACCATGATAGCTCCCATTTCATTTACCTCCAAACCTGCTTTTTGCGCTAGTTCAGTATTTGGTTTATACCCAATAGCCATAATTACAGCATCCGCTTTAAGTTCCTCTCCTGTTGATAGTAAAACTGAATTTACCTTTCCGTCTTTTCCTTCAATTTTTTCAACCTTGGTTGCCGTTCTAACACGAATAGCTGTTTCTTTCATGGTCTGTGTTGCTATTTTACACAAATCCTTTGAAAAAGCTTTAGAAAAACAACATGATTCACTCTCTACTAAAGTTACTTTTTTATCCTCATGCAGAGCAAGCTGTTCTGCTACTTCGGCTCCAATAAACCCTCCACCAACAACTACAATGTTTTGTTTGGTTTTTAATTCCTCGTAAACCTGTTGAATATAATTAAAACTTTTTTTGATATAAAAAACATTATTCAGATCGTAGCCAGGGATAAACTTCGGAACTACTACTTTTGAACCTGTAGCAAAAACCAGTTTATCATAAGAGAATTCTCTACCTGAAGATGACTTTACTGTTTTGTTGTCAAAATCAACATGCTCAATTTTTTCAGTAATTACTTCACCTCCTAAATCCACAAATGGTTTAGGCCCCATTATATTTTTATCTACTCCACCGAGTTTATGAAAAACATAAGGTATTCCACAAGGAACTAGTCCTTTATCTTCTTCTTTAAACATTAGCATCGATTTCTCAGGGAATTGCTTTTTAGCCGTTACTCCGGTAATAATACCTGCGGGTCCTGCTCCTATAATAATTACATTGTATTTTTCCATGATCTTAAAACTCTTTTAATTCGTTATTTTTATAGGCTTTATAAGCTTCTTTCACGTTCATTCCGCCTGCCCCAATGAATGACTTAACACCTGCTTTCTGTAATACAGTTGCTGCATTTCCGCCCGGGCCATTTCCTGTAATTAAAACCTGTGCGCCTAATTCAAATAATTTTTGCGACGTTTTAGGCCCTGCGCCATGTGCTTCATTTTCAATATCTCTGTTGTCGAATGATTCAAACGTTTCTTTTTCATCATCGTAAACCAGAATATATTCAGTTCTTCCAAATCGCGGATCCATCTGCGAATCCCAATCTGTTCCTTTTGCTGTAAATGCTATTTTCATTGTTTCAAATTTTAAGTCTTCAATATCTATTTAGTATTTTCCTTATCTTTTACTAAAATTCTATGTTTAAACTGTTCCAGGTTTCAAGTTTCAGGTTAACAAGAAACAAGTAACTAGAAACCATCTTACTTTTTTACTAATTCACAACTCTCTATTCTATTCTTCCACCAGCTCTTTAACTTTCTCCCAACTTTGAACTATCGCATCACGCAACTCTCCCTGATCATATTCAACTATGGTTTGTCCATTAGTCATGGCTTTGGTAAAGTTTTCGTTATACGGCAAACTTACAATATGCTCTATTGATTCCTTTTTTAAAAAATCCAAAATTTCATTTGTAACTTCCGGATTTATATCCGATTTATTGATAATACAACCTGCTTTTAGGTTAAACTTATCAACCAATTCGTATACCCTCTTTAAATCGTGTAACCCCGAAACAGAAGGTTCTGTAACCAAAACAACATAGTTTGCTCCTGATAAGGAAGATACCACCGGACACCCAATTCCCGGAGAACCATCAACTATGATGTAATGTTTGTTGGTTTCTTCAGCTAATTGTTTTGCTTCATTTTTAACCTTAGCCACCAATTTGCCGGAGTTTTCAGCTCCAATTCCTAAGCGAGCATGTACCATGGTATTGTCAACTTTTGTATTTGATATATACCAATCACCTACATTCATTTCGTTCATTTGAATTGCTTCAACCGGGCAAACTTTTTCGCAGTATCCGCAACCTTCACAATTCAAAGAACTTATAATATGTTGATCATTTATAACCGGAATTGCATTAAACCTGCACTTTTCCGTACAAATGCCACAATTGGTACATTTATCAGGGTCGATCTCAGCAACAACACCGCTGTAAAAATTTTCAGATTTTTCCACCACAGGTTTCATTAACAAATGCATATCTGCTGCATCCACATCGCAATCTGCAACTATTGCATCCTTTCCTGCTAAAACAGAGATAGAAGCTGTATAGGAAGTTTTTCCTGTTCCTCCTTTTCCTGAAATAATTACAATCTCTTTCATTGAACAAACTCCTTTTTACGTGTTAAAATGAACTCCTTTAATTTCAGGAACTGTTCTTTGATTTCAGGAATCTCATTATAAATAAGCTTTCCTTTAGAGTAAATTTCAGCAACCTTCCTGCTATTGGGTATTTTAGCTAAAACGGTAACATTTTCTTCCTTACAATAATCTATTACATCATCATTACCTAAACCATATCGATTAATCACAACACCATAATCTTTTTTTAGTTCTTTCATAGTTTCAACAGCCAACTTAAGATCGTGTAAGCCAAAAGGAGTAGGCTCGGTTACTAAAATTACGTAATCAACATCTTTGGTTGCCTCGATTACAGGACACGAAGTTCCGGGAGGTGCATCAAAAATCATGATATAGTCTTCATCAAATTTTTGATTTACATATTCGTTTGTTTGACCAATTAAAGGCACAGCCTGTTCTTGTCCAATATCCAAACAACTCTCAACGAAGGCCATCTGCCGATATTGATACTCTTTGATCGTACCCATTCGTTGGGCCTGCATAGGTAAAGAATTTGTTGGACACAACTCTGAACAAGCAAAACAACTATGACACAACTCCGGGAAAACCATTATCTGAGGACCCAATTGTATTACAGCATGAAAATTACAGTTCTTCTGGCACTCACCACATAAAGTACATGTATCTTCTTTCCATTCAGGAATCATTTTATACTTTATTTCTTCTGATTTCAGATCTCCTTTTATGAATAATCCGGAATTGGGTTCTTCCACATCAAGATCTGTTAAAACAACACGTTCAGTTTCGCTAAGCAAAACTGAAAGATTTGTTGATAATGTTGTTTTTCCTGTGCCCCCTTTTCCGCTAGCAATGGCAATTTTCATCCTTTTAAGTTCTTAATGATCACAAAGATTTTGACCTGTTTTTAACTGATCGTTCAAGTAGTGCTCTACTAACTCCTTAGGTGATCCGTTTTGCACTCCCATATGCACTTCAATATTATTCATTGCAAAAAGATCCTGAGCTTTTTGTCCCATTCCACCTGCTATGATAACATGTACTCCCTGGTCAGCCAAAAATTTTGGATATACTCCAGGCTGATGAACCGGCGGAGTAACAAATTCTTGGTTTATTACCTTATTTTCTTCAACATCAACAATTGCAAATTTCTCGCAGTGCCCAAAATGTGCTGTTAATTCACCGCCTAAAGTTGGTATCGCAAATTTCTTTTTCATATTTCTATTTTTATTTTTTATTTAATAACTCTTCTCTAATCATTGTATGTCCACATGCTGGACATTTAACTGTTGTGCATTTAACACCTTGCTGATGTGGCACTTTTTCGCCACATTTTGCACAAATACAATATCCACCTACTCCGAAGCCACCACCTTTATTTCTGCCACGGCCTCCTCCTTTTCCTAAGCCTTTTCCGATATTCATAACTCATATTTTTAAAATTCATAAGAAAAATAAACCATTAGCGATTTTACAAACCATCACGAAAATATTAAACCAACTAATGGTTTATTACAAACACTAATCAAGCTTCTTTAATTCATTTTCCAGAAATTCCATCTGAGCTTTCAATTTCTCTAACTCTGCTTTAAGATTAGCTTTTTGTGAGTAGTTCTCGGTTTCGGCGGGAGTAAATCCATGTCGAAATCCTCTTCCAAAACCTGCTCTCATACCTCTTCCCATACCCAATCCTCTGAAATTGGCAGGGAAATCGGGGTTCGCTGTACAATACCCCATTCTTCGGCCTGTCAATGGTCCCTGACCATTAGGCCCTGTTCTGTCACCTCCTGGCATATTTACCTCCTTTATGTTTATTTCGGTTACCACAACATTTCCCGTGTCCAAAACCTCCCGCCAAATTCAAAATGTTTTTTGAATGACAGGACGGACACTCAGTTATTTGTTCGCTAAATTTAGTTTTGAACGTTTGTCCACAACTCTGACATTTAATAATATTATTTCTAAAATGAATATTGCCACCATCAATTGTTAACACTTTGCCATTGATAATAAAATCTGCAATTTTTTTTCTGGCCTGTTCAATCAATCGTGTAAAAGTTGGTCTTGAAATTTCCATTTCTTCAGCTGCTTCTTCGTGCGATAAACCAACATGATCAGCTAATCGAAAGGCTTCAAATTCATCAATGGTTAATAACACCTGTTCTAATGCAAGGCCTTTTACTCCAACAGGCTTAAAATCTGTAAAAACAGGTGGCTCATATACAATTCTGTTACTTTGTGGTCTTGGCATATCAAATAATTTTTCGATACAAATATATTGAACATATGTTCATAATGCAAATAGTTTTTGATATATTTGACAAAATTTTTGAATATGGATATCGAAGCACTAAAAAAGAAATCAGAAACACGACAAGTGAAGGTTGTTTTCAAAAACTTAATTAACGATCATAACACTTTATTTGGAGGCATTGCATTACAATGGATGGACGAGGTAGCATATATAACAGCTACCCGGTTTTGCAGAAAGAAAGTTGTTACTATATCAACAGGAAAAATAAATTTTCAAAAGCCAATACCTTATGGAACTATCGCAGAACTAGTAGGTACTGTCAAGAATATAGGATCTGTAAAATTGGGAATTAATGTAAAAATCTTTATTGAACAGAAATATTCTGAAAACAGAGAATTAGCTGTTGAAGGAAACTTCTATTTCGCAGCTGTTGATGTAAATAACAACCCTATTCGATTGTTATTAGATAATTAAATCTAATTTTAGAATTAAAAATATCCGATTAAGATCAAATAATTTAGAAGCACTAAAAAAACGCTTTCTCGGTTATTGAACCTTATGGTTAAATGAATTGCCAGACATATGCACCATCTCTTGGAATGTTATAATAATTATAATCACACTATGTGTCTTAAATAAAAAATACAAATATTACTATGCTTAGATCGATTTAAATAAGCTATATTTATTGCTTAAAAGTCTTATTAATGTTTTCAAAGTTTAAACTTGCATTAGAAAAAGATATCGAGTTGAGTCCAAAACTTTGGAAACAACTTCAGGAGTTCGGAAAAATCAGGCACCTTAAAAAGAATGAGTATTTGCTAAGAGCAGGACAGATCTGTCAATATGGATACTTTATTAATAGTGGAAGTCTGGTAAAAACATTTTTAAATCAGTATGGAAAGGAAATCGTCCAGGGTTTTTATGTGGATGAAGTTTACGCCTTTCTTTCGGAAGCAAGCGGATACTTCTCTGAACAGGTATCAGATTTTGAGATAAAGGCTATTGAAAATTGCGAGTTGATAGAATTTTCAAAAACACAATTAGATTATCTGATAAATAATTTCCAGGAATTTTCTGTTTTTTTTCATAAAATTACGGCGAGCAGTTATCAAAATTTATATATGTTCAGCGCCATGCGCCTTTCATTAAATGCTGAAGATTTTCTACAATTTTTATACAATCAACATCCGATTTATATGCAGAGAATACCCGATAAATACATTGCTCAATTTATGGGTGTAAGTAAGGAATGGTTAAGTAAACTGAAAAGAAAAGTATTTAAAAGTAACATTTAATACCACCCTAAGATATTCCTTTTATAATTACCTCGTTACGAAGTTGAACTAGTTCAACTTTTTTTATTTCCCTATCCTATACTTTTGTTCCATTGTTTCATTTAAATATTAAAAATTATGTTTTTATTCGAATCATTACCTTTACATACGATACTAATGGGTTTTGCTGTTTTAGCAAGCCTAATGCTTACCAATGAGTTAGCACGCGCTAACAAATGGATAGGACTAGGAATGTTCTTAGTGTTGCCAATTTATCTCACATTCTTTGTTTGGCCAAATACTGCTGGCCCCGAAACCAGCGTTGGAACATGGTTTCATTATGCAAAAGTATATTCTGTGTTAATAATTACCCTGGGTATTATGGGCATAAGATATATTAAAGGTTGGGCCGATAATAAATACATGTTGGCCTTTCCGGCTCTTTTGCTTGCAATCAATATACTGGAAGCCGTTGTGCGCGATTTTCAGTGCTACAATCTAAACGGTTTTGTTGATGGCGTTGTTATTACCGGAGGCTCCTGGAATATAATGAATGGCATTGCCGGAATTCTAAATATTCTTGCTATTTCTGGATGGGCCGGTATTTTTATCAGTAAAGGCAAGAAAAAAGATATGATATGGCCCGACCAGCTTTGGTTTTGGATTATTGCATATGATTTATGGAATTTTGCTTATGTGTATAACGCACTAGGCGATCATGCGTTTTATGCTGGCTTGGTTTTATTGCTTTCTTGTACCATACCTGCATTTTTTATCAAAAAAGGAGCCTGGTTGCAGCATCGTGCACAAACCTTGGCTGTTTGGGTTATGTTTGCTATGACATTCCCTGCATTTATCGATACATCAAAGTATGCTGTTAAAGCATCACAGAATACTACTGCCCTATTTATGGTTAGTGCCATCGCTTTGTCAGCAAACATTGCACTTATCATTTATCATGTGTATAAAATTGTGAAATTGAAACGTAATCCATTGAAAGAAGAAATTTATACGAACTTAAAAAGTTACCAATCAATTATTGAAGAAAATAAATAAATTATTATCTTTAAACGTCTGTTTTATAAGACTATAAAACAGGCGTTTAAGTATGCTTTTAATTTTCTTTTGTTTTGAGCAAAGTGCTAAGATAATAGATAACTTAAATACATATAATTATGGGTTTACTTTATAATGTGCCTGATACCTCAGGCTGGGTAATATTTACCATCGTTCTTTTTGCGTTAATTGCGTTTAATGAATTTGGCCGCACCACGAAATGGGGTGGAATTTTACTCTTTCTAATTGTACCTATTGTTCTTACTATATTTGTTTGGCCAAAAACTGCCGCCCCTGGCAATGAATATGGCACGGGAACCTGGTTTAACTGGGTTAAAACTTATTCAGCCCTTGCCGGTGTGTTGGGCTTTATGGCCATCCGTTTTATACCGGGATTAACCAAAAAGAAATGGGTGTTATTGTTTCCTCCGCTTATACTAGGTATTAATATATTTGAAGCTGTTATACGCGACTTTCAAGTATATACATATGGAGCATGGGATGGCGCTGTTATTGATAACCTTTGGGTAATGTCAGGTCCTTGGAACATAATGAATGGTATTGCCGGTTTACTAAATATTGTAACAATTTGTGGTTGGGTTGGAATATTTATTTCTAACGATAAAACAAAAGATATGATATGGCCAGATATGATATGGGCCTGGATCATCGCTTATGATCTGTGGAATTTTGCCTATACCTATAACTGCATAGCCGATCACTCTTTCTATTGTGGAGTAGCTCTGCTTCTTGCCTGTACGATACCAGCCTTCTTTATAAAAAAAGGTGCATGGTTGCAGCACCGGGCATCAACACTTGCGTTGTGGATTATGTTTGTTATGACTGTCCCACAGTTTGCAGATCGCATAGCGCCGGTACCTACAACACATAATCCTAAAGCATTTTTTATGGTTAGTCTGTTAGCGCTACTTTCGAATATCGCTCTTGCAGTTTATCAATTTTACCTGATACGTCGTAAACATATAAATCCATTAAAAGACGAAATCTATGTCGAAACTAATGCTTATAAACGGGTTGTTAAAGAAAATGTATAATAAATAGTTCTTAAAGCATTTTAAACGTATTAAGAAATCTCATTATTAATTCAATTTTTTTGATGCATAAGTTGCTGTAGTTTCTTTTAATGTGGCTACGGTTTCTTTAATAATTTCTTGAGAGTTACTTAAATCTCCGGATTATTGCTCGTTCGTTTTTAGAATATTTTACTTTTTTGTTCTAATTTTTTGTTTTTTGAAACAATGTTTATTTATATTTGCACATTTTTATAGCTGATGAATGACTTATAATACAACAATAATAACACATACAGAAGATAACCAACTAGCAAAGAGAATAATAAAATTGGCATAGAATCTAATTGTTTAATTATAGATGAATAGTAAATAGTGTGTATCGTTTGATTGATAACCAATTAAGAAATATTTGAATGAATGCTTAAAATCTAATAAAAAATGAAAAAAGTTATATGCGTAGCAGTCTATAGTTTTATACTATGCTTCCCATCAATAATATTCGGACAGGATACAAACGGTCAAAAAACGTTAACATTTGAAGATGCTTTGGTAATCACGAAGAAAAATAATTTGTTGATGAAACAAGCTGATGAAAAAACAAAGCAAATGGAAAGAGAAAAGAAAGCAGCCAAAGGATTGTACTTTCCAAAAATATCTGTAAATGCTTCATATGTATTTATGTCCGATGACATTGATTTAGATCTAAATCCCGTTAAAGATGCTATTACTCCGGTATATGAAGCATTAGGCAATTACGGCGATTTTAGTGGAGTACCTAATCCCGACCCTACAACTTCCGGCAGTATGCCCTACCTTCCAGATGATGTATCAACGGATATTGTTCGTCAGCAATTCTTGGATGGTTTAAATCAAATCGAATCGCAAGACTGGAATAAGACAATACAAAAGAAACAGTTTGGTACTATAAGTGCTGGTTTTACTTTACCTATATATACCGGAGGAAAAATTCAAACAGCAAATAAGGCTGCTTCGATTAAAACAGAAGAAGCGAACATTGAACGAAAACTAAAATTGGATCAACTATCTTGCGAGTTAATAGAAAGATATTATGGTCTGGTTTTGGTTAAACAAGCACAAAAAATACGAGAAGAAGTTGAAAAAACAATGTACTCTCATTTAACAGATGCTGATAAAATGATGAAAGAAGGTGTAATTCCAAAAGCAGAATTTCTACATGCCAAGGTTTATCATTCTGATGCACTTAGAGAACTAAAAAAAATTAATCGTAAGGCTGTAATCCTTAATGATGCGCTATTAAATACATTAGCCCTAAATGAAGAAACTTCTATTATTCCTGTGTCAAATCTTTTTTACATCGATAATTTAAAACCTTTAGATTATTTCTGGGAAAAGGCATTAGAGAATAACCAAATCTTAAATAAGATTGAAAAGAAGAAAGAATTATCTCGTCAGGCTTATAAACTTGAAAAAGCAGAATTCTTCCCAACAGTTGCAGCAATGGGAACATATAATCTTTACAATCAAGACCTGTCTCCTTATATACCCGATTATGCTGTTGGAATTGGAATGAAACTAAACCTATTTACTGGCAACGAACGATACAATAAGCTAAAAGCAGCGAAACATAAGGAAAATCAAGCCCAACTTTTTTACGGGAAAACTGAGCAAGATATAAAAACCGCTATTACCAAATACTATCAAGAGTTACATATGAACCTTGAACAGTTGAAAGAGCTAAGTTCTGCTTTAGAATTTGCATTGGAATATGCACGAGTAAGAGAACAAGCGTTTAAAGAAGGAATGGCTACAACAACAGAAGTATCTGATGCTAATTTAGCTGTTGCCAAAGTAAAAATAGAACGCTTAAGAGTATTATACGATTATGATGTAGCATTATCGAAACTACTTTATTACTCTGGAATAACCGATGAATTTATTCAATACACACTGAGTGATCAATCCGTTTTTGAATCATTATAACATTTGTTAAAAATCAAAAAAATAAGAAAATGAAGAAATCAAAAAATTATATTATTGTAAGTGTAATTGTTGCATTCGTATTTTTTATTGGATATACAATTTGGATTTTAAGCAAGCCTGTTCCACTTGAGATTCAAGGCGAAGTGGATGCTACTCAAATTAAGGTTGCCTCAAAAATCGTTGGCAGGGTTGATAGCCTTGCTATTCATAAAGGAGATGATGTTAATAAAGGAGATTTACTATTTTTAATTAATAGTCCTGAGCTTAAAGCAAAAAAAATGCAGGCATCAGCTGTAAAAGAAGCTGCTGAGGCACAACAACAAAAAGCTAAAAATGGAGCACGAGAAGAAGATATTCAGGCTGCCTATAATACCTGGCAAAAAGCTAAAGCTGCAGCAGAATACGCAGAAAAAACTTATCAACGTATCGAAAATCTTTTTCAAGAAGGTGTAGTAGCCGAACAAAAAAAGGACGAAACCGAAATGCACATGAAAGCTGCCATTGAAACCGCAAAAGCAGCTAAGAACATATATGAAAAAGCATTGAAGGGATCTCGAAATGAAGATAAAGAAGCTGCAAATGCTATCGTTAAGCAAGCAGAAGGAGCTTTAACAGAAATAAATTCATACTTGGAAGAAACCCGCATTTCTGCTCCTATTAGCGGTGAAATAAGTAATATTCTTGCTGAAAGAGGCGAATTAATTCCTTCCGGATATCCAATTGTAACTATTGTAGATTTGAACGATGTTTGGGTTGTATTCAATTTAACAGAAGATTTATTATCTGCAATAAAAAAGGGTGATCAAATTCCGGCGCGTTTTCCAGCTTTAGATATGAAAGAGATTAACCTTAAAGTTTCTTATATAAATGCGCTGGGAGATTATGCAACAAAAACAGCCACAAAAACTTCTGGTGATTTCGATATGAAAACATTTGAAGTACATGCAGTACCCGTTGAACAGGTAGAAGGATTAAGACCTGGAATGACAGCCCTTGTTAATTGGGATAAAATATAATACTAAAACACGCTTGTAAATGCTTGAGAAAATTTATCACTCTGCACTCTTTGGTGTTATAAAAAGAGAATTAAAAAGAATTTCACGTAATTGGATTTTAATTTTCATTACACTCATTGCACCCATATTCGCATACCTTACAGTGATGTGGATGTTCTCTGATGGTGTCATTAGAAATGTTCCTACATCAGTTGTTGATTTGGATAACACAACTTTTTCTCGAAACATAAGCAGGCAATTAGATGCAAATCCATCAACCCATGTTATTAAGGACATTAATTCGGTTGAAGAGGCAAAAATTTTAATGGACAAAGGAACTATTGATGCCATTGTAGTTATACCTCAGGATGTCGAAAGAAAAATACTTTCAGGTGAAAGTTCCACCCTGGCTGTATATATAAACAATACCAATATTGTTAAAGGAGGAGTCGTAAAATCAGGAATATACAAGACATTATCAACTATCTCAGCGGGCATCAAAGTTCAAAAGAACATGAAAAAAGGATATACAGAAGAACAAGCCATTGCAAGAACTCTTCCAGTAAAAATGGATGTACATTTATTGTTTAATCCGTATACAAATTATTCTTATTTCTTAACATTAGGTTTGTTGCCATTACTTGCAATTGTTTTTGTTTTTTTAGGTTCGGTTTACACTATTGGAATAGAACTTAAAGAAGGAACTGCCGGAGCATTACTTAAGTCATCTGAAGACAGCATTACAGTAGCAATCACTGGTAAATTAATTCCCTATACATTTTTGTTTTTTGTAAACATCATGTTTATGAATATTATTTTATTTAAAATATTAGGAACACCTCTAAAAGGAAATCTTTTTTCGGTACTCTTATCAGAATTATTGCTAATTATAGGGTATCAATTATTAGCAGTGCTGTTTCTAAACTTAACCTCCAATATGAGACTTTCTCTATCGCTGGGAAGTGCTTATACCATGATGGCATTAACATTTTCAGGGTTAACATTTCCTTCACTAGCCATGCCATTAATAGCAAAAATTTTCTCCTGGATATTTCCTTATACCTTTTGGTTGAAAATATTTTTAGGCCAAACTTTAAGAAATGAACCATTACGAGAAACTATCCCCTATTTAATTGTTTTGTTACTATTCATAATTTCTGGAATAATATCTTTTAAAGGCATGAAAAGAAAATTTTCAGATAGTAAATACTGGGGTAAAGAATAAATAAGTAAAGACTATGAACAATTTCAAAATAGGTTTAAAAATTTTTACTACATCTTTTCAGAATCAGCTCAGAGATATATTTAAGGATGGTGGTGTTATGTTAATTTTGATATTTGCTGCATTAGCCTATCCCCTGGTTTATTCTATAGGTTATAAAACAAATGTGATATCAGAAATGCCAGTTGCTGTAGTCGATATGGACCAAACTCAGGCGAGCCGAACACTGACCCGAATGATCAACGATACCAGGGAGGTGAAGGTAATAACCAAACCCGGCTGCCTTAACCAAGCGAAACAACAATTTTGGGATCAAACCGTTCATGGAATTATCGTAATACCTAACGACCTGGAAAAAAATATTATTAAAGGACAACAAGGAGCTATTCAATTGTTTTGTGATGCTAGTTATTTCTTAAAATATAAAGAAACCCTTAATGCGGCGTTAAAAGCTACAGGCACCTTTTCTGCCGGAGTAGAAATTAAACGCTATATAGCTTCAGGCGACTCCTTTAACCAGGCCATTGAAAAACAGCACCCTTTGGATATTAAATTCTTTAACCTGTACAACCCCTCTGGAGCTTATGGATCGTTCGTTATGCCAGGATTAATTATTATTATATTGCAACAAACCTTATTGGTAGGGATAGGAATGGTTGGTGGTGCAGGTCGTGAAAAAAACAACAATCAAATAATTGCACCTGGGATAATACTTAAAAATGGTGCCTTTTCTGTTATTTTAGGTAAAGCATTCGCTTTTTTTAGTATTTATGTTGTAAATTCAGTTTTTACACTTGTATGGCTTTATGAATGGTTTGATTTCCCTTTTAAAGGATCATTATTTAATGTTATAATTTTAATGATCCCGTTTCTGTTTTCATCAATTTTTCTTGGTTTAGCTATATCATTACTATTTAAGAAAAGAGAAAACTCAATCATATTCCTTGTTTTTCTTTCTCCTATCATATTATTTCTTACTGGTTTATCGTGGCCGGTCATTTCACTTCCAGGGATACTGCACAAAGTTGCTTATGTTTTTCCGAGCACAAATATGGTACCGGCTTACCTGCGATTAAGAACAATGGGGGTAGATATTTCAGATATAAGATTTGAATTTATTTTTTTAACAATTCAAATGATTTTTTATTACTTTTTGGCATGTATTAGCTTTAAATACTTGGCAAAAAAACATTCAACAAAGCAAAAACCGTGATTTTAAGCATCCGGTTTACCACCTAATATAAAATTTATCATAAAAAACTTGACATTTTGAAAATCTCATTGTACATTTGTACTATATGTATATTACATTAATATAATACTACAATGATTAAATTCAAATTAGATCCGAAAACAGGCACTCCGTTTTATCGCCAAATTATTGATCAAATAAAGTTTGGTATTGCCACCGGTAATCTAAAGATTGGAGAACAACTTCCAACAGTAAGATCATTAGCTGTTGATTTAAAAGTTAATTTGAACACAGTTGCCAAAGCTTATAGAGAATTAGAAATCCAAAATGTGTTAGAAACACATCAGGGATCTGGAACATTCATAAGCGAAATTGACGTGCAAATATCTGACAAAGAGAAGAAATCTAAGCTCCAGGAAATATGTAACGAGTTTAGTACCATTGCCTTTAGTTATGGTTTTTCAGTAGATGATATTATTAACCAACTTAAAACTCAGAAATAATGAAAATGAAACCTATTAAAAAAAGCTTTTTTAATCCAATCTCGTTAACAGTACTTATGGTTCTTTTAGCTGTTTCTATTGGGTTATTTCTATTAGAATTAATTGGGATTTCCCTATTAATTCCTGCTCTATTGCTTTCCATTTTTATTGCTACATCAATAAACATTGCCGATCAATGGGAAAAAGCTGTTGTTTTAAGGATGGGAAAATACCAGGGATTAAGAGGCCCGGGAATATTCTTTATTATCCCGATTGTTGATCAGGTTGATAACTACATCGATCAACGCATTCGGGTAACTGATTTTAAAGCAGAACAAACCCTAACAAAAGATACGGTGCCAGTAAATGTTGATGCTGTTGTATATTGGACCGTTTGGGATGTTGAAAAAGCTGCGCTTGAAGTTCAAGAGTACGAAAGAGCAATTGCTTACATTGCTCAAACCGGATTACGAGATATTATTGGAAAGCACGAATTAGCTGATCTGCTTCAGGAGCGTGATAAAATTGCCGAAGATTTACAAAAAATACTTGACAACAACACCAATCCCTGGGGAATAACTTGCCAAACTGTAGGTATAAAAGACATTGTAATTCCGCAAGGTTTAGCCGATGCCATGAGTAAAGAAGCTCAGGCAGAAAGAGAGCGACGTGCGCGAGTAATCCTGGGAACGGCAGAAACCGAAATAGCTTTGAAATTTGCAAAAGCCAGCGAACAATACAAAGATAATCCGGTAGCTCTTCACTTGCGTGGTATGAATATGCTTTTCGAAGGTCTAAAGGAAAAAGGATCCATGGTTATTGTTCCAAGTTCGGCACTTGATTCGATGAACCTGGGCGCCATGGGAGGTTTAGTATCATTAGGTAAAACAAATGAAGTAAAATAATTATAAAGAATTCGATTACCTTATTATTAACCCGTCTGCAAGCCTGCCTTAATCAGGCAGGTTAGCAGACATAAAAATCAAAAATTATGTCTATAGCAGAATTATTAAAACAACATTTTTTTGAAGGAGGACCTTTTTTTATGCTTCTTCATTACATCATGTGGATTCTTGTAATATTATATGTTGTTAAGTTTTTAAGAAACTATCGTTTAGAAAACAAGGATTCCAAAAAGCTTAGTAAGTATAACTCTACCATCCTATTTATTGGTGGATTTGGATTACTTTTAGCCATTTTCTTCCAACACGTAGGATTTTATGGTGCTTTATCGGCCATAGAACAGGCGCAAGACATTTCTCCTAAACTTATTATGGGCGGATTAAGAATTTCCTTTATTGCACCTTTGTATGCTTTTTTTCTGTTTCTTGTCTCGTTCTTTATTTGGTTTGTTTTCAGAAATAAGATCCGTGCTTAATAATTAACACGTATTTAAATTAAAGAGATTATTCCTTAAAGGCTAATCTCTTTTTTATTTCCTATTGCCCTTTTAATATTGATCAGATAATTTTTTAAAAGAATCTTTCTTTGCACACATCTTTACAATGTAAACTTCCTTACGATCATTTTTTTAAGATTATCAATTTTAAACTTATTCCATTAAATTTGTCTAAGCATTTTAAAGACAATATTATTGAACAATTTACTTTTTAAAATCTTACTAACATGAAAAAATATGTAACAAGTATTTCTTTAATTTTATTTTTAATGATAAACCTACTATTTACTGGCTGTAACGAAAAGCCGGAAGAACAAACAGAAGCGTTTAAATATCAGATTGATCGTTTTGGTGAAAACCAGGTTTTACGCTATCAAATTCCTGATTTTGAAAACTTAAGTTTACGACAGAAAAAGTTAGTTTACTACCTGAGCGAAGCAGCAAAATGTGGTAGAGACATTACATTTGATCAGAATTTCAAACACAATCTTTTAATCAGAAGAATTCTTGATGCTGTTGTTACAACCTATTCAGGAGATAAATCGACTGAAGAATTTGAAAATTTTATGGTGTATACAAAGAAAGTTTGGTTTGCCAACGGTATTCATCATCACTACTCAACCGATAAGTTTATTCCTGATTTTAGCGAAGAGTTTTTCAAGAGTTTAGTTTTAAACTCCGATGCATCAGCACTACCTCTAAAGGATAACCAAACTGTGGAGCAACTCATTGAAAAAGTTACTCCAATTATCTTTGATCCAAACCTATATGCTAAAAAAGTAGCTTCTGAAAAAGGAACAGACCTTATTGCTAACTCCGCTACCAATTTTTATGAAGGAGTTACTATGCAAGAAGTTAATGATTACTATAAAAAACAGATAGATCCTACCGATGAAACACCAATAAGCTATGGTTTAAACACTAAAGTGGTTAAAGAAAACGGAGAGGTAAAAGAAATACCATATACCGCAGACGGCATGTATGGAGAAGCACTCTCTAAAATTATTTATTGGTTGGAAAAAGCAAAAATGGTTGCTGAAAACGAAAAGCAAGCCAAAGAATTCGAGCTTTTAATTGATTATTACAAAACCGGCGACTTAGAAACCTGGGATGAATACAACGTGCTTTGGGCCAGCAATACCGATGTTATGGTTGATTATGTAAATGGCTTTATTGAAGTTTATGATGATCCGTTAGCTATGAAAGCAACCTGGGAAGCAACCGTAAATGTAAAAAACGAAAAAGCCACGCAGCTAACCAAACTTATTGCAGAAAACGCACAATGGTTCGAAGATAACTCGCCTGTAGACAAGAAATTTAAAAAGGAAAATGTAACCGGAGTTACCGCAAAAGTTATTGATGTGGTTCAATTAGGCGGAGCTTGTTATCCAACTTCTCCATTAGGAATTAATCTACCCAATGCCGACTGGATTCGTAAAGAACATGGATCAAAATCGGTTACTTTAAAAAACATTGGCTTTGCATACGATCAGGTTGGTAGATCAGGCTATTTAGATGAGTTTATTGAGGATGAAGAAGTAAAAGAGCGCATTAAAAAATATGGCAACAAAACAGGAATGCTTCACACAGATCTTCATGAAGTAGTTGGTCACGGTAGTGGTCAGTTGTTGCCAGGAACCGATGCGGGAGCTTTGAAAGGATATCAATCACCATTAGAAGAAGCTCGTGCAGACTTATTTGGACTGTATTATTTGCCAGATGCTAAGTTAGTAGAATTAGGTCTACTGCCAAATGCTGAAGCTTATAAAGCACAATATGATTCATACATTTTAAATGGATTAATAGGACAACTTGCAAGAATAAAGCTTGGTAAAAACATAGAACAAGCGCATATGCGTGGCCGTCAATTAATTTCGAAATGGGCTTACGAAAAAGGTAAAGCCGATAACGTAATCGAGATGTACAAAAACAATGATAAGACATACATCAGAATTAACGATTACGAAAAGCTTCGCGACATTTTTGGAGAATTATTAGCAGAAATTCAACGCCTGAAATCAGAAGGGGATTATGCTGCCGGTGAAGCATTAGTTGAAGATTTTGGTGTAAAAATTGATTACGATTTACACAAAGAACTTTTAGAGAGATATGAAAAGTTAAATCGTGCAGTTTTTGGTGGATTTGTAAATCCTGAACTGATTCCGGTTATGGAAAATAACGAAATTATTGATGTTAAAGTGGAGTACCCGGATGATTATACCAAACAAATGCTTAAGTATGGTAAAGAGTATTCTTTTCTTCCAACATATAACTAAAAAGTTTAACTTTATTTTATAACTGATCTAACCCTACGAGAATTAGTAATTCTCGTAGGGTTTTTACTTTTATATTCCACATCGTTAAACCTGACATATTACCAAACCATCGGCATTCTCGTAAAAACCAGATGTATAACTTAATATGCATAAACAGATCAAAACAATCGGAAAAGTTTGTGTTAATAATTATGTATATTAGCAAAATAATAAATCATTAATATAATTTATTATGAATTTTAAAGCTATTACATTAATTGCTGCAATAATTATATCATTGCAAACATTTGGACAGGAGCTTAAAGTTGGTGATAAAGCACCCGAAATAGTGCAAAAAATGATAACTGGCGAAGAGTTTCATTTATCTGAATTAAAAGGGAAAATGGTACTTGTTGATTTTTGGGCTTCGTGGTGTAAACCTTGCAGAAAGGAAAACCCAAATATTGTTGAGGTATATAAAAAGTATAAAGACGAAACATTTAAAAATGGCGAAGGTTTTACAGTATTAAGTGTTTCGTTAGATTTTAAAAAAGATGCCTGGAAAAAAGCCATAAAAGCTGATAATCTGGAATGGTCTTATCATGTGAGCGACTCAAAAGGTTGGAGAAACGAGGCTGCACAAACCTATAATGTAAAAAGTATTCCGGCCAGCTTTTTAATTGATGGCGATGGAATTATTGTAGGTATCAATTTACGTGGTGATGATCTTGAGTCGGCTTTAAAGAAACAGCGAAAAAAAAAGTTCTTTTTTTCTTCAAAAGATTGATTAATAAAGAATAAACACAAAAATAAAGCCGGTAGTTTTAATTACCGGCTTTTCTTTTAAACTTTTAGATCATGTTATTCATAAATAGACTTTGTTCGTACCTCTTCGAGCAGATTTTCTGCCATTGTTGAGAGCTTAATCTTTGCTGCATCAACACTTCCTGATTTTTTTGCTCCACAACCAGCTTCAAGCAGTGCGGCTCCAATCTCATTTAATGCTTCATCGCAAGTAGAAGCATCTACTCCTGTGCACATATAATCTGTTCCTGCGTATGTATAATAAGAATTATTTACGCCATCGGTACAAAAAGTAGCTATCGCATCCACATCGACAGGACAATTAAAGTCTGCTGCCAAATCTTCACTGTCGCAACTTTCCTCATCTTCATCTTTATCACATGAAATAACTGCTACAGCAAGAATCATCATTACCCAAATAAAAAAATTCTTTGTCTTCATTGCTCTTATTTTAAAAATTATAAAAATCGATTTTCTGATATAACGCAAATTAATCAATAATAGTTTTAATGTAAAGCATATATTCGTTCTTTTTCAATTATTTTTTGAAACTCATCATATGTCTTATACCCTTTATAAATTTTGTTGTTGATTACAAATGTAGGTGTACCGGTGCACTTTAATCGATTAAAATCGATATAATTTCGCATAATATATTTTTCCGCCATATCTGTTAGCATGCACTCAGCAACAAACTCATTTTTTTGTATCAATTCGTTGGTTACACTCTCAAACTTATCGGTATAAACTACCTTCGGTTCGGTTAGCAACAATTCGTATAGCTTGGTAAAATCGCCAAATCGGTTAATACATACAGCTAGCTTTATTGAGTTTACTACAGGTCCACTCTTTTCAATAGCAACAGGTTTAACCACCAACTTAACCTTGCCTGTTTGTATATATTCTTTATCCACATCAGGAAAAACATCTCTGAAAAATTTTCGGCAGAATAAACAATTGTAGCTTGAAAACATAAAAACTGTAATATCTGTTGAATCTTTCCCGTAAACTATATCCAACTCATTTTCAAAAAGTATATTTTCAGGTTTTCGTTCATCCGACTCTTCAGGCATCAGAAAAAGAACTACAGCTCCTATAAAAATAATCGTACTAACAATAAATATCCATAATCGCCTATTCTTCTGTATTTTTAGTACCATACTTCTCAATAATTTCCTGGTTCCTTTTTGTTCTATCAAGATCTGTGCTAAAGTTTACCAATAGAGGATTAAATAAAAGTCTTAACCAACCCTGTTGTTTATTTAAATCTTTTAAGAATTGTTTTTCCAGTTTTTCATTGTCAAAACCATTCTTTTTCTTACCATCGTTTTTCATAGAAACCAGCTTAATTCCATTTCGTTCAACGGTACCTCCATCTTTTTTGTTTTGCTTAGCCTGCTCTTTCATCAGTTTTTCCGACTTACCTGTTAACACATCGCCTAAGTGCAATTTTAAGTGATACTCATACTCACCATCTAAACCATGCATGGCAAAAGCCGAAAAATCCATCGATGAAGTAACCACATCTGTTTTTGGCACATAAATCTTATCCTTGTACATAAACAAACTGGTTTGTAACGTGTTAAAGTCGAGTTTATCCAATTCCTTTAATCCTCCTGCTACGATAGAACCTACACTTTTCGACATATCAACAAGTGGTTCGTAATCATATATATGACCGTCTTCGAGTGTAAAATGACCTTCTGCTCTCATTCTATCCGTAGGCCAATCTCCATTTTCATAGAAAACTCTTAGATGCATTTCGCTGGTAAGAATACCATTCACCTTTTCGTATGTTAATGATGTATCGCCAAAGTTATCGTTACGCATTAACAACTCTTTTACATCCAGAGCTGTTATAAAGTTTCTGATATCGATGGTTGGTTTTTCCCAGAACCGGCCTCGTGCATTTAATAAAACAGAAGTATTGATTTCACCTCCGCATGTTTTTAATTTAAACTCATCAATTACATATAAGCTATCAGCAAAGCGGAACTTTAGCGAAATATCATCTAAAATATTCTTTTCATACTCGATTTTATCGACACTTAGTTTACCACGAACCAGAAAATGAGGAACACCATACTCTTGCAAATTTGGTAAAAGTGGAACAACTGTTGTGTCTTGCATTTCCGACTTTTTCTCAGCTACCTCTTCTCTGGTTCTTGCACCTGATTGCTGGCTAACACCACTTTCTTCTTTCTCATCAGTATCGGTGGTCATAAAAGCACTTAATAATTCATTGGTAATTTCGCCTAACGCAATATTGGTTTGAACCGTAACTTTTTCATTCTCTCTTCCCAACACCAACGCTTCATATGTATTCCAAATTTCAGTTGAATCAATTGCAAAATCCACACCTGCTGCAACACCTCTCATTTTTTGAATGGTAACACCATCAGGAGTCATATTAATTATACCGTTAAATCTTTCAATGGTGTATAATGGCTCATCAAAGTATTCAGCCGATATATCTTCGAGGATCATATTAAACTCGCTATTTTTGAAAACAATATCGAGATATTGTGTGCTCAACGAATCCATATATAACGTTGCTTTCGACTTTACATTTAAAACAATATTACCATCTAATGTTTTCAATAAGGAGTCGGGAAGCATAACTTTAGCCTGCTTTAGATCTGTAACAATTTTACTTTCAAACTCATAGTTAGGATTATCCAGGTTTTTAACTTTAGCATTACCTGTAACTACAGCTCCTTTAGTTTCAAGATGATAAGATTTCAGATCCACTTGCATATTGCTTGTGTTATTTATACTTCCTCTGAAACTTGAATTAATAGAAGTATTTTTAAGTTCAAGATCGTATGCTGGCACTTCCACATTAAAGTCCTTTACAATTAATATGTTGGGCTTATAAATAATGTTCGTTGAAAAGTTTTCAATTTTTAGCGTTTTATCTACATCTATATCAAAATCCGATAATGTTAGATTTGCCGAACTATTAGCCATCACCTGATCTATAAAATTGTCGCCAATGGAATCAGGTAGTTCACCTTTGGTTGACAATTCAGCCCGAATTTTACCATCAATATTCGTAAGTAATGTGTCGGGAATAAAATGTTTAAATTCTCCAACATCAATATCCAATAAGGTATTGATAACATACTTTGGTTTGTCAATATCTAATATAGAGAAAGAGATGTCGAATTTGCTCTTTTCGGTTTCGAAGTGGAGCGTACTAAAATCAGCCTGTGTTGATTGATTGCTACGCAAAAGACCATTGGTAGCTTTTCCTGTAAATGAAATGTTCTTTAATTCGGGATAATCTTTTGTTTTGATATTTCCATCCTTAAAATCAATATTCAAATTAACCTGTGGTAACTCAGCTTCTGAATAGGTACCTTTTGCTGTTGCATTGAGGTTAACCTTACCTTTTACCCTGTCGATTCCATATTCTGTTAAAATTTCCTTAGGTGCATATTTTATCAATTCATCCAAATCAAGTTCTGTACCCGCGAATTGCAAATTGGTTCTTATTTCATCGCCTAAAATCACACTACCAAACATACTAAAACCGGCACCATCGGTATCTACACTAAGTTGTTTTATACAAACCGAATCTGTTTCATAATCGATATCAAACTGAACATCTGTATTTTCCATTAAGTACAAATTAGTTTCGTTAAAACTACAGTTTGTTAAGTTGATTTTACCAACAACAGAAGCAAGGATTGCATCTCCCTGAATTTCGGCATTTACCTTAAGTTCCGGAATTTTAACCTTTGCTTTTGTTTTTAGTGATTCATCGTTGTAGTTAACCTCAATATCCCAGGCCGACAAATCGTCCAAAATTACACTTAACGGATCGGAAGGTATTGTATCAACTGCAGTAGTATCTTCTTCGGTTGCCAACAAAAAGTCAATGTTTGTTCTACCAGCTGTATCAACTTTGTAGTTTAACTGAGCACCTTTAACATCGATTTTCATTATTTCGAACTTGCTTTTTAGCAATGGTTTCGATTTAACAGAAACATATAGCTTTTCCAGCCTCAGAATACTCTTTGACTCATTTCCGAAAGAATCTTGCAATACATTTTTCTTTGGAGAATCGATCGTTACACCATACAATTCAATGGTTGCATACGGAAACTTCCGCAATAAATTAAAGGACACTTCATCGATGCTAACGGGAGCTTCAATATTTTCACTTACTTTTTTTAAAGCAATATCTGCAATTTTATTTTCGGCAAGTTTTGCTGTAACCAACAAAACTATTATCAGCGTAATAAATATGACAACCAGCCAGGTAAATAGTTTGAATATCTTTTTCATGAGAGCAATTTATTAGGTCCTCTTATTTTCAAATTTAAACATTTATACCGATTAAATTAAGTATAAAGACAAATAGCATAACAAAAGTTAAACAGAAAATAAAAACTTCTGTTTAACTTATATCAATATACCATTAAATATAATTGCTAAGAAAGTATATTAAATTCCATATTTATCGACTAAGTAAATCAAGGCAGCCATGGTTGCTGCTCCCTTTTGCATTTCTTCTCTTTTTACCTGGTTAAAAGTATCATTTGCGCTATGATGCCAATCAAAATAATGCGTTGCATCTACATCTAAACCTAAAAGAGGTGTTCCAATATCTTTAAGGGGTGCTATATCAACTCCTCCATATCCTTTTTCAAATACGGTAATATCATACGGTTGAAATAATGCTCTGTACGAAGCAAGCTTTCTGATAACCTCATCGCTGGCATCCATGGTAAATCCTCTTGGTGCTGTTACGCCGCGATCGCTTTCAATGGCCAAAATATGTTTCTCTCCATTTTGTTTTGCTTCTTCAGCATATGCTCTTCCACCACCTTGTGAAATTTCTTCATCCATAAACATTACAGCACGAATAGAATGTTTAGGTTGATATCCTATTTCTTTAAATATTCTTAAAACCTCAATGGCTTGCATGCAACCTCCACCATCGTCGTGTGCTCCCGGACTGTTATCCCACGAATCTAAATGACCTCCAACGGTAATAAATTCATTTGGAAATTCTGCTCCGGTAATTTCACCAACAGCATTATACGAAATAGTGTCGGGTAAATTTTTACAACTTGTTTTAAAATAAAACTTCAGGTTCGGATTAACGGCTAATGTTTGGCTTAATAAATTAGCATGCTTTGTTGCAATACAAACTGCCGGGACAGTTTCATTTTCCGACGCTTTCCGGGTTGTTCCCGTATGAGGAAATTCATCAATCCGTGTAGTTAAAGATCGAATTACTGCGCCAACTGCACCATATTCTGCTGCTTTTATTGGCCCAATAAACCGCTGTCCGGCTGTTTCACTATAAGCTCTGAATGGATTTTTATAAGTTGGATTCATTGCCTGGTTAAAAAATACTATTTTACCCTTTACCTGATCTTTTGTTAACTTTTCCAGTTCTTCTAAACCATTAACTTCTATAACCTGCGCTTCTAATCCATTCTTAGGTGTAGAAATTCCTCGACCCAAAGCACAAACATTAACCGGTATTTTTTCTCCGTTTAACAGGATAGATCCTACTTCTTCATTTCCACGTTTCCAGTTCATTACCTGTGCTTCCTGTAAATACACCTTATCCAGATTTATGGACTCCATTATTTGTTTTGTCCACTTTGCAGCTTCAATTCCTTGTGGATAACAAGCCAATCGTTTGGGAAAATTTTCAGTTAAATACTCCAGATTTTCATACGCTATCGTACTATTTTGAGCTGAATTAAAAATGAGATTTAAGACTTCTTCATCAGAAAGCCTATGTATATTATCATTCTTACATGACAACAAACTCATTAGTAAAACAAGTGGTAAGAATATCTTTTTCATGGTTTTTGTTTTGTTAGACATACCTCATACGAAAAAGATTAAAATAGGTTAAATAAAAAAAGAGCCAGCTGGCTCTTTTGGGTTAAAACTAATAAATTAGAGTGTTTAGGTTTAATTGAGTGTTAGACCAAAGGGGCCTATCGTATACAATATTTTGAACAACCATGAAATTAACAATTCGAAAATAGTAAACCTGTTTGGATTATTTTTTCTTTGTAGACAAACGACAATTATCTACCTCCAAAAAGCAAAAACTAAAGAAAAATTAAAAAAGAGTGTCCGAACGAGACACTCTTTTTAGTTTGACAAAGTTTATATTTTATTGTTTTATAAATGTTTCAGTAATAGGACCTTTTTCATCTTCAACAGAAATAATGTATAATCCGTCCGATAATTCGGAAACATCAATAATTTTTTCTCCATTTAATACTACTTGTTTTACCATTGCACCAGTAACACTGTAAATTTTTATAGTACTTTGTTCAAATGGAATTTCGATGGTTAAGATATCTTTCACAGGATTTGGATAAATTCTAATATTATCGAATGTATCATTGCCTAATGTCTTACCACCAGTAACCATTTTTTCTGCAACAGTAGATTTAGCTGAAATATTCACGGAATAATCTTCAACTTCACCATACCTAAACGAACCGCAGGAAGAAGGGTAACCTCCATCCGACATAGCTACGCGCATTCTGGTCTGACCAATTATTGCAGTTGATGGAATATCGACTGTAGAAGTATAAATCGAACCATCTGAAACAGTACCTTGCAGTATGATTTCATCACTTGTAAAATCACCATCGATATTGAAGTCGATCCATACATTCCAGTACTCAGTATATGTTCTTCTTTTGTACCCGGCACTTACGGTAGCAGTATAACTTGTACCTTGTGCAACATTAGCGGATAAATGAGTATAGTCTCCATATCCACCATCACCAGCTGAAGTATTGTATAAATCATTCAATCCAAATACATCGATCCATTCAAATCTATCACTACTGCCGTATAGATCACAATATTCAATAACGATAACTTCATCAGTTGTCGTAACATCAATTGATGTGCTTGCACCAGAAACATTACCAGCAGCATCTTCAGCAGTTACATAATATGTATAAGTAGTTGCAGGATATAATCCCGAAATAAACAATGAAGTACTTGATGTACTATTCAAATATGCTCCATCTTGATAAACATTATATATTTCTACACCAACATTATCTGAAGAAGCATTCCATGATAATGTAAAACCGGTTTGACCAATTCCTGAACTTGCTACTCCTGTTGGTGCAGTTGGTGCTTCCGTATCAGTCAAAGTAGTAATATTTATCGTATTACTTTGAGCAGATTCGTTACCAGCAGCATCCTCTGCAATAACATAGTATGTATATGATGTACCAGAATTTAATCCGGTTACATTGTAGTATGTGTTTGAAGTTGTTGCAATTAAAGAACCATTCTGGTAAACCTGATACCCGGTTACACCAACATTGTCGGTTGCAGCATCCCAACTCAAATCAACTGATGTCATGGTAATATTAGCATCTATTAAATTTGCTGGAGCAGCAGGAGCTTCGTTATCACCTCCACCAATATAAACCATATAGTCTTCAACCTCGCCATAACTGAATGTAGTTTCACAAGCCGAAGGTTCACCATTATATTTCATAGTAACTCTCATTCGAGTTGTTGTTGAAGCTGTTCCTGCAGGAATAGTAATTGTTCCTGTTACAGTTGATTTACTCATTCCTCCCTGATCAAAAACATTTTCACCAACATCATCAAAATCGCCATCGCGGTTAAGGTCAATCCATATTTTCCAGTACTCATCATAGGTTGATCCACTAAAGTCTGGGGTTAATGTAATATTATATGTTTCACCAGCTGTTAAGTCTGCTGTTAAATTTGTAAAATCACTATATCCCGAGGCGCCTGAAGTATTTAAGAAATCACCAACCTGAACTCCGGCAATCCACTCATACGAATAATCATTACCGGCAGATTCACAATAATTAATTATTTCATCAACAACGTTAATATAAGCTGTCTTTGTTTCGGTATCTGTTCCTTCAGCATTGGTAGCAGTTAAGGAAACGTTATAAGTACCTAATGAATTATACGTTACAGAAGGGTTCTGTGCAGTGCTGGCAGAAGGTGTTCCACCTTCAAATGTCCATGACCATGAAGTTGGATTATTTGCAGAGTTATCTGTAAAATTAACTGTAGCACCTGCAAGAATGGTAGTTTCGTCTGCACTAAAGTCGGCAACCGGTGGTTGAGGAATATTTTCATAAACCATATAACATACAGCACAGTCAACTGCTGCAGAATTAACGGCTATTTTCATATAACCATTTTCACCCCAACTTGTTCCCCAGGAGTTTCTCAAAATCCAGTAATCACCATATGTTGCATCTGTTCCCCATCCAACCAATGAAATAGCATGGTTTGTTGTGGTGTAAGCACCATTGCTACAAGAGCCGGTATTTGCTGTATATACACCTCCGGTATAATCGTACCAGTCGTTGGTAACATAAACTGCAGCATCAACCACGCCGTAGGTCATAATAGCTGTTTTTATGGCATCCACATCGGTACTTGGAACTCTATGCCAAGATTGAAAAACTGTTTTAGGAGCATTTAATGTAGTTGAAGGACAAGACACGTTGTTTGCATCTGTGTACGGAAAGTATGATTCAGGAATAGCACCCCAATCCGGATCAGTTAAAGCTTCTAATTCGTAGTATTCATAGTCGGCTCCATTACAACCGTCGAAATGACTACTATATGGAGAAGCTTCGCTAATACAAAAAGCGATATATGCTTCAGAAAAATCTGCCACGTTACCATCATAACTTCCTGTTGCAAAATTATATGCACCTTCTGCAGCAGCAGCTGCTCCAAAAGAATAACATGATCCGCAACTTCCCTGATCGCGTGCTTCACCTATATAGGTGTGTCCATTATAGTTTCTCCAGTCGAACTCGGAAGGAAGACTTTTTGCAGTTTCAAAACTAGGCTCTACGGTTGCATTTTCTCTGTACGCCGGAGCTGGAGTTTTTACTACAGAAATAAGTTCGTCTCCATTTAATTTCATAAGTTCTAAAAGAGGAATTCGTTCTTCAATTCCTTTGTTTGAACGAACACAAACAGGTCTTTCAACAGTATATCCATTCTCTTTAACGACCTCTATTTCCACATCAAAACCAAGTTGAGCAGCATAAGAATATTCTGTTGCTACTTTTCCTTTGTAAAAATCCCAGGCATTAACAATACGACCATCGGGTAAATGCACCATACCGACATCTCCACCAGCCTTTGCAGAAGAAATCTCATAGCGATAGCCAAGCATTTCGCAATACTTGGCTGCGGGGTTCACATAACCCTTCTGAGCTAAAACACCAAAGCTCACCAAAAGCATTAAGATTAAAGTAATTAGAGTAAATTTTTTCATAGTATGTAATTTAAGGTTTAATTCGTAATAAGTTAGTTTAATTATCTTATATATTTTTTAAACAAAGATATATAGCTGGTTTCTACCCCTAAAAAGCAATTTGCTCAGATAATTCAAAAATTTTATTGCATTTGTTTATTGTTTTTTAAAAATAATTTATAAATTGCTCGTTAATTCAAATTGGGACACTAACCTAACCGTCTAATTATTAATGCCTTATGAACCTAAAATGTGTTATAGTCGATGATGAACCATTAGCTATAACTATACTAGAAGGTTATTTGAAAAAGATTCCGTATATCGAAATCATTGGCAAATTCGATAGTGCAATTCCTGTGTATGAATTTTTAAAGCAAAACTCTGTCGATCTTATATTCTTAGACATTGAAATGCCTAACATTTCGGGTGTTGATTTTTTGAAAAGCTTACCAGCAATTCCTTCTGTTATATTTACTACAGCAAATAAAAATTATGCAATTGATGGTTTTGATCTTAATGTTGAAGACTATATTTTAAAACCTATAACGTTTGAAAGACTGCTAAAGTCGGTTAATCGTGTGTATGAAAAGCTTAACCCAGCTGAAAATAGTAAAAAAGTATCAGATGAGTATTTATACTTAAAGGAAAACAAAAAAATGGTTAAAGTATATTTTAAGAATATACTTTACATTGAGAGTATAAAGGATTACGTAAAAGTAGTAACAACATGCAAAACAGTTGTTACGAAACAACAACTAAATTATTTCGAAACCATTTTAGAAAATAAAAAATTTATAAGAATACATCGCTCATTTATTGTTTCAACCGATAAAATTGATGCTTATAGTTTATCCGGAATTGATATTGGAAATACAGAATTACCAATAGGAAGAAAGTATAAAGAAGATGTAATTGAAGAATTAGAAAAGCTAAATCACTTAAAAAGTAGTTAATCCTGAAAACAGTAACTAAACATATTACGCTTCTGATATTAATTGTTTCTAACTCTTTGGTATTAGTGTCGCAAGAGAAAGGATTACTCTTTTCACAATATTACTCTCCTGAACAATACAATGCAGCTTTTCAAAACTGGGTTATAGCAAAAGATAATCGTGGTGTCTTTTATTTTGGCAACTCGGGCAGCCTGTTAGAATACGATGGCAATGAATTTCGAGAAATCAATGTGCCAAATAATTCTGCAGTAAGGGCAATTAGTATTGACTCCAGCAATCAGATTTTTATTGGAGCCTACGAGGAGATTGGGATACTTGTGCCAAATGACACCGGCATTTTAGCTTATCAATCGTTAACTCACTTAATTGATTCAAATTACAGAAACTTTGGAGATATTTGGGAATCCCATATTATCAACGACGATGTCTATTTTTTAACAGACAACTACATTTTCCGTTTTAAAGATAAGCAATTCGACTACTGGGAGAAAACACATGAACGGTTTTATCTAAGTTTTAAACTGGACAATGAATTCTACGTTCAGGAAATTGGCAATGGCTTGTTAAAGCTTGTAGAAGATTCTCTTGTTTTAATTGAGCGAGGCAACTTTTTTGCAGATAAAAGAATCCACTCCATATGTGATCTGGGAAACACACTATTGATTTGCACACGTACACAGGGTTTATTTCTGTATGACAAAGATAATGCTTTAATTACTCCTTTTTCCCAATTATCAGCAAATGCAAAGAGGTTAAACAATTACTTTTTACAGAATACATTTTATCATGGCATTAAGATTAACAAAAATTTATTTGCATTCAGCTCAATTGAAGGAGCTGTACTTTTAGTTAATTCAGAATGGAATGTAGTTGATGTAATAGATGAAAAAACTACAGGAATAGTAAGTAGTGCTCAATATTTATACTATGAAGAAGGTCAGGCATTATGGATGGCTCTGTCCAATGGGATTTGCAGGGTTGATATATTATCTCCTTTCAGATTCTGGAACGATAATATTGGAATAAACGGAGCGATATCAGATGTAGCTTCTCTAGATGATTACTTCTATATCTCGACGCTTTCGGGTATTTACTGCATGAACAAGAAAAAAAGTAAAGAATACTATGCCGTTAATAACTTTAAAGAAGTAGAAGGGAAATTTGAGCAATCTTGGGGCTTTTTATATTTCATCAAACCAGACGTTAACTTTGAGAAGACATATCATAAAATAAATAATCGTGATAAATATTTTCATCCATCATCTGAACATCTTAAACTTCTTACATCAACAAGCACAGGAATACATGAAATAACAGAAAACAGATCAAAACAAATTAGCAATTATCGCGGTATATTTGATATTTACCAATATAAAAAAGATCCAACAAAATTATTTCTTTCATTATCTACCGGAATTGCTCTTTTAGATTATAACAACAAACAATGGACCGATATGGGAATGCCTTATGGTATTACCGATAAAATAAAAGAGATTATTGAAGACACAGAGGGTAACTTATGGGTCAATGCTATTTATAAAGGAATATATAAGATAGAAAACCCATTAAGTAAAGATTTCAAAATTACTTTTTTTGATACTCAGGATGGTTTGCCTTCTGAAAACATTGTTAGCATATCAGAGTATAATAACAAATTACTTTTCTCTAGCTATACAGAAGATTATGAGTATATCGCAGAAACCGATAGCTTTGCCTTGTTCATTTTCCAGGAAGAGAATGGAGATTCATCAATACAAGATGTAGATACTTTATGCTGGTACAAATTTTCTGATACACGTATTTCGCCATTTTATGTTACCACATATGCCGATAGCATGCGATGGTTTGGAACCAGCAAAGGCATTTTCAGGTATTCTGCCAAACTTTTAAAAGATTATTTTCACTTAAAACCACCACTGGTTAGAAAAGTACTTTCAGGCGATTCGCTTATTTTTGGTGGAACAAATTATCTAAAAACAGAACATGCAAATCATTCTATTTTTAAGAATCAAATTATTACCGATCAGATTATTGATTTGGATAATATACTTGAGTTTAAAGACAACTCTCTTACATTTCATTATACACTGCCTTATTACGACGACGAAGATCAAAATGAATACAGCTTTTTTCTTGAAGGAAACGATGAAACATGGTCGCCCTGGACTAAAGAAACTAAAAAAGAATACACCAACCTCCGCGAAGGAGATTACATTTTTAAAGTAAAAGCTAAAACTCAATATCAAATTGAAAGTCCGGTAACCGAATTCAGATTTACTATACTTGCACCATGGTACAGAACGTTTGCTGCAGTATTAGGTTATATAATTCTGGGTATCATTCTAATTATTATTATTGTTCGTTTGTATACTTATCGTTTAATAAAAGAAAAAGATAAACTTGAGAAAATTGTAATTGAACGTACCCAGGAAATATTAATGCAAAAAGAGGAAATTCTGGTACAAGCAGAACATTTAAAAGATGCGAACGAAAGGATAAGTGCAAAGAACGAAGAATTAGAAAAACAAAAATGGGAAATTACCAACCAGGCACTAAAACTGAAAAAGGCCAATGTTGAGTTAATTAAACTTTCGAAAGTTGCCAGTGAAACCGATAATGCCATTGCTATATTCGATAAAGATGGAAACATGGAGTGGGTTAATGATGGCTTTACCCGGCTTTACGGATATACGTATGATGAATATGTAAAAGAAAAAAACATTAACCTTCTTGAAGGAAGTGATAATCCAAATATCCAGGAAGCAATAAAATCGTGCCTGAAAAACAAACAATCGATTGTATATGAATACAAAACCACAAATAAACAAGGGAAAGAAATATGGGCACAAACCACACTAACACACGTTGTTGACAAAGATGATAATACCATAAACTTAATAGCAATAGATTCTGATATTACGAAACTTAAGCAAGCAGAATACGAAATACGCAAACAAAAAGAGGAAATTGAAAAGCATCGCGATGAGCTGGCCAAAAGTAATGCAACAAAAAACAAATTTTTTAGAATTATTGCTCATGATCTCCGGAATCCAATTAGCACTCTGGCAGGTTCAACAAATCTGATTTTTAATGATTTTGAAGAATATAACAAAGAACAAACTAAGAATTTTATTGGTGAACTAAACCGTTTATCGCAAACTACTTTTAATTTACTGGAAAATCTGTTAGACTGGTCTTCAAGTCAAATGGGCGAAATTAAATACGAACCTAAACAAATTTATCTCGACACACTAACAAAGGAAAACATCGAATTAATTAAACGAAAAGTCGATTCAAAAAATATTTCTTTAATTAACAATATAAATGATCAATGCGAAGTATTTGCCGATGAAAATATGGTAAAAACAATTATTCGAAACTTACTTTCCAATGCGGTAAAATTTACTCCTGACAATGGGGAAATAATAATAAGCTGTTCTACAGATGGTGATTTCTTGAAATACTCGGTAAAAGATTCTGGAATTGGCATAAATAAAGAAGACCTTAAGAAACTATTCAAAATAGAAACGCATCACACCACGCCTGGTTTATCAAATGAAAAAGGCTCTGGGCTAGGGCTAATACTTTGTAAAGAATTTGTTGAGCGAAATGGTGGTAAAATACGAATCAGCAGCGAACCCAACAAAGGCACAACCATTGAGTTTACTTTAAAAAGACACTCCTCTTAATATATTTAAACACCTTTTAACTTTCGTTAACTAACTGGTAAACAATATTCTGTTTATTTTTGAGTATTAATATATAGTTAACATTACTATGCTTGGGTAGCGACAGGTTCTTCTAACATTACTTTCCTCAAAGCATATCCGAAAAACAAGATAACACAGCCTGTCCTACTTCGAGCAAGTAAAAAACAGAAATAATGGTTAGTTAATAATTAGCAGGTTAGTTAGTTTGGTTTTCTTAAAGATCCGGTTGAGTTCGCTTAATCGGATTTTTATTTAAAAGCAACCCAGCCTCTGTCTTTTGAAATGGCATTAATAACTGAAGTAATTTGCATAAATTCCTTTTGAAGCTTATTGAATTCTTCTGATGAAGTATCTTTACTTTGTGCCTCCTTGAGTTTCTCTTTAACATGACTCTGTGCAATTTCAAGAATCTTTCTTTTATATGCAATAATGGTTTCAGGAACAATTTGTTTTAGTTTCATATCTTCGGTCTCGATATGCACACCGCCCTTCTTGAAAATCTTACTTAATGTGTATGATGTACTCAGCAAATCAGCGGCAAGTTTACTTATTTCGGGATCGGAGTGATAAATAAAATGTTTATCATCTAACGCTTTGTCTGAGTTAAGTGCATCCAAATACTCCTGAAAAATCTGCTTGTAAATTAGATTTTTAAATTCCAAATCATCATTTAGTATTTCACTAATAATGTATTCCGAAACTTTAACATTTCTCGGCTCATCATACTTATCCTCCTGATAGGTATACAGTACATTTTCTGCATAGTGTAACAGTAATCGGATGATCTCTTTTTCCTGAGCCTCAGAATAAACATCATCAACGAAAGAAGGAACTGTTGGCGAGGCCGTTTTAAAATTTTCATCCGGTGAAATATTTCTCTTGTACTCCTTTTCAAAATTTCTTCTTCTAATTTTGTTTATCTCACCGTAAAGTACTTTCTCGTCAATATTAAGAATACTGCTGCACTCTTTAATGTAGACTGTTCTTACAATAGTTTCAGGAATTACTGCAATTGAGCGAACAATATCTGTAATTAGATTTGCCCGTTTTACAGGATCGTTTTTTGCATCGTTAAAAAGCAAGCGGGTTTTAAAGGTTATAAAATCTTGTTCATTTTCTTCAATAAATTCAACAAGTTCTGAGGCGCTATGGCTTTTTGCAAAAGAATCGGGATCTTCACCTTCAGGCAACAACAGAACTTTAACATTTAATCCTTGCTCCAACACCAAATCAATACCTCTCAATGAAGCTTTTATTCCTGCGGGGTCGCCATCATAAATTATGGTAACATTTGGTGTAAACCGTTTAATTAACCTGATTTGCTCAACTGTTAATGATGTGCCGGACGATGCGACCACGTTTTCTATTCCCGACTGATGCATAGAAATAACATCGGTGTAACCCTCTACCAAATAGCACTTATCTAATTGGGTTATCGATTTCTTGGCAAAATACATTCCATACAGCACTCTGCTTTTATGATAAATATCCGATTCTGGCGAATTGAGATATTTTGCAGCTTTTGCATCTTTCTTTAGTATTCGGCCTCCAAAACCAATCACATTTCCCGAAAGACTATGAATTGGGAAAATTACACGTCCTCTGAACCGATCATAAACTCCATTATCCTTTACAATGGTAAGACCTGTTTTTTCGAGAAACTCAATTTTATATCCTTTCTCCTTGGCAGCAATTGTAAATGAATCCCGAACATCAAGGCTGTACCCTAACTCAAATTTTTTAATTACTTCGTCGCGAAAGCCACGCTCTTTAAAATAGCTTAAACCTATTGCCCTCCCGTCTGTATTATTATGAAGTTTATCCTGAAAATAAGAATTAGCATATTTTGTTACAACTAATAAACTATCCCGTTCATTTTGTTCCTTAATCTCCTCAGGTGTTAATTCCTTCTCAACAACCTCAATGTTATATTTTTTAGCAAGATATTTTAATGCTTCAGGGTAGCTCAGATGCTCATGTTCCATTATGAAGTTTACAGCATTTCCACCTTTCCCACATCCAAAACATTTGTAAATTCCTTTTGATGGAGAAACTGTAAACGAAGGTGTTTTTTCGTTATGAAAAGGGCATAAACCTAAATAGTTAACCCCTCGTTTTTTTAAATTAACAAAATCCTGAACTACTTCGGTAATTTCAGCAGTATCGATTATTCGTTGTACGGTACTATAATCAATCATAATTCTATTTAACAGTAAATCAGGGGTTTGTTGTTTACTAAAGCATTCGCTAAAATACTAAAAATTCATGGCAATATTTTGATAATTCGATTAAAATAAAAACTTCTTTTAAATCCGATGTATAATTGCTATTTTACATTCAAAACTAGCATATGAAAAAAATAGTTGTGCTTACAGGAGCAGGAATGAGTGCCGAAAGTGGTATTCGAACATTTCGGGAAATGGGCGGATTATGGGAAGAATATGATGTAATGGAAGTTGCCAGTCCTCAAGCCTGGGAAAATAACCCTGAGTTGGTCCTGCGTTTTTATAATGAGCGTCGCAAAAAATTATTTGAGGCAGAACCCAACCAAGGACATCAAGGGTTAGTTGAACTTGAGAAATACTTCGATGTGCAGATTATTACTCAAAATGTTGACGACTTGCATGAAAGAGCTGGGAGTAAAAGCGTTCTGCATCTTCATGGTGAGTTAAAAAAAGCCCGTAGCACAGCTAATCCAAATCTTATTTATGAACTAGATCATTGGGAACTTAAATTAGGCGACACCTGTGAAAAAGGATCACAACTCAGGCCACACATTGTTTGGTTTGGAGAAGCGGTTCACGCAATTCATGATGCCGCGCTAATATGCGAAACTGCTGATGTTTTTGTTGTAATAGGAACGTCGTTGAATGTTTATCCAGCTGCCGGCTTGGTTGATTATGCTCCTAATGGAATTCCGATATTTTTGATTGACCCAAATGATGTTTACTCTTCTAATAATAGATTAACAGTTATTAAAGAAAAAGCCGGTACAGGAGTTCAAAAACTGATAACTATTTTAAAAAATGAATATCTATAAACAAAAAAATCGGCTATAAACCGATTTTTTAATGAGGTAAGGTTATATTTTAGTGATTGATCAATATCTTTCGTGTATTTAACAGTTTTCCATCAATTTGCAATGAGCAAAAATATAAACCACTTTTGTATTCACTCACCTGAATTCTTAGATTATCCTGTTTTTCTTTCAATGTTTTGGTGTAAACAACTGATCCTATAGAATTGTAAATCTGAAACTTTGCCTCTTTAATATATAAAACATCATATTCTACCGTTAAATAATCATTTGCCGGATTTGGATACAACTTTAATTTCTGAATTTCATAAATATTTGTTGAATCAGAAGATGCACCATCAAAGGGATTTTGAGAATTCGTTTGCTGAGATGCAAAAAGTGGTATTATACACAGGATATATAATATTGTGAGTAAAGATTTTTTCATACGCAAGGGGCTTTATTGTTATCTAATATACAAAATAACAAAAACTATACCCTACTATACGCAGTAAAAATGTTAAAGTTTGCTAATTAATCTTAATTTACACATACATAAAAAAGACAAACAAGTCGTTTTTTAGAATATAAATTATATTTTTGACACGAAATAACACCCTATTGATTAACTTTTAAAATCGTATTTATGAAAAATTTTTTACTATTATTAATAATTGGAGTATTAACCAATTCATATATCTATTCCCAAAGTTTAGAAATAAAAAAAGCAGACGGATCAGCAATTGTAAATGACACCATTTTAATTGCTACCTCGGATAACACATCAGACATTGAAGTTCCTTTATACATAAAGAATATATCAGATGTAACCAAGGATGTTTTTGTAAAGTTATATGTAAAACAATTTACTACAGGCAGTTCAGCTTTATATTGCTGGAATAGTTGTTTTGATATCGCAACTAGTCAATCTACAAATTATTTAACAGTTAATGCAGGAGATACGATCAAGGATTTTCATAGTACCCTTACACCTAATGGGAATACAGGAATAACAGAAATTATGTATACCTTCTTTATTAATAAAAATGATTCAGATTCAGCATCTGTAACCATTACTTATGATATTCTAACAACTAGCATTCAAGAATTATCAACAATTAAAGAATCTATTAAAGCTTATCCAAATCCGGTGCGTAATACTCTTCATATTACCTATGATCGGATAAATGCATCCAACTGCAGTTTAGAGGTTTATGATTTGGTTGGTAAAAAGGTGAAAAGTATAAAAACAAGTAATAATGATAATACTTTAGAGATTGATGTTTCGGATTTCAAACCGGGAATTTACATTTGGTCATTTGAGGTAGATGGTATTCCAGTTAAATCTGAAAAGTTTATGAAAGAATAACCAAAAAACGGCAGCTTCATTAAGGCAGCCGTTTTTCATTTGGATAATAAATTACTAATTTTAGTTTAGTATTGTTTTCAGTTATCTAATTAATTATACTACTTTGTGCAGCTTGCAAAACTTCCTTTGTTTCACTCTGATATACAAAAGCGATTAAACTTGAATTTTCAACATTCCATTCTGAATTAACCGTATAAATATAGGTTTTGCTTTTCACATCATTTGAATTAACTTGTCCATTCAAGATTTCTTCTCCCCATGCTCCATTGATTCCGTCTCTAAACACATGATTATGAGGATAAAATTCCACATCTTGGTTTTCACTTTCCAATGAATAATCCTTTTGCCACGATACAATTGAATCCTCAATAAAATACACTGAAAGCATTAATCTCTCATCTATAGATTTAAAAAACACAATATCAACTTCAACTTTCAGTTCTCTTTCGCTTGAGCTATAATTTGAATTTATATGTATATCAGCGACGGGTTTCTGCTCCAATAATTCTGATACGATAGTTAACCAATACGTATTATCTAGCATTAATCCTTCGTCGTATTCCTTTCGGTTGATTAATGCACTGGGGAAACCTGTTGGCTCATAGTAATTACTTATTGTTAAGCCATCTTCAGCTCGATAATCATAAGTATATTTACCAGAAGAATTAATCTCTGCAAATCCACCCGTATGAATTGAAACCGGGATAAGATGGTCACAATATAATTCTTTTAACAATTCAATGGATTTGTCCCCATCTGGGCAATATCCACATTTATGTCCGGTAAATTCTTCAATTAAAATTTGTTTTATTGGAGTTGGAAGACTTGCATCTCCACATTCAGTTTTCATCTCGTCAATAAAAGGTTCTTCTATATCATCACAACTAAAGATGAAAACCATGCTTATTATTACTATTATTTTCAGTTTTTTCATCATATATCTTTACTTAAAAACTACTTGTTATTGAAATATTAAATCCGCTGGATGCAGGAACATTCCTGCATACTCCTCCAATACACACTACCCCTTTTCTTTGTCTTCCATATCCTATTTGAATTCGGTTTGCCTTTTTCTTATAACCTAACGCAACATTAAAATAATGATTCTTTACTTCATCATTACCATAATTATATTGATCAGCAACGGCAACAAACCACGTTGGGGCTATTGAATACTCAAGTAATCCCATAGTCCAATTTCCCCTATCCTGCTTTGTAAATAAACCTTGTAGCTCCATGCGTAGAGAATGCCTTGGCTTTAATTTATACGTAATATCAGCTATTGCAACGTGAGCATCTAGCATCCCAAAGCTTGAAGATCCCGAGTCATCCTGTACTAATTTTAGAACATGGTTATTAAATTTTAAGTTTAAATAACTAATATCAGTTTTCCACTTCCTGCTTATCTTTTTATGAATCTTAACATTTATATCTCTGTAATAAATCTCATCACCTACGGCCAGATATTCTGTTTCATATTTTTCATACGTCGCTGTTCTCTTTGTCTTTAAACTATTGACCTGTGAAAAGTTAATTGTTAGATTTGTTCCATACTTACCACCAATGTTTGATCCTTTCTTGAAATTATAAATTATTTCTCCCTGCACCCCAATTTCTCCATTTGACTGAGTAACATAAGGATACATAGAGGCTAAGGAATAGGTGTGATTTTTAGTTATAGTAGGGATATAATTTATATTAAGGTTATTTAATGTAGCATTTCTATCAGATCTGAAACTCATATTATCAACACGTTTCGCACTTAGGTAGACACCTAATCCTGAAGCAGAATATGATGCATTGATTAAAATTACATCACCATATTTTGTATTGTAATTATATATATCTACTGCATCAGGATGAGGGTCGGGGTATTTATAAGCATATTCTCCACTTAAATTAAACCCTCCATTTATAAAAGTTAATCTACCAGAAAAAGCACCTACATTCTCAGGTAGATTATATATAGGATTATCATCTTTTTGATACTTACTTACAAAACTTCCACCCAAGATAAATTGCGATTTTATTTCCGATAATGAACTTAAAATATCATTAATAAAAAACTCGCCATCCACTCCTCTAACAATACCTGGTCCAGTTTCAAAATACAATCTTTGTTTTCCGGTAAATCCTTTTAAGTAAACCCCTTTATAGGGATTAAACTTTATTTTTATTCCATCCAGCACATTATCATATCCTAATGATTTGTCCTCATATGCTCTAAAAATTAAACCATTACCAAATTGCCCATAGAAATTACCTACCGTAACTTCTAATTCGTCGTTTCTATATGTTATATATCTGTAAGGTACACCAACACCATCGTATTCTTCATCATATCCCAACAAGGTATTCATATAACCCTCATACCGTAAACCTGCTGTAAAATTTCCTTTTGTATAGGTAAAATTGGCATACGAATTTAATCCCATTTTCTCAGGAGGAACCTGTGCTCCAATCGCGGAATCCTCTCTATATACCTGCGCATCGACCTGGAAGTTACCATGAAACTGCCCATCGTTATTTTGAGATTTTACCTGAACACCAAAAAAGACTACTAAAATTAAAATTAATAGTCTCTTAAAAAAATTATGCTGCTCCATAACTAATTCGCGCTTTTTTCTCTAATTACATCATAAAGTTCATATTCGTCGCCTTCTGAATACGAAGTATGTTGCCATAATATATTTCCATCGCCATCTAGAAGTATTGTATGTGGAACATTTACAACATTCATGGCACGTTTAAAATCTTCGTTGGGATCTAAATAAAACTGAATATTGCCCCATCCTCGGCCGTTAACAAATGGGGCAACGCGACTCATACTTCTTGTATTATCTATTGAAACGGCTATTAGCTTAACTCCTGTTTCGTCGGCCCAATCAATAATATTCTCATTGTATGCATCGAGTTCCTTAATACATGGTTTACACCAGGTAGCCCAAAAACTTAAAATAATCAGGTTTTCCTCATTAAATAATTCTTGTGTATTAACTATTTTATTATCCAAAGTCTTGATCTGAACAGAAGGTATAACTTGAGAAAAAGCTATGTTATTTAAGGTAACTACTAATAATATTAATATTAAATTCTTCATAATTTTTAAATTTAAAAATGCACCGGGCTTTTCCGGTGCATATAATATCTAATAACAAATAGTGCTATCTTATTAGCACAATTTTTTTAGAAATATTATTTCCCTCTAAATTGAGATTCATGAAATAAATACCATTTGGCATATTTTCTGTATTTATATTGTATACATTATTGCCTGGTTTGTCTTCTAAACGAATCTTTTTTACGAGCATTCCTGTTTGATTATATATTTCTACAACAGGATTACAACTACCTTGTGTGGTAAAAGAAATATTCAGTTGATTTTTAAAAGGATTCGGATATACACTTAATTCGTAAATTGAGGCATCAAACTCAATTCCTGTTACAGTACCCGTTGTAAAGGTTGAACTAGTAGGTTCTAACGGAATATCATATTCATTCTCAACTACGGCTTCAATACCAAGATAATAATCTTGATTTGCATCTAAAACTTCATCTGGATTAATTGTTATTATAGTATTGTCATTATTTATACTTGCCGTGAATGAAACATCATCTCCTGAACTATCACTTTTTTTAAGTATAATAATAGATGCGGGGTCAGTTATCTCGTCATCATTTAATAATCTTACCGGCATATCAAATGTAAGAGTCAAGTCATCATCTCTTACGATTTCTGTAGATCCATCAGCTGGTGAAATGGTAACAACCGGAGCTGGTATTACAGCACAAAATTCTACACTTGCTGAATATCCAGTACTAAAACCAGTGATAGAACCAAGTGTATATCCATTTAGCGAAATTTCAACAGGTTGGCTACTATTACCATCACCATATGAATCATAAATAGTAAATGTATAACAGCTATCTGAATATACACATACCTGCTCAGTATATTTTGTATTTGCACTACTAAACTTTCCTCCTGAAGTAAAAACCTCATCATCATGCAATAACTCCCAACTGGTTTCTGTTGGATAACTATCTGTATTAATATCAACAGTTATAATAGCTCCGTCGTTAAGTATTTTAAATGGTGTATCTTTTGAATCATTAGAATTTTCATCATCTACTTGTCCATTTGGACTTTCAACAGCAAATGTAAATGTATGATCACCTGCATCTATATTCTTAATATCGGCTAACTCAATTTCTTCAATCTCATATTGAGCTAATGAACCTGTCCAACTGTATGTATCTTTAACATCTCCATCAATTATTGATTTAATATCAACAGAAGTTAAGGTTTCTGTTCCATAATTTTGTAATGTCACTTTTGGACGTATTGAATCAGAGCAGAACGAACCTATAGGATCATCAAACTCCAATACCTTTGCATCATGAGTTGTAGAACTTAATCCGGGGTTTTCTCCAATAGCATCAACCATAACTTGATATATTTCGTCAGGTCCTCCAGAAACTTGCTGATATGAACGGTCAGAATAAACAATGTAATACGTAGGGAAATAACCCACCTCATAATCTGAAGGAACATCTGTTGTTTCACACTGATCGAATGTTGGACATGTTACGTTGTGTTGAGACATAAATCCTTGTAAATCTGAGAAATTAGAAGTACTTGAAGATTCCATTAAAAACATCATGATTGTATTGTCTCCATCAGGGCCGTAATCTTGCCAAACCCTTTCAACTTCATCTGCATTATTATTGCAAGGACCACACCAAGTTGCAAAAAAATCAAGAACAACAACTTTACCGTTATCCAAATAATCGTATAATGTATGAGACACGCCACTTGTATCTGTAAGAGTAAAATTTGGAGCTATTCCACTACCATCAAGTTGACTGTAACTAATTACAGGAGTAAAAAATAATAAAAAAATTAAGGGGTGTAAAAGTTTTTTCATAGGTTAATAAATTTTAGATTAAAACTCCCCGAATATAAGACATAATACAGATACATCCAATGATTTTTATAGTATTATATTTTTATATCTTTTTATCTTTATTTATATATAAGTTCTAATGGCTAATTTTAATTTAGTTTAAATATTTTCTGTACTTTTAATCGATGCTAAATTTTCATATTATGAAAAGATATTTTATAATAGTTTTAATTCTATTTTGCTATAATTTTGTCAATGCTCAAACATTTGGTGGTGGTGTTTTTGGGGGACTATCGGCATCACAGCTGGACGGAGATAAATCAGGCGGATATAATAAAGCCGGTGTATCGTTTGGTATTTATACCAATGTGCATTTAACCAAATTTGTTGATGCTCAGCTTGAACTTAAGTATGTTCAAAAAGGTAGCAAATGGGAAGAAAACGATGTAACCTTTTATCACTCCAAGCTAAACTACATTGAAATGCCTCTTTTCTTGAAATACCGGTTTTTAGAAAAATTTAGTGCAAATATTGGTTTGGCCCTGGGATATTTGCAGAAATCCACAGAAAATAAAGATGGAATAGGTGATGAACCGGCAGATCCTCCTTTTAATGAATTTGAATTTTCAGGATTAGCAGGTGTTGAATATGAGTTTTGGAAAAACTTCTATTTTAATGTTCGACTTAATTACTCGATATTGCCAGTAAGAGATCACCCTGGAGATCAAACATTTTTTCTAAATAGAGGACAATACAACAATGTACTCACTTTTGCTGTTTATTATCAAATTGCAAATTTTGGAAAATGACAAAAAAACATAAAATAGTTATAGCTATAACTGGTGCTAGTGGTTCAATTTATGCAAAAAAATTGCTAGATCAATTAGTAAAACTGGAAGATCAAATTGCTGATATTGGCCTGGTTTTCTCAAAAAACGCTAAAGAAATCTGGGAATACGAGCTTGAAAACACTTCTTACCAAGATTATCCATTTAAGATTTATGAACCAAACGATTTTTATGCGCCTTTTGCTTCGGGATCAGCTCAGTATGATACCATGATTATTTGCCCTTGCTCTATGGGAACATTGGGGCGAATAGCCAGCGGCACATCGGATGATTTAATTACCCGTGCAGCTGATGTAATGTTAAAAGAAAGACAAAAACTTATTTTAGTTCCACGAGAAATCCCTTATAGTTTAATTCATATTAAAAATATGGAAACTGTTACCCTTACAGGTGGGATCATTTGTCCGGCGACTCCTTCTTTTTATTCAAAACCAAAAACCATAGATGAAGTAATACAAACGGTTACTAATCGTGTGTTAGATTTAGCCGGATTTAAAATAGATTCGAAACGTTGGGGAAACCATATGGTTTAATTTGTAAATTAGCGAAATTGTGAAATAGTAATTCCCCGATTAAGCTACTGCCAAAGTGGCTATACTTACTTTTACTCCATCCAACTCTAATAATACATTGGCACAAGCCTCTAACGTTGATCCGGTGGTAACCACATCATCTACTATTAAAATATGTTTACCTTCTAATGAATCCGTACTGGTTATTTTGAAAATGTTTTCTACATTTTTCCAACGCTCAAATCGTGATTTCCTGGTTTGTGTTTCTGTAGCTACAGCGCGAATAAATGATTTTGTATCTAAGGGTTTCTGTAATGCTTCTGATAAACCTTTTCCAATCCACTCACTCTGGTTGTATCCACGTTTTTTTAGTTTACTCTTATGCAATGGAACAGGTATGATTACATCTATTTCAGAAAACACACTACTTCGTATCTGATTGCCAAACGACCTGCCTAAGACATAGCCAATTTCTTTATTTCCATGATACTTAAATTTATGCATCATGTGCTGGTATTTGCTCCCTTTATTAAATGTGAAATATGCCGTAGCATATTCAACCTTAGTTCTACCCCAGAAGAGCTGTGATACCGGATTGTCTATTGTTTTATGAAAATTTGTTTTGGGTAAGTTATACAAGCATTTTGTACAAATCAACTCCTCCTGATTAACTAAGTGATGATTACAAACAACGCATAAGTTGGGGAAGAATAGATTAACGAAATCCGTAATGTATTGAATAAAAATTCTCATTGAGCATGAATCTTTACTCTAATTTAAACATACTATTTTACATTATCCCACTCATTGTAAAATTGTTTGAGAAAATGTTCCATATATTGATGCCGCTCCAAAGCAATTTTCCTTGCTGTTTGGGTATTCATGCGATCTTTTAACAACAACAATTTCTCATAAAAATGATTAATAGTGGTACCATTTGATTTTTTATACTCCTTGAAACTTGCATGCATTTCTGCATTACTTTCAGGATCGTGCATGGAATTTCCAAATTTACCACCAAAAGCAAAAGTCCTTGCAATCCCTATTGCACCAATGGCGTCAAGCCTATCTGCATCCTGAACAATTTTCCCTTCAATAGATACCATCTTATCCTTTACGCCTGCACCTTTAAAAGAAACATCTTTTATAATTTCAATTATTCTTTGTGCTGAACTTTGATCTAAGTTCACCTGGCTCAACCACTTTTGAATTAATAAGATACCCTCTTCATCAGTGCTGTTAAACTTCCAATCGGCAATATCATGTAACAAGGCTGCCATTTCGATAACCAATAGCTCACCCCCTTCTTTCTCTTGCAACTTTTTCGACATGTTCCAAACTCGATAAATATGCCACCAATCATGTCCAGAACTATCTCCCGAGAGTTTTTCCTTAACAAATACCTTTGTTCTATTTATTATTTCAGTACTCATACAAGCAATTATTATATCTAATCTCAAAGTTAAACAATGCCACGAAAGTATTAAACCTTTTGATCATAAGATCATCAAATAAATAATATTATCTGCTTTTAAATTGACAATCAGTGAGCTATTTAATAAATTTGATTTCCTTACACTTATTATTCTATTAAATAAAAAACCTAACAATGAAACAATTAACAAAAACATTTATCTCGATGATTTCTTTAATCATCTTGATGATCCTCAGCCTTTCTGCTTTTACACAGGAGCCAATTAAAAGATTTCCTGATGTGAGCGAATCAACCATTGTTTTTTCTTGTGGTGAAGATTTGTGGACTGTACCCATTGAGGGAGGAATTGCTACTAAAATCACCTTTCATAATGGACAGGAAAGTCATCCAAAGTTTTCTCCAGATGGAGAGTTAATAGCATTTACAGGATCTTATGATGGTAATAGCGATGTTTATGTAATGAATAAATATGGTGGTAATATTACCCGATTAACATTTCATCCGGGTTATGACGAAGTAATTGGATGGAATGCAGTTAAGAATAAAATCATGTTTACTTCAGGAAGAAACAGCTCAAGTCGTTACACTAAAATCTTTTTAATATCTCCAGATGGAACCGGTATTGAAGAATTAATTATGTATGATGCTGCCAGAGGAAGCTTTTCTCCTGATGGATCTAAAATAGCTTTCAACAAATCGAACAGAGAAGATCGTACCTGGAAAAGATACAAGGGAGGACGTGCTCAGGAAGTTTACATTTATGATTTTAAGACCAATGAAGAAAAAAACATTAGTGAATTCTTAGGCACTGATAGAATTCCAATGTGGATTGGAGATAAAATTTATTTTAGCTCAGATCGCGAAAAATTTCTAAACATATTTGCATACAATACCCAAGATGAATCAATTGAAAAAATTACTAATCATTTAGAATACGATATTCGTCGACCAAGCTATGGTAAAGATAAAATCGTTTATGAAAATGGCGGCGACATTTGGTTATTAGATGTGAACTCCAAAGAGTATAATAAGGTAGACATACAAGTGCTAGCCGACATGGAAGAAACTCGCCCATATATGAAAGATGTGAGTGAAGAAATAAATGAAATCGCCATTTCTCCTTCAGGAAAGAGAGCGCTTCTTAATGCACGCGGCGAAATTTTTACGGTCCCTTATGAAAACGGAGCAGTTAAAAATCTTTCGAATAATTCAGGGGCCCATGATCGAGGTGCAGTATGGTCTCCAGATGGTCAAAAAATAGCATACTTATCTGATCAATCAGGGGAATACGAAATTTACATTGTAAATCCTGATGGTAAATCAGAAGCTATTAAGCTTACCAATCATCAAGACGGATACAGACATACATTAAAATGGTCACCCGACAGCAAGAAAATTGCCTATACAGATCAAACTTTAACATTATATTATATTGATATTAACACAAAAACTATTACAAAAGTTGATAAAGCCAATTTTGAAAATGTAGATGTGTCCATTCATAAGAAGCCAATTTCTGATTTTAATTGGTCACCGGATAGCAAATATATTGCATACAGTAAAATGAATGATAGTTATATGTATCAAATCTATCTGTACTCTCTGGCTAATAAACAGATAAATTGTGTTAGTAATGGATTGTTTCACGATTTCGGACCCATTTTTAAAACGGATGGTGAACACTTGCTATTCATTTCGAACAGACGCTTTAACCCAACCTATTGCGATTTAGAATGGGAAATGGTTTACAAAGATGTTGCAGGTATTTATGCTCTGACATTAAGAAAAGATGGACCTTCTATTCTTCCTTTTAAAAACGATGAGGAAAATAGCGGTCAGAATAAACCAGAGAAACAAACAACACTTAGAATTGATTTTGATGGAATCGCAGATAGAGTAGAATCTTTACCGCTTAGCAGAGGTAATTACAGAGAACTATCAGTAAACGAATCGAGCGTTTTCTATTTAAATAAAGAAGATGGAGATTTTAATAAGTTTGAATTCAGAGTTCCGCAACAGATGAATTTGTATCAATACAATTTCATTACACAAAAAGAATCGAGTGTACTAGAAGGAGTTAATGATTATCAAATGTCTGCATCTGGTGATCAAATAGTCTACAAACAAAAAAATACGGTTGGAATAATTACTACAAAAAAACTAAAAGATGAGAAGTTAAATTTAAGTGACTTAGAATTCTGGTATAACCCAGTTGCAGAGTGGACTCAGATATTCAACGAAGCATGGCGCCTGGAACGAGATTATTACTACGAACCAAACATGCATGGCTTAGATTGGGATGCTATGAAAACAAAATATGGTAAATTGATTAAGCGAGCAACCTGCAGATCTGATGTTAATTTTCTAATTGGTGAACTAATTGGTGAACTAAACACTTCACACACCTATGTTTATGGAGGCGATTCGAAAAGAAACGCAGACTATGTTAATGTTGGGATGCTTGGTGTAGACTGGAAAGCAGACAACAATAACAGATTATATCAATTTGATAAAATCTATGGAGAACCTGACTGGTCGAGGGAGGTATGGCCTCCATTGGCTAAACCCGGTGTGAATATCTCCGAAGGTGAATATCTGTTAAAAGTAAATGACCAAACAGTTAGTACCGATCAAAACATTTATAGTTATTTCGTTGGATTAGCAGGCCAACAAGTTACCTTAACTGTTAATTCCAAACCAACTTTATCTGGAGCTAGAGAAGTTGTTGTAGAACCTGCAAGAAGTGAAAGAACTATGAGATATATGGCATGGCTTGAAGAAAATCGTAAGACGGTGGAGAAAGCCTCCAAAGGTAAAATTGGTTATATCTATATGCCTGACACTTATAATGGATCAGCAACAGATTTTCCAAAATATTTCTATTCACAAACCAAGAAAGAAGGTATCATTCTGGATGGTAGATTTAATGGCGGTGGATTAGATCCTGAAATCTTTTTACAAAGATTACAGAAAAAGCCACATGGTTATTGGACTCGCAGATATTCGCAAGATCAGATGATTCCAGCACTTGCCGTGGATGCACATATGGCTTGTTTAACCAATAAATATGCGGGATCTGGTGGTGATGAGCTTCCATATGAATTCCAGTTAAATAACATGGGGCCTGTGATTGGTACCAGAACATGGGGTGGACTAGTTGGTGTATCGATGTTTATGAGATTAATAGACGGTGGAGGACTAACAGCCCCTGATTATAGAATATATAATAAACAAGGTGAGTGGGTTGTTGAAAATGTAGGCGTTCAACCCGATATTGAAATAGATATTGACTCTAAAAAAATGTCAGAAGGTTATGACACACAATTAATGAAAGCGGTTGATTATCTCATGAAAAAAATTGAAGAAAATCCGCAAACATTCCCAAAACACGAACCCTATCCTGTTTATAAATAATATGAAGTAATAAAAAAGTGGCACAAGTTGATGTGCCACTTTTTCTATTTTATGTTGTATTCAAATTATTCTCTTAATTTATCTTCACGTATCCATTCTACTTCTCTTCCCAGTAAGGAAAATCCAATAAATCCCTTAACATGCAGTGTAACATCATCTCCATCATCAAACCACATGTAACATTTATAGGTTTTACCATTTTTAGGATCGTATATAGTACCATCTACCCATTCTTTATCACCTTCATCATATTTAAATCCCTTTAAAAGTCTCAACCCCATTACTGGTTCTTTTCTTAATTTTTCATTCTCATTGTTTTTATCCAGTTTTGGCGTACCATCTTCTTCGTTAGGCGTTTCTAACCAAACGATCTCACCATAATATTTACCATTTGTTGCTTTAAAGATTTTTACCTGAGAATCGCCATCTTGTGTTAACCAATATCCTTTAATGTTATCAGCATCTTGAGCTTTAAGCTGAGGTGAAAAAAATAATCCAACAAAAAGAGAAATTAAAAATAGTTTAGCTTTCATAATAATTTGTTTTGGTTTTTAACGATTACCAAGATAATAAAATTTCCGAACTGTGGCACATTAAGAATTATCATTCGTAAAAATAATCATCTAAAGTCCAGGAGCATGCAGTAACTAACTCGTTATCATTAAATGCTTTTTGATTAAACTCTTTAATTTTTTGCATAATAAATTTTGCCCTTTCGTCATCAGAAAACTGGATAAAAACAGCTGAGTTATATCCTGGCCAAACCGCTGTATTAAATCGTGGGTCTCCTTTTACACTTTTTGCTGTAAGCTGCTCTATTACTTGATAATCCTTAACATCATTATCTTCAAGCATCTTTATTAAAGTTTCGCGAATACTTACATTGCATGTGGCATATATCATTTTCATAAAGCTATCAATTATTCGTTAGATCTTACTAAACTGTTTTTTTACCATGGAATATACTATAAATTGTTGGCACCAAAATAAGTGTAATTACTGTAGAAACGAGCAATCCTCCAATAATAGTTACCCCTAAAGGAGAATACATTTCACGTCCCATACCTTTGCTTAATGCCATAGGTAACATACCCAACATGGTAGTAAAAGAGGTCATTAAAACAGGGCGCATTCTTGATCTTCCCGATTCTAAAATAGCACTTGTTAAATCTAACCCTCTTTTTCGTAATAGGTTTGTATAGTCAACAAGCACAATTCCATTGTTTACCACAATACCCATGAGCATAATCACACCAATAAACGTTGTTACGCTAAGCGTAATTCCTGTAATAAAAAATGCCAGAATTATACCTACAATGGTAAACGGAATGGCAAACATGATAATAAACGGATCTTTTAATGATTCAAACTGAGCTGCCATTACCATATAAACTAGTAAAACTCCGATAATCAAAATCGTATATAGATCTGCAAATGACTCTCCTTGCTCGGTTATTTGTCCTTCCAAATCTACTTCGACACCGTCGGGAATATCCATAGAGTTTATTAATTCTTGCACATGATCAGCTGCTTCGCCTAATGAAATATTCAATAAATTGGCCATAACCTTAACAATTCTTTGCTGCGATTTATGTTTTATGGTCATTGGACCGGTTCCCATTTTAATTTCTGCCACCGCAGAAATTGGAATTTGATTACCACGTAAATTGGTTATCACAATATTTTCAATACTCTCTATTTTTTTTCTATGCTCAGGTGCATACCGAATATTTATTTTATAATCATCTCCTTGTTCAGTAAAGTTTCCTGCCTCGGCACCATAAATGCTCTGACGAACCTGTAAAGCAATCATCGCTGTGTTCAGCGCCAGTGCGGAAGCTTTTTCCTTATCAACGTGAATCTGAACTTCCAGCTTTCCGTCATCAATAGTAGATTGAATATCTGTTAAACCTTTAATCTGCATCATTTCTGCATAAAGCTTTCTAGCAAACTGGTTAATATCTTCGTAGTTATCTCCACTGATTTCAACTTCTATGGGTTTAACACTTCCTGTTATGGCCTCTGAAATTATACTACCAGCGGTAATATGAAATTTGCTGATTTCGGGAATCTCTGCGACTCTGTTACGCAAAACCTCGCCAATTTCAATAGCAGAACGCTCGCGTTCGTCTGGTAATACCAGGTGAGCAATTACTGTACACACATTTTTCCCTTCGGCAAACCCAACGGATTTTAGTGTTCCTCCATCCGTTTGACCTGTTATAGATGATAATGAACCAGGAGCCATTTCCGGAACCTCTTCAATAAATATATCCATTACTTCTTGTGCTACACGATCGGTTTCCTTAGCACTTGTTCCTACTTCCGTTTCAAAAACCAATGAAATATCACCGGCATCAAAAGCAGGGATATAATCTGATCCCATATTTCTACCGATAATGAGTGTTATTACAAAAATCACAATAGCAAGCGTTATAGTCATCAACTTATGATGTATTGCCCAGTTTAATGTTTTGGAATAGTAATTTTCTAACACAACAAACTGCTGTTCTGACCATTGGTAAAGTTTTGTCCGTTTTTTCTTTTTTCTTTCCTGCGTTAAACCTTTCAGTAATTTTGACGAAATCATTGGAGTTAATGATAGCGAAGTTATTAATGATGCTACCATAGTTACCGAAGTAATAATAGCCAATTGTTTAAATAACAATCCAACAACACCACCGACAAATATCATAGGAATAAAAACCATCAGTGTAGTTGCTGTTGAAGCTGTTATGGCCATTCCCATTTCACTGGATCCGAATATTGAGGCTTGTTTAGGACGTGATCCTTGTTCTATGTGCCGGGTAATATTTTCCAGTACAACAATAGCATTATCCACAACCATACCAATGGCAATGACTATAGCCATTAACGAAAAGATATTAATGGTATAACCAATAATAAACATCACTATAAATGCAATAATCAAAGAAAATGGTATGGTGAGTAAAACGATAATACTCGATTTCCATTCTCGCAAAAAAGCAAATACTACAATTATCACGAATAATAATGCCCACCAAAGTGTTTCTGTTAAATTATCAATAGATTCTACAATTAGTTCATCGGTATTCATTATTTCAAATACCTCCATATCCTTTGGTAGCTCCATTTCTATTTCTGCCATTTTACTTCGAATGGCATTGGCAACCTCCAAGGTATTCACACCGGATTGCTTCTGAATTAACAAAGCAACTCCCAATCCATCTTTTGATCTGGCAAACTCATCTTTTTCTCTGTAGCCATCTTTAACCATAGCTACATCTTTTAATCTTATAATTCTGCTATTAAAATTAATTAGATTAATGTTTTCGATTTGTTGTAAACTCTCAAATTTTCCGGGTACTTTAACTGCAAAATCGTTTATTCCTACCTTTATATTACCACCAGGTATAGTAATGTTTTCTGCTTTAAGAATAGTCGAAATCTGACTTACTGAAATTCCATATGCTGATATTTTCTTTGGATCAACATTCACTTTTATTTCCCTTTCGGGCTGACCTATATAAACTACTGAACCAACGCCTTTAACCTTCTTCAAAGGACTAACAATATCATCTTTAATAATGTTATTAATACCATAATAATTTTCATCGGCAGTAACACCATACACCAGAATAGGAAAAAGCGAAGAGTTAATCTTGTAGATAATTGGATTTTCGGCATCATCAGGTAGCTTTCTTTTGGTAAGCTCCATTAAATCACGTGCATCGTTTGCTGCATTGGTAATATTAGTACCCCAGTCAAATTGTAACGCAATAAAAGAGATATTCTCTTGCGAATCGGAGGTGATATCTTTTAAACCTTCCGTCCCAGCTAATATTTCTTCCAGCACTTTGGTAACCTGCTCCTCAACCTCTTCGGCTGACGCTCCGGGATAAACTGTCATAATTGTTAACGTTGGTAGTTCCATCTCAGGCATAATATCGAGCGGTAGGCGTTGTAATGAAACGAATCCAAATAGCAGTACCGCCAAAAACGCCATGGCTGTTGCAACAGGTCTGTTTACAGTTATTTTGGGTAATCTCATGATTTAACTTCTTTCAGATTTTACTTTTCTTTGATTTCAACTTCCATTTCATCACTCAACTTGCCTTTTCCGGCAACCACTATGGTCTTGTTAGCCTCCAATCCTTTAACCGCAACCACATCTTCAACCGTATATAATCGCTCTATTTTCGTTTTATAAGCCACATTATTTTTAATGACAAAAACAAAATCGTTACCTGTGCCTGGCTGACGATAAATTGATTCGTTAGGAACAAAAACTGCTTGGTTTTCTGGTAACTTAATGCTTACATTAGCATACATTCCTGGTTTTATTGTTAAATCCTTATTTTTGATTTGAATTTTTGCTTTGGCTGTTCTGGATAAAGTGGATAACACCGGATCAATCATTTGTACCTTGCCATGATAAATTTTATCAGGATAGGCATCAAAAACAATTTTCGCATCCTGACCCGCATGAATTTTGGAAATATCTTTTTCATTAATATCAATTTCGACATTCAGAATTTCAAGTTGCATGAGTTTAACTATTCCTGAGGTCATGGAATATCCTGGTTTAAGACTTGGTGCAAAAAGAAAGTTTTCACCCTCATTTACTATATGATCTACTATAACACCTGAAAATGGAGCCCTAATTTCGGAGTTTTTTTTCATCATTTCAGTTTTTGCTACAGAAGCGTCATATTTTGCTTTTACATGATCGTAATCCTGCTGACTCAAGCTTCCTTTTTCTTTTAATCTGCTTACTCTGTCAAAATCCTTTTTCAAGGTATTTCTTTCAATCAATGCTTGCACATACAGTTCTGATGAGAGTTCAACAATTTTATTTCCTTTATTTACTTTCTGTCCTTCATCAAAATAGATTTTTTCCACTCGTCCCGGAATTGCAGTTCCAAGGTTAGCCTCCCTATTAGCATAAGCTGTCCCTGAAAAAGTTAATACTGGTGTATACTTTTTTTCGATAGATTTAGATACCGATACGGGGATCTTGTTTGTAACTTCTTTACCACTCTGTTCTTGTTTTACACAACTAACATTAAGTAATATGGTTGTCAACAAAAAGATAAAATATTTCTTCATTGCTTTATTTCTTTAATAATTCAATTGTCCGGTTGCTTTTAATAATTCTGATTCGCAAAGTTTTTGTTCTGTTTTAGCTTCAATAAACTCAGAATAAGCCTCTTGCCACATGGTTTGTGCTTCTAACAAATCAGTTGTATTTACCATTCCTTCATTAAAACTGTCTTGAGTAATTTGCAAATTCTCTTCTGATTGTTTTAAAGAAGTGCGCGTGAGTTCAACTTTTTTTTCCGATTCCTGGCATTTAAAGAGTGCTTGCTGCACTTCCAGCGTTATCAACTCCTGTGCTTCGTTATATTTCTCCTTTAAAGAGTTTGTTTTATGTTTTGCCGCATTTAAGGTATGCTTTTTATCGTTCCAGTGCCATAAAGGAATATTTACCACAACACCAACATTCCAATCCCCACCAAACTCTTCATCAAAACCGTTGTAAGGATTAGGATTCATAAAGAAGTAATTTGCTGTTAAACCAATATTAGGCAGATATCTTGATCGCATTAATTTTTCAGCAGACTGTGCAATTTTAATGGTTGAACTAACCATTTCAATTTCAGGTCTGTTTTCCAATGCTTGTTGTGTCAAGCCCGAAGCCTGTCCAAAATTATTTTGAGTGGTTATAGAATCTGATAAATTAATAGTGGTATCCAAAGGAAAACCCAAGGTTTGATTCAGGGCCATTTGTGCCAGGTGTAATCCATTTGTTGCTTTTAATAGTTTTAATTCCACTTCATTGCGCTTAACACTGGCTTTTAATATCTCGTTTCGTGTGATAATCCCTTCATCATAGATATTATTAAGATCTATTAATAAGCTATCAATCATTTGTTTATAAATTGTTGTTAGCTTAACCTTTTCTTTTAATGATATAACCTGCCAATACTTCTTATCAGTTTCAATAATAACCTCAGCCTTGGTTAATTCTTTCTTATTTTTAAATAACTCCTCTCCTTGCTCAGCAAGCTTATTTAGTTGACGGATCTTCCCTCCCATATAAATGGGTTGAGTCATCCCAAAATTTGCTATAAAAATATTCTCAAATCCTACTTCCGCTTCTTCTTTAGGTATATATGCATAGTTTTGAAAAATATAATCCCCATTCTGATCTGTAAGTGGATAGGGTTGACCAAACATCTCTCCGGTTTCAAACGTTTCTCGCATAAGATCGGGATCTGAATAAAAAACGGTCTGATCAAATTGCCCGTTAACTATTGCTTCACTGGGAATAATTGGTATAAACAGATCGTCCTGTAACAAACTAAATTTTCGGTTCGTTCTTAAATATCCTCCATTTATACCAAATCTTGGATAGTGTTGTGTTTTGGCAGATTTGTAAATAGAACTCATCATGAGTTTATCCTCCTCGGCCATTTTTATTTTTCTGTTATGAAGCAATGCTATTTGTCTGCAATCCTCTAAATTCAGTGTTCCCTCCTGACCAAAAGAAATAGAAGCAACAAACAATAAAAGGATAGTAAGAAAGGATTTTAACATAATTACCTTATTTAATCATTCCGTAAAATAAAATATGGAGAATATCATCTAAATTCTTTTCTAAACCATCCATGTCCATCTCCTCATCAATAATCATTGTTTTTTCCAGGCCTTTTAAAAACGTAACTAATGCCATTGCTGCAAATTTTGTATTATTTACTTTAAAAATACCTTGATTTACGCCCTCCTCAAGAATATTTTTGATGGTATCTTGTTCTTCTCTATCATACTTTTTTCGAATACGTTCCGTGAATGCCAGGTTAGCCAAATAATCATTTTTTAAAGCCTCATAGAAATTTACCATCTCTTTAAGATATTTCATTCGAATAAAGACGTAATTGCGAATTTTCTCTTTGGGATCATCATGAACATTAATCACCTTCTTCTCTAACTCTACACTTAATGTTGCAGCCTCTTTTTTAACAACCGCTTCAAAAATTTCCTCTTTGCTTTTAAAGTAATAGTAAATAGAACTTTTACCCATTCCTGCCGCTTTAGCAATATCTTCCATAGTTGCTTTTTTAAACCCGAATTTGCTAAATACATCGGAAGCTATTCCAACAATCTTATATTTAATTGCTTTTTGTTTTTTAAGAATATGTTCTTTGATCATTTTTCGAATATTTTAAATTTGATATTCGAAAATAAAGAACAATTTTAATTTTGGCAAGCTTTTTCGACTATATTCTTCTAAAATTCTGTCTGGCGATGTACGGCGATATAAGTTAAGGTCAACCATAAGATTGACCTTTGTACAAAAATATTCGAACAAAACGAGTTACGCTAATGTATAATCTAACTGTTTTTTCTCCAGGTCGGCTCTCACAATTCTAATCGTTACCGGATCGCCCAGCTGGTAAGTCTTTTTATTTCGTTTACCAATAATAGAATAATTATCTTCATCGAAAAAGTAGTAATCATCATCTAACTCTCTAATGTGCACCAACCCTTCGCATTTACTTTCATTTAATTCTACATACAGCCCCCATTCTGTAACACCAGATATAATGCCATCGAATTCTTCACCAATATGATCCTTCATAAATTCAACCTGCTTATACTTTATTGAAGCTCTCTCCGCTTCAGCTGCTTTTCTCTCCATATCTGAAGCATGTTTACACATTTCTTCGTACTTGTTCTTATTCTTGCTCTTGGCACCATCCATATATTCAGTTAATAATCGATGTACCATCATATCCGGATATCGACGAATTGGCGAGGTAAAATGCGTATAATATGGAAAAGACAAGCCATAGTGGCCAACGTTTTTCGTAGAATAAACCGCTTTTGCCATGGATCTTACTGCTAAAGTTTCAATCACATTTTGCTCTTTCTTACCTTGTACCTCATCTAACAAATTGTTTATCGATGTAGTAATATTTTTCTGTCCGGTGGTATTTATGGAATATCCAAAACGATGAATAAATTTTGCGAACTTTTCTAACTTCTCAGGATCTGGCTTTTCATGAATACGATATACAAAGGTTTTCTTAGGTTGACCTTTCTTTGTTAACCCAATAAATTCAGCAACCCGTTTATTCGCTAAAAGCATAAACTCTTCAATCAACTGGTTCGATTCTTTATGTTCCTTAAAGAAAACACCCAGAGGCTTTCCTTTCTCATCGATATTAAATTTCACTTCTACGCGCTCAAATGAAATGGCTCCATTTTTAAATCTTCTGGCTCGGATCTTTTGTGCCAGGTCGTTTAAAAGCAACAGTTCTTCCTTAAAATCTCCTTCGCCGCCTTCAATTATGGCTTGTGCCTGCTCATAATCAAATCGTTTATCCGATTTAATTACAGTTCTGCCAATCCATTGATCAAGCACATCTCCATTGTTATCCAATTCAAAAACTGCACTATAGCAAAGTTTTTCCTCATCTGGTCGCAAACTACATATTTCATTAGAAAGCTTTTCGGGAATCATAGGAACTACTCTATCTACCAAATATACCGAAGTTGCTCGCTCGTATGCCTCATGCTCAACAATAGTGTCCGGAGTTACATAGTGCGTAACATCTGCAATATGAACACCAACCTGCCAGTTACCATTACCTAATTTTTGTATAGATAATGCATCATCGAAATCCTTTGCATCGGCTGGATCAATTGTAAAGGTAGGAATATCCCTAAAGTCTCTTCGTTCTTTATAATCCTTGTCTGTAATTTTATCCGGTATTTTGTTAGCTGCTTCCTCAACCTTTTTATCAAAATCATATGGGAGATCAAACTCTGCAAGAATAGCATGCATCTCTGTTTCATTATCACCTGGTTTCCCCAGAACTTGTATAATTTCACCAAATGGATTTCGATATTTTTCAGGCCATTCTGTTATTTTTACAATTACTTTATCTCCATTATTAGCTCCGTTAATCTTTCCCAAAGGAATAAATATGTCATAAGGCATTTGCTTCGTATTTGCAGCAACAAATGCAAATGTTTTTGATATTTCTATTACTCCAACAATAGTTTCATTGGCACGATGCAAAATCTCTACAACTTCGCCTTCCGGTTGTTTACCACGCTTTTTGGCATACAGATATACTTTAACTGTATCGCCATTTAACGCATGGTTTAAATTCGATTGCGTAACAAAAATATCCTCTTCCGTTTCTTCGGAAATGATATAACCTGCTCCTCGCATAGTTAATTCAACTGTTCCTGTTACATATCCTCCCTGTTGAACCAACTTAAATTTGCCTCTTGAAGTTTCTACTAAAGAACCATAATCTCTCAACTCATAAAGTATTGTTGTAATTAAGTTTCTTGTGGCCAGATCGGTTATATTAATCTGCTTTGATATCTGTTTATAATTAAACGTTTTATTCGGATTGTTCGCAAACAAACCCATAATCATGTTGATCAGTTGCTTTTTATTTAACCCAGCGGATTTTTTCTTCCCCTTCTTGCTTTTCTTTATTTTTCCTTTACTCATAATTTTATATTTTTCTTCGCAATAAACACCAATTCTTAACTTACTGAATTAGCTTATTGTTAAATCTTTCTTATATTTTTCTGTAGTATCCTCAATACTGTCTTTTATTGATCTAAACTTAAACCCTAAAGCTTTTTTTATCTTTTCATTCAAATAGTTCGATTCTGAAAAACTTGCCCTTACCACGTCTTTTGTTAATTCTCTTCTTTTTAGACCCAGGCCGCTCATTAGGTATTCTAATGCGCTTATTGTTTTTAACATTTTTTTTGTTGCTGGTTTCTTGGGTTGCTTTACATTCATTGCTGCAGCAACTTTGCTGAACAAATCTTTATAACTTACATTTTCTGAGTTTAAAATAAACCGCTCTTCAGAAATATCACTTTCCATGAGCTCTACCATAGCTCTAGCTACATCCCGAACATCTACAAAACCAGTTTTACCGGTAGTATAATATTTCGTTTCTTTAGCAGCTCTGGTAAACAACGATCCGCTTCCTGAATTCCAAAATCCCGGACCAATAACTACCGAAGGATTTACAATAACAGCTTTTAGTCCCTCCTGTATACCTCGCCAAACTTCCATTTCTGATTTAAACTTACTTACAGCATAAGCTGAATGATTTTTTGTAGAAGTCCATTTAGACTCTTCTGTTATAAATTCTCCATTAACAGGTCCACCTAAAGCTGCAACTGAACTTACATGACACAATTTGTCGACACCATGCTGAATAGATAAATTTACAATATTTTCCGTTGCTGTAACATTATTTTGAATTAATTCATCTTTATTTTTCCCGCCAATCGCAACCATCGCTGCACAATGATAAACTTTTGATATCCCTTTTATAGCATCATCCAATGAGCTTACATCTAACAAATCAACCTGTACCCACTCTATGTTACCGAATAACCTTTCGTAATCATCGGAATAATACGATAAAACTTTTTTGACTTTATCTAGCTTTTTTGCGTCTCTATAAAAAGCACGAACTTTAAAATCTTTGCTTACCAGATTATATAATACATGAGATCCTATTAATCCTGTACTTCCTGTAACTAAAATCTTTTTATCCATTACTTTCTGATTGTTCTTCACCCCAAAATAACTTTTTACCAAATCCCAGTCGATTATCCGTAAACTTCATAAACTGCAACTCAATTACCCAAAGGTGAGTTTTCATCAACATGGCGACCGGGAATCTTTTTAAGTATCTCGATTTTACTTTTTTTAACAGGTCATCCCTCGGTTCAGACATCTTCCCCTGAAACTGTAACCCCTGTATTTTCCCAATCACGTTGGTTTCCAAAACAATTGATCCAGCAACAATATCCTGCTCGATCGCATCCTGAGCATGTTTAGTTTCATGATCGGTTGTAAATATTAACATGTTGTCTTCTTTACTATACACATAAAAACAATTAGCACAGTAAGGTATATTATTTCGTGTGGTAGCTAATGTTAATACATGGTGCTTATCTATAAACTCAACAATTCTTTGATCTACTTTAACCATATGACTTATAAACAGATTATAATTCGTTTAGTTTAACAAAGCTAATATAATTATCAACAGTAAATTTAATTTATGGTATTTTACTCTTGTTATTGATTCTCTAAATACTATTATTCCAACACTCCGACATTAATTGCTTAATCATTGTTCCATAACACATTAGCAGAATTGGATATTCTTGGTTTAATTGTTTGTTTTGCACCCTTTCTAAAATATTGCTAGTTATGAGTATAAATCTGGAAAGAAAAAGCACACATTCAATAGAAAGAAGTTCTATTGTTCAGCAAACTGCGTTTTGGTCTGAATTAAAAGAAAATCAAGGAATTGAAACCAAGGCTTTTGATATTAAATTGAAGGCCGAAGATATCTTTAATTCTTCAAGTAAGAATTTCATTCGAGATGATTTTTTAATTTTATTTCAGAAGATTGGAAAAGATACTTCAATAGGATACGTTCCTTATGGACCAACCATTGAACCTAACGAGGAATATCAAGGGCAATTTCTCGAAGAGCTATCGGAATCGTTAAAGCCTCACTTAGATTCAAGTTGTGTAATGCTTCGTTATGATTTATTATGGGAATCACCATGGGCAAAAGACGATTCTCGTTTTACAAATGGCGATTGGGTTGGACCACCAGAAAAGAAAAACCAGGAACTTCGGCTGAATTTCTCAACGCATAACTGGAATTTAAAAAAAGCCAATACCAATGTTTTACCGAAAGATACCTTATTTATAGATCTTACCAAAAACGAAGAAGATATTCTTATGCATATGAAGTCCAAAACCCGTTATAACATAAGACTATCTGAACGAAAAGGTGTTACGGTGCGTAAAGCACAAATGGATGATATCAGTATTTGGTACGACTTGTATAAAGAAACGTGCACAAGAAATGGAATTTTTCTTGACAATTTGGAGTATTTTAAAACGGTGCTTAAAACAGATGCAACAGACACTAAATCTCCTGCCACGGTAGAATTACTTATTGCTGAATACGAGAACAAACCTTTAGCGGCAATATTTGTTGTTTATTCTGGTAAAAGAGCAACGTATCTTTATGGCGCTTCATCTTCGAGAAACCGAAACTTAATGGCTCCTTACCTATTACAGTGGGAGGCAATAAAACGATCCAAACAAAAGAACTGTGCAGAATACGATATGTTCGGAATAGCACCATACCGGGATCCTTCTCACCCTATGTATGGATTATACCGATTTAAAACAGGTTTTGGAGGAAATATCTTTCATCGCATGGGATGCTGGGATTATCCACTTAACACAGAAACCTACGATTTAGTGCAAACTATGGAAATGAAGAGTCAGGGGTATCATGTAAATTAATATTTAATTGTTTTAACTGCCATAATTTGGAATTTTAAACCACGTAAAGTATGTTTGTCATAATGTAAAACTAACTTAGATATTAAAAATGGAAAAAACTACTATTTTCACCGTCTCTATCCTAGTAATCATTGTTATAGTAATGCTTTTTACAAGTAAAATTAATTTTACTGATAAAGTAGATATTAAAAATAAACTGAAATTACTTCCATATTGGTTAAAATTTATTGGTATTGCAACAGCTCTTTTTTCAATTATAGCTCACCTCACGGACATATACGGCGAAAACAAAATAATAGAATTGTTTTGGCAGATAGGTCTTACTGTTGGACTCTTATTTATTGTTTTGTCAAAAGAGAAGTCGGAAGATGAGATGATTATGCAGCTAAGATTAAATTCTGCTTTTTTTGCTTTGATCATAGGAATTATTGTTCATCTACTTTTTATACTAATTGATAAACTTTTGGGAGCCAATGATTTTCAAAGCTATTCTTCCATATATTTCATTAATTTTACTTTAATAGCCTATATACTATTTTTCTATTCGCTAAAAAGAAAATTAAAGAAATGAAAAACAGGCTAAAAATAGAAAGAGCAATTCTGGACATTACTCAAGAAGAACTTGCTCAAAAAATTGGAGTTTCGCGCCAAACCATTAATTCTATTGAAACCAATAGATATGTGCCTTCAACAATTTTAGCTTTAAAAATTTCTCGAGTATTTAAAAAACCCGTTAATGAGATTTTTCAACTTGAGAATGATGATTAAGTATCATCAATTCTTAACTTAAAAATAACTTGGCTAATAGTACAAAACTTCCTAAATTCGCAGAAATTTAAACACTTAAAAATACAAACATATGTTTTCAGGAATAGTAGAAGAAGCGGCAAAAGTTGTTAAGCTGGAAAAAGATAAGGGAAACTTGCACATTACCATGCAATGTTCTTTTGCACATGAATTAAAGATTGATCAAAGCGTTGCTCATAATGGAGTATGTTTAACTGTTGTTAAGGTTGATAAAGAAAATAAAACTTTTACGGTAACCGCCATACAGGAAACTCTAGACAAATCGAATCTTGGGTTATTAGAAATAGGTTCAAAAGTGAATCTTGAGAGAAGTATGAAAATTGACAGTTTATTAGATGGCCACTTAGTTCAAGGTCATGTTGATCAAACTGCAACTTGCACAAATGTTCGTGAAGCTGACGGAAGCTGGTACTATACATTTGAGTACGACCCGTCGCAAGAAGATTATATTACAGTTGAAAAAGGGTCGGTTTCTGTTAATGGTGTAAGTTTAACCGTAGTCAATTCAAAAGACAGATCGTTTGAAGTAGCTATTATTCCATTTACTTATGATTTAACCAACTTTCACGAATTTAAAGTTGGAACAGTTGTTAACTTAGAATTCGATGTGATTGGGAAATATGTTGCTCGAATTGTGAAACAGCAATTGGGAAAGTAAAAAACACACGCATAATATTTTGAAAAGCCTCATTTATTATGGGGCTTTTCTCATATAAAGCTATTGCAATAAAAAAATAATCAAGAGATGAAATTTTCATTGCATTTTATTGTACATAAGTCTATCTTTGTACGTTTTAAAATATTGTAGACCATTAAAATATAGTTTATCAATGAGTAATAAATTTCGCACATATCCGCAGTTAGATTTATCGCAAGTAAATAAAGATGTGCTTGCGCGTTGGGACGAGAACGATACATTTCATAAAAGTATAACCACACGAGAAGGAAAACCTACATTCGTATTTTATGAAGGACCTCCATCGGCAAATGGAATGCCTGGCATTCACCACGTAATGGCCCGTGCAATAAAAGATATTTTTTGCCGCTATAAAACCATGCAGGGATATCTTGTAAAAAGAAAAGCCGGTTGGGACACTCATGGACTGCCCGTTGAGCTTGCTGTTGAAAAAGCTTTAGGAATTACAAAAGAGGATATTGGAAAGAAAATTACCGTTGATGAATATAACGAAACCTGTAAAAAGGAGGTGATGAAATATACCGATGTGTGGGAAGACCTTACACATAAAATGGGATATTGGGTTAACATGGATGATCCATACATTACTTATGATAATCGTTATATCGAAACATTATGGTGGTTATTAAAACAACTTTTCGAAAAAGGATTACTCTATAAAGGATATACCATTCAACCATACTCACCTGCTGCAGGAACAGGTTTGAGCACACACGAGTTAAATCAACCCGGATGTTATAAGGATGTAAAAGACACAACCTGCACAGCACAGTTCAAAGTAGTAAAAAATAATGATTCTGATTTTTTGTTTAAAAACACGGATACTGAGGTTTATTTATTAGCCTGGACAACCACTCCATGGACATTACCATCGAACACAGCTTTGGCCGTTGGTGCAAAAATTAATTATGTAAAAGTTCGCACATTTAATCAATATACGGGTGAACCCATTACAGTAGTTTTAGCGAAAGATCTCTTCAACAGCTATTTTGATAAAAAAAGTGATGAATTAAAACTCGAGGACTATAAAGAAGGTGATAAGAAAGTACCGTACAAAGTTATTGAAGAATATACTGGGAACGATTTAGAAGGTGTTCGCTATGAGCAGCTCATAAACTGGGTACAACCCAAAGGTGATGCGTTCAGAGTTATTCTGGGCGATTATGTAACCACTGAAGATGGTACAGGAATAGTGCACATTGCTCCTACTTTTGGAGCCGATGATGATCGTGTGGCAAAACAAAGTAATATTTCTCCATTGGTATTATTCGACAAAGAAGGAAACATGCACCCTATGGTAGACAAACAGGGAAAAATGTTTAACATTGAAGATTTAGATCCTGATTTTGTAAAGGATTATGTGAACACGGATACCTATAAAACATTTGCCGGAAGATTTGTAAAAAATGAGTATGATGAATCATTATCAGAAAATGACCCTACCATTGATGTAGATATCTCTGTAATGCTTAAAAAAGAGAATAAAGCATTCAAGATTGAAAAACACGTTCACAATTATCCACATTGCTGGAGAACCGACAAACCTGTTTTGTATTATCCATTAGACTCGTGGTTTATAAAAACTACATCGCTTAAGGATAAAATGATGGAGCTGAACAAAACCATCAACTGGAAACCAGAATCGACCGGAACAGGGCGTTTTGGAAAATGGTTGGAAAACCTTCAGGACTGGAATCTTTCTCGATCGCGATACTGGGGAACTCCATTGCCAATATGGGTAAGCGAAGATCGTTCAGAAATGAAATGTATCGGTTCCGTTGAAGAACTATACAACGAAATTGAAAAATCGGTAAAAGCAGGGTTTATGAAAGAAAATCCTATTGCTGATTTTAAAGTGGGTGACAATTCGAAAGAAAATTACGAAAAGATCGATCTGCACAGACCATATGTTGATGGTGTTTATCTGGTTTCAGACTCAGGCAAAAAAATGGTTCGCGAATTAGACTTAATTGATGTTTGGTTCGATTCTGGAGCAATGCCATATGCACAACTGCATTACCCGTTCGAAAACAAAGAGGGTTTCGATCAGGTTTATCCTGCCGACTTTATTGCCGAAGGTGTTGATCAAACACGTGGTTGGTTTTTCACCTTGCATGCTATTGCAACCATGTTGTTCGATTCTGTTGCTTATAAAAACATTATATCCAACGGATTGGTGCTTGATAAAAATGGTTCAAAAATGTCTAAGCGTTTAGGAAATGCTGTAGATCCTTTTGAAACCATTGAAAAACATGGTTCTGATCCTTTACGTTGGTACATGATTACGAATGCACAACCATGGGATAACTTAAAGTTTGATCCATCAGGATTAGATGAAGTTAAGCGCAAATTTTTCGGAACACTTTATAATACATACTCATTCTTTGCTTTGTATGCCAATGTTGATGGATTTACCTTCTCTGAAGAAGAAGTATCTGTAATTGAACGCCCAGAAATTGACCGGTGGATTATATCCCTATTAAACTCATTGGTTAAAGAGGTTGAAAATGACTATGAAAATTACGAACCCACTCGCGCAGGACGAGCAATACAAGAATTTGTAACAGAAAACTTGAGTAACTGGTATGTGCGCCTTAACCGAAAACGCTATTGGGGCGGAGAATATTCCAAAGATAAAATTGCCGCTTACCAAACACTGTATACTTGTTTAGAAACTGTAGCAAGGTTAATGGCTCCGATATCTCCATTCCTTGCCGATCAGATCTTTACTGACCTGAATGCAGCCACAGGTAAAGACAAAACAGAATCCGTTCATATCGCAGATTTTCCAAAATATAACGATCAATATATCGACAAAGGACTGGAAGAAAGAATGGATATCGCACAGCGCGTATCATCTATGATTCTTGCGTTGCGTCGTAAAGTAAATATTAAAGTGCGTCAACCATTAAGTAAAATGATGATTCCTGTTTTGGATAAATCATTGCAGCCAAAGTTTGAGGCGGTGCGTAACCTGGTTCTTACAGAAGTTAATGTAAAAGATGTTGAATATATTACCGATACAACCGGAGTATTGGTTAAGAAGATAAAACCAAACTTCAAGACATTAGGGCCAAAGTATGGTAAACTAATGAAGCAGATTTCACAAGCCGTAGCCCAAATGTCGCAGGAAGATATTGTTGCTTTCGAACGCAATGAAAGCTACGAGTTAAACGTTGATACAGAAAAGATCAACTTAAGCCTTGAAGATGTTGAAATAACATCGGAAGACATACCAGGTTGGTTGGTAGCCAATGATGGTAAATTAACTGTTGCGTTGGATATTAATATTACTAATGAGCTTAGAGAAGAAGGAATAGCTCGTGAATTTATTAATCGAATCCAAAATATACGAAAAGATAGTAACTTTGATGTAACCGATAAAATTAAAATTCAAATACAAAAACACGATTTAATTAACAGTGCTATAGAAAAATACAATGACTATATAAGCACCCAAACCCTAGCAAAATCAATTGATTTAGTTGATGGATTTGAACAAAATTCAGTTCATTTCGTAGAAATTGACGAAGAAATAAAAACGAACATTAAAATTGATAAGATTAGTTAATAAGTTAAGATAGCAATTGCTTTTTTGAATTAAAAAATTTGCTATCTTTAGATCAAACATAAACTTGATGAATTATGGCGGAAAAGAAAAAGTACACAGACGAAGAGTTGGCAGAATTCAAAGAAATCATCATGAAAAAGCTTGAGAAAGCAAGACAGGACTATGAAATATTGAAAAATACAATTACACATAGTGAAAGTAACGATACTGAAGATACATCGCCAACATTTAAAGTTCTAGAGGAAGGAGCAGCAACTCTTTCTAAAGAAGAAGCGGGCAGACTGGCTCAGCGTCAACAAAAATTTATTCAGCATTTGCAAGCTGCCCTTGTTCGTATCGAGAATAAGACCTATGGTATTTGTCGAGAAACCGGAAAATTAATCTCTAAAGAAAGGCTTCGTGCAGTGCCTCATGCTACATTAAGTATCGAAGCAAAACAAAATCAACGATAACATAATTTTAACATAATTTATGAAATGATTGAATCAAATCGGTTCAATCATTTTTTTTTATTCAACACTTTTTAATAGTTTTATGCCCTAATTTTTAGAAAGATGAAATCAATTACTACGAAATCAATTCTTATCATATTATTGGTATTAATTATTGACCAAACATTTAAAATTTGGATAAAAACCCACATGGTTTTAGGTCAGGAATATAAAATTTTTGGTGATTGGTTTATCATCCATTTTACCGAAAATAACGGAATGGCTTTTGGAATGGAATTCTGGGGTAAAAACGGAAAAATATTCTTAACCCTATTCAGAATTTTAGCCGTTGTTGGAATCGGTTGGTATCTTAAAATACTAATTAATCAAAAAGCTCCACAAATGGTAGTAATTAGTATTTCATTAATACTTGCCGGAGCTCTTGGAAACATAATTGACAGCGTATTTTATGGTGTCATTTTCGACGAGAGTTTCTATCAAATAGCAAGCTTCTTACCTCAGGATGGCGGTTATTCAACTTGGCTACAAGGACGAGTGGTTGATATGTTGTACTTTCCCATATTAAAAGGAAACTATCCAGGATGGTTCCCATTTTTAGCTAATGAACCATTCATATTTTTCAGACCGGTATTTAATATTGCCGACTCATCCATTACAATTGGTGTAGCTTATATTTTACTTTTTGAACGATCGTTCTTTAAGCATATTGAATAAGTTCAAAAAAGTTTCCATTAATAGCTAGTTTTTAAACGTAACAATAAAACACTCCGGGTAATCGACGGAAAGTACTTTTTTTAATGCTTCTAACTTGGCATCGGAATTATAATTTCCAATAATGATGCGATAAACAGCATGGTTTTTTACCATGCTAAATTCAACAAAAACCTCTTCGTTGTATTTATTGTTTAACTCCTCTACTAAACGAAATACGTTTTCGTTGTTTTTAAAACTAGCAATCTGCACTCCTTTCCCTTTCGGATAAACCTTTTCAGCGTTAATCTTATAATAATTCGTGCTCTTTTTATCTTCATTAGTATTTGGTTTAGAATCTGGAAGATCATCTGTTGAAGCAATCAATTCAACTTTCACTTTGGCCAATCCTTTTTCCACAAAATCCAACTCATTTGCTGCTGATTTAGACAAGTCAATAATTCTGTTGTCGACAAAAGGACCTCTGTCATTAACCCGAACCACAACATATTTATTATTTTCCAGGTTGGTTACTTTCACAATACTTCCAAATGGCAAGGTTCGATGTGCGGCAGTTCTTTTGGCGTGATAATATATTTCTCCATTAGCTGTTGGCCGACCTTCAAACTTATCAGCATAAAAACTAGCAATCCCTGTTTTTACATAACTTTTCTGAGCATTACTTTCAAAAGCAAAAAGTACTGCACTTAATAAAATAATAATCGTTCGTATTGTCATATGTCTTCTCCTTTTTCCTCTTTCTTTACATCTACTTCCCAATATTTCTCGTCTTCATCAAGCTCTTCTTCCTCTTCTTCTAATTCCCAGCTATATCTTTTTCTTTTTGGACCCTCGTTGCGATAATAAAACGCCAAAACAATACCCGCTATTGCTCCCATTAGATGAGATTCCCATGATATATGCGGTTGCCAGGGTAATACTCCCCAAATCATACTTCCATATAAAAACACCACCAGTAAAGATATGGCCATTAACTTAATATTCTTTCGTATAACTCCGCTAAAAAATAAAAATGCTGCAAAACTATATACCAATCCACTTGCTCCTATATGATAAGCCTGACGTGCTCCAAACCAAATCCAAAAGTTCGTTAATAAATAACTTAATAAAAATACTTTTATGGCGATCTTATTGTAAAAATAAAACACCCCAGTTCCTAATATGAATAAAGGAACACTATTGGCCATTAAATGTCCAAAGTCGGAATGGATTAGTGGAGCCGTTAGAATACCTATTAAACCTTTTGCTTTTAAAGGATATATTCCTAAAAAAACAAAGCTTGTTCCCAATAGCACCTCCGAGATCTTAATAATCCACAAGATTAACAGAAAAAGCAGAGGAAAAACCATACTTAAATAAAACCTTTTCCTTTCTTCTTTCATAAACAAACTTGGTTTAGAGATATAAATATCCTAATTTTTATACAAATAAAAAACCCGGGCTTAATTACCCGGGTTAATCTATACTAGTATTCTGTTTACTGCAATAACAATCTTGTTTTAGATATCTCACCAGAATCTGATCTTACGATTAAAAAGTAAATCCCTTTTGATTTATGAGATACATTAACATGCTCATTAATAAATTGCTGGTTTTGAATTTTTTTGGAGTACACAACCGATCCTGTTATATCATAAATCTTAATTTGATATGTTGCAGATAAATTACCATTCATTTCAATAGTAAATAGCCCATTTGAAGGATTAGGATATATTTTTATATCATTTTTTTCAAATTCGGCAACACTTGTTGTTGAGGACATAATCGCATTAAAAACAACATTCTTGTTCTCCACATTAAGTGTACTATCGTAATTCCAGAAACCATCTGCACTTAATGAAAACTCCATGTTGTTTCCGGGTGAAATATTACTAAATAATGCTTCGCCACTGCTGTTTGTATATTTGCTAGTGCTGTTAAATTCAACCAACACATTCTCTATTACATGCAATGCCGGATCCATTGCAACAAACATAACATCATATCTTTGAAGATCTAATATTATATCTAATGACTTGCTTACATCAACATTAATCATTCCGCTGTCAACCTTATAGCCTTCCTTTGATATCTTATATTTCTGATTTAATGAGTACTTTGGGCTAAACGTCGCTGTTCCTTGTGCATCTGTATATTTTGTTTCTTCATTAAATTCTATTGATGCATTTTCAACCGGACTTTCGCCGTCGTTCACATTAAAGACAATATCATAGGACTCGTAATCGAGAATAGTATCAACCAACACATTATCACCGTTAATATCAATAGTTCCCTGCACTTTGTTAAAATGTTCTTTTGAAATACTATATGGAATATTATTTTTTTCGAAGAGTCCATCAAACACAGCTTCACCTTTGCTATTAGTAATTACCGTGTCGGAATCTAAGATTACCTCAGCATTATATATCGATTTAGATTCGTTCGCCACTTTAAATGTGGCTTTAAATTGAGGAATCCCTTCTTCTATGACTAAATTTATTGTTGTGTCGGAATCTATATTAACCAGCCCGGTTAGGTTTTCGTATGCTGCTTTGCGAATAATATAACTGAGATTATTACCGCTGGTTACGTAAAAGAAATATGCTTCACCATTAACATTCGTGTATTTTTCCTCATCATTAAATTCTACAATGGCGTTTTCTACCACTCCATCCTGATTGTGAACAATAATTTTCACAAGATTTCCGGTATTAGTTATTTTTGCCTCCCAACCTGCAGGTGTAACATTTTGATCTGACTTAAATCTGAAAGTTAAAGCTCCTTTTGAATTTGTCGCAGTATAAGTAGTTGGCTTGTTTGAATTACAGAAGCTTCCAATCAAGGTAGCATTTGTATTTTCACCATCGTAAATTTCTAAATAATCGTAACAACCACCACCATTAGGTTCAACATCGAACGAATTAAACTCAACACTTAAAATTCCTCGTTCGTTTTTCGGATAAAAAGTAATGCTATCATCTTCATAGTTGGAATAGGAATTCTCTTTTCCTCCCGAATCATAGAATAACAGGAATTTGTCAACAGAAACTTGATCTAAACTATCGATTCTAATTTCCTTAATATTTCCCAGAGTTATTTCATAAATTAATGTATCGTTGTAAAAGTTATATAAATTATCCTTTGTCTTAAAAAGAACATCTAAAGATGACCCAAAGGGTTCAATTTCAGCAACAGAAAAGTCAAATTGCAATGTATCTGATCCTCCTGGCGCCAGACTTAAGTTAGTAATTTCGTTATTATGAATTGTAATATTATCATTGGTACCAACTAATCCGAAGTTAGCATTAAAATCTTCTATAGTCGCTTTTCCAACATTGGTTACTTTTACAAAAATGTTTGCTCGCTCGCCCGGATCAGCATAACCATCATTATTCCCTGCGATATCATCAATACCAAAATATTCTATATTTAATTCTGGAGCATTAACCGTTAAGCTCATTTCATCATTCCATGTATACTCATCGCCTCCGGAGTTTTCGCCTGTAATTTCCAAATTAAAATCAACTACCTGTTGGTTGCTAAACTTATTTTTAAACTGCACAATATAAGATGCCGATACCGAAACAGAATCTTCACTTAAAATAGTTCCAAAACTTTCTGTGTTATCAACAATTACAATATTGGTATCCGCAGAACTTAAATTAGCCACAACATTGTACGCATCATAATCTTTGGCTATGTTTAACAGTTCAATATCCACATTGATGGTTTCACCATATTCAACTTCACTATTACTATTTCCTGCATTGTCGTTAATGATATAATCGTTCAGTTTCACATATGGCGTAGTTGATGGTATTACAGCAATCTGATCGATAATTGGTTGTCTGTTTTGCTTGGTAATTACTAAATCAAGAGTAGTAGCTTCGGGTAAAGCATCAAAAGTTAGCGTAACAGACCCAGACTCATCCACTAAAGCAGCATCTAATAAAACACCATTGTCAGATAGAGCCACATATGCATTTTCTTCAGCAGTTACATTAAAAGATTCATAGCCTATAAATGCTTCGCTATCGTACGATGCCGTTAAAACCGAAGGTACCGTAACATAGGGTGTCAGTGATGGATCTCCCATAAGATGATAAATTTCCCAGTAATATGCCTTTCGTGATGATGTTGAAGCTTCAACCGCTAAATTTCCTGCAACATTTATTTGTCCCTGGGTAATATACCAGTCTGATTTATCTTCACCATTTAAATGAAAAAATCTATCGTATGCTCCTAATCCACTCTCTTCGTACGTAGGATTCGCCTCGATACTATTTGTTAAACCAATTCCCCAGTAGTAATCTTCGTCCCAATAGGTATTATTTGAACCTCCAATATAACCTACTGCACCTTTATTGGCAGCCATTAAAATTTCTTCTCCAAAACAATCGTCACTATTAAATGTGTTGGACTGACAACAATTTCCAATAATTAACGGATACATGTGTTCGTTAGTTAATCCATCTATATGACTAATACTAAAACTTGGGTCGGACCAACCACTCACACCACAGTGCGCTGTGTAATTGGAAAAAGAAACTCCTGCACTGATATAACTTCTTATGGAAGCAGAAGCCTCAGAGCTACTTGAAGACATAACACCACTGGCATCGCCATATAAATAATAATATGAGTTTATTCCATTCTCTGAATTTGTATAATAGGTATTTGCATAATTTATTGCTCCATTACCATAAGTTGGTGCATAAGTTTGATCTACACCAGCTACCAAAACTACATTATCAAGGTATGATGGATCCGGCATTTCAAACTTCTCTATTTCCAGGGTCTTGTCAATTTGAGGTTGCAACTCTTCAATAGATTCGGCTGAAAATCTCCCATAAAATACTTCAGGCAATTTATCGCCCGTATATTCAAAATAGTATAAATCAGTTTTATGACTACCTGCTGTACCACTAAAAGTAGGTATTTGTGCAACATCTCCTACCAATAAAACAAATGTTGGTGCTACATCATCAACAGGGTTTTCGTAAAGATCCTGTAAATATGTTTTTATACTGGATGTGGTTGTACCAATTACATCTGTATAAGCCTCTACAACATTAAAACCTTTTTGTGTTTTCCAAAGAATAAAATCCTGCAATGCCTCTTCGAACATTCTGTCGGCAACAATCACATATTTCACAGGATCGGATATTACTGATTTTGAACCACTTGTCTGGTTTATTACATTATAATTGATTTGATCAAAATAGGGTGACTGAAGTTTTGCCTCACTTAAAACTTTTGTTTTTGTTGATGGAACAAAAGTAATTTCAACCTCAATATTATTTAATACTTTGAGAACATTGCTAACGGGATTATACATAAAAGGTGAAATCTCTATATAACCTAAATGTTTATTTCTTAAATAACCTTTATCCTCAAACTTTACTAATTCTCTCTTATAAAACTCATCTTTTCCATATACCTCTTTATTTTTTTCGAAAGGAATATCTTTTGCATCCTGACTTTTACTATGGGATGGTTGAGCCGGAATAATAAGGTTTTTAAATCCTTTTTCGTTAAGCTTTATGATCTCCTCATTGTAACTAACTATCTTAATTTCAACATCTGAATTGTGAGGGATTTCAATTAAGCGATTGATTACAGGTAAATCAGGATTACCAGCATTGTATGTTTTTGACAAGCCTTCAACAACCAGTTGGCCATAATTCCCTTCCTTTGTACTTTTTTCAACTAATTCAAAACCAGCAATTGATTCGGATAAGATCAGACCATTGGTTTTCGTTCTAACCTGTTCCTGATGAATCTTTGATCTATTTTGCACCAAGTCAACCTGAACTCTTTGTTGTGCAAAAAGCAAGTTAGAAGTAAAAACAATAATCCATATAAACGCAACGTGTTTTATCATAACACCACAACTTTAAACAAATAAGTATTAATAAATTAGAGCGCAACAAGATATTACATTTTTACGTAAATTGCGACAGAATTGTTCACTTTTTGCACTAAAAAAACGAATAAACTCCAGGAAAGAAGAAATATTACTGATTAACCTTACCAATTTTCGATTCAACCGATTTAATTTTCTGAATCAATCGGTTATCCTTCCCTTTGCGTATATCAAGTTTTATACTTGAGTAAACCCTTTTTGCTAACGGTTCAAGTACTTCGTAAGAGCGATTAACAATATCGAGTGCTTCGGCCAGCGTTTCAGTTTCTATTATGGTGCCCATAGCCGTAAGTTTGTAACTTACACCACTATCTTTAATCATCTTAATTACTTTACTTACCGACTCACTGGCACTATCGCCTGTTTTATCGGTTGGAAACATAGCAAACTCGAGAAGTACTGACATAACTAATTTTTATTTAAATCAACATTAACTTCGATGTCCCAATTTGACCTTACCTGAATTTTATCTTTATAATACAAAACCTCTTCGGGCTGCAGATGCTTTAAATATTCTCCAGTATCCCACTTACCATTAAAATTCTTATCCAGAATAATTTTTAGCATAACTTCTTTTGGCGGCAGATAATCAAATTCCACAATTTGATCGTTTTTAATAATACTTTCTTTTAAAACATTCTCTTTGTCTTTTGATGGAAGTATAACCTGTACAATTGCCTGAAAAGAAGTTGCCGAAGAATCAATACCTGTTACATTAGCTAATATTTTACCATAATGATCTCTTTTTTGCGATTTAAACTCGAAGATGCTCGTATCATTAACAGCAGAATAAATATCTGTAAATGCCCCGGGATATAATTCTAATCTGTAAATAGTATCAGAATCCCACTCAACATCCATCTTATAGTTACGTATTTTCACACTGTCCTGTCCAAACTGATATTGTACAGGAAATTCTAATGAATCTACAATGGCAAACAGATCAATTTTTGAAGTATCATACGATTGAACAGGTGTTTCAAAGAAGAAATTCACTGGTCTGTTTAGATCAATTGTACTTCTGCTTTTAATATTCATGGTGTATTGCAATGAAGTATCCACTTCTTCATTCTTTTTTAATTTAGGTTCTGTATACCTTAGGCTGAGTGTGTCGGTGTTCCACTGATAAACCATATTAGAATCTTCTTGCTGATATGTAAGCGCAAATGAAAGTCGTTCTTTATTATACAGTGTACTATCCGTTAGCCAATATATTATAGAATCGTTGGTTGCATTGGTTTCTTTTAGGAACCACTTAGAATCTATTACTGTGTCGATAACAGAGAACTGGATACTATCTTTTATGGGTTTATTAAAAATAATATCGATACGTTGTTTTGTGTTGCGTGTATTATTGGATAAATACTGCAATTCATGATACTCAGTAAATAACCGAAAAACAAACTCATGCGTTGGGAAATAAGATCTTGATTGAACAATTATAGTATCAATTTCCTGTCGCTCTTCATTCGATAAACTATCCGATACTTGAAGTGAGTCAGAAGTTTCAACCTCACCTAAATCAAGAGGACCGACAGAATCGTTATCAGCAATTAGGCTGTCTTTTTGTTCTATTTCTTTGGCAATAATTAATGTGTCAGAAATCATTTTCGACATTTTTGCCTCTTTTGCAAAAACACTATCGCTTAATTCAGTTAAAGTATCTGTCTTATAAATAGTATCAATAGTTGTTTCTGTTATCAATTGAAATGTTATTAACGAATCTATAAATGCAATATCTTCATTGGGTAAATCAAACAAATAATTTTTGTTGGCATCTCTTAAACAAAACAACTTAAAGGTATTGTTGCTAATATTATTGATTTGAAAAAAACCATCTTTATTTGTTTTGGAAACATGAACCGGCAATTGTTTAATGGGTACAGAATCTCCATAATCTTTATAGAGCATTACAAAAACACCTTCTTCAGGCAATAGATTATATGAGTTTATTACCTGACCTTTAATCGATAGCGAATCAATAAAATCGCCTGTTGAAAAAACATACTCGAAGTTTTCTATCGGATTTCCTTCGTTAAAATCCTGCACTGAATTTCCGAAGTAAAGATTATATGTTGTAGAATCCTGAAGTTCACTGAGCAACTCAATCTCCAGAGTTTTTCCTTTAATTGTGACTTCAGGTTTTTCTTCCAAAGGAGGTGAAACCACTAAATTGGAATTCAAATCTTTAAGTTGAATAAACTCATTGAACGTAATACTGATTTTCTTTCGATCAAAGTTAACCGAATTAAATGGCGGTTCAACTTTAACAATTAATGGATGCTCTTCGTCTTTCGGTCCACCGGTTGGTGCAACCATTTTAGCACATCGGCTTAAAACAAAGACACTAAACAATAAGAATAAGACTAAATGTATGTTTTTAAATTTCATTTTTTATATCCCAAATTAGTTTACAAACTTAAAAAGTTTCTTGAAATAAACAGTTATGCTTTAAGCTTTAATGTGGTTCAATTTATAGAATATTTAACAATTAATAACAGAATAGTAAGTTGCAATTCTCATATACGCATAAAATTTTAATACATTTGTAAGGCCAAATTTAAATTTACAGTTATGTTACTAAACTATATAAACTGGGATGTAAATCCAGATATTGTGAGTTTTTGGGGATTAACCATCAGATATTACGGAGTACTTTTTGCCGCGTCCTTCTTTTTTGGATACCTTATCATGCAAAAGATTTTTAAAAATGAAGGATTATCCAACGAATTACTCGACAAGCTTACCATGTATATGGCAGTAGGTACTGTTGTTGGAGCGCGTTTAGGACATTGTTTATTTTATCAACCCGACTATTACCTAAGCAATCCACTTGAAATCATAAAAATATGGCATGGTGGACTAGCCAGCCATGGAGCGGCTATAGGTATTTTAATTGCGCTCTATTATTTCTCAAAAAAGAATAAAAAACCTTACTTATGGATTTTAGATAGGATAGTAATCGTAGTAGCTCTAGCAGGATTCTTTATTCGAATGGGAAATTTAATGAACTCTGAAATATATGGTATCGAAACTTCGCTTCCCTGGGGATTTATCTTTGTTAGAGATGGGCAAACAGTTCCAAAACATCCCACGCAAATATATGAAGCATTATCTTATTTAATGATTTTTATATTGCTTTATACCATTTATAATAAGAAAGGTAAACATGTTAAGCAAGGTTTAATTTTTAGCTTATTTCTTATTCTTCTGTTTACCGTTAGATTTTTCATCGAGTTTATTAAAGAAGACCAGGTAGGTTTTGAACAAGGTATGTCATTAAATATGGGGCAGTGGTTAAGTATACCATTTGTTCTTATTGGGTTTTACCTGTTATATCGAAGTAGAAAACAGCAAACAATTAGCAAATAAGACTTTTAGGTCCGTTATTCCTATAAAACATTTAGGTTAATTTATTGTTTTTAAGAATTCTTTAAGACAAAAAATTGTGTTAAATTTAGAATTCTTAATTTAATAAATACCTTATGATTAACCATATCATCAACTTCAGCATAAAGAATAAGCTGATAGTTATTCTTTTCACACTGACCATTGCTGCATTTGGAATTTTTGCTGTTTACAAAATACCGGTTGGCGCCGTTCCGGATGTTACAAACAACCAGGTACAAGTAATTACAGTATCGACAAACTTATCAACTCAGGATGTAGAGCAGTTTATAACGGCTCCGGTTGAATTGGAAATGGCCAACTTACCGGGCGTACAAGAAATACGTTCAGTGTCTAAATTTGGATTATCTGTTGTCACCATCGTTTTCGATGAAAAACTGGGAACCTATCTTCCCCGCCAGTTAATAGCAGAAAAAATAAAAGCAGCAGCAGATAATATCCCCGAAGGATTTGGAACGCCCGAAATGGGACCTATTTCAACGGGATTGGGTGAAATATATCAGTATATCCTGGATGTAAAACCGGGCTTCGAAAATCGATATTCAACGATGGAGTTGCGCACTATTCAAGATTGGATTGCCAAGCGCCAGCTTTCTGGTATTCCGGGAGTTGTTGAGGTCAATACCTGGGGAGGATTTTTAAAACAGTACGAAATTGCCATCAGCCCTGATCAACTTCTTAGCTCGAAGATAACTTTACTGGAAGTTTTTAGTGCCATAGAAAAGAACAACAGTATTGCAGGTGGTGCTTATATTGAAAAACAAAACATGAGCTATTTTATCCGTGGAAACGGAATGGTTAGCTCCATTGAAGATATAGAATCAATTGTAGTTAAAAATGTTAAAGGAACACCCATATTAATAAAAGATATAGCAACAGTACGTTTCGGACATGCCAATCGATATGGTGCGATTACGGCAAATGGAGAAGGTGAAAAAGTTATGGGGCAAATCATGATGCTCAAAAATGCCAACTCGAAAGAAGTAATTAATGCTGTTAAAGAACGTGTTGATGAAGTTCAGAAAAGTTTGCCCGAAGGTGTTTACATTAATCCAATCGTAGAACGAAGTGAACTGATTGGAAGAACCACCAGTACAATTTACGAAAATTTAATTCTTGGTTGTTTGATCATTGTTTTCGTAGTTATCTTTTTTTTAGGAAATATTCGTGCATCACTTGTTATTGCATCTATCATACCATTATCACTCCTGTTCACAATATCTATGATGTATATTCTGGGAATAGATGCTAACCTGATGAGTTTGGGTGCGCTTGACTTCGGTATTATAATCGATGGTGCCGTTATTATTGTCGAATTTATTTCGATACGTATTACGGCCAGCCAAACCGATTTTGAAAAATCGCAAGGGAAACAAAAGCAAGTATTACTGGATAAAATTACATTCCATGGTGCATCCAAAATGATGAGTTCAGCAATTTTCGGTCAAATTATTATTCTGGTTGTATTGGTTCCTATTCTTACGTTAAGTGGCGTTGAAGGAAAAATGTTCCGACCTATGGCTTTATCATTCAGTTTTGCCATAATTGGTGCTATGATCTTAGGTTTTACCTGGCTACCGGTAGCTTCATCATTATTTTTGAAACCAGAAAAACAAAAAAATAAAAGCATTTCAAAGTGGGCCATGAACCTAATTCATAAATCGTACGAACCGGTTATTAAATGGGCTTATGATCATAAAGCATTAATTATTGGCTCCACACTAGTTGTGGTCACATTTACAGCAATTATTTTTTCCAGAATGGGAGGCGAGTTTGTTCCAACACTCGACGAAGGAGACTTTGTTATACAACCTGTTCTCAAAACAGGGACCTCATTGACAAAAACCATAGATCTGACAACAAAAATGGAACAGATTCTGATTGATAATTTCGATGAGGTTGACCAGATTGTCTGTCGTATTGGAGCCGCCGAAGTTCCTACTGATCCAATGTCGATGGAAGAAATCGATATGATCATTAAATTAAAACCACGGAGCCAGTGGAAAGTTACAAAGAGCAAAGAAGAACTTGCCAATAAATTTAAAGATGCTTTATCTGTAATTCCGGGAATCGATTATGAATTTACCCAACCCATTGAAATGCGGTTTAACGAACTAATAACCGGTGTAAGAGCCGATATTGCCATTAAATTATTTGGCGAAGATATTCAGTACCTTGATACCAAAGCTTCTGAAATTAAAAAATTGATTGAAGATGTTCCTGGTGCTGCCGACATCATTTTAGAGAAAACGGTTGGACTGCCACAGGTGAGTGTTCAGTATAAACGAAATAATCTAGCTTATTATGGTTTAAGTATCGAAGAGCTAAACAGGCAACTTTCCATGGCTTTTGGCGGGTATATTGCCGGAAGCACTTTTGAAGGTGAAAAGCGTTTCGATTTGGCCGTTCGATTCGACGAATCATATAGAAATGATATTGAAAATATTAGAAAGCTTTACATCGGTTTGCCCAATGGTAAGCAAATTCCGTTAGAAGAGGTTGCTACAATAAATTACACCACAGGTCCGGCAAAAATTTCAAGAGAGAATACGCATCGAAGAGTTGTTGTTAGTGTGAATGTTCGTAACAGAGACCTTGAATCAGTAATCGAAGATATACAGACTAAAGTTGAAAAGAATTTAGAACTCAAAGCAGGCTATTATGTTAAGTACGGAGGGCAGTTTGAAAATCTGGAAAATGCAACCAAACGATTAAAGCTTGCTGTTCCAATAGCATTGCTTCTTATCTTTGTATTTTTACATTTTGCTTTTAGATCACTAAAAGATGCAGCTCTAATTTTTACAGCAGTTCCACTATCAACGGTTGGTGGTGTTCTTCTATTATGGATTAGAGGCATGCCCTTTAGTGTTTCTGCAGGAATAGGTTTTATAGCTTTATTTGGTGTAGCCGTGCTAAATGGTATTATATTAATAGAATATCTAAAAGAGTTAAAAAGCCAGGGAGTATTAGATATGCGTGAGATAATACTAAAAGCTACCAAGGAAAGACTCCGACCTGTATTGTTAACTGCAGCTTCTACAATGGTAGGTTTTTTACCCATGGCATTTTCTACATCATCTGGTGCAGAAGTGCAGAGACCTCTGGCAACGGTAGTTATTGGTGGTTTAGTTACATCAACTTTATTGACTATGATTTTACTACCCATTTTATTTCAACTGTTTAATTCGAAGAATGGATTACCCAGAATAAAAGTTTCTAAAAAAGCTGTTTCAGTTTTACTCATATTTGTATTTATAGGAGCATCGAATGTTTTTGGTCAGCAGCAGGAAGAATCCCAGATTCAAACCATAACCTTGCAACAAGCTGTTGAAAACACCATTAAAAATAATCCGACATTACAAAATGCTGCGCTGGATATAAAATCAGCCGAAAAACAAAAGCAAGGCATTTTAAATTTTGCTCCCACAGAGTTTTCTTACCAAAAAGGTCAGCTTAACTCAGATATAATAGACTATTCATTTGATATTAATCAGAACTTTGGTTCGCTGTTAACGCATTTTCAAACAGGGAAATTAGTGAATAATACAATTTCTCTTCGTCAGAAAGAATATGTGTTAACCGAAAAAGAAATTGTTGCACAAACCAAAATGGCTTACTACAGGTGGATTTATCTTATTAACAGGCATAAAATTATGCAGGAGCAGGTTGGTTTATACAAAGAATTCGTGCGTATATCATCATTAAAATATGAATTGGGCGAATCAAATTTACTGGAACTCACGCTCGCTGAAACAGAATATGCCTCTTCTAAAAACGAACTGTTAAAAACCACTGAGCAACTCATTATTGCTGAAAATAATCTAAAACAGATCATGAATGTTGATGGAGATTTTCTTCCCGAATCAGATTCGCTGGCAATATATCAATTACCGGCAAGCCAAAATCCAAATGAACGGTTTACCAGCTCAAGCATTACGAATTATTATGAAAACCTGTATCAGCAAGAGAACATAAAATACAGTGTTGAGCGATCGAAATATTTTCCTGAAATATCGGCAGGGTACTTTAACCAGCAAATTGATAATGTTGGCGGATTCACTGGTTGGAGCGTTGGTGTGAGTATCCCACTTTGGTTTCTCCCTCAAAATGCGAAAGTACAGGCATCTAAAATTGAACGAGAAAAAGCATTAAATAATTATGAATATCAAAAATTTAATGTGAATAAAGAAATTGAAAACCTGGTAATTCATTTAGACCAAATCCAAAATGATTTAATCTATTACCACGAGAATGCCTTAAAAAAAGCCACACTATTAAAAAATACGGCACAAACTCAATTCGAAAAAGAGGAAATTGAATACCTGGAATATTTGCAAAGCATTAAAGCAGCGCAAGAAATATATTTAGGTTATCTGGAATCTTTACTCAACTATAATAATACAGCTATTGAACTAGAATTTTATACAAAATAATTACGTATGATGAAAAAAATAATATATCTGGCATTATCTTTCGCTATCCTATCCTGCTCTTCAAAACAAACTGAAGAAATAAGCACAGGTGATGCTAAACAAGAAGACTCGAAAGGAATAATAACCCTAACTGCAGAGCAAATTGAGGTTGCTCAGATAAAAACAGGAAAAGCAACCAAACAAAATATATCTGAAACATTACAATGTACTGGTAGTATTGAAATACCGCCGGAAAACATAGCCACAATATCACCATCAATAAGTGGCTTTGTTAAAGATTTAAATTATCTGGAAGGCGATTGGGTATCCAAAGGAGATATTCTGGCAATACTAGAACATCCTGATTTTATTAAGCTACAACAACAATATTTGGAAGCAAAAAGTCAGGTTGAGTATTATCAGGAGGAGTATAAACGCCAGGGTGAACTAACCGTTGAAAATGCTGCTTCCATTAAAAAAATGCAAAAAGCCAAAGCCGATTTTTTAGCTAGTGAAGCTATTTACAAATCATTAAAAGCGCAATTAGAGCTCTTGGGTGTAAACACAAGTCAAATTGAAAAAGGTGACTTTGTGAATGAATTCAAATTGATTGCACCAATTAGTGGTGTAGTATCAAAACTTAACACCAATAAAGGCAAATTGGTTGGTCAGGAGAATTTTGTTTATGAAATTGCAAATGACAAAACGTTGTATCTTCATTTTAAAGTATTTGAAAAGGATATTTCACGAGTTAATGTAGGTCAAAAGATTGTTTTTGGGCCATTAAAGAAAGGTACCAAATATGAAGCTATCGTACAACGCATTGGAATTACTGTAGATAATACTGATCGATCTACTATGGTTCATAGTAAAATAGAAAACAAGAATAAATCATTAAAACCGGGCATGTTTATAAATGCTTCAATTTACCTTAATGAACGAGAATCGTACACTATTCCTGAAGAAGCTATTGTAGAGTACGAAGGTGTATATTTTGTGTTTATACAAAATAAAAATTCATTTGAGCTTGTTAAAATTGAAAGAGGAGCCAAACAAGATGCTTTTGTAGAACTCATTAATCCTAGTGAAAATCTTATTAAATCGGATATTGTGGTAAATGGCAACTATTATTTGCAATCAAAGTTACAATCGGAAGGATAAAATAATAAACGAAAATTTTATTCGTTATTAGCTTCAAAGTATTGAACTTATTGAAAATATAGCATACATTTGCCCATTGAAATAAAAATTCTAACCTAAAAATAAAATGGAAGAGCAAAAAAACAATCAAAATCAGGAAAATCAACAACAAACAAATAATCAGGCACCAGTGCCACCTCAAAAAAACAAAAGTGCTTTAACGTTTATTTTAATTTTAGTAATTGCGCTATTAGCTGTAGTTACCGTATTATACATTAATCAGCGCAGTACTACACAAGAAATTGAAACTGCTTTAACTGCTGAAAAGGATTCATTACAATCTCATTTACTAAATTTACGTAATGATTATGATGAACTAATGACTGATAATGATACGCTAAACGCTCAACTAAACGAAGAAAAAGAAAAAATTGATGATCTTTTGGCAGAAATAAAAACTGTTAAAGCAACAAACTATGCCAAAATTAAACAATTACAAAGTGAGTTAACAACTTTACGAAAAGTAGCTAAAAGTTATGTTCGTCAAATTGATTCGTTAAATACAATGAATAAAGAATTAGTTGCTGAAAATATCAAAGTAAAAAATGAGATGGCACAAGTAACTAAATCAAAAGAAGAATTGGAAGAGAAAAACAAAGATCTTTCTGGTAAAGTTGAATTAGCTAGTGAATTAAGAACAGAAAATTTACAGGCAATACCGATTAATAAAAGAGGAAAAGAAAATAACAAGATCAATAAAATAGAAAAGATAAAAGTTACTTTCCAGATTAAAGAAAATGTATTGGCTGAAAAAGGCGAGCGTGATGTTTATATTCGTATTGCCGGACCAGATGATTATATTTTAGCAAAATCGGAAGATGATCTTTTTGAATATCAAGGGCAAGAGATCGTTTACTCAGCGAAACGACCAATCGATTTTATGGGTGATAATTTAGATGTTATTGTATACTGGGATAACAATGGAGCCTTAATACCAGGAACATACGAAGTATATGTTTTTGCTGATGGCAACGAAATTGGCAATGCACAATTCCAAATTGTTGAAGGTGGATTGTTCTAAAATATTATTGAAATTAACTAAGAAAGAGGCTACATAAGCCTCTTTTTTTGTTTACTTATATTAACGCTAACATACCCAACAGACTTAACATTGAAATAATTACAACCAACACAGCAGATAATATATTCCAGGTTCTTTTAGGATTTCTATACCAAAAGTAAATTCCAACTGAAAAAAGAAAAGTTTGAGGTAATATTTCCAAATATCCTTTAAGCTGATCAAGAACTGGTATTTTAGTATATATTATACCTTCAATGGATCCGGGTGTAGGACCTGCAGTAGATAAGATCGATAAACTTACCACTAATATCCATAGTTTTAACCATCCTCTATTTTTAAAAAGAAAGCTATCTTTAATTATCCACAAAGCAATTGCAAATACCAGACCTCTAAGAACCTGCAAAATAGGTCCTGCAGCTACCCATGTTGAATCAATAGGTTTCATTAAATAAGACATTGGTGGTGTACTAAACATTTCTTTGTACCCCAATATGGTTGATGCGATGATTCCCATTAGAAAATAGGTGATCATATGTACTGAACTTACTCTCCAAAAGAAGGTTCCAAAATTTAATTTCGTTTCTTACATAACAATATACTATAACGTGATTATTTATTAATAAAATTATCATTTTTAAAACTTAAGAAAAAAATCATTCCAGATTTATAGACTAATTGTTCAAATATTTATATCAAATGAATATATTTCATTAATTTCTCGACTTTTAAAAATTCTTCATTTCAAACCTTTATTCGTTGATTTCACTGATTAAATTACATACAATACTGAACTTAATCGGTTATTATCCTTAAATATATTACTTTTAATAAACATTAAATATCATCATTATGAATACTTTTTTTCGTTTATTACTGTTTTTAACCATTATTGTATCGCTTTTCGAATTACAAACTTCCAAAGCACAAAACAATGACATATTAACTGCAACACAATTAGTAAGTTCAGATAGTATAGAAAGTTATATTCAGCATCTTGAAAATTATGGTACACGATATATGATTGCACCGAATCGACTGGAGATTGCTGAGTGGCTGCAAAACAAATTTAAAACTCTTGGTGTAGATAGCACAAGAATAGATACTTTTGAAACGTATACTGTTAAAGAAAGTTTGGGGTTGGATACCACTACTGTACAATACAATGTTGTTGCAACCATCCCGGGTTCTACAAATAAGAAAATAATCATTTGTGGTCATTATGATAGCTTCTCATATGGAGATCCATATCATATTGCTCCAGGTGCTGATGATGATGCCTCTGGTATTGCCGCATGCCTGGAATCTGCACGTGTGCTTTCAGAAATAAATTATTTTTCGGAACATACCATTGAAATAATTGCTTTTGCTGCAGAAGAATTAATGAATTACGGTTTAGGTGGATATGATATCCATGCTGCTAATGCCGAAGCTAACAATGATACTATAGATTTGGTTATTCATAATGATATGATAGGTTATAATGATGGTAATAGAACATTGTATGTTTCAAATTACCCTAATTGTGGAACAGAAACAATGATGATTGCATCCATATGTGATACTTATACTAACCTAAGTCGGCATCTTTGGCCTTCAAACGAAGGACCATATGCTGATCGTGCATTTTACAATAGAGGTTATAAATGTGTATACCTAGAAGAAAATTTTAGTGCAAATCCAAACTATCATCAGCCAACCGACCTTTTAAAAAATATAGATGTAGACTATTGCGCAGAAGTTACAAAAATAAGTATTGGTGGTACGATGAAATATGATATGCAAGATGAAACGACATCAATATCCGATATATCATTAAAAGATATATACTTTAATATACATCCAAATCCTATTGTAACTTATGCTACCATTGATTATGAATTGGAAAAAAGTGGTTATATAGAAATTGCTATCTATGATTTAACCGGGAAAAAACTAAAAGTTTTAGATAAGGGATTTAAGATGGCCGGATTGAACAATATTAGTTTTTATAACACTGATTTCAAAGGCCTTTATTTCATTGCACTAAATCTTGATAATAAAAATAATGTAGTTAAAAAGGTAATTTTCAACAAATAATCGAAAGAACATATTAACTCTCAGGTCAAAATTTCAATCTCATTTCTTAGTTGGCCTGTTATGTAATCCACATTCTCGTTTTTCTGGCTGTTCCCACCACCAGCGTCCGGCTCGAACATCTTCTCCAGGTTTTATGGCTCGTGTACATGGTTGGCAACCAATACTTGGGAAACCTTTGTCGTGCAACTCGTTATAAGGCACATTATGCACTTTAATGTAATCCCAAACCTGATCTTCGCTCCAATCAATTAACGGATTTATTTTAAATAAGCCATGCTGATCATCCCATTCAACCAATTTATTGTTGAATCGCGTGATGGATTGATCACGACGCAAGCCACATATCCAGGCTTCTAATCCTTTAAAAGCTCGCTTTAATGGTTCCTTTTTTCGCAAATAACAGCATCGTTCACGATTCTCAACACTTTTATAAAAATGATTAATCCCAAGTTCCTCAACCATCTTCTCTACCTTCTTATGATCAGGAAAGTATACCTTTATTTTTTTATCGTAAAAATCGCTTGTTTTTGCAATGAGATCATATGTTTCAGGAAACAGTCGACCTGTATCTAATGTAAAAATATTAACATTTTTATTTATTTTACAGATCATATCGGTTAAAACCTGGTCTTCGGCTCCCAGGCTAGATGCAAAACCCACCTTTTGATCACATTTATCAATAAAATAACTTAATACTTCCTGTGGTGATTTATCTTTTAAACGATCTGTTAATTCCTTAGCTTGTTCTACTTTATCCATCATCCCTTTTATTATCGTTTTTTGAGTGCTCAAAATTATAAAATATTGTTCACTAATTTACTTTCTTAGTAATTTTTACTTTAAATAAACATATAACATCAGTGTCAGTTCTTTTGTTTTAATTATTTATTACTGACAGGTTATATTTGATTATCCGCTTTATATTGTGTAAGTTTACGTTTGGCATTTTTCTAAAATTTTACAAAATGATACCGGAAAATTTTATAAAATATATAGAAAACAGCCTGAAAAAAAACTGGGACCTTCAGGCTTTAACAGATTATCAGGGAGAAAGTTATAAGTACAGTGATGTAGCAAGAAAAATTGCTAAAATGCACATTATGTTCGAAGAATGTAATGTGAAAAAAGGCGATAAAATAGCTTTAATAGGAAAAAACTCAGCATACTGGGCAGTAACCTACCTTGCTATCGTTACGTATGGAGCAACGGTTGTACCAATTCTACCTGATTTTCACCCCAACGATGTTCACCATATTGTAAATCACTCCGATTCAGTAGTATTATTTACCGGTGATCCAATCTGGGAAAACCTTGACGAAAAAAGCATGCCCAACTTACGGGCCATTTTTTCTTTAACAGATTTCAGGATTCTTATTGAAGGTAATAAAGAAAATGTTAAAGCGATTTATGATAAATTGAACGACTTATATGCAGATTTCTATCCTGGTGGAATTACAGCAGATAAATTAACTTTCGACGAAATTTCAAACGAAGAAGTTGGAGTTCTGAATTATACGTCAGGAACAACTGGTTTTTCCAAAGGGGTTGTATTGCCATTAAACAGTCTTGCTGCAAATATTCGTTTTGCTCACCGAAACATGCCTTTAAACCCAGGAGATAGCATTGTTTCTTTCTTACCACTGGCTCATACTTACGGTTGTGCATTTGAATTTTTATGGCCTTTTACCATTGGATGCCACATACATTTTTTAACTCGCACTCCATCGCCTAAAATTATTATTCAGGCTTTTCAGGAAGTTAAGCCGGCAATCATTATTACTGTTCCTTTAATTATTGAAAAGATTTACAAAAAGCAAATCTTACCCCTTTTGGATAAGAAATCAATGCAGCTATTAATGAGTGTTCCGCTTATCGACAAAGCGATTTATGGTAAAATAAGAAATAAACTGAACGAAGTTTTTGGCGGAAACTTTAAAGAAGTTGTTTTGGGTGGTGCTGCGTTAAATAATGATGTTGAGAGTTTCTTAAACAAAATTAAGTTTAACTATTCTGTCGGATACGGAATGACAGAATGCGGACCTTTAATTAGTTATGCAAATTGGGATAAAACTAAATATACATCATCGGGTAAACTGGTTGATACATTAGAAATAAAAATTGACTCCAACGATCCTTACAGCGAAGTTGGAGAAATTCTTGTTCGTGGCGAAAATGTAATGTATGGTTATTACAAAAATGTAGAGGCAACTGAGCAAGCCATAGACAAAGACGGTTGGTTGCACACAGGAGATTTGGGTGTTATCGACAAGGAAAATTTTGTTTTCATTAAGGGTCGTAACAAAAGTATGATTTTAGGACCTTCGGGTGAAAATATTTATCCCGAAGAAATTGAGGCTAAATTGAATAACATGGCCTATGTGCAAGAATCCGTTGTGGTTGAAAAAGAAGGAAAGCTGATTGCTTTGGTATATCCTGATTTAGAACTGGTAGATCAGGAAAAAATCAGCGAGGCAGGGCTGTTAGACATCATGGAAGAAACAAAAAAAGAGTTGAACCTTACATTAGCTAAATACATGCAAATATCGAAAATTAAGATTTACCCCGAAGAGTTTGCTAAAACACCCAAAAGAAGTATTAAGCGATTTTTATATACTGGAGCTGATATATAAAAAGAGCGCCCACCACAGGCGCTCTAACCACTTTAAACCGCTTTGAAAAGAATAGAATGGCCATACGGCCTAGAAAAAAACATTTGTCCCTAATGCAAGTGAACCTATATTGTCGCTGCGATCTTCTTGAGCTATAATATTATAGTATAAGTAATCGGCTAAGGTGTTGAATTCGAAATAAATATCAATTCCGGAAAAATGACGTTGAGGATCAAAATTGAAATGTGTTTTTAACCCCAAATTAATACATGCATAAAAACTATTTGGTCCGTAATAATCATCCGGGAATCGGTCCGGAACACGCATATATGAATTTTGCCCGGGTTCTAAACTTACTGAAAACCCTAAGATAGGTTGAACATTATATTTGTCGTTAATATAAAATGAGTATAATTTAAAATCGTTTTTAATTGAAAAGGTATGAATTGTCGTATTACCTTTATGTTCTGGCACGTATCCATAGATGAAGGTTGATTGGGCTTTTTCCCGCCACCAATTATATCCTAATCCGATAGATAAAAACCCAATGTTTCCGGCATACTGTAATTTAAAATAATCTGGTGAATACCATTTTCTACTTTTGTATATATCTGTATTACTTCGATCTTCTTGAGCAACTATAAACTCGCTCATTGGCATCAAAAAAGTAATGATTATAAATATTCGTATGCTTTGTTTCACAGCTCTTAATAATTAATTGATTCAACTACTACCCGATCATCATACATTGTAATGATTCCATATTCCTTATCTATGATTGTTCCAATAGTAGTATAATTCATTCCATCGTGATAATAATCGTCATAAGAAAACTTATGTACATGTCCATGAATAGATAGATCCACATTATACCTTCGCATTAAATCGCAGTATAAATTTTCACTTTCATCAGTAAATTGATGGCTATATGGTGGTATATGAGCTAGCACAAAAGTTCTGTCATAATTATCCGACTCAGCCAGTTTATTTTCTAACCATGTAAAATCGGGAATTTTATTGCTTTCCCAGAACACATCATCAAATAACACAAAAAGCATATTATTAAATATTATGGTTTTATTATAATCACCATACATAGTTTTATAGATATCTTCCCCGTTCGATCTGTAATCATGATTTCCAATTACCGTAAAATAGGGCACAGTCAAGCTTTCCATCTGATCATGAAAAAGCTCAAACTCCTTTATGTAGCCATGATCAGAGATATCTCCATTTGCTATAACAAAATCTATATCATTTCTAGAATTAATATTTACAATAGCCTCATTTAGCTCATGATAATTATAATGTGAATCAGAAATAACAGCAATCTTGACTACGTTTTTCTGAGCTGTATCGCTTTCATTAAGCATTTCTAAATTTTTATCAAATGTGTATTTATACTCACTTTTAACATTCGCAGCATAAGGACTATACTCGAAGTACTCCTCACAACTTCCTGTTATTAAAACAATTAGAAAGATAATTAACATCGTAAATATTTTATTTATCTTTTTCATAACTATTAATTTATTATTTACATACTTAGGCTAACACCTAATAGATTTTCTTTCTAAAAAGTATATGGTATCAGCAATACATTCCATACGTAACAACTCATTATCCGGAATTGTAACCAGGAATTCGTGTTGAATTTTCTTGGCTAACCCCATCAAATCGAGCATATTAAGGTTCAAATCGAAATAGTAATCACTTTCTTTCGAAATTTTTCTTTGGTCGATTCCGTAATCAACCAATACTCTTTTTAATCTTTGTTCTACATTTTTCATAACCAATTTATTCCGACCGTTCGGTCTTTTATGTAATAAAAAAATATTTTGCTAAGTTACATATACGTCGATTATCATATACCTACCGTCCGGTATGTTTTCTTGTAAATTTTTTTTACTTTTTTATACATTGATATAATTGTTTAAATGCTCTTTCTAAATTTTCATATAACGATTTCGGATTTCCTGAAAATATAGAATTTATAGCTATACCATCTTGCAACCACTGAAAATGATTAGCCAAAACTTCTCTATCTAACTCCGATTTAAGTTCTCCCCGATTAATGCCATTATCTACAATCTTTTTCCAAAATTCCAGCTCGTTTTGATTCGACTCCTCAACTTTTTTATGAAAATCGGGTGCATAATTCGCTACATCAAGCATTAACCTGTAATAACCCATTCCCGAAGATTCTTCTCCAACATAACTTGCAATCATTTTTGCCATTTTTTGACCATTTTCAATATACATTTCCATATATTCGTAAAATGACACTTCGGGATTAACAATCATTTCACTGTTAAATGGCGATAATGAAAAAAACAAATTATCTAATGTTTCTATAAAAAGCTGTTCCTTATTTTCAAAATAGTGATAAAAAGCCCCTTTGGATAACCCTGTAGCTTTTACAAGCATACTCATTGTAACTTCTCGATATCCCTTCTGAAGAAATAACCTAAATGCTGTTAATATAATATGTTCCTTTGTTGGACTCATATAAAACCGACCGTTTGGTATGCAAATATAATACTATAAATTTAAATAAAAAATTATCAGTATTTTTTTTGACTAGTACAAATATAATAAACTAATACAATAATACCGATATTGTTAAGACAAGTTATTATAACTAACTTTGAGCGAAACATTCTTACCCATGAAAAGATTTGTAATCATAACTGCTGGAGGTTCTGGCCAAAGAATGGCAAGTGAAATACCTAAACAGTTTCTTTCTATTCATAATGATATTATTTTAATAAAAAGCATACGAGCCTTTTATACTTTCGATAACCAAATAACTATCGTTTTGACCCTACCAAATAATCATATTTCATATTGGAAGGAAATAATGAAAGAAAATAATTTTACAATTAAACATACTATAGTAGAAGGAGGAAAAACCAGGTTTCACTCTATTCAAAATGCCTTAAAAGTAATTGCTGATGATGGTATTGTAGCAATACATGATGGTGTGCGGCCTCTGGTTAGCCAGGAAACAATAGCTCAGACATTTAAAACAGCAGAACGTTATGGAAATGCAATTCCCTATACAGACATTTATGATTCTTTAAGATATGTTGATTCCGATAAAAACCAAAGAGTAGATAGAACAAAACTAAAAAGTATTCAAACCCCGCAAACATTCAGTTGCAAACTTATAAAAGAAGCTTATACACAAAACTGGGAAGAGTCATTTACAGATGATGCCAGTGTTGTGGAAAAATTAGGAATTAAAATCAATTTAGTTCCAGGAAATCCGGAAAACATTAAAATAACAACAAAAAAAGACCTCAAAATTGCCGAAGCTTTAGCAGACTATTTATCGGAGTGAAAAACCAAAAAAGGTATATTGGTATGAAATAATACTTTTCTGGCTACACTTGGATTTAATAGTTTGGAAATTAATGTACGTTTATGGGTTACCAGAGAAATGATATCAATTCGTTTTTCGCGAATAAACTCCTGTATTGCTTTAAAAAAGTCATCTTCTTCAATCAGGCTGCATTCAATTTCATAATCAGGATATTGTTCAAATAATTTTTCTTTTAGGTTACTCATCTTTGCTTTATCCCAAAAGTTGTTATCCTTAATTCCGATATGCACACAATGAAGTCGAAATTCAAACGGTGACATAATGTACATTAACTTTTTAAGTGCCTTATAATCTGAATCATCAAAGTTTGTTGCATACATAATATTAATTGTTGCAATACCCTCATATAAGGAATCCTCAGGAATAACAAGAACCGGAACCTTTGTGTCTTCAATAATTTTAGCCGTTACGCTACCAATTAAATCGTTTTCTCGCTCACCCTGACCGCGTGTTCCTATAATAATAACATCAGGGTTATACTTTTCGCTTTCGGTAATGATTTCTTCGCTGGCAATTCCTCTAACCAAAGCATAATCCAGTTTTACTCCTTTTATACCATCCTTTTCTATCTTTTCCTTCAGATCACTGTAAAACTCTTCCATGTTACTTTTTGCTCTCAACTCAATTTCTCTGATAATCTCGTCCATATTCACCTGATAGTAATACGTATCAGTTAATGGCATAGAGTTAACAACAGGATTATAATAAACATGCATAAGCTTAATTTCAGCATTAAGCTTTTCGGCCAAACCAATAGCATAACGGCATGCATTTACTGAGTAATCGCTAAAATCAATGGGAACTAATATGCGTTGAACACTATTTTCTTGTTCTACCTCATTTTCGTATTCGTCTCTAAACTGCTCGCTTACCTTTTCAACAACTCGAAGTGCCTTATCTAAATCTTTTGAATTTACCCTAACTTTTACACCTCCCGAAACAACTGAGTGAATTAGGTTAATATTTTTAAGATAACACTGGATACCTTCGGCCTCTAGCCGCGTTCTTAATATTTCAGCTCTTGAATAATTATGAACCGCAATTGTAATTAATTTGTCTTCCATAGCCTTACGTTTTATAAGTTATTAAAGAACTCTGTACAATATATTCGGCTAATAATTAAATATACTCCCGGGCTCCTATTTTATCGTAAAATTTATTAGCAAACTCCATAGTTTCTTGTGGCAACTCTTTTATTAATTTTTCAAAGTCGGGCTCAGTGTCTCTATCAGCAACAATTTCGTTTGCATTCTCTGGTGGTGGAGGAACTGAACATTTACCCACATAGGGCAAAATCAGCCAACTTTTCTCATTATCTTTAAACATTGGGAGTAACTCATAAGCAATAATCAGCAACTTACCTCGATTAAGCTTATCATTTCGTCTTAATTTATTAACCTGATATTGCACCCACTCATTAGCAACCTGATATTTTACTATATCTACTTTACTAAAGGCTGCTCCTAAGAGATTACTTTTATATGAATCGAAATTATACCAATAATCTTTTAACTCATCATTTGGTGGTTTATTTTCCCATTTATGACCTAAATAATCCAGAGCATATAATGCGGAGATATGACTTAACAACTGAATAAACCAACTTCTCATTCTAGGATCGCAATAAATTCTGCATAGCTCCTGAGTAAATTGAAATGCTATTTGATTGTAATTTAAATCAGTAATGTTTAATGCAATTTTATAAAAATCACGCCCCAACGGCCAGTAAAATGTAGGTCCTGAAATCTCATCATTTACTATTTCCAACGTTTTAAACCCCAATGGCGGACCCTCAGGAATAAGTCTGTCAAATTCAGCCACGATGTCGTTAATAACAAGCATCAATTTATCATTCTTTTCACTGTTGTCAAAGACATTATTTTTAATATTCCATTTCATAAGTATCTAATTTAATTTTGGTTAGAATTACATGTTTACCCTACCTTTAAATAGCGAGCAAAGAGGTTTAGGTAAGAAATCAATTTGTTAATAATATACGAAATCTAATGCTAAAAATCAAATATTATAATTGATTTTTACTTTTATATAACGTATAATCTATTTTATATCGATTGAAAAATATTATTTTTGTGAGATTAATTATAGACTAAGATTCATGGAAAAAAGAAGAAGCTTTATTAAGGATTTATTGCAATCAACTGAAGTTGATCGTGATGTAAATGTAAAAGGTTGGGTAAGAACCAAGAGAGGAAATAAGCAGGTTGCATTTGTTGCTGTAAACGATGGTTCTACAATTAATAATATTCAAGTTGTAATCGACATTGCTAATTTTGATGAAAATATAGTAAAAAATATAACTACTGGTGCCAGTGTAAATGTAAATGGTTTACTTGTTAAATCTGTTGCACAAGGGCAAAATGTAGAAATTCAAGCAAAAGAAATTGAGATTTACGGAACTGCTGACCCTGAAAAATACCCGCTTCAGAAAAAAAGACATTCTCTAGAGTATTTGCGAGAAATTGCTCATTTACGATTCCGCACAAATACGTTTGGAGCAGTATTTAGAATCCGGCATGCTATGGCATTTGCTATTCACAAATACTTTAATGACAAGAACTTTTACTACCTACACTCACCAATCATTACTGGTTCAGATGCCGAAGGAGCAGGTGAAATGTTCAGAGTATCGACCCTGGATATTGAAAATCCACCAAAAGGTGAAGATGGAACTATTAATTTTACTGAAGATTTCTTTGGAAAAGAAACTAACCTTACTGTATCGGGTCAGTTAGAAGCAGAATTGGGAGCAACAGCACTTTCAAATGTGTACACTTTTGGACCAACATTTAGAGCAGAAAACTCGAATACTCCAAGACACTTAGCTGAATTCTGGATGATTGAGCCGGAAATGGCTTTTTACGATATCCATGATAATATGGATTTAGCAGAAGATATGCTTAAGTATCTGATTAAATATGCATTAGACAATTGTATGGACGATCTTAAATTTCTGGAGAACAGACTTCTGGAGGAAGAAAAAAACAAACCTCAGAACGAAAAATCTGAAATGAAATTAATCGAAAAACTTGAATTTATACTAAAAGGTAACTTTGAGCGACTAACATATACTGAGGCTATAAAGGTTTTAGAAAACTCCAAACCAGCTAAAAAAGGGAAATTCCAGTTTCCGGTTGAATGGGGAATTGATTTACAATCAGAACATGAACGATATCTAGTCGAAAAACATTATAAAAAACCCGTTATTCTAGTTGATTATCCAAAAAACATCAAAGCCTTTTACATGAAACAGAACGACGATGGGAAAACAGTTCGTGCCATGGATATTTTATTCCCCGGAATAGGAGAAATTATTGGTGGATCGCAAAGAGAAGAGGATTACGATAAGCTTTCAACAAGAATAAAGGAAATGAATATCCCTGAAAAAGACATGTGGTGGTATTTAGAAACCAGAAAGTTTGGAACAGTTCCACACAGTGGATATGGTCTGGGTTTCGAGCGCCTTATGTTATTTGTAACCGGCATGTCGAACATTAGAGATGTAATTCCATTTCCGAGAACACCAAAGAATGCAGAATTTTAATTACATTTAAACAAATATTTTGCACAGGAAATGTTAAAACAAAGTTTACAACAAAAATTACTACAAAAGCTTTCACCTCAGCAAATCCAAATGATTAAGCTGCTGGAGATTCCTACCATTCAGCTTGAACAGAGGATAAAAAAGGAGTTGGAAGAAAATCCTGTGCTTGAAGAAGGGAAAGAAGAAGAGGAATATAGTGATAACGGTGAGGAGGAAATTAATGAAGATAATCTAAATGATGATGTTGATGAGTTTTCTCTAGACGATTATTTAAATGACGAGGACATTCCTTCATACAAACTATCATCAAACAACTATTCTAAGGATGATAAAAAAGAAGACATCCCCTTCTCTGTTGGGATATCTTTCCATGAGCACCTTCAGGATCAGCTGGGGTTGAGAAATCTTACCGAAAAAGAGGAAGTTCTTGCAACATATTTAATTGGTAACCTTGATGATGATGGTTATGTTCGCAGAAAACTCGAAGCTGTTGCCAATGATCTTGCCTTTTCTCAGAATATTGAAACCGATGAAGATGAACTGTTAGAGGTTTTAAGAATTATACAGGATTTGGAACCCGCAGGTGTTGGTGCACGGAATCTTCAGGAGTGCTTATTAATTCAGATACAAAATAAGGATAGAGAGCAGCCTGAAATTGATCTGGCCTGGAAAATTCTTAAATATTACTTTAACGAATTCACGAAAAAGCATTACGAAAAGATCGAAACCAGGTTAAATATTACAGAAGATCAGTTAAAAAGTGCTATGAACGAGATTTTAAAACTAAATCCCAGACCAGGAAGTAGTTTTTCATCCAGTTCTCAATCCATCCAAACTTTAATTCCTGATTTCATTTTGGAGAATAATGAAGGAGATCTACAGCTTTCTCTTAATGCAAGAAATGTTCCTGATCTTCGTCTTAGCTATACGTATACAGAAATGCTTCAGTCCTACTCGAGTAAGAGCAAGCAAGAAAAAACAAAAAGCGACAAGGAAGCTATTTCATTTATGAAACAAAAGCTCGATTCGGCAAAGTGGTTTATTGATGCCATAAAACAAAGACAGAACACGCTGTTATTAACAATGAATGCAATCATAGAATATCAATATGAATATTTCTTAGAAGGGGATGAATCGAAGCTAAAACCAATGATACTGAAAGATATTGCAGAACGTACCGGACTAGATATTTCGACCATTTCGCGTGTGGCTAACAGTAAATATATTCAAACACATTTTGGTATTTACTCCTTAAAATATTTCTTTTCAGAAGGTTTACAAACTGAATCAGGTGAAGAGGTTTCTACCCGAGAAATAAAATCGATACTGAAAGAGTGCATTGAAAATGAGGATAAGAAAAAACCACTAACCGACGATAAGTTAACCAATATTTTGAAAGAAAAAGGATATAAAATTGCCCGGAGAACAGTAGCAAAATACCGCGAGCAATTAAATATTCCTGTTGCACGACTAAGAAAAGAGTTATAAAATGGGTAAAACATTAGCAAAAACATTTTCACTACTTTTACATCCACTCCTGTTGCCAACAATCGGAATTATTATTTTGTATAATTCGGGATCAGTGCTGGAGTATCTTCCTTTTCAGGCTAAAAAGATTATCTTGCTAATTGTTGGTGTAAGTACTTTAATTTTACCCATTTCATTTGTTCCATTTTTTATTTTTCAAAAAATCATTAAAAATGTACAAATGGAAAACAACCGTGAAAGATTAGTCCCTTTTTTTATAACTTCAGCTCTATTTTTCTTTGGATATTTTTTACTTGTCAGGCTTGGTGCACCACAAACCATTACCAAATTTATTTTAGCAGCAACGGTTTCTGCAGCAATCCTTTTTTTATACTCATTTAAATGGAAAATCAGCGCTCATCTTGTTGGTATTGGAGGATTAACAGGTGCACTTGTTGCTATTTCTTTTCGGTTAAGTGTTAATATGGAATATTATATTATGGCTGCGGTATTGCTCTCGGGAATTATAGGATATTCGCGATTAAAACTAAAAACCCATAAACCTTTTCATATTTATGTGGGTTGGATTACAGGATGTATTGTATCTATTTTGGTAATTTCATTTTTCTAAGATCCTGTACTTTCTCTATTAATTTACTATTAGATTTAAACATATTACTTGGATAATCAAATGCACTCTTAATTGCATATTCCAAATCAAATTTATGTTGATCCATTGTATAAAAAACATTCTGCTTATGAAGATAATGTGCCAGGTATTCCTGTTCTGTTTGTCCCGGAGTAGGAATCAAGACTGCTTTCTGCCGCAAGGCAACTAAATCCATTATTGAGCTATATCCTGAACGGCATACAACTATCTTAGTTCGCTTTATTAAATCATATAAATTTTTTGTGTTTATTAAATCGTATGTGGGATAATTAAACTGCTTTTTACATTGTGTTTTACTTCCTCGTACCATGACCATTTTTGCAGATAATCCTCTTGTTTGCTTATAAATAATATCTTCTAAAATAGTTCGTTGTGGTTCGGGTCCTGATAACAAAAACAGGATATCTATATCCTTTGCAAATTCGTTATGATTTAGCTCACTAAATCTGGATAATAGTCCGATATAGTTAATATTCCTTAAACAAGTTTTGACATGAGATAAACCTCCTGAAAGGTTTTTTTCATCTTTGTAATCCGGAATCCAACATTCATCATACTTTTTAATAAAAAATTCAGATAAAAATTGATATACTGGTTCTAAAATCCTTATGCCCTTGGGAAATTTAACCTTTAACTGATGCGTAATAAAAATGTTGTATGTTGATTTGGCCCAACATCCGAAACGATGATCAGAGATTACAATATGAATATTCTCACTTAACACCAGCCCCTTTAACTTTTGGTGCTCTTTAATACTCCAGAACAAAATAGAAGGTGCCAAAAAAAGCATTGGTAACCATTGTGTGTTACGTTTAGAATAACGAACTGAGTAACCCGGAAAGCTAATATGTTTCAATTGTGGAAACTCATTTCTAAGAAACAGCCCGGAGTTACCATATGAAGCCACCACAACCTCTATTTCGTTTTCAATTAAGGTTTGGATTAAAGGCACAATTCTGGTTGCATGACCTAAGCCCCAATTTAGCGGACAAACAAGTGCTTTTTTTTCTCTTTCCATTTGCAAACGCGTTATTCAAATTTAACAAAACAATTGAGTATGATCATTTAAAATAATACTAAATTATATTTTATTAGTGCTAATATCCTTTGAAACCAACACCCTCCTGATTTAATGACAATTATCATTTTATTTCGGATCGATCCACCTAAATTTGTACTGTTCTAAAAAATAGAAGCATGGAGAATAAAGTTAATCCAGAACCTTATCAGTGGAAGGAAGAGTATTCTGTTAAAATATCTGTAATCGATGATCAACATAAAAAGTTCCTCGATATTATTAATGAACTTAAAATTATTATTAACAGTGGTACATGTAAAGAAAAGGTTTCGCAAGTTTTCTTTCAGTTGGCTTATTTAATCGATCATTACTTTATTAAGGAAGAGATTTATTTTAAAGATTTAAAATATCCTCATTTCGACCAACATAAAGCACAACACAATGCATTTATTGAAAGAATTATTCAATTCCAGAAAGATGTGGAAAATAACAAACCAGATCTATGCCTGGAAATATTCCAGTTTCTGGAAAATTGGTTTGATGAGCACATTTTAAAATACGATAAAGATGCCGTTGAATATCTCAGAGCAGGAGGCTTAAACTAGCATAGTACTTTAATTTGGCTGGACTCCGAAAGATGCATTTTCTGAAAATCGAAATTTGTTATAACGTTTAATCCTGGTTTTTTACCTTTCTCCAAACTACCAAACCGATTATCAATAGCAAGAAACTTAGCTCCATTTAATGTAGCCCATTTTAAAAGCTGGTTAAATGTAATATCCGAATTAATAGCAATCGTTTTCATTTCATCCAGTATCGATAAATCACGATTTGAAGCCAGACTGTCTGTTCCCAAAGTAACCTTTTCATCATAGCTTTTAAATAATGAAAAATCGGGCAATTTATTTTCGATATACAAATTTGACATTGGGCACAAACACCAGTATGGACTGGAAAGGTTTTTGTGAATTATATCAATATCCTCTTGAGTAGAATACGTATTATGCACAAACAAGATATTGTTTTCTTTTGGTAACCAATTTATGACAGAAGCAACAGACTTTTTACCTGATGGATACCACGAGCTTAAATCAACCCCCAACGAGGTAAGTGCCTTGACAAGATCTCCTGATTTACTTAAGAACATCGCATTCTCGTCCTTGCTCTCCTGATTATGAATAGAAATAACGCTATTATACTTCTCGGAATGCTTTTTTATTTTTAGAAACAGCTCTTCTGAAACAGAGTAAGGTGCATGTGGAGTTATAGAAGTTTTTAATCCGTTTTGGATAAATTCATCATAAATGGTTTTCTGTTTTTGAAATATCTCTTGGGCATTACTTAAACCAATGGTTTCAACAAAAGTATGATAATATATTTTACTTCTCGCTTTAACTCTAAGTGTATTATTTGTATTTGAAATATCAGCAACAGCTACTATACCTCGTTGCTTCATCAGTGCATCATGCTTTGAAATATTTTCCATCACAAACTCATTACGCATTACTCCTCTTTGTTTAACAACATTTGTGAGAAAATCGGGAAGTCCTTCTTGTGGGGTAATTTTATTCTTTAGATAAGATAACTCAAGATGACAGTGCGCATTTACAAAGCCTGGTATGATAACTCCATTATAAAATTCTAAATTTCTGGATTCGCTAAGTGCACCTTTTGTATCTATTATATTATGAATTACACCTAGCTCATTAATCTCAATTATTCCATTTTTTAATGGTGCTGAACTAACAGGAAAAATATAGTTGGCAGAGATTCTTCTCATTACGAGTTACCCACATCTTTTTTAGGTTCATCTTGTTCCTCCTCTTTCTTATCATCTTCCTTCAATAATGTTTCCATTTCGTTTAATTGATTCAACACTTCTTTATAAATTTCATCAAACGTATTAATTTCCTTACTATAATAATAGATAGAGGTATCAAAATCAGCTCTTTTATATCCATAGTTCTCAAAAATGGCATCATAATAATTAATAGTATCTTGTCTTGCCAGATCTCGTCGCACATCACTAATAGTTAACATTCCGTCGGTTAAGTGAATGTCTCTAATAATATTTACCATGTCCTCTTTTGGAATAACATAATCAGGTACCTTATCATTTTTAACACATGAAAGCATGAAGGCCATAATCAATATTACAATACAATTTCTCATTACTTTTTTTTGCTAATTTAATGTTTCTCATAAAAAATCCGGCAATTTTGCCGGATTTAACTTTTTGTGCCTTAATATTTATTTTATACTATCAAACCGATAACCAATCATTACCTCCATCGTTCCCGCCGTATATTGCCTGATATCCGAAAGAGGTAAGTCATAGGCAATTCCGATATAAATCTTGTTCTCATAATTATACCCTGCCATAACAGCAATGGCATCTCCTGTACGATAGGATAATCCTCCCCACACGATTCTATTATAAATCACTTTAGCATTTATTTCAGCTTGAAATAACCCGGCAGAGTATCTAATTAAAGCTGAAGGTGTCAGAAAAAACTCTCTATTTAAAATAAAATTCGCCCCACCCGATAAATATACGTGTTGGGTTAACCTGCTAATACCCTTTATTGAATCTGTTTCTATACCATATTTATTTCCTAATAACTGATGAGCCGAAAGTCCTACATAATAGTATGATGTCCACACATAAACCCCTGCAGTTGCATCCATTATTGTCCTGGATTCTACACCTTGAGGTATTACCGGATCATAAATATCCTCATCCATTTGCAATTTTTGTCCATCCAACTTATACTGCATCATACCGAGTGATAAACCTCCTGAGATTCTCCATGCTTCATTAATTGCAATATTGTATGCATAGGTTCCACCCAACGATGTCCAGCTTTCGGGTCCGGTAACATCATTATAAACATAACCACCATACCCCATATTTCGTTCCTTAAAAGGACCATAAGCAGCAATACTCATTGTTCTCGGACCATCCATACCTATCCACTGAATTCGTGAATTAGCCCTTACCTGAAAATAATTATGTGTTCCTGCCACAGCAGGGTTTACCAAATAATCATTAAACATATATTGGGTATAATAAGGTGCAACCTGTGCATTTACTGTTTTTATAAACAGCACGGTTAACCCAATGATTATGATATATCTTAACTTTTTCATACTATCGAATTATAGTTATTGATCCGGTAATTGGTTCGAATCCTGCTTCATCCAGTATTATAACGTAATAATAGGTGCCACTTGGTAACTCTTTTCCGTTTTTAGAACGACCATCCCAAGCTCTTGATCTATCTTCGTTAGAGTAACGTTGCTGTTCAAACACTTTTAATCCCCATCGATTAAATACCATTACCTTATTATTCGTAAACTTATCGATAAACTTAATTTGCCAGTAATCATTAATTCCATCATCATTTGGTGAAAATGCCTCGTTTGGAGTAATTGCCGGTATAAATTCAAGGTATACTCTTGAACTATCAACACATTCATCGGAAGTAGCAACCACCACATAATAGGCCGAAGAATCCGGCTCAATAGAAATTTCTGCAGCATTAGGAAACTCTTGTGAGAAAATCGGATCAGATTCATACCACTCGAAGCTAACATCTACTGTATCTGTTACATAGGCACTTAACATGCCGGTTCGAGCTCCTTTTAAATAGATTGTATCATCTTCGGCATTTCCATCTAATTCATCAATAATGTCGAGTTGGAAACTAGGCAGATATTCAATTAGAATATCGGTTGTATCCTGAAAACAATACTCATTGGTTGCTCGAATATAATCGAAATTTGTATTATAATTTATGAAGCGTTCAACAACTGTCGGGCTCTCCGAAACATTTACTTCCCAGTTAGAAGCAACCCATTGATTAGGACTTATTTCTTCTGATATTTGGAATATAATGCTATTCACAGCATCTTCAGTAAATGTATTTTCAAAGATAACATTATCATTCCAACATACCGTATTATCTTCAAACTCTACATTGTAAGAAGGTATATCGTACGATGCATCTTCAATTAAGGTTGTACTATAGGTTGTTTTACAATCTCTACTATCAGTAATTGTAACGCTATAATTACCAGGTTGAAGGTATAAAATTGTGTCATTATCAGAATCGAACCCTGATGGACCATCCCATTCATATGTATAACCAGGCGTACCTCCAGAAGGCACTACAATTACACTACCCATAGAATTCTCAAGATCTCTTGATGGACTAGTAATACACTTTTTATTTTGTGGAGTAGCGTTTGGTTGAAGCTCATCGGGTTCTTCAATTTCAACCGTTCCAATAAATTCACATTTCGTAGGCACGTTAGAATCAGTAATAGTAACACTATAAATACCTGCTTCCTTATTAGTAATTGTTGCTGTGGTTTCTCCATCCTCCCAAATATAGTAGTATGGAGTTGTTCCATCCTCAGGAGTTGCTGTTGCACTACCATTTGACAATCCAAAGCAAGTTACTGCATTTGAAGAAAGCTCAACACTTAAAGGATCGATTGTAACAATTGCAGCGTCATCAGCAGCTTCACAAGAATTTGCATCTCTTACAACAAATGTGTGTGTTCCTGTACTTAAATCAGTAAATGTCGGATCAGACTGGAAAGCTCCTCCATCAACATTATACTCAAGAGCTCCTGTTCCACCTGATGCATTAACAGTAACGGAACCCGTTAAATCATCATTACATTCAGAAGCATCTATAATAGTAAATCCATTAATAACAAGTTCAACAGGTTGATCAACGGTTACAACTGAATCCGGACTTACACAAGCGTCGTCATCTTTTACAGATAAAGTATATATCCCTGCTTGTATTCCGATAAAGACATTACTTGCTTGATAATCTGCTCCGCCATTATTTGAATATTCGAAATTTCCGGTTCCTCCACTTGCTGTAATTTCTATTCGTCCTGTATTATCTCCATAACATGTATTAACATCTGTAATATCAACAATATCAATGGTTATTGGAGTAGGTCCGGTAATATGTGCAGTATCCACAAGTGTCATTGTATAACAATCATCTCTTACATAAACAGAATATGTTCCTTTATCTACAGATGTAAATGTAGGATCTATCTGGAAATTGGTCCCATCTATTGAATACCATAATACACCAACTCCACCTGTAGCGTTAATGGTTATTTCTCCATCATCTTCGTTACCAAAGCATGAATATGGTGTCACATCAATAGATGTAATTGTTATGGTATCAGGATTTAACAACTCCACTGTATCTCCAAATTGAATACAACCATTCACATCCTGAACGGCAACATAAAAAGTATCCACAGGTAAAGGACCAAATGTATTTCCTGCTTGCCATGTAGAAGCACTATCAATAGAATACAAATATCCTGGTAATCCTCCTGTTATTTCAATCTGTCCATCAGCAGATCCATAACAACTGATACCAGTTACATTAGTTGCAAATGTAATTTCTAATCCCTCATCAATAGTAATCGAAGTGTCCTTTGTACATCCTGAAGCATCGGTAATTGTAAATGTATACTCATCAGCTTTCAACCCACTGAAAGTTTCTCCACTTACTTTTGCTGCTCCTGTATACGTATCATATGTATATGTTAATGCACCTGTGCCACCGCTAAATTCTAGTGTTACTTCACCAACAGAGTCGTTATAACATACGTTATCTACTACAGTACTATTTGTAATTTCTATTTCTGCTGGTTCTCCTACCGTAACTGAATCGATAGCTGTACAACCATGTGCATCAGTTATTTGAACGTAATATGTTCCAGCACATAGATCAACCGTATCGCCAAATATTGGATCAACAGAGAAATCAATGCTAGTACTCCATACGAAATCAATATCATTATAAGGCGGTTGACCTCCTGAAGCTGTTGCCACAGCAGTTGCATCGCATAAGCCAAAACAAGAGGTAGTTAAACCAGTTATTGGTAATGTGTAAGTTGTTATTGCTGCCGGACCCGATCCGGTATGACCAGTAATATTTAAATTAATTGTTGAATCAGCATAAAGTACCGTTTCGAGTACACTTATATCATTTGTATCAGTAAAAGCTATGGTAGCTTCTTCTAAAACTCCTGGAGTACCATAATTTAATGTATCTTTTATCATTACCCGCCAAGCACCATTGGATGGATCTTGACCATGTAGTTTTTCTTTCCAATCACCAGCAAATAAATATCTTCCCGAACTTACACCACAAGAATTCTCTGGCATTAGACCACCAGCACTTGCCGTATCAATCGGATCATTATAGAATTTATACTCAATATCACTTGTTGCCGTAATATCTGCAGGTATATTACCTGTACAGATAGGTTTTAATTCAACAATAGAATCCAATGGACTAACCAAATATAATCCTACAAGACTTATATACTCATGACCTGTTATCTTCATGTACACATCAATATGTGTTGATGATGAATCAATAAAAAACGGTGTTGGTTTTCCTATAGAAACAGTTAGTTCATTAAGATAATTAATTCTTAAGGTATCGGTATCTTCTCCACAGCTTCCTTTTCCAGAGGCGTGTAATACTAATTCTACAATCGTTCCACCATCTAATAAATCAGGATTATACGTTGGAGCAATTATATTTGGATTATCTAAAGTTCCATTACCTGTTAATATTTCCCAATTTACTCCATCCGAGTTTGTAGTATCTGCATCCTGAATATAATATGGAGTTCCATAGCACAATGTTGTGTCTTCTCCTGAATATGCCACAGGGGCTTCATAAACAGTGAGTGTAATAGATGCACAAGCTGTAGTGTTGCAATCTCCCTCTGCTCGCACATAATAAGTTGTTGTCGCTACAGGTGACACACTTATTCCAGGACCACTGCCCACCGAAGTGCCTCCGCAACTACCTCTAAACCATTCCCAATTTGCTCCATCTCCTAAACTACCACCTTGAACATTTAAATTGGCTGATTCTCCAACACAGAAATTATCATTATCTGTTGTGATCCCGGTTGGATCAGTTGATTCGGTCTTTACTGTTATGGTTATAGTTGCACAAGCTGTGGTGTTACAATCACCCTCGGCTCGTACATAATATGTTGTTGTTACAGCTGGTGTTACATTCAAGGTAGGACCTGAACCTACAGATGTACCTCCACACGAACCAGTATACCATTCCCAATTTGCTCCTGTTCCTAAACTGCCTCCTTGTACACTTAAATTCGCTGCGTCTCCAGGACAAAAATTATCATTGTCGGTTGTGATCCCGGTTGGATCAGTTGATTCAGTTTTTACTGTTATGGTTAAACTTGCACAAGCTGTAGTACTACAATCTCCTTCTGCTCGTACATAATACGTTGTTGTTGTGGCTGGTGATACACTTATTCCAGGACCACTGCCTACCGAGGTGCCTCCGCAACTGCCACTGTACCATTCCCAAGTTGCGCCATCGCCCAAACTGCCTCCTTGCACACTTAAATTTGCTGCGTCTCCTGGACAGAAATTGTCATTGTCGGTTGTGATCCCCGTTGGATCAGTTGATTCAGTCTTTACTGTTATCGTTATAATTGCACAAGCTGTGGTGTTACAATCTCCTTCTGCTCGTACATAATATGTTGTTGTTACTGCAGGAGATACATTTATACTTGCTCCACTTCCTACCGAGGTGCCTCCGCAACTGCCACTGTACCATTCCCAAGTTGCGCCATCGCCCAAACTGCCTCCTTGCACACTTAAATTTGCTGCGTCTCCTGGACAGAAATTGTCATTGTCGGTTGTGATCCCCGTTGGATCAGTTGATTCCGTTTTTACTGTTATGGTTATAATTGCACAAGCTGTAGTATTACAGTCTCCTTCTGCTCGTACATAATACGTTGTTGTTGTGGCTGGTGATACATTCAAGGTAGGACCTGAACCTACAGATGTACCTCCACACGAACCAGTAAACCATTCCCAATTTGCTCCTGTTCCTAAACTGCCTCCTTGTACACTTAAATTCGCTGCGTCTCCAGGACAAAAATTATCATTGTCGGTTGTGATCCCGGTTGGATCAGTTGATTCAGTTTTTACTGTTATGGTTAAACTTGCACAAGCTGTAGTACTACAATCTCCTTCTGCTCGTACATAATACGTTGTTGTTGTGGCTGGTGATACACT